>NZ_CAAJGK010000129.1 GCF_900996245.1 Paraburkholderia sp. BCC1886 | reverse complement strand
GATTCTGTCCGTCGCCGCCATCGTAGCCTCCGGCGCCGTGGGAATCGACGCCGGCTAAGCTTAAGCCGCCGAGAAGCGGACATTTGAATCTGGCTAGAAGCGGACATTACAACCTAGCCGCTACATCAAAACTGTTGCTAATTTATATTATGTCAACTTATGCATATCTCGCCACCCACCTTGGCGCGCCGGCCGACCTTCGCTTGATTTAAAGAACGTTCAGTCTTAATATCGCACGATCATGAGACGAACCCGCACGCCCACACCAGCCACGCAGCCCACTGCGCCGGCCTTAGCGACCACCAGACACCGCGTTGCTTCTGCCGAACGTGGGCGTCCCCGTGAATTCGATATCGACGAGGCAACCCGGGCCGCCGGTCGGGTTTTCTGGGAGCAAGGTTATAACGCGACGTCTATCGAATCTCTTTGCAACGCCACCGGCCTGTTTCGCGCGAGTTTATACAGCGCGTTCGGCGACAAGCATGGCCTGCTCGTCGCGGCGTTCGACCAGTATGCAGACGGTGCCGTCGCGCGACTGAAAGAGCGGCTCGAAGCCAAAGCTTCCCCGCACGACGCCTTACGCCACGCCTTGCTTCACTACACGAAAGTCTCCCGCAATCTTTCGGGCCGGCACGGCTGTTTCATCACGAACGCGGCGATCGAACTGCTGCCAACCGACGACGCACTCCGTCCGCATATCGAACAGGCGCTGCAACGCATTGCGTCGTATCTCGCTGCCGCCGTCGTTCGCGGTCAGCAGGCCGGCGAATTCAACGCGGCGCTCGACGAACAGGCGGTGACGACTTTTCTGTTGTGCGTCATTCAAGGCTTTCGTGTGCTCGGCAAGCTGAGTTACGACGAGAAAGAGCTCCTCCCCGTGGTCGACATGACAATGCGGGCGCTGGCCTAAGATTTTTTGCCCATTTCTGGAACGATCATTCATGAATTCAGCTACTGCGAGTTTTCACCCGGCTCACGGCACCTATGCGAGAGGCGTGCTGTTCTGTGTGGCGGCGACCGTGCTCATGGGCATCATGTTTCCCGTCATGACGGACGCGCTGACGCATATCGATCCGTTCACGTTCACCTCGCTGCGCTATCTGATTGCCGGCACGGCGTTTCTCGCCCTGCTTCTGTTCAAGGAAGGCGCGAGTGGCTTGCGAGCGAATGGGGAATCGATTTTTCTGGCGTGGCTCATGGGTTCCATCGGTTTCTGCGGATTCGGCTCGTTCGTGTTTCTGGGGCAACAGATCGCGGGCCCACAAGGCGCTCTGACCGCATCGATCATGATGGCGACCCAACCGATGATGGGACTGCTTCTGCATTCGCTCGTCAAAAAGAGGATGCCGCCGGTCGTGTCGTTTCTGTTTATTCTGATGTCTTTCGCAGGCGTCTCGCTCGTCGTCACGAAGGGCGACCTCGTGCGCGCGCTGCACGAGCCGCAACACTATTCGGCTAATGCGCTCATTCTGGTCGGCGCCTTCTGCTGGGTCACCTACACCTTCAGCGCATCGCGATTCAGAAGCTGGTCGCCGCTGAAATACACCACGTTGACGACGTGGCTGGGACTCACGACGATTCTTGCGCTCAATGTCGTGCTGTTCGCGTTGCACCTCGTGCCCGTACCGTCGACGACGCAACTGTGGGCCGTTGCACCGCATTTGCTGTACATGGGTCCGGTTGCCGGCTTCATCGCGATTCTGTTCTGGAATCTCGGCAACCGGATACTCACGCCGCTCAACGGCGTGCTGTTCATGGACGTGTTGCCGGTCACGGCATTTGCAGTGTCTTCCGTCACGGGCGTCGTGCCCGGTCACGCCCAGATAGCCGGCGCCTGTATGACCGGCGCCGCGCTGATCCTCAACAATCTTTATCTGCGACGCCGCGCGCTGAAACAGGCCGCTTAAAGATCCTGGCTCGTCGGCCTGAACAGAATTTCGTTCATGTCGACATCGTCTGGCTGGCTCATCGCGAAGGCCACCACGCGCGCGAAAGAGTCCGCAGGAATCGCGTGCTGCTCGTAAAACTCCTGAACGCCTTTCGCGACGTCGGGCTCCGTCACGCTGCCCGGCAGTTCCGAGGCGACGGCGCCCGGCGAGATGATGGTGGTGCGCAGGTTGTAGGGCTTCACCTCCTGGCGCAGTCCTTCGGTCAGCATGCGGACCGCCGCTTTCGTCGCGGCATACACCGCACTGCCCGGCCGCACTTTATGCCCCGCCACCGACGACACGTTGATAATGTGCCCGCTTTTTTGCGCTTTCATATGGGGCAGCGCCGCGGCAATGCCATACAGCACGCCCTTCAGATTGACGTCGATCATGCGGTCCCAGTCTTCGATCTTGCCGCGCTCCAGCAACGAATGCGGCATGAGTCCCGCGTTGTTGAGCATCACGTCGACGCGTCCATATTTGTCGACCGCGGTATCGACCAGATGTTTGACCTGCGCCGCGTCCGTGACATCGGTCGCAACGGCGAGCGCGACACCGCCGCTCGCCACGATGCTCTCGGCAAGCGCGTCGATCCGCTCGAGCCGGCGCGCGCCGAGCACGACCACCGCGCCTTGCGAAGCGAGCAGACGCGCAGCGGCTTCACCGAGCCCACTACTCGCGCCCGTGATTACGACCACCTTGTCCTTGATGTTCTGTGTCATGAGTCGATCCTCCCTTTACAAGCCAAGCGAATGAACCGCCGATCATAGCCGCGCAATCGACGATGAAAAAGCCCATCTGTCTGCATGCCGTTGTGCATGCCACTCACAAGTTGCGCCCGCAAGGAACCGCGTCATGAATAGTGAATCTGGCTCATAACCGCTTGCAACCTGATCCGTATTGTTGAGTCAGGAGCATTAGCCTACGCTTGAGTCCATTGAAGGCTCGCCCTTCTATCCCTTGTTCAAAATGGAGAGACACATGCAAAAGCGCAAACTGGGCAATACCGGACTCGAAGTATCGGCACTCGGCCTCGGTTGCATGGGACTGAGCTTCGGCTACGGACCGGCTACGGAGAAAAAGGCCGGCATCGCGCTGATTCAGTCGGCGTTCGAACGAGGCGTGACCTTCTTCGACACGGCGGAGTGCTACGGTCCATTCGTCAACGAAGAACTCGTCGGCGAAGCGGTCGCACCGTTTCGCGATCAGATCGTCATTGCGACCAAATTCGGCTTCGAAGACGGTGATTCGAAGAAGCCGGTGAATAGCCGCCCGGAACGCATTCGTGCGGTCGCCGAGGCGTCGCTCAAGCGCCTGAAGACCGATCGTATCGACCTGTTTTATCAACATCGCGTCGACCCCAGTGTGCCGATGGAAGACGTCGCCGGCACAGTCAAGGACCTCATCGCGCAGGGCAAGGTGAAACACTTCGGCCTGTCGGAAGCCGGTGCGCAGTCGATCCGCCGCGCTCATGCGGTCCAGCCGGTCGCGGCCTTGCAAAGCGAGTATTCGTTGTGGTGGCGCGAGCCTGAGCAGGCCGTGCTGCCCACGCTCGAGGAACTCGGCATCGGTTTCGTGCCGTTCAGTCCGCTCGGCAAAGGCTTTCTGACCGGCGCGATCGATGCGACGACCGCGTTCGACACGACGGATTTCCGCAACGTCGTCCCGCGTTTTTCCGAGGAGAACCGGCGGGCCAATGCGGGCCTCGTCGATGTGCTCGGCAAGATCGCCGAGGGAAAACATGCGACGCGCGCGCAGATCGCGCTTGCCTGGCTGCTCGCGCAAAGACCGTGGATCGTGCCGATTCCGGGCACCACGAAGCTGCACCGGCTGGAAGAAAACGTCGGCGCGGCTGCGCTCGAATTGTCTTCGGCCGATGTCGAGGCGATCGAAACGGCGCTCAAGCAGATCGAGGTGGTAGGCGATCGTTATCCGGCGCAGTGGCAGCAACGTATCGACCGTTGAATGGTGACATCTGGGTGACAAAGGTCGCGTCGACCATAGACCGGAAATTTTTTCATCTCCGTTCTGGACCATCGGCAAGCGCTCATCCCGTGGCACGCCGCATGCGATATCTCTTTCGCAACGCCAACTTTTCTGGGAGAACCACGATGAACAAGCTCAAGCAAATCACCGCAATAGCCGCGCTCGTTGCCACTCCGATCGTCGCATTTGCGCAGTCCGACATGCCGTCGAACACTAACGACTCGCTTACACGGTCTGAGGTCAAGCAGGATCAGCGCAATGTCGAGCAGGCTGGCTATAACAACTCGGTGGGCGACCATGCGTCGTATCCGCGCGAGGCTCAGGCCGCTGAAGCCCGCATCGGCGCGCAACAG
Organism: Paraburkholderia sp. BCC1886; assembly: GCF_900996245.1. Classification (GTDB taxonomy): domain Bacteria; phylum Pseudomonadota; class Gammaproteobacteria; order Burkholderiales; family Burkholderiaceae; genus Paraburkholderia. Next base: position 285,893 of record NZ_CAAJGK010000129.1, on the reverse strand, counting down.
GTCCAGCAGGAATCGAATGGCGACTATGGTGGCGTCGTCCCCGGATCGTCCGCATCGGGCGCGCCGATCCAACCCGCTCACACGGGTGGCGCAGCGGGTACGAAGCCGGTGTATTTCGGCCAGTAAGTCCGACCGCATCTGAAAAGAGCAAGCGGCAAACAGGCGGACCTCATCGACGAGGTCCGCTTTTTTTTATGCCGCACGCAGACCGTGAGCCTAGCCGCGTTTGCGCACGACTTCGCGTCCCGCATACACCGCTACGAACAGACCCACGAGCGTAGACGCGACGGCTAAAGACTGAACCTGCCGGCTCGCAGGGAGTGCGTTCGACGCATAAACCCAAAGGGCTACGCCGACTATCGTCAGCAACACGCCGACGACCAGGCTCCAAACCGGTCGTGCGGCTTCGACGCTTTCCAATCTGTGAGACATCTTCATTGCCAGTTTTCCCCGTACGCGCCGACGTTTTCTGATTGCCGATGGCTGCGAGTTTTTGCAGCCGTTCGGTATTGAAGGAGCGTACGCAGTCAAAAACAGGCGATCAACCGGTCAGATTAGTTGTTGTCGAAATGCATCGATTCGGGCTTATTCACGCGCCGGAACCGACGATGCCCTTCTTTTCCAGACGGCTCGACCCACGCGCCGTCGATATAAAACTGCAAGGCATGCTTCATGTGATGGAGGTCTCGAGAGAAGAAATCGGGCGCGCGGGACGCCGGGTATCGCGTTTGCCGGCATCGGCGCCGACGTCGCGTCCATAAGCCGGCGTCAGCGACGGCAACTCATGCCGAAGCTGCGATCGACTCCCGTTCGCCGCGGCGAGCTGCATGAACCGGCTCGGCGTCATTCCACAGCACTTCTTGAAATGCCGGCCGAAATGGCTTTGATCGAAGAACCCCACCTCGGTCGCGACCGCCGATCCCGGCACGCCTTCGAGCAACAGCGTCTGCGCGCGCTGAATCCGCAGGCCGCACAGGTACCGGTAAGGCGACGAGCCGAATTGCTCGCGAAAGACGGTGGCAAAACGCGACACGCTCAACGCCGATAGCTCGGCGAGTTGAGCCAGCGTGACGGGTTCGTCGAAATGGGCTTCGATAAACGCGCGGGCAGCGTTCAGGCCGATGGCTTGTTTCATGACGTCACGCCAGTCGGTAAAGCCGCATCCTGCTGCGCGAAGCGCCGGATGGAAAACGAGTCGAGTGAAATGGACGTGCTGCCGGTATCGATGAGTTCGGCCAGCGTCTCGCCGACGCCCGGCCCGATCTGAAAGCCCGACCCGCAGAACCCGAATGCGTAGAACAAGCCGTCGACCCGGCTGCTCGGACCGATCACCGGCTCGCCATCGGGCAGATAACTTTCCACACCGCTCCACACGCGAATCACGTGAAGCGGCGCCAGCGCCGGCACGAGACGGCGCATTTGCGCGACCTGTCGCACGGTATTGGCCGGCAACACCGATGCACGACTCGTGGCGATATCGGCAGGACCCGCCGGACCGCCGCCGACGATGATGTTGCCGCGTGGAATCTGCCGGAAATAGATGCTCTCTTCCTTGATCGACGTGAACACGCCCATCGACGAACGGAATACGTAAGGCACCGGTTCGGTCACGCACATTTGCGGTCCGCGCGCGGCGATGGGCACGGTTTCGCCGAACTGCGCAGTCAGCCTGCCCGCCCACGCGCCGGCGCAGATCACCAGTTGCGCGGCCCAATACACGTCGCCGCGCGCGCTTTCCACACGGAACCGCCCTGCTTCTTTTTCGACCCTTACGATTTCCGTGTTCTCGACGACCCGCGCGCCGAGCCGCGCGGCCGCACGACCGAACGCGGGCGCCGCGAGCCGCGGATTGGCGTGACCGTCGAGCGGCGAGATCGACGCGGCCAGCACCTCGCGGCCGAGAAACGGAAAACGTTCGAACATGGCTTTGCCGTGCAGTACTTCGAGGTCGAGTCCGTAGGCGCGCGCATCCAGCGCGTATTGATCGAAGTTCTCCACGTCCTGCTGGTGGTAGCACACGCGCGTGTGGGCCGAGGCGAGAAACTCGATGTCTTCGCCGAGCATCTGCGCCGAGCGTTGCCACGTGCGCAGCGCGCGGTTGGCCATCGCGAGTTGCGGCAGCGCACGGCCCTGCCGGCGGATGCCGCCGAAATTCACGCCGCTCGCCTGCTGCCCGGTGAGTCCGCGTTCGAGCAGAATCACCGAGCGCTTGCGCTCACGCAGGAACAGCGCGGTCGTCGTGCCCATGATGCCGCCGCCGATCACGATCACATCGGCTTCATTGCCGGTCGTCGTCGTGCTCATTCGGTCACCTCGTCCTTCATTGCTTCGCTCGATGCTTCGCCGGATGCTTCGGTCAGCGCCACCGGCAGCGGCTTGACCGGTGCCTGACCGCGCAGGCGTCCTACCGCAGACAGCGGAACGCAGGCCGCCGCGGCGATCACTTCCGCGCCCGCATGCGCGCAATAGCGTCCCTGACAGCGACCCATGCCGACGCGTGAAAATGCCTTCGCGCGATTCGCTTCCGTCGCGCCCGACTCGCGTACGACGCGGCGCAACTCACCGGCAGTAATCGCCTCGCAGCGGCAGACGATCGTTTCGTCGGGCAGCGCCGCCGCGAATCGCGCCGGCCACGGGAACGCCTGCCGCAAGCCCGCGGCGAAGCGCGTAAAGCGCGCGAGTTCGGCGCGCAGGCGTTCCACGCCGCTCACCGGCATGCCGCGATCCTGCAACGCGGCAAGCGCCGCGAGACGGCCGGAGCGCTCGGCCGCATCGGCGCCGCGCACGCGCGCGCCGTCGCCCGCCAGGTACACGCCGGGCACGCTGCTGCGGCCATCGGTATCGATTTGCGGCAGCCACTGCTGCGTGTCGGCGTCGAACACAAACTGGCAGCCTGCGAGGTCGGCGAGTTGCGTCTCGGGCCGCAAGTGATACCCGATCGCGACTGCATCGCAAGGCACTTCGAGACGCTCACCTCCGTGCAGCGCGACTTCGACCGCGCTCACGCCGTCCTGCGGCGTGCCTTTTATCTCGAGCGGCTGCACGCCGCGATGAACCGGCACGCGAGCCGCGGCGAGCACCCGCATCAGCGCGATGCCTTTGCCGAGCGCGGCGGGAATCGCCAGTAAGCGAGGCAACGCGGCGACGCGCTGCATCGGCGTCGACGTGTCGAGCACCGCGGCAAGCTGCGCGCCTGCCTTCACGTACTGCGCGGCGACCAGATACAGCAGCGGCCCGCTGCCCATCATCACGATGCGCGAGCCGATGGCGCAGCCCTGCGATTTCAGCGCGACCTGCGCACCGCCGAGGGTGTACGTGCCGGCGTGCTGCCAGCCTTTGACCGGCATCAGCCGGTCCGTTGCGCCACTGCAGACGATCAGCGCGTCGAACTCGAGCGTCCGGTAACGCGTGCCGCTCGTCAGATGCAGCGTATTCGGCGAGATATTCCAGACCAGCGTGTCCGGCAGATAGTCGATGCTGGCTTTCAACGCATCGAAGCGCCGGTGCAACGACTCGGCGCGCGCGGCCTCGGTCCCGTAGAGCGCAGAATAGCTGCGCGTAAAGCCGTCGGGCTGACGTCGATAAATCTGCCCACCATCGCGTCGTCCTTCATCGACGACGACCGGCCGCAGCCCGGCTTCGACCAGCGCCTCCGCCGCACGCACCCCTGCCGGTCCCGCGCCGATCACCACTACGCGCGTGGCCATACGCCCTCCACGGCAGCGAGTCGCGTGACGATCGACATGCCGGGCGTCGCCGGCGTGCTGCAGGCGCGCACGCGCTCGCCTTGCGCGGTCCACACCCAGCAGTCCTGACACGCGCCCATCAGGCAGAAGCCGGCACGCCGGCCGTCGCCGAATTCGGAATCGCGCAACGTGCGGGTGCCGGTGAGCAACGCGACCATCAACGTATCGCCTTCGGCCGCCATCTGCTCGACGCCGTCGACGGTGATCGGAAAGGTCTTGCGACCGGTTTCCGCGAGACGCACAAAACGTCCGTTCATGCCGGGCTCGCCTCCAGGGTTTGCAAGCGGTTCAGTTCGGCGGCCGGATGGTGGCACAGAATCTCCGCGCCCGAAGGCAGCCGTTTGACCGACGGCGGCGTGACGTTGCATTTGCCGTCGATCCGCACCGGGCAGCGCGCGCGGAACGTGCACAACTCCGCAATGTCCGCGCTCTCGCCCATCGCCGGCAGTGCGCTCGCGACGATCTCGCGGCGCGCGTCGAGCCAGCCGGGTTGCAGCGCCGGCACGGAATCCACCAGCAGGCCCGTGTACGGGTGATAAGGCGGCGCGGAGAGGATGTCGCGATGCCCGGCTTCCACGCGATGTCCCGCATACAGCACGATCACGTCGTCGCAGATCGCGCGCACCGTCGAAATATCGTGGCTGATGAACATGTACGACACGCCGAGTTCGCGCCGCAATTCGCCGAGCAGATCGAGAATGGCCGCGCCGACCACGGTGTCGAGCGCCGACGTGACCTCGTCGCACAGAATCAGCGCGGGATCGGCGGCGAGCGCGCGCGCCAGATTCACACGCTGTTTCTGTCCGCCGGACAGGCCCGCCGGTGTGCGGGTCGCAATCGATGCCGGCAGCCTCACCAGATCGAGCAGCGCCAGCATGCGTTTTTTAGCGGCCGCGCCACGCAGATGGTGATAGAACGCGAGCGGCCGGCCGAGAATATCGGCGATGGAATGGCTGGGGTTGAGCGCCGTATCGGCGTTCTGGAACACGATCTGGATCTGCCGGTACTGCTCCGGCGTGCGCCGCGCGATACTGGCCGCGAGCGGCTCGCCTTTGAACAGCACCTCGCCGCGCGCCCGTTCGACGAGCCCCGCCACCACGCGCGCGAGCGTCGTCTTGCCCGAGCCGGATTCGCCGATCACGCCGAGCGCGCGGCCGCGTGGAATCGCCAGACTCACGTCGTCCAGCACGCGCACCGCAGGCACGCCCCAGCGGTCGATTCGGCCATAACCCGCGGAGAGTCCGCGAATCTCGAGCAGCGGCGCTTCGTTGGGAGCGACGTTCGCCGGCACGCTCAGCACGGCTTCGGGGCGCCGCGTCGCAGCCAGCAACTGCCGCGTGTAGGCATCCGCCGGCGCGTCGAGCACTTGCGCGACCGCACCGTTTTCTTTGACAGCGCCGCCGTTCAGCACGACGATGCGGTCCGCCATCTGCGCGACCACGGCCAGATCGTGCGAGACATAAACAGCCGTGGTGCCGAGTTCGCGCACCACCTTCTTGAACGCCGCGAGCACCTCGATCTGCGTGGTGACGTCGAGCGCAGTGGTCGGCTCGTCGAACACGACGACGGCCGGATCGGTGATCAACGCCATCGCCGCCATCAAACGCTGCAACTGGCCGCCCGAGACCTGATGCGGATAGCGCTCGCCGAGCGTGTCGGGCGCGGGCAACGCGAGCGCCCGGAACAGGCCGATCGCCTTCGCGCGCGCCGCTTCCTTCGTCATCAGGCGATGCAGCAAGGCCGGTTCGATGACCTGATCCATGATCGTGCGCGCCGGATTGAAGCCGGCCGCCGCGCTTTGTGCGACATACGCGACGGTCCGCGCGCGCAGCGCACGGCGCCCCTTCTCGTCGAGCGACAACACCTCGACCTCGCCGATACGCACCGAGCCGCCGCTGATCGCACAGCCCGCGCGCGCATAGCCGAGCAGCGACAGCGCGATGGTGGTCTTGCCCGAACCCGACTCGCCGATCAACGCGAGCACTTCGCCCTTCTTCACCGAGAAATCGACGCCCTTGACGATTTCCGTCACCGGCCCGGGTGCAGCGCCCGCGACGACGCGCAGGCCTTTCACTTCGATCATGTCCCGTTCAGCCATCACGCACCTCCGTGGCTACGGCTGCGGCGCCGCAGATTGTCGATCAGCAGATTCATGCCGATGGTCAGCGTCGCGATCGCGACGGCCGGCATCAGCACGGCGGGCGCGCCTTCCGACAGGCCGCCGATGTTCTCGCGCACGAGCGAACCCCAGTCGGCATTCGGCGGTTGCACGCCGAGACCGAGGAAGCTCAGTCCGCTCAGCAGCAGCACGATGAACACGAAGCGCAAGCCGAAATCGGCGAGCATCGGATGCATCATGTTCGGCAGCACTTCGACTCGCGCGATATAGAAGATGCCCTCGCCGCGCGCTCGCGCCACCTGCACGTATTCGAGGTTCATCAGATTGACCGCGAGCGAGCGCGAGATGCGGAACGCGCCGGGAATGTAGGCGAGCGCGGCGACGGTCGTCAGCATCGGAATCGACGAACCGAACGCGGCGATCACCACCAGCGCGAGCACCTTGCTCGGAATCGAAATGAGCGCGTCGAACAGGCGGCTCAAAATCTCGTCGATCACCCGGCCCGAGACGGCCGCGAGCAGACCGAAAAACGTGCCGATCAGGCTCGCCAGCACCGCTGCGGCCAGCGCGAGACCGACCGTATAGCGCGCGCCGTACAGAATCCGGCTGAGCATGTCGCGGCCGAGATAATCGGTGCCGAGCGGGTAAGCCGCGCTGTAGCGGCCGAAGATTTCCGTCGAGGTCAGCGCCCCGCCTTTATACGGCGCGATCAGCGGGCCGATGAAGGCGACGATCAGCCAGAACGCGACCATCGCCAGGCCGATCAGGCCGAGCACGGAAAAGCGGGTCACCAGCCGCCTGAACACGCCCTGTTTGACGACCGGGACTTCGGCGGGCGCGGGTTCGACGACCACTTCGTCGCGGCGCACGTCGTACAGTTCGGTGCCGGCGTGCGGCACGTGGTGGGGATTGGTTGGTTGGCTCATCATCGACGCAGCCTCGGGTTGGAGACGATCTGACACAGGTCGGCGATCAGCACGAGTGCGAGATACGCCGCACAGAACACCATCACGCAGCCCTGCACGAGGGGCATGTCGCGGTTGGTCACCGCGTCCACCATCAGGCTGGCCAGGCCCGGATAATTGAAAATCGATTCGACGATCACGACGCCGCCGAACAGATAGGAAAGACTCAGCGCCACCGCGTTCGCAATCGGGCCGACCGTGTTCGGCAATACATGCCGCCACACCACGCGCACCGGCGACGCGCCCTTGAGCAGCGCCATTTCCACATACGACGAATTGAGCTGATCGAGCACGGCCGCGCGGGTCATGCGCGCCATCTGCGCAACCAGCACGCAGCACAGCGTCATCACCGGCATCGCGTAGATGCGCAACAGCGCCCCGAACGAATGCACTTCCGACAGATACGACAGCGCGGGCAGCCAGCGCAGCTTCACCGCGAAGATCAGCACGGCAATGGTCGCGATCAGGAACTCCGGCACGGCGACGGTCGACAGCGTGAGTACGTTGAGCGTACGGTCGAGCAGCGAACCGCGGAACATGGCCGAGGCAATGCCGATCGCCAGCGCCACCGGCACCGAGACCAGCGCCGTCAGACCGGCGAGCACCAGCGAATTGGGCAGTCGCGTACCGATCAGCTGGCTAACGGGCAGATTGTTCGACAACGACGTGCCGAAGTTGCCGCTGACCACATGCAGCAGCCACACGAAGTAGCGTTGCAGCGCGGGCTGATCGAGACCGAACTGATGCCGCAAGGCGGCCACGGCTTCGGGGGTCGCCGCCTGGCCGAGCGCCTGTTGCGCCGCGTCGCCGGGCAACAGTCCGGTGATGGCGAACACGACTGCCGACACCAGCAACAGTGTGAGCAGCGCGAGGCCGAGTCGCGCGGCAATGAGACGTTGCGCATGTGCTTTCATCGAAAGTCGCCTCTTCAGTTAAAGCCGCACGCCGCGGAATACGCAGCGTGCGTGTTGCAGGGCCGGGCGCGAGGCTCAGCTTTCGAGCCAGACGTTTTCCGCGAACATGAAGCCCATCAGACCGGCGAGCGGAATCGAGCTGAGACCTTTGAGCTTGCTCGTGTACGCGTCGATGGAACTCTGGAATAGCGGAATGCCGATCCCGCCGTTCTCATGCACCAGCACCTGCATGTCGCCGTAGATCTGCTTGCGTTTGGCGTCGTCCGGTTCGCCGCGTGCGGCCAGCAGCATCTGGTCGAACTTCGGGCTCTTCCAGTTCGCTTCGTTCCACGGTGCATCGGACTTGAAGAACTGCGTGAAGATCACGTCCGCGCTCGGGCGTGCATTGACGTTGCCGAAACCCAGCGGATGTTTCATCCAGTGATTCGACCAGTAGCCGTCGGACGGCACGCGCGACACCTGCAGGTTCAGGCCGGCTTGCGGCGCGACCTGCTGCAGGAACATCGCCATTTCGACCGAGCCTTCCGCTGCCGGCGACGCAAAGATCTGGATCGGCGCGCTGCCGACCTTGGCCTTCTGGAAGTGGAACTTCGCCTTGTCCAGATCGAACGGGCGTTGCGGCAAGCCGGCCAGGTAATACTTGTTGGTCGGATCGACAGGCTGGTCGTTACCGATCGTGCCGTAGCCCTGGAAGATCGCGCGGCGCATCTGCTCGCGGTCCTGCAGGTACATCATGCCGCGGCGGAAATCGTCGTTGCCGGTAATGCCACCCTCGTCGCGCACGATCAGGTCGGTGTACAGACCCGTTTTCGTCTCCAGCACGCCGAAGCCGCCGGCGCCCTTGATCTGCGTGGTCGAACGCGGGCTGACCGAGTTAATCAGTTGCACGTCGCCCGAGAGCAGCGCATTCACGCGCGCCGATTCGTCGCCGATACCGATCAGTTCGATTTCGTCGAGATGCGGCAGCCCCGTCTTCCAGTACTTCTCGTTGCGCACGCCGACGGTACGCACGCCCGGCGAGAACTCCTTGACCTTGAACGGACCCGTGCCGATCGCCGTTTTGAAGTCTTTCGTGCCGTCCTTGATGATCTGGAAATGCGAGGTCGCGAGAATTACCGGCAGGTCGGCGTTCGCGCCTTCCAGCGTGATCGTCACCTCGTTCGGGCCCGTGGCCTTCACGTCCTTGATCTGATCGGCCAGCGTCTTCGCTTTGGACGCGGTGGCCGGGTCCTTGTGACGCATGATCGAATACACCACATCGGCGGGCGCGAGCGCCTTGCCGTCGTGGAACTGCACGCCGCTGCGCAGTTTGACCACCCACACGGTCGCATCCTTCGTGTCGAGCGAAGTCGCGAGCGACATCTTCGCGCCGAGATGCGCGTCGAGTTCGGTCAGGCAGTTGTAGAACATGAAGCCGCGTACATAGTCGGTGCCGAGCGCGCCTTTCGCGGGATCGAGCGTGTCGGCCGCGGAAGCGGATTGCGTCGCGACGCGAATCTTGCCCCCCTGCTTCGGCTTCGCCTCTGCGAGCGCTGCGCCGCTGGCGGCGAGCAGGCCGCCGCCCGTGACCGACATCATCCCGGCAGCGCCCAGGGCGCGCAGCACGCCGCGGCGCGAGGCGCCTTTGGCCGTCAATCGCTCCAGCTCGATGCCGAGTTGATGAGCGCCTGGTTGCGAGTTTTCCTTATTCATCGAACTTCTCCGCGAGGGTGAGCAGTGTGGGCTGCAAGGTAGGGAGGTTGGGAGGTGGAACTGGCCAGTCGAACAAACGAACGATCAATAAAACATGTCTTTGATGCGGTAGTACGTGCCCACGAGCGGCAGGAACCAGGGCTTGCCGGTATGGCCGGGAATCGCCGGCCAGTCCGCTTCGCGCCACGGATTGCGGTCTTCGTGTCCGTCCATCACGTCGGCCATCACCTGGCCCATGTGAGTCGACATCTGCGTACCGTGACCGCTGTAGCCCAGCGAGTAGTAGATGCCGTCGTGCTGGCCGGCGTGCGGAAAACGGTCGGCGCTCATGTCCACCAGACCGCCCCAGCAATAGTCGATGCGGGCGCTGGCGAGCGTCGGAAACATCGCGGTCAGGCCGTCGTGCAGGATTCGGCCGCTGCGCGCGTCGGATGGCTGCTCGGACGCGGTAAAGCGCGCGCGGCCGCCGAACAGCAGACGCGAGTCGGGCGTCACGCGAAAGTAGTTGTGCATCAGACGCGTGGTGGTGTACGCGCGCCGGTTCGGGAACAGTTGCGCCAGCACCGCCGGGGCCAACGGTTCCGTCACGACGATGAACGAGCCGACCGGCGCAAGCCGTCGCCGGTACCAGCCGAACGGACCGTGCCGCGACGGGCCGGTCGCGATCAGCACCTGCTTCGACCGCACTTCGCCGCGCGCGGTGGTGACGCGAAAGCCGCCGCCCTCTTTCGCGATACCGGTGACCGCCGCGTTTTCGTAAATCTTCGCGCCGCGGCGCACGGCGGCTTCGGCAAGGCCGATGACGAACTTGCCCATATGCATCTGGCCGCCGTGCCGTTGCAGCAGTCCGCCGTAAAAACTGTCGGACTGGATTTCGCTGCGAATACCGTTGCCATCGATCAGTTCGATATCCGTATCGACTGCACGGCGAATCGCTTCGGCGGTCTTCTCCAGATGCGCGAGATGATGTGGCTTCGACGCGAGCTTCAGCTTGCCGGTCGCGATGTAGTCGCAGTCGATGTTTTCTTCGCGGACCAGACGCTCCACCGTATCGACCGCATCCGAAAACGCCCGGTAGCAGGCGCTCGCGCGTTCCACACCGAGTTGCGCGACCAGCGCCGCGAAGTCCTGCGCGACACCGGTGTTGACCTGTCCGCCGTTGCGCCCCGATGCACCGCCGCCAATGCGGCCGGCGTCGAGCACGGTGACCGAAGCGCCGCGCTGACCCAGCGCCTGCGCCGCCGACAGGCCCGTGAAGCCGCCGCCGATCACCGCCACATCGGTTTGGCCGTCGACCGGACCGTCGCTTGCCGAGCGCAGCGGCGGTGCGGTATCGAGCCAGTAGGAATCGAGCTTCATCCGGTCTGTCCTTTAAGAGGGCGCGGGTCGGAGAACCGGCTTACAGGCCGAGTTCCGAAGCGAGATGCGGAATGTCGTTGACTTCGTAGTACTGGTAGTACGGCGTCGACGGTTCGTGGCCGCGCTTGACGAAAGCCTTGTGCTTGATGCCCAGATCGTGCGCGGTCATCAGGTCGTAGCGCAGGCTCGACGACACGTGCAGCACGTCTTCGGGATTGCAGTCGAGCTGGTCGAACATGTACTCGAAGCCCTGCATGCGCGGCTTGTACGATTGCGCCTGCTCGGCGGTGAAGACCTTGTGGAACGGCGCGCCGAGCTTGTCGACGTTGCTCTGGATCTGGTTGTTCGACGCGTTCGAGAGAATCACCAGCTTGTACTTCTTGGCGAGGCGCGCGAGGCCTTCCGGAACGTCCGGGTGCGGGCCCCAGGTCGGCACGGCCGTGTAGATCTTTTCGGCTTCCACTTCGTCGAACTCGACGTTCATGCGCTTGCAGGCGCGGCGCAGCGCGTTCACCACGACATCGCGATACGGCTTCCATGCACCGAGCACTTCGTCGCGGCGATAGCCCGAGTAGAACGCGATGAGCTTTTCCAGGTCGTCGGCGCTCAGCAGATGACCGAACATCTCGCGGGTCATGTCGGCCATGTGGAATTTGGTCAGCGTGCCGTAGCAGTCGAAGGTGATGTACTTCGGTTCGAAATCGATCATGGTGCAGTCCTATCGTGATGGTGAACTCGCAATCGGAGCTCTTTGGGCGAAAACAGCAACGGGTTGCATGAGGCGGGAAAGCTCATGCCTGAAAAAGATTTAATCAGTGCAAAAACATAGATGCGGTTGATTCGGGCGCTGCCGGTGACACAAACCATGCGTTTTTGCGGGCGCTACAGCACAGAATGCGGCGACTCCCTTGAAGCCCTTTCCGTGCAAGGGTTAACGGCAATCAAGCACGCAGATCGATCAGCACGCTCTTGAAGCGCAGGTTCGCTTCGTAAGCCTGACGCCCGAGGTCCTTGCCGATGCCCGAGCGCTTGTAGCCGCCGGTGGGAATCATGAAGTCGGCCGTGCGGCCATAGCGGTTGACCCACACGGTGCCCGCTTCGAGTCCGCGCACGAAGCGCAGCGCGCGGCCCAGGTCGGCGGTGTGCACGCCGGCCGCGAGGCCGTAATCGGGATGCTGGGCGAGCGCGAGCGCCTCTTCTTCGGTATCGAAGGTTTGCAGCGTCAGGACAGGTCCGAAAATCTCTTCGCGGACCGCTTCCGAATGCACGGTCACGCCGGTGAGCAGCGTCGGCGTATAGAACGCGCCGTCGGCTCCGCCGTCTGCACGGACGCCGCCGTACGAGAGCGTCGCGCCGGCGTCCAGCGTGCGCCCGACGATGCCTTCGATACGGGCCGCCTGCGGCGCCGAAATGATCGGCGAGAGCGTCGTGCCGGCGGCCCACGTCGGGCCCGGCCGCAATTCCGCGAAAATCCTGCCGATGCGCTCGGCGAGCGGCTCCGCGAGACTGCGCTCGACCAGCAGCCGCGAGCCCGCCACGCAAACCTGCCCGGCGTTGCCCGTGATGGCGCCGGCGATGCGGCGCGCGACGTCGTCCAGACGCGGCGCGTCGGCGAACACGATTTGCGGGCTCTTGCCGCCCAGCTCCAGCGTCACCGGCTTGGTGCCGCTGTTCGCACACGCGGCCATGATCGACGCACCCGTGCGGGTCGAGCCCGTGAAGGTGACCTTGCTGATCTTCGGATGGCGCACGAGTGCGTCGCCGGTGACGCGGCCATCGCCCTGAATCACGTTGAAAATGCCCGCGGGCACGCCGGCCTGAACGGCCAGTTCGGCCAGCCGCAGCACCGAGAACGGCGTCATTTCCGAGGGCTTCAACACCACGGCGTTGCCGGCGGCGAGCGCGGGCGCGATCTTCCACGAGGCCATCACCAGCGGGAAATTCCACGGCGCGATGGCACCGATCACGCCATACGGCTCGGCGATCGTCATGCCCAGATGATCGTGGTCGGTGGCGGCAACGTCGCCGCCCAGCTTGTCGGCGAACTCGGCGTAAAAGCGGATGCCTTCGGCGGTAAACGGCACGTCCCAGCCGATGGCCTGAGCGATGGGACGCGTCGAGCCGAGCGATTCGAGCCGGCCGAGGTTCGGCGCATCGGCTTCCACGAGGTCGGCGAAGCGGCGCAGAATTTTCGCGCGTTCGCGCGGCGCCATGCGGGCCCAGCCGCTGTGCCGGAAAGCCTGCCAGGCGTTGTCGACCGCGCGGTCCACCATCGCCGGGTCGGCGACCGGTACCGATGCGTAGACCACGCCGTCCGACGGCCGCGCCACCTCGATGCGGGTCTCGGCGCCCGCATCCACGTAATCGCCGCCAATATAGTGTCCGCTGCGAATCGTGACGTCGGCCGGATTGAAGCTGTCCATGAAAAGGGATCCTCTATGACTGGCTGGTGGTCCGCGTTGGGCATTCGTCGAACGCCGTCGCGATGAACTCCATCGTAGAGCCGCACCCGTGGCATAAATCGCCGACAAAAATCGCCATACAGCAGAACTCACCTGTAATGCGTGTCCGCACCTGGCGTTTTGCATCGAATGCGTGCACAGCCCTTTGCGAGACCCTGGATAGAAAGATCGTCCTAGTCACATGGCGCCACCGATGACACAGTGACGCGTAAGCCATCAGTCATACAGGGAGCACGGCGTGTCCGATTCGATTACCGATCCGATCACCTATAGACGGTTCACCCCCGACGACATCGCTGCCGCGCACGCGTTGACGGTCGAGCTCAAGTGGCCGCATCGCGCGGACGACTGGAGATTCGTGGCCCTGCTGGGCGAGGGCTTTGTCGCGGAAGACAGAAGCGGTGTGATCGGTACCGCGTTGTGCTGGAAATATGGCGCGACGAGCGCGTCGCTCGGAATGGTGATCGTGTCGCCGGCCCGTCAGGGGCGCGGCATCGGCAGACAGTTGATGGAACGGGTGCTCGACGCACTGGGCGAGCGCGTCACGTTCCTGCACGCCACCCCGGCAGGCCAGCCTCTCTATGAGAAGCTCGGCTTTCGCGCGATCGGCACGCTCGACCAGCATCAGGGCGCGGCGTTCCAGCCGCCGCTCGTGTCCTTGCCGCCGGGCGAGCGTCTGCGCCCGCTCGGGTCGAGCGATACCGCGCGGCTCGTGCAACTGGCGTCGCAGGCAAGCGGGCTGGATCGCAGCGACGTGCTACCGGTATTGCTGGACGCGGCCGACGGCATCGCGCTCGACCGTGACGGCGAGCTGATCGGCTTCGCGCTGTTTCGCCGCTTTGGCCGCGGCTTTGCGATCGGCCCGGTGGTTGCACCCGCCTCGGAGGACGCGAGCCGCGCGAAGGCGTTGATCAGCCATTGGCTCGCGCTGAACGAAGGCGTGTTCGTGCGCATCGACACGCCCGGCGACAGCGGTCTGACCGAATGGCTGGAGCAACTCGGGCTGCCGCGCGTGGACACCGTCGTCAAGATGGTCCGTCATGCGCCGCTGGACCAACCTGCGAGCAGCGGTGACAATTTGCGCTGCCTGCAATACGGCATCATCAATCAGGCAATCTGCTGACCGACATGGCTTTCCTCTATAAAGCGGACCCGGCGCGCGGCGCGCAGTGGGCCGATATCTTTGCGCAGAAGGCGCCCGACCTGCCGTTTCATATCTGGCCCGATCACGGCGATCCGGCCGCTGTCCGTTATCTGGCCGCATGGCAACCGCCCGAGGATCCCACGCGCACTTATCCGAACCTCGAAGTCGTGTTCTCGGTCGGCGCGGGCATCGATCAGTTCGACCTCTCCGGTGTGCCGGCGCATGTGCCGGTGGTGCGGATGATCGAGCCGGGCATCGTCGAGGGCATGGTCGAATACGTGACGCAGGCCGTGCTGACGATTCATCGCGACCTGTTCGACTACCGGTTGCAGCAACAGCAGCAGGTTTGGCGCGAAATGCCGCTGAAGCCGGCCAGCCAGCGGCGCGTCGGCGTGCTCGGTCTCGGCGTGCTGGGCACGGCCGTGCTGGAACGCCTGCGACTCTTCGGGTTCGCATGCGCAGGCTGGAGCCGTTCGGCTCGCGAGATCGAAGGCGTCGACACGTTTGCGGGCGAAGCCGCACTCGATGCGTTTCTCGCGCGCACCGACATCCTCGTCTGCCTGTTGCCGCTCACGCCGGCTACGCGCGGTTTGCTCGACGCGCAACTGTTCGCCAAGCTGCCGCACGGCGCGTCGCTCATCCAGACAGGGCGTGGTCCGCATCTGAATCAGCCGGACCTGCTCGCGGCGCTCGAGAGCGGCCAGTTGCAGAACGCGATTCTCGACGTGACCGATCCCGAGCCGTTGCCGGCCGGGCATCCGTTGTGGACGCATCCACGCGTGCGCATCACGCCGCATATCGCCAGTGCAACGCGGCCGGAGTCGGCGGTCGAAGTCGTGCTGGAGAACCTGCGCCGTCACCGTGAAGGTTTGCCGATGATCGGTCAGGTCGACCGCGCCCAGGGCTATTGAGCGCAGTGCAGCAGAAAATGCTAAAGCGGCCCATCAAAACGCGTCGTGCACGCTTTTCGGGCAATTGTTTAGCGGAGCGGGGAGGGCTCGCCGATCAGTAGTATGAGACGGTCAACAGCCCTCCCCGCGACGAGAAACCATCATGCCGATTCAATCGCTCATCGAAGCCGACCGCAAGCATCTGATTCACCCGGTCATCAATTACCGCACGCACGAAGCGCGCGGCGTCACCGTCCTCGAATCCGCACGCGGCGCGTTTCTGCGCGATGCGGCGGGCAACGAACTGCTCGACGCGTTTTCCGGACTCTGGTGCGTGAACGTCGGCTACGGTCAGCAGAGCATCGTCGATGCGGCCACCGCGCAAATGCAGAAACTGCCCTACGCCACCGGCTATTTTCACTTCGGCTCCGAACCGGCCATCGAACTGGCGCAAAAGCTGGTCGACGTCTCGCCCGCTTCGCTGCAGCACGTGTACTTCACGCTCGGTGGTTCCGACGCGGTCGACTCGGCCATCCGTTTCATCACGCACTACTTCAACGCTACCGGCCGCCCGGCGAAGAAGCACATCATCTCGCTGGAGCGTGGCTACCACGGCTCGTCGTCGACGAGTGCCGGACTCACCGCCCTCCCCGCGTTCCATCGCAACTTCGATCTGCCGCTGCCGACCCAGCATCATCTGCCGTCGCCGTACGCGTATCGCAACGACTTCGCCGACGACGCCGCATTGATCGCGGGCTCGGTCGCCGCGCTCGAAGCGAAGGTCGCCGAACTCGGCGCCGACCACGTCGCCGCATTTTTCTGCGAACCGATTCAAGGCTCGGGCGGTGTGATCGTGCCGCCAGTCGGCTGGCTCACGGCGATGCGCAATACCTGCCGCAAGCTCGGCATCCTGTTCGTCGCCGATGAGGTCATTACCGGGTTCGGCCGCACGGGACCGCTGTTTGCCTGCCAGGGCGAGAACGTCGAGCCGGACATGATGACCGTCGCCAAGGGATTGACCGCGGGCTATGCGCCGATGGGCGCCGTGCTGATGTCCGACGAGATCTATCAGGGTCTCGCCGACAGCGACGCCGAAGCGGTAGTCGGCCACGGGCATACGTATTCCGCGCATCCGGTGAGCGCGGCGATCGGTCTCGAGGTGATGCGCCTTTATCACGAAGGCGGCATTCTCGCGAATGGCGTCGCCCATGCGCCGCGTTTTGCACGCGGTCTCGACGCGCTGCTCGAGCATCCGCTCGTCGGCCAGCAACGCTACCGCGGTCTGCTCGGTGCGCTCGAACTGGTCGCCGATAAAGACAGCAAGGCGCGCTTCGACCCGGCGTTGAAGCTGTCCGAGAAAATCGCCGCGGCCGCTTATGACAACCGCCTGATTTTCCGGGCCTTCGGCGACAATATTCTTGGCTTTGCACCAGCGCTCTCGTACACTGGGGACGACTTCGATCTGCTGTTCGAACGGCTCGAAAAAACCCTCGACGACGTGCTCGCTCAACCCGACGTGCGCGCTGCGTTGAAGCTCAGAACGCCGGCCGCTGCATGCTAGAGTAGACGGCACGCCAAGCCCTCTGCCCCCCTTCGCCGGAGCGACAACGTTACGATGAGCAGCGACTGCAAGCTAGACCGGATTGATCTGCGCATACTGTCCCAGTTGCAGAAAAAAGGCCGCATCACCAATGTCGAACTGGCCGACGAGGTCGGCCTTTCGCCGAGTCCCTGCCTGATCCGCGTCAAGCGTCTGGAGAAAGCCGGCTATATCGTCGGCTACGGTGCGCAAATCCAGCTGGAAAAACTCGGCGACGTGCAAATCGTCTTCACCGAAGTCACGCTCGCCGACCATCGGCGGGAAGACTTCATCAAGTTCGTGAATGCGATTCGCGACGTCGACGAGATCGTCGAATGCCATCTGGCGAGCGGCGGCTACGACTACCTGCTCAAGTTCATCACGCGCAGTGTCAGCCACTATCAAAGCATTATCGAGGGGCTGCTGGAACGCGATATCGGTATCGAGAAGTACTTCAGCTTCGTGATCATCAAGTCGCCGTTCGTGAAGAGCCACTACCCGCTCGAAACGCTGTTCTCACAGAACCACCCGTAATCGTCGTGCGGGCTCATTCACTGCCCGCATCGTCCGGCGGACTCCAGCCGGCGAACTCTTCACTCAGAAAATCCACGCACACCCTTACCTTCGCCGACTGCGCGAGCCGCGCCGGATACACGGCCCACAGGTTCGCCGGTTGCGTGACCTCGGGCAATACCTGCTGCAACTGCCCGCTTTCAAGTAATGGCCGCACGTCCCACATCGAGCGCAATACGATGCCGCGTCCGGCTAGCGCCCATTGCACGGCGACTTCACCATGATTGGTCGAGAGCGGCCCGGTGACCTTGATGGACACGGTCTCGCCGCGCACGGTCAACCGCCACAAACCGAACGGATGATCGCGCTCCTTGATCGCGAGACACGCATGCGACGACAGGTCGGCCAACTGACGTGGCGCGCCCTGCTTCGCGATGTAGCCGGGCGATGCGCAAAGCACGCGATGATTCGACGCGAGCCGCCGCGCGATCAGATGCGGTGCGATTTCGTCGCCGATGCGCACGTCCAGATCGAAGCCTTCGCCGCCGACGTCGACGAGACGGTCGAACAGATCGAGCCGCACGCTCAATTGCGGATAGCGCTCGGAGAAGCGCGCCAGCGACGGCGCGACAAAACGGCGGCCGAAGCCGAAGCTGCTGGAAATGCGCAGCTTGCCCGCGGGAAGACGGCGGGTGGTGGAGACGTCCTCCACCAGTTGTTCGACGTCGTCGAGAATTTTTTCGGCCCAGCTATACACGCGCTCGCCGGCCTCGGTAATCGCCACCCGGCGCGTCGAGCGGTGCAGAAGACGCGTACCGAGCGTAGTCTCGAGCACGTTGATGCGTTTACTGACATAGGCCGCGGACACCGACAGGGCTTCCGCCGCCGCGCTGAAACTCGATTTGCGCGCGACCTCGCAAAACACGCGTAAATCGCCGAGATCCGGTGATGGAAGAGCATCCATGGGTCGGTGGTTTGTACACGAATCGTGCACAGTGGCTTAACTGGATCGACCATTTTAGTCTTAATTGGCAGGAATAAAATAGCCGTTATCGAATCGTCGAATGTCCCATGGAGGAGCAGAAACATGTCGAAGAAATATCGCATCGCAGTCATTCCCGGCGACGGCATCGGTGTCGAAGTCATGCCCGAAGCCATTCGTGTACTCGACGCGGTGAAAGACCGCTTCGGCATCGAACTGGAGTACCAGCACATCGAATGGGCCAGCTGCGATTACTACGCCAAACACGGCAAGATGATGCCGGACGACTGGAAGACGCAACTGCAATCGGCCGACGCGATTCTGTTCGGCGCGGTCGGCTGGCCGGACATGGTGCCCGACCATATCTCCCTGTGGGGCTCGCTGCTGAAGTTCCGCCGCGAATTCGACCAGTACATCAATCTGCGCCCGGCGCGCCTCTTTGCCGGCGTGCCCTCGCCGCTCGCGGGACGCAAAGCCGGCGACATCGACTTCTGGATCGTGCGCGAGAACACCGAGGGCGAATACTCATCGGTGGGCGGCGTGATGTTCGAAGGCACCGAGCGTGAATTCGTGCTGCAGGAGTCGGTGTTCACCCGCCACGGCAGCGAGCGCGTGCTGAAGTTCGCCTTCGATCTCGCGCAGCGCCGCAAGCGCAAAAAAATCACCGTCGCCACCAAGAGCAACGGCATCGCGATCAGCATGCCGTGGTGGGACAAATGCGCGGCCGGGGTCGCCGCGCAGTATCCCGACGTGGCGTGGGACAAGCAGCACATCGACATTCTCTGCGCGCGCTTCGTGCTGAACCCGGATCGTTTCGACGTGGTGGTCGCCACCAATCTGTTCGGCGACATCCTGTCGGACCTCGGTCCGGCCTGTACCGGCACGATCGGCCTCGCACCGTCGGGCAACCTGAATCCCGACCGCAAGTTTCCGTCGCTGTTCGAACCGGTGCATGGATCGGCGCCGGACATCGCGGGCAAGAACATCGCCAATCCGATTGCGATGATCTGGTCGGCCGCGATGATGCTCGACTTCCTCGGCAATCAGAGCGGCAAGGAGCGTGAAGCGCACGACGCGATTCTCGCCGCGATCGAGTCGACCCTGCTCGAAGGCCCGCATACCGGCGACCTCGGCGGCAAGGCGACTACGACCGAAGTCGGCCAGGCCATCGCGAAGAAACTCGGCTAACCGCAAGGATTTTCCATGACACGCACATTCGAACTGGGCGAGTTGATTCGCGCCGACAATTTTATCGACGGCAAATGGACGGCCGCGCAAGACAACGTCCGCTTCGCGGTGACCAACCCCGCCACCGGCGAGACCATCGCCGAGGTAGCCGACAGCAGCCCCGCCGATGCGCGCGCCGCGACCGATGCCGCCGCTCGCGCCCTGCCCGCCTGGCGCGCACTGCTGCCGAAGGACCGCGCGGCCGTGCTGCACCGCTGGCACGCGCTGATCGTCGCGAATCAGGACGCGCTCGGCGCGCTGATCTCGCTCGAACAGGGCAAGCCGCTCGCGGAAGGCAAAGGCGAAGTGGCCTATGGCGCGTCGTATGTCGCGTGGTTTGCGGAAGAAGCCACGCGCATTTACGGCGATCTGATTCCGCAGCAACAGCGCGGCAAGCGGATGACGGCCGTGAAGGAACCCATCGGCATCGTCGCCGCGATCACACCGTGGAATTTTCCGCTCGCGATGATCGCGCGCAAGATTGCGCCGGCGCTCGCCGCCGGCTGCACGGTGGTCGCCAAACCGGGGGAAGACACGCCGCTCACGGCGTCGGCGCTGGTCCTGCTCGCGCACGAGGCCGGGCTGCCGGCGGGCGTGCTGAACCTGATTACGGCGTCGCGCGACCATGCGGTCGCGACCGTCGCCGACTGGCTGCACGACACGCGCGTGCGCAAGATCACGTTCACCGGTTCGACGCCGGTCGGCAAGTATCTGGCGCGCGAGTCGGCCGAAACGCTCAAGAAGCTGTCGCTGGAATTGGGCGGCAACGCGCCTTTCATCGTGTTCGACGATGCCGACCTCGATGCCGCCGTCACCGGTCTGATGGCCGCCAAGTTCCGCAACGGCGGGCAGACCTGCGTGTGTCCGAATCGCGTGTACGTGCAAGCCGGCGTGTACGAACGCTTCGGCGCGCTGCTGGCCGAGCGTGTGGGCGCGCTGAAAGTTGCCCCCGCAACCGACCCGGCCGCGCAGATCGGACCGATGATCAATAGCCGGGCGCTCGACAAGATCGCCCGCCATGTCGACGACGCCGTGACGAAAGGCGCGCGCGTGCTGACCGGCGGCAAGCGCCTCGTCGAACTGGGCCCCCACTACTACGCGCCCACCGTGCTCGCCGACGCAACGGCGGGCATGCTGCTGAACGGTGAAGAAACCTTCGGGCCGATCGTGCCGCTGTTCCGTTTCGACGACGAAGCGCAAGCCGTCGCCGCCGCCAACGACACTCCGTTCGGCCTCGCCGCTTACTTCTATAGCGAAGGGGTGAAACGGATCGACCGCGTCGCGCGGGCGCTCGAGGCGGGCATCGTCGGCATCAACGAAGGCGCGGTCGCGAGCGAAGCTGCGCCGTTCGGCGGCGTGAAGGAATCGGGCTATGGTCGCGAAGGCTCGAAGTACGGGCTCGACGACTATCTGTCGATCAAATACCTGTGTCAGGGCAATCTCGAATGACTGAGGAGATCAACATGACGGCCTATCCGATCGAAGTCGACTTCCCCGATATTTCCGCGCACGAGCAGTCGGCGTCCGGTATCGCGTACGTGCATACGTTCGACTCCGGCTTGCCTGGTCCGCACGTCATGATCAACGCGCTCACGCATGGCAACGAAGTGTGCGGCGCGATCGTCGTCGACGAACTGCTGCGGCTCGGTTTGCGGCCGCGTCGCGGGCGGCTGACGCTGGGCTTCGCGAACGTCGGCGCTTATCTGCGCTTCGATCCCGCGAACCCGGATGCGGCGCGCTTCGTCGATCAGGATTTCAATCGCGTATGGACCGCCGCGGTGCTCGACGACCCGTCGCGTACCTCGAGCGAACTGGCGCGTGCGCGCGAGATGCGGCCCGTCATCGACACGGTGGACGCGTTGCTCGACCTGCATTCCATGCATGAGAAAAGCAAACCGCTGATCGTCGCCGGACCCTTGCGGAAAGGGATCGACCTGGCCGTGCGGCTCGGCACGCCGGCCACGGTGATCTGCGACGAAGGTCATCCGGAAGGCCGCCGGATGCGCGATTACGAAGGCTTTGGCGATAACGCCAGCCCGAAGAACGCGCTGCTGATCGAATGCGGACAGCACTGGGAAAAGGGCGCTGTGGCAGTTGCACGCGACACTACCGCGCGGTTTCTGTTGCTCGCGGGTGTGGTCGACGAAACGGATTTGCCGGCGGGCTGGATGGCGGCGTTGCCGCCGCTGCAGCACATCGTGCGCGTGACGGAACCGGTGGTGGCCACCAGCATGGACTTCCGTTTTGCCGCGCCCTACACGGGACTGGAGATTTTCCCCGAAGCGGGCGCGGTGATCGGCTGGTCGAACGGCGAACCCGTCCGCACGCCCTACGACGACTGCATGCTCGTGATGCCTTCACTGCGGCAGTTGCGCCCGGGCGTCACCGTCGTGCGGCTGGGCAAGGTCGAAGAGACGCTCACCCGCACTTCCGGTCGTTGAAGCGGTTATTCACTCATCAAAAAGGTAGCGCGAACATGAAGGTGCAGCAGATCAAGCAAAGCGTGGGACTGCAGAATCTCGAGGACTGGGGCAAGGCGGGCCTGCCGGGCACCACGCCGATTCAGGTGTCGGGCGTTCAGAAGGTGATCAAGGGCAGCGAAGCCATCGACACCGGCATTTTCGAATGTACGGCGGGCACGTATCGTCGCTCGGTGAAACAGGCCGAAGTCATGCACTTCATCGCCGGGCGGGGTCGCTTCACGCCCGACAACGAAGAGACCGTTCATTTCACGAGCGGCGATACGCTGTTCTTCGAGGCGAATACCGAGGGCCTGTGGGAAGTCGAGGAGACGATGCGCAAGGTGTATGTGATTTTTTGAGGGGTCTTGCGCGCAGGGTTTCGCGGCCTGACTCAGGCCGCGGACCCTAGCGGCCGGCGATCGGGTCGAGTCCCGTCGCCTTCACGTCGGCCTGAGCCGCCGGCGACGACAGATAATCGAGCAACGCCTTCGCCTCCTGCGGATGCGGCGCATTCACCGGAATGCCCGCGGCGTAGCGCGTCACCGACTGCACGTCTTCCGGAATCTTGCCGACGAAAGTCACGCCCGGCACTGGCAGCAATTCCGCCACCTGCTGAAAGCCGAGTTCGTATTCGCCTTTCGCAACCACCGAGGCCACCGGGATCCTGGGCACCATGGTCGCCTTCGGCTTGATCTGCGCCTCGATGCCGAGCTTCGTGAACATCTCGCGCTCGATATACACACCGCTCGCGCTATCCGAGTAAGCGACGGACTTCGCGTGCAGCAGCGTCGACCGGAATGCGTCCACCGTGCCGATATCGGGCTTCGGCGCACCGGCGCGCACCACCATGCCGATGCGCGAGTCCGCGAGTTCGACGCGCGAGGTGGGAACGACCTTGCCGTGCTTGATCAGATCGTCGAGCGCATAACCCACCATGATGACCACGTCGGCGGGCTCGTTGCGGTCGAG
Organism: Paraburkholderia sp. BCC1886; assembly: GCF_900996245.1. Taxonomy (GTDB): domain Bacteria; phylum Pseudomonadota; class Gammaproteobacteria; order Burkholderiales; family Burkholderiaceae; genus Paraburkholderia. The sequence goes on along the minus strand of NZ_CAAJGK010000129.1, from coordinate 262,870 downwards.
CCGGTTCGGGATGGATTCGGGCGCCTTGCCCATCGACGGCCCGAGAATCGTGTCGAGCGTATTGCCGGTTTTTGCGGTGAAGCCGGGACCCAGGCGCTTGTAAGCCGCGGTAAATCCGCCGGACGTCATGACGTGCAAGTCTGCCGCGTAGGCAGACGGTAAGCTGGGGGCAGACGCAAACGTGCCCAGCGCCAATACGAAGGCGATCGATTTCTGTTGAATGGATTTCATCGGTTAAGGGAAAGTGAGTTGTCTCTAAGATTGGGATAAGTACAGCTTCTGCATGCTGCATGCCGCATGCGCCGGCAATCGTGGTTTCGGATCAGATGCGAAGCCAGCACGCGCAACACTCTACTCCGCTCGACCAATCTGCACACAAGCCCCCTCTCAAATTTGTAATCGGTTACAATTTAGACATCGCGTTTTCGACAGGAAAAACCATGTCCCGCATCGTTCTGCTCCATGCCACGCCCGTGGCCATGCAACCCATCCACGCGGCATTCGCGGCGCACTGGCCGGAAGCGGAGACGGTCAATCTGCTCGACGACGGCCTGACCATCGACCGCGCGCGCGAAGCCGACCTGAGCCAGGGCATGATCGACCGCTTCGTCGGCTTCGGCATGTACGGCAAACAAATCGGCGCCGACGGCATCCTGGTCACCTGCTCGGCATTCGGGCCCGCCATCGACGTGCTCGCTTCCCGCGCCGGCGTGCCGGTGCTGAAACCGAACGAAGCGATGTTCCAGGCGGCTATCGCGCAGGGCAGCAAGATCGGTATGCTGGCCACCTTCGGCCCGTCGGTCTCCACCATGACCGACGAATTCGATGCGTACGTACGTGAAGCCGGCGTGCAGGCGAGTTTGCGAACCATCATCGTGGCCGACGCAATCGATCTGCTGCGCAAGGGCGACGTGGAGTCGCACAACCGGCTCGTCGCCGAGCGCGCTCCCGAACTGTCCGACTGCGACGCGATCATGCTCGCGCACTTTTCCACCTCCCGCGCGGCCGAAGCAGTCCGGCAGAAAGTCTCGGTGCCGGTCTTGACGGCACCGGATGCGGCAGTCGCGCAAATGCGCGCGCTCGTCGAAGGCCAGGCACACGAGCGCTAGGCAAAGAAAGCCGTGTTTCAGGCCATAATCACGGCGACCGCATAACTAGATCATTCAGTCAGGAGACGCGAACCCATGGCAACGGAATCCGATCAGCAGGCAGCCGATGGCCGTGCGCGCGTGAACGTCGGCGATGTCGCACGTCTCGCGGGCGTGTCGACTGCGACGGTATCCCGTGTGCTCAACCACCCGGAAGCCGTGCGCGCGGACAAACGGGAGGCGGTGCGCCAGGCGTGCGACGCGCTTGGCTATGTGATGAACGGCGCGGCCCGCGCGCTGTCGCTGAACCGCACGTTCACCATCGGCGCGGTCGTGCCGACCATCGAGACGCAAACTTTTTCACGCTCGCTCAACGCGTTTCAACGGCGGCTGCACACGGCAGGCTACACGCTGTTGCTGGCGAGTTCCGATTTCGATCCGGCCGTCGAAATGGAAGAAGTGACGAAGCTGCTCGGCCATGGTGTGGATGCGCTGATGATCGTCGGACGTACGCACGACCCGAAAATGTGGGAGCGAATCGATCAGCAACGCGTGCCCTGCATCCAGATTCTCGCCATCGATCCGCAGCGCCCGAGCATCGGCTACGACAACGTCGCCATCGGTCATCTGATCGCGGACCATCTGATGCAGCTGGACCATGCGGATATCGGCGTGATCGTCGGTACGCCGCCGACCAACGATCGCGTCACCGACCGCATTCGGGGCATTCGCAAACGTCTGGCCAGCGGCGGCTTCAAACTGCCGGCCGAGCGCATCGTCGACGACGCGTTCACGTTGAACGAAGCGCGCCAGGCGGCGTTGAAGATGCTCTCCGCCACGACCGGCCGGCCGACGGCCATCGTCTGCGGCAACGACCAGCTTGCATTCGGCGTGTTGCTCGCCGCTTCGGCAAAAGGACTGAAGGTGCCGGACGATCTGTCGGTCGTCGGCTTCAACAACTACGACTTTGCTGCGCATCTCGCACCGCCGCTGACCACGGTCAGCGTGGACCTTGCGCAACTCGGCGAGCAGGCGGCGGACTATCTGCTGCGCTGCCTCGACAACCTGCCGCATCCGGCTACATCACCGCGCATCGAGACAGCGTTGATCGTCCGCAGCAGCACCGGACCGGCGCCCGTCAGCGCAACGGGAAAGCGCCGCCAGCGCACGGCGCGTTCTACTGCGGCTTGATGCCGGGTTTGATGCCGGATTTGATGCAAGGCTTGCGGCAAGGCTTAACGCCGGGAAGCCGGTCAAACCGGATCGAGCCCATAGCGGCGATACGTATCGCGCGCGGCGGCATCGTCGATATGGGCGATGAAGCGCTTCGCTTCGTCCAGATTGTCCGTACCAACAAAACACGCCGCCGAAAATGAAAGCGCTTTCTGCGCACCCGGCGGAAACGGTCCGACAATCTCGATGCCCTCGACCGAGAGCAGTTCGCTAATCTGCTGGATCGCGAGATCCGCGTCGCCGCTCAGCAACTTCTCCGCCGCAAGACCATCCTTGATGATCGTTGCGCGTGCATTCAGCGTCTCGGCAATGCCCCATTCGGCAATCAGCTTCCCAAAGTAGATGCCGCTCGCCCCAGCATTCGAATACGCGACCGAACGCGCGTCGAGCAATGCCTCGCGAAACTCATCCACGTTCGCGATACGCGGATGGGGTGCCCCTCGTTTCACCGCGACGCCCAGATTCGAGCTGAGCAACTCGACTCGCGTCGAGGCGTCGGCCATCCCCTTCGCAACGAGTTCATCCATGGCTTCACGCGTGACGAGCAGAACGTCCGCGCGACTGCCCGCGTCGATTTCCCTGAGCAGCACGGAGGTCGGGTTCCACTCGATCTGCACCGCTCCGCCCGACTGCTCGAAGCGCGGTATCACGTCCACGCCGAACGGCGTCTGTACGACGAACCCCGACATCAAACGCACGGGACGACGGGTTGATTGTTGCTGCATGAAAGAACTCCTGCCGGTTTTGATCAGTAAGCCACGGTACACCGCGGCATGCGACTTACGCCACCCGCCGCACGTGCTCGGGCGTCAGCTCGTCGAGCCGTTTGACGCCGACCAGCGCCATGTCGCGATCGATCTCGTCGCCCAGAATTCTGATTGCGTGCAACACGCCATCCACACCAGCTAGCGCCGCGCCGTACAGGAACGGCCGCCCGACGAACACGAAGTCCGCGCCCAGCGCCATCGCCTTGATCACATCGGTGCCGCGGCGAATGCCGCTGTCGATCATCACCTTCATGTCTTTCTTGAACGACACGCACTCTTCCAGCGTTTCCAGCGGCGCGATCGCGTAATCGAGTTGACGGCCGCCGTGATTCGACAGGATCACGCCGTCCGCCCCGCACGACTGCGCGATCCGCACGTCGGCGGGCGTCATGAGTCCCTTGACCACGAGGTTGCCTTTCCAGCGCTTGCGGATCGCTTCGACATGGCGCCACGCGAGCTCGTCGCGCTTGTTGGTATTGCGGACCTTTTTCGACATCATCGGCGGCCCGCGTTCGGCGTCGGTGTTTTCGAAATGCGGCGCACCGTGTTTCAGAAACGTTTGCGCGACCGTGCCGAGCAACCAGCGCGGATGCAACGCGCTTTGCCACATGACCCCCGGCGTCATCCTGATCGGCATGCTGAAGCCGCTGCGGATGTTGTGCTCGCGATTGCCGAGCATCGGCGTGTCGCCGGTCACGACGAGCGTTTCGTAGCCCGCTCGCTCGACGCGCTCGACCAGCCGGTCGATCCGCGGCTGATCGCCCGCCAGATAGGCCTGAAACCAGGCGTGCGGATTCTCGGCGATCACGTCTTCCAGCGTAATCAGCGCGGAGGCGCTCAGGATCATCGGAATCTCGCGACGGCGGGCCGCTTCGGCAAAGCGCAAATCGCCGCGATACGCGACGAAGGCCGACCCGCCGAGCGGCGGAATGCCGAACGGATGCGCGTAACGCTGCCCGAACAACGTGACGCCCTGATCCCGGCCCGACACGTCCACGAACATGCGCGGCAGAAACGCGTAACGGCCGTACGCGTCGCGCGCCGTGCGCACCGAAGTTTGTGTCTCCACGCCCCCGGCCACGTACTGAAAAATCATCGGCGGCAACACGCGCTTCGCGTGGCGCTCGAAATCGTCCAGCGCGAGAAGATCGCGCAGCGCGCGCGGCACCGCCGCCGGCGCCGGCTTGCTGAGGGCTTGCGGCGGGTCTGCGGCGTCGGTCGTGACACCGTTTATTGTAGGGTTCTTCATAGCCAGCTTTTCCTGGTGCTGCCCGACCATCGCGGTCAGGACAGTTGCCTCAATTTGTAATCGATTACAAATTTTAGTGTATTATGGCCTCATTCGGCTCGTCAATGTTGTGCTGATTTCAGCTGACGCCGTCAGGCAGGCTGTTTTATTAAGCCAATCGATACGCTAGACAAGCATTTCTTGCCGAGTAAGCTCGCGACAAATGTAATCGGTGCCATTTTTCAGGTGCTCCGTCAGTCTCAGGATCGATCGGCTTCTACTTCTTCATAGGGAACGCGGCAGGCGCCGTCAGCAGGGTCATGGCAGAAACCTTCGTCTTTGTCTCGAATGCGCAGGATGGCGATATCGGCGGCTACCGGCTCGACCGCGCGCGCAAATCGTTGCTGCCCGTTTCGCGGACCCAGGCGGCCCCGCTGGTCATGCCCATCGTCATCGATCCGCGAACCGCGACGCTGCACGCGGCGGTCCGTCGTGCGCCCTTCGCGCTGGTGAGCTATCGCATCGACACGAGCACGGGCCGGTTGAGTCCGCTAGCGAACACGCCGGTCGCGAACAGCCTCGTGAATCTGCGCCTCGATCAATCGGGCCAATGGCTGCTCGCGGCCTCTTATGGCGCGAATCTGCTGGCCACGTTCAAACTCGATGCACGAGGACTCCCCCACGGCGAGCCGGCCAGCACGCTCGCCGGTGGCGACAAGCCGCACGCCACATTGCCCGATCCGCACTCCGACCTCGTGTTCGTCCCGTATCTGGGCAGCGACCGCATCGCGGCGTACCGTTTCGATGCCGCTCGAGGCCGGTTCGCGAACGAGCCTGCGTACACGTTGCAGGCGCCCTCCGGTTCGGGCCCGCGCCACGCCGTGCTGTCTACGAACGGCCGCTTCCTCTACGTGCTCAGTGAACTGCTGGGCACGGTGACGGTATTCGAACGGACTTCTGCGGACCTGCCATTCGCCGAATTGCAATGCGAGTCGTCGATACCCGCCGAAGCGGGCATGGTGCCGGGCCGCGCGCGCCCGCCCTCCGGCGTCACGCCGGGCGCAGACGACACGCCCCCGCCCGACTCCATCTATTGCGCTGACATTCACCTGTCGCCGGATGGCCGCTCGCTGTACACGTCGGAGCGCACGCGCGGCCTGTTGAGTCACTTCTCGATCGACCCATCTGGCGGACGCGTCACCCGTCTCGACACTGTTGAAACTGTCGCGAGTCCGCGCAGTTTCGCGCTCGATCCGCAAGGCGACTTCCTTATCGCGGCCGGGCAGAACGACACCCGCGTGGCGCTGTACGGCATCGACCGTTCGAACGGTCGGCTCGATCTGCTCGACCACGTGGACGGCGGTCGCGACGCCAACTGGGTCGCCATAGCGAACTTCGCCTGACACGCCGGACAGAACCATGCGGAACTCATCCGAAGCAGTCGGGCATAGAGGCGACGTCGCTAGCGCGAAGCCCGGGCACATAAAAACAGCGAATCAAATTCATTTGGGAGACGAGATGAAAACCGGAAAGTACCGCTATGTCGTGGCCACCCTGCTGTTTCTCGCAGGCGCCATCAACTACATGGACCGAGCCGCATTGGGCGTGGTCGCGCCTATCCTGAAACAGGAACTGAACATCTCGCCGTCGAAGATGGGTTTTATTTTCAGCAGCTTTTTCGTGGGTTATTCGCTGTTCGCCTTCGTTGGCGGCCGGCTCGCGGACCGGTACGGCCCGCACCGCGTGTTTTCGGTTGCCATGGGCGGCTGGTCGCTCGTCTGCGGACTGACGGCGACGGCGGGCGGCTTCGTGTCGCTGCTGTTCCTGCGCACGTTGTTCGGCTTCGGTGAAGGCCCGATGAACGCCACCACCAACCGCACCATCACCAACTGGTTTCCGCGTGAGGAAACCGCCACGATGATCGGCTTCACGTTCTCCGGGCAAACCGTGGGCAGCGCGATTGCCGGGCCGATCGTCGGCCTCACCGCGTACGCGTTGGGCTGGCGGGTCGCCTTCGTCGTGATCGCCGCGCTAGGCCTCGTGTGGCTCGCCGCGTGGTGGCTGTTCGGCACCGACCGTCCCGCGAACAACAAGCGCGTGAGCGCCGCCGAACGCGAGATGATCGAAACCAGCCGGCACAACGCGGAACTCGCGGCCGGCAAGAGCAATGCGCCGCTCAAATCGTTTCTCGTGCGGCCGAGCACGCTCGCCGTCGCCGCGGGTCTGTTCGCCGCCAACTACATGCTCTACGTGTTCATCTCGTGGATGCCGAGCTACTTCACCGATGGCCTGCATCTGAGCCTGCAGGCCATGAGCATCGTCAGCGTGATTCCGTGGTTGTGCGGCGGCATCGGCTTCTTTGGCAGCGGCATCGTCGCGGACATGTTTTTCAAGCGGATGCGCAACAAGCTGCTGGCTCGCAAGATGAGCGCGATCGTGCCGCTGGCGCTGTCGGGCATCTCGATCCTGTGCGTCGGGCACGCGCAGTCGACGGCCGTGATCGTCACGCTCGTGGCGCTCGCGGTGATGTTTCTCTCCGCCGCGTGCCAGGGATGCTGGGCGACGATCCACGAACTGATCCCAGCCGAGCATGTAGGCGGCGTGGGCGGCTTCGTGCATCTGATCGCGAACATTTCCGGCGTGGTCGGGCCGGCCCTGATGGGTATGGCGGTCGAACGCCTGGGCGGCTACGACAGCGGTTTTCTGGTGGGCGCGGGCATCGATCTGCTCGGCGTGCTGGCCATGCTTTTCTTCATCACGTCGCAGGCGAGCAACCGGGAGCCCGCGCTCGATTCGACCCAGGCCTGAAAAAAAACGCGTCAGGCCGTCAACAACGTTGCAAAGGGAGTGCAGGCAAGTGAGTGAAAGTCAGGTAGCGCCGGAGAAGATCGATAACCAGCGCAGAAGCGCATTGCTGCACGGTGCGAGCGCGGCCATCCTTGCGGTCGCTCCGGCGTTGCTGCCCACCCCGGCGCAGGCCGCGAGCGAAAACGATAGCGCACCGGAGACCGATCCGGGTCCGCCGCCCTCGGCGGCCGCGGCGGGCAACCGGGTCGTGCCGACCGCCGAGGAGCCGCGTCACCACGTCGTCATGCAGAACAGCCAGATGCGGGTGATGCGCGTGATGATCCGCCCCGGCGAGTCGACCATGTGGCACGCGCAGAACCTGACCTTCGTCAACACTATCGTCAACGGCTCGCGCGCTTACATCCAGCGCAAGGACGAACACGGCGGCAAGGTGGTCGATATGAAGACCGGCTCGGTGCGCTTCGGCGACTATCAGACGTCGGGCATCGTCGACCAGGTGAGCAACATCGGCGACGCGCTCATTCATCAGATCGCCTTCGAGGTGATCGCGCTCGAACGCGGCAACTATGGCAATGCGGACCGCTCGGGTGTTAGCGCATTTTCACTGGTGCTCGACAAAGCGCGCGTGCGTGGCTGGCGTCTGCGCTTGCAGCCCGGTGAGATTGCCGCGCCGTATCGGCAGTTCGGTCCCGGCCTGCGTGTCGTGCTGTCGGGCGAACGGCTGATCGAGCAGAGCCCCGGCGATATCGGCAAGCAGACCACGCTGCACAAGGGCGATGCCTTCTTCACCGAAGCCGGCACGCGGGTGCTCACGAACGGCGGCGAGACGCCGCTCGAAGTGATGGAGTACGAGTTGCTGTAACACGCGCCGGCAGCGCAGCGCACCCGTCCACAGTCCCACTACGGCCCCACAAGCCGAGCAATCCAACAAGAAGATGCGATTCAGACAAGCTCTTACCGGCGCTGCCCTGGCGGCAGTTGCCCTGCTCCCCGCTTTTGCGTTTGCGCAGGGCGCGGCACCGGCTTTTGCCGGCACGGCCGACTCCACGAGGCTGGTGCCGCCAGTGGCGTCCTCCGCCGCGTCGGCTAACACCGCGTCGGCTAATACCGCGTCGGCTAATACCGCGTCGGCTAATACCGCGTCGGCAACGCCGGGCGTCGCGGATTCTCCGTTGATCGCAGCGGGCCGCTATCTGGCGACCGCGGCGGACTGCGCCGCCTGCCACACCGCGCAAGGCGGCAAACCGTTCGCAGGCGGATATCCGATCAATTCGCCAATGGGCACGATCTACTCGACCAACATCACGCCGTCGAAGCAAGGCGGCATTGGCGATTACACCGAGGCCGAATTCGCGCGTGCCTTGCGCCAGGGCGTGCGCCGTGACGGCCAGCATCTTTACCCCGCGATGCCGTACACCTCGTATGCGGCCCTGACCGACAACGACGTTCACGCGCTTTACACCTATTTCCACGATGCGGTCGCGCCGGTCGACGCCGCCGCGCCGCAAACGAGCCTGCCCTTTCCATTCAGCGTGCGGGCCTCGATGTCGCTCTGGAACGCGCTGTTCCTCGACAGCGCACCGTTCAGGCCGGACCCGCATGTTTCACCGCTGATCAATCGCGGTGCTTACCTGGCCGGCGCGCTCGAACACTGCGCCGCGTGCCACACGCCGCGCAACGCGCTAATGGGACAGAACGACGCGCGCGCATTCGCGGGCGGTTCGCTCGGCAGCTGGTACGCGCCGAACATCAGTTCGGACCCGGTCAGCGGCATCGGCGGCTGGACCGATGCCGAACTCACGCAGTATCTGAAAACCGGCTTCGTACCCGGCAAGGCGCAGGCCGCCGGACCGATGGCCGAAGCGATCGACCACAGCCTGCAACATCTGAACGACGGCGATATCGCCGCGCTCGTCGCGTACCTGAAACAGACGCCGCCGATGCACGACGGCGAAAGCGCCACGCGCTACACCTACGGTCAGCCGCTGAACGAAGCGGCCTTGCGCGGCAACGACGCCAAACCGCCGCGCGGCTGGCAGGTATTTTCCGGCTCGTGCGCGGCCTGTCACCAGGCGAATGGCGGCGGTCTGAGCAATCACGACTACCCGTCGCTGTATCACAACACGGCGACCGGCGCGGCCAATGCCGACAACCTGATCTCCGTGATCCTGTTCGGACTTCAGCGCGATGCGCACGGCAAGCCGGCGTTCATGCCCGCGTTCGGTCCGGGCGCGAGCTTCACCGACCGCCTGTCCGATCAGGATGTTGCCGATGTCGCCAACTTCGTGCTGCATCAGTACGGCAATCCGGCCGTGACGGTTAGCGTCGCGGACGTCGCGACGATTCGTCAGGGCGGCAAGCCGCCGCTGATTGCGCAAGCCGCTCACTATGCGATACCTGGGCTCGTTGTCCTGCTCGTCGTGATCGTGCTGCTGGTGCTGGCGCTGTCGCGCCGGAAAGCATCGCGCAAGCGCGTGCGCGCCTGATTTCAACTGCCTGGTCGAAGAAAAGACAAAAAGACCAAAAAAACGAAAAGGGATCTCACCATGCCGCAATCCAAAAACCGGCTCGACGGCGCCACGCACTGTCCGTCGCGCCGCACGTTTCTTGCCGTTGCCGCAGGCGCCGCGCTCGCGGCAGCCGTGGCCACGCCGCTGTCTTTCATGCCGCGCGCGTTCGCAGCGTCGGGCACCTCGGGCACCTCGGGCACCTCGGGCGCACCCGGCGCATCGGCTGACCTGTCCGCGGCATTTCTGCGGCTCTCGATGTTCGTGACCGGCCAGCACGATCTCGACCCGCAAACCGGCGCGCGCTTTTTCACGTCGTTGTCCCGGCACGATCCCGCGTTCGGCGCGCACATCGGCACGCTGCTCGCGCATATCGACGACGCAAAGTTCGCCGACATGGACGCGTTCGTCGCAGCAACGCCGGTCGACACCTCGCTGTTCGCCACTGCATCGCAGATCGTTTCCGCGTGGTACCTGGGCATCGTCGGCAACGCGGCCGATGCCGAACTCATCACTTACGCCGACTCGCTCATGTACCGCCCCACCCGCGGCATCCTGGCGGTGCCGACTTATGGACCCGGGCCGCTCGCCTGGGGCCCGAAGCCGGCCTGACCTCACGGTCCAGTCATACCTCAGCAATCTAACGAGAAAATAGTCATGAGCAATTTCGACGCAGACGTGATCGTGATCGGATCGGGCGTGATGGGCGGACTCGTCGCGAGCTCGCTGGCCCGCGAAGGAAAATCGGTCATCGTTCTGGAAGCGGGGCCGCGCGTGAAACGTGCGGACGTCGTCGAGACTTTCCGCAATGCACCGGTCAAGCTGTCGCTGGCCAATATGAAACTGCAGGGCGGCGGCTCGCCGTTTCCGAGCATGCCGTATGCGCCGTCCACTTACGGCGACTATCTGCAGCAGACCGGCCCCGTGCCGTACAAGACCGCGTATCTGCGTGTCGTGGGCGGCACGACCTGGCATTTCGGCTCGGCGCTGTGGCGCATGATTCCGAACGACTTCAAGCTACAAACGCTGTACGGACGAGGCCGCGACTGGCCGTTCAGTTACGACGACCTGGAGCCTTACTACTCGCGCGCCGAATACGAGCTGGGTGTGAGCGGCGTGGACGAGGAAGATCAGGGCGGCAATGGCGGCGCGCCCTTTCCGCCGCGCAGCAAGCCTTATCCGATGAAAGGCCTGCCCAACAGTTATTTCTTCGACCGTGCGTCGGAACTGCTCGCCGCCGGCGGATACCACCCGATCAGCGAACCGAACGGACGTGCGACGCGGCCTTACGGCAACCGGCCTATCTGCGCGGGCAACAACAACTGCAATCCGGTGTGCCCGATCGGCGCGAAGTACGACGGCTCGATGCATATCGACGACGCCGAGAAGCACGGCGCGAAAGTACTCGAAAGCGCGGTGGTGTATCGCATCGAAGTCGGCGCGGACCGCAAGATCAGCGCGATTCTGTACAAGACGCCGGACGGCACGTCGCATCGTCTGACCGCGCGTTACTTCGTGCTCGCCGCACATGCGGTCGAGTCGCCGAAGCTGCTGCTGATGTCGACTTCGGCGGACTACCCGAACGGCGTTGCGAATTCGTCGGATATGGTCGGCCGCAATCTGATGGACAACACCGGTATCAGCATGAGCATGACCGCGCGCGAAGACATGTGGCCGGGCCAGGGGCCGACCGAACTGCTGATCTACATGAACTATCGGGACGGCGCGTTCCGCAAGGATTTCCCCAGCTACAAGACCAAGGTGCGCAACACGGTGCCGACGTCGCAGTTGACCTCGAAACTGATTGCCAAAGGCGTGCTGGGCAGCAAGCTCGACCAGCAGATTCGCGAGCGCTCCGCGCGCGACATGAACTGGGCCGTGGACTTCGAAATGCTGCCGCTGCCGCAGAATCGCGTGACGCCGAGCAGGACGAAAACGGACGCGCTGGGCCTGCCCGTGCCGTCGATTTACTACAGCGTCGACGACTACTGGAATGCGGGCCGCGATTTCGCGGTGAAGGACTTGCAGCGGATGGCGGGGTTCCTGAATGCGGACGTGACGGCGACGGACGTCAATCATCAGAACCGTCAGCACATCATGGGCACGACCATCATGGGTACGAACCCGAAAGATTCCGTCGTCGATGCCGACTGCCGCACGCACGATCATCAGAATCTGTTCATTGCCGGCTGCAGCGTGATGCCGGCAGTGGGATGCGTGAACCCGACACTGACGGGCGCGGCCTTGAGTATTCGGGTCGCCGACACGCTGCTCAAGGAAATCTGATCGACACGCCTGCCGCCGCGCGCCGCCGCTGCGTCAGGTGGGACTCGTAGTGAGGCGCCGCTCCGCCTGTTCGTAGACGCCGGCCAGATCGTCACCGGTGTCTTCGGCGAGGCGCGCGGCGCTCAGCGCTTGCGCGTCCTCGTGGTCGAGCAGGAACAGCGCTGCGCCCACCATGCGCGACCAGCCTCGTTCGTGGCAGAGCGCGTCGAGTGCAGGATCGAATCGGGTCGAGCGCCCGGCGAGCGGCGCAATATTTTCGCGACAATCCACTACGGTCACCGCAGTTAATCCACCGCCTTCCCCACGCTCGTCACGAATCCGCGCGAGGTTATCGTCGATCGCCGCGATCGATGGGCCGTCGAGTAATTCGCCGTGAATCAAGGTCTTGAACAGATGCACGCCTGACCCGCGTGGCACCAGGACGAACGATTCGTCGAGCCAGTCGCTTTGCGCATTGCCGGTAAGCAGCGTCAGCTTCTTCTTCACCGCTCGCGCGACACCGCGTCCCGTTCCCGCCACGAGTTGCGCGGAAAACGCCCACTGTTTCTCGCTCGCCTCAAGCGCGCGCATTTTCGTTTCGATCGCTTCGATCTGCCGCCGGTAGTCGGCCAGCACACTCAGCCGCTGCTGTTGCGCGTCGTTGTGCACATGGTCGAACCAGGCTGCGTTGAGCACGGCGGCGCCATCCGACAAGCGCGCAATCAGCAGCGACAGCGCGGCCAGGAAGCGCTGCTGCGCCGCGTCGTCCATGGGTGAGGCCAGTTGCGGCAACAACAACACGCGGCCGGCCCCGCTGGTGCGATAGGCCGCGAGCGGCTCGCCCTGCGCGCTCTTCAGGATCGTTTCGCCCGGCACCTTCGCGAGACGGGACGCCGGCCGCCACAGGCCTGCGGTGCTCGAAAAAAAGTCGTGAAAAGGCTCGCCGCCCGCAATCGACTCGCCCTGCGTGGAAGAGACCTCCTGCAATTCCGCGAAAACCGGGTCCAGCGCTTCGAGCAGATCGAGGTCGATCACGTCTTCGAAATGATGGGCGCGCACGGTCGCGCGCGCGGGCAGAAACGTGACGATCGTGCCGCCGCGCGCAAGCAGCGCATCGAACTCATGCCGCCAGTGACGCGTCGCGACGAACATGTCCGTCGACGCGCCGACGCTCAACTCGCACCCCTCCTTCGTCAGCCCGTCGTGCAGCCGGGCCGGATTCCACAACACCGCGTCACAACCGGAAAGCGCATCGCGCGAAAAGTAGCTGCCGGCCCCCGCCACCGCGGGCGAAGGCTCGAGCGCCACGTCGATAGTCTGAATTCGCATAACGATTCCCGAAAAGATTTTTTTGAAAAACAGGGAAATGTTTTAATGTATGGCCAACTATACATTTAACGTCTCACCTCGTCCTCTGGACAAAATGATGCCGCCGAGAACGCTTCCCCGCATCCATTCCCCCGCTGCAGATGGGGATATATCGTCACCTAAGGCAGACCGTTCCATCGACCGGCTTTCGCCGTTGCCGCTCTACGTGCAGATCAAGCGGCGGCTGCTGGTGGAAATTCACGCGTGGTCGCATGCGGACCGGCCGTTTACGCCCGAGCACGAGTTATCGGCGCGCTTCGGCGTCGCGCGCGCCACCATGCGTCAGGCAATGAGCGAACTCGTCAACGAAGGCTATCTGGTCCGGCGCCGCGGCCTCGGAACCTTCGTGATGACAGAAAAGGTCGTGGAGCGCGTCGACCCGTCGATGAACTTCATCGAGCAATGGGCGAGCCTCGGCCGCAAGCTGACCTTCGAATTGCTGCGTATCGAGAAAATTGCCTGCCCGCCCGCCTGGCAAACGCGGCTGGGTCTCACCGGCGACGATCTGGTCTGGCATATCGTGCGCCTGCGGCGTGCGGAGCAGGTGCCGGTGTCCATCGACTACCGCTACGTGAGTGTGCGGTTTGCGGGCTCGCTGAAGAAACGCGCGCTGGAGCGTCAGTCGGTTCTCGATCTGCTGAATCCCGACGCGCAGGCCGTGAATGCCGAGTTCGGCCTGGAGTGCCGCGAAGCCGACGAGGCGGACGCCGAACATCTGAACCTGCTGCCCGGCGATCTCGTGCTGACGCGGCACATGACCTACCGCAACGAAGCGGGCGATGTCGTGCTCGCGGGCACTTCGCATTACCGGCCGGATCAGGGACGCTGGTCGGTGCGCGTGCCGCTCACGCCGCACGCGCCGCCCGACACGGACCACGCGTAAGACGCCCTTTCCGGTTTCTCTCATTCCTCTACTTTGAATCCGCCTGCATTGGAGCAGTCCATGAATCGTGTTTTTTCCGTTGCAAGATCGACGCTTCGACAACCCGCCGACGTCCAGCGGAGCGCGCCTTCGCGCTGGCTGCGCAGTTGCGCGCTGTCCCTGCCGCTCGCGTTCGCGTTGATCGCGAGCGGGCCCGCATTCGCGCAGGTCAAGATCGGCTCGATCCTGTCGGTGACGGGACCCGCCGCGTTCCTCGGCGAAGACATGAAAGACGCGATGCAGATGGCGGTGGACGATCTGAATGCCCACGGCGGCATCAATGGACAGAAGGTCGAATGGGTGTTTTACGACGGCGAGAGTCAGCCCGCGAAGGCGATCAATGCCACGCGGCGTCTGATCTCGCAGGACAAGGTCTCGGTCATCGTGGGCGGCGGCAACATGAGCGGCATCGCGCTCGCCATGCAACCGCTCGCCGAGAAAGCGCAGGTGCCGTTCGTCTCCACCGAAGGCGCGATGTCGATCGTGTATCCCGCCGCGCAGCGCAAGTTCGCGGTGAAGAGCACGGTGGACGACGACCAGGTGCTGGAGCGTCTCGCCGACTATTTCGACAAACAGAAGATCACGAAAATCGCCTTCCTCGCGGACAGCAGCGGCTTCGGCCAGAGCGCCGTCGAACAGCTGAAGACCATTGCGAAGGAGCGCAAGCTCGAGGTGGTGTATCAGTCGTTCAATCCGTCGGACACCGATCTCACGCCGCAACTCACGGCCGCGAAATCGGCCAGTGTCGGTGCGGTCGTGTGCTGGACGGTGACACCGGCCGGCCTCATTTTCATCAAGCAGGCGAAGCAGTTGGGCCTCACCATGCCGCTGATTCATAGCTATGGTTTCGTCGACCAGCGCTACATGAAACTTGCAGGTGAAGACGCGAAAAGCATCCTGCTGGTTTCGGTGAAATTCCCGGTCGGTGCGGACCTGCCCGATAACGACCCGGTCAAGTCGAACATTCTCGATCTGACGAAGCGCTTCGAAGCGCGCTTCGGTCACGCGCCCAACCAGTTCGTCGCGCAGTCGTACGACGCCGTGATGCTCGCCGCGCAGGCCATGCAGAAAGCCGGTCCCAAGGCGGATGGCGCGGCAATTGCCGGCGCGTTCGCGGGCATCCAGGGCTACAAGGGCATCAGCGGCATCTATACGTTTTCCCCGGAACGTCACTCCGGTCTGTCGAAGAGCGACACGGTGATGATCCGTTACGACGGCACCCGCTTCCGTCTCGCCGATTATCACTAGGGCCGGCGTACTGCTCATCCGCTCGCCCGCTCATCACGCTCACCTAGCCCGTCCGCCAGGAGAACCATCATGTCCGTAGCCTCGTCTTTTACGATTCTCGACGCACCTGTCAGCCAGTTTCCGCTCGACCTCGACGTGCGCATTCCGAAGATCCGCGAACTGTTCCATCTGTCGACCAGCAAGCAGTGGGATCCGCGTGTCGATATCGACTGGGAGGCGTGCGACCCGTCCATCTATACCGAAGAGCAGCGCTACGCCGGCCGCCTGAGCTGGAGCCGTCGCGCCTGGACGGAATATGCGGCGATCTCGGAGAGCCCGGCGCTGCAGGTGCGTTTCTGTCATGAGAAGCGCGCGCCGGACATGCGGCTCTACTTCACGATCCGTTCGCAGGAAGAAAGCCGGCATGCGGAATCGTGCTTCCGGATGGCCGAGCGCCTCGGCGGCTACATCGAGGCGCCCAAGCCGAAAGCCCAGCAATCGGTGGCGACGCACGGCGTGCGCCGCATGGCGCTCGATCCGTCGATGCCGCTCGAAGCCATCATCGCGGCGCTCGTCTGCACGTCCGAGGAAGTGGCGTTCGACGTGTTCCGCCATCTGGCCGAGATCACCCGCGACCCGGCCGCGAAACGCATCCACCAGATGATCACGCGCGACGAAGTACGGCATTGCGCCTTCGGCTGGCGCTTTCTCGACGCGCAAATGCCGCTGCTCTCGCGTGCCGAAGTCAAAGCCGTCGAAGAAGCCGTGGTGACCATGATCGAAAAAGTCGAACTGAACGGCTACCACGTGACATGGCTCTCGCCGGACAGCGAAGACGCGCGCGAAGAAATCGCCATGGACCGGCTCGCCTGGGAAGCCGGACTCGGCGCGACGGTCGAGGAACTGGAGAAGCCGATTTTTATCGCGTCGATCCGGTCCATTCGCGAACGCATGCGCCCGTGGGGCATCGACTTGCCGAACTTCTCCCACCCGAAGCTCGGCACATTCTGAACGGAAGACCTGGAGCCGCACATGACTGACATTCTCGCTGCGAGTCCGGCGCTCGCGACACAACCGGTTCGCATCGGCCAGGAACGGCGCTTTCCGATCGCGCTGTCGCGCCAGATCGATTCGATCCGCGATCTTTACGATCTGGCCAAGCAGTCGCGCTGGAATCCGCTGACCGACATCGCGTGGGCCCGGCTCGATACCGGCGCCTATTCGGCGGACGCGCTGCTGGCCGCGCGGCTGGTCTGGAGCCGCCGTGCATGGCTCGAGTATCCGCGCCTGTCGGATACGCCGGCGACGTTGATCCGCTTCTGCCTCGAACCCGACCGCGAGTCCGATCCCAAGTACTTCCTGACGGTGAAGAACACCGAGGAAGCGTGGCAGATCGAGACATATCACACGCTCGCCAATGCGCTGGGCGGCTATTTCGACCGTCCGCCGCAAGCGCGTGACGAAAGCCTGTTCGATCAGTTCCGCCACGTGTCGGCACTGCGCGCCGAAGATTCGCTCGACGCGCATTTCACCGCGCATTGCGTGGTCGAAGCGGAGGTCGAACTGCAACTCTATCGCGCGTATCTGGACAACACGACCGATCCGGTCGTGCGTCAGGCGCTCGAACAGATCGTCACGGCCAAGGAACGGCACGCGCGCTTCGGCTGGCTGTATCTGGACGTCCGCTCGCCCGTGTGGGACGAGGCAGCGCGCGCGGCCATCGTCGAACGGGTGCTGACGTATATCGCCAAAGTGGCGCTCGGCGGGCTGCACAGTGCGCTGCTCGCGGGCCAGAGCGAACTGGAAAGCGCGACCGACCGTACTGCGCTCGCGGGCCTCGGCGCGGTCTCCGCCCAGCAGGAAGTGGACGTGCTGCTCGGCGCGTTGCGCGACTCGGTCAAACGCCTGAACGCGCTGGGACTCGATATCGCGTTGCCCGAAGGTCGGGCCGTATGAATCCGCTTGCCGTGCAGCTGCTGCAACTCGCGATTGCCGGACTCACGATGGGCTGCATCTACGCAATCGTCGCGGTCGGCTTCAACGTCGTGTACAAGGCGACTGGCGCGATCAACTTCGCGCAGGGCGAGTGGCTGATGGCGGGCGGGATGATCGCCTCCGCGCTGCACGGCGCCGGTTGGCCCGTGTGGGCGTCGTGCGTCGCGGCGCCGGCGGCCTGTGCGCTGCTCGGCTGGATCTGCGACCGGCTCGTGATGCCCTTCGTGAACCGCAGCGGCAGCAATAATCCGTTCACGCTGACGCTCGTCACCATCGGCGTGGGCCTGAGTCTGCGCAGTGCCGTGATGATGACGCTCGGCAAGGACCCGCACGGTTTGCCTGGTCTAACGCCCGGCACGGTGTCGCTCGCAGGGATCGCGGTGGATGCGCAGGCGCTCTGGCTGATGGGCATCGCGCTCGCCTTCATCGTCGCGACGCATCTGTTCTTCGAGTACACGCTGGCAGGCCGCGCGATGCGCGCGTGCGCAGCCGAACCGGGCGCAGCCGCGTTGATGGGCGTGCCGGTCGAACGCACGGTGTCGTGGGCTTTCGTGCTGGCTGCGCTGGCGGGCGGCGTCGCCGGTGTGATCGTCACGCCGCTCACCTTCGTGTCGTACGACTCGGGCACGCTGTTCGGCTTCAAGGGGTTTGCCGCGGCGATGCTCGGCGGTCTCGGCGGCTTGCGCGGCGCGTTGCTCGGCGGCCTGCTGCTCGGTTTGCTGGAATCGTTCGCGAGCGGTCTGGTGTCGTCGCATTTTCGTGACGCGGTGTCGTTCGTCTGTCTGCTGCTCGTGCTGTTCGTACGTCCGCACGGGCTGTTCGGACGAGCCGATATCGTGAAGGTCTGAGCCATGGCCTCTCTGGAAAAACCGATTCCGCGCGAACCACGTGGCGAGGTGTTATCCGGCTCGCTGACGAGATCGGACGCGGTCTCGATCGACGCACGAGGCGCCGCGTTCAACCGTCGTCCGGCGAGCCTCTTCGTCATCTGGGCCCTGCTCGCGCTCGTGCCGCTGCTGCTGCCCAACGCGTACCTCACCGGGCTCGCAGTCACCTTGCTGCTCAATCTGCTGCTGCTCGCAGGCCTTAACCTGGTCGCCGGTTACTGCGGACAGATTTCGCTGTGCCATGCCGCGTTTTATGGACTCGGGGCGTATGTCAGCGGCGTGCTGTCGGTCCGCTACGGCACGCCGCCTTTGCTCGACATGGCCGTGGCCGTCGCGCTGACCGCGGGCGTCGCATTCGTCACCGGTTTGCCGACCTTCCGCCTGAAAGGCCACTACCTCGCGATGGCGACGCTCGGCCTGAACGCGATCGTCTCCGTGCTGTTCGTCGAACTGGTCGATCTCACCGGCGGTCCGAACGGGCTGTCCGGCATTGCGCCGTTTTCCATCGGCGGCTTTGCGTTCGATACCGACCGCGCGTTCTACTGGCTATGCTGCGCCGTCTCGCTCGCGCTCATGTGGGGCATCTGGAACCTGACGCATTCGCGCATCGGCCGAGCGATGGTCAGCCTCGGCACCAGCGAGACCGGCGCCCAAGCTAGCGGTGTCGATACGCGCAAGATGAAGCTCGCCGTGTTCACCCTGTCGGCCGCGATGTCGGCGGTTGCGGGTTCGCTGTATGGGCACTACACGGGTTTCATTTCGCCGGAATCGTTTTCGGTTTCCGTCTCCATTCTGCTGATGGTGATGGTCGCGGTGGGCGGGCGCGCCCGCTTCTACGGCCCGCTGCTCGGCGCGCTGGTCTACACGTTCGTGCCCGAAGGGTTACGCGCGATTCCCGATGCCGAACTGCTGATCTTCGGTGTGGCGATGGTCGTGGTGCTGACGGGCTTCCCCGCCGGGCTCGCGGGTATCGGCGAGACTTTGCGAAAACGCTGGGCAAGTCGATCGACGCGGAGCGTGCGCCATGACTGATGCGATTCTCAACGTCGACGCCATCGGCGTGCGCTTCGGCGGCCTCGCGGCGCTCGACGACGTAACGTTCAGCGTCGCGCGCGGCAGCATCAAGGGATTGATCGGCCCGAACGGCGCGGGCAAATCCACGCTGTTCAATACGATCTCGGGCAACACCGCGCCGTCGAACGGTTCGATCGCGTTCGAAGGCAAGCGCATCGACGCGCTGCCGATGGCGCGGCGCGCGCAACTCGGCATTGCCCGGACGTTCCAGAACCTGCAGTTGTTCACGCAACAGACGGTGCTCGAGAACGTGATGGTGGGATGTCATCCGCGAACCCGCGCGGGCTTCGTGGCGTCGGTGCTGCGCACGCCCGCGCAGCGCCGCGAGGAACGCGAGATTCATGCACGTTCGATGGCGGCGCTGGAAAGGTTCGGACTCGCGAATCGCGCGCAACGGCTCGCCGGCACGCTCAGTTTCGGCGAGGCGAAGATCGTCGAGATCGCCCGTGCGCTAGTCGGCGAACCGTCGCTGATGCTGCTCGACGAACCGGTCGCCGGCGTGCCGCATGGCGAGGTCGAACAGGTCATCACCGCGATCGAGAACGTCAACCGTGCAGGCGTGAGCCTGTTGCTGGTCGAACATAACCTCGGCTTCGTCATGTCGCTGTGCGACGAACTCGTCGTGCTCGATCATGGTTGCCTGATCGCGGATGGCGACGCCGAACAGGTCGTCGGCGATCCCGCCGTGCTCGAAGCCTATCTCGGCGAGGAGTTGAGCGATGCTTGAAATCGACGCACTGCGCGCGTCTTATGGCGCCAATGAGGTGCTGCACGACGTCTCGCTGACGGTGCCGCAAGGGCGCATTGCCTGTCTGCTCGGCTCGAACGGTGCGGGCAAAAGCACGACGCTGCGCTCGGTGTGCGGCACGGTGCGCCCGCGCGGCGGCAGCGTGACGTTGCGCGGCGCGCGCATCGACGCGTGCTCGCCGGCGCAAATCGTGAAGGCGGGACTTGCGCTCGTGCCCGAGGGGAGGCGTGTATTCGGTCCGCTGAGCGTCGACGAGAATCTGCAGATGGGCGGCTACCTGTTACTGCGCGAAGGCAATCGCGCGCGCTTTGCCGAGCGGCTTGCTTTCGTGCGCGGTCTGTTTCCGCGCCTCGAAGAACGTGCGCGGCAAACCGCCGGCACGTTGTCGGGTGGCGAGCAGCAGATGCTCGCCATCGGCCGTGCCTTGATGAGCGGCCCCAGCGTGTTGCTGCTCGACGAACCGTCGATGGGTCTGGCGCCGCTCGTCGTCCGCGAGATATTCGCGACGCTCGGGCGTCTGCGCGACGAAGGCATGACGCTGCTCATCGCGGAGCAGAACGCGCGCGCGGGCCTTGCAATCGCCGATCACGCGTACGTGATTAGCGAAGGACGTATCACTCGCAGCGGCAGCGCCGCCGACATTCTTCACGACCACACGCTGGCCGATACCTATCTCGGCAAAGGCGCGGCTGCGCTCACGCGACGCCAGCGGGTCGCCAACCACGCCCACGCGTCCCAAGATTCCCAAGCTTCCCAACTTTCTCAACCTTCCATCGAACCACAGCCATGAGCGTCGAGAAACTGAATCCCCCTACCGTCCACGCACCCGGCGGCCCCTATAGCCAGGGCGTGTCGATTCGTGGACCGGGCCGCACTTTGTACCTCGCCGGCCAGATCGGCGTAGCGCCGGACGGCGCGCTCGCCGACGGCTTCGAAGCGCAGGCGGCGCAGTGCTGGCGCAACGTCGTCGCGATTCTCGAGGCGGACGGCATGTCCGTGCAGCATCTCGTCAAGGTCAATACGTACCTCACGGACATAGCGGATGCAGTGCGCCTCGGTCCCGTTCGCGAACAGTTTTTGGCCGGGGCGCGTCCGGCGTCGACGCTCGTGGCGACCCCCGCGCTCGTGCGGCCCGAATGGCTCGTCGAAATCGAGGCGATTGCATTCAAGCCGGATTAACGACATCGCGGCATTTTTCTTCGCTGGTGTTTTTCCATCGCCAAAGTCATAGGCGTTCTGTCAGGAGACGAATAGATGAGTGACGAGATCGCCACCGAGCTGCAAACGGCAAGCGCAATCCCGCTTGCGAATCCGCTGCTTCGCCTGGGTGCCCACGCGTTGTCCGACGCGTTTCGTGCCGGCGAGCTATCGCCAGTCGAAGCGACCCGCGCCGCACTCGAACAGATCGATGCGTTCGATGCCACGCTGCACGCGTTTTGCGAGACCCGTTTCGATGCGGCGCTCGATGCTGCGCGCCTTTCCGAAGCGCGCTGGCGTGCGGGCGCCCCGCTTTCTCCGCTCGACGGCGTACCGGTTTCTATCAAGGATCATCTGGACGTGACGGGCTTTCTCGCGCCGAATCGCGGCGGCCCGGCGCAATCGCACGAATCGGCATTCGACAGTCCTTGCGCCGCGCGGCTCAAGGAAGCGGGCGCGGTGATCGTCGGCAAGACCACCATGCCCGAGTTGAGCGTCGTGCCCGTCACGCAGACGGCCGCGTGGGGCGTCACGCGCAATCCGGTGAATCTGGCGCATAGTCCCGGCGGATCGAGCGGCGGTGCCGCGGCGGCAGTGGCCGCCGGCATGTGCACGGTTGCGATCGGCAGCGACGGCGGCGGATCGATCCGCTTGCCCGCTGCCTTCACGGGCATCTGCGGACATAAGCCGACGTTCGGACTGGTGCCCTACTACCCCGGCCAGACCGATCGCACCGTGGCCGGTCCGCTCGCGCGATCGTGCGCGGACCTCGCGCTGGCGATGGACGTGATCGCGCGCCCGGACGGACGCGACTGGACCGAACAGAGTCGGAGCGACGTACATTACTTCGACGCGCTGGCAAAACCGCTTGCCCGGTTACCGAAGTTACGCATCGGTTTCAGCGCGACCTTCGGCTATCAGAAACCGTCGCCGGGCGTGCTCGCTCAAGTCGAAGCCGCGCTACAGAAATTCGCCGCGTTGGGCCTCGAAGTCGAGCGGTTCGATCGGCTTTGCGATGACCCGTTCATGACCTACATGCGGCAGGCGACGCTGCGTCTGCGCGGCAAAAGCGCGGGATTCAGCGGGCCGGAAGCGTTGGGCTCGGTGTTCCGGCTCGCCGATAGCTGGACCGCCGACGACGCTCAACGCATGATCGACGCACGTACCCGGCTCGCCGACGATTTCATGACGGCCTTCTCGCGTTACGACGTGATCGTCTCGCCGAGTGCGCCCTTCACCGCGCCGCGCGTCGGCGATTTCTACCCGGACGGCGACATCACCTCGGAAGACAATCGCAATCTGATCGGCTATGCCGCGCCCTTCAATCTCGTGCACCTGCCGGCGCTTTCCATTCCGTGCGGGACCAGCGACGGCCTGCCGGTCGGCTTGCAACTGGGTGGCAAGCGCTTTAGCGACGCACTGCTTCTGCAACTGGGCGCTGCACTCGGCAGCGTGACCTGAGGAATAGCGGCGCGTGTGAATTCGCGCGTCCGTCACGCTGTCCCTGCTCTCGTTTCCCTCGTGGCCTGCCATGCAGGAACGTCGCTTGCAACACTTTCGACGAGCGCCCGTCGCCGCCTTCATGGCCGACGGGCAATTCAGTCATCGTTTGCAAGCAAGGAAATCGACATGAGCATCCTCTCCGCCATCGGCCTCACCTCCGAAAAGAAAATCCGTTACGCGATCGTGGGCGTCGGCGATATTTCGCAGGAAGCGATGATGCCCGGCGTCGCTCACACGGGTAATTCGGAGATCACGGCACTCGTGACGAGCGACCCCGAGAAAGCCCGCCGCGTCGGCGAGCAGTATGACGTGGCGGACGTCTATACCTACGAGCAGTTCGACACTATGCTCGCGTCCGGTAAGGTGGATGCGATCTATCTGGCCACGCCGAACTGGCGCCATGCCGAGTTCGTCATTCCTGCGTTGAAAGCGGGCATCCACGTGCTCGTAGAGAAACCGCTGGAAATTTCGACCGAACGCTGCAAGGAAATTGCGGAGGTGGCCAACGCGTCCAGCGCGCGGCTAATGGTCGCATATCGTTTGCACTTCGAACCCGCGACCTTGTCGACGATCGAGCGCATTCGCTCCGGCGAACTGGGTGAAGTGATGCTGTTCACGTCCACTTTCGTACAGAAAGTGGACCCGGAGAATCACCGCGCCCGCAACGGCATCGAGGCCGGTCCGCTGTTCGACATGGGCCCTTACCCGCTGAATGCCTCCCGCTATGTGTTCGAGGCGGAACCGACCGAAGTGGTGTCGGCGGTCGGCGTGCGTCACCCGGAAGCAGACTTGGGCGATTTCGACGACACCGTTGCCGTGACGCTCAGATTTCCCGGAGACCGCCTGGCCCAATTCGTCGTGTCTTACGCGGCCAACTCGCTGGAATCATATTTTGTGGTCGGCAGCAAGGGCAGCATTGCGATGCAGCCCTGCTACAACTACGGCAAGCCGCTGCAACAGACCGTGACGATCGGTCAGGACGAAAGCAGCCATTCGTTCCGTAATACCGATCACTTCGGCGGCGAGATGAAGTATTTCTCCAATTGCATCCTGACTGGCACGGACCCGGAGCCGGATGCGGAAGAAGGCTATGCCGACGTCCGCGTGCTGGAAGGCATTGCACAGGCATTAAAGAGCGGCGGCCCGGTGACGCTCGAGCCGTTCGTGCGCAGCAAGCGGATCGATACGAAAAATCAGATCGAGACGCTGCGTGCGGTCAAATCGCCGGAACTCGTCAACGCGAGCAATCCCGGCGAAGGCGTGGACAAGGTGCCGAAGAACTGATCTTCGCGACAGGCGCAAGCGTTGCACGCGCAATGGCCGCGGACGACCGCGTCCCGCGCTTACGGTTTGCAAGCTCGCGGAACGCCGCTTGCGCCAGCGACAGATCGACAACGCCCGCCTTTCCGGCTTCAACCGGACGTGCGGGCGTTGCAGCCTTCATTGCCTATCTGGAGAAACGCATGTCCACAACCGTCGGCGACTTCATCATCGAACGACTTCACGCCTGGGGCGTCCGCCGTATTTACGGTTACCCTGGTGACGGCATCAACGGCGTATTCGGCGCGCTGAACCGCGCGCAAAAGGCCGCGGCCAAACACGACAAAAGCGAGCAATCGGCCCACCACCCGACCTCTCCTATTGAGTTCGTGCAGGTCCGTCACGAAGAAATGGCCGCCTTCATGGCCGCCGCGCACGCTAAATTCACCGGCGAGCTGGGTGTGTGTATCGCCACCTCGGGCCCGGGCGCTTCGCATCTGATTACCGGTCTGTACGACGCGCGCATGGACCACATGCCCGTGCTCGCCATTGCCGGACAGCAGGCGCGGGCGTCGCTCGGCGGGCATTATCAGCAGGAACTCGACCTGGTCTCGTTGTTCAAGGACGTGGCCGGCGCTTTCGTCGAACAGGCCAGCGTGCCCGCGCAGGTTCGTCATCTGGTCGATCGTGCCGTGCGGACCGCTCTTGCCGAACGCAAGGTCACCGCCATCGTGCTGCCGAACGATCTGCAGGACTTGCCGTATGAAGCGCCGGGCCGCAAGCACGGTACCGTGCATTCGGGCGTCGGCTATCGCGCACCGCGCACGCTGCCCTACCCCAACGATCTACAACAGGCGGCCGACGTGCTGAACGCCGGCAAGAAAATCGCGATCCTCGTTGGCGCGGGCGCACTCCACGCGACGGACGAAGTGATTGCCATTGCCGACAAACTGGGCGCCGGCGTCGCGAAGGCGCTGCTCGGCAAAGCCGCGTTGCCCGACGATCTGCCGTACGTGGCCGGCTCGATCGGCTTGCTCGGCACCAAGCCCAGCTCCGACATGATGGCCGAATGCGACACCTTGCTGATGATCGGCTCGGGCTTTCCGTATGCCGAGTTTCTGCCGAAAGAAGGCGCGGCTCGCGGCGTGCAGATCGATATCAAGGCCGACATGCTGAGCCTGCGTTATCCGATGGAAGTCAATCTGGTCGGCGATAGCGTCGAGACCTTGCGCGCGTTGCTGCCGCTACTCGAAGAGAAGACGGATCGCGCGTGGCGCAAGAAGATCGAAGGCTGGACTGCCGACTGGTGGACAACCCTCGAGAAGCGCGCCCGTGAACCCGGCAAGGACGCGGTGAATCCGCAGCGCACTGTGTGGGAACTGTCGAAACGGATTCCGTCGAACGCGATCGTGACGAGCGATTCCGGCTCGGTCGCGAACTGGTATGCGCGCGACTTGCAGGTGCAGCGCGGCATGATGTGCTCGCTCTCAGGCGGCCTCGCGTCGATGGGCGCGGCGGTGCCCTACGCTATCGCCGCAAAATTCGCCTATCCCGAGCGGCCGGTCATCGCACTCGTGGGCGACGGCGCCATGCAGATGAACAATATGGCCGAACTGATCACCGTGTCGAAGTACTGGAAGAGCTGGAGCGATCCACGCTGGATCTGCATGGTGCTGAACAACGGCGACCTCAACCAGGTGACATGGGAACAGCGCGCAATGGAAGGCGATCCGAAGTACTCGGCGTCGCAGGATATTCCGTCGGTGCCGTATCACAAGTTTGCGGAGTTGATCGGACTCAAGGGCATCTATGTCGACGACGATGCGCAGATGGCATTAGCGTGGGACGAAGCGCTGGCCGCGAAATGCCCGGTCGTGATCGAGGTGAAGGCGGACCCGAACATCGCACCGCTGCCGCCGCACATCACGCTGGCTCAGGCGAAGGCGTTTGCATCGACCTTGATGAAGGGCGATCCGGATCAGGGCAATGTCATTGTCGAGACCGCGAAACAGGTGCTCGGTGCGGTGTTGCCGGGGCATCGCGACAAATAGCGTGACGTACCCGGCGGACTGGCTCGGCGCCGCTGGGCACAACGCTTGCTCGACTTTCACGACCGAACCGATAGAAGAACGCGACCAGCATGGATACCAAACTGCTCCCCCGGCGCATTTCCGTTGTCGTCCTGACGCATAACCGTGCCGACCGATTGATCGCGACGCTCGAACATCTGGTGGCGCTGCCGGAAAGCCCGCCGATTTTCGTGGCCGACAACGGCTCCAGCGACAAGACGGTCGCTCTGGTCAAAGCGTTGTTTCCGACCGTCTGCGTGGTGGAATGCGGCGAGAACCTTGGCGCGGCCGGCCGCAATCGCGCCGTGGCCTGCGTGGGTACGGACTATGTCGCGTTTTGCGATGACGATACGTGGTGGGAGGCGGGATCGCTCGAACGGGCCGTGCAATTGCTGGATGCATGGCCGGACGTCGGCGTGCTCAGTGCTCGGGTCGTCGTGGAGCGCGGCGACGAGGAAGTCGACGCGGTCGATCGACCCGCTGTCGCGATGCACTCGAACGTACCGGACGGCGCCGGTTTAGCCGGCTTGGCGCCCAACCCGGCACCCGGTCCGGCGCTCACGGAATTCATGGCGCGGGCATGCGTATTTCGTACTGCGCTGTTCAAGCACGTAGGCGGTTACGAATCGCAACTGTTTATCGGCGGCGAGGAAGAACTGGTCGCGCTCGACGTGCTCGCGGCGAACCAGTCGATCGTTTATTGCGATCAACTGACTGCGCATCATCAGCCAACCCCTTCCCGTCACGACCAGCTGCGTCGCAGTCTGTCGCTGCGCAACGCTGCATGGACGGCGTGGCTGCGACTGCCGCTAGCCGACGCCTGCAGGACGACGCTGACCGCATTAAGCGAATTCGCGCGCCGCGGTCATTTCGTGCGCGATAGCACCGACCTGCTGCGCGGACTTCGCTGGGCACTGTCACGCCGCCAGGTCGCTCCGCCGCACGTGTTGAATTTGCGCCGCCAGCGCATCGCCGCCAAAGGTATGCGTTCGTCGCATTCGTCGCGTGCGGATCTGGCAGCGGACCGCGTGAGCGTCAATCCGGCGATGGGCAACACCGACGCCCGCACCTGACTGCGCTATTGCTTCGCCGTGACCGTCGCGATCAGTTGATCGGCCGACATCGGCCGGCCGAGTAGAAAGCCTTGCAGCGAGTCGCAGCCGAGTTGCGTGAGCAACTCCTGCTGCGCCGCCGTCTCCACGCCCTCGGCGACGATATTCAGATTGAGCGTGCGACCCAGCGCGACGATGGCCGAGACAATGGCGGCATCGTCGGTGTCGCGTACCAGGTCGCGCACGAAGCCGCGGTCGATCTTCAGTTCGCTGGCCGGCAACTGCTTAAGGTTCAGCAGACTCGAATATCCGGTGCCGAAATCGTCGATGGAGATACGCACGCCGATGTCGCGAAGCTGACGCAGCACGCTCAGGCTGGCCTCCGCATTGCGCATGGCCGTCGATTCCGTCACTTCGAGCGTCAGGCAACCGGGCGCCAGATCGTAGCGCGCGAGCGTGTCCCGCACGGTCTGCAGAAGGCTTCCGTGACCGAGTTGCAAGGCCGACAGATTGACGGCCATGGTCCAGTCGGCATGTCCCGCATGTCGCCATTCGCTGATCTGGCGGCACGCTTCTTCCAGTACCCATTCGCCGATCGGCACGATCAGGCCGGTCTTCTCGGCGAGCGGAATGAACTGCTCCGGCGCGATGAGTCCGCGCACCGGATGCGACCAGCGCACCAGCGCCTCGACGCCGATCACCCGTCCGTCGGGCGCGGTGAACTTCGGCTGGTACTGCAGGATCAGCTCGTTCCGGTCGATGGCGGAGCGCAGATCCTGCACGAGTTGCAACTGCTCGTGCACATTGGCGTTCATCGACGCCTCGAAAAAGCAGTAGGCATTGCGGCCAATGCCTTTCGCGTGATACATCGCCGCGTCGGCATTGGTCAGCAGTTCGTCCTGCTGCGCGCCGTCGGTCGGATACATGGCGATGCCGATGCTGGTCGAAATGCCGAGCAGCCGGCCGGCAACCACGAAGGGTTCCTGGATCGCCGCCAGCAGTTTGGCCGCGAGCGTCGCGGCATCCGCGGGTTCCGTGACGACGGCGAGCAGCACGAATTCGTCGCCGCCCACCCGGGCGATCGTGTCCTGTGCGCGAACCATCGAACCGATGCGCTGCGCGACCTCCAGCAACAACTGGTCGCCGATACGGTGTCCGTAGGCGTCGTTGACCGACTTGAACCCGTCGAGGTCCATGAACATCAGCGCGAACCGGCTGCGCTCGGTTTTTGCGCGCTGGATCGCCCGTTCGAGCCGGTCTTCCAGCAAGCGGCGATTCGGAAGTTTGGTGAGGTTGTCGTGTTGCGCGAGATAGGTCAGTTCCTGATTCGCCTCGGCCAGCGAGGTTGCCAGAATCGCCGTGCGCGACTCCAGCCGCAAATCGAGCACCGACGTAATCAGCGCGATGGCCAGCACCGCCAGGGTTACGACGATGATCACCAGCGCGAGCCAGCCGGTATCCACGCCGCCGCGCGCCGCACCGCAAATACTGTTGGCCGGAAACTGCGCGGCGTCCATGCCGAGGTAATGCATCCCGGCGATCGCAACGCCCATCACCACCGCTGCGCCGATGCGCAACGGCATCACCCGAGGCGATAAACGGCGCAGATTGAACGCGATCCACAACGCGAACCCGGATGCGCCGACCGCCACCAGAATGGACAGCACGAGGGGAAACGGCGCGTAGCGGATGGTTGGCGTCATATGCATCGCGGCCATGCCGGTGTAGTGCATGGCCGCGATTCCCGCCCCCATCAGCAAGGCGCCGCCGACCAGCCGGTGCCACGGCAACGTTTCGCGCGCCACCAGCCATAGCGCGAACGCCGACGAGGCGATGGCGATCAGCAGTGACAGAACGGTAATGGAGGGATCGTAGCCAAGCGGGATGGGCAGGCTGAAAGCCAGCATGCCGACGAAGTGCATCGACCAGATGCCGGTGCCCATCGCGCAGGCGCCGCCGGCCAGCCAGCTGCGTGCCGCGCGCCCCTGCGCGCTGGAGATGCGGCCCGCCATGTCAAGCGCGGTATACGAGGCCAGAATGGCAACCAGCAGCGAGAACAGGACAAGCAGGCCGTCATAGCTGCCGAACATGGATATTTCCTGTAGACGTTGATCTCCCGCCTGATGCGCTTTCGCTGTAGCCACGCTGCAGCGGCCCGGACATCGGCGGATTTTCTGTAAAACTTATTTCCCGCAACTTTAGCGGAAAGCCGCGCGATATACGCTTGTTTACATCGGCGCCGACGGGTTCGCGTCGGGCGGAGCGTCGAATATCAAAGGCTTGCGCGACTTGTGCTCGTCCTCCAGGACCTTATCGGCGCACTCCAGAAAGCCGCGAATCAGCCGCCCACGCGGGGACGCCCGATGCCAGAGCACGCCGAAACGGCGCGGTTCGGTGGGCACCGGCAGCGCCAGTTTGGCGACCTGCAAATGGGTAGTGAGCGGCGACACGATGTCCGGGACGAGCGACACGCCGAGTCCGCGATCGACCATCATCGTGATGGCCATGAGCGCGTTGAGTTCGAACAGTTCGTGCGGCACGATCTTCGCGGCGCGCAGGTACTGGTCCGCCTGCTTGCCGCCGCCGAGCGAGCGGTCGTAGCGGATAAACGGTTCGCCAGCGAGCAGTTCGTGCGGATCGTGAGCGGCGAAACGGGACGGCGCCAGCACCACGAGCGGTTCCTCGCGCAGCAGATGCCAGCCGTAAGCCTTCGACAGCGCGAACGCCGGATGCAGACACACGGCCACGTCGATATCGCCGCGCTGCAGCGCTTCGTACAGCTCCGTCGAGGTGCCCGCGCGGATCAGCACCTTGGCCTGCGCAAACGCCGCCGCGAAGCCGGACAGCACGTCGGGCACCAGACTCAGCAACGCGGTGGTGATCGTGCCGATGCGCAGTTCCCCCGCCGCCTCGCCCTCCAGCGCAAACGCCTTCAGTTCCGCGAACTCGCGCACCAGCGCGCGCGCCCGGTCGATGACGCGATGCCCCGCCTCGGTCGGCCTGACGGTGCGGCCCGAGCGCGTCAGCAACTCCACACCGAGTTCGCGCTCCAGCGCCTGCACCTGCTGCGCCACCGCGGCCGGCGTGACGCCCACGCGGCGAGCCGCTTCGGCCATCGAGCCGCTATCCACGACCAGCAGCAGATTCGCGAGAAAAGTGATGTCCATGAAAGAAAGCTTAAGTATTGTTTGAAGATAGAGACGAATAGTTTATCTAAATCCAGCACGGCTTTAGACTTCGCTGAATAAATAAACACAAGGAAGCGAGACATGCGAAGCAAACTGTTCGTCCCCGCGTCGCGCCCGGAGTTGTTCGACAAGGCCTTCGCCAGCGCCGCCGACGCGTTGTCCTTCGATCTGGAAGACGCCGTTGCGGCCGACCGCAAGCCGCAGGCGCGCACCGCATTGCGCGAACTATTGCGCTCCGGGCGGGTAACGAATCCGGCGACACCGCGCAAGGTGTTGATCGTGCGCGTCAACGCACTCGACACGCCGCATTTCGCCGACGACATCGCCGCGATTGCGCAACCCGGTCTCGACTTCGTCAATCTGCCGAAACCCGAAAGCGTCGACGACGTGCGCGCCGCAGCGGATGCGCTGGCGCATGCCGAAGCCGCCAACGGCGTGAGCACGCCAATCCGCCTGCTGCTCAACGTCGAATCGCCGAAAGCGCTGCGGCTCGCCGCCGAACTCGCGAGGGCGGATCCACGCGTCGCGGGTCTGCAACTCGGGCTCGGCGACCTGTTCGAACCGCTTGGTATCGCGCGGCGCGAGACGACGGCGATTGCCCAGGCGATGTTCGCGTTGCGCATCGCGGCGGGCGAAGCGGGCGTGTTTGCGTACGACACCGCGTTCGCCAATATCAAGGACGAAGCGGGTTTTCGTGCCGAGGCGCAACTCGCGCGCTCGCTGGGGTTTCTCGGCAAAAGCTGTATTCATCCGAGCCAGATTGCCCTCGCCAACGAGGTATTCCGCCCTTCCGACGAAGAGATCGCGCACGCGTTGCGCGTCGTCGAAGCGGCGCGTGAAGCGGACGCGAATCACGTCGGCGCGTATGTAGTGGACGGCAAGATGATCGATCCGCCGTTCGTCGAGCGTGCGCGTGCGCTGGTTCGCGATGCGGTGCGGCTCGGGCTCGTCGAAGGCGAGTGAGCAACCGGGCGACTATCGTCGAAGCGCTTTTTGCATGCCGCCGCCAACCTGAAACACACGGAAACGATCATGGAAGCAACCTCACCTGAAACCGGCACGAATGGCGCGAATGGCGCAAGCGGCGCAAGCGGCACAAGCGGCACAAGCGGCACAAGCGGCACAAGCGGCGCAAGCGGCGCAACCGGCTCGAGCGCCGCGCCGACGGACGCGCCGGGGCCGCTGGCCGGCATCCGCGTACTCGACCTGAGTGCCTATATCGCCGGGCCGTATGGGTGCACGCTGCTGTCCGACCAGGGCGCCGAGGTCATCAAGATCGAGCCGCCCAGCGGCGATAACCTGCGCAAATATCCGTCCACGCTCGAAGCGGAAAGCCGCGCGTTTCTCGGCGTGAATCGCGGCAAGCGCGGGCTCGTGCTCGACCTGAAACAGCCCGAAGCGCTCGACGTGCTGATGCGGCTCGTCAGGAGCGCCGACGTGCTGGTCCACAATTTCCGCCCCAGCGTGCCCGCGCGCCTGGGCATTGCCTACGAGCAGTTGCGCGAGATCAACCCGCGGCTCATCTACTGCGCGGTCACCGGTTACGGCGAAACCGGCCCGAACAGGGACAAGGCCGGCTACGACCAGGTGCTGCAAACCATGAGCGGGATGTGCACCTTGCAAGGCAAGGCCGATGGGCCGCCGGAAATTCTCTACGGCTCCGTCGTCGATTACTACGCGGCGGCGCTGGTCGCAGCGGGTGTCGCGTCGGCGTTGTTCCAGCGCGAGCGCAACGGCGTCGGCCAGTACGTCGGCGTGTCGCTGCTGCGCAGCGCGCTGGCCATGCAGTCGGCGCGCATGATCTGGGCCGAGGGCGAACCGAAAGAGATCGGTCGCGATATGCGCTCGGGCGGCATCACCGGGATTCATCCGACGCGCGAAGGCTATCTGTATATCTCCGCGAACACGCCGCATTTCTGGCAGTCGCTGTGCGACAAGGTCGGCCTCGCTGCGCTCGCGAACGACGAGCGCTACGATTCGGTCCGCAAGCGCGCGCAGCATCGCGACGAAATCGTGCCGCGTCTGCACGAAGCGCTGGCGGCGAGAAGCGCACTCGAATGGGAAGCGCTGTTCGGCGACGCCGTGCCCTGCTCGGCCGCACGCAGTATCGACGACATGTTCGACGATCCGCAGGTGCAAGCCGAGGAGATGGTCGCCACGTACGAGTATCCGGGCGTGGGCCGTTACCGTGGCTTCCGGCAGCCGATCCGTTTCGGCGACAGCGCCGGTCCCGCACCGCTCGCAGCACCTGGCTTCGGCCAGCATTCCGACGCGGTGCTGCGCGACGCGGGCTGGAGCGATGCCGAGATCGCCGCGCTGCGCGCGACACGCGCGGTGCTCTGAAAAGCGTCCCGCAAAAAACAACCACGACACGGAGACCGCGATGACTTCGTTACAGCGCGACGACGCTGCCTCGTTTCCGGCGAACCGGATGCCTTCAGGCGCCTGCGATTCGCACATGCATATCTACGAGCGCCGCTTTCTCGCGGACGGCGCGCGTCATGCGGGCTTCCCGGCGCATGCGGGCGTCGACGATTATCTGGCCGTGCAACAGCGCATCGGCACGCAGCGCACCGTGGTCGTCACGCCGCGTCCCTATGGCACCGACAACCGCGTCACGCTCGACGCGATCCGGCGACTGGGCGCCGACCGCACGCGCGGCGTCGCCGTGCTGACGCCCGACGTGAGCGATGCCGAACTGGCCGCGCTGCACGCAGGCGGCATTCGCGGTATCCGCTTCACGCTGTACACGCCGGCCAATGCGGCCGTCACGTTCGAGATGGTCGAACCGCTCGCGCAGCGCGTCGCGGCACTCGGTTGGCACGTGCAACTGCACTGGACCGCAGAGCAGATCGTCGAACATCGCGCGATGCTTGCGCGGCTGCCTGCGACCATCGTGTTCGATCATCTGGCGCGTCTGCCGATGCCTGCGGGCGCGTCGCATCCGGCCTTCGCGATCGTGCGCGAACTGGCCGGTAACGGCCGCGTCTGGATCAAGCTGTCGGGGCCCTATCTGGACTCGGCGCTCGGTCTCGCAGGCGATTACGCGGATACCGCCGCGACCGCTCGCGCGTGGCTCGACGCGCTACCCGAACGCGTGGTGTGGGGCAGCGACTGGCCGCATGTCACCGAGACTCGCAAGCCCGACGACCTGCAACTGGTCGATCTGCTCGATAGCTGGACGCGCGGCGACACGGCATTGCGTCAGCGCATTCTGGTCGACAACCCGGCGGCGCTTTACGACTTCGCCGCGTTATGCAGGCCGGACTCACCCTGACCGCGTAGCCACACGGAAAGACGCGCATCGAACGCGCAACGAAAGAACGAAAGAACGACAGAACGACGCAACGAGAAACATAACGGAGACCCTGTTGAAAACCGCCCCACCCGCCGCCAGCGCAGCCAGCAAAACACGCTTCACCGAAGCGACTATCCGCCTGTTCGAACGCATGATTCCCGACCCGTTCGTCCTGGCGATCCTCATCACCGTCGTGGTCGCGTTGCTGTCGGTCGCCTTCGCACCGCAAGCGTCGGCCGCGCATCTGATCGGCGGCTGGTACAAAGGCTTCTTCGATATTCTGACGTTCGCCTTCCAGATCACGCTGATTCTCGTAACCGGTCATGCGTTCGCCCATGCGCCGTTCGTGCAGCGACTCTTCAAGGCGCTCGTCTCGGTGGCGCGCACACCGAATCAGGCGGCCGCGCTCGTCTTCGTGCTGGTGGCCGTTGCATCGTTCTGCAACTGGGGCTTCGGACTCGTGGTCGGCGCGATGCTCGCGCGTGAAGTCGCGAGGCGCATGCGGGTGGACTTCGCGTGGATCGTCGCGGCCGGTTTCTCCGGCTGGGTCGTGTGGGCGAGCGGCATCTCCAGTTCGATCGCGCTTGCGCAGTCCACCTCCGGCAGCGCGATGAACGTCGTGCAGAAGCTGACCGGCCAGATTCTGCCGTTGGGCAGTACCGTGTTCACCCGCTTCAACCTCGTGCCGACGCTCGTCATGCTGGTGGCAATGCCGTTCGTCTTCGCGTGGCTCAAGCCCGCGGATGCGGACATCGTCGTGCTGGATACCGACAAGCATCCCGATGCGCCGCCGCGCGAACGTCCGGCCGGCAAGCTGAGCTTCGCCCGCTGGCTCGAATACTCGTGGCTGGGTAGCGCCTTTATCGGCGTAGCGGGGGTGGCCGTGCTGGTGCTCACGCAGGTCGAGCATCTGCCGTTTTCCGGCGTGAATGCGGTGATCTTCGTGATGTTCGTCGGCGGCGTGATCCTGCACGGCTATCCGCTGGCTTACGCGGATGCCGTCAAAAACGCTGCCAGACAGACCGGCTCGATGATGCTGCAATACCCGCTGTACGGCGGCGTGATGGGCATGATGGACGCGACGGGTTTGCCGAACGTGATCTCGCATTTCTTCATTGCCATTTCGAATGCGCACACGCTGCCGTTCTGGAGTTACGTGTGCTCGGTGATCGTCACGTTCTTCATTCCGAGCGGCGGCGGCCACTGGGCCGTGCAGGGTCCGTTCGTGGTGCCGGCGGCGGTCGCGCTGCATGCGTCGGTGCCCGCCACGACGATGGCGGTCGCGATGGGCGAGCAGGTGTCGAACATGTTGCAGCCGTTCTGGGCGGCACCGGTCGTAGCGATGGCGGGCATCGGCGTGCAACGGGTGCTCGGCTTCACGGTCGCGACCTTTATCGTCGGCCTGCTGGTGTATGGCGCGGCGTTGCTGCTGCTGGTGTGACGGTGCAGAGCCTGCTGCAAGGAACATAACGATGAACGGAGACGCCTCGATGAAAGCCGCCACCACGCAGGAAGCCGCGCGCGATCCCGCTATCGCGATGAACGAAGCCAGCGCACCCGACGCGCGCCCCACCTTCAAGGACCGCTGGTGGGCGCTCTTCGATGCGCGCATCGGATCGCTGCCGGTGCCCATCTACTTCGTGCTGGTCGCCGTGCTCGCCGCGATGACGGCGCGCGGCAAGCTCGCCTCGGACCTGCCGACCGGCATCGCTCTGGTGGCACTCGGCGGCTTCACCTGCGCGGAACTGGCCAAACGTATTCCGTGGATTCGCCACGTGGGCGCGACGTCGATTTTCGCGGCCTTC
The DNA here is from genome assembly GCF_900996245.1 of Paraburkholderia sp. BCC1886. Taxonomy (GTDB): domain Bacteria; phylum Pseudomonadota; class Gammaproteobacteria; order Burkholderiales; family Burkholderiaceae; genus Paraburkholderia. The sequence goes on along the minus strand of NZ_CAAJGK010000129.1, from coordinate 227,381 downwards.
ATTCCGTCGATGCTGGTCTACTACAAGCTGATGCCGGCGCCCATCGTCAAGGCGGTCACCGACTTCACGAAGACCTCAAACTTCCTGTATCTGTTCATCGCCGCGATTATCGTCGGCAGCGTGCTGAGCATGGACCGGCAGACCCTGATCAAAGGCTTCGTGCGGATCTTCATTCCGGTGGCGGCCGGCTCCGTCGCGGCGGCTTGCGTGGGCACGGGTGTCGGCGTCGCGCTCGGCATGCAGGCGCGCCACGCGCTTTTCATGGTGGTGGTGCCGATCATGGCCGGCGGTGTCGGCGAAGGCGCCCTGCCGCTGTCCGCCGGCTACGCGCAGATCATGAACGTCGAACAGGGGCCCATGTTCGCGCAGGCGCTCTCTGCGGTGATGCTCGGCAATATCGTTGCGATCTGCTGCGCGGGCCTATTGAATTACGTCGGCACGCGTAAGCCCGGCTGGACCGGCAACGGGCAGTTGACCGTCGCCGCGAATGCCGGCGACGACGCCATGCATCGCGCCCCGCTGTCGTTCGAATTCGACGTGAGTTCGGTTGCGGCGGCGGGCGCCACGGCCATCACGCTCTATCTGATCGGCGTGCTCGCCCAGCAACTGTTCGGCTGGCCGGCGCCGGTCGTGATGCTGGTGCTAGTGGTCGCGGCGCAGTTGTTCCAGGTGGTGTCGCCGCGCGTGCGCGGTGGCGCGCGCTTCATGTACGGCTTTTTCTCGACCGCGGTCACGTACCCGCTGATGTTCGCGATCAGCGTCGCGATGACGCCGTGGGGCGAAATCGTCACGGCCTTCCATTGGGTCAACATCGTCACCGCGGCGTCGACGGTGTTGACGCTGGTGGTGACCGGCTTCGTGGTGGGCAAACTCGTCGGCATGTACCCGATCGAAGCCGCGATCGTCAACGCGACGCATAGCGGCCTGGGCGGAACCGGCGACGTCGCGATCCTGACCGCCGCGGACCGGATGGAATTGATGCCGTTCGCGCAGATCGCGACGCGCATCGGCGGCGCCGTCACCGTGATGGTGGCGCTCGCCGCATTTGCGTGGACGCGCTGAGAGAAAGAAGAAAAGCCCACTAGCTTCTGACGATTCGTCGTTTAGATATTAAGCGCTCGCAGAACATAATCGATTCTCCAGTCAGATTCGCTGTCAACGCCGACGCAACGCTTGCGTTTTCGGCGTCGCAACAGCGGCCTGAATCAAGGTGATGGAGAAAACGTTATGCGAACCTCGATATCCAGCGTTCCGACCGAGGCGCGCTGACCATGCAGTCGCTTCTCGAATACGCATTACTCGGTCTTAGTACCGGCGGCGCCTATGCACTGGTGGCGCTCGGGCTCGTCGCGGTATATCGCGGCACGGGCGTCGTCAATTTTGCGCAGGGCGGCATCGGCATGGCCGCCACTTACGCGTTCTGGAAACTCTATGCGCATGCGGGCGTCCCGCTGTGGCCCGCCATCGGTTTCGGCCTCGTCACCGGCATCGTCATCAGCGTCGCGTTTTATGCGTTCGTCGGCCGGCGTCTGGTCGGTGCATCGACCACGCTGAAGACGCTCGTCACGCTCGGTTTGCTGCTGGTGCTGCAAGCGGCCGTGCGCATCGTGTGGACCAATCAGCAGGAACGCGTGTCGAGTTTTCTCGTCGACGGCGGCACGACGATTCTCGGCGCACGCATTCAATATCTGTCGCTCGTGCTGCTGGGCGTGGCGCTGGTGCTCACCGTGCTGCTGACGGTGCTGTTCGAGCGCACCCGCTTCGGTCACGCCACCACCGCGTTGCAGGACAGCCCGCTCGGTGCACAGGCGTTGGGCTTTTCGCCGCATCCGTGGGGCGCGGCCGCATGGGCGATCAGCGGCCTGCTCGCCGCGCTCGCCGGCATTCTGCTGTCGCCGGTCACCGCGCTCAGTCCGAACGGGTTGAGCAGTCTCGTCATTCCGTCGCTCGGCGCCGCGTTGATCGCGGGATTCCGGCGCTTCTGGGTCGCGCTCGTCGTGGCCGTCGCGGCCGGCGTGCTCGAATCGCTGGCGATCGGCCTCTCGATCGAACCCGGGCTCGGCAAGTCGATTCCCTATCTCGTCACGCTCGTCGCGCTGGTGGTCAGCGGGCGCAATCTGCCTGGTCGCGGCACTGTCGATGCGCCGCGGTTGTTTCGCGTCGGCTCGGGTCGCGTCAGCCCGTTCGGACTCGCGCTCGGTATCGCGACCGTCGTCGTGGCGACCTTCGTGCTGCCAGACTATTGGGCCGACACCATTGCGCTCACCGGCATCTTCGCGCTGGTCGGACTGTCCATCGTGGTGTCGACCGGCTACGCGGGCCAGGTGAGCCTGCTGCCGCTCGGACTCAGCGGCGCGTCGATGCTGCTCGCCGCATGGCTCAACCAGCACGGCGCGTCGCTGCTCGTCACGCTGATCGGCGCAGCGCTCGCGGCGAGCGTCGCCGGCGTGGTGATCGGTTTGCCGAGCGCGCGTCTGCGCGGCATCGGGCTGACTATCGCCACGCTCGCCGTCGCGGCCATCGTCGAAACGTGGGGCTTCACGTCGGACCGCTTCCTGAACGGCGTGCAAGGCTGGAGCGTGAGCCACGTCGATCTGTTCGGCTTCTCGTTCGACAACGCGGTGTATCCGCAGCGCTTTGCGTTATTGACGTGGGGCGTGACGCTGCTCGCGGCGCTATCGGTGGCGAGCCTGCGTCGCAGCCGCGCGGGCCGTCGCATTCTGGCGATGCGGTCGAACGAACGCGCAGCGGCCGCCTCGGGCGTCGCGGTGCCGCATGCGAAGGTTGCGGCCTTCGTGTTCTCGACGGCGCTCGCGGGTCTAGCCGGTGCGCTGCTCGCCCTGCAGAGCGGCACGGTGGGCGGCCAGCGTTTCGGCGAAGGCTACGCTTACGCGGATACGCTCGCCGTGATCAGCATGACGGTGCTCTCGGGCGCGGGCTTTATCCTCGGCGGCGTGCTCGCGGCGATCTTCGCGCCGGGCGGTGTGCTCGCGCAGGTGCTGTCGTTCGGCGGCGCAATCAACGATTGGGTGGCGCTGGTGCTGTCGCTCAATCTCGTGTTCGTGCTGATCAGCGAACCCGATGGCGTCGTCGCGCAGATCCAGCGCGGTTGCGCGCGGCTGCCCGCTGGCGTGAAACGGTTGGGGAGCCGGTTGATCGCGTGGCCGGGATCGGCCACCGACATCACTAGTGCAACCGCAGCAACCGCAGCAACCGCAGCAACCACAGCAACCACAGCAACCACAGCAACCACAGCAACCACAGCAACCACAGCAACCACAGCAACCACAGCAACCACAGCAACCGATGCGCGACAACGCCGTACCCCAGCCACGCCGCGCAACGCCGGTCCCGCACTTCAGGTTAAAAACCTGCGCGTGGCCTACGGCGCGGCCGTCGTGGTGGACGACGTGAGCTTCGACCTCGCCCCCGGCGACGTGCTCGGCGTACTCGGCGCCAACGGCGCCGGCAAAAGCAGCCTGATCGATGCGATCACCGGCTTCGTTCCCGCACAAGCCGGCCGCGTGCTGGTGGATGGCGAAGACGTCAGCGCGCTGCCACCGCAACGCCGCGTCGCACGCGGACTCACGCGCACCTTCCAGGACCATCTGCTGTTCGACGATCTATCGGTGCGCGAGAACCTGCAGGTCGCCGCGGAAAAGAAAGACCTGTTCGCGTGGTTCCTCGCGCCACTCGGACTAGCCCCGCGCCGTGCGCTCGCCGCCGTCGATATCGCCGCGGCCGCCGCCGGGGTCGCGCCGCATCTGGAGAGCACCGTCGACACGCTGTCGCTCGGCTGGCAGGCGCGCGTCACGCTGGCCCGCGCGTTAGCCGCCAGCCCGCGCGTGCTGTGTCTCGACGAACCGGCCGCGGCGCTCAGCCCCGAGGCGCGTCAGCATGCCATCGACGTGATCCGTCGCGCGGCGCGCGAACTGGGCGTCGCGATCCTGCTGATCGAACACAACATCGACGTGGTGCTCGCCACCTGCAACGCCGCCATCGTGATGGACGCCGGTCGCGTGATCGCGCGCGGCACGCCCGCCGAAGTCTTGCGCCTGCCGGCAGTGCGTCGCGCGTATCTGGGCGACCCGCTGGACGCAAGCGACTCCGCCGACGCCGACGCGTCCCGCCATGCCGACCAGCACGCGAGGGCGCTCGCATGACGACACCCGTACTCGAAACTCGCGGCCTGCGCGCGGCCTATGGCCACCGGCAGATTCTGAACGGCCTGTCGCTCAGCGTGAACGCCGGCGAAATCGTCGCGCTGCTCGGGCGCAACGGCGCGGGCAAATCGACCACGCTGCTTGCGATCGCCGGCTTCATCGCCGACGTGAAAGGCGACATCCTGCTCGACGGCCGGCCGCTCACCGGCGCGCCGCATCGGCGCGCGCGCAGCGGCACTGGCCTCGTCATCAAGGGACGCAGCCTGTTCGCGTCGCTGACGGTAGCCGACAACCTGCGTCTATGCGATCTCGACCCGCGCGCATTGCTGGCGATCTTCCCCGAACTCGAACCGCGCCTCGACGTGCTCGCCGGTCAGTTGAGCGGCGGCGAGCAGCAGATGGTGGCCGTGGCGCGCGCGCTGTTGCGCCGCCCGCGCGTGGTGCTGCTCGACGAACTCACGTTCGGTCTGAGTCCGGCGATGGCGCGGCGCGTGGTCGATGCGGTCGTCGAACAGTCGCGCCGGGAAGGTATTGCCGTGCTCGCTGTCGAGCAGCATATCCACATTGCCGAGCGCATCGCCACGCATGCGGCGATCGTTGCCGACGGCGTGGTGAAACTGCATTTGCGCCGCGACGAATTGCTGGCCCGCGCGCACGAAATCGAAGAGATCTATCTCGGCCACGCGCTCGACGTGTGAGCGGTGCGGCCGCTCATGCACGTCACGAACTTTTCGCCTGTGCGAAGCCACGTCGTTTTCAAAGCGCAAAGGCTTTTCACGGTTTTCAACGACACCGTCAAGAAACCTAACCGAATCGCTCATGAAATTAAGGTCTTTTCTGCTTACCGGCGCCCTCGCAGGCACGACGCTTTTCAACGCCGCGAGCGCCGTCGCGCAATCGCACGACCCCATTCTAGTCGGCTTCATCATCGCTGAAAGCGGCTGCCGTTTGCCGTGACCGATCCGGGCCGCGTCGCGCAGATCGCCGCGCGCGCGGTCAACGACCAGGGCGGCATTAACGGGCGCAAGCTCGTCGTGGAGATTTGCGACACCAAAGGTCAGCCGGCCGCGAGCCTGTCGTGCGCGCGGCGCCTCGCCGACGAAGGCGCGATTACCTTGATTGGCGGCAGCAGCGCGAACGGCGTCGACAAGATTCTGCGAGCGAAGAAAATGGCCGCCTGGTTCCCGATGGGCAGCGACCCGTCGGACGTGCGCAATCCGCTGTCGTTCATCACCGCGCTGAACGGCGCGGGCGCGGCGCAAGGCACCTATCTCGGCGCGAAACGCTTCGGCGCGAAGCGCGCGGTCTATGTGTCGATGCTCGGCAACAAGACCTATCAGGACACCGCGCGCTTCGGTTATGCGCAGGCCGGCGTGACGGACGTGCAGATTGTCGAAGTGCCGCCCTCCACCACCGACTTCGCGCCGTACATCGCGAAAGTCAAGGCGCTGCACCCGGACGTCTGGGGCGGCATGCTCTACCCGCCCGAACAGCAGACGCTGCTGGTCGAAGCCGCCGCGCAGCAAGGCGTGACCATTCCGTTCGTGAGCAGCAACAACGTGATCGAGGATGCCACCATCGCCGCGCTCAGCAAGGCGCCGTTCCCGAACTCGCTGGCGCTCGAAAAAGGCGAAGACGCCAAACGTTTCCCGAGCTGGGCCGAGTATCAGCGTCAACTCGCGAAGTACGATCCGAACCACCTGGTGAAGGGGCCGACCGACGGCACCACGACCACCGACTGGCTCGCCGTGTGGACCTTCGCGCAGATCGCCCGCAAGCTGCCGACGGTCACCGTGGACAGCTTCCGCGATCACGTCACGAACGAGCGCAACTTCACCAACGACCTGCTGCATCCGATCGACTTCACCGCCGTCGCGCCGGTGCAGGGCATGCCGCGTCAGGAGAACATCTGGGCCTTTGCAGGCCACGTGCAGGACGGCCATGAAGTGGTCGACGACGCCGTGCCCTACAGCGCCTGGCAAAAGACCGCGGTGCAGCCGTGGACCCATCAGCAGATTGCGGAGGCAACCGGCAAATGAGCACCTCGTCCAGCGCGGTCCGTCCGCTCATCTACAACGCCTTCGCGCACGTCACGCCGAACCACCACAGCCACGGCTTGTGGCGTCATCCGATCGGCCAGCATCAACTCGACTTCTACAAGCTCGCGCCGTGGATCGAACTCGCGCAAACCGCCGAGCGCGGTTGCTTCGACGTCGTGTTTCTCGCGGATGTCGCGGGTATCTACGAAACCTCGAGCGGCCAGTGGCAACAGGCCGTGCGCACCGGCATGCAGTTTCCGTCGCACGATCCGGCCGCGCTCGTCTCCGCGCTCGCGGCGGCCACGAAGAACATCGGCTTCGCCGTGACCAGTTCGGTGATTCAGGAGCATCCGTTCAGCTTCGCGCGCAAGTTTTCCACGCTCGATCATCTGAGCGAAGGACGCGTGGCGTGGAATATCGTCACCTCTTACCTCGACAATACCGCGCGTAATTACGGGCTCGACAAACTGCCGCCACACGATGAGCGCTACGTGTGGGGCGAGGAGTATACGGAGGTCGTCTACAAGCTGTGGGAAGCGAGCTGGGAAGACGGCGCGTTGCGCGCCGACGCCGCCAGCGGCGTGCTGGTCGATCCCGAGCGGCTGCATGCAATCGATCACGTCGGCGAGCGCTATCGCGTGGCCGGCCCGCATCTCGTGCAGACCTCGCCTCAGCGCACGCCGGTGCTGTTTCAGGCCGGCGCGTCGGAAGCCGGCCGCGACTTCGCGGCACGCCATGCCGAAGTCACGTTCCTGCCGTCGCGCACGCCGCAATCGGCCGCCGCCGATATCGCCGACATCAGGCGTCGCGCGGTGCTGGCCGGCCGTCATGCCGACGACATCCGCGCGATCGTCATGCTCTCGCCGGTGATCGGCAGCACCGAAGCGGAAGCCAAAGCGCGCCGTGCGGAGATTATCGAATCGTTCAGTCTCGACGCTTTGGCGGCATTCTGGAGCGGGGGCATCGGGGTCGATCTGACCACCATCGACCCGGCCACGCCGCTGACCGAACTGCGCGAACAGAACGGCACGCGCGGCAACGTGCGCGCTTTCATCGATGCGGCGCCGCAAGGCGTCGTCACTTTCGCGGATGCGTTGCGCAAGACCGTCTCGGCGCAATTCGCCGGCACCCCCGAGCAGATCGCCGACGAAGTGGAGCGCTGGGCCGCCGCGGGCGTGGCCGGCTTCAACGTCGTGCCGGTGACCACGCTCGGCTGGTGGAGCGAATTCGTCGATCACGTCGTGCCGGTTCTGCAACGGCGCGGGCTGATGCAGCGCGAGTACGCCGAAGGCACGCTGCGCGACAAGCTGTTTCGCGCCGGGCCGCATCTGCCCGATCGTCATCCGGCGCGCCGGTTCCGGCCGTGGGCCGCGCCGCGCGCGGCTTGACGGGCCTGACCGGCCGGATCGCACACCCATCACGAATTCACGAATTGACGAATTGACGAGGAAAAACGCATGCCCTTCGACCGCACCAACCTGCCTGCCGGCTTCACTGTCGGCCACGCCTGGGGCCATGGGCCCGCGGCCAACTCAGCGGACCCGGCGCCCGCCGTTGCGTCCGCGGCGATCCTGCAACGCATTCGCGCCGGCAGCGTCGAGCGCGAAATCGAACGACGCCTGCCTACCGAAGAGATCGCATGGCTGCGTGAAGGCGGACTCACTGCGTTGCGCGTGCCGAAGGAATACGGCGGCGCGGGTCTAAGCCTCGCCGGCCTGTTCGAATTCCTGATTCATCTGTCGGAAGCCGATTCGAATCTCACCCAGGCGTTGCGCGCGCATTTCGGCTTCACCGAACATATCCTGACGAGCCCGGCGCAGCGACGCAATGTATGGCTCGCCCGACTCGCGAAGGGCGACCTCGTGGGCGCGGCCTGGTCGGAGACCGGTGGCGAAGCGCGGCAGCAAAGCTTCTCGACGCGACTCACGCAGGAAGCCGACGGCTGGCGGCTGAGCGGCAACAAGTTCTACACCACCGGCTCGCTATACGCCGACTGGATTCATGTCGGCGCGAGCAATGCCGAGGGCGAGCCGGTCGCCGTGACGATCGACCGCCACGCGCCCGGTGTCGACGTGATTGACGATTGGGACGGCATGGGTCAGCGGCTCACCGCGAGCGGTACGAGCCGCTTCACGAACGTTGCCGTCGACCCCGCCGAAATCGCGAGCGAGGCCGCGCCGTTCTATTACTCCGAGGCGTTCTATCAGCTGGTGCATCTGGCGACGCTCGCGGGCATCGGCCGCGCTGCGGCAACCGATGCCGCGGCCGCCGTCGCAGCCCGCAAGCGCGGCTATAGCCACGCACCCGCCGCGCTGCCCGCCGACGACGCGCAGTTGCTGCAGGTGGTGGGCCGCGTGCGCGCGCAGGCGTATGCCGCCGGCGCCATCGTCGCGCAAGCGGCGCAGGCGCTGGAACGCGCGGCGGGGGCTGCGGGCCGCGACGATGCGCTCGCGCTCACCGTCGAAGCGGAACTGGAAATCTGGCAGGCGCAGACGGTCGTGTCGCAACTGATACTCGACGCCACCAGCGACGTATTCGATGCGCTCGGTGCGTCGGCCACGTTGCGCTCCGCAGGGCTCGACCGCTACTGGCGCAATGCGCGGACCATCACGTCGCACAATCCGCGTGTGTACAAGGACCGCATCGTCGGCAACTTCGCGGTGAACGGCACCGTGCCGCCGGGGCAATGGAGAATCGGTGTGGCGTGAGCGAGCTTCGGCGGAGGGCGGCCACGAGTGGTGCGCCGCAACCACATGGCTATTTTTTATTTGGCACACTCATGGCAGCGCCGACTCCAGCCTATTGGCAAATCGGCTGTCCATTCGAGTCGAAGCCAATCCACCATGCCCGTGCCCCCCTCTTCCGCTTCCGTACCCCGTACCGAGCGCTTTGTTTTTCTGCTGGTCGACGGCCTGTCGATGATGAGTCTGTCGTCGGCCATCGAGCCGCTACGCTCGGCTAACCGGCTGGTCGGCCAGACGCTATACGAATGGAGTCTCGCCAGCATCGACGGCGAGCCGGTGAGTTCGTCGAGCGGCATTCCCTTGCAGGCAAGAAAGCTCGACGAGCTGCTCGGCCCGGCGGATTACGTGTTCGTCTGTGGCGGCTTGCGGCTCGACCCGAGCCGCGAGCCGACCATTCTCTCCGGCATGCGGCGCGCGGCGCGGACCGGCGCGATCATCGGCTCGCTGTCGACCGGCAGCTATCTGCTGGCGCGCGCCGGTTTGCTCGACGGTTATCAATGCACGATCCATTGGGAAAACCTGCCGGCTTTCACCGAAGCGTTTCCGCATCTGATGTGCTCGAGCAAGCTGTATGAAATCGACCGTGACCGCATGACGTGCTCCGGCGGCATTGCGGCGATGGACATGATGCTGCATCTGATCACGATGCGTCACGGTGCGGAACTGGCGGTGCGGGTCGCGAACCAGTTCCACCACGAGCGGATTCGCGATACCGACGACGACCAGCGCGGCTGGCGCGATCACAATCATGCGAGCCTGCCGCGCGGCATCCGGCGGGCGGTCGAGATGATGCGAGCCCATGTCGAAACGCCGGTGCGGATCGCCGATATCGGGCCCGCAATCGGCATGACCTCGCGGCAACTGGAGCGGGTATTCCTGCGGCATCTGAACATGACGCCCGCGCGCTATTACGTGCAGTTGCGCGTCGAACGCGCGCACGAAATGCTGGCCTATTCGAACGTGCCGGTCGCGGATGTCGCGATTGCAACCGGCTTCGCCTCGCCCTCGCATCTGGCGCGCTGGATTCGCCGCTCGTATGGGTCTAGTCCGACCGAACTACGCAGCGCACAGCCACGCTCCTGACACTCGCGTCAGACGGTTTCGGCTTCGGGTACGTGCAGGCCGACCGGCAACGGCAACCAGCCCTGAATCTCGCGCCAGTCGGGCTCGAGGCGCGCAAAGCGCGACAGCGCCAGGGTCGACAGATCGGCGAATCCACACTTGCCGTCCATCACCAGATCGCGGATCGCGTGACCGCTCGCGGGCGACAGCCCGAAGCCGACGCTCGACAGCGTCGCGACCGTCACGTTGTCGTGTGTGGCCGGGCGGTCGATGACGGGCCGGCCATCGGGTGTGTTCTCGATATAACCGGCCCAGCTGCGAATCACCTTTGCGTGCGCGGCTTTCGGCAACAGCGCCGCGAGCCGTGCGGCGATACTGCATTGCAAGGGCGTGGAATGCGGCCGGACTGCCGGCAAATCGGCGAGGTCCGCCCATTCGTGCGGTCCGCCGCCATACGCCAGATTACCGCGCAAGGTTTGGCGCCCATAGAGACCGTTGCCGTCCACGCCGCCGATATGCATCGGCGCGAGAGGTTCCGTCACGATCATCTCCGCGCGCGCCATGGCGAGCGGCACGTCGATGCCGAGTTGGGCAGCCAGTGCGCCGGTATGCGGACCCGCGGCGATGACCACGTGGTCGCAATCGATGCGGCCTTGCGTGGTGTTCACGCCGGTGACGCGCGCCCCGCTACTGACGAAACCGGTCACGGCCGTGTGCTGCAGCAGACGCGCGCCGTGATCCTCCATGGCCCATGCATACGCCTGTAACGTGCGATGCGGATTGGCGTGGCCGCCGAAATGATAGAAGTACCCACCGTAGACGTTGTCGCCGGCGAACGGCACGAGCTCACGGACCTGCTGCGCGTCGAGCACGTCGGAGCGCAGGCCGTGGTGCGCGCCGTTATCGAGCGCGCGGCGGTACAACACGAACTGTTTTTCGTCCAGCGCGATGCGGATACGCCTGGCGCGAAATTCGGTCGGGTAGCCGAGCAGTTCGTCCATCATCGGCCAGAGCCGCTGCTCTTCGAGAAACAGCGGACTGTGATGATGCGAACAACCGCCGCCATTACGGCCCGACGCACCCCAGCCGATCAGACCGGCTTCCAGCACCAGCACGTCGACGCCTTCGCGCGCGAGCCACCACGCCGCGCTAAGTCCCGTCACACCGCCGCCGACTATCACGACCGACGCGCGACGCGAATCGCGCCCCGTCGATGAATCCGTATGTGTTTGCATCCTGATCAGCCTTTCAAGTTGGCCCTCTGGTCGGCCGTGAAGTCGGCCGTGAAATCGGCCTTGAAGTCGGCCTTGAAGTCGGCCCTGGTCGAGGCCCGACAACCGGCGTTGCTGTTCCACCCGACCCGCCTGGTCGCCTGGTTGATTACTCGCTCGCCACCGGCACGCCGGTTTCGCGCGACGCAGCGGTGTACACCGGCTGCGCGCGCCAGAACGGCACCCATTGCGACGCCATCCCGAACCAGCTGTCCCAATGCTCGGCGAGCGCCGCGGACTCGCCGGTTTGCGCCAGCCGGTTCAATGCAAGCGGACGCACCGGCGTGCGAAACGTGGCAAGCGGAATCGCCGCGAGCGGCAACGCCGCGCCGATCGACAGCAACGCCGCCACCTGCTCGCGACAGCGACGGCCCTGACACGGACCCATGCAGGCGCGCGTCAGACGTTTGATGGTGTCCGGATTCGGCGCGCCGTCGGCGACGAGTGCCGCGACGTCACGGGTATGACGGGGCGGCTGCGGCGTCCAGCCCAGATAGCGTGGCGGCCGCACACCGAGAATCTCCGCTGCAGTCACCTCTTCGCACTGGCAGACGAAAGGCTCGCCCGATGCGTGCAACACCGAAGCGCGCACCCATTCGACGCGATCGTGCGCAAGCTGACAGGCGGCGGCTGGTGTCGAACCGGAACCGGACCCGCACTCGGCGGCCGACGACGGTTCGAAGTCGCGCTTCGAGGCAAGGCGGTGTTGGCCGGCAGCGTCTGTACTCGCGCCGTCGTTCAACGCGGCCAGCACGGTCGCGGCCGCGATCCCCGCTTCCCGCCGCGCGATGTCCGCGTCGAGGCTTTTCGCGGACCACACGCCCGCGCAGTCGCCCACGGCCAGCATGAACGGCAACGAGGTCCGTTGCGCGGCATCCACCCGTGCAATATGACCGCCGCGCGATTCGACGAAAGCGGTCGTGCAACCCGCTGCTTCGAGCAGTTCGATCGCCGGCAATGCGGCGATACCGAGCAGCACCGTATCGCAGTCGAACGTCGCGACAGGCTCTGCGGATTCAGCCGCGCTCGCCGGCGCCAGTGTCACCGATTTCACGCCGTGCAGATCGCCGTGCGCATGTCGCACGACCTGGCCCGTCATCACTTGCGCACCCTGCTGCACCAGTTGCGCGAGTAGCGCAGCGTCGCCCGTCACGGTGTCGCGCCGCTCGATGACAGCGACGATCCGCACGCCGCGCGCGCTCAATTCGAGCGCCGCCTGCAACGCTTCGGTATCGCTACCGACCAGCACCGCGCGCGCGGCATCGAGCGCGCCGTACATCACTGCAAGCCGCCAGGCCGCGCCCACTCCCATCACACCGGGAAGCTGCCAGCCGTCGAACGCGAGCCCCATGTCGCGCCGCCCGGCGGCAACGACCACCTGGCGAAAACGCATGAGCGAGACACGCTCGCGATCCGCCAGACCCGCTACGTGCGCATCCATCCACGCGGTGGTGGCGCGTTGCGGGAAGAGTCCCCATACCGCCGTGCCGAGCCGCACGTCGACGCCGGCTTCGAGTGCGTCCACCAGCAATGGATTGGCTTCGAGCATCGCTTCGAGCATCGCATTGCCGTTCGCCACCGCGGCGCCCATGCGGTTGCCGAAATGCAGCGGCACGTCCTCGCCCATCGTGTCGAGCGGCACCGGATTCTCATCGACGAGCGTGACGCTCACGTCCTGCCCCGACGTTGCGATCGCCAGCGCACAGGCGACGCCGGCCGGCCCCGCGCCGACGATCAGCACATCGGTTTGCGCGTCGACCGGCGGCGCCTTACCCGCCACACTCGCCGGGTCGTAGCCGTAAGAAGAGGATGAAGAAGGGTTCAGGTCCACAGCGCTTCCTTTGAACACGGATGAGATGGCTCGATTATCGAAGTGCGCAAGCTGCGCGCGACGTCACGAAACCGACCGGATTGGTTGCTGAAGCGACGTTCATGTGCAAGCCGCATTGCATTCAGACGGGCTCGCTCAGCACCCGCTGCATGAAACTGTCGAGCGACCGGCCGGGGCTCGCGAGGGCCAGCACGTCCGCTTCGATCGCCCTGGCAAAAGACTCGCCAAAACGTGCGCCGGTCAGCGCGTAAAACTTCGCGCGTTGCGTGTCGTCGTCGAGCGGCGAGTCGGCGTTGCCGTTCGCCTGCATCGGCCCGGAATCGACGCTGCGACCGTCGCGCAACTGCACGACGACACGGGCCCAGCGTTCGGCCGGAAACGCGGCGCTGAACGACGGCGCATCGACCAGCTTCATGCGCGTCACCAGTGCCGCGAGCCGGGTGTCGTTCAAGCCGCGCGCCGTCACCGTATCGGCATCCACGCGGCCGTCGGCCAGCGCGGCGGCGACGGGAAACAGCACGCCGTATTGCGCTTCTTCGGTATTGCGCGGGAATGCGGACCATAGTCGGGTCGCTTCGTGGAAACTGTGAATCGTGACCGTCTCGACGTCCTCCCCCCCGAACTCGCCCAGCGATTCACGCACGCGCAATGCCGCGGCAATCGCCGGATGCGCCCATCGGCACACCGGATACGGTTTGACGTACTGATCGAGAATGAGCCACCGTTCGCCGAGATCCGACCAGAGCGTTTCGGCGTGCTGCTCGACCGTCACCGCCGGGGCGCCCGTAAAACCGCGCGCGGCCAGCAGAGCCGCGCTGATGCCTGCCAGCGCGCCCCAACCCGAGCCGTCCTTTAGCATCGTCGGATGGTCGATGCAGCGCATCATGTCCGAGCGTGGGCCGTGATATTCCGCGATGCCGAGCGTGTGACGCGTGGTCTCCAGATCGAACCGCAGCGTGCGCGCGGCGATGGCGGCGGCCGCCAGCGCATTCCATGCGCCCGACGTGTGATACTCGCGGCTCGTCGCGTGCAGGGCGATGCCGGCGCGCGTGCCGATCTCGTAGCCGAGCACGATCTGGGTGAGGAATTCGCGGCCGTCTGACGCGGCCGCCCCCTGCGCCATCGCCAGCACCGCCGGCAGCACGGTCACGCCGACATGCCCTTTGGTCAACGAATGGCCGTCGTGGCCATCGAAACTGTCGATGGTCGTGGCACCCGCGAACGCCATGCCGGCGGCACTGACCGTGCGGCCGTCGAACAGCATGCGGGCCGGCCAGCGTCCCGCGCCGAAACAGTCGAGCGCATGCTCGCGCGCGATCGACGACAGCGCGGTCCCGCTTCCCGCGGCGGCGACGCCCAGCAGATCCAGCACCCGGCGCAGTGCATCGCGCACCACCGGCTCGGGCAAATCGTCGAATCTCAGCGAATGGATAAAGAGGCTGGCGTGGTCACGCATGGGTACGGTCATGGCGGTCGGTTCAGTGGGCAAGGTGAATGAACGAGCAGGCGAACGAACAATCAGAAATCCAGTTCGACATCGGAGCGCAGCCGGCTCGAGCAGGCCAGAATCCAGCCGCCGGCTTCGTCCTGCGCCGACAGTCCGCCGGCGTGCTGCATGACGACGTCGCCGGATCTGCAACGCAGCTTGCAGGTGCCGCACATCCCGCTCGCGCAGCCGCACGGAATCACCACCTGCTGGCGCGACGCCGCCGCCAGCACGGTCTCGCCGTCCCGCACGCCGAAGCGGCGCGCACCGAGCGTGGCGTGCCAGACGTCGGCCGACGAAACGGCATCAGGAGGCGGGGCGAGTGGCGTCACGTCAGGCGTCGCCGGCCCGAAATGCTCGATATGGAATGGCGCGCGGCGCGTGCCTTCCGCCGCATGAATGCGTTCGAGCCCGGCCATGAAAGACGCCGGACCACAGCAGTACACGGCGCGCGTCGCGAAGTCGGGCACCAGTGCGGAAACGGTGCGCCGCGACAGGCGGCCGCGTACCCCGAACCAGCCCGGCGCCGGCGCGCTCAATGTCACGATTGCCTGCAGGCGCGGCATGACGGCTTGCAGCGCAGCGAGTTCGCCGGCGAACAGAATGTCGGCGGCGCTGCGCGCGGCATGCAGCCATACGACGTCGGTGTCCGGTGCGTGCGCCGCGAGCGTGCGCAGCATCGCCATTAGCGGCGACGCGCCGGAACCCGCCGACACCAGCGCCAACGGCGCGGCCGGCAACGCATCGAGATGAAAATGCCCCAACGGATAGCGTGCGCCGATCCGCATGCCCGGTGCGAGCGTGTCGTGCAGCCAGCGCGCTGCACGGCTACCCTGCTTCACCTTGATGGTGAAGTCCAGCGTCGCGCATGCGTTCGCTCGCCCTCCACTTCGCATCGGCGACGACGCGATCGAAAAAGTTCTCTCCACGCGGGCCCCGTCGATGTCGAGCGACAGCAATGCGGCCTGCCCTGCGATGAAGCGCAATGCGCCATCGGGATGCGTATCGCGAAAGCGGAATGTCTTGACGTCGGCCGTCTCGCTGCGAACCTCGATGCATTCGAGTACGCGCGTTTGCGGCGTGTCGGCAATATCGGGAAAGGCCACCGCCAGCACCTCAGCCATTCGACACCCGCAAGCCGATGGTTCGCCGGGCACGCGCCAGGTCGTCGTCGTGCGCATCGAGGTAGCCCGTCAGCTTGTCGGCGTACCAGTTCGTGAAGTTGCGCAACATGAATTCGGACGGCGCATAAGGACCCGGCGTATAGCCGATCGAAGCAACGCCCAACTGATTGTTGGCCGCGAGCCGCGCGTCCTGGTCGTTGGTCGCGCGCCAGACCGCGGTCATTTTGTCGATGTCGTAGTCGACGCCTTCGACCGCGTCTTCGTGCACCAGCCACGTGGTGCGCAGCGCGGTGCGCGTCGCCGACAACGGCAGAATGCGGAAATGGATGATGTGATCGGCGAGAAAGTGATTCCAGTTGTTCGGCACGCGGAACATACGCACCGAACCCAGATCGGGCTCGACCAGATCGCCGAGCAGCTTGCCGCAGGCGGGCGATCCATCCTCGGTGAAAGACACCGCGCCGCGATGAAACGGCAAACGGATACAGCGGAATTCGTTGCCGCCATCGGCGGGACGATGCGCCAGACCGTAGCGATCCCACGCGCGCGCCTTGTCGTCCATCAGCCGCTGGAAATCGGCCGAGCCTTCGGGGTCGTCGGGTAACGCGAATTCGACCAGGGTCGCCAGCAGTTCGGGATGATTGCCCGCGCAGTGATAACACTCGCGGTTGTTCTCGATGACGAGCTTCCAGTTGGCGTCTTCGATGAGTGTCATCTCGAACGCCACTTTGGTCCGTGCCGGCTGATGCGGTGCGATGTATGGCGTCACGGTCTCGCGAAACCGTGCGATGTCGGGCGGCGTATCGGCGAGACAGATGTACACCATCGAGCAAACGATTTCGACGTGCACGGGTCGCAATGCATGCGCGTCGCGGTCGAAGCCGGCCGGCATCTGGCGGGCGTGCAGCAGCGTGCCGTCGAGATCGTAGACCCACTGGTGATAAGGACACACGAGCCGATGGGCATGACCGGCGGACTGCGTGCAGATACGCGAACCACGGTGGCGGCACGTGTTGAAGAACGCGTGAATTTCGCCGTCCTGGCCGCGCACCACCACCACCGACGACGTTCCGATCTCGAGCGTCAGATAGTCGCCTGGCGTGCGCAGTTCGCAGCTATTGCAGGCGAACAGCCACTCGTTGTAGAACACCGCATCGATGTCGAACCGGTGGAACGCTTCGTCGGTGTAAAAAGGTTGCGGCAGCGAATGGTTATCGCGCCGCGCCGCGAGTAGCGCGCGCACCTGCGTTGCGTCGATCATCGTCGTTCTCCCCACGCCATGTCTTCGTCAGATGAAACTGCATTGGCAACGATTGTGTGTCACGGATAAAACCCGCGACGGCAGGAAGCCGACCAACCCGATCACATATCCGACACGATCTCGCCATGCAGCGGTTTCAGCGCGCGCGCGTCCCGAACGGTCGGCAGCGCGAACCGCGCGGCGCGCACCGCGTCGTAATCAAGCGGTGCCACCACCAGTTCGTCGCGCTCGGCTTCGCTCTGCGCGAGCACGTCGCCGCGCGGCCCGAGGATTCGCGAGCCGCCCCAGAAACGCAAACCGCCTTCCGCGCCGATCCGGTTGGCGAACACGATCGGCATGCCGTAGACGAGCGAGTAGAACCGCAACGCGACATCCCAGCCGCGCGGGTTGTCGAACTCGCCGCCCACCGCTTCGATTGCCGAACTCACCGGCGCCGCGCACAGCGTCGCGCCGTCGCTCGCCAGCCGGTGCACGAGCGACGGATTCCACCAGTCCGCGCAGATCGGCGTGGCGACTTGCCAGCGCGCGTCGCCCGGCAATGCGAACTGGTCGATCCGCTCGCCATGCCCGTAGAACTTGCCGTCGTCGAGTTCGCCGTACGTGGCCAGCGCGACCTTGCGGTGCACGCTCAGCACGCGCCCCGCGTGCAAGGTCGCGACGCTGTTGAAGAACTGCGCGCCCGGCGCTTCCTCGATGAAACCGACCACCGCCACCAGCGCAGCGCACGCGTCGGCGAGACGGCGCAGCACCTCGGCATCGCGCGGCAGCGCGAGACGCAGTGCGTCGCGGCCCGCCGCGTGCCCGACGAGCGACAACTCGGGAAACACCAGGAAGCGCACCTTGCGTTCGAGCGCGCGGCCGATGTGCCGCAGGTGCGTGCGGAGGTTCGCGTCGAGATCGCCCGGTACCGTCTCGATCTGGGCCGCCGCGACCAGCAACTGTGTCATCGCGCGTTCCTAGATCAGGCCGGCCGATTTCAGGAATGCGGTCGACACGTCTTCCAGCGACTTCTTCTGCACGTCGACTTCGGCGTTCAGCTTCGCCATGGTCGCATCGTCCAGCTTCGCCGACAGGCCGTTCAGGATCGGCCCGAGTGTCGGATTGGCATCGAGCGTCGCCTGACGGATCACCGGCGTGAGCGCGTAGGCCGGGAAGAAACCCTTGTCGTCGCGCAGCACGATGAAGTTGAAAGCCGGAATACGGCCGTCGGTGGTAAAGACGAGCGCCGTGTCGACCTGACGGTCTTTCAGCGCCTGATACGTCAGGCCCGAATCCATCCGCTTGACTTCGGACTGCGAGAACGTGAAACCGTACGCTTCCTGAACGGGCTTGAGTCCGTCCGGCCGCGCATAGAATTCGGAATTGCAGGCGAACGTCAATTCCTTGCCGCTCTTCAGCACCTTCGCGAGGTCGCTCATCGTCGCAATACCGAGTCTGGTGGCGACGTCGCGGTTCATCGCGAATCCATAGGTGTCGTTGGCTTTCGATGGATCGAGCCAGACAAGGCCCTTCTTCGCGTCGAGTTCCTTCACGCGTTGATACGTCTGTTGGGCATCCAGCTTGTCGGTCACCTTGTTGTAGGTGATGAGCGAGGTGCCGGTGTATTCCCAATACACGTCCACCTGACCGTTTTCCTGCGCCTGACGCAGCACCGTGCTACCCATCCCGTCTTTCTTGACGACCGTGAAACCCTTCGCCTGCAGCAGCGTGGTGGTCATTTGCGCGAGCAGCACTTGCTCGGTGAAATTCTTGCCGCCGACGGTCACGGTCGCTGCGCCGGCTGAGGAACTCACGCCTGCCGTGGTGAAAAACAGAGCGCCTGCGAGCGCGACGATGCGAGACAACAGCCTGTTGTGCATGTGGAGTCCAGAAAAAAGAGAACGACAGGAAGGAAAACCGGATCAGCGGGTCGGGTTGACGCCGCGTGGTACGAGACGTTGCTGAAGCTGAGCGACGAACAGGTCGGTGGCCACCGCCAGCAACGCAGTCGGAATCGCACCGGCCAGCAGCATCGTGAAATCGTTCAGATCGATGCCCGTGAAGATCAACTCGCCGAGACCGCCGCCGCCCACCAGAAAAGCGAGCGGCGCAGTCCCGACGGTAATCGCCAGCGCGGTGCGCAGCCCCGCAAAAATCACGAACATCGCGTTGGGCAGCTCGACGCGAAACAGAATCTGCCGCTGTGTCATGCCGATGCCCGTGGCCGCCTCGATCAGCGCGGGCGGAACCGCACGAATGCCTTCGAAGGTGTTCATCGCAATGGGCAGCAGCGTGGCCAGCCACAGTGCGAAAATCGCGGGCTTCGCGCCGATGCCGAGCAGGCTCATCGCCAGCGCGAGCAGCGCGAGTTTCGGCACAGCCTGGCCGACGTTCAGCGCGAGCATGACGAGGTGAGCGGCGCGACCGGAATGCGGGCGGCTCAGCCAGACGCCCGCCGGGACCGCCACCACGATGGCCGCGAGTCCCGCCAACGCGACCATCAGCATCTGCTGCACGGACTGGTAGACGATGTCGCTGCGGTATTGGGCGAAGCCGCCCAGCCAGTTGTCCGCATACGCGGGGAGGCTCGCGCACATCGTCATGCTGGCGAGCATCTTCGCGACGAACCCGCGGCTCGTGCCATGGCGAAGCGCATCGCCCTCGATGCGCGCGCGGCTCATCGCCCGCCTCCCGCGGCGAGCGCCGGCGCCGCATCGCTGCCAGCCGCGCTCGTGCGCACGCTCGCTGCGTCCGCGCCGCTCGTCGCCCGCAGGCCGCCATGCGCACCGCCCGGCAGGGCATCGCCGGACGCACACGCCGCGCGGGCCAGTTCCGCGATCCGTTCATAGGTGACATAGCCGATGAAGCGCCCGTCGTCGTCGACGGCGGCGAGCCACGCGGCGCCATGCGACAACATGATGGACATCACCGAACGCAGGTCGTCACGCGCGTTGACGGTGACCGTGAGCGCCTGCAGAAAGGCGGGTTCGACCCGCGCGCCGGCTTGCGCGAGCCGTGCACCGTCCAGAAAACCGAGCGGCACGTCGTGTTCGTCGACCACCACGACGGCATCCGCCGGATGATGATTCAGTAGCGCACGCGCATCCGCCGCCGGGAAGCCGAGCCGCGCAACGCGTGCGCCGGCCAGGGCGGCATCGTGCGCCTGCAGCAGCCGCAACCGTTTCAACGCACGATCCGCGCCGACGAAATCGGCCACGAACGCGCTGGCCGGACGCGCCAGCATCTCGTCCGGACTCGCGAACTGCTCGAGCTTGCCGTGCCGGAAAATCGCCACCTTGTCGGCCATTTTCATGGCTTCGTCGATATCGTGGCTCACGAACATCACGGTCTTGCCCAGACCTTGCTGGATCTTGCGGAACTCGTCCTGGATCGTCGTCCGGTTGATCGGGTCGATCGCCCCGAAGGGCTCGTCCATCAACATGACCGGCGGGTCCGCTGCCAACGCCCGCGCAACGCCGACGCGTTGTTGCTGGCCGCCCGACAGGTCGCGCGGATAACAGCGCGCATAGACCGCCGGGTCGAGCGAGACCATCTCCAGCAACTGCGCGATGCGCCTGTCGATGCGCGTTTTGTCCCAGCCGAGCATCTGCGGAACCAGCGCGATGTTCTGGGCGACCGTCATGTTCGGGAACAAACCGACCTGCTGGATCGCGTAGCCGATTCGACGACGCAATTCGACGACGTCGAACTGCGCGGTGTCCTCGCCGCCGATCAGGATCTGACCGTGCGTCGGCTGGATCAGCCGGTTGATCATTTTCAGCGTGGTGGTCTTGCCGCAGCCCGAGGGGCCAAGCAGCACACACAGTTCGCCCGCTTGAACCGTCATGCCGACATCGTCGACGACGGCTTGCGTAGCCCGGCCTTCAAAACGTTTCGTGAGGTGTCGAAGCTCGATCATTGGCCCTCCGCCAGCGACGCTACAGGGGTGGCGGCAAGTGCCGCGAGACGGCCGGCCTGCAACGCCGCGCGCGACTCGCGGCGACTGCGGGCGCGCATGCCGGCCGGCGTCAGACGCCGCTGCAGCGCGGCGAGTCCGAGATCGGCGGCAATCGCAAGAAGGCTGACGATCAGCGCGCCGGCAATCAGCTGACGCGGATCGGACTGCGAGATACCCTGACTGATCAGCCGGCCCAGTCCGCCCGCGCCGATATAAGTCGCGATCGCCGCAATGCCGATGTTCATCACAACCGCCATGCGGATACCGGCCATGATGAGCGGCACCGCAATCGGCATTTCGACCTTGCACAGCCGTTGCCACGCGGTCATGCCCATGCCGTTGGCGGCCTCGCGTAACGCCGGGTCGAGATTGCGGATGGCCGAGTAGGTGTTGCGCACGATCGGCAATTGCGCATAGAGGAACAGTGCAATGACCGCCGGCAGGAATCCGATGCCCTGCCCGATCAGGGAAAGTACCGGAATCATCAGACCGAACAGCGCGATGGAGGGAATGGTCATCAGCATCGCGGCCACGTAGAGCACGATGCGCGCGGCGCGTTCGTTCAGCGTAATGGCGATACCGAGGGCGACGCCGGTAACGATCGCGCAACCGACCGCGACCGCCACGATTTCGATGTGCTGCAGCAGCATCGCGCCGATCGACGAGAGATTCGTCCAGATGAAAACTACCGTTTCCACAGCTGCCTCCCTTGTCCGGTAACCACGTGATGAGAGCAATGTAACGACTCAAAAACAGCCGAACCGGCACAAATTCGACAACTACTGTCACCGAGCCGACAGCCGCTGCCGGGTAGCACCGGCGCGGGACGGGGCGTGGGCTGCGGCGTGGGCTGCGGCAACTCGCCCGGTCGGCTGGCGCAGGATGTCAGCCCAATGCATCGTCCGGCAAACCCGGCAACGCGCGCGCGAGCGATGGCTGGATGGACTTCTCGAGCACGCTGCGGGTCAGTGCCACGATGTCCTGCACGAACGGGTCCCAT
The DNA here is from genome assembly GCF_900996245.1 of Paraburkholderia sp. BCC1886. GTDB lineage: Bacteria > Pseudomonadota > Gammaproteobacteria > Burkholderiales > Burkholderiaceae > Paraburkholderia. The sequence continues at coordinate 205,463 of NZ_CAAJGK010000129.1, read as the reverse complement.
TCGCCCTGCCGGTGCAGCAGGAAGAAGTCGCGCCGTCCCAGCCGGCCAGGCGGCAACGGCATCACGGCGATCTCGTCGAGATAATGGCGCGCCTGCCATAAGCACAGCGGCGTGGAAATCGCGAAACCCGCGCGGGCCGCGACCAGACTCAGCAGCGGATCGGTCGCGTCGAATTCATAGCGGCGCGGGCTGCTGATGCCCAGATGCAGCGCAAAGCGCTCGATCTGCTGACCGATCACGGAGCGCGCGGTATAGCGGATCAGCGGCAGTTCGGCCGCGAGCGTGCGCCAGTCGAGTTCATGGCGACCCTGCAGATGGCTGCGCGCCACCACGACCACGAAGGCCTCGGAAAACAGCGGCACTTCGACGATGCGCGCGTCGTTCAGCGTGGTCTGGGTGCAGATGGCAATGTCCAGTTCGCGGTCGTGCAGCTGTTTGCCGAGCCCCGGCGTGAGGCCGGACCACATCGAAATCTGCCGCTCGGAATTCGATACTGCGCGGATCAGTTCCGGCCCGACCGTGGCCGCGAACGAGTCGACACAGCCAAGACGGACCGGCATCTTGCCGGTCCGCGACGCATCGCCGATCCGGTTGCCGACCATCTGCGCGTGTTCGATCAGCGGGCCGGCAAGCTCCAGCAGTGCGCGCCCGGCCGCGTTAGGACGCGGCGGGCGGCTCTCCCGGTCGAACAGCGTGAGGTTCTGGTCGCGCTCCAGCGCGGCGATAGACTGGCTGATCGCGCTTTGGCTCACGCCGAGTTGCCGCGCGGCGCCGGTCATCGAGCCGTTCTCGCAGACGGCGACGAACGCCTGCAACGCTCGCAGGTCGATGGGCGACGGGGTTCGTCTCACGCTGCGTACCCGTTGCAGCGAGGGTGCGGGAAGTGGACGGTATGAAGCCGGCAGGTGGTCGTGAGCATGAAGAGGCAGTCCTATGACGTTCCATAAGTTTGCCTAATACAAAATTCGCGCACACGATTTCCTGCATTAAAAACGAAGCCGCGTCCTCAAGGCAGATCGATGCTGTGGCTCGGCCGCGGCGATGCGCGTCCGCCCGACTGCGAATGCGACTCGGAGAGGCGTGTATTGGCCACCGACTCGCCGTCTTCGATTTCCTGAATGCGTGGCCCGGCGAGCCCGGCTTCCAGCGCGCTGGCCTGATCGAACGCGCTTTGCCCCGTCTGGCCAGTCTGGGAACCGTCGCCCGCCGTGCTCGCGGCGCCCGGCTTCGGCGAGAGGGACAACGAGGACAGAAAGCTCGACAGCATCAGCCCGACCGACAGGCCGGCGATCAGATTCGTCACGACCGCATGCCCCGACGCCGGCAATTTCTGACCGGCCTTGTTCATCGAATCGAGCAGCGAGAACAGGATCACGAAGAGCGACTGACGCGCGGTCATCGCGCCGCTCACCTTGTTCTTGACGTCGTCCATCGTCAGGTCGCCGACCACTTCGTGACCGGCCACCCGGTTGATCAGTTCGCTACCCACCGGCACGTGAATGCTCGCCCCGAGCCGTAGATTCGCGACGCCGCTCAGCCCCTGACGCACGGTGCCGCGCGTGCCCTGGCTGATGCTTTCGCCGACCTTGTCGAAGAACGCGGTCATGGCCGGATAGAGCATCGCATCGGTGATTTCACCGCCCGCGTTGGCGGCGGCAAACGCGCTGATATGGCCGAACGCCTGACGCACCGACGCGTGTTGCGCCGATTCGCTGGTGCCCGAATACGACACGCCGAGCCCTTGCAGCATGTTGACCACGAACTGGTTGACGCCGAACACCGCCATGTTGGTGGCCATCGCCTTGAAGTTGATCGGTGCGCGGTCTTCGCTGCGATTGTCCGAGAGTCGTACGAACATGTTGATGCCGTCGCGCGCGAGCGTATAGGCGGTGGCTTTGACGAGCAGCGGCGCGATATCGCCGAGCGTGCCGGTCTTGCCCGCGACCGCGCCCGCGGTGGAGAGCGCGGCGATATTCGCCAGCTGGGCGGTGCGGGTGATCCAGTTGCCGGTGCCGTCGCGGCCCTGACGCAGCATCGCCGCGCCGTTCAGCAGGCCCGTGCCGACCAGCACCGTGATCGACACGCCGAGCTTCAGTTCTTCGCTGGCGTTTTCGAGGCCTTTGGTGACGGCCTGGCCGGTCAGTTCGCGCAGCACGGTGGCGAGGAAGGTCACGCCGCCTTCGCGCAAGGTCGCGTTGAACAGATTGGCGGCCCAGCCTGCGGTGTTGCCGAGCGCCGTGTGATCGAAGGTATTTTTGAAGAACTGGTGGATGAGGCCGGCGTGTTGGGCGATCGCTTCGTGCTGTTCGTGAGAACCGACTTCGAACTGGCTGATGGACGAGTTGCTCGCCAGCGTGAGGTCGGTCGGCAACGGAGCAATCGGCCGGGCCGGATTGGCCGACGTGCTCGCGATGGTGGATTGATGCGTGGGTTGATGCGTCGGTTGCGGGACTTCGAGGTTCTGGCTGTGTCGTGGCCCCGGTGTCGGGTTCGGCTGGGACGTCGACGGTTTGAGAGCGGGATTCGAGGTTTCGGCGCCCGTGGTCGACCGCGCCGGTTTCAGTGTCGGGGTTTGTTGCAACGTGGAGGCTGCGGGTTCTTGCGGCGTCTCCTTCTCCTTGCCCTTCGACGTCGAAGCCACGGTGCTTTGTTCCAGCGTTTCGAGCTTCGTGGTTGGCGTTGTCGTTGTCGTTGCCGTTGCCGTTGGCGTTGTCGTTGGCTCGGCTGTCTTGGGCGTCGTGGTCTGTTGCGACGTCGAAGCGGCAGGCGCCTTCTGCTTCTGCTTCTGTTTTGCGGCCGGGGACGCCGCCGTCGATTGCTCTGCCGATGCCGTGGACACCGTGGACACCGTGGCCGGCGAGTGTGACGTCTCAGCCGTTAAGGTCAGCGACGACGAGGCCGGCTCTTCCCGGATCGTTTCGAGATTCGCCGTCGCCGTCGAACTCTGCCGCGAATGCACGGGCGTTTCGCTTGCCTCGTTCGGATCCGCCTCGGTAATCCGAACCGACGGAACCGGACGCAAGCTCGCCTGTCCGCTCGATTGCGGTCGCTCCGTCACGGGGCGACGACGCTCCGAACGTTGCGGCACGAACGACGGCGGCACGGCGATGCTGGCTGTCGCCTCGCTCGGCGTCGTTTGCTTCGGCTCGGCCGTCGCATTGCGCACCGGAGGCCGCAATGGCGAGCGCGGCGGAATGGGCGGCGGCGCAACGGATTCATTCGATACCGAAGATGCAATCGACGCGTTCGATGCAGCCGACTCTGTCGACACCGATGCCGCCGTGCTCTGCGCCGGCTTATGCGACACCACGGACTGCGCCGGCCGGCGCAGCTCCGAGCGCCGGGAAAACGGCGGCACCTCTACGGATGCAAGCGGAGTTTCCGTGCGCGACACAGTCTGCTCAGCGCTCACCTGACTCTGCTGAACAGGCCGTTGTTGCGACGAAGTCGCCTCCGTTGCGGCTCGATGCCGTTGCTCCGAAGGCGGCGTGAGCGTCGCCTGCGAGAGCGGCGCGCTACTCGTGCTCGCGACCTCGTTACGACGCGGCGGTGGTGGTGTCGGTGTCCGCGCCGTGCGAACCTCATCGACTTCATCCAGACTGCGCAAAAGCGCGCCATAACCTTCGGCCGACAACTCGTCGACTAGCGCCTGATCGATGTCGCTATCGGCATCCTGCGACGGGTTTTGCCTGACTTCCTGCCGCACTGTTTCATGGCGAGCCGTGCGCGATGTCGACGCTTCGGCTGCGACATGCCGCGGCGTCACCAGCGGACGCGCCACCCGAGGCCGCGCGTTGCGTCGCGACGAACCCTCCGCGCCATTCGCTTCGTCGTGCACCGCACGCTCGTGACCGGTCGTCGCCGGCGCGTCCTCTCTCACCGCATCGCCAGGCTCGTCGCGAGCGCCTTCCGTTCTCGCGCCAATCGCACGCGGCGTTCCTTCGCGATGCGCCGTGCGCAACTCCACGAGCCGCAACAACGCGGCGCCTCCCTGACGCGGCGCCGCGCCATTGGCAGGCTCGCTGTCCTTGTCCTTCCTGATCGCCGCTTTCAGGAATCCGCGATGAAACACCACGTCCTTATTGCCAATTTTCACGCTCGCTCCTTTCGGCCCACGGCATTCGTGGAAGTCATCGGGCAGCCTGCACGCCTGCGCGCGGCCGCCCGGGCAAACTCAAATCCGGAACCCTGTGCATCGGTTCAGCCGCACACGGCTCCGGAGATGAACATCGCTACGATCGACCCTCGGGTCCCGACTCAGAAATCGTTTTTCTGATTCAGATCGCCCGCGCTGACGGTCACTTCCGACGACGAGAAGTCGGCGTTGCCACCATCGCCTTCCGTGGGCTTCACACCCGACAACAGACCGGCAAGGCCGCCCTTGCCGCCGGTTTCCAGGCGCTGGATCTCCTTCGTCGCGCCGGAGTTGAGCGACACGGAGCCGTCCTGATTGACCTGACCCACGGAGTTGCCGCTGCCGTTATAAAGCGTACCGTTCGAGTCTTCCTGCAGATGCAGCGCTTCACCGCCCGCCTTCGTGTTCAGCTTGACGTCGTGCAGACCCTGGCCTTGTGTCGCGCCGCTGCCGAAGCTGCCGGCGCCCGTACCGGGCGTCGTGCCCGCGCCGGTGCCCGCGCCGGTGCCCACGCCGGTCCCCGAACCCGAGCCGCCGCCCTGTTGCAGCGCCTGCAGATCCTGCAACAACTGCTGCAGACCGCCCACTCCGCCCGAGCTGCCGTTGCCCGCGCCGGTGCTCGCGCCTGGCGTGCCGCTGCCCGAACCGCCGGAGGTACCTTGCCCGCCCGTCAGCAGCTGCTCGATATCCTGCAGCACCTTCGCCATCGCCTGGTTACCGCTTTCGGCGCCGCTGGTACCCGACGAGCCGAAGTCCGAAATGCCGCTCGATGAGTTCAGGAACGCGGACGTAATCGCATTGCTCATGATGTGTGCTCCCGCTGAGTCATGGTTGGATCGAAAAGGAATCGGCCACGCTGAACGAGCGCGTCTCAATTCACCGTACAGACTAGGAGGGGCGTCACGCAAAGCCGTCGATCGATGCGAAGCCAGGTTGCGCGAGCCGAAAGCGCCGCGCGACAAAACCATCTGCGCGCCGCGTGTCGCAGGCGACACTTCCGGCGAGCGCGGCCTGCACGTCGGCCGGCTTCGCCTGCACGCTCAATGCTTCGCGCAGGACCGGCGCCGCGCGCGATGCTTCGCCGACAATCCCGACACATCGAGGGAATCGATCAACGCGTGCATTGAACGTCGGACGCGCCGATTCGCGCGGATTCGTTCAGCGCGTGTTAGCGGCATACGGATTCCCCTTGGATTGCAAAGCGCGGCGCGGGTCGCTGCCGTATCGCCTGGCTCAACACGCCTTCGGAGCACCTCCATGTCGAACCCACAACTCGTGTCGAACGTCCTGCTGACGATATTTTCCTGGGGCGTGCGCAGCGGTGCACGCGCCGAGCTCGAAGAGATGCTGCAAGCGCTGCGCGCGTTGCAACCGAACGGTCCGATCGGCGATATCTGCGAAGCGCGACTCGAGATAGCGTCGGGCAACTGGCTGGGCGCATCGCAAACGCTGCGTCAGGTCGACGAGCGCGGCGAAGGCAGCCCGATTGTCTGGGCGCTGCAGAGCTGGTGTCTGTACACGCTCGACGACATCGAATGGCAGCGCTACGCGCAAGCCGTGCTGGCGAGCGGCCACGATACGGCGACGGCGATCGTCGACCGCTTCCTCACGCATCACGAAGACGAGGCGAGCCATGTCGGCTACCGTCACGACGATATGCGCGTGCGCGTGAGCGAAGCGCTGAGTTCGAGCCGTGCGCTGAGCGCATGAGCACCGCCCGGAGGGTGACGCGTCCACGTTCTACCAGCGCGGTGTTGACGGCAAACCGCACGGCCCACGCGACACGCTTGCTTGCGCTCGGCGTCGCGCTGCTCGGCACGGCCGCCTGTACCACGCCCTATTTGCCGCCCGCCGATGCCGACCTTCCCGTCACGTTGCGCGCCGGGCCTAACCAGCATCTCGATCGGGCTTTGACCGCGCGCGGTCAGAGTCTTTATGAATGCCGGCGTGACGGCAAAGCGCTGTCGTGGAGCCGCGAAGGCGATCTCGCGACGCTGGTCGACGCGCAACGCCGCAGCGTCGGCACGGTCGCGCCCGGCGGCTATTTCGTCGCCTACGACGACAGCTACGTCGCTACCAAACCCGATGCCGAAGCTCAGGTGACGGCGGGAACGCTGGTATGGGCACGGCTCGTACCGAGGCACCGGATCGACGAAGCACAGGGGCGTGGGGCCAATGGGGCTCGTGGCGCTCATGGCGTAACGAGCGTCTATCGCAGCGGCACCGGCAGCTTCGCCCAGACCTCGCTGATCCAGCGTGTCGACACGACCGGCGGCCTGCCGCCCAATCCGCTCTGCACGCGCGAAGGCGGCACCCTGCTCGTGCCGTTCAGCGCGACGTATCTGATCTACAGCCCGGCGGGCAATCTGCTGTCCGGCGCACCCCCATCGACCATCCCTACGAGCCACGCGTCGCCCAACCCTTGGGCCGGCAACGGCCATCTTGAAAGCGCACTGCCGCTACCGAACGACTGATCGATTCTCAAATAAAATCAGTTTTTTCATTACTGTTCTGTAATGTTTTTCGGGAAGCCCCGTGGTATGGGGCTTGCGGACCGTTTCGGTAGATTTTTCGCTCTATTGCCGAGCAATTGTTCAGCAATCGGGGACGCTCAATTCGCCCTAATCGCCGCTAAGTTCATAGGATTTGCGGCGATCTTCGCCACGCATGCAAGCGCTCGGTCGAGCTTTGCAAATCATGCAATTTCCATTCAGCCTTTCTTTAACAAAATGTTACTTACCTAGCGATTACGAGGCCCTACCTTTCGTTTGCCGGGACGCGGGACGCATAGACGTCCTGCTGCGTGAGCAAGCAGTGAACGAGCAACCAAATGGCCATGTCTTCGCGAGGTAACCATTGAGACTTGCAATCTTCACCCATGACGCGGCGCTGTTTCAACTGATCGAAAGTTGTTTCGAAGCCGAAGGCGCGGTGTGCACCCGCTATAGCGCAGAAGTGGAACTGGCGCGTGCATTGCATCGGGAGGAATTCAGCGCGATCGTGTTCGATGCGGCGGCGGGTTTCGATCCGTCCCATCCGGTCCTCGCCCGGCGTGCGTGTTATGGCGACCGGCGCGCACCGCTGATCGCGATCGGCGACTTCTGCGCCCGTGACCGGGTCCTCGCGGCACTCGAAGCCGGCGCGGACGACATCGTGCTGCTGCCGGTCGATCCGCGCGAGTTGCGCTTGCGCTTCCACCTCGCAGTGCGGCGCTTCGCGAGTCATCCCGCCGCGGTGGGCGGCTGCCTGCAGGCGGCCGACGAGATCGAAACCGGGGTCTATCACCTGCATCGCGCGGACGGCACGGCTTATGTGAACGGCGCGCCGATCAAACTCACCGCTCGCGAGTTCGCGATTGCATGGGTGCTGTTTTCGCAGCAGGGCAACTATGTGACGCGCCGCTCGATTGCCGCGACCGTGTGGGGCAGTTCGGAGGAAATCGTCGGACGCACGCTCGAGCAGCACATCTACAAGCTGCGCAAAAAACTGCTGCTCGACGGCGCGCACGGCATCGTGCTGCGCACGATGTACGCGCATGGTTACCGGATCGAGCAACGTAATGAACAACGCGGCGAACAACGCATAGAGCCACGCAACGAGCAGCGCATCGAGCCACCCGTCGAGCGTGTCGTGCAACGCGACGCGTCACCGGCACGGCGAGCGGCCGCCAACGACAAGATCAAGGTGCACGCCGGCAACAGTGCGACGGCCCGCAGTGCGCAACCCTGGTCGCCGGAACCCGACAACTGGGCATTTCTCACGCAGAACACGGGCACGCGCCGACTCGCGTGACAGGCGAATGCGCTATGGACGCTGCCACGACCCGACTTTGGGTTCGGCGGCAGCGCCCATAGCGCGGTCAAGCCCGGCGCGTTAAAACTCGATCACATGCGGCGACAGTAAAACCAGCCGTTCCATGTGACTGTGCTGATCGTCGCGGTAACGGAACAGGCCGCCGAGCAGCGGGATTTTCGACAACACCGGCACGCCGCTCTGATCGCTCGACGAACTGTCCACGCGATAGCCGGCAATCAGCAAGCTCTCGCCCTGGGTCACGACCGCTTCCGTATTGATCGTGCTGGTGGTGATCACCGGAATGTTGTCCACCTGGTCCGACGTGGTCTGGCCGTCCTCGACATGCACCTGCAGTTTGATCTGGGTCCGGCCGTCTTCGTCGACCACCATCGGCAGCACGCGCAACGACGTCCCGGTTTCTATCGCGTACAGATCACCCGACGTATAGCCCTGCACGCGCACGTAGAACTTCTTCTTGTTGTCCATGATCGCCTCGACGTTGTCGAGCGTCGCGACCTTCGGGCTCGCGTCGATCCTGGCCAGATTCGTGTCTTCGAGCGCATTGACCCGCGCCATCAGATAGCGTCCCGCATCGCCCAGCACCGCGGTCATCGAGATGCCGGCCGGCGTCGTATTGATGATCGTGTTGCCGCTCGAATCGGTGCTGCTGAAAGTCGGATTCAGCGAGCCGCCCGCGTAACTGTTTGCGGACGTCGTACCGGTCCCCGTCTGGATGTCGCCGTGACTCGAATGCGCGCGCCAGTCGACGCCAATCTGCTTGAGCGCCGAGTCGTCGATCTCGATGATGTGCGCTTCGATCTCGACGAGCTTGCGACGCACGTCGAGTTGATCGATCAGATCCTGGTAGCGTCCCACCCGTTCGGGCAGATCGCGGATCAACACGGAGTTGGTGCGCGGGTCCGCCTTGATGACCGGCAACATGCCCGCGCCTTGCGGCATCGCGCCGGTGCCGCTGACCTCGTTCGAGCCACTCGCGTAATTGCCGCCGTCGTTGCCGCCTCGCGAGCCGCTGTTACCGTTCCTGCCACCCGCACCCTGCCCCGCGAATTGCGGCGCACCACCCTGCGCGAAAAACGACGGCAGCGGCGGATTCACGCCGCCGCTATCGCCGCCGGCGAACGGCGAACCGCCGCCGGTGCCGCCACCCGCGTCGTTCATCGGCGACAGGCGCTGCATGCCGGGCGTCACGTTGCCCGCGCCGTCCACGCCGTTATCGCCCGAGCCGTCCTTGCCCGGGTGATACATGCTCGAGAGCACGCGCGCCACGCCCGGCACCATCACCGACTTGCCGTCGATCACGACGTTGTGGTCGGCGGCCCAGCCGTGCTTCAGCCGGAACACGCGGACCTCGGTGCCGACGCGCCGGTTCGCATTCTGGTCGAGCCGCGCAGCGAGATTCGAGACCAGCGCGACATACTGGCTCGGGCCGGTGACGAGCGCGGCGCCGAGTGCAGCGTCGTACACCACCGGGAAGCGCCGGTTGTCGAGGCCCATCTGTTCGAGCGTCCTGCGCAGGTCGCGCGTGCCGGCGAAGTCGAGGTGGATGACCTGCCGCGTGATGTCGTTGGCGCTGCTGATTGCCAGCACGCTGCCGTCGTAGAACCACACGAAGCCGAAGGTGGACGCCAGCGTATCGAGGAAGCGCTGCGGTCCCATGTCGAAGCGGCCCGACACGGTCCCTTGCACGTCGTTCGCCACCGAAGCCGCAATCCCCTGGCTCGCGGCGAAGTCGCGCAGGACGTCTTTCAGGTCCTTGCCTTCGACGGCAATATGGACGATCGAATTACGGAACGGCACCTGCATGGCCATGGCGAGCTGCGCGCCGTTTCCGGCGATCAGCACGAGACACAGACACAGCTTCAGGCTCGCGACGAGTCGCGGCCGCCACGTGTAACGACGCGAAATGACTTTCATGTGAGGTCTGTCGGAAACGGTTGAGAAAGAGATCGGGCCGCGCGCCGCAACAGGCTCGCGCGGTCTGCAGGCGAAGCGTTCAGCGCTTGAGCGTGTCCGAGGGCGCTTCGTTGAACTGACGCCGGTAACCGTTCACCAGCGTCGAGCGGTTCTGCACGCCCCAGCGGCTTGCCGCGCACAGCACGCTCGGCTCGCCATGCACGGATTCGCGCTGCAACTCTGCGCGAATCCGCTGCATGCGTTTCTGCCGGATGATCTCGGTAGGCGTCGAGCCCAGGCTGTTCTTGAACGCGCTTTGCAACGCGCGCTCCGTCACGCCGATCTCGGCGGCCACTTCGCGTACCGACAGGTCGCTGCGTTCGAGGTTCTCCATCAGGTAGCGATACGCGCGCCGATACTTCGCGGGCAAGCGTGCACCGACATCGTCGAGCTGCTCGGTCACGCGGTTCGCGCGATGCGCGAACGGCGCCAGCGCGGCGGACGCTTCGCGCAGACATTGCATCGCGGCCAGCGCATAACGGCTATACAGCTGCACCGATTCCTGATCGCGTCCTTGCGCGGCGCGCGTTTTTGCGAGGCAGTACAGGTACTCCAGCTGGCAATGACCGTGTGCGACGCGCCGGTCGGCGGCGAGCGGCGCGAGCATGGTTTCGGCGAGTTGCGTTGCGCCACCCGCGAGACCCGCCAGTGCAATCTCGAGCCTGACCGCGTACTGGTACGCGTACAGGCTATTGGCGATGGCCCAGTTCAGATGCGCGATCAGCGCATCGGCTGCTTCGCGCTGCCCGCCCGCGAGACGTCGCAGACCGTCGAGATAATCGATCCGTGCACGCAACAGCGGCGAGCCGACGCGAGCCGCGAGTTGCGCGGTCTGGCTCGCGTGGTCGTTGCGGCTATCCGTGCGCGGCCGCGTGTTCAGACGCGCGGTGAGGCCCGACTGCCAGTACACATGATCGGCGAGTTGTGCGGCGGTACGCAGTTCCTGCTGGGTCGCGAGATCGTAACGCAGCGTCGCTACCAGTTCGCGCCAGACGGCGGCATCCTGGAGGGGCGCTTCGCCGGGTTGCGCGCAGGTATCGACGATGGCTTCGAGTTCGTCGAGCAGGTCGCCTGCTTCGTGCAATTGCCCGAGTTCGAGCAGCACGCACAACGCGCCGAAGCGCCCTTCCATCGCCTGACGCGCTTCGAGACGCGTGTCGTCGACGATGCTCATGAAGCACGCCATCGCGGTGCCCAGACGATGCCGGAAAAACGCTTGCCAGCCGGTGTTGCGGCACGACGCCGCGCGCACGTCGCGGCGCGACTGGCGAATCATTTTCTGCGCTTCGCGATACGAGTCTTCCGCATCCACGTCGATGCCGAGCATGGTTTGCAGATCGGCCTGCAACTGCATGCAGCCGAAGGCTTCGTCGTCTTCGCATTGTTCGGCGCAGCGGTTGGTGTACGACACCGTTTCGGCAATCCGGCCATCGCGCAGCATCGCCAGATGTCCGGGCGGGGCGCTCTCGCAGGCAAGCGTGGAAACCAGCGGAAAATACAGGCTAGAAAACATGTCGAACTCCCTGTTGGTCAGTCCGCGTCACGCCGGCCCGTGAATCGAACGAGCAGACACGCGCGAACCTTTGGCGTGTGACGTTCGAGTGAAACGTCGTTGCCAGACACGCGACACAGCGAAGCCAATGTAATGGAGCACGCAGTTGAAAAAGATCAACAAACCTAACGTAATAGCGGGATTTGAGAACTGTTGAAGATCTGCAGCGAACCGGCGACCGTACCCGTGCGAGCTTCGCGCGAAGTGTGGGATGGCCGCACGAAGCGTCGCTGTTATTGCGCCGCGCCGTGCACGATTGCAACCGAATGCATCTGTTGAGCGAACAGACGTAAATCGAGCTGGTCCCGCACCTCGTTGACGAAGATGCCGGCCAGCAACGCGAGCATCAGCACGGCGACCGCGCCCTTGATCGGCTGACTCAGCGCACCGAGTTCGAGCTTCTGCGCGGACTTCGACGCGAGGTTCACACCGAGGTCGATCAGCACCATCACGAACAGCATCGGCGCGGCGAGTTTCGCGATCATCTGCATCATCGTATCGGTCTGGCGCAGCACGAACATCTCGAGGAAATCCGTATCGATCGGCTTGGACGACGCCACCGGCCACCAGCGATACGAGTCGTAGAGCGCCTGCAATAGAAACTCCATGCCGCCCAATGTCCAGAATGCGACGATCGCGAGCTGACTCAACAAAGTGCCCGACGGGGTGGACTTTTCCGATTGCATCGGATTGGTAATCTGCGCGTTGTTATAGCCGCTCAGACTGTCGAGATATGTACCCGCACTCTCCGCGACCCAGAACACGGTGGCCGCGCCGAAGCCGAGCACCGTGCCGATCAGCGCCTCACGCAAACCCGTGATCATCAGGACGGTCCCATTCAGCGATTGCGCGAAGCCTTCCGGCTGCGCCATCGCGATGAAGGCGCTGAACATCAACGCGACGCCGTTACGCAGCGGCCCTTGCAGCACGCCGTCGGCGGTCGGCGGGAACAGCGTCATGATTACGTAGAGGCGAATCGAACAGACGCCCAGCACCAGCAGATCCTGCACGAGACGCGGCCCGACCAGCAGGAACAGGTCGTTCATGCGAAGCTGCGCCGCGCGCTGGCGAGTTCTTCGGCGGCTTCGTCTTCGGCGTCGAGCGCAACCTGGTCGAGCGTTTGTTGCAGCTGTTTCGTGTGCTTGCGGCACACGTCGATGCGCCCGCGGTTCAACGCGATCGCCCGCCTTGCGCCGGCGACTTCGGCTTCTTTCGCGACCGCCGCGGAGCGACGTGTGTCGAGTTCGGCGCGCGCCTCGTCGCATTGCGATTCGACCACTTCGAGATAACGCCGGCAGCCGTCGAAGATATCGATCGAGAACGGCTCCGCGCCGGTCATCATTGCGACGATGCGGGCGCGGTGCTGATCGGCCACGCTCTGCAATTCGTTCAGACGTGCGACGGTCTGGTCGACTTGAGCATGCAATTGCGCGCACTCCTCGCGGCGCGCTGCGAGCGCCGCGCGCAGGTCCGGCTCCATCCGCTCGCGCCGCGCGCTCGCACGGGTCAGTGCGCCGATACGTCGTACCAGCGTACTCATCGGTTAGTCCCGGAAGGTGCGTTCTGCACCAGTTGCAGCAGCGCCGCCGCGGTTTCCGCGGGATCAGCGTAATGATCGGTCGGCTGCGACAGGAAGGCCGTCATCGCGTCGATCTTCGCAATCGCTTCGTCAGCCAGCGGATTCGAGCCCGCCTGATATTCGCCGACCTGCAGCAGCATCTCCACGTCGCGATGCTGGGCGAGCAGTTCGCGCAACCGCGTCGACGCCGCGAGGTAGTCGCGGCTCACCACTTGCGGCATCACGCGCGACAGGCTGCCTAGCACGTCGATCGCGGGATAGCGGTTCTTCGCGGCGATTTCGCGCGACAGGATCAGGTGGCCGTCGAGCACGCCGCGCACTTCCTCGGCAATCGGATCGCTGCCGGATTCGTCTTCGGCAAGCACGGTGTAGAGCGCGGTAATCGAACCTTTCTCGCCCATCCCGGCGCGTTCGAGCAGGCGTGGCAGTTCGGCGAAAATCGACGGCGGGAAGCCGCGCCGCGCGGGCGGCTCGCCCGCGGCCAGACCGATTTCGCGGCCGGCGCGCGCGAAGCGCGTCAGCGAGTCCATCATCAGCAGCACGCGTTTGCCTTCGTCACGGAAATGTTCGGCGATGGCCGTGGCCACGTATGCGGCTTTCGCGCGCTCGATCGACGAGCGGTCCGACGTCGCGCACACCACGACCGAGCGCGCCATGCCCTGCGGCCCGAGTATCAGCTCGACGAATTCGCGCACTTCGCGGCCGCGCTCGCCGATCAGCGCGATCACGTTGATATCGCATTGTGCGCCGCGCGCCAGCATGCCGAGCAAGGTGCTCTTGCCGACGCCGGCCGGCGCAAAAATTCCCATGCGCTGACCTTCGGCGATGGTGGTCAACGCATCGATCGCGCGCACGCCGGTGGCCATCGACTGCCCGATCAGGCGTCGCGTCATCGGACTCGGCGGGTCCGCGAAAATAGGTCGCGTGGTGTCGATGTCGATAGGCCCGAGGCCGTCGATCGGCTCGCCCAGACTGTCGATCACCCGCCCCAGCAGCTTGTCGCCCACCTTCACCGAGAGCGGGCGGCCGAGCCCGATGACCTGGGTGGAACGCGAGACCTGGGCCAGTCGCGCGAACGGCGACACGAGCGCGTAGTCACGTGTGAAGCCGATGACTTCGCCATGCTGCAGCAAGGTGCCGTCCGCTGCGCGCAGTTCGCACAACTCGCCGAGTTGCAGGTCGAGGCCCGCGACCTTGATTAGCGTGCCGATGACTTCGATGATCTTGCCGCTCTGCCGCACGCGCACGCTGGCGAGCAGTTCGCGTTCGATCGCGTCGGTGAGTTGCCGGAAATGCGCGCCCTGCAGCGGGCGATGGTTTTGAACAGACTGGTCCGGTTCGGAAGCCGGTTCGGGAAGCGGTGTGACGACGGCGTTCATGACGCGGCTCCTTGCAGCGATGGGTCGGTCGCATTCGACGCGTCGGGTTCGCCGTCCTGCACCGCCGCCTTCAACGCGCGCGCGATCGCGGCGCGCATGGTGCGCAGTTGCGTCGACACGCTGGCATCGACCAGACCGAGATCGGACTCGCACAGGCAGCTGCCGGGCGCGAGCCGACGGTCGGCTACCACCGTCATCGGCAACGGACGGCCGAGGTCGCGCCAGCGGCTCGCCAGTCCTTCGAAGGCGGTGCGCGCGTCGTCCAGATCGTCGGGATGCACGGCGACGCGCAAATACGTCGAGCCCTCGACGATCCGATCCACTGCGGCGAGTGCCCGCTCGAATAGCGCCGTGCCGCCTTCGCTGCGCACGATCTGTTCGACGGCGACCGCGACGATCTCCGCCATCCGGCCACGCATGTCGTGTTGCGCCGCGCGCGCCGCGCCGCCCGCCTGCGCGACGCCCGCTAACCAGTCGGCGACGCCTTGCGCGAGGCCTTCGTCGTAGCCGCGTTGCGCGGCGGTTTCGTACTCGCGGCGTGCCTCGGCGAGTAGCGCGTCGACTTCTTCGCGACCGGCCGCGATGATTCCGGCGGCTTCGTGACGTGCCGCGGCCAGTTCGGCGTCGGCTTCCTGCGTCGCCTGTTCGTAGGCCACCGCGACGTCGACCAGCGCGCCGAAGGTCTCACGCGGCAGGATGTCGCCGTGCACGCCGAAGCGCACGCGTTCGCTGCCGGCCGGCTGAGTGGCCTGGCGGGGATTGCTTAGCCAAATAACCATGCCCACTCCGGCAAAAGATGGGGAAGCTGGGTGAAGAGCCTGGCCGTGCCGCCTTGATCGACATCGGCGGGAATCGCCGTGACCCAGTGAGATCGCGCTGTGCTGCCGGTGTGTTTGCTCGCGCCGTGGCGCGGCAAGGCCATTCGCAACAACGGACACGGCGAGCGCGTGCTGCGCAGGTCGCGTTTGAGCAGCGCGTATCCTTCGAGCGCGAGCGCCTCGCCGGCCAGCATCGCGACCGGTGGAATGGGCACGCGTGCGGCCATCTGCGCGATGTCGGGCGCGGCCGTGCGTTCGTTCGCGAGATCGCCGCCCAGACGCTCCATCGGCATGCCGGCCCATTGCGCGACCTGTGCGCGGGTGCGCTTGTCGACGATGCGCCGGATCTCGCCGCGCCTGAACCGCAATGCGCGCAGGCGCAGCACCTGCAAACCCGAGGCGGGCAACATCGCATCGAGACGCGCTGCTCCGGGTTGCGCGAGGGCATCGAGCGTCGGCAGCGAAGCGCCGATGCTCCGCAGCAAGGCCTGCGAGCACGCGTTCGCCCGTGCGTCCGTCTCGTCCAGACGACCGAGCTCACGCACGAGCAGCGCAGCCGCCTGCTCGTCGATCGACAGCGCGGCGGCGAGCCACGACGGATGCGCCCATTGCATCAGACCCCGCACGTTGCGCTGCCATGCGCTCAACGCGGCCGCGGTGCGTTGATACGGCGAATCGGCGAGCGTGCTCATGGGCGTGTTCCTGTGCTTTTACTCGCGCGGTACGGGATGCCTCTGGTCACACCGAGGAGCCGCGCTTGCGACGCAGCGACGACACGCCCGCCGATAGCTCCGCCAGGCGACCGCCCAGCACCTCGACGGTCGGCGCGAGACGCCGCTCCACGGTCTGACGCCAGATCAGAAAAGCGGCGGCTAGCGCGGCTAGCAGCGCAATCCCGCCCACGGCGAGCCAGCGCCACGGATACGGTTGGGCCGGAGTGGCCGCGGCGATTTCGACGGGCTCGGCGGCCACGGCCGTGACGCTGACCTGGTCGTACGACAGCCCTTCGACGCTATGCACCACGAGGTTCTTGATTTGCGGCACCAGCGCGCCGATATCCGCCTGCGGCCGGTATTTGATGAACACCGCCGCCGACGACGGCTTCACCTGCTGCGCGAGCGGATCGTTGTTCGGCAGCACGATCTGCACGCGCGCGAACATCACGCCGTCGATATGCGACAGCGTGCCCGACAATTCCTGCGAGAGACCATAGATGAAGCGCACGCGTTCTTCGGTCGGCGTGGACACGAGACCGTCTTTCTTGAAGAGCGTGCCGAGGTTGTCGAAGCGGCTGTGCGGCAGACCCTCGACGCTGAGAATCTGCATGGCCCGCACCATGTCGCCGTCGCCGACTTCGAGGGTGTAGGTCTTGCCGCCATCCGCGCTGGTTTTATCCGCGTTCACGCCGCGCTCCAGCAGCGCGACGGTCATCTCGTTGACGTCCTGCTCGCTCAGGTTCGCGTACAACTCCTTCTTGCACGACGCCAGCAACGTGCAGCCTGCCAGCGCGAACACCAGCGCGACACGACGCAGGGTTCGCGCACGACCCGCGCGAGGCGATGAAGGCCGCTTCATGGCTACTGGTTCTTCATCAAGGTTTCCGCCGACGACTTCGACGAAGAGACCACGCTCATCTTCGCCTGAAAGTCGAACTGCACCTGGTACATTTCCATCGCCGCCTGAGCCGACTGCGCAATCACCTGTTTGATGTCCATGTTGCCGGCCTGCTGCGAGAACTCCGTCATGTGATCCATTGCGGCCTGCGCGGCGGCGTCGTGCGTCGAGACCATCTGCGTGAACAGGGTTTCGTCGCCACCCGCGTGCGCGCCGGGCGGGCTCAGTTGCGGCTGATCCATCAGCGCCTGAAACTTTTCCGCGGCACCCGCCGGCGGCACCGCGCCGGCGACGTCGCCGCCCTGCTCCAGCGCGTTTAGCGCCGCGCTGACCAGCGGGTTCGCGTTGCCAATCGATTCGCTCATGATGGTTCCTCGCTCGGTGACTGGAGTGTGCTCGTCAGGTAAGCCCTCAGGCCCATGCTTAAAGCTCTTGAGTTCAGGCGCGCAGATAGCTGTACTGCACGTCTGTCAGCGGCAGCGAGTTTGCCGCCGGACTCGCTGCCTGTTCGGCCGCGCGAGCGTCGTCCGCGAGTGCCTGGCACGACTCCGGGATCACGAATTCGCCGCCGCGATAGTCGCGCATTGCGTGATGCAGGTCTTCACGCGCTTCCAGCGCGCGCACCAGCGCGAGCGTCTCTTCGTTCGGATTCGATTCGAGCGCGTTGTGCGCCCATTGACGCCAGCCCGACTCGCCTTGCGAGGCGAGGCAGTAGGCCATCATCGCCTTGGCGTAGGCGAAGTCCGGCGCGAGATCGATCACCGCGCGCAGCGCGTGCGCGGCATCGTCCCAGCGGCCGTGCACGATATGCAGCACGCCGTCGAGCATGCCGATTTCGGCGACCTTCGGGCGGAACACCCGCAGCGCGTCGAGCACCAGTTCGACGTCGAGCGTGTCGCCGGCGGCTTTCGGGAAATGGGCGAACAGCGCCGCCGAAGCCGTCTCGATCAGGCCGCAGACCACGTCGTGACTGCATTGCAGGTAGTCGGGCAGCGCACTCGCTGACGACGGTGTGGACTGGCTCGGGAGCATGAGGTTGGATCTCCAGGAATAAGGGCGCTGGGCGCCAGCCGTTGCGCCGGGACGCTTGCCAGGCCGCGGCACGGCCCATGTTCCGGTCCGGGCGCGCCTGCCGCTACTGGCGACGCATCCCACCTTAGCAACGCGCGCCCGGTCCGCGCGAGCTCCACGCGAAGTGCCTGGCGTGGAAACGAAGCGAGGGTTTTGGGAGCGCAGCGCGTGCGCCGGTCGGCTCATCACGCCGCTCACGAAGCTGCTGCGTTGCACAAAAGTTGACTCTCGAGGCGATACGGGCTTACCCGCATGCAAATTAGTATCGGTTTGCGGTTCCAATTTCAGTGGTGAAAGTTCCGCCGCAGGGCTATTTTTCACTCACTGCGGAGCGCACCATGCTCGCTGCGAGACGCAAATAAAAAATCCGGTGGAGGTAGACAGATGCACACCATTCTGGGCACCACGACGTGTCGGTGCGGAGCATGCGGATCTTGCCGCGCAGCACGTCTGGACGCCCGCCGCGCGAATATCGTTCAACCCGATCTCGAACTGGTCGCCGTACCGCGCGACGAGTCGTTCAAGGTCTGGTCGCATGGTTATCCCTACCGCACGGTGCGCTGGCACTTTCATCCGGAATACGAAATCCAGCTCGTCACGTCGACCACGGGCACCTACTTCGTCGGCGATTACGTCGGCAACTTCGCGCCCGGCAATCTCGTGATGATGGGAAGCAATCTCCCGCACAACTGGGTCAGTCATGTCTCGCCGGGTGAGCACGTGGACGAGCGGTGCCTGATCCTGCAATTCGACGCCGGATTCATCGCGCGTGCGGTCCTGGTCTTTCCGGAACTCGCGCGCATGACATCCCTGCTCGAAGCTTCTGCCTCCGGAGTGCTGTTCTCATCGAAAACCGGCGCGGCAGCCGAACCGATCATGCGCGAGATGCTGGGCGCGCAAGGCATGCGGCGCATCACGCTGTTTTTCGCTTTGCTCGAACTGCTCGTGCAAAGCGTGGATCCCGTGAAGCTGACCAGCGCTGCCTATCGCGCCGACCCCGCGAGCTATGCCGGGACCCGTATCAATCATGTGCTCGCTTATATCGGCAAGAACCTGTCGCAGGAGCTACGGGAGACGGAGCTGGCCGAACTCGCGGGACAGAGCGCCAGCGCCTTTTCCCGCTATTTCCGCCGTCATACCGGCGTGCCCTTCGTGCAGTACGTGAACCGGTTGCGGATCAATCTCGCGTGCCAGTTGCTCATGTCGGGCGAACTGACCGTCACCGATATCTGCTATCAGGTCGGCTTCAATAATCTGTCGAATTTCAACCGGCAGTTCCTGTTGCAAAAAGAGATGTCGCCGTCGCGATGGCGCGGGTATCAGCAACTCAATACCGCGAGTTCCACGGGCTCGCCCGACATCAGCGCTGCCACGTCCGCCACGTCCGCCACGTCCGCCAGTGGGGTTCAACTGGAAGCCTGACCCGCAGTTCACCACGGCGACACGGCCGCGGAATTTTTCTAAAAAACGGAGACACTCGATGACCCGACTTTCCCACCAGTTGATCGGCGCCGGCGCGTTCGGCCTTACCCTCATGAGCGCCACGGCGGCGCTCGCCGCGCCCAGCGGCACGGTCGCTTTCCTGATGCCCGATCAGGCCTCGACGCGCTACGAACAGCACGACTTCCCAGGCTTCAAGGCCGAAATGACCCGGCTCTGCCCGGACTGCAAGGTGCTCTACCAGAACGCCAATGCCGACGTCTCGACCCAGCAGCAGCAATTCAATTCGGTGATCGCGCAGGGCGCGAAGGTAATCGTCCTCGATCCGGTGGACTCGACGGCCGCCGCGTCTCTCGTCCACATGGCGCAGGGCCAGGGGATCAAGGTCATTGCTTACGACCGGCCCGTGCCGTCGACGCCCGCCAACTACTACGTATCGTTCGACAACGAAGGCATCGGCAAAGCCATCGCGGCGTCGCTCGTCCAGCATCTGAAAGACTCGGGCGTGCCGACCACCAAAGGCGGCGTGCTCGAGGTCAACGGTTCGCCGACCGACGCGGCGGCAGGATTGATCAAGAAAGGCATCCACGCCGGCTTGCAGGCCGGCGGCTACAAGACGCTGGCCGAATACGATACGCCCGACTGGGCGCCGCCGAAGGCCCAGCAATGGGTGAGCGGTCAGATTACCCGTTTCGGCTCGCAGATCGTGGGGGTCGTGGCCGCCAACGACGGCACGGGCGGCGGAGCCGTCGCGGCCTTCAAGGCAGCCGGCGTCAATCCGGTGCCGCCCGTGACCGGCAACGACGCGACGCTCGCCGGGCTGCAGTTGATCATCGCCGGCGACGAGTACAACACCATCCTCAAGCCGAGCGAGATCGTCGCGGCGGCGGCGGCGAAGGTAGCGGTCGGCTTCCTGTCCGGCCAGACGCCGAAAGCCGAAACGACCCTCTTCAATACGCCCTCGCAACTCTTCAAGCCGGCCGTCATCACGGCGAAGAACCTCAAGGCGGAAGTCGTCGACAAAGGCTTCGCGAGCTCGAAGGATCTGTGCACCGACCGGTATGCCGAAGGGTGCAAAAAGCTGGGAATCACGAACTGAGCCGGCGCGACGCCGGTGGTATCCGGCGTGCGCCCGCTTCCGCTAATCATCACGAGGTATTCGTCAGATGACCGACAAACTCACGGCAAGGTCGAGCCCCGGTGAGCTGGTGCTCAGCCTGCGCGGCGTCTCGAAACACTTCGGCGCGGTGTCCGCCCTCACGGACATCGAACTCGACGTCCGTGCCGGCGAAGTCGTCGCGCTGGTGGGCGACAACGGCGCCGGGAAATCGACCCTGGTGAAAGTGCTGGCCGGGGTCCATCAACCCAGCTCCGGCACCATCACGTTCAGCGGCAAGGAGGTCACGCTGGCGAATCCGGGCGCGGCGCTCGATCTCGGCATCGCCACGGTGTTCCAGGATCTCGCGCTGTGCGAAAACCTGGACGTCGTCGCCAACATCTATCTCGGGCGCGAACTGAATCCATTGCGTCTCGATGAAGTCGCAATGGAAGTGCGGGCGTGGACCCTTCTGAACGAACTGTCGGCGCGCATCCCGAGCGTGCGCGACGTGGTCGCGTCGCTGTCGGGTGGGCAGCGCCAGACCGTGGCGATTGCGCGCTCGCTGCTGCTCGACCCGAAACTGATCATGCTCGACGAGCCGACCGCCGCGCTCGGCGTAGCCCAGACCGCCGAGGTGCTGAACCTGATCGAGCGGGTGCGGGATCGCGGCCACGCGGTCATCATGATCAGCCACAACATGGAGGACGTTCGCGCCGTGGCGGACCGCATCGTGGTATTGCGGCTTGGCCGCAACAACGGCGTCTTCTATCCCGACTCGTCCAACCAGGAACTGGTGGCCGCGATCACCGGCGCTACCGAGAACGCCGTGTCGCGTCGTGCCGGCCGCCGCCAGAGCGAACCGGGTCAACAGAGTGCCAGGGAGCCATCATGATCGACGACACGCCCGCCGTTTCGCATGCAGCGCAAAACACGCCGCAGCCGTCCACGCTGCTCGACCGCAGCGATGTCCGCGTCAGGCACGCCACCGGAGTCGGCGGCGCCGTCGCCGCCTTCGTCGAACGGGTGCGCTCGGGCGACCTGGGCGCGCTGCCCGTGATTGCCGGCCTGCTTATCATCTGGACCGTGTTCACCAGTCTCAACCCGGTGTTCCTGTCCGCCGACAACCTGGTGAACCTGCTGTTCGACTGCTCGACCGTCGGCGTGATTTCGCTCGGCATCGTCTGCGTGCTGATGGTCGGGCAAATCGACCTGTCGGTAGGATCGATGAGCGGCTTCGCGTCTGCCCTCGTCGGCATGCTCTGGGTCAATCACGGCTGGCCGGTGTGGCTGGCCATCGTCGCCGCGGTCGTCGTCGGTGCGCTGGTCGGCGCCGTCTACGCGTTCCTGCTCAACCGGCTCGGCATGCCGAGCTTCGTCGCGACGCTGGCCGGACTGCTCGCGATTCTCGGCATGCAGTTGTACGTACTCGGCGCGACCGGGTCCATCAACCTGCCCTATGGCTCGGCGATGGTGAACCTCGGACAGCTCATCATCATCCCCGCCGTCGTCGCGTACCTCGTTGCGCTGCTACCGGGCGCGGTGATGCTCGTCATCGGTCTGCGTACGGCTGCGCGGCGGCGGGCGTCCAATCTGTCGGCGCCTTCGGTGGGCAGTCTTCTCGTGCGCGCCGCGGCTCTCACCGTGCTTCTGGAGGCCGTGGTGGCCTACCTCAACCAGGGCCGGGGCGTTCCCCTCATGTTCGGAATCTTTCTCGGCCTCGCCGTCGCAATGGACTACGCGCTCAGGCGCACACGATGGGGCCGCTCGATGAACGCGGTCGGCGGCAATCACGAGGCCGCCCGGCGGGCCGGCATCGATGTCGGCGCCATCTACATGAGCGCTTTCGTGCTGTGCGCGAGTCTAGCCGCGCTGGGCGGCGTCCTGACCGCGGCCCGGCTCGCCTCGGCAAGCCAGCAGGCCGGCTCCGGGGACGTGAACCTGAACGCCATCGCCGCAGCCGTGATCGGCGGCACAAGCCTGTTTGGCGGGCGCGGCAGTGCGTATTCGGCGGTACTGGGCATCATCGTGATCCAGTCGATCGCCAGCGGGCTGACCCTGCTCAACCTGTCGTCTTCGCTGCGTTTCATGATCACCGGCGCGGTGCTCGCGATTGCGGTGATCGTCGATTCGCTCGCCCGGCAGTCCCGTGTCTCGCACGGCCGCGCCTAATTTCACCGCATCCAGGAGAGCCGTCGATGAGTGAATCCATGAAGGGAAAGGTCGCCGCCATCACGGGCGCGGCGTCGGGTATCGGCCTCGAATGCGCGCGCACCCTGCTCGCGGAAGGCGCGAAGGTCGTGCTGATCGATCGTGCACGGGACCGGCTCGAGCCACTGTGCGCGGAACTGGGCCCGAACGCGCTGCCGCTCGTCGTGGACCTGCTGCAGCCGGCCGAGGTTTCCGCCATGCTGCCGAAGATCCTCGCGCTGGCCGGAGGCCTCGACATCTTCCATGCGAACGCCGGCGCGTATGTCGGCGGCGAAGTCGCCGACGGCAATCCGGACGAGTGGGACCGCATGCTGAACCTGAACATCAATGCCGCGTTCCGGTCGGTCCACGCGGTGCTGCCGCACATGGTCGCGCAAAAGTCGGGCGATATCGTCTTCACGAGTTCGATTGCGGGCATCGTCCCGGTCGTGTGGGAGCCGATTTACACCGCCTCCAAATTCGCCGTGCAGGCCTTCGTCCACACGTCCCGGCGTCAACTGGCCAGGCATGGCGTGCGCGTCGGCGCGGTGGCGCCGGGGCCGGTGGTCACCGCGCTGCTCGACGACTGGCCGAAGGCGAAGATGGACGAAGCCCTCGCGTCGGGCAGCCTCATGCAACCCAAAGAGGTCGCCGACGCGGTGCTGTTCATGTTGACGCGGCCGCGCAACGTCACCATCCGCGACCTCGTGATCCTGCCGAACAACGTCGATCTGTAGAACGGATACGAGGCGTCGGCACGGCGCGCTCGCCACCCCAGCTAACGAACAGGCAGTGAGCTTATGACCTCGGAGCACGCGATCGCCGGCGCGACAAAGCGCCCTCTTTTTGTGGTTGGGGTAGACGTGGGCACGGGCAGCGCGCGGGCCGGCATCTTCGACACGGCCGGCGGCATGGTCGCCTCGGCAAAACACGATATCAGCCTGTTTCAGGCAAGCGGCGGCATCGTCGAGCAGTCGAGCGGCGAAATCTGGAACGCGGTCTGCCGCGCGGTGAAGGAGGCGCTGGCGCTGGCGGCGGTGTCGCCCGGGCAGATCGCCGGACTCGGGTTCGATGCGACCTGCTCCCTCGTCGTGCTGGGAGAAGGCGGCCGGCCACTGCCGGTAGGTCCTTCCGGCCAGCCGGAGCGCGACATCATCGTCTGGATGGACCATCGGGCCGTGGCGCAGGCGGAGCACATCAACGCGACCGGCCACGAGGTATTGAAATATGTCGGCGGCAGGATCTCGCCGGAAATGGAAACCCCCAAGCTGCTCTGGCTTCTCCAGAACAGGCCGGCCGTCTTCGCCGCCGCATGGCAGTTCTTCGATCTGACCGATTTCCTGACCTGGCGCGCGACCGGCGATCTATCCCGTTCCACCTGCACGGTCACCTGCAAGTGGACCTATCTGGCGCACGAGCGACGCTGGGACGACAGTTACTTCCAGACCATCGGCCTCGGCGTGCTCGCGCAGGAGGCGTTTGCGCGCATCGGCCAGCGCGTCGTCGATCCCGGCACGCCACTGGGAAGCGGACTGAGCCCGGCAGCCGCCATGGAACTCGGTCTGCTGGCCGGAACGCCGGTCGCCGCGGGCGTGATCGATGCCCATGCCGGGGGGATAGGGACCGTCGGCGCCGTCGGTGAGCCCGAGTCGTCTCTGGCGTACGTGTTCGGCACCTCGTCGTGCACGATGACCACGACCCGGAGTCCGGTGTTCGTGCCCGGCGTATGGGGGCCTTATTTTTCCGCGATGGTGCCGCTGGCGTGGCTCAACGAAGGCGGTCAGTCGGTGGCCGGCGCGGCAATCGAACGATTGCTTTCGATGCACCCCGCGTCCGTCGATGCGCGGCGTCGGGCGGAGCAGGAAGGCCAGCCGTTGCCGGGCCTGCTCGCCAGCCTCGCGGCGCAGGCGGCGGACAGCCTGTCGGGGACGGTCTGGCTGGCGCAGGGTCTGCACGTCGTTCCGGAATTCCTGGGAAACCGTGCTCCGCTAGCCGACCCGCACGCACGGGCGGTGATCGCGGGTCTGGGTATGGAAACCGGCCTGGACAGTCTGGTCGCCCTCTACATTGCCGGCATCTGCAGTATTGGTTACGGCCTTCGCCAGATCATCGAGGCACAGACTCTGGCCGGCGCGCCGATCGAGCGGGTGATGATCAGCGGCGGGGCCGGCCGGCTCGATCTCGTCCGGCAACTGCTCGCCGACGCCACGGGCAAGCCCGTATTGGCCACGCAGGCGGACGAGCCGGTCCTGCTGGGCGCCGCGATGCTGGGCGGACTGGCAGGCGGGTGCTTCGACGACGTACGCTCGGCCATGGCCGGGATGTCGCGAATCAGCAGGGTTTACGAGCCGGCCGCAGGGGAGATCGCGACCCTGCATGAAGCGCGGTTTCGCGCTTTTACGAAGTTGCAGGACGTGGCGAGAGCCGTTCGCTAGACTCGCTACATCCGCTACATCCGCTACATCCGCTACAGCCGCTACAGCCGCTACAGCCGCTACGGTCCGCGGCTCTGGCGTTCCACCGCCGCAATGCTCTCCCCCAGCAGCCGCGTGGCCACCTCTATCTCGTGGTCGCTGAACCCGCCCAGCCCCAGTACCAGACCCATCGGCCCGCGTTTGCCGGCATACATCGGCGACACCGCTCGCACGACGACTCCGCTTTGCGCCGCGTGGGCGGCCACCCGCATATCGTCCACGCCGCGCCCCAACCACAGCAACAGATGCATTCCCTGATCGCTCGGTTGCAACCACGCGAGTTCTCCCGGCAACCAGCGCCCGATCGCATCGACGATGCACGCGCGGCGCTCCGCATACACGCCGCGAATGCGCCGGATATGACGATCCAGATAGCCGCCTGCGATGAAGGCCGCCAGCACGTGCTGGTCCGCATTCGCGGGGTTGCGGTCGATCAGCACCCGCGCGCCGCAAAACGCTTCCACCAGATTGGGCGGTGCGATGACATAGCCGAGCCGCAACGACGGAAAGAGGATTTTGCTGAACGTGCCGAGATAGATCACGCGGTCCGGGCTCAGTCCCTGGAGCGAGGGAAACGGATGCCCCGCGTAGCGCAGTTCGCTGTCGTAGTCGTCTTCTATCACCCACGCATTCGTGCTGCGCGCCCACGCGAGCAGCGCCTCGCGTCTGGCCATGCTCAACGGCATGCCGAGGGGGTACTGGTTCGACGACGTGACGAACGCGGCACGCGCATGCGGCGCGAGGCGAATGCCTTCGTCCACGTTCAGCCCTTCCGCGTCGACCGGCACGCGCACCATGCGTTCGGGGTGGCCGCTGCTTTCGAGGATCGCGGTAATGCCGCGATACGCCGGGTCTTCCACCCACGCGCAAGCGTCGCCGTCGAGCAGCACCTGGCAGGTCAGGTAAAGGCCCTGCTGCGTGCCGCTGGTGATGACGACCTGCGACGCGTCGCAGCGCACCGAGCGCGACTTCCTGACGTAGTCGGCCACGGCTTCGCGCAAGGCCCGCGCGCCTTGCGGATCGCCATAGCCGGTGGGCGCGCCCGCGCCACGCGCACGCAGACGGTTGCCGAGCCGGCGCCAGGCATCGTCGGGCGCGGCCGGGCCGTTCGGGACCGAGACGGCGAATGGGACCTGCGGCACTTCCTTGAACTGACGCGCCACCTGCGTAAACATTTGCGCACGCTCGGGAATAGGCCCGGCGACGTTTGGCGCAAGCGGCTGTCCGGACGCCGCGGCCGATGAAACCGGAGACGACAGCGCATGCGCGACGCGCGTATCGGCTCCCGGTTGCGATTCGAGAAAACCTTCGGCGACCAGTTGCTCGAATGCCTCGATGACGGTTCCGCGGGCCACGCGCAGCGACACCGCCAGCGCACGGGTGGACGGCAGCACCTCATCCGGTTTGAGATCGCCGCGCCGGATCGCGTCGCGCAGCAGTTGCGCGAGTTGACGCCCGAGCTGACCGGCGGCCCGGTCCAGCGCGCCCAGCGACGGAATTTCCATACTGCCGGGTTTGCGCGGCATCGTTTCTGGTCCAATGAAAAAGATTAAAACTGGTTCTACAACATAAACCAGTTGGACGCCACAATGGCCTGCCTGTGATGGCGCCGATTCGCCGACCGTGGCGATCGTGCCGCCCTTTCCTACAAAAAGCGGAGCCCCCATGTACGTTCCCAGCCAGTTCGAAGAAAAACGCACCGAGGTGCTGCACGAGCTGATCACCGCCAATCCGTTCGGTACGCTCGTGACGCACGGGCCGAACGGCCTCGACGCCAATCACATTCCCTTCGAATTGCACCCGGCGCAAGGACCGCTCGGCCAGTTGAGCGCGCACGTCGCGCGTGCCAATCCGGTGTGGCAGGAACTCTCGAACGGCGACGAAGTGCTCGTCGTGTTCCGTGCGGGCGATGCGTACATCTCGCCCAACTGGTACCCCAGCAAGCACGAATTGCACAGGCAGGTGCCGACCTGGAATTATCAGGTGGTCCATGCTCATGGCCGCGTGACGATACGCGACGACGAACGCTATGTGCGCGGCGTCGTCGCTCGCCTCACCCGCAAGCATGAAGCCTCGCAACCCAAACCGTGGAAAATGTCGGACAGCGCGCCGGATTTCGTCGATACGCTGATGAAGGCCATCGTCGGCGTCGAGATCGACATCACGCGGCTGGTCGGCAAATTCAAGCTGAGTCAGAACAAGGACGTGCGCGATATTCGGGGACCGGCCGAGGCCCTGAACCAGGACGGTGAGTCCGTCATCGGCTCGGCGATGTTCGCGGCCGCGGACGCCAAGGCCAAAGCAGACGCGAAGTAAGCGGCGAATGCGGTTCGGCAAGGCGTGATGAGAGCGCCGAATCACCTTTTTCTTCCATGCCCTGAGAGTATGGAAACGGTCGAATCAGGTATTGGACGCGAGCACGGTGCGGGGTTATAAATTCACCCCACGAACCTCACTACGCTTTCGCCATGACCGCACCGACCATAGATCGCATCGAAACCCGCCTGGTCGATTTGCCGACAATCCGCCCGCACAAGCTGTCGGTCGCGACCATGTACGGGCAAACCCTGATGCTCGTAAAGGTATATTGCAGCGACGGCGTCGTCGGCATCGGCGAAGGCACCACGATCGCGGGCATGGCCTACGGTCCCGAAGCGCCCGAGTCGATGAAGCTGGCCATCGACGGCTACTTCGCCCCCGCCATGATCGGCCAGGACGCCACCCGCATTCAGGCGTTGATGGCGCACCTCGGCAAGCTCATCAAGGTCAATCATTTCTCCCGCAGCGCCGTGGAAACCGCGCTGCTCGACGCCCACGGCAAACGCCTGGGCGTACCGGTGAGCGAACTGCTCGGCGGCCGCCGGCGCGATCGCCTGCCGGTGGCGTGGACGCTCGCCTCGGGCGACACCGCGAAAGACATCGCCGAAGCGGAGAAAATGCTCGAAGCGCGCCGGCACAAGATCTTCAAACTGAAGATCGGCGCGAAGGAACTCAAGACCGACATCAAACACGTCGCCGACATCAAGAAAGCCGTCGGCGAGCGCGCCGCCGTGCGCGTCGACGTGAATATGGCCTGGAGCGAAACCCAGGCCGCGTGGGCCATTCCCGCGCTGGCCGAGGCCGGCTGCGATCTGGTCGAACAACCGGTCGCGTCCGCCGCTGCCATGGGCCGTCTGATGCGCCGCTTTCCGGTTGCGTTGATGGCCGACGAAATTCTGCAAGGCCCGGAGAGCGCGTTCGAGATTGCGAAGCACGGCGGCGCCGATGTATTCGCCATCAAGATCGAGCAAAGCGGCGGCCTGTTTGCGGCGCAGCGCGTTGCCGCGATAGCCGACGCGGCCGGCATCGAGCTATACGGTGGGACGATGCTCGAAGGCGCATTCAGCACGGTGGCGTCGGCGCATCTGTTCGCCACTTTTCCGAACCTGCAATGGGGCACGGAGTTGTTCGGCCCGCTGCTGATTACCGAAGACATTTTGACGAAGCCGCTCGATTACAGCGACTTCGAGTTGAGCGTGCCGAACGGCCCGGGACTCGGCATCGAACTCGATGAAGAGAAGCTCAAGCGGTTCACCCGCGAAGGCATGTTCAAAGCCACCCGCTAGCAGAACACCCCACAAAAAAGGACACTTTCCATGCTTTACCACGTACGAATGGACGTGAACATTCCCGTCGACATGCCCGCCGACGTCGCGAATGAAATCAAGCTGCGCGAAAAGGCTTACTCGCAGGAACTGCAGCGTAGCGGCAAGTGGCCGCATATCTGGCGCATCGCCGGCGAGTATGCGAACTACAGCATCTTCGACGTGGCGAGCAACGCCGAACTGCACGAGATTCTGATCGGCCTGCCGCTCTTCCCGTACATGAAAATTGCGGTGACGCCGCTGTGCCGCCACCCGTCGTCGATTCGCGACGACGAATCGTAAGCTGCGCTGTTACCGACCCCACAACCACAAGGAGACGAAAATCATGAGCGTCAACGTATTCGATAGCAAGGAAGTCCAGCAACTGCTGGCGGCCGCCGTCAACCTTAACTCCGACGAAGGCAATCCCCGCATGAAGCAGGTCTGCCACCGTCTGCTGAGCGACCTCTTCAAAGCCATCGACGAGCTGGACATTACGCCGGACGAAGTCTGGCTCGGCATCAACTATCTGAACAAACTCGGTCAGGACGGTGAAGCCGCGCTGCTCGCGGCCGGGCTCGGCCTCGAGAAGTATCTCGACATCCGCATGGACGCCGAAGACAAGGAAGCCGGCATTACCGGCGCCACCCCGAGAACGATCGAAGGACCGCTGTATTACGCAGGCGCGCCGGTGCGTGACGGCATGGCGAAGCTCGATGTCGACCCGGATGCCGACGCAGGTCCGCTCGTGATTCACGGCACGGTCACAGGTCCTGATGGACAGCCGCTCGAAGGCGCAGTGGTCGAATGCTGGCACGCCAATTCGAAGGGCTTTTACTCGCATTTCGACCCGACGGGCGCACAAAGCGATTTCAATCTGCGCGGTGCGGTCAGAACCGGCGCGGACGGCAAGTACGAATTCCGCACGCTCATGCCAGTGGGTTACGGATGCCCGCCGCACGGGTCGACGCAGCAATTGCTGAACGTGCTGGCGCGCCACGGTAACCGTCCGGCCCACGTGCATATCTTCACCAGCGCCGACGGCCATCGCAAGCTGACCACACAGTTCAACATCGAAGGCGATCCGCTGATCTGGGACGACTTCGCCTACGCCACGCGCGAAGAACTGATTCCGAAAGTCGTCGAAAAGACAGGCGGCGCGGCGTTGGGTCTGAAAGACGACGCGTACAAGTCGATCGAGTTCAACGTGACGTTGAGCGGGCTCGTGGGCGGCAAGGATAATCAGCTGGTCAACCGGTTGCGCGCCGCTGCGACGGCGTGATCGTTTAAAAGCCATCTAGAAAAATACTCGAACCGGAGGCCATGCTTGTCTGGCGAAACGCGTAAGCAGGCGGCCGATGCCATCGTGGCCGTCCTGCCGGACCGGACGGACGATCTGCTGCGTCTGCAAATTCTGGCTCAGGATGCAGCGCCGACCGTCACGGTCATCGGCAAATACAACCACGGCAAAAGTCGTCTACTAAACGAGCTGATTGGCCAAGACCGGTTCGCCGTGGCCGACCGGCGCGAAACGGTGAGCCTGTCCGATAGCCAGCACGATGGCGTGCGCTGGCTCGACGCGCCCGGTCTCGATGCGGATGTCGGCACCGAAGACGACCGTCATGCCGCGCGCGCTGCCTGGCTCGAGGCCGATCTGCGGCTGTTCGTGCATTCCGCCAGAGAAGGCGAACTGGACGCGAACGAACGCACGTTTTTCGCTCGGCTGTGCGAGGACGACAGCAGGACGCAGCGCAGGACCTTTTTCGTGCTGTCGCAAGTCGATCAGTTACCCGACGAGAGCGAGCTTCAACACGTACGCGAC
The DNA here is from genome assembly GCF_900996245.1 of Paraburkholderia sp. BCC1886. Taxonomy (GTDB): domain Bacteria; phylum Pseudomonadota; class Gammaproteobacteria; order Burkholderiales; family Burkholderiaceae; genus Paraburkholderia. The sequence goes on along the minus strand of NZ_CAAJGK010000129.1, from coordinate 174,901 downwards.
GCGCTGCACGCGCAGTTACGCGACGTGCCTTTGCATGTCACCTCTTCCGCGCGCAACCGTAAGGGCATCGACGACGGCAAGCAGCTTCTTCTGCAAAAGAGCGGTATTCCTGCGTTGCGCGCGACGCTGCGCGAAGCGCTCGGCGGCGTAGCGCAGGCACGCCGGCACGAACGCGCACTGCATCTGCGTGACATTCATCACGAACTCTCGTTACTGTCGACAGAACGCGCGGCATCGCTCGACGCGCTGCGCGAGCGGCAGCAACGCGAGCGTCGCCATTTCGACGCGAGCCTCGAAGCGGTGATCGGTAAAGTCAGCGCGACGATCGAAGCGTTGTTGAACGACCTCGGCGAAGACCATGCGTCCGTTCCCGACAGCGCCAAGGACGTCTACGGCATCACGGCGGGCAAACTGGAACGCAACCGGATGCAGAATGCGTACTCGCGTGCCTGCATGGAGATCGACGCCGTGCTGATCGGGCATGGCGTGACTGCGCTGCCCCAGGAACAGCAGGTCGCCTCGAACAGCCTGAACTCCGTGATGGTCGCTGTAATGGGCATCTCGGTCAAACTGCGTCGGGATCTGCGCAGGATTTTTTGCGAGCCGACGGGCCGGCAACGCATGCAACAGGACTTCACGCGCTATTTCGAACTCTCCGCGGATCGCAGGAAGCTGGCCGCGCAAATCGACGAGACGCAACGCTCACTCGCGCAGTCGACCGACGCGTCGCTCGCATTGCGGGCATTCGGCCTCGACGTATGAATAGCGAACCCACAGGCAGCATGACGAACGAGCAGCGCTTTATCGGGCGCCTCGACGCGCTCGAAGCCGGCACGCAGGATGTCGACGAGAGCTTGCGCTCGCTCGACGCCTGGCTGACCGGATTAAGCACGGATCTGCACAGCCGCCGTTTGGCCCACACGGGATTCGCCAAAGAGACGAAGCCGGCTCGCGAGGCCGATGCGATCGATACGCTGCTGCAGGACAGCCTGCGCACCTGGTCGCAACAGTGGGAAGAACTGCTGCCGGCGCATACGCTGGCCGATACGTTCCATGACCAGGTCGTGCTGCTGGTGTTCGGCAAATTCAACTCGGGCAAGAGCTCGTTCTGTAATTTTCTGGCGGACCGCTTTGCTGCACACGGCAAGCCGGCCCACTATTTTCATGTGAGCGGCGGCCGTATTGTCGAGACCGCACAGCGCCTCGACGAAGGCGCGACCGAAACCACGGCGCGCCTGCAAGGCGTGCGTCTCGGCGACAATCTGGTGCTGCTCGACACGCCCGGCCTGCACTCCGTCACACGCGAGAACGCGGCCCTGACGCAGCGCTTTACCGAAAGCGCGGACGCACTGCTGTGGCTCACGAGTTCGGCGTCGCCCGGACAGGTGCAGGAACTCGAGCAGCTCAGCCGCGAATTGCGCCGTAACAAGCCGCTGCTGCCGGTCATTACGCGCAGCGACTTCTACGACGAGGATGAAATCGACGGCGAAATCTGCAAGCGTCTATGCAACAAGAGCGCCCGGAATCGCGCGATGCAGGAAGCCGACGTCGAGACTCGGGCGCGAGAAAAGCTTCACATGATGGGCGTCGACGTGGCGCTGCTCCGAGCGCCGCTCTCCGTTTCTTCTCACACTGCACGAGCGGAAGGTGTCACGCCGACCGCGATGGCCGACGCCGGCTTCGAGCGGCTATTTGCCAGTCTGCTTGCAAGTGCGGAACCGACTCTCGCCTATAAGGCGCGCAAGCAGGCCGAGATCCGCCTGCATCATATGGAAGAGAACGTGGCAGGCTGGCTCGTGGCTCGGTTGCTGCCTCTTCTGACGGCCTTGCAGACGTCTTTGGATAACGCGAGGCTCGAACTCGATGACGACGAGAAGCAGATTACGCAATCGGTTTGGCGTCACGTCGTGCCCACGCTGCCGGGACTGATCGAAGAATATGCGGCCGAGCGGGATTGGGTGTCGCTCATCGAACGCTATTCCCAAGCAGTCAGCGCGCGTTTCATTCAGGAAGCCCGTGCAACGCTCGGCGGCTACGTAATCGACCTGTCCGATTTGCTGCCCGATGCCGAACCGCTCGACATCGGCGACCTGATCCAGCAAGGCAATCTCAGTGACGAGAAGCTGTATAACGCGCTGCAACAGGCAACGCTCAGACGGCTGCAGCACCTGACGAGAACGGTGACGGACCCGTGCCGCGAGTCCATCCAGCGGTTAGCGCAACGTGCCGACCGTCTGTCCCATTGCGTTCGCGATTACGAGCAGCGCCTGTTCGAACTCAAACGGGAACTGCGCGAAGAAACCGCTTGAGCCTGCCTGAGGCTTCGGGACGCAGTCGCTCGTTCAACCCGTATCGCCGCCGGCAACCGGCAGCACGGACCCGGTGATATAGCTGGCCTCGTCCGAAGCCAGAAAGAGAATCGGCCCGACCTGTTCGTCGATGTTGCCGTAGCGCTTGAAGAAGGTCGATTGCGTCACCTGCTCGACTGCTTCGCTCATCCACTGTTTCTCCTGCTCGGTGTCGCCGGCGGCATTGCGCGGAATGCGTCGCGCCGGCGCCTCGGTCCCACCGGTTGCGATCGCGACCACACGAATGTGCTGTTCCGCGTATTCCATCGCCAGCGATTGCGTCAACGCGTTGATGCCGCCCTTCGCCGCCGAATAAGGCACGCGCCGGATGCCGCGCGTCGCGTTCGACGAAATATTGACGATGGTGCCGCCGCCGCGCTCGAGCAGATGAGGCAGGACGGCATGGCAGCCGTAAAGCGTCGGCATCAGCGAGCGGCGCACTTCCGCATCGATCTGCGCCGGTTCGAACTCGGCGTACGGACGCATGCGAATGGCGCCGCCCACCCCGTTGATCAGAATGTCGATGCCGCCAAACCGTTGTGCGGCGAACGCCAACGCCGATGCGGCGCCCTCGTACGTCTCGAGGTCGGCCATGAAGGCAGCGGTGTCCGCGCCTTCTGCTTCGGCGGCCACTTCGTGGACGAAGTCGGCGCGATCGACGAAGACGACCTTGGCCCCTTCGGCGGCAGCGCGAAGCGCGACGGCGCGACCGATGCCTTGAGCGGCGCCGGTCACGACCATCACTTTGCCTGCAAATCGTTGCGTGTTCATACGGTTCCCGATGCTACGGTGAATGTCGAAACAGAAAGCCAGTTGGCGTGCGACGGCCAACTGGCTTTAACAGGGATAAGACTCAGTGCGCGGCGATCAGCGTGCCATCGGGCACGCGGCCGTTGATGCGAATTGCCATCACGGCGAGTAAGGCCGCGGCCAGCGGAACCGCCAGCGCCAGATAGAAGCCGCCGGGACCGCCGAAGCCGAGCACCGTGCCGCCCACCGCGGAACCGGCAATCGCGCCGACCCGGCCCATGCCGATAGCCCAGCCCGTAGCGGTGGCACGCAAGGCCGTCGGGTACGCGCCGACCACCAGATAGTTCAGCGCGATCTGTTGCCCGCCGATGCCCAACCCCGCCGCGCCGGCCAGCACGAACACCAGTCCCCACGACGTGCCTGCATACGAGAGGCCGATCGAGATCGCAATGCCGAGACCCAGCAACACGATCAGCAGCTTACGGGTGCTCACACGCGGCAACAGGACGGACAGCGGGATCGCGCAGACGATGAACACGGCATTCACGATGACGGTGCCCATCGGCGCCTGCGCTGCGGGCAGGCCTGCCGCTTTCAGCACGGTGGGCAGCCACGACAGGAACATGAACCACGCCACCCAGTTGCACAGATAGACCGCCCAGATCGCGATGGTGTTGCGCGCGTTGCCATGCTTGAAGAGCGCCGCGACGCTGGCCCTGGCCGCCGATTCGGGTAGCTGGAAACGCGTATCGGCCGCAAGGGGAACGCTCAGGATGCGGCGCAGGGTTCGATGCACGCGCGACGCGTTCGCACTGCCGCCACGATTGACCAGATACTGCAACGATTCCGGCAGTGCGAAGTACAGCACCACGAGCAACAGCAACGGCGCGCCGCCGCCCACGATGAACACGCCCTGCCAGCCGATTGCCGGCATCATGCGCGCGGCGAGCAGGCCACCCAGCATCGCGCCGGCCGGCAGGCCGAGCAGCACGCCGGTCATGATCGAACCGCGATGACGCGCACAGCCATATTCCGCAGCAAGCGCGAGCAGCACCGGCGTGCAACCGCCCATGCCGAGGCCGGCCAGAAAACGCAGCGACAGAATCTGCACGGTGCTGGTGGAAAAAGCGGTCAGCAACGACGCAATACTGAAAACGGCGACACCGCCCAGCAGCGCGGGACGACGACCGACCCGGTCACCGACGAGGCCGAGGGTCATCGCGCCGATAGTCATGCCGAGCGTGCCGGCAATCAGGATCGGCGCGAGATCGCCGGCTTTAAGACCGAACGCCGCGACGATCGCCGGACCGGTGTACGCGATGGCCTGCGTATCGAATCCGTCGAATAACGCCGTCGCGAAACAGAGAAGAAAGATGGCCCATTGATACGGGCGCAACGGCTCCCGATCGATGAGCGATGAAATACTGATAGGCTGGTTCACGATGTCTCCCTGCTTGCGCGTGCGGATCGATTGTTGTGTATGGAATGATGGGTCACAGCGTACGAGACTGCTCGCGACGTCGTCCAATACTGATCGCGACTACTTCCATACCGCCCGTGCATAGTCCGATCACGCGGTTTGCGGCTCGGCGTTCGGCGTGAATTTTTCGTAGTGGAAGCTGTTGGGCTTGACACCGGTGTCGTCGAAATATTTGCGTACGGCATCGACCATCGGCGGCGGTCCGCACAAATAGACATCGACGTCGCCATCGTTCAGCGCCTCGGGCGGCATATGCTGCGTGACCCAGCCTTTGCGCGGATGATTCGACTGAGCATCCGCCACCACGGTGCTATGCGTGAAGTTCGGCAGCTTCGCGGCATACGCTTCGATGGCCTCGACCTGCACGAGGTCGAGCTCGCGTGTGACGCCATAGATCAGATGCACTTTCTGCTGCGCGTTCTGGCGTACCAGCACTTCGAGCATCGACAGGAACGGCGCGAGCCCCGTGCCGCCCGCGAGAAACAGCAACGCACGCTCGACGGGGCGCAGATAGAAGCTCCCGAGCGGCCCCGTCAATCGCGTCGTCTCGCCCGGTTTCGCGGATTCGAGCCACGTGCTCATGACGCCACCGGGAATCTTCTTGATCAGAAAGCTGATCCGTTTTTCGCCCGGCGCCGACGAGAACGAATACGAACGGTGCAACCCGCTGCCCGGCACGTCGATGTTGACGTACTGACCCGCGAGGAACACCGGCGCGGCAGCGCCGGCATCGACATCGAGTTCGAGTACGACGGCGGCATCGTTATGCGCTTCGACCCGCGTGACGGTTGCGGTAAAGCTGCTATGTTCCGTCTTGCAGACCGCCGACGAGGCCGGCACCGCAATCACGCAGTCGCTGGCGGGCACCATCTGGCAGGTCAGAACGAGACCGCTGTCCTTTTCGTCCTCGCTCAGCGCGTCTTCGATGTAATCGTCGCCGAGGTCGTAACTGCCGCTTTCCGCGCGGCACTTGCAGGTGCCGCACACGCCGTCGGAGCAATCCATCGGCAGGTTGATCTTTGCGCGAAAAGCCGCGTCGAGAACTTTCTCGCCGGCCTTGCATTCGACGAAACGGGTGACGCCGTCTTCGAAATTCAATGCGATGTTGTAGCTGGTCATCGTGCCTCCTGCTTGCTGTCCCGTTCCTGCCGCTTCGGCCGCTTCGGCCCTTCCCTCAGACGTGATAGACGTCGAGCACCTGGCGGATATAGTCGTTCTTCAACGCGATTCTTTTATTGGCAATGAGCAACCGCTCGCCGACCCGGCGAAACGTGACGTAGATCGTGCCGAAAAACAGATCGGTCACCTTGTAGCGGTGGTTCAGCGTGTTGAAGTTGTAGCGAACATCCACTTCGTTCTCACGCTCGGCCAGCACTTCGACGTTGGTCACGTTATGACTCGTTCTCGGCTCGGGCATCGACGCGCCGCTGCGTTCGGTCTTGATGCGGAACACCCGGTCTTCCAGACCGCCGCGGTCCGGGTAGTACATCAGGGATATCTGGCTATGCGGGTCGTCCGTCAGCCGGTCGTCGTCGTCCCACGCCGGCATCCAGTAGCTGACGTCCTCCGTGTAGCAGGCCAGCCACTCGTCCCATTCGCGGTCGTCCAGAAAGCGCGCTTCGCGATACAGCGCGTTGCAGATCGTCTGGTAGTCGAAGCTCATACCGTCGTCTCCGCGTGTTCTTTCTGCAGCGCCTCGCGCATCGTCTGAACCCAGTACTCGTGCTGGACCACGAACAGGCCTTCGTCCTCGCTGCGTTCGCCGGAAATGAGCGGCTTCAGGCCCATGCGTTTCGCGTTCTCGTCGGGGCCGTGAATCCACAGCGGCGCGCCACGCGAGAGGTCGTTCCACATCGGCGTCGACCCCGCGTAGCCGGACTGGCATGCGCGGAACTCTTCGAGGTCGTCGCTCGTGCCCATGCCGGTCACGTTGAAGAAGTCTTCGTACTGGCGAATGCGGGTCGCGCGGCTTTGAGCGCTCTCGCCCTTCGGCGCAAAGCAGAAGATGCTGACCTCGGTCCTGTCGACGCCGATGGGACGCACGACACGGATCTGCGTGCTGAACTGGTCCATCAGGAAGACGTTCGGATAGAGGCACAGATTGCGGGTCTGGTTGACGATGAACTTCGCCTTGTCTTCGCCGACCCGCGATGCGATTTCATCGCGGTGTTCGTAGACCGGCCGGACTTCCGGGTTCATCGAGTTGGTCCACAGCAGAATGTGGCCATGCTCGAAACCGTACACGCCGGCGACGGACTTGCTCCAGCCGTTCGCGTCCACCGCTTTGGTGCCCTCTTCCTTGCGCCGGCCCATCGTCGCCGCGTAGTTCCAGTGCACGGTGCTGACGTGATAACCGTCGCAGCCGTTTTCCATCTGCATCTTCCAGTTGCCGTCGTAGATATACGAGGAGTTGCCGCGCAGCACTTCGATGCCGTTCGGTGCTTGCGCCACGATCTGGTCGATGATGACGCGGGTCTCGCCGAGGTAATCTTCGAGCGGCATCACGTCCGGATTCAGGCTGCCGAACAGGAAGCCCTGATAGCTCTGGAAGCGCGCCACCTTGCGCAGATCGTGCGAGCCCGACTTGTTGAACTGCACTGGATACTCGGTGGTTTTTTCGTCCTTCACCTTGAGCAGCTTGCCGGCATTGGAAAACGTCCAGCCGTGAAACGGGCAGGTGAAGCTGCCTTTATTGCCGTGCTTGCGACGGCATAGCATCGCGCCCTTGTGCGCGCAGGCGTTGATGACCGCATGCAGTTCGCCGGCCTTGTCGCGGGTGATGACGATCGGCTGACGGCCGATCCATGTCGTGTAGTAATCGTTGTTGTTCGGAATCTGGCTTTCGTGCGCGAGATAGACCCAGTTGCTCTCGAAGATGTGCTTCATCTCGAGCTCGTACAACTCCGCGTTCGTAAAGATGTCGCGCCGGCAGCGGAACACGCCGTTTTCACGGTCGTCCTGCACGGCATTGCTCAGCAGGTCGTCCAGTTGATGGGCTCGATCGATTGTGTCGGACATGGTTGCTCCTCCTATGCGCGTCTTTGTGGGTTTCGCATTCGTGGTCGGCTTCGGACCCTCGTGTGCGGTCGGGGTTAACCCTCTGTTTTTAGCGAGCGCGTTATGTTGATAAGGTATAATCCGCTCGAAAAACACCGACTGAATGCAGAATAATCGACGTATCCGGCCGTCGTCCAAGACTGAATGAGTATCGGGTTATACCGTGGAGGTATGAGATGGAATTGCGGCATCTGCGTTATTTCGTGGCGGTGGCCGAAGAGCGCAACTTCACGCGTGCCGCCGACCGGTTGCATATCGCGCAGCCGCCGTTGAGCCGCTCGATCCAGCAACTCGAAGAGACACTCGGCGTCCAGCTTCTGGAGCGCAACTCGCGACCGTTGAAGCTGACCGAGACGGGAAAGTTCTTCTACCTGCACGCCGCCCAACTGATCGCCCAGACCGCGGAACTCGAATCGATGACGCGGCGCGTCGGCAATATCGAGCGGAGTCTTTCAGTCGGGTTCGTCGGTTCGACGCTGTACGGCATGCTGCCGAAAATCATCCGCCGGTTCCGGGACGAGAATCCGACGGTCGAACTGAGTCTTCACGAGATGTCCACGATGGACCAGTTGCGCGCGCTGAAGGACGGCCGCATCGACGTCGGATTCGGGCGAATCCGCAACGAAGACGCCAACATTCGCCGCGTGATCCTGCGCGAAGAAAAAATGATCGTCGCGCTGCCGGAAGGCCACCCGTTGTCGCACGCGAAGCCGATCCTCGCGCTGCGCGATCTGCTGAACGAGACGTTGATCATCTTTCCCAAGGCGCCCCGACCGAGCTACGCGGACCAGGTGCTCGCGGCCTTCAGCGACCGGGCGCTCGAGCCGCGGCGAATTTACGAAGTGCGGGAATTGCAGATTGCGCTCGGGCTGGTGGCCGCCGGCGAAGGCGTGGCGGTCGTACCGAGCAGTGTGTATGGACTCAAGCGCGACGACGTGAGCTACAAGGAACTGGACGACCCCACGCTGGTGTCGCCGATCATCATGAGTACGCGGGCGCTGGACGAGTCGCGGGACATTTGCGAGATGCTCGAACTGATCTACCGGCTGTACGAATCGCAGAAGATACCCTACGTGCCCCGTACGGACCGGCCCGGCGACACCGCTTAAGCAGGCCGGTCGAAGTCGATCACCACCTTGCCGACATGCGCGGCCGACGCGAGATAGCGATACGCGTCGCCGGCTTCGTCGAACGCAAACACCCGGTCGATCACCGGTTCGATTCGCGCCTGCTGCAAGGCGCGCATGGCAGCTTCCAGGTCGCTCGTCGAGCCGGTCTGGCTGCCGAGAATATTCAGCGTCTTCACCATCACCGGCAGCAACGGCAGGCTCGCCTCCATGCCGCCGACGAACCCCACCACATACACCGTCCCGCCAATCGCCGCCGCGTTGACCGAGCGGGCGAACGTCCCGCCGCCCACGGTTTCCACCACCAGATCCGCACCCCGCCCGCCTGTCGCCGCCAGCACGGCTTCGTCCCAGGCGGGCTGCGTGCGGTAATTGATCAGCACGTCGGCGCCCAGTTGGCGCGCGCGTTCCAGCTTCTCATCCGACGAAGACGCGAGGATGACCCGCGCGCCGGCCGCCTTCGCATACTGCAGCGCAAACAGACTGACCCCGCCGGTGCCGAGCAGCGCAACCGTCGAAGCCGGTCCGGTGCGGCTCTTGACGATCGCATTCCATGCCGTGGTCGCCGCAATCGGCAGCGTGACGGCCTGCGTGTACGACAGACTCTCCGGAATGCGCACCAGCGCACTGGCAGGCACGACCGCGTAGTCGGCGAGCGAGCCGGGCATCGTGACGCCGCGAAGCCGCCGGCCGTTCGCTTCGGTCAGCAGTCCCGCCGACCAGTCGACAATCAAGCCTGAGATGACGCGTTCCCCCGGCACCCAGCCGCTGACCCGCTCGCCGGTTGCGACGATTTCGCCGGCCCCGTCGGTACCCGGCACGAAGGGTGACGTCGTGTCGCCGAGCCTTCCCCTCGCGACCATCAGATCCAGATAGTTGAGACCGGCTGCATGGAGCCGGATCAGCACTTCGTCCGCAGCCGGCTGCGGGTCGGGCATGTCGGCCAGGCGGAGTTGCCAGGCTTCTCCCGTTGTCAAGTGATAGGCACGCATCGTTTTTCTCCCGGTTTTCGATGCGACCATCGTAACTGGCTCTCGCACCTATAATCGACCGATAGAACAAGACATTCGTGCATGGAGCGCAGCAATGAACGGGACGGAAGCGGATGAAATAGGCGCCTTGCTGGCGGTGCTGGAGACCGGCAGTTTCTCGGCGGCGGGACGTCAACTGGGACGCGATGCGTCGGTCGTGTCGCGGCGTCTGCAAGCTCTGGAAACGCGCCTGGGCATTCGTCTGGTCGAACGATCGACCCGACGACTCTCACCCACGGACGCCGGCTTGCGGCTGCGCGAGCGGGCCCAGGAAGCGATGCAGTTGATCCGCAGCGGCGAGGACGAAGCGCGCTCGCTGTCCACTACGCCGACGGGGCTCTTGCGGCTCAGCCTGCCGGCCGGTTTCGGACGGCGCTGGATCGCGCCGCGCCTGCCGGCGTTTCTTGCGCAGTATCCGTCACTGGACGTCGAAGCGGTCTTCACCGACCGTTTCGTCGATCTGATCGCGGAGCGCTTCGATGCAGGCGTGCGCATCGGCAGGCTGGAGGACAACCGGCTCGTCGCGCGGCACATTCTGAGCATGCGGCGGCTGCTGTGCGCAGCGCCGGCTTACATCGACACGCATCCGCCGATCCGTCATCCACGCGATCTCGCGAATCATGCGTGTATCGGTTTCATACCGATGGCGTCGCATCCGGTATGGCATCTGTCGCGGCGGGAGGCGCGGCACAACGGGCGACGCAGCGGGCGACGCAGCGGACAAGCGGCCGAGCAGCACAGCGTGCGCACCCGTTCGCGGCTGGCGACCGACGATATCGACGCGGTGGTTCAGGCGGCGCTTGGCGGGATCGGAGTCGCGTACTGCGCCGACTGGCTCGTCGCCGACGAACTGCGCGACGGGCGTCTCGTCGCTGTGCTGCCGGAATGGGACGTGGCTGGCGACGAAGTGATGAACGTGGTCCGTGCGTCGGCGCAATACACGCCGGCCAAGACGCGCGCGTTCATCGACTGGATGGCGCAGGAGTTCGAAACCCCGCCGTGGATGCGCGCGCGCAGCTAGGATCGGCATGGCATCGGCATGGCGTAGCCCGCGCAAAGGTGCTATCAACACGGAGTCTTTCTGAATCCGGTATCACGCCGGGCTCGTGGTGCACAGGGCGCAGGTCGGCCCTTTCCCACCCTCACCGGCATTTCCAGCCTCACTCTTTCACCCATGAATACAATGAGCGACCTCTACAAACGAATCGCAGACAGTTTCAACGCCCAAGGCCTGATGGCCACTCTCGGTGCGCAATTACGCGGCGTGGAGGACGGCGAAGTGCAGATCGAACTGCCCTTCTCCCTGCACCTTTCCCAACAGCATGGCTATCTGCATGCGGGCGCGACGACCAGCATTCTCGACAGCGCCTGCGGTTACGCGGCACTCACGAAGGCGCCGCCCGGGTTCGAGGTGGTCACGGCGGAGTTCAAGATCAACCTGCTGCGCCCCGCCCTCGGCGAACGGTTCGTCGCCATCGGCCGGGTGCAGAATGCGGGAAAACTGCTGACGGTGTGTACCGGCGAAGTGCGCGCCTATGCTGGCGCCCAGGACAGCTACAAGCTGATTGCGCTGATGCAGGCCACCGTGGCCAATGTTCAGCGATAAACGGCTTTAGCACGACGGCGCGACGTATTACGACGGCCGGATACACAGATAATCAGCGCGCCCCGGCGCGCTGATTATTCAAAGCCGCATCACGCTTAGTTATGCCAGTTGGTCACGACGCCGTTCTTGAACCAGAACCACACCGTATCGCCATAACCTTCTTTCTTGTGAATATCCGCGACACTCGAAGCCTGATTGACGGTCGACATACCGGGAATCATGCCAGTGGCCATAGAAAGGAAATTATTTCCTGACCGGTTCTTCGAATATATCCACGTATCGGAATTACTTGCACTGGTTTGCTTCTGTTCCGGCTCGCCGTAAAGCGCCTGAATATCCTGCTGAGTGGTTTTACCGGTTACCACATGCTGTCTGATCCAGGCCGGGTCGAACTTCTCGTTGCCGACGCCTAAAGCGCCCCCCGTCGAACACGCGCCAAGCCATAGCAGCAACGCGATTGCGTAAATTTTTTTCATCTGGATTTTCCAACGAAATGATGGCAGCCGAAAGTCAACCCCGTGTCACCCGTGTCACCCGCGCGGATGACATTCGCCATTCGAGTACGTTGCCTTGTCCAGCGGGGTCAAGCCCGGAATGACGAACGCGGTGCAGGTGAACTTGCGGCCCCGCGCGGTGGTGGCGTCGTAGCTGATCTGGCTGCCGCCAATTGCATTCTTTTTAACGTATTGAACATTGGCGACCGTGATTTCATCCGAAGACGCGAGCCCTAATGTTTTTGCAGTGGTGGTCTGCATTTCCGTCATGTTCAACTGGGTGCCGCCGCACGCGGAAAGCAAAATGCATAAGCCCGCCGTAGCGGCGGAATAAGCGATGAGTCGATTCGACATCCGGCATTCTCCTATTTTTTGGTTAGTCATTTCAGAGCCGGACGTAATATAACACCACTTTACTTACGCGTAATAACAAAGAAAGGCGAATGTCGTCTCCCGGGAAGATCTCGATTTCGATTGCGGCCATTAAAGGCGCGAGCCGGTAGTCCGGTTATTTGGCGGGATGAATAACTAAACAGACAGTTCACCGGAATCAATCGCAGAATGCGAGTCCCGATAAAAGAGAGAGCAGCGCAGCGGGCGTCAGATAACCCGCGAAACATACCGCCAGCACGGCAATGCCAAGCAATGCCGTGATGCCGGCGGCAAAAGTTTTCATACCGGCCGCGCGAGCGGCGCGGCGCGGTGGTGGGCAACCCGCGAATCGTTGATCGGCAGATGCAACAGACCCGCGATCACCCCGAGCCCGATCGCGCCGTACCAGAGCAGGTCGTAAGCATGCGTTGCGTCGTACACCAGCGCACCGAGCCAGATGCCGAGAAAACTCCCCAGTTGATGCCCGAAAAACACGAAACCGAACAGCGTCGCGATATACCGCACACCGAAAACCTGCGCGACGACCCCGCTGGTGAGCGGCACCGTGCCGAGCCAGATGAACCCCAGCAGGAACGCGAACACGTAGAGGCTCGCCGGCGAGAGCGGCGCGAAAAAGAACGCCGCCATGGCCCCGGAGCGGATGAAGTAAATGGCCGAGAGGACGTACTTGCGCCGCATGAAGTCGCCGACGTAGCCGCACAGGTAAGTGCCGATCACGTTGGCGAGCGCAATGAGCGCCAACGCCATGCTGGCGTTGCGCGCGCTCAGCCCCTTGTCCAGCAGATACGCGGGCAGATGCGCGGCGATAAAGGCGAGCTGGAAACCGCAGGCGAGAAAGCCGGCATTCAGCAGCCAGAATCCGCGATGCGAGAGCGCCTCGCGAATCGCCGCGCCCATTGTTTGAGCCGACGCCTCGCCGTCGACCGGACCGCGTGGCGCGCCATGATCGACCTGACGATCGCGCAACCAGGCCGACAGCGGCGCGAGCAGCACCATCGCGGATGCGAGCACGAGCAGCGTCGAGACCCAGCCGATGCCGCTCAACAGGCTCTGCACGAACGGCACCGTACAGAACTGGCCCAGGCCGCCGATCGCGCCTGCCACGCCGAGCGCCCAACTGCGATGCGCGGCCGGAAAAATCCGCGACAACGCGCCATACACGGCGCCGAATGCGGAGCCCGACAGTCCGACGCCGACCAGCACGCCGGTGCCGAGCGTGTAGACGCCCGGCGTGCCCGCATACGCCATGACGACGAGCCCGAGCGCATAGACCAGCATGCCGGCGAACACCACGCGCGCGGAGCCGAAGCGATCGGCGATCATTCCCGCGAACGGCTGCGCGACGCCCCACAGCAGGTTCTGTAACGCCAGCGCGAGACCGAAGGTTTCGCGCGACCAGCCGTGGTCGATCGTGACCGGTGTCAGGAAGAGCCCCTGCACATGCCGCACGCCGAGTGCGGCGCCCATCACCACGCCGCCGGCCAGCACCGGTGCCCAGCGTTTTTGCCAGATGTCCTGTTGTCCGCTCACCATTCCTCCGCGTTCGCCGTATTGGATGGATGCGCACACCGCTAGTGCGCACGCCATCGCGGACATTAACGCCGGCGAACGATACGCTTCAATCGATACTTCGGAAGGATTCGCATGCATGGCGCGCATGCGGTGAACGAGGTTACCGGCCGAGCGCCCGGCTAACGATCTCCTCCACCGCGCCGGCTTCCGCAACGATCCACTCGACTACGTCGAGCACGGCGCGGCGCGGTTGCGGCTCGGCCTGATAGAGCCAGTAACCGTACGTACTGGAGCGCACCGGACCGCTCCCGGCGAGCGCGACCAGCCGTCCGTCGGCCAGCAGCGGTTCGATCAGCGCGATGCGCCCGAGCGCGATGCCCTGCCCGGCCAGCGCGGCGGCAATGACCTGGTCATACTGGTTGAAACCCAGCATCCGCCCCGGCTTCGCGTGGGCGAAACCCATTGCGGCGAGTTGATCGGACCAGCGCAGCAGCGGCCGGCGCGGTCCTTCGAATTCGAGCAGCGTGTGCCGCTCGAGCACGACGGCCTCGTCGAGCCCCACGAGTCCGAGCGACGGATGCGCCACCGGCACCACGGCCTCGTCGAACAGCCGCACAGCGCCCGGCGGCGCATTGGTTGCCGTGCAATAGCGAATGCCGAGATCGATGCCCTCGGCACGCAAATCGACGTTTCTGTCGATTGCCGCCATTCGCAGATCGACCTTCGGGCAGCGCTTCTGAAACGCGTTGATACGCGGCAACAGCCAGAGCCCGGTCACGCCGATGCTGGCTGTAATCGTCACGGGCAGCCGCTCCTGCGCATGCCCCAACACTTCGAAGACTTCCTGCAGTTGCTGAACGGCGGCGTCGGCGGTGCGAAACAGGCGTTCGCCTTCCGGCGTGAAGGAAATCGACCGGTAGCCGCGCTGGAACAGCACGAAGCCGAGCGAGTCCTCGAGCGCGCGAACCTGGCGGCTCAGCGCCGACTGGGTCAGGCATAAGTCTTCGGCGGCGAGCGTAATGCTCATGCGCCGGCCGACCGCGACGAAGCCGCGAATCAGGTCGAGCGAGGCGAGCCGGACGAGCGGGACTGGCATTCGTATTCCTCATGCGAAAGATGCGAGAAGGTTGGTTGAGCTCGCCGCGCGAGTCAAGTGGAATGTGACGGTACAGCCCAATCAGGCGGAGACCCAATGCAGGACAGAGAGACCGACGCCCCCCAGGCCATCACGCTGGTCGCCGCGGACGGCTACCCGATTCATGGCTTCGTCTGGCGTCATCGCGCGCGGGAGGCGAGCGGGACGGGCGAGTCCGCCGGCAACACCGACGCACGGCCGGTGGTGATCGTCAATGCGGCGACATCCGTGCGCTGCCGCTACTACTTCCGGTTCGCCGCCTTCCTCTTCAGTCATGGCTACGACGCGATCGTCTACGACTACCGCGGTATCGGCGAATCGCGGCCTCGCTCGCTGCGCGGCTTTCACGCGTCGTGGCTCGACTGGGGACAACTCGATTTCGAGGCCGTGCTGCAATACACGGCGCGCGCCTTTCCGGGCCAACCGGTCGACGTCGTCGCGCACAGCATCGGCGGCGTCCTCGTCGGGCTCGCGCCGTCGAACGCGTCGATCCGGCGCGTCGTCACGATAGGCGCGCAGTACGCCCACTGGCGCGACTACGCGCCCGGCCGCAAGCTCGCAATGCTCTGGCGCTGGCATCTGTTGATGCCGCTCTTCGCGCTGCTGGTCGGCTATGTGCCGGCCAAACGTCTGGGCTGGATGGAAAACACGCCGAAAGGTGTCGCCTTGTCATGGAGCCGCAGCAAGCGCCGTTTCGAAGACACCTTCCGACGCAAGCCGTTCGCGCTCGACGACTCGCAGCGCGACCGGCTCGTCGATCGCTTCGCGGCGGTGCGAGCGCCGCTGCTCGCAATCGGCGCGACCGACGACGAGTTCGGCACGATCCCGGCCATCGAGCGGCTGCTGCGTTATTTCACGGGCAGTACGCTGACGCATCTGCGTATCGCACCGGCGCAGATCGGCGAGTCGGCGATCGGGCATTTCGCTTTCTTCCACAGCCGTTTCGCGGAAAACCTCTGGCCAATTGCGCTCGCATGGCTCGAATGCGGCGCGTTGCGCGAAGGCTTGCCCGGCAGCGTCGTCTCTCACTATCCGCCCGCGCGGCCTCGCTAAGCCGCAGGGCCGGCACCGCTCCCTGCTCCCCGCATACACCGCTTCGCTTCCCCGGCCGGCGCTTCGGGCCGGGACTTCTGCACGCGGGCGCCGCCGCTATGATCGGTTCAGGTCGGCCGGCATGCGCCGTGGCCGGCCATTGGCTGTCAGGCAATCCATCGAGCAGCACCCGGGCCCGCCATGAGCGACGAAAAAACCGAACAGCCCACCGAGAAAAAGCTGCGCGAAGCGCGCCGCGACGGTGAGGTTTCGAAGAGCACCGACCTGATCGACGGCATCCTGCTGGCGGCCGGTGTCATCGTGCTGCTCGCGTGCGGCGACATGATCGTCGATGCGACCCGCTCTTCGCTGACGATCGCATTGCGCTTCGTCTCGGGCGATCACGACCTCGTCGCGCTGTCGATCGCGCTCGAACAGATCGGCGTGCGTCTGGCCGGTGCGCTGGTCGTGCCGCTGGTCGCGGCAACAACCGCCGTCTGCGTGGCGCTGATTCCGCAAACCGGCTTTCAGGTGTCGATGAAGCCGGTCGCGTTCAAGCTGAGCGCCGTCAGCCCGATGGCCGGCATCAAGAAAATTTTCTCGGTGCGTGCGCTGATCGATCTCGCGAAGATGATCGTCAAAGGGCTGATCGTCGCGCTCGTCATGTGGGAAACCATCCGCACCATGCTGCCGATGGTGGTCGGCTCGCTCTACCAGCCGTTGCCGCAACTCTCGCGACTGTTCGCCGGCATGGTGATGAAACTGTTCGGCGTGGCCGCGCTGGTGTTCATCGTGATGGGCGCGGCCGACGTGAAGCTGCAGAAATGGCTCTTTATCCGCAGCAAGAAAATGAGCAAGGACGAGGTCAAGCGCGAACACAAGCAGGACGAAGGCGACCCGGTCATCAAGGGCGAGCGGCGCCGGATCGCGCGCGAACTCGCGAGCAGCGCGCCGCGTCCAAAAATCGGCGCGGCCAACGTGATGGTGGTCAATCCCACGCACTACGCGGTCGCCATCCGCTATGCGCCGGAAGAAAACCCGCTGCCGGTGGTCATCGCCAAAGGCTTCGACGAAGAGGCCGCGCGTCTGCGCCGAGAAGCGCACAGCGCGGACGTGCCGATCGTCGGCAACCCGCCGGTGGCGCGCGCCTTGTACAAGGTCGAGATCGGCGCGCCGATTCCGGAAGAACTGTTCGAGACGGTCGCGGCGATCCTGCGCTGGGTCGACTCGCTCGGCGCGAAATCCATCGCCGCGGGCGACGCAGCGAACGCCCAACGCGCGCACTGACCGATGCGCGCCGTCCATCCATTTTCCATGAAGCTCTCGCCGGACTTACCTGGTTCGCCGCATCCGCCGAACTCATCGAGGTCATCATGCTCAAGACGCTGAAGTTGCCCGCCGGCGGCGAAATCGCCCTACTGGGCCTCGTCATCGCGATGATCTCGCTGATGATCCTGCCGCTGCCCACCTGGCTCATCGATATCCTGCTGAGCGTGAACCTGGCGATCAGCGTGACCTTGCTGATGATCACGCTGTACGTGCCGAGCATCTCGTCGCTGTCGGCGTTTCCCTCGCTCCTGCTGTTCACGACGCTCTACCGTCTCTCGCTCAACATCGCCTCCACGAAGTCGATCCTGCTGCACGCCGAGGCCGGCGAGATCATCGACAGCTTCGGGCAACTGGTGGTGGGCGGTAACCTGGTGGTCGGCATCGTGGTGTTCGTGATCATCACCGTGGTGCAGTTCATCGTGATCGCGAAAGGCTCGGAGCGGGTCGCGGAAGTCGGCGCGCGCTTCACGCTCGACGCGCTGCCGGGCAAGCAGATGAGTATCGACGCCGATCTGCGCGCGAACAACCTGACGGCCGAAGAAGCGCGCCGCAAACGCGCGACGCTCGCGCTGGAAAGCGCGCTGCACGGCGGCATGGACGGCGCGATGAAATTCGTCAAGGGCGATGCGATCGCCGGGCTGATCATCACGGTCGTGAATATCGTCGCGGGACTCGCGGTGGGCGTCTCGTATCACGGCATGACGGCCGGCGAAGCGGCGAACCGCTTCTCGATCCTGTCGATCGGCGATGCGATGGTTTCGCAGATTCCGTCGCTGCTGCTCTCGGTGGCTGCCGGCGTGATGATCACGCGGGTCGCCGACGAGCGCGAGGAAAAGCCGCTGTCGCTCGGCGCGGAAATCGGCAAGCAGTTGACCACCAGCGCCCGCGCGCTGGCGTTCGCGTCTTTGCTGCTGCTGGCGTTCGCCGCGGTGCCGGGTTTTCCGTGGCCGCTGTTCCTGCTGCTGTCGGGCATTCTCGGCTTTACCGCGTACCGGCTCGGCAAAGGCAATGCGGGACACGGTGCGCCGGGTAGCGAACCGCTCGGTTCGATGCAACGTGCGGGCTCGAAAACCAGTTCGCCTGCCATTCTGGGGCAAGCGCCCGCCTTCACCGCGCCGCTCGGCGTGCGTATCTCCGCGGACCTGGTGGCGCGCATCAACCCGGGCGCACTCGACAAGGCTTTCGAAGCCGAACGCGCGTTGCTGCAGGAAGAACTCGGCTTGCCGTTTCCCGGCATCACGCTGTGGGTCTCGGACCGCGTGCCGCCCTCCAGTTGCGAATTCCTGATGCACGACGTGCCGCAACTGTCGCTGGCCTTGCCGGCCGGCAAGGTGGTGCTGCCCGACCTCGGCGCAGCAACCGCGAGCGAAGCGCGCGCGGACGCCGTCGATGCGACGAACCCGGTCACGGCTGCGGCCGCGCAGGAAACGGACAGCACGACCGCACTGATCGCACGCTGCGACGTCGGCTCGCCGCTCGCCGCGGACGGCCGGCAGACCTACTGGATCGACGAAAAAGCCGCGCCCGCCAAGACCCGCGTGTGGCGCGCGGAACAGCTGATCGCGCACGCGTCGGTGGCCTTGCTCAGGCAGCACGCGACGCTGTTCGTCGGCGTGCAGGAAGTCCAGTACATCCTCGAACAACTGGGCGCCGACTATCCCGGACTGGTCGCCGAAGTGCAGAAGGTGCTGCCGCCGCAGCGTATCGCCGACGTACTGCGGCGTCTGCTCGAAGAACAGGTGTCGATCCGCAATGCCCGCAACATCATGGAGAGCCTGATTACCTGGGGGCCGAAAGAAAAGGACATGCTGATGCTCACCGAGTACGTGCGCGGCGACCTGTCGCGCTTTCTTGCGCACCGTGCGGCCAACGGTGCGAAGCAGTTGCCGGTGGTGTTGTTCGACATGCCGGTCGAGCAGCATATCCGCCAGGCCATCAAGCAGACGCCGACCGGCAACTATCTGGCGCTGCCGCCGGATCAGGCGAAATTCCTGGTCGACAGCATTCAGACCTTCGTCGGCCCGGTGCCGCGCGCGGGCATCGCGCTGGTTACGTCGATGGATATTCGCCGCTACGTGCGCCGCATGATCGAATCGCAACTCGGTTGGCTGTCGGTGTATTCGTACCAGGAACTGGGCGCGCACGTCGATCTGCAACCGATGGGCCGGGTCACGTTATGAGCCGCACGACGCGTCGCGGGCCGAGCCGCGAGAGCACGCGCGTGAACGCGAGCGGCTGAGGACCGGGCCGCGCCATGTCACGCATCCATCGCCCCGCCCGCATCATCGCGCCCGAGCATCCCGAGCAGGAAGGCGCCGGTGCGCCGCGCTCGCGGCGCGTCGACTATGCGGCGCTGCTGCGGCGCCGCCTGACGCCGCGCGACCCTTCGGCTTCGGGCGACGGCGACGGCGAGTCGGCGGGCACGGCAGGCTCGGCGCAAGCCGGCACCGATCTGCCGGACGACGACGCGCCGGACCCCAGCGTGTCGTCCGGCCCCGGCGGCCATGCCGGGCGCAAGGCGGGCACGCTCGCCGAGCGGATCGGCTCGGTCAGCGTGCCGATCGTCGAAGCGGTGTACCGCCAGCAAAACCAGTTTATCCAGCTCACCGCGCGGGTTGCCCGCGAAGTCGCGGCCTTCTGTGCGAACCGCGCGATTACCCGGTCGGGCAACTGGGAAGTGCGCCTGCCGCTCGATCCGAAGCTGTTGCCCGACACCACGCTGTATCTGACGCTTTCGCCTCTCTGTCTGCAGCTTCGTTTCGACGCGCAGGATCCGTCGAGCCGACAACTACTCTTGCAGCACAGTCATCTGCTCGACCGCGAACTCACCGAACTGCTCGACGCCTGGGGCGAACCGCGCCAGGTGGACATCACCATCTGGTGACTTGCCGCCTACGCGATACGTCGCCGTGCGGCGAGCGCCTCAACGCCGACCTCGACGTCTAACTCATGGCAATCGCGCTGGACGAAACCGCTCCTCACGAAGACCGCCTCGCCGATTCCGGCCGCCCGCGCGCGGCGGCTGTGGCCGCGCACACGCGTTCCCACGTGCCTGCGCCAGCGGACCGGCACTCGCTCGCCGCGCATCTCGAACGCGTCGGCGAAGCGGCCGCGCAAGCGTCACGGGTGCTGTTCGATGCGCGGCTGGATGGGTTGGTCGCGCGATTGTCCGGCATCGAGAACTGGCAGTTGCAGCCTGTATCCCGCGACGACGCCGCACCGCCTGTCGAGGAACCCGGCCGGATCGTGCTGGCGCACGTCGCGGGCACGATGTCGATCGATGTCGATCTGCGCAGCTATCCGGCCTTGCAGATACTGGCGTCGGCTGAACCAGTCAGCCCCGCTGAAGGCAGCGCGAACGCCGGCGCGGCGCAGGCGTTGCGTCAGTCGATCGCGGCGGCCCTGCTCGCGCCGCTGGTCGAAACGCTGCTGAGTGCGGGCATCGGCACCTGGCGCGTCGCCGAAGTGCGGCGCCTCGATCCGGATGCACCGGCGGCGTCACGTGCCGACGCCGCCGATCGCGCGGACGCCCTGCTCGCACACGTCGCGCTCACCGCAGGCGGCCGGCATCACACGGCGCACGTGCAGGCGAGTCCGGCCATCCTGGCGCTGCTGGAGCGCCGCATCGCCTCGCTGCACGAGCACGCCGCGCCCTCCACGTCGGGCGCTCATGCCTCGACACCCAATCTGGCGGTGCGCTCGCCGTCCCTACCGGCGTGGCGCATTCCCGGCCGTATCACGATCGGCGCGCGGCGCATCGCGATCGCCGCGCTCGAAGCGCTGCGGCCCGGTGATGTCCTGTTGCGCACGCTTCCTCACGCCACCGAGACCGCACTGGGTCTCGGCCATCCGTTCCGGGCCCATGCCGCGTGGGGCACGCCCGGGCTGACCCGGCTCAATGTCGCGGTCCAGATCGACGACAACCGACTTGCCATTCTCGAGGACCCCATCATGAACGACGAAGCGCAGTACCCCGACGACGGCAGCCCGCCGCTCACCGTCGACCTGCAAGGCGACCCGATCGAAATCGGCGAACTCGACCTGCCGGTGCAGTTCGAACTGGACAGCGTGGCCTTGCCGCTCGCGCAACTGTCGTCGTTGCGACCGGGACACGTGATCGAACTCGACACGCCGGTCGCCGATGCGCAGATCCGCCTGGTCGCGCACGGACAGACCATCGGTTACGGCGAACTGATCGCGGTCGCCGAACATCTCGGCATCCGCATCGTCAGAATGGCGCACGGCGATGCTTCAGTACGGTGACATCACAGGACTGCTGCTCGTCGTACTGGCGATCAGCATCCTGCCGTTCATGGCGATGGTGGTGACCTCGTACATGAAGATCGTGGTGGTGCTCGGCTTGCTGCGCAACGCGCTCGGCGTGCAGCAGGTGCCGCCGAACATGGTGCTCAACGGCATCGCGATTCTGGTCTCCGCCTACGTGATGGCGCCGGTGCTGATTGCCGCGTCGAACGGAATGTCCGCCGATGCCGGTGCGAATGCTGCCGCCGGTGGCGCGTCTTCTTCGCAAACGGTGATCCAGGCGTTCGGCGCCGCGCGCGAACCGTTCCGCAAGTTTCTCGAAGCCCATGCGCATGAACGCGAAAAGCGTTTCTTCCTGCGCTCCGCGTCGCTCGTCTGGCCCAAGGAACAGGCCAGTCAACTGAAGGAAACCGACCTGATGGTGCTCGCGCCGGCTTTCACGCTGAGCGAACTCACCGACGCGTTCAAGATCGGCTTTCTGCTTTACATCTCGTTCATCGTGGTGGATCTGATCGTCGCCAATGTGCTGCTCGCGATGGGCCTGAACCAGGTGCAGCCGACCAATGTCGCGATTCCCTTCAAGCTGCTGCTGTTCGTGGTGATGGACGGCTGGTCCACGCTGATTCACGGACTCGTGCTGACCTACAGGTGATCTCATGGACATCGACACGCTGATCGGCGCCACCGCGCAAGGCATGTTGCTGTGCCTGTACTGCTCGCTGCCCATCGTGCTGGTGGCCGCGCTGGTCGGGCTCGCGGTGTCGTTTCTGCAAGCCATCACCTCGATGCAGGATCAGACCTTGCCGCACGGCGTGAAGCTCGTCGCGGTGGTCATCGCGATCGTGATTGCCGCGCCGCTCGCCGCGTCGGCCGTGCTGCATTTTGCCAACCAGATGATGCGCACCGCGCTGCCGTTATGAGCGTACTTGCCGTCGTTCCATCCGGCTCTGCGCGGCTTGCGTCTGGACGTCTGCCGCGTCGTTCGTGGGGTGGAAGCCGATGACTCCGGTCTCGCCGAACGCGCCGGTCGCGCGCGCCAACTCCGTCAATTCCGCCGACTCCGCCGCGCAAACCGATCGCGCGCGAGCCGGACACGCCGATCAGGCAGCACGCAGCGATCATCGCGCCGCGCTGTATCGCGGCCGTACCACCTTCGCGCACGCGCGCCACGCTCAGGCGAAGCTGCTCGCCAACAAATCGCACGCTGACAAATTGCGCGACCGGCTTGCGCAAGTCAAACGCGCGCGTGCGAAACAGCGCGGCCGGTTCGCGCAGTCGGCCAAGGCCGCGCAGATGCGTCAACGGCCCGCCGGTGCGCATGCGTCGCTGCCGCGCGGCGGCGCGGGCCGTCATGCGTCGTCGCGCGTGACTCGCGACGGCGGTCGCGGCGGTGGACAACGCGGCGGTAAGCAGCAGTCTCAGCAGGACGGTCAGAAAGACGGGCAAGGCCAGCAACCGCGCCGTCCGCGCGAATGGCGCCTGTCGGGAGCGGGCAACGTGGTGCGACGGCCCGGTGCAACCGCGGATCGCATGACCATGCCCGACTGGCTCAGCGCGGCGATGCAGCATGATGCGGACGCGCCCGGCAACGACGCGCTGATCGACGGTTGTTGCGATGCGCTGCTGGCGCTGCGTGATGAGATCGGCGCGGGTCCGGCGGCGCGTCTCGATGCGCGTTTGTATCGGCTTGCGCAGGAAGGCGCGCTTGCGCGCAGCTTTCTCGGTGCGGGTGCGGCGGCAGGTTTCGGGGCGATCTGTGCGCGCCTCGTCGAGCGTGCTGCGCAGCATGCGGGGAAATTGGCGGGGGTAGCGTCGGCGTCGGCGGCAATGTCAGCGTCGGTGGCGTCGGTGGCGTCGGTGGCGTCGGTGGCGTCGGTGGCGTCGGTGGCATCGGTGGCGTCGGTGGCATCGGTGGCGTCGGTGGCGTCGGTGGCATCGGTCGCGCCGACCGCGATTCCGGCGCCTCGCGTCGACGGTTTGCGCGTCGTCGGCTCACCGGAAGGGGCGAGTGCATCGAGCGGGCGCACACCGGCTACGAGGTCGAACGCTTCCTCCGCTGCCGGATCATCGATCATCCAGCGTGTGCAGGATTTCAACCTCCTGCTGCCGCTGCATCTGCTGATGCTGGAGCGCCCGCTAATCGAATCGCGGGCTGCCCGCACGGCCGGCGCGCTGGCCTCGCTGAGCGCCGGTGCAGGCGGCAACGCGCCCGACGAGACTGGCGGATCCGCACAAAGCGCCTGGCCGCCGGACTCCGCATGAAGACTTCGCCTGCCTGCCGACCGCTTCGCGTCGCGTCGCGGAATGCCGGATCGGTGCGGCTAAAGTGCAAGCATCGAAAGCAGGCCAGCCGCAGGTCCGCATCACGTAGACAGACGATCCAGCCATGAAACTGCTACGCATTCTCACGGGTCATCACGCCGGCGCGCAGGTGCTGCTGGAGCCCGGCACGTACCGGATCGGCACCGATGACGACGCCGATATCCAGATCACCGACTGGCGCGGCGTCGATGTACTGCTCAGCGTCGAAGCGGACGGTGTGGTGAGCAGCCAGCGGCTGGAAACGCCGGCGATGGCGGTGGCCGAAGCGGGTTCGTCAGGGGCCGCAGCGGCGCACGCGAACCCAACCGCAGATGCGGCGACCGGCAAGCAGGCAGCCCGTGCGCAATCCGCCGGCCCTGAGACTCACGACGCAGACGGCGCTGAGGGCGACCCGGCGGCAACGCTCGATCCGGGTTGCGTGCTGATGGTCGATTTCGTGCCGATGCAATTCGGCGACACGGCGCTGTGCATCGGATGGGCGGACGCCGAGTGGCCCAGCGACCTCGCCCTTCTCGCGACGCTGCTGAGCGCACCTGGAGAAGCGCAGCGCGAGGCCGACAACGCCGTGCACGCGGCGGCGCGCGTCAAACGGCGGCGCTACACCGGCATCGCCGCGTTGTGTGTGGTGTTGAGCGCGGGCGCGGTCGGCATCAGTTTCGCGCTGACCACGAACGTGAGCCGCGCGGCCCTGACGCCGCCGGACGTGCAACTCGAACAGAGCCTGAATCGCGCGCTGTTCGACGCGCATCTCGACGAGTTGCACGCCACTCGCGAAGCGGGCGCCGTCGCAGGCGACGGCGCCCCGGCAGGCGGCAAATCCGGCGATGACACGGCGCGTGCGGTTGTCGGCGGGATGGTGCGCAGCAGCGGTGAAGATGCGCTCGCGCGGCAGATCTTCGAGCGCATGCGGCCCGGTGTGGTCGTGCGCCACTACGGTATCGCCGACGATACGGCGCGCGGTATTCGCGACGCGATCGGCGTGGATGGCGTGCAGGTGAAATACGACGGGCATGGCGTGTTCACGGTGTCGGGCACGGTCGCCAACCGTCAGCGCGTGGAGAGCGCGTTGACCCGGATTCGCGGCGATCTCGATCACAGCGTGACGCAGATCCGGGTCGCGCTGACCGATGTCGCGCAGCCTGCTTCGGCGCCGGCGCTGCCGCAGGGCACCTTCACGGCGCTGGTGTCGTCGGGCGACGTGCAGTACGCCGAGACGCCCGATGGCGTGAAACATATTTACGCGGTCCCGGATAGCGCGGCAGCCTCGGGCGCGACGACGGAGGATGCGGCGGCTAGTGCGGCGGCTAGTGCGGCGGCCAGTGCGGCGCCTGGCGCAACGACGAATGCGATGAACGCCACGAACGCCTCGTCCACCACAACCGCGAGCGTGCCCGTCACGACGGCGTCCGCAGCACCGACCGATGCAACCCCGGCGTCACGCGAGCCGCGTTCGACGGGCAATACGAACACGATCGGCATGGCCGGCCAGGTGCCCTTGCCTTCCGACTGACGTCATGCCCAACTAGCCGCCGCACTAGCCGCTGCACTAGCCGCCGCACCGAACTACCGGAGAAATGTCATGTACGAAGCACTCGAACGTCATGCCGACGATTTCAACGACCTGCAGAACCTGCTCGCCGATCCGTCCTCGGGCCAACGTCTGATCGATCTCGAACGCGCGTTGCAGCAGAGCGCGCAATCGGTCGGCGACGCTCAGGGCGGCAACGAACTGGACCGCAGCAACCGCTCGAAAATCTACCAGGGCTTGATGGCCGCGAGCCGTGTCATCGCCCAGTTGCGCGAGCAGGAACTGGCTCGATGAGCGCGATATGAAGTCAACCCGATTTCCGCGTGCGTGATGCGCGGAATGCCGTGAGGACCGGTGGGCGGCCCTCGCGTCTGCAATACGCTGTTCAACGGACCGGCGCGCGCGAGCGGCCTCTGACGGATGGCGATCTTTTCTACTTCAGAAGGAGTTGATTATGGGTGCGATTACCTCGGCTGCAGGCAACCTGGCAGCAAGCGTCGGCGGCGCCGCGAGCACGGACGCGAGTACCTCCGGCATCACCGGTCAGATCGCCGCGCAAGCGCAACAAAGTCTGGAGATCGCGCAGGCGCAAGCTCAGGCCAGCGTCACGCAGGCCGCCGGCGACGCGCTGAAGAGCGGCGCATCGGGCATCAAAGACGCCGCCAAGGCATCGTGATCGCGCGGGTGCCGGCCCGCGTTAGCGCGCCGGCCGGCACCGTGCGTGCGGTCGCGCCGAGGGTTTCGGTCATGACCGCATCTGTACTGGTTTATGCCTCTGCGTTCGCGCCACACGGGTTGCACCCGGGCGCGAGAGGCCTCCTGTTCTCGCGGCGGCGTCGATGAGTTCAGCAATGTACACCTCGCTGATCGGCGAACTGTGCGCGGCGGTCGGGCTGCCGGACGTCGAGCACGTGCTCGACACGCGCGCGATCGAAGTGGAAGGTTTCGAAGTCCGGCTCGATCACTTCGACAGCGATCCCGAAGCGCTCTACGTGAATTTTCACTATGGCGCGGTGACGGCCGGCCGGGCACTGACGGTGTTCCGCCTGATGCTCGAAGCCAACCTGCTGATCTATGCGCAGGACCAGGCGCAACTCGGCATGGACACCGATACCGGTGGCATCGTGCTGATTCTGCGCGTGCCGTTCGCCGACGACGTAGACGGCGAGGCGCTCGCCGATCTGCTCTCCCATTACGCGGATCACGGCCGCTACTGGCAACAGAACATCATCGAATCGAGCGATGAAATGTTCGAAGGCATCGCGGCCGGCGAATTCGTCTGGCTGCGCGCGTGACAACGCCTGGACCGCCCGCGCTACCCGCGCCGCAAGACAATACGGTGAATGGCCTCACTCCTCGCACCGAAGTCGAGCTTATCGCGTAATATTCAGACAAAATATCACGCTCGGGCGTTAGTCCGGGCGAAGCCACGAACGAGACCACAGACCCGGCCTACAACGCCGCTGTGGCGCGACGCCCAGGGCGATTACCGTCGCCGCGGACCGTCGCTCCGATTTCCGCGACCGCAGGTACGGTGCATGAAACAAGAAAAAACGCTACCCGTCACCGAGGAGCCTGTCACGCTGTTCGGCCGTTTCGCGCTCGCGCGCGATTCGCGCACGCTCTACGCCGACGGGCAGACGGTAACCCTCAACGAGCGCGCCATGGATGTGCTGATCGCGCTCGTCGATGCGCGCGGCAAGATCATCTCCATCGAAGAACTGCAGCAGCGGTTATGGCCATCGCTGTCGATGGTCGCGACCAGCGTGCAGGCGCTAGTGTCCCAACTGCGCCGCGCGCTCGGCGACGACCGCGACCTGATCGAAACCGTGCCGCGGCGCGGCTACCGGCTTACCGCGGCCTGGTACGAAAGCCGCGACGTGCCGGTGTTTCCGGGCAATGACGCGACGTGGCGCTCGGCGCCTGCTGGTTTGTCCGCTGCTTTGCCCAGTGCTACGCCCCCCGCTTTGTCGGCCGCGTTGTCCGCCGCTTCGTCGCCAGGCTCCGCTCCCTTAGCCAGCGCTTCCGGCGGCTTGCCCGCCGACGCCTCGCTGCCGCTCGTCGGCCGCGACGCCGAACTGTCCGAACTGTCGATCCGGGTGCCGCAACAGCGACTCGTCACACTGCTGGGGCCGCGCGGCGTCGGCAAGACGCGTCTTGCACGCGACGCCGCGTTGCGGGTCGCCGCGCTGTTTCACGAACCGGCCGCGTTCGTCGGCTTCGCGGAAGTCACGCTGCCCGGTCAGGTGGCCGCGACAATCGCCGCGCAGTTGC
Organism: Paraburkholderia sp. BCC1886; assembly: GCF_900996245.1. Taxonomy (GTDB): domain Bacteria; phylum Pseudomonadota; class Gammaproteobacteria; order Burkholderiales; family Burkholderiaceae; genus Paraburkholderia. Next base: position 147,220 of record NZ_CAAJGK010000129.1, on the reverse strand, counting down.
CCCCGCTCTCGCCGCCCCGACGCCCGGAATGCATCGACACGCTGATCGCGCGGCTCGCCGGCAAGCCGACGCTGCTCGTCATCGAGGACGCCGACCATCTCGCGCACGAGGTCGCGGCCGTCGTCGAGGCGCTGCTTGCCGCGACGCCGGTGTGCGTTCTGGTGTGTGCGCAAGCGCCGTTGTTCGCTGCCGCCGAGTACCTGTTGCCGCTGGCGCCGCTGCGTTGCGCGCCGCTGGAGACGAGCGCCAATGCGCCGGCGGATTCCGCGAATCTGGACTGGTCGGACGCGGCCCGGTTGTTCGCGCTGCAGCTTGCGGCGCGCAACGCGTTGCCTCGCTCGAGCGACGATGCCTCGCACAGCGCCGACAGCCTTGCAGCGGTTTCGGTTTGCATTGGCCTGGATGCGTTGCCGGAATTTTTGCCCGAGCGCGCCCGCATCGAATCGATCTGCCGGTCGCTGGGCGGCAATCCGCTCGCGCTCGAACTGGCGGCCACGCAGATCGCCGCGGCCTGCCGGCGCCTGCCGGTTCCGGCCGATGCGCTCGCCGACTGGCACGCTCGCTGGCGCGCCCTGCTGTTACGGCGGACCGGCAACGCCGATGCCACGGTGAATGACGCGACGCTGATCCCCACGCTCGTGGCGCTCGCTTATCGCACGCTCGAAGCGGGCGCCCAGCATGTATTGAGCGGCGCGAGCCTGTTCGGCGGCAAATTCGAAAACGCCGACGCGCTCGCAGTCTGCATGCCCGGCGCGCTCGACGGAAAGGACCAAGAGGACGACGGGATCGAAGAGATCGAAGAGATCGACCCGTCCGGCACGGCCGTCGGCGAGCGTTGCCTGCAAAGGTATTTCACGACGCTGCTCGACGCAGGTCTGCTGCTCGATTCGACGCCCGCGGAAGCGAACGACGATCGACCGGCGGTTCATGCCCGTCTGCTCGATATGCCGCCGGCGGTGCGCCGCTTCGCGCTCGGTGAACTGTCGTACCGTCGCGATTACGAAGCGCTCGCCGCGCGCTACGTGCAGCGAATCGCCGAGCGGCTGACCCAACAGCCGTTGGAACGCTCTGCCGGCGCCGAGCCGTCGCGAACTCGCGGCGGCGCGCAAACGATTGCCACCGTGCGAGTGTCCGACGTGCGCCGCGCGCTCGGCTGGTCGCTCGAAGCCGGACGGCTGGATCTGGCCGCGCGGTTGCTGCAGCACTCCACGCAGGTCTGGGCAGCCGCGCGGCTGATGGACGAACGGCTCCACTGGATCGGCCGCGCGCTCGATCGCGACGGTGCGGTGTCCATGTTGAAAGTGCGCGACCGCATGCAACTGACGCTCGCGCTCGCCCAGGCGCTGCCGGGCTCGCCGGCGGCCTCGGCCGGCGCGGGCATCGAAGCGTGGTGGCGCGTGTACGAACTGGCGACCGCCTGCGCCGACGACGACACCCGCCTGCGCGCCCTGTCGGTGCTATTGATGGGCCTGCTGGAAGCCGGCTTCGGCGAGGAACCGCTCGAGCCGCTCGCGCGCGTGCGCGGGCGCATCGCGCAGGAATGCGACGGCTCGTCCACGCATCCGGGCTTCGGCCTGCTGCACGGCGCGCTGCTGACGCTCGGCGGGCGTCATCATGAAGCCGTCAAACTGCTGGCGCCCGCCGATCTGCCGGACAGCGACGAGTTGTCGGTCGATTCCGCCCTCCCCGCCGACTCCGGTCAGCCGGCCGCCGGCTACGTCGAAGCGCTGGCCCGCAACGGGCTCGCGCTGTCGTTGTGGCTGAGCGGCGCGCGCTCGAAATGGCATCCAGTGCTGTTGCGCACGTTGCGCGAAGCGCGCCAGCGAGCCGACCCGGTGTCGCATTGCGCGGCGGCGGCGATGGCAAGCCTGCTGTTCCTGCTCGAAGACAACCTGCCGCGCATGGCGCAACAGGCGCGCGTGCTGTGCGCGATTGCCCAGCGCGCGGGTCTCGACAACTGGTTGCGCGCGGGTCGCGGTTTTCTGCTGTGGGCGGAAGCCGTCGACGACACCAGCGCGGCGGCGACTCAACTCGTCGATCACGCGCTGAACAATCTGACCCGCGGCTACGGCACCGTGATGGACCTGCGCGCGCTGGAGCGCTTTACGGATCTCGCGCTGCTGCAGGCCGAGGGGCCGACGCTGGTGCGTCTCACCGAGCAGATGATCGCCAACCTCGACCGGCTCGGCCGGCGCTGGGTGCTGCCGGAAGCGATGCGCGTGCATGCGGTGTTGCTGCGTCGAACCGGCGCGTCGGTGGCGGACGTGCGGGCGTTGCTGGATCAGGCCGCGCAGGAAGCGCACCGGCAGCATGCGAGGATGTTGTTGCGCAGGATCGAGGTATCGCAGGCGCAGGTGGAGTGATGGGGCGGCGGTGGTGCGGCTGGCGCGGTTGCCGCTGTCGTTGCGTCGGGCGCCGGTGCGTCGGGTGCCGGTGCGTCGGTTGCCGACCCGTCGGCCACCTTGGCATCGCGCGCCTAGCGCGGCTGCGGCTGCATCCGCTGCACGATGAGCCGCACCTGGGCGGCGTATTTATCGCGTTCGGCGGGAGTTTGCGAGTGATACGCGCCGACCGCGCGCCACGTGTTGCCGTATTTCAGCATCATCTTGCGCAGATGCCAGGCGGCCACGTAGATGCTCGCGCACGGGTCCATCAGCAGGCTGGAGGTGATGCCGTAAGTCGACAGCACCGAGAGGTGGATCGAGTTGATCTGCATGAGCCCGTAGTCGATCGAGCCGTTGGTGTTGACCCGGCGCGCGTGGATGTCGTCATGCGATTCCTGCCACGCGAGCGCGCGCAATATCGTCTCGTTGACGTGCTGGTAGCTGGCCGCCTGCGAGAAACAGTCGGCCCGCGCGGCGGGAGCGAGACACAGCAGCATCGCCAGTAGCGCGGCGGCTCGAATGACCATATGCGGATCCATCGGAAGCATGGGTGCCGCGATCTTAAGACCGCCGCCCCGCGCGCCATCAAGCAGATGCGAAAACATGACGCGCCGCGCGAATCCAGCGGTATGGCGGTGGCTGGCTTCGTCTGCGTACACGGCGCTTCGTGGGCTGCATCAAGGTGACATATGCCGGGCCTACCTTGGCTTACGATCCTCGCTCGTTGAGTGCCGTGCGCCATGTCCAAGTTTCACGTGTTCCGATCGGCTGTTCCAGCGGCTCCCGCGCCCGTCGATGCCGAGGGTGCGCAGGCGGCGCACACCGGCGAGCAGGCGCCTGCCGCCGCACCCGAGGTCGCCGACGAAACGGCGCTCGGACGCCTGCGCAATGCGGTCGGCCGCACCGGCGCGCGATTGCGTACCCGCAAGATCGAAGTCAGCACGGCCGTGTATCAGACGACCCTGAACGGCAAGCCACTCGATGCGGCCACTCTCACGACGGGCGGCACACGCTATCCGGCGAAGCCTGCGAAGGCATCCAATGCGCCCGGCACGCCGCTCCTCAAAACCGAGAAGCAGAGCCTCGCCGCGCTCGCCAGGACAGCGCGACGGCGCACAGCACAGGTGGATGTCGCGGACGTCGCGGATGTTGCGACGGTCGACGAACCCGATCCACTCGACGGGACGGACGCGCCCGCAAACCCACAGCGGCTCGCCACCGCCGCGACCGCTCACGCCGGCGAACCCGTGCCGATGGTTCCGCTCGACGCGCAAGCCGCGCTGCCCACGGCGATGGACGATCGCGCCGGCCTGCTCGCCTACGTGAGCCGTGCGCTTCCTTCACCGCCCGGCGATCTGCTCGCGGCCGCCCAGTTTTCGCACTCGCTGGCAGAACTCGGCGCCGCCGACGGCGCGCCGTCCACCACGCGCGGCGCGCTGATCGCCCAGGCCTTGCGCGAGGCCGGCGTGGAAACCAGCGCCGAAGCCGCGCTCGTGCTCGACTCGCTGCGTGGGCTCGACCTCGCGCACCTCGACCAGCAACGCTCGACCTCGCCCGTCGAAGCCAACGCGTGGCGCACCGCCCGCATTCTGGCGCGCACGAACGTCGGCTTCGAAGCATTCGAGCACTTGCGCAGCGGCACGGCGGGCGGCGCGGCGGCAAGTGCGGCGGCAGGCGCGGCGTTAAGTGCGGCGGCAGGCGCGGCCGCCTCCTCCACACAGCTTGCCGCGCGAATGATGCTGCAGGCCGCCGACGCGATGGACGCGGCGAGCGCCACCCCATCGGCCGACCCCGCGCCCGGCGCAGTGGCGGCCGCGCATGCGCCAGCGCCGGGTGTCGCGGTTCGCGAGGCGGCGTTCGCGTGGCGCGCCTACGCAGCCGCCTCGACCTTGCTCACGCATGGCCGGCACGCGCTGACGCCGGATCAGAAAGGCGCGTTCTTCGCGTGGCGGCAGGATTTTCGGGCGGACGCTCGCGGCAGCGATCTGTCGCGCGCCCGCGAGCGTCTGAACAAGTTTTCCGCGAAGAGCGTCGCGCGGGTCGACGAGCCGCGCTGGAAGAGCTTCGCGCCGCGCGTGTTCGGCAAGCACAAGTCGCCGTTGTCCGCGTTGAGCATGGGCACGCAAGGCTTGCCGCACGAAGCCGCCAACGATGCCGCTGCCGAGGCCGAAGCGGCGATTGCCGCCGCGCCGGATCGCCTCGGCCCCAACGCCAACGCGGCCCGCGCCACCCTGAAAAACGTCGCGCGACAACTGCAATCGAGCGCACGCCTGCGCCTCACCGACGGCGGCAAAGTCGGCGTCAGCACGCGCGGGCTGTCGGCGAACGTCGGTCACCTGCTGCATGCCGGCGCGGTGCCGGTCGCGCCGCGCGTCGATCTGCGCGCGTCGAAGTCGCGCGAGGCGCTGGTCGAACTGAGCCGCGGCACGCAGGGCGTCGAAATGTTCATCGGCACCGCGAAGACGCGCACGCGGCATGCGGGCGCGGGCGCGCTGGTCGGCTACGACGTGGACGTCGGCGTAACCCAGCTGCGCGCCGGCGTGACGGTTCAGGGGGTGCTGCACTCGCAGCAACTCGACGCGCAAAGCGGCGTATCGCTGCGCATCGCGCGGCGTCTGAACGCCAACGGCGACGGTTACGACGACGCCGCCATGCGCGCGAAACTCAATAGCGTGGTCGACCATGTGTTCGACGAGGCCAGCGCCGCGCACACGGGCGACGCGCACGACACCTGGAACCGGCTGGCCGGGCGCTACTTCGACGACCCCGACATCTCCGTCAGCTGGACCGATGCGAACGCCGACTCGGTGAAGCGCGGCGGCTCGGCGGATGCCGGCGTTGCCGTCAAGCTGGGCACGGCCGGCTCGCCGCTGCGCGCCGGTGTCAACCTGGGTCTCGGTTACGAGCGGACAACACGGCAAACCCATGATTCCGCCGAACAGAGCGGCCGCCTGCAGATCGAACAACATCGTGTGGGCGCCGGATCGCGGCTGCTGGCACGACTGAGCGGCACGCTCGGTTCGACCGCATCGGTGGGTTCGGCGCAATCGAGCGCCGGCATCGGCCTGTTATCGCTCGACGCGCCCTCCGCTACCGTCACGTTCGCCGACGACACCCGCGTCGCCAAGGTGCAGTTGGTGCGCGAAGACGGCGTGCTCGTGCATCGCGCATGTTTGCTCGACACCGACTACACGAGCGCCGAAACCTACACCCGTGCGCTCGATGCGAGCCGCCCCGAGTGGTGCGCGCTGTTCGCCCTGCAGATCGCCGACGAACAGCGTGCCGAGCGCGACCGGGCGGCGCAAAACGGCGAACCCGCGCCGCTTCAACGCGACCCGCAAGTGCTGGCCGCGGAACGGCTCGACGCGCATCTGGGCGACGTCAAGGCGAACCGGCGCGCCAATCAGACTTACTTCCACCGCTACCGGCTTAAACGCGATGCGGCGGCGCAGATTTCAACGCTGGAGGCGTTGCAGAAGACATCGACGGGGCCGGTAGCCGAAGCGCTCGATGCGAAAATCGCGGACGTGCTGAACGAGCCGGCGTCGTGGCTGCCGATCGAGTTGAAAGTGAAGGAACGTACGGCGACCACCCGGCGTCCGGGACTGAATTTCGGGCTGCAACTAAACACGCAGACCGCGGCAACCGGCGAGCGCGAAGTGTTCGCGCAAAGCATTCCGTTTGCGCTGGTCGAGGAACTGGACCGGCGCGGCGCGGCTGGGCCGGTTTGAGGCGATTTCAGGCGGGCGACGAAGTGTTCGCCTCGCCTGCACCGTCACTGATAAGCGGCGGACGACCCTTCTATTTCCAGCTCGGTGAAGATGGTCGACATCAGTCCCGCGCGGCGCCATTGCAGCCACTTGATGTAGCACGTCTGCGACGGCGGAAAGTTGCCCGGCAGATGATGCCAGCGCTCGCCCTGCGTCATCACCCACAAAATCGCGTTCAGAACGTCGCGCGGATTGCGCGGCGGCCGGCCGAAATGCGGCTTCGAGTCCTGCTGGAGCAGGTGACTCACGCGATCCCATGCATCGTCGGAAAGAGGAAGAGTTAGCACGCTGGCCCCCATTAACTGTCTGGTACATTTCCGATACTACCGTCGCGGGTTTTCTTTTAAAGCCGCGAGATGGAGCCGAAAATGCCTGCAGTTCGGGTGTTGGGGCGTGCGACGGGTATTCCTCAGACTGGCTGACGAGTGGGCGATCTGGGATTGGCCGCCAGAGTCAACCGGCGTTCGCCGGCTGCGCGTAGTCCTCACCGTCGATGTCGTAGCCCGACGGTTCCCACCGGATAAAGAGCAGCACCAGCAGCGAACTTAGCGGCGCCAGCGCGATCAGCCAGAACACTTTCGTGCCGAGCGCCGCGGCCAGCACCGGGAACAGGAACAGCGACACCGTCGAAGCGGAACGCACCAGAGTCTGGTTGAACCCGACGCCAATCCCCCGCAACGAAGTGGGATAACTCAGCGACGCGTAGGTCATCGAATGCGAGCCCGGCCCGAAGCCTTGCCCGAACAGATAGCCGCCGAGCAGCAGGATCGCCACGACGACCAGCGCGCCGCTACCCGGCTTGCCGATCAAAGCGAGGCCGATCAGCGAGGCGAATTGCAGCGAGTGGCCCAGCACCGTCATCTTCCATGCGCCGACCGTCGGCGCAGTCCACACGCCGATCAGACCGCCGACGAACGCGAACACCAGATTCAACGCGAGCGCGGCGACGATCGTCGTCAACGGGCCTTGATGGAAGAAGCTCGTAATGATGACCGGCAAGCCGAAAATAATCGCGTTGTAGCCGAACGAAGACGCGCTGCCGATCACCGCGGCGAGGATCGTGCGCCGCCGGTATGTCGCGTTGAACAGCACGCCGTAATTACGCCAGGACGCAGCGCGCGGCGCCGCCGGTTTTGCGTAACTCGCATCGTTGCGTTCGACCACCGCATCCACGCCATAGCTGCGTTTCAGAATGCGCGCGGCACCCTCAAGATCGCCTTGGTTCGCGGCCCACACCGGCGACTCGCTGATATAGCGGCTACGCACCAGGATGATGACGATGGCCGGCACCGCGCCGAACGCGAGCGTCAGACGCCACAGCCAGCCGAGACTGTGCTCCGGCAGAATCGCGTAAAGCCCGAGGATTAGCAGATAGCAGGTGCTGGTGGCCGCGTACCACGCCGGGCACCATGCGGCGACACTGGCCGCCTTGTTGCCCTTGCCCGCGACCTTCGAGAACTCGGCGAGAAACGCCATCGCCACCGGCAGGTCTAGCCCCACGCCGAAGCCCATCAGGAACCGGGCGCCGCCCAGCACCCATGCATTCGGCGCGAGACCGGCCGCGATGGCCGCGACCACGAAGAACAGCATGTCGGCCATGAACACGCGGTAACGGCCGATGCGGTCGGTCAGATACCCGCCGAACAGCGCACCGAGAATCGCCCCGAACGTGATGGCCGAGGACACGAAACCGACCTGCACCGGCGACAGCGAAAACTGCCGCGCGATGTCCTTGATGCCATACGCGAGCGACGTCAGATCGTAGGCGTCGAGGAACACGCCGCCGAGCGCAATGGCAATCACGATGCGCGCGTTGCTGCCGGGCGCCGCGCCGGCGTTCACGATACGCGAGACGTCCTGCGCGCTACGAATGACGGTGGGTTGCGCGCCGGAACCGGCGTGCGTCTGCGAGTCGACGTCGGTCGACGGAAAGGCGACAGTGGACATGATCCGGGCTTCGATTGAAAGATGAAGCCATGCATGTTAGTGACGCGCGCGGCGGCCGTAAAACGAGGAAATCTGCTATGCAAAGCAAACTTTGCGCGATTGCAGCGCGATTGCAGCGTGGTTCCAGCAAAGCCGGGGGCGACGCCTGGCCGGTTCGCAGTTCGGCTGATTTTCTTATCTGCAAAGATTGGTTGGATTCGCCCGCCGGCGAATTTAACGTGGTCGTCTTCGTCAGGAGTCCGCTCATGAGTGCAGCCGCCGCGCAGGATCCGCAGTCTATTCAAATCACCCCGCTGTCCGCGCATATCGGCGCGGAAATTCACGGCGTCGATCTCACGCAGAAACTGGACGCGCGTCAGATCGCCGGGATTCGTGCCGCGTTGCTCAAGTGGCGCGTAGTGTTCTTTCGCGAGCAGTTTCTGACGCACGAGCAGCACGTCGCTTTCTCCGCGCAGTTCGGCGAACTGACGCTCGGGCATCCGGTGTTCGGTCACGTGGAAGGACATCCCGAGGTCTACGCGATCTCGAAGTTCCGCAAGGCGACGCGCTTCGAAGGCGCGTCGTTGCAACGCCCATGGACCGGCTGGCATACCGACGTGACCGCCGCGGTCAACCCGCCTTGGGCGTCGATCCTGCGTGGCGTGACGATCCCTCCTTACGGCGGCGATACCCAGTGGACCAGTCTGGTTGCGGCGTATGAAAAGCTGTCCGCGCCATTGCGTGCTTTCGTGGATGGTCTGCGCGGACTGCACCGTTTCACGCCGCCGGCCGGCGCGAGCGGAACGCAGGCTTTCGTGCAGGCGGTCGAGCAACGCACGCTGGTGAGCGAACATCCGCTGGTACGCGTGCATCCAGAGACCGGCGAGCGGGCGCTGTACGTGAGCCCGAGCTTTTTGAAATCGATTGTCGGCGTGAGTCCGCGTGAAAGCGAAGTGCTGCTCGAATTGTTGTGGGAGCATGTCACGCGGCCGGAATTCACGGTGCGGTTCAAATGGGAACCCGGCAGCATCGCGTTCTGGGACAATCGCGCCACCGCTCACCTCGCCCCCACCGATATCTTCGATCTCGACTTCGACCGGCAGTTGTACCGCACGACGCTAGTCGGCGATGTACCCGTGGGCCCCGACGGCCAGCAATCGGTATCGATTCAGGGCTCGCCGGTGAGCGCCGCGGCGGCCGTCGCGTTGAACTGAAAGACCGGCCGCGGTGCTACGCGGCCTTAATGCACCTTCGGAAAACCGTGCCGCTGCGCGAGCAGATCGAGTATGCGGCGCGTGTCCGTCACGAAGCGCTTGTCGCCGAGCGTCTCTGCATCGGCGGGTGCCGGATGTTCGTCACCGAGAATCAGCACGGGCAGGCCCTGATGCTCGCTGTCCAGCGCGTCGACCACGACCGCGCGCGGACGCGGAAACGGCAGGCGTCGAATGTCGAGGCGCACGTTGCGCGCCGGGTCGCTCGCCAGCAGGCCTTCGATAGGCGCGCCATCGGGACAGATAAAACGTTCACCGGGATGGTTCGGGTCGGTGAAGCCCGGTTCCAGCAACAACAGAAGGTCTCGGCTCATAGGGTGTGCGTAGTTGAAGTGAAGGGTGAATAAAAGGTCGTCAGAAAACCCGTCCCTCGGTGAGGTGGGTCGTCACGCCGTTCAACTCGTAGTCGCCGACCACTCTCGCTTTATGCAGCAACGGGTTGTGGTTGAAGATAGTGCGCAGATTGCGCCAGTGCCGGTCGAAGTTGTGCGCACGCCCCGTCACCGATGCGCCGCCAATCTCGAACAGCCGCTCGCCGGCATACAACGCCAGCTTGCTCACCACGAGTTGCGTCTTCGCCGTGGCCAGCGCGCCTTCGAGCACCAATGCTTCCGCATCGTCTGCGCCGCGACGGATCGCATCGGCCGAGCGGTCGAGCGTGCGTGCGTTCTGCTGAACCAGTGCGTCGATCGCGAGACTGTGCGCGGCGAGATCGCCGACCACCTGTTGCACGAAACCATCTTCGCGCGCGGACGGTGCCGGGCTATGCAAAACCGGCCGGCCGTAATGGGTCACGTAGTGTCGTGCGTCGGCCAGAATATTGCGCACGATGCCCGCCGCCACCGCCACCAGATGCAGCTGACGCAGCGCGCCGCCATGCCGGCCGGCAAGCGTCTGATAACCGCGTGCCGCGACTTCATGTGCGAACACCTGCACGTTGTCGAGCACGAGGCTGCCGCTTGCCGTCATGCGCTGACCCATGCCGTCCCAATCGTCGAGTATTTGCAGACCTTCACGCGAGACCGGAACGACGATCGACACGTTCTGATCGTCGGCGTCCTGCACGTTGATGCGCGCGTAATCGGAGAACGCAGTGCCGGTCGAGTAATACTTCTTGCCGCTCACACGATAATGTTCGCCATCGCGCGTGAGACGCGTGCCGATTTCACCCGGCCGCGACGTGCCGAGTTCGGTCGATGCACCGCCAAAAATCGCGCCTTCCCTGAGCCGGCCAATTTGCGTGTCGTTAAAAGTCGAGCGCGGCGACAACACCAGTTGCTCGGTCAGATCGTAATGAATGCGCAACGCGTGCGCGACATTCGATTCGTGCGCGGCCAGCGTCGTGACCACATGAAACAGGTCTTCGAGCGAACCGCCCAGACCGCCCCACTCCACCGGCAGACGCAACACCCCGAGACCCGATTCGCGAAACAGCGCGAAGCGGTCGAACGGCAACTCGCGGCGCGATTCGCGTTGCGCGGCATCTTCCCCGATGGCTTGCGCGAGCGCGGGTAGCGCGGCTAACGCGGCCTGCAACGGGGACTGCGCAGGGGTGGATCGAGAGAGCGACATGCATTCCTTCCTTATGACTGGTGCAAACCTACCCAGTATAGGGACGCGGCACCGGCCGCCCAACCAGCGAAACAAGCTATGCATATGCGGATCGCTGCATTGTGTTCCCGGCTTTCGCAAATGCACTCCGTTCATATCCTTCGATGAATCGCTTATTGGCCCATCGCGTACGCTATTTCTATACTCGATTCCGGTCTCAGCACTCACCAACGACGAGTGCCAAATCTCACACGCGGAAATCGAACCATGAGCCTTCGTCCCCTGCACGATCGTTTGATCGTCAAGCGTCTCGATCAGGAAACCAAAACTGCATCGGGCATCGTCATTCCCGAAAGCGCCGCCGAAAAACCCGATCAGGGCGAAGTGATCGCTGTCGGCCCCGGCAAGCGCGACACCGACGGCAAGCGCATCGAGCCCGACCTTAAAGTCGGCGAGCGCGTGCTGTTCGGCAAATACGCTGGCCAGTCCGTCAAGGTGGACGGCAACGAACTGCTGGTCCTGCGCGAAGAAGACGTCGTCGCAGTCGTCACGCAATAAACCCAGGCATAACCGAGGGAGCATCGAACCATGGCAGCAAAAGAAATTATTTTCAGCGACGTCGCACGCTCGAAACTGGTGGAAGGCGTCAACATTCTCGCCAATGCAGTGAAGGTCACGCTGGGTCCGAAAGGCCGCAATGTCGTGCTCGAGCGTAGCTTCGGCTCGCCCGTCGTGACCAAGGACGGTGTGTCGGTCGCGAAGGAAATCGAACTGTCGGACCGCGTGCAGAACATCGGCGCGCAACTCGTGAAGGAAGTCGCCTCGCGTACCAGCGACGCCGCCGGCGACGGCACCACGACCGCCACCGTGCTGGCTCAGGCCATCGTTCGCGAAGGCCAGAAATACGTGGCGGCCGGCCTCAATCCGCTCGACCTGAAGCGCGGCATCGACAAGGCGGTGATCGCCGCGATCGAAGAGCTGAAGAAGATCAGCAAGCCCACCACCACCAGCAAGGAAATCGCGCAGGTCGCGACCATTTCGGCCAACGGTGAAGAGTCGATCGGCCAGCGCATCGCGGAAGCCATCGACCGCGTCGGCAAGGAAGGCGTGATTACCGTCGAAGACGGCAAGTCGCTCGACGACGAACTCGACGTCGTGGAGGGTCTGCAATTCGATCGTGGCTACCTGTCGCCGTATTTCATCAACGATCAGGAAAAACAGGTCGCCGTGCTCGACAACCCGTTCGTGCTGCTGCACGACAAGAAGGTGTCGAACATCCGCGATCTGCTGCCGGTGCTCGAGCAGGTGGCCAAAGCCGGCCGCCCGCTGCTGATCATCGCGGAAGACGTGGAAGGCGAAGCGCTCGCCACGCTGGTGGTGAACAACATTCGCGGCATCCTGAAGACCGTGGCCGTCAAGGCGCCGGGTTTCGGCGACCGCCGCAAGGCGCTGCTCGAGGACATCGCGATCCTGACCGGCGGCCAGGTGATTGCGGAAGAAACGGGTCTCACGCTCGAAAAGGCGACGCTCGCGGAACTGGGCCAGGCCAAGCGCATCGAGGTGGGCAAAGAGAACACGACGGTGATCGACGGTGCCGGTGACAGCAAGAATATCGAAGCCCGCGTGAAGCAGATTCGTGCGCAGATCGAGGAATCGAGCTCGGACTACGATCGTGAAAAACTGCAGGAACGGGTCGCGAAACTGGCGGGCGGCGTTGCCGTCATCAAGGTGGGCGGTGCGACGGAAATCGAAGTAAAGGAAAAGAAAGACCGCGTCGACGACGCGCTGCACGCCACGCGTGCGGCCGTCGAAGAAGGCATCGTGCCGGGCGGCGGCGTCGCGTTGATTCGCGTGCGCCAGGCCATCGTCGGCCTGAAGGGTTTGAACGCCGATCAGGACGCGGGCATCAAGATCGTGCTGCGCGCACTGGAAGAACCGCTGCGCCAGATCGTGACGAATGCCGGCGAAGAAGCCAGCGTGGTGGTCGCGAAAGTCGCCGAGGGTACCGGCAACTTCGGCTACAACGCACAGACGGGCGAGTACGGCGACCTGGTGGAATCGGGTGTGCTCGATCCTACCAAGGTGACGCGCACGGCGCTGCAAAACGCGGCATCGGTGGCGGGTCTGTTGCTGACCACCGACGCGACCGTGCACGAAGCACCGAAAGATTCACCCGCTGCCGGTCAGCCGGGCGGTCCTGGCGCAGGTGGTCCCGGCCTCGACTTCTGAACGCCGCCGCCTGACCTGACGGCATGATGCCCACGCTGGGGACAAGAATCGAAGTGTCCCAGCGTGGGCTTTTTTACGCGCCGTCGAACGACTCAATAAAACAGCAAAGTCCGCAATTCGATACTGCGCCGTGCCGGTGCGCCGACGGGTGAAGCCGGATCGTCGAACGCCGTACTAAAACGTTTCGTTGAACGGCCGCAGATCGATTTCCTGCGACCAAGCACTGCGTCCTTGCCGATGCAGATACCAGTACGCGTCGGCGATTTCGTCCGGACTGAGCAGACCATCCGGGCCGCTCTTTGCGACGCGCTCCGGCGCCGACGTACGCAAGCGTTCCCCGTCGATCCCGCCGTCGACCACGACATGCGCGACGTGAATATTGCGCGGCCCGAACTCGCGGGCGAGGCTTTGCGTCAACGAACGGAGACCGGCCTTGGCCGAAGCGAATGCGGCAAAAGGCGGCCGCCCGCGTAACGCGGCAGTCGCGCCGGTGAACAGCAACGAACCTCGCCCCGCCGCGAGCAACGGTTCGAGCGCGGCGCGCGCGAACAGGAATCCGCCCAGCGTGGTAACGCGCCATGCGGCTTCGAATTGTTCCGCGCTCAGTTCGAGCGTCGGCGCACGCGTGGCGCCGGCCGCATTGAAGATGGCTACTTCGAGCGTGCCGTGTCCGGCGAGGCCGCGCGCAATCGCATTCAGATCGCTCTCGCTGGTGACGTCGCCGGGAAACGCATGCGCGTCGCCACCGCTTGCACGAATCTCTTCGACCAGCGTCGCCAGTCGCTCGCTCGAGCGGCCCGTCACCGCGACGCTCAAGCCTTCGCTCGCGAAGCGGCGCGCCAACGCACCGCCCATGCCGGCACTTGCACCCACTCCGGCGATCCACGCCACGCGCGGCTTCGTTACACCTTGTCCGACAGCATCGCTCATTCCCGTCTCCCATTGGCAGTTGCCGCACCGCGCCGACGTACGACGGCACGAGGCCCTTTGGCCCACTACATCAACGTAGACGACGAAACGCGGCAAGGGAAATAACGAATCGTGGAAAGGTAAGCACTTCAGCCGGTCGCCCTGGTCGAGGCGACGGCTTATCCAACGTTGAGAGAAGATCGCGGCCTGACTAGTGCCAGTCAGCCGGTTTCGAGAAACCCGCGAACCGCTCGTCCACCACGCGCTTGAACTCGGCGGAGCGGTAAGCGTCGGCGATATCTTTCACGTACGGCTTCTGCAGATCGGCGGTGCGCACCGCGACCAGGTTCAGATAGTAGGGAGGAATTTTTTCCAGCAGCAGCGCGTCGGTCAGCCTGAAGCCGGCGGCGAGCGCGAAATTACCGTTCACCAGCGCATAGTCGACGTCGTCGAGCGAGCGCGGCAACTGCGCCGCTTCGAGCGGCAACAGCTTCAGTTTGTGCGGATTGCCGGCAATGTCGCGCTCCGACGACTTCACCGGATCGACTCCGGCCTTCAACGTCACCCAGCCGAGTTGCTGCAACAGGATGATCGCGCGCGCCTGGTTGGTCGCGTCGTTCGGCAGCGAGACCGTGGCGCCCTCTTTCACCTCGTCGAGGCTCTTGTGTTTGTGGCTGTACAAGCCGATCGGCGCGGTCGGCACCTTGACGAGTTCGGAGAGTTGCAGCTTGTGATCGTCGGCGAATTTGTGCAGGTAAATCTCGTGCTGGAACGCGTTCGCATCGAGCACGCCGTCAGCTAGCGCCAGATTGGGCTGCACGTAGTCGGTGAATTCGACGATCGTCACCTTGTAGCCCTCTTTCTCGAGCACGGGCTTGATGCCGTAGCGAATCTGGTCGGAGTAAGGGCCCGCGGTCGCGCCGAAACGGATTTCTTTTTTATCGGGGTCGACGGCATGCGCCGTCAGGCTGAGTGCGAGCAAACTGCCGAAGGTGGCCGCCGCGACGGCAGACCGGAAATGGCGAAAAACTTTCATTGGTTCTCCTCGTCGCTGGCCGGCCCGCTTCGGGTCGCTTCGGGTCGCGCGGCGTGTAGTTGGTTGTAGGCAGAGAAGCTTACAAAAAGCGCACGCGCGGCCCAACCAACAAATCAATCTTTGGATTCTTACCGGAAGAAGATGGGAGAACCATGAAAAACGGGAGGCGGTGGCCAATCCGGCCGCCGCCTCCCGTCGGTCCATCGACCGCTCAGCGTCGCGATGAAAGACGCCGCACCACCGACACCAGCGCATCGACTTCATCGCAGGTGTTGTAGAACGCGAGCGAGGGCCGTACCGTCGCCTCGACGCCGAAACGGCGCAGGATAGGTTGCGCGCAGTGATGTCCCGAGCGCACCGCAATGCCCTCTTCGTTCAGTGCGTGACCCACTTCCTCGGTCTCGTAGCCTTTCAGCACGAAAGACAGCACGCTCGCCTTGTCGCGTGCCGTGCCGATCAGACGCACGCCCGGCACCGGTTGCAACACGCTCGTCGCATACGCGAGCAGGTCGTGTTCGTAGCGCGCGATGTTCTCGATGCCCACGCGTTGCACGTAGTCGATCGCCGCGCCCAGACCCACCGCATCGGCGATGTTGCCGGTGCCCGCTTCGAAGCGGTTCGGCGGCGGCTGGAACACCGTGCGCTCGAACGTGACGTCGGCGATCATGTTGCCGCCACCCTGCCACGGCGGCATATCTTCGAGAATCGCGCGCTTGCCGTACACCACGCCGATGCCCGTCGGACCGAACACCTTGTGCCCCGAGAACACGAAGAAGTCCGCGTCGAGCGCCTGCACGTCCACCCGCATATGCGACACCGACTGCGCGCCGTCCACGAGTGCCTTCGCGCCAGCGCGATGCGCCAGCTCGACGATCTCCTTCACCGGCACGACCGTGCCGAGCGCATTGGACACCTGCGTGACGGAGACGATCTTCGTGCGATCGTTGAGCAAACGCCGGTACTCGTCGAGCAGGACCTGGCCGCTGTCGTCGACGGGAATCACCCGCAGTTTCGCGCCAGTCTGCGCGGCAAGCTGCTGCCACGGCACGATGTTCGCGTGATGCTCCAGATGCGACACGATGATCTCGTCGCCTTCGCCGACGTTTTTCACGCCCCACGTCTTCGCGATCAGGTTGATCGCTTCGGTGGTGCCGCGCACGAAGATGATTTCCTCCGGCGAGGACGCACCGATGAAACGCTGCACCTTGCTGCGTGCCGCTTCATACGCATCCGTCGCGCGGCCCGCCAGCGCATGAGCGGCCCGATGGATATTCGAGTTCTCGTGCGCGTAGAAGTACGCGAGCCGGTCGATCACCGCCTGCGGTTTATGCGTGGTCGCGGCATTGTCGAACCACACCAGCTGACGGCCGTTGACGCGCTCCTGCAGAATCGGAAAATCGCGCCGGATAGCGTTGACGTCGAACGGCGGATGCGCGGACAGACCCGCATGCGGCACACCGCTTCCACCCGTTCGATCCGGCGTATGCGCAGCGCCGTGAGACGGCTCGCCCAGGTTCAGAAAATAATGCGAACCGCTGCGCGCTTCGGCCGGTGCAGCCGTCGCGCCCGGCACAGCGCCGGAAGACTGTCCCGGATGGTTCGTGGGCGGCCGGTCATACGGAAAGCGTTGCTCGGCGAGCGGTTGATCCGCGGCGGGCAGCCCGAGCGATTGCGCGCTCACTTCGTTCCACACGGGCACCGTCAACTCCGGCGATGCGGCGCTCGAAGCCGGTTGTCCCGCGTCGCGCAGAAAGTAAAACGGCGCGGACGAGTCCGGTGCGGCAGGCGCTGCGCCGCCCGCGGACGGACGCTGGGCGCCATGTCCTTGCGGCACACCCAGGGCCGCTCCGCCAAATCGCGGATCGAGGGCGGGCGCAACGGTGACGACGTTATCGGGCAAGCCGTTTTGCGCCGCGGCGTGCGGCAGCAAAGCAGGCGCGCGATTGCCGAGCGACAGCACGTGCGTGGGCGCCGAAGGCAGCAGATTACTGCCCGCCACCTGTCCTTGCGGCAACGCCGCGCCCGGTACGCCGGTGCCGGTACCGCCGGGCCCTGCGAGCGGCGAACCGGCGGGCGCCGGGTTGCCGATCTCGCTCGTCAGCGGCGCGGTAATCGGCAACGCGGCGGGCAACGCGGCGGCAATGCCGGACACGTCACCGGTGCTGGGACGCTGTCCCGGCAACGCCGAAAAGAACGCATTGGCCAGCGACGCCAGCACCGCAGGATCAGGCAGGCCCGCAGACAAACCCGCGGGCGGACCCGACGGCACTTCGTGCGGCAGCGCGCTTTGCATGGGCTTACTTGTAGGTGTCTGGGTAGTCATGGTACTTGCCGATCTCCACGTCATCGAGGACTGCCAGCGCGTCCGGCGAGTGCACCGCGAGCGAGCAGTAGAGCGAGATCAGATACGAAGCGATCGCATGATTGTTGATACCCATGAAGCGGACCGACAGACCCGGCCCCTGTTCGCCGGCGACGCCCGGCTGGAACAGACCCACGACGCCCTGGCGCTTGTCGCCCACGCGCAGCAGCAGGATCTTGGTCTTGCCGTCGGCGACCGGCACCTTGTCCGACGGAATCAGCGGAATGCCGCGCCAGGTGAGGAACTGCGAACCGAACAGGCTGACGGTAGGCGGCGGCACACCGCGACGCGTGCATTCGCGGCCAAACGCGGCGATCGCAAGCGGATGCGTCAGGAAGAACGCCGGTTCTTTCCAGACCTTGGTGAGCAATTCGTCGAGGTCGTCAGGCGTCGGTGCGCCGGTCAGCGGAAACACGCGCTGTTCTTCGGCGACGTTGGCGAGCAGGCCGTAATCGGGGTTGTTGATCAGCTGGCTTTCCTGCAACTCCTTGATCGTTTCGATCGTCAGGCGCAGTTGTTCCTTGATCTGATCGTGCGGGCTGCTGTAAAGATCCGAGATGCGCGTGTGCACGTCGAGCACGGTGCTCACCGCATTCAGGAAGTATTCGCGCGGTTGCTCTTCATACGGGACGAACGTGCGCGGCAGGATGCTCTCGTCTTCGCGCGCGGTGCAGGCCGCCACCACCGCTTCCGGATTCTTCACCTGGTTCAGACGATAGATGCCGGCTTCGACCGGAATCCATTGCAGCAGATGGGTCAACCAGCGCGGCGTGATGGTCGCGAGTTGCGGAACGGTTTTGGTGGCATTGGCTAGTTGCCGTGCTGCGGTATCGCCGAGCGCCGTCAGGCCGCCCACTGTTGCTGTCATCAATTGCTCCAGGGTCTATAGAAGAAAAACGGGAAAGCTTATGAGCGAGAGCGATTATCGTGATCGAACCCTGGCGGTTCAACATGCTATAGACGGTAATTCAGAGTCAGGCGATGTCGGTGGTCGTGGCGGTGGTCACAGCGTTGGTCGCCGGACTGAGCAGACTTTCAATGGGTACGTTGAACGCCCGGGCAAGTTTGTCGACGGTTACGATCGACGCGATCGCGGAGCCCCGCTCGACCTCGCCGACGTACGAGCGGTTGAGTCCGGCAAACTCCGCCAGTTGCTCCTGCGACCAGCCCAGGTTTTCGCGAGCGCGCCGCACCGCGGCGCCGAACTCCCGGACGAGCACGCTCATCGAAGCACTCCCGCGGCGCTGGCCACCGCCTCGGCGGTCTGAGTCGCGCGCGGTTCGCGTGCAGCGGGCGAGCCCGTGCCTTCATTGCGCGACACGGCCTGGGTCACGTGCGAACCCGGCGCGACATCGTGCGTCAGCCAGACATTGCCGCCGATCACCGAGCCGCGGCCGAGCGTCACGCGGCCGAGAATCGTCGCGCCGGCATAAATGACGACATCGTCCTCGACGACCGGATGGCGCGCATGACCTTTTTCCAGATGCCCCTGCGCATCGCGCGGAAAACGCTTCGCGCCCAGCGTGACCGCCTGATAAAGACGCACGCGTTCGCCGATCACCGCGGTTTCGCCGATCACGACACCCGTGCCGTGATCGATGAAGAACCCCGCGCCGATCTTCGCGCCGGGATGAATGTCGATACCGGTTTGCGCATGCGAAAGCTCGGCGACGATTCGCGCGAGCAACGGCAGACCGAGCCCGTAGAGTTCATGCGCGAGGCGATGGTGAATCATCGCGAGCACGCCGGGATAGCACAGCAAGACTTCGTCCACGCTGCCCGCGGCCGGGTCGCCATGGAAGGCGGCGAGCACGTCGCTGTCGAGCAGGCTGCGAATGGTCGGCAAGCGCCCGGCGAAGGCACGCACCGCGATGCCCGCCTGCGCTTCGACGGTCGAAGCCGGCGGCGGCTGATGCCGGCTGCGGTAATGCAACTCCAGCCGCGCCTGCGCCAGCAACGCGTGCAACGCGGCGTCGAGCGCATGACCGACATAGAAGTTTTCGCTCTCCTGACGCAGATCGGGCGGCCCGAGCCGCATTGGAAACAGCACGCCCTTGAGCGTATCGACGATCTGCGCGAGCGCTTCGCGCCCGGGCAGATCGCGCCCGCCCGGCTCCAGCGAGCGTTTCTGGACTTCACGCCATTGCTGGCGGACCGTCTGAAGCGCTTCTACGATCCCGTCGACATCGAACACAGCCACAACCGTTTCTCCTCAAAATGACGACGTGGACCGGCAGGCGCTTCAGTCCTGGATCCACGGCAGCCCGTGAAAGCGCCAGCCATTGCTGGCGCCGCGTCGGTTCGCGTCGTCGAGGTCTCCTTCGAAACCCTCGGACACGTTGTATACCTGCGTAAAGCCGGCTTTCGCGGCCGCCTCGGCGGCCTGGGCCGAACGGTTGCCGCTGCGGCACAGCAGCAGCACCACCGCGTCCTTGCCGGTTTTTGCTTCCAGTTCGCGCACGAAGCGCGGATTGCGCGTCAGACTCGTCCCGGTCGCCCATGCAACATGCAGGCTCTCGGGCACGTGGCCGACGAATTTGCGTTCCTCGGCGGTGCGCACGTCCACCAGGACTGCGTCACCGCTTTGCACGAGCGCCCAGGCCGCTTCCGGCGATACACCGCCGGCATAGGGCAAACCGGCTTCGGCAGCCTGGGAACGGGCTGCTTCGAGCAGCGCGTGCGTGGGTCGTTCTGCGAGTTCAACCGTCATGACGTCTCCTTCGATATCGCGCGACACATTCGCGCAGTGTCGGCTAGCCGGCGAATGCAACCGTCTATAGCCATCAGCAGACACTATGAAAGAGAGCGGCTCGCAGTTGAACCAATTAATTGTGATTTCTTAAGAAGCAGCGATTTGATTGCTGCGACCCATGCAGCGCTGCGGACGGCGCACCGGCTTCACTCCAGCCCGCGATCAAGCGGCAGGACGACGAACATGCCGGCGGTGTAGTCCATATGGAAATAGCCGGAACGGGCATAGGTCGCGATCCGCTCCAGCCGTTCGGCGGCATCGCGGCCGTGCTCGTCGGCGACGGCCGCGACCGGGCTCGTCGTGCGTTGCGAGCTTTGCGTGCGATGGGACTGCAGCTTGCGGATGGGATGCCGGAGTCCTTCCCAGATGTGCGTGGTCGAGAGCGTGGCCATATCGCCTCCGTCTTCATGAATGTTCGTTAAATCTAACGGCCCGTATTGGGAAGTGCAAACAAGCTTTTGTGGAATGGTTTTCGGCAGAACGCATTGATTCGGGATCGACTCCGGCGCTGCGTAGCTGTGCACGCCCGGCGCGATATTCAAAGCACAAATGCTTGCTTGGGCTGCGACGTTCGCACTATTAGCATGGCGCCATCGCAAATGTCGCTTATGGATTCATCGATGCCGGACACGTCTTTCTTTCACGTCAGTCAAACCACCCAGGATGTTGTCGGGAAAATGCTCGCGCTTACGCAGCGTTCGTGGCTTGGGCAAATCTCGCAGCAAGCGAGCGGGAGTGTGCGTCAGAGTCCGAGTCCGAGTGCGAGTGTCGTCAATTGCGCGAAGCCGGCCTAGCGACGCGGCGCGGTTCAGCATGCGTCGGCGCATAGTCAGAGGCGCGGTAACGGGGTACGCGGTGTTGTTCACTCCGTTCATCGCTTCGTTCGCGTGGGCGGGATCGTCCCCTTCTACCGCCATCCCCTCTTCCGTCGAACCGCTCGCCCACGCGCACGTGGCGCGCATTGCGCTCGACGACGATCGGTATCTGCCGGCGAGCGGACTGAACGAACGGATCGTGCGCGTTCCCGTCGATGCCGCCGGCACCCTCACGCTCGAAACGACTGTCTATAAACCGGACGGCGCGGGTCCCTTTCCGCTGGTCGTGTTCAATCACGGCAAGATCGCGGGCGACCCGCGCGCGCAGGAGCGCAGCACGCCGCTGTCGTTCGCGCGCGAATTCGTGCGGCGCGGCTACGTGGTGGTCGCGCCGAATCGCGAAGGCTTCGGCCGTTCCGACGGCGCGTACCGGCAGGATGGTTGCGATGTCGAACGCAACGGCATCGACCAGGCCAGCGACGTCGCGGCGACTATCGCGTGGATGTCGAAGCAGTCGTATGTCGACGCGACGCGGATCGTCGTCGCGGGCACATCGCATGGCGGGCTCGCGACGCTCGCCTATGGCACCGAGGCGGCGCCGGGCGTGCGAGCGTTGCTCAACTTTTCCGGTGGCTTGCGACAGGACGCCTGCGTGGACTGGCAAGGCAACCTCACCCGCGCATTCGACGCGTATGGCCGCAGCGGCGCAGTGCCGTCCCTGTGGCTATATGGCGATAACGATTCCGTCTGGGCCCGACCGATGGCGGCCGCGCTGTATTCGGCATACACCGCGCACGGGGCGGACGCCACCTTGATCGATTTCGGCCCCTACAAGAACGACGCGCATCGGCTGGTCGGCGACCGCGACGGCGTGGAGATATGGTGGCCGGCCGTCGAGTCGTTCCTCGCCCGCATCGGCATGCAAACCAGCGTGCGCTATCGCGTCGCCGCTCCGGCCTTACCGCAGCCGAGCGGGTTCGCATCGCTCGATGCGGTGAACGCCGTGCCGTTTCTCGATGAAGCAGGACGCAGCGGCTATCGCACTTTCCTGCGCCAGTATTCGAGCCGTGCGTTCGCGGTCTCCGAATCGGGCGCGTGGTCGTGGGCCGAAGGCGGCGACGACCCCGAGGCGAAAGCGCTCGCCAATTGCGAGCGCGAAAGTGGCGATGCCTGCCGTCTGTATGCGGTGAACGAAACGGTAGTGTGGCGTGACGATCCCGCACACTCCATCGAGACGGCGACCGATGCGCAACGGAAAACCGAAGCTGCCGGCTCGACCGCTGACGCACAGGTGCTCGTCACGCGCCGGTGACACCAGGATGCGCCGCAGCGGCCGGCAGATGCCGGTTACGCGAACACCTTCGCAATCGCAAGCGTGTGCGCATACACGGCGCCCGCACGCAACACCGCCGCGACCGCGTAGCCCTCCTGAAGCGCATCCTCCGACACGCCGTTCTCCAGAGCGAAGCGGTGAAACGTGTCGCGCAGCGCCTCGCGCTTTTGCGCGAAAGCTACCGCGCTCGCCGTGACCAGACGCAATTCGAGCGACAAGGTGTCGTCTTTCAGAATGTCGCCGACGAACTGATCGCGCGACTGGCCGGCCGAAGAACGCGAGATTGCCGACTGTTTCACGTCGACGCCGAGTGTCGCGCTCAATGCGATCTCGTCGGTTTCGATCGATTCGAGCGCAGCAGTGATGTAAGCCGCCGCGAGCAGATCGTCGAGCGACGCGCCGAGCTTGCGGCCGATCTCCGCGTGATGTTCGATGCAGTACTCACAGCGCGTCACCTGCGCGACGGCCACCGCGACGATGTGTTTATCGCGGCCGCTCAGCTTGCCGTCGTTCCAGTGCTGACGCGAAAAACGCCGGAACGCTCCCGCGTGCGCGTTCTTCGTTTCCAGTTGCGAAAGAATCCGGGTTTCGTCTGCGTGGGTCATCGATACGATCCGTTCAGTAGCCGTCGTGCGGCAGGGGGGCCAACACACTAGCGCATGCCGCTGCGTGCTCCAACCAAGAAAAGCCGATAAGCATTCCGCCCACCGCGAATACCGAACGATTCCTTTCGAATATGCACAGCAGTTTTAATTGGTTCCGCGCAGACGGCCGGCTTGTTACCTTACGCGGCTAATTTAAGCCGCGCCACCAGCGGCATACAGGGGAAACACACTGTGTCCATTAGCAGCAGCTTGCATCTCTGGCGCCGCGCCACGCGCAGCGTCCTGTTCGCGACGATGATCGCGGCCACGGGCAGCGCCTTCGCGCAGACGCCCAAACACGGCGGCACGCTCACCGTGATCGCACAACCCGAACCGGTGATCCTGACCGCTGCGCTCAGCACGTCGTCGCCGACCGGTATCTTCAGCACGAATGTGTTCGACGGCCTGATCGAATACGACAAGGACTTCCATCTGAAGCCCGGCCTCGCCGTCAAATGGACACTGTCGCCGGACAGCAGGACGCTGACGCTCGACTTGCGGCACGGTGTGAAATGGCACGACGGTGCGCCGTTCACGTCGGCCGACGTGAAGTGGACGCTCGAGAACGTCTGGAAAAAATATCACCCGCGGAATCAGGCGCTGTTCGCCAACGTGGACCGGGTCGACACCCCCGACGAATACACGGTCGTCATCCACTTCAGCAAGCCGTCGCTCGCCGTGCTCAGTTCGCTGAACAGCAATGGCGCGCAAGTGTTGCCGAAGCATCTGTACGAAGGCACGGACATTCTCAACAATCCGTATAACAACAAGCCGGTGGGCACGGGCCCGTTCGTCTTCAAGAAGTGGGTGAAAGGCGATTACATCCTGCTCGAACGTAACCCGAACTACTGGGATGCCGGCAAGCCGTATCTCGACAAGGTGATTTACCGCGTCATTCCGGATGGCGGCGCGCGCACGGCGGCGCTCGAAAAAGGCGAGGTGCAATATGCACCGCTCAGCCCGGTGCCCGCGCGCGACGCGCAACGGCTCGCGAAACTGCCGACGCTGCGCATCGAGACCAAGGGTTATGAATGGCTGTCGCCCTGGCTGTTCCTCGACATCAATGTCGACCGGCCGTTGCTCAAAGACGTGCGGGTGCGTGAAGCGCTGTATCGTTCGATCGACCGCGACGCGTATAACCGCGTGGTCTGGTACGGCTTCGGCAAGCCGGCGGTGAGCCCGGTCGTCTCGACGCTGACCGAGTTCTTCGAGCCCAACGTGCCGAAGTATCCGTACGACGTCGCCAAGGCCAATGCGCTGCTCGACGCGGCCGGCTACAAGCCGGGCGCCGACGGCATCCGCTTCAGGCTGACGATCGACTACCTGCCCTACGGCGATGAATTCCAGCGTAGCGCCGAGTTCATCAAGCAGGCATTCCGCAAAGTCGGCATTGCCGCCGACATCCGCAATCAGGACGTGCCGACCTACACGCATCGCATTTACGGCGACCGTGACTTCGACGTGACGATCCAGTGGTATGCCGGCTTTTCGGACCCGCAAGTCGGCGTGACGCGTGACTATCAGTCCGACAGCATCGGCAAGAACATCCCCTTCACGAACGGTTCGGGCTATCGCAATCCGAAGGTCGACCAGTTGATTCGCGATGCGCAAAGTTCTGGCGATCAGGCCGAGCGCGTGAAGCTGTTCAAGGAGTTCCAGCGCACCGTGCAAACCGATCTGCCGTCGCTGCCGTTGACCGAACTGCACTTCTTCACGCTGGAAGCGTCGGACCTGCACGACACTGTTAGCGGCGTGGATCAGGTGTATGGCTCGTTCAAGAACGTGTGGTACACGGACCCGTCCAGGCATGAGTGACACGGCTGCACCGGCTGGCCGGACGAAGCCGAAGCCGCGGCCAGGCTTCGCCTATGCGACGCTGCACAAACTCGTGCAGTTGCTGGGCATCGTCCTCGGCATCGCGGTCGTCAACTTTTTCCTGTTGCGGCTCGCGCCCGGGGACGCCGTGCAGGTCATCGCCGGCGAGTCGGGGTCCGCGTCGCCGCAATATATCGCGGCACTGCGTCAGCAGTTCGGACTCGATCAACCGCTGTGGTTCCAGTTCGTCAAATACCTCGAACATCTCGCGCGTTTCGATCTCGGTTACTCGTTTCGCGAGGGCATGCCGGTGTCGCATCTGATCTGGACACGTTTGCCGGCCACGCTCCTGCTGATGGGCGCCGCGGTGCTGATCGCCGCCGTGTTCGGACTGCTGCTCGGTTCGCTCGCGGCCTGGAACGCGGGACGGTGGGTCGACGTGCTGGTCTCCACGTTGTCGCTGGTCTGTTTTGCGACGCCGCTCTTCTGGGTCGGCCTCATGCTGGTGGTGGTGTTCTCGGTGTGGCTCGACTGGCTGCCGGTCGGCGGCATGCAAACGGTCTCGTCGGGATTGACCGGCTTCGCGTCGGTCCTCGATGTGTTGCGCCATCTCGTTCTGCCCGCGGTCACGCTGTCGCTGTTCTACATGGCCGCTTATATCCGGCTCGTGCGCAACAGCGTGATCGAAGTCAGACAGCAGGACTTTATCCGTACGGCCATTGCACGCGGCGTGCGGCCCTGGCGTCTTTATCGCGTGCATATTCTGCGCAATGCGCTGATCCCGTTCGTGACGATGCTCGGCATGCAGGTGGGCTCGATCGTCGGCGGCGCAATCGTCGTCGAGACGGTGTTTTCCTGGCCGGGGCTCGGACGGCTTGCCTTCGACGCACTCGTGCGCCGCGACCTGAACGTGCTGCTCGGCATTCTGCTGTGCAGTTCGATCCTCGTCGTGCTGATCAACTGGACCACCGACGCCGTGAACCGTTGGCTCGATCCACGCATCGCCAGACATTGACATGCCCGACTCCCTCGACTCGCAGAACCCTGTTTTTATCGCGCGGCAGCCCGTTCGTCGGCGGGGCCGCACGCTGCGGCTGCTGCTCGGTTTGCGACGCTGGCCGTCGGCGCTGGTCGGTGGCGTCGTGCTGCTCGGCATTGTCGCGATCGCGCTGGGCGCCGGCTGGCTGCGTCCCGGCGATCCGCTCGAACTGGTAGCCGAGCCGTTTTTGCGTCCCGGCCAGGACCCCGCTTATCCGCTCGGCACCGACATGCTGGGGCGCGACATTCTCTCGGGCATCCTGCACGGTGCGCGCGCATCGCTGCTGATTGCCGCGACTTCGACCGTGCTGAGCCTGCTGATCGGTATCACGGCGGGACTCGTGGGCGGCTATTTCGGCGGCTGGGCCGATCGGGAGATCAACCGCATCACGGTGTTTTTTCAGACCGTGCCGCCGTTCCTGTTCGCGCTGGCGATCGTCGCCATCGTGCAGCCCTCCGTCGCGACGATTGCCATCGCGATCGGCCTGACGTCATGGCCGAATCTCGCGCGGCTCGTGCGCGCCGAGACGCAGAAGCTGCGGCATGGCGACATGGTGCAGGCGAGTATCGCGATCGGCGCGAGCGATTTGCGGATCATTTTTTCGGAGATTCTGCCCAACACGTTGAGCCCGGTGATCGTGTCCACCTCGCTGCTGGTGGCGACCGCCATTCTCACCGAGTCGGCGCTGGCCTTCCTCGGACTGGGCGACCCGAATATCGCGAGTTGGGGGAACATGGTCGGCGCGGGCCGCGAAGTACTGCGCACGGACTGGTATATCGCGACGCTGCCGGGACTGGCAATCGTCGTCACCGTGCTCGCGCTGAATCTGCTGAGCGACGGACTGGCTGGACTGCTCGGCCAGCGCGCCAGAAGCTGAGGTTTTTGCGGGCGCGTGTTGCGACGCGAGTCGCGCCCTGCTGTTTCTTTTTCGCTTCAGGCCGCCTCGGGTCGCCTCAAGCTGCCTCAAGCCGCCTCGGCGTCGGCCGGCCGAAGTCTGCGCCGACCGGGCATCGACGCGATCAGCGAGCGCGTGTACGGATGCGCCGGCGCCGACCAGATCGCGTCGTGACTGCCGCTCTCGACTATCTCTCCACCGCTCATGACCAGCACGCGATCGGAGATATACCGCACTACCGCGAGGTCATGCGAGATGAACAGCAGCGACAGGTTGAACTCGGCTTTCAGATCCACTAGCAGGTTCAGGATTTGCGCCTGGATCGATACGTCGAGCGCGGAGACGGGTTCGTCGCAAATCAGCATGGCCGGCCTCAGGATCAACGCACGGGCAATGCCGATCCGCTGACGCTGGCCACCCGAAAATTCATAAGGGTGCCGGTCCAGCGCCGTCGCCGGCAGTCCGACCGCATCGACGATCGACGCGATACGGCGGCCGCGCTCCCGCACGGGCACGAGCCCTTGCACCGATAAAGCGAACTGCAGGATCTGCTCGACCGTGTGGCGCGGATTGAGCGACGAGTAAGGGTCCTGAAACACCATTTGCAGTTGCGCCCGGTGCGGCACCAGTTCGCGCCGCGACAGCGGCGCGAGGTCGACACCGTTCAGCACGATACGACCCGAGGCGGAATCGATCAGCCGCATGATGGTGCGCGACAGCGTCGTCTTGCCGCAACCCGACTCGCCGACGAGACCGACGGTTTCGCCCTGCGCGACCGTGAGCGAGACATCGCGCACGATATGACGCGGACCTTCCGGTGTCGTATAGAACGTATTCAGCTTCTCGACCGACAGCAGTGCAGGCGCAGGCGCAGCCCGCCCGACACCGCCGGCTGCATTCTTCGTTCGACGCGTCGGGTCGGGAAGCGGCGGCGTTTCCAGCCGGAAATCCGTTTCGCCGCTCGCCGCCGTGCTCACGCGTATCTCCGGCAAACGGCCCTGCAGATAATGCCGCTCCGTATCGACGTGCAGTGCCGCGCCCAGCAGTCCGCGCGAATACGCATGCTGTGCACCCGCGAACAGTTCAGTCGTGCCGCGCTGTTCGACCGCCTCGCCGCCGTACATCACCACCACGCGATCGGCCCAGTCCGCGACAACGCCGAGATCGTGCGTGATGAGCAGCAGTCCCATGTCGAAATCGCGGCGCAGCGAGTCGAGCAGTTGCAAGATCTCGGCCTGCACCGTGACGTCGAGCGCCGTGGTGGGTTCATCGGCAATCAGCAACGCGGGTTCGCAGGCAATCGCCGCCGCGATCATCGCGCGCTGGCGCTGGCCGCCCGACAACTGATGCGGATAGTCGTCCACGCGCCGCTGCGGCTCGGGAATCCTGACGCGGTCGAGCAGTTCGATGGCCCGGCTGCGCGCGAGACGCGCTGGCAAGCCCAGATGAATCTGCAGGGCTTCGCCAACCTGGGCGCCGATGCTCAGCACGGGATTGAGCGACGTCATCGGCTCCTGAAAGATCATCGCAATGCGGCGGCCGCGAATTTCCTCGAGCCGGGCTTCCGGCATTGCCAGCAGATCGGCGCCTTCAAAATGCGCTGTGCCGCCGACCCGGGCAGTGCGTGGCAGCAAGCGCAGCAACGACATTGCCGTGGTCGACTTGCCGCAACCGGACTCGCCGACCAGCGCGACGGTTTCGCCCTGCGCGACGTCGAAATCGAGTTCGCGCACAGCCCGATGCTCGCCGTACGAAACGTTCAGGTTCCTGACCTGGAGGAGCGCGGAGCGGATGTCGTCTGTCATGGTGCCGGGGTTGCATGAGTCGGAAGAATGCGAGCAGCGACGATAGCAAAAAGCGTCGTGCAACTGAACCAACAATGCTTGCTATCGACATCTGCGATGCCGCTTTAGCGGCAGAAGAGCGAGCGGAGTGGAGAAAGCTTGAGGGGTGGTGGTGAGATTCAGTTGAGTTTGAAATCCCGATGGGTGCAGGGGCTCGGCGGGGTGCACGCAGGCGTTTCGTCGGATCGGTATGGGGACGGTTTTAAAGAACGGATCGGAGAGCCGCGGAAGACCGGTTGCGGTAGCAGGCCGGGTTCGGCCAGGACGGGTCTTTCACGACCCTGCGTTTCCGACCGTTCCCGGACTTTAATCGGCCGGTGGCCGATATCTAACCGCGTTGCAACATTGATCCTAGCAATCTCGCCAGTGCGGGCTCGGACAACATTTTTTCGCCGGCGTCCGGCAGCGACGAAATCACCTTCGCCGAGTGTTCGATATGTGCGCGGGCGGCTTCGCGCGCGGCAACGACATCACGGCTCGCAATTGCGTCGACCAGAAGCTGACGGTCCCTGGCCATACGTTTCGTGATTTTCCTCCAGTTTTCGTAAGAGTCGCCGGTGAGTTCCCTCGCGAAGCCGACCTGCACGCTGGCCATGAACCGGCATAGCGCGGCGAGCAGGACGTTGCCCGACGCTTTCGCTAGCGCGTCGATGAACAGCCGGAGTCCGTTCGACACCGCTTGCGCGTCGGCGCCTTCGTTGATCTGACGTAGGGCTTCGCGCAGCGCCTGCAGATCATTTTCCGTGGCGTGCCTTGCCGCGAGTTCCGCCGCATAGCCGTTCAGCGCGCCCATCACGCCAAGAACTTCCTTAATTCCAACGCGTTCCAGTTGCATCATCGAAAGAAGCGATACGCCGATGAGCTGATCGGCGTCCGCAGTGACGTACGCGCCGCTTCCGTGCCGCACTTCGACCAACTGCGCCGTCGTCAAACCGCGAATGGCTTCGCGGACTGTGGGACCGCTCACGCCATAGCCTTCCGCGAGCTGCTTTTCGGTCGGCAACTTCATGCCGCGCGTGAGTTCACCGTCAAGAATCCGGCTGCGCAGGTCTTCGAGAATCTGTTCGGCGGCATTGCCGCGGGCCAGTCGGCGCGTCGGTTGCCAGGATGGGTCAGTGGGTGTTTGCATCAGCGCTTTCCTTTTTTTCTGGACCTGTTTCCGGCGTTACTATACTCTACAAGTCACCTTGTGACTTTGCTCGCGATCTTGCGAGCGTTTTTGTTAGTACGTTTATGGACCAACGATGAACGATCCAGTGACTCACGACGAATTGCAATCCATCGAACGGCTCTTCAGCGACTTCGCCTGGTTCGCCGACCGGAGCGACGCTGAAGGGCTGGCGAATCTTTTTCTACCGGACGGGGTGTTGTCCGTCCGCGGTCAGGAGTCGGCGGGGAGCGACAACATTGCCGCGGACTGCCGAAAACGCTTCGCCGCAGCCGATCGCAAAACGCGCCACATGTGGTCGAATCTGCGGGTCGAGATGCCCAGCGCCGACACGGCGAGAACCACGGCCGTCCAGTTGACTTTCGAAACCTCGGACGATGATACGCCGGCCCGGTTGCGCGTGAACGACGTCGTCGATGAACTGCGCAAGGCGGCTTCTGGCGAGTGGCGTTTCGTCAGTCGCCACATTCGTTGCGAAATGGCGCTGGCGTTCTAGCGCCAATAAGGGACTCGCACGCGAGACAGCCGGGTGCGAGGCGACGCTTTATCCGACATCCGCTTGCAGACCGGCGCGAAGGATACCCGCTATCGCGCAAGCTTCGTCCTTCTCCGGATGATCGCCGCTGATTCCCACGGCGCCGATCACGTGATTGTCGGCATTGCGAATCAGCACGCCGCCGGCAACCGGAACGATCCGTCCCGCGGAGATATCCGTGAGCGCACTGAAGAACGCCGGTGACGCTTCGGCCCGCTGCGCGAGCGCACGGCTTCCCACCCCCATGCCGAGCGCGCCCCATGCTTTGGCCTGAGCGATTTGCGGCCGCAGGATACCGCTGTTGTCGCCCCGTTTGAATGCGACCAGATGGCCGCCCGCATCGAGCACGGCAACGGACATTGGCGCGCAAGCCGATTCTCGCGCGGTGGCGAGCGCCGTGTCGACGATCGTGCTTGCGTCGCTCAGTGACAGGGTTTTCATCAGTGCTCTCCTTGTTGAACTATGGGATCAATGCGTGAATGCGTTGTCGCTGGATGTGCGTTCGAGTGGCCCTTGCGCGGCGGAGCGTGAGAGCGTGTCCTCACGCACCGATTCGTGCGATCGAGGGTTGTTGTCACGTCGCCGCATCAGTCGGCCCAGCACCAGGACTGCCAGCGCTGCACCCACCGACGTTGCACCGGCGACCGTGAAAAGCACTGGCGGTGTGACGCCCGCGCCGAGCAACACGCCGCCCATGACTGGGCCGGCGATCGCGCCGGTGCGGCCGATGCCCATCGCCCAGCCGATGCCGGTAGCACGCAGGCCGGTTTCATAGAACACCGCGCACAGCGCCACCGTGCACATCTGCGCGCCGATGCTGAAAGCGCCAGCGACGAAGCTTGTCAGGTACAACAACCGTGGCGACCATCCGGCGAAGCCGATTGCCGCGATCGCAACGGCGCCGACGAGATAGGCACAACCGATGGTGCGCGTCGGCCCAAAGCGGTCGGCGAGACGGCCGAGCAGCACACATCCGGCGACCGCGCCGAGATTGAGCATCGCGACGGCGAGCACGGCCTTGCCGATATCGAGCCCATTCGTACGCGCGACGACCGGTATCCAGTTGATGAGGAAATACGTCAGCAGCAGGCTCAGGAAAAACGCGATCCATAGCAGGAACGTCGCGCTCGCACGTCCTTGCGTGAAAAGATTGGCGACAGGCGAATGAGGCATCACCGCGCGATAGTCGGAGTCGCCGTTCCACAACGACTCGGCCTTCAGCCGCCGGAGAATTTGAGCGATGGCGGCGCGGTCGTTGCGCAGCGCGAGATACCGCACCGATTCCGGTACGACCATGACGAATAGCGGAAGAATGAACAGCGGCAGGAGGCCGCCCGCGACGAACACGCTCTTCCAGCCGAACGCTGGAATCAGCAAGGCCGAGGCGCCGCCGCCCAGCACGGCACCAAGTGGAAAGCCGCAGAACATCGCGCCCACCAAGGTGCTTCTAAGCCGCTTCGGCGCATATTCTGACGTGAGGGAAATGAAACTCGGCAGTGCGCCGCCCAGGCCGATGCCGGTGACGAATCTCAACGTCGCCAGCATCGCCGTGGAATGTGCAAGCGGAGTGAGCAGCGAGGCGAGCGAAAATACCAACACGGCGCACGACAAAGTCGATTTGCGCCCGAAGCGGTCGCCAGCCGCGCCGAACGCCAGCGCGCCGAGCAAACCGCCCAGCAATCCCGCGCCGAAGACAGGGCCGAAGGCCGATGGCGCCGCCCCCCACGCAGTCATGATTTCGGGGGCGACGAACGCGATCGCCTGCGTGTCAAATCCGTCTACCATCGCGACGAGGCCGCACAGCAGAAAAATGAGGATCTGCAGACCGCTTACGCGGCCCTCGTCGATGATGGATTCGAGATCCAGTTTGCCTATTGCTTGCATGTGTTACTCCGTAAGCGGGCGACGTCCGATCGCAGATGTCAGAAGCGGAAGTTCAAATTGGCGAATACCTTGTAGCCCTTGGGAATCGTCGCGCGATTCGGACCGGGATTGCCCCCGGACGCGCTGGCGCTCACGTCTTTAGTCGCCCACAGATTCAGCACGGCCGGCCCGAAGTCGTAGCCAACGAGGCCACCCACCGCGAAGAGGTTGTAACTGCTGACATTGATGGCGTTGTGATAGAACGCGCTCGACGTGTCGTTGCTCACCTGCCCGACATAGGACGCGACCGGACCGACCCGCCACTTCCCGAAGGCTTTCGTCGCAGCGAAGTCCGCGTGAAAGATATCGCCGGTGCGATAGTCGGTCTTCGTATTGGGTGTGTTCATTTCGAGCGAGAAGTTGGCCGTCAGATTCCAGCCGTCTTTCAGATAAGAAAAGGCGAGCAGAGGCTGCACGATCCACCAGGGCGCACCAGGATCACCGAGCCCGTTGGGACCGGAAATGGTGCCGTCCGGAACGGTGATGCCGACGCCGGTCTTTACGAACAACCCTGTGCTACCCAGTGCCCAGCTCAGTTGCACCGGCGCGATGAACGTGTTGTGCACGCCGCCGCTTTGGGCGTTCAGCGGCGCGCCCGCGTCGGCCATCGTGAATGGCTGCACGATCAGCGCTTCATAACGCGCGCCGAGAAACATCCAGCCGGGCGTCCACAGCACGCCCGTGACCGCGGACGCCACGCGGATCGGCGTCGAACCGCTGGGGTCACCGGGCCCGTAACGGTGCGCCTGTGCGGTATAGACTTCGTTGAAACTGTAGACGCCGGGCGCGGGCGTGGCGGCTGTCATGCCCAATACGACGCCGGGTGGCATCGACCATCCGGGGTAGCCGGCTTCGTATGCTTGCGATGCCGTGCTGCCCATCATGGCGGCGAAGGCGAGCGCGACGCACGAAGCGTATTTGCGTGATTGCATGAGTGTCTCCTCCTTATCGGCCCGCTTCATATCGAGCGGCCTGTGTGTCTCGCGCCGAGCCGTCCCGGCGGCTCTCGCGACATGGGCGTCTTGTGTGCGTCCCGGCGTCGGTGTCGCGGCCGATGCCGGTTGGCGTGCACCCGGATGAATGTGTGGGCGGATTCAGGCGTTGAGCGTCGCGTCGATCATGCAACCGCACAACAGGCATGGTTCGTCCGAACGATTGCTCCATGCGTGATTGGTACCGCGAATCACGACGGTGTCGCCCGCGCGCATCAGCACTTCGTCAACGTCCGTCACGAGGTAGATCTCGCCCTTGATGCAGGTAATGCAATCGAGGGTGTCCGTTCGATGCATGCTTGGGTGGCGGGCAAGGTCTTCCGCGCTCGGCGGGTGCTTCTGCTGCACCTCGACATTCAGCCTCTTCAATTGTTCGACGTGATGCGCCTTGTCCGCGGTGTCGGGCGGAATCTCCAGTGCACGAAACAGCAGACCGCCCGGAACAGGCTCGCGCGTGGTCACTTCGTTGGCGCGGTCGGTCTCGATGCTGTTATTCACTGGAACTTCGCGCGCGCTCCACAGCGTGGCGCGATAGAAAATGCCAGGGTTGTGCTGGACATTCGTGGCTTCGTCCATCAGCACGGCCGATTTACCGTCCGCATTGGGACCGACGACATAACGCTTCCAATTCCATTTGGTCATTGACGTTCTCCTTGATCTGTTTCTGTGCGGCGATTCGATACGGTCAGCCGGCATTAGTCGGGGAAGGCACTGGCCGGCGCGGGTGGACGTCTGAACGCCGAACCTTCGATACCGGCATTGAGCGATGAGACGGTTTGCTCGCAGAAGCGCCGGAAGCCGAGCGTATCCAGGCCGAGACAGAAGATCCGCACACCGTCGTCGAGTGACTTTCGGCAAGCGGCGGGCGTCGGATCCAGCACTGGGCCGCCGATCACCGCGACACCGTGCTTTTCTGCCGAACGCAGCACCGTGCGATAAGCCTCCTGAACACGCGGGCTTTTCATCATTGCCGTGCCCTCGTTCATTGCGTAGGCGAGGTCGCCCGCGCCGAAGACGATGATCTTTACTGCGTCGAGTGCGCAGATTTCATCGATGTTCCCCACGGCCTCCGGATGCTCGATCATCGGAATCAGCGCGATTTCCGCATTGTTCCAGGCGGTGTATTGATCGAAGTTTTTGAACGCGTAGCGGGCCGCACGGGTTGCGGGACAAATGCCACGCTCACCCAGCGGCGGGAAGAACGCAAACTTGGCGGCTTCCTCGACGTCAGCCGCGGAGCGGACCATCGGCAAAAAAATGCCCATCGCTCCTGCCTCGAGGGCACGGCGAATGCCAGTCTCGTCGCCACGGTCCGGCACGCGCACGAAAGGCGCAAGGCCAGCCCGCTCGGCGATGCGCACGCTGTTTTCCAGCGCGCGCACGTCATTTCCCGAGTGCTCGCCATCGATCATGACGAAGTCGAAGCCCGTCAAGCCCATGACCTCGATAAGCGCCGGG
The DNA here is from genome assembly GCF_900996245.1 of Paraburkholderia sp. BCC1886. Classification (GTDB taxonomy): domain Bacteria; phylum Pseudomonadota; class Gammaproteobacteria; order Burkholderiales; family Burkholderiaceae; genus Paraburkholderia. The sequence goes on along the minus strand of NZ_CAAJGK010000129.1, from coordinate 112,569 downwards.
TCCCCCGTAAAGCACTGCATGCCAAGCGGAATTTCATTCCGCTCCAGCATTTCCAACAGACGGTTTCGCACGAACATCAGTTATCTCCCCGAGTGAATTAAAGGTGCTCCTGGCTTGACCGACCAGCCTCGATACAAGTCACCTAGTGACTATATCACTTGAGATCTGACTTCCGGTGGAGTATGGGGTAAACGATAAATTGCTGGAGATGACGCGATTGCAGGCGTCTTGCGCTGCACGGACGTTTCCCGTCGCGGGGGAAGCATCGTCTGGATGTCGCTTCTGGTGGCACGTAAGTCGAGGCGCATGGCGACTGTCGACCTCGGTCGCTCAGTGCTGTTTCTGGCGTCGAAACATATGCGGAAAATTCAAAGTAAAAAGAACCAGCACTCGGACAACTCAACGTCCGGTCAGCCGGCAAAACTAACGACGTACATCGGCACATCGCCACATCCCCACATAAGCATTCCATCGATAGGAATATGCACGGCACCCCATCGCGCATAGACTTTCAGTCCTTCCAGTTTCAAGCCTGCTACGCCGTGAAAAAACCGATTCGCTTCAACGCCTTCCTGATGAACTGCGTTACGCACCTGGCGCCCGGCCAATGGCTCGCCGAAGGCGACCGCGCGCCCGACTATCTCGCCCCCTCCTACTGGACCGACCTCGCCCGGCTGCTCGAACGGGGTCGCTTCGACGCGGTGTTTCTCGGCGACGTGCTAGGCGTCTACGACGTCTACGACGGCGGCCCGGACGCCGCCCTACGACAGGCCGCGCAAGTGCCGATGAACGACCCGCTCGCCGTCATCCCGCTCATGTCGCAAGTAACCGCGCATCTGTGCTTCGGCGTGACCTGCTCGCTCTCCTACGAGCATCCGTATACTTTCTCGCGCCGCATGAGCACGCTCGATCATCTGACGCACGGCCGGATCGGCTGGAATATCGTCACGTCATACCTGGACAGCGCCGCGCGCAACATCGGGCTCGATCGTCAGCTCTCGCACGACCAGCGTTACGATCTCGCCGATGAATACATGGAGGTCTGCTACAAGCTGTGGGAAGGCAGTTGGGAAGACGGCGCCGTCGTAAAGGATCGTGTCAAAGGCGTCTACACCGACCCGTCGAAAGTGCATCCCATTGCGCATGAGGGCACCTATTACAAGGTCCCCGGTTTCCATATGTGCGAGCCCTCGCCGCAACGCACACCGGTACTGTTTCAGGCGGGCAGTTCGGGACGCGGCAAACAGTTTGCCGGCACGCACGCCGAGTGCGTGTTCGTCGCCGGCCCGACCCGCAAGATCGTGGCACGCACGGTCGCCGATATCCGTGCGCAGGCCTCCTCGCTCGGGCGGGACGGCACAGCGAGTCTCGCCATCTTCGCGATGATGACGGTAGTAGTGGGACGCAGCGACGAAGAGGTGCAGCAAAAGCTCGCCGCGTATCGCGCCCGCGCGAGCTACGAAGGCGCGGCCGCCCTGCTGTCCGGCTGGACGGGTATCGACCTGGCGCAGTACGCGCCCGACGACACGCTGTCCTATGTCGATACCGATGCGGGCCGCTCCGCGCTCGCGTCGTTTTCGAGTGCGGATCCCGAGCGGACGTGGACCGTGAAGGAAGCAATCGAGTACGTATCGCTCGGCGGACGGGGACCGCTCGTGGCCGGCACGCCGGAGCGCGTCGCCGACGAACTGGAAGCATGGATCACGGAAACCGGACTGGACGGCTTCAACCTGACCTACCTGTCCGCCCATCAGACTTTCGCGGATATCGTCGAGTTGCTGGTGCCGGAACTGCAGCGACGCGGCCTGTATCGCGAGCAATACGAGGCCGGCACCTACCGCGAAAAACTATTCGCGGCCGGCCCGCGTCTATCCGCCGATCATCCTGGCGCGGGGTACGCAAAGCGCTGACGCGAGACTTACGTTGTCAGCCGCGCCGCGTTTCTGCGTTTCTGCGTTTCGAAATCGTCAGCGCCAGCCAGCAGAACGAGGCGCTCGCCGCACCGACCAGACCGCCGAAGGTGCCGGTCCACGCGAGGCCGAAGTTGTGCGCGACGTAATTGCCCAGCAAAGCGCCCGCGCCGATGCCGACGTTGTACAATCCTGAAAACAGCGACACGGCCAGATCGGTCGCATCGGGCGCGAGTTCCAGCACCTGCGCCTGCATGGCGAGACCGAACGAAATGATCAGTCCGCCCCACAGCAGAATGTGCAGCGACAGTGTGCCGATCGTCAGCGCGAACGGGAACAGCAGCAGCAGGCACGCGGCCACCAATGCCACGGTGGTCAGCAGGAACTGCCGAGGCTGTTGCGGGTAGAAGCGGTTAAAGCAGATGGCCGCCGGTATGCCGGCTACGCCGAACAGCACCAGCAGGTAGGTGATGCGGTTATCGCTCGCATGGTTGACCAGGTGCGCGAACGGTTCGAGATACGTGTAGACCGCGAAATGCGCTGTCACTGTCAGCACGGTCACGCCGTACAGCACCATCAGCATGGGCGTTTTCAGCAGGCCCGGCAGGCTGCGCAGCGACCCGGCACGCTCGCTCGGCAGCAACGGCAGCGTCATCCACAGCGCGGCCATGACCATCAGCGCCGCGCACGCGATGATCTGGAACGTGGTGCGCCATCCCAACGCTTCGCCGATCACCCGGCCGATCGGAATGCCCGCCACCATCGCGATGGAAGTCCCGACCGAAAGAAAACCCAGCGCGCGACTTTTGTCGGCCGGCGGCACGAGACGCACGACCATCGCGACCGACACGGACCAGAAGATCGCATGCGCAAACGCAATGCCAATTCGTCCTATCACCAGTATCGTGAAGTTCGGCGCGACACCGGTCACGACGTGACTCACGATAAAAAGAATGAGCACCCGCATCAGCAACTTGCGCCGTTCGACGTGCCGCACCAGCAGCATCAAGGGCATGGAGGCGAGCGCGACGGTCCATGCGTAGATGGTCAGCATCAGGCCGACATTGGTCGGCTCCATGTCGAGGCTCTTGCCGATTGCGCCGAGCAGTCCGACCGGCACGAACTCGGTGGTATTGAAGACGAAGGCCGAACAGGTTAGCGCGAGGACGCCCCACCAGGGCCGCTTGAAATAGGAGAAATCGGTCGTCGCAGTCATGGGCTCGGTTAGGACGCTGCTGGCCCTGGTTGTCTGTGAACGTCAGGCACGGTTTCGAAGAGAAGGTGCGCGAAAGGTGATTGTAGTTCGTCGCGGCCTGCCCGTCGTCGTGCGCGCGCACGCCTAGCCCGCCGCCGCCTTCACCAGCGCCGCCGCACACTTGCGCGCCAGCACCACACCGTCGTCGTTTCTCCGCACGATGACGGCCGCCAGCGCGCCGTCGTAGAGCAGCGCCAGTTGCCGCGCCATGTCTCTGGCCGCGGCGCGTCCCAACCCCGCGACCGCCGATGCGAACAGATCGCGCACGGCGTCCTTGTGCTGCACGGCCACCGCGCGAATCTCCGGCGAATTTTCGTGCTCCGCTACCGCGAGCAGAAATGCGCAGCCGCGAAAATCGTCGGACACCCTGCTTTGCAACCAGTTGAATGGCGCGGACGCTCGCGCCACGAGATCGGTTCCCGCCGACTCCACCGCAAACGTCATCGCGTCCAGCGCGAAGCGATGCCGCGATGCGAGGTAAGCCACGATCAGCGTTTCTTTGGTGCGGAAATGTTTGTAGAGCGTCGCCTTGGCGATACCCGCTTCTTCGATGATCCGGTCGACACCGACCGCACGCAAACCATGCCGGTAAAAGAGCTTCGCAGCGGTGTCGAGAATGTGATCGCGCATCGGGATGTTTTATGAATGACGGAGGATGAAGCAGGAAACGCTAACCGTCCGGTTGAGAGAATAAGCCTTCAAACAAAGGTCATAAACAAAGCTCAATTGATTCTAACAGACAGGTCTGTCTACCGATATATTGACTCGCCGCCGTGTTGAATGTTTTCCGTCACCTGCCTGGAGTTCGAGCTACCGTATGTCACACAAACACATCATCGTCATCGGCGGAGGATTCGCCGGCGTGAACGCCGCGATTCATCTGATCCGCGCCCGGCAGGACGAATTTCAACTCACGCTGATCGATCCGACGCCCGAAGCGGGCCGCGGGATCGCGTACAGCACGGCGCTGCCCGGACATCTCATCAATGGTCCCGCGAAGCTTTTCAGCCTCTATCCCAGCGAGCCGGACCATCTGGTGAAGTGGCTCGACGCGCATGCCGCGACGCTCGGCTGGTCGCTGCCCGCCGGCGTCGGCTTTCCCGATGCGTTCGTGCCGCGCTGGGTCTACGGCGATTATGTTCGCGATGAATTCGCGCGTGCGCTGGCCGATGCCGCGGGTCGTGTGACCTATAAGCAGATCAGGTCGCGCGCGATCGATCTGACCGAACGTGGCGGCCACTACACCGTCGCCACCGCCGACGGCGGCCACGTGACGGGTGATACGGTCATTCTCGCCACGGGCCTCTTCCCCAAACTGGCTAAGCATGGCTATCCGGTTTCGCGCGAGTTGAAGCAATCGCCCGCGCTGATCGGCGATATCTGGAACGAAGCAAACTGGCGCGGCGTGGCCGAAGCAAAATCGCTGTTGATCGTCGGCTCCAGTCTGACGGCACTCGACGCGATGATCAGTGCAGAGGCGCACGGCTTTCGCGGCACGTTCACCGTGATTTCGCGCCATGATCTGCTGGTTCAGACCCGCCGCGAAGTCGCGCCATGGCCTGACCTGCTCGATCCCGCGAATCTGCCGACGACCGTACGCGAACTGCTGCGCGCGGTCCAGCCGGTACGCCGCAAGCTGCGCGACGAAGGCGGCGACTGGCAGCGTCTGCCTGGCGCGATACGTCCGCATCTGCCGACACTCTGGGCCAATGCGAGCGCTCGCGAACGCCAGCGCTTCATTCGCCATGTCCGCCGGTTCTGGGAAGTCAGTCTGCATCGGGCCGCGCCCGAAGCCGGCAAGGCACTCGAACGGATCGTCTCTCAAGATCGTCTGAACCGCCTGGCCGGGCAGATCGAATTCGCGTCGTTGCAGCCGGGTGGAAAAGTCGAAGTGCAATGGCGGCCGAGCGGTGCGAGCGCAACGCGCCGCAACGAGTTCGACCGCATCGTCAATGCCAATGGCTTCGAATTCGATTGGGCGAGAATCGACGATCGGTTGATTCGCAACCTGCTCGATCGTGGTCACGTGCAGCGTCATTCGACTGGTTTCGGTATCGAAGCCAATCCGCTCAACGGTGCAGTGCGGCTCGCCTCCGGCGAGTATTCCTCGCAACTGTTCGCCGTGGGCCATCCGCTGCGCGGCGCATCGTGGGAGTCCAACGCGATCGGCGAACAAACGCTCGAAGCCGTGGCGACCGCCAGGTTCATCGGCAATACGCCTTCGCTGGCGGCTGCGGGACAAGAACCGGAATCGCTCGAGTCCACCCTCGCCAGGTTGCGCGAACGGGCGCCCGCAGCGGACCGCGCGGGCCAGTACGATCCGCGCAATATCGCGGACCTGCATCGTCACGGCCTGACCGCGCTTGCGGTGCCCCGCTCGCACGGCGGCGCCGATTTGCCGCTTTCCCAGGTAGCGCCTCTGATCGGACAGATTGCGGCCGCGGATCCTTCGACGGCGTTGATCGTGCTGATGCAGACGCTGCATCACCGTGCGATTCAGACGAGCCATACCTGGCCGCGTCATATTGCCGATACCGTCTTCAACGCCGCCGTCAAGGACGGCGCGCTGATCAACGCGCTGCGCGTCGAACCGGCACTGGGCAGCCCCGTGCGCGGCGGCATTCCGGCCACCAAAGCACGCCGTACCGAACAAGGCTGGCGTCTGAGCGGCCACAAGCTATATTCGACCGGCGCGCCGGGACTCACGTGGGGCATCGTTTGGGGCGCGACGGATGAAGCGGAACCGCGCGTCGGCGAGTTCCTCGTGCCGCTGTCCGCCCCGGGCGTGAAGATCGTCGACACCTGGGATCATCTCGGCTTGCGCGCGAGCGGCAGCCACGACGTGATTTTCGAAGACGTGCTGATTCCGCACGACCATGCCGTCGATCTGCGCACGCCGCTGCAATGGCAACAACAGGACATCGGGCTGAGCGCCTGGTTGCCGGTCATGCTGTCGGCGCTTTACGACGGCGTCGCCCGTGCGGCACGCGACTGGACGCTGCCGTGGATACGCGAGCGCAACCCGAGCAACCTCAAAGGGTCGCTCGCCGACTTGCCGCGCTTCCAGTCGGCTATCGGTGAAATCGACGCGTGGTTGCAGACCAACGCATTGCTGATCGAACAGGCCGCCGCGGCCGTGGACCGCCAGGCCACGCAAGCCGGTACGGCGCTCGGCATCCAGCCGGCGCTGATCAAGTACACGGTCACGCAGAACGCCATTGCAGCGGTCGAGAAAGCACTCAGCTTGCTCGGGAATCACGCGTTGACTCGCAGCAATCCGCTGGAACGGCACTATCGCGACGTGTTGTGCAGCCGCGTTCATCAGCCGCAAAACGATCTGATTCTGGAAGGGGCCGGACGTGCCGCGCTGCTTGCACCCACCGCACCCGCGACACCGGCCACGCCTCCCGTTCCCGCCGCCGACGGCTCGCCGATTCACGCAGACCGTCGCGAAGAAGTCGTCACCAACGGCTAACCCCACGCTATCCACCTTCTGATCCTGACCGGAGTTTGCATGTCTTCCGTATCGTTGCGCCCTGCCGTTCTCTTTGCCGTTGCTGGTTTGTTTTTCACGCAATTCGCCAACGCCGCGCCGGTCGAACTGAAAGTGGGGACGCTCGGCGGACCCTACGAACAGGTGACCGAAGCGGCCGCGCAAGCCGCCCCGCATCAGGGCATCGTCATCAAGCCGGTGGTGTTCAGCGGCGTGGTGAGTCCGAACGAAGCGCTGGTCGGCAAGGATCTCGACGCGAACGCTTACCAGCACATTCCGTTTCTGAACAGCGAGGTGAATAAGCGCGGCTACAAACTCATCAAGATTGCGGACATTTATACGGTGCCGCTCGCCATCTACTCGCTGAAGTACAAAACGCTGGCCGCGCTGCCGGCGGGTGCGAAGATCGCGATTCCCGCGGACGAAGCGAACCAGAGCCGCGCCTTGCTCGCGCTGCAGGACAACGGTCTGATCAAGCTGCGGCCGGACTTCGATCCGCTCAAGGGCAATGCGAGCACGCTGGATGTGGTGGAGAACCCGAAGCAGTTCAAGCTCGTCGAAGTGTCCACCACCATCCTGCCGAAGTCGCTGCCCGATGTGGATGCAGGCGCAACCAACGCCAACCTCGCGTTCCAGCTCGCTCATCTTTCGTTGAAAGACGCGATTGCGGTGGAGAACCCCAACACGACTCGCCGCTTCACGCAGATTCTGGTGATCCGCGAGGAAGATCGCAGCAAGCCGTGGGTCACGCCGCTCGTCAAATCGTATCAGTCGCCCGAGGTCAAGGCCTTGATCGACTCGCAGTTCAAGAACGTGATGACGCCCGCGTTCTGAGCCCGCCCGCTTCCGCTTACGAGCCCAACGATGCTAACCAGAGTTCACACGGATAAGGCTACGGCTACGGCTACGGCCGCGACCTCTACGCCGGCCTTGGCGGCACACGCCGACTTACCGCGAGCTGCCGCTGCCGTTCAGAACGGCGCGGTAGGCAGCATCCTCATGGACGCGGTCAGCAAACGCTACCCCGGTCAGCGCAAGGATCAGTACGCGCTCGATGCGGTGTCGCTAGCGGTCGCGCCGGGCGAAATCTACGGCATCGTCGGCCGCAGCGGCGCGGGCAAGTCCACGCTGATTCGTACGATCAATCGGCTGGAGCCGGTCGATAGCGGCACGATCCGCGTGAGCGGTATCGACGTCGGCGCGTTGTCGCGTGCACAACTCCTCGCCACTCGGCGGCGCATCGGCATGATCTTCCAGCACTTCAACCTGCTGTCGGCAAAAACCGTGCGCGACAACATCGCGTTGCCGCTGGTAGCGGCGGGTGTCGCCAGGCCCGCCATCGAGGCGCGCGTCACCGACGTGCTCGATCTGGTGGGTCTCGCCGACAAACGCGACACCTATCCGTCGCGCCTGTCGGGCGGTCAGAAACAGCGCGTGGGGATAGCCCGCGCGCTGGTGCAGAGTCCCGACGTGCTGCTCTGCGATGAAGCGACTTCCGCGCTCGACCCGGAGACGACCGTTTCCATTCTCGATCTGCTGCGCGATATCAATCGGCGGCTCGGCCTCACGATCATGCTGATCACTCACGAGCTCGACGTGGTAAGAGAAATCTGCGATCGCGTCGCGGTGCTGGAGAACGGCCGCATCGTCGAACAGGGCGATGTGTGCTCGGTCTTCGGCGCACCGCGTCATGCCTCCACGCAAGCGCTGCTCGGCTCGCAGAACGAACGGCTGCCGCAGTCGCTCAGGCAATCTCTCGCTGCCTCGCCGCCCGACACTGCGTATCACGTCGCGCTCGACATCCGCTATCAGGACGTGGCGTTCGGCAGTTTGCCGATCGGCGAATTATTGGGCGCGCTCGGCAAGAACGTCCGGCTGCTGCATGCCCATACCGACGACATCAAAGGCCGGCTGTTCGCGCGCTTCATCGTGGACGTGCCCGCCACCGAATTCGACACGCCGGACTTCCAGTCCCGGCTGCACGATATTGCGCTCTCGCCCCGGGTATTAGGCTATGTCAAATCTTCTGCTTGAAAAGTTCTGGGACGCATTGCTGGAAACGTTCACGATGGTGGCCGTTTCCGGCGCGATCGCCCTGCTGATCGGCGTGCCGCTCGCTGTGCTGCTGGTCGTCACGTCGAAGGGCGGCATACACACGGCGCCGCGTGTTTACCGCGTGCTCTCGACCGTCATCGACGCAATCCGCGCCACGCCCTTCATCATCATGATGGTGTTGCTGATTCCGCTGACGCGCTGGCTGCTCGGTTCCGCCATCGGCGTCTTTGCGGCCATCGTGCCGTTGACGATCAGCATCACGCCGTACTTCGCACGAATCACCGAGATCAGCCTGCGCGACGTGGGCGGCGGACTGATCGAAGCCGCCGAGGCAATGGGCTGCGGCCGCTGGCATATCGTGCGCCATGTGCTGCTGCCGGAAGCGCTGCCCGGCATCGTCTCCGCGATGACGATCACCATCGTCGCGCTCTTCAACACGTCCGCCATGGCGGGTGCACTCGGCGCGGGCGGCCTCGGCGATCTCGCCATCCGCTACGGCTACGAACGTTACGACCCGCTCATCATGCTCTACGTGGTGGCGATCCTGTTCGCCCTGGTCACGGGCTCGCAAGGATTCGGCGACTGGGCGGTGCGCTATCTGCGCCGTCGCCGATGATCAGGCCCTGTCCATGCCAAATCATCCCCGCGCCGATCGCGCGCGGCGTAACAGCCGGTTAGCCAGCCACTGCAAAGCAGAACACAACACCAGATAGACGATGCCCACGAAGATGAAAATCTGCGCCGGGTAGATCATCAGCCGGCTGTTCACCTGATTGGCGAGGAAAGTGAATTCGGGCACGCCGACGATATACGCGAGCGAGGTGTCTTTCACGAGCGACACCCATTGGTTCACGAACGACGGCATCATCACGCGCACGGCTTGCGGCAGCACCACGTAGCGCAGCGCCTGCCAGCGTGTCAGGCCGAGCGACAGTGCCGCATTCTGCTGACCCGCACCGATCGACACGATGCCCGCGTGAACCGAATGCGACAGATAAGCGCCGCCGATCAGCGACAGCGCGCACACCACGGTCGCGAGGCCCGGCACGTCGAGATGCAGCACGATCGGCATCAGGAAGAAGGTCCAGAAAATCAGCATCAGGACCGGAATCGCGCGGAAGAATGCGACGATCGCGAGCAAAAGCGCATGCCCCACGCCGCGCGTGACGAACAGCGCGACGCCGCCCGCGAGCCCCAGGACCCCGGACAGGACGGCCGATATCACGGAGAGCACGACGGTCAACGCCGCCCCGCCGAGCGGACCATCGGGAAACGCACCGAGCAGCAGATAACGCAGCGTCGGCAACCAGTCGGGCGCGCTCATGCCCGCCCCCGCTGCAATGCCCGCACGCCTGTGTGCTGCCAGACCACCAGCGCCGCTTCGATCAACGCGATGGTGCCCACGTACAGCACCGTGGCCGTGCCGAAAGCCTGGAAAGTCCGGAAGCTTTCGGTATCGACCTGACGCGACATGTACGACAGTTCGGCCACGCCGATCGCCATCGTCAACGACGAGTTCTTGACGATGTTCATGTATTGCCCCGCGAGCGATGGCGTCGCAATGCGCACCGCTTGCGGAAGAATGACGTATCGCAGGCTGGTCAGCCGCGTCATCCCCAACGCTTCACTCGCCTGATACTGCGCGCTGCTCACACCGCGAATGCCCGCGCGAAATTCTTCCGCGATAAAAGCCGTGCTGTAGAAGGTCATGCCGAGCCAGCCGGCAAACAGTTCGAAGCTCGGCCAGCGCAGCGCGAGCGGCCCGATGGACCCCACGTGGGGCGTGTTGAGCCAGGTCATCCAGTGCTCGGGCAACAGCGTCGCCGCGCCAAAATACCAGAATAGCAACTGCACCAGCAGCGGTGAATTGCGAAACACCAGCACGTAGATACTGGCCGCGCCCGCGATCGCGCGATGCCGGGCGATCTGCGCCATCGCGAGACCAAAACCGAGTATCGTTGCACACACGACGACGCACACGGAAAGCAGCAGCGTGATGCCGAAGCCATGCGCGAGCCAGCCCAGATAGCGCTGATCCAGCCAGAAATTCAGGAAGTGCAATTGAAAACCTCAAGCGACGAGGCCCGGCCGCTCGCAACAAGCAGGCCGGGCCATCCTGGGACGTCGGAATAACGCAGTCGATCAGCTCTTCTGCGGGTCGCCGATCTTGAACAGACGCGGCAGCGGTGCGGCGCTCTTCGGGCCGAACCACGTGTCGTAGATGCTGGCTGCCGTGCCCTTGGCTTCGAGATCTTTCAGCGTATCGTTCACGACGTTCAGCAGACGGGTTTCGCCCTTCGGCACGCCCACGCCTTCATAGTCGTTCGAAATGGTGAACGCCGGAATTTCGTAGTTAGCCTTGTCCGGGACTTTCGCCAGCAAGGCGACCAGCTTCGGGCCGTCCTGCGTGATGGCCTGCACGTTGCCCGTACGCAGCGCGGCAAACGCGAACGGCGTGTCGTCGTAAGCGATGATCGTCGCACTCGGGAATTGCGCGCGGACCTGTTGTTCGTTGGTGGTGCCTTTATCCGCGCCGATACGCAGGCCGTTCAGTTGTTGCGGCGAAGTGAGCGTGCCCTTCTTCGCGATGAACTGCGTGCCCGACGCGAAATACGGCGTGCTGAAGTCCACTTCTTTCTTGCGGTCGTCGGTAATCGTGAAGTTCGCGAACACCAGGTCCACCTTGCCGGACTTTAGAAAAGCGATACGGTTCGCCGGATTGGTCGGCTGAATCTCGAGTTTGACGCCGAGTCGCGTCGCCAGCGCACGCGCATAGTCGATATCGAGTCCGACGATCTGATTGCTCTTCGGATCGACGAAGCCGAACGGCGGATTGCTGTCGAACGCGGCAACCCGCAACACGCCCGCTTTCTTGATGTCGTCGAGACGGTCCGCATGCGCGGCGCTGGACAGGACGAAAAGGCCTGCGGCAATAACCGCGCCGAATTTCTTGATGTTCATAACGGTGGCTTCCTTTTTTTCTGGGACCTCGCGCGAATCTTCGGACAAGCTTCCCCCGAGCGCGAGCCGCCACTCTAACAATGCTCGCGATTGGTGCAAACCAAGCATTTGTCGAGTGCTAAGCGGCATCTGTGATATCGCCGATCGACTCGCTGACGCATCGCACGGTTCGATGAAATGGATAGCAGAAAAAGTTGGTTGGGCCGCCCAGTCAACCTCAGTAGACTCGGCTTCATCTTGTCATAACAAGTTGAGCCCATGCCCAAACCGGCCAGCAATCTCGCCGTCGCTGTGACTGCGCTGCCCCTGTACGCGCAGATTACCGAAACCCTGCGTACGCGCATTCTCGACGGCACCTATGCGCCGCATAGCCAGATGCCCTCCGAGTACGAACTGTGCGCAATGTTCGACGTCAGCCGTATTACGGTGCGTCAGGCGCTGGGCGATCTGCAGAAGGAAGGCTTGCTGTTCAAGCTGCATGGCAAGGGCACCTTCGTCTCGAAACCGAAGGCATTTCAGAACGTCAGCTCGCTGCAAGGTTTCGCGGAAGCGATGTCGTCGATGGGTTATGAAATCGTCAACCGTCTGCGCAGTTTCAAATTCGTCGAGGCGGAGCGGCAGGTCGCGGCGCGCCTGAACGTCGAGGAAGGCACGACGGTCACGGAGATTCATCGCGTGCGCCTGCTCAACCGCGAACCGGTTTCGCTCGAACTGACATGGCTGCCCGAGTCCGTGGGCCGGCGTCTGGCGAATGCCGATCTCGCGACGCGCGACATTTTCCTGATTCTGGAAAACGATTGCGGCATCGCGCTGGGCCATGCGGACGTGGCCATCGACGCGATTCTCGCGGATCACGATATTGCCGACGCGCTGCGCGTCGAGGAAGGCAGTCCGATCATGCGCATCGACCGTCTGACTCACGACGCCGACGGCGCGCCGCTCGATTACGAGCACTTGTATGTGCGCGGCGATGCGCTTCAGTACCGCCTGCGTATCGACCGCGAAAAAAGCGAGTCGGCCACTTCACGCACCTCGACAGGGAAATCACGATGAATACGCATGTACTCGAATACGACGTGGTCGTGGTCGGCGGCGGAACAGCCGGACCGATGGCGGCCGTGAAGGCAAAAGAAGGCAATCCGGGTCTCAAGGTGCTGCTGCTGGAGAAAGCCAACGTCAAGCGCAGCGGCGCGATCTCGATGGGGATGGACGGACTGAACAACGCGGTCATTCCCGGCCATGCGACGCCCGAACAGTACACCCGCGAAATCACGATCGCCAACGACGGCATCGTCGATCAGGAAGCCGTCTATGCGTATGCGAAGCATAGCTTTCAGACCATCGAGGAACTCGACCGCTGGGGCGTGAAATTCGAAAAGGACGGCACCGGCGATTACGCGGTGAAGAAAGTGCATCACATGGGCTCGTACGTGTTGCCGATGCCGGAAGGCCACGACATCAAGAAGGTGTTGTACCGGCAACTAAAGCGGGCGCGCGTGGCGATCACCAACCGGATCGTCGCCACGCGTCTGCTCAAAGACGCGCAAGGCAATGTATGCGGCGTACTCGGCTTCGACTGCCGCACCGCCGACTTCTATATCGTGCGCGCCAAGGCGGTGATCCTGTCGTGCGGCGCGGCCGGGCGTCTCGGCCTGCCCGCCTCCGGCTATCTGATGGGCACCTACGAGAATCCGACCAATGCGGGCGACGGTTATGCCATGGCGTATCACGCGGGCGCAGCGCTCGCGAATCTCGAATGCTTCCAGATCAATCCGTTGATCAAGGACTACAACGGTCCCGCGTGCGCATACGTGACGGGTCCGCTCGGCGGCTTCACGGCGAACGGCAAGGGCGAACGCTTCATCGAATGCGATTACTGGAGCGGCCAGATGATGTGGGAGTTCTACCAGGAACTGCAAAGCGGCAACGGCCCGGTGTTCCTCAAGCTCGACCACCTCGCGGAAGAAACCATCCAGACCATCGAACAGATTCTGCACACGAACGAGCGGCCGAGCCGCGGCCGTTTTCATGAAGGACGCGGCACCGACTACCGGCAGCAGATGGTCGAAATGCACATTTCGGAGATCGGCTTCTGTAGCGGTCATAGTGCATCGGGCGTTTATGTGAACGCGCGCGCGGAGACCACCGTTGCGGGTCTGTATGCCGCAGGCGACATGGCGGCGGTGCCGCACAACTACATGCTCGGCGCGTTCACTTACGGCTGGTTCGCGGGTCGGAATGCCGCGGCCTACGTGGCCGGACGCGAGCATGCGGCGATCGATCAGGAACAGGTCGATGCCGAACGGGCGCGCATTTACGCGCCGCTGGAACGCGAAAACGGTCTCGCTCCGGCGCAGGTCGAGTACAAGTTGCGCCGCATGGTCAACGACTATCTGCAGCCGCCGAAGGTCACCCGCAAGATGGAAATCGGCCTGCAGCGCTTCGAGGAAATCGGCACGGACATCGACGCGATCAAGGCCGCGAATCCGCACGAACTGATGCGTGCCGCCGAAGTGCGCGCCATCCGCGACTGCGCGGAAATGGCCGCACGAGCCTCGCTGTTTCGCACCGAGAGCCGTTGGGGCCTGTATCACCATCGCGTCGATTATCCGCAGCGCAACGATGCCGACTGGTTCTGCCATACGCATCTGTTCAAGGACGACACGGGCCGCATGACGAGCAGAAAACGCGCGGTCGAACCGTATGTCGTGCCGCTCGCCGAGACCGAACTCGATTCATACCGGCACCTGCGCATTCACGAAGCCGCCGACGCCACCGTTTAAAAGGAATTCGCGATGTCCTATACGCCTCACGAAATTTTTCAGCGTAGCTCGGCGCCCGTCACGATCGACGAAGACAAATGCATCGCCGACAAGGGCTGCACGGTGTGCGTCGACGTGTGTCCGCTCGACCTGCTTGCCATCGATATGAGCAAGGGCAAGGCTTACATGCAGTTCGACGAATGCTGGTACTGCATGCCGTGCGAGCAGGATTGCCCGACCGGCGCGGTCAAGGTCGAGATTCCGTATCTGCTGCGCTAAAGCGCTGTAGAACGATTGACCCACACGCTCCCCCTTCACGCGATCGCCCCATGACCGACTCTCCTTTGCTGATTCACGACCCCGACACGCTCGCGCCCGAAGTCGCCGCGTTGCTGCCCCGCCTTGCGCACGACGACCCCGTGGTCCGCCGGATCGCGCTGCTGGAACTCGCCGATCTGGAAGAGCCCGATGCGCTCCCGGCCATCGCGCATGCACTGGCGCACGATGCGTCGGCGGACGTGCGGCGCGAGGCCGCGCGCGTGCTCGGCGCGTGGGAGGAAGCGTGGATCGTGGACGCGCTTTGTCACGCGCTGCTCGACGCCGAGCGCGAAGTGGGCACCGCCGCAGCGCACAGTCTGTCGGTATTGAAGGACACCGCGTCGGGGACGGTTCTGCTGCGCTGGACCGATCACGCCGACCCGTTCGTCCTGGCCGCCGTGCTGCGTGCGCTGCGCGAATTACGTCATGCGGATGCGCTGGACCCGGCCTTGCGCGGGCTGAATCATCACGACGACACGGTACGGATAGAAGCGGTCGTACTGCTCGGCTGGCTCAAGGACGTTCGAGCCCTGGCGCCGCTCGCGCACGCGGCCAGGTCGGACGCGAGCGCCGAGATTCGTCGCGCGGCAGTCGGTGCGCTGGGCTTCGCTTCCGTGGCCGACAGCGCAGCACCGGACGCCTTGCTGCACGCACTCGCCGACCCGGTCTGGCAAGTTCGCGAAGAAGCCGCGACGACGCTCGGCAAACTGCGCGCCCGGTTCACGCGCGACACATTGGTCGCAGCGCTCGCCGACGACTTCTGGCAGGTCCGTTTGCGGGTGGCACGCGCGCTGGGGCAGATCGGCGATCGCGCGGCGGCGTTGCCGGTCGCCGCGCTGCTCACCAGCGCCATCAGCAATCTACGCAAGGAAGCCGCGCTCGCACTCGGCGAACTGCGCGAACCCGCTACGCTCGACGCGCTACGCGCTGCGCTCGACGACGCCGACCCCGACGTGCGCAAGGCCGTGCGTATCGCGTTGCAGCAGATCGAAGAAGCGCGCTCGTGATCACGCCCGAGCGCATCGAACTGGACAGCGAAGCGCGAGCGCTTTGCATCCATTGGCCCGATACGGCGCCACAGCGGATCGCGTATGCGGCGTTACGCGCGGCCTGCCGCTGTACGCATTGCCGCCGCAACGGCTCGCGTCGCACAGACGACAGGTTCGACGATACGTCGGTCATGGCGATTCACCCGATGGGCTATGGCATCCAGATGGTATTCAGCGACGGACACGAGCGCGGTATCTTCCCATGGGCCTATCTCGCGCAATTGCCCGCCCTCACCGCCTGACCGCGACTTCCCGCCCGCGAAAATTCTGCCGCCAGATCTTCGGCGAAATGCCGTACGCGCGCCGGAAGTGCAACCGCAACGATTCCGGCGAGCCGAAGCCGGCGAGCGCGGCAATCGCGTCGACCGAATGATCGCTGGTTTCCAGCAGGCGTTGTGTGAGCACGAGTCGTTCGCCCAGCAGCCATGCACCCACCGTCGTGCCCGTCAGCAAACGGAACTGACGCGTGAACGTGCGCCGGCTCATCAAGGTTCGGGCAGCGAGGCTATCCAATGTATGCGCGTCGTCCAGTTCGCCGCGCAACGTGTCGAGCAGCCCCGACAGGCGCGACTCTCTTCCGGTCGAGGGTAACGGATGTTCGACGAACTGCGCCTGCCCGCCCTGCCGATGCGGCGGCACGACGAGTCGTCGCGCCATGCTGTTCGCGCACTCGGCGCCATAGCGCTGGCGGATGAGATGCAGGCAGCAGTCGATGCCCGCCGCCGTGCCGGCCGAGGTCACCACGTTGTCGTCCTCGACGTAGAGCACGTCCGCGGCCACCTTCACGCCCGGATAACGCTGCGCGAAATCGGCTGCGTAAGCCCAGTGCGTCGTGGCGCTGCGTCCTTCCAGCAAGCCCGCCTCGGCCAGCACGTACGCGCCCAGACACAAGCCGACGATCTGCGCCCCGCGCCGTTGCGCACTGACCAGCGCCTTGAGCAGCGGCGCCGGCGGCCGTTCGTGCGGGTCGCGCCAGGTTGGCACGATGATCGTGTCCGCGGTTTTCAGCGCGGCCAGACCGTGCGCCACGCCAAGAGAAAACCCGGCCGTCGTATTCAGGGTGCCCGCTTCGGCCGCGCAAACCTTGAGCGTGAATTGCGGCATGAGCGACTGCCCGGCGCCGGGCGACTCGCCGCCGGTTTCGCCGAACACGACGCAGGGCACGGACAGATGAAACGGGCTGATGCGGTCGAAAGCGACCACTGCGATGACAGGTCGGCGCATGCTGGTTTCCGAAGACGAAGAACGGGTTGACCCGATCTTAACGGAGATTGTCGTTCGGGCCACTTAAACCCGCGGGCCGGATCGGCAAGAATGGCTGCATTCCACCTCACTCCACGGACTGCACCATGAGCAAGCAAGCGTTGATCGTCATCGACATACAAAACGACTATTTTCCGGACGGTGCGTTTCCGCTCTGGAATAGCGACGCCGTTCTGGAAGCCAACGAGCGCGCCATCGCGCGGGCCCAGGCCAAAAACATTCCGGTGATTCTGGTTCAGCACGTGGCCGACACGGCAAAAGCCCCGTCGCCTTTTTTCAATGCCGGAACGCCGGGCGTCGAAGTGCATGAACGGATTCGCGCCGCCGCACCGGACGCCAGCGTGGTCGTGAAGACTCATGCCGACGCATTCCACCTCACGAAGCTGGAAGAAACGCTGTCGAAACTCGATGTCGAGGAACTGCTGATCAGCGGGATGATGACGCACAACTGCGTGACGCATACCGCGATTTCGAAGGCGGCGGAAAAATACGCCGTGAAGATTCTGCCTGACTGCTGCACGTCGGTCAGCCGGCCAATACATCTGATGGCGCTGAGTGCGGTGTCCATTCGCACGCCGCTGGTCGAGTCCACCGACATACTGTGAGACGGGTGCTAGTCCCGCTCGACCACCGCGCGATAACCGAGGCCGCGCACGGTCACGATGGTGACGGGCACCGTGGTCGCCACGAGCCGGGCACGCAGCCGCGCGACGAGCAGATGCAGCGAGGTCGTGTCCGCATCCGCTTCGCCGAACACATAGTCGACCAGTTCGTCGCGACGGACTTCGACGCCCGGTTCACGCAGTAGACGGTCCATCAGCAGATACTCGCGCTTGCGCAGCAACAGGCGGGTACCGTCGGCCGCGAGCAGACTGCGCGTGGCTAGCGACAGCACCGACGTCGCGGACGATACCTGCGGACCCGGCTTTCCCGGCGTACCGGCGAACCGACCGCACAGCGCAAGCAGGCGCGCGTGCAACTCCGCATAGTCGTACGGATCGTTCAGACAGATATCGGCGCCGGCCTGCAACGCAGCCGCCCGGCTGGGCTCGTCGCCTTGCCGGTCGATCACTACGAGCGCCGTGTGCGCGGGTCTCGCGGCGAAGAGGCGTGCCGTCGCTATTGCGCTGCCGGCCACCAGCGCGATCAACGCATCGACATGCTCCGCGCTCGCCGAGTAGGCGGCGTCGACGGCCGCCTGCAATTCCATCACGCTGTGATTCGATTCGACCAGCGCTTCGGCGAGATAGCGCCGTGGACCGTCGTCGCCGATACAGATAATGCGCATCGCCGTTTCTCCCCGCTCAGCCGCGTGTGCGGTGTTGCCAGCAATCGAGCGTCACGCATAGCCCGGGCGCCGCGTCGGACAGGCTCAGGCCGAAATCGTGCAGACGTATCACCGCCTGCACGACCGAGAGACCGAGCCCCGATCCCGCTACCGCACTGGTCAGTTCGCTGCGATAGAACCGCTGGAAAACCGCCAGCCGCTCCGACACCGGAATGCCGGGCCCGGTGTCGCTAATGGCGATACGGGGACCCTCGTCGCACTGGCTCACCGCAATCCGCACGCGCCCGCCTTCGGGCGTGAACTTGATGGCGTTGTCCAGCAGATTGACCAGCGCCTCGAACATCAGCGGGTAATCCGCGCGGACGTTCGCCACCGCTTGCAGGTCCATCTCCAGTTGCACCTGCCGGACGGCCGCCACCGGTTGATACAGTTCGCCGGCCTGGCGGCAGAGGTCGGCCACCGCGACATCGCTGAACCCCTTGCGGCGGTTCATCGCTTCGATTTCGGAAATGCGCATGATCGCCGCAAAGCGCTTGAGGACTTCGTCGGCTTCGCCGAACGCCTGGTCGACGAGTTGCGCCTCTTCGGCGGCCATGCCCGCGGTCGGAATCCGCGCGAGCAGCGAACGGATATGGATGACCGGCGTGCGCAGGTCGTGCGCGATGCCGTCACAGGCGCCCTTCACTTCATGCATCAGGCGCGATACTTCGTCGAGCATGTGATTGACGATCTGCGAGAGCCACGCAATCTCGTCGCGGCCCGCGGCGGGCAAACGCGCATCGAGGTCGCCCAGCGCGATCTGCTGTGCGACGCGGCGCACTTCGTGGACCCGGCGCAGTTGTCCCGTGGACACCAGCAAACCGACGCCGAGGCCGCCGAGCATCACGATCGCCGCGCTCCACGCGAGACCGCCCAGCATGTAGCCGCGCAAGCGCGCCATTTCGTCGACATCGCGCGACACGACCAGCACGTTGCCATTTGCGAGCCGGATGGCGCGGGTGCGCATGTACTCCGGACGCGCGCTCGACGAACCGTTCAGCAGCGGGGTGCTCCACACGCCTTCGCCATCCGCGCGCACGCCTTTGGGCCAGGCCAGCACGTCGCCCGCGAGCCACGTCTTGTCGGCGGAAAACAGCCCGTAGTAATTAACCGGCCGATGCATTTCGCTGCGGATATGCGCGGCGATCTGCATCGGCATCTGGTCGACGGGCAAGGCCGAAAAGTACGCGAATTGCCAGTCGATGTTGTAGTCGGCCTGGGTCGCCGTGTACGACGCGGAGTTCCAGTAGTTCAGATACACGAGCCCCGACATCGACACGGCGAACACCAGCCCGAAGGTCACAAACAGCCGCAGAATCGTACTTCGCCAGAGACTCATGTTCATGATTCAGCCCAACATATAGCCGGACCCGCGCACGGTCCGGATCAACGGCCGCATGCCGGGCAGGTCGATCTTCTTGCGCAGCAGCCCGATGTACACCTCGATCAGATTGGTACCCGGATCGAAATGCATGTCCCACACCGACTGGAAAATCATCGTGCGCGTGACGATCTGCGCCGAGTTGCGCGCGAGATAGTCGAGCAGGCGGAATTCGACGGGCGGCAGCGAAATCTCATTGCCGGCACGCTTCGCCGAGCGTTTGATGAGATCGATTTCGAGGTCGTCAACCTGGAGCCAGGTCACGACCGGTTGCAGCGAACGGCGCCGGTGGCGCAGCAGCACCTGCACGCGCGCTTTCATTTCATCGGGCGCGAAGGGCTTGGCGATGTAATCGTCACCGCCCGCGAGCAGGCCGCTCACGCGCTCGTCGACGTCGGACAGCGCGCTGATCATCAGCACCGGTGTGTCGACACCCGCGCCGCGCATCGCCTTGACGATGGTCAGCCCGTCGATGCCAGGCAACACACGGTCGAGCGTGACGACGTCGAACGTGGGATCGACCGCGTGCGCCAGTCCCTCGCGCCCGGTACGCACCCACTCCACGTCGAAGCCGCCTTCGCGAAGCGTGTCGGTAATGTCGCGACCCACGATGGGGTCGTCTTCAATGGTGAGAATCCTGTTCATGGTTCAAGTGGCCGCAAAGCCCGGACCGCTGAAAAATGGGTTATTCAGTATCGCAAACGCACGCATGCCGAAGATGAGGAATTCTTTAGGTATGTGTCCATGAAAGAACCTTAATGTTTCGGCAGCAAAGTTTCGCGCCGGCTCTGCAAACATGAGACTGCACCGTGCACCGTTGCTGCCCGGGCGCACCTCGATCAACTCCTGCGGATTTACCGACGCCATGAAACGACTCCTCTCCATTCTGCTTATCGCCAGCGCCGTGACGCTACCCAATGCTTCCGCGTTTGCTTCGGTCACCCAGACCGCGGCGCCGGGTGTCTCGCGCCAGCAGGTACGCGCCGACCTGTACCGCGCTTTCCTGACCGGCACGACCGCGAACGACGAGAAATACACCTACCCCGCGCCGCCCGACAACCGCGCCGAACTCTCGGCGTTGCGCTGCAATCAGGCTCGCGCGCACCTGTCGCACGCCGAATTCCCGTCGATCGTCAGTGCCGTATGCACGGGTTAGGCCGTCAGGCAGTACGCCGGGTGCTGGCCGTCGCGCTGTGTTGCGCTGGCCTGCCCGGCGCCCTGACACAAGCCGCCCACGCCGCGTCCTTGCCCGCCGCGACCGGCAAAAGCCGTGCGACGGTCGACGCCGAACTCTGCCGCGCCGAACAGGCCGGGCTGGTACCCGCCACCAATCTCGGGCCGCCCGACGCGTGGACGATCGCCCGCAATCAGGCGAGCTTCGCGGCAACGGGATTCCACTGCCCGGCCGCACCACACAAGGGCGACACGGTCCGCTAGCCACTCGACAACTGCCGCCACACGAGCCCGTCACCTGCGACATTTTGACTTTATTTTAACTAATCAGTTAAAATTTCACCGAAGCGGCATCGAGGGTCCCGCGCTTCGCGCAAAACCCGACCTTGTCCTGTTTGCGAGGAATCACCGGAGAACCCACTTGCTGCGCCGTAAATTTCTATCGTCAATGATCCTGATGGCCGCCGGCATCGCCGTTGCCCGCGCCCGTGTGATTTTCGGCGGCATGCCGTGGTTCAAGGACCCGGTCATGCTGCCCGAACCCGTCGTGCCGGACGGCTGGAAGTTTTTCACGGCTGCCGAAGTCGCCACCGTCGAGGCCATCGCCGACCGGCTGATTCCCCCGGACGAACTGAGCATCGGCGGCAAGGAAGCGGGTTGCGCGCTGTTCATCGACCGGCAACTGGCCGGCGACTATGGGCGCGCGGCGACTCAATACCGGCTGGGCGATTTCAAGCCCGGCACGCCGAGCCAGGGCCCGCAGATCAAGGACACGCCTGCCGAGCGCTATCGCAAAGGTCTGCAATCGCTCGACGCGCATTGCCGCACGAACTTCGGCCAGAAAACGTTTGCAGCACTCGCGGCGGATCAGCAGGACGGTCTGCTCAAACAGCTCGAAGCCGGTCAGCTCGCGCTTGCCAACGTCGACGCCAAGGCGTTCTTCAACCTGGTGCTGCAAAACGTTCGCGAAGGCTTTTTCGCGGACCCGGTATATGGCGGCAACAAGGATATGGCGGGCTGGAAGATGCTCGGTTTTCCCGGTGCGCAGTACGACTTTCGCGACATGATCGGCCGTCAGGGTGAAGACCTGAAGATCATTCCGATCAGCCTGATCAGCCGTAAGAGCTAGCGCAATCGCCCGAGCAATAACCCGAGCATTAGCCAGACATAAGCGGCCATTCGAACGGCACCCCACTGTACCCAAAGCAACCAGCGGAGAATCACAATGGCACTCAAACGTGCTAAGGCCGACGCCGTGATCGTCGGTCTCGGTTGGGCCGGCTCGCTGATGGCGAACGAGCTCACGCTCGCCGGCCTGAACGTCGTCGCGATCGAACGCGGTGCATGGCGCGACACCAGCAGCGATTTCCCCACCACCGTCGACACCGACGAATTGCGTTTCGCGACGCGCCGCGCGCTAATGCAGCCGCCCGCCGTCGAAACCCTCACCTTCCGCAATACACCGGATCAAACCGCGCTGCCGCTGCGCGACTGGAACACGTACCAGTTCGGCATCGGCGTGGGCGGTGCGGGCACGCATTGGAACGGCATGACATGGCGATTCCTGCCGAACGATTTCCAAACGTATTCGAATACCGTCGAGCGCTACGGCAAGAACAAGTTTCTGGAAGGCATGCAGGTGCAGGACTGGGGCGTCACCTACGCCGAACTCGAACCGTACTACGACAAGTTCGAGCGTCTCGCGGGCACGTCGGGCCGTGCAGGCAACATTCAGGGCAAGGTTCAGGAAGGCGGCAATCCGTTCGAAGGTCCGCGCCATCGCGACTATCCGCTGCCGCCGCTCGAACGCACCCGCGTGGCGACGATTTTCGACCAGGCCGCGCGCGGGCTCGGCTACCATCCGTTTCCCGTGCCGGCGGGCAACACGTCGGGCGCGTATGTGAATCCGCTCGGCGTGCACATGGCGCCTTGCACGTATTGCGGTTACTGCGAGTTCTTCGGTTGCGGCAACTGGTCGAAGAGCAGTCCGCAGGCGTGCATCATGCCCGCGCTCATGCAGCGCAAGAATTTCAGCGTAATTACCGAATCCGAAGTGCTGCGCGTGAATCTTGCCGACGACAAAAAGACGGCGACCGGCGTGACCTTCGTCGACCACGACAATAACGAGTGGGAACAGCCCGCCGATATCGTCGTCATCTCGGCCTACCAGATGGACAACGTGCGGTTGATGCTGCTCTCCGGCATCGGCAAACCGTACGACCGCGATACCGGCGAAGGCGTGGTGGGACGCAACTACGCGTACCAGACCATCTCGGGCGCGTCGATCTTCTTCGAGAACGAACGGCTCAATCCGTTCATCGGCGCGGGCGCGCTGGCGCAGGCCATCGACGACTTCAACAGCGACAACTTCGATCACACGAACCACGACTTCATCGGCGGTGGCGTGGCGCTCGTGCACTCCACCAACGGCCGGCCGATCGGTTTGTCCAACGGCGTGCCGCCGGGCACGCCGCGCTGGGGCAGCGAGTGGAAAAAGGCGTATCAGCACGCGTACCAGAACTACAACTCCATCTACGTGATGGGTAACAGCTATCCGCATCGCAACGTGTATCTCGATCTCGATCCGGAATACAAGGACCGGTTCGGCCGGCCGCTGTTGCGCGTGACGTTCGACTGGATCGAAAACGACAAGCGCTCGGCGAAGTTCATGGCCGACAAGTCGGAAGAACTCGGCCACGCGATGGGTGCGAAAACCGTCGTACGCAGCGAGCCGACCACCAAACCGTTCTCGCCGATGGACAACCTCTCGTCACACACCACCGGCGGCGCGATTATCGGCGACGACCCGAAGACCAGCGCGCTGAATCGCTATCTGCAAAGCTGGGACGTACATAACACCTTCGTGGTGGGCGCCTCCGCGTTCGCCAACAACGGCGGCTACAACCCGACCGGCACGGTGGGCGCCACCACGCTGTGGGCCGCGGAAGCGATCAAATCGCAATACCTGAAATCGCCCGGACCTTTGGTGAGGATCTAGACGTGCGCACACGAACACTCATCGGTTCTTTCAGCGCGGTGCTGCTCGCCGCGGCGGCGTTCGTCGCATGGGATCATGCGGGCGTCGCCCGCGCCGAAGACAACCCGAATGCGCAGAGCAACCTCGGCGCGCCGAGTTCGGTGAACGCGCCGGCTGCGAAGGCCGCGCCCGTGGCCACCGCAACGGGCGCAGCGTCGGCCGATTCGGATGCGATCAAACGCGGCCTGTACCTGGCCCGCGCCGGCGACTGTATCGCCTGCCATACGGCCGAAGGCGGCAAACCGTTTGCGGGCGGCCTGCCGTTGCAAACGCCGTTCGGCAAGATCGTCGCGAGCAATATCACGCCCGACCGGCAGACCGGTATCGGCACCTGGACCGACGCGGAATTCATTCGCGCAGTGAAGGAAGGCCGCGGCAAACACGGCGAATTCCTGTATCCGGCCATGCCTTATACGGCGTATGCGAAAGTCAGCGATCAGGATCTGCGCGACATCAAGGCGTATCTGGATACGGTGCCCGCGGTGAACAACAAGGTCGACGCCAACCAGTTGCCGTTTCCGTTCAACATCCGCATGCTGATGTTCGGCTGGAACCTGCTGTTCTTCCACAATGCGCCGTTTAAAAACGACGACCGGCAGTCGGTGGAATGGAATCGCGGCGCTTATCTCGTCGAAGGGCTCGGCCATTGCGCGTCGTGCCATACCGCGAAGAACTTCCTGGGCGGCGACGAAGCGGCGTTGCAGGGCGGCTCGCTGCAGGGCTGGTATGCACCGGAAATCACCGGCAATCCGTACACGGGGCTCGGCAAATGGTCGACGCAGGATATCGTCGAGTACCTGCATACCGGCGGCAATAGTCGCAGCGTGGCATCGGGCCCAATGGCCGAAGCCGTGACGAACTCGCTGCAACACCTGAGCCCCGCGGACCTGCAAGCGGTCGCCGTGTATCTCAAGAGCTTCCCGGGTTCGGACCGCACGGCCCCCGCCGCGCTGGCGGCGAACGATCCGACGATGACGCTCGGCCATTCGCTCTTCATGGCGAACTGCGCCGCGTGCCACCGCTCGTCGGGCGAAGGCGTGACAGGCATGGTGTCGTCGCTCGCGCAAAGCGCCGGCGTGCAGGCGCCGGACCCGACCAACATGCTGCGCACGATTCTGATAGGCAGTCGCGGTGCGGTCACGCAAAGCAATCCGACCGGGGCCGCCATGCCGAACTTCAGCTGGAAGTTGACGGACGGCGATATCGCCGCCATCTCGACCTATGTGCGCAACAGCTGGGGCAACGCGGCCGCGCCAGTCGCGGCGGACGACGTGAAGAAAGCACGCAGCAGTCTCGGCGCGCAATTGGCGCTGGGGGTGGCGCAGGCGAAGTAACGCGACCTGCCGTTATTTAAGCAGCGGGACGAAGCCGGCATGGCACACATGCCGGCTTTTTTTATGCGGTTGCGATTGGCGTCGATACTTTCGATACGCGCACCGCCGTCCCATAACACAGCACTTCGGAAATACCCGAGGCAATCTCCGTCGCGTCGTAACGCATGCCGACAATCGCGTTGGCACCCAGCACGCCGGCCTCGTTCATCATCCGTTCGAACGCATCCTGGCGCGCGCGTTCGCACAGCGACGTGTATAGCGTGATGTTGCCGCCGAACAGCGTCTGTAACGACGCGCCGATCGATCCGACCACCGAGCGCGAGCGCACGATGATGCCGCGCACCACGCCGAGCGACGCCTCGGTGCGATAGCCCGGCAGTTCGAAAGCCGTGGTGACCATGCTGCGTTCGATCATCGATACCTCGCTGGAAATGACAACGTGCGTTCAAGGTTGACTTAATGGATCGTGGGCGTGGGCGTGGGCATCGGCAGCGGCACCGGTCGCCGCCACCGTCCCCGCCGACACGCCGAACTGCAACGCCGCCAGTTGCGCATACAACGGCGAGCTGATCAGCAGATCCGCGTGACGCCCCTGCGCGACGATTTGCCCCTGCTCCAGCACGACGATGCGGTCGGCCTGCTGCACCGTCGCGAGCCGATGCGCAATGACGAGCGTCGTGCGGTTCTGCGTCGCGTTGTCGAGCGCGGTTTGCACGAGCCGTTCGCTCGCGGCGTCGAGTGCGCTGGTGGCTTCGTCGAACAGCAGGATGGGCGGGTCTTTCAGAATCGCGCGGGCAATCGCGATGCGCTGGCGCTGTCCGCCGGAAAGACGCACGCCGCGTTCGCCGAGAAAGGTGTCGTAGCCCTGCGGCAGATCGTCGATAAAGCCGGCCGCAGCGGCCATGCTCGCCGCTCGCTGCACCTGTTCGAGCGACGCCTCGGGCGAGCCGTAGCGAATGTTGTCGAGCACGCTGCCCGAGAAGATCACCGATTCCTGCAGCACCACGCCGATGCGCGCGCGCAGCGCGGTCAGCGAAGTCTGCCGGGTCGAGACACCGTTGATCGAAATATCGCCGGCCTGCGGATCGTAAAAGCGCAGCAGCAGTTGGAACAGCGTGGTCTTGCCGGCGCCGGACGGTCCCACCAGCGCGACGTGTTCGCCGGCCCGCACGTGCAGCGTGAGACCGCCGAGCGCGGCGATGCCCGGGCGCGACGGATAGGAAAAGCTCACGTCGCTGAAACGGATGCCCTCGCCCTGCGCCGGCAACTCGACCGGGCGCGCCGCTTCGAGCACCGGCGAACGCGACGCCAGCAGTTGCAGCAAACGCTCGGTCGCGCCCGCCGCGCGTTGCAGATCGCCCCAGACTTCGGCGACCGCGCCGACCGCGCCCGCCGTGAACACCGCATAGAGAATGAACTGCGACAATTGCCCCGCGCTCATGCGCCCGGCCAGCACGTCCTGGGCGCCCAGCCACAGCACGAATACGATCGCACTGAACACCAGCACGATGACCACGGCTGTCAACCAGGCCCGCGCGCGAATCCGCGTGAGCGCGGTGTCGAACGCGAGTTCCACCGCGCCGCCGAAGCGCCGTCGCTCGAGCGGTTCCTGCGTGTACGACTGCACGGTCGGCATCGCATTCAGAATCTCGCCGGCCAGCGCGCTCGTGTTCGCGATCCGGTCCTGACTCGCGCGTGACAGCCGCCGCACGCGCCGTCCGAAAATGACGATCGGCGCGACCACCACGACCAGCGTCGCGATGATGTACGCGGACAGCACGGGGCTCGTCACTGCGAGCATCGCCACGCCGCCGACCAGCAGGAATGCGTTGCGCAATCCGAGCGACAGACTGGTGCCGACCACCGCCTGGATCAGCGTGGTGTCGGCAGTGAGGCGCGACAGCACCTCGCCGGTCTGAGTAGTTTCGAAGAACTGCGGACTCATGCGCAACACGTGATCGTAGACGGCACGACGCAAGTCGGCGGTGACGCGCTCGCCGAGCCATGACACGAGATAGAAGCGCAGTGCGGTGGCCGCCGCCAGCACCAGCGACACAGCGAAGAGCGCCAGGAAATAGCGGTCGATATGGCTTCGGTCGCCCGCCGCGAAGCCGCGATCGATCAGATACTTGAACGCCACCGGCAGCACCAGCGTCGCCCCCGCCGAGGTCACCAGCGCGAAAAACGCCAGCGCCCAGCGTCCGGCGTAAGGCCTTAGAAAGGGGAACAGCGCGAATAGCGGCGCAATGCGCTTCGACGGGGATGAGGCGGAAGACGGCGTCGAAGTCGATGAAGCGGCAGCGTCCGGCATGAGAGTCCAGGGCGATTGAAAACGGCCCATTGTGCCAGTCTTGCGGATTTCGAACGCGGGGCGGTTGCGGAGTGGCCGTGGGTTGACCGCCAGGGCGACCGCCCCGCACGCATCACGACAGGTGATGCACCTCCTGCAACCCGTACACCGGCGTGTCGATCCCTTCCATGCGCGCCTTCAGTTGCAAGGACAGATACTGCGAGTAATGCCGCGACTGATGCAGATTGCCGCCGTGAAACCACAACGCCTGCTGTTGCGTCGGCTTCCACATGTTGCGCTGCTCGCCTTCCCACGGCCCGGGGTCTTTGGTGGTGGCCGAGCCCAGCCCCCACACCTTGCCGACCTTATCCGCCACTTCGCGCGAGATCAGATCGGCCGCCCAGCCGTTCATCGACCCATAGCCGGTTGCATAGACCACCACGTCGGCAGGCAACTCGGTGCCGTCGCTCAGCAGCACGCCATGCGCCTTCAGTTCCACCACGTCCACGCCGCTTTTCAGCTTGATCTTGCCGTCCGCGACGAGATCCGCCGCGCCCACGTCGATGTAGTAACCTGAGCCGCGCCGCAGATATTTCATGAAGAGGCCCGAGTCGTCGTCGCCGAAATCGAGCATGAAGCCGCGCTTTTCGAGCCGGTCGTAAAACTCCGCGTCGCGTTTGCGGATCGCGTCGAATACCGGCTTCTGGAAGGTGTGGAGAATTTTGTACGGCAGCGAGGCAAAGGTCAGATCGGCTTTCGACGTGGTCATGCCCGACGCGACCGCGCGTTCGGAATACAGGTCGCCGAGCGCCAGCTCCATCAGCGAATCCGACTTGACGATGTGCGTGGACGAACGCTGCACCATCGTCACGTCGACACCCGCTTCCCACAGCGCGCCGCAGATATCGTGCGACGAGTTGTTCGCGCCGATCACCACGACCTTCTTGCCCTTGTACGCATCCGGTCCCGGATGCTTCGACGAGTGATGCTGGTCGCCTTCGAACACGTCCTGACCCTTGAACGCAGGGACGTTCGGCTTGCCCGACATGCCCGTGGCCAGCACCAGCTGTTTGGGCCGCAAGGTCAGCACCTCGCCGTCGTGCTCGACTTCGACCACCCATTCCGCCGCGGCCTCGTCGTAGCGCGCGGACTTGCACACCGTGGAGCCCCAGTAGTTCAGCTCCATCACCCTGGTGTACATCTCGAGCCAGTCGCCGATCTTGTCCTTCGGCGTGAATACCGGCCAGTTATCCGGAAACGGCAGATACGGCATATGGTCGTACCACACCGGGTCGTGCAGACACAGCGTCTTGTAGCGATTGCGCCAGGCATCGCCCGGCCGCGGATTCTTGTCCACGATGATGGTCGGCACACCCAGTTGCCGCAGACGCGCGCCGAGACCAATTCCGCCCTGGCCGCCGCCGACGATCAGGCAGTACGGCTGCTCGGCGCGTCCGAGCGCCTCGGCTTCGGCTTCACGACGCTCCTTCCAGCTCGTACGATCGAGTCGCGCGCCGTGTTCCGCGCCCATCGGACGACGATTGCCTTTCGGCTCTTCGTGGCCCTTCAACTCGCTCATCGTGGTCAGCAAGGTCCAGATCAGGCCGTCTTTCACGCGGATAAAACCGCTGCCGCGCGCGACTTCCGTTTCGAAGGTGATCCACGCCTGCAGCAGGCCGTCCGCTTCGGTCGGCGTTTCGTTCTCCGCGATGCGCAGCCGCGTCGGTTTGATCGCGCCAAGCTGCGCGTCGAGCATCGCGCGAATCTGCTCACGGCCTTCCATGGTCTTGATGTTCCAGGTGAACGCCACGAGATCGCGCCAGTAACACTCGGGCTGGAATAGCGCGACGGCGGCTTCGGTATCGCCGCGCCTCAGCGCGGATTCCAGAGACTCCAGAACGTGGCTGATCGTTTGATGGGCAGGGTTGTCGTCAGGCATGGTTGCTCCTCCATTCGAAACGGATTGATGAAAGTTGGAAGTGATGCGCGGGTCTCGGCCCGGCTGGTGAAGGCAATCGCGCTGTCGTCACAGCGCGATCGTGAAACGTGGACGGCTATCGTCGATGCGGCGCAACGATGGCGAATCGCGTGATGCGCCGGTAGAGCGTCGCCCGTGAAATATCGAGCGTGCGGGCCGCTTCGTCCGGCCGCCATTTGGCCTGGGTCAGCGCGGCGACGATGCGCTGGCGTTCCAGCGTATCGCTCTCGTTGAACATGGGCGCGGTTTCCGGTGTGGCCTGCGTGCTCACTTGATCGTGTGCGGCAGGTTCGCGATCGCGACTCGCCGCACGCCGCGGCGCACTCGTGACCGGCGGGCGGACCCGCGCGTAAAGCGGCACGCCATCGCCGATTCGCTTCAGTGACACGCGGTCGCGGCCCGGCTTCACATCCAGCAGGCGTTCGGCGCGTACGTCGAAAAGTTCGTCGACCCGCCGCGGCAAGCGCTCGAGGCCCGGCACGCATTCGCGCGCGCGCCGGTTCGCGGCGACGGCCATACCGCGCGCGTCGAAGGCGATCAATATTTCCGGTTGCGCTTCGACGTAATGGCGATTGCGGTGCGCGAGCAGCACCCAGCAATCGGTGGTCGCGTCGAGAAAGAAACTGTCTTCGATCAGCATCGCGCCGTTGCGCACGATGTGATTGACGAGGCGCTGACTTTCGCGCTCGTCCGGCGAGCGGATCGCCGATGCGTCGAGCACGCCGATCAGTTCTCCATCGAGTCCGAAGATCGGCGACGCGCTGCAGGTGAGCGTGGTAAAGGCGGCACGGAAATGATCGGTCTTGTGCACCGTGATCGGTTTCGAATCGAGCAGCACGGTGGCCACGCCACAGGTGCCCTCTTCCCGCTCCGACCAGCACGAGCCGAGATACAGGCCGGCGCGTTTGAAGTCGTGGCGGCGTTCGCGGTCGACGCGATAGTCGATGGTCACGCCTTGCGCGTCGGTCAGCATCACGCAGTAGTCGGCCTCGCGCACCGTCTCATGCAAACGCGACAGGCATTGTCCCGACGCACGCAACACCGATTCCTCACGATGCTGGACATCGCGCAGTTCCGGCGCGCTCAGAATGCGCGGGCCTTTGGTCAGGCCCGGGTCGAGGTGGTATTGCTCGAGCGAGCGCCAGTAGGAAGAAGCCAGCCGCGTCGACTCGCCGCCTGCGTGCGGCGCGCGTCCTTCGATCGCGCGACGGATACGGTCGATATGTCTGACCTGCGGAACATAAGGCATGAATGTCTCCGTGATTCCGGCGCGCTTCGATCGACGACAGCAACGGCACGCTCAGGGAGACTTTTAGCATGGGGTTCGCGCAAGAGCACACTGCAGCGCAGCATCGCGCCGACTGAGACGTTTGTCTCACGGGCTCGTCACGGTCTCATGACCGTGGCGGCACTCAGTGTGAGAACCAGTCGACGAGGCGCGCGTTCACCTCCGCGGCGCGTTCCCACTGCACCCAGTGTCCGGCGTGTGCGATCTTCTCGAAGCGATAGTCGAGTCCCGGCAGCAGCGTGTCGACGAACGTCTCGGGGTGCGCTGCGGTGACGTCTTCGTCGCCCCAGATCAGCAGCGTGGGCGCGTCGACTTTCGCCAGCGTTTGCGCGAGTCCCTCGCCGAGCGAGGTTCCCTTGCTGCGAAAGCGCGTGCGGACGCAGGCGTCTTCGTAGATGGCCACGGCCGTTGCGTCGACACTCGCTTCATCGCACAACATGAAGGCGGCGAGATTGTCGCGGAGTGCATCACGCCGTGCCTCGGGCGTGGGCGCCGCGCGCCAGTTCTTCATCGGGCCATACTCGCGGCGTGCGCTGCCGTGACCGGCGCTGCCCAGCAGCGCGAGTCGACGAACCGGGCGGCGGCTTGCCAGCGTCGCGGCGACCAGTCCGCCGAAGGAAAAACCAGCGAGGTCGATCGCCGTCGTCGCGCCAAACACGCTATCCAGTGCGTCGGCCATGGCGTCGACGAGCAAGCGGAAGTCGGCATTGGACTCGGGATCGTCCGAATCGCCGTAACCGGGCATATCGGGCACCCAGACTTCGTGGCCGGCGGCGAGCGCTTCGATATTCGCCGCCCAGTGTTTCCAGGTGCCGTGGCCGCCGTGGAGCAGCACGAGCGGCGCACCATGGCCAAAGCGGCGGAAGGTGACTTGTGCCGACGATGGCAATTCAGCAGGGTGAACAGCGGCGAGACTTTCGAGGCGCGACAGGGGTTCTGGCTGATCGAGGCGAGGCGTTTGGGTCGGGTTCATTAGAAAATTTGTAGGGGCGACGACGAATTTTGTTACGTTGCACCGCAACATCGGGTCTGTATAATAGGGGTTTCTACCTACGCAATTACCCGAGAGGCCACCATGAACACCGCCACGACCGAATTCCGTACGCCCAGCACCTGGTTTGCCCGCTTCCGCGCTCATTGCGCTCACGCATGGGCCATTCACGTACGAACCTGCGAACTGATGGCCGAATCGCACCGCCGCCTGTTCTAAGTGCACTGCCTCATCTGCCTTAGCTGCTTCACTCCCGCCTCACTCCGCTTCCCCCGCCGCCCGGCTTGCCAGATGGTCGACCATCCGGCGCGCGGCGGGCTGCAGCGTTTCCAGATCCCGAAACACCACCACGAAGCGGCGTAACGCCCATGCATCGGTGAGCGGAATCGTCTCGATGTTAAAAATGCGCTGGTAGGCCTCACCCACTTCGAGGGGCACCACGCTGATCCCCAACTGCGCGGCCACCACGCGGAACGTCGCATCGAAACTGGACACGATCACGCGATAGGAAACCGTCTGCCCGACCCGTGCGGCCGCCCGCTGCAGCATCGTGTGCACGGCCGTGGACGGCGGCAGGCCGACGTGGTCGAAACCCAGCGTCTCTTCGAAGGCGACCGATTTCGCCCCCGCCAGCGGATGCCCCGGATACACCGCCAGCGCCAGCCGGTCTTGCCGGTAGCGGCGGAACTGCAGGCCGTCGAGATCCGCGTTGTCCCAGCACACGCCCACCGACGCCGCCCCCTCGCGCAACTGCCTGACCAGATCGACGGACTGGCGCTCTTCCACGTCCACGCGAATATTCCGATGATCCGGCTCGCGCATGAATGCCGCGATATCGTCGAGCAGCACTTCGGCGATGGCCGACGCCGTCGCGCACACATTCACGCTGCCGCGCAGCCCGCTGCCGAACGCCGCCACGTCGCTGGCAATCCGGTCCATCGTGAACAGGACGTTGCGGGCGTGCTCCAGCAGCATCACGCCGACCGGCGTCGGCTGCACGCCGCGACGTGAGCGCACCAGCAATGGCGTACCCAGATCGCTTTCGAGTTGCGCGATCCGCTTGCTGATGGCGGACGGTTCGATATGTTCCTCGTCCGCGGCGCGCCCCATGTTGCGATGCTCGCAGACCGTCACGAAAAGCCGCAAAGTCTTCAGGTCGATGTCCCGCATAGCCGTCTCCAACTTTCCTGGCTTTCCAGAATGGAATCTCAAAGGTTCCAAAATACCTCTTTATGGCATTCGCGGAAAGCCTAAAGTGACGCCATCGCCAGCGCGCCATGACTGGCGGGTATTCAGGAGACAGACATGCCCTCGTTCCCCCAGAACGTCGTGATCCGCGAAGTCGGTTTGCGCGACGGCCTCCAGAGCATCCAGACCACGCTCCCGACGGACCGCAAGATCGAATGGATCGCCGACGCCTACGCGGCGGGTCAGCGCGAAATCGAAGTCGGCTCGTTCGTGCCGCCCAGACTGCTGCCGCAACTCGCCGACACCGGCGAACTGGTCGCGTTCGCGAAAACGCTGCCGGGACTGCGCGTATCGGTGCTGATCCCCAATCTGAAAGGCGCCGAACGCGCGATCGACGCACAGGCCGACGTCATGCTGCTGCCGCTTTCCGCGAGCCACGCGCATAGCCTCGCGAATCTGCGCAAAACTCCCGACGAAGTGATCGCCGAAGTCGCGCGCATCCGCGCCGCGCGCGACGCGGCCGGCTCGAAGACGCTGATCGAAGGCGGTATCGGCACGGCTTTCGGCTGCACGATTCAGGGCGCGGTCGAGCACGCCGAGGTGCTGCGCTGCATGCAGGGTCTGCTCGATGCCGGCGCCGATCGCGTCAGCATCGCCGATACGGTCGGTTACGGCGGCCCCGCCGCCGTGCGCGAACTGTTCGGCGAAGCCCGCAAGATTGCCGGCGACAGGTTCTGGTGCGGCCACTTTCACGACACGCGCGGCCTGGCGCTCGCCAACGTGTTCGCCGCGCTCGAAACCGGCGTGGCGCGTTTCGACGCGACGCTGGCCGGCATCGGCGGCTGCCCGCATGCACCGGGCGCGAGCGGCAACGCGTCGAGCGAAGACCTCGCGTTCATGCTCGCCGATATGGGTATCGACACCGGCATCGATATTCCGCGTCTGCTGACGTTGCGCGCGAAGGTCGCGCAATGGCTCTCCGGCGAGACCCTGCACGGCGCTTTGTGGCTGTCGGGTTTGCCGAAGACTTTCGCCGCGCAGCCTGCGCCCGGCAACGCGAACGTGGATGCGAAAGCCACTCCGACCGCCTCCCCCAACGCCACACTCAACGCCACTCTCTCCGCCTGAGGTCGAGCATGAACAACCAGAAACCGCTTCCGCTTGCCGGCGTGCGCGTCATCGAATTCACGCACATGGTGATGGGCCCGACCTGCGGGATGATCCTCGCCGATCTCGGCGCCGAAGTGATCAAGATCGAGCCGCCGGGCGGCGACAAGACCCGCAAGCTGCCGGGTCTCGGCATCGGCTTTTTCCGCTCGTTCAATCGCAACAAGAAGAGCGTCGTGCTCGACATCACCACGCCGGACGGCCAGGCCGCCGCGGTCGAGCTGATCGGGCAGTGCGACGTGATGCTCGAGAATTTCCGTCCCGGCCTGATGACGAAACTCGGTCTGGACCACGAGACGCTGTCGAAGCTTTACCCGAAGCTGATCTACGTGTCGCACAAAGGCTTTCTGCCGGGCCCGTACGAAAAACGCCTCGCGCTCGACGAAGTCGTGCAGATGATGGGCGGCCTCTCGTACATGACCGGACCGGCGGGCCGGCCGTTGCGCGCGGGCACGTCGGTCAACGACATCATGGGCGGGATGTTCGGTGCGATCGGCGTGCTCGCCGCCTTGCGCGAGCGCGACATGACCGGCCTCGGCCAGGAAATCCAGAGTGCGCTGTTCGAGAACTGCGTGTTCCTGAGCTCGCAACACATGCAGCAATTTTCGATGACCCAGGAGGCGCCCCCGCCGATGCCCTCGCGCGTTTCGGCTTGGAGCGTCTACGACGTGTTCACGCTGGCCGGTGGCGAGCAACTGTTCATCGGCGCGGTGAGCGACAAGCAGTTCGTCACGCTGTGCGACGTGCTGGAGCGTCCCGACCTCGTCGACGAGCCGCGCTTCGCGAACAACGCGTTACGCGTGGCGGTGCGCCCCGACCTGCTCGCGTGTCTCGGTGAAATTCTCAAGGACCATCGCGCCGACGAACTGTCGCCGAAGCTCGAAGCGGCCGGCATTCCGTACGCACCGATCGTGCGCCCCGACCAGTTGCTCGACGACCCGCATCTGAAGGCGAGCGGCGGTCTGGTGCCGATGGACACCGAAGACGGTCCGACCGACGTCGTGCTGCTGCCGCTGCTGATGGGCGGTCGCCGCCCCGGCGTGCGCCAGGCGCTGGCCCGGGTCGGCGAGCATACCCAGGAGATTCTCGCCCGCCTGACCGGCCGCGCTGCGGCTTAAGCCTCGCGCTGGCCGCCGCGCTGGCCGCCGCGCTAGCCGCCGCGCTAGCCGCCGCGCCGTTCCCGAACACCACCGAAGCCCCTCGCCCGGCAATCAAAAACAACACTGCCGGCGATTCCACAAGGAGACAGTGATGCAACGCGTCATGACTACGGACACCTCGCCGCTCGCGACGCCCGATGCGCTCGAGCAGCGTCACCGGGCCGCGGCCCTATCCGCGCGAATGGACCGCTTACCGGCGACCCGGCATATCTGGATGCTGGTGTTCCTGATCTCGCTCGGGGGCT
Organism: Paraburkholderia sp. BCC1886; assembly: GCF_900996245.1. Classification (GTDB taxonomy): domain Bacteria; phylum Pseudomonadota; class Gammaproteobacteria; order Burkholderiales; family Burkholderiaceae; genus Paraburkholderia. The sequence continues at coordinate 76,944 of NZ_CAAJGK010000129.1, read as the reverse complement.
TTTTTGAAGTCTACGATCTGATCTTCACCGGCTATATCGCGCCGGGCATGGCCAAAAGCGGCCTGCTGCAAACCACCACGTCGTCGTTCTTCGGTTTTCACGGCATCGCGGGCTTTATCGCGGCGACCTTCGCGGGGCTGTTCGTCGGCACCTTCGGTTTTGGCTGGCTGCCGGATCGCTACGGCCGCCGTTCCGTCTTCACGTTTTCGTTGCTGTGGTACTCGGTAGGCTCGGCCATCATGGCGTTCCAGACCACGCCGGAAGGCGTGATTTTCTGGCGCTTCGTAACCGGCATCGGCGTGGGCATCGAGATCGTCACGATCGATAGCTACGTCACCGAGATCGTGCCGCAACACATGCGCGGTCGCACGATGGCATTCAACCAGATGGTGATGTTCGCCGCCGCACCGGTCGCCGCGATTCTTTCCTACTGGCTGGTGCCGACCACGCTGTTCGGCCTCGACGGCTGGCGCGTGGTGGTGCTGGTCGGTTCCATCGGCGCGTTGATCGTGTGGCTGATCCGCCGCCGCGTGCCGGAAAGCCCGCGCTGGCTCGCCTCGCATGGTCGCGAGGACGCGGCCGACCGCATCGTCGAAAAAATGGAAACGACCGCGGTGGCGGAGATCGGCCGCCCGTTGCCGCCGCCGGCCGCGACGGTCGAGCAGCCTGCGCATCGCCGCGCGTCGCTGGCCGAGTTGCTGCAAGAGCCCTACCGCTCGCGGCTGATCATGCTGATTGTTTTCAACTTCTGTCAGGCGATCGGCTATTACGGTTTCGCCAACTGGGTACCGACGCTACTGATCGGGCAAGGCGTCACCGTGACCAGGAGCCTGCTGTATTCGTTCGTAATCGCGATCGCGCTGCCGGTCGGACCGATGCTCGCAATGCTCTATGCCGACAAGGTGCAACGCAAATGGCTGATCGTCGGCGGCGCCTTCGCGGTGATCGTGTTCGGCCTGCTGTTCGCGCAGATGAAATCCGCGCCCTCTCTGATCGTGCTCGGCGTGCTGGTCAGCCTCGCGGGCCAGACCATCTCGGTGTGCTATCACGCGTATCAGGCGGAGCTGTTTCCGACCGCCGTGCGTTGCCGCGCGAACGGCATCGTGTATTCCGCAAGCCGCGTGGGCGCGATGATGTCGGGCTTCATCATCGCGTTCCTGTTGCGGGACTTCGGCGTGACCGGCGTGTTCACGGGCATTACGGTGTGCATGGCGGTGGTGATGATTTCGATCGGCGCGTTCGGTCCGAAAACCAACGGATTGCGCCTGGAAGAGATCAACCACTAAGGCATCCCGCGCGAAAGAGTGCGGGACAGCACGACACGGCACGACACAGGCCGACATGAGCGGGCCGCTGTGACGATCGGCGCCCGGCAGCGCGGCGCGAGACAGGATATCCTGCGGGGTTTGTATCCGGCCGGGAAATCCATCGTGACTGTTCTGCACTACATCTTCGATCCGCTGTGCGGCTGGTGCTACGCAGCGGCTCCGCTCGTCGCCGCGGCCCGCACGGTCCCAGGTCTCGCCGTGCAATTTCACGGCGGCGGCATGCTGACCGGCGACAACCGCAAATCGATTACACCCGAATGGCGCAATTACGTATTGCCGCATGACGAACGTATCGCGCAGTTGACGGGCCAGACTTTCGGCGAGGGTTACCGCAACGGCCTGCTGCGCGACTACGGCGCGCTGCTCGATTCTGAACCGCCCACCACCGCCGCGCTCGCCGCTGACGCGCTCGACGATCGCGGCCTCGACATGATTGCGCGCCTGCAACACGCGCATTACGTGGAAGGCCGGCGCATATCGGACCCCGAGATGCTGATCGCGCTCGGCGAGGAACTCGGGCTCGAAGCCGCCGCGTTCCGGCAATCGTTCGGCCGGCTGGCAGGCGCGGCGACTCGCGAACATATTGCCGACACGCGCCGCCTGCTCGCTCAGGCCGGTGGCCAGGGTTTCCCGACCTTCGTGCTGCAGCGGGTGGACGGCACGCGCACCACACTCGATACCGGTCGCTGGCTGGGTAAGCCAGAGCAATGGGCCGCGCATCTGCAACAGTCGATTCAGGAAACCAGCAGGAACTAAACACCCGGCACCGGTTCGATAAGAGAGTCTTTGCAGGCTTATCGAACTCGTTACCGGGAGCTTGAATGTCCAACACCCAACCAGGCATCATCGCCGTCGACAAGAAAGGCAAACAGGTCCTTTTTCTCGACCCGTCGACTTACGAAACCGTCGCGACGCTGCAGCATTTCCCGACCTTGCCGCATGAACTGGTGCTGTCGCCGGATGGCCGCACCGCTTATATCCCCGCGTATGGCGACGGCATTCACGGCGATAACCCGCATCCAAATCACGTCATCAGCGTCGTCGACCTCGTGCGCCGCGAACGTCTCGCCGACATCGACATCCGGCCGTTCGAATCGCCTCATACACTGCGCTTCGGTCCGGACGGCCTGCTGTATATCTGCTGCGAGAACGACAGCGCCGTGGTGATCGTCGACCCGAAGGCCGCGCGTGTCGCCGGCAACATTCCAACGGGGTCGAACAAAACGCACCGGCTCGCGGTGCTGCCAGGCAAGCAGCAGATCTGGACCGACAACGAAGAAGACGCCTCCATCACGGTGATCGATCTGACCAGGCGCTCGCGCATCGGTACCGTCGAATTGCCGCAGGCGATTGCGGGCATCGCCGCGTCGGCGGATGAAAAGTGGGTGGTGGCCACCAGCGCGGAAAGTCCGGTGCTGTTCGTGATCGATACGGAGCACGCGCGGCTCGAACGGACCATCGAGCTAGCCGGACACAGCAAAGGCTCGCAGGTGACGCGCTACGCGCCCGATGGCCGCACGCTGATCGTGATCGGCGACCACGAACCGGTTATCACCCTGTTCGACGCCGCGTTGCAAACGCAGAGGACCGTGCAGGTCGGCAACAAGCCGATGGATGCCGCGTTCAGCCCGGACGGTTCGACCGTACTGGTCGCCAACGAAGACGACGCCACCCTCAGCGTCGTCGACATCGGCACTGCCACCGTGCGGAAAACGGTGACGGCCGGCAAGGGTTGCGAAACCCTCGCTTATTTCTAACTGCGTCACCAGGCGCTCGTATTGTCCAGCCGTATTGGCCGTCCTTCGCGGGCGGACCGATAGAGCGCTTCCATCAGCACGTGATCGCGCAGGCCCTCTTCGCCCGGTGTCGCGATGGCGTGATCGTCTCTCACGCATTGCGCGAAGTGATCGATCTCCAGCGCGAACTGGTTCTTGAATTCGAGCCGCTGCTCTTCGACCGCTTCGATCTTGTCCTTGCGCCGCGCAATGCGCATGCGCTGACCTTTATACGCAAACGCGTTTTCCAGATCGATCCAGCCTTCCTCGAGACGGATGCGCATGTCCTTCGATTCATGCGCACCGTAACTCGATGCGCAATGCGCGATGGCGCCCGAAGGAAAACGCAGCGTGAACGCCATGGTTTCCTCGACCTCGCGGTAGCGATCGTCGTCGGCGGGATTGACGATCTGCGCGTAGACCTCGACGGGTTCTTCACCGAGCACGTGACGCGCGCCGTTCAGACAGTACAACCCGATATCGGGCAACGCGCCGCCGCCGGCAAGCGCGGCCTTCAGGCGCCATTGATCGCCGGGCCCTTGCGCCTGCGTGTTGGTCGCCTCGATGATGCGCGGCCGGCCCAGTTCACCCGATTGGACGAGTCGCGCGGCCTCGCTGTTAAACACCTCGAACTGGCAGCGATACGCGATCATCAGCTTGACGTGCGCGGCGGCGCACGCGTCGATCATGCGGCGCGCTTCGTCGGCGGTGTTGGCCATCGGCTTTTCGCACAGCACGTGTTTGCCGGCTTTGGCCGCCGCCGCCACATGCTGCGGATGCAAGCCATTCGGCGTGACCACGTACACGACCTGGATGTCCTCGTTGTCGGCCATTCGCGCGATGTCGTCGTAGCCGTAGATCGCGCTTTCGTCGATACCGTATTGCGCCGCGACGGCTTTAGCCTTCTCCGGGCTGCCGGATACGAGGCCCGCGAGACGGGCATGCGCGCACTGGCTGAACGCGGGCAGAATCTGTTCGAGCGACAGCCGCCCGAGTCCGGCGACCGCGAATCCCACCCGTTTCGCCGGCGGCGATGGCGCGGGCGGCGGTGCGGAAGGTTTGTCGGCCTCACCGCGCCAGTTCGGAAACTTTACGCGGCCTTCCTCGACGCTGCCTACGTCGATGCCAGCGGGACGCTGCCACTCGCCCGCAGCGGGTAACGTGGGGCCATCCGGCGTACCGGGACCCGTGACGGTGAACGAAGTCTTGTCATTCTCGGACACGATTGATTCCTCCATCAGGTAAAGATCGGTGAGCGGCGTCGTCGCCCTCACCTGCATGCGCCGACGTCGCCGTGAACAACGTCGTCACGACAGCACACGCGAAAGTGAACGAAGCCACGATGGCCAGCGCTCCCGTGTTGAAAAGCCGGTCGAGCAACGTGCCGAAGACCGCACCGACAACGAACGCGGCCCAGCGCGCGAGGCCGAGTGCGGCCGCGCCGTATTCGCCCTCGGCGAACTCGCGGCCTACGCGAATCAGATTGCCGGTAATGAACGTGACACCTGGCTCGTCGATGCGAACCTGGTTGATGGCGCCCATCGCGCAGGCAACGAGACAGGTGATGAGAAGGGAGTACTGATCGGCGACCAGCGCAACGGCAAGTGCTGAAGCGACACCCATCGACAGCGCAGTGAGAAATAGCACGAGCGCACCGCGCCAGGCCGGCAGACGGCTGCCGAGCCACGCGGCGACGGTGGTGGAAACCAGAAAGCAGGCGATCACGCCGAGCAACGGCCCGGCTTTCCCCCACGCGCCATTCACCAGCGACTGCCCAAGCTTGGTCGAGTTGCCGGTCATATACACCGCGAGCAGATCCTTGCTGTGGAGCATGATCTGCGCGTCGACGCTGCCGGCAATGGCGAGCAGCACGAGCACCGGCAATGCGGAGCGGGCGAGCGATTTCGCGGACTGCGCGAGCGGGGAAAATCGCGAGGGCATGACGAGGCTCCGTGACGATGCGAAAGGTGGTGTACGACGCTCGACCACCCTGTTGCATGTCACGTGGCAGGAAGCGACCTCTCGATGAGGCCGCAAAACGGATGCCCGCCCCGCTTCGCGCTTTGCGACGAACCGGTATTCCGGCTTACTGCTGCACGCCCCAGCGTCTGACGGTAACGCGTTCGAGCGTATCGAACACCAGATGTTCGACAAGCAGGCCGATCACGATGACCGCGGCCAGCCCGGCGAACACGCGGTCCGTGTACAACTCGTTGCGGTTCTGAAAAATGTACCAGCCCAGACCGCCGCTGCCAGAACTGGCGCCGAACACGAGTTCGGCGGCGATCAGCGTGCGCCATGCGAAGGCCCAGCCCACGCGCAGGCCGGCCAGGATCGACGGCAATGCGGCAGGCACCAGAATCAGCAGCACATGACGCAAGCCCGTGAGCCCGTAATTGCGTCCGGTCATGCGCAGCGTCGCCGGCACCGACTGAAAGCCGGAGTACGTGTTCAGCGCCAGCGGCCACAATACCGAGTGCACCAGCACGAACAGCAGGCTGCCAGTCCCCAGTCCGAACCACAACAACGCGAGCGGCAGCAACGCGATGGACGGCAAGGGATTGAACATGGCGGTCAGCATCGACAGCAGATCGCGGCCGATTCGCGTCGACACCGCCAGCGACGTCAACACGAAAGCGAGCGCCGCACCGAGCATATAGCCGCGCAGCAGCACCGACATCGACACAGCGGTTTTCTGCAGCAACTCGCCGGACCAGATGCCCTGCACGAACGCGCTCAAGGTCGCGCCGAAGGTGGGCAGCAACAGGTCGTTGTCGACAAGCCGTGCGGCGATCTCCCAACCGGCGATCAGCACCAGCGCGATCAGCGTCTTGCGCAGCCAGCTTTGCCCGGCGATACGCTTCGCGAGCGGCAGCGGCACTTCCAGCGCGAGTTCACCGAGCGGTGCGAGCGGACGCTCGTATTCTTCGCGAACCGGCGGTAATGGCCGGGCCTTCGTAGCGGGCGTACTCATTGCGCGGCCTCGGTCTCATTGAACAGCAGTTCATGAATGCGCGCGACGCTGCGCTGAAAATCGACACGGCCGGAGCTGTCATGGCCATATTGATGACTGTTGAGTTCGGCGCGCACGCGGCCCGGATGCGGCGACAACAGCAGAATGCGGTTGCCGATCACCAGCGCTTCCTCGATCGAATGCGTGACGAACAGCAGCGTGAAGTTGTCCTCTTCCCAAAGCCGCAGCAGTTCTTCCTGCATCTTGCGACGCGTGAGCGCGTCGAGCGCCGCAAACGGTTCGTCCATCAGCAGCACACGCGGTTGCATGGCGAGCGCGCGCGCAATCGCGACGCGCTGCTTCATGCCGCCCGACAGCGTATGCGGATAGGCATCGGCAAACGCCGTCAACCCGACCTTCTCCAGATAATGCAGCGCACGTTCGCGCGCCTCTGCGCGCGACAGTTTGCGCGCGACGCGCAGCGGGAACGCGACGTTCTGCAGCACCGTCTTCCACGGCGGCAACTGGTCGAACTCCTGGAATACGACGATGCGATCGGCGCCTGGCCCGCGCACCGTCTGCCCGTCGATGGAGATGCTGCCCGCGCTCGGCTGGATGAACCCCGCCACCGCCTTGAGCAAGGTGGATTTGCCGCAGCCCGATGGGCCGAGCAGCACGAAACGGTCGCCGCCGTAGACGTCGAAACTGACGTCGTGGGTTGCACGAACAATGCGCTCGCGCGTGCGGTATTCGAGGCTGACGTTCTCGACCGCGAGCAGGCGCTCGCTGGTCACGGCGTCCGGTCCCGCGCCGGTTTGCACCAGTCGTTCGGAAAACACGTGCGTGGGGTTGGCGGCCATGGCTGGGTTCCCGGTAAGCGGACGGTCCGTATCGGCGATTAGTGTCATGCTCAGCTGCCGTTGGCCGTCGCCGGATCGTCGAAGAAATAATCTTTCCACGACTTCGGTTCGTTCCTGATTGCGCCGACGCGATACATGAATTGCGCAAGTCCAAAGGTGTTCTGCGGCGTGATCTTGAACTGCACCTGCGGGTTCTGGATCACCTTCAGCAACAGCGCGCGATCGATCTTCGACTGGTTCGTGCGGATGTAAATATCCGCGGCGCCTTGTGGATTCGCGGTGATGTACTGCGCTGCGTCGGCCAGTGCGTCGACGAACGCGCGATAGGTTTTCGGATTGTCGTTACGGAATTTCCCGGTGGCGTACAGCACCGTTGCCGAACTCGGACCGCCCAGCACGTCGTAGGAATTCAGCACGATATGCGCCTTCGGATTGCCCGCCAGTTCCTGCTCCTGAAACGGCGGATTACCGAAATGGCCAGTAATCTCCGTGTGTCCCGCGATGATCGCCGCGGTCGCATCGGGATGCGGCAGTGCCTGGGTGAACGGGTCGAGCCGGTTATATTCCTTGTCCCCCCAGCGCTTCGCGGCGGCATACTGCAACACGCGCGACTGCACGGACACGTTGACCGCCGGCACCGCAATGCGGTCTTTGGCGGTGAAGTCGGCAATCGTTTTCACGTTCGGATCGTTACTGACGAGGTAGTACGGCAGATTGCCGAGCGAAGCCACGCCCTTCACGTTCTGCCGGCCATGCGTGCGGTCCCAGATGGTCAGCAAGGGGCCGACGCCTGCACCGGCAATATCCACCGCGCCAGACAGCAACGCGTCGTTCACCGCGGCGCCGCCCGAGAGCTTGACCCAGTCCACCTTGATATCGAGCCCCTGCTTGTGGCCTTCCTTCTCGACGAACTGCTGCTCACGCGCGACGTTCAGCAGCAGATAGACCACCCCGTATTGCTCCGCGATGCGAATCTGCCCTTCGGCGTGGGCCGGCACGGCAGCACCGAGGCCGGCGGCGGCAGTCGACAGCGCGAGCAACGTCGCGCCTGCGCGGCGAACGAAGGACGACCGCGCAGCGGTCGGGCGAAACATAACGGGCATGGAAGCTCCAGTCTGCGAATGAGCGGGTGGGAAGTCAGGCGGACGACGTTGCGCTCAGAACGGCACGTCGCCTTCAATGGTCGTGCGATATAGCTTGCGGCGCAGATGATCGGGCGTGCCGGCCGCGAGATGCATCAGCGAGCGGTTGTCCCAGAACACCATGTCGTGCTCGGCCCAGCGATGCCGGTACAGATGCTCGGGCCGCACGCTGTGCGCGAACAGTTCGTCGAGCAGCGACTGGCTTTCGTCTTCGGGCAGACCGATGATCCGGGTCGTGAAATGCTCGCTGACGAACAACGCCTTGCGACCGGTTTCCGGATGCGTGCGCACGACCGGATGCACGACCGCCTTCACCTGCGCGACCTGTTCGGCGGAAAGGTTCGGCCGCCATGGGCTGCGCTTCTGCAATTCGGCGTATTTCGCGAGATACGTGTGTTCGGCGCTCTTGCCTTCCACCGCGCTGCGCAGATGCGCGGGCAACGTGTCCCACGCGAGGTGCATGTTGGCGAACAGCGTATCGCCGCCTTCCGCGGGCAACTCCTGCGCATGCAGCAGCGAGCCGAGGCTCGGCTTTTCCTTGTACGACAGATCGGAATGCCAGAAGTAACCGGCGTCGCCCAGACCGATCGGCTTGCCGTTCTCAACGATGTTCGAGACGATCAGCACTTCGGGATGACCCTGCAACTGGAACTGATGCAGCACGTGAATCTGCAGCGGACCGAAGCGGCGGCTAAAGGCAATCTGTTGATCCGGCGTGATGCGCTGATCGCGAAACACCAGCACGTGGTGATCCAGATGCGCGCGGCGAATCTGCGCGAACGTCTGCTGGTCGAGCGGCTGGCTCAGATCGAGCCCCAGCACTTCCGCGCCCACCGGCGCGTCGAAGGCGCGGATTTCGAGGGGCGAAGCCGGACCGGCGCTTGCGGCGGGGTCGGCGGCGGGATTAGCAGCGGCGGCGGCAAAAGCACTGGTCACGGGACACTCTTCGTCGAAAAAGTTCGGAGACGCCGGCAAAGGCGCTATTCAATCCGACGAATTTACCGGGGCCCGCGCACAAGAACAACGAAGCAAATCCGATACTGATATCTGCTGGAGTGATAAACCGGATGCTGGAGCGCGTGAGCGGTTGAGGCGAACGCGCGGCCGGCTTACGATCCGCCGAACCAGTTATAACCCTGGTCGACCCAATACCCGCCGGGAAAGGTGTTGGTGACGAAAATCTCCATGATGTGCTTGGGATTCTTGTAGCCGAGCTTGGTGGGCATACGGAGTTTCATCGGGTAACCATACTGCGCGGGCAAACGCTCGCCGTCGAACGACAACGTCAACAGCGTCTGCGGATGCAGCGCGGTCGGCATGTCGATGCTTTCGTAGTAATCGTCTGCACATTTAAAGCCGACGTATTTCGCCGACGTATCCGCCCCCACCCGCGTCAGGAACTCCCGGAACGTCGTGCCGCCCCAGCGGCCGATTGCGCTCCAGCCTTCGACGCAGATATGGCGCGTGATCTGTTCGGTCTTCGGCAACGCGTCCAGATCGGCGAGCGTCCAGTCCTTCCGGTCGCGCACCAGGCCGCCCACTTTCAGCCGGAAATCCCGGCCATCGACATGCGGCACGTCGGCGATGCCGTAGAACGCATTGAACGGAAAGGGACGCGTAATCTGCGCCTCGGTATACGTCGGCGCGAGACGGTTCGGATCGAAGAGCCAGCCTTGCACGCTGTCGTTCAGTCTCGATACCCGCGCGAGGAAGGTTTCGACCGATTTGTCGTCCGACAGGCTGCAACCGGTCAGCATCGCAAGACCGCCGAGCGTGAGGATGCGTTTTCCGAACAGACGCCGCGACGGCATGTCGAGCTCGCGTCGCACATCGATACCGAGCGAGTGACGGTCGATGTTCGACCGTGGAGATTTGATTGGCTTCATGTTCGTTCTCTCCGGTTAGCGGCCACGAATCATCGTAAGCAGGGAACGCGGCACCAGCGCCACCATCGTCACGTGAATCACGATGAAGCCGGCCAGCAACGCCATCGCGCAGAAGTGAACCACGCGGGCGCGGTCGTAGCCGCCCATCGCTTCGCGCAGCAGCGGAAACTGCACGGACTTCCAGATCGCGAGACCCGAAACGATCAGCAGTGCAATGTCGAGCATCACGAACAGGTACGCGAATTTCTGCACCGCGTTGTAGCGGCTCGGGTCCGCATGAGACAGATGCCCTTTGAGTGCGTCGCGCAAGTCGCGCAGAATCGCGCGCGGCGACAGCGGAAAGAATCTGGAGCGGATGCGGCCGGTCACCACGTTCATCGCCAGATAAAACAGCGCGGTGAAGAACAGCAACCACATGGCCGCGAAATGCCATTGCAGCGCGCCGCCGAGCCAGCCGCCGAGGGTGATGCCAGGCGGAATGCGAAAACTCGCGAACACGGGCGACGCATCGTAGATTCGCCATCCCGAGAGCATCATCAGCACCACGGCCAGCGCATTGAGCCAGTGCGCGACGCGTACCCATACGGGTTGAATCGGGCGCGGAACGTGGGGCATGCCGGGGACGCCGGGGACGTGGCTCTCCCCGGCGGGTCGGTCAATTGCATTCATGTGGGATCTCCGTCGAACCGTCGCGGCAGCGGTGCGTTCGCGCGCCGACGCGTGAACGCACCTCGCGTTTTATTGACTCATCGCGTCGCCTTTTTTCATCGCGTCGGATTTCATCTTGCCGTCCTTGCTCATGGTGTCTTTGGACATCGTGCCCTTCGCCATCGAGTCGTGACTCGCGCCGTCCTTCGACATCGTGCCTTTGGCCATCGAGTCGTGGCTCATCGTGTCTTTCGACATCGCGTCGTTGGACATCGCGCCGCTCGCCTGCGCGAACACCGAGCCCACGTTGACCAGCAAGGCTGCGCTTACTGCTACGATTGCAATGCGTTTCATGACAACTCCTTGAATGTTGTGAGTCGAATCAGCGAAGACTTTTTTTGTCAGCTGGCGATGCGTCGTTATTGCGCATCTATGAGGTAGTTCGCCACGCAGGTCGAAACGGTTACAGCGCACCTGAATTTTTTTTCGCGCGGCTATCAGTACCCGGAAACACCTCTACAATCCGACCCGCCGCACCGGCGCGATGAAATAAACTGCGTTCCCCTGTAACCGGCGCCCCCGATGAAGCGAATTACCGATATCACTGCAGCGCAGGCCAAGGAGTTGCAGCTTCGCGAGCTGTTCCTGCGCGGACTGGATGGCGATAGCGCGGCATACCGGCGTTTTCTCGCCGAGCTGGGTCCGCATCTGCGAGGTTTCCTGCGGCGGCGGCTTCACGACAATGCGTCCGATGTCGAGGATCTCGTGCAGGAAATACTGCTGGCCGTTCACAATGCAAAGCACACGTATCGCGCGGAAGAACCGCTGACCGCGTGGATTCACGCGATTGCGCGCTACAAGCTGACCGATTACTTCCGCGCCCGCTCACGGCACGAAGCGCTCAACGATCCGCTCGACGATGCCGCCGACCTGCTCGCCGCACCCGATCTCGAACCGGAGCAGGCCAGGCGCGATGTCGGCAAGCTGCTCGAACAGCTACCCGAGCGCCAGCGTCTACCCATCGTCCACGTGAAGCTCGAAGGACGCTCGGTGACGGAAACGGCGCAGTTGACGGGCCTGTCGGAGTCGGCCGTGAAAATCGGCGTACACCGCGGCCTCAAGGCATTAGCCGCAAAGATTCGGGGATCGCGATGAACACGGATGACTTCATTTCGCTGCTGGCAACCGGCGTCGCCCCGGTAGACCGCCACGCGCTCACGAAACGCTTCGCCATCGCCGTGCTGACCGGCGCAGTCGGCGCGACGTTGATCATGGCCATGCTGCTCGGCTTTCGCCACGATCTCGCGGACGTTGCGCTCACACCCATCTTCTGGTCGAAGATCGCCTTGCCCTTGTGTCTGCTAATCGGCTCGCTATGGATGTCGACGCGGCTCGCGCGCCCGGGTGGCCGCGCGGGTGGCAGCCGCTGGTGGATTGCCGCGCCGGTCGTAGCGGTGTGGCTGGCAGGCGCATTCGTGCTGATGAACGCGCCCGACGGTGCGCGGCTCGCCATCGTGCTGGGCCGCACCTGGCGCGTTTGCCCGTTTGCTATAGCGTTGCTGTCGGTGCCCGGTTTTATCGCCGTGTTCTGGGCACTCAGAGGTTTGGCGCCGACCCGGCTGGCGTTGTCCGGCGCAATCGGCGGACTGCTGGCCGGGTCCACGGCGACCCTCGCGTACTGCCTGCATTGCCCCGAAATGGGCATTCCGTTCTGGGGCACGTGGTACCTGCTCGGCATGCTGGTGCCGACGGTGATCGGCGCGTTGCTGGGGCCCAGGGTTTTACGTTGGTGAGGCCGTGATCAGCATCGACATCTCCACGTCCTGCGCGAACGGCACCGACAGATACCTGCCGCCGGTGCGCACCCGCGCGAGATATTCCTCGCTCCAGTCCGCGTTATCGGCGATCACGATCGCGCCGGCGCGCAAGCGCGGTTCGAGCAGTTCGAGAATCCGCGGGTAAAGCGCTTTCGCGCCGTCCAGCAGCACCAGATCGATCTGCTCGGGCAATTCCCCGGCGAGGGTCTGCGTCGCATCGCCCTCGCGAATCTCCACCAGATCGGCCAGGCCGGCCCGCTCGATAGTGCCGCGCGCCTGCCTCACCTTACCAGCCTCGAACTCGGTACTGATGAGCCGGCCACCGCCGTTATCGCGCAACGCCGCCGCGAGGTGCAATGTCGAAACGCCGAACGACGTACCGAACTCGACGATCGAACGGGCCTTCATGGAGCGCGCCAGCATATAGAGCAGCGTGCCGGTCTCGCGCGAGACGGCGAGGTGGAACTCTTTAGCGCGTTCATAGAACGGCCGGAAATCGGCAGCGCGGGCGCTTGCCATCAACGCGTCGCGTTCGGCGGCCGGCAGCATGCTCAGGGTTTGCCGGAGCGTAGCGCTGGTTGCGTCGGCCTCGGTAAAAAGCTGCTGCAACACCGTGGAAACCGGGGCTTGGGTGAGAGTAGTCGAAGTCGAGGTCATCACAATCCTGAGTGTCTGGGCGTGTCCCGCGAATGAGGAAACGCATGCAGATAGAATACGAATAGTTCGTCGCATTTTCTATTCGCATTCCCGGACGCCCTTCGAGAAGAATCCATGAAAACCCGTGAAACCCCGGTTGTATCGGTCCGCAAACGCCCGCAACAGGCGCGCTCCGCGCAACTCGTCGAAGACATTCTGGAAGCCGCTATTCGCGTTTTGACGCGTGAAGGCGCACGCCGCTTCACGGCCGCACGCGTCGCCGAAGCGGCCGGCGTCAGCGTGGGGTCGCTGTATCAGTACTTCCCGAACAAGGAGGCGATCCTGTTTCGCTTGCAGACCGACGAGTGGACACGCACGCGTGCGCTGCTCGAAAGCGTTCTGTTCGATACGAGCCGCTCGCCGGCCGATCGCCTGCGTCTGACGGTGCGCGAATTCTTCCGCTCGGAATACGAGGAAGCCGACTTTCGCCTCGCGCTCGACGACGCCGCGCCGCTGTATCGCGACTCGCCGGAAGCGCCGGCGCATCAGAAGGAAGTCAGGAAACGCGCACTCGCGTTCATGAAAGAAGCGCTGCCGGATCTCGCGCCGAAGAAGCGCGCGTTCGCGGCCAACGTGATGATGACGACGCTCGCCACGCTCGGCGAACAGGTCTCGAACGAAGCGCGCTCGAAAGAGGATGTGGATGCGTGGGCGCAGGCAATCGGCGACATGCTGTGCGCGTATATCGACAAGCTCGCCGTGACCGGCTGAGCGGTCACGGCGTCCACGTTGAAACGGGCCGAACGATCGAGCTTAAGTCGCGACTTTCAGCAATACGGGATCGTTGCGATACAACTCCGGAAACAGGCGCTTCAGCCCATTCACCTTCGGCATATCGTTGATGGCGATATACGGATAATCCGGATGCAGCGCGAGGAAATTCTGGTGATACGCCTCCGCCGGGTAAAAGCCCTTGAAGTCTTCCACCCGTGTGACGATAGGCGCCGGGAACACGTGGGCCTTGTCGAGTTGCGCGATATACGCCTGCGCGACACCGCGTTGCTGGGCGTTCTGCGGGAAGATGGCCGAGCGATATTGCGTGCCGTGATCGGGGCCCTGGTAATTCAACTCGGTCGGGTCCTGCACGACCGAAAAGAATATCTGCAGCAGTCGGCCATAGGTGATTTGCGTCGGGTCGTAGGTGATCTGCACCGACTCCGCGTGCCCCGATTCCCCTTCGCTCACGGTTTCGTATTGCGCAGTGGTAGCCGCCCCGCCGCTATAACCCGAGGCGACCTGCTTCACGCCGCGCACGTGTTCGAACACGCCCTGCACGCCCCAGAAACAGCCGCCCGCGAAGACCGCGGTTTCGCTGTGCACGGCGCCCGCCTGCTCGTCCTGCGCGGGCGCGGGCACCTTCACGGTGGTCTCGGCCGAATTCGCGAAGCGTTGCACGGCGAACACGCTCGCCGCAATCGCGACACATCCCGCGAGTCTGGTTACAACCGAACGCTTGCCGAGCTTCGGCCGGTGAGCAGAATTCGTATGCATGATGTCCGTCCTTCAAAAAATGGGTGAATGACTGCGAGCGGTCCGCCGGATTCTTCCGATCAGCCGAACGTGAAGGCAAACGCCTGCACGCCCGGGTCCAGAAACTCGATGGAGAACGTGCGATCGGCAACCGCTCCGGTCTGCCGCACGAGTTGATAAAGACGCTGCTCCGTGACCGTGCCGCTGCCGTCGGCCGCCACGTCCGTTCCGTGCGCTGCGCCGGGTGCTGCGCCATCCACGCTGACCCGGAAGCGCACCGGCTTGCCGTCCGCGCCCGGACCGAGCACGAGGTGCAGGTCGCGAGCATGAAAGCGATAGACGATGCGCCCGGATGCCGCCGCCAGCGTCGCATGTTCGGCGCCCACGCGCCACGTGCCGGCGAGGCCCCAATCGTTCACGTCCGGCTGCGACGGTGCTGCGTAAGTGTGCAGCTTATCCTGCGCCTCGCCGCCCGGCGACGCGAAATTTTCTGCGCGCGGATAGCCGATGTAGGTTTCCGGCGATTGCATGTCGGCGTTGTCCGCCGCGGCCTCCACGCCTTGCGCGCCGGAACCGCTCGGGCTGCCCGCGCCGCCCATACCGAGCGCGATCTTCGACGCGCCCTCGTGCCCGGCTTCGGCCAGCAACTGCTGAATGACTTTTTCCGATTCCGCGTAGTCGCCTTCGCCGAAATGGTGATATCGGATCTGCCCTTTCGCGTCGACGAAATAATGCGCCGGCCAATACTGATTGTTCAGCGAGCGCCAGATCGCGTAGTTGTTGTCGATCGCAACCGGATAGTCGACGCCGAGGTCGTGCGTGGCTTTCTTCACGTTGTCGATATTGCGTTCGAACGCGAACTCGGGTGCATGCACGCCGATCACCACGAGCCCCTGGTCCTTGTACTTCTGCGCCCACGCTTTCACGTAGGGCAGCGATCGCAGGCAATTGATGCAGGAGTAGGTCCAGAAATCGATCAGCACGACCTTGCCGCGCAGGCCCTGTACCGTCAGCGGCGGCGAATTCAGCCATTGGACTGCGCCGTCCAGCGTCGGCAGAACACCCTCCACGGGCAGCGAGGCGGGTTGCGCGGGCAAGGTCTGCACGGCGCGCATCATCGCGCCGGATTGCTCTGGCTCGCTAGCGGGATTGGCGCTCATCATCGCGCAGCCCACGCTGTTGTTCGCGCTGTTGGCCACGCTGTTGCCCACGCTGCTACCTGCGCTATTTGCGGCCAGCGAAGGGCTAGCCGGCGACGCACCGGGCGAAAGCCGGTCGACCAGTTTCTGTTCGAGCCCGCCGGTCGCAACCGTCGAGACGCGCGCCAGCACACCGGTATCGAGTCCGAGCGCGATTGCCACGACGCCCGCCAGCATTGCGACGCCAATACTGCGGCGAATCCATTCGCCCGCGCCCAGCGACCGCTTCATGGCCGTGAACACCCGCCCGCCGATCAGCAAGGCCACCGCCAGCGAGGTCGCCGCGCCCGCCGCATACGCGGCCAGCAGCAAGGTGGTGCCGACGCTCGCACCGCGCAAGGCCGCGCCGGTCAGCACGAGGCCGAGAATCGGGCCGGCGCAAGGCGCCCACAGCAGGCCGGTGGCAATACCCAACAGAAACGACGAACCGATCGACCCCTGCTGTTCGCCGCCCTGCGCGAAGTTCGACAGACGATTGCCCGCACTCACCAGCGGCCGCATCAGATGATCGGCGAAGCGCGGCAGCAGCAGCGTCAGTCCGAAGACGGCGAGCAGCACGATCGCCACCCAGCGCCCGTACTGGTTCGCCTGCGTGACCCAGCCGCCGCCTACCGCGGCAAGTGTCGCGACCAGTGCGAACGTGAGCGCCATGCCGGCCAGCAGCGGCAGGCCGCTGCGCACGAAGGGCTTATCCGCACGGGCAAAGACGAACGGCAAAACCGGCAGGATGCACGGGCTGAGAATCGTGAGAGCGCCGCCAAGATAAGCGAGAACGATGAGTAACATGTCGGTTCGGGGCGTGGTTGCCGGTGAATGAAGTCGGGAAGAAATCGGCCGGATGCGGGCTCAGCCGGCGGCGGGTCGGAAATTCATGGCCACGCCGTTCATGCAGTAGCGCAGGCCCGTGGGTTCCGGCCCGTCGTCGAACACATGGCCGATATGGCCGCCGCAACGCCGGCAGTGCACTTCCGTGCGCGTCACGCCGAACGAGCGGTCCGTGCGCGTGGCCACCGCATGCTCGAGCGGCGCCCAGAAGCTCGGCCAGCCGGTCCGGCTGTCGAACTTCGTGCGCGACGCGAAGAGGTCGAGCCGGCATCCGGCGCAGCCGAACACGCCCGCGCGGTGCTCGTCGTTCAGCGGGCTGGTGTACGGCCGCTCGGTGCCTTCGTGACGCAGCACCAGATACTGCGACGGCGTCAGCATCTGGCGCCACTGATCGTCGGTATGGGTGACTTCAAAGGTTTCGGCAGGCTGACCGGTGTCGCCCAATACCGCCGCCATCGGCCGCCGCTGACCGACGGCCGCAACGGCCGCGATGGCCGCTGCGCCTGCAAACAGGAAGCGCCTTCTGCTTCGCATGTTGTTCTCCTCGATAGGATTCTGCGGAAAGTGCGCCTATCTTGGGGCACCGAGCATGTCCAAGTCCTCACGGAAAGTTAAATTAAACGTGATAACTTCCAGCCCGAAAATTTTGCACAATGGCGTCATCGCGCGAGGGGGCCGTCTTTACCGCAGCGCCTTCTTGCGGCAACACTGACCGAGTCACCATGGACCCACTGAAGCGCATCCTCATCGTCGAAGACGACATCGACATCGCCAATCTGCTGAGCCTGCATCTGCGCGACGAGCGCTATGAAGTCGTGCACAGCGCCGACGGCAACGAGGGCCTGCGGCTGCTCGAGCAAGGCGACTGGGACGCGCTGATTCTCGACCTGATGCTGCCTGGCGTCGACGGCCTCGAAATCTGCCGGCGAGCCCGCGCGATGACGCGTTACACGCCGATCATCATCACCAGCGCGCGTTCCAGCGAAGTGCACCGCATTCTCGGCCTCGAACTCGGCGCCGACGACTATCTGGCCAAGCCGTTCTCGGTGCTCGAACTGGTGGCGCGCGTCAAAGCCTTGCTGCGGCGCGTCGAAGCCATGGCGAAGAACTCCCGCATCGACGCGGGCAGTTTGCGGGTCGCCGGTGTGTCGATCGATCCGTTGACGCGCGAAGCGTCAGTCGACGGTCGCGCCATCGAACTGACGCCGCGCGAATTCGACCTGCTGTACTACTTCGCGCAGCATCCGGGCAAGGTGTTCTCGCGCATGGACCTGCTCAATGCCGTATGGGGCTATCAGCACGAAGGCTACGAACACACGGTGAACACCCATATCAACCGGCTGCGCGCGAAGATCGAAGCCGACCCGGCGCAACCCGAGCGCATTCTGACCGTCTGGGGCCGCGGCTACAAACTGGCGACGCCGTCCGATAAACCCACGGCAGGCACGACCAGCAAGGACGCGTCGTGACGCTGACACTGACCCAACGGCTCTCGCTCGTCTTCTCCGCCCTGCTGCTGGCGTGCTGCGGCGCGTCGGCCATGCTGCAGATCCGTTCGAGCGATCTGCACGAGAAGGAAGTCGTGCAGAACCTCTCGAAGAATCTCGCGGACCATATCGCCCATCGCACCACGTTGATGGATGCGAACGGCCTGCGCCCCGACGCGGTCCGGCAACTGTTCGGCCAGTTGATGATGGTCAACCCGAGCGTCGAGGTGTATCTGCTCGACAACCAGGGGCGCATTCAGGGCGACGATGCACCGGCCGGTCACGTCAAGCGCGCGCAGGTGGACCTCACGCCGATCCGCCAGTTCATCGCGGGCAACGCGTTGCCGATCGTCGGCGACGACCCGCGCAGCGTGGACGGCAAGAAGGTGTTCAGCGCCGCGCCGCTGCAATTGAGCGGACAGGCGCCGTCCGGTTATATCTACGTGGTGCTGCTCGGCGAAGAACACGACGCGCTCGCGGCGCGGGTCGCGGCCAGTTCGGTATTGCGCACGACGTTGTGGTCGATGGCGCTGGTGGCCTTGCTGGGGTTACTGGCCGGTTTGACGGCGTTCGGTCTGATCACGCGGCCGTTGCGGCGCCTGACCGACGCCATGCGCCGCTTCGACGCCGATGGCGAACCCGACACCCAACCGGCCGTGCCGCGCTCGGCCGCCGCCGGGCAGCGCGACGAAATCGCGGTGCTGGAAACGACGTTCGCGCAGATGGCCAATCGCATCGGCGAACAATGGCGGGCCTTGACGCGTCAGGATCAGCAGCGCCGCGAGTTGATTGCCAACATCTCGCACGATCTGCGTACGCCATTGACTTCGCTGCACGGTTACCTGGAAACGCTGTCGCTCAAGTCGGAAACGTTGAGCGACGCCGAGCGCAAACGCTATCTTGCGATCGCGCTCGCGCAAAGCCTGAAGGTGGGACGGCTCGCGCAATCGCTATTCGAACTGGCGCGGCTCGAGCACGGCAACGTGCAACTCGCGCTCGAACGGTTCTCGCTGGTCGACGTGGTGCAGGACGTTTTCCAGAAATTCGAATTGCCGGCCGAGGCGCGGCAGATCGAACTGCGCGCCGGCATTCCGCCGCGCCTGCCGAATGTCTACGCCGATCTCGGCATGATCGAGCGCGTGCTGACCAATCTGCTCGACAACGCGATCCGTCATACACCCGCGGGCGGCCATATCGATGTCGATCTGGCGTTGCAGGACGGCAAGGTCGAGGTCACCGTCAGCGACACCGGCTCCGGCATTTCCCCCGCGCAGCGCGAAGCGCTGTTCGAGCGGCCGTTCAGTGCAAGCGGCGCGCATCGCGGCGGCGGTCTCGGCTTGCTGATCGTGCGGCGCATGCTGCAGTTGCACGACAGCCGCATACGGCTGGTCGAGCGCGACGCGACCGGCAAGGCAGGAACAATAGACACGCCCGGCGCGACCTTCCGCTTCGAATTGCCGACCGGCGACAGACAGGCGACTCAGCTTCCCGGCAACGCGTAGGCCTTCATTGCCGCGTCGTCACCGACGACGAAGGTCGCGCCCGCATCCCCTTCATGTTCGGCCCACACCACGCCGAGATGCCGCATCCTTTCTCTCCGCTATATCCCCTTGAATATAACGAGCGACAGCGCGCGCATCTACGGTGCAATCCGGTCGGCGTATGTGTCATAAAGACGACAATCAGCTTCGATACCGTTTACCAGAACATGACCAGTCGCTATATTCCGTAAGCTATAACGGATTGGACGTAACAACTCCTGCAAGGAATCCTGTAAAAAGCCGCGAGTTCGCCGGTGTCGGAAACACTTCCTCCCCTGCTGCCCGCCGCGATTCCTGTTTCCAGTCCATCGCATAGCCCACACAACGCTTCCCGTTGCTGCACGACATTCGTGCGGCTCGATGCTGCGCGCTCAATTCAGAACAGAAGGAAAAAAATGAAGAAGACTCTCCTCGCCACCGCCCTCCTCGGAACCGTCACGCTCAACGCGCATGCACAAAGCAGCGTCACGTTGTATGGCCTGATCGACGCCGGTATCAGCTACGTGAACAACGCGCGCGCCGGCACGAGCCATGAAGATCTCGTCAAGTACGACGACGGCGTGGCGTCCGGCAGCCGTTGGGGTCTGCGCGGCACGGAAGATCTGGGCGGCGGTCTGAAGGCGCTGTTCGTGCTCGAAAACGGCTTCAACAGCGGCAACGGCACGCTCGGTCAGGGCGGCGCGCTGTTCGGCCGTCAGGCCTTCGTCGGTCTGTCGCAGAACAACGTCGGGTCGGTTACCTTCGGTCGTCAGTACTCGTTTTCGACTGACTATCTGGGCGGCACGTATTCGACCGGTAGCCAGACCGTGGCCGGCAACTACGCCTACCACATCAACGACGTCGACCAGTTGACGTCGAGTCGCATCAACAACTCGGTCAAGTTCAGCAGCGCGAATTTCTCGGGCTTGACGTTCGGCGCGTTGTACGGCTTCTCGAACCAGGCCGGCGCGTTCGCCGGTGCGCCGGCTACCGGCACGACCGCCGCACCGGTTGCAGGTTCGTCGCGCACGTACAGCTTCGGCGTGAACTATGCGAACGGCCCGATCGGGGTGGGCGCCGCATACACGGACATCCGCTATCCGAGCCAGTCCACGCCGGCTTTCTCGACCACCATTGCCAACGTGTCGGCGGGTACCGTGCGCGGTCTGCGGACCTACGGCGTCGGCGGCCGCTATGCGATCGGCGCGGCCACGCTGTGGGCCCTGTACACCAACACGCGTTTCGAAACGCTGACCGGTTCGGCGACCACGTTCACCGCGTACGACGCAGGCGTGAAGTACGCGTTCACCGCGGCGCTGACCGTCGGTGCAGGTTACACGTACATGCATCTGGGCGACGCCGCCAAGGGTCACTGGAATCAGGGCGATCTGAGCGTGGACTATGCGTTGAGCAAGCGAACCGATGTCTACGCGCTCGGTATCTACCAGATCGCGTCGGGTCGCAACGGGACTCAGGACGTGCAGGCGCAGATCGGTTCGAGCACCAGCTTCTTCGGTCCGTCCGGTGCGGGCGCGGATAGCCAGCTGGCGTTCCGCGTGGGCGTGCGTCACCGGTTCTGAGCGACGGGTCGTCACCCGTACCGTGTCGACGATGGCGCTACCTCGAGGAACCGCCATCGTCGTTCGTCTTTCGCTTTATAAACTGCCCGGCCGCGGATCGCTCACGAAGCCGTTCCGGTTGGGCATCACGACACGCGGCAGCGACGCCGCATCGAGCCGCGTATCGGCCGGCACGATGCCGTTGCGGTTGAGCAGAAACGCGCTGACCGCATAGACCTCGTCGGCGGACAGCGACTGCGGCGCGTTATACGGCATCGCCCTGCGGATGTAATCGAACAGCGTCGTCGCGTACGGCCAGTAGCTGCCCACCGTGCGCTTCGGCTTGGCGCTCGCAAGCGACCCCAGACCGCCGACCAGCGGATCGCCGAGACCGCCTTGCCCCTCTGCGCCATGACAGGCCGCGCATTTTTCGGCGAACACGTGCGCGCCGGTAGCGACATCGCCGCTGCCTGCGGGCAGGCCGCGCCCATCCGGTCCGATGTCGATGTTCCACGCCGCGAGATCCTGCTCGGTGACGGGCGTGCCGATGTCGTGGCCGCTTGCGCCCGCTTGCGGCTCGCCGGGTGCGATCGACGAACAGGCGGCCAATGCGATCAGCGACAACAACGCCACCAGCATCGCTCGCCACACCCCACGGTTGTACCGGCGCTCACGCATTGAGCACCTCGCCGCTCGCCTCGACGCGCCATGACTGAATCGCGTTGTAGTGGTACTGCGAGTTCAGCCCGCGCGCGGCGACCAGCTCGGCGCGCGTCGGTTGCAGATAACCGGTCGAATCGGTCGCGCGCGACAGAATCGCCGCCGTGCCGCCGTCCCAATACCAGTCCGCCTGAAAAGCCGTGAGCGCGCGATCGCGCACCGTGCCGTCGAGCCGCGCGTCTCGCCAGGTCGCACCGCCGTCGGTGGACACCTCGACCTTGCGAATCGTGCCGCGCCCCGACCAGGCGAGACCGGTGATCGGGTAATAGCCGTGAGTCGTCAGCCGATGTCCCGGCGAAGGCCGCGTGATCACCGACTTCGCATCCATCTCGAACACGAACTGACGGGCGCAGCCGTTGCCGAGCAGGCTGGTGTACTTCGAGGTCTCTTCGCGCGTTTCGAGCGGCGCGTCGACCACTTTCAGCCGACGCAGCCATTTGACGTTCGTATTGCCCTCGAAGCCGGGCACGATCAGTCGCAGTGGATAACCGTTTTCGGGCCGCAGACGTTCGCCGTTCTGCGCGTACACGACCAGCGCGCGATCGAGTATCCGGTCGAGCGGCAGACTGCGCGTCATGGCCGCGGCATCCGCGCCTTCCGCGAGCATCCAGCCGCGGGGCGCGCCGGGCGCCGACGACAGTCCGCCCACTTCTTCCAGCAACGTCGACAGCCGCACGCCGGTCCATTCGCAACACGACAGCAAGCCATGCGTGAGTTGCACCGGCAAGCCGCTCGGGCCGTTCCACTCACTGCCGGTGTTGCCCGAGCATTCGAGAAAATGGATCCGCGATTCGGAGGGCAGGCGCACCAGGTCGTCCATCGTGAAGACCTTGGGCGTGCGCACGAGACCATGAATCGCGAGGCGGTGCTGCGCGGGATCGATGTCCGGCACGCCGTTGTGATGGCGCTCGTAGACCAGACCGTTCGGTGTGAGCGTGCCGTACAGATCGGCGAGCGGCGTCAGCGACGACGCCGCGCCGGGCAGCGGCCAAACGCGGGCGGCGCGCCGCACTACCTGGGCCTCGTGCGGCGACGGCAACCCGTAAGGATGGTCGAGAACCGGCGCGCCGGGCACGCGGCTTCCGGGTGCTATCTCTAGCGGCTTGAGCAGTTCGGATGCGGCGGCGCCCGCGGCTTGTGAGGCGACGAAACCGCCGGCCGCGAGGCGTCCGAGCAGACGCCGCCGGCCACGCGACGGCACGCGCTCGGGCGTTGGCTTGGGAAAATTCGGCATGGCTGGGCGTGTCGTGGGCAAGCTGACTATCGTAGCCACAGCTGGGGCCGCGCCCAACCGATGAATCGTCATATCGATTGCAGAAAGAACGGAGGAGCCCTAGCCCCAACCGCCCTTCGCCAGCCGCCATTTATCGGCTAATGACCGCTAGAATGGCCGGCTTTGCCCGGCGCCCGCGCGCCACAGGGCAAAATACGGGTTTTGCGCAGGCCGCGCCGCGCGGCCCGCCGCGTGCTGCAGGCAGGACAGCTCGTCCTTAACAGAGCCACTCAGGAGCATTGATGACCGATTCGAATCCCTCTTTCCTCGGCAGGATTTCGCTTGCCGTAGGCACTTTTTTCCGCATTCTCGGCGATGCCGAATTCGCCGGCAGCGTGCTGCGTCTGCGTGATGGCACGGCCGCCACCGCATCTGCCGCCAGCGCCGCCCCAGCCGCGAAGCCGGCCCCAGCGCCCGCTGCGGCCCCGACACCCGCCCCCGTCCTGAAAGAAGCCACCCCCGACGCCGCACTGCAACTGCTCGGCCTGCTGCAACGCGACGCCCGTCTGATCGATTTCGTCGAGGAAGACATCCAGCGCTTCAGTGACGCCGACATCGGCGCCGCCGCCCGCCTGGTTCACGAAGGCTGCCGCACGGCAATCCGCGAACATTTCACGCTGCATCCGGTTCGCAGCGAAACCGAGGGCAGCCGCATCACGCTCGCCGAAGGTTTCGACGCAGGCGCGGTGCGCCTGACCGGTAACGTGGTCGGCCGCGCGCCGTTCACCGGCACGCTCAGCCATCGCGGCTGGCGGGTCGACGACGTGCGCCTGCCACGCGTGAGCGAAAGCCACGATCTGAAGATCATCGCCCCCGCCGAGGTGGAACTGTGAGCGGCGCCCGCTATTCCATCGGCATCGATCTGGGCACGACCCACTGCGCACTGTCCTACGTCGACACCCACGCCAGCGACGGCGAGAAAACCAGCCAGAGCGTGCTGCCGATCGCGCAACTCAGCGGCCCCGGCGCAATCGACAATCTCGATCTGCTGCCTTCGTTCCTGTACCT
Source organism: Paraburkholderia sp. BCC1886 (assembly GCF_900996245.1). Taxonomy (GTDB): domain Bacteria; phylum Pseudomonadota; class Gammaproteobacteria; order Burkholderiales; family Burkholderiaceae; genus Paraburkholderia. The sequence continues at coordinate 52,778 of NZ_CAAJGK010000129.1, read as the reverse complement.
GCCGCATCCGGACGAACTCGCGTCCGGCGACCTGTATCTGCCGTGGACGGGTCAACGCGAATTCGCGGTCGGCGAGTTCGCCCGCAGCCGTGGCGCGGCGACGCCGATCCGCCTCGTGTCCAGCGCGAAAAGCTGGCTGTGTCACCCGGGCGTCGACCGCCGCGCGGCGATTCTGCCCAACGACGCGCCGCCGGAAGTCGCGCGCGTCTCGCCGCTGGAAAGCTCGGTACGCTATCTGACGCATTTGCGCGAAGCCTGGGACCACGTCCATCCGGACGCGCCGTTCGGCCAGCAGGACATCACGGTGACGATCCCTGCATCGTTCGATCCGGCCGCCCGCGAACTGACGGCCGAAGCCGCCGAAGCCGCCGGCTACGGCCGCATGACGCTGCTCGAAGAGCCGCAAGCCGCGCTGTATAGCTGGATCCAGAAGAGCGGCGGCCAGTGGCGCAAGCAGGTCAAGGTCGGCGACATCATCCTGGTGGTGGACGTGGGCGGCGGCACGACCGACCTCTCGCTGATCGCGGTAATCGAGCGCGACGGCAATCTCGAACTGCATCGCGTCGCGGTCGGCGAACACATTCTGCTCGGCGGCGACAACATGGACCTCGCGCTCGCGCACGTGGTCGCGCGCAAGCTGGCGGCAGCCGGTACCCAGGCCGACGCGTGGCAACTGCGCGCCCTCACCTACGCGTGCCGCTCCGCCAAGGAAACGCTGCTGTCCGACCCGAGCGTCGACACCGTGCCGCTCGTCGTGCCGAGCCGCGGCTCGAAGCTGATCGGCGGATCGATCCGCACCGAACTCACGCGCGCCGAACTCACGCAGATCATTCTCGAAGGCTTCTTCCCGCCGGTCGATAGCGCGGCGCGTCCGGTCAGCCGCGCGCGCGCCGGTCTCACGCAACTCGGTCTGCCGTATGCGCAGGACGCCGGCATCACGCGGCATCTGGCGGCGTTTCTGGGTCGTCAGGTCGGCGCGCTCGCCGAACTCGACGGCCTGCGCGATCTGGCCCAACCGTCCGATGCGAGTTTCCTGCATCCGACCGCGGTGCTGTTCAACGGCGGGGTGTTCAAGTCGGCGTTGCTGGTCGAGCGTCTGATGGGCACCCTCAACCAGTGGCTCGGCGCTGAAAACGCGCCGCCCGCGCGCCTGCTCGAAGGCGCCGATCTCGACCTCGCGGTGGCGCGCGGCGCGGCCTATTACGGCTACGTGCGACGCGGCCAGGGCGTGCGGATTCGCGGCGGCACGGCGCGCGCCTACTACATCGCGATCGAATCGGCGATGCCCGCGGTGCCGGGGCTCGAACCGCCGTTGCAGGCGCTGTGCGTGGCGCCGTTCGGCATGGAAGAAGGTACCGACGCGCCCTTGCCCGCGCAGGAATTCGGGCTCGTGGTCGGTGAACCGGTGCACTTCCGCTTCTTCGGATCGTCGGTACGTCGTCAGGATCAGGTCGGCACGCTGCTCGACTTCTGGGGTCCCGAAGAGCTTCAGGAACTCGAGGAAATTCAGGCGACGCTGCCGGCGGCCGGGCGCACGGCCGGCGACGTGGTGCCGGTCAAACTGCACGCGCGCGTGACCGAGGCGGGCACGCTCGAACTCGAAGCGATCCCGCGCGGCAGCGACGAGCGCTGGAAGGTCGAATTCGACGTGCGCGGCGGCGTCACGGCCGAATGAGATGAAGCGGTACAGCGTCGGTATCGATCTCGGCACCAGCAACACGGTGCTCGCCTACGCCGAGGCGGGCTCGACGCAGATTCACGTGTTCGGGATCGAGCAACTGGTGAGTCCGGGCGAAGTCGCCGCGCGGCCGCTGCTGCCGTCCGCGCGCTATCACGCGGCGCCCGGCGAGTTGAAAGCGGGCGATCTGGCGCTGCCGTGGGCAGCGTCGGCGCCCGCCGCTGCTTCGAGTCGGGACGCCCGACACGATCAACCCGTCGTGATCGGCCGGCTCGCGCGCACACTCGGCGCGCAGGTGCCGGGGCGGCTGGTCGCGAGCGCGAAAAGCTGGCTGTCCCACGCTTCGGTCGATCGCACCGCGTCCATCCTGCCGTGGGGCGCGCCCGACGACGTCCGCAAAGTCTCACCGCTCGAGGCCAGCGCCAGCTACCTCGCGCATGTGCGGGCCGCATGGAATCGGCGGTTCCCCGACGCGCCACTCGAAACGCAAGACCTCGTATTGACCGTTCCCGCCTCGTTCGACGAAGGCGCGCGGGCGCTCACCGTACAGGCGGCGCGTCAGGCAGGCTTGCCCAAACTGCGGCTACTGGAAGAACCGCAGGCCGCGTTCTACGACTGGCTGTTCCAGCAACGCGAGCGGCTTGCCGCCGAACTGGAGCAGACCCGGCTCGTGCTGATCTGCGACGTTGGCGGCGGCACGACCGACCTCACGCTGATCGAAGTGAAACCGGGCGACGCGTCGGCCATGCCGCAATTGACGCGTATTGGCGTGGGCAATCATCTGATGCTGGGCGGCGACAACATGGACCTGGCGCTCGCGCATCGCGTCGAAGCGCGCCTCGCGCCGAGCGGCACGGAGCGCGCGCGGTTGTCGGCGGCCAGCCTCTCGCAACTGGTGGAACGCTGCCGCGCCGCCAAGGAGCTGCTGTTGGGGCCGCAAGCGCCCGATACCGTCCCGATCACCCTGCTCGGCGCCGGTTCGAAGCTGATCGGCGGCGCGCGCACGGTGCAGGTCACGCGAGCGGAAGTCGAGCAGATCATCGTCGACGGATTCTTTCCGGTCGTGGGGTCGCACGAACGGCCCGGGCGGCCACGCGGCGCGCTCGTCGAATTCGGGCTGCCTTACGCCGCCGATGCCGCCGTCACGCGTCATATCGCGGCTTTTCTGAGCCGCTTCGCGGCGCAATCGCGTGCGGCGCTGAATGGCGACGCGCCGGTTTCCGCTGAGTCCGCAGAGTCCGCTGAGTCCGCTGAGTCCTCTGACAAGACCACGCCGCTGCCCCTCCCCATTCCCGACACGCTGCTGCTGAACGGCGGCGTGTTCCGCGCGGACGCGCTCACGCGACGACTCGCCGACACCTTGGGCGGCTGGCGCGGTGCGCCGCTCAACGTGCTGCACAACGACAACCCCGACGTCGCGGTCGCCCGCGGCGCGGTGGCTTACACGCTGGCGCGTGCGGGCAACGCGCCGAAAATCGGCGGCGGCTCGCCGCGCAGCTACTTTCTCGTGCTGGACGAAGGCGCGGCCGACGCCCCGCCACGCGGCATCTGTCTGCTGCCGCGCGGCACCGGGGAAGGCCATGAAATCCTGATCGCCGATCGCACGTTTGCACTGCGTCTCGGGCATCCGGTGCGCTTCCATCTGGTGTCGTCGAGCGCCGACACGCGCTATCTTCCCGGCGAACTCGTCGAACTCGCCGGGGGCGACTTCGTGCGTCTGCCGCCGCTCGCCACCGTCGTCGCCGCGCAGGGTTCGAACGGCACGCGCCACGAAACCGAAGTCCGCATCGCGACCTCGCTCACCGAGGTCGGCACGCTCGACGTGCACTGCATCGAAATCGCGTCCCCCGGGCAACGCTGGCTGCTCGAATTCCAGTTGCGCCGCGACGATGCGCAAGTCGATCTCGCCGCCGCCGATCCGGCCCACGCCCGCCACCCGGCGCTCGATCAGGCGATCGAACAGATCGACCGCAGCTTCGGCGCACGCGCGCAGAAGGTCGATCCGAAAGAAGTGAAACGTCTGCGCGCACAACTCGAACAGTTGCTCGGTCCGCGCGACGGCTGGAACAGCGCGCTGCTGCGCGAACTGTTCGGTGCGCTTTGGGAACGCGTGCGCCGGCGGCGGCGCTCGGCGGATCACGAACGGCTCTGGCTGAACCTGGCGGGCTTTTGCTTGCGGCCGGGCTTCGGCTATCCGCTCGACGAATGGCGCGTCGACCAGGTGTGGTCGCTGTTCGACGACGGCATTCAATACGTCAACGACAGCCAGGTCTGGTCCGAATGGTGGACGCTGTGGCGCCGCGCCGCCGGCGGTCTCGACGAAACCGCGCAACTGCGCGTGCTCGACGCGATGGCGTATCTGCAGGGCGCGGCGCAGACGCGTCTCAAGCTGCCGTTCGACGTCGCGAAAACCGGCTTTACCGATATGGTTCGCCTGAGCGCATCGCTTGAACGCATTCCGGTCGAACGCAAGATCGAACTCGGCGAGTCGGTCCTGACGCGGCTCAAAAAGCCCGCGGAAAACCATCAGAGCTGGTGGGCGGTCGGGCGGATCGGCGCGCGGCGGCCGTTCTACGGCAGCGCGCATAGCGTCGTCCCGCCGGAAGTCGCCGCGCGCTGGCTGGAGGCGATTCTGGCGCTCGACTGGAAAAAGGTCGATCCCGCCGCGTTCGCCGCGGTGCAGATTGCCCGGATGACCGGCGACCGCTCGCGCGATTTGCCCGATGCGTTGCGCGAGAGCGTCGTGCGTCGGCTCGAAACGGCCGGGGCGCCGCACGCGTGGCTCGCGATGGTGCGCGAAACCGTCGAGCTGGACGATGCCGACGAAGGCCGGGTGTTCGGCGAAGCGCTGCCGGTTGGCCTCAAACTGATTGCGCGGTGATTGCGCGTTGATTGCGCGTTGATCTCGCGTTGATCTCGCGTTGATCTCGCGCTGATCTCGCGCTGCTCCCGGTTAGATCGCACGTCGAAGCGTGCAACCCGAACGATCGGACGTCTCGCGCACTGCCATTCGAAGATTCCCTGGCAATCGTGCGGGCGTCGCGAAGTACAATTCACCCGCCGCCCGGACGCCGTGTTTTTCTCCCGCGTCACGGGTCCGCGCTTTCGAGACATCATGCCCACCGTGGCCGCCGCATAGCGCAGCGCGGCCCGACGGTCGGCATCGCCAGCCAACGCCTGCCATGACCGCCACCGCCACTCCGTCTCATCAGCCCCATACCCTGCTCGTCACCGATGTCCGGCAAGTCGATGGCAGCCGCGTCGACGTGTCGATCGTCGACGGCCGCATCGCCGCACTCGGCCCTAACCTGCCGCGCGATGCCGCCACCGCGCTGGAAGACGGCGCAGGCGCGCTGCTGCTGCCCGGTTTCGTCGAAGGTCATACGCATCTGGACAAGACGACGTGGGGCATGCCGTGGTATCGCAACGAGGTCGGCCCGAAACTTACCGACCGTATCGAGAACGAACGCCATTGGCGCGCGCACAGCGGTCATGACGCCGGCGTGCAATCGCTGGCATTGGCGCAAGCGTTCCTGCAGGCCGGCACCACGCGGCTACGCACTCACGTCGATATCGACACCGTTGCCGGTCTGCGTCATCTCGAAGGCGTCCTCGCCACGCGTGAGACGTTGCGCGAGGTGCTCGACATGCAGATCGTCGCGTTTCCGCAGTCGGGCGTGCTCGGCCGTCCCGGCACCGACGCGCTGCTCGGCGAGGCGCTGGAAGCCGGCGCCGATGTGCTCGGCGCGCTCGACCCGGCGTCCATCGACGGCGATCCGGTGCGCTCGCTCGACGTCACGTTCGGACTCGCCGAGCGTTACGGCAAACCGGTCGACATTCATCTGCACGAGCCCGCCGAACTCGGCGCTTTCACGTTAGGTCTGCTGCTCGACCGGGTGGCCGCGCATGGCATGCAGGGGCGCGTGGTCGTCAGTCACGCGTTCTGTCTCGGTGCGCTGCCCGAGCGCGAACGCGACGCGCTGCTCGCGCGGCTCGCCGACTTGCAGGTCGCGCTGCTGACCACGGCGCCGCCTTCGGTGCCCGTGCCCTCGCTCAAGGCTTGTCTCGCGATGGGCGTAACCCTGTTCGGCGGCAACGACGGCGTGCGCGATACGTGGACGCCCTACGGTTCGCCCGACATGCTGGAGCGCGCGATGCTGATCGCGATGCGCAACGGTCTGCGCCGCGACGACGATCTGGCGCTCGCGTTCGACTGCGTCAGCAGCATCGCCGCCCGCGCGTGCGGTTTCGCGGACTACGGCCTGCACGTCGGCGCGCGCGCGGACCTCGTGCTGGTCGCGGCGGACACGCTCGCGCACGCCATCGTCGCGCGGCCGCCGCGCAGGCTGGTGGTGGCCAACGGCAAAGTCGTCGCGCGCCACGGCGCCGCGCCGGCGGTCTGAACAGGTTTCCCCCTTCACATGATCAATCTCTTCCAGGCCATGCAGGCCTTCATCAAGGTCGCCGACGTGGCCAGCTTCGCGCAGGCCGCGGAGCAACTGAACGTGTCGACCTCGGTCGTCACGCGCCATGTGTCGAGCCTCGAAAAACATCTGGGCATCCGGCTGTTTCAGCGCACCACCCGCAAGGTGGTGCTGACCGAAGCCGGTGCGGATTACGCGACCGGCTGCCGCGTGCTGCTCGCCGAACTCGACGAAGTCGAGTCGCGCGCCACCACCACGTCGAAGGAAGTGGCGGGCGAGTTGCGAATCGTCGCGCTCGGCAGCTTTTCGCTGTTCCGCCTGACGCCGCTATTCGCGACCTATCAGGCCGCGTTTCCGCTCGTGAAGCTGCGCGTCACGCTCACCGAGAAGCGTGTTGATCTGCTCGAAGGCGGCTTCGACGTCGGCATCGTCACCGAGCACATGATCCGCTCGGAATCTCTGGTAGCGCGGCGTCTGGTCGATTCGCGCGCGGTGCCGGTGGCCGCCGCCGCGTATCTGGACCACGCCGGTTATCCGCACGTCCCGGCCGATCTGGCCGCGCACCGGCTGATTGCCGCGCCGCTCGATACCAATCCGCAGACGTGGGTGTTCAGCGACCACGAGGGCAACGAAGCGAGCATCGCGCTCGATCCGTCGCTGACGGTGAACAGCATGATCATGCAGAAGCAGGCGGCGCTCGGCGCCATGGGCATTGCGCTGCTGCCGCTCGAAATGGTCACCGACGAATTACGCAGCGGCGCGCTCGTGCAGATTCTCACCGACTATGCGGTGCTCAATGGCGATATTGGCGTGTCGCTGGTTTATCCGAGCCGCGAATTCGTGCCGCGCAAGGTGCGCGAATTCATCGATCTGGCGGTCAGCTATTTTCATTGAGCGGCGGCGGCGGCGGGTTCAATACCGATGCCGATGCTCGCGAGCGCGTCGCACACCAGCGTCGCCAGTTCGGCAGGCCGGGCGAGTTGCGGCACGTGTCCACAGTCGATCGAGCGCACGATCGCGCCAGGCATCAGCGCCTGCATCCTGCGCTGCAGCGGCAGCAACACGGAGCGGTCGCGCAACGCCTCGATATAGATGCGCGGCACGCGGCCGAAGCGTTCGGCACTAAGCGTCGTGACCACCCTGCGGCCGCTTTCCTGCTGCGCGGTAAGTTTGCCGGCGGCGGCGCGCGCGGCGGCCGGCGGGCAATCGTGCAGAAAGATTTCCAGCGCGGCTTCGGGCGGCACGACGGTGTACGCGCGGTCGTCGCTCCATTGCAGATAAGGCGCGATGCCGCTCGCGTTCGGCACCTCGGCGGCGCTGGCCTCGACCAGTTCCGCGTAACCCATGCCGGCAGGCAGCATCATGCCCGCCACGTAGACAATGCACGCAATGCGCTGCGGCAACGCTTCGGCCAGTTGCGAGACCGGCACGCCGGCGCCGCTATGCGCGACCACGACCACCGGGCCATCGAACGTGTCCAGCGCATCGCTCAACGCGTCGACATAGCCGTCGAGCGATGCGGTGAAGCCGGCATCCTTCGACGGATCGGCGCCGTTGCCGGGAAGATCGACCGCCTTCGCGGGCCAGCCCCGCGAAGCCAGTTCCGGTAGCCACGCGTCCCAGGCCCAACTGCCCTGCCACGCGCCGTGGACCAGCAGCATGCCGGCGGCGCGAACCCGCGTGGGCATCATCCGTAGGTTCTCCGGTAGCACGCTTGCAGATGGTCGACCACCGTGATCGGCGGATACTTCGGCGCTTCATCGCCCGTCGTGCAGCCCGGCAGGCAACTGACCACGTAATCGGGACGCCCCGTGAAAAAGAACGGCATCGAGTAGCGCTCGCGGCCCGATGCATTCACTACCCGATGCAGCGTCGAGCGATAACGGTCGTTGGTCCAGCGCGCGATCAGATCGCCGAGATTGACGACGAAGGTGCCCGGCAGCGGCGGCACGTGAATCCAGCTGCCGTCGCTGTCCTGCACCTGCAGACCGCCATTGCCGTCCTGCCACAGCAGCGTGAGGCAACCGAAGTCCGTATGCGCGCCGCAGCCCTTCTGTTCGGGCAAGGCCTGCGCGGGTTGCGGTGGATAGTGCAACAGCCGCAACGTGCCCATGGCTTCGTCGCAGAAGGACTCGAAGTGGTCTTCGGGCAGATCGAGCGACAGCGCAAGCCCGCGCGTGAGGCGCTGGGACAGGGCGAACAACGCGGCGAAATACGCTTCCATTGCCGGGCGGAACGCGCTCTCGTGATCGGGCCACTGATTCGGTCCGCAATTGAAATCGCGCGCCACCACGCGCGGATGATCCAGCGGCAATTCGTTGCCGATGTAGAAACCTTCCTTCAGATCGGGCGGCGTGCCCGCTTCCAGCGTCTGACCGCGCAAAGGTTCATAGCCGCGATTGCAGAACGACTGAGCTTTGTCGAACCGGCGCTTGCCGGCTTCGGGCAGCGCGAAGAAACGCTCGGCTGCGTCACGCGCCGCGTCGATTAGCGCGGCATCGACGCCATGGTGGGAAATATAGAAAAACCCCTTGTCGATGCAGGCGGCGTGCAACGCTGTACCGACTGCCGCGCGTTGCAACGGATCGCCCGACGCGAGTCCCGCGACGTCGATCACGGGCAGGCTGGTTTGCGGTACCGCGCGCGCGGATAGAACTTCGGACATTCCGACTCCTTCGATGGCGTATCGATGGAGTCTAGAGTGCGACGCGCGATCAATAAAGCGCGAAAAAAATGTCGATGGGTGTGCCCGTTCCAGCGCCGAACAGGCGATGGATAAGTGCGACCTCGACGCGCGGCCGGCATGCTGCAATGGCATCGGCAGTTGTCATTCGCCGCTCATTCTTTATCGCACCGGGAGTTCATTCATGACTGAATCGTCAGTGAGCAGTTCGACGTCCGCGGCAAGCGGGCAGATTCGTGCATCGCATCACGAAAGCCAGGCATCGAGGCCTGCGGCGCCGGTTGGCGCGACACCTCGCGAGACCGCTGCGGGCTTCTCGCTGCGGCAAGCGCGTGGTCTTTCCGTGCATAAGACGGCTGCTCCGGCTAAAGCGACACAGGAGGCGGCCACCGACGCGGTGCTGCCGAACGCCAGCGTCGCGGAGTTCGAAGCGCTCAACCAGCGCTACGACACCGCCGCCGGTTATCTGCCCAACAATGCCGAGGGCGACACCCGTAACGCACAAAAAATCGAGGACGGCCTGCAGCAGGATATGACGGGCTATCCCCCGCAAGTGGTCCAGTTCCAGCAACGCACCGCGCATCTGCAAGGCATGCTGGCGAGTCTCCCCGAAAAGCAGCGTCAGTTCTATGCCGGCATTCTCGCGACGCTGAACGTGGCCTACCAGCTGGATACCCACGACGACACACGCTACGCGCTCGGCCAGAAGATGACCGAACTGGAAGATGCCGTACGCGGAGAAGCGACCCGGGTCGGCAACGATCCACTGTCTCGCGCGCTGGCCCAGTTCGAGCCGCCGATGGGAGAAGCCTGGCTGGGTAAGGAAGATCGCGAGAGTCTCGACGAACTCGGCCGGTTGCGTGACGACTTTCTCGATGCACCCGACGCCGATGAACGCGAAGCCGTGTTCCAGGAGGCGAGCGACCTCAAGCGGCAATTGCAGGCCAAAGTCTCGGTGGCGATCATCGAGCATCAGCGAAGCGCGACTGCCCAGTGGAAAGAAGCCAACGGCGAGGTCGACCGCATTCTTAAAGAGGCCGAAGCGCAGACCGATCCGGCCAGACGCTACGAACTGATCGGCCGGCAACTGTTCCAGATCGACCCCGGTCAGGACGCGTTGAAGGACAAAGTCGTGCTGGCCTTCACCCAGCGCATGCAAGATTCCCCGGCGCTGCGCGACAAGCTCGACACGTGGCACGACCAGGTCAGCGGGCCGCTCAACACGTATTCCGTCGGCGCCCCGAAGCGGTACACGGATATCCTCAAGAACCTGCCGCCGGTCAGCAACGACTATGTGCGCGATCTGAGCGACCAGTACAACGCGGTCCTGCAGGACGCCAGCACCAAGGACGAGTCCATTACCCCTTCGGCGCGGGCGATGAGGCTCGCGGGACAGATACTCGAAGTCATCGAGCGTGTGCTGTTGGGGCTGACACCCTTCGCCCCGCTCGCCGACATATTGCCGTCGACGCTGCCGCCCGGTGTGCGGATGGGGCTCGACTACGGCAGCGCTTATCTGGGCATGCTGGCGGGAGAAGGCTGGGGTGCTATCAAGGAGATCAGCCTGACGGGCAAGGCCATATCCAGTGGTTCCCGTGAGGCCGAACTCGGCGACCGGTCGGCCGGGAGCCAGCTCGTTAAAACCGGCGCCCGGGGTCTCGTCGAAAGCAGCGCGACCGAGTCCAGCCTGAGCCATGAAGCAAAGGCGGCCGAGCGGGCGCTGGAACAGAAGACGCTCGACGCGGGCGCGCCGCCCGCCGACCCGGCGCTCGAGGCCGCGCGTGCAAAGATGAGCGGGACGGCTCCCCACCCGGTCGACAGCTACGCGGCCGCCGATGTCCATCGTGAAGACCTCGAGCCCGGCAGCGCGCCGGGTCTTCTTGTCGACGCGAAAGGCGGCAACTATATCGAGCTGGGCGACAAGCTCCTGCCGGTGCGCTTCGACAAGGACAACAACACATGGCGCGTCGTCGACCGCGACAACGCGCTGAGACCGCAGTATCCGGTTCGTCTGAACGAGGCGACCCATCGGTGGGAATTGCATCACGACGTCGGATTGCCCGGCGGCAGAAAAAAACTCGCCGAACCAGTCCGCCAGGAAATCGTCCGCTTGTTGAAGGAAGGCGAACTGTCGTGGCGCAAGATTGCAGACAGGATGGGGACGACCGAGGATCAGGTGCGTACGATTGCGCATAAGGAGAATATCCGTAATCCCGCTGTCCGTACCCTTACGCCCGCCAGCCGGCAGGAAGCCATCAAACTACTGCGGCAACATCAGTTATCGATGTATCAGATCTCGAGAAAGCTGGATATTTCTTACAACACCATCCTCAGGCTGGCAAAGAAGGAAAATATCCCTTCGCGAGTGACTCGCCCCCTCGCGCCGACGCCACAGCAGGAGCAGGAAACGCTCAGGCTGCTCACGCAAGAGAATCAGCCCCGTGAGCAGGTCGCCCGGCAACTCGGCTTGTCGTCGGAATCAGTCCGGACTATCGCGGAAGACAACCGGGTGGCAGAGACACCCGCCGCATCGGTGAGCAATACGCGCATATCGCCGGCAATCAGGCAGCAGATCACCGACCTGTTGCACGAAGGCGCACTTTCGCAGGCGCAAATCGCGTCCCGCGTCGGGGTGTCCCGGTGGACTGTTGGAAGAATGGCCGCCGATACCGGCTATGCCCCTACTTACCCCTCCGGCGTGACGGCCAGCCAGGCCGCCTCAGTCTTCGAACTGTACGATCAGGGCAAGTCGACGAGCGAAATTGCGAATACGCTCGAGCTTCGGCCAGGCAGAGTCAGGCACATTCTGGCCCATTACAACCCGGAGACGAACAAAAAATCCTGGTGGGACACCACGCCTGAAATCCGCAGCAAAGCGATTGCACAACTCGACGCAGGCCACACGCGCAAGCAGGTGGCGCACGATCTCGGCCTGCCGATCGAAACCGTACGCGGCATCGCGAACCAGCAACGGGTTGCCCGGGATAACCTCGCGAAGGAACTGCTCGAAGAGGGGAAAACGCCAGGGGAGGTTGCGAATTCGCTGTCGATCACACCGTCGTACGTCCTGGGCCTGCAACGAGGCGTACCCGAAGGCACTCATGACATCCACCTGCCGCAGACCGACCTGGATACCGCGATGGACATGTTCGGCAAGGGTTACACGCGGCAGGATGTCGCCGATAAACTCGGACTCTCGAGGTGGCACGCCCAGTCGCTGGCCAATCAGTATCGCGCACGGCTGATGGACACCGTGACGCCGCAACAGCTGGACGATGTCGCACGCGCGCTCGCAACGCCGGGCTACACCTTCCGTACCGCCGATCTGGCCTGGGCGACCGGCTTGCCCGAAAGCACGGTTGCCTTCCTCGAACAGGAGTATGCGAACGGTTTTCTCGTGTTGCGCCCTCAGTCGCCTCAGGCGGGCCCATCATGGGCTGCGTCCGCCGCAACGGCCGAACGCTACGAATGGGTGCGGCCGCTAACGCCGGAGCAGCAGGTCCAGGCTTTTCACGAACTGGATACCGGGCATACGCCGCAGGAAATCGGCGCCGAACTCCAGGTGCCCGATGTCGCCGTCGAACAACTGTATGCGCAAGACGACCCGCTGGTCGCGCCGCTCGACGATCCCAGCATCTCCTCGCCCGCAGAGGATTTTGCACAAGCACCGACGACATTCACCGCGCAGGACGAGGCCGAGATCCGTCAGTTGTCACGGGACAGCGGGCTCAGCGCGGCCTTCATTGCCGGCTGGTTCAATACGACCGAAGAGGAAATCAGGAAAGTCTTGAAGCGAGGCGCCGGCGCGCCTCCGGCCTGACACGGGAACCGGCCGGCCTGCCATTGATGGATACCACCGGACCGGTCGGCCGGCATGCTGCAATGACATCAGCAGTGTCGTGTCGCTCATCGAGCCGATCGTTTTCACTGCGCCTTTTCTCTCTCTTCAGGAGTTCAGACACATGACGAGTCCCTCAGTGGGTAGCACGCCCTCCACCATTCCTGCCGATCTGCAACCGGTGCATCCGGAGACGGCGCCCGATACCAACCCGGCCGTCGCATTTCACGGGCCGAAGCGCCATGTCGAAACGTTTTCTCGCGCCCTGCCGCAGCAGGCGCGCTCTGCGCCTGCCGCATCCGGTAGCGCACGGTCCGCTCGAATCAGTACCGCCGCTACGCTGACAAACGGCTCGGGTGCGGCCAACGCGCCGGCCAATGCGCTGGCGCCGCGCCAGGATGCGCCAGCCGGACAGGAGCCGCCCGGCTCGAGCGCGTCCGGCATCCTGCCGGATGTCACGCGGGAAGAGTTCGAGAATCTGGCCCTGCGCTACGACACCGAGGAAGGCTACCTGCAAAGGCGCAGCGGCGCCGACATGCAGAACGCGCAAAAAATCGAAGACGGTCTCGACCAGGAGCTGACCGGCTATCCCGCTCCGGTCATCCAATTCCAGCAAAGACTTGCCCACGTTCAAGGGATGCTGGCCCAGTTACCCGACAGCGAGCGTCAGTTCTATGCCGGCGTGCTTGCGACAATGGGTGCGGCCTATCAGCTCGAAACCAGCCTCGACAAACGGTATGCGATCGGTCAGAAAATGACCTCGCTGGAAAATGCGATTCGCGACGAGTCCACGCGTGTGCTCAACGATCCCGTCGAGCGGGTCTTGAGCCAGTTCAATCCGCCCATGGGCGTCGCGTATCTGAGCAAGGAAGACCGGCAGAACGTCGACCTTCTCGCCCGGTTGCGCGACGACTTCATGGCGGCGCCGGACGCCGGCGAACGCGAAAAACTCTTCCAGCAGGCAACCGCGGTTCAGGAAAAACTGCAGGACCGTATCTCCGTCGAGATCGGCAAACGTCAGCGCACCGGACGGGCGCAATGGAAAGAAGCCAACGGTGAAGTCGACCGGATCCTGAAAGAAGCACGGGCACAGACCGATCCGGCGAAACGCTATGAACTCATCGGCCGCCAGCTTTATCAGAGCAATCCCGGTTACGACGATTTGAAGGACAAGGTCGTGCTGGCATTCACGCAGCGCATGCGCGACTCGCCGGAACTGCGCGACCTGCTCGACACCTGGCATAGCCAGGTGAGCGGACCGCTGAACGCCCATTCGGTGGGTGCCGCGAAGCGATACACCGACATCCTGAAACAGCTGCCGCCGGTGAGCGGAGATTATGTCCGCGATCTCAGCGACCGGTATAACGCCGTGCTTCACGATACGAGCGACAAGAACTATTCGATCCAGCCCTCGGTGCGCGCGGCGAAGCTGGCCGCACAGATCATGGAGGGCATCGAACGCGTGCTCCTCGGCCTCACGCCGCTCGCGCCGCTCGCCGACGCGCTGCCCTCGACGCTCCCTGACAACGTACGGATGGGCCTCGACTACGGCTCGGCCTATCTCGGCCTGCTGAGCGGCGAAGCGTGGGGAGCATTGAAGGAAATCAGCATCGCAGGCAGGGCCGCTTCAGCGGCGGGTCGCGATGCCGAGCTGTCCAGTCTGGCAGGCAGACGCACCGGCACGGCGGGCGGCGACCTCATGCGCGCGACGACCGAAGGCGTGATCGACGGAACTCGCATGGAGCAGAGTTTGAGCCAGCAAGCCCGGGCCGCCGAGCGAGCCCTGTTCCAGCAGACCCTCGACAACAACGGCCCGCTCGCCGATCCCAACAGCCTGCTCGCGCACCGGAGCGTGGAGCGCGGTCGTTATGCGTCGTTCGAACCGTATGCCGACGCGAACGTCTCGCGTGGAACCCTGCGCCCGGGCCCCACGCCCGGTATTCTCGTGGATGAGCGCGACGGCCGCTATATCGACCTCGCGGGCAAGCTTTATCACGTGCGTTTCGACAAGGACAACGGCACCTGGCGAGTCTTCATGAAAGACAATCCGCTTAAACCGCAGTATCCGGTCACCTTCGACGCAACGACTCGCCAATGGTCCCCGCATGACGATGTCGGACTCGCCGGTGGCGCGCCGAAAATGAAACCCGAAGTGCGGCAGGAAATCATCCGGCTGTTGAAGGAAGGGGAACTGCCGCGCACTAAAATTGCGGAAAAGATGGGTGTATCACCGGCGACGGTACTTAAAATCGCGAAAAGCGAGGGCATCGGACTGGCCGCCGACGCCTCCCTGCGTTCCCTGCCCCTGACGCCTGCTACCCGGGCGACGATCATCAAGCAGATTCAGGACGGGGAACTGTCCTATCGGGAGATCGGGAGGAGACTGGACATCTCGCAAGTGACAGTCAGCAAGATCGCCAAGCAGATCGGCGCGCCCAAGCCTCACGTTCAGCTCTCGCTCATGAACCGCGACGTGCCGGGCATGCTCAAGCTGCTTAGGGAAGGCAAAATGTCATACCAGGAAATCGCCAATCAATTCAACGTGTCGCGCGGCTCGGTCGCCCGTCTTGCTAAAAAACACGACATCACTCTGCCTGCGGCGATTTCGTTGCGAAATCTGAAAGTTACGCCGGAGATCGAGCAGCAAATCACGCAACTCTTACGCGAAGGAACCCTCACGCAACGCGAGATTGCCGCGAAATTCAATGTATCCGATACGACCGTGTACAACCTCGCGACCCGCAAAGGCATAGCCCCACCCAAACCGCAGGGCGTCACGCCCGAGTTGGTGAGCCAGGTTTTCTCCCTCAAGAATGAAGGAAAAACCAACGCAGAGATAGCGGATACCCTCAAGCTCACCGAGCGCAAGGTTCAGAAAATCTACGCCCACTACAACTCCCAGACCGCCAAAAAAACCTGGTGGGACACGTCGCCCGAAAATCGCACTACCGCGATCGCCATGCTCGACGCGGGCAAAGGCCCGAGCGAGGTCGCGCGCACGCTGAAGATTCCGGTGAATACCGTGGAGGGGATCGCCAACCAGCATCGCGCAGCAAGAGACACATTGATTCGCGAGCTTCTGGCGCAAGGACAGCCGCCCGACACGGTCGCCGAAACTTTGGGCGTCAGCCGCAGCTATGTCATGCAGCAGACGCGCGGTGAGGTGGCCAGCACTCACGACCTTCACTTCACGGTAAAAGAACGCGACGCGGTTATGGATATGTTCGCAAAGGGCTACAGCAAGGAAGACGTGGCGCACCGTGCGGGCATTTCGCCCTGGAAGGTCCAGAGCCTCGCCAATGAATTCCGCACGCAGACCATGGGCACCGTTTCGCAGCAGCAATTGAACGATGTCGCGGGTGCGCTGAATAACCAGGACTACACCTTTACGACAGTCGATCTGGCCAAGGCGACGGGTTTGCCGGAAAGCACCATCGCGCTGATGGAACACGAATATGCGGAAGGCTTCGTGATCAGGCGTCCGCAGTCGCCGCAAGCGGGCCCGTCGTGGGCCCAGCCGGCGACGCCGCCCGATCGGTACGAATGGGTTCGACCGCTCTCGCCGGCCCAGCAGATCGAGGCGATTCGCGAAGTGGACGACGGCAGGAGTCTGAAAGAAGTGGCCGAGCAACTCCAGCAACCCTATGCCGCCGTCGAGCGCCTGTACGAGGCCGACGATGTGCCGCTCGTGGCGCCTTACGACGATGCCGAAGGCATATCGATCGCCGATCACGTGGCGCCGTCGCCGAGCGCCTTCAGTGCAGACGATCAGGCGGAAATCCGGAAACTCGCGGAGAGCAGCGGACTGAGCCCAGGCTTCATTGCGACGTTGTTCAATACGACTGAGGCCGAGATCCGCAAGATACTCGGTTGACTCGACTGATGCGTGAGCGGCGCCGCGTTAGGTCCGCGTTAGGTCCGCGTTAGGTCCGCGTCGGGACCGCTTCGGGGCCGCTCACGCTACTGCCCGTTGCTCAGGGCCGCTCGCCGCGCGCCAGTCGTGCTTCGATCTCGTGCACGACCGGCATCAGGTCGGCCACGCTGTCGATCACGTAATGCGCACCGGCCGCTTTGAGCTTCTCGATCGCGGCCTTGCGTCGCCATGCGAATTCATCGGGCGCCAGCGCCTTGACGTCGGCTTCCGCCATGCCGAACGCGTTGCCGCTCACCGACACGCCGACTGTCCACGTACCGCCGTTGATGCCCTCTTCGATACCGACTTCGGTGTCGTCGACCTTGATCGCGTCGCGCGCGAGCCAGACACCGAGTTGCGGCAAGGTCTTGTAGATCATGTACGGCGACGGGCGCCCTTCCGGCGTGTCGCCGGTGCAGACGATGCTGTCCGGCGAAAAGCCCTGCGCCGCCGCGCCCGGCACGATCTCCGCCATGATCTCGCGGGTGTAGCCCGTCGTCGTGCCGATGCGGATGTCGTCGTGACGCAGCGCGCTCGCGACCTGCGCAACGCCCGGAATGACCGAGCTATAGCTCGCAGCCACCGCGATGTTCTTCGGGACGAAGACGTCGTAGACGGCGTCGATATCGGCGTCGCCCGGTGCATGACCGTACTTGTCGGCCCAGGCCTGCGCGACGCGCGGCAAAGCCATCAGCGCAGCGATGTGCGGCCGTTTGGCCATCCCCATCGGACCGCGCGCTTCGTCGATCGTGATCGACACGCCGAACTGCTCGAAGGTTTCCACGAAAGCGCCCATCGGCGCGAGCGAACCGTAGTCGACCACGGTGCCGGCCCAATCGAAAATGACTGCCTTGACGTGTTTCATCTGCATGACTCCTCGCGAATTCAAGAACGCGCGCGCGGCGCGGCGTGGTCCACGCCCATCGCCTGCAACGATGCGGCGCAGGCGTCGACGACGCGGCGCATGACCTGCGCATCGACCTGACCGATGCAGCCGATGCGGAAGCTCTCCGCCACCGTCAGCTTGCCCGGATAGATGATGAAACCCTTCTGTTTCATCAGTTCGTAAAAGCGATCGAACCGGAACGACGGATGCGCCGGCGAGAAAAACGTCACGATGATCGGCGAGCGCCAGTGTTCGTCGAGAAGCGGCTCGAAGCCGAGCGTCTGCATGCCGGCCACCAGCACGTCGCGATTGTTCGCGTAACGGGCGAGGCGCCCCGGCTGGCCGCCTTCGAGCGCGTGCAAACGCAGCGCTTCGATGAACGCGGCCACCGCGTGCGTCGGCGGCGTGAAACGCCACTGGCCGGTGCGGTTCATCACGTCCCACTGGTCGTACACGTCGAGCGCGAGCGAGTGACTGCGGCCTTTGGCTTCCTGCAACGCGCTTTTTTTCGCGATCACGAAACCGAAACCCGGGACGCCTTCGATACATTTGTTGGCCGACGACACGAACGCTTCGCAGGCGATCCGGCGCACGTCGAGCGGCACCGCGCCGAACGCGCTCATCGAATCGATCAGCAGCTTGCGGCCCTTCTTCGCCGTCGCGGCGGCGATTTCTTCGATGGGGTTGAGGATGCCCGAGCTGGTTTCGCAGTGCACCGCGATCACATGCGTAATGGCGGGGTTCGCGTCGAGCAGTTGTTCCACTTCGGCGCCGCGCGGCGGCAGATAGTCGCCCTTGTCGAGCACCGTGCAGTCGCGGCCGAGGTAGCCGAGGGTGCTGGCGATCCGTTTGCCGTATGCGCCGTTGGCGAGTACCAGCGCATGGCCATCGCGTGGAATCAGGCTGCCGAGCATGGCTTCGACGCAGTAGCTGCCGCTGCCTTGCAGCGGGACGCAGTCGTATTCATTCGTGGTGTCGCCCGCAATCGCCAGCAGGCTTTGGCGCAATTGCGCCGTCATCGCGCGGAAGTCGCCGTCCCAGGAGCCCCAGTCGCGCAGCATCGCTTCCTTGGTCGAGAAGGCGGTGGTCAGCGGGCCCGGCGTCAACAGATAAGGCTCGCCTTGAGCCGGCGGTGCGCAGTTCGAGCCGGCAGGCACGCCCGACTCGGCGAGGGTTCGGTCGATCACACTGTTCATGTTCGGAATCTCCGGGCTGGTTGCGATGGCGTTTGCGCCGGGTCATACAGTAACGAACCGCCGTCCATCGGTAAAATCGATATAATCGATGGCGGTATCGTAAAAACTTATCGCAATTTTTTCCCGGCGAGGCAGACATGCAATACGCGCAATTGCGGGCCTTCCATGCGGTCGCGGAACACGGCGGATTCTCCAAAGCGGCGCTGGCGTTATCGCTCACGCAGCCGGCGGTGTCCGATCACGTCCGCCGTCTCGAGCAGGACTACGGCGTCAAGCTGTTCGAGCGCGGCCCGCGCGGGGTCGTGACCACCGAACTCGGTCTGCGCCTGTTCAGCGTGACGCGGCAGATGCTGAGTTGCGAACGCGACGCGCGGCAACTGCTCGAATCGGCGGGCGGGCTCGAGTCCGGCTCGCTGTCGCTGGTCGCCGACGCGCCCGATCTGGCCGTCGCGCTGATCGGCGCATTTCGCCGTCTGCATCCGGGAATCGTGGTCACGCTGTCCATCGCCAATGCGGCCGATTGCATGCAGCGCGTGCTGTCCAGCGCGGTCGACGCCGCGATCACCGCGGCGCCACAAGTGCACAGCCGCCTGGAAGCCCGCGTGTTGCGGCGCGATCCGCTGGTGGCCATGGTGCCGGTCAACTCGCCAGCCGCGAAAAAACGCAAGCTGAGCTACGCCGAACTCGTGCAGCAACCGATGATTTTTCGCGAGCCGCAATCGGTCACGCAGCAACTGCTCGAAATCGAACTGGTGCGCGAGTCGCTGCAGGTCGAACCGGTGATGTACGTGGACGGTCGCGAAGCGCTCGAAGAAGCGGTCGCGCAAGGGATGGGCGTGGGCGTGATCGCGCGGGCGGAGTTCAACGAATCGCGCCGGATCAGGATGATTCCGCTGCAGGACTGCCGGGTGCTGATGACCGAATCGCTGACCCGGCTCGCCGAGCGGCCCGGGTCGAATCTGCTCGATGCGTTGTTCGCCGTGCAGCTGCCGGCCGCGGCGAACAACCCGGCCGAATAGAACAAAACGGCCCCACGGCGCGATGCGTGGGGCCGTTTGCCTATGCGGTGAAGCCGGGCTTAGCGCACGCCGCCGCTGGCAATCAGGCTTTCGCCAGTGATCCAGCGCGAATCGTCGGATGCGAGGAACGTGACGACATCCGCGATATCGTCGGGCTGACCGATACGGCCGAGCGGCGTCGTGGCCAATACCTGAGTTTCCATTTCGGAGCCGATAATCCCCGCGCTCTGAGCGCCTTCGGTCTCGATCATCCCCGGGTTGACCGAGTTCACGCGAATCTTGCGCGGACCGAGTTCGCGAGCCAGCGACCCTGTCAGGGCATCCACGGCGCCTTTGGTCGCCGTATAGACGGCGGCGTTCGGCGGCGTAACGCGGCTGACCACCGAACTCACGTTCACGATGCTGCCGCCTTCGCCCAGATGCTTGACGGCCGCCTGCGTGGTCAACAGCAGGCCCAGCACGTTCACGTTGAACTGCCGGTGGAAATGCTCTTCGGTAATGTCGCCGACAGGCGCGAACTCGTACACGCCCGAGTTGTTGACGAGGATGTCGAGCCGGCCATACGTTTCGACCGCCGCCTCGATGATGCCTTGCGCGTCCGCCGCTTTGGACACGTCGCCACCTACCGCCGTCGCCTTGCCGCCCGCCGCGGTGATCGCCGCGACTACCGCGTCCGCGCCGGCCTTGCTCGACGCGTAGTTCACCACGACGGAGGCGCCTTCTGCCGCCAGCGCTTTCGCGACGGCCGCGCCGATACCCTTCGATCCACCCGTTACCACCGCTACCTTACCTGTGAGCTTGCTCATGATCGTTTCCTTTAGCTGGTTGTGCGCCGACGTGCCGCCGCGACGATTCGCGGACCGCCGCCGATGAAGATCGGAATCCAGTGGCGCTGTCACTGGACACAATGTAGACAGACCGGCGATGCCGATAAAGCGGCTGAAGGCGAATAGATACGTCGGACGAGCCGAACAATCTCGCAAAGCGTTGGGGCGTGGGGCCGACAAGGCGGCGGATGGCTCGGAGGTGGTCCTTATTTGTCATTAAGATTGGCGGGAATGGGCGGTCTTACCCGCAAATCGCTGTTCCATATACAGAACATCGCGCGCTGCGCGTCATGCGCACGAAGCTGATAGAGATGGAAGATTCGTAGACCGTTGTCGGGCACTGTGATAGAAACACACCGCCTTCTGCGGCCAACGCCGATCCCGACACCTTCCCGACCTTGGGGCCCTGCATGGAACTTCGCCAACTCCGCTATTTCATCGCGGTCGCGGAAGAAATGAACATTACGCGCGCGGCTCTGCGGCTGCACATGACACAGCCGCCGCTCAGCCGCCAGCTTCAGCAGATCGAAGAACAGGTGGGCCTTGCGCTGTTCGAGCGGGGCGCGCGGCCGTTACGGCTGACCGAGGCAGGACGCATCTTCTATACGCAGGCCAAGCGTCTCGTCGACGAAGCGGACGAACTCGCGCCGCTGACGCGGCGGCTTGCGCAACTGGCCGAGCGCATCGTGATCGGCTTCGTGCCGTCGACGCTATATGGCGCGTTGCCCGCGGTGATTCGTGCATTTCGCGAGGCCGCGCCGAATATCGAACTCTCGCTGATCGAAATGTTCACGATCGAGCAACTCGCCGCGCTCAAGGGTGGCCGGATCGACGTCGGTTTCGGCCGGCTGCGTTTCGACGATGCGCAACTGGCGCGCGAGGTGCTCGTCGAAGAGCGCATGATCGCTGCGCTGCCGCAGGACCATCCGCTTGCGCGGCAGAAGAAGCCACTGACGCTCGCGGCGCTCGCCGCCGAGACGCTGATCGTGTACCCGAGCACGCCGCGCCCGAGCTATGCGGACCAGCAATTGTCGGCCATGCACGATCACGCGCTGGAACCGAAGGCCATTCACGAAGTGCGCGAGTTGCAGACGGCGCTGGGCCTTGTCGCCGCGCAGGTCGGCGTGTGTCTCGTGCCGGAGAGCGTAGAAGGTTTGCGCGCTCACGGCGTGGTGTACCGCCCGATTCCAGCCGCGAAGGTGGCGTCGCCGATCATCATGAGCCGCCGTCTGCAGGACGAGTCGCCGGCGACCACCCTGCTCTGCTCGCTGGCCCGCAGCCTGTTCAAGGCCGAATGAGATGCGTCGATCACGCCGCCGGCAAGCCCACCGGCGCGCCGCTGTCGGGCAAAGCGAAACCCGGCGAGGTTCCCGGGCAACGAAAGCGGCTTAACAACTGGCTCGTGATCGGATCGGCCACGCTTCCCGCGCCGCTCACGTCGAGCACGGCCTGACGACCGTCGAAATCGAACGCGATGCGTGTGCGGCCGGGTATCGCCGTTGGAATGCGTCTACCCTTTCCCAGCAAGCGTAAAAGCGCCCACGGTCCGTCGGCCGATAGCGACGAGGTCTCCGGGCGAATCAACGGACTGGCCGTGATGGCCGCATGCGCGCCACCGCGCGGACCTGGCCAGTCCACCGCAAAAGGACTCACGGGACCGTGTTGATACTGCATGCCTTGTCCATCGATATCGAGCGTCAGCCGCATGACGGCAGGATCCAACTCGGGAATCCGGATGGTTGTGCGCCAGGCGACCTTGCGCTGACCCGGCTCGCTAAAAAACATGGCGCGGATGGCCTTCGCCGTTTCGAACGGCTGTAACGCGGGTCCGTTTAGCGGTGCCGTCGCGCCGCGCGGCGTGCGGTAACGCCATGGGTGAGCGGCGGTATCGACGAACGGCGCGAGCGTTGTCGTGAAGAAATCGTCGAGCAGGCCGCCCGGCGCGAACACGCGGTCGAAGTCCGCGATGCCGGCGTCCTGCTGGCTTTCTGGCGCGAACGGATAGTTGCCCTCGACGGTGAGCCTGCACGCTTCGCCCAGACTTGCCTGCATCTGCCGCGACAGCAACTGGCCGATGCCCTGGTTGACCTCGCGGGCGCTCTGCACGGCCAGTTCGCGGACGACTTCACGAAACGGCGCGGGCAGCGTATCTGCCGTGAGCATCAGTTTGATCGAGCGATCGTCGGCGGGCGGCAGGCCGTTGTTCGCCAACGCGTTCGCCGCGATGGTTAATACCGTGTAGTAATCGTTGAGCTGGGTGGTGAGGTCGACTAATGCCGGGTGCGTGCCGGATTGTGCGGCGCCTGGGGCTGCAATGCGGTTCGCGGTACCGGTGACGACTTCGTGCAAGGCGGCGAAGCGGTTGTCGACCAGTTCGCGCTCGAGTGGTTTCGTCTCGCTGATCGTCTTGTCGGGCGACAATGGATCGTCGGTCGTGGCGACGGTGCGGGTCAGCCTGGTCTCGTCGGCGACTGCACGTCCCAAGCGAGTGAGTGGAGAGTCCGACGATGCGAACTCACGCAGGATAGTTAGCTGGAAAGCGAGGGTCGTGCCGCTGACCGTCCGGATGTCCGATAGGAACGCATCCCACCGTTGCGCGTATTCGGTCAGGTATTGACGGCGGATTGCGTCGGTGAGGGCGTGGTCTTGGTTGGTTGCTGCGTTGGTTGATGCGTTGGTTGCTGCGTTGGTTGCTGCGTTGGTTGCTGCGTTGGTTGCTGCGTTGGTTGCTGCGTTGGTTTTTGCGTTAGTTCCCATTACCCACGCGTCGTCGATGCGTGCGGCGCGGATGAAATCTGGCAGGCGTGGATCGAACAGTTTGTGATAGCCGTCATAGGTGAAGAACCCTGGAATACCGAGAGACAACGGCTCGCCACTCGCCCGCGTAAATACCGTGCCGGCTTGCGGACCCACGGCTCGCAGCAGCGTGAATGCCGCCGGCGCGTCCGGCTGCATGACGCGCTTTGCACGCTCGTACAGGCGTTGACTCGCGCTGTTCGTGTCGAGAAACACACGGGCCTGCTGGATCAACGCATCGTTTCGCGGCGCTAACGTCGTGCGTGCCGACGGCAAGCGCCCGGCGAGTTCACGGGTGAACAATCGATCGACATGTTCGACCATGACCGTGCGACCGCCGAACACCGACCTGCTGCCCGCGCGGGCCCAGTCGGAGAACACCCAGGCTTTGAGTTCGCCTGCGTTGTAGTGGGCTTTCGACGAGGCCGCGTCGCCTGGCCCGCCTTGCAGCATGAGATAGACGCGTAAGGTCTGGTAGACCGTGTCCGCGTCCCGGCGGGAAATGGCGTCGGCGAGCACCGCTTCCATACGACGGAGGATCGGCGGCAGAAGCAGCCGGTCTTGTAGCAGCTCGACTATGCGCCGGCTTCCGGCTGCCACGTCTCGGCCAGTGAACAGGCCGTATCGATAGGAGATATCGGGGACGGTAGGCACGGCGTTGGCACCTTGTCCTGAGTCGAAGTCCGGGTAGGCGGCCAGGTCGCGAGCTTCGTTCAACACCTCGGGAATCGCTTCCTCCTTCGATCCGTCTTCGAGTTGCGCGAGCTTCGTGGATAACGTTTGGGTCTTGCGCGTCATCGCCGCAAGATAGGTCTCGTTGTGGCGAAAGCTCACCCAGATGCCAATGGAGAGCCACGCAAAAATCAGCAGCACGAGTGCGTGACCGATCATTCGCAGCAATTTGAACCGGAATTCCCAGCGGAGATTCGGCCGCACGAGGTGCGCATCGCAAAACACTACCCTGGTCAGCAGGTCGTGCAGGAAATAGCTCTGCTGGCTGGAGACGGCGGCGGGGGGAGTGGCGAGGGCTCGCTGTGATGAATCCTGCGAATGCTGCGGCCGGCGCTGCAATCGTTGCACGATGGTGCGGCGTTCCGCTACGACCAGATCGTCCGTTTGCATGGCGCTCGTGAAGTAGACGCCCCTTAGCGTCGCGTGAAGTTGAGTGGCGTCGTAGCGCGAGTCGAGAAACACGCTGTGAATCAGGTCGGCGAGCGGTCGCGTCAACGCAGCGAATTCCTCGGTGAGCGCCGCCAGTTTCCGGCGTTTTACGGGGTCGTATTCGTCCTGCAGACGTGTCGTCATGCCGCCGGCCAACCGAGATGTGAGCAAACCGAGTTCGCTTTCGCACCGCACACGCAGCCCCTCTGCCGCGACGGTACCGGTGTCGGCAGGTAACGTGAAGCCCCAGACTTGCGCGCGACGCTCTGCCGTCAACGCGCCGAAGTATTCGTTGAAGCCGGTTAGACGGTCCATCTTGGTGACCATGAGATAGACCGGAAAGCAGATGCCCAATTGCGTGCGCAACTCGGCAAGCCGCTGACGGAAAGCCGCCGCTGCCGCGAGCCGGGTCTGCTCGTCGTTGTGCAGTAGTTCGGTCAGGTCGACTATCAGCAGCGCGCCGTTGATCGGCGCGCGCGGCCGGTGCTGGCGCAACAGGTTGAGCAGGTGGAGCCATTCGGCGTGGTCGGTTGAAGCGGTTGAAGCGGTTGATTCGGTTGAAGCGGTTGAAGCGGTTGAAGCAGTTGAAGCGGTTGATGCGGTTGATGCGGTTGATGCGGTTGATGCGGTTGATGCGGTTGATGCGGTTGATGCGGTTGATGCGGTTGATGCGGTTGATGCGGTTGATGCGGTTGATGCAGGCGGCGCGCTCCGGGCGTCCGGTTCGGCGGAGGCATCGAGCAGCGCATGGTCGTGGTGGGCGTTGTGTGACGTGTAGCGGCCCGCGGTGTCGATCAGCACCGCGTCGTTCGTCAGCCACCATGCAACCGACCCGGTCTTCATACGGCTTCCGACCAGTTCGCCGGAAGCACGCTGCATCTGCTCCGCCACAGGAAAGGTCAGGCCGGCATTCAGAAGCGCACTGGTTTTGCCGGCGCCGGGCGAACCTAGCGCGATATACCACGGCAATTCGTATAGGTACCGCTTGCCATGTAGTAGACGGTCCAGCCCGCTCGCCCCGGTTCGCATCGATTTCAGCCGGGTCAGCGCGCTGTCGACGATACGAGTCAGGTTTCGATGTGGATCGCCCGCAGTCGGAGACGCCGATTCGTCCGCGCGTCTCGACATTCGCGAGAGGAAGAGCTTGTCGGTTCGCATGCGGCGCCCTATTCGGAACGCCCCAACTATCAGGTAAGCGCCGAGCAAGACAGCGAGGACGGCGACGCGTGCCGACACCGGCTCGAACGGCCGAGCGCCGCCGAAGGATAGCGCGGGCGCGGCATACCAGATCAGCACGCACAGTAAAGCGAGCCACAGCGTCAGCATCGATCGATGGGTCAGCCACAGCAGCAGCCCTGCCAGCAGCAAAGCAAGGCTCAATGCCCGAAGACCGGGGTCGGCGAGCGGTCTGAACTCCCCGAACGTTATCAGCGGCCCGCTCCACCAGAGCAAATAGCCGACGACCAGCAGCGCCACCGCCGACAGCAGCGTACGTGACAGTAGAAAAGACAAATGCTTTTTCATCCTCACGTTCCAAATAATTTGAGCATCTGCGGGGCTCTCATTCAACGACGTCGATCTGCACGCGACGGTTGCGCGCGCGGCCTTGCAGCGTGCGGTTATCGGCGATCGGCACCGTATCGCCTCGCCCGACGGCTTCGAGCCGGCCTTCCGGCACGCCCTCGCCGTGCAGCAGTTGCACGACCTGTTGCGCCCGCGCTTCGGACAGCGCCTGATTGGACTCGAACGCACGACCGCGGATCGGCACGTTATCCGTGTGTCCGGTGACCGTCACCTTGCCGGGCACTTTCCGGACTTCGCCGGCGATTCGGCCGATGAGCGCCACCATCGATGCGTTCACGGCGGCTGTTCCCGGCACGAACATGTCGTCGCCGTGAAACGTCACTGCACTGTGATGCTCGTCTTCTTCGACACTAACCTTAGCCGCGGCGATCTCGTCTTTGAGCAAGGTTTGTAGACGCAGCCTCGGTTGCTCCGCAAGCGGCCTCAGACGACCCAACGCCGCGATGTCCTGCTGGACAGCCACAGTGCGCATCGCGAGTCGATACTTCGCGTAGGCGAACGACGCCAGCAGAATCAGCGACATTCCGAGTGCCGTGACCCAGACCGGCAGGTCGCGCCATGTCTGGCTACGCCCCTGTGTGTCGCCGACCCAATGAGGCGACAGCGCGGCTGGCGGCAAGCCTCGCTGCGCGACGATCTCACCATACAGACGCTGCCGCACCGCATCGTGCTTGCGATTCCCCTCGGGTTCGAACCGATAGCGCCCGGAAAACCCAAGGCTCACCACGCGGTAGATGACCTCCAGCAAATCGATATGCTCGTATGGCTCGGCGAGAAGACGCGCAATCAGCAGATAAATTTTGTCGCCCCCTTCACGATCCTGGTGGAAGGTGGAGGCAAGGCCGTTGGTAATCCATTCGACGCCGCCGTTGCCAGCGCTGCCCCAAGATGTCTGCATCGCGGCTTCATCGAGCGCCGTGCACAGACAGTAGCTGGCACCCAGCCGATGATCGCGACGGACATTGGCTTCATCACATAATTTCTCCAGCGTGCGCACTTCGTACTCGAGAAGCCGCCGTAGAACGTCTCTGTCTTCGGCTGGCAGATCGTCAGGCATGTCGCACAGCGCGCGCAACAGCACCCGCGACGCTTCAAGCAAAGGACTCGGCGACGACTTCACTGCCTCGAGCCGGGCAATATAGGGCTCTGCGGGAAGCGAGAAGACCGTAGGCGCCGACGTACTCATCCGCGTACGCCCCACAACTCCAGCTTCAACGACGGAAAATCTCCCGCCACGTGCAGCGCCAGGCCGCCGTACCGGGCGACTTCATCCCATAGCGCACCGCTACGCGTGAACTCGTAGTAGACATACCCGGCATTGAACGGAATCTGCCTTGGCGGCACGGGCAGCGCCTGCAACACGATGCCCGGAAGATGCGCGCGCACGAGGTCCGGCAAACGCCCGGAGGGGCCCGCCTTCGACTGCAGCGCGAATTGCTGTTGCAGCACGTCGGACGGCATTTGTGCGTGCACGGCCAGCACCAAGGCAGAAAAACCTTGTACTTCGGCCTGGTCCAGCACCGCGTTACACATCCCGTGTGCGTGTTCCTGCAACTCGATGCGCTCCGCGCCGCGTACCAGCACCGCGTTAAGGAGCCGCTGGGTGTCGTCCACCAACGGCTTGAGGCTGAGATGCGGCGCGGCATGCTGGTAGGCGGGATGCGAATCGAGCGGACGCCGGGTCTCCAGGCGCACGTACGTGGACAACTCGCCGGCCATGCCGAGAAGCAGCGCATAGAGTTCGACCGGCGCCGTAGCTGGCACACGCAAACAGTGCTGAAGCTGCGGCTCATAGCGATTGAGCGATTGCAGCAGCAAATAGTCGGAAACTTCGGATACGGTAGCGGCCTTTCCATCGCCGCCGGTCAGCCGCCGTGCGAGCGCATTGGCCCGCAAACGCGTGAGGTCGTGAATACGCACAAGCCAGTCCGTCAGCAACGGGCTGGCGCCGTAACCGCTCACCGGTGGAACCAGGCTATCGTCCAGCTCGACACTACTGTCGGCGCGAACCGCCTTGACCCGGGTCAGCGCGAGGCCAATCCATGCATCAGTCAGTTCTTTTTCCGGCACGAGCCGCACGCGCAAGTGGGCGAGTTGCACGGCCTTCGGCCCTTGCGCAATCGAATTCGTGTCTCGCAACTCCGTTTCGAAGACGCCATAGCGTGCCAGCGAGTCGGCAGCGTGGTCAAAGCTGATTTCTTCGACATTCGGCAAGCGAACCGGCACGGCCAGATAAATGACCTGATCGAGATGCTCCTCCCGAATGCTGAGCGGCGCGGGTGGCGGCACGCTGCCCGGCGTATCGAATGGCGTGCCGTCGGCAAAGAGGCCGGTCGCTCCCTTGACGACGATTTTGCCGATCGAGAGTGCCTCACTGTCGATGCTGTAATGGCTGAAGCCGAAGAAAAATGGCGACAACGGCGCAGCACGCTTGTGCGCGAAACGCTCGAGATAACGCTCCTGCTGTTGAAACAGCTGCGGGCGCAAAAATAGCCCCTCGCTCCAAACCACTTTGTTATGCCAGCTCATGCCTGATTCCATTACTTGTGTTCGGAGACCTTGACGGCAGCGGCGCCGAGTTCGATGTTCAGTTCGATCGTGTCGCCGCGCCTGTACCACACGGCAGTCGGCGCGGGCTGCAACGCATAGCTCGCTCGCCACACCGAGTGTGGCAAATCACGGTAAGCAGCGACGATTCCAATCGCCCTCGTTTGCGGATTCGCGGTACGCCGGATGACGCGCGCGTCGCCAGGACGCAGCAGAAATTCTTCGCGTACGAGTATCTGATCGCCGAGCACCACTTTCTCCTTATCGCGCAACGAGAAGAAATCGGCTGACTCGAATGCGTCGTCGTTGCTGAGTTCGTACACGCGCACGAGGATCGGTGCTGCACGACCCGTGTCGTCCGGATTGACCTCTCTGGTCGCCACGATCGACAGCATCAACTGGCGCGTTTCCCTTGATGCACCGACGTCCGAATGCCCCGATGCGCAGGCGGCCAGCGTAACAACCAGACCGCATGCGGTCAGCGCTCGTAAAAGTGAAGCGATTTCGAGCGGCGTAGCTGCGAATTCTCGAGAGCGCATCGATTTCCTGCTCCAGAAGTGAAGGGGTGGGTTGCAAGACGGACTGATCATGCGGCGCGTGAGTGCAGGCGAGTCGCCCTAACCGCTCCTTCCGTGCCCTAGGATTCCTTATTGCCCTTGATGTCATAGCTAGCCGTTACGGCCCCTGCACTGCCTCCTTGCGGATTCTGGACCACATACTCCTGCTTGACGTTCGCAAACGACATCCGGACCTGTTCACGCATGCGTTCCTCATTGATACAGCCGGCAGGCTGAACCGCGGTAACGATGACATCGCTCATGGTCAGCTTGAAGTACTCGAGCGGGTTGCCGCCCGCCTTGCGCGCGACCAGGGTCGCCTCGCTGATATGTTTGCCGGTCAGGCAATACTTCATGAGGTTTGGACTGGCTCGGTCCACGTAATGCTCGAATGCAAGGTCGTCGACACTGGCTTTGCCTGCTCCACCGCCCGAGCCCGCATGCATGTTCGAAGACTGCGATACGCGCCATCCCCAACTCATCACTTCGATTTCGTTCTTGTGCGACGCGTCTTGCGACTCACCGTCGATGCCACTGATTTTTAGAAAGATGTCCTGAGCCACGTACCACTCCTGTTTGAGAATTGGTTGAGAACGGGCGGCCTCGCATGGGAGCCTGCGTCGGCCCGCTCGACATGTGTAGCTAGAGCGCAGCCGCAGCAGCCTTGGCGCGATTCAGCGCTTCGAGGCAGGCGCTGCGTTGGGCGAAGTCCTTGGCCGGCGACACGCGCGTCACCGCCGGTATCGCCCGCCGAAGATACGCGGAGACGGAACGACGCGTGGGCTCGACAAACGGCACGCCGCACACGATGTCCGCACGCATGACGGGACCGCCGTCCAGAACCTGCAGCACCGCCTGCGGATTTTTGGGCAGAGCCGTTGCGAGCGCGATACCGAGCCCTGCCGAAGCGCCTGCGTCGGTGCCTTTGGACAGTTCCGGCGCGAGCCCGACCCAGGCCGTGTTGCCGGATGCGATGCTGGTGAGCACCGCGTCGAAACGCCCCGAGCGATCGAGCATCTGGACGACGGCCGTTGGCCCCCGCGAACGCATGTCTACTGCCAGTTGCGCGGGGCTCAGGGTCGCCGCGTAACACGCGCTTGATAACACGAGCGCGGACACGATCAAGGCTAGTTCGAGATAGCGGGTCGATTTCATTTCACCGTCAACTCTCTGTCGGTACTACGGTCGATTTTTTCCCGGACAGCGCGGGCCAGGATGATGCACCCGTGCGATGCGGTATGCGAAAGGTTGTCGCCATGAACCAGAAAACCGCTGCGGCCAAAGGTCTGCGTCGCAGCAATCGGCATCAGGTCCATGGAAACCGGGCCGGTATGCGTAGAAATGCGCGCATGGCCGACACGGTAAGAACCGCGTGGAATCGGGCCGATATTCGGCACCCCTTCCATCGACGTGTTGTTGCGGCCGTCGCCAAAACCGGAATAGCCGGTGGCAATCAGGTTTCCTTCCGGGTCCTGCATGACACCAGTCGATTGAAAATACGTCCAAGGCATGGTTCTGATTTCCCCTTCGAAGGTCGCCACGCACGCATACGACAGCGTTAAACGACCGGCTGTTTCCTGTTCGAACGTGGCGCCAGCTCGACGCGTGGCCCGTCGAATCGGGTCAGGCCGCCGCACGGATCGACGGCAATCTTGCGACGAGACGCAACGATACGGTCAGCCCCTCGAGCTGAAAATGTGGCCGTAGGAAAAATTTGGCCCGGTAGTAACCGGGGTTGCCCTCGACGTCGTCCACCAGCACCTCAGCCGCCGCGAGCGGCCGGCGCGCCTTGGTCTCCTGCGATGAATTGGCCGGGTCCGCGTCGACGTAATTCATGATCCATCCGTTCAGCCAGCGTTGCATGTCCTCACGCTCGCTGAACGCGCCGATCTTGTCGCGCACGATGCACTTCAAATAATGTGCAAACCGAGAGCACGCGAACAGGTACGGCAGGCGAGAAGAAAGGTTCGCGTTGGCCGTTGCGTCCACGTCGTCGTATTGGACGGGCTTCTGCAGCGATTGGGCACCGACGAACGTGGCATGCGCCGTGTTCTTGCGGTGAATGAGCGGAATGAATCCGTTACGCGCGAGTTCGGCCTCACGTCTATCGGAAATGGCAATTTCCGTCGGGCATTTCATGTCGATGCCGCCATCGTCGGTGGGAAACGTGTGGCACGGCAGGTTCTGCACGGTGCCGCCCGATTCCACGCCGCGAATCAGCGAGCACCAGCCGTATAGCTTGAAAGAGCGGTTGATGTTGACGCCCATTGCGTAAGCGGCATTGGTCCATGCGTAGCGACTGTGATCGGTGCCGTCGGTGTCTTCCTCGAAATCGAATTCGTCGACCGGATTGGTCATGGCGCCATACGGCAAACGCGACAGGAAACGTGGCATGGCAAGGCCGAGGTAGCGGGCATCCTCGGTCTGTCGCAGCGCATTCCACGGCGCGTATTCGAGGTTTTGCGCGAAAATTCTGGTCAGGTCGCGTGGATTCGCGAGTTCCTGCCAGGACTCCATTTGCAGCGCCGCCGGCGAAGCCCCGGCGATGAACGGCGTGTGTGAAGCTGCCGCGATTTTCGCTATGGATTGCAGCAGATCGACATCGGGCGGCGTGTGGTCGAAGTAATAGTCGGCGACCAGACAACCGTACGGCTCGCCACCTAACTGACCGAACTCTTCTTCATAAATCTGCTTGAAGAGCGGGCTCTGGTCCCAGGCGGCCCCCTTGTACCGCTTCAACGTGCGCCGCAATTCTTCTTTGGACACGTTCATCACGCGGATCTTCAACGTCTCGTCGGTCTCCGTATTCGAAACCAGATGGTGGAGCCCACGCCACGCCGACTCGAGCCTCTGGAAGTCGTCGTGATGCAGGATCAGATTGATCTGTTCCGACAGTGTCTGATCGATTCGGCCAATGAGCGCCTCGATACTTCGATACGCGTCGTCGCTGATCGTGACCGACTGCTGGAGTGCCTGCTCGGCGAGCGTCTGCAATGCGATTTCGACCGCTTCGCGCGCTTCGTCCGTCTTCGGTTTGAACTCCTGCTCGAGTAGCAGCGTGAAGTCCTGGTCGGCTCGCGGTGGCGCGACCGCAACCTCGGTTTGAAGTGTCGTCATAATGGGGTCCTCCTGGCGCGAGTGGATAGGTTCGGGGCATCAGGCGATGTCGCTGCTGTCGGTCGGTTTTTGCGGCTCAGCCGGCTCATCAAGCACGTCCCTGCCGGATGTGTCTGTCGTCCTGCTCGGCGGGCCGGCCAAGGCCGCCAACGCGCATAACAACGCCGGGTCGTTGAGCAACCGCGTGACGAGCCGCTCTGCACCTGCCTTGCCATCCATGTATGTCTGCAGGTTGGCGAGTTGCGTGCGGGCGTCGAGTAGCCGCTTGAGCGAATCGACCTTGCATGCAATCGCCGCCGGCGAAAAGTCTTCAATGCTCTCGAAGCGCATGTCGACGGCCAGCAGCCCCTCTCCAGTCAATCGATTCGGCACCGCGAAGGCGATTCGCGGTTCGATGGCCCGCATGCGTTCGTCGAAATTGTCGATATCGATTTCGAGGAAGGTTCGCTCGGCAAGCGGCGATTGCGCCTCGACCGGCGTACCCGACAGATCGGCGAGCACACCCATGACGAAGGGCAATTCGATGGTCTGCTCCGAACCGTACAACTCCACGTCGTATTCGATCTGTACGCGAGGCGCCCGATTACGCCCGATGAATTTTTGTGAACTGGTGGCGGTGAACATACTTGCCTCCTAACGCTGCCGGCGGTTGATGAAATGAGCTGCAAGAGAAAATCAAAACTAAAAATCGCCCGGATTTAATCCTCCCCAACGCCAAATCAATTTAAAAACAAGCTTATTCTCGAAGCAAGCGAATACCAACGCCTCTGATTAATAAAGCCAGAGTCGCCAGATTGAAATTTAATTGAGATGCAGGGATGCCCAATTGAATCTAAACAAAATCCGTTCGCTCAATATATCCAGGTCCGACGTATTTGTGAAGATATCGACAACAACTAAAATTTAGAATGATTGTTTTAACGAATTTCGGATTAATCCTATAGCCAAAACATCGACCCCGCTGGTCTTGCTGTCGAAGCGATCACGGCGAAGAAACGTTGAAAATTCGGAGATTTATAGCGATAATCCATCGACTCTTTCGGAGGCCGAAAATGACGCCTATCCTTTACTTCCTCGCAGCAATAGTCATAGGACTATTTAAGAAAAATTCAGATTATCCGAAAATCAATTGCCTTATTTTCAAGACGCAAATCGGTTCTTTTACCAAGAAATATCTGGCCGCTCGCAGACTCAATGAGACGCATACAGAATCAATTAGCAACGGCACGTCCTTCCCGCCCAGCAATATAGTGGCGCAGGACCTGATCGCGGCATTGCGCGGTCAGTACTTTCAGGCGCTCTACGATCCGCAAATGCGGCCCGACGTCGATTTGAGTGCCTACGTGGCCCCTCCGCCGGCCAGCGTGGACCCGTCCCGGGACAGACCACGCCAGCACGAATGGCGCGTTCGTGACTCGATCGAAGCGTTGCTGTCGAAGCCGGGTAGCATCGACGCCGAGTTCGGCCTTGTGCGCATCGACAACCTGCCAGACCCCGAGCAAACAGTCGTCCCGGAAATCCTGCGGGTGTTCGCGCCCAATGGACCAATAGACGCGCAGGAACCTGCGCGAAGGCCTCCCGAACTCGTGCTCCGTGAACATCACGCGGTCAGTCTCGACACTCCGCTTCGTTGTCCGCGCTTTACAGAGGCAACCGGCAATCGACACCCAGGCACAAGCCTAAGCACCCGCCCAAGCAGACCCGATCACGTGTCGTCGCTTCATTTTCTCGAAGCCTTCACACCGGGTCTCGAAGCGCCAGGAGAGGAGAAGTAGAGAATGTCCACCATCGGAAGCCTCCCCCGCCAGTCCAACGGGCGATTGGTGCGCCAACTGCGACGCGCGAATGCCACCGTGTTGCCGACCTTACTCGACCGTTTGTGCCACGATGCGCCGCGCCGGATCAACGAGACATCGTCCGAATGCGCGCCTACGCGTGCACGGATGCGCGAGATCCTGTTGCGCGATTTGGGCTACCTGCTGAGTACGACCAGTCTGGAAGATCAGATCGATCGTGCGCGCTTTCCGGAGGCAGCGGCTTCGACTGTCAATTTCGGCATTCCACCGCTCTGTGGAACCTGTCTCGCCACCCGCCGTTGGTCCGACATTGAGCGCGTTATTCGTCGTGCGATTCTCGAATTCGAGCCACGCGTGCTGCCGGCGTCTCTTGCTGTGCTGCCCATCTCGCAGGCGAGCACGGGTATCGCGTACAACCTGCTCATGTTCGAAGTCAGCGGAGTGATGAACATGAAACCCTACCCGCTGGATTTCCTGTTGAGCAGTTCGCTCGATCTCGAAACCAGCCGGATGCAGGTGGTCAACGCGCGCACGGCTAAACATCGACAACCGGCCGCAACGCGAAGATAAACCAGCCCCCAAACCACCCGCGATATCGAAGACCCGTATGGACCCGCGACTGCTCGACTACTACAACCAGGAATTGATCCGCTTGCGCGACACCGCGGGCGAATTTGCAAGGGCGCATCCAGGCATCGCCCGACGGTTGTGCTTGCAGCCGGATGAAATCGCGGACCCTTATGTCGAGCGGATCGTCGAATCGTTCTGTTTCCTGGCAGCGCGCCTGCGGATCAAGCTCGATAGCGAATTTCCCCGTTTTGCCACGCAATTGCTCGACCTGTTCTATCCGAACTGCGTTGCGCCGGTACCGTCGATGGCGGTCGCGCGAATTTTCCCCTGTCGCGACGGCAACGCCCTTCGCAACGGCGTCAAGCTGCCGCGCGGCTCCATCTTCACCGCGCGCGTACCCGACGGCGAGCAAACAGCTTGCCGCTTCCGGAGCGGACGGGAGCTCACGCTGTATCCGCTGGAAATCGTCGGCGCGCGGCTCACCGGCTTTCCGTCCGACCTGCAGTTGCCCGACCTGCCCACGACGACGCACGGCCAAGTGCGGGCCGCTTTGCGTCTGCGCTTGCGTACAACCGCGGACATCGACCTGACCGACCTACGAGGTCTCGATACACTGCCCGTCTATCTCGCGGGCGACGAGCACGTTGCGTCGCACCTTTTCGAACTGCTGCACACGAGTGCCGTTGCAACGCTGATCGCGCAACCAGGCGAATCGGGTCGGGCGATGCAAGCGGTTAGCGCTGAGGCAATCTCACTGGACAGCGTGAACGCGGACCAGCGTTTGCTGACGCCCATCCATTCGAACTGCGTGGGCCAGAGTCTCCTGAGCGAATACTTTGCGTGTCCGAGTTGCTTCTACTCGTTCACATTGAACGGGCTCGAAGCCGGCTTGCGACAGATTAACGGCAAACAGGCGGACATCGTCGTGTTGCTCGACCGCAAGGCCGGGGCGTTGGTCGATCGGATCGACACATCGGACTTTGCATTGTTCTGTACGCCTGTCATCAACCTGTTCAGGCAGCAGACCGACCAGATACGGATCTCACCGTCCGATAGCGAATTTCACGTAGTGCCGGCGCGTCGGCATCCCCTCGACTACGAAGTGTTCGCTGTCGAACGCGTAACGGGTCGAACGGCTAGCGGCTCTGAAACGGTAGCGTTCCGAAGCCTTTATGAGACGCTCAACAGCGACCCAGGCAATTACGGACGCTACTTTTCACAGCGCCGAGAACATCGTCTGATTTCGGACTCGGTTCGGCAATACGGTGAGCGCAACGCGTATCGGGGAACGGAGACTTTCGTATCGCTGGTCGACCAGCATCACGCTCCCTATGCAGCGAACCTGTGCTATCTATCGGTCGACGCCTGGCTGACCAATCGCGATTTGCCGACCCTGGTACCGCGCAACGGCATCGACGATCTGAGCGCGTCGGACTTCGCGACAATCGGCAGCATCGGACTGATCCGCGCGCCCAGCACGCCGAAAGCACCTCACCCCGAGGCCGAGCGGGCCGCACGGCTGATACGGCTACTGAATTTCAATTACCTGCCGCACACGCAACTCGATCCCCATGCAGAGGCGCAAACACTACGCGACTGGTTGAGCCTGTTCCTGAGAGAGGGTGACGAAGCGCCACGTCAACAGATCGGGAGTCTCGTCGGCATGCATCTGCAATCTGTCATTCAGCGATTGCCAGGCCGAGGTCCGCTCGTCTTCGGCCACGGTACGACGTGCTCGCTGACTGTCGATGAAGCCGGCTTCTCCGGCACCAGCCCGTACCTGTTCGGCACGATTCTGGAACGGGTCTTCGCGCTTCGGGCATCGCTCAATGTGTGCACGCAAACCGAACTTATTTCGGTGTCGCGCGGTTGCATCGCTCGCTGGCCTGCACGCATCGTCGAACGAGGACCTTGCCGATGAAGCCGCTGTTTACGACCCGCGTCGAACGCAACACTGAGCTCTCCGCTCAGACGACATACGAACAGCCCGTGCCTCCCGAGCAGTACGGATTCCTGAGCCTACTGCGGTGCATCGATGCACATTCCAGAACCGCGGCCGTCGGCCGTACCTCGCGGCCACGAGCCGAAGCGTATCGGCTCGGTCAGCATCCGGGCCTCGCGTTTGCGCCGCGCGAGATCGCAAGCGTCGATCACTCGGCGTCACGGCTAAAAGTCGGTTTGTTCAGTCTCGGTATGCTGGGACCGAACGGACCGTTGCCCCTGCATGTCACGGAGATAGCACGGGAGCAACTCGAAGGGCGACGGGACAGCACACTGGTCGATTTTCTCGATCTCTTCCATCACCGCTATTTCTCGTTGTTTTACCGCGCGTGGTCATCGGCGCAAGCGACTGCCGGGCTGGATCGTCCCGGTGAAGAGCGCTTCACGTTTTACGTCGCCAGTCTTCTCGGACAAGGCTCCGCAGGAACCAGCCGCATCGGTCTGGCGGCTCATGCCCGGCTGTCGGCGGGCGCGCATCTGGTGCAGGAAGCACGCAGCCCCGTCGGCTTGCAAACCATGCTCGCCCGCTTCTTCGATGTACCGGTCGCGATCGAACAACACGTGTGGAACTGGATCGCTATCGATCCCGCCGAGCACTGCAGACTCGGTGCACCCGGCGCCGAGTCCGTATTGTCGGCAGGTGCACTGCTCGGCGAGCTTGCACCCGACCGGCAGCACATGTTCCGGGTCGTCATCGGGCCGCTCGATATGGCCGGGTATCTGCGCTTCACGCCGCACGGCGAGAATCTCGCAAAGCTGATCGAGTGGATGCGGACCTTCGTCGGGTACGAGTTCGCATGGGAACTGGAGTTGCAAATCGTTCCGCACGGCGCCTCTGCGGCAATCCTGTGCGGCCCGCAACGACTCGGTTGGTCCGGTTGGCTCGGCCACTCGCCGAACGACGAAGCGATCACGGGTATGCGCTTCGAACCCGAACACCATGCATGGACAGCGCCTCACTCTTCGCGGGGGGTACGCCAATGAACTCACGATCCGGCATTAGCCCGAAGACATCGACTACGACAGCCGTTGCCGGGCACGGCCCATCGGACTGGCTCGACGCGCTCTCCCATGACGCGCCTTGCGGCGTCGATCTCGAATACGACCCGGCGTACGTGGTGTTGTCTGCGAAAACGACGTTGCAGCCGGATGTGCAGTACGGCAACTTCATCAGGGCGCCGCAACCCATCGACTGGCAAGAGATCGAGCGCGGCTGCCGTGGTCTGATGACGCGCAGCAGGGACATCCGGCTCGCCATCGTATTTGCGCGCAGCCGTACGCGGCAGGGCGGAGGCGCCGGGTTGGCGCAAGGCCTGAGTCTGCTCGCGCATTGGCTCGACCGTTTTCCCGATTCCATCCATCCGCAAGCCGATGTCGATGCCCAACGCGACGCCGCACTGCAAATTCGCGCCAACGCGCTGGCTGCCCTCGTCGACGCGGACGGTCTGCTCGGCGACTTGCGGGCGATCGTTCTCGTGGGGACGAGCACGACGCGCCTGCTGGTCCGCGACGTGGAACGCGCGTATGCACGGCCGCGCCGGGCCGATTCGCTCACGCAGGAATCCGTGAATCTGCAGCTCGACGAACTGCGCGCGCGTACACCCGAACGGCTGGGTGGATTCGATCGGGCACTGGCAAGTTTCGAACTCATCGAAAGCTGGTCCAGGTCGCATCTGGCAAGTTTCGCTCCGAACCTGGAAGTGATGGGCATGTTGTTGCGTCGGCTAGCGCGATCGACCGGGCAAGTGGATCGAGCTACACCCGTGCGCGCCGCTCCGACCGCAAACTCAAACATTGAGTCGACCACCGAAGCAACCGTCACGGCAACGACGGAGACAAACCCAAAAACAGGCGCAGAAACCACCCGCGAGCCGGAAACGGCCACCACTCAATCGCAAAACGACAGACCTCACATCATCGAAACCACGGCGCTGCTCGCCGACCGTCAAACCGCCCTCGGCAGGATGATCGAAGCGCGGCTCTGGTTCGAAGCCCACGAGCCGAGCAGTCCGATTCCGCTGTTGCTCAGACGCGCCGAGCAACTCGTCGGAAGGCGATACACCGAAATCGTGCAGGCGATTCCGCCCGAGCTCCTGCTGCAATGGGAGAGCGAACCGTGAAAATCAACCCTCCGCGCAGCCCTTCACGACATCCGGTCAATAGAGCGAACTGCGGACGGCACGCGCGCGCCAGACAGTGGACAATGCCATCACCCCGATACACGGCACAGACCTTCCATGAAAGCGCAGCGCCCGCCTCACCTGTCCTTTCC
Organism: Paraburkholderia sp. BCC1886; assembly: GCF_900996245.1. GTDB lineage: Bacteria > Pseudomonadota > Gammaproteobacteria > Burkholderiales > Burkholderiaceae > Paraburkholderia. The sequence continues at coordinate 13,913 of NZ_CAAJGK010000129.1, read as the reverse complement.
GAACGGCGCGCCCCATGTCGAATGGCGCGATCACACCATGCCGTACGTGGTCACGGCATTGCTCGTCGTGCTGCTGGTAACCGGAATCGTTTGGGCCGTCGATCCCGCGCCGCCGAAAACCATCACACTCAGCGCGGGCCCGCACGACAGTTCGTTTCTGGTCGCAGCCGAGCAGTACCGGAAGATCCTCGCACGCAACGGCGTCACGCTGAACGTGCTCGAGTCCGACGGTTCCGTGCAGAACCTGCACCGGCTGCTCGACCCCAAACAGCACGTCGATCTCGCGCTGGTTCAAGGGGGTGTGGCCGATGGCATCGACACCTCGTCGCTAGTGTCGCTCGGCAGTGTTTTCTATATTCCGGTGGTGGTGTTTTATCGCGGGACGGGTGTGAGCCAACTGTCGCAACTGGAGGGCAAGCGGATTGCCGTCGGTCGCGACGGCAGCGGCACGCGCCTGCTCGCGCTCAAGCTGCTGGACGCCAACGGAATCCAGCCCGGCGCAGACACCACCCTGCTTCCCACAGATGGCCTGCAAGCCGCTACGCAACTGGTGGCGGGCGATGTCGATGCCGCGATCCTCAACGGCGACTCGGCCACGCGCGGACTCATGCTGCGCCTGCTCAAGGTGCCTGGCATCTCGGTCATGAATTTCGACGAAGCCAGCGCGTACACGCGGCTCTTTCCGTATCTGGACCAGATCGATCTACCGGTCGGCGTGCTCGATTTGCGGCGCAGAATCCCGCCCGACACGGTGCATCTGATCAGCCCGACCGTGGAACTGGTGGCGCGCAGCCATCTGCATCCGGCCATCTCCGATCTATTGATCGAAGCCGCGCAGGAAGTACATGGAATGCCGGGGCTTTTGCAACGCGCAGGCGAGTTTCTGAGCCCCGTGGCCCGGGAATATCAGATCAGCGAAGACGCGCAGCGCTATTACCGGACCGGCAAGAGTTTTCTATACCGCACGCTCCCCTTCTGGCTGGCAAGCGTGGGCGACCGGACACTCGTATTGCTGCTGCCGATGGCAGTGCTGCTGTTCCCCGCCATGCGCCTGATTCCGGCGCTGTACCGGTGGCGCATCCGCTCGCGCATCTATCGCTATTACGGTGCGTTGATCGCGCTCGAACGCGGCGCGCTCGCCGATTCCACCGAGGATCAGCGTCGCTCGCTATTCAGGCAACTGGACCAGATCGAGGAATCGCTGAATCAGCTACGCATGCCGCTGGCCTACGCCGATGCGTTTTATGTACTACGCGAGCATGTGGGTTTCGTGCGAGACCGCCTGGAGTCGACCGCGCACTGAGCCAGCCCGATAAAAAGGGAGGCGAAAGTGGACAAACGGAACAGGAAGGATGATGAAGCAGCCACCCCGAACCAGATCGGCCAGGGTGGCAAAACATGCAGTAACGTGGATCAGCTTTGCGCTTCGGGCGTCGGCGTCGCCACCGGTTCCACCGACGACGGCGAAGAAGGCGACGAAGACGAAGTAGACGAAGTAGACGAAGCCGCAGATTCTGTCGCTTCAGGCTTCACATCGGGGCTAACAACCTTGCCCGGTTCGACAGCCTCGAGCGAACCCGCCTGTTCGCCAGCATCTGCTTCCGCCGATGCCTGAACCGGCGCCACCTCGACCGAACCGGCCGTATCGGCCGTACCAGCAGAATCAGCCGGGGCAGCATCCTTCGGCGACCCCGCCTTCTGCCCGCCCTTCTGAGCACCCCGGCCCGCACGATGCGCCTGCAGACGCTGCGCGCCCGCAGCTTCCTGCGCCGTAACCGTGCCAGCTTCCGTACCCGTCAGATCGACGCGCGCAGCGCCTTCGACGAGGCACTTCCAGTAGCGGCTGCCGCGACACCAGGTCTTGATCGCGTCGCGCAACTCGGCTTCGCTCAGCGACAGCTCTTTCGCGTGAACCACGAGGTCTTCGAAAATCCCGACCTTCAACGGCAGCTTGGGCGCCGGATTCTTCGGGAATGCGACCGGAAAGCGCTTTTGCAATCGTCCGATGGATTTGACGACCGGATCGACCGGTTTCGCATCCACCGGCCTCGCTTGCGCGGGCTTCGCCGGTGCGTCGGCGGTCTGGGCTTCGCCGCGCGGCGGCGCCGGCTTGCGTGCCGGCCTCGCCCCCTGCTGGTCGCCGGCCTTGGCGACGGGCCTCGCGCCCTGCTTCGGCTGGTTGCCAGCGCTCACACCAGGCCTGGACGGCCGGGCGCCAGACTTCGCACCCTGCTTGGCGGCAGGCGCGGCTTCGGCGCGAGCAGCAGCGGCCAGTTGCTTCTTCAGTTCGGCAAGTTGTTCGAAACCCATAGCGCACAATCAGTCGAGAAAGACGGGATTGTAGCAGCGTGTGCCCACAGCTTCGTGACGATGCCGTGCGGTGTGGCGCGCACTCGACGTCCCAACGCGCCAACACCCTCGCACAATTCCGCCAGCACCCCGTGTGCAGAGCCGCGTAGCGGCCGCCCGGCCGGTGTCGCCAACCGCGCAGGAGTTCTCCCATAGCGCCGCTACTGCTTTGATTGTGCGTATTTATTGGTTCAGTTCCGCATGCGCTTTGACTACATTGTCCGGTCGGGATTTCGCCGGACAGGGGCTCGAACCCAGGCTCGCCCCAAATCCGGCCTTCCCCCTCCACCGCGACAAACCAGACATTCACCAACATTCGACCAACGACAGGACCAGCCATGAGCACCACGCGGGGTTTAACGACGACGCTTCCACTCTCCTCACCGCGGCAAGGCTCGCGCCGCCTGCTGCCCGTCGGCCTGACCGGCCGGCTCAGGGCAACCGTAGCTGCGCTGGCTATCACGACTGCCACCTTCACTGCCGCCTCAATCGCGCTGTTCTCCCCCGCTACGGCAGAAGCCGCGCCGCCCGCCGAACTGAAGCTCGATTACGCCTACTACTCCCCGGAGAGCCTCGTCATCAAGCGCAACGGCTGGCTGGAGCAGGCGCTCGCGTCACAGCACACGCAGGTCAAGTGGGTGCTGAGTCTGGGCAGCAATCGCGCGCTCGAGTATCTGAACAGCGGCGCGATCGATATCGGCTCGTCAGCCGGACTCGCCGCCGTGCTCGCCAAGGCGAACGGCAATCCGATTCGCGCGGTGTATATCTTTTCGCGGCCGGAATGGACCGCGCTCGTGGTCCGCAAGGATTCGCCGATCAAAACGCTCGCCGATCTGAAGGGCAAGAAAATTGCCGCGACCAAAGGTACCGACCCGTTCCTGTTCACGCTGCGCGCGTTGCACACGGTCGGCCTGACGCGTGACGACGTCGAAATCGTCAATCTGCAGCATCCGGACGGACGCACGGCGCTCGCTAACGGTCAGGTGGATGCATGGGCCGGGCTCGATCCGCACATGGCGGCCGCGCAGATCGACGACGGCGCGAAGCTGCTGTACCGCAACGTCGATTTCAATACCTGGGGCTTTCTGAACGCGCGCGAAGATTTCATTCGCGAGCATCCGGAAACGCTGGAACAAGTGTTGAAGGTGTATGAAAAAGCCCGTCTGTGGATCGCCGCTCACCCCGACGAGACCGCCCGAATCGTCGCCGAGGAATCGAAGCTGTCGTTGCCGGTCGCACGCCTGCAATTGAGCCGCAACGATTTCAGCCATCCGCAACCGGGCGCGCAGCAGGTGACGGCGCTCAAGGCGGCCGCGCCGATTCTCGTGCAGGAACAGTTGGTCAAGCCCGACACGAACCTGAATCAGATCATCGATGCGCTGGTCGATTCGCAAGCGGCCCAACCGGTTATCGCATCGACCAGCGGCAAGTGATCAATACGAGTGATCACCACTCAAGCGGCGACTGAGCGACCAAGCCGCTGCACCGCACGCATCAACTCATCAGGACTTCGCTTTATGGCAACCGACGAATCGCTCGCCATTCACCAGCGGCCAACGACGACGGCCCACACCGGGCCGCTCGTCGCGCCATCAGCGGATCGCAAAACGTCGCCCCGCGATCCGCTCAAACCCTGGCGCACGGCCGGCCTGCTGCTGCCACTGGTGCTGCTCGCGTTGCTCGAAGCGCTGGTGCGTTCATCGATCCTGCCGGCGCATCTGGTGCCGGCGCCGAGCACGATCGCCGAAACGCTGTGGCAGCTCGGTGGCGAACGTCTCGCCCGCCATATCGGCGCCAGTTCGGCGCGCGTATTTGCCGGGTTCGGCATCGGCACGCTGCTCGCGCTCGTGCTGGGCGCGGCGATGGGTCTGAGCCGCCGCCTCGAAGCGCTACTCGATCCGCTGTTCCAGGCATTGCGCGCGATTCCGTCGCTTGCATGGGTGCCCATCCTGCTGCTGTGGATGGGTATCGACGAGGCGCCGAAAATCACGCTGGTCGCCATCGGGGCGTTTTTCCCGGTGCATTTGAGCGTGGTCGCGGGCATTCAGGGCGTCGACCGGAAGCTGGTCGAACTCGGCGAAGTCAATCGTTTGAGCCGGCGCGCGCAGTTCACGCGCATCCTGTTGCCGGCGTCACTGCCGCAGATTTTCACCGGACTGCGAACGGGGCTGAGCCTCGCGTGGATGTTCATGGTCGCGGCGGAACTGATCGCGGCGACGCGCGGCCTCGGCTATCTGTTGAGCGACGGCCGCGAGACCGGTCGGCCCGATCTGGTGTTCGGCGCGATCCTGCTGCTTGCATTGCTCGGCAAGCTGAGCGACAGCGTGCTGAAGGCACTCGAAGCGCGCGTGCTGTCTTGGCGCGATACCGCGAACGCGGGCACGTCGACGCGAGGTGCACGATGAGTCGCAGCATTTCGACCCCGCTGCTGGACGTCCGCGGAATCAGCCGGCATTACGACACGCGCGCCGTGCTGCATCGCGTGAGCTTCGCGATCGCACGCGGCGAGATCGTCAGTCTGATCGGTCCGAGCGGCTGCGGTAAGAGCACCTTGTTGCGCGTGCTCGCGGGCCTCGATCGCCAGTTCGACGGCGAGGTACGCATCGACGGCGACCTGCAACGCGGACCATCGGCCCGACTCGGCGTGATTTTTCAGGAACCGCGTCTGCTTCCGTGGCTCGATGTGGCGGATAACATCGCGTTTTCGGCGGGGCCGCGCCGAGGCAACGATCCGCGTGTGGCGAAGCTGCTCGAGGAAGTCGGTCTGGCCGGCACCGGCGCTGCGCTGCCCAAGCAACTCTCCGGTGGTATGGCGCAGCGCGTGGCACTCGCGCGAGGACTGTTCGGCCAGCCCGACCTGTTACTGCTCGACGAACCGTTTAGCGCCGTCGACGCGATGACCCGCATGCGTCTGCAAGCGCTGTTGCTCGAACTGACCCGCGCGCACGGCACGGCGGCGCTGATCGTCACGCACGATCTGGATGAAGCGCTGTATCTGTCAGACCGGGTGCTGCTGCTGAACAGCAGCGCGGCCGATGGCACCGGACAGTTGCTGCGCGAAATCGAAGTCGATTGCGCTCGTCCACGCGACCGGCGCGACGCCAGGCTCGCGGCATTGCGCCATGAACTGCTGGAGGGAATCGGCGCGACAGCGCCTCTGGTGTGACGGCCGGCTGCACACGCTCGGGTGTGAACCGGCCTGTCCCGTCATGCCGGTTTGATATCGGCCGCCTGCTTGCCCTTCGGCCCCTGCTTGATTTCGAAGCTGACTTTCTGGTTTTCCTGCAACGATTTGAAACCTTCGCTGCGAATCTCCGAGAAGTGCGCGAACAGATCTTCACCGCCGTCGTCCGGGGTGATGAAGCCAAAACCCTTCGCGTCATTGAACCACTTCACTGTTCCAGTTGGCATGTCGATTCCTCGTGTGCATCCAGGTTGATTGAATTGCATTCGCCGCCGGCGTGACTCGGGTGACCGGCGGTTCCTGCGACTTGCCGCCTGACTGTACGCCTGTTTGCGCGGCACTGCTGCATGCCGCGGGCCGGTGCCCGCCTCGCACCGCGGCTGTGCGGCGCCCGATGCGAATGCTCGCAATCAGATAAGATAATCGCTTTCGGCAGTCCATCCTTGGGCACGCCGGTCTGGTGCATCGCACCACGATCCGCACCCGGTCGCGCAGTTCCCCCGTCTTGTTTTCCCATTTAAAGGAATCAGCATGTCCACCTCGAGCTATACCGACACCCGACTTCTGATCAACGGCGAATGGACCGACGCCGCCAGCGGCAAGACGCTCGACGTCGTCAATCCCGCCACCGGCAAAGTCATCGGCCACGTGGCCCACGCAGGCATTGCCGATCTCGATCGTGCACTGGCCGCCGCGCAAAAAGGCTTCGACGCATGGCGCAAGATTCCCGCGAACGAACGCGCCGCCACGATGCGTAAAGCCGCCGCACTGGTGCGCGAGCGTGCCGCCGACATCGGTCGCCTGCTGACGCAGGAACAGGGCAAGCCGTTCCCCGAAGCGCGTGTCGAAGCACTGGCGGCAGCCGACATCATCGAATGGTTTGCAGACGAAGGCCGCCGCGTCTATGGCCGTATCGTGCCGTCGCGCAATCTCGCTGCGCAGCAGCAGGTGTTGAAGGAACCGATCGGCCCGGTCGCTGCGTTCACGCCGTGGAATTTCCCGGTCAACCAGATCGTGCGCAAGCTGAGCGCGGCGCTCGCCAGCGGCTGTTCGTTCCTCGTCAAGGCACCGGAAGAAACCCCGGCGTCGCCGGCCGCGCTGCTGCAGGCTTTCGTCGATGCAGGGGTGCCACCCGGTACGGTCGGCCTGGTGTTCGGCGACCCGGCTGAAATTTCGAGCTATCTGATTCCGCACCCGACGATCCGCAAGGTCACGTTCACGGGTTCGACGCCGGTCGGCAAGCAACTGGCCGCACTGGCCGGCGCGCACATGAAGCGCGCCACGATGGAACTGGGCGGCCACGCTCCCGTGATCGTCGCCGAAGACGCCGACGTCGCGCTGGCCGTCAAGGCCGCCGGCGCCGCCAAGTTCCGCAATGCCGGTCAGGTCTGTATCTCGCCGACGCGATTCCTGGTTCACAACAGTCTGCGTGAAGAATTCGCCGCGGCGCTCGTCAAACACGCCGAAAGCCTGAAGCTCGGCGACGGCCTGACCGAAGGCACGACGCTCGGGCCGCTCGCCAATCCGCGTCGTCTGACAGCCATGAGCAAGGTGCTCGACGACGCGCGCAAGACCGGCGCCAAGGTGGAAACCGGCGGCGAACGCGTCGGTTCGGAAGGCAACTTCTTCGCGCCGACCGTGCTGACGAACGTGTCGCTCGAAGCGGACGTGTTCAACAACGAGCCGTTCGGTCCGGTCGCTGCCATCCGCGGTTTCGACAAGCTGGAAGAAGCGATTGCCGAAGCGAACCGTCTGCCGTACGGCCTCGCCGGTTACGCGTTCACGAAGTCGTTCGCGAACGTGCATCTGCTGTCGCAACAACTCGAAGTCGGCATGCTGTGGATCAACCAGCCGGCTACACCGTCGCCGGAAATGCCGTTCGGCGGCGTGAAGGATTCGGGCTACGGTTCGGAAGGCGGTCCGGAAGCGATGGAGGCTTACCTGGTCACGAAGGCCGTCTCGGTCATGGCCGTCTAGGTTCGCTTTCTGCTCGATCCTCCGCGAAAGCCCGCGAGCGTTCATTCGTTCGCGGGCTTTTTTTCGTCATGCAGCCACAGTTAATAGAACCGATGCAACCTACCCTGACCGGCGCAAGCGTCGAACTTCGCCCGCTTCAGCCGGACCATGCGCCGGCGCTGCTCGAGGCGGCCGCCGACGGCGAGCTATGGAATCTCACGCTGACCGTCGTGCCGGGTCCGCAGACGATGGCCGCCTATCTCGCCACCGCGCTCGAAGGACGCGCGGCGGGCAGCGTGATGCCCTTCGTGATCGTACAGCGCGATAGCGGCAGGATTGTCGGCAGCACGCGTTTCTGGAAGATCGACCGGGCCAATCGCAAGCTCGAAATCGGGCATACGTGGTTGAGCGCGTCGGTGCAGCGCTCGCCGGTGAACACGGAGGCCAAGTATCTGCTGCTTCAGCATGCGTTCGAGACGATGCACTGCGTGCGCGTGCAGTTCACCACGGACGAGCTGAACGAGAAATCGCGCAATGCGATTCTGAGGATCGGCGCGAAACAGGAAGGGATTGTCCGGCATGAACGGATCATGCCGGATGGACGCAAACGCAACTCGGTGCGCTTTAGCTTGATCGACGACGAATGGCCTGTGGTCAAGGCGATGCTGCAGGACAAGCTCGGACGCTAGGTCAGGATCGAGCGCCCACCATCGTCAAACGTGCGCGTCCCGCTCACCCAGCGGCGCGGCCGCGCTGGTGACCGGGCTCACCGGACTCACCGGCGTCGTCACCGGATTGACGACGGGTTCCGAACCGAACCCAGCACGCGTGCGATGCGTGGCCTGATAGCGCCGCACCCAAAGCGCGGTCAGGATGGGCACCAGAATCGCGGTGACGAGGCACGCCGTCGCGACCATCGCGGTCGCGGCCGGCACCAGCGGTTTGAAGCGCGGAATCATCTCGCCGATGATCGCCGGATTCGCCACCGCCGCGCCCGCCGTCGACGAAGCCGCGAGACCCGCCGCGCCATTGCCGCCGGCAATCCAGCGATCCGCGAAAATCAGCGGAATGCCGGTCACGACGATCACGCCGAGCCCCAGCACGATACCCGGCAAGCCGCTCTTGACGATCACGCCGAGGTCGATGCCATTGCCCAGCGCGAAGCCGAAGAACGGAATCAGCGGATGCACGCAACGGCCGAAGAACTCGCGCAACTCGCCATCCAGATTACCCAACGCGAAGCCGATCAGAAATGGCAACACCGCGCCGACGAACAGCCGCGGTTCGAAAAACGCGACCCCGGTCGCGCCGAGAATGATCATGCTGACGAGCGGCCCGGATTCAATCGACATCAGCACGAACGCGCCAGCCTCTTCCTTGCTGCCGTACTGCTGCATGACCGCCGCGTACAGACCGCCGTTGGTCATGTCCATCGACGTCGTGATCGCGAGCACCGAGAGCCCTGCGAAGAGCCCGGCCTTGACGCCGTCGATGGGAATGAAATGAGAGGCGACGATGGTGGCGATCCACGCGACCAGCATCTTGGTGACGAGCAGTGTGCCCGACTTGCGCAGCACGAGACCGGTGGCGCGCAGATCGATGGTCGCGCCCATGCAGAAGAACCACACCGCCAGAATCGGCACGGTGCCGGAGATCAAACCGTTGGTGAACGAACCGAGGTATTTGCCGGCACCCGGCGCGAAGGTATGCACGCAAGCGCCGAGCAATAGAGGCACCAGCATCAGACCGCCTGGGACCAGGTCGATCGCTTTCTTTATCTTCATGTCTCCTCCGTGGACTTTTGCGTCCCGTTGGCCGGGCGTGTTGCCCGCAGTGATGTCCGCCCGGATCACGGGCTGCTCCCTTTCGGCGCAATATAGCATCGCACCAGGAGTGACGGTCCGCTCGTACGAGAGTTTGTGTTCATCGTTTACCCGTGTTTTAGCCGTGTTTTATCAATACTTTACCGACGCAGTCCGCGTTCGGGCCGCTTCGCCTCAGGCCGCGCGGGCCGGCTGGTTCGCTTCGACCAGACGGCTCACGCTGCGGCGTCCGTCGACGCTCACCGGCACATCGCCCGTCAACGTCACCCGCCGCACCACGCGATGCGCGTCGCCGTAATCGTTGACCGCGTAGTGCTGCGTGGCGCGGTTGTCCCAGATAGCGACATCGCCGGTTTGCCAGCGCCAGCGCACGATGTTTTCGAGTCGGGTCACGTAGCCTTGCAGCAGTTCGAGCACATGCGCCGACGCGGACGGCGTGAGGCCCACGAAATTTTTCACGAAGTGTCCGAGAATCAGCGTGTATTCGCCGGTCTCCGGATGCACGCGCACGACCGGATGCTCGGTTTCATAACGCGTCGATACGAACGCTTCACGGTAGCGCTGACGCGCCTCGGCATCGTGCCCGCGCGCGCCGACATTCGCGTGGTTCGCGTAGTCGTAGTCGTTGCTGTGCACGGCCCACAGTTGCTCGGCGAGCGCCTTCAGCGGCGGCGGCAAATCCTGGTACGCGGTCGCCGTATTGGCCCATACCGTGTCGCCGCCGACTTCCGGTATCGTCACGCCGCGCAGAATCGACGCTTGCGGGTAAGCCGCGACGAAGGTCACGTCCGTGTGCCATGAATTGGCGCGGCCGCCCCGGTTCGAATCGAGCTCCAGCAAATAGTCGGTACCGTCCACCACAGGCACCGTGGGATGCGAAACCGGCTCGCCGAGCAAGGCGGCGAACGCTTCCTGATCGGCATCCTGCAGATGCGTCTGGCCGCGAAAGAAAATCACCTTGTGCTGCAGGAGCGCGGCGCGAATCGACTCGACGGTGGTCGATTCGAGTTCCCCCGACAAGCGCACGCCACGAATTTCCGCACCGATGCGGCCGGTGATGGGATGAATCTCGAGCGTCTGACTCGCGGTGCGCGCGAACGGGTTGAGTTGGGTGGGATGGGCCATGCCGGTGTCTCCTGAGTGGAAGCGATCAGGACAATCTAACCAGCGCCTGCTGCTCACGTAAAAGACTTGTTTGCGAAGTGCTTATCACGCTGCGCATCGTGTCGATTCGCGTGAGCATGCAATAGCGCAAAGGCTGTTGCAGGGCTGAATGCAGGCCTGTTCGACCCTAGTCTGCAACTGAATGTATCTGTCGGGCATAGCTGTGCGGCGCTTGCCGCGGGCGTCCTCCTGTGGCGCGAGCATGCTTGCAATGGAGCGTTCGACAGCCCAGATAGCGCGCTATGCCACAAGGGTTTACATAGCCCGTTCAACTACTTGACGCGTGGCTTGCAGGCGCGCCGCGTCGCTGCCGTCGTTTGAATGCGGCGTATGACTGTGTCTACGCGATGCGAATTGGCATCGCTCGAAACGACAACGTCCTGTTACACACGAACACACTGGTAATGCGACCCGTCAGTAAAGTTCGATCACACGCAAAACGGGAGAAACATCATGAAAAAAATTCTCGCACTCATCATTCTCGCCACGACGTTGGGCAGCGCTTTGGGCGGTTGTATTTTCGTACCGCCGGGCGGTGGCGGCTATCACGATCACGAGCATTATCACGACCACGATCGCTACTGAGTCGAGACGCGCGGACCGTCGGGTTGAGCGCACTTCCAATTGCTAATCGGGGAATACAACATGAAGAAAGCACGAAACCACGCAGCGTCGCTGGCGCTCGTCGCCGCACTGGGCATCGGCGCATCGTCGATCGCATCGGCACAGGTCAACGTCGGCGTGAATATCGGTTCACCGGGTTATGCGCCTGCGCCGGTTGTCGTCGTCAGTCCGGGTTGGCATGGCGACCGCTATTACGACGGTCACCGCTACTGGGCGCGGCGTGACTGGGAAGCGCGTCATCGCGGCTGGCATCACGACCGCGGCTGGCATGGCGGCGGTGGCGACTGGCATGGTCACGGCGGTGGTCATGGCGGTGGCTACGGCGGCGGTCATGGCGGCGGCTACGGTGGCGGTCATGGCGGTGGCGGCGACCACGGCCATCGCCATTAACGCTAACGCAAACGGACGGGCCTCCCGCCATCACGGCGAGGCTCGCCTGTTGCGATCCGCGTGACATCGAGCATGCTATCCATTCAGCAGGAGCGACGCTTTGCTACGAAGCGATATACGGCGAGTCAGCACTTCGGTCGATGGCATGCAGATCTGCGCGGAATACAGCGAGCAGACCGGTCAATTGTGTCTGCGTCATGACGGCGTGCTTTTACGTGAATGGTTTCCACCGCACTCGTGGATGGCGATCGCATCGGTAGCAGGCGCACGACATTGGGGCACGCGCCCTTCCGACGACGATCTGGTGGCGCTACTGCAAAACGAAGTCACGTTGATGCGTTTGCCTTGATAACCACGAGTTTCGCGAGCATAAAAAAACGCGCGGCAATCATGCCGCGCGTTTTTTATATTGCATGCTCACCGTGCGTTATACACGGGCGGGGAATACGAACTGACCGTCGTATCGCCACCCCGATGACCGGCCTGCCATGAACCGTGACCGGCAGAACCGTAACCGGTCGAATCAGCCGGCGTAGCCTGTTGCTGGCCATACGACTGAGCCTGAGTGGCTTGTGAACTGTCGGGTGATGCCTGAGTGGACGACTGCGCGAAAGAAACAACCGGTGCGCTGAGAACGAGTGCAACAGCAACTGCTTGAATGAGCGATTTCATGAAACCACCTCCAGAGATTGTCTTATGCCCGCTGCGGGTAAGGTTGTTTGCAGCGATGGAAGGAGTGTAGGTGTCCGCCTCTTTCTGATAAATCCGTTAATCACGAATTCACTGTTGCTGACTACACGACAATTCAAACCACTACATGCATCGCTACGTATAAACCCCCACCGTTTTCTGCCGTTCGTTCGTTTCGCTATTGCACGACTGCCATGCCGACGTAATTTTCAGCCATCGCTGTCGCGGCCGCACGTGAGCTCGTCACATAGTCGAGCTCGGCGACCTGAAGCTGTTGCTCGAACGGCGACGCGCCTTCTATACGATGCATCATGCTGGTCATCCAGTAAGAGAAATGCTCGGCGCGCCACACGCGCTTAAGTGCGGTTTCGCTATAACCGTCGAGCAGATCGCTGCGATTTTCCGTATAGAACGCGTTCAATGCTTCGGTCAGCACACGCACGTCGGCGACGGCGAGATTCATCCCTTTTGCGCCGGTCGGCGGCACGATATGCGCGGCATCGCCTGCGAGAAAAAGCCGGCCATGCTGCATGGTCGCCGACACGAAACTGCGCATGCCCACAATGTTCTTCTGAAAGATCTTGCCGTCGACAATCTGCTGACCGTCGTGCGAATCCACCCGTGCATGCAGTTCCGACCAGATGCGATCGTCGGACCAGTTGTCGACGGAATCTTTCGGATCGCATTGGAAGTACATGCGCTGCACGTTGGGCGAGCGCGTGCTGATCAACGCGAAGCCGCGTTCATGTCGTGCGTAGATCAATTCTTCCGACGACGGCGGCGCCTCGCACAAAATGCCGAACCAGCCAAACGGATAGATGCGTTCGAAATCCTTGCGCAACGCCTGCGGAATCGCTGCACGCGAGACGCCTTGCGAACCATCGCAGCCGATCACGAAATCGCAGTGCAATTCGTGTTCGGTGCCCTCATGGCGATAGCGGATCGACGGCGCGTCGGTGTCGATACCGTGCAGCGACGTATCGGTCACACCGAAGCGCAGCGCACCGTCTGCCGCCATGCGGGCCGCCACCAGATCCTTGATGACTTCGTGCTGCGCATACACGGTGATCGAATGTCCGGTGAGTCCAGTGAGATCGATGCGGCGACGCTTGCCTTCGAACGCGAGTTCGAAGCCATGATGCAGCGCGCCCTCTGCTTTCATCCGCGCGCCGACGCCGGCTTCGGTCAGCAGATCCATCGTTCCCTGTTCGAGCACGCCGGCACGAATGGTGGACTCGATCTGTTCACGCGTGCGCGATTCGAGCACGACCGACTCGATACCGCGCAAATGAAGAAGATGGGAAAGAAGCAGGCCTGCGGGCCCGGCGCCGATGATGCCAACCTGAGTGCGCATGGGGTGTCTCCTGAATGCGGCGATTGATTTGCGCTCAGTGTGACGATCGTGCGCGGTATGGCGCAACGCGATACGGCGGATACGTACTATCTCCTGATCCGATACGACGAGCCAGGCTGCGCGAGGTCGAAGCCGGCATAACCCTTACTGCAAAGGCTTGCGGACACATTGCGGCATTCGTCTCACGATGAACCTGCTTTTGCAGACTCAAGGTAAACCCCGAGCCGCAAAAACGCTTCTGCCAATCACTTCAAGCAAGAAACAACCGATACACCGGGTTATGCGTTTCTTCCCAGTTCGGATAACCGAGCGTCGCCTGGAAGCGCGCGAACGCATCGTTCTCGCTCTCCGGCACCTGAATGCCGACGAGAATCGAACT
>NZ_CAAJGK010000128.1 GCF_900996245.1 Paraburkholderia sp. BCC1886 | reverse complement strand
GGCGCCGGCCTGATCCATCGCGCGCTCGGTCCCAAGCGTTTTCTCGCCGATCGCGAGGGGCGCGTCTACCTGACCGGCTTCGGCTTCGCGGTGCGCGGCGGCGCGACCCAGGCTGGCCAGGGGCAGCGGGGCAACCCGCTCGGCGCCGGCCGCTGGGCCGACGACGAACTCGAATGGGACGACGAGAGCTTCGTCTACATGGCGCCCGAGCTCGGCGCGCGGATGAACGTGCGCGTCGATGCGCGCGCCGATCTCTAGTCGCTCGGCTGCGTGCTCTACGAACTGCTGAGCGGCGTGCCGCCGTTCGAGGCCGGCGACACCGCCACGCGCATCCACGCCCACGCCACGCGCCGGCGCCGGCCGCTGCCCGAGGTGGCGGCAGGCATTCCGCGGCAACTGTCACGTATCGTCTTGAAGCTGCTGGAGAAGGCGCCCGAGCAG
>NZ_CAAJGK010000127.1 GCF_900996245.1 Paraburkholderia sp. BCC1886 | reverse complement strand
TCACGCTGATGCGCGGCTGGCTCGCGCGATTCTCCAGCACCGCGAGGCCAACCGTTTCGAGGTCGGAGGCGGCCTTGTGGATCAGGTCGCGATAGAACAGCAGCATGTCCGAGCCGCCGAAGGTGCTGCGCACCAGCGGGTAGTCGGTATGCGCGCCGACGAACATCTCGTGCAGGTCGACGCTGTTGATGAACAGGTTGAACATCATGGTGCGCGCCGGGTCGAGCTTGCCGTGGCGCAGCTTGGGCAGGTTGCGCAGCACGATGTCGCGCGCGGTTTCCTGCGATTCGACCGCCGCCACCTGCTTGATCACCAGGTTGCGGTAGCACTCGTCGAGATCGGCATCGGGATCGTAGAAATCGGCGCGCGCGAGCAGGTAGCCGGACAAGGCGAACAGGCTGTCGGCCAGCGCCTGCTGCTCGATGCGGCGCGCCTGCCAGCG
>NZ_CAAJGK010000126.1 GCF_900996245.1 Paraburkholderia sp. BCC1886 | reverse complement strand
GGCGATCTCCGGCAGCGGCCCTGCCTACGTGTTCTATTTCATCGAGGCGCTACAGGAGGCGGCACGCCAGCTCGGCCTGAACGAGGAACAGGGCCGCGCGCTGGCGGTGGCGACCTTCACCGGCGCCGCACAACTGGCCGCGCAATCGGGCGAGCCGGCCGGCGTGCTGCGCGGCCTGCGTGATGTAGCTCGCCAGCACCGGCGAATCGTAGGGAAGCGCGCGACGCGCCGCGAGATCCAGCGACGGCAGCGGCGTGGACGAGTCGATACCGGTAGCCGGCGCAGTCGCCGCGCGGCCCGCGCGCACCTGGCCGACAGCGTGCACGCCGCCGAAGACGCTGGCCATCAGTGTCGACGCCGCCAGGTTGGTAGGGTCCAGCGGATCGATCTGGTCGGCCAGGTGGTCGTAGCCCGCATTGCGCAGGATCGCACGCTCGGCTGCCCCT
>NZ_CAAJGK010000125.1 GCF_900996245.1 Paraburkholderia sp. BCC1886 | reverse complement strand
CATAGACCTCGCTCGCCACGCTTTCGTTGCCGGCCGCATCCTGCGCCATCGCCTCGAACTGGTGATCGCCGTTCTTGAGCGGCGTGTCGGGCCGCAACGTCCAATTGCCGTCCGCGTCGACCAAGGCCGAGCCCACGAAGGCGGTCGCGCCGTTGATCCGATCCTCGACAAACACGATGCTGCCCGGCTCCGCGGTGCCCTTCAGCGTCGGCCGTGTATCGTCGGTCGTTTCATCCCGGGCGATCGATCCGGTCACCGTGCCGACATCGTCGATCACGTCGACGATCGACGGCGCCTCGGGGGCGGTCGTATCGACCTTGACGAGATACGGCTCGGAAACCTCTCCTTCGGCGCCTTGCGCATCTTTCGACTGCGCGGTCAGCGCATGCGCGCCCTCGGACAGGGGGTGATCCTGGTCCGGCGTGAAACGCCAGTTTCCGAAGGAATC
>NZ_CAAJGK010000124.1 GCF_900996245.1 Paraburkholderia sp. BCC1886 | reverse complement strand
CGGCCGCGGCGCTCGCGCCGGCGACCGGGACCATCGGCTCGTCGTCGCCGTGAGATCGGCGCGAGCTTGATACGGCATCGGCGAGGGGGTTGTGCGAGCTAGCGCGCGACCGCCTCGGCGGCCCGCGCCGCGTCCTCCGCGACCGGCCGCGCGACGCGCCAGCCCAGCAGCCAGGCGCCCGCCATCAGCAGCGCCGCGATGTAGTAGGCCAAACCCGGCATCGGCCGCGCCGGTTGCGTGCCGATCGACCAGGAGAAGGCCGCGCCGTAGACCAGCGGCCCGATGATCGCCGCGAGCCCCGAGAAGGCCTGCAGGGCCCCCTGCAACTGCCCCTGCTCCAGCTCCCCGACGCGCCGCGTCATGAGCCCCTGCAAGGCCGGCATGAACAGGTTGAACAGCACGTAGACGGGCATGATCGCCAGGTAGGCGATGCCCGTGGCCGCCAGCCCGAAGCAG
>NZ_CAAJGK010000123.1 GCF_900996245.1 Paraburkholderia sp. BCC1886 | reverse complement strand
TCAGCCGTCGATGCGGACCTGCACGCCGGAGGCGCTGTACAGGGGCGTCGCCTTGTAGCCGTCGACCACCACGGCATCGAAGCGCCCCGCGAAGCTGCCGCTGTCGATCAGGCTGACCGTATCGCCCGGCTTGGGGGCGTAGCCTTGCGTGAATTTCACGTGCAGCGTGGCGCCGGCGATCGCGACCGGGCCCGCCACCGCGACGCGGCCGGCGTCGCCCGCGCCGCGATCGAGTTCCAGCGTGCTGCCCGCCAGTTGCGTGAACCTGCCGGCAATGGCCGCGCGCGACGGCGCCGCGATCGCCACCGTGCCCGCGCCCAGGTAGACGTCGCCGCGGCCGAATGCGTTCGGCGCCGCCGCCGCCAGCGTGCCGCCCGTCACCTGGGTGCCGCCGCCGTAGCTGTTGTTGCCCGCCAGGGTCAAGGTGCCGCTGCCCGCGAAGCTGAGTTTCCCGTT
>NZ_CAAJGK010000122.1 GCF_900996245.1 Paraburkholderia sp. BCC1886 | reverse complement strand
TGAATGGCCGGATGACAGGCACCTCGGGCGATGTGTGCAAGCACGCCGCCCGAGGTGCCTTTTTTGCTTGCGCGGCGCCGCGGCTTCAGTCGCGCGGCAGCCAGGCGCCGTGAAAGCCCGCCGGGATCCGCACCGGCAGATGCACGGTCGCCACCGGCTCGGCATCGAGCCGGCGCGCGTCGAGCACCACCACGTCGCTGGTGTCGGTGGCCGCGCGGTACACGCAGGCGAGCACCCAGCCGTCGTCGTCCTCGCTCGATCCCGCGAGCGGCACGAACACCGGTTCGCTGTTCTGGTCGCCGGGCGGCACCGCGTGGCGCATCACCTCGCCGGTGAGGACATCGAGGCGAACGATGCCGCGCATCTCGTCCAGGCTCGGCTGCTCGACCGCGTAGCAATAGCGATAGGCGCGGCCGGTGCGGCGCTTGTCGATGCGCGGCAGCTCCAGCGCCAGGT
>NZ_CAAJGK010000121.1 GCF_900996245.1 Paraburkholderia sp. BCC1886 | reverse complement strand
GCCGGCGCATGTCGACCACCGCCCAGTGATGCACGGCCAGCCCGCAGATCGCCAGCAGCGCGCCGACCCAGCCCGTCGAGGACCAGCCCATGCCGGCGTCGATGGCGAGGCCGCCGAGCCAGGCGCCCAGCGCGTTGGCGATATTGAAGGCGGAATGGTTGAGCGCGGCGGCCAGTGTCTGCGCGTCGCCGGCCACGTCCATCAGGCGCGTCTGCAGGATCGCGCCGAGCGCCATCACGGTGTCCACCAGCAGTAGGTTGATCGAACCCGCCACCGCGTAGTGCGCGGTGAACCAGAACGCGCCGGGAACCAGCACGGCGGTCAGCGCGACGATCGACCCCATGTTCGCGAAGGCAGCGCGCAAGCCCAGCCATGAGCCCATCGCCGCCACCATCGGCACGCCGAGCATGGTCGAGATGGTCAGCCCGACGAATACGCTGGCCACCGCCTGCGCGCGC
>NZ_CAAJGK010000120.1 GCF_900996245.1 Paraburkholderia sp. BCC1886 | reverse complement strand
CAGGATGTTGACCAGGCCGGCGGGCAGGCCGGCAGCGTGGGCCGCGCGCGCGACCTCGAAGGCCGAGCACGGCGTGTGGTTGCTGGGGCGCACCACCACCGCGTTGCCGGCGATCAGGGCCGGCGCGATCTTGCGCATCAGCGTGTAGATCGGATAGTTGAACGGGATCAGGGCCGCCACCACGCCGATCGGCTCGCGGTGCAGGAACAGGTTCTCGTTCGGCGAATCGCTGGGGATGGTCTCGCCTTCGATGCGGCGCGCCCACTCGGCGTGATAGCGCGTGATCTCGGCGGCGTAGCGCGCCTCGTTGGTCGCGTCCTCGAGGCTCTTGCCCGATTCGAGCGCGAGCGCGGCGCCGATCCGGGGCGCGCGTTCGGTGATCGCGTCGGCGAACTTGCGCAGCAGCTCGGCGCGCGAGGCGGCCGGCAACAGGCGCCAGGCGCGCTGCGCCTCGCTGGCGGCGG
>NZ_CAAJGK010000119.1 GCF_900996245.1 Paraburkholderia sp. BCC1886 | reverse complement strand
TCGAGCACGACGTGCGGATCGACGACGCGCGGGTGCTGCCGATCGTGCGCGCCTGCGCGAAGCTGCCGGGGCGGCACCTGTTCCAGTATCTCGACGCCGAGGGCGCGCGGCACGCGATCGGCCCGGCCGAGATCAACGACTACCTGCGCGAGGCGGGCGGCGCCGACTTCAGCGCCAAGGACTACCGGACCTGGGCCGGCAGCGTCAACGCGCTGGCCCTGCTGCGGCGCGCCGCCTGGCTCGATGCGCGGCAGGCGCGCAAGCAGATCGTCGCCACGGTGCGCGAGGTGGCGGCGCTGCTGCACAACACGCCGGCCGTGTGCCGGAGCAGCTACATCCACCCCGTGGTGCTGGAAGCCTTCGAGACCGGCGCGCTCGCCGTGCTCGGGCCCTGCACCAAGCGGCGCGGGCTGCGCACCGACGAGATCCTGTTCGCGAGCCTGCTGGCCAGCTCGTCGCCCGGCAGC
>NZ_CAAJGK010000118.1 GCF_900996245.1 Paraburkholderia sp. BCC1886 | reverse complement strand
GTTTTCAGCCGCGCCAGCAGCGTCGGCGCATCGACCAGCCGCTCGTTCCAGAACACGTTGCCGTCCTTGTTCACTGCGATCTCGACACTGTCCGGTTTGGTCTGCAAGGGACTCACGGTTTGCTGTGGCAACTGCACCGGCACCGTGTGCGTGACGACCGGGATCGTAATCAGGAAGATGATCAGCAGCACCAGCATCACGTCGACGAGCGGCGTGGTGTTGATGGACGCGATGATCTCGTCTTCGTTGCCGTCCCGTCCGGCTTTACCGACATTGATGGCCATAGCCTGTTACTCCGCGTGGGCGAGGGGGCGCCTAGCTGGCGTTCGCCACGGCGCGCACGTGACGCTTCGCGCCCGGCAGGAGCACCGTATGCAATTGCGCGCCGAACGCCCGCACGCGCTCCATCACCGACTTGTTGCGACGCACGAGGAAGTTGTAGCCGAGCACCGCGGGCACCGCGACGGCCAGACCGATCGCCGTCATGATGAGCGCTTCGCCCACCGGGCCCGCCACCTTGTCGATGGACGCCTGCCCGGCGATACCGATCGCGGTCAGCGCGTGATAAATGCCCCACACCGTGCCGAACAGGCCGACGAACGGCGCCGTCGAACCGACCGTGCCGAGAAACGCCAGACCGTCCTGTAACCGGTTCGACACGCTGGTGATGGCGCGTTCGATGGACACGTCGATCCACGTATTGCGATCCACGGCTTCGAGCAAGGCTTCTTCGTGATGCGCGCCGGCGTCGATACCGGCCTGGGCGATGAAGCGGAACGGCGAGTTCTCGTCGAGCTGCTGGGCGCCCTGGGCGAGCGAGGGCGCGCTCCATAGCTGTTCGTCGGCGCTGGTCGCGCGGCGGTTGGCGCGCAGTTGCTCGACGAACTTGGTGATCATGATGTACCAGCTGCCCATCGACATCAGCACGAGCAGGATCAGCACGAAACGCGCAACGAAGTCGCCGTTCGCCCATAACGCGCCAAGCCCGTAGGGGTTCGTCACTTCGGCGGTGGTGGCCGGGAGCGGCGGCGGCACGGGCTGATCCTGCGAGCTGGCCGACTGGGCCGACTGGGCCGACTGGGCCGACTGGGCCGACTGGGCCGACTGAGTCGACTGGGCCGCTGGGGACGACGCTACGCCGGCCGTGGCCGCGCCGGCACCGCTGCCGGCGGATTGACCCGCCTGCGCCCACGCGGCTTGCGGCACGACGGCGAAACCGGCGCTAGTGGCCGAAATCAGCAGACTGGCCGCCGCAGCGGCAAGGAAAGGACGCTTCTTCATACAGGCTCCCGATGTTGCATTCATGGATGTCGGAGTGTTGGGCTGCTGCTTGTTTCAGTTTTCAGGGCGAGCGTGGCGCGAGTCCGCTCAGCGGTTCAGTTCGGCTCAGTTCAGATTGAACGAGAACGGCACCTGCACGCGCACCGGCTGCCCCTGCGAAATACAGTTGAATTTCTTCACCGCGTTGAACGCCGCGTGATCGAGAATCGGGTCGGCGGATCGCTCCACTTTCTCGTCGGTCACATGCCCCTGCGGATCGACGACGAACGAGATCGTCACGTCGCCGGTAATGTCGTTGTCCTGGGCTTCCTGCGGGTAACCCACCGAGCGGCGCACCTCTTCGGAGTTCGGGCACACCACGCCCACCACGTGACTGACCGGCGCGGCCGCTGCCGGCGCAGCGACAGGAGCGGGCGCGGGTGCAGGTGCGGGCGGGGGCGCGACCGGCGTCGGTGTCGGCACCTCCTGGTGCGTGATGGTCGGTGCGACCGGCGGCGGGCTCACCTTGACCTCGGGTCGCGGCACGAACGGCGGCGCAGGCGCCTTGACCTTCGGCGGCGCCGCTTTCACGATCGGCACGGGCGGCGGCGGAGGCGGCGGGACGACCGGCTCGAAAATTCTCGTCTCGATCGGCTTCTGGACGATCTGCACGACCTTGTTGGCGAGGCCCTCGACCAGTGCCCAGACCAGCAGCACGTGCAGCAGAACGACCGCCGCCAGGCCGGCATAACGGCGCAGCGGGTTCTGTTCGCGTCTACCGTACTGGGCCGGACGTGGCGGCACCCGGCTCGTGCGTGTGGCTAGATCCGCGGACATACGTCGCTCCAATGGCTGTATCTCGAGCAGCGCCTGAGCGCCACGCCGATTATTCGGGTGGTAATTTCATTACCATTACATACTGCGATAAAACCCTGCTTTTCCATATCGCTCTATTGAACCGCCGCGTTATCGAAAGAAAAGCGACGTTACCGAGATCGCGCATTAACGTGAACAAATAAATCCATCTTTGGATTCCTGTGAGCGCCTATTAAAGATTGGAGCAAATCATGTCCCGCGCAGCCGATTGCCGGCCACCTGCGCAACCGGCCGGCTTCGTCGAATACGGCGGCATCGTTCGCACGCCTTCCTTCACCCCGTGCTTTGCATATACATAACGATTGGTTCGTTTGCTGCGGCTGCGGTTTTATCGTAGATGCTGCGGCGGTGGCATGGCCGGCATCACGAACATTCCGTTATTCATCCGGCCGGAGAGGCCGGTTTTCCGACTTTCGCAGCGGGGACTGGAGGCACATGACACGGCTGAATCGACGCAGCTTCCTTCTCTCATCGGCGGCCGCCGGTGCGGCACTGGCCGCGGCGGGCACGCCGGGCCTGGCGCTGGCACAGGGAGTGGGCGCTGACACACCGAAGCGCGGCGGCACGTTGAACATGCTGATCAATCCCGAGCCGCCGGTTCTCGTGTCGATTTTTCAGACTACCGGGCCCGCGCTCGTCGCCAGTTCCAAGGTACTCGAAGGGCTGCTCGCCTACGACTTCGATCTGCGCCCGAAGCCGCAACTGGCGACCGCGTGGAGCGTCAGTCCCGATGGGCTGAAATACACGTTCACGCTGCGGCAAAACGTGAAGTGGCACGATGGCCAGCCGTTCACGTCGGCCGACGTCGCGTTCTCGATCGATCTGCTGAAGTCGGTGCATCCGCGCGGGCGCAGCACGTTCTCGAATGTCACCGCGGTGGCGACGCCGGATGGACGCACGGCCGTGATCGAACTGTCGAAGCCCGCGCCCTATCTGCTGAAGGCGCTGTCGGCGGGAGAATCGCCGATCGTGCCGAAACACCTGTATGCGCAGGGCGATCCGCTGTCGAATCCGCACAACAACGCGCCGGTCGGCACCGGTCCGTTCCGCTTCAAATCGTGGACTCGTGGCGCGAATATCGTCTACGAACGTAATCCGGACTACTGGGACGCGGGCAAGCCGTATATCGACGGCCTCGTCTTCAAGGTGATTCCCGACGCGGCGGCGCGCTCCGCCGCATTCGAAACCGGCGCGCTCGATCTGGGCGGCGAGAATCCGGTTCCACTCACCGATCTGCCGCGTCTCACCCAACTGCCGCAACTGGCGGTCGAAACGCGCGGCTACCGCTTCCTGGAACCGCTGTCGGAGATCGACTTCAATCTCGATCATCCGGCTCTGAAGGACTTGCGGGTGCGCCAGGCGATCGCGCATGCAATCGATCCACAGGTCGTGCAGCGCACGGTTGCGTATGGCTACGCGGACCTGTCGCCCACCCCGATCACGCCCGGCTCGCCGTATCACGACGCGAAGCTTGCGCCTTACGCGTTCGATAACGGCGCAGCGGAGAAACTGCTCGATGCGGCCGGCTACCCGCGCAAGGACGGCGGCGTGCGCTTGCGTCTGACGCACGATTATCTGCCGTATGGCGATATGTATCTGCGCCAGGCACAGTACGTGAAGTCGGCGCTGGCGCGCATCGGCATCGACGTCACGGTGCGCTCGCAGGATTTGCCCGCGTTCCTGAAGCGTGTGTACGCCGATCGCCAGTTCGACTTCACGAGCATCGGCGTGAATACGCTGTTCGATCCGAGCGTGGGCGTGCAGCGTCTGTACTGGTCGAAGAACATCCGCCCCGGCGTGCCGTTTTCGAACGCGCCGCTTTACAGCAACCCGGAAGTGGACCGTCTGCTCGAAAGCGCTTCGGTGGAAACCGACGAGGCCAGACGCGTTGCGCTGTATCAGCAGTTCCAGCAGATCGTCTATCGGGATCTGCCGATTCTCAACCTGGTCGCGCCGCGAATGGTCACGCTCGCGAACCGGCGGGTTCGCAACCACACCGTGTCCGCGCAAGGCCTCGAAGGCAATCTCGCGGATGTCTACCTGAGCGCATGACGGGAGCGAGACGATGAGTCGAGGTTTGCGTTTTGCCGCGATTGCGCGGCGTACCGCATGGCAGGCGCTGCCCACGGCGGTCGGGATCGTAATCCTGAACTTCTTCCTGCTCAAGCTGATGCCGGGTGACGCCGCCGACGTGCTGGCCGGCGAGTCCGGCTCGGCCACTGTCGAAACCATGCAGGTGCTGCGCGCGAAGTTCGGTCTCGACCAGCCGGTGCTGCACCAGTTGTGGTCGTATCTCGCGCATCTCGCGCATTTCAGTCTCGGCTACTCGCCGCGCTACGACATGCCGGTGATGCAACTGATCCTCTCGCGCCTGCCCAACACGTTGTTGCTGATGGGCGTGGCCTTGTCGTTCGCGATCGTCACGGGCGTGCTGCTCGGTGCGGTGATGGCGCATTGGGCCGGCAGGTGGCCGGACCGCGTGCTGTCCGTGCTGGCGCTGCTGCTGTATTCGACGCCGGGTTTCTGGATCGGCCTGCTTGCGATCGTGCTGTTCTCGGTGCACCTGGGCTGGTTGCCGAGCGGCGGCAACATCACGCTCGGTGCGCAATTGCACGGCTTCGCCTATTTTGCGGATGCGCTGCGCCATGTTCTGCTGCCGGCCGCGACGCTGGCGAGCTTTTTCGTGGCGATCTATGCACGCCTGACCCGCGCCGCAATGCTGGAAGTGCAGCGGCAGGACTTCGTGCGCACGGCGTACGCGAAGGGGCTGCATCCGTGGCGGGTCACGGTGCGCCACGTGCTGCGCAATGCATTGATGCCGCTCACGACGATGGTCGGCATTCATTTCGGTACCTTGCTAGGCGGCGCGGCGGTCACGGAGACGGTGTTCAGTTGGCCCGGCCTCGGCCGTCTCGCACTCGACGCGGTGATGGCGCGCGATTTCAGCGTTCTGCTCGGCGTGCTGCTGCTGTCCTCGCTGCTCGTGATCGTTGCCAACGTACTGGTCGATCTGCTGCAGGCGTGGCTCGATCCGCGCGTGGCGTAATCGTCGCGGCGCGTATTGCATTCAATCAGGAAGGATGACATGGCTTCCTCCGACTCTTCGGAACTGGGCGCGAGGCGCTCCGCCGCCGCGGGCTCGTCATGGCGGCGCCAGTTGGCGGGCACGCTGTTCGGCTCACGCCGCCGCCAGGCGATTGGACTCGACGGCGGTGAGGATGCGGACCTCGACCCGGCCCTCGACCCCGACCCCGGCCCGGAGCGGCCGGCCGGCGTCGCGGCAGGTTGGGGCGTCTGGCGGGCCCTGTTGAGCAATCCATCGGCCGTCGCGGGGCTCGTGCTGCTCGCGACATTTATCGTGCTCGCGCTGACGGCGGGGCACCTGTTTCCCGGCGATCCGCTGGACATGGTGGCCGCGCCGTTCGAGTGGCCTGGCACGGACCCGCAATACTGGCTCGGCACCGACTCGCTCGGACGCGACGTGAGCGCGGGCATCGCGCACGGCACGCGTGTCTCGCTGCTGATCGGCGCGACCTCGGCCGGCATCGGCCTCGTCATCGGCACGCTGGTCGGCGCGACCGGCGGTTTCTTCGGCGGGGTGATCGACGATGCGCTGGTGCGGGTGACCGAGCTCTTTCAAACGGTGCCGTCGTTCCTGCTGGTGATCGTGCTCGTCGCGATTGGCCGGCCGAGTGTCACGACCATCGCGCTCGCCATTGGCATTGCTTCGTGGCCCACGGTCGCGCGCATCGTGCGGGCGGAGTTCCGGTCGCTGCGCCAGGCGGACTTCGTGCTCGCCGCGCGCAGCCAGGGCTTCGGCAATGCGCGCATCATCTTCGGCGAGATTCTGCCGAACGCGTTGCCACCGGTGATCGTGACCGCTTCGGTGATGGTGGCGAGCGCGATTCTGATCGAGTCGTCCCTGTCGTTTCTCGGCATGGGCGACCCGAACGTGGTGAGCTGGGGCGGCATGATCGGCACCGGGCGCGATTCGCTGCGCACGGCGTGGTATTTGACCGCGGTGCCCGGCGCCGCGATCGTGCTCGCCGTGCTCGCGCTGAATTTGCTCGGCGACGGCCTGAACGACGCGCTCAATCCCCGGCTGCGCGAGCGCGCCTGACCTGCTATTCGAGGATGGACTGTGGCCAATCTGCTTGAAGTACGCGATCTGCGCGTACGTTTCGGTGCGCACGAGGCAGTGCGAGGACTGAGCTTCGACGTCGCACCGGGCGAGACGCTTGCGCTGGTCGGCGAATCAGGCTGCGGAAAATCCGCGACGGCGCTGTCGTTGATGCGCCTCGTGCCGTCGCCCGGTCGGGTCAGCGGCAGCCTGCGTTTCGACGGTCACGAACTGCTCGATCTGCCGGCACGGGAGATTCGCGAGATTCGCGGCAAACAGATTTCGATGATTTTCCAGGAGCCGATGACCTCGCTCAATCCGGTGCTGTCGGTCGGCGCACAGATTGTCGAGACGTTGCGGCAGCATGAGCGCCTCACCCGCAGCGTCGCCTGGCAGCGTGCGGTCGAACTGCTGGCGCTCGTGCAGATTCCCGAGCCGCAGCGGCGCGCGTTCGACTACCCGCACGAACTGTCGGGCGGTCAGCGGCAACGCGTGATGATCGCGATGGCGGTAGCCTGCCGGCCGCGTCTGCTGATTGCGGACGAGCCCACCACGGCGCTCGACGTTACGATCCAGGCGCACATTCTCGAACTGCTGGACGGCTTGCGGCACGAACTGTCGATGTCGTTGCTGCTGATCACGCACGACCTCAGCATCGTCGCGAAACACGCGGACAGGGTGGCGGTGATGCTGGCCGGCGAAAAGGTCGAGGAAGCGCCGGTTGCTCAACTCTTCAGCGCACCTCGGCATGCGTACACGCGCGGCCTGCTCGGCGCGTCGCTGAATCTTGCCGACCATCTGCACTATCGCAACTGGAAGTTGCCGGAGATCCGCCACGGAATCGACGCCGATGGGCAGCCGACGTTTGCGGTGCTACCGCGCTCGGCGCGCACCGCTCAGGGCGTGGCCGATACCGGGCCGCGCCGTGGCGATCCGGTGTCGGGCACCGGCACGCCGGACGGCGTGACGTCGAAGGCCGGCACGCCGCTACTGGAACTGCGGGACCTGCGGATCGATTATCCGCAGCGGCATGGAAAATCCATTCTGCGTGCCGTCGACGGCGTGTCGCTGCAGATTGCCCGCGGAGAAACGGTTGGCCTCGTCGGTGAATCGGGTTGTGGAAAATCGACACTGTCCAAGGCGATTCTGCGGCTCGTGCCCGCGTCGAGCGGGGCCATCCTGCTGCGCGGCACCGACCTCGCGCCACTGTCCGAGCGCGCATTGCGACCCTTGCGGCGGCATGTGCAGATGGTGTTTCAGGACCCGTATGCGTCGCTGAACCCGCGCCGTACGGTGGCGGACATTCTGGACACCGTGCTGGTGGTCAACGGGGTCGGCAATGCCCAGCAACGCCGCGCACGGATCGTCGCGATGCTCGACCGGGTCGGTTTGCCGCGTTCCGCGCTTGCCCGCTTTCCGCACGAGTTTTCCGGCGGACAGCGTCAACGCATCGGTATCGCGCGAGCGCTGGTGCTCGAACCGGACCTGCTGATCTGCGACGAGCCGGTGTCCGCACTCGACGTGTCGATCCAGGCGCAGATTCTCAATCTGCTCGTGGACCTGAAAAACGAACTGGGACTCGCGTACCTGTTCATCTCCCACGACCTTTCGGTCGTGCGCTATATCGCCGATCGCGTGCACGTGATGCAGGCGGGGCGGATCGTCGAGAGCGGACATCATCACGAGATCTGGCGGGCGCCGCAACATCCTTATACGCGCTCGCTGCTCGCGGCGATTCCGGGCCGCCCGGTCGACTCGCGCGCGGCCTGAGCGTGGTCAGTACCTGAGGCCTGCCTCGCGCAATAACGGCAGCACGCGTTCGCCGAAGAAAGCGAGGTCCGGCTCGAAGTCGTAGAAGCTCAACTGCACGCCGTCGATGCCGGCCCGATGCAATCTCACGATGTAGTCGGCAATCTGCTCGGGCGAGCCAACCATCGAAATATTGCCGCCCACTGCGCGCGAGGCGGCTAGACTGCGCTGTTCGGCGTTGCCGCGCCACGCGTGCGCGTCGCTATCGAAACGCTGGAAGCTGCCTTCGTCGGCGTGTGCGACGATGGCGTCACGATAGGCGTGCGCTTCTGCTTCGGTCTCGCGGCAGATCACCATCGGATTGAGCAGCGTGCGGACCTTGCGTCCATATTTCGCGGCCGTCGCTTTTACACGCGCGGTATGCGCGGGCAACGCGGTAAGTGCCGCTTCGACTTCGGAGCCGGCGGGACTGGTGACGAACACGATGTCCGAGTAACGCGCGGCGAAGTCGATGCCGGCATCGGAACCGGTTGCGTTGACGAGCAGGGGACGGCCGAATTTCGGCTTCGGCGTGACGAATGCCTGATCGAGTTTCCAGCCGGACAATGCCGGCGCGAAGCTGAAGTTCTCGGGCTGGGCCCACAATTGCTGGACCGCGTCGAGAAATTCCGCGGCCAGTTCGTAGCGCCGGTCGTGTTCGATGCGATGCCAGCCGAACATCTCATGCTCGATCGCACGGTGGCCGGTGACGACGTTGATACCCCAGCGTCCCTTCGACACATGATCCAGCGTCGCGCAGAACTTGGCGAAATGGAGCGGATGCCAGGGACCGTAAAGTACATGGCTGGTGGCGACGAGGATGATCCGCTCGGTGCACGCGGTCATTGCGGCCAGCGACATGAACGAGTCGAGGGCCTCGCCGTTGAACACACCGCCGTATCCGCCTTTAGGTAGCCACTGCGACAGCGCGAACACCAAGTCGAAACCGAGCGCCTCGGCCTTCTGCACCAGCGCGAGGTTGTAATCGAAATCCCAGTTGGTCGTGCGCGGCAGTGTCGAGGCGCTCCAGCCGCCGGCCTGGATCGGCAGGAACAGGCCGAGCAGCAGTGGTTGCTCGAAAGCGCGCGCAACCGGACTGTCGGGCAGCATGACGGGAGAGCGAACCGGTACGAACGGTGTGGCAGGTCCTGATGCCGGCTGCGAAGCGTGCTGCGAGTCTTGCTTCGAAGCGGGCTGTGAAGCGCGCCGTGAAGCGGGCTGTGAAGCGTGCTGTGAAGCGGTGGAGGAGTCAGTCACAGTGATTATCCGTGCCGGGTAACGTGAATAGCGCGGGCTCGACCGGCACGAAGTCCGGGCTTCCCCCGACGGTCCGCAACGTTCTAGTAGAGCACGCGGGTGCGCGGAATCAAACCAAGCAATTCTGCTTTCCAATCGCAGCAGACCGGCGCTTTTCGTCCCGGCCTACGCGAATCCGCGCTCGACGGATGCAAAGCTAATGACGTTTGCTTGCTTTCCGTCCCATTCGGCGCGCCTTACTATCCGACGTTCAAACAATAAAGAGGATAGCGATGGGATCGTCGAATGGATTGCGCAGCACCCTGTACACCGCATTGTTCGCGCTGACGCTAAGTGCTGCCGTTACGGCACCTGCGGCAGCCGTTGCGGCCGAGCCGGCTCACGGCGGCACCCTGACGTGGCTGGTCGCGCCCGAGCCGGCCTCCATCGTCCCCTTGACGACCACCGCCGGCGGTAACGCGGAGATCGGGCCCAAGGTAGTCGAAGGTCTGCTGACTTACGACAAGGACCTGAATCCCGAGCCGTTGCTCGCAAGCGCATGGAGCGTCAGCAAGGATGGCCTGCAGTATCGCTTCACGTTGCGCCACGGCGTCAGATGGCACGATGGCAAGCCGTTCACGTCCGCCGACGTCGCGTTTTCCATTCTGACGCTCAAGCAGGTGCATCCGCGCGGCCGCAGCACGTTCGCGAACGTCACCGACGTGAAGACCCCGGACGATTACACGGCCATCATCGAACTGTCGAAGCCCGCACCGTTTCTGCTGACCGCATTGTCCGGCTCGGAATCGCCGATTATCCCGAAGCATCTGTACGAGGGAACGGATATCGTCGCCAATCCGCATAACAGCGCACCCGTTGGCACGGGGCCGTTCGTTTTCAAATCGTTCGTTCACGGCAGCTACATTCTTCTCGAACGCAATCCGGACTACTGGGACAAACCCAAGCCGTACGTCGACAAGATCATCGTGCGGTTTCTGCCCGACGCCGCGGCGCGGGCGGCGGCGCTCGAATCGGGCGCGGCGAATCTGGCCGATCAGGCGATTCCGTTATCCGATGTGAAGCGCTTCGCGGCGCTGCCCGCCTTCAACGTCGATACGACCAACTGGCCTTATGTCAGCAACCATCAGCAACTGATCTTCAATCTGGATACGCCTGTTCTGAAGGACAAGGCCGTTCGCAAGGCGATCTCGCAGGCGGTGGACGTCAACGCCTTGAACCGTGTGGTCTGGTATGGCTACGGCACGGTGTCGGCGGCGGCGATCGGCGTGGCCAATACGAAGTATCACGATGCGGACATTCATTACTTCCCGTATGACATTGCGGCGGCCAATGCCGCGCTCGATGCCGCCGGCCTGAAGCGGGGCGCGGACGGCAAGCGGTTCAAGCTGCGGCTGCTGTTCAACCCGTTCCAGGACCCGCGCGCCGCGGATTTCGTGCGGCAGTCGCTGGCGCGTATCGGCATCGACGCCGAGATCGAGAGCTACGATTTTGCGACCTATGTGAAGAAGGCTTATACGGACCGGGCTTTCGACATCACGCTCGAAGCGCTCGCGAACGTATTCGATCCGACGGTCGGCGTGCAGCGCGTGTTCTGGTCGAAGAACTTCAAGATCGGGCTGCCGTTCTCCAATGCGGCGCACTATTCGAATCCGGAAGTGGATCGCCTGCTGGAAGCGGCATCGGTCGAGACCGACGAGGCAAAGCGCCGCCAGTTGTTCATCCAGTTCCAGCAGATCGTCCATGACGATATTCCGTCGATTGAGTTTGGCGCGAATCCGAATATCACCATCGTGTCGAAGAAGGTGAAAAACTACGCGCCGACCGGCGAGGGATTGAGAGGCAATTTCGCCGACTTGAGCATCCAGCCTTAGCGAGCGATCCGCGATCGACCGGAGCCTTCGACCGTAGGCGAAAAACGACGTCGTCCGAAATAACTTTTCGTTCGAACCAAATCGCCTCGTGCATCGGGAACTTTCGATGGATCGCGGACTAATCGAATCTTTTTCGGGCACATAAGCATGCAGCTATTTCTTGGTTGTCGAGGTGGTCTGCCGACTGTTTTCATGAGTCTCGCTTTTCGACCTCAAGGAGAAAGTCATGAGTACCGTGCTCGAACATCAGTCGCAACAGTCCGCCGCTCACCAGCCGCTTCGTGTGCGTCGCTACAAGCCGTTGATTGGCGCCGTGATCGAAAACGTAGATTTGTCTCAGCCATTGAGCGAAGACAATCAACAGGTCGTGAGGCAGGCACTCGTCGATCACGGCGTGATCTTTTTTCGCGAGCAGACGCTTACGCCCGAGCAGCACGTGGCGCTCGCGCGCGTGTTCGGCACGCCGGTGCGCAAGAATGTCTATCTGCCGGCCGTCACCGGATTTCCTGAAATCGAGGTCATCGCGCATAGCGAAAAAACCCAGTCCGGTGGCACCGACAACTGGCACGTCGACGTTTCGTGGCAGCACCAGCCACCCAAGGCCACGGTCCTCCACGCACAGGAGATTCCAGAAGGGGGCGGCGGCGACACGATCTGGACCTCGTCGACGGCAGTCTACGACCTGCTGGATCCCGATCTGGCCCGCTACTTCGAGAAGCTGACGGCGGTGAACACCTTCCTCGCCTCACCCAAAAAGCAGGCGCTGGCCGATCTGCTGAGCGGCTACGACATTCCCGAAGGCACCAGCGAACAGAGCGTGGCGGCCGGTCTTGCGCGAGTGCGCGACGCATCGGCCAAGTATCCGCCCATCGAGGTGCCGGTCATCAAGACCCACCCGGAAAACGGCCGCAAGCTGGTGTTCGTCAACGAAGGCCATACCAGCCACCTGCTCGGCGTGTCGAAGACGGCCAGCCAGAGCCTCCTGAACTACCTGTACGACCTGATCAAGACGCCCGAAGTGCAGGCCCGTTTCGAATGGCGCGCAGGTGACGTCGCGATCTGGGACAACCGTCAGGTCCAGCACTACGCCGCGCGCGATTATGGTTCGGCGCGCCGTCGCATTCACCGCGTCACGCTCGAACACGACGGTGTGTTCTGAGCCGCATACGGAAGCTGTCATGACCCTGCCCCTGATCCTGCCCCTGCGCCTGATCCACCGAGGAGATCGAAGCATGAAGCAAAGCGTACGTTCGTGGCGGCAACGCATCGGCAGGGGACTGCTGGTGTCGGCGCTGGCCACAGTTTTCCTGTCCGGCGCCACGTCCGCGCTGGCACAAACGCCTGAGAAAACCGAATTACGCTATCAGGGCTGGGCGAGCAAAGTGCTGTATCCGGAACTCGCCGAAGACCTCGGTTATCTGGCGCCGCTAAAGCTCAAATGGGTGGGCAACACGATCAGCGGGCCGCAGGACATTCAGGCGGCAGTCACTGGCGACGTCGATTTCGGCGGCGCATTCAACGGCTCGATCGTGAAACTGGTCGCGGCGCATGCGCCCGTGAAGGCGGTGATCTCCTATATCGGCACCGACAGGGAAACCAACGGTGGACTCTTCGTGCTGCAAGGCAGCCCGATTCACGGTGCGCGCGATCTGATCGGCCGGCGAGTCGGCGTGAATACGCCGGGCGCCTACGAGCAATACCTGGTGACCGCGTATCTCGAGAAAGCGGGCTTGTCGAAAGACGACATCGACAAGGTGGTGTTCGTCGCGGCGCCGCCGGTGAACCTCGCGCAGTTGCTCAAGCAGAAGCAGCTCGATGCGGTGTTCCTCGAAGACATCATCAAGGACAAGCTGGTCGCGACCGGCGGGGCGACCCTGCTGACCACCGACTATCAACTGTTCGGCTCGTTCGGCTATGCGAGCTATCTGTTCACCGACCGCTTCATCGCGCAGAACCCGAATACGGTGCGCAAGTTCGTCGACGGCACGGCGAGAGCGATCGAGTGGGCGAAGAACACGCCGCGCGCCGAAGTGGTGGCACGGCTCAGGAAGATCGTCGAGGCGCGGCACCGCAATGAAGACACCTCGATCGTCAACTACTGGAAGTCGGCGGGCGTAGGCGGCAAGGGTGGCCTGATCGATGCCGGGGACTTCATGACGTATATCGACTGGTACGTGAAGAACGGCGTGCTGAAACCCGATCAGGTGAAGCCCGATGCGATCTACTCCAACCAGTTCAATCCGTTCAACCAGTCGGTGGCGGCCCGCTAGGCCGGCAAGCGACGAATTTCGAGGTCGACGATATGGGGGCGGCAATCGGCGTGCGCGACGTCACGAAAGGATTCGATCTGAAGCGGCGCGGGCATTTTAGCGTGCTGGAGAAGGTCTCTTTCGACGTCCGTGCGGGCGAGTTCATCACGCTGGTGGGACCGAGCGGCTGCGGCAAGACGACTCTGCTCGATCTGATCGCCGGACTGGCGACGGTGGACGATGGCCAGATATCGATCAACGGCAAGACGGTCGAAGGACCGGGCCTCGATCGCGGCGTCGTCTTCCAGCAGTACGCGCTGTTTCCCTGGAAAACCGCGCTCGGCAACGTCGAGTTCGGCCTGGCGGCCAAAGGTGTTGCCAGAGCGGAGCGTCGCGACAGGGCGCGCGCGTGTCTCGATCTGGTCGGACTGGGCGAATTCGGCAACCGGTATCCGCATGAACTGTCGGGCGGCATGAAGCAGCGCGTCGCGATTGCGCGCGCGCTGTCGTTCGAGCCCGAAGTGCTGCTGATGGACGAGCCGTTCGCCGCACTCGATGCCCAGACCCGCGAGACCTTGCAGGATGAACTGCTGCGGCTCTGGCAGCGCACGGGTACCACCGTGGTGTTCATCACGCATTCCATCGACGAAGCGATCTATCTCGGCGAACGCGTGCTCGTGATGGCGGCGGCGCCCGGTCGTATCGCGCATTCGCTCGACGTCCATCTGGAGCGCGGCGACCTTTCGGACGACATGCGCTCGAAGCCGGAGTTCGTGCGGCTGCGCCATGAAATCTGGGCGTTGACGCATACGCGCGCCGAGGCGCAGACCTACCGGCGCGAATCCGTACCCCGGCCAGAAGCGGCCCAGGCGGCCTGATAGAAGACAGTAGAAAAGGAAGCAGAAGATGAGCACTGCAGGCACGCGAGCCGCGCCGACCCCACCAGCCCCAGCAACCCGTGCAGCGGCGAGCGCGACAGAGACGTCGCGGTTTGTCGCACTTACGGCCACCTTTCCGCGAATTTTTCGGAGCAGCATCGCCATCGTGATTTTTTGCGGGCTATGGGAGAGCCTGCCGCGGGCGGGATGGGTCGACGCGACCTTTCTGCCGCCGTTTTCGGCGGTGCTCGCCGCACTGTTCGACATGCTGCGCTCGGGCGAACTGGAGCAGCATCTACTGGCCAGCACCACGCGCGCGCTGGGCGGTTTTGTCATCGCCGTGGCGCTCGGCGTGCCGTTGGGTCTCGTGATCGGCTGGTACCGGAAGCTCGAAGAAGTGCTCAACCCGTTGCTGGAATTGTTCCGCAATACCGCGCCGCTCGCGTTGCTGCCGGTCTTCGTGCTGATACTGGGAATGGGCGAGACCTCGAAGATCTCGATGGTTGTCTATTCGTGCATCTGGCCGGTGGTGCTCAACACGGTGAGCGGTGTGCGCAACGTCGATCCGCTGCTGATCCGCTCCGCACGCTCGATGGGGCTCGGCTCATTACAACTGTTTATCCGCGTGGTGTTGCCGGCATCGGTGCCCACGGTATTCACGGGCATCCGGGTCGCGGCGGCTTACTCGATTCTCGTGCTGATCGCGGCAGAAATGGTCGGCGCAAAAGCGGGACTGGGCTACCTTGTCAACTACTCGCAGTTCACCTTCGAGATTCCGAAAATGTATGCGGGCATCATCACGCTCGCGCTGCTCGGGCTCGCGTTCAATCATGCTGTGCTGCTGGCGGAGCGCCGCCTGACCGCATGGCGAGGTTAGGGTGGCGCGCACGCTCGCGCCTGTGCGCATCACCACCTTGGATTCCAGGCGTACAACCGGCGCAACCGAGCCGGTTGTGTTCCTCGCTCAACCATTATCAACCGCGAGCGCGAGCAATCCGATTGCGCCCAGGCCCCATTGAGCCGACGAATTGGTCGACACGCGGGGCGCTTCGTCGACATCGTAGAGCACGTCCGGGACCCGCACGCGCTCGGTGTGGAAGTCGCTGAACGTGCTGCCCGCGCGTCCCGCAAAGAATTGCTGCCACGCCCGCCGGCACAATGCGGCGTCGCCCGTCTCGTGGCCGGCGAAGGCCAGCAGTCGCGCGTGACCCTGATTGAGATTCAGCTTGCCGAGCGGCTTGCCGAGCGCCGCCTGCTGTTCCTCCGCACTTGCGGAATAGAGCGTGCAGTATTGCAGCCACGCCTCGCGAAACGCCGGCACGTCGAGCAGGCGAAACAGTTCGCCGCAGACTTCGGGCAAGCCGAAAACCGCACTCAGATGCGACACGGACATCGCGCCGCTCATGTCGGGCGCAAATCGGCCGGTGCGTAAATCCATCACGCCATAGCCGGTGAAAAAGCCATGCGGCTGGGCCGCAATCGACTCCATGCTTGCCACCAGCCTGTCGCGATACACCTGAGATTGCGTGCGCTCCCATTCGGTGAGCCAGGCGGCGGCGACCGCGCCCCAATCGGTGCCGAACGAGACGGTGGCATGATGCTCGCGATCCACGGCGGGATACGGCTCGTCGATCTTGCGGCCAGGCAGGATGTCGCGCAGGCGTTCGACCGCATCGGCTTGCGCATGCATCAGGTCGCCCACGCGTTCGTCGGCGGTCAAGTAGTAATAGAAGCGGTGATTCGTGACGGTCGAGACGCGCAACTGCTTCGCACTGTCGCCCCAATGCTGGACGTCGTGACGTGAGCCGAGCGGGCTGAACGGGCCAATATGATGAACGTCCACTTCGCTACCGTGGCGAGTCATTGCCTCGGCGGTATGGAAGGCGTCGGCACGGCCCGATTGCAGCCAGTAGTGCCACAACCAGATGTCGGTGCTCAGTTCGCCATTGTCCCAAGCAAATCCGCCGACGTCGTAGCGCCAGACATGACGTGTGCTGTCGTAGGTGTGCATCACGTCGCCGAAATCCCAGAAGCCGTACCATTTGCGCTGTTCGATCTGGCCTCGATAGAAGTCATAGTTCCAGTCGAGTCCCTGCTGGGTGCGACCGAGTTCGGCGTTCGACACGCCGTTCGATGCCGCGTGTGCGGCGGCTTCATGGGCCGGGCGCCAGTACTGGCTGAACGCCTCGGCGCGATACATCCACGCACGCGAGGCGATCAGCCGCGGCGGTGTTTCGATGCGCTGCGCAATCGCCGCGAGCGCGGCATGCGAGGGTGTGGCGGGCAACAACTGCAATTCGATTTCGCTGGTACGTGCCACGCCATACGGTGTCATGAAGCCCGGCTCGTAGTCTTCGTAGGTGATATCGAGCGCATCGCGTTGCAAGGCATATGTCGTCTCGCCCATACCGTCGTGGTAAGGACGCAGATCCATTGCTGGCGCATCGGGTGCCCACAGCCACAGGGTGACGGTGGCGTTGGACGTGTGCGCATTGCGAATGTCGATCTGACCGGGATGACTCTGCCAGAAGTGGCGAATGCCGAAAGCCACACCGCCATCGAGCGCACCGAGATACCCGGTGCCGGAAGCACGCGTGCCGTTGGCGGAGCGTACCCATCCGCAGCCGCCTTGCGTGCGCTTGTCGATGGTGAATCCATCGGCATTCGACTGCAACAGGGTGTAGTCGCCCCATGCGGGAACGAAGCGCAGATCCCTTGCAAAAATCTTTCCTAGCGCGTCGGCAGGCGGTGTGGCTTCGCCTTCGAATTGAGCCGACTCTACCGCGTGTCCTGGCGTGCGGCGCAGTCCCGTCAGACCGCGAACCGCTTCGGCGAATACGCCGCCGTTATCGCCTACGAAGCGCACGAAACGTTCATGGGCCTCACCCTGCAGCGGTTTGCCGAATCGCAGGCCCACGCCGCGAATGAAGGTGCGTCGCGGATCGGCGTCGTAGACCAGACTGTGGACGAGTCGCACGGCGTCCGAGTCGCGATAGAAATACAGCCGCAGTACGAAGGGCAGTAATGTCGCACCGCCCGTATTGCTGCTGCTCTCGATGAAATGGGTGCCTTCCAGCTTCACGAGCGCGCGCGCCGGGCCATTTTGTTCGAGCGTCGCCCGATCGATCCGCCCGCGGTAACGCCGGCGAGCCGGCAGGCTGGTTTCGTTGTCGTTGTCGTTGTCGTCGTCGTCGCGGCCTGCCTGCGCCGGATCGCGCTCGTCCGCCAGGACCACTAGCCGGCCATCCTGCAGGGCGGCCCCGCCGTTGCGGGTCAGGCTGACGAATACGCGCTCTCCGGCAACGGGAATCGTGCCTTGAAGCAAGCCGGTATCGATCTCGATTGCGTCGCCGACCCGTCGCGCGATCGGCACAAGGGCTGGC
Organism: Paraburkholderia sp. BCC1886; assembly: GCF_900996245.1. GTDB lineage: Bacteria > Pseudomonadota > Gammaproteobacteria > Burkholderiales > Burkholderiaceae > Paraburkholderia. The sequence goes on along the minus strand of NZ_CAAJGK010000118.1, from coordinate 283,314 downwards.
CCGTTCGCGACATCGGCCGACGTCATATTGGGCTCGACGACGAAAGAGGCACTCGCGTCGCGGTTGTCCAAAGCGTCGAACCCGCGCGGCGCCAGCGCGTGCGCGCTCCATTTCAGCGAGCCGTCGGGCCAGTACGCAAGCGGCCACGATTGCAGATCGACCCGGCGTGCGTCGCTTCGCAACGAGAAGGTGCTGGTGGCAGCAACCGTGCCGCGCGGCCACGGGATGCCCCACGTCGCACCGGTAAAGCCCGTGACCGGTGGCGGCTGGTCGAGCCACTGCACGCGTGCGGCATCGTCGCGGGAAGCGGGGTGGCGCGAGGCGTTGCCCGCCGTCCCGGCGACTGTCCCGACTGCGGCCCGAGCCGCATCCGTTGCACTCGCGGCGGCGCCGTAAGCAAGCGACGCCACCTTGAAGAAAGTCCGTCTGTCGAATCCTCTGCTCATGCGTGCCTCAGAACTGGTACGTCAACGTGCCGCCGATCGTCCGCGGCTCTCCGACCCAACCCAGCACCGAGCCGTAGTCGCTCTCGACGAGGCGAAGGTAGTAGTTTTTGTTGAAGAGGTTGTTCACCCACAACGAGGCCGTCCAGTTGCCGCGACTGAATTTGCCGCCCGTTCCCGCCGATAGCGCGAAGAGACCGTAGCCTGGAATGCGCGTGAACGCGGAATCGTCGACCGTGCCGTACATCCACGTGCGATAGGAGTAGCGCGCGCTGACGAACGAGGTGAGACCGCTCTGCGTGTGCCAGGTGTAGCGTGCCGTTGCATTGAACGTCAGCTTCGGTGCGTTGAAGACCTGGTTGCCGGTCAGGTCGCAGATCGCCGTCGAGCCCGCGGATCCCAGTGTGACTTCGGGCGGGCAGATCGCGTGGTGATAGTTGAGATAGCGTGCGTCGTTATAGACGGCCGACGCCTGCAGCAGCAGGTGATCGTCGGGCGTATATTGCAGCGACGTTTCGAAGCCCCGCGAGCGGAACGTCCCAGCGTTGACCAGATACGTCGACTGCGACGTCGGGTCGTAGCTTTGCGTCTGGAAGGCGTTCACATAAGTGAGAAAGACATCGGCCTTGCCGGTCAGCGTGCCGTCGAGAACACTCCCCTTGATGCCCAGTTCCGCGCTCTTGTCCCGCTCCGGGGCGATCACGAGCGAGTTGTACCCCGCCTTCGCCGCCGCGCCCGCGGAGACGTTCAGACCACCCGACTTCTCGCCATAGGACAGCGCGAGATACGTGTTGAGGTCCTGCGTGATGAGGTATTTGAAGTCCACCGTCGCCGACGGCAGCGTGTTGTACTGAACCAGATAGCCCGAGTTGAACGGCGCCTTGTTATAGCGGATGAACTGTCCACCTTTCTCGTCGTAAGTCAGGCGCACGCCCGTCGTCACGTCGAAGCGCGGCGTGACGTGAAAGGTCCCTTGTGTAAAGCCGGACCAGACCTGGTCGTGCAGCGTGCCGTAGCGAATGATGTCCAGATTGTCGTAAGCGGCGCTGCCGTAATAGACACCCGGCAGCTTGCTGTTGGCGTAGCGCGTGAAGGCCTGCGTGGCTTCGTTCTCGCCCATATACGTGGCGCCGACGGCAAAGTCGAAGTATTTTCCGTGCGGCGAATCGAGCCGGATGTCCTGCGACCACGAGCGGTCGAGGAACTGCGTGCCGCTATTCGCATAGACGGGCACGCTCAGTGTGTCGGCGGCTTCGGGTATGTAGTTGAAGTAGCGATATGAACTGACCGAGCGCAGGTTGTAGCCGTCGTCGAACCGGTAGTTCGCTTCCGCCGAGCCGCCGCCTTGCACCAGGTGGATGTTGTTTTCGTCATCGAGTGCGACGTCGTGATCGTTGCCGCCATACACCACGCGATTGCCGATCGCATTCGAATGGGTGAGGAACGGATTCACGCCGTTGATGGAGTTCGACCCATAGGTGACGGGCGTGGGCGAGTCGTTCTCGTTGCTGTAGTCGGCGCTCAGACGCAGACTGAAGCGGTTATCCGGCTTGTACAGCAGTTGGCCGCGCACGCTGTCGCTCGACGTGCCGTTCAGGTTGTGTCCGTTCGTCACGTTGGTGACGTCGCCGTTGCTGCTGCCCCGCGTGAAGTCGATGCGCCCGGCGAGCGTGTCCGAGATCGGCCCGGAAAACATCGTGTGATTCTGCACATAGCCGCGTTCCCCGATCGAGAGACTTTCGGAGCCGGTCGGCTTGAAGCTGGGCAGCGGTGTGTGCACGTCGACCACGCCACCGGTCGAGTTAGCACCGAACAGCGTGCCTTGCGCGCCGCTCAATACATCGACGTAGTCGACATCGGCGAGCGCGCCCGCGAGCATGCCGGGGCGCGGCAGATAGACGTTGTCGAGATACACCGCGACACTGCTCGGCATGCCGATGTTCTGCTCGCCGCTGGTCTGGCCGCCGCCGTCGCCGACGCCGCGAATGGTGATCTGCGTATCGGAGGGATCGGTGGTCTGCACGTTCAGGCCCGGCACCAACTGCTGCAGATCGGCAAGCGAGGTGACGTGCTGCTGCTGCAATTCGTTGCCGGTCACGCGGTAGCTGGAGGTCGGCGCGCGCTGCGGATCTTCCTTGATGCGCGTACGCGTTCCGCTCACTGTCACGGTGCCCAGTTGGGTGGTCGTCTCGGCAACGGCGGCGGGCGAGGGAACCGGCCGCTTCGGCCGGTCAGCTTTTGGGCCGGCATCCTCCGTCACAACGGTGGCAGCCTGTGCGCGACGGACCGCCAACGCGTGAGTGTCCGTCGTCACCACTTCGAGGCCGGTTCCCTTGAGCGCCTGCGTGATGGCGCCGGCAACAGTGAGATTGCCCGCCACGGGGGCCGCGACGATCGTCTCGACCAGTTTCGGGTCGTAGCTGAGCGGCACACCGCTTTGCGCTGCAATCGACAACAGCGTGCGGTTAAGCGGTTGCGCCGCGAAATGGTACGTCTGAGTCTGGCCGGTTTGCGCAACGGCGGCACCGGTGGCGAGTAAAAGTGCAGCGGCCAGCGTACTGAGCGCCAGGACCTGGTTGCGTGTTCGTTTCACGATATCCCTGTCGTTTCAATGAATTCGATTCTTTATGTGGGCGCGTCCGGCGCAACGCATCGCGTCTTGCGCGAGGACGAACGGTCAACATGTGCAACGAATTCATCAAAGCGTCAGCCCGGATGCGATTTTTTTTGTTGAATCTCGTGTCCTGTTCTGGTTCTTTGTGCAGCAGCGCTATCGTCATATCGATTCGAGAATACGAGCTTTGGCCAAATGTCATGGCGCCCTTAGAATCGCCGCTCCTGCCTCTCCCTGCATGTACGAGGCGCTCGCAAGAGGCGCTCGCAAGAGGCGCTCGCACGAGGCGCTCGCGCAGGTCCCTGCGAGCGCAAGTGTGCCGAGCACGAAATTCATGGCGATCCAATTTCAGAGCCTGTCCGTTGGGCGCGACGATGACGCGCGCGCCGAAGTCCGCAGCGATGTTTTTAGCAGCGATGCCCGCTCTGGCGGCGCACGTGCGAGAGATCACGCGCGCGACCATTTCCTGACCGATGAATTCCGTCGCAGCTACGGCTGGTTGACCCACTGTGTGCATCGGCTGGTGGGGTCGAGAAGCGATGCGGAAGACCTCGCGGCGAGTGCCTTTACCGAACTCGCCGCGCATCCCGACGTCAGCGAAATACGTCAGCCACGCGCGATGCTCACCACGATCGCGCGACGACTGACGTTCGAGCATTGGCGGCGCCGCGATATCGAACGGGCTTATCTCGCGCGACTCGCGCTCGCCCCAGAACCCGTCGCGCCCGCCCCCGAACTGGCGCTCGAAGCGGTGCAGGACATCCTGTTGATCGACAGCGCGCTGCAAAGCCTTTCCGCGCGTGCGCGGGAAGCTTTCATCCTCAGCCAGTTCGAAGACATGAAGTACGCCGACATTGCCGTGCGGCTCGGCGTTTCCGTGAGCATGGTGCGCAAGTACGTGGCGCAGGCGCTCACGTTGTGTAGCGGCGTGATATGAGCGACGCGCCGCGAGAGGCTCAGCAGATGTCCGCCGCAGATCGCGCGGCGATTGCCTGGGAAGTGCATCTGCGTGAAGGTAATCTGCGCGCTGCGGAACTGGCGGACTTCGATCACTGGCGCAGCGACGCGTCCAATGCGCGCGCGTGGGAAGCGTTGCAGGCGCGTCTTGCGAGACTGCGCCCGCGCGAAGCGGTCAGGCGAGCGGCCGTCGCCGAGGCGCTGCGCGTGCCCTCGGAGAAGCGTCGCAGGCTTTTGCGCGCGGGCTTCGGCGGCGCGGCGGTGTTGCTGGGCAGCCTCGCGCTGCACGACAGCGTGCGACGTCTAGGACTCGATGCGGACTGGCACAGCGCGATCGGCGAGCGGCGCACGGTGCAACTCGCGGATGGCTCGCGGATGACTATCGATGCAGGCAGCCGCATCTATCGAGCGAGTCCGCGTAACGATCTCGCGCTGCGGGTGTCGGTCGGACAGGTGCTGTTGCATGCGCCTGCCTCGCGTGCCGGCGTACTGCGCCAGATCGAGACCGAGCACGGGACGGTGATGACCGACGGCGGCGAGTTGAATGTCGGCCGCATTCATCGGCACAGCGTGGTGGCGGTCGGCAAAGGCGAGGCAATGCTTTACCAGCGTGGCGCGCGGCCACTCGCGGTGTCCGCGGGAGAAAGCGTCGCCTTCGCGCACGAGGGCGCGCGGCGCCTTGCGCAGCCATTCGAGCTCGTCAGCGCCTGGACGCGCGGCCTGTTCGTCGCCGACGACATCTCGCTGGAAGCACTGGTCGATGTGTTCAACCGCTACGACGACGGCCTGATTCGCGTGGTGGGCCCGGCGGCTCAGGCGCGCGTCAGCGGCGTCTTTCTGCTGCGCGATATTCCCGGCTCACTGGTGCAGGTCGCCGAAAATACGCCGGTCGAATTGACCCGCGTGGGAGATTACCTGAGGGTGTTGAGCTGACCAGGCTCCGCGTCTGCAAAACAAAAAATTTCCCGATACTGCTGACGCTTTCCGCGTTTCGTTGCACAGGCTGAACAGAAACAACTGCAACGTAACCTGAAGGCGGATTAAGCAATGCGCAGAATAGTCCCTGCAGCGCTAATGGCGTGCCTCGTGCTGGTCGGCACGCCGCTCCATGCCGCATCGCGTACTCTGGTGGACGACGGTTTCACGACACTCGATACGCGTCGCTGGATCGTCGAAGCCGAACCGGCGAGCACATCCGCGCAGGCCAACGAGGCCTCGGCCAGCGTGGTGTACGCGAAGCATCATGCGTTGATCCTCGACGCACCGCGCGGTCTCACGGTCTGGTTGAACCGGCGCCTCAAGGGGCATTACGAAATCGACTTCACCCGTACCGTGATCGTCGACGGAGGGCGCAACGACCGCCTGTCCGACTTCAACCAGTTCTGGCTCGCTAACGCCGGCAAGGACGGACAGCCCGTGGCGCCATTCGGCGCAACGGGGCGCTTTGCCGACTACGACGCGCTGCAACTCTTCTACGCGGGCATCGGCGGCAATGGCAATACGACCACACGCTTCCGGCTTTACGACGGCACGCCTGCCCGTCCGCTGCTCGCGGAATACACCGATCAGGCGAATCTGCTGCGAGCGAATCATCCATACCGCGTGCACATCGTGGTCGATGGGCGCGGCACGCGTTTTTATCTGGACGGCAAGCCTTATTTTGCGGCGTCGCCACCGCTGGCGGCGAGCGGCTATTTCGGTTTTCGCACCACGGCCTCGCGTCAGGTCATCACGCATTTTTCCATTCGCGCGCTGCCCTGAACGCAGCATTCGCGCGCTTAATCCGCCTCTTTTTTTCGATGTCGATGACTCCCTCTTCCAGTTTGCCCTTCAAGGCGACGCTCACGCGCATTGCGCTGAGCGCTGCAGCCGCACTCAGCGTCCCGCTGGCGCACGCCGCCGATGCACCCGTCACGCTCACGCAGGACGCCCAGACCATCACGATCGACAACGGTCTCGTGCAGATTCGCGTCGAGCGCAGCGACGGTTATCTCGCGTCGATCCGCCAGCACGATGCCGAAGGCTGGCACGATCTCAGTGTCAACGAGAAGCGCGCAGCCTACGAGGCGCACGGCGACGATTTCGAAAATGATCCTGAAAAAGCCTTGTACTGGGACGCCAATGCGGATGTCGCGGTGGTGCCGCCTGGCTATAAGGAAGACAAGAAGGGCTATTTCCGGATGCGCGAGGGCGAGGCGCACGTGAGCGTAGTGGCCGCCACGCCCGATCGCGTCGAGGTTTCGGTGACGTCCGCGCCGACACCGGTGTTCCCGTTCGATATCGACGTGCGCTATACGCTGCTGAAAGGCGCGACGGGTTTTTATGCGCAGGCCATCGTGCACCACGGCGCGGACCAGCCTGCCGCGACGTTCTATCAGAACCGCTTCGTCGCCAAGACCGTGATGGACGGCACGTTCGACCATTGGGCCATAGGCGACGGCAAGTTCCTGCCGATCCCGCAAGGCTCGATCACCCAGGAGTTGAGCGATGCGACGTTCAGGCTGGCGGACGGCTCGATCAAGACGAAGTACATGAATTCGGTGTTCTGGTCGCAGGTGCCTGTCTACGGCTATGTCGGCGCGCATCGCGGTCTGTGGATGATCGAAGCCAGTCCCGAATATCACAACGGCGGACCGGTGAAACAGGGGCAGACTCTGCACGACAACGTTCTGCTGCGGGTGCTGCAGTCGGTGCATTTCGGGGCGTCGCCAGTGGTGTTGAAGGATGGCGAGGACTGGCGCAAGGTGTATGGACCGTTCCTCGTCTATACGAATCAGGCCGATGGTCCCGAAGCGCTATGGGCCGACGCCGAGCGCCAGCATGAACGCGAAGTGGCCGCGTGGCCTTACACCTGGGTGGACACGCCGGCGTATCAGAAAGCGCGCGGCGAGGTAAGCGGTCGGGTGACGCTGGCGGGGGCGCCGGCAGGCCATGCCTGGGCGATCCTGTCCGATCCCGGCGTGACATGGAGCGCTCAGAACCGCGGCTACGCGTTCTGGGGCGATCTCGATGCACAGGGGCACTTCGACCTGGCCCATGTGATTCCGGGCGTCTACGACCTCTCGGTGAGCGGCTCGGATCAGCCGCAGGATCTGGTCGTGCATCGCGTGACGGTCACGGCGAACCAGCATCTCGAACTCGGCACGATCGACTGGCCGGTGGAAGAGCAGGGCCAACGCCTGTGGCAGATCGGTCGCTTTGATCGGTCTGCAGGCGAATTCCGCAACGGCGACGACGCGCGCAACTACCAGATGTTCAGGCGCTATCCGCAGCAGTTTCCGCACGACGTGGACTACGTGATCGGTCAGAGCGATCCGGCACGCGACTGGAACTTCGCGCAATGGACCGTCTACAGCGAAAGACCGGACTGGCGCATTCGATTCGACGTGCCGCACGTCGAGGCGGGCAAAGCGACGTTGACGATCGGATTCGCGTCGTCGCAGCCCGCGCATGGCAAGAAGCTGACCGATCTGCGCGTGGCGGTGAATGGCACCGAGGTCGCGCAGATTCATCTGCCGAAGACGGGGACCGCCGGTTATCGGGGCAGCGCGCAGGACTCGCCGTACAACGTGCGCGCGATTACCTTCGATGCGACGTTGCTGAAGCCGGGCGCGAATCTGATCACGCTGCGCCACGCCGATGCCGTGCCTTATGCCCGCTTCAGCACGGCTGGCAGCAACCAGGCCGTGCCGGCGAATACGACCGCGGGTCAGGTCATGTACGACGCGCTGCGCCTGGATGTCGAACCGGCTGCGAAGCCTTGAAACGATGACGACTCTGAACACCCGTTGCAAGCGCTCGCGCCGTGTGAGCGGCTCGACCTCCACGCTTGATCCGATGAAACAACGTGTGCCCGACCTTTGTGAGGCACGACGATGAGCACGCCGGCGACCAATCGCTCGACCTTGCACGCGTTGCGTCATGCCGCATCGCGAGCGCGTGTCGACGACGCGGGCACGGCCATGCCGTCGCGAACCGCAGCGCAGCTTCGCCAGCAGCGGGGTGAGCGCGATGAGCGTCGCGACCTGGAGCGGGCACGCAAGCGCGTGGAATCGCGGCGCGGCGCGGCAACCGTCGCGATGACGGCCTTGGCCGTGCTGGCCCTGCATGCGGGAATCGCGTGGCTCGCGCATGCATGGAATACCCGCTTGCCGACCGAGCCAGCGCGTCCGCTGCCGATGGCGGTGACGTTGACGAGCGCGCCGCGGCCGTTGCCGCAAGCCGCGCCTGCGGTGGCCACGCCGCAGGCGCCGCCGCCCACGCCGCAGAAGCAGCCGGTTCGACCGCAAGCCCGGCCGCAGTTGCAGAAGACCAGCGCGGCCGCGCCGCTTGCGAAGCCGGCCGAACCGGCGGCCCATACACCGCCGGCACCGTCCACGCCATCTGCGCCGGCTAGCGCAGCGGCGCCGCCGCAGGCACCGACGGCACCGGCTGCGCCGACGGCATCGCACGAGCCGCAGCCGAAGGAGACGCCACCGCTTGGAGATGCCGCTTATCTGCATAACCCCGCACCGGACTATCCCGAGGTAGCGCAGAACAACGGCTGGGAAGGGCGCGTGATGCTGCGCGTGCACGTGCTGGCGAGCGGCTCGCCGGATTCCGTCGCGGTGCTCACCAGCAGCGGGCGCCGCGTGCTCGACGAGGCCGCGCGCGACACCGTGAGTCACTGGAGCTTCGTGCCGGCCAAACGTGGCGACCAGCCCGTCGACGGCTGGGTCACCGTACCGATCAACTTTAGCCTCGGGCAATAAATCCGGGCTTTTTCGAATCATCGCAATACATAGGACAACACTGACATGAACGGCTATTCGACTCATTTCATCGTGCAGGGCGCGCTGTGGCTGCTCGGCATTTTTTCGGTCGTGACCTGGACGCTGATCCTGGTGAAAGGCGTGCAGGCAGTGCGCGCCGCTAACGGCGCACGCCGTTACGGCAGCGCTTTCTGGGCGGCACGCAGCTTCGCGACTGCCGCGGCGCTCGAGCGTTCAGAGAGCCCGCTGGGTCGTCTGGCGGCCGCGGGATTCGATGCGCTCGCCGACGCCGACGATAGCGGTGCCGAAGACCTCGAACATAGCTGGAGCCGGCACGATCTGCTCGAACGGCATCTGCGCCAGCAAATCCAGAGCGAACGCCGTCGTGCCGAAGCGGGACTCGCGGTGCTCGCATCGATCGGCAGCACTGCGCCTTTCGTCGGTCTGTTTGGCACCGTGTTCGGCATCATCCATGCGCTCTCGGCTATTTCACACGCGGAGTCGGCCAGCATTGCCGTGGTAGCGGGGCCGATCGGCGAGGCGCTGGTGGCCACGGGCGTCGGTATTGCGGTCGCCGTGCCGGCCGTGCTGGCGTACAACTTCTTCGTGCGCCGCGTGAAGGGTGCCGCAGCGGACCTGGACGCGTTCGCCACGGACTTCGTCACGCTCGCGCAGAAAGCCAGCTTCCGCGCCCCGCGCTTAACGCCCGTTGCTACCGATCCGTTGAAAAAGGCACTCGCATAATGGCATTCACCTCTTCTTCCGATAACGACGACGTGCTGAGCGAAATCAACATCACGCCGCTCGTCGACGTGATGCTGGTGCTGCTGGTCGCGTTCATCGTCACCGCGCCGCTGCTCAACAATGCGATGCACGTGAACCTGCCGAAGACCGAAGCGACCGCGGCGGCCCCATCGACGAAAACGGTGACCGTGAGCATCGACTCGCACAGCCAGCTCTATGTCGATCACACCGCGCAAAGTCTCGCGCAACTCGATGTGTCGATGCACGCGCTGGCGGCCGGCAATCCCGACGCGAGCGTGAGCTTTCAGGCAGATGAAACGGTTCCGTATGGCACCGTCGCGAAAGCGATGGCCGCGATCCAGCATGCGGGCGTGACGAAGCTCGCGGTGTTGACGGCACCGCAGCAGTGAGTGGAGCTGGCCCGCAGCGGCACAGGACGGAGCAGTGCCCTGCGAGTGCCAGCAGAGAGTCGCGCTCATCGAGAAGGAGTGCGAGCGCGTCACGAGGCTCGACATGCGTGGCAGTCAGTGTGCGATAACGGGAAGGCGCAATGATCGATGCGGTCGTCAATTTCAAAGGCGGCCAGACGTGGGTGAAATCGTTGCGGACCTTGCGCATGGGCGGGCGTCTGCCGACCTTCGGAGCCATGAAACGACGCCATGCCTAAGCAAAGCAGAATCGCTTGGTTCGCGACGGATACCTGGTTGGTTATCCTTTCGGGTGATAAGCGGGCAGGATTGACGCCAGTGCTTCGAGTTGGCCTCTGCCATTCCATCGAACCAATTCTTTGAATCATGACGACACTCAACGAGTACCTGATCCAAAAACGCGCGGCATGGCTTGCCAAACGCGAGGCGGCGCACCGGGACCCCGATATCAAATCGAACCAGCTCAAAGCCAATGTGCGTGCATTGGGCCGCAGCGGAGTGCGCGAGATCCGCATTCGCGACTTTCAGGTAATCAGCGACAGTCCCACCGATTTTGCGGGTTACAACCTTGGCCCGGCTTCACCCGAATTACAACTCGGTGTGCTCGGAAGCTGCATCACGCACATCACGCTGATTCAGGCGGCGGAGCGCGAGCTGAAAATCGACTCGATCGATGTCGAAGTGACCGGCGAGCAGCATCCCCTCGCACAGCAGCCGGGATTCGAACACATACCCATCTTTCCGCACAACATCCGCTACACACTCGATATCGTGTCGCCCGAACCGGCGGAAGTCATTCGCGCGTTGCACGAGGCGGTGGAGGCGGTCTGCCCGATCTTCAATCTGCTGAAAAACCCGCAAACCATTGTCGGCGAACTGCGACACACCAGCGCGTCGGTGAACGGCGCCTGACGTTCGGACACCCTTCATTCTCAGGAGAGGATTGCCCAGGCGTTTTACCTCGGGGCTTCCAGCACTACCTGCGACTTTTCTGTTCCTCTGCTGACTGGCTGATTGCATGGCCACTCGCGGCGGTTCAGCTCGCGACGTCACTGTGGGGGCACCATCGGGCTTGCGCTAACCGCCAGCTGTCCGGCGTTGTCTGCTAAACATCGAAGAATTTATTCGTTTGTGGCGCCTCGCGGTTGTTTTATCGTCCGGTCGTGCATGCCCGGATCGCGTATCCCGGCACGCGCCAGGGCCTGGCAGCAACGGAGCGCTTCATGCGCGTAACGCCTTCGCCGAGGTCCACCCAAACAACAGCAAGGAACGGCTATGGCGACAGGAACGGTGAAGTGGTTTAACGATGCCAAGGGATTTGGCTTCATCAAACCGGATGACGGCAGCGACGATGTGTTTGCGCATTTCTCGGAAGTGCGCGCAGAAGGATTCAAGTCGCTGCAGGAAAACCAGAAGGTGACGTTCGAGGTCAAGCAAGGCCCGAAGGGCAAACAGGCAGCCGATATCAGGCCGTTGTAGTGGTGTCGCGTCGAGGTAATACCAAACGGGCGTCGGGCCATGCGTTAACCTTGCCCCATCGGCTCCTGCGAACGGCGGTGCCCGCGCTGCGCAGCGTTGTGTTTGCCACTGCGCGTGCAACCGCGCATGCATCCCGCGCATCCGTGACGCTTGCCTCCTGCGGTGTGCTCGTGACGGCCCTCACCGTGCCGGCGTCGGCCAACGCGGCCGGCAGCAAGACCCTGGTGTTCTGCACGGAAGGCAGTCCCGCAGGCTTCGATCCTGGCCAGCACACGACCAGTACCGACTTCGATGCCAGCAGCAACACCATCTACAACGAACTGGTGGAATTCCGTCGCGGCACGCTGGATCTCGAGCCTGGACTGGCGACCAGTTGGGACGTTTCCGCCGATCAGCGCAGTTATACGTTTCACCTGCGGCGCGGCGTCAAATTCCAGACGACCGCGTGGTTCAAGCCGACCCGCGACTTCAATGCCGAAGACGTGTTGTTCACGTTCAACCGCATGCTCGATGCCGACGATCCGTTCCGAAAGGCGTATCCGTCGAGCTTTCCGTATTTCAGCGATCTCGGCTTCGACAGGAATCTCGCGCATATCGAACGCGTCGACGACTACACCGTGCGATTCGATCTGAAGCAGCCGGACGTCATCTTCGTGCGCAATCTCGCGATGAACTTCGCGTCGATCCTCTCGGCGGAATACGCGGCACGCTTGAGCGCCGCGCACCGTGAGGCCGATATTAACCAGTTGCCCGTCGGAACCGGCCCTTTCGTGTTCCGCTCCTATCAGAAAGACGCGCTGATCCGCTACGACGGCAACCCGGATTACTGGCGCCCGGCCGATGTGCAACTGGCCCATCTGATCTTCGCGATCACGCCGGACCCTGCCGTGCGCATCCAGAAGCTCGCGAACAACGAGTGCCAGGTGTCGGCATTTCCGCGTCCGGCGGATCTGGATGTCGTCAAGCGCAATCCGGATCTGACGCTCGTGACGGGTGTCGGCTTCAACGTCGGCTTCGTGGCGTACAACACAAAGCACACACCGCTCGATAAGACCGACGTGCGTCGCGCGCTGGATATGGCGATCGACAAGCCCGCCATCATCAAGGCGGTGTTTGCCGGCAACGCGACGGTCGCCAGCAATCCGATGCCGCCGGCGCAGTGGTCTTATAACAAGCAGCTGAAGGACGCACCTTTCGATCCAGTCAAGGCCAAGGCGCTGCTCGCCCAGGCCGGGTACCCGAATGGCTTCGAAATCTCGTTGTGGGCGATGCCGGTTCAGCGACCCTACAATCCGAACGCCCAGTTAATGGCGCAGCTCATCCAGCAGGACTGGGCGACTATCGGCGTGCGCGCAAAAATCGTCAGCTACGAGTGGGGCGAATACAACCGGCGCGCGAAGCAGGGCGGCGAACACGACGCCATTCTCTACGGCTGGTCGGGCGACAATGGCGACCCCGACAACTGGCTTGGTACCTTGCTCGGTTGCGACGCGGTGCATGGCAGTAACGTGGCGAAGTGGTGCGATCCCGCTTTCAATGCGCTGATCGTAAAGGCGCGCTCGAGTTCGGACACTGCGGAGCGAACCCGGCTGTACGAGCAGGCCCAGGTCATCTTCAAGCAGCAGGTGCCTTATACGCCGATCGCGCACTCCATCGTGTCCTTGCCGGCGTCCAGGCGGGTGAAGGGTCTGGTCTTCTCGCCGCTCGGCAGTCATCGCTTCGACGGCGTGTCGCTGGAATGATGCAGGTAGCGACTCGTATGCGGGGCATGGCGGGTCGTTTGGCTCCAGCCTGCTCGACCCGGCCGCTCTGCTTTACTTAACAGCCGCCAGCGCAGGCTTGCTGCCGAGCAGCGCCCACTGTCCGTTCTCCACCACCAGATTCTCGCTTTTCACGCCAATCACGCGTCGCGTGTTCGGATCGAAGGTGGCCTTGCCGAAGACGACGCTCGGCACGTCGTGCAGTTTCGGCAACGCATCGCGCACGCCGCGTCGATCCAGACCGCCGGCGCGCAGCGCATAGGCGGCAATGATCGTCGCATCGTAGGCGAATGCGTTGAACGCGTCGGGCTGGTGATGATATTTCGCCTCGAAGCCATGCACGAAATGCTGCACTTCGGGGCTCGGATCACCCGGGAAAAAACTGGTGTTGGTGGTCACACCGTTGACCGCATCGCCACCGAGTTCCATGAACTTCGGCGAGTAGACGGAACTGGCGGCCACGATCGGCAGGCCGATTCCGCTCGAGCGCGCCTGGCGGGCAATCTGCGCGCCGTCGGAGTAATACGAGATCAGCACGAGTGCGTCCGGCTTCGCGTCGCGCGCGCGTAGCAGCGTCGCGCGAAAATCCTTGTCGGTCGGCTGGTAACCTTCGGCCGCGACCACCTGCGCGCCGCGTGCAGCAGCGGCCTTTACGAACACGTCCTTGCTGGCGCGACCCCAGTCGGTGTTCTGGAACAGCACCGCGATGTGCCGGTAACCCTGCTTGACGGCAAGGTCCGCGAGGAGTGGTTGCGCGTCCGCCTGGCTGACCGAGGGACTCCAGATAAAGTCGCCGCCTTTGGTGAAATCCGGATGCGAATTGGTGAAGCCCAACTGAACGAGGCCGGCACGCTGATAGATCGGCGAGGCCGCCATCGAAGCCGGGCTCGAGAAGTCGCCGAGTTCGATCAGGATGCGTTTGTCGTCGACGAACTTCTGCGCAATGCCGACAGCCTGACGCGGGTCGCTCTGACTGTCTTCAAATACATACTGCAACGGATGCCCGTTGATACCGCCGCTCGCGTTGATTTCGTCGAGTGCGAGGTCGAAACCGGCTTTCCATTGCGCGCCATATTGCGCGTTGGGACCGGTGAGCGGACCGCTTACGCCGAAAAAGACCGGCTCGCCGCTTGCCGGCGCCGCAAAGGACGCACCGTGGACCGAGAGCGCGAGCACGGCGCCGACGGCTGCGAAGAGCCGCCGGTAAAGAGCGGAAGGACGCGTGGCAGACATGATCAGTTTTCCCGATGAGAGTTGGGCTATGAGTCTCCGACGCATCACGGCGCTCGACAACGAAGGGATTGGCATATCCATATTCATCGGCTCAGGGGTGCGCAATGTGACCGTCAGTCGGGGAACACCGGTTCACCCAGGCTCAGCATGAGACGGTTGGCCCACGCGAAGATGGCAATCGCATGGCTGAGATCGAGAATCTGCGCGTCGTCGAAACCCGCGTGGCGTAGCGGGTCGAGCGATGCGGCGCCTAGCGCGTCGGGCTGCAACGTCAGGTCGATCGCATAACGCACGATGGCGCGTTCGCGCGCGGTCGTGCCGGCCGTTTCAGGGTCGGCAAAAATCTGCTGGATCACGTCGTCGCGTTTTGCGAGTTGTTCGAAGCGTTGCGCGTGGACCGAGGCGCAATACACGCAGCCGTTCACGCGCGACACGACCGTGCTCGCCAGTTCGCGCTCGGCGCGCGACAGGCCGCCGGGGGCATACATGATGCTGTTGAACGCGCCCGAGCGCTGCCTGAGGATTGCCGCCTCGTGAACGAGTAACCGGTAGTAGTCGGAGGTCTTCGCCTGCGGATGGCTCGATTCGAGTACCGCAGTCTGTTCCGGCGACGCCGCGTCGAGCGGGACGGTGTCGAGCCAGGCGCGCCAGCCGAGTGTCTGCCGGGTGAAGCCGCGATCGGTGCTCATGCCGTTGCCTCCAGTGCGCGCAACGCAGCGACCACCCGCACCTGATAGGTGACGAACGCGACGAGTTGCGACAGCGTGACGATCGCGCGGGTTGTCAGGCCGACCGCATGCAGCGATGCAAGCCCGGTGCGGCTGGACGTGGCGGGATGCAGCACCAGCACTTCGGTATGACGCAGGATTGCCGCGAGGCGCTCATCGCGCGGCGCAAGTTCGCCGCCGCCAATGCCTGCCAGCAGTGCGCCGGTTTCTGCGGCGTCGGCGTGCGCCGACGGCAACGCCAGTAAACGCTCGCGATACGCGGTTGCCGTGCGTTCCGCCTTCGACAGCAGCGCCGCGTACCAGCCTGCGAATAGCCGTTCGCGCAGCGTCAGGTCGGCTACGTCGGTCGCGAACAATGCGTCGTGGCTGCCTTGCGTGTAACGGCTGATGTCACCACGAAACACACGCAGCATGGCGACCGTGCCGTGAGGATCGAGTCCTGCCAGTTGCGCGACGAGGTCGTCGGCTGGAGAGGGCGACGTCGAATTCGACGTGGCATCCGACGGCGAATCTGCAGGAGAAGACATAAGTGATTGGACCGATGAGAAGTGCGTTGTGTCGTTACCCGGCGGCCGTGTCGGATTCGCCGTCTTCGGAGTCGGCCCATTCGTCACCCGCGAGTTCCGCGGTATCGAACGCCTGGAGGGCCGCGTAATGCCGTTCACGGTCGGCATCGAACAGCATCGCGGCGATCGAGCGTGACAACCGTTTGGCGCCGGCGCTGATCGCGGGAATGTCGCCCGCAATCTTGCCGTGCGTGAGGCTCGCCGCGTGATTGAAGCAATGAATGCGTGAGAGCGCCGGACAGCTGCCAGCCACGCGCTCCTGAAACGCGAAATGGCGATCGAGGTCCGGCGAACTGGCGAGGTCGTCGTTCGGCAGATCGGCGGCCGGAGAGTAGCGGTCGCGCCAGCGGCGCACATACGGTGCGATTGGCGCGAACTCGTCACGCGTATCGATCTCCGAATGAAAACCCGTGGCGAAAATCAGGTAGTCGACGGTGTAACGTCCTCGCGGCGTGTCGACCACGATGCCGCCGTCCTCGCCGTCTTCCGTAGCGAGTTGCGTCAGTGGGCTCGACAGATGCAGGAAGGCCTGCCGGTGTCGTGCGACCCGCAGCACGCTATCGCGCGGCGGGGGCGCCTGGGTTTGCGCCGAGTAGTGCAGGAAGCGCCATTTCCAGTCGTCCGGCAGGCTCGCGAATCCATGCACGAGTCCCGGGCTGCCGATGCCCGTGAGTTTGTTGATACGTGGTAGCGCTTCGCGACGGACGAACAGATCGACCCGGGCCGCGCCGGCTTCGAGCGCGCTCGCCGCATTGTCGAAGGCGGAAGCGCTCGCGCCGACCACGCCGACGCGCTTGCCCCGTAACGCGATGAAGTCGATCGGCGCCGACGAGTGCGCATACCGGTGCCGCGGCAAGTCGCGTACGACGTCGGGAATGAACGGGCCGCCCAATCCTTCGCGGCCGGTAGCGAGCACGACGTGCCTGGCGCGGACGGTTTCCTGTTGCGGAGGGCGATGGCCGTCGGCCGGCCCGTGCACCAGGTCGAGTTCGATCAGACCGTCGGCGCGCGGGCGCACCCTGGCGACACGCACCTCGTTACGCACCGGCAGATCGAGCACCCGGCGATACCAGCGCAGGTAGTCCATCCATTGCGCGCGCGGAATCTTGTAGAGGGCGTCCCATTGCTCGCGCCCGAACTGCGCTTCGTACCACGCACGGAAGGTCAGCGCGGGCAGGCCGAGGGCCGGGCCGGTCAACTGTTTGGGCGAGCGCAGCGTCTGCATCCGCGCATAGGTCACCCACGGGCCTTCCTGACCCGCCGGCGCCTGATCGAACAGCAACTGGTTATCGATGCCGGCGAGGCGCAACTCGGCGCTCGCGGTGAGCCCGGCCATGCCCGCGCCGATGATGGCGACGTCGAGCACGCGCTGACCGTCGACGCTGCGCGCAGGCACCCAGGACGGCGCGGGAAGCTCGAGCCACGCGAGGTCTTCGCGCAGTCGCGCTTCGAGCGCCAGCAGACCATCGGTGACGGGCGGCAGATTCACCGCAGCGTTGGTGCCGCTCATGCCGAGACTCCGTTGTCATGCCGGGCGGCCGCGGTGGCACCCGTTGCGCGTGGGTCGTCGTGAAGGGGTGTGCGATCGTGAGCGACCAGCGCGCCATGTTGCGAAGCGGCGTGCCGTAAAGCGTCCGGTAACAGCGCATGCGATATGTCGGCCAGCGCGTCGATGAAAGCGTTCACCTCGACGGTTCGCGGCCGGCCGGTCAGTGTGACGACCCCGTAGAGGAACGGAATCGCAACGTCGAGCGGTCGCACTTCTAGCGCGTCCAGCGCAACGCCGAATGCCGTCACGGGATCGACGATGGCGACGGCCAGCTTTTCCTGCGCCGCGATCATCGCGTTGAGCGACGCATTCGTTTCCAGCGCGACCCTGAGTTCGATACCGGCTTGTTCGAACGCACGGTCGATACGGTTGCGCAGTCGATAACGGTTCGCGAGCGTGGCGACCGGGCGGCCGCCGAGTTGCGCGAGCGACACCTGGCGATCCTGGGCAAGCGGGTCGTCCCGATGCAGTACCGCCACACACGGCGCTTCGATGATGTAGTGCACGTCGAGTGCCGCGTGATCGAGCGGCAGGGTGGCCATGCCGACATCGGCCGAGCGCGACAGCAGCGCCTCGACCACCTGCTCGGCCGAGACGCTGCGCAGTTGCGCGTCGCTGGCGGTGCCGTTGCGCGCGAGCCGGGCAAGCGCTCGCGGGGCGAGCGCAGCCGCGAGCGAGGGGGTCGCGGCAATGCGCAGCGGCATGGTCTCGTCCCGGCCGATCGCATGCGCACTGGCGCGGATGGCGGACAGCCCGATCAACGAGCGCTCCACTTCGTCGTATAGCCGGAACGCGCGGCTCGTCGGCGTAACGCGTGGGCCTTTGCGATCGAAGAGGGCGTAGCCGATTTCCTGTTCGAGATCCTGGATGGTCCTCGTCACGCCCGGCTGCGAGCGGCCAAGCAGCCGGGCGGCGCCGGTCATGCTGCCGCTCGACATGACTGCCGAAAACGTTTCGAGTTGATGCAACTCCATGCGCTGTCCCGTGAATGTGTTGAGTGCATTTTAGGGGTCGTTGAATGCGGAATTCTTATAATAAATTTCGCTATCGAAGTGACGGATACTGCGCTTCGTCTTCTCGTTCGCTGTTCTCCGCGTGCTGGCAGTGAGGCTGGACGATTACGGAAAAGCCCTTCATACAAGGTGTTTTCCTGCCGGAGCCGGATCGACCGGACTGCGTCGCTGCGCATCAGCAGCCGTGTTCACATGCTTAGTCGATATCGCGGAATAAGTATCGACGCTTATCTTCGTTGGTCGACTTTGCGGCAACATGGTTACATCGGCTCACCTTAATACATGGCGTGAGAGCAGTATGTCGATTCTGTCGGGCAACACACGCAGCGCGGGCCGTACGCTGCTAAAACTGATCGGTGCACTCGGTTTCGCGTTCGGCGCGGCGCTGCCCGCCGCGCACGCGGGCGAGCCCTACTGGGTCGGCGTCACCGGCCCGCTTAGCGGTCAGGATGCGCAATACGGCGAGCAATGGAAACGCGGCTTCGATCTCGCACTGGAGCAGATCAACGGTAATGGCGGCATCAACGGTCATCCGCTGGCCTACGACTTCGAGGACAGCCGCAGCGATCCGCGTCAGGCGGTTTCCATTGCGCAGAAATTCGTCGACGACAAACGCATCCTGATCGAACTGG
The DNA here is from genome assembly GCF_900996245.1 of Paraburkholderia sp. BCC1886. Taxonomy (GTDB): domain Bacteria; phylum Pseudomonadota; class Gammaproteobacteria; order Burkholderiales; family Burkholderiaceae; genus Paraburkholderia. The sequence goes on along the minus strand of NZ_CAAJGK010000118.1, from coordinate 264,417 downwards.
GCGATCTGTCGAGCGGCGCGTCGATGGCCGCGTCGCCGGTTTATCAACGCGCGCAACTCGTGCAATTCGGCTTCACTAACTCGCACCCCGACTTCACCAAGGGTGGCGACTACATGTGGAGCACGGCGATTAGCCAGGCTGAAGAACAGCCGCTGCTCGCGCGCTACGTCACCAAAGGTCTCGGCTTCAGGAAGATTGCCGTGCTCTATCTGAACACCGACTGGGGCCGCACCAGCAAGGATATCTTCGCGAAGGCCGCTACTGGCGATGGCGCGCAGGTCGTCGCGGCCGAAGCGTACCAGCCCAACGAGAAAGACTTTCGCGCAACGCTCACGCGCGTGCGCAGCGAAAACCCCGATTCCATCGTGCTGATCTCGTACTACTCCGACGGCGCGCAGATCGTGCGTCAGGCGCGCGCCGCGGGCGTCACCACGCCGATCGCGGCGGTGGGTTCCGTGTATTCGCCGAAATTCCTCGACCTGGGCGGTCCCGCCGTGAACGGTGTTTACACCGAATCGAATTTCTTCCCGGGCGACCCCCGCCCCGAGGTGCAGAGCTTCGTGCAGCGCTACCGCGCGAAATACGGCGCCGAGCCGGACACGTTCGCGGCGCGCGCTTACGACGCGATGATTCTGGCCGGTGAAGTGATTCGCCGCTATGGACCGAACCGTGTCGCCGTTCATGATGGTTTCGCGAAAATCGACAACGTGCCGAGCGTGATCTTCGGCAAGTTCAGGTTCGATCCGCAAACGCGCCGCGTCGCCGGCGCGAAGAATCTCGAACTCGTGGTCAAGGACGGCCAGTTCGCGCTATGGGACGGCGCGGGCGCCGTGCACGCGCAATGACCCGCCGCACGACAGCGTCGCGCCCCAGGAAAGGCACACCATGAACGCCTGGTTCGACTACACCGTCAACGGTCTGATCGTCGGCAACATTTATGCGTTGCTGGCGGTCGGTCTCGCGCTGATTTTCGGCGTCTCGCATCTGATCAATTTCGCGCACGGTTCGGTGTACATGATCGGCGGTTTCATCGGCTGGCTGTGTCTCACGCGGCTCGGCTTGCCGCTGCCGGTGGCGCTGCTCGCAACCGTCGCGGGCTGCGCGCTGCTCGGCGTGCTGATCGAGCGGATCGGCCTGCGGCCGTTGCAGGGCGCCGCACGTATCGCCCCGCTGCTGGCCACCATCGGCATCAGTTTCGTGCTCGACCAGCTCGCGCAGATCGTGTTCGGACCAGACCCGCGGCCGGTGCCGGGTTCGCTGCCCGAATGGTCCGTGTCGATCGGCGGGGCCACGCTGGGTTCGCTCGATCTGCTGATCGCCGCGATCGGTATCGGCGCGGCGGCGGTGCTGTATGTGTTCCTGCGCTTCACGCGGCTCGGCTGGGCCGTGCGCGCGACCGCGCAGGACCGCGACGCGGCGCAGCAGATGGGCGTCAATGTGAACGCCGTGAATCAGGCCGTCTTCGCAATTGCGTGTGGACTCGGTGGGCTAAGCGGCCTGCTGGTGGGCATGTACTACAACAGCATCGATCCCGCGATGGGATTCCAGGCGACGTTGAAGGGCGTCGTCGCGTTGCTGATCGGCGGGCTGGGCAACGTGCCCGGCGCAATTGCCGGCAGCCTGCTGCTGGGGTTGGTGGAAAGCTACGGTGTGGCATTGTTCGGCACGAGCTATCGCGACCTGTTCGCGTTCGTGCTGCTGCTGGCGTTTCTGGTCTGGCGGCCGAACGGGCTGTTCAGTTCGAACCGCCGCCTGCCGCCCGAGCCGCTCACGGGGACCTTCCTCTCGAACCGCAAGGCAGTGCGAATTCCACGCGGCGTGATCGTCGCGGTGGTGGTGCTCGCTTTCGCGCTGCCGTTTGCCGCGCCGTCTTCGTACCTGCTGCAAACGCTCACCAATGGCTGGATCTACGGCTTGCTGGCGCTCAGCCTGACGCTGGTTGCGGGCACGGTTGGGCAGATTTCCCTCGGTCATGCGGCGCTGCTGCTGATCGGCGCCTATGCGTCCGCCTTGCTGTCGGTCAACCTCGGCTGGTCGCCAGCCTTGACGATTCCGCTTGCCGGACTCATCACGGCGGGCCTCGGCACGCTGCTCGTCTATCCGTCGTTCCGCTTGCGCGGCCACTATGTGTCGATCGCGACGCTCGGTATCGGCGAAATCGTCGGGCTCGTCGTACTGAACTGGGACAGCCTCACACGCGGACCGATCGGCATTACCGGCATCCCGCCGCTCTCGCTGTTCGGCTGGCAACTGACCGGCGTTCGCGCCGTCTACTGGTTCACGCTGGGTGTACTCGTCGTGCTCGCATTGCTGCAGGTCCGGCTGCTGCGCTCTCACCTCGGCCGCACGTGGCGCGCGATCCGCGAAGACGACGTGGCGGCGCGCGCTTACGGCATCCGTCCCAACCGCTACAAGGCGATGGCCTTCGCGGTCGGCGGACTCGCGGCAGGCATCGGCGGCGCGATCGCGGCGCATCTGTACAGCTACATCAACTATCAGACCTTCGATTCGCAGGTGTCGATTCTCGCGTTGACGATGGTGATCCTCGGCGGTCTGGGCAGCGTGGTCGGCGCGGTGGCCGGTGCGGTTGCGCTCATCAGCCTGCCCGAGCTGTTCCGCTTCGCCGCCGACTACCGGATGCTGATCTACGGTGTGATCCTGCTTCTGCTGGTGCGTTTCAGGCCGCAAGGTCTGTTCGGCTCGGTATGACGGAGAAGACCATGACTTCGACCATTCAGGGCGATGCCGCGGACATCCTGTTCGACGTGCGTCACGTGACGCGCCGCTTCGGCGGACTCGTGGCGGTGAACGACGTGAACCTGTCGATCGCGCGCGGTGAGTGCGTGAGCGTGATCGGACCGAACGGCGCGGGTAAATCGACGCTGTTCAACCTGCTGGCCGGCACCGATACACCCGATGAGGGCGAAGTGCGGTTCGCCGGCGAGGACGTGACCGGCATGGCGCCGGAGCTGCTTGCCGCGCGCGGCGTCGCACGTACCTTTCAGCACGGGCGGGTATTCGGGAACCTGAGCGTGCTGGACAACGTGCTGATCGGCGCTCACGCGCGACTGGCGACCACGCGCCGTGGCTGGCCGGTGGCCGGCGCTTTCGCGGAGGTGCTGCGCGCGCTGATCGGGTCCGCGGCGGTGCGTCGCGAGGACGCGCAACTGCGTGACGAAGTGAAGGCGCTGCTCGCGCGATTCGGCACGCGCCTCGCGCCGCGCATCGACGAGCCGGCGCACAGCCTGTCGTACGCGAACCGGCGGCGCGTGGAGATTGCGCGCGCGCTGGCACTGCGTCCGCGCATCCTGCTGCTCGACGAGCCGACTGCCGGCATGAACGAATCCGAAACCGCGGAGATGCTCGAACTGATTCTCGAACTCAAACGCGACGGTCTGACTATTCTGCTGATCGAACACAAACTCGACCTCGTCATGCGGCTGTCCGATCGCGTGCTGGTGCTCGACGACGGTCGCAAGATCGCGTCGGGTCTGCCCGACGAAGTGCGCAACGACCCCGCCGTGATCGAAGCCTATCTCGGCAACCGCAAGGTCGGCGCGCAGACGGGCCGCAACGAAACGGCGGCCGCATGACGAGCTTCGGCCTGCATCGGATTGCGCCGGATTCTTTACCCTATCACTGCGCCGCCATGACCGAGCCATTACTGAAACTCGACGGAATCGACACGTTTTACGGCCAGATCCAGGTGCATTTCGGCGTGAACCTGCGGATCGGACGCGGCGAGATCGTCAGCCTGCTCGGCGGTAATGCGAGCGGCAAGTCGACCGCGATGAAGGTGATCCTCGGGCTACACAAGCCGCGCAGCGGCACGATCAGCTTCGAAGGCAAACCGCTAAACGGCCTGCCTACTTCGCAGATCGTGCGGCGTGGCATTGCCTCGGTGCCGGAAGCGCGCCGTCTGTTCGGCGATATGACGGTGCGCGAAAACCTGCTGATGGGCGCCTTCACGCGCCATGACCGCGCCGGCATCGCGGAAGACTACGAGCGCATGCTCGGCCTCTTTCCGCGCGTCAAGGAACGCCTGTCTCAACGCGCGGGCACGCTCTCCGGCGGCGAGCAGCAGATGCTGGCGATGGCGCGTGCGTTGATGAGCCGCCCCGCGCTGGTGTGCATGGACGAGCCTACGATGGGTCTCTCTCCGCTGTATGTCGACAAGGTGCTCGAACTGATCCAGACCATCAATGGACAAGGGATCACGTTCTTCATGGTCGAGCAGAACGCGAGCCTCGCGCTGCAGATCGCGCATCGCGGCTATGTGTTGCAGACGGGCCGCGTGGTGTTGTCGGGTAGCGCGAGCGAACTGCTCGGCGATCAGCGGATTCGCGACGCGTATCTCGGTGGCTCGCTCGCGGCCGAAACCGCGTCCTGAAAGGCCGGGTCCTGAAAGCAAGGTCCTGAGCGCACGATGACGCGGCGTTCAGGAACCGGCTACCAGTTCGAGAATCGCACCATGCGTGAGATCGCGTCCGAAGTAACGCGCTGCGTCGCGCTCCGGGGTGTCCAGCGCGACGGCGAACACGCCTTCGCCGCGTGAGACGAGATGCCGGTGCAGATCGGCGGCGAAACCTTCGGCTTCGTCCTGCTCGCGCGAGGGGCTCGCGAGCGTGACCGTGGTAGCACCGAGCGGCACGACGGCCAGCCGCACGCCGTAGCCCGACAGTGGCGCCGGCGGCGCGCTGAAATCGCCGAGCAGCGCCCGGTAGCGCGCGAGACTCGCATCCAGATCGTTCACCACGACCGTGACATTCGCGACGCCACGCGCGCCATTCGCGTGATGACGCACGTTGCCTTCGGCGACCCGCAGGTGGCGCGGCGTGATGTCGCCGCACAGAAACGGCAGGTCCACGCCCGGCGGCCTGCCTGTTTGCCATTCGAGCCGTTCGCCGTCGGGTCGCAGACGTCCGCCCGCGGTCGGACCTTGATAGTGCAGACCGCGCTCACGTGCGGCGTCGATCGTGCCGGCCACTGTCTGCGGCAACAGCGCGAAATCGACGAAACCGTCGCCGACGCGATGCTCCGGGTCCCACCAGCGATGCTCGGGCGCAGCCCGCAAAAACGCGATCAGTTCGAAGTAGCTGCCGTCGGCAAAGCCGATCAGGGCGTTGTGGGTCGCACCGTCCGCATGCGTGCCGCCACGCTGCACCGTAAAGCCGAGCGCACTGAAGTCCGCGATGGTCTGTTCGAGATCCTGCACGCGGATCACGATATGGTCGAGTGAAAGAGACATGCCGGATCGTTCCAGAGGAGGGAAGCCGCAAAGTATGCGAACCCGCCGGCAAAAACACCAGCAACGGATTCTTCAATGGATAGCGCGGCGCGTGCAAAGGCACGTCGACGCGCGCACGGCACGACCGGGTTCGGACACCGTGTGCCTGGTTTGCAGCGACGAGACTGTCCTGTCAGAGACACATCGCCACCAGGTTGCTAGAGAAGCGGTCATGTGGAGCGCGATCGCTACCCGGCCGTTCAATGAATGGGCTCACGCCCTTTGATGAACAGCATCGGCAACAGCGAAACCGCGACAAAGAGTACGGCCAGCCAGCTCAGATAATGAGCACCGAAGTGCTTGATGAACCCCGCCCCGATCGCGCCCGACAGCGATACGCCCAGATAAAGCACGGCCTGGTAAAGCGCGATGACGACCGACTGCGTACCGGCCGGCGCATGCGAGAGAATCAGATGTTGTTGCGGGGTAGTTTGCGAAAAGCTGAACAGTCCGGCGATGAACGAGGCGAGTAATGCAAGCGGCAGACTTGCGTTCATCCATGGCATCAGCGCGAGGGCGGCGGCGATGCCGAGAGAGCCGACGACGATCACCCGCCGTGGTCCCCAATGGTCGGTCAGCCGGCCCGCGGTCAGGTTGGACAGCGTACTGGCAACGCCGAAGATCAGTAGCAGCCAGCTAAGCGCCCCGGGATTCGCGGCGGTCACGGGTGCATAGATGGCGCTGATATAGGTGTACGGAAGGAAGATACCGATAAAGACGAGCAGCGCGCGCACCAGAATACTCACCACCCAACGGCTTCGCAGCGGGGCGAGCCGCGTGCCCAGGCTCGCTCCGGTCGTTTCCCGGATAGCCGGAATGCGCAGATAGATAACGGCACCTGCCGCGAGTGCCAGTGCGGCCACGGCGAATAAGGTGACGCGCCAATTCCATATCGTGCCGATCGCCGTGCCCAATGGCGCGCCGAGCACCAGCGACGAGGTCATCCCGAGCATGACGATGGCGATCGCCCGACCGCGTCTGGCAGGACCCGCTAGCGCGGCCGCCGTGGCGCTCGCGGTGCCGGTGTACAAACCGGCGCCGATTGCCGCCACCACGCGCGAGGCCAGCGCTAACCCGAAGGTCGGAGCCAGCGCGGTGAGGATGTTGCCGAGAACCAGCACGAGCAGTCCCGTCGTCAACGCGGTCCGCCGGAACCAGCCAGCGCTGAGCGCGCCGGTGATGGGCGCGCTCAGCGCATAAGCGAGCGAGAAGACCGTCACCATCTGACCGGCGGCCGGCAGATCGATGCGCATGCTCGATGCTATCGAAGGCAGGACACCGGCGATGACGAACGCGTCGGTGCCGACCGCGAAGGTTCCTATTGCGAGCATGGCAGCCTGAGCGCGCCATGCGGTTGAAGTGGTCATATCGGCCGAACCGGACAAGGTATTCGTTTCCATGAGTCGACCCGCCTTCATGCCGCGCGATGGTAGCGATATTCCTGCGTCAAGCCGCCGTACCCGTAACCCGTCGCGGCGCAATCGATAATGTGAACGTTGGAGTGAGGGTGAACATTGCCAACGAGCGTGGAGAGCAGTTCGAATGCCTGCCGGTGGTAGTCGGCTTTCTGACTCTTCGTATTGGTCTCTTCCGTGATGGTCACTTCGAGGCGGAACGAATTCTTGCCAAGCGAGGCGAGCGATTGTCCGGCGATGAACCATTGTTCGTGCGGCACGTACCGGACGATAACCATCGTTTTGCCGAGTTCTTTCTGCAGCACCGTACATGTCAGCGTGCTGACCGCGATAGCCAGACGCTCGGACTGTCCCGCGTCGCCGATACCTGAAACAGTAAGGTTGATGCCCGGCATAGTGATCTTCCCGTCGAAATGAAAGGCATATCGTGGCATTTTCCTTTCCTCCGGAAAAGCGGGAAGTTATGATCACATCCATCGGAAAATGGAATGGATAACAATGCGGCGCTTCGATCTCGAGCTTTTGAATACGTTGTCGGTCGTGGCCGATACCGGCAGCCTCTCCGCGGCTGCGGTGCAGCTTCACCGCTCCCAGTCGGCAGTGAGCGAACAGATCAGGAAACTCGAAGTGTCGTGCGGACTTGCGCTGTTCGTCCGTGGAAAGAAGGGTGCGTCGCTGACGCCCGCCGGATCCAGGCTGCTCGATCATGCGCGCAAGCTTCTGCTGCTCAACGACACGGCATATCGCGACATTCAGGGGCTTTCTCTGTCGGGCGACTTGCGACTCGCCATCACCGACTATTTCCGCCCAACCGATATTGCCCGGGTATTGAAGCAGTTAGGCGAGCATTACCCGGCGTTGCGTCTGCATGTTTCCGTGTACAAAAGCGCGTGGATTCGACGGGATGCGGGATCAGGTCATTTCGACATCGGCGTGTCCATGCGCGTGGCCGACCCGGGCGGGAACGAAAGACCGAAAGAAAATAGCGAATTGACCAGCGTCATGATTCGCAGGGAACCGTTGCAGTGGGTGGCGGCGCCGTCGTTCAAGCGAGCGCCCGGGCAACCGCTGCCGCTGGTCGCGCTGCCCGAGACATGCTCGCTGCAACGCTACATGCTGGCACAGCTCGACGAGGCGGGGATCGACTATTTTCTCGCGCATTCGGCCTCGGGCGTTGCGGGACTGCAATCGGCGCTGTCCGCGGGGCTCGGCTTTTCCTGTCTGAACGAGTCCGCGATACCGGGGGACGTCATCCCTTTCAGCAACGCACGTCTGCTACCCAAACTGCCGAATGTCGAATTCAACCTGATCATCCCCGATGTCGCCAACCAGCCGCTCGCGAAAGAAATCGCGAAGCTGCTCGTCTCGCGCGCTGCTTAGGCCGAGTTACGCGTGCATTTTCAAACTCTGCAACGCCACGTCGAAGTCGACCAGCATCGCAGAGTGGATGGCCGTCACGGACAGACACATGCCATCGCCAGAAACGCTGGCACCGGTTTCGATGCCCGCGCTGAATCCGTCCGGTAGTTCGATGCTGAATGTTCTCAGCCCTCCGTGACCTTCAATGGTTTTGACGGTGCCGATACCCCGAACGATTCGTGCCAACATTCGATCCTTTAGTCATTTTTTGGCTCATCCTTCTTCGCTTTGCCGACCCGACGAAAAGTCGTCGGCTGCGTCCGATCCTGCGTCGGCGGATTCGACACCAGATAGCGCAGCGGGTTATCGATATGGATGGCGAAATGCGATAAGAGAGAGCCGTCGCTTGCGCCCGAAATCTCCCGATGGATGCACGCAAGTGCCGCTGCGGCGATCAATACCGTGCCAACCCGTCTGATCGATCCAGAATGTCGTGCCGACATTGCGCCAGCGGATCCGGCGCGATGCTGCGGTCGGTGAGCGAGCCGTCCGAGCCGTTTCATGAAGCTCGCCTGTTAATTGGGAATACAAGGAGTGTCCCCAAACCCGCCGACGTACCGAACTAATTTATTCGCCTATTCATATGTGCATGTCCGGGCAGATCGGCGGCTGTCTGTTCCTTCGCGCTAAACCTCGCCCGATAAGCGTTGGTCACTCAATAGTTGTTGATCTGAATGTCGCAACGTCGACTCTGGATCGGACAGCAGAGCATGGACGTATGCACCATCGCTTGCCAGGTTCGTCCTGTATAACGATTTGCAAAATACTTGGTTTGTTCGAGGAGGATGCTCGTGCACTATTTTGGCCACACTGCCGAGGCGTTTCACGGGTCGCTGCACCGCTTCTGTCGCGCTGGCCATTCTAGTAAGGGTTCACATTTCCATGACGTTGTCATCTTCGGCGACACAACTCAGCCGGTTAGTGTCGCGCTGTGCTGTACCGGCAGTCATCCTGCTTGCCGCGGTACATCCGGGCTTCGCGCAGAGCGCGCCGGTTTCCGGCGGCACGATTACCTGGGCTATCGAAACACCGCCGACCACGCTCAATCCGCAACTCAACGGACTGGACAAGGTCGTACTCGTTTTGCGCAATGCGTACGAGAGCCTGCTCGCCCAGAAGCCGGACGGCAGCTTTGTTCCGTGGCTCGCGACAGGCTACAGGATTTCCGCCGACGGCAAGACGTACACGTTCACGCTGCGCGACGACGTCAAGTTCAGTGACGGCACACCGTTCGACGCGCAAGCAGTTTCGATCAATCTGCAGAAAGTGCACGATCCGGTCTACTCCGGCCCTTACGGCCTTGCGCTGCTGAGTCCGCACTTCACCGGCGTGAAGGCACTGGACGCCCATACGGTCGAGATCACGATAGACGAGCCGTACACACCCTTCCTGACGCTGATCTCCCGCCTGCCGATTCTGTCGCCCAAGGCGTTCGACAAGCCGGATGCCAGGTCGGGCGGCCCGGACGTCGCCGGTACCGGCCCCTTCATCCTGCGGCGCTATGTAAAGGGCCAGGAAATCGACTTCGACAGGAATCCGGATTATCGCTGGGCACCTTCGACCGCCGGGCACCAGGGTCCCGCTTATCTGGATCACGTGATTTACCGGATCCTGCCCGAATCGTCGGTACGCCTTGGCGCGCTGCTGTCCGGGCAGGTCGATCTGATCGAGGGTCTGTCCGGAAACGACGCCCAACGAGTCCGCAGCGATCCGGACTACACCTACCAGCACGCGCTGAATACGGGCACGCCGTTTTCGCTGTTTCTCAATACGACGTACGGTCCGACCCAGGACCCGAAGGTGCGCCGCGCGTTGCTCGAAGGGATCGACGTGACTGGCCTCGTCCAGTCCATCTACCGTGGAGAGCGCACGCGCGCATGGGGCATCACGTCTCCCATCGATCCGTTATACGACCGCAGTATCGAACGGACCTACGGCAATAATCCGACGCTCGCGAACACGTTACTCGACGAAGCGGGCTGGACCGCACGCGACGCGGCCGGTTACCGCACCAGACAGGGTGCCCGGTTGTCGATCAGTCTGATCGAGGATCAGGCGACGCTGCGCGACGACCGTGGCGTACTTCTGCAGGCGATCCAGGCACAGGCACGGCAAAGGCTGGGTGTGGATCTGCAAGTCCAGGTGGTCGACATAGGGACGTGGTACGAGGCCTACAAGAGCGGCAAGTACGGTGTGTTCGCCAACTCGAACACGCCGCCCGATGCGATCGACATCGAATATCACTGGCTGCTGTTCGGTCAGGGCGGTGTGCTCAATCTCAGCCGCGCCGCCGCTCCCGAACTGGGCCGCTGGTTGCAGGCCGCCTCGCATACCCACGACACTGCCGAGCGCAAGAAGCTCTACGGAGAACTGCAGAACTTCGCGATCAGGCAGCAGGCGTACGCGTTGCCGCTGTACCAACCCGAGGATCAGATTGCGGCGGCCAAAGCGGTACAAGGCATCCGCTTCCGCCCGTTCGCGCAGATGCCGGAAAACGCCTACGACATCTGGCTGAAAAAATAGCCGCTGGTCGATGGCGGCAACACGCTCCTTCCACCTCTCATTTTTCTCGAACCGGGTTCAGAAACCATGACACAAACCAGGTCTTCTTCCGCCACGCGGCAGATTCACTTCGGCGCCGGTATTCACGGCCCCGCCGGTCATTACGCCGGCTGGCGGCATCCCGAGTCGGTGATCGATGCAAGCATCAACCCCGATTACGTGAAGGGCGTAGCGCAACTTGCGGAGGTCGGCAAATTCGACTTCGTGTTCATTGCGGACGGGCTGCACATCAATGCGAAGTCGATCCCGCACTTCCTGAACCGGTTCGAGCCGCTGACGCTGCTGTCGGCGCTCTCGGCGGCGACCACGCGAATCGGCCTCGTCGGCACGCTGTCCACCTCCTATAGCGAGCCATTCACGGTGGCGCGGCAGTTCGCGAGCCTCGATCATCTAAGCCGTGGCCGGGCGGGCTGGAACGTGGTCACGTCGCCGCTCGAAGGCTCGGCGCGCAACTATTCGCGCGACAGTCATCCCGAGCATGCCGAGCGCTATCGCATCGCCGGCGAGTACCTCGATGTGACGAAGGGACTGTGGGATTCGTGGGAGGACGATGCTTTCGTGCGCGACCGCGAGAGCGGCGTGTTCTTCGATCCGGCCAAGCTGCATACGCTCGACCACAAGGGCAAATATTTCTCGGTGGAGGGGCCGCTCAATATCGGCCGTACGCCGCAAGGCCGACCGATCCTGTTCCAGGCGGGCGCTTCGGGCGATGGCAAGAAGCTCGCGGCGCAACATGCCGACGCTGTCTTTACCCATCACGATACCCAGGCCGAGGCGCGCGAGTATTACGCCGATCTCAAGCAGCAACTGGCTGCCGCTGGTCGTGACGAACACGCGTTCAAGGTATTCCAGGGTATCAGCGTGCTATTGGGCAGCACGACCGAAGAGGCCGAGCGCCGCTACCAGGAAACGCTGAAACTATTGACGATCGACAGCGCGCTCGACCACCTCGGCCGTTTCTTCGAACACCACGATTTCAGTCAGTATCCGCTGGACGAGCCATTTCCCGATCTCGGCGATCTGGGCAGCAACAGCTTCCGTAGCGGGACCGACAAGATCAAGGCCAAGGCTCGCGAACACGGACTGACGTTGCGTCAGGTGGCCCTCGAGGCGGCCGCGCCGCGTCCGCATTTTTTCGGCACGCCCGAAGCCGTGGCCGATGAATTGCAGGCCTGGTTCGAATCGCGGGCCGCGGACGGTTTTATCGTCGGCGGCGGCACGCCGACCTCGTTCGCGGAGTTCGTCGAACAGGTCGTGCCGATTTTGCAGAAGCGCGGCCTGTATCGCACGGAATATCAGGGGAGCACGTTGCGCGAGCACCTGGATTTGCCGTACCCGGAAAATCGCTATGCGCAGGCACGCTGAACCCGATCGCTCTTTGGCGGCGCGCGCGCGGCGGGGTGCTTTGGTGTGATCGATACGGTCTCCCGTGTGGAGACCGTTCGTCTTCGGCGGACTGGTAGCGAATCCGTAGAGCCTTCTCAGCGCGCCCGGGCGAACTGGTTGACCGGATAGTCAAGCCCGAGATGCTCACGCAGCGTCACCCCTTCATAGTCGCGCCGATATGCGCCGCGTTCCTGCAGGATCGGCACCACTTTCGTTGCGAAGTCGGTGAAGGCCGTAGGCGTGCCGCCGCGGACGATAAAGCCGTCGGTTGCACGCGCTTCGACCCATGCCTGCAGTCCGTCGGCCACCTGCTCGGGCGTGCCGGAAAAAGTCGGACGCGGCGTCGCTGCTTCCAGCGCGACTTCGCGTAACGTCAAACCCCGCTCGTAAGCGTCGCGCTTGATCGTGTCGGTAGTGCTGCGGAACTGGTTGCTGCCGAGCTCGCCAATGTCGGGAAATGGCGCGTCGAGCGGGTACTGCGAGAAATCGTGGTGATCGAAATAGCGGCCCAGGTAGTCGAGCGCGTTGTCGATTGTCACGAGCCGGGCCGTCTCCTGGTAGCGCGCCTCCGCGTCGTCGGCCGAGTCGGCGACGATGACGCTGATGCCCTGGAAGAGTTTCAGACTATCGGGCGCGCGGCCATGCGCCGCGAGCCGTTCGTGCACGTCCGCATAGAAGGCCTGCGCGAGCGGAATGGTCTCCTGGCGCGTGTAGATCGCATCCGCATGTTGCGCCGCCACGGCTTTGCCGTCCTCGGACGCGCCGGCCTGGAAAAGAATCGGGCGCCCCTGACGCGAACGGCCGATGTTCAGCGGCCCGGCAACGGAGAAAAACTCGCCGCTGTGATTCAACGTGTGCAGCTTGTCGGGATCGAAGAACACGCCGCTTGCCTTGTCGCGCACGAACGCGTCGTCTTCCCATGAATCCCACAAGCCCTTCGTGACGCTGAGATATTCCGCTGCGATCCGGTAGCGCAGCGCATGTTCCGGATGCGTGTCGCGCGAGAAATTTTTCGCCGATCCTTCGAGCGGCGACGTGACGACGTTCCAGCCCGCGCGTCCATCGCTCAGATGATCGAGGCTCGAAAACTGGCGTGCGACCGTGAATGGATCGCTATACGAAGTCGACAGCGTGCCGACGAGACCGATCCGTTGGGTAATCGACGCAAGCGCCGATAGCAGGGTCAGCGGTTCGAATCGGTTCAGGAAGTGCGGGATCGATTTCGCGTTGATATGCAGTCCGTCCGCGACGAACAGCAGATCGAATTTCGCGGCTTCGGCCTCACGCGCGAGTTGCTGGACGAAGCGAACGTTGATACTGGCGTCGGCGACGGCGTCGGGGTGCCGCCAGGCAGACATGTTGCCGGACGGCCCCTGAATGATCGCGCCGAGATGAATCCGGTGCGGCGACGCGTGGCGGTTTGACAGGCTCATGGGGCTCTCACTGACAGAAAAGATACCGGGGAGGTCATGCGAGCGCCGCGGTTTGCGGCGCCGGCTCGGGAAGTCCGGGCAGCGCGTCGAGCAGCGCCGCGGTGTACGGATGGGCTGGCGCGCTGAAAACGCGCTCGACGGGTCCGGTTTCGACGATCCGGCCTTGGCGCATCACGATGATGCGGTCGGCGACGTGGTGAACGACGCCGAGATCGTGAGAGATGAACAGCATCGCGGTGCCGTGTTCGGCCTGCAGTTCCGCCAGCAGATCGAGCACTTGCGCCTGGATCGACACGTCGAGCGCGCTGACCGGCTCGTCGGCGACGAGCAGCGCAGGATTCGGTGCAAATGCGCGGGCGATTGCCACGCGCTGCCGCTGGCCGCCGGACAGTTCGCGTGGGTAGCGGTGGTAGCAACTCGCGCCGAGTCGGACTTCGTCGAGCAGTTGCAGCACGCGGCGATTACGCGCCTCGCCACGAATGCCTGCCGAATCGAGGCTCTCGCCAATCAACTGGCCGACGGTGTAGCGCGGGTCGAACGAACTGTACGGATCCTGCGCGATCAACTGCAGGCCGGCGCGGCGCGAACGGCGCGCGGACTCCGGCAGCGTGCTCCAGGCCTCGCCGTCGAGCAGCACCTGGCCGCTGTCCGCCGCAATGAGGCCGAGCACGATTCGCGCAACGGTGGACTTGCCCGAGCCGGACTCGCCGACGATGCCGAGGGTCTCGCCCTTCGACAGGGTGAACGAAACGTCGTCGAGCGCGGCGGGCGTGTCGGGCGGGGCGCCGTATCGCTTCGAGATCGATTCGACCGACAGCACGCGGGTATCCGCGACGATGCGTTTGCGCGGCAACGGAATTCGCACGGCTGCCGCGGGCGTGGTGATCGTTGCCGACGTTGCCGGTGACTCCTCCGGACGCGTCTCCGTCGCGAGCCGGAAGCCGCGCGACGCAGGCACCGGAATCGCGGCCAGCAGTTGCCGCGTGTAGGGGTGCGATGGCGCGGTCAACACCTCGCGCGTCGGTCCCTGTTCGACTACACGGCCTGCGCGCATCACGAGCACGCGGTCGGCGAGGTCGCCGACCACCGCAAGATCGTGGCTAATGAGCAGCAGGGCGTCGCCGGCATCGCGGCGCGCGCGCAGCAGCGCCAGGATCTGCCGCTGCACTGTCATGTCGAGCGCGGTGGTGGGTTCATCGGCGATCAGCAGCGAGGCGCCGCCGGCGATCGCGGTACCGATCAGCACGCGCTGCCGCAGGCCGCCGGACAGTTGATGCGGATATTGCACCAGGCGCCGTTCCGGATCGTCGATACCGACGGATTTCAGGATGTCGGTGCTGCGTGCGTGCACTTCGCGCGAGGGTACGCCGCGCTGCGCCTCGGCGATGAGATCGCGGACCCGCCAGAGCGGATCGAGTGACACCAGCGCGTCCTGCAGCACGTAGCCGATCTGGCGGCCACGGATCGCGCGCCAGTCGCGCTCGCGATGAGCACGTGCGTCCACACCCGCAATCTCGAAGCGATCGGCACGCCATTCGGCGTTCGCGCCATTCAGTCCGACGAGGCTGCGAGCGGTCACGGATTTACCCGAGCCCGACTCGCCCACGAGCGCGACGCACTCGCCCGCATGCACCGTCAGGTCGATCGGACCGACGACCGGTCGGGTTGCGTGACGGCCGCGAAAACCGATCGTCAGATTGTCGATGCGCACGACCGGTTCGGCGCGCGTGGCGATGCCGACGGCCGTGGCTTTGGAAGAAACCAGCGGAGGGTCGAGGACGATTGAAGTCATACGAACTCCCTGCGTTCGAAACGCGCCTGCCAGTAGCCACCGAGTGCGTTGACCGCGACGACGGCAAGCGTCACCGCGACGCCCGGCCAGACGGCGATCCACCAGGCGTTGTACAGATAGTTGCGGCCCTCGGCCAGCATCAGGCCCCATTCGGCGGCGGGTGGTTGCGGTCCCATGCCGAGAAAACTGAGCCCCGAGGTGCCGATGATCGCGGTGCCGAGCCCGATCGTTGCGAGGACCGGCACCTGGGCGATCGCATGCGGCAGCACGTGTCGCCAGACGAGTACCCATGGCGCGAGCCCAAAGGTTTTCGCCTGCTCGACGTAACCCGATTCGGCGACGATGAACGTCTGCGCCCGCACGACCCTGGCAAAGCGCGGCACCGACGCGACACCGAGCGCGAACACCAGGTTGACCGCGCCCGGGCCGGTGAACGAGATCAGCATCAGCGCGAGCAGCAGGTCCGGGAAGGCCGACACGACGTCCAGAAACCGCGTAATCAGTTCGTCGAGCCATCCGCGCGCGAGCCCGGCAATCAGACCGAGCACGGTGCCCGCGAGGGTCGCGACACCGATCGCCGCGGCGCTGATCGACAGCGAATAGCGCGCACCGTAGATCACGCGCGCGAAGATGTCCCGGCCGAGTTGATCGGTGCCGAGCCAGTGCTCGGCGCTACTGCCGAGTTGGGCGGCAAGCGGGTCCGCAGCAAGCGGATCGTAGCGGGTCAGCCAGTCGGGCGAGAAGACCGCGATGACGTTCAGGATCAGGTACAGCCCGGCCAGCGTGAGACCGGGATGGCGCCAGAACCAGCCCGCGGCGCGCAGGCCCGGGCGCGTGCGGTAGGGCATTTCGACAGGGGTTGCCATGGGTATCTCCAGTTCAGCGGCGCGTGCGGGGCTCGCGCAGGCGCGGATCGATCAGCAGGTAGAGCAGATCCACCGCGGTGCTGACTACCACGTAGATCGTCGCCGAGAGAATCGCGATGGCGAGGATCACGGGCATGTCTTTCGCCAGCACGGCATCGACGGTGATCTTGCCGAGGCCCGGCCGGCCAAACACCTGCTCGGTGATCACCGCGCCGCTCAGCAGGCCGCCGACGAGCCAGCCGGCGAGCGTCACCGCGGGCAGCGCTGCATGGCGCAGCGCATGTCGCACGCGCAGCGCGAAGCCGCCGACGCCCCATGAGCGCACGGTCAGCGCGAACGGTTCTTCGAGCGCCCGCTCCATGCCCTTGCGCAATACGCGGCCGATCACCGCGCCCTGCGCGAGTCCGAGCGAGAGCGCCGGCAGCACGAGCGACGAGAAGCCACGATCGCCCGCGACTGGAAACAGCTTCAGCGTGAAACTGAAGACGAACAGCAGCATGATTCCGAGCCAGAACGACGGCGTCGAGGCGAGCACGAGTTCCGCGCCCGAGGCAATGCGGCCGCCCCAGCGACGCCCGGCGCTGAGCACGGCAAGTCCGACGGCGAACACGAGGGTCACGACGAATGCGGCACCTGTGAGCTTCAGCGTCGGCCACAGCTGACCGATGACGAGCGGTGCGACGTCCGTGTTGAGCACGTACGAGCGGCCAAAATCGCCGTGCAGGATGCGCCACAGGTAATGCACGTACTGCAGGTAGACCGGTTCGTCGAGGCCCCATTCCTGACGGATCGCCGCCTCGATGGCGGGCGTGCTCGGCTGTTCGCCGATCAGTAGCGCGACGATGTCGCCCGGCGCGAGCTGGACCGCGACGAACGACAGCGTGACGGCGGCCCACAGTACCAGCACGCCGGTGAAAATCCGCGTCGCGATCGGCGAGCGCGGCCACCACCGGCGCGCTGCCCGCAGCGCAGGCGCCGCGCCGCCAGGTTCGGGGAGGGAGGTCGGATGGGTCACGGCTTGTCTCTCACGGCATGTCTCTCACGGCTTATTTCTTCAGCCAGATGTCGTAGGGGTTTTCCGGCATCTGCGCAAACGGGCGGAAGCGGATGCCCTGCACGGCCTTCGCCGCCGCGATCTGATCTTCGGGCTCGTACAGCGGCACCGCATAGGCCTGCTCGACGATGACGAAGTGCTGCAACTCGCTGTACAGCTTCTTGCGTTCGGCGATGTTCTGCGTCTGCGCGGCCGACTGCAGCCAGCGTGTCAGTTCGGGCGCTGAGGCGCGGCTATAGTTCAGCGCGCCGCCCTGATCGACAGGCAGGTAGTGGCCTTCGATGTCGATCGCGTCGGGTGGCGTGTTGGAGTTGGCGATGGCGCCGTACTTGCCGCTCTTGCGACTGTCGGTGTAGGTGCCGTCGTCGACGTACTGGATTTTCAGGTCCACGCCCAGCCGTTGACGTGCCTGCGCCTGCAGTGCCTGCAGCAGTACGTCGCGCTGGTCGCGCACGGTCGCTTGCGCCTGGATCACCGTGATGGTCAGCCGTTCGCCCTGTTTCGTGCGGTAGCCGCCCGAATCGCGCGCGCTCCAGCCGGCTTCGTCGAGCAGCGAATTGGCGAGCTTAGGATCGTTGCCGTACTTGCGCTCCAGGCTGTTGTCGTAGAGCGGATCGATCGGCGACGTGATGCCCCAGGCGCGCGTGCGCTCACCACGGTAGATGGACTGGACGATGCCCGTCATGTCGAGCCCTTCGAGCAGCGCACGGCGGACTTTCAGTTCCTGCGTGGGCCCGTAGGTGACGTTCAGGAACAGCGAGTACGGCGTGCCCGTGTTCAATGCATGCTGGTACGTGAGATCCGGGTTGTGGCGAATCAGCGCGGCGTCGTTGCCGGAGACGCCCTCGATCACGTCGACCTGGCCGGACAGCAGCGCGCCCGTGCGCACCGACGACTCAGGCAGGAAACGGTAGACCACGTTGTCCAGATAAGCCGGTCCCTGGTGGCCTGCCGTCGGCGGCGCCCAGCGATAGTCCGGGTTGCGGGCGAACTCGATCTCCTGCCCTTTGACGTACTTGCGCAGAATGAACGGCCCGGTGCCGGCAATGTCCGGTCCGCCCGCTTTCAGGCTCGTCTTGTCGAACGCGTTGGGCGAAAGCAGCGGCAGGCGCCCGGCGAACGTGAGAAACGGCGAGTAGGGCGCGTCGAGTGTGATCTCGACGGTATGGGCATCGGGCGTCTTCACGTCCGCGACGTGCGAGATCAGCCGTGACAGGTTGCTGCCGCCGGAATACGCAAGGTTGCGCGCGTTGAGGAAGTTGCGGGCCACGGCTTTGGCATCGAACGGTGCGCCGTCGGTGAATTTGACACCGTCGCGCAGTGTGAACGTATAGGTCTTGCCATCGGCGGAGACCTTGTAGGCACTCGCCAGCCACGGCACGAAACTGCCGTCGGGCTTCTGCGCGAGCAGGCTTTCGTACGCGTTACGCAACAGCAGCTCGACTTTGTCCTGGCCGTTGAGTTGCGGATTGAGCGTGTGCGGCTGCGTTTCGACGCCCCACGTCAAGGTGCCGCCGGACGTTGGGGTGCCTTGCGCGAACGTCGGAGTCGGGAGCGCAAGCGCGAGCAGAACGGCGGTCGATGCGGCGAGACTCGCGACTCGATGGGTGGAACGTCGTGGCGCAAATGGAAGTGTCATCAATCGAAAAGCCTTCGAAGAAAAAAGCAGCAAAAGAAGATAGCGTGTGTGCCTGGCTAGGCGGCCGGCGTTTGCGGGTAGAGCTCCGGAATCAGAACCTTGCGAAGCCAGACGAGCGGCGTACCGAGCGCGTTGATCGACTGCTGGAAAGGGACGTATCCATGTCGCTCGTAAAACGCCTTCAGCCACGGGTGTTCGACGGCTGTCGCAAGGTAGGTCGCCGGCGCCTTGACCTGCGTCTTCAGGAAGGTGTTTTCAACGTAATCGAGCAACGTGTTGCCAAGTCCCTGACGCTTGAAATCGGGTGCAACCGCGAACCAGTGAATGAACGGATAAGGCGTCAGGTGACGGTCTTCCGGCGTCCACGGGAAGCGGACCGTGAGCGTCGCGGCCAGTGCCTTGTCGCCGCTCGGCGACTCGCGCTCGAGTACGAAGGTGGTGTGGCTCGCGACGGTGCGCTGAACCCGCTCGACCGGCGAGCGCGTGATCGTGAAGTGGACGCCCTCGCGTGCGAGCGGCGCATAGGCTTGCTGAAGCAGATCGTAAAGAGCGGGCACGTCGTGCTGATCGGCGATGCGAATGGTGTCGGTCATCAGTCTGCCGGAGCGAAGGAGTGAGCCGCGTCGATGGGCGTTGGGGCTTGTGTCGCTAGCGTGGTGTTCGACTGGTTGGCGTTCGATGGGTCGGCGCCACCCGCGAGAAGGCGCAGCGATGCGATGCGCGGCGCGGCCGCTGAGATCGGCGTATCCACGATGAACTCTTCCACGCCGTAGCGTTGCTGCAGTTCGCCGAGTTCGCGCAGCACTTCGTCGCGCGTGCCGTGCACGATATGGGCCTCGCGTTCTTCGACCCGATGCGCACCGCCGCCCGACTGACGCACGAATTCCTCGACCTGTTCGAGGCTGCCGACGTTCACGGCGGGACCATCGCCGACCTGCACGCGAAAACGCCGGAAGCCTTCGGCGAGCTTCACCGCTTCGGCTCGCGTTGGCGCGACGACGACGGAAATCGCGAGCAGCGGCACACGCCCACCGGATGCGGACCGGTATCGATCGAGCGACTGCTGGATGTTCTCGGCTGCCGCGTTGATATGCGCCGCATAGACGAAGTCCCAGCCGAGGCGGGCCGCAAGCGCTGCGCTGTCGACGCTCGCGCCGAGCAGGAACGGGCTTGCCGATTCCGGCGGTAACGGCGTCGCGCGCAGCACGGTTTCGTTGCCCTCGTGGCCGGCGGGCGGAGTATCGGTCGCGCGCAGATAACGGTCCAGCGCCGAGGCCAGTTCCGCGAAATCGGCGCGGTGCGACGACTCGCCGGACGTTTGCAGAGCACGCGTCGACAGCGGCAGCCCACCCGGCGCCTTGCCGATACCCATATCGACGCGGCCAGGCGCAAGCGCGGCCAGCAGATTGAAATTTTCTGCGATCTTGTACGGACTGTAGTGCTGCAGCATCACGCCACCCGAGCCCACCCGGATACGCCGGGTATGCGCCAGCACGTGCGCAATCAGGATTTCCGGCGAAGGGCAGGCGAGGCCCGCCGTGTTGTGATGTTCGGCGAGCCAGTAACGGTGATAGCCCCAGGCATCGGCGGCGCGGGCGAGCGCGACGCTGCGCCCGAGCGCGTCGACGGCACTTTCGCCGGCGGCGAGCGGGCTCTTGTCCAGCACGCTCAATCTGAAACCGGGCTTCGATGAAGCGTGACCGGCAACGCTGGCTCGATAGGTCATGAGAAAGGAATCGAATAGGAACGACGAAATCGAAACAGTTGATTCGATTCGGGATGCGAGATTATTTTGCTTCGTGTATGGGCGGGTCAAACAATCACGAGGAATATCGAAAGCCGAAAATATTTGTTCCGGTCCGTAGGGGGCAGTGAGGTAAGGTGAGCGCCGTTCGATCGTATACAAAGGACTCCCCATGCAGGCTCGACTTGGCCTGGCGCGGCTTCCCGCCCGGCTCCGCTCAAACGGTGGTATTGCTGCATGAACGTCCCAACCAGGCGATTAAAGACGCTCGTTGGCGCGGGTAACGTGCTCTATGCGCGCGGTGACGAAGACGTCGCACAGGGCATTCGACGAGCCGCTGCGCTGGCGCGCAAGGCGGAGGCGCAGAAGATCACCGGGCTCTTCACGGCAGACCTGCTTCAGGCCGATCAGGCAGGCCTCGCCGGCAACACCGGCAGCCAAGAGCCGATCGTCGCGCTCGCCGCGTTGAGCCAGGCGACTTCGTCGATCGGGCTCGTTGCAACCGTATCGACGACCTACCATCACCCGTACAACATCGCGCGGCTGATCGGCACACTCGATCACGTGAGCGGAGGCCGTGCCGCGTGGAACGCGGTCACGTCGTCGGTCGGCGAGGAGAATTTCGGCGAGGGCGGATTGCCCGATCCCGAGCGCCGCTATGCGCGCGCGACGGAGTTCGTCGAAGTGGTCAACGCATTGTTCGATGCGAACGATCCGGCGGCCGCACGACGCACTGCGGCAGGCTCGGTGTCGGTCGACCCGCGCAAGCTCGGCGCGATCGACTATCGCGGTAAGCACTTTCAGGTGCAGGGGCCGCTCAACGTGCCACCGCCGCCGCAACGGCGGCCGGTGCTGTTCCAGGCGGGGCAGTCGGCGAGCGGGGTGACGCTGGGCGCACGTTACGCCGAAGTCGTCTACACATCGCAGCCGACACTCGACGAGGCGCGAACCTTCGTGACCGAATTGCGCCGGCAGGCGATCGGGTTCGGCCGTGCGAACCGGTTGCCGTTCGTCATGAACTCGTTTCATTCGCTGATTGGCGAGTCGGATGCGGACGTCGCGCGACGTCTGCGCGAGAAACACGAAAAGATCGATTACGAACAGGGGCGGCTCAAGCTTGCCGACATGCTCGGCGGCGGTATCGACCTGAACGTGCTGAGCGACCTGCCGCTTGACCGGCCGCTGCCTCACGCGCTGTTGCCGGACATCGAAAGCGTGAATCGCCGGCGCGGGCGTGTCGCGATCTTTCGCGGTTATGCGTTGCAAGGGCTCACGTTGCGCGAGCTGATCATCCGCGCGCAGGACACCGGGCACTGGTCCGTTGCCGGTACGCCTGAACAACTCGCGGATGCGATCGAAGAACGGTATCGCGCGGGACTCGTCGACGTCGTGTCGCTGCACGGCCTGGGTCAGCCCGATCAGGAAGACCTGCTGCTGAACGGACTATTGCCGGAATTGCGCAGGCGTAACCTGATCGACACCGACTACCGTGGTGGCGATTTGCGCTCGAATCTCGAACTGCCGGCTCTCGAATCCGCTGAGGTCGTTGATGAAAAGCACGCACGGCATGCGTTTAATTGAGCGTTGAAGGAGTGGGCGTGACCCTGACTGTGACCCGTCTTGCACCCGCGTTAGGCGCTTTGGTGCAAGGCATCGATCTGAGCCAGCCGGTCAGTGCGGATGCGCTGGAGGAACTACGCGCGGCGTTGGTGCGTTATCAGGTGCTGTTCTTCCGTCAGCAGAGCATCACACCGCGTCAGCACCGCGACTTTGCGGCGCGCTTCGGCGAACTGCATACGCATCCTATCTATCCGCAGCATCCTGAGGCGAGCGAGATCCTGGTGCTGGACACCGAATCGGTCGACCTGAAAGACAATGCCATCTGGCACACCGATGTGACGTTTTCGGCCACGCCTCCGCTTGGCGCGGTGCTGGTTGCGCGGCAGTTGCCGCAGAGCGGCGGCGACACGCTATGGGCGAGCAGCTTCGCGGCTTATGACGCGCTCTCGGACCGACTGAAGGTCCTGCTGGAAGGTCTGACGGCGACGCACGACTTCACCAAAAGCTTTCCGCTCAAAAGGTTCGGCCTGACCGCCGCGGACACCCAGCGCTGGAACGAGACACGCCTCAAGAATCCGCCGCTGAGTCATCCGGTGCTTCGCACGCATCCGGAAAGCGGACGCAAGGGGCTGTTCGTCAACGAAGGCTTTACCACGGAGATCAACGAACTGCCCGAGCAGGAGGGCAAGGCGTTACTCGATTTTCTGTTCGCCCATCAGGCACGCCCGGACTTCGGCGTGCGTTGGCGATGGGCGTCAGGGGACATCGCGTTCTGGGACAATCGCTCGACCAGCCACTATGCGGTGGACGATTACCGCCCGGCGCGGCGCATCATGCATCGCGCGACGATATTGGGTGACCGGCCGTATTGATTGTCACCCCATCGTCCAGCGTGCGGTTCCAATCTCCTCAGGTCTGGCAGAAGAATTGCTTCACAGCGAGCTACCTCTCTTCGCTCGCTGATCCTTCATGCCGAAACCGTCGTTCTCCACCCAGCTACTTGCGCTGTGGACCCTGATCGCCGCGCTGTGCGGCCTTCTGAGCGTGGCGGTTTGGCTCATGTTGTCGTCGGCGCTCGGCGAGCGTGTGGTAGCAGCAAAGCAGCAGGCGGCAGCCGCCTGCACTGCGGTGGCCTCGCGCTATGACCTTTCGATGCAGCATTCGGACGAGACCAATGTGGAGCTCATGCACGCAGTGCTCGATCTCGTGCTGATCCAGACCGATGGCATCGAAGGCGGTTTCTGGACCAATGCGCGTGCCTCCGGCGGCTTCGTCGCCTATGCGTTTCCCACCTATGGCGGTAGCGGGGTCAAGCGTGACATCCCGGAGGCGGAGACACCGCTTATTCTGCGTGCGCTGAGAAGCGCATCGAGCAATGGACAATTGCAGGCCGAGAGCGTGCCGAGCGGGGCGGATGCCGTGCTCGCGGTGGCCTGCCCTGTGCCGCGTCACACGGGACTGTTTGCATGGACGCTGACCCGTGCACGGCCTCCGCTCGGTCCATACGGCGAGCGGGCCGCGACCATCCTCGCCGGGGTGCTCGGCATCATCGTCGTGCTCGCCATTTTTCTGGCACTGACGCTCAGGCGATGGAAGCGCAACCTCACGCGGCTCGAACTGTCGCTCGCGCCCGCGGGCGACTTCGAGCGCGGCCAACGGCTCGACCGGCTGGGCGAGCGTGATCTGGATCAGATCGTCGATGCGCTCAACCGCTATACCGACCGCGCCGAACGGCTTACGCGCGACGCGAACGCGCTGAACCGGCGGCTCGCGGAAGCAGAACGTTTCAGCGCGCTCGGAAAAATGGCGGCGCAAATCGCGCACGAAATCCGCAACCCGGCGGGCGCGATGCGTCTGAAGGCCGAGAACGCGCTCGCCGGTGATGGCGCCCGCCGGGAAGCCGCGTTGAAGAGCGTCATCGAGCAGGTGGGCCGCATCGAGTCTCAGGTGACGAGCCTGCTGGCGCTGACGCAATCGGTGACGGTGCGCGCGTGCGAGGTCGACCTGCCAGCGTGGCTCGGCGACATCATCCAGACGCACGAAGCGCGTGCCGGGAGCAGGAGTGTCGTGCTCCGCGCAGAAGTCGCCGCGAGCAGGAGCCAGCCCTTTTTCGATCCCGTCCAACTGGCGCGCGCGCTGGACAATCTCCTCGTGAACGCACTCAGGCACGTGCCGTCGGGCGGAAACGTGACCGTTCGCGCCTACGGTACCTGGACGAACGAAGGCGAAAGGCTCAGGCTCGAAGTCGTCGATAATGGTCCCGGCGTCAGCCAGGCCGAGCACGAGCGGATCTTCGAGCCTTTCGTGACGGGGCGTCCGGACGGCTCGGGCCTGGGTCTTGCCGTCGTGCGTGAAATAGCGTCGGCGCATGGCGGCCGCGCCTATCTTGCGGAAGATTCCAGCCTGACGTGCTTTGTTATCGAGTTGCCATGGCGACCATCCTGATCATCGATGACGACGACGCGTTTCGCGAAGGCCTCGCTGAAACGGTTCAGGATCTCGGCCATTCGCCGACCGAAGCACGCTCGGGCGAAGAAGCGCTCGCGCAGTTGCACGAGTGTCCAGCGCCCGCGTGCATCTTTCTCGACTTCCGCCTGCCCGGCGCGGACGGCCTTGCTGTGCTCGACTCGCTGCGCAGGATGCCCGGCCTGCAAACCGTCCCGGTCGTGATGCTCACCGCACATGCGACCAGCGACAACACCATCGGCGCAATGCGGCTCGGCGCCTTCGAGCATCTGACGAAACCGGTTGGGCGGGACGAGATCGCCGCGCTCCTCGAGCGCATTCTGACGGCGCAATCTGGCGCACCCGCCGCCCGAGTGTTCGCCGACGAAGTCACGTCCCGCGAGCCGCAACTGCTCGGCGTGAGCGAAAGCATGCGCGAAGTGCAAAAGCGCCTGGGCCGCGCGGCGGCCGCAAATGCGACCGTGCTGATTACCGGCGAAACGGGAACCGGCAAGGAAATCGCGGCCCGCGTACTGCATCGCGCGTCGGCGCGGGTAAGCGGACCGTTCGTCGCGGTGAACTGTGCGGCCATTCCGCACGAGCTACTCGAAAGCGAACTCTTCGGGCATGGCAAGGGTGCCTTCACGGGCGCGCAAAGCGACAGGCGGGGGCGCGTCGAGGAGGCGCATGGCGGCACGCTCTTTCTGGACGAAGTCGGCGATATGCCGCTACCCATGCAGGCGAAACTCCTGCGCGTGCTGCAGGAACGGCAAGTCACGCCGCTGGGAACGAACCGGCTCGTGACGGTCGATGTGCGTGTAGTTGCGGCGACCCATCGCGATCTCGCTTCGATGGTCGAGGCGGGTACTTTCCGGCAGGACCTGCTGTTTCGGCTCAACGTGATTCCGTTGCATATGCCGCCGCTGCGCGAGCGGGTGGCCGATATCCTGCCGCTTGCCGAGCACTTTCTCGCGGGCGCATCGTCCGATGTCTTGCGCAAACATCTTTCGGCCGATGCACAGCGCCTGCTCGCCACGTTTGCGTGGCCGGGCAATGTCCGCGAGCTTGCCAATGCGATCGAGCGGGCGAGCGCGCTCGCGCCTGGACAGGTGCTGACGCGTGAAGACTTCGTCTTCCTGACCGCGATGAAAGACACCGCGGACAACGCGGCTGACGCGATTCCCGCCACGCTGCTCGAACTTCCGCTCCCGCAAGCAGTTGCGCATCTGGAGCGCACGCTGATCGTGCGTGCGCTCTCGGCGGCCGCGGGCAATCGTGCCGAGGCGGCGCGCCGTCTCGGCATCAGCCGCCA
The DNA here is from genome assembly GCF_900996245.1 of Paraburkholderia sp. BCC1886. Taxonomy (GTDB): domain Bacteria; phylum Pseudomonadota; class Gammaproteobacteria; order Burkholderiales; family Burkholderiaceae; genus Paraburkholderia. Next base: position 238,503 of record NZ_CAAJGK010000118.1, on the reverse strand, counting down.
GTCGCTCTATACGCGCATGGCAACGCTCGGCATCTCCGACGCTTAAGCACGAGTCCGGCATCGTCAAGGAACCGGACATAGGCTGTCGGGTTTCCCGACACTTCTACGTGCCTTCAACGGCCGGTTCCCCGAGCCATCGGGCGTGCTCGCATGGCATAGCCCTTGCAAATAGCTCCTCGCTACGCACAAGGAGTGAATCATGCAATCGAATCAGTACCCCAGCTTGCGAATCGTCGTGCTCGCAGCCGTTCTCACCGCGAGCGCCGGATGCTCGGCACAGACTCAGCTACAACCTCCACCTCAGCCCGTTGCGACGGTGGCACCACCGCCCGTCGCGGCGGAGCCTTCGCCAGGTCCGCTCGCCGACGCTGCTTCTGTCGCCACCACGCAGGTCACCGTGGTGCGCTTCCTGACTAATCCGGACGGCGATGTCGACGGCTTCATGACCAACGATGGCAAGCTCGTGCGCTTTCCACCGCATATGAGCTCGCAACTGACCTCGGCTGTTCGCCAGGGCGATAGCGTGCAGGTGAGCGGCACGCGCGACAAAGGGGGCAACCTGACTGCCCAGCGCATCACCGATACGCGAAGCGGCCAGCAACTGATGGACGCACCCGCGCTGCCGGGCGCGAGGCCGATGCCGCGCGCGGCACGCGGCGAAGGCCTTGCGCGTCTGAGCGCTCAAGGACAGGTGGCGCAAGTCACGACTGCGCCGCGCGGCGAACCGGATGGTGTGATCCTCTCGGACGGCACGGTGATCAAACTCACGCCACCCGTGGCCCAACAGTTTGCGACTCTGGTTCGTACCGGCGCGACGGTGTCGGCGCAAGGCTATGGCACGCGCAATCAGTACGGCACCGCGCTGCAGGCGACCGCATTCGGCTCGCCGGGCAAGCTGACTCCGCTCTACGACCGCAAGGCGCCGATGCCTTGAGACCGGGCTATCCGGCCAGCCTCGACTCACATTCACAGACGATTACCTTCACACAGGACATAGAACATGCATTGGATCGATCCCGCCAGCCTTCCGGAAACACGCGGCAAAGTCACGCGTTTCCTGTTGAATCCGCACGGTGAAGTCGATGGTCTCCTCATCGGCTCGCGTCAGGTTCACTTTCCGCCGCATCTGTCGAAGCAACTCGCGCGTCACGTGGCACTCGGCGATGTCGTTCGCGTACGCGGCGTCAAGCCTCGCGATGCCGACATGATCGCCGCCGTCTCCCTCACCACTCGGGACGGCGTGCTGATTCTCGACGACGGTCCGCATCACCACGGTGAGAAGCATCACAAGCCGCTTGTCGAACGCACACCGATGGACGCGTCCGGCGAAGTGGTGCTGTCGCTTTTCGGTCCGAAGGGCGAATTGCGTGGGGCGCTGCTGGACGACGGTACGTCCCTGCGCATGCCGCCGCACGCTGCCGCGGAGTTGAGCGCTTATCTGAGTCCGGGCGCGTACGTTCACGCGTGGGGTCATGGAGTCAAAAACCGGCTCGGACGCACGATCGAAGTCGACGAAATAGCAGAACTCGTCGACGCACCGGAGTCCGCCTGACGGGTCGGCGTTCCTGTTATCGAGCACGTGTCATGTGGAACTGGGTGCACTTCGGAAACCTCAACGCCTCGGGCGACGACCAGTACGAAACTCCCGATCAGGAACGGACGCCATTGGTGAACCATGAATGCTCAGTACGCACTAGAAGCACTGAATTTTTTCATGGCCGATGTCCAGGCAGGCATCGGGCCGTTCCTCGGCGTTTTTCTGCAGGCACACGGCTGGCTTCCCCAGGCGATCGGCACGGTCATGACGCTGGGCGGTATCGCAGGAATGCTCGCGACCTCGCCGGCGGGTGCATTGGTCGATGCCACGCATCACAAGCGCGGCATCATTGTCATCGCAGGGGTGATGACGACACTCGCGTCACTCGTGCTGTGGGTGTCGCACGACTACTGGATGGTGGCCTCGTCGCAGATTTTCACGGCCGTGACCGGCGCCGCGCTCGGTCCTGCCGTGACCGGCGTGACGCTCGGAATCGTTAAGGAAAAGGGCTTTAACCGGCAGTTCGGCCGCAACCAGGTTGCGAACCACGCGGGTAACGTGATTGGAGCCGCGCTTTCGGGCTGGCTCGGATGGCGCTATGGATTCGGTGCGGTGTTCGTACTCGCCGGTGTGTTCGGCATCCTGACGGTCATCTCGACGCTGGCCATCCGGCGAGATGCGATCGATCACGACAGCGCACGTGGCCTCGGAGAATCGGTACCGAACGAGCAAGAGCATGCGAGCGGATTTCGCGTGCTGTTGACCTGCCGACCGTTGCTGGTGCTCGCGGCATCGCTCGCGATGTTTCATCTGTGCAATGCGGCGATGCTGCCGCTTTACGGACTCGCAGTCGTCGCGGCGCATCAGGGCGAGCCGAATGCCTTCACCGCTGAGACCATCGTCGTTGCGCAACTGGTGATGGTCGTCGCGGCGTGTCTTGCGAATCGGCTGATTCACCGGATCGGCTACTGGCGCGTGATCCTGATTACGTTTCTCGCATTGCCTCTACGCGGATTGGTCGCGGCGATGTTCATCACCTCGTGGGGGGTATGGCCGGTTCAGGCGCTCGACGGCATAGGCGCGGGGTTACAGAGCGTCGCAGTACCTGCGCTGGTGGTGCGGCTGCTGCAGGGCACGGGGCGTGTGAATGTCGGGCAGGGTGTCGTCATGACCTTTCAGGCCGCGGGCGCCGCGCTGAGTCCTGCGCTGGGCGGTGTGCTCGCTCAGCATTTTGGATATGCGAGCGCATTTCTAGTGCTGGGCTTTGTATCGACGGGTTCGCTTGCGCTCTGGATGTGTTTCGGCAGCGTGAACCGTTGACGGCCGGATCATCAGTTGCGTGGGGCGGTGGTATTTCCGTTTACAGTCGAGCTTGCGTGACATCGAGGAACCGCTCGACCAGGCAGAGAACAGCCTGCAAAAACACGCGAGTTCGAGCACCGCATGCGTGGTTTTCGGGCCTCGAAACGCACGGAGAATTTCACGCGCGTCCGCTCGATATACGGGAGAGTGGGGCAACAGCGCATGGGGCAAAATCCGTTTCCGTAACGCAACCCTCTTTTCCTCACACCGATTCTCACGGCTCCGCAAACAGGTGCGCGCACATGAAGTCGACGAAGACGCGCAGTTTTGGAAGCAGTTGCCGGCTCGACGGCCACAGGATCGAAAACTGACCGTGCGCGATCGGGTGGTCGTCGAGCACACTGACGAGTTCGCCGCTCGCGAGCGCGTCGTGTGCGAGGAAGTCCGGCATGAAGCCGATCCCGAAGCCGGCAATCACCGCGCCACGCAGCGCCTCCATGTTGTTGCAGGTCATCGCGGTGCTCAGGTTCGGCGGTTCGCTGCCGTCTGCCGTAAGCGTCCACGGCTGCAGCTTGCCGGTGGTCGGAAACCGGTAGCGCACGCAGGCGTGCCCGGACAGCTCGGCAAGCTTGCGCGGCAGACCCACACGTGCAGCGTAGCCAGGCGACGCGCACAGCACGAAACGGAACGGACCGAGCCGGCGCGACGTCAAACTCGAATCGGTGAGCGCACCGCTGCGGATCACTGCGTCGAAGCCTCCATCGACCACGTCGACGAGCCGGTCATTAAAGTCGAGATCGAGTTCGACGTCCGGATAGCGCGCGCTGAATGCGGGCAGTACCGGCAGCAGGAAGCGGTAGCCGATCACGGGCAGGCTCACGCGTAACCGGCCACGCGGCGTCTGCGCTGCCTTAGACAGCATGGCCTCCGCGTCGCGTAAGTCCTCGAGAATCCGGTGACAGTGTTCGTGAAAATGCCGCCCTTCTTCGGTCAGCGTGACTCGGCGCGTGGTTCGGTGAAAGAGCCGCACGCCGAGCGAACGCTCGAGCTTCGCGATCGTCTTTCCGACCGCCGACGCGGAGATGCCGAGCTTGCGTCCAGCCGCGACGAAGCTGAGCGTCTCCGCCGTGCGGACGAACGCGACAATGCCGTTCAGGTTGTCCATGCCAGTGCGACCTCGATGTTGGCTTATTGCGGAATTTTAATCCGCTATTTACGGACTCCGGGACTGTTTTTGGTGTATTGAATCGGATTTATCCTTCGTCGCTCGGCCAATGCGCAAATGTGCCTATGCATCGGCATTCAACCAGGAGCGGTGATGGACCCTATGAATTCTCCCAACTCGACGAGGCGGCTCGTCGTGCTAGCCGCCGTCTGCGTGGCTGCGCTGGCGTTGCCGCTTGCATTCTCCGGCGGCGCAGTTGCAACACCTGCGATCGGCCGCGACCTGGGCGGCGGCCCTGTCGCGATGAACTGGATTACCAACGCGTTCATGCTTGCGTTCGGCAGCCTGCTGATGGCGGCGGGCACGCTCGCGGACCGGTTCGGCCGCAGGCGGCTGTTCGCGTGGGGTGTCGCAGGCTTCACGCTGGCCTCGCTCGCGCTTGGCTTCGCGCCGTCGATCGTGGTTTTTGATCTGCTGCGTGCCGCGCAAGGTGTGGCGGCCGCAGCGGCACTCGCTGGAGGCACCTCTGCGCTCGCACAGGAGTTCGACGGCCACGCACGAACCCGCGCATTCAGTGCACTCGGCACGACGTTTGGAATCGGTCTCGCGTTCGGGCCGGTGCTTGCCGGATGGCTAATTTCGCAGTTCGGCTGGCGCGCGATTTTTGCGACCGGTGCACTGGCAGGCGCGTTGTCGCTTGCGTTCGGCGTGCCGCGGATGCGCGAATCACGCGATCCACACACGCGCCAGCTGGACTGGGTCGGCACCTTGACGTTCACGGCCGCGCTCACCTGCTTTACGTGCGGCGTCATCGAAGCGCCGTCGCGCGGCTGGACGTCGACGACCGTAGCCGGGTTACTCGCCGCGAGCGTTGCGTTCGCCGTCTCGTTCGTCGTCGTCGAGATGCGCGTCGCGCGTCCGATGCTGGATCTGTCGCTGTTCCGCTATCCGCGCTTCGTCGGTGTCCAGGTGCTGCCCATCGCGACCTGCTACTGCTACATCGTGCTGCTCGTCGTATTGCCACTGCGCTTCATCGGCGTCGACGGCTATGACGAGATCCACGCCGGCTGGCTGATGCTCGCGCTGTCTGCTCCGATGCTGGTCGTGCCATTCGTTGCAGCGACGCTCACGCGCTGGATGTCGGCGGGCGCAATCTCGGGGATCGGGCTGCTGATCGCCGCGGCCGGGCTTTACACGCTCGCCGACGCGTTGCGCACCGGTGCGGGGGCAAGCGCGATCGGTCCGATGCTCGCGATCGGCATCGGTGCGGGGATGCCTTGGGGGCTGATGGACGGTCTGTCGGTGAGCGTGGTGCCGAAATCGCGCGCGGGAATGGCGACGGGCATTTTCAGCACGACGCGTGTCGCGGGGGAAGGCGTAGCGCTCGCGCTGGTGAGCGCGCTGCTTGCGGCGCTCGTGCAGAGCCGTCTGCGCGCGGCGGCTCTGCACGCGGAACCGGCGGCTATCGCCGAGGCGGCCGCACGGCTCGCAACGGGTGACCTCGCCCACGCTGCGACACTGCTGCCGGACGTTGCGCACGCAACGCTCAAGGCCAGCTACCTTGCGGCGTTCGGCAGCCTGCTCGAAGTACTCACGGTCGTTACGCTGTCGTGCGCGCTCGCGGCATTCGCATTCTTAAGCCGGGTTCGGGTACAAGACGCACCGTTTGGCGCGGAGGCGGGCAACCCGCCTACCCCCGCGCCGATAGCTGACGTCGTGCTGCCAGTATCCGAGCTTGTGCGGGACGATCACTGACGCAGTCCATTTGCACAACTGGCCGGGATTGACGTCGTGTTGACCGATCGCGCGTGCGATTAACAAGCCTCGTGCCCTGAACGTGCGAGCCAGCTTGTCGTGACCGACGGCCGAGAGGAGGCCAATTTCCAGGAAACCGGACATGTCGATGCAGGCTCCCGCTTTGAGTAATGGATGTCCATCGTGAATTAACCCTGGCGCATCCAGCCACAGGGTACGTCGAGCTTTCCGCACGATACGTGAGTGCGGTTGCACATGCGGTACGACACCGTACAAATAGCGAGTATGGATTCTGATTTCGCCGATCCGGCAGCCGACGACACGACTCCTTTGCCATGATCGTGCATGCGACTGAGTAGTTTCCGAGTCTATCGCCGATGCTTTACCCACGACTATGGTGACGGTGATCGGTGCTTTGTGTCGACCTTCGAGCCGACCGGCGAACTGACATGCGAGTCGCCATCCCGATCCGGATTTCTAATGTCTATCTATCCTTGGAGCGTTGAGTCGAGACTCATTGACGACCATCGCGTCATTCATCCGGGGCTCTGCCATGCAGGATGGGAAAAATGCCGAACCAACTCTGTGAGATTTGCAACTCTCGTCCCGCCGTCGTTCGCGTTATCGTGGCGCAAAACGGTCAGCGCAGATCGATGTCCATCTGTGACTATCACTACCGCGAGTTGACGCGCCATCAAAGCATGGTCTCCCCATTCGATTCGATCCTCGGGCAGGGTGGAGTGTCGAACTTTCCAGGTGACATGCCCGCCGACCGGAGTGACGGGGCGTCGTGGAACGCAAACCTGGAGAAGGAATCTGTCGAACCAACCGATGCGTTCAGCGAGCAAACCATCGAAGTTCTCCAGCGCGCCGGAGAAAAAGCCCACGAGTTGCATCGAACCGAACTCGACACAGAACATCTGCTGTATGTGCTGGCCGATACCGAAGTCGGTCTGGCTTTATTCAAGGAACTGAAACTTTCGCCGGACGACATCCGGAGCTATCTGGACCAGCATGCGCCGCATGGCATTTCTCCCGTCGAAGCCACGTCGGACAGGATGACCATCTCCCCGCGGCTCAAGAAGGTTTTCGTTCACGCGTTCGAAGCGTCACATGAGTTGGGGCACTCCTATGTTGGACCCGAGCATCTGCTGATCGGTCTTGCATCGGTTCCCGACAGTCTCGCTGGAACGTTGCTGAAGAAGTACGGTGTGTCGCCGGAGATGATTCGTCAGAAAACCGTGAAAGTGATCGGCAAGGGATCTCAGGATGGCCGCGTCGAAGCGTCGACTGGCACACCGACTCTCGACAAATTCGGTCGGGACCTGACGGCGCTCGCGAAGCAAGGCAAGCTCGACCCGGTGGTGGGACGGGCGCAGGAAATCGAAAGCACGATCGAGGTGCTGGCGAGGCGCCGGAAGAATAATCCGGTGCTGATCGGCGAGCCGGGAGTCGGCAAGACCGCGATCGTGGAGGGCCTCGCGCAGCGGATCGTCAGCGGGGAAGTACCAGAAGTGCTGCGCGGTCGACGGCTGGTGGAAGTGAACCTCAATTCCATGGTGGCAGGCGCAAAGTACCGGGGCGAGTTCGAGGAGCGTGCCAAGGCGCTGATCGATGAAGTGACGGCGAAGAAGGACGAGCTCATCCTCTTTATCGATGAGTTGCACACTATAGTCGGCACCGGGCAGGGTGGCGGCGAGGGAGGTCTCGACATTGCCAATGTCCTGAAGCCCGCGCTCGCGCGCGGTGAGCTTAGCCTGATCGGCGCCACGACCTTGAATGAATATCAGAAGTACATCGAGAAGGACGCGGCGCTCGAACGACGGTTTCAACCGGTCCTGATCTGCGAGCCGACCGTCGAACAGACGATCGTGATCCTTCGGGGTCTACGCGATAAGCTTGAAGAGCACCATCAGGTCACATTCGCGGACGAAGCCTTCGTTGCGGCCACCGAGCTGGCCGATCGGTACATCACGAACCGTTTCTTACCCGACAAGGCGATCGATGTCATCGATCAGGCGGCCGCTCGTGTTCGGATCAGTGCGAGTTCAAGGCCGCTTGCGATGCAGGAGCTCGAAGCGGAAATCGCACAACTGAAACGCGAGCAGGACTATGCGTCGTCACGAAAGCACTTCGATTCTGCCAAGGTGCATGAGCAAAGCATCAAGATAAAAAAAGCTGAACTCGAGGAGCAGACGGAAGCCTGGCAGCGCAAGAGTGGTTCCGAAACGCTGGAGGTATCGGTACTTGCAGTCGCCGCGGTCGTTTCGAAACTGACGGGCGTTCCGGTGAGCGAACTGACCCAGGAAGAGCGCGCGAGGTTGCTCAAGCTCGAAGAGCGGTTGCGCATGCGTGTGATCGGTCAGGACCAGGCCGTAAAAGCGGTCAGCGATGCGGTGAGAGTATCGCGAGCGGGCCTGGGTCAGGCCAACCGCCCGATTGCAACCTTGCTCTTTCTTGGACCAACGGGCGTCGGCAAAACGGAGTTGGCCAAAGCGCTGGCGGAGACCGTGTTCGGCGACGAGCAGGCAATCATTCGCATCGATATGTCCGAATACATGGAGCGCCATGCAGTGGCCCGTCTGATCGGAGCGCCGCCTGGCTACGTCGGTTATGAGGAAGGTGGTCAACTGACCGAGCGTGTGAGGCGCCAGCCCTATAGCGTTATTCTGCTCGATGAGATCGAAAAGGCGCATACCGATGTCAACAATGTTTTACTCCAGGTGTTCGACGATGGACGACTAACCGACGGAAAGGGGCGTGTGGTCGACTTCTCGAATACTGTCATCATCGCAACCAGCAACCTGGGGGCATCGTTGATGTTGGGCGACCTCGAGCAGGACCCCACGCAACGGATGAACGAAAAAGCGCTTCGCGACGCATTGTTGCAGGAACTCAGGGGAAACTTCAGACCGGAATTCCTTAACCGGATCGATGAGATCATCGTCTTCCACTCGCTGACGCGCGAGGATATTCGCGCCATTGTGCGGATCCAGCTCGACCGGGTTGTCCGCACCGCCGCCGCGCAGCGAATTGTCGTGCAGATCGACGATTCGCTTGTCGAGCATCTGGTGGAAACGGGCTATCAACCGCAATACGGGGCGCGCGAACTCAAACGCCAGATCCGGCTGGAAGTGGAGACTTTCCTCGCGCGCGAGTTGCTTGGCGAAGCATTCGAAAGCGGGAGTACAGTGCGCTTGGCCTTTGACTCGACAGCAGATCACGTGAGCATCACGCCAGTCGATTTGCCGGTGCCCATCAAACACAAAATCAGAAAAATTAAAAAGGACGAGCATGCGGAGGACGCAGCCTGACCTGTCGGTCGCGTCGCTAATTCTGGTTGGCGCCTCGAGATAGACGCATGAGACAGAACGCCCAGACGCTTTACTCGGGGCGATCAGGCCGTCGTGGCGGATTCGTCGGAAGCGGCAGACGGCTCGGCCCCGTACGAGGCCGCTGCCAGTGCCATGCGGGCCAACGCAGGAAGGGATCCGGCGCCTGTTTTCGTCATGATCGCGGCACGGTGGTTTTCAACCGTGCGTTGGCTGATCGAAAGGTCCGACGCGATGATCTTGCTGGGTTGGCCAGCTAGCACCCGTTCCATGATCTCGTGCTGACGCGGCGTGAGCGTGGCGACCTGTTGCGCTGCCGTCTCACGCCATGCGAACAGTTTGTTGGAGTCGCGGGATTGTTCAACCGCGCGCCTGATGCCCTCGAGCAGGTCGGTGCGCCCGATGGGCTTCTCGATGAAATCGGCAGCGCCGGCTTTCATGGCGCGCACCACCATTGAAACATCGCTGTGCCCCGTGATCATGATTGCCGGCAGTGGCCGCCTGGTTTCGCGGATGTGTTCCAGCAATTCAAGTCCACTCATGCCCGGCAGGTAACCGTCTACCAGCAGACAAGCCTCTCGCCCGGAATGATAGGTGGAGAGAAAGGCTTCACATGTCGGATAGGTTTCGACGGTCTGGCCGTCCTCCTCGAGTACCGCCCGGATCGCATCACGTACGACCGAATCGTCGTCCACCACGTACACGACCGGTTCCTGGCTGCCGTTCTCGAGCACGTTGGCGTGATGCGGCAGGGCGGCCGGCGGCACTTCCGGCAACAGACGCTGAATAATCTGTGAGAGCGTATTGACCTGGACCGGCTTGTTGAGTTGAACGCACTGCTTGAGCGCGATCGCCTCGAGCGTCACTGTCGATATATCGCCCGTCAGGATAATGGTCGGAATCTGGCGGCGCAGCGTCTCCCTTAATTTCGCGGCGACCTCCAGTCCGTTCATTCCGTTCGGCAGGTTGTAGTCCGCGAGGATCAGGTCCGGCCGGAACGTATCGCGCGTCACCCATTCGAGCGCCGCGGTTCCATCCCGCGCGGCGGCCGCACGGTGGCCTTCGTCGGTCAGAATGAGTTCCAGCAGGCTGCGTACTTCAGGATCGTCCTCGATGACCAGAATGGCGCCCGTTTTGTGGGCGGCGCCGACGCTCTCATCGTTGAGCCTTGCCGGTTGCAGACTGGTGTCGACTCGAGTTTGCTCGACGGCGCCTCCGACGTCGAGGCTGAACACCGAACCCTTGCCTGGCTCGGAACGTACCCGGATCCGGTGCTTCAGCAAGCGCGCGAGGCGCTGGGAGATGGACAATCCGAGCCCGAGGCCAAGTCGACGCTCGCGCGCACTGTTGTTGAGCTGATGGTATTCGTCGAAGATCGATTTGAGTTCAGTAGCGGGAATGCCAATTCCGGTGTCCCATACCTCTATCCTGACCACACCTTTGCGGATGCGGCAGCCGAGTAGCACTTTACCTTGCGGTGTGTATTTCAGTGCATTCGAAAGGAGGTTCCGAATGATCTGGTCCAGCAGATGCGGGTCGCTTCGAATCATCAGATGGCAGGGCGCCACGCGCAGGCGCACTCCCTGGGCCTGCGCGTGGTAAGCAAACTCGTCTCTCAGGCGATCAAACAGCGTATCGATCCGAAAGCTGGAAATTTCGGCGCGGACCGTCCCAGCCTCGATCTGGTTGATGTCGAGCAATGTGTTCAGCATGCCGGACATCGCATCCAGCGTCTGCTCGAAGCGGGCGACGATTTTCCCGGCCATATCGCCTTCCACGTGTTTCACCAGCAAGGAATGAAGTAACGTCAGCGTCTGCAGCGGTTGCCGCAGATCGTGGCTGGCAGCCGCCAGAAACCGGGACTTGGCCAGGTTGGCGAAGTCGGCTTGCTGGCGAGCCGCTTCGAGCGCTTTCGTATTCTGCTTTCTGTCCGTGATGTCGGTGAACGTGATGACCACGCCTTCGATGCCGTTGTCGTTGGTATGGTAGGGCATGATTCGGCGGAGTAGCCACTGGCCGCATCGTGCTTCGATCTCCCGTTCGATCGGAGTGCCGGTATGTAATACGGTCTGGGCATCCGTGAGCAGATCGGCGTCGGCCGCAAGCGAGCGCAGGTCCGCGAGGGGGCGGCCGACATCGCCGGGAATCACGCTGAACACCAGTTTCGTCGCGGGAGTGAAGAAGCGGATGTTGAGATCCGTATCCAGAAAGAGCGTCGCTATATCCGTACTGTAGAGAACGTTCTGCAGATCGTTATAGGTTGTCCGTTGCCGCTCCAGCGTCTCCTGCAACTGACCATTCAGTGCGGTGAGCTCTTCGTTAAGCGACTGCAACTCTTCTTTCGAGGTGACCAACTCTTCATTGGTCGACTGATATTCCTCATTGACCGACAGCGCTTCTTCGCTGATCGTCTTCTGTTCTTCACCGGCGAGTTCGAGACTATGGATGGCGCGTTGCAGCTCATCGCGCGTCGTCGCCAGCTCGCGTCCCAGTTCGGCGACCCGGGAAATGTCTGCCAGAGGGACTGGGTCGGGATGTGATCGCGCGTGTTCAGGCAGGTCGACAAAGCAGATCAGGAATAGCGCTTCGCCTTCGTTCGATACCGGGAGCACGTCGATGCTGAACGAAACCTGATTGCCAGCGCGCAATTCCCGGCCACCATTGACGACGACCCGGGTACCCTCCCGGCTGGCCTGTTCGATGGCCAGTCTCAGTCTGGTGCGCATATCTTCGGGCATCATGGACAGCAGGTCGCGCGTGGGTGCGCCGCGTGGCACGTGGAGATACCGGTCTGTGGTCCCCAGAAAGTACAGGCACTCACGATTCCGGTCGATCAGCACCGCTGCCGGTGCATAGGCATCGATCACGAGTTGCCGGCACAGATCGGCCATCGCCGCATGGCGCGTGCGAACACGCGCGACTTGTCCTTCGCGCAGTGGAAGGCGGGAAAGTTCGCCGGTGCTGGCCTGGAAGCCAAGATCTCCTGGCCGCGAGTGACCGATATGCCTGTACACCCGCTCGGCTTTTGAAACGAGTTCGAAACGACCACCGGTGTCGCCGGAGGTCTCGGCGCTGCCCAGAAGCAGGATGCCTCCCTCACGCAATGCGAAATGAAACAGCGATATGACTTTCGCCTGTGCCTCGGGCATGAGGTAGATCAGCAGATTGCGACATGAAACAAGATCGAGACGCGAGAAAGGCGGATCGGCCAGCACGTCCTGGACCGTGAATACCACGACTGAGCGCAGTTCAGGTAGAACCCGGTATTGCTGTTCCTCCTTCGAAAAGAAACGCGCCAGTCGCGTGGGAGACACGTCGGCCTCGATGCTCTTCGCGTAAAGGCCTTCGCGCGCCCGTGCAACGGCCTCGGGGTCGATGTCGGATGCAAACACCTGCAGCTTGATATCGATGCCGGACAGAACGATCTGCTCGCGAAAGACCATTGCCAATGAATAGACTTCTTCACCGCTGCTGCAACCGGCCACCCAGATGCGCAAGGCCTGACCGGCCGCACGGTTTTGAACCAGTTCAGGGACGGTAGTTTTCTCGAGAAACTCGAATACCGAGTTATCGCGAAAGAAGCGGGTCACATTGATAAGCAGGTCCGCCGCCAGCCGGTCCACTTCCTTGCTGTCGCCCTGCAGAACCTCGAGATATTGGCCGATTTCGCCAGTGTCGAGCGCTACCAGCGCCATGCGCCTCCTGATTCTGCGCAACAGGGTGCCAGGCTTGTAGAACGTGAAATCGTGACTGGTTTTGACGCGCAGCAAGTCGACGATCTTAGATAATTCCGTCGGCGTGGCATCTTCCACGTTGGCCGCACCGTTAGCAGGTAACGCCATGCGGCGCTGGAACTCGGCTAGTGCAGCCGGTATCGCCTTTGCGGTAAGGACGAGGTCCACCGCACCCGTGGCGATCGCGCTTCGCGGCATGGAATCGTAGGCTGCTTCTGCAGGGTCCTGGGCAATCACGAGACCCCCCGCTTCCCTGACGGCTTTCAGTCCGACGCTGCCGTCGGCCCCCATGCCCGAAAGAATCACGCAGATGGCGCGCGCTCCATATTCGTCAGCCATCGAGCGCAGGAGAAAATCGAACGGCAGGCGGGCACCATGGCGAGCCAGCGGCTTCGATAGTCGAAGCGTGCCGTTGCGGACTGAAAGCGATACGCCTGGCGGAATGACATACAAATAGTCGCGCTCGATCCGCATGCCGTCTTCCGCCTGCAGCACGTTGACAGACGCATGGTCGCCTAACAGGTCGACCATCATGCTTTTGTGAGTCGGGTCGAGATGCTGAATAAGGACAAACGCCATGCCTGGATTGACGGGGAGTGCGCCGAGCAACTTCCTGCAGGCGTCCAGACCGCCCGCAGATGCACCTATTCCGACGACGGGAAAGTCCTCGATTCCCGGCGTTGGAACGCTGCTGGGAAAGCCCCGGTCACTCGCACCCGCGGGCAACTTGTCAGGGCGATGGGGAAGACGGTCAGGCATGGGGGATTGCCTTGGAGGGTTGCCTTCACGGGGAAGACATCGTCTCGATAGTACACGAGTTTCCTTTCATGACCCGGTGCTAAACACCGCTCCTGCCACCTCCTGGTTAAGTCGATTTGAGTAGTTTCCGACGCTGCCCCGGCATGCGGCCCGGCACTATGATGAATGCACGTCGGTTCGCAAGCGCGGCGCGATCCCGCTCTTCGACAACGAGCCAGACGAGCGGTTCGGCGAGCTGTTCAGGTTCGTTAATGCGGAAGCGGCAGCAGTGTCTGCAGAACCTTTTTCCTGGGCCGTTTATTTTACGTTCGCATTCAGCGGACGTTTGCCCGTCCGGAGCCCCATCATGTCGAAGAAATTCCTTAGCCGCGAACAGATCCGGCAGCAGGTTCAGCAGCGCCTGAAGCCAAGCCCGACCAAACTGACGGGACTGGCTGAAGTTGCCGTTCCGATGCCCAAACCTCATTCGCTCGATACGCATGCACGCAATTGGGACATGGAGGAGTTTGGCGGCACGGGGTATGGCGGATACGTTCGAAAGGTGGTTGACGAAGCCAGAAGAGAGTTCTTTCTTTCCGATTCCGCTGAGCGTGAAGAGATACTGGGAGACTTTTTTGCGCATAGCTGACACCCACGCAGTCAATCCAGAAGGTCCGGTGGATGTCGAGCGCGTCGTCGGAGATTCCGCGAAGGCGGCGAGGACCGCAAACGATTCGGGAAGGCGCAAATGATCGATGGACATGATCCTCGCAGTAACCACTTGCTCGCGGCGCTGCCTGAAGCGGAATGGGCACGCGTGAGCGCGCATCTCGTACTGGTCGACATGCCGTTGGGACGGGTTGTTTACGAGTCCGGGCAACAGTTGAGCCGCGCCTACTTTCCGACCACCTCGATCGTGTCCTTGCTTTACGTCATGGAGGACGGCGCGTCCGCCGAGATTTCGATTGTCGGCAACGAAGGCCTCGTCGGCATTGCACTGTTCATGGGCGGCGAAACTACGCCTAGCCGAGCGGTCGTGCAAAGCGCGGGTTGGGCGTATCGGCTGGATGCGCGAGTCCTGAAAGACGAGTTTGGTCGGGCAGGACCCATGCAACGCCTGTTCCTTCGCTATACCCAGGCATTGATCACGCAGATGGCCCAGACGGCAGTTTGCAATCGCCACCATTCGATCGATCAGCAACTATGCCGCTGGTTGTTGCTCAGCATGGATCGTCTTCCGTCAAACGAGTTGAAAATGACTCAGGAACTGATTGCCAACATGCTCGGTGTGAGGCGGGCAGGCGTCACGGAGGCGGCGATGCGACTTCAGGAAGCAGGGCTGATTCGCTACAGCCACGGCCATATCGAAGTGCTTGACCGGCCGGCGCTGGAGCAACGCGTGTGCGAATGTTATGGCGTTGTAAAGCGCGAGTTCGATCGACTGTTGCCGGATGTGAAGGCGCGTTGAACAACTCGCTAGGCCATTGGACGGGGAGAGTACCCGGCCGTGCCTGCAAGCGTCACGCCGGCGAATCCGGCTCTGGTGAGCGCCACGGGATGAGTAGTTTCCGAGGCTACCGGCATGGTCTGCGCATCTTTATTATCGGGCTGCTGCGATGGCCGGATCGACTGATTCGACGTGCTCGACGCGCGATGCATCCGGCAAGCATGTTCATCTGGACACGCTATCTGTTTCGAAGAAGAGTGCCATGAATCCAATCACGTTTCTGATTTCCGCAGTTTTTGTGCTCGCCGGGGTAGCGACTGGCGCCCTGGTCAATGTCTATTTCGGGTTGCCGCTGGTTATCATTGGTTTGCTCTTTTTTATGTCCGTCAAAGTGGCGAACGTGTGGGAAAAATTTGTGATCTTGCGCGTCGGAAAATTGCAGAGCGTAAGAGGTGCGGGTTTCTTCATGATCATTCCCGTTCTGGATAGCGTGGTCGCCATTATCGACGAGCGCATTCAGACAACTGCATTCAATGCAGAGCAGGCGTTGACGAAAGACACTGTGCCGGTCAACGTCGACGCGATCATTTTCTGGCATGTAAGTGACGCGCAAAAGGCTGCGCTCGCCATCACCGACTATCGTCAGGCGATCGACCGGGTGGCCCAGACTACGTTGCGCGAACTGATCGGCTCCTCGATGCTGGCAACACTGCTGTCCGATCGCACCGTCGCGGATGCTCACCTCAGAGACGAAATCGGCAGCAAGACCGCGGCATGGGGTATCGCCGTAGGCTCGGTAGAGATACGCGATGTGGCCATTCCGGTCGCCTTGCAAGACGCGATGTCGCGCCAGGCACAAGCCGAGCGCGAAAAGCAGGCGCGCGTCATTCTGGGGTCTGCCGAAGCTGCTATCGCCTCGAACTTCGTCGAGGCTGCAAGAGTGTATGCAGAACAACCCGGTGCGCTTCAGTTGCGCGCGATGAACATCATCTACGAAACGACTAAGGAACGCGGAGCGACGATTCTGATGCCGACCTCGATGGTCGACAGCTTGAATCCGGCGCTGGCACTTGCCATCGCCGGAAATGATCTTGCCGGTGCGCCGGTCACGCCGCTAAAAACCGCCGCGTAGCTCGAATGGGCTGATGAGTGGGCCTGTCTTGCCGCTCGGCCGCATGCTGGCAATCCGTCGTACGCCTTTAACGCAAGATTCAAACGATCGGAAGGGAGTTGTGATGAAGCGCACATATTCAACGAAGTCGATGCATGTTTGCACGGGACTGCTTAGATGGATGCTGTCCAGAAGGGCCCGAACTATCGAACTCAAAAGTCAATCCACCGATCCATGCGGTCAGAACTCGCTGGTACTCATGCCGATACGAGTGAGACAGCGCAGCCCCGATCAGACGCGCTCTTAATCTGAGGACGGACATTTTATGCCTACGATCACCGAACCCGCGATACCCGTCAGCAGCATGGCGACTCAGTCCATTGATCAAGCAGCGCCTAAAAACCTCGAGCTACTGTTTTTTATCGCATGGCTCTTGTGCGCTGTTTTTTACTTTTTTCAGTATGCGGTGAGGTCGGCGCCGGGTGTCATGCAGAGTGAGCTGACCGCAGCATGGGGCGGCAACCATATTGGCGCCATGATCTCGGCTTACTACGTGGCCTATGCGTTGATGGCGCTAGCCGCGGGTGTATTGCTCGACCGGTACGGCCCGCGGCTGACGATTCCGTTCGGGATTGCCGTGGTCGGAGCAGGTTGCCTGATATTCGCACAGGGTGGCGAACTGGCTGGCATGGTGGGCTTCGTCCTGCAGGCCATTGGGGCGATATTCGCGTTCATAGGTTCGTCCTACGTTGCTGCACGCTATCTCCCGGCGCGCATGCTGGCGATGTTCATCGGCTTCACCCAGTGTCTGGGGATGGCGGGTGCGGCTTTCGGTTCCAAGCCGGTCCATATGGTCATCGATCCGCTTGGCAGTTACCACGTGGGCTGGCAGAGCGTCTGGATTGTGTTCGCGTGCATTGGCTTCGTGCTTGCCATTGCAACGTGGTTCATCATGCCTCATGAAAAAGGCGACAGTCCGGCACACCACGGGCCATTATCGGTCGGTAGTGTGATCAAGCCTTTTCGAACCGTGTTCGGCAATGTTCAGAGCTGGCTGGCCGGTATCGTTGGAGGTTTGCTGTTTCTGCCGACCACCATTGGGGCATTGGTCTGGGCAACCTCGTTTCTTCACGGCGGCGAAAAGATGACGATGGCCGCGGCTGCATCAGACGCCTCCATGGTTCCGATCGGCTGGGTGATCGGCTGCCCATTGCTCGGATACATTTCGGACAGGATCGGCCGCCGGAAGCCTGTTCTGATCGTGGGTGCGCTGGTCATGCTTGCCGCGGGTCTGAGCGCGATCTACATACCGGTGGGAGTCATGCCGCGATTTTCAGTGGCCTTGCTGCTCGGCATTGCATCCGGTGCTGCAATGATTCCGTTCTCGATGATGAAAGAGGTGAATCCGTCCGAGGTCAAAGGCACGGCCGCGGGGGTGATGAATTTTCTCGTTTTCGTGACCACGGGAATCGTCTCGCCTTTCATCTCGCGTCTGATGGTGCCAAACCAGGCCTTGCCCCTGACCTTGCATGAATTTCAGACGGCGTTCCTGCCGCTGGTCGCCGGGGTCGTCGTTGCAATCATCCTGAGTCTGTTTCTGCGCGAAACCGGCACGTCCGGTGCAGCGCGTCCGGCGCCCGGGCGGGTGGCCAAGCTTGCGGAAAGCCCCGTGGTTCACTCATCAATGTAGAAGATCTGGTGGAGAAACACAGCATGGATATCGCCGTTTACAGCACCAAGTCTTACGACCGCCAGTTCATGGACGCAGCCGTGGCAAAGGATCACACGCTTCACTACCTGGAAGCCCGGCTCACGCCTGATACGGCGATGCTGGCACGTGGATCCGATGCCGTATGCGTCTTCGTCAACGACCAGGTCAACGAAGTGGTGTTAAAAGAATTCAGAAGTCTGGGCGTCAAGCTGGTGGCGCTCAGGGCGGCAGGCTACAACAACGTGGATCTCGGCGCGGCGAAGCGGCAGGAGATCAGTATTGCCCGAGTGCCGGCCTATTCACCGGAGGCTGTCGCGGAGCATGCGTCGGCATTAATCCTCTCGCTGAACCGGAATATTCACCGGGCTTATGCCCGGGTGAGGGAGGGAAACTTTGCTCTCGAAGGCTTGCTCGGATTCAATCTGCAGGGGCGCACCGTGGGAATCGTCGGGACCGGAAGGATTGGTGCGAGCTTCGCGAGAATCATGTCCGGTTTCGGGTGTCGTGTACTTGCGTATGACATAGCCCCGGACCCTGCCTGTGTCAGGATTGGCGTGACCTACGTTGCGCTTGCGGAGTTGCTCGCGGCCTCTGATATCGTCTCGCTTCATTGCCCATTGACATCGCAAACACGCCACCTGATCGACGCTGCGGCAATCGGCCGGATGAAACATGGAGCGATGCTGATCAATACGAGCCGCGGTGCAATTATCGATACGCAGGCAGTTGTCGACGGCATAAAAAGCGGCGCTATTGGCCACCTGGGGCTCGACGTCTACGAGGAGGAGGCCACGCTGTTTTTCGAGGATAAATCGGACGAAGTGATCGGCGACGATGTCTTCGAGCGCCTTTTGACTTTTCCGAACGTCCTGGTCACGGGCCATCAGGGTTTTTTTACGAGCGACGCAATGGCCGCAATTGCCGAAACCACGATGGCCAACATCACATCGTTTGAAAAAACCGGCCATGCGCTTCATGAGGTGGCTTGATAGGGACCACGCAATATAGCGAAAATCCCATGGGAGAAACGCAAACGCTACTGCGCGATAGTAATGTCATTCACGACTGCGGTCGCGCCCGGTGTCGACCAGGCGGTCATCGCGGCAAGCTCACGATCTTGCGGTGTGATGGCGGTGCCCGTTAGCGTGACGGTTCCGCCGTGCGCAGTGACCGTGATATTGCGCGGGTCCGACCACGAGCGGTAAAGCGCGTGCATGAGGTTTCCGCGCACCTGCAAAACATCGACCCCGGCTTTGATTGCGATCTGATTCGATACGCCGAGCACCCCCAGCAGTCTGCGGACATCCTGGACGGCCGCTTCTCTCTGGAAATTCCAGTCGACTTCACCGCTCAAAGTAATCCAGCCGCTTTCGACCTTAACCTTGATTGCATCCCTCGGTACCGTTACATCCCACTCGAGGCGATTGACCACGGCTGCCGCGATATCGTCGTCGCTGCGCTGTGCGTCGAAATCGAGTCGAACCTCGATCTCTTCGGCTACCGCCTCGACACCCTTCACGCGGGCGGCTGCCGTCTCGGCTGCATGTTTTTCGGCGAAACTCCCGACGTGACCCGTTAGAGTCACGATGCCGGAGATCGCGGTCACGCCGATATGAGCCGCCGTCACACTCGGTTCCCATGCAAGTTCTGCGAGGACTGCCTGTTGCAGTTTCGTGTCGTCATAGATGACTGCCATGATAGCTCCTGAAAATCGTTGAAAGGACGATGAGCCTCGAACGTTGCGCACATTCGAGGCGTGAAAAGCAGGGCGTTGGGGCGTCCCACTGCAAAGTTGCCTTGACGCCAAAGTAGCAACCGTGACTATTCAACCGATGGTAGGACAGTTCACGCAGGCGCGACAGAGTCGGAAACTACTCAAATGAACGCTCCAAAGCCGGGAGCACATGAATGGCGAACGCATACTTCCGAACTTGCGAATGAACCGTTTCAAAGCATGGGTACCTGTGCTGGCTGCAGACGGGATGGCTGAGTGTTTTCCGAAGCTGTTATGTCGGGCTTTTGTCAGCTAATGTGCGATTCAGATGCGTTTCGAATTGTCGAGTCGAGTCGAGCTTATCGTGACCGGGTTTGATGAGATTGATCTCGACCAGCTATCCGATGGAAAACTTTGCCGGCGGATTCATGAAAAGTCCTGAGCAATTCGAGCAGGTTATGCGCCCAAGCACCGATCCAGGTTGGATCCTGCGGGAAGAAGGCTTTGATGCTTTGCTTGAAGGTAGCCGCACCACGCGCTTTGCGATCAGTAACGGATTTCTGGGTGTGCGCGGCGCACGCGCATTACCTAGAGGCGGCCGGTGGGTCGGGACCTCACGCACACTGATTGCCGGCCTGTTCGAAACAGCAGGAGAAGAACCGGGTAGCTTGCGGCTCGCCGCGGCGCCCGACTGGATGAAGGTTCGAATTCTGCTGCAGGGAGAACCCCTTATAAACCACATCGACGACGCTTCGGGTCACGAGCGGATTCTGGACATGCGGCGGGGCGCGGTGCTAGGCAAGGGTTGCCTGTCGAACGCGTCGGAGGCCGGCGTGAGGTTGCGAAGCTTTCATATGGTCTCACTCAGCCAGCGCGCAATCGGAATGCAGATCATCCTGCTGGAAACCGATCAGGGTGGGATCGATGTCACCCTGCAGGCGTCGATCGATGCAGTGGATATCGATCTCTTATCCGTCCAGGCTGAACACGGTTTGAGTGTATGGCGCGCGCAATCCTCAGGCCGACGCCTCGCCGTCGCCACTGCGGTCTCCCTGCAGATCGACCGTCGCCTCGTTGCTTCTACCGAGTGCGGTCTTTCGCAATGGTCCTGGAAATGGACTTCCTGTCCCGGGCAGGTGATATGTCTCGCGCGGACGGTTGCCATGACGCGCGCAGGCAGGCAAGAGGGTGATCCGGTTCGTGATGCACAGGATGCTTTGGAGTCTGCGCAGATTCTCGGCTGGCCCGCCGTCGTGGCGGCGCACGAGAAGGCCTGGGAAAGCCGCTGGGCGTGCAGCGACGTTGAGGTCGAGGGTGATCCTGCTGCGCAGCAGGCCTTGCGGTTCGCGCTGTTCCATCTGAACGGCGCGGCCAACCCGGCTGACGAACATGTTTCGATCGCTGCGAGGGCACTCACCGGGGACGACCATCATGGCCATGTCCTTTGGGACACGGAAATATATCTGCTGCCGTTCTATACGTTGACGTGGCCCCGAGCGGCAAGAGCGTTGCTGATGTATCGGTTCCATACGCTAGCCGGGGCCAGGAAGAAAGCCGCATCGATGGGATGGCAAGGTGCGTTATATGCGTGGGAGTCAGCCGATACCGGAGCGGAGACGTGCCCGTCGCGAGTCGTCGGCCCGGATTTGAAGCTCGTGGTCGTGAACTGCGGAATGCAGGAACAACACATCAGCGCAGACATTGGGTACGCCGTCTGGCAATACTGGCAAATCACCGGCGATGATGCTTTCCTGCTCGAAGCCGGCGCTGAAATTCTGCTGGAGACGGCTCGTTTCTGGGCAAGCCGGGCGCAACTGGAATCCGACGGGCGGTGTCATATTCGTGGCGTAATCGGACCGGATGAGTATCACCAATCGATCGACGACAACGCGTTTACGAACGTGATGGCACGCTCGAATATCCGGCGTGCCCTGGAGACTGCCGCGTTGCTGCATGAGCGCTGGCCGCAGACCTGGGGGCGCCTTGCAGGTCAGCTGAAACTAGACGAAGCCGAATTGAAGCGTTGGGGCGCGGTTGCAGACGCGATGGCGACGGGCTTCGATTCCAGCACCGGTCTGTTCGAGCAGTTCGCGGGGTACTTCGCTCTCGAAGATATCGATGTTGCTGCTTATGCTGGCCGTTCAGTGCCAATCGACGTGGTGCTCGGCCGTGAGCGCACCCAACGATCCCAGGTGGTCAAGCAGGCGGATGTCGTAGCGCTGCTGGCCCTGATGCCGCAGGAGTTTCCCGGCGACGCTGCCGCCAGGAACTTCGAGTATTACGCATCGCGCTGCGGCCATGACAGCTCTCTGAGCCGCGCGATGCATGGCATCGTCGCGGCCCGACTCGGCGACACGGGGACCGCGCTCGATTTCTTTCGCAACACCTCGTCCATCGATCTCGACGACGGACACGCGGCCATTGAAGGGGGCGTGCACATTGCCAGTCTCGGCGGTATCTGGATGATGGCTGTCTTCGGTTTCGCCGGTCTATCGTTTGGTATCGACCATCTCGCTCTGGCTCCAATGCTGCCTGACGTATGGAAAAGCCTTTCCTTTGCAGTGCAATGGCGCAACCGGTATTTGAAGATCGAGATCGTGACGTCGCCGCCGGGTCTCCACGTATCACTGGAGGCGGGTGATCCCATGAAAATTCTGCTCGACGACGAGATGTTCACGCTCGGGCGGACGGAGCCTGTTCGGGTAACGAGAAAGTCGCGTGCCAGCAGTAGCGATCGATGATATTGGGTGTGAACCGTGGAAGCACGGGTACGGGACCGTACCGACCTGTATCGATGCGACGGCTACTCTGCCATATCGCTCCGTGTGCGCACCGCCCGAACAGACAATTTTTGCGCAGTATCGATCTGTCCAGGTGACGCCGCACGGCCGCCTTCTGTCCACCACCGTTTTCTCCAGGCCAAGGATTTCATGCCGCATATCCTCACCGATCGGCTCCTGATGCGCGCGTTGTTCGTCAACGATGAACTGACCCAGACGACCTCGACCGGACGCGCCGCGCGAGCCCTGGTCGACGATCTGGTCGTGCGGCAGATCGACGTGATCGAATCGATCTCGGCGCCTGACGCCTGTTCGATCATCGCCTCCGACGCCTCGATCCAGTGTGTGCTGCTCGACTGGGATCTGCATGGCGACACCGATCATTCTGGCGCGCTCTCGGTTCTGGATGAAGTTCGCGCACGCAACGCCACGATGCCCGTCTTCCTGCTAGCGAATCGTAGCGCCGCCTCGTCTATCTCCGCGGAGGCGATGGAAAAAGCCGACGACTTTATCTGGTTACTCGAAGACACACCGGACTTCATTGGCGGGCGGGTTGTGGCCGCGACCAAACGATATCGGGAGCAAGTGCTTCCGCCCATGTTCAAGGCACTAGTACAGTTCTCGCAGGTTTATGAATATTCATGGCACACGCCTGGCCATGCAGGGGGCACCGCATTTTTGAAGTCACCGGCCGGGCGCGCCTTTTTCGAGTTTTTTGGCGAAGAGTTGCTACGTTCGGATCTGTCCATTTCGGTCGGGCAGATGGGATCGCTGCTCGATCACTCAGGGCCGATCGGTGATGGCGAGCGATACGCCGCCCGAGTGTTCGGTGCGCATCGCACTTACTACGTCACCAATGGTTCGTCCACGTCGAACCGAATCATCCTGATGGCCAGCGTGACACGTGACCAGGTGGCGCTCTGCGACCGCAACTGTCACAAGTCGATCGAACATGCGATGACCCTATCTGGTGCGATTCCAACCTATCTGATGCCATCGCGCAACCGGTACGGACTGATCGGCCCGATACGTTCCGATCAACTGAGTGAGGCATCCATCAGGCGGTCGATTGCAGCGAATCCGCTGGTTCATAAAGGCATCGATTCAACACCGGTGCACGCAGTCATCACCAACTCGACCTATGACGGCTTGTGCTACAACGTCACGCGAGTCGAGGAGTTGCTGGGCCAAAGCGTCGACCGTCTTCACTTCGATGAGGCATGGTTCGCCTATGCGCGCTTCAACCCGCTCTATCGGGAGCGCTTCGCGATGCATGGCGAACCATGCGACCACGGCATATCGAGGCCCACCGTCTTCGCAACACAGTCCACCCATAAACTGCTGGCAGCGCTTTCGCAGGCTTCGATGATTCATGTTCGAGACGGGCGTCGACCGATTTCGCACGCACGGTTCAACGAGGCGTTCATGATGCATGCGTCGACCTCGCCACAGTACGCGATCATCGCTTCCAACGACGTCAGTGCCGCGATGATGGACGGGCCGGCAGGCGTCGCACTGACAACCGAATCGATCCGCGAAGCCGTAGCATTCCGGCAGATGATGTCCCGCCTCCATGCGGAGTTTGCGAAAAAGGGCGACTGGTTTTTTGGTGCGTGGCAGCCCGCGACTGTGACCGATCCCGCCACGAACGACAGCATGCCTTTCCATCTTGCCTCCGAAGACCTGCTCATCAACACGCCGTCGTGCTGGGTGCTTCACCCCGGGGACGACTGGCACGGCTTCGAGGAGATGGAGGACAACTACTGCATGCTTGATCCGATCAAGGTGTCAATCGTGACGCCCGGGGTAGCACCCGATGGATCGCTGGAATCGATGGGCATTCCAGGCAACGTACTCACCGCGTACCTGAATCACCGCGGCATAGTGGCGGAGAAAACGACTGATTTCACGGTGCTGTTTCTTTTTTCGATCGGTGTGACCAAGGGTAAGTGGGGGACGCTTGTGAATTCGTTACTCGAATTCAAGCGTGATTTCGACGCGAACGTGTCGCTCGAGCGGGTCATTCCGGCGCTGGTACGTGCGAGGCCCGATCGATACGGTGCGATGGGACTAAAAGATCTCGCGAGCGCGATGTTCGGGACGATGCGCGAGCAGCGCTCGACAGAAAGGCTGGCGCGGGCATTCTCGACTCTTCCTTCGCCGGATTTGAGCCCTGTCGAAGCGTATGAAGCGCTGGTGAAAGGAGATATCGAGGAGGTAACGCTCGCAGAACTCGCCGGGCGTACGGTTGCAACCGGTGTCGTGCCGTATCCGCCCGGCATTCCGCTACTCATGCCAGGAGAGAACGCCGGCGAGGCTGATGGCCCGGTGCTGGCCTACCTCGGAGCGCTCGAAGCGTTCGACGCGCTGTATCCGGGGTTCGCGCACGATATACACGGCGTCGAGCTTCTGGCCGGCCGGTATCGGATCAATGTCGTCACTCGCGCAGACCCGCCGCGGCTCGTCCACCTTCATTAACGTACCGGACCCAACGATATGGCCTCGCTCATTGATACACCGGCATCTGCCCTTGCCGATGCAGGCAAGATCGGCTTGATCCCGGCCACCTTCCTCGTGGCCGGCAATATGATGGGCTCAGGCGTGTTTTTGCTGCCTGCGAATCTTGCCGCAATAGGTGGCATCGCGCTGCTCGGATGGTTGGTCACCATTGTCGGTGCGCTCGCGCTCGCGCTCACTTTCGCGAAACTCGCCGCCATAGAGCCGGCAGCAGGGGGCCCCTATGCCTATACGCGCAAAGCCTTTGGCAACTACATGGGCTATCAGACGAACCTGGTCTACTGGCTCGCGAATGTGGTCGGCAATGTCGGGCTCGCGGTGGCAGGTGTCGGATACCTTTCGCATTTCTTTCCCGCATTGAGCAATCCGCTCGCATCGGCAATGACGCAGGTCTTCGTTATCTGGCTTTTTACCTACGCCAATATTCTTGGTCCGAAGATGGTAGGACGCATCCAGACCGTCACGACGAGTCTCGCCCTGATTCCTATCGTGGGTATGGCGCTCTTTGGATGGTTCTGGTTTCACCCGGCGATATACATGTCGGGATGGAATGTTTCGGGTAAGAGCGCGTTCACCGCCGTGGGCGTGACACTTAATCTGACGCTTTGGGCGTTCATCGGTGTCGAAAGCGCTTCGGTGTCGGCGGCGGTTGTAAAGAACCCGTCACGCAACGTGCCAATCGCGACGATTGGCGGTGTCGTGCTCGCCGCAATCTGCTATGTCCTCAGCTCGTCGGTCATCATGGGAATGATCCCCAACAAGGTATTGATCGCTTCGTCGGCGCCGTTCGCCGATGCCGCGCGGGTGGCGCTCGGTGGCACGGCCGCGAACATCGTGGCGGCATGTGCCGCGATCGGTTGCCTCGGCTCACTGGCAGGCTGGACATTGCTCGTCGGACAGACGGCCAAGGCTGCCGCCGACGACGGTCTCTTCGCCAATATCTTTGCACGGGTGAACGCCAAAGGTGTCCCGTCGGCAGGTCTGGCGATTGTCGCGGCCATCATGACGGTGCAGGTTTTCGCGACCATGTCCCCAACCGCCAGCCAGCAGTTTGGCAAGATCGTGTCTATTGCGGTGATCATGACCTTGCTGCCGTACATCTACTCGGCTATCTCCATGAAGGTACTTGGATACGGCAAGATGTCCTCGAAGCAGTACACGTTCTACGTGCTCGTTGGACTGGTTGCGGCGGTCTACAGTCTCTGGGCGATGGTCGGATCCGATGGCAACCAGACCCGCTGGTCGCTAATTTTTGTGATTTCGACAATCGTGTTCTATTCCGCCGCGATCACAAGAACCCGCGAGATCGAAGAGAAGCATGTTCATCCTGGTGGTCCCGCACCGCGGGCCATCCGGTATATCGCGGTCGGCGTGACGATTGCAGCCCTCGTCGGTACGTTCTGGGTGACCGTGGGGCAGACCGAAATGCTTCACCTGTTCACACGCTCTCCCAACCCCGTGGCGACCTCGGCGATAACGCAGTGAACTGTTCCCGGGCTTGAGCGTGTCGCCGTCCATTCCTGATGCACGAGCACGGGCGAGTTCGTCACAACACGGTCCTTCGTGGGCCGACGGACGCGGGCTGATCTCATGAGCGACACGACCCTGGTCATACCCGCAGCGCCAGTCGATGGGACGGCGGCCGATAACGCATCCGCAGCTGGCGGTCTAAGCGCCGATGAAGCGCGCCGACGGCTTGCCAGATTCGGTCCGAACGCGATGCCCGATACGTCGGCGCACCCTGTGCGCACGGCCATCGGCAAATTCTGGTCCCCCGTGCCGTGGATGCTCGAAGCGGCGATCGTCCTTCAACTGGTGCTGGGCAAGTACGTCGAGGCAGGCATCATCGCCGGGCTGCTGGTGTTCAACGCCGTGCTTGGGTTGTTTCAGGAAAGCCGGGCACAGGCCACTCTGGCGGCGCTGAAATCGCGCCTTGCATTGAACGCGTCGGTTTGCCGTGACGGCATATGGTCAAGCGTTGCCGCCGCTGAGCTCGTGCCGGGCGATATCGTCGACCTTTCGCTCGGAGGCATCGTCGCGGCGGATTTGCGGCTGCTGTCAGGCAACGCACTGCTCGATCATTCGATGCTCACCGGCGAATCGGTGCCGATCGAAGCGACCGCAGGCACACAGACTTTTGCCGGCGCGCTGGTGCGCCGCGGCGCGGCCGTTGCCGTTGTGACGGCGACAGGTACCCACACGCGTTTCGGTCGCACGGCCGAACTGGTGCGCACCGCGCACGTCGTGAGTTCACAGCAGAAGGCCGTATTGCTGGTCGTGCGCAACCTCGCCCTGTTCAGCGGCGTCGTCATCCTGATGTTGATCGGCGGTGCCCTGTATTTGCGAATTCCGTTCGCGGAGATCGTCCCGCTGGTGCTCACCGCCGTGCTGGCCTCGATTCCCGTTGCGCTACCCGCGACGTTTACGTTGTCGGCCGCGCTCGGCGCGCGCGCGCTGGCCGCCCGCGGCGTCCTGTCGACTCGACTGAGCGCCGTGGATGAGGCCGGGACCATGGATATCCTGTGCGCCGACAAGACCGGCACCCTAACGCGCAACGCACTTACCGTGACCGCGGTCTGGCCAGGTTCTGGATTCGACGAGGCGCATGTTCGCCTGTTGGCGGCGTTGTCGAGCGCAGAAGGAGGCCAGGATCCGGTCGACAGTTCGATACGGGCGGCCGGTCTGGCCGGGATCGCGGCAAGTGGATTGAAGCTCACTGGCTTTACGCCATTCGATCCGGCTAAAAAGATGTCAGAAGCAGACGTCATCGACCCGACTGGCGCGACGACGAGGATCGTGAAGGGTGCATTCGCTGTCATTGCCGCGCTCGCCGAGCCTTCGCCGGCGGCTGCAGTGCAGGCAGGCGAACTGGAGGAGAAAGGCTTTCGGGTGTTAGCGGTGGCAACCGGCGTCCCCTCTGCAATGAAGCTCGCCGGGCTCATCGCGCTCAGCGACCCGCCGCGCGATGATTCTGCCGCGCTGGTGACCGAATTGCATGCTCTTGGCGTACGGGTCACGATGGTGACGGGTGACGCGCCCGCCACCGCCGCCATCGTTGCGCATGCGGTGGGACTCGACGGTGCAACGTGTCCCCCAGGCGCACTCCCAGCCGACATCCGGCCTGAGGCCTATGCGGTGTTCGCTGGCGTGCTACCCGAGGACAAATACAAACTCGTCGAGGCGTTTCAGCAGGGTGGTCACGTTGTCGGGATGTGCGGCGACGGCGCGAACGATGCGCCCGCGCTTAGCCAGGCACAGATCGGCATTGCTGTCTCGACGGCAACCGACGTCGCCAAATCGGCCGCCGGCATGGTGCTGACCGAGCCGGGCCTCGCGGGGATCGTAGCGGCCGTCAGGGAAGGGCGGGCCACGTTTCAGCGCATTCAGACCTATACGCTCAATTCAATCCTCAAGAAAATCGTCACCTCGATGCTGCTCGTGATCGGGCTGGTGATCACCGGACAGGCCGTGCTCACTCCGCTCCTGATGGTGATCCTGATGATCGCGGGCGACTTTCTTGCGATGTCGTTGACTACCGATAACGTCGATCCGTCGCCGACCCCAAATGCATGGAATATCGGCAACCTCACACTGGCAGGCATCGCGCTCGGCATGGCATTGCTCGCGTTTTGCGGCGGCGGCATGGCCATTGGTCACTATGGTCTTCATCTCGGGATAGACGGGTTGCGCACACTCACGTTCGTTCTTCTGGTGTTCGGCAGTCAGGCAACGCTCTATGCCATCCGTAACCGCCGGACAATGTGGGGCACGCGCCCAAGCCGCTGGCTGGTCGTGTCGTCTCTGGCGGACATTCTCATCGCGTCGATTCTCGCGACAGATGGGATTGCCATGCTGCCGATTTCCGGCGTAGTGGTCGCCTGCGCGCTGGTGGCGGCAATCGTATTTTCGGTTGCGCTGAACGCGTTGAAGATGCCCCTCTGCAGATACCTGAATATTGCGTAGCAAGCAGGGGCGTGAGTAGTCTCCGAGGCTGTCGTGCGTGTTCAGTGCCGCTTGGGATGAAGGTCGTCGATGCCGCCGCCCAGCACGACCGTGTCGAAGGTCATGATCTCGATTTCGTGCGAAAGACACGCCACACGCCTGATGGTCAAGACGAGCGATGGCGCCCGGCAATCGACAGGCGTCGCGACTGCGACATCGACGGTCGGCCCATGTTAGCCGCGCGGTGACGCCGCGGTCGGACCACTTTGGGCGAAGTCAGAACCTGGTCCTCAGACCTAGCACGCCAACTATCTGGTTGGGAGTCGATGACGGTGTGACGTTGCTGATCGCTGCCGTCGCGCGCGCACCAGTCGAGTTCACCCCTGCCGCGCGCTGCAGAATCGCATCGGCATAAATATCAGTGCGTTTGGACAGGAAGTAGTCGGCGCCGGCATTGATCTGCTGGTAGGTGGCGCCTGATTTGTCCGTCAGTGAACCGCCCCGAGTCAGGTTGTAGGCCGTGGCGAAGAATAACGATGGCGTCACCTGATAGCGTGCATTAACTTCGTAGGTGTTGAATACAGCCGAGCCGCGATAGGCATTTTCCGCGGCGGTGAGACCACCGACTGGCGTCGAGCCCAGGTCGGCGAATTGCACCCGGCTGTAAAAGGCGCCGAGGGTCAAAGCGCTTACCTGGTAGGACGCACCCGCCGTGAAGATGCGTTGCTGATGCGCAGTTGCGAACCCGGCAAGGATTGGAGACGTGAAATTGTTGGCAGTCGCGCTATCGGACGGCTTGCTACCCCAGAACGAGAAGTTTGGCTGATTCGCCACGACATAACCCGCGGCGGCTTTTACCGGACCGTTCGCATAGGCTGCGGAGACAGTCCAGACCTGGTTACGCGTCATGTCACCCGCAACTCCACCGAGTCCATAGAGACCTTCAAATATGAAGCCACGTAGTGTTGGACTGACATATTTGATCGTGTTATTCAGCCGGTTGAAGCTGTCGACATTGTCAACGTCGCCCGCGTGCGTGCCATAGCCGGCCCCCGTTGCTGCCCACGCCGCGCCAGACGAGAGAGGACTCACGATGTCATAGACGGTTGAGTATTGATGGCCGAACGTCAATGCACCATAGCGCGTGCTGCTAAAGCCAACGTAAGCCTGCCGGCCAAAGAGCGCACCGCCCTGTGACAGTTTCCCGTTGGCAGGGGAGAAGCCGTTTTCGAGCACGAACACGCTCGAGAGTCCTGCGCCGAGGTCCTCTGAGCCGCGAAATCCAACCCGGCTGCCTGCGCCTGCACCCCCCGTCTGCGAGAACTGCTGATGGCCGCCGCTGTTCTGGTTATAGGTGAAACCGACATCAACCAGACCGTAAAGGGTTACGTTGCTTTGAGCGTGCGCAGACAACACTGCGCCGCTCCATGCGAGCACAAAGGCTCGATGGATCATTTTCATTGCTGGATCTCCGGATGTGAAAGCTTCAGTCGTTCTCGTTGCGATATGCCGCGCCGACAATGACCGTCAACGATCGAGCGGCCATTTCGGGCGTGCGATCTTGTGGTACGGCAGGGTCGACAAATCGTGCGCGTTGACGCCGGGCGCGGTCACGTAAATCACCCGGCTCGCGATCGGTGCGTAAGCCGCGTAGAAGTGTTGCGAGGATTTGAGCACGACATAACGCCGTGTCGACGGGTCGCAGCCAAGCTGCGTGAACAGGTCGAGACCAAACGCCTGACAGCGGATGCTGGTGAGGACGACTTCGACGCCCGCGCTTTCGATCAAAGCGCAATCGCCGAGCTTCGCGGGCGTACCGGCCAGTCCGGTCATTACCATGTCGGACTTGAGCGCCCGTACTGTCCAGACCGCGTCGATGGGATCGCCCGAAAGCGGGCCGATCTTGCCGCCGATTCTGAGAGGCAGGCGCGCGCCAGCGCCTGCGTCGAATGCGAGCCGCACCGCACCTGCATCCCACAATGGACCGACGCACGCATCGCGTAGGCCTCGCGCGAACAGCGCGCGCAGCAGGTAGGTCGAATCGCTCGATGCGCCGCCTCCCGCGTTGTCCGCGCCGTCTGCGAGCACGACGGTGCCCGGGGTGACCGAGGCGATATGCAGTGCTGCTTCGATCCCGGTCAGGGTCACGTCGAACTGCTCCCGAGCATCCCACAAGTCGCTGGCGAGGGCGCGTGCAAGCTTGCGTCCGGTCTCTCCGTCGCGGTCGAGATTCTCGTCGGTGTAGACCACCACCTTGGTTCCCATGTCGGGTGTATCGCCCCACGCGAACCCATGCACGATCGAGACCGATAGTACGTCCGGGCGTCCTTCCAGTTCTGTCGCCCTGGCGACGAAATCGCGTGCGGGAGAGCGTGTCGTATGCAATTGCACGATCATTCCCGTATCCGCGACGGCGGCGCGTGGCCGCACGCGCCCTTCACGGATCTCGGCACATAGCTCCACCAGTTCAATTGCCCGCTCAAGAATATCGGTGTGCGGATATTCCTTCCACCAGATCAGCATGTCCGCGTTCTGCGTCATGCGCTCGGAGAGGTGCGTATGTGAGTCGAGCGTTGCACCGATCACGGTTTGCACGCCGACGATCTCGCGTATCCGTTCCAGCAGGTCCCCCTCGCAGTCGTCATACCCATCGGCCACCATCGCTCCATGCAAACCGAGCAGGACGATGTCGACAGGCAATGAGCGACGCAGATCGTCGAGCAACTCGTTGCGCAACGTTTCATACGCGTGACGCGTGATGAGCCCGTTGGGGACGGCCGCCGCTACCATCCCCTCAATCAGGGTCCAGCCGCGTTTTCTACCGATGGTGCGCGCCGCCCATAACGGGCCGCTGTGCATCTGCATCGCGTCAGGATGTTCACCTGCATGAAAATAGGCTCGTTCATGAAACGATGCGATGCCGGTCGGCATTGGGCCGAAGGTATTGGTTTCGGTGGCGAGCGCGCCAGAAAATACACGCATGTCTATCCTGTGTTGCGATGAAAGAAGGGATTGGGAGTGGCAAAGATCACCGGTCGATCGGGACCCGGTTGCACGCAAGCGCGATCGCGCCAAGAGCGATGAGCGCCGCGATCACGGAGAGACCCGCTTGCAATGAGCCGGTCGCGTCCTTGATGCTGCCGATGATCAGTGGACTGACAAAGCCGCCGATCAGTCCGACACTGTTGATGAATGCCATACCGCCTGCGGCGGCCGGGCCTTTCAGATAATTGCCGGGGATCGCCCAGAAAACGGAGTAACCGGCGTAGATAGCACCCGTGGCGACGACCAGCGCGGGCAGCGCGATGCGGACGTCGTAAAGGTTCGACGCCGTGACGAAGAGCATCGCCGCAGCAACCAGGCAACTGATCGCGCTATGCCAACGCTGCTCACCGGAGCGATCCGAGTGCGCGGCGACTGCCACCATCGTGACGACGGCAGCAATGTACGGCAGCGCGGCGAGCAGGCCGATAGCGAGCGGTTGTTTGACCCCTGCGTTTCGCAGCAGTGTCGGCAGCCAGAAACTGACCGCGTAAAGTCCACTGATCATGCAGAAGTAACTGAAAGACAACGCGTAGACGCGCCAGTCCCGCACGACGCCGGATAGTCCGCGATGACGTGAGGGGCCGCCGGCGCCAACATGCTGAGCCACCACCTGTTTTTCGGCCTCGTCGAGCCATTTGGCCATTTGCGGGCCATCATCGAGAATGAAGAACAGCAGCACGCCGATCAGCACGCACGGCGCCCCCTCGACAAGGAAAAGCCACTGCCAGCCCGCGAGCCCAGCGGTGCCGTCGAGCGCACTCATCACGATAGTCGACAGCGGGCCACCGATGATGCCCGCGACGGGCGACGCCAGTAGCAGATACGCCATCACGCGCGCCCTGCGTTCGGGCCCGTACCAGAGCGTGAGGTAGAACAGCAGGCCTGGACCGAAGCCGGCTTCGAATGCACCAAGCAGAAAACGCAACACATAAAACGTATGCGCCTCGTGCACGAACAGCATCGACACGGCGGCGACTCCCCACAGCACCATGATGCGCGAGAGCGTTCGCCGCGCCCCGATCTTCGCAAGCAGCAGGTTGCTCGGCACTTCGAAAATGACATAGCCCACGAAGAAGACACCTGCGGCGAAGCCATAGACCGATTCGCTCAGTCCAAGTTGAGTCTGCATGTGCGCTTTCGCGAAGCTGATATTCACGCGATCCATGTAGGCGAGCATGTAGGACAGCGCGAGCAGCGGCAGTAGTCGCCAGCCGATCCGCCGATAGAGGGAATCAACGTCGGGGGTCTGCTGGATGACGGGTGTGTCCATTGGTGCGACAGAGGGTACAGAGGGTAATGACATGCTGATCTCGGTTATGCACGGGTTATCTGGCGACCGCCGGGAATCAGGTCGCTGGGTTTTACCGAACGCGTATGCCCAGTTTCATTAGCCGATATGTTGCAATCAATGCAGATTTTTGTAAAAGTTCGTTGACGTTAAGTCAACGCTCATCGCGGTGACGTCGGGTAAATCTTGTATCGAAGGAGTTTTGGATGTCCGGATTGAACGAACGCCGCTTGCATTATTTCCATGAAGCAGTCACCGCCGGCTCGATGCGCGCAGCGGCGGATCGACTGGATGTCGAGGCTTCGGTTATTAGCCGCCAGATCCAGTTGCTGGAAAAAGAACTAAACGTTGCATTGGTCGAGCGGCGTGGCCGCGGCGTCACACCGACCGACGCCGGGCGGCTCGTGCTGGAGACCTATGACGAACGACGCGTGGCGGAAGACACGCTACGCCTGCGGCTTGATGAACTGCGCGGACTCGAACGCGGCGAGGTCTCGATCGTGACCGGCGAAGGATTTATCGGCGAGTTGATGGTGAAGGTGATGCACGGTTTCTGCGCGCGCTATCCTGGCGTGCAGGTACATCTGGAGACGACGGGAGCCGACGATGCGGTGGCGCGGGTCGTCGACGATCGTGCGCACATCGGGCTGACGCTTTGCCCACCTGCACATCCGGCAATACGTGTGGTTCATGAACGCCGGCAGCCGCTCTGTCTGATCGCGGCTAAAGGTCACCCTCTGGCGAGACTCACCGGTCGTGTACCGCTTTCGGCAGTGGCCGGATATCCAATTGCGGTGGCGCGGGTTGGCACGGGCCTGGGTGCCCTCATACAGCAGGCCCAGGTCGTGGACAGCACGCGGCTTACCGCTGCCTTCACGGCTAACTCGATCGAGGCGTTGACGCAGTATGTGACGGTTGGACTCGGTGTGACGTTCCTGTCGGAATTCGCCGTCGAGCACGCTGTGAGCGCTGGTACTCTGATTGCCCGACGCACGACGAATGAAGTATTCGAAAGTGCCAGCGCGCAGCTGTTTGTGCGCGCTGGACGGCGATTTTCGACGGCTGTGCAGGCCTGGCTCGATTACGCGCGCGGAACTGCGATTTTTAGAGACAGCGTCTAACCTGGACGAAGAGCATTACCAATGCTTCAACGGGCAGTCCGCCGGACTGCTGCGACACGGCATTTCCGGGCGCTGCGAAACACGGCGCGGACTGGACTGCTCGTCTGGCGTAGTGCAGCTCACTGATGTGTTTGAAGCGGCGCAACAGACGGCGGAACTTATTTTCTCAGGCAAAGACCCATTCGACGGTCCTGAAAGGCTCCTCGAAGACAGGCATGGTCAAGTCACCAAAAGTGAAACGGCACTACGGCAAGTCGTGACGGTTGTCGGAAAACATCCGTCGGATCGCAACAAAGCCTCAGAGAACGGGTTCGTTCTCGCCCACGTAACGGCCTCCATCCACGATGAACTCGCAGCCGGTGCTAAAGCGCGATTCGTCGCTTGCCAGAAACGCGACGAGATTCGTCACGTCTTCGGGCCGGCCGGGTTCCTTGATCAACTGGTTGGGGCGGATCGGGCTGCTCAGGCCCGCGGTCAGATCGGTGACAATCCGGCCGGGATGGATTGAATTGACACGAATGTGGTGCGGACCGAGTTCGAGTGCCGAAGCCTTCGTCAGTCCGCGAACCGCCCATTTCGCAGCGACATATCCGACGGTATTGGGCAGTCCCAGCATTCCCGCAATCGACGATACGTTGATGATACTGCCGCCGCCCGCTTCGATCAGTGAAGGTGCGATCGTCTTGGTTCCGAGGAAGGTACCGTTCAGATTGACCTTGACGACGGCGTCGAAGTCTTCGAGCGTCGAGTCCAGTGTCGAACCCAATTTCTGGATGCCTGCGTTGTTGACCAGGATCGAGACAGGGCCGAACGCGGCTTCGGCGGCGCTCCGCGCATCTCGCCACGATGACTCGTCGGTGACGTCGAGATGAACGAAGCGCGCCGCACTGCCGAGTACGCGCACGAGCGCTTCGCCCTGTTCATCGAGGATATCGCCGATGACCACGCGGCCACCTTCGGCCACGAAGCGTTTGCTATGCGATGCACCCAAACCGCGTGCGCCACCTGAGACGAACGCGACCTTTCCTGTGAAACGTTGAGAAGACATGGATTCTTTCCCTGGTTGAATAAGCTCCCTGGTGCAATAAGCTGAGGGAGCAACAAAAGATGGTGTCGATGGTGCAGGT
The DNA here is from genome assembly GCF_900996245.1 of Paraburkholderia sp. BCC1886. GTDB lineage: Bacteria > Pseudomonadota > Gammaproteobacteria > Burkholderiales > Burkholderiaceae > Paraburkholderia. The sequence goes on along the minus strand of NZ_CAAJGK010000118.1, from coordinate 203,137 downwards.
ACGTCAGCGTTCAGGCAACGAGAGCCGTTGCCTCAGCGTCTGCCCGGGCGTGGGGCCGCGTAGCAGTCCGAGTTCGCGCAATCTGGGCGAGACATGCTCGACGAACAGATTCAGGTCAACCGGGAACGCGTGTGGCATGAACATGAAGCCGTCCGCACCGCCCGCTTCGAACCACTCGTGCATCTTCCCGGCCAAGGCTTCCGTCGTACCCGTGAACGCGGCATGTCCGCGACTGCCGGCCAGCAGATGAAGCAGGGCACGCACGGTCTTTGGTCGTTCGCGTTCGATCACACCGGCAATCACGCCGAAGCGGCTCTTGATGCCCTGAAACTGCTCGATATCGCCGAGGACTGGAGGAAGCGGGCCATCCAGATCCGCGCTCGACAGGTCCACGCCAAAGCCGGCCAGCCAGGCGAGCGAGGCTTCGGGTGCGATCAGCGCGTCGAGCGCGCGCTTCTTTTCGTGGGCCTCCAGATCGGTCAGTCCGATCGAGGGGCCGATACCGGGAATGACCTTGAGCGAATCCGGATCGCGGCCATAAAGCTGTGCACGTTCGCGCATGTCGGTGCGAAACGCGATGGCGTCGGCGAGCGTGTTTTGCGCGGTGAACACCACGTCGGCATAGCGCGCTGCGAAATCCCGACCGTCCGGCGAGGAGCCTGCCTGAACCAGCACGGGTGTGCCCTGAACCGGGCGCGGGACGGCTGCACGGGCATCGTCATGGCGGTCACCGTCACGCCAAAGTTGCAGCACGTCGTCGACGACGCGTGCGCCTAGCTGGTAGCGTTCGGCGTGTGCGACCGGTTGATCCTGTCCGAAGTTCGCGCTGGCCTGCGGCTCGCCATTGGTGACGATGTTCCAGGCAGCGCGACCGTTGCTGACGTGATCGAGCGTCGAGAATCCGCGCGCGATTTCCTCGGCCTTCGCGAAGGTGGCCGACCCGGTTGCAATGAGTCCGAGCGACGACGTTGCGGAGGCGACCCCGGCCATCAGTGTCAGCGGATCGAGCTCCCAACGGGGGCTATGCGCGACACCGGGATAGAACACGAAGAAGTCCGCCACGAACATGGCGTCGAAGCCGCCTCGTTCCGCGGTTCGCGCCAGCTCCTGGTAGTAGCCGATATCGCGCAGGCGCTCGGGTTGTGCATCGGGAAGTCGCCAGGCCGCTTCATGATGGCCGGTCACGAGCGCATTGACGAACAGGATCATTTTCCGGGTATCAGTCATGCGTGACTCGCATTCGAGGTCGTGGACGCAGGCGGAAGATTCAACGCGGCTCTGAGCGTGCGCGTTGCGGAAATCGCCGGCTCTCCGACTTCCGGCGCGGTGTGCGAATCGACAGCCATGTCGAGCCAGCGCCCCATATCCGTCGGTAACGTGACGACGGTGTCATCCATGAGGACATCGGCGTCGTCGCCCTTCGCGCCGAAGTACACCGGATGCCCCTGTACAGGACGCGGAATGTCGAGCGGACCCATCACGGAGTAGAACGGGCCGCGATGCGCGATCGGTCGGATCGCGGTCGTGTCGATATAGACGCCCCGATCGCGATCGATCTGATGCGCGCCGTCCGCCCAGCTGTTCCACAAGGCTCGCAACACGTGCACGTATTCCGAGCGTTGCGCCTCGCTGACGGCGGCCGTCAGCCGCCAACCCGCGCGACCTCCGCTGATGTGATCGAGCGCGGCGAGGCGGCGTGCCGCCGTGTAGGGAGGAATGACCGCGGGATCGATACCGGCGACCAGTCCGATCCGGCCGGTGCGCGACGCGAGTGCCGACAGCACCGTGAGTGCGTCGAATGAATGAGCCCCGGCGGGCAGGATCAGCGAGCTCCACCCCGCGCGGTCGGCGCTTACGGCGATGTCGGAGAGGAGGGCAAAGGTGGCGCGTACGCCACCAGGCACCTCGAGATGTCGGCTCGCAGGCGGGCGCAGGTTAGCAGGCAAGGAAACCTCCATCGCACGGGATGATCGCGCCGTTGACGTAATCCGAAGCGTGCGACGCGAGGAAGATAGCCAACCCTTCGATATCCGCAGGTTCGCCCCAGCGTCCGGCCGGAATACGGTCGAGCGAACGCTCATGGATGCTGGCATCCACCGACAGTGCCGAGGTCAGGGCGGTGCGCATGAAGCCCGGTGCGATGGCGTTTACCTGAACGCCCCGGCCGGCCCATTCGGTCGCGAGCGAACGCGTCAACTGGGCGATTCCACCTTTGCTCACGCCATACGCCAGCGCATGATCCGAACCGGCGAAGCTCCGGATCGATGCGACGTTGATGATCTTCCCTTGTCGTCGTTCCAGCATGCCGGCGGCGTAACGCTGGCTTAGCAGAAACGCCGCCGACAGATTCAACGCAAGGGTGGCATCCCAGTCGTCGACGGAATGGGTTTCGGCAGCGGAGCGAAACTGCCTGCCGGCATTGTTTGCAAGTATGTCGATGCGGCCGTCGAACCGGGCAAACGCGGCATCCGCCGCTTCGGCCAACTGCGCACGATCGGAAAGGTCGCCATGCACGGCAAAAGCCGGCTGTCCGAAGGCGGAGAGTTCGTCCAGCAAATTCCCGGGCACGGGTTCGATATCGATGATGCCGATGCGCGCGCCGGCTCGGGCCAGTCCCCGCGCGATGCCCGCGCCCAGGCCGCGCGAGCCGCCGGTGACGACGGCGTGATGCCCCTCGAGATCGAATAACGCGGCGGCATCCATGGTTATTTTCCTGCCGGAATATCGACGAAGGTGTCGATATCGAGCGGATTGCGGATCAGCCGGTTATCCTGGAGGAAGGTCACGGAACGCTTCAACTCGGCGCGGGCGTTAGCGTCGAGCGGGGGCACCCAGGTCGAGCGGCTGAATGCCACCAGAGTCTGCTCCGGCGTCAAACCGAATACCGGCGCGAGCTGTTTGGCGGCGACCTGCGGATGCGCACGCAACTCATCGGCGCCGCGCTGCACCGCCCGCAAGTAAGCCTGAACATACTGCGGATGATTCTTCAGGACCGAAGCCGACGCGATGATCGGATTCAGGTTGTTCTTCAGCCCATCGCCTGTGCGTAGCACGCGAATCTTGTGCGTCGTGTCGAGCCGCACGAATACCGGATCCCAGACAAGCGCGGCATCGATATCACCCTTCAGGAGCGCCGCGCCCATGTCATCCAGACCGAGGTTGACGAACTGCACGTCGGACAGGCTCAGCCCCGCTTCCTTGAGAACCAGCACGAGCAACTCATGCACGTTGCCGCCGCGTAATGTTGCGACTTTCTTGCCTTTCAGTTCGGCCACCGTTTTGATCGCGGAGTCGCTGCGCACGACTAGCGCCTGGGCCGCACCGCCTTTATACGAGAGACCGATCGCGCGATCGTCGATACCGGATGCGCGACCGACGAGCGCGGGCGTGTCGCCCAGCGAAGCAATATCGATATCGCCAGCGGCCATCGCTTCGTTCGTCGGCGGGCCGCCGGCAAACTGCGACCACTTGAGCGACACGTCGTTGAGACCTTCTTTCTTCAGTTCTTCTTCGATCCAGCCATTCTGTTTGGCGACGAGGATCGCCGAATAGGGAACGAAGGGCATGATGCCGAGCCGTAACGTATCTGCCGCATGAGCGAGAGAGCTTGCAAGGGCCACGCCCATACCCACGATCACGAGACTACGCTTAATTGTTTTTTGCATAAGTAATCCATATTAAATAGAAAGCGCGAGCGGACGTCGGTGTGTGCGTCGCCGCGCGTTGGAAGCTAGCTAGCGTGAATGCTGGAAAAACTGCTCGTACAAAGTTGTGCGCATCTTGCCGAAGGCCGGGTCGGCCCGGTCGCGCGGGCGCGGCAACGACACGGGCAGAATGGTGCGTACCCGGCCCGGCCGCGAAGAGAGCACGAGTATCCGGTCCCCGAGATACAACGCTTCTTCGATGTCGTGCGTGACGAGAATCGTCGTAATGCGCTCGCTGGCCCGCACCCGCAGCAGTTCGTCCTGCAACTGCATGCGCGTGATGGCGTCGAGCGCGCCAAACGGCTCGTCGAGTAGCAGTACGCGGGGCTGGTGCGCTAAAGCCCGCGCAATGGCCACGCGTTGCGCCATGCCTCCCGACAACTGCGCCGGGTAGGCTGCACTGAATCTGGTCAGACCGACCAGTTCGAGTTTTGCATCGACTGCGTGGCGACGGGCATCGCCCGATAACCGGTGCAGGCCGAGTTCGACGTTCTCGCGCACCGTCATCCAGGGCACCAGCCGGTGGTCCTGAAAAACGAAACCTCGCTCCAGACTGGCGCCTTCGACGACATCGGCACCCGTCGTGATCCGGCCGCTGTCCGGCCGTTCGAGCCCGGCGACGAGGCGCAGCAGGGTGCTCTTGCCGCAGCCGCTCGCGCCGAGCACGCAGAGTACTTCGCCGGGCCGCACGTCGAGACTGATGTCCGACAGCGCCTGAACCGGTTCGCCGTTCGAGCCGATGAATGCTTTGGAGACGCTTTCCAGCGAAACCGAAACACTGTCGGCATGGGATGCGACGTGATCGAGTTCGGCTGTCGCATCGTCGAGTGTGAAGGAAGAGGGCATCGTCAAAGTCCCGTGAAATGGGAGCGCCAGCGCACCATGCGCTTTTCGGCGGCGCGCAGCAGATCGTCGGTGAGCTTGCCCAGCACGCCGAGCACCAGCATGCCGGCCAGCACCAGGTCTGCCTGCGACATGGCGCGGCCGTCCATGATCAGAAAGCCGATGCCGCTCGAAGCGGCAATCAGTTCCGCGGCGACCACGCACATCCACGCCATTGCCAGCCCAAGCCGCAAGCCGCTGATGATCTGCGGCAATGCGCCCGGAATCATGATCCGGCGAATGAACAGACCGCGAGGCAGTTCCAGTACGCGCGCCAGTTCGACATAGCGGCTGTCGGTCTGGCGGACGGCATCCACGGTGCTCGTCAGGATCGGGAAGAAAGCGCCGATCACGATGATGAACACCTTGGCGCCCTCATCGATACCGAACCACAGGATGGAAAGCGGAATCCACGCGATCGGCGGCACGGGTTTGAGTATCTGGATGAGCAGATCGGCAAGCCGGTTCAGCGGCGCGAACAGACCCATGCCGATGCCGAGAGAAACGGCCAGCACCGCGGCAAGCGTATAGCCCTCGATGACCCGCAAGCCGCTGGCGCGGACATGGCGCCACAGGTCGCCCGTCGATGCGAGATACCACAACGTCTCCGCGACATACCATGGCGACGGCAACAAGGTGGGCGAGATCAGCTTGAGCACGGAGCCGAGTTGCCAGATGGCGAGAATCGCGACGGGCAGCGCGAACTTGCCGATATAGCGGCGCAGTCCGGCGAATCGCTGTGCGAGAGGCAGCAAGTGGTTGGCGGGGACGCGATGCACGTTCATCGTGGCGCTCCTGTCTGATTGGCGAGCAGCGCGAGCCGGCCCTGCATCGCGCCGACGAAACGGCATAGATAAGCGCGCGTATCGCGTGGATCAATGATGTCTTCGACGCCGAATGCCTGCGCAGTGGCCCACGGAGAAGCGAGTGCCCGCAGCTCGTCTTCGAGTTGCGCGCGCCGTTCGGCCGGATTGGCGGCGGCCGCTATCTCGCGCTTGTAGGCTACTTCGACGCCACCCTCGATGGGCAGCGATCCCCATTCCGCCGAGGGCCACGCGAGCTTGAGCCCGAGACCGTTTTTCTCGGTGGTGGCCATGCCGCCCATTCCGTAGCATTTGCGTATGACGACCGTCAGCTTCGGCACGCGCGCGCGCAGGCCCGCCGACACGGCACGCATGCCTTCGCGCAGGGTGCCGTCACGTTCGGCCTGCACGCCGACCATGAAGCCGGGCATGTCGACGAGGAACAGCAGCGGGATATGAAACGTCTCACAGAGTTCGATGAAGCGGATCTGTTTGCGCGCGGCGCAGACATCGAGTGCGCCGCCGCCGCTCTGCGGATTGTTCGCGATTACCCCAACCACATGTCCGCCGAGTCGCGCGAGCGCGCAGATCACGGCGGTGCCGTGCGTGGGCTGGATTTCGAACAACGATTCCGCGTCGACAATCATGCTGGCGAGGGCACGCATGTCGTACGGCCGACGCCGGTCGCGCGGCACGATGCCGAGGAGCCGTTCATCGCGCCGGTCGAGCGGATCGGGACAGGATACGGATGGCGGCATCTGCCATACGTTCTGCGGCATGTAACTGAGAAATCGCGTGACCAGTTCGAACGCGTGTTCTTCGTCATCCGCAGTCTGGTCGATGGTCCCCGCGATATCGACGGCGATTTTGCTGCCGCCTAGCGCTTCCTTGTCGAGCTGTTGACCGATGGATCGCGCCACCACCGCAGGCCCGGTACAAAACACCTGACTCTGTCCGCGGATCATCACGGAATAGTGCGAGAGTACGGCGCGCCCTGCCGGCCCGCCTGCCGCCGCGCCGAGCACGGCACTGACCACGGGGACGCGCGACATCAGATCGACCGACCGCTCGAAGCCATGCACGCCGGGGAAAACGGCGTGTCCGCGTTTTTTCGAACCCGTGACCGAACCGCCGCTGCCGTCGATCAGATTGACGAGCGGAATGGCGTATTCATAAGCGAGGTCTTCCACGAAGCCGCCCTGGCCTCCTTTGCGACGGTCGCCAGCCCAGCTTGCTCCGCCTCGTATCGTGAAGTCCTCGCCGCCGATCGCGACGTCGCGTCCGCCGATGCGCGCCAGCCCCATCACGTACGGCGCGGGGATGACCTTTCTGCCGTCCTCGTCGGCATCGATCGTATGGCCGGAAAGTTTGCCGACCTCATGGAACGAGCCGGCGTCGGCGAGAGCGTCGATGCGCTCGCGTATCGTCATGCGTCCGGCGGCATGGTGCCGGTGCACCGACGCCGTGCCGCCGAGCTGTTCGGCCCACGCGTGGCGCAGACGCAGTTCGTCGACTTCGGGCTGCCAGTTCGCGCTCATCGTTGCACTCCGCACAGATGAATGACGCCGGCCTCGGCGAGCGCGTCCAGCGACGCGGCGTCCCGGCCTAACAAGGTCGTCAGTACATCGCGCGTATCGCGACCGATGCGGCCGCCGCTTCGGCTGATCACACCGGGCGTCGCGGACAAACCCGGCAGCGGCGCGGTAAGGGTGACGCTGCCGAGTTCGTCGTGCGGCACCTCGCGCAACATACGACGCTCCTGGAAATGCGTATCGCCGAAAATGTCGGCCATCGAAAAGACGCGCGAAGTCGGCACTTCATGGCGATGCAAGATCGCTTCGAGCACGTCGATCGGCATCGCCGCGCACCACGCAAAAATCAGTTCGTCGAGCGCCGCCTGGTTGGCGATACGCGCGGCGGCGCGCGCAAAGCGCGGGTCTTCGGCGAGCGCCGGCCGCTCCATCGCGATCGCGAGTCGACGGAACACAGGGTCGGCCATCGCGGCGATCGCGATGAACCGCCCGTCGGCGCTTTCGTACAAGTTGTTCGGCACGCTGCCGGCCAGTGCCGAACCGCTTCGCGCCGGTACGGTTCCGTGTGCCGCAAAGGCGGGCACGAACGGCTCCATCATCGAAAACGCGCTTTCATACAGCGCTGCGTCCACCACCTGGCCGCGGCCGCTGCTCTGCCGTGCGAGCACCGCGAGCGTTGCGCCGAAAGCAGCGTAAAGACCGGTCAGATAATCGGTCATCGACACCGCGACGCGTGCCGGCGGCCGGTCGGGGTCGCCCGTCATGTGCCGTATGCCGCTCATCGCCTCGCTGATGACGCCGTACCCTGCGCGGTCGCGATAAGGTCCCGTCTGACCGTAGCCGCTAATGCGCACCATGATCAGCCCGGGATGGATGGCTGCCAGTTCCTGGTAGCCCAGCCCCCACTTCTCGAGCGTTCCCGGCCGGAAATTCTCGACGACGATGTCGCTCTTCAACGCGAGCTCGCGCGCCAGCGCGCGGCCTTCGTCGCGCCGCAGATCGATGCCGATCAGCGACTTGTTGCGCAGCAGGCTCGCCGCGTACAGCGAGCTCCCGTCGACGTGCTCGCCCATCGTACGCAGCGGATCGCCGGACGGAAGTTCGACCTTGATGACATGGGCGCCGAAGTCGCCTAGCAAGCGGCCGCAAAATGGTCCTGCGACGGTCGAACCGAGTTCGAGCACGGTGAGACCGTCGAGAGGACCGCGCGCACCATCGGCACCATCGGATGAGAAGGATTGGGGGGACATGGGCGTCAAAGAATGAAGGTCTTGTAGCGGATGAACCATGCAAGGCCGCTGCGCATGTTTTCCTTGCGCAGACGTTCCGCTGCATCGGCGTCGCCCTGGGTGAGCGCTTCGAGTACCGCGCGATGTTCCTTGACGGCCTGCTCGCCCCGACCCGGCAAGATGATGATGCGCCGGGTCAGCACGTTGATTTTTTCCGAAATGCTATCCAGCATGTCGGACAGCGTCCGATTGTTGGCCGCTTCCATGATGCGTTCCCTGAAGCTTTGATAGTGGTCGGCGAACGCTTCGAAGTCGCCGTCCCGCACGAACGCCGGCATCGCCTGGTCGAAGGTTTCGACGAACGGCAGCCAGTCCGCACCGGTCGTGTTCTGCGCGGCCAGTCGTGCGGCCATGCCTTCGAGAGGTTCGCGCACGGTGAAGATTTCCACGATCTCGTCGAAATCGAAACGACGCACCAGCGCGCCTTTGTTGGGGATGCGCTCGATCAATCCGCGCAAGGCGAGCGCAATGAACGCTTCGCGGACTTGCGCGCGCGACACCCCAAACTCGTCGGCAATATCGTTTTCGCGCAGGAGTGCGCCGGGGGGCACGATTTGCCGTGCGATCCGGCGGCGCAGCTCGACTTCCAGCGCCTGAGTCGTCTGCGCTACCTGAGCGCCATTGCGTTCCACGACGGCTTCGATGACGGTGGCTTCCAGTATGGCTTCCTTCTGTTTAGCCATAGCGATGCACCACGGTCTTGACTGCGCTCATTTCCTCGAGGGCAGCGAGCCCTTTCTCGCGCCCGTAGCCGCTGCGGCCGAAACCGCCAAACGGCAGTTCGACGCCCGCGCCCGCACCGTAACAATTGATGAACACCTGGCCGCTGCGAACCCGCCGCGCCATGCGCGCCTGGCGATCGCCATCACGCGTCCAGACGCCCGTAACGAGTCCGTAAGGCGTGTCGTTGGCCAGTGCAATGGCATGCTCTTCGCTGTCGAAGGGCAGCGCCGCAAGGACGGGACCGAACACTTCGTCGCGCGCGAGTTCGTGATCGCGCGGCACGTTGCCGAATAACGTCGGCGCAAAAAAATAGCCGTCGGGCGAGGTACCGTCCTTGATCCGGCCGCGTGCGAGTATCGCGACGCCATCGCGCGAAGCGCGGTCGACAAAGCGCGTCACCCGTTCCAGTTGCGTGCGATTGATCAGGGGACCGCACGCTGCGTCGTGCTCCGGCGCGCCGACCTGCAACGCCGAGAATGCCTCGGCAAGCCGTGCCGTGAACGACGCGTAGCTATCGCGCGCAATCAATACGCGGCTGCCGGCAGAGCACGTCTGCCCGGCGTTCTGCACGATCGCATTGACGATCACGGGGAGTGCGGCGTCGAGATCCGCGTCGTCGAAGACGATCTGCGGAGACTTGCCGCCCAGTTCGAGCACGCATCGCACATGGTTGATGGCGGCGGCCTGCTGCACGAGCGTACCGACGCGCGGCGAGCCGGTAAACGAAATGAAATCGATGCCCGGATGCGCGGCGAGCGCGGCGCCGGCTTCGTCGCCGGTGCCCGTTACGACATTCAGCGCACCTGCCGGCAAACCGGCGTCCAGCAGAATCTGTGCGAGTTTCAGCGTGGTCAGGCACGCATCTTCGGCGGGCTTGAGCACGGTGGCGTTGCCTACCGCGAGGGCGGGCGCTATCGAGCGACCGAACATGACTGCCGGGTAATTCCACGGAATGATGTGCGCGGTGACGCCCAGAGGCTCACGGGTCGCCACGGCGTTATGGCCCGCAAGATAAGGGATGACATGACCGCCGACTTTATCCGCCGCACCGCCGTAGAACTCGAAATAGCGGGCTACCACGTCGATTTCGGCGCGGGCGACCCGTAGAGGTTTACCCGTCTCGCGCGCTTCCAGTTTCGCGAGCTCGTCTGCCTGCCCCGAAACCAGCGATGCAGCCCGCAGCAGGACGCGTGAGCGTTCGAGCGCGGTGAATTGCCCCCAGCTATCGGAGAGTGACGCGCGAGCGGCCGTGACCGCGTCGTCGATATCGTCGGCACGGCCCCGGCCGATTTCCGCAAACGTCTTGCCGGTGCTCGGGTCGACCACGTCGAGTGCCAGCCGTTCGCGTGGCGTGCGCCACGTTCCATTGATCAGAAGCGTTTGCATTGAGAATTTGTCCGTGTGACGCGTGCGTCGATTGCAATGCGACCACTCTAGATGCACGGTGCGAGCAAACAAACCGATTTATAACGCTATGAATACAACTTAATTTCATAAGTCGATTCAAGGATGTAAACAGGATTGTTTAATCTTGGCTGGATTTGTCGTGGGCAGGGGCAATGGGCGCGCGATAGGTGCGCCAGATCATGCTCGAGGTGTGCAGCACACTCGAACTCGGCAGCGTCAGGGGTGATCGTCGCGATGGTGAGCGCGGGGCTGGGGTGTAGGTGCTGGGGTGTAGGTGCTGCAGGTGGTCGATTTGAGCGTCTGCGAGCGGTACCCGGTGAAGACGATTCGCCTTGGCGCGTCGCCGCCGCCAACCGGTTGCTGCATGCGGTTCGGGACGCGCTGGCGCTGCAGCGTGCCGGGTCGTCAGTTCCGGCTGGGCGTTAAACGTGTTGCAACGCGAAAGGCGTTTTCCACGTAATCGGTCGGCTTCGCTCCCCGCGCACGCCGACCTGACATCATGCTGGATTGACGCGCAGCAACGCAACCAGTTGCATCGCGTTGCGTGCCCCGACCTTAACCATCAGGCGGGCTCGGTAGGTTTCCACCGTGCGATGGCTGATGCCTATCTGCCGCGCAATCTCCTTGCTAGTCAAACCATCCTGCAATCCCGCCACGATCTCGCGCTCGCGCTCCGATAGAAGCATGGGCGCCGGACGCGCCGGTTCGAGCAGTTCCAGTGTGCAAGCCATGGTCGCGTAAGGGCTGTGCCGGTCCTTGCAGGAGCCGCGTACGCGCACGCGAACAGGTGCGCCGTCGCGCCGCAACATGATGCGTTCATCACAATGCTGACCACTGCGGCTCAAGGGTTCGAGCCAGCGATCGCCGAATTCGCGATAGTCGCTGATGCTGGGGAAAAGCATTTCCCACGATTTGCCGATCAGCTCGCCAGGGCCGAAACCGAAGATGCCGGTAAATACGTCGTTGTTTGTAGCGATTTTGCGTTCGTGAGAAAGCACGACGCCAATCGGCAATAGATTGATCAGCAGATCCGATTCCACTAGCGGTGTTGTCGCCCCACCTCTCATTGTCATCTCCTGGTCGCCGGACGGCTGTCGTGCCAGACAGCGCCAAACGTAGTTTTACGGACTTTCAACGCATGCCTCGATAAATATACTGGCAGTGACTTGGGACGCCCATGAGGGCTAACCCGCTCGATATGCAAAGGCTTAGGCCGGGAGACACATGGATTTTGCCCTGTTGCCAGAGGATCTCGTGTTGCGGCGCGAGATACAGGCATTCATCCGCGAGGAACTGACCGAGTCTATTCGCCAGGATCTGGCCGAAGCAGTCGTAGGCGTCGGCTATTCGCCGGCTGCACTGGAATTTCTCGCAAAAATTCGCGCCCGCGGCTGGACCGCGGTGAGCTGGCCCACGCAATACGGTGGCCAGGGCCGCAGCCGGTTCGCGCAGTTCATCGTTGAAGAAGAGTTCCATCGCGCGGCGGGTCTCGGCGTGGGGGGCGGCGGTACCGGTGCGCCCGCGATTCTCGCGGCCGGCACGGATGAGCAGAGGGAAACGTTCATCCCGGCATCGATTCGCATGGACACCGTTTTTTGCCAGGGCTACAGCGAACCGCATTGCGGGACCGACCTGGCCGGCATCCGGTGCCGCGCCACGCGCACCGGCGACAAATACGTCATCAACGGCCAGAAAATCTATACGACCAATGCGCAGAACGCTACGCATATTTTCCTGATGGTGCGGACCGACCCGGCCTCGACGCGTCACGCAGGACTCTCCGTGCTGCTCGTGCCGATGGACCTGCCCGGCATTACCGTGCGGCCTCTCTGGACGCTGCAGCATGAGCCGCGCTCGCCGGCCACCGCGACCTACGCGGAACCTCGCACGAACGAGGTCTTCCTCGATAACGTCGAGGTACCGGTCAGCGCGCTGCTCGGCGCCGAGGGCGATGGCTGGCGTGTCGTGCAGCGCGGTCTGAATCTCGATCGCGTCGGCGCGCGCCGCTATCTGATTTCGATCATGCGCGACGAGGACCTCGTCAATCACCTGAAGAGCGACGCACCGGGCACCGCGGAGAAACGCGCCGACCCGCGCGTGCGTGACAAGGTCGCCGAACTCTGGATCGAAGCGCAGGTGTGCCGGCTGATGACCATGCGCAGTGTCAGCATCGACGAACAGGGTCTCGAATTCAACTACGAGGCGTCCGCGGAGAAGGTCTTTGCACCGGAGCACGGCGTGCGATCGACCGAAGCGATCAGCCAGATTCTCGGGCCCAGCGCGCAACTCCTGAATGGTTCGCCCTATGCGATCGACGACGGCGTATTCGCGCACAACCTGCTCGGCGCGTTCCAGTCGACGGTCAATCACGGCAGCGTACAGGTCATGCGGGATCAGGTCGCGCGCAAAGCGTTGAACATGCCGCGCGTATCGAACAAGTCTGAATCGTCGGGGAATAAAAAATGAATGTTTTGCCTGAGCGTGAACAGCTCGAAATCCAGCACGCCGTGGCGGAGTTTTTGCTGGCCGAATGTCCTGCGTCGCTCGTGCGCCGCTGCGAGGACGAAGGGGCGGATTACGCGCGGTCGTTATGGCGGACCTTCTCGGAACTCGGCTGGTTGACGCTTTCGTTGCCCGCCGAATACGGAGGGCAGGCGTTGCCGCTTTCTCACCTCGGTCTCATGTTCGAAGAGATCGGCCGGCACATCGCGCCGCTGCCCATACTCGCGACGCTGGTCTCGGCGCTGACGATCGCCCGTCATGGCGATGAGGTCCAACGGCAGATTCTCACGAGCGTCGGGCAAGGTGAGTCGATCCTCAGTTTCGCGGTCCAGGAGAGCGACGGCGTATGGCGAGAGGACGCGATTCATATGCGGGCGCGACGTGAGGCGGACCACTATGTTCTGAACGGCACCAAACACTTCGTCGATCATTTTGGCGAATCCGCCTGCTGTCTCGTCGTCTGCCGGCTCGACGACGGCGAGTTGGGCATACTGCTGGTCGATCCGCGGACTGCCGGGGTAAGCACCGAACGGCTGGTTCCGCTTGCCAAGGATGGACAGACCGTCGTGCGCTTCGAGCAGGTGCGCGTTCCGGTGGAGCGCCTGCTCGGCGCGCAGGGACAGTCGGCGGAGGCCGTCGGCTACCTCATGGATCTCGCCGCGGTGTTTAGCGCAACGCTGATGCAAGGCGCAGCGCGCCGTGCGATGGAAATCGCCGTCGACTATGTCAATCATCGCGACGCGTTTGGTCAGCCGATCGGATCGTTCCAGGCAATCCAGCATATGGCGGCCGATATGCTTAACGCGGTCGACGGCACGCAATTGCTGGCACGTGAAGCACTCTGGCGTCTCGACGCGGGCTTGCCCGCCAGCGTGGAAGTCTCGCAGGCGAAGGCGTTTGCCAACGAACATTGTCTGAGGGTAGTTCGTTGCGCCCAGCAGATGCATGGCGGGCTAGGCTTCATTACCGAATGCGACATCAACCTGTGGTATCGACGCGTGGCGTCGTGGAGCTTGCGGGCCGGCACGGTCTATGAACACCGCGAACGGGTCGCTCAGGCGTTGCTCGATGCGCCAGGGCTGGTTCGTCTCGATACGCCGATCCAGTGGAAACGTGAGGCCCGCGCATGAACGCCGAATTTAAGCCCGGCCCGGGCGCCGGGGATGGCATCGCGGCAGCGCGCGCCATCGACGAACTCGAAGCGCAAGCCGAACGTCACCGCACGCCGTGCGGTGACGGCGTACACATGGTGTGGCGTCGATGGGGACATGGCGCGCCAGTCGTGCTGTTGCATGGCGGCGCGGGCAGCTGGCTGCACTGGGTGCGCAATATTGCGTCGCTGGCGACGCATCGATCGGTCTGGGTGCCCGATCTGCCGGGCTTTGGAGATTCCGACTTGCCGCCGGGCGCGCACGACGCCGATACGCTTTCACCCATGGTGCTGGCCGGCATGCAGACCCTGCTCGACGACGAACCCTACGATCTGGTCGGATTCTCATTCGGGGCACTCGTTGCTTCCTGCGTGGCCGCTCAACAGCCGCCCGCGCTTCGCGCTCTGATGCTGGTGAGTGTGGCGGCGCTGGGTATCGTCGGCAGTCCACCGGCGCTCAAACCGATGCGAGGCGTGGAAGATCCGGCCGCACGCCGCGATGTGGTGCGGTGGAATCTTCATCAGATGATGCTGCACGACCCGAAGCATGTCGACGATCTGGCCATTCTCGTTCAACAGCGCAGTGCGCCGCGCGACCGCGTGAAGCATCGGACACTGGCGCTCGGCGATGCGCTTTTTGCCCTGGCAGCGGAGTGGCGGTGCAAGGTGAGCGGTATCTGGGGCACACAGGATGTCCTGTACCGTGACCAGATGCCTGCGCTTCGCGCAGCGGCAGACCGGTTGAACATGGCGGACACGACCTTCCTCGAAGGCGCTGGCCACTGGCTTCAATACGAATGCGCGGAGGCCTTCAACGCGTGGCTCGCGGAGCGCATCGATGCCGCGGGTCGTGGCGCCACTTCGCGTCGATCCGGCGGAGGGCACGCATGATGAGCGCTACGCCCAACGTGCAAACGGGTGCGCTGCCGCTCGCCGGGCTGCGGGTCCTCGAATTGGGGCATATCGTGGCCGGTCCCGCGGCTGGACAGATTCTGGCGGATCTCGGCGCGGATGTGATCAAGATCGAGAATGTCGACGGCGGCGATCAGGTGCGCCAGATGCCCGGTGCGATGGCCTCGATGTTCAGCATGCTCAACCGCAACAAGCGCAGCCTGGCAGTCGATCTGCGCGGTGAAGGCGCGGAGGTATTTCGCCGTCTGGCCGCGCGCTCGGACGTCGTCATCGATAACTTTTCCTATGAGGCGATGGACCGGCTCGGTCTCGGCTATCGGACGATGTCGGCGCTCTATCCGCAACTGGTCTGGCTGACGATCAAGGGTTTTCTGCCGGGTCCGCGAGAGGCGCAGCCCATGCTCGACGAGCTCGCGCAAATGGCCGGCGGTCTGGCATTCATGACCGGCACTGCGGATAAACCGAGCCGCGCGGGCGCGTCGGTGATCGACCTGGGCGCGGCGACCTATGGCGTCGTCGCGGTACTCGCCGCGTTACGGCAACGCGATGCAAACGGCGGTCAGGGGCAACTCATCACTGCCGGGTTGTTCGAGACATCGGTCTATCTGGTCGGGCAATGGATGGCGAACGCGCAGCATGAGGACGCGCCTTCGGTGCCGCTGGCGACCATGCAGCAGGGCAAGCGGATGGGCTTCAGCATCTACCAGCTATTCGATACGGCGGACGCCAGCAAGGTCTTTCTCGGCATCACGTCGAATGCGCACTGGCAGCGTTTCTGTGCTGCACTCGAGTTGCCGGATCTGGCTGCCGACTCACGTTTCCTGACGGTCGATGCGCGCGTGGAGCATCGCAATGAACTGGTCGAAACGCTTACGGCGATCTTGCGCCGTCATACCCAGGCTGAGCTTGACGCTCGTCTTGAACCGGCGGGCGTGCCGTTCGCACCGGTGCGTCGTCCTGACCAGTTGCACGAGGAAACCCATTTGCGCGAGTCTGGACAGTTGCTCGCCACGCCCCTGGCGAATGGCCGCATTGGTGATCTGCCGAAACTGCCCGTGCGTTCCTCGACTTTCGACATGACGTTACGTGCGCCGCCCCCGCTGCTCGGGGGAGATACGCAGGATGTGCTCGCCGAACTCGGCTATTCAGAGGAGCAGGTGGCCGGGCTGCATGAATGCGGAGCGATCGGGCTTCCCGGCGATCTCCGCGACGCATCCTCCGGGCGGCACTGAAGCAGCATTGGGTCCGATACCGGGCCGCTGAAGCACAACGGGAACCTTCCAGAGGAGAGCCGGATGAGCAACACCGATATGACCATCGCCGGGAAACTGGCACGATTTGTCGTTCAGGCGCGCGCCGAACCGGCAAGATTCGAAGCCGAAGTGCGGGCGCAAGCGTCGCAGCGTCTGCTCGACAATCTGGGTTGCATCGCGTTCGGGACAAGCGTTGGGCCCGCCAGGACGATCGCCGATCTGGCCGTGTCGCTGGGCGCCGGCGCGGCGCGACTGGTCGGTACGAACGTCACCACCAGTCCGACCGCCGCGGCATTTGCTCACGGCACACTGGCGCAATCGTTCGAATTGAACGATCTCGGGGTGTACGTGCACCCAGGCGCGTGCGTCCTGCCTGCCTGTCTTGCCGGCCTGGATCTGGCCTCGCAACCGGTCGACGGCTCGACGTTCGCCGCGGCGATCATCGCCGGCTACGAGGTCACGGTGCGGGTCTCGGAGTGCGTCGGACCGTCTCCCGAACTCGATATAGGCTGGCATACGCCGCCATTTCACGGTGCAATCGGCGCGGCGGCGAGCGCGGCAATGCTGATGGGTCTCGACGAGGCGGCGATCGCGCAGGCGCTGGTGATCGCGGCCGATCTGGCGGGCGGCGGACTCATGCTGGCGCGCCTCGGCTCGGACATCAAGCGGGTGCATTGCGGTCGCGGCGCCGAAACGGGCGTGCTGGCAGCGCTCATGGCGCGGGCCGGGCTGAAGTCCCGACTCGACACCTTCGAGCATGCCGATTGGGGCTATTGCCGGACGATGGTCGCGCGCAGCGACGGTTTCGATCTGAGCGCAATCACTTCCGGTCTGGGCGACGATGTCGTCGCGTTTCGCCGCACCGCGGTCAAGTACTACCCGGTGGGCGCCGAGGTGCTCGGTGTGATCGATACGGTCACCGCGCTTAAGCGCGAGCACGCTTTCACGGCTGATGACGTCGAGCGCCTCCATATCGGCACGCCGGCGTTCTTCGTCAAAGCAGAGGCGCACGAGTTCCCCGAGCGCGACGCGCAAATCCACTTCAACTCCGAATATGGCGCCGCCATGGCCTTGGTACGCGACGTACGCCCGGTCTATGACGACGCGTCGATCCTGAGCTACTGGGCAGACGGTTATCACGACCCCGCGGTGCGCCGGCTTGCCGCCCGGATCACGCACGGTGTCGATGCCGAACGGGATCGGCAGAACCCGTATGGTATCGATTCGACGGTGCGCGTCGAATTGCGTGACGGCCGGCGTTTCGAGGGTCGAACGGGCTATGTGGATCGCGCGGAGTCCAATAGCACCATGCAGTTCAATACGATGAGCGAAGCACGCATTGTCAGCAAGTTCAATGCGTTGCTGGGGCAACTCGCGCCACCTGAAACCCGTTCGCGAATCGTCGACACGGCGCTCGGTATCGGTGCATTACCGGATGCCAACGTGTTATGGACAGCACTGCAGGCGATCGCGAAAAGCCATTGAT
This sequence comes from Paraburkholderia sp. BCC1886, assembly GCF_900996245.1. Classification (GTDB taxonomy): domain Bacteria; phylum Pseudomonadota; class Gammaproteobacteria; order Burkholderiales; family Burkholderiaceae; genus Paraburkholderia. The sequence goes on along the minus strand of NZ_CAAJGK010000118.1, from coordinate 185,494 downwards.
CGCGGTTGTGGTCAAACGAGTCGGTTCCCGGCCGACTCCTGTTTCACGCCTGTTTCACGATACGAGACTGCGACACGCAGCCGCCTGAAAGATCTGGAGAGAGACATCATGATGCAACTGTCATCTGCAACGCCGGTGGCCGATCCGCTCGCGGCTACGGCTCACGATTCGCTGTATCGCAAGATCACCTGGCGGATCATTCCGTTTCTGTTCATGGGTTATGTCATTGCGTTTCTCGACCGGATCAACATCGGCTTCGCGCAGTTGCAGATGAAGCACGATCTCGGTTTCAGCGATGCGATGTACGGGCTCGGCGCGGGAATCTTTTACGTTGGCTATGTATTTTTCGAAGTGCCGAGCAACATGCTGCTGGCACGCTTCGGCGCACGCTTCACGTTCACACGGATCATGGTGATGTGGGGACTGACGTCGGCCTGCATGATGTTCGTCTCGCGACCGGGAGAGTTTTATACGCTGCGGTTTCTGCTTGGCGTTTTCGAAGCGGGCTTTCTGCCGGGCATTACGGTCTACATCAGCTACTGGTACCCGCCGCGACGCCGCGCAGGCATCATGTCGATTTTCTTCGCGGGCACCTTGATTTCCGGTGTGATCGGCGGCCTTTTCTCCGGCTGGATCATGCGCGACATGGCTGGCGTTGCGGGTCTGTTCGGCTGGCAGTGGCTGTTCGTGATCGAAGCCGCGCCGGCCATCCTTCTCGGCGTGTTCGCGGCGTTCTGGCTGGACGATGGACCGCAGCGCGCAAAGTGGCTGAGCGACGACGAGAAACGTAGCGTACTCACGCAACTCGAGGTCGAGGAGAATCCGATGCTGGCGCGCGCGAAGAATGCGTTGCTCGACGCGCTGCGAACGCCCCGTGTGTATCTGTTCGCGTTCGTCTATTTTTCGGTGGCCTGTGGAGGCTTGCTGATCAATTTCTGGATGCCGCTGATCATTCGCGACTTCGGCATTCAGGGCATCGTGTCGATCAGCCTCTATACAGCGATACCGAATGCAATCGGCGCCATCGGACTGCTGATCATTGCGCGCCGCTCCGACAGGCGTGGCGAGCGCCGCTGGCACTTTGCAGCGTGCACGCTCGGCGGCGGGATCGCGCTGTTCCTGTTGACGCTGCATATCCCGAGTTTCCCAATCATGTTGATCATTCTTTCGGCTGCCGCGGTGCTGATATTCGCGGCGGTGCCGATTTTCTGGGCCGTGCCGTTCGAGCACCTGTCGAAGCGCGCGGTCGCGCCGGGTATTGCTTTGATCGGTAGCCTCGGCATTACCAGCGGGATCGTGACGCCGTGGGCGGTCGGCCAGATCAAGACGCTGACCGGCAGCATCGACAACGCGTTGTACATCCTTTCAGCGCTGCTGGTGGTGAGCGCGCTGGCTTTTCTCGCTGGTGTGCCGCGTCGCGCGGCCCGCCGTCATGTTATCGGCACGGAGACCCTGCCATGAGCCTCGCTGAAGTCATTGCAACTTATGGTGTGAAAACGCCCGGCAGTGCGATTCCCGAGCAGGTGTACCGGGCAGGGGGCGTGGCGGCGGTGGATGCGATCAGCTGCATGATCGCCGGCGCACGAACGGACGTTGCCCGCGCGGTGGGTGCGACGTTGCAGGATGCGCCGGCCGGGCAGGGTGCCAGTGTGATTGGGGGCACCCGCCGGATGAGTGCGAGAGATGCGGCAATGGCCAATGGAACGAGCGGGCACGCCCTCGATTTCGACGACGTACTCTGGTCGCAATACGGCCACCCGAGTGTCGTCGTCCTGCCCGCCGCGCTCGCCGTTGCCGAGTTATCCGGCGCCAATGGCCGCGACGTGCTCGCGGCGTACGTGCTGGGTATCGAAGTGGTGTCGCGGCTAGGCAGCTTCGTCAATCCAACGCATTACGAGCACGGCTGGCACACGACCAGCACCCTCGGCGTGTTCGGTGCGGCATTGGCCGCCGCGCGGTTGATGCATCTGGGCGTCGCGCAGACCGCGACCGCGATCTCGATAGCCGCATCGATGTCATCTGGCGTGCGCCGTAACTTTGGCAGCATGACCAAGCCATTTCACGCGGGCAATGCGGCGCGCGCCGGTGTGCACGCAGCCGAACTTGCGCACGCCGGGATGACGGCCGACAGCGAAGCGCTCGAAGGTCCGGCCGGCTGGTTCGCGGTGCTCGGCGCGCGGCAGATGCCGGACGATGCGGCGTTGCGGGCCGCGCTCTCCGACAGCTGGGATGTGATCGCCCCGGGAATCGTGCTGAAGCGCTACGGCGCGTGCGGATGCACCCATTGCGCGCTGGATGCGCTCATCAGTCTGAAGCAGACCCATGGCTTCAAGGGAGAAGATGTCGAAACCATCGAGTGCGTCTCGCATCCTCTCGCAAAGAAAGTGCTGCAACATGCGCGACCCGAGACGGGGCTGGAAGGCAAGTTCAGCATGGAGCACTCTCTCGCCGCCGCGGCCGCGGACGGCATGTTGACGTTGGCTCACTATGAAGACGCGGCCGTGCAACGCGAGGATGTGAGAAGACTGGTTCCGCGGGTGCGCTTCGAGATCGACGAGGCACTTGCGGCCGGCTCATCGGCCGATGCGGTCCCCGCGATCGTTACGGTACGTCTTCGCGATGGCCGGGTGTTCAGCGAGCGAGTCGACATACCCATGGGGGATCCGCGTCGTCCTCTTCAGGATGCGGATCGACGTCAGAAACTGGCTACCTGTATGGCCTTGGATGTCAACGCCGCCGGTGTCGACGCCTTGTGGAACCGTCTTGAGCAACTCGATGGCGAAACCGACTGGCGAGCGCTCTGGACGTTGACGGCGCAGGGGTGATCGACGCTCGAACGTGGGGGCGCCAGTCAATCGTATTGCTCGTCAAGCAAAGAAAGACCGCGCCCTGAAAGAGCCTGCTGAATTCAGCGAGCGTGCTCGCCGGTTACGCACGAAGCTGAAAGTGTCGGCATCGACGTCGTCACCCGGCTACCCTGGCGAATCGCGCCTCGCATAAAGACGGGTGCTGCTTCTGCGAGTCCGACATCCCCAGGTCCTCGATTATCGATGCTCGCGCAGAAATCGGGTTCTACCGCTCCGGCTCACGAGGCATTTGCCGTCCCAGGCCGGGCGAGTTGAGCGCCGGCCCACAAGCCCGGTTTGCTACGCTCGTATTGCGGCGGATACACGATCGATTCCTCGTCGCCCAGGCTCTGTGCCGCGTGCCAAACCCAGCGAGGATCATCCAGAAACGCACGACCGAGCGCAACGGTGTCTGCCTGAGAGGTCGCAATGATCGTCTCGGCCTGGCGCGCGTCCACAATCATGCCGACAGCGCGCGTGTGAAGCTTGACGCTCGCTTTGACTTCGGCTGCGAACGGGACCTGATAACCGGGGTGCACCGCGATACGGGCGTTGACCACACCGCCCGTGGTCACACACACGTAGTCGACGCCACGAGCTTTGAGGGCATCGGCGAACGCAATCGTTTCGGCCACTTCAATGCCGCCGGGTGTCCAATCCGAGCCAGTGATCCTCAGGCCAAGGGAAACACCCGGCGGAAGGGCCTCGCGAACCGCCATCGCCACCTGGAGCGGAAAGCGCATCCGATTTTCAAAAGAGCCGCCGTACGGGTCGGTGCGCTGGTTGGCCAACGGCGAAAGGAACTGATGTAGCAGGTAGCCGTGGGCGGCGTGGATCTCTATCACATCGAAGCCGAGGCGCACTGCGCGGCGGGTCGCTGCCACGAATCCTTCGCGTACCCTTGTCATGTCGTCCAGGCTCATTTCTCTTGGTGTATGCCAATGCGTGCCTGCCGCGATGGCTGAAGGCCCTTCCGTTGGCCACGGATCTTCTCGCAGACCTAAAGCCGCGCGGCCTTCCCACGGCCGCTGGGCCGATGCTTTGCGTCCCGCGTGGTTGAGTTGAATGCCCCAACGGGTATGCGGCGGTGCTACGCGCCGCGCTGCCCCTAACACGCGCGCGAGCGCGGCCTCGTTGGCATCGCTATAGAGGCCGAGGCATCCATGCGTGATGCGGGCTTGTCGTTCGATCGCCGTGGCTTCGAGAACGACGAGTCCCGCGCCTGAAATGGCGAGTTGCATGAGATGCATCAGATGCCAGTCGTTCGCACAACCGTCGTCAGCACTGTATTGGCACATGGGCGAAACGACGATACGGTTGGCAAGAGTGACAGGGCCGACATTGGTCGGCGAAAAGAGTGAGGAAGCCATGCTTCATCTCCAGTAAGAAAAAATGGATACTGCCAATGCCGCCGAAGTACCGACTGTACGCAGCGAGAAGCTATCGAACCCTCAATGGTCAGTATTAATAGGCGCTTCCGTGGACATGCGCTTTCCCGGTTGATTGATCTGGAGTCAGCTTGCCCTATCCGCGCGAGCGTTGTTTGCCTGCAGGGTGCCCCCTTTTACAAATTCGCACGACCTGATTTTGTCGAGCCTCATGGACCGCCAACGGATTGAGCACAAGCGTTCGAGAGCGTAATGTTCTCGGCCAGGCGCGTCGCGAAAGCGACTAGCCCGGCGCGGAAATCGCACGTTCCGCGAAATCGATAAACGCGTGGACTTTTCTCGAATACCTGCGATTCGGCAGATACGTCGCATAGACAAATGCATCTCCGCCCTCGGGCGTCACCTGCGCGTTGCCGAAGAGAGAAATCAATTTTCCTGAAGCGACCTCGGCACTCACCAGCCATTGTGGAAGTAGGGCGACGCCGTGGCCGCCCAACGCAGCGCCGACGAGCATATCGAGGTTATTGGTAAGGAGTTGGCCATTCACGTCGACCGATTCGGATCTGTCCGGATAACGGAAAACCCATCTTTGACGATTGCCGGGCTTGTAGATGAAACGCAGGCATTCATGACCGATCAGTCCGGATGGCGTGGGCGGCGTGCCCTCTCTGAGCAGATAGTCCGGGCTTGCGACCACCAACCGCTCGCTTGCACGCAGCCTTTTAACGATCAGCCGATCGTCAGCGGTCGGAACGCCAACTCGCAGTGCGAGATCCAGACGCTCGCTTACCAGGTCGAGATGACTGTCTGACACCACGAGTTCAAGCTTGACCCGCGGATTCTGCTTCAGGAACGTCGTGATATGTGGAGCGATGTACAAGCGGCTATAGGTAGCGGAGACGCTCACCCGCAGTGGGCCCATCGGATCGATGCCGCTGTCGATGACACTGTCATCGGCACCCGCCAGGTCGGTTAGCACCTGGCGGACCTGTTCGACATAGGTTACGCCTGCATCGGTCAGTGAAACATTGCGAGTGGTGCGTGTGAGCAGCGACGTGCCGAGCGACGCTTCCAGACCATCCATGAGACGCATGACCGAAGATGTGGTCTTGCCAAGCTCGTGAGCGGCCGCGGTGAAACCGCCGGACTCCGCAACAGCAAGCAGAGTTCGCAAAGCTAGCAGCTTATCCATTGTTTTCCCATCGTCGCTTCATCAGTCGGCCTCTCCAGGCGATCCACGTGACGTGGAATTTCACCGTTGCGCGGCGAATGTCCTGTGCGTCAAGATAATCGATAGTGTGGGTCTGGGAGCAGCCTGACATTGCTTGTTCTGCTACGCAAACTACGCTCAGGGGCCACTCGGGGGTGTCGACCCGCCTGCCTGTGAAACCCATGGCGCGGGGCGACGGACCCTTACCAGCACGTGTATGAGAGATCTGCGTTGACGGTGCGTCGAGCGGTACGCTGTCCCACGCCTAGGCAGGGTCGTCCACCAGCACAAAAAGTCGGCGGGTGCCGCCGACCGATACACATACTTTTATGAGCGGCGTCCCGATTCGAACAGAAACCAGACGCGCCGTTCTGCCTCGTCGATCCATGTTTCGAGCAGGCTCGTGGTAGCGACGTCGCCGACTTCGCTGCACAACGCATGCGTCTCGCGCATGTAACCCGCTAGCGCCAGGTTGTCTTCGCGCAGTTCCGCGAGCATGTCGTCAGGCGTAACAAATTCAGCATCGTTATCCAGGATGCGTTGCAGCCGGACGATGTGGCCGGTGGAGTGCAGCGTTCTGCCGCCAATCTTGCGCGCACGTTCAGCGATGGGATCGGTCGTGGCGAAAATCTGATCGGACTGGTCGTCGAGCAGCAGATGATAATCGCGGAAGTACGGTCCCGACATATGCCAATGGAAGTTCTTCGTTTTGAGGTATAGCGCAAAGACATCGGCAAGCAGGATGGCCAAAGCTGCGGAGATATCGCCGGTTGCCTCCTGCGTGAGAGGGGAAGGTGTTTTTAGCGGTGCAGCGCGGTGTTCCGCTGCTTGAGCTGTATCTTTCATGGCATGTCCTTTTTTGAGCAAATCGATAGATTCAACGTGCGAATCGTGTTGCAGGAAAATTCAGTGTAGGAGCGCATCGCTCGTAAAGTCCTGCAAAAAATATGAAATTTTCTTAGCAAAAATAAAGCGGCCGACAATGCATCAAGGCTTCCTCTTACAGCGATGAGACTGAACCGTGTCGTCCGCGAGCGTTTGTTGAGGACACGCTCGCGGAGGCGGGTCGGAGCATGAAATATCGATGCATCCAGCGCAACGCGATTTCGGAGGTGAAAAACGGTCAATGATTTCAGCTCGCACCGTGCGATTCAGAAAGAGACCGTCCGGACCTCGTGGTTTAATCGTTCCGGGGCCAGCCCGGTCAATGAGAAGAGCGCTATGCCGGCCGCCTGCACCTCACCGCGTTTTATAAATTCGCCCGTGTAGCGGCTTCATTCCACGGATCGGGCGAAAATCGCGGTTCGACCGGTATTGAGAGAAGGCTGTGTGAAACCATGAGGTCACGTCAATAATGAGTCACATCATCTTCTTTCAGGATTTGCTGCTCGTATTACTGGCAGCGTGCGTGCTATCGCTGATCGCCAGCCGTTTCAATCTGCCGGTTGCGGCAGTATTGCTTGTGGGCGGTGCGGCGATTGGCTTCGCGACCGATGCGCCCGTCGTTGCACTTGACCCCGACGTGATCATGGTCGTGCTGATTCCGCCACTATTGATGTCCGGTGCCTTCTATACAGCATGGCGAGAGTTTCGCCGCGAGACCGCGCCTATAGCATCGCTCGCGCTGGGATCGGTGATCTTCACCACCGCGTGTGTCGCGTGTGTCGCACATTGGGTCGATCCGCGCTTACCGTGGGCTGCGTGCGTTGCGCTTGGTGCGATCGTGTCGCCTCCCGACGCCGTCGCGGCGAAAGCCTTGTTGAGCAAGCTGCCGCTTCCGGAGCGCATTGTCACCGTGCTCGAAGGCGAAAGTCTCGTCAACGATGCATCGGGCCTCGTGATCTATCGCTTCGCCGTCGTTGCGCTGTCGGCAGGTGTTGTTAGCGCGGGGGACGCGGTGCTCACGTTTTCCATGCTTACACTGTGCGGCGTGCTAACCGGTGCGCTCACCGGCTGGATGACGATCAAGCTTCTTGCCTGGCTGAAAGACGCGCGTCTAGCCGTTGTGCTTACCTTTCTCGCGGCATGGGCCGCGTACCTGTTGGGAGAGCGTCTGCATGGCTCGGGCGTGCTCTCGGTGGTGGTGTGCGGACTCATCGTAGGACTGCGCCAGCACATGATTCTGGATGCGACGACGCGTTTGCAGATCACCGGAACGTGGGATGTTGTCGTCTTCGTGCTGGAAGGGCTCGTATTTATCCTGATCGGCGTGTCGTTGCGTGGCACGCTCGAGAAGCTGAGTGCGGGCCACAGCTTCTCGTCATGGCTGCCCGAGCGGGTGTGGATGCTCGCGAGTGCAACGGTCGCCGTGGTGATCGTCGCGCGATTCGTCTGGGTGATGATGGCGATTGCGCTTCCCGAGCGGATCCTCGCGCACCTGCGCGGCGCGCCCGCCAGAACAGATATCCGGCAGGCGACGATTCTCGGTTGGGCCGGCATGCGAGGCGTCGTGAGCCTTGCTGCTGCGTTGGCGCTACCCGAGTCACTGGCCGACCGCGATACCTTGATATTCGCGACATTCGCGGTGATTTTCGTCACCGTCGTCGTGCAAGGGTTGACGCTGGCGCCGCTGGCACGCGTAATTGGTTTTAGCGGAGTATCCGGGTTGACAGGGTCGAAATACCTCACGCCATTCGAGGCGCGATCAATCACGTTCCAGGCGTCGCTCGATGCGTTGAGGAAGATCGACATGGCTCGATGCGAAGGCAACGAGTCCGTTGTTCTGCGGCTGATCGACGAATACAGCTATCGGGTCGACAGCAACGCACGCGCGCATGTAGAGGGCGAAGACCTCGTGCGTTTGCGGCTCACGCGTCTGAATATTGGGCTGCAGGCGGTGCAAGCGGGCCGAGCGGCGCTGCTACGGTTACATGACGAGAGTCGGATCAACGACAAGACTTTGCATCGGATCGAGTCGGAACTGGATCTTGAAGAGGCACGGCTGAAAAGACTGGTCGGTCCGTAAAGGGTCGACGTTCGATCAGTCTGCACTGTGCCGAGCAAGCCGGGCGGCATCGTGGCTACCTGGGCGGCCTGCGCTATACGAACGTCTTAGTCAGACGATCCTTCCGATGCACCACCAATCCCAACGCATAGCTAGGTGGGCGATATGCGTCGGCGTATTCTGATCGACACGTACAGCCAATGTGTTTGTTCAGCAGCCGAAGCCTACCTGCCAGGAGCTATGACTTCATGACTACGCCGCTTATGCCATCCCCGATCCCTGCAACCGCCGTTCTGAAGGTGGGCACGATTGCCCCCGACTTCACCCTGCCGGCGACACCCGACCAGAAGATTTCTCTTGCAGAGCTTCGCGGCGAGCCGGTCATCCTCGCTTTCTATCCGGCGGACTGGAGTCCTGTGTGCGGAGATGAACTCGGTCTGTTCAATGCGGCGCTTGGCGAGTTCCGCCGCTTGGGGGCGCAACTGGTCGCCATCTCCGTCGATAGTGCGTGGTCGCATGCCGCTTATGCGTCACAACGCAACCTCCATTTTCCGCTACTCGCCGACTTCGAACCCAAGGGCGAAGTGGCGAAAGCCTATGGTGTGTACCGGATGCCGGAAGGCGTTTGCGAGCGTGCATTGTTCGTCATCGACCGGGAAGGCAGGGTCAGGTGGTCATTCGTTTCTCCCATTTCAGTCAACCCCGGTGTCGACGGGATACTCGACGCGCTCGAGAAATTGAGCACCAGTTCAAAACAGGACACACCATGACCCATCTCACTGAGTCTCCCGGAACGCACGATCACATCCAGGGTGCCGTAGACGCGCCCGTCACCCTCGTTGAATACGGCGATTTCGAGTGTCCCTACTGCGGCGCGATGTACGGCGTAATCAAGGCGGTACAGGCCGCGCTAGGACCCAAACTCCGCTTTGCGTTCCGGCACTTTCCGTTGACGGATATGCACCCGCATGCTTTGCACGCAGCCGAGTTCGCGGAGGCGGCCGGTCAGGTCGGCAAGTTCTGGGACGCGCATGACGCGTTGTATGAGAACCAGTCGGCGTTGACGGATGCGGATCTGGTGCGTTACGCGGAACACCTGGGTGTGTCCAGGCGCGATCTGTCCAGCGCTTTCGAAGGGTCTCACGACGAACAGATCCAGAGAGACTTCCAGAGCGGACTGCGAAGCGGCGTGAATGGCACGCCGACGTTGTTCATCAACGGTTACCGGTACGACGGCAATCCCGATGCCGAGAGTTTGCTGGAAGCACTGCGTACTGCGTTGCACGACGCGAGACGCAGCTAGGAATGGATGCAGACGTGGGCGGCGCGGTCGCTTGACCATGTCGCCCGCATAACCTGCAAGGGAGCCGTTCAGGCGATCGTCTCGACTACACCGCCGTCCACGCGCAATGCGGCACCGGTTGTCGCTGAAGCCTGGGTGGAGCACGCGTAGACGACCATGTTCGCGACTTCTTCTGTCGTGGCGAGGCGCTGGATAATGGAACTGCTGCGGTGAGCCCGCACGAATTCGATGCCAACCTGCGCGACCGTTTTTGCCTGTTGCTGTGCCGTGTCCTCTACCATCGCGCGGAAACCGTCCGATAGCGTCGGCCCTGGCAGTACCGCGTTGACTGTTACGCCGGTGCCCGCCGCCTGCTTGGCAAGACCGCGCGCAATGCTCAACTGGGCGGTTTTCGAGAAGCCGTATGCCAGCATATCCGGCGGAATATTCAGGGCGGACTCGGACGAAATGAAAACGACACGACCCCACTTGCGACTCATCATTCCGTGCAAATAACTGCGCGCGAGCCGCACGCCGGACATCACGTTGATCTGGAAATACCTTTCCCAGTCGGCATCTTGCGTGGAAAAAATATCGCCGGGACCGAATACGCCCAGATTGTTGACGAGGATGTCCGCCTCGGGTGTGGCTTCGGCGAGCGCGGCGCATCCGGCGGCTGTGCCGAGGTCACCCGCGAAGCCTCGCAGCTTCGCGTTGGGAGCCTTTCGCAGGATCGCTTCCAGCGCGCGCTCGACAGCGTCCTGCTGGCGTCCATTGATAACGGTGGTGGCACCGCTAGCGGCGAGGCCGGTTGCGATCGCGAGACCGATGCCCGCGGTGGACGCGCTGACAATGGCAGTTTTACCCGATAGGTCGATGATCACGGCTTGCTCCTTGAAACCCCTGTTTTGCCGAGCCGGGTGGCGGGCGACAAAGATGCGCTAGGCGTCGATCTGCCTGCGCAGACTTTCCCCGCCTAAAGGCATGTCACGCAAACGTCTCCCGGTGGCATCGAAAAGCGCATTGCCGAGCGCGCCCGCAGTCGGTCCCATCGACGCCTCGGCGGCGCCGAGAAACGGCGCACCAGGTCGATCGATCAGATGCACGTTGATGTCGCGCGGCACGGCCGAGAAACGCAGGATCGGATAGCTGCTCCAGTCGAAACTGCGGATCATCGTCGTGTCGAACTGCAATTCTTCATACAGCGTCCAGCTCGCCGATTGAATCACGCCGCCTTCGATCTGATTGCGGATGCCGTCCGGATTGACGATCTGGCCGGAATCCACCGCGACTTCCGCATGTTCGAGAAGCACCTGCCCCGTTTCCGGTACCACCGAAATCTCGACGGCAAGCGCGACATACGCCATCAGGTTCTTGTATTTGGCGAACGCGAAGCCCACGCCGTGGTTGCGCTTGCGTGCCGCGCGTGGCCAGCCGAATTTCTCGGCCGCGAGTCTGATCACATCTCGAGCACGCGGGTCCTGCAGGTGCCTGAGCCGGAATGCCACGGGGTCTGCCCCTGCCGCGGCGGCCAGTTCGTCCATGAACGTCTCGATCGTGAAGACGTTCATGTGCGCGCCAAGCGAACGCATCGCCGATGAGTGCAATGGCATGGTCGGCGAGAAATTGTTCATGACGTGCACGTTCGGCAACGCATACAACGGAATCGCGTTGCGATCGCCGCCGCCTTCGGGTTGCACCATCGGCACTGAAGGCGCCGGCACGAACGGATGTTCCAGAAGCTGCGCCGGAATCAGGCGGCCTGCATTCACGATCCGCTCGTTATGCGAGCTGCTCCACAACGCGTAGTTCCAGTCCACGATGCTTCCGTTCGCATCCAGCGAAGCACTCACTTCGGTGACCATCGCGGGGGTGTAGTGGTCCCACGTGTGTTCCTGTTCGCGCATCCATTGCACGCGTACCGGCTGACCCTCCATCTCCCGTGCGACCAGGGCGGCATGGGCGGCGACGTCGTCCGCGCCATTGTGGCCGTAGCATCCCGATCCTTCGACATGGATGCAGCGTATCTTTTCTTTCGGCATCGACAGCATTTCCGCAAGACCGTCGCGCAACGGATAGACGCCTTGCGAATGCGTCCAGATGGTCATCGCCCCATCCTGGTACAGACCCACTGCGCAGGACGGCCCGATCGAGCCGTGCATCATGTACCGCCTGGTATATTTCGCGCCAAGCGTTTTGACGGCAGGGCCAGTCACTGCGTGCGTATTCGCGATCTCAATGTGTTCGGTGGAAATCACTTTCAGATCACGATGCACGGTAGCGGGGTCGGGCAGCGCGCGCCCTTCGCTCCACTGGCTGCCAGCCGCAAGCGCGCGTTGCGCCTGCACCGCTTGCCACTCGCCTTTGGCGACCACGGCCAGCAGGCTGCCGTTTCTGACCACCTTGATCACACCCGGCATCTTCAGGATCGCGGACAGATTGGTTTGCAACAGCCGCGCCTCGTAGACGGGCGGCATCACCGCGCGCGCGTGCACCATGCCCGGCATCGACATGTCCTGGACGTAGGCCACGCCGCCCGTCACCTTGCGTGGAATATCCACGCGCGGCAACGAGGTGCCGATCATGTCGAACGTGGCAGGACTTTTCAACGGCGACACGGCGGATGCCACGCGATGCAGGTCGACGAGCCCGACAGCTTCGCCATAGGTCATGCTGCGCCCGTCCGGCGCTTTGATGATGGCGTCGCGCGCGCTGAGCGTCGCGGCCGGAACGCCGTAGTGCCTGGCGGCCGCATCGACCAGTAGTCCCCGCACCTGAGCGGATGCATTCAGCAAAGCGCTGCCACTGTCGGCGATGGTATGGCTGCCCGCCGTGAGACCTTCGTCCGGCGAGGCGCCTGTGTCGGCGGTCAGGAACGTAATCAGCGAGGGCGCCATATCCAGCTCTTCGGCGGCGATCTGCAGCAGCGCTGTCCGCACACCCGTGCCGAGTTCCACCTTGCCGGTGTACACGGTCACCTTGCCCGCGCGATCGATCTTGATCCACGAATCGAGGAATGGGTTGGTTTTGAGACTGCCTGCGAGTGCCTGAGTCGCTTTGCCGATATGGACGGCGGCCCCTTCGTCCGCGATCACTTCCTGCGCCATCGCGCTGACCCCGGGCAACATGCTGAAACTTACTACGAGCGCGCCGGACAGCAGGAAGCGTCGACGTCCGTCGTTGATTTCCTTGTCCTCGCCGCTCATCGCGCGTCTCCGTGATTTGCCGCGTTCGGGGTACTGGCCGCGATTGCAGCTTTCGTCGGTAAATGGGCAACCTCGCGAATCGCCGCGAGAATGCGCATGTGCGTGCCGCATCGGCAAAGGTTCGGTTCCATGTGTTCGAGCAATTCGCTTTCGGTGGGCTGCGGATTGCGATCGAGAAGCGCCTGCGCGCGCATGATCATTCCCGCAATGCAGTACCCGCACTGCGCGGCCTGATGCTCGATGAACGACTTCTGGAGTGGACCGGGGTGCTCGATCGTGCCGAGACTTTCGATCGTGCGCACGGGCTTTTTACCAATCGATGAAACCGGAATCAGACACGAGAACACCGGCTCGCCGTCGACGATCACGGTGCAAGCGCCGCATTGTCCAAGGCCGCAGCCGAACTTCGCTCCATGCAGGTGCAGGTCGTTGCGCAGCACGTAGAGCAGAGGGGTCGACGAATCGATATCGAGGGCGTGCTGCACGCCATTCACGGTGAGCGTGATCATCGCGCGTTGTTCTCCTTTCTGAGTCTGGCCGCCATTTCCCCAACATCTGTCCACGGTCCGCGCTGCGAATAGGTCGCGCGAACATAGGACGCGAGATCGGCGATCTGCTGGTCGTCATAGATATGGCTGAAGGCGGGCATGTAGTTCATGCTGTCTTCCCCGTGCCAGCCGTTGCCGCTCAACATCATCTGGATGGCGTTGCGCGGCGTCGCGGCATTCACCGCAGTGCTGAAGGCGAGCGTGGGGCGCTCGCCGATCGACTGCATCGGCGCCTTGGGCCCATGGCATTGCGCACAGGAAGCCGCGAACAGAATCGCCCCGCGCTGCGCTTCGGGCGACGTCGGGCCCGGAGCGTTAGCAGAGACCTCGGCGGCGGCGGGCCGCGGTTTCTGGATCGAAAGAATATAGGCGGCGATCGCTTGCACATCTTCTTCGGGCACGGTGGCCAGATCGCGCGTGACGGGCAGCATCGGACCCGCTGCGGCGCCATGCTCGCTGGCGCGCCCCGAACGCAGGTAGATGACCAGCTGTTCCTGCGTCCACGGCCTCGGCGCCGCGCCGAGCGCGTTGAGCGCGGGCGCTTCCCAACCATCGACGACCCCGCCGTCGAACGCCTGTCCCGACTTCTCCCCGCCGATCAGATTGAGCGGCGAATGACACGATGCGCAGTGACCGAGGCCGTTCACGAGCAACTTGCCGCGATTCCATCGCGCATCTTTCGACGCGTCCGGCTGTTGCGCACCGGGATGGAGGAACAGCAGGTTCCAGAAGGCCAGCAAGGGGCGGAAATTCAGAGGGAAAATCAGGGCGTTCGCGGGGCTGGTGGCGCTGACCGGTTCACGTGTCATCAGATATGCATACGCCGCCGAGATATCGGCGTCAGACATGCGCGTGAAGTGGATATACGGAAACGCCGGATACAACAGATGCCCGTCGCGAGCGACGCCATGACGCACGGCGCGCGTGAAGGCGTCGCGCGACCAGGTGCCGATCCCGGTTCCGGCATCCGGCGTGATGTTGGTTGCGTAGATGGTGCCAAACGGCGTAGCGAGCGGCAGGCCGCCAGCGAACGGTTTGCCGCCCCTGGCCGTATGGCACACGATGCAGTCGCCCAACGCCACGACGCGCGCGCCCGCGAGCCTCGTCTGTGCGTCGAACGAGGCGGGTGCAGGTGGCGCGACCGGCGCGATTGCGGGTTGCCACATCAGAAGAAAGGCGACGATCAGGCCGGCCACCACCAACACACCACCCATCGTCAACATCCTCGACTTGCGAGTCATACGCTCACCTGGCACAGAAGTCTTGTGTGGCAAAAAGCGCAAGCAACGTGCAGTGCGCGTCGACCAGGGAATGGCTCATGGTTGTGCAACCCCTGACTGAACGCTATTGCCGACACTGATTTCGAACGGATAGTCGCTGTAGCCCGCGGAGCCGCCGCCATACCAGCCGGTCGGCTTCGGCACCGCGAGCGGCGCATCGGCCGCAATGCGCCCGACGAGATCGGGATTCGCGATATAAGCCCGAGCAAAGGCCACCAGATCGGCCTGACCGTCGCGAACGAGGGTTTCGGCAGCCTCGACAGAGATGCCGCCGTTGACCATCAGGGTGCCGGAATACACACGGCGCATCCTGTCGACGATGCGCGGCAGGTCCGGTTGGCCGCTCCAACCGTTCGTATCCGCCGCATGAATGTAGGCAACCCCGAATTCGTCAAGCATCTTGCCGACGTAGTCATACGTGCGGTCTGGATCGGCGTCACGCACGTTGTTATAGTGCGCATACGGCGAGACGCGCACGCCGACCCGGTCGAGCGAAATCACCGTGCCGATCTCCGTCAGAATGTCGCGCAGGAAGTTGGCGCGATTCGCTACCGATCCGCCATAACGGTCGTCGCGCGTGTTGGTCGTCGAGGAGAGAAATTGATGCGGCAGATAGCCGTTGGCGGCGTGGATTTCCACACCGTCGAAGCCTGCGTCGATGGCGTTGGCCGCGGCCTGCCGGAAGGCGTCGATGGTGAGCTTCACTTCGCCTGGCGACATGGCGCGCGATGGCGTCGCATGTATCCTGGTGTACTGGCCGTTCAGCAATTGCGCCCATACCTGCAATTGTTCGAGGTCGTCGTTCACGCCAGAAGGCGAAAGCGGTGCCTCGCCGCCGAGCAGCGCAAACGAACTGACCCGCCCGCTGTGCCACAACTGCATGAATATACGGCCACCGGCTGCATGCACCTGGTTCGTGATAAAACGCCAGCCGTCGATCTGTTGGGCCGTGAAGATACCCGGCGTCAGATCGAAAGCGGCCGAGACCGGGCTCACGTTGGTCGCCTCGGTGACGATGAGTCCGGCGGATGCGCGCTGCACGTAGTACTCGGCCATCATCTCGGTTGGACGGCCGTGCAACGGCGCGCGTGAGCGCGTCATGGGCGCCATCACCACACGGTTCGGCAGGCGCAGTTCCGACAGGTCGTAGCCGTCGAGTAGGGGCGATAGTGAGGACATGGTATTTCCTTGGCGAGCTAGTGAGCGTCGTACAGATGAATGACTCTGCTGGCTAGCGTATCGACAAGCCCGCGAGAATTCCTGAAGCCACGCTGAAATATTGTTAAAGCGGACACCCAGCCGTCCGCTGTCCGGTTTATCTGCGTAGGTCAGGCGTTGCGCGCTGCGTGCGGACGGCCGATCGCGAGGTAGTGTGCCAGCGCGATCAGCGGAAACGCAGTAGCAACCGCGGCGACGAGCGGCCAGCCGCCGCGCTCATAGAGCGGGCTTGCGAGCGCCGAACCGAACGCGCCGCCGACGAAAATGCTCGTCATATACAGCGCGTTCAAACGGTTGCGGCTCGCCGCATGCAACGCATAGATCTCGCGTTGACCCAGCACCATGTTCATCTGCACCGCGAAGTCGAGCACGACGCCAGTCGCGACCAGACCAAACACCCCCCACGCCGGATGTATCAGTGCCGGCGCATAAGCGAGCGCACCCACCACTAGCGCAATCAGCGTGGCGCGCACCGTATGGCCAGCGTCGGCAAGACGACCCGCTACCGGCGCCGACGTTGCGCCAATTGCACCGACCAGCGCGAAGATGCCAATCTCGGTTTGCGTGAGTCCGAACTGACGGGTCAGTTCGACAGGAATTGCCGTCCAGAAGAGGCTGAAAGACGCGAACATCAAGCCCTGATAAAACGAGCGATGGCGCAGCACCGGCATCGTGCGGAGCAGGTGGCGCAGCGAGCCGATCAATTGGAAATACGTCGCCTGATGATCCGGTTGACGCTGCGGAATGGTCAGCGCGAGCACCGTGGTGACGATTGCCATCAATACGGCGGCCGCCGCGAACACCGCACGCCAGCCGAAGTGACCGGCCACGACGCTCGAGATCGGACGCGACAACAGAATGCCAAGAAGCAGGCCGCTCATGATGGTGCCGACCACCTTGCCGCGCGATTCGTCCGGTGCGAGGTGAGCAGCAAGCGGAATCAGAATCTGCACCGCGACAGAACTGAAGCCCACCAGCAACGAGATGCCGAGGAACAGGCCCGGTTGATGCACGAACGCCGCGGCCGCGAGACTCGCGATCGACACCAGCGCGGTAGTGATCATCAGCTTGCGGTTTTCCAGCAGGTCGCCGAGCGGCACGAGAAAGAACAGGCCGATCGCGTAGCCGATCTGCGTGAGCGAGACGATCAGGCTCGCCATGCCGCCGGACATGTGAATGTCCGGTGCAATGAGTTCGGTAATCGGTTGGGCGTAGTACAGATTCGCGACGATGGCGCCGCAACAGAACGCGAACAGCGCGATCAGCCCGCGGGTCAGCTTGACGGGACTGCTACCGCCCGTCACGGTGGATGTCAGGATTGACATGACAACTCCGAGAAGTAAATAGAAGGAAACTGAGGACTCAACGTACGATTTTCATCAGGCGGTCGCCGAGTGAAATGCCCAGCTCGGCCATCAGTTTGCCGCGCTGCAACTGCTGGCTTTCCCAGCGCTTGAGGGCTGAATCGATCGTGACTCCGCTTTGCCATGTCGACGACAAAGCGAGCGCCAGTGCATGAGCATTGGCAGCCGCTTTCGCGGTGCTGCCCGCCGTATGAGGGCGCGGTACCGATGCGGCGTCGCCGAGCAGCACTGCGCGGCCG
Organism: Paraburkholderia sp. BCC1886; assembly: GCF_900996245.1. Classification (GTDB taxonomy): domain Bacteria; phylum Pseudomonadota; class Gammaproteobacteria; order Burkholderiales; family Burkholderiaceae; genus Paraburkholderia. Next base: position 167,969 of record NZ_CAAJGK010000118.1, on the reverse strand, counting down.
AAAACCATCTTCGGCGAGAGCAGATCCACGATCGGCTGCATGAAGGGGTCGTCGGTCGAATCGACCAGCGCGCGAAACGTTGGGCCGAGCCACTTCGGCGCATCCTCGCGAAGATGATCGATGTCCGCGCCCTTGGTCGAGCCGGGCGGCAGCGAAAACGCGCGTTTCACCCCGTGACGGTCCACCAGCAACTCGTCGAGTCTTGCGGCGCTGTACTTGCGATACCAGACCCAGTTGAAGCGGCGTTGGCCGGATATCGTCGAATCGTTTTCGCCAGGAATCAGATAGCACAGTCCTGAATAGCCTTCGCCGTGCTGAAAGGCGAAACGGTTGCGCAGCCTGTCGGCCGCGACGCCCGCCAGGTCGGGCTCGTCGACAAGTCCGCGCCATGCCACATAGCCCGCGTATTGCGGCACGACTTCAGGCAGCAGGCGTCGCCTGAGCGTCGAACGAATGCCGTCGGCGCCAATCAGCAGATCGGCTTGTTCGCTGCGGCCGCTTTCGAATTGCGCGACGATCTGTTCGCCTTCCATGTGGAAATCGACGAAAGTCTCGCCCGCGTGCAGAGCATAGGCGGGCAGCGCGCTCTTCATCGCGCGGTAGAGCAGGCTCCAGGACGTCTGCATCTGCGGCATGGACAACTGTTCGATGATGTGGTCGTCGCGATCCAGATAGATGCGATCGTACGATTGCACGCCGGGCGGGTTCGGCAATTCAACGCCGGCGTAGGCCAGCGCGTCCAGCACATCGGGCTGAAGCACGACGCCGCCGCCGCGGCTGTCGAGCTGATCCGGCGAAGTCTCGAACACATCGACGTCCCAGCCGGCGGCGCGCAAGGTGTTCGCCGTCAGCAGGCCGCCGAGCGATCCGCCGATCACGACGGCACGCGGTTTTTCGCGAGATTTCATGCTGCTTTCCTTTGCGCGGCCGAGCGCAGTGCATGGGTGAAGACCTCCGGCGGCTGCGCGCCGCTGATGACATCGCCGTCGATCAGGATGGTCGGCACTGCCAGAACGCCACGCCGTTCGGCCCGTGCACGTGCTGCTTCGATCGCGTGAACGCCGGCGTCTGAAAGCAGATAACCGCGCACCTCGTCGTTGTCGAACGCGTGCTCACCGGCGATCCCGACGAGAAGCTCGAGCGAGCCGATGTCGCGGCCTTCGCAGAAGTAGGCCGAGTATAGGGTTTGATACAGCGCAGTCGTCATGTCCGGTTCGTTGCGTTGCTGCGCGAACTGCATAAAACGGTGCGCGAGCCGCGTGTTCGGCGTGCGCAGCACCTTGTCGTAGTTGAATTGCGCGCCGCTCGCGAGACCGGCGGCCGTCACCTGCGCATCCATGGTCTGTGAACGGGCCCAGCTACCAAACTTCTGGCTGCGGTAGGTACGCCGGTCCATTCCTTCCGCGGGCATCGCCGGATTCAATTCGAACGGCAGATAGCAGATCGAAACGGCCGCGCTGCCATCGATTTTCTGCAACGCTGCGGCGAAATTCCGCTGCCCGATCCAGCACCACGGACAAATGAAGTCGTAGTAGACCTCGACCTGAATAGCCTGCATGTCGCACCTCTCGCCAGATAACGTATGCAGCTTATACGTTGCGGTTTGTTCATAGAATGGTCATGAGATGCAACCTCGCGTTGCTTTTTTTGCAACCAACCACTACGCGGCTGCGCGCATCGTTTGAAGGTTCAGCGTTGGGGGCTTCGACAGCGCGGGCATCAAGTACGTTTTCCATGGCCAGATCCTTTGTCCCGATCGATCAGCGTTTCATGAGCGTCGATACAGGCTGACCGTAGTGTAGAAAGGCCTCGCGCACAAAGTCCTGCAGAAAACATGAAACGTTCTGAGCCGGCGCGAGAAATCTTTTTGCGCTGGGCTCGCGCGGGTTCGTGACAAGCTGTTCCGCACGCACTTCAGGACCATGGTTTTTAAGAACTATTAAGGGCTGTCGCCACCGACTCGGCAAACTTCCGTAGATAGAATGAACTCCAGTTTTTCCTATCAGACGAACTCGGCACGTCTTTTCAAACTGCTCATTCAATCGGTACGGGAATCGGTTTAACGGCTTTTAAGAATTCGCCAAAGTCTTTACAGGTTTAGTTCGATACGCTGCGGTGGATAGTCCCGTGCGCTGCCATCGGCTCCCTAGGCCGACCGGCCCGACATCTGGTCGGCATGTAGGTTAGCGCGCTGGTCAAGGGACTGCCACGGAGAATTCAGATGAAGAAGACCATTGCCGGCGTTGAGATTCCTGACGGTGTCATGTCTCAGGCAGCCACCGACCTGATTCGCAGCACGGAGTCCGAATTGATGTATCACCACGCGTTGCGGGCTTTCCTGTTCGGCTCCCTCACGGGCCAGCGCGAGAACGTTCCATTCGACGCCGAACTGCTGTACGTTGGCGCGATGTTTCACAACGTCGGGCTGAACGCACAGTACTGGCGCTCGCCATACCGGTTCGAGGTGGACGGCGCCAACGCGGCGCGCGACTTTCTGCGGCAGTACGGAATCAGCGAGCGCGAGATCGAGGAGGTCTGGATGGGAATCGCGCTGCACACTACACCGGGCATTTCCGAACACCTGTCGGCGCTTGTCGCGCTCATCAGCGCAGGCGTGCAAATGGACGTGCGCGGCGAGCGCTACGACGAATTTACCGCGCACCAGATCGACGAAATCGTACAGATTTATCCGCGCGAATCGGGCTTCAAGAAGAAGCTGATCGACGCCTACGCGCGCGGCATGGAGCAGCGTCCTGAGACGACGTTTGGAACGGTCAACGCCGACGTGCTGGACCGGTCGGACCCGAACTATCGCCGGCTGAATTTTTGCGGACTGGTTCTGGGATCTGACTGGCCGAATTAATGGATGTTTGCAAATACAAACAGTCAGGATGGGCTACCTCATTTCATTGAGGGCGGCTACGGCGCCGGGCTCCTTCACGGGCTGCTCAGGGTGCAGTCGCCAGCGCCGCCGTTGATCGCAGGCATCGCGTCAACCGATGCCGAGACGCTCGTAATCGAACCGGAGCGCTTGAGTGCGTCGATCGCCGCCGATGCGCAACTCGGCGAGCACATCATGCGCGCGTTGATTCTGCTCCGGCTCGTGAAAGCGGCCGCCTAAGACGGCCTGATGTGAGTCAGATTCTCGTGAAGATCGCGCGTCAGGGTCTCGATGCGCTCGGCCAACTGGCGCGTCAGTTCGGTGAGGTCGGTGTTCTGTTTCAGGAGCGCGGCCATCTGTTCATTCTGATGGGCGAGCTCCGCCTCACGGGCCTGGCAGGCAAAGGCGATGTCTTCCCGATGATGCGCGTCGGCTTCGGCGAGCGCCTTGTCGCGATCGGCCTGCCTGGTTTGAGCCAGCAGGATTAGCGGCGCGGCGTAGGCCGCCTGCAGACTGAACGCCAGGTTGAGCAGAATGAACGGATAGGGATCGAAGTGCAAAATGTGCAGCAGATTCGCGGCAATCCAGCCGCCCACCAGTGCCGTTTGCACGACTAGAAAAGTGGGTGTGCCGAAGAAGCGCGCAAAGGCTTCCGCTTTCAGCGCGAACCAATCGTTGCCGAATACCCGTGACAGGTGGAGATGCGGCGTTTGAAAGCGAAGATGGTCGATTAGGCGAGGCTTCGCGCCAGCCGCTGGATACTCGATTCCGTTCGACATGTTCGTCTCGTCGATCATGGGTCGTCGCGGGTCAACCACCTACCAGCGACATACGTACAGTGGGATAGGTTTTGCGGGTGATGCAGGTTCGTTCTAGTTCGCGTAATTCGGAGTAGCGGTCGTCGCGTTGCTGCCATCGCTGCCGTATTACTGCGTTCAATTCCGCGAGAGATGCCGGAGGGGCGAGCCATGGTTTGAGATCCAGAAACTCGTGTGCGAACAGACAGGAATACAGCTTGCCGTCCGCCGACACGCGTGCGCGTGAGCAGGCTTCGCAGAACGGCTTCGACATGCTGGAGATGAAGCCCACCCGGCCTGCCGCGCCCGCGAAGCGGTAATTGCAGGAAGTTTCACCGGCCCTGGATGCAAGCTCCGGAATCAGCGTATAGCGGCTTTGCAAGGTGCGCAGGATCTGCTCCGAGCGCACGATCTTGTCGCCGCGCCACGCATCAGCGCCACCCACGTCCATGTATTCGATGAAACGCAGGTCGACCGGCATACGATGGAAGTACTCAGCTAGCGGCAGGATCTGATCGTCGTTCGCGCCACGCTCGATCACGGCATTGATTTTCAGCGGCGCCAGGCCCGCGGCGAGGGCCTCATCAATGCCCGCGAGCACGCGGGCAACGGGAAAGCCTACGTCGTTCATACGGCGAAACCTGGCATCGTCGATGGCATCGAGACTGACAGTCACGCGCCGGAGGCCGGCGTCACGCAACGCGCGCGCCCTGGCGCCGAGCAGCGAGCCGTTGGAAGTCATGGCGATGTCGACCGGAGCGCCGCTGCTTGTGCGCATGCTCGCCAGGCGCTCGATCAGGTGTTCGATGCCTTTACGCAGCAGCGGCTCGCCGCCGGTCAGACGGATCTTCTCGACACCGAGTTGTGTAAAGGCGTTGCACAGCGCATGCATCTGATCGATCGACAGCCACTCAGAAGACGATAGAAACGGGTAGCCCGGCCTGAAGACCTCTTTCGGCATGCAGTAGGTGCACCGGAAGTTGCACTGATCAATCACCGAGAGGCGCAGGTCCTTGAGCGGCCGTGCCAGCGCATCGACGGGCAGGTCTTCCAGCCGGACGTCCATCCAGGGTAAATTTCGATGCCTTGTCTGTATCCGTTCGATCGTGTCCACTCTGGCTCCATTCGCTGCTATGGTGAAAACGCCTGCCGGCTGGCCGTTGCCTCACGACATGACAGTAAGAGATCTGGCGCAGGCGGACCATCCTACATACGACTCGTCAGGTCTGCCGCACCGCATGACGGCGTTATACCTAAGTGTGATAGTGCGAGGCACGGAGCTGCACCTAACATGCAAAGAAAGTCCGCTGGTGGTTAGATCTGGCCGCTCCGGACGCCGCGAAGAAAGTGGGGCGAAAATCAGGCCGAACCAGCACGTCGGCGCAACGGAGCAATCGTAGAAATGAGCTTTGTCTGTATCGTGGACGACGACGCGTCGATGCGGAGCAGTCTCTCCAACCTCCTGAAATCGTTGGGTTATGCGGCACGGACGTTCGCTTCGGGAGAGGAATTTCTGGCTTCGACGGTTCTTGACGATGCGCTGTGTGTATTGCTAGATCTCAGATTGCAAGGTATGCAAGGACCCGACGTGCAAAGTCAAATGGTCGAGAAGCAGTGCCACATTCCTGTCGTGTTCATGTCCGCGCATGGAGACGACGAAACGGTTCGGCGCGCGATGCAGTGCGGCGCTGTGGCTTTCCTGCGCAAGCCCTTTACAGAAGACGTGTTAGTCGAATCCATCACGCTTGCCATCGCCCGGCATGGAGACGCGAAGTGAGCACAGAGGCATTTATCGAGGGTATTCGCGGGGACTCTCCCGACGCTGGCGCCACGGTGTATTTCGATCAGGTCTGGTTCGATCAGCTTGTGCTCGAAGCACTGCTGGTCGACGGCGACATCGTGCGCTATCGGGCAAGAACGCCTGACGGCGTGCACTCCTGGTTGCTTGCCGTCCCCACCGATTCGCCCTCTGAAGCCGTATTGCGGCGTTTGCAGCAGGAATTTGCCCTGGCCGCCAAACTCGATTCCGCATGGGCCGTGCGGCCGCGTGCGCTCGTGCGGCTCGCGCGCGGCCCGATACTGGTGTATGACGACAACGGCGGCGCGCTGATTCTGCCGCCGGCCCACGGCCTGATCGCACTCGGCCGGTTTCTGCGCATCGCGGTTGGCGCCGCGCACGCTTTGCGGCTCGCCCATGCGCGGGGTGTTCTGCATCGGGATATCAAGCCGTCCAACCTGCTGGAAGGCACCGATGGCATCGTTAGACTGCTGGGCTTTCGCGACGCATTCAGGCTGGCCGCCGATCAGTCGACAGAATCGCCCGATACGCTGTATGGCACGCTCGCCTATATGTCGCCGGAGCAGGCGCGGCGCGCGGATGGTCTGGCCGACGAGCGCAGTGATCTCTACTCGCTCGGCATCACGCTGTACGAACTGCTGACGGGCCGCTTGCCTTTCGAAGCGGCCGACGCCGCGGAGTGGGTCTATTGTCACCTCGCCCGTCAGGCCGCCGATCCGCGTCAATATCGCGCGTCGTTGCCCACGGTGCTTGCTTCGATCGTGCTCAGGCTGCTGGCCAAGAGTCCCGGCGAGCGGTATCAGAGCGCGTCGAGTCTCGAAGCCGATCTGCGGCGCTGTCTCGCCGACTGGAACGAGATGCAGCACATTGTTCCGTTCGAGCCAGCAGCAGAAGACAACGTCAGAAACCTCGCTGTCACGCATCGGCTGTTCGGTCGCGCGGTCGAATATAAGGCGCTACTGGGCGCATTCGAGCGCAACGCGCAGCAAGGCGTGGCTGAACTTATCTTCGTGTCCGGCTATTCGGGCGCGGGGAAATCCGAACTGGTGCGCAGCGTGCACCGCGCCACCGCACAGACCGCCACGCTGTTCGCCTCCGGCAAGCTTGAACAGTACGGCCAGAACGCCCCCTACGCACCGCTGATGCAGGCGATTCGTTCGCTGTTCCAGCGCATTCTCGGCGATAGCGACAGCGATCTGGAGCGTTGGCGCGAAGTGTTGAACGAAGCCATCGGCTTGCAGGGAAAACTCATCGCGGGTTTCATTCCCGAATTGGAACTGGTGCTCGGCGCACAGCCTGACGTGTCAGATCTGCCGCCGGTGGAGGCAAAACTGCGCTTTCAGGCGTTGATCACACGCCTGCTTTCCGTGTTCGCGACGCAGGCGCATCCTCTGATCCTTTTTTTCGACGATGTCCACTGGTTCGACGACGCCACGCTGAATTTCATCGCGAACTTCGTGGCAACTGTCGAGATCCGCCATGTGCTGCTCATCTGCGCTTACCGTGACAACGAGGTCGACCGCTCGCCCAAGTTCAAGGCCTTTCTCAATTCATTACCGAGCGCCGGCGCACACGTCACCACGCTTGCCGTTGGGCCGCTCGATACCGCGAACGTGATGGCCCTGCTCGCCGACGCACTGCATTGCGACGCCGCGCATGTCTACCCGTTGGCGGCTGTCGTCCATGAAAAGACGGGTGGGAATCCGTTTTTCATCAAGCAACTGCTGCTCGCGCTGGCCGACCAGCAACTGATCGTGTACGACGGCGTGGCCGGCAAATGGACGTGGGACATCGATCTCATCGGCGGGTATGAATCGTCCGATAACGTGGCCGACCTGATGGTGACACGCCTGTCGCGCCTCTCCCAGGACGTGCAGGCCATGCTCAAGCTGCTTTCGTTCATCGGCCGCCGGCTGGACGGGTCGACGCTGGCACGGATCGACCGTGCCGGGGGCGTTGACCTGGAGCGGCGTCTGAATCCGGCGATCGACGCGGGTCTGGTCGTGTCTGACCGGATGGGATTTGCTTTCGCGCACGACCGCATTCAGGAAGCGGCGTACGCGCTGACGCCGGCGGACGAGCGCGGCATCGAGCACGCGCGCATCGCCCGCATCCTGATGCAAGACCTTGACGTGCGGGCCGCGCAGAATTCGGCTTTCGACATCGCGCATCACATCGAACGGGCCCTGGCGGCCGGCGCGCTGCGCGATCTGGATTCGCGCGAGACGGAGGCGTTTGCGAGGATCTGTCTGCAGGCGGCGCGGCGTGCGAAGGAAGCCATCGCCATGCAGTCCGCGTTGAGCTACCTCGACGTCGCGCAAAAGCTACTCGACGCAAGCGGCGAAGACTACGCACAATCGCTCGGTTACGAGATCGGTGTGGTGCGGGTGCAATGCTACATTCTGAACGCGGATTTCGACGCGGCTGGCATGGAGATCGCGAAGCTGCTGCGACTGGATCTCTCGCTCGTTGCGCGCGCATCGGTCTACAAGCTGAAAGTCAACATGCAGCAGCATCTGTCGGACTACGAAGCCGCAGTGGAAACCGCGCTCGAAGGCGTCAAGCTGTTCGGCACCTATCTGCCGCGCTATCCGCAAGCGGCCGACGTCGAAGCCGCCTACAGGCGGCTCAACGATTCGCTCGCCTCGCGCACGATCGCCTCGCTCGCGGATTTACCGGTCTTGCGTGACGAGAAGATTGAATCGGAAATGAATCTGCTGGCGAGCGTCTACGCTCCGGCATCGTTCGTGAACGAACGGCTCGGCTTCCTGCACTTGTGCCACATGGTGCAGCTCACGATCGATCACGGCATCACAGCGGCCTCCGCGCATTGTCTTTCGTGGTTCGGCGTGTATGTGGGCGAATTTTTCGGCCGCTACGAAGAAGGCTTCCAATTCTCGCGGCTGGCGCGCACGCTAGTCGAAACCCGGGGCTTCAATGCTGTGGCGACCAGCACGCTGGTCGCGCTCGATACGATCGCTGTCTGGACCCAGCCGCTGCCTTACGTGCTGGAATGCGCGCGTGACGCTTTCGAATCGGCCCGCCCGAGCGGCGATCTGACCATGAGCTGCTACTCGTGCAATCACATCGTCTCCGATCTGCTGACGATTGGTGCGCCGCTGGAGCAGGTCGACAGGGAAATCGATCTCGGGCTTTCGTTCGCCAGGCGCGTGCGCTTCAAGGACGTGGAGGACATACTCGAACTGCAGAAACGCTACGTGCACAGTTTGACAGGTGGCCCCGGGCTACCGGGCAACTTTGGGGTCGTGGTCAACGGGCATATGACGTTCGATTCCGATCTGCTCGATACACAGATGACCACGCTGCGTTTCTGGATCTGGCTGCTGAAAGGCGTTTCCTGCTACTTTCACGGCGATTACCGGAACGCGTTGTATTGCCTTGCCGAGGCTGGCGAGCTGAAGTGGGCGACGCCCGCGCATATTCATCTGCTGGACTATCACTTCTACACGGCGCTGACTATTGCGAAGGTCCATTGCGCCGAAAGCGAGGCGACGCAGGCCGTCGCACGAATCGCACCACACCTTGCAAAACTGAGGGTCTGGGCGCAACTCAATCCGGCCACCTTCGAGGACAAACGCCTGCTGCTTGAAGCCGAAGTCGCACGTCTGAGCGGCACGCCGCTCGCGGCCATGGCGTTGTACGAGCAAGCCGCTTGCGTGGCATCGGAAAATGGTTTCAATCACAGCAACGCATTGGCTCACGAGCTGGCCTCGCTTTGTTGCGAGGCAAATGGACTTGCCAGCGCGGCGCGTCATCATCGCCGTCGCGCCATCGACAGTTACACGCGCTGGGGTGCGCTGGCCAAAGTCGAGCAACTCGAACGTAGCGGCCGCCCCGTGCAATTGCCGGTCGAGCAGCCGGTAGCGTCGCGTCCTTCAATTGAAATCGCCGATGCTCAACAGCGGTTCGACCTCGGCGCAGCATTGAAGTCGTCGCAGGCATTGTCCGAGGAGATCGTGCTCGACAAACTCATCCGGACGCTCGTCACGCTGACCATCGTGCATGCTGGCGCGCAGAGTGGGATGCTGATTCTGTTGAAGGGCAATGTTCCGGTTATCGAGGCAAGCGGGCACGACGCAACGGACGGCGTCGAGGTGACGCTGGGCGGCGACAGGCTCACGCGTGAGGATCTGCCGGCCTCGGTGTTCTACACCGCGCTGCGCACGCGTAAGCCGGTCGTGGTGGACGATGCGCAACGCGATCCGCGCTTTTCATTCGATGTGGCCTTTTCGAAACGCCTGGTTCGCTCGGTTTGCTGCTTGCCGCTCGTCAAACAGGGCAATGCGATCGGCGCGCTGTATCTGGAGAACAATCTGAGCGCGGGCGTGTTCACGGAAAGCCGCACGTCGGTACTCGAATTGCTGGCCTCGCAAGCGGCCATTTCTCTCGAAACGGCGCGCCTTTACGCCGAACTGCTGGAAGAAAACAAGCGACGCCAGGAAACCGAAATGGCCTTGCGCATGAGTGAGGAGGCCCTATCGCTCGGACAGAGAATCAGCCGCTCGGGCAGCTACATCTGGAACACGTTGACGGGTGAACGGTACTGGTCAAAAGAGCTTTACAGCGTGTTCGACCTCCCAATGGACGCCGGTAGCCCCGGCACCCAGATTATCCTCGACCGCATTCATCCAGAAGATGTCGCGATCTATCAGGATATCGTGGAGCGTGCCGCGCGCCATCGCACGCCGTTCCGGCAGAAGTTCCGCATCGTTTGTGCAGACGGCACGCTCAAACATCTGGAAGTGCTTGGCGAGCCGTCGGGTGTGAACAGCTTTGTCGGCGTGGTGACCGATGTGACGGACCGCCATACGACCGAGCTGGCCTTGCAGAACGCCAAGCTCGAACTGGCGAAGGCGTCGCGGGCGATGACGATGGGCGAACTCGCCGCATCCATCGCGCACGAAATCAATCAGCCGTTGGCGTCGATCGTGTCGAATGCGAATGCGGGTGTACGCTGGCTCAATCGGCCGGTCCCGGACATTCCCGAAGCGTTGAACGGCTTGCGCGATATCGTGAAGGACGGCAAGCGGGCAGGGGACATCATCCGCGCGTTGCAGTCCCTAGCGAAGGAAACCAGGCCGAGCTTCGTGCCAACCTATGTCGACAACGTGGTGCGCGAGGTTTTCGAACTGGCCGCCGCGGAAATCGAGCAGCGTGGCCTGGTCGTGCGCGTCGATCTGGGCGCCAACCGTTCGGTGATGGCCGACCGGGTGCAACTGCAGCAGGTGATATTCAACCTGGTAATGAACGCTGCCGATGCGATGGGCCATCTCGACGCGCGGCAGCGTCTTCTCGATGTTTCGTCTCGTGTCGATGATCAGGGTTCGGTGGTCGTGTCCGTGAGGGACAACGGCAGCGGGATCCATGCGGACATCGCTTCGCGCATTTTCGATGCTTTCTTTACGACGAAAAAAACCGGTATGGGGATGGGGCTCGCTATCTGCCGATCGATCGTCGAAGCGCACGGTGGCACATTGACCGCCGCCGCGGGCGAACCACGTGGAACGGTGTTTGTCTTCACGCTGCCGGCAATGACGTAGTTGCATACCTTCGTATAGTCACTCGACGACCGCGCCCGCTCCTGTAGCGGGCGCGGTTTTTTTTAAGTTCCGCGATACGTGCCTCTGCCTGCGGCTCACACGTAGATATGAGCTATCCAAACCATGCGTAGCGTTGGACAAACGCATGTAGGGATACTTGCAGCGATGTCCTTCAGCTAACGTTCAGGCGTGGTTTGCCGGTGTCCGTCTGGTCGTTTGCAACGATTGAATGGCGCGCGCGGCGGGGACGGTTTTTCAATTGACCAGCGACGAGCTGGTACTACGGAGATAGATAAATGAAGAAGCTGGTTTCGTTAATGACAATCGGTTCGGCGCTGCTCGCGGGTTCAATGTCGAGCGCTGCGTCGGCGGAGACTATTCCGCAACTCGAACCCGCCACGCAGGCGTTTATCGACAAACTGACCGCCGCCGGCGGCAGGCCGCTCTACACCTTGACGCCGCAAGCCGCGCGCAAGGTGCTCGACGATATTCAGGCTGACTCGAACGGCGCACTCGCTCCTGCCGAAGAAAAAGAAGTCACGTTGCCGGTAGGTCCGACCGGCAAGACGCAGGTGCGTGTGATCCGTCCTGCGGACGTGAAGGGCGCGACGCCGGTCATCATGTATTTCCATGGCGGCGGCTGGATTCTCGGCAACGCGGCCACGCACGATCGGCTGGTGCGTGAACTCGCGAATCGCGCACACGCCACGGTTGTCTTCGTCGAGTATGAGCCTTCGCCCGAAGCGCAATTCCCGGTGGCGATCGAACAGGATTACGCGGCGACGAAATACGTCGCCGAGCATCCGAAGGAGTTCGATGTCGATGCAAGCCGTCTGGCGATAGCCGGCGACAGCGTGGGCGGCAACATGGTGGCCGTGGTTGCCCAAATGGCGAAGGAACGTCATGGCCCGGCGATCCGCTTCCAGGCGATGTTCTATCCGGTGACCGACTACACGCTCGACGACCCGACCTATGAAGCGTTCCCGAACGGTCCGTGGCTCACCAGGCCCGCGATGAAATGGTTCTGGGATGCCTATCTCCCTAACGCCACCGAAGCGCAGGTCAACGACCCGCATGTCTCGCCGCTGCGCGCGTCGCTCGATGCGCTGAAAGGCTTGCCGCCCGCGCTTGTCATCACCGATGAGAACGACGTACTGCGCCACGAAGGCGAGGCCTACGCGCACAAGCTCGCGCAGGCCGGCGTCAACGTGACGGCAGTCCGCTTCCTCGGCACGATGCACGATTTCATGATGCTGAACCCGCTGCGCAACACGCCTGCTGCGCTGGGCGCGACGGCGCTCGCGGGCAGCATGCTGAGCCAGGCGCTCGCGAAATAGCATCACATCACCATGCCGCCCCGATCCGAATCGCTCCTTGCCGTCAGCCACGCCTTACGTTGGGCGACCGTCGTCGTGTTGACGGGACTGTTCGGCGGCCTCAGTGGGCTCGGCCTTGCGGCCTTGCTGCACGTCATTCAGCACATCGCGTACGGCTACAGTCCGTTGACGTTTTTCAACGGCGAGAGCTTTGTGAATGGTGTAACGGCGGCGAGCCCGGCGCGCAGGGTGGGCGTCCTTACGGTCTGCGGTCTGGTGGCCGGTCTCGGCTGGTGGGCCGTGGCTCGCTGGTGCAAGCCTCTCGTCAGCGTTGCTCGCGCGGTGGATGGCGACGACCCGCGCATGCCGGTTGTCGCCACCGCCTGTCACGCGTTGCTCGAAATCATCACGGTTGCGCTGGGGTCGCCGCTAGGGCGTGAAGTCGCACCGCGTGAAATGGCGGCAATGATCGCAGCGCGCCTGTGCTCATATGCGCGGCTTTCACTCGAAGACTCGAAGGTGCTGGTGGCGTGCGGCGCCGGCGCAGGGTTGGCCGCCGTGTATAACGTCCCGCTGGCCGGGGTGCTATACGTGCTCGAAGGGTTGCTGGCGAGCTTCAGATGGCGGGCTCTTGTGCCCGCCATTGTCACGTCGGTGATTGCCGCGCTGATCGCTCGACTCGGTCTCGGCAATCTGCCGCAATACGATGTGCCGCGCTATGCGGCCACCCCTTTGTTGATGATTTGGTCGGCAATCGCCGGGCCGCTGTTCGGCGTTGCCGCGGTTCTGTTCACGCGTTCTACGAGTTCCGCTCGCGCACACGCGCCTCGTGGTGCGGCGCTGGCCGGTCTGTGTCTGCTGAATTTCGGTTTTATCGGCTTGCTGGCCACGCGATTTCCGATTCTGCTCGGCAATGGCAGAGGTCCCGCGCAGGTGGGATTCGATGGCTCGATCGGCTTCCGACTTGCCGCGACCCTGCTAGGTCTGCGAGTGTTGATTACATGGACGAGTCTTCGGGCTGGCGCCGCCGGCGGGCTCCTGACGCCGGGCTTGTGCAACGGCGCGTTGCTCGCGATCCTGCTGGGTGGCATATGGTCGACAGTGTGGCCAGGCACGCCCTTGGGCGCATATGCAGTGATCGGCGCAACAGCATTTCTGGCTTCATCGATGCGCGCGCCGTTGACGGCGCTTGCGCTGCTGTTCGAATTGACCCATCCGTCGCAGGAGTTTCTGTTGCCGATGCTGATCGCTGTGTCGGGCTCCGTACTCACTGCGGAGTGCGTGCGTGATGCCTGGCCTGTATCGGCGAGCCGCCGCGCGGTGCAAACAGCGGCTGCACAAACCACCACATGAAGGAAACATGAGCACTTCGCGGCTTCCGAACCGCACCGCAAGCTTGGCGGAACGCTGCAAAAATCTTCTTCGCCTGACCGCTGAAATGCTGCTCGCTGCGATTGCGATCATGCGTGGACGAGAGCTGCCCACGATACGGGGTGGGCGTCGTGATTGACTTCGTTGCGCTGCATGGATCGAACAGCCCGCTGCCGAACAACGATTCAACCGTTCGAATTTGAAAAATCCGGGCGATCAGAAACATGCTTGTGGTCGCGATGACGAATACTCCTCTGACGCTGGGCACGCCGGCCTACGCCGGCCAATTACGTTAAGGAGCATTCGCGATGGCATATATCACCACGAAAGACGGCACGCAAATCTATTACAAGGATTGGGGCACGGGCCAACCGGTTACGTTCTCCCATGGCTGGCCGCTTGATGCGGACGCATGGGATGCGCAGATGCTGTTTCTCGCGGAACGCGGCTACCGTGTGATCGCGCATGATCGGCGGGGTCATGGACGTTCGTCGCAGCCGTGGAACGGCAACGAGATGGACACCTATGCTGACGATCTCGCCGAACTGATCGAAGCACTCGATCTGAACAACATCGTGATGGTCGGTCACTCCACCGGCGGGGGTGAGGTCGTTCGCTATATTGGGCGTCACGGAACGAAGCGGGTGGCGAAGGCCGTGCTGGTCTCGGCCGTGCCGCCGATCATGCTGAAGACGGAAGCCAATCCGGGCGGCCTGCCGATGTCGGTGTTCGACGGCATTCGAGACGGTGTACACAATAACCGCTCGCAATTCTTCAAGGATCTGGCCGTGCCGTTCTACGGATTCAATCGTCCGGATGCCACGGTATCGCAAGGCACGATCGACTCGTTCTGGCAGATCGGTATGCTTGGCTCGATCAAGGGCCTGTACGACTGCGTCAAGGCATTCTCGGAAACCGACTTCAACGAAGATCTGAAAAAAGTGACGGTGCCGGCACTCGTACTCCAGGGCGATGCCGATCAAATCGTGCCGCTCGACGATTCGGGCAAACTGTCGTCGAAGATCATGCCGAACGCGAAGCTGAAGATCTACGAAGGGGCGCCACACGGTATGTGCACGACGCACGCGGACCGCGTGAACGCAGACTTGCTGGAATTCATCAAGTCGTAAAGAAGCAGGCCGACGGAGCTGCTGCGGCGGCCGTCGGCGTGTTCGATCCGCATGGTTTCATCGCCCGCTTGTGGGTGGGTTTTGCCGGCCGTTGTGCATCCGGCTCTCGGGTCGCATTCATCAGTGCTGCCCGCAGCCGCGTTTCGCAGACGGCGTCGGCGGTTCCGGCGGGAAGCTTCTCCAGTGCGGCCACGGCTTGGGCGGCGCGCGCTCGGCACTCGTCTTGCAGACCTGCATCGAGCAGCGCGCCGGCCATGTGCGAGGCCAGTTCAACCCCGACGCGCGGGTCGCCCTCTGCGGAAAACGCCCAGTCGAATGCGAAGCGCGCGTCATCGAGCAACTGTTGTGGCTCGGACGAACTGCCTGACTCGTGAGTCAGGCATGCCTTCCCGTCACGCAGTCGCGCCTGCAGGCAGCGTGATAGATAGCGTGCATTGCGTGCGGCGATCTCACGCAACTCGCCCTCGGCGATGAGTTTCTCCATCGCATAGGCCCGCGTCGATTCCGACAGCCGGTATTTCGCCGACGCCCCTTCCAGTTCGACGTTCACCAGCGATTTCGCCACGAGATCGGTAATGGCACCGATCGCATTCGCGGTTGTGTGTTGTTCATCGCAGACCGCTGCGCACATCGACTCGAACGAGAACCTCCCGTTGAACAGTGCGAGCCGCCGGAATGCGGCCTGCGTGACGGGATCGAGAAGTGCGAAGCTCCAGTCGAAGGTGGCGCGCAAGGTTTGATGACGCGGCAGGGCGGTCCGATAGCCGCCTGCGAGTATCGCCATACGGTCGTCCAGCCTGCGGCACACGCCCTCCACGCCTAGCGCGACAACGCGCGCAGCAGCCAGTTCGATCGCAAGCGGAATGCCGTCCAGCCGGCGGCAGATTTCGGCGATCAAACCGATCTCCTCGGTGTCGGTGGCGACAGTTTCCTGCAATGAGCTCGCGCGCAGCAGAAACAGCTTCACTGACGAGCAGCGAAGAATGTCCGAGTCGCTCGAATCCAGCGGCGGCACATCGAGCGGGTCGACCCGAAACACGGTCTCGGCCATAATGCGCAGCGGTTCCC
Source organism: Paraburkholderia sp. BCC1886 (assembly GCF_900996245.1). Lineage (GTDB taxonomy): Bacteria > Pseudomonadota > Gammaproteobacteria > Burkholderiales > Burkholderiaceae > Paraburkholderia. Next base: position 152,047 of record NZ_CAAJGK010000118.1, on the reverse strand, counting down.
GGCTGGTCACGAGCACGCGGAGGTCGGCGTTGCTCGCCACGAGGGCATCCACGATATGCGCAACGACGCCGACCACGTGCTCCGCGTTATCGAGCAGCAGAAGCCGTGGCTTTCCGGCAAGTGCTGCCGCGATCCGTGCGATGTCGATCTGCTTGCCTGTCAGGGCGATGCCGCAGCTTTCTGCCATGGCGCCCAATACGGCCTCCTCTGTCGTCAGCGCTGCCAGTTCGATGAAGCAGAACGCTTCGACGAACTCTGCTGAGATTGCGTGCGCTGCTTCGATAGCAAGGCGGGTCTTGCCGATGCCTCCGGCGCCGACGAGCGTTACCACATGTGCCTGACGCAGCAGCGAGCGGACCAGGTCGACCTCGGCACCGCGTCCCAGCAGGCCGGACCTGGGTGGAAGAAGGCGTTGCTCGCCGGCGCGCTGCAGGCGGCTAGCGTCGAGCGGGTCGGCTGCTTTTCGCTGGAGAAGTTGATAGCCGCGGCCGGGCACGGTGAGAATCAGATCCCTGTCTGCACCGAGCGCTTTGCGCAGCGCCGAAAGATGCACCTGAATACTGTTTTCTTCGACGATCGTGTTTGGCCACACGGCATTCATCAACTCGTATTTGGTCACGAGGCGTCCACCCGCCAGAGCGACGACCGTCAGGATGTCGAAGGCGCGCGATCCGAGAGGCACGACTTCGCCGTCCCTCAGCAAAGTGCACATTTCCAGATCGAGCCGACAGCTGCCTATTTCCATCATGACGTTGGCTGGGTAGGGAAGGGTGCGAAGAACTGGGAGGCCGGCGGGAATGGCCGAGGTGCGCGCGCGCCGGGTCTGTACGCTGAAGGTACAGAGGGCCGGCCCGTGTGTCTTGCACGTTAGTGCGATGCTTTGTAGGAAAGTCTATCGGTGCAGTCGGCGTCCGCCGTTTGCAAGCCGTCTCGAATGCGAGACGGGTGTGCCACTCAATTGCCGCCTTGCCGGCGCCACTTGCCCGGGGACGTGCCGACCAATTGCGAGAAGGTTCGCGTGAAATGGCTTTGATCGGCGAAGCCGCATGCTATTGCGATCTCCGACAACGACGAATCGGAGCCGCGCAGCAGATGGCGCGCGCGTTCGATGCGCTGCTCCAGCAACCACTGATGCGGCGTGCGCTGAGTGGTTTCGCGGAAGGCGCGAATAAAGTAGCTGCGCGACAGATTGCAGGCGCCGGCGATCTCTTCGAGCGACACGTTGCCGGGTGTCTTCGCTAGCAACATATCTTTCGCGCGCGCCTCGTGCAGGCTCGAGAGCCGCCGGTCCGGTTTGGCCGGCTGAACCGGACCGCTGCCGTACCGGTCGACGAGATGGGTGCCGATGGTCACACCGATCTGTTCGATGAAAAGCGGGCTGGCTTCGCTTTGCCGGTCGAGTGTGAGGGCGAGCACCTGCGCGAGATGGCCGAAGATGGCGTCCTTATGGCCGGGGCGCGTAGAAAAACCGTTGATGCTCGAGCCGTTTCGTTCATAGCCGGTGTTCACGATGAACGCGCGCGAAAACTCCACCAGTACGAAATCGAATGATCCGTGCAGATCAGCACGGTAGTCCTCGTCGAAATTGCGGATGTAGACAGAGTCTTTTTCGAAGTCGTGCAATGCGGAGCGGCTGCCCGAGACGATGCGCCGGCGGTGTCCAGCGGTGAGCGACACACCGATCAGGAAGCCGCGATCGGAGGCGGGCATGACGACTTCGTTGGTCTTTTCCTCGCGGCGGCACTTGCGATAAAACGTGAAATCACCTGCTTCGAGTTCGAGGTCCTTATGTAACTGATTTGAAAGACATCCTAGCGAGTCTTTCTTTCTGGCAGCCGTGCTGGCCGAAATTTCTGTATGGTTGAACATAAGCCGTCACCTCTGTCGTCGCGCTACATTGTCGAGCCCGTTCGCCTTGCCAAAATCAAGAGATGGTAATAACCCGCAGAATAGCGCGATTATCTCGGAAATTATTTACAAGGGATATTAATTTTTTTTCAGGTTCGAACGTTATGATCGATAAACCGCCCGGGCGATTTTCAGAGAGTCTCGGCCCTCAAGGCTGAAGCGCCGGTTGAGCAGGTATGCGCACAGCTATCGGTGCCAGATTTGCAATGCTAAAGTCAATTTTCTGTTTGAGCGCCACTACGAGAAATTCAACGAACGTCCTTATCTTCGCATCGATGAAGTGGCGCGACGGGTACACCACGAACACATTGGTGGCTTGAAGCGGGTACTCCGGAAACAGTTGAACCAGCTTGCCTTCCTTGAGTTCTTCTATAACGGAATACGTCGGCACGGCACCCACGCCCGCGCCCGCCAGCAGGGCGACCCGTAGTGCCTGCATATTGTTGACGACGAAGTGCCCGGCCTGCTCCGCCTCGTCTACGCCATGCCGGGCATATCCGGAGGGCCATTCCGCAGGCGGTTCGAAGGACGAACTGGTCTGCATCAGGGTGTGGTTGGGCATATCAGCGACGGTGCGGATCGGGTGCCGCATGAGGTAGTCCGGTGCGGCGACGAGGATGCGTTCGCACCGGCCGATCAGCCGGCTCACGTTGCCCGAGTCCGGCAGCGACGAAGCGGATACGATCGAGACGTCGAACTCGTCTTCGATCAGATTCGCCATATTCGGCAGCAGTTTCAGATCGACCGACACGGAGGGAAAGGCGTGCCGGTATTCGACGATGGTGGACGTCAGCTGTTTCAGGCCGATGTCGGGTACCGCGTGGACGCGTAATTTGCCGCGCGGCAGTGTATGCGCTTCGCTCGCTTCGGCGTCGGCGTCGTCGATGTCGGCCAGGATCTTCTTGCAGCGCTGGTAGTATCGCTCGCCGCACTCGGTGAGCGATACGCTGCGCGTGGTCCGTTGCAACAGGCGCGTGTGAAGGTGCTCTTCCAGCGACACCACCGCTCGCGAAATATTGCCGGCGCTGCATTCCATATGTTTGGCGACTGCGCTGAAATTGCCGGTTTCCGCGACCCGCGAAAACACGCGCATGCTGAAGATCCTGTCCATAGCCGCTGCGACCTCCTGTTTTGATTCCGACGACATGTCTTGCCCGATGGGGAAACAATACGATTCGCCGCGGCCAGGCGCTATCCCTACATTGGGCTCGCGTAGTCACCCATGGATTCACGCTTCTCATCCGCGCGTATAGGAATTGCCAGAAGCTGGCAGGAGGACGGCGCACGGCGCCGGCGGCTTTCGATGCACCCGAGGTCGTCTGCGGCCACAGCGTGCACGCGACGCCACCCAACATGGTGTCGTACAGGATCTCCCATCAGATGACGGGAGCCGGGTTGACGTATAGCGAAACCCACGCGTGCGAACCACGACCCCGGCGAATGCCGCGGCAGTGATTCTTGCATTCGTGATCGAGCAGATGCCCGCCATGACGAGCGCGGCCAGGCTCGCGTTAGATTTTCAGCAGGTGCGCCGCGTTGCCGCCGAGAATCAGATTCTTCTGTTCGGACGGAAGGTCGAGTCGATCGAGGTACGTGACTGGCTGCTCGTAGCCCATGTCGAAGCAGTAGTCGCTGCCCAGTACGAGGCGGTCGATGCCGACGTTCTGGATCAGGAATTCGAGCACGGGACCGGAATGCGAGACCGTATCGTAGTTGAAACGGCGCAAATAGCTGCTCGGTTTTTGCGCCAGCCTGCGTGTTTCGGGCCGCACCGTCCAGCCCGCGTCGATGCGGCCCATCAGGATCGGCAACGCGCCGCCCGCGTGCGGCAACGTGATGTTCAGCTTTGGATGCCGGTCCATCACGCCGCCGAGTATCAGGTGGGAGCCTGCAATCGCGGTGTCGAACGGATTGCCCAGCAGGTTACTCAGGTAGTAGTCGCCGAGGCGCGCACCGCCGACCGTTTGCTGCGGATGCAGAAACACCGGCAGGTCCAGTTGCTCGATGCGTGCAAAAACCGGCTCGAACAGCGGGTCGTCGAGGTCGCGGTTGTTGACGTTGGTGCCCATGTAGACGCCACGTACGCCGGGTAACTCGGATGCACGTTCGAGCTCGTCGATTGCATCGTGCGGATTCAGCATTGGCAGCGTGGCCAGCACGACGAAGCGGTCCGGATACTGCACATGTATCGCGGACGCCGACGCATTCCACGTTTTCGCGAGTTTTGCGTTAAAGGCGCGGTCGGCCCAGTAGGCCATCGGCACGCTCAACGACAACGCCTGCATGTCGACGCCGGACGCGTCCATGTCGGCGAGCCGCTCGTCGATCCTGATGAACTTGAGCGGCAGCGGCCCGAGGCCACCTGCAGGTGTCTGGAAGCTGAAGCTCGTGGCGTCGCAGGTGAATTTGCCACCGAATTTCGCACCTTCGCTGCCCACCAGCTCGCAATAGCTTTCGGGGTAGTAGTGCGCGTGAATATCGATCGAGCGGCTTTTGCCTGCAACGCCAGCGGCAGTATTCGTTTGGCTTGCGGTGGCGGACACGCCCGAGGCGAGGCCCCCGGCCAGCGCGGCCAGTGTACCGAGTACGCGGCGGCGTTTCGGTGAAATACAACAGCTGCAATCCATGAGTCAGTCTCCCTTGTAGGTATTGAGTGTCGGCTTCGGGAAGCCGACGTTAGCCGTGCTTGACCATGCCGAGCTCGCAGTCGACGAGCTGGTTGCCGTACAGCGCGCGTTCGCGCGCAGCGCGCGTCGATGTGTCCGTGACCGAGAAAAACACCACGCCGGCGAACGCAACGATCATCGAGAACAACGCGGGATATTCGTACGGATAGATCGCGTGCGCGTGACCGAGGACCTGGACCCAGACGGTCGGGCTGAGGATCGTCAAGGCGACGGCTGAGATCAAGCCGAGTGAGCCTCCGATCACCGCGCCGCGCGTGGTCAGTCCGCGCCAGTAGATCGAGAGCAGCAGTACCGGAAAATTCGAACTGGCCGCGATCGAGAAGGTCAGGCTCACGATGAACGCGATGTTCTGCTTTTCAAACGCGATGCCCAGCAGGATCGCGAGCACGCCGAGCACCAGCGTGGTGATGCGCGAGACCCGCATTTCCTCACGGTCCGTCGCGGCGCCGCGGCGAATCACATTCGCGTACAGGTCGTGCGACACCGCTGAGGATCCGGCGAGCGTCAGACCCGCGACCACAGCGAGAATCGTCGAGAACGCAACTGCGCAGATGAAGCCGAGAAAGACGTTCCCGCCCACTGCATGCGCCAGATGAATCGCCACCATATTTACGCCGCCGAGCACCGCACCCGAGGCGGTGTGATATTGCGGATCGGTCGCCACCAGCGCAATCGTGCCAAAGCCGATGATGATGATCAACGCGTAACCAATCCCGACAATGCCCGTCGCGTACAGAATACTTTTGCGGGCGGCTTTGGCGTCGCTCACCGTAAAGAAGCGCATCAGGATGTGCGGCAGGCCCGCCGTGCCGAAGATCAACGCAAGACCGAGCGACACAGCGGAAACCGGATCAGACACGAGACCGCCGGGGCTCATGATCGCCGCGTGTTTCGGGTGGGCGAGGATGGCCTGTGAAAACAGCGCATTCATGCTGAAGCCAAAGCGGCTCATCACCATGAAAGCCATGAATGCGGCGCCCGCCAGCAGAAGTGCTGCCTTGATGATCTGTATCCACGTCGTAGCAAGCATGCCGCCGAAAAACACGTACACCACCATCAACACGCCGACCATCAGCACGGCTGCCGTGTAGTTGAAGCCGAACAGCAATTCAACGAGCTTGCCGGCGCCGACCATCTGCGACACCAGATAAAGCAGCACGATCACAATCGAGCTCGACGCGGCAAAGGCGCGAACCGGACGTTGTTGCAGCCGATACGAGACGACGTCGGCGAGCGTATAGCGGCCCAGATTGCGCAGTGGCTCAGCGATCAGAAAGAGAATGATCGGCCAGCTGGCGAGAAAACCGATCGAATAGATCAGGCCGTCATATCCACTCGTGAAGACAAGCGCGGAAATGCCGAGCAGGGATGCGGCGGACATGTAGTCGCCCGCGATGGCCCAACCGTTCTGGAAAGCGGTGATCTTGCCGCCCGCCGCGTAATGGTCGGACACACTATGGTTCTTCTTCGCCGCCCAGCGCGTAATGAACAGCGTCGACGCGACGAACAGCAGAAACATGCTGATCGCGACCGGGTTGTGCGCGTGCGTCGGCGCTGCGGTTGCGGTTGCGGCTTCGGCGGCGGCCGCCGGCAATGCGGCGAGGGTGCAGCAAGCCCCGACGGACATGACCCTGACAAGCCGACTGCGCGAGAGAGAAAGACGTTTCATTGCCGCACTCCTTGCCGGATTTCATTGACTGTACGGTCATGAAAGGTGTTGGCGCGCGTCACATAAACGGCGACCAGCACGAAGGTAAAGACGAACATGCCGAAGCCGACGGGAATCCCCCATGTCGCGGGATAACCTTCGACAATCGGCCGGCCCAGCAGCGCCGGCGCGAAAGCGAGCGTGAGGATGAAGGCGAAGTACACCGCCAGCATCAGGATGGTGAGGGTCCACGAGAAGGTGCGCCGCTTACGCACGAGCGCGCGAAAGCGCGGATCGTCGAGCAGCGGATTCGCCGCAGGCGGCGCTTCGGTGGCGGCGTACTGCGCGCTCATCGAACAGGTTGGGGCAGCATGTTCCACTTTGTCTCCTTTTGAAACGACTTCTCTTTGATGTTGCAACTCTGGTGCTGCAACGACCGATCGGATCTGCCGTCACCGCACTGAATGTCAGAAGCGGGCCGGTACTGCGGTTTCACGCATGACGGCGTCCGGCGTGCGATAGCGCTCGGCCATTTCACGGTCGACTTCGTTCTTCAATTGCGCCTGCATGTACGCGCCGAGGTGCCGTGCGTGCTGGACGATTGCGGCGCCCGCCTGGGTGCGCTCGTTGCTGTAGTCCGCGAGTGCGTCCTGTACGCCGCCGTGTGCGTTGAGCGCCTTGACTAATGCCATGGCGTCGCTGGCCGCCTTGGTCACGCCCATGCCGCAATGCGGACGCGCGACGAAAGCTGCATCACCGAGCAAGGCAATGCGGCCGAACGCCATCTGTGGTACTTCGAGATCGAAGATGGGCTGGAAAAGCGGCTGCGTGGCTTTGGTCACAACTTCGCTGAATTGCGGAGCGAGCAGCGTGAGCGCTGCGTTTTCCATGTCGGCGAGCACGTCCTCGCGAATCAGTGTGGGGGGAATGCCCCCTTCCCATCGCTTGCCGGCCGCATCGGTGAGCAGGTTCGGCAACTGGATGTCTTCGCTGGTGGCGCGATACCAGACGAAGTTGTAGCGACGCTCGCCAGGCGTCGTGCTATTGCCTTGGCCCGCAACCGGATAGCCGAGAATCTGCTCGCGCGGCGGCAGGCAGAATGCGAATTTTTCGAACAGGGCGTCGCGGGTTTCGCGGGTCAACGATGCTTCGTCGACGAGACCGCGCCATGCGACATAACCGGCGTATTGAAGCCGGACATCGGGCAGAAAACGCTCGCGAATCGCGGACTTGAAGCCGTCTGCCGCAATCACGAGATCTGCATGCAGCACCGTGCCATTGCCGAGCGTCACTACCGCCTGGTCCGGGCCGTCCTGCACCGTGGCAACCGTGCCGCCGGCGTGGTAGTGAATATCGGGCAGCGCAGCACGCAGGACGTGGTACATCTTGCCCCACGCGGTGAGCGTTTGCGGTAGAGCGCGTTCGGACAGCACCTCGCCGTTCTGCGCGAACGTAACGCGCGATTGCACCTTGACGCCGATCGATTCGTCATATTCGATACCGGCTGCCGCGAGCACGTCGAATAGTTCGGGGTGCGTGACAATACCGGCGCCGCGCCCTGCCAGCTCATCCGGTACACGTTCGAATACGTCGACGTTCCAGCCGTTGCGCACCAGCAGGTTGGCTGCGAACAGGCCGCCTAGCGAGCCGCCGACAATGATCGCGCGCTTACTTACAAAGGATTGGCTCATGCTGATTCTCCTGCGCCGACCGCGGGTTGTGCGATGGCGGCTTGCGCTTCGGTCAGGCGTCCGATTTCTTCGGCGGGGAAATTGAGTTCGATGGTCACGCCAGAGGGGTCTTCGATAAACACCTGATGCAAGCCGAGGCTCGGCACCGTGCGGTCGCGCCAGGCGATGCCTTCGGCCTTTAACGTTTCCCACATTGCGTCGACGCCCGTCGCGAGGAATGCGATGTGGTCGACCGTGCCGGTGCCGCTCGTGGGCAAGCTCTTATCGCCGAGATACGCAGTGAGTCCGGCAGGGTTGTTCGGATCCGTACCGATTATGTGTACCGTGCCGAAGTCGGTTTCATCGCCGCCTTTGTAGAGCCAGGCACCCGGAAAATCGAAGGGCGGGCGGTAGCCCCGCGTAAAACCCAAAATCCGTTCGTAGAAGCGGCAGGATTGCTCGAGGTCGGTGGTGCGAATCGAGTAGTGGGCAAGTTTTGTAACGGGCATCTTTGACTCCTGCTATGCTATTTATCGATCGATTAGTGATCGTTGGATAAATTGTAGGCGAATGCGTGAGCGGGAGAAAGCCGCGTATCGCTGGTGTTTACCCTGTAGTACGGAGGCAGTAGGAGTGATGCGATGAACGTGAGAATGGATGGTCAGCGCGCTGCTGGCCGCGGCTGCGTAACGTGTCGCGAAGGGGGGCGTTGCGCCCGCTGCGCATCCCTAAGCGGTGCCTGCGAAGGACTGCATTCAGGTTTTGGAAATGACTTTGGCGCGCGCAAATTCTTTCGACGCATGGGCCAGCGCGGCAGGCACGCCGTTGAGGAAAGCGTCGACCTGACGGGCAATGTGGTCTTCGATGTTATCCGTGACCGGCAGGCCGTAGATCCACTTACGCACGCCGAGATAGAAGATGCTTGCGTGCAGACTCCAGATCAGTTCCAGATCGACTTCGCGTTGTTTCGCACCGGCGGGCGCGGGCAGGTCGTAGGCTGCGCGGATTTCCGCCATCACCGGCAGAAACACGCGCTCACGCAGTCGTGTCAAATATTTGGAGTTGATGCCTTCCCGCGTCAAGCCAGCGAAGATAAAAATCCGGATCCATTCGCGCCGCAGGATCACTTCCGAATACGACGAGTAGAAACTGACCATGCGATCCTGGACAGGGATGGAGCGGTCCTTGATCAGGTGCTCCCAGCTGGAGTCCCATCGGTAGACTTCTTCGTAAACGCGGTCGATCAAAGCTTCCTTGCTCGGAAAGTAGCGGTACAGAAGCGGTTGCGTTACACCGAGTTGGCGCGCCAGTTCGCGGGTGCTCCCGGAAAAGCCATGGGTGGCGAAATGATCGATGGCCTTCAGAACGATCTGACGCTCCCGTACTTCAGGCGCGAGCCTGCGCGTAACGGGCTTATCGTGCTCTTGCGCCTCGCTCTGCGACGCTGTTTCGACCGACCGTACTTTTCTCGGCATCTCTTATTCGGCACCCAATATGTTGGCACGCATCATACAAAGATTAGCCTGGTGTGGCTAGGCGAGGTTCCGGCTTCGTCACCGGGCGCCATGCATGAGAATCACGCATCGCGGCGGGCGGCGCGACGCGCGATTCACGCCTGTGCGGCTTTGCTGCAGTGTGCGCTCAGTCCAAAAATTTCGAACAATAGCTTCGGTTTTTTCCGCGCACGCCGTTTCTGCGGTGTTCTAGAATTCGGGGACGCAACGCTGAGCGCATCTGTCGCCATTCTCTTGAGCCTTCTCACATTCTTCCAACCGCTGCGTCCTGGGTATCTCGCATGATTTGCATCGGCCCGCTTCAGGTGGACATCGACCGTCGGGAAGTATTCCTTGACGGTGAACCTGTACGGCTCGGCAGTCGCGCCTTCGACGTGCTCGCCGTGCTGATCGCCGCGAACGGCGCACTGGTGTCGAAGAACGAGATGCTCAAGCAGGTATGGCCGCATGCGATCGTCGAAGAGAACAGTCTGCAAGTGCATATGTCCGCATTGCGAAAGATGTTGGGCGAAAGCCGTGGGTTGATACAAACGGTTTCTGGACGCGGCTATCGGTTGGTACGGAGCGTCGCCGCTGGCGATGCGGCCGGCACCATGGACACCGAAGGCGTTGCTGCAGAGCTCAGCGGGTTCGAGCGGCTCGGCGATGCCTTGCAGAGTCGCACTGTCCCGAACAATCTGCCGATCCACTTCTCCCCGCTAATCGGGCGCGACAAAGCCATCGACGATATCTCGCTGGCGCTCGCCGCATCGCGTCAGGTCACGCTGGTCGGGTCCGGTGGTATCGGCAAAACGCGTCTCGCTGTGGAGGTCGCGCGTGGCCTGTTAGCACGCTTTCCCGATGGCGTCTTTCTGGTGTCTCTTGCGACCACTTCGGACACTGACAGCGTCCTCGCGGCATTTGCGGCCAGCGTCAGCGTGAATCCGGGGATCGGTCCGCTCACGGTCGCGCGCCTTGGCAAGGAACTCAACCAGCGGCGCGTGCTGTTCGTGCTCGATAACTGCGAGCATGTACTCGGCCCTGCCGCCGAACTGGCGGAGACCTTGCTCGGTGTCGGTCCGGCGATCTTTGTGCTCGCCACCAGCCGCGAGCCGTTGCGCATCATGAACGAACACCTGTACCGGGTGGCCTCGCTGCAGGTGCCCAGTCGGAACGATCAGAGCCAAGACGTTCTGCAATGCAGCGCCGTCGAGTTGTTCATTTCTCGCGCCCGCGCGATCGATGCGCGCTTTTCGTCCGACGAAAAAAGCATTCATCTGACCGGCATGGTATGCGGACGACTCGACGGCATACCACTGGCAATCGAACTTGCGGCGGCGCGCGCGGCGATCCTCGGCATCGAAACGCTTGCCGGGCATCTCGATGATCGCTTCAACACGCTGACAGGCGGCAACCGAACCGCATTGCCGCGTCATCAAACGTTGAAAGCGACGCTCGACTGGAGCCACGCGCTACTCGACGAAGCCGAGCGCGCGACGCTGCGCCGGCTCGGCATTTTCGTGAGCAGCTTTACGTTGGAAGCGGCGATCGCTGTCGCCAGCGACGGCGCGTTGCGGGAACTCGACGTGGTCGCGGCCGTGTCCGGCCTCGTGGAAAAGTCGCTGGTGGTGACACGCATGGAGCGCGGCAGCGCGAGTTATCGTCTGCTGGAAACCACGCGCGCCTATGCAATGCAGAAACTCGACGACAACGGCGAGCGACGCTTCGTCACGCTGCACCACGCACGCTATTTTCTGAGTTTGCTGGAGCGCGCTGCGCCACCACGTGCGGACCCTTCGAGTGCACCCGCGGACGGTTGGCAATATTGGATGCGTGCGCTGCTCGACGACCTGCGCGCGGCGCTCGGTTGGGCCTTGTCATCGAGGGGGGACGACGCGCTCGGCGAAACGCTTGCCGTCAGGTTCGTTTTTCTGCTGTACGAGCTTTCGCTCGTCGACGAGTGCTGTACCTGGGCGCGACGGGCGCTTGACGGTGTGGCCGCGACGCACCATGGCTCGCGTTCTACTCGTCATCTGCGCGTGCGGATGCAATTGCAGGCGGCGCTCGCGGCGGCGCTCGTCTATGTGAACGGACCGAATAGGGAAACGCACGGTATCTGGTCCGAGACGCTGGCCTCGGCCATCGCGCTGGGCGACCATGTGTTCGAAGCGCGTGCGTTGTGGGGCATGTGGAACGCGAGTCAATCGTCCGGCGCGGCGCGCACCGCGCTTGCGTTCGCGCGCCGTTTTGCGTTGCTTGCCTCGGAGGTGGGTGACACGAGCGGGACGATCCTCGGTTACAGGTTGCTGGGCATCGCATCGCATTACACCGGCGATCAGCAGCAGGCGCGGGCCTCGCTTGAACAGTTGTTGCATCACGGCGACGACCTGCAGCACGGCCTGCCGCTCGGACAATCGGTCGATCAGCGCATCGTCGGCACCGCAACCCTTGCGCGGGTGCTCTGGCTGCAGGGGTGGCGCGATCAGGCGCTCAGGCTCGCGGAAGATGCTGTCGTCGCTGCATGCGATCAGCAACAGGCCATCGTGACATGTTATGTGCTGGTCGAGGCCTTAGTGCCGTTGACGCTGTTATCGGGCAAGCGGGAGCGCGCGGCCCAGGCAATCGAATTGCTGCGTGAGGTATCCGAGCGCGCGGGCTTGAGCGTATCGCTCGCGTGCTGCCGCTGCTTCGATGAATACCTCTTCTCGATGCATGACACCGGAGCCGGGCGGCTAAAAGCTTTCCGCGCGGCGCTGAACGAACTGGAGGCGCTCGAATTCGGCGCACCGCGCGCCATGCTGATAGGACAGTACAGCCTGGCGCTCGGCCGCGCGGGTTGGCGGGAAGAGGGCATCGCGACGGTCAGGGGCGCGCTGGTGCAGTGTGACGAAACCGGCGACTACTGGTATGCCGCGGAACTTAGACGCATTCATGGGGAGTTGCTGGTGATGGGGCCGCCCGCTGCACTGGCGTCCGACACGGCAGTGCGAGATGCGGAAGCCTGTCTGATGGCCGCGCTGGAGGAGTCGATGGCACAGGGATGTCGTTCGTTTCAGCTGCACGCGGCGACCAGCCTGGGAGCGCTCTGGCATGGGCAAGGCCGAAGCGCGGAGGCCGCCCAGCTTCTGCAGTCGGTCTGCGCGAGAATGACCGAGGGCATCGAATGGGACGACTATCGGGGCGCCGTGCAGTTGCTGCGCATCGCCAGGGCGGCCAGCGGACAGGACTGGCCCGCTGAGTCGCCATGCGCATCGGAGGCCGCAGAATCGGCCTGCCCGCCCGTCAGCCAGCGGTCACGCAAACTCAAGGCGCGCAGCTAGGCGCCCTCTTCGCGCAACATTCTCTGTTGCGCCTCGTCGTCGATCAGATCCGGCCGATCCAGCTTCATTAAGTTGTTTTCAGATGTAATTCAGGACATTTCGCCGCCACTCTCTTAGCTTGAGAGGGTTGGCAGAACAATGCCGCGACGCGCGCCCGCGACGGTCTTTTCCCGTATTCAAGTACGCGGTTCCGATTCTTCTGCGCCCGATCGATCTTCATTCACCCTGACAAGGAGTCAAGCATGGCCAGCAATACCATTGCCGCCTACCTCGCCGGCACACTCGCCGCAGCGGGTGTTGAACGAATCTGGGGAGTGACGGGCGACAGTCTGAACGGACTCGCCTACAGCCTCGGCGAGCATGGTTCGATCCGCTGGATGCACACCCGCCACGAGGAAGCGGCCGCGTTCGCGGCTGGCGCGGACGCCGCTTCGAGCGGCCGGCTCGCAGTGTGCGCGGGCAGTTGCGGGCCTGGCAACCTGCATCTGATCAACGGTCTGTTCGACTGCCATCGCAATCAGCAGCCGGTGCTCGCGATCGCGGCGCACATTCCGTCGACGGAGATCGGCCTCGGCTACTTTCAGGAGACGCATCCCCAGGAGCTATTCAAGGAGTGCAGCCATTATGTCGAGGTCGTGTCGTCCGCCGCGCAATTCCCACGTGTGCTGGCGCGCGCGATGCGCACCGCGGTGGAGGAGCGCGGCGTGGCAGTGATCGTGTTGCCGGGCGATGTGGCTTTGAGCGAAGGGCCGGCCGAGGCGCCCTCATGGACCGAAAGCGCGCCGCCCAGAATCCTGCCCGCCGAAGTCGACCTGGATCGCCTCGCGGTGATGCTCAACGAGTCCGATGCGGTCACGATCATGTGCGGCAGCGGTGTGCAGGGGGCGCACGACGAAGTAGTGGCGCTCGCCGACACGCTCGGCGCGCCGATCGTACACGCCATGCGCGGCAAACAGTTCATCGAGTACGACAATCCCTATGACGTCGGCATGACCGGATTGATCGGCTTCAGCTCGGGCTATCACGCGATGATGTCGTGTGACACATTGCTGCTCTTGGGCTGCGACTTTCCGTACCGTCCGTTCTACCCGGCCGCTGCGAAGATCATTCAGGTCGACTGGAAGGGCTCGCAACTCGGTCATCGCGCGCCGCTCGCGCTTGGTCTGGTCGGCACGGTGAAGGAGACCGTCGCGGCGACACTGCCCCGGCTGCAAAGGAAGACCGATCGCGGCTTTATCGACAACGCGCGCAAGCACTATGCGTCTGCGCGCAAAGGCCTCGACGATCTCGCGACGCCGGCCGGCCCCGGCCGCCCGATACACCCGCAGTATCTGGCGAAGATGATCGACGAAGCCGCGAGTGACGACGCGATTTTCACCGCGGATGTCGGCACGCCGACCATCTGGTCTGCCCGCTACCTGACAATGAACGGCAAGCGCCAGTTGCACGGCTCGTTCAACCACGGATCGATGGCTAATGCGATGCCGCAGGCGCTCGGCGCACAGGGCGCGAATCCGCAGCGGCAGGTCGTGTCGTTATCGGGCGACGGTGGTCTGTCGATGCTGCTCGGCGATCTGCTCACCGCGCGGCAACTCGCTTTGCCTATCAAGGTGGTGGTGTTCAACAACAGCCTGCTTGGTTTCGTCTCAATGGAACTGAAGGCGGGCGGCTACCTCGACACCAACGTCGATCTCGCCAAAACGGATTTTGCGGCGATTGCGCAGGGCGCGGGCATTTTCAGCATCCGTGTCGAGGAATCGGAAGATGTGGCGGCCGCGCTGAAGCAGGCGTTCGACCATCCTGGCCCGGCGCTAGTGGACGTTGTCACTTCGAGACACGAACTGGCGATGCCGCCGTCTGTCGCACTGGCCCAGGCCAAGGGTTTCAGCCTCTATATGCTGCGCGCGATTCTCAACGGACGCGGTGACGAGATCGTCGAACTGGCGCGGACCAACTTGCGCTAATTGTGCGAGGACTGCTGCGGCAGGTCGGGGCGCCCGCCGGAACGACATTCGCAGGGTGCGCCCGAACAACATCCATCACCCAGCGCATGCGCAAAAAACGTGCGAATCCGCAAAGCCGGCCATTCTGTCCAACGCAAACTGCACATAGTAAATAGCGCGGTAATCGCGAGGCTGGCTAGCCTGCGCGTCCGCATCACGAGTGCATGTCGAGCGACCGATGAGAACCCTATGACCCCGCAAGCGGATGCCAGCAACGCCGCCCTGCCTCGATGGCGGGAGGAGATCAGGACCTACTGGACAGACGACGGCCCGCGCTTTCGCCATATCGCGAAGGTGGCGATTGCCGTGACGCTCGCGATGGGCCTGTGCATGCGCCTCGAACTGCGTACACCGGGCACTGCGATGGTTTCGTGCGTCATCGTAATGATGCATCAGCAGAGCGGCATGGTGATTGCGCGAGGCTTCTATCGTGGGTTGGGCATGGTGTGCGGCAGCATCGCCGGGCTATTGCTCGTCGCGTTTTTTCCTCAACAGCCGCTGCTATTTCTCTTCGCGCTGGCGGTCTGGATCGGTGCGTGTGTGTTCGGCGCGGCGTACTACAGAAATTTCCAGTCGTATGGTTTCGTGCTGACCGGCTACGGCACGGCAATCACGGCGATGCCGGTCTGGGCCAATCCCTACGGTGTCTACGACAATGTTGTGTTCACGGTCAGCGAGGTCGTGATCGGCGTGGCATGTGCATGCGTGATCAGCGCGGTGGTGTTCCCGCGCTCGGTGGTGCCCGAACTGTATGCGTCGAGCCGTAAGAATATGACCGATCTACTGAACGCGATGCACACGATGCTCGACGGCGCGACGAGTGTCGCCGGGTTCGACACCTTTCTCATGCTGATTCGCGAGCGCGTCGGCGTGGAAAGTCTGCGCAGCGGGGCGGTGTTCGAGGACCCGTCGATCCGTCTGCACAACCATGTCTATCTCGACCTCGACCGGAGTTTTCTCGACACCGTTACGTGGATACACGCGTTGCATCAGTTGAAGGTTAAAGTCGCGGCCGAAGCCGATCCACGCGCACGCGCCGCCGCCCAAGAACTGATCGACGGCCTGCTCGCCCTGGTGCCCAAGCAGGTGCTGTCCGGGCTGGTCACGTCGGAACAGGTCAGGACCCTGTCGCGCGAACTGGGTACTTTCGAACGGGACTTACCGGCCGACCTGGGGCGCCTGCTGCAATCCCTGGCGGATCTTTCGCCGCATCAGCGGCAGTTCGTGGCAACCACGGGTGCCGCGCTGTTCTTTTCGATCGCCGATTTGCGCCTGATGTGCCGAAGCTACCTGGATGCGCGCACCGTCGGCCGTTTGCCCTGGCCACAATCCGTGCTTCAGGCGATCAGCCGTATCGGCCGGACACGGGCGACGGCCAACCGCACATCCGCGACGATCGCCGGCGCGCGAGCGGCCGTGGCCGTACTGGTGGTCGGCGCGGCGTGGATCGCGTCGGGGTGGGTGGGCGGCGCGAGCGCGATCGTCGCGGTGGCGATTACAAGCGCGTTGTTCGCGCTCGTGCCCAATCCCGCTGTTGCCAGCTGGCAGATTTTCGGAGGCTGTCTCGGCGGCTGGCTTGCCGGATTCGCATTCAACTTCTTCGTGCTGCCGCGCATCGATACATTCGAATTGCTGGCTGCATCGATGGCGATCGTCGTGATGGTCGGCAGTTATCTGAACACCTTCGCGAAGACGGCAATTCTGGGGCTCGGCTTCAGCATCTATTTCTGTTTCATTGTCGGCATTACCAATCCCACGGTCTACAACCCGAGCGCCTACCTCGACACAGGCTTTGCGCTGCTATGTGGTATCGCGGTGGCCGCCGTCGCGTTCTCGGTTCTGGTGCCGCGCGCCGGCGACTGGATCACGGCCCAATATCTGAAACAGATTCGCGCGCTGATTGCGCACGATGCACGCGAGGCTGACCTCGACGACCTGCTTTACACGTTCGAACTGAGCCTGCGGGATTTTATCCTGCAGATCGCTTCGGCCCCGGTGAATGCACTCGTGAATCGCGATCAACTGATCGGCTGGGCGTTCGCCGCGCTGGAGATCGGCCGCTCGATGATCCAGATTCGCCTCGATACGCAAGAGCTCGGCACGACCTTGCCGCCGGGCTGGTCCGCGGCGCAGGACGCCTGGCTGGCGGCGCTCGCCGAGGTATTTGCAGCGGCCACGCCCCAGGCTGCCGAAGCCGCGCTGGCCGCGACGCGGCGCGCGCTGGACATGTTGCCGCTCGGCGAAAATATCGCCGTCGATGCAATGACGCTCACACGCTACCGGATGCGGGCGCTGCTGCACTTCACCGAATTGACGCTGCGTGACGAGACCCTGGCGCTTTGGCAACAGACGGAGACGGAGCGATGAAAGCCCCCTGTGCCTCGTCGTCGGTGCGCGCCAACCGCCGGGTGCTTTCGCTATTCGCCGCGCTCGCCGGCACGTTGTTGGTCTCGGGCTGCATCACCAGCGGCGGGATTCACATGCACGAATCTATGATCGATCCGGCGACGCTCGATCCAGGCGCGGCGCTGCGCGCCACGCAAGCCGACGCGCAATGGCCGGCGGAGAGCTGGTGGCGCCAATGGAACGACCCGCAACTCGACACGCTGGTGCAGAACGCGACCGAGGGCAATCCAGGCCTGCGCGCCGTCGAAGAGCGGACCGACGCGGCGCGTTTTCAGGCGCAGATCGCCGGCGCGGCCGAGTTGCCGCAACTCGACGCGAGCGGCAGCTTCGAGCGCCGGCGATACGCACGCTATACGAGCCCGGCGCCGCCGGGTGGCACTACGGTGTGGAGCAACAGCGCCCAGGTGGACCTTTCGTATGATCTGGATCTGTGGGGCAAGTCGCGCTCGATTCGTGAAGGTGCGCTGGACAATGTCCACGCGGCGGCTGCGGACGCGCGCTTTGCGGAGCTCGAATTGCAGACCGCCGTGGTGCGCAGCTATGTCCAGTTGTCGTTGCAGTATTCGCTGCTCGATGTCTACGGGGCCGTGCAAATCGAACAGCAGCACACGCTCGACATCGCGACGCGCCGCTGGCGCGCGGGCGTTGGCAGCGGACTCGAAGTCAGCCAGGCGCAGACCCAACTCGCGATCAGTACGACGCGGGTGCGGCAGGCGCAGCAGCAACTCGCCCTCGAGCGCATCAGCCTTGCCGGACTCGCCGGCAAGGGGCCGGGATACGGCGATTCGCTGCGCCGCCCCAGCCTTTCGCTGAGCGTGCCGGTGACCTTGCCGGCATCTTTGCCGGCAGAGCTGATCGGCCATCGTGCAGACGTGGTCGCGGCACGCTGGCGGGTGCTCGAAGCCGACAAAAGCATCGACGCGGCGCACGCCGATTTCTACCCCGACATCAATCTGCTTGCGACCGCCTCGCTCGGGTCGGCAGCAACGTTCGGGGGCTTCTTCAATTTCCTGAATAACGACGGCATGGGCCATGGCGTGGGGGCGGCGATTTCGCTGCCGATCTTCGATGGCGGCCGGCGGCGCGGCAATTACGGCGTAGCGGTGGCCTCCCGCGATGCCGCCGTTGACGCGTACAACCAGAGCGTGGTGAACGCGATGCAAGCGGTCGCGGCGCAGGTGGTGTCGATGCGCTCGCTCGAACAGCAGCAGGCGTCGGTTGAGAACACGCTCGATTCGGCGCGCCAATCGTTCAAGCTCGCCGACACGGGGTATCGCAGCGGCATCACCGAATTTCTGAACGTGCTGGCGGCGCAGAACGAACAGTTGCAGCAGGAAGAAAGCCTCGCGGCGATTCAGGCCAAACGTCTCGACGCATGGGCGCTCCTGATGAAGGAACTGGGCGGTGGCTACGTGTCGGCGCCCCCCCATCCCACAGTGGAAGGAGTGGCCAATGCCGGGGGAAATTGACCTTTTTTCTTTGCTTGTGCCAGGGCTCCTGCCGATTCTCGCGGGTTGCGTGCTGTTCTTTGTCGCTCTCGATCTCGTGTTGGCGAGGCTCGGCTTCTATCGCTTGACGTGGCACCCGAGCCTGTTCCGGGTCGCGCTATTCGCTGCGCTCTTTAGCGGCGCTTCGCTGCTGTTGTGGCGATGAACCCTGACGGATGTCCGAATTTATGAATCCTCCCACTGCTCACGTTCACGCCGGGTCATCGAGATGAAGATGCAATCTATCCTGCGCGCGGCTTTTACGCTCACGCTTCTTGTCGTGGCGGTCCTGCTGGTACGCATGCTGTGGCTAGACTATATGTTCTCGCCGTGGACGCGCGACGGGCGTGTGCGCGCACAGGTCGTGCAGGTCGCCACCGACGTGTCGGGCCTGGTGAGCGAAGTACGAGTCAAGGACAACCAGCTGGTGCGTAAAGGCGACATTCTGTTCGTGCTCGACCCGGCGCGCTTTCACTATGCCGTTGCGCAGGCCGAGGCCGATCTGCTACGTGCGCAGGCGCAAATGGCGCAGGCCAAGGCGCGGATGGCGGCGAGCGAATCCAGCATGGCGATGAAGCGTGCCCAGGCGGCGCGCCGTGCCAGCCTGGCTGGCGACGTGATTTCAGACGAAACGCGGCTGGACTCGGCTTCGGTCGCCAAACAGTCGGCATCCGACTATTCCGCGGACGTCGCCGCCTACAGCGCGGCCGAAGCCGCCGTCAAAGCGACGGTGGTGGCGCAGCAAACGGCCATGCTGAATCTCATGCGCAGCGAAGTGCGGGCGCCGTCCGACGGCTTCATCACCAACCTGAACCTTTATCCCGGCGATTTCGCCACCGCCGGTACAGCGCGTATGGCGCTGATCGACTCGCATTCGTTCTGGGTCTACGGCTATTTTGAAGAAACGAAGCTGCCGCAGGTGCATGTCGGCGACCATGCAGTGGTGCGGCTGCTGTCGGGCGGTGAGGATATTCAGGGGCACGTCGACAGTCTGGCAAGCGGAATCGCCGACCGCGACAACCCGACCAGCAATGGCGATCTGCTAGCGGATGTCAATCCGATCTTCACGTGGGTGCGGCTTGCTCAACGCGTGCCAGTGCGCATTCACCTCGATGAGGTTCCCGACGGCGTCAAGCTCGCGATGGGCATGACCTGCACGGTAACGCTGCGGCCACGGGGCGTCCGGTGAAGTGGGTGTGGCGCGCAATCGAGGGAGCGTGCGCAAAAATCCATGCTGCCATCGTGCGAATTCGAAAACGTGCCGGGCGAAACGGATTCAGAGTATCGGTCAGCGCAAGCGCGGCAGGCAGCACGTCAGATGCAGGCACCGCGTTGCGATCAGTCGTTTTCAATCAACGCATCTCGTGGAGAAAGTCATCATGAAGGCAAAGTGGACACTCGTATTTCTGGCGGCGTCGGCGTTTGGCATGGTGTGCCAGCAGGCGAACGCGCAGGTCGCAGGCGCGCAGCCGATCGGCATCAGCGTCGAGCAGGAGCAGATTTTGATCGAAGGCTGGAGCGTCAAGAAGAGCCTGCTCGGCAAGAGCATCTATAACGACAACGGAGAGAAGGTCGGCGTGCTGCACGACATCATCATCGCGCCGGATAACGCCGTTTCGTTTGGGATCGTGGCGGCTCACCAGTTTCTCGGCGTCTCGCAACACGATGTTGCGATTCCGATGTCGCAGCTAGACTACCTGAACGGCAAGCTTGTATGGGCCAGTGCGACGCGCGACGTGGTCAAGGCGCTGCCCGTGTTCCAGTATGCGAAAGTCCGCACGGTTCCGATTGCCCGTAAGGATTACGGTCACCATTGATTGAAGGGTATTGCGCGGCGGCCAGCGGCCGCCGGCGCCGATATGATTTTGGAAGGTTTCAGGAAAAATAAGTATCGCCATCGATGTGGCTCGCGCAAGATGCCATTCAGATAGAGAGCTACCCCCGCCGGTAGGTCTGAATGTCATCTGCTTCGACAGCCGCTCTGGCTGTGATCCTGACGGACAGGCCGCCGGTATTCATCAACGAATGCCCGCTTTGAACGCCATGTCCATGCTCCCGTTGTTCGCTGCGCTCCACTGCCGTCTGGCGGCCCGCTGATACGGCCGTCATGAAAGCCTATCGCCCTGCCTTCCCAACCGTGTCGCGCGACGCCAATGTCGTGACGATAATGGCCACCCTCATCGCGCTCGTGGTCTTTGCTATCGACGCGCTGACGCCACTCGATATCGCGGTGGCCGTTTTCTACGTGGTGGTCGTGCTGATGGTCGCTTCGACCGGCAAACGCTCGACCACGGTCACGGCGGCGTGGGGCTCCGTGGTGCTGACATTGCTTGGCTTCGTGATGTCGCACGAAGATACCTATTCGATCGGCGCAATAGCACGCTGCTCGGTAAGCCTGCTGGCGATCGCCACGACTTCGATGCTCGTGCTGCGAAACCTGACGGCGACCGCGACCTTGCAGGAGCAGGTGGAATTGCTCAATCTCGCTCACGACGCGATCGTCGTGCATGACATGAACGATCGCATCACCTTCTGGAATCGTGGCGCCGAGGTCCTGTACGGCTGGAGCGCGCAACAGGCGCTCGGGCAATCGCTGCAGGAAATGACGCAGACATCCTTTCCGGTTCCGTACGAACAGGTCCGTGCCGAACTGCTCAGCTCGGACCGTTGGCGTGGCGAGTTACGGCGCGTGCGGCGTGACGGCAGCGTTGTGGTGATATCCAGTCGTGCCGCGTTATGGCGCGATGCGAAGGGCAATCCGCGCGCCGTGCTTGCGACCAACAATGACATCACCGGCCGCAAGCACGCGGAGGTGGCTCTCGAACGCAGCGAAGCATTTCTGCGCGACGCACAGCGGTTGAGCGGCACTGGCAGCATCGCGGTGCGTTTTCCGGACGGCGAGATGTGGTGGTCCGACGAGGCCTACCGCATTTTCGACTACGCGCGCGACACCGTGCCGTCGCCCGAGGCAATTTTTGCGCGCACGCATCCCGACGACCTTGCGCTCGTGCGTGGCGTATTCGAACAGGCTGCTGGCGGCGATCCGCTAGTCGACCTCCAGCATCGGCTCTGCATGCCCGACGGCCGGACCAAGTACGTGCACTTCGTTGCTCATCTCGCGAATACGGATGAAGGTCACACCGAGTATGTCGGCGCGCTGATGGACATTACCGAAACCAGGCGCGCCCAGGAAGCGCTTGCGCGTTCCAACGACGAACTCGCCCACGTGACGCGGATCACCATGCTAGGGGAACTCGCTGCTTCGATCGCGCACGAGGTGACGCAGCCGATTGCGGCAATCGTCACGCGCGGGGGTGCGGCGTTGCGTTGGCTGAATCGCCCAACGCCGGATATCGACGAAGCGGTACAGTCGGTCGCGCAGATGATTCGTGACGCCAAACGCGCTGACGAGGTCATCCAGCGGATCCGTACGATGGCGAGAAAGCGCGAACGTCTGGCTGCGACCGTGGATCTGAACGGCATCGTCAGTGAGTCGATCGAACTGGTACGGCGCGAACTCGAGCGTCATCGCATCGAATTGCGACTCGATCTCGCGGTGCCTTCGCTGAAGGTGTGCTGCGATCGGGTGCAGCTGCAGCAGGTCCTGATCAACCTGATCATGAACGCCATGCAGGCTATGGCGGAGATCGCGGGACCGCGCCGGCTGCGGATGGCCACACGCCATTCAGACGATGGGCAGGCGCAGTTGATCGTGCAGGATTCGGGAACGGGCATCAACGACGAAGATGCAGGACGTCTGTTCGATACGTTCTTTACCACCAAGGTCGACGGCATGGGTATGGGCCTGTCGATCTGCCGCTCGATCGTCGAAGCGCACGGCGGCCGTATCTGGGCAGAGTCGCCGGCCACGGGTGGCGCTTTGCTTCAGTTCGTCCTGCCCACTGATGAAGGGAGTTTTCATGAGCAGTAGTTCGCATAGCGAGGCAAACGCCGATGCTGCCAACAAGGCGAGCACCGCGATGGTGTATGTCGTGGACGACGACGAGTCGATGCGCGATGCCGTCAGCAACCTGCTGCGCTCGGTCGGCCTGAGTGTCGAAACGTTCGGCTCCGCGCAGGAGTTCCTCGCGTTCGACATGCCCGACGTGCCGAGCTGCCTGATCCTCGATGTACGCCTCAAGGGACAAAGCGGGCTCGCTGTGCAGGAGCAGATGTCCACGAGTCAATTGGGTTTGCCAATTGTCTTCATGACCGCGCATGGTGACATTGCCATGACGGTCAAGGCGATGAAGGCAGGCGCGAAAGACTTTCTCGCCAAACCGTTCCGGGATCAGGACATGCTGGACGCCGTCGCGCACGCACTGGCGAGCGATGAGGAGCGGCTTGCCATCAGCCGCTCGGTGGCGGATCTGCGACGTTGCTATGAGTCGTTGACGGCGCGCGAACGTGAGGTCATGGCTTTTGTGGCCGCCGGTCTCATGAACAAGCAAATTGCAGGCGAATTGAGCCTGAGCGAAATCACGGTCAAGATTCACCGCGGCCAGGCGATGCGCAAAATGTGCGCTCGCTCGCTTGCGGATTTTGTGCTGAAAGCGGAAGCCCTCGGCATCAAGGCGCCGCAAGGCACGACAACACCAGTGCGTAATTCACGAGCCTAGACGTGCTCGAAGCTGTGTGAAGTCGTTACCCGATCTCTGCCTGCACAGCCTGGAGCGCTATCGGACCCATACGCAGGTATAGGTCATTCACCGTTTCTGTCAACGCAACGCCGCAGTTCTCCATTCATTTCGATCCGCGCCCGCGCTCACTCCCGCCAGGCGTGGCGCAGCGTCGCCTGCAAGCTTTGCCGCACGACTAAACCTGCATATGAGACGACCCAACCATTGGTCATTTCAGGCAACCGTATGTAGGGCTGGTTGGACACATTGCTGTGCGATACCTTGGAGTCAATGCAGCGCCGCTCTTTAACGGCACTGATACACCACTTACCTGGATGACCAGATCATGATCAGCTCGTCGACGTTATATGCCGAACCCGCAGTGGACGTTGTCCGGAGGACTCGGGTGAATCGGATTGGCATGGAGCATCAATGGCGTTCTCCTTGTCACGAAGATAGCGAGGCACGCGGGCACGGCAACATCCTCGTGTCGCGCTGGACTCGCCACGAGGCGCAGCCACTGGAGGTTGTCAACCCCGGCAGCACCGCGCATCACTGCATTGCGATGAATCTCAAGTGCACGTCCCTCACGTTCTCCCATGCTGGCCGCACGCTCGTGCGTGGCAGAGCGACAGCGGGCGCGGTACAGATCACAGCGCCGAGCGTTGCATGTAGTGCCTTATTCGAATCGGCGGCCGATGTGCTGCACCTGTTCGTCTCGCAGCAGGTGCTCTGTGAATGCTTCGAAGACATGTTCGGCCGGCCACATGCGGGCGATATCCGCATCGATGATCCGAGACTCGTGCGTGACCTCGCGCTGGAACGTCTTGGACAGGCCCTTGCCGTCGCGCAGTCGGACGACGCCGCACTCGGGAAGGTTTTCACCGACAGCGTGAGTCTCGCGATCGTGTCACGCGTGATTGCCCGGCATTTCACCGTAGCCGAGCAGCGGACTCGCGAGGCAAGCGCATTGCCGTCATGGCGTCTTAGCCGAGCGATTGAATTTGTCGATGCGCATCTGTCCGAATCGATCGGACTCGCGGATATCGCCGGCAGCACGGGTCTGACGCGGATGCATTTCGCGTCGCAGTTTCGTCGCGCGACTGGCATGCGTCCGCATGAGTACCTGCTGCGTCGCCGGATCGAGCATGCGCAACATCTTTTGCGCGAGTCCAGACATAACGTGCTCGACGTCGCATTGAGCTGCGGCTTCCGTTCGCAGGCCCACTTTACGACGGTGTTCAAGCGTCTGGTTGGCGAGACGCCGCATTGCTGGAGGATGAAGACGAATGGCGATCGTTAATCAGATTCACGCGTTTCTCGAAGTCAGCGAAAGATTTCTTCGGCAGACAGGGAGCGGCGTGATGAGCGACGGATGGCCGTCGCTCGATGCGTCGGGTGTGGCAGGCAATTTGGGAAATAACGGCACTTGTCATCAGAGCGGCAATGCAGTGCCGGCGTATCGACAGGACGGTGCCTGAACGCAATCTGACGCGTGGATCGCAGCGAACCGTGCTGAGCCTTATTTCCGACGGGTTTGGGTTTATCTGATACAGGAGTGCAATCATGCTGACGAAAGCGAGTTTTACCGATCCGTGGCTGCAGACCCTTGGGTTGTTGTCGGTTCTGTCGGGCGAGGGCGATGCCGGGGCGGTCGATGTGGCCTCCGTTGCGGCGCATGGCGAGCGTAGAGACGCGCACTTGCCCGTGATGGGTGAGCGATTCGAAGTGCAGGTGCATGTTATCGATCGGCCCACGCAGTCCACTGCCACTGTGGTGTGGCGGGATCCCACGCGGTGTTCGTATGGTGATCAGGTCTGGCACGCGACCCACGCGCGTGTGGCCGGGGTATGTGCGATGAGCGGAAGAGCTATTCGGGCTAGCGACGCTATTTATCGGCCCCGGCCTTGCCGGCCTGCTCCGCTTAATGCTGGGGCCATGATTTTGCGGTGCGTTGTCAATCAGGCCGTTTTGTCTTGAAAGTGGATTGCGCGGGCTTTGGCTCGTTGTCGTGACGGCGCGCGCGGCCACTCCATCTGCACCTCTCCCACGAGTATCCGAATTGGCCGAGTTTTGCCGCATGGGCATCGATGTCTGATAGGGCATCGATCCCAACTGCGATGGCAGCGTGACGCGCGGCACGACGGACCGATGCACAGGACCGTCGACGTAGCGTTCCCGTCCACATCCGGCTGGCCGTGCCCGTCTCGCATGTCGGTCTGAATCTTAATCTCCGCAATATCAGTCGTGGTGGCGCTGATGGCGCCTCGCCGATGCGAACGACCCGGTCGGCCGGAAGAAAGCAGGCCGGCTCGCAACTCGCAAACGTCTATGACGAAGGGACGGCCCAAACAAACGACGGGCCGCATGGTACGCGAAAAGTCAGGGAAAATAGCGATCATTCGCCGGGCTGGGACGCGCCAACCACCTTCCCTCGAAAAATATAATACTGATACAAGTTATAGCCGATCATCACGGGGAAGATCAACCCGATCCCGATCAGCATGAAAACAAGAGTCGAAGTATCGGAAGCAGCTTCGACAATGCCCAACTTCCCCGGCACAAAGTCTGGAAAAAGACTCACTGCCAGGCCCAAAAACGATAGCGCGAATAACGCCACCGAAGCCCGAAACGGCCCGCTCGAACTCCCCAGATAGAGCGACGCCATAATGTAGCCGAACGCAAGAGCAGAGGCGAGGCCGAGCGCAATCAGCAAATGAAACACGCCCGGCTGCGTCCACCGATCGCGCCCAACATCGCTGATGAACCAGGTCGCCGCAGTCAGCACAACGGCGGCGCCCACAGTGACAAAGCCGCTCAGCAATGCAAGGCGCCGCGACCATTGTTCGATCGCCCCCACGGTCTTGTTCACCAGGTAAGTTGAGCCGAGAAGCGAATAGCCGGCAACGACACCAATAGCGGATACGGCGACGAACACGCCGCTTAGGTCGCCCGGAAGCAAGCCCGTAATCACCTTGCCAAGTATCACGCCCTGAGCGATGGCGGCGACCAGACTGCCGATACCGAACACCGTGTCCCAGATGGGACCGTGCGACACGCTATGACGGAATTCGATGGCGGCGCCACGCATGATCAACCCCGCAATCAGGAGCATTACCGGCAAATACAGGTCTTGCAAAAGCATCGCGTAGGCAGCCGGGAAAGCGCCGAACAGGGCGCCACCCAACACGACGAGCCATGTTTCGTTGGCATCCCAGACGTGCCCGATCGTCTGAACCATCACGTCGTGATCCTCGCGACGCTTTCGCAGCAGGCTCAAGATGCCGATGCCAAGGTCGAAGCCGTCGGTGACGACATAGAAGACCAGCATCAGGCCAATGAGACCAAACCAGGTGACGGCCAGCATCGTGTGTGTGGAACTGTTCATGAGACTGCCTCGCAACGGGAATAATTTAGTATTCGGTGACGGTTTCGGCCGCCTTGGCTTTCACCGCCGCAGGCGGGTTAAGAGCGAGGTCAGGCCCGCAGCGCAACCAGTTACGCGCCAGGACGAAAAACGTAGCGAGCAACACGACATAGAACGCGCAAAACATCGCCATGCTCAGCGTCACCGATGAAGCGGCTACCGTCGATACGGCATCCTTCGTGCGCAACAGTCCATAAACGACCCACGGCTGGCGTCCAACTTCGCGGACTATCCAGCCTGCTTCGACCGCCACGTAGGGCAGCGGAATGCATAGCACCCATGCGAGAAGCAATTTTCGTTGCTCGAGCAGGCGTTCGAGACTGCCGCGTATTTTGCGCAACACATATGCGGTCCAGAACGCCAGTACCATGAACGCGAAGCCGATGCCCGCCATCACGCGGAACGCGTAATAGAGTAAGGGCAGCGCGGGCGGCTGGTCGGCGGGCGCGAAGTCCTTGAGGCCTTTCACTTCGCCGTGGACCGTATGCGTGGCGAGAATGCTCAGCATGCCGGGTACGTCGAGCGACCAGTCGTTGCGTTGCTCTTTCTGGTTCGGCCATGCGAGTAGCGACCACGACGCGGCAGTTCCGGGCTTGTTGGTGGTCCAGTGTCCTTCGATTGCGGCCCCTTTGGCGGGCTGCGTTGCGAATACGCTGCCACCGCTCGAATCACCGAGCCAGATCTGGATCGGCGCGACGAAGACGAGCACCAGCAGGGCAATTCTGAAAGAGCGGGCGAAGAATTCCGGATTGCGTCGCTTGAACAGATTCCATGCGGAAATGCCGGCGATCACGAACATGCCGGTTTCGATCGCGGCGACCCACATATGCGTGACGCCCCAGACCATGTCCGGATTGAAGATCGCAGCGGCATAGTCGGTTACGACGATCCTGCCGTTTTCGACCGTGACGCCCGCGGGTGTTTGCATCCAGGAGTTAGCGACCATGATCCAGAAAGCGGAGATGCTGGAACCCAGCGCGACCATCGAGGTGGCGAACAGATGCACGCCGCGCGGCACGCGGTCCCAGCCGAGCAGCATCACGCCGATAAAACCCGCTTCGAGCATGAAGGCCATGGCGCCCTCGAAGCCGAGGATATTGCCGAAGAATTGTCCGCTATAACGCGAGAAGCCGGCCCAGTTGGTGCCGAACTGGAACTCCATTGGAATGCCGCTGACCACGCCCACTGCGAAGTTCAGGACCAGCAGCTTGCTCCAGAAGCGCGCGTGGTGGTAATAGCCGACATTGCCGGTGCGCAGCCATAGCACTTCAATCAGAACCAGAAACGCCGACAGGCTGATGGTGAGGATCGGCCACAGAATATGAAAAATGGCCGTCATTGCGAACTGCGCGCGTGACAGATCGAGGACGTCACCGAGATGCATGATGAACTCCCGCGGCGCCGGGCACGGTCGCCTGATGGGTAGAGGGGGCGCCGCCCGATGCTGCGGGCACGATCTTCACCGGAACGGATTTGTACGACGGTGTGCGGCTTTTCTGGTCGAATGCATAGAGCGGCACGAGCGGATTCGCTTCCGGGTAGTAAGCGCCGCAGCAACCGTCGGGCAGCACGTATTCGATCACCATGAAGCTTCGGATCACGCGCTCTATCCCATCGGTGGACAGCGCGTGCACATCAACACGCGCGCCGGCTTCCAGATTGCGCTTCTGTAATTCACGCCGATTCAGGAAGATCACGTCGCGCTGGCCAAACACGCCGCGGTACCGATCCGAATGGGAGTAGAGGGTCGTGTTGTACTGATCGTGACTGCGCATGGTGGTAAGCCAAAGCGCGTCGGGATCGCTCTGGACCGGATCTTCGTCGAGTCCATCGAAAACGAGGAAATTGGCGCGGCCGGTGGACGTGGCCCACACACGTTCGCGTGCGCTCGAGGCCAGATGAAATCCTCCTGGCACGCGAATGCGTTCGTTGTAGGCCTGGAAAATCGGATAGACAATTTCGATCTTGTCGCGAATACGGTCGTAGCTCGCGACGAGATGTTCCCATTCGACATGCGAGTCCGGCCCCAACGTTGCGCGCGCAATCCCCGCGACGATCGCCGGTTCGCTCTTCAGATGCGGCGATGCGGGTTTGTTGCGACCACCCGACGCATGCACCATCGACATCGAATCTTCGACGGTAATCGACTGTGGCCCGTCGGCCTGAATATCGACTTCGGTGCGGCCGAGGCACGGCAAGATCAACGCTTCCTTGCCGTGCACGAGATGACTGCGATTGAGTTTGGTGGCAATGTGCACCGTCAGGTTCAATTTGCGCATCGCGGCCTGTACGCGGACCCAGTCCGGCACGGCGGCGGCGAAATTGCCACCCAGCGCGACAAACACCTTGGCATCGCCGCGCATCATCGAATCGATTGCGGCGATCACGTCATGACCATGCGCTGCGGGCGGGCGGAACCCGAAAGCCCGTTCAATCCCGTCGATCAATGCTGTAGATGGCTTCTCGGTGATGCCGACGGTGCGGTTGCCTTGCACGTTGGAATGTCCACGCACGGGACAGACACCTGCGCCGGGCCGGCCGATATTGCCGCGCAGCAGCGCCAGATTGGCCACTTGCTGAACCGTCCCGGTGCCGCGGTGATGCTGTGTGAGCCCCATGCCGTACACGAGGATCACGTTCTTCGCGTTCATGTAGATGTTGGCCGCGTTCTGAATATCCTCGCGCGACAGGCCGCTGTGCAGCACGATCGCATCCCACGTGGTGGCGCGCAGGTCGGCGAGCAGATCGTCGAGACCGTGCGTATGTCCTTCGATGAACTCGGTGTCGAGCACGCGCGGTTCGTCGTTGGCGAGGGCGGCATCGTCGGCTTCGATCACCGCTTTCATCATGCCCTTGAGCACCGCGACGTCGCCGCCTACACGAAGCTGATAGAAGAACGAGCTGATCTGCGTGAAGCCCAGCGTCGCCATTTCCACCGGGTTCTGCGGCGAAGCGAAGCGTTCCAGCGCGCGTTCGCGAAACGGGTTGAACGACACGATTTGCGCGCCGCGCCGCGACGCGCTGTGCAGATCACTCATCATTCGTGGGCTGTTAGTACCCGGATTTTGGCCGAAGATGAAAATGGCGTCGGCTTCCTCGAAATCGTCGAGCAGCACCGTGCCTTTGCCCACACCGATCGATTCGGGCAGGCCGACGCTCGTCGCCTCGTGGCACATGTTCGAGCAATCGGGGAAGTTGTTCGAGCCGAACTCGCGCACGAAGATCTGGTACAGAAATGCGGCTTCGTTGGAGGCACGTCCCGAAGTATAGAAGTCCGCCTGATCGGGACTGTCGAGGCCCTTGAGATGCTTCGCAACAAGAGCGAAAGCGTCGTCCCAGTCGATCGACAGGTAACGGTCGGTGGCTTTGTCGTATGCCATCGGGTGAGTCAGCCGTCCCGCCATTTCAAGGTCGTAGTCGTCCCAGGCGGTCAGTTCCGAGACGGTGTGTGCGGCAAAGAAATCAGGCGTACAGCGAAAGGCGGTTGCCTCCCAGGCCACGGCTTTGGCGCCGTTCTCGCAGAACTCGAATGAGGACGTGTGCTTCGCATCCGGCCATGCACAGCCGGGACAGTCGAAGCCTTCAGGCTGGTTCATGCGTAGCAACGTCTTGGCGCCCGATACCGCCGCCCCTTGCAGCGCGAGCGCCTCACCCGTCGCCTTCAGCGCACCCCAGCCGCCGGCCGGCTCGCTGTAGATGCGTATCTTTTTTCCTTTGGCCATGACCGTATCCTGGTGTCTCGTTGACGAACATACGGTCCAATGATGACGCGGCGTCGCGAGTGGCATTTGTTCAAATGCCCGTCCGTTTCAGATTCGCACGTTCGATGCGGCGCGCGCCGGCGCAGCGTGACGGCGAATCTGTAGCGCAGTGCATTTATTAAAACTCGAAGGCGTTCTGAAAAGATTGGCGCATCACGGTGGCCAATAATGGCTTCCACCCGGCGATGCCTCGTGAGGGCGACGCGGCGCAGCCGCATTTCTCGCCTCTCACCAGACGCCACTCGCTGAGCACCACCGGAGCTTGACCATGCGATACCTGGACGAATCACACCGCGACATGGACCGCAATCCGGGCTTCATGTCTGCCACCGAGCCCGCCGACGCAGCGGATGTGCGCATTCACGAGACGCTGCTTGATATGCCGGCACAAAGGTTAACTGGATCGCCCGCGCCGGCTGGGTTCGGTCGCTGGACGCGCCGGGTTGTGATTGCAACCGCAGTCTGGTCGGTGTTCGAATTGCCGTTCGAAATCTGGGTCAGCATGTCCACGCGGGACCTGGTGGCCTGCGTCACGGCAAAGGTTTTGTGGGTCGGGCTGATAGGCTTCGTGCTTGCCGGCAGCCGCGTGGCGCGGATCGCTTGCGGGTTCCTTTGCGCGATCGGCATGATGGCTCTGGCTTTCGGATTGCCCGTCGAGTATCGGATGTTTCCGCTCGGATTCGTGCTGTCTTCAGTGGAATGCGTGTTGAAAGCAACTGCATTTGTATGCCTCGTGTCGTCGAGTGTCTATCCCGACGAGGAATGAGCCGAAGGCGTCGCTGGCGCAGCGCCACTTGGCGTTGTATCGGCGATAGTCGTGGTTCAGCGGGCATCTTGTCTGCTCAATTTTCATTGCGAGCGATTCATGCCGCTCGTGCCCTATCCAGCGCCAGCAGCGCGCGCGCCAACAGATAAGCGGCATGCACGGCGACCTCGAACGTGCATTCGTCGGCAAGGCGCCGGCCGTCAACAGCAACGATCCAGCGTGCGCCGTCGTGTTCGCAGACGAGCCGCCGGCCGTCGATCAGATCCGCGTACCAGCGCCAGATTTTTGGGTCCGCGATAGCCGGGGTCGGCGTGGATCTGATCGCCGTCCTGACTTGCGTGAGCGTGCCGGGTTGCTGCGATGGGGTGACCATGGGATACCTCCGACGTTTTCGTTTAAAACTGGCCGAGTAATAAAAGGACGTATTACGTCCAGTTCTTCCAGTCGTGGATCTTCTGGTAATAGCCGTGCGCGCCGCTTTCCCTTTGCAAGGTGTCAGCATTGAAGGTCCGGCCGCGCCGATGCGAACTGACGCGTCGATCGGGCTGCGATCGCTCTGCCGTCTGGCGCGGCTTCTTCCGCTGCGGCCGCGGTGCTATAGAGGATGAGGCGGCGACATGGGCGGCCTCGATCGCAAACCGTTCAAGCGGCAGCTGCGTGTCACGGTCTGTCTGGTTGAGCGCGCGCATGATGCCGAGCGTGGGCGGCGGACTGACGGCACCCCACGCTGCCAGTGCGACACAAACAGTTGCGGCGGCGTAGCCGTAAGCGGGACGAAACCAGGTGGCTTTCACGGCGCGCATGGCAGATTCTCCGGGTGCCGCCCGCGACGGGCGGCGCAGTTCAATCAGGGGGAAGGCATTGATGAACCCAGTATCGTGATCCGGCCAGTCGGGATCTTTCACGGCCGCACGACGGTTTGCCGATTTGCACGCAGCAGACGCACTTGGTGCGAGTCTGCGCTAAGGGCCCCGAAACCGGCCGGGCAGTTATTCAGTCGGGTGCATGAGCTACTTATACTTTGGTGTGATGTCGGCGTATCCATGGGTCGCTTCGAACTCGCCGGAAACCATCATCAACGGGGCGAGGCCTGGTGTTGGCGCTGCTGCGTGATGATCGCGGGGCCGCCCATCGTATCCCTATGGATAATAGTTTCGGATGACATTCCCCATTAGTATGGTTCTAACGACGCAAGCCACGCATAGGCGACGTCAGTGCAATGGGTCCATCGCCGGAACGTGCCCGTCCCGCTAATCAACCAGGCGTGAGAGCAGCATGATCAAGATCGGTCGAGTCGTAGTGTCGCTGGAAATGCGCGAAGTGTACCAGGAGGGTCGGCTGCTTCAGGTCGGCTCGCGCGCGTTCGATATTCTCGAACTGCTGATCCGCGCGGAGGGAAAGACGGTCACGAAAGACGAGATTCTTCAGCACGTCTGGCCGAATTCGGTGGTGGAGGAAAATAATATCCACGTGCAGCTATCCGCGCTGAGGAAGATATTCGGCGCCGGGAGTCAGGTCATTCGCACGATCTCCGGCCGCGGCTACCGCCTGACGATTCCGACCGATGCAGCCGAGTTGCCCCATTTGCGTGGCGCAGTGGCTGCTTCTCATGCAAGTTCTGTGCGGCCAAGCGGTTTGCCGGTTTGCCACACGCCGTTGATCGGCCGTGAAGCGGCAATTGCCGATGTCACCTGCGCGCTAAAAGGTACGCCGATCGTCACCTTGCTCGGATCGGGTGGCATCGGCAAGACGCAACTCGCGATCGCAGTGGCGAGATCGATTGAGGCTGCGTCGGAGTGGGAAGTGTGCTTTATCACCCTGGCATCGGTAAGTGGCGTGCAGAGCGTGATCAATAAGGTCGCGGAAGCACTGGGCGTGGGTCCTGCCGGTGCTGATGTGCCGCTGCAGGCACTGGTCGATGCGACCCGCGAGCGCAAGTTGCTGGTGTTGCTGGACAACTGCGAACATGTCATCGAATCGGCGGCCACCATTTGTGAACTGCTCGTGCAAGCCAGCGCGGATCTGAGGATTCTGGCAACGAGTCGCGAGCCGCTACGTACCCGCGATGAAAAGTTTTATTGGGTCGCGCCGCTCGAAACCCCCGATGTGGGTGCAAGCAGGCAAACCATACTCGACTGCAGCGCAGTACGGATGTTCCTTGCACAGATGACGGCACTCAACACTTCGGTCGAGAATGACCTCGGCAGCATCGAAATGGTGGCGACGATCTGTCGTCGGCTGGACGGCGTGCCGCTCGCTCTCGAACTCGCGGCGTCCCGTGTGGCTGTGTTCGGAATTCGCAAGCTGCTCGCCGAACTCGACAATCGCTTCCAGTTCCTGACCGGTGGCCGCCGCACGGCGCCACCGAGGCAGCAGACTCTCGAGGGTGCGCTCGACTGGAGCTACCAGCTTTTAAGCGCCACGGAACGCACGGTGCTGCATCGGCTCAGCGTGTTTCCTGCCCGATTTTCGGTCGAAGCGGCTTGCGCAGTGGCCGCGTGCGGTCGCCTGACGCGCAACGATGTGACCGATGCGATCGTTGGTCTAGCTTCGAAGTGTTTTCTGATGACAACCTTCGATAGCAAAACAAAGGAATACTTCCTGCTGGAGACGACCAGGGAATATGCGCTGCGCAAGCTGTACGAATCGGATGAAGCAGACCAGGTGCTGACGCGAAAAGCGACCTGTCACGCGCCCGCTTACGAGCAACCTTATGGACGCGTTTTCGGCGCACCGGCGTCTGGTGCCGGCCTCGCGATGGAAGCCGTCGCATCGCGATGAACATGGTGTGGTCCGCAGGGACTGGACAGGAGCTTCCGGCGGAGGGTCTCAGGTACCATGACGGCACTCAAAAACCCAATTTATTCTGGAACCTGGCATGCCTGTCCCTTCGGAACTCGAGCCGTTGGTGTATGTGATTGACGACGAGGAAACAGTGCGCGATTCGCTGGTCCGGCTGTTGCGATCGGCGGGTTTCGACGCCAGGAGTTTTGCGTCGCCTGCGGAAGTGTTGTCCCAGAAGTGGCCGAGTGTGCCGATGTGCATCCTGCTCGATATGAACCTGAAAACGACGAGTGGCTTCGACGTACAAAGCCAGCTTGCGCAAAAGGGCATCGAAGTGCCCGTTATTTTCCTGACCGGCTACGGCTCCATTCCGATGTCGGTGCGTGCGATCAAGGCGGGTGCGCATGAGTTCCTGACCAAGCCGATCGACGACGAGGAACTGATCGAGGCGGTGCGCCGAGCGCTCGCCCAGGACGAGGCCAATCTGGCCGAACGCGCGTTCAACGCAGACGTGCTTCAGCGTGCCGCGTTGCTTACGCCCCGCGAGATGGACGTGTTCGAATTGGCGGTCAAAGGCAGGATGATCAAGCAGATGGCGCATGAACTCGGCACGCAGGAGGTCACGGTCAAGGTTCACAAACGGCGGGTGATGAGCAAGATGCAGGCGAAGACGCTCATCGACCTTGCCCAGATGTGGGAAGTGATACGTCGCACGCGATGAGCTTTCTGATGCGGTAAATATCGCGCCGGATATTTCTCTCTGTTACTACGTCGGCGCAATTGGAGTATTGGCAGCTATGAGCTTTGTTTGCATCGTCGACGATGACGCCTCGGTACGAAGTGGCGTCGGAAACCTGTTGAAGGCCGTGGGTTATGCGATTGTGACGTTTTCGTCGGGAGAGGAATTTCTGGCGTCCCCGGTGGTCGACGAGGCGCTGTGCGTGCTGCTCGACGTGAGAATGCAAGGCATGCAAGGCCTGGAAGTACAACGTCAGTTAAACGCGGGACACAAGGATATACCCGTGGTGTTCATGTCCGCACACGGAGACGAGGGTACCGTCGAACGGGCCATGCAGCACGGCGCGGTGGGCTTTCTGCGAAAGCCCTTCGAGGAAGAATTGCTGCTCGACTCGATCGAACTCGCAATAGGACGCAAGGCCCATCCGGACTGAACCCGAGATAGCGGATCTGCTCAACTATCCGGTATCACAAAGCTCGATCATGCAGAGCACAAAGATGTGGGGCGGCTTAGCCCGCAACATGGTGGGTGGCGGCATCGTGTTCGCGCCAGTGCGTCATGGCGCCTGGGCGCGAACTTTTTTCTCGAGAAGCCACTCGATCTCGATCGCTTGCTCCCAGGAGATCGCTGTGCTGCTTGGGTTGAAAGGGAATGGTTCGATTGTGCTCACCAGTTCTGGCCTCGACCAAACGGTACCTCGCGACCGCCCAGCCGTTCTTCAGAAAGTATGTCGCATACCGAGCGTCGTCACCATCTGGCGATTCGTGGACGACGAGGTATAGCCCTGAATGTCCGCTAGTGCGCCACCGCCCGATTGTTGCAGGTAGATCATCAGCGCAACATCGGTTCGCTTGGAAAGGTAGTAGTCCGCGACGACGTTCAGTTCGTTCCACTTCGGTTTCTTGCCTGTGACGGTGTAGGCGCCAGCCGTATAAACGTAAGCTGCGCCAAGAAGGAAATAAGGACGGACGTAGTAATTTGCGCTCAGACTGAAGTTCTGGATATTCAGATGCTGACCATCAAGGTAGTTAAAGTTGACGTCCGTATAAAGCGCGCCGAGTTTCAACTGACCAACGCTGTAGCCCCCGCCTGTACCGAAAATTCGTTGCTTCTTAGCATAGGCGTGTGTATGCAGGGCGCTACGGTCGAAGGTCAGATAAGTGGGTGAATAGTCGGTATCGATTGCACCGGTTGGGTTGCTCGCGCTATAGGGCGAATCGAATTCGGTGTAGGCGACAGACCAGTTCAGGCTACCGACGTTGTAACTTGCGCCGAAGCCGAAGCTGCGGTTGTCAGCGAAGCCGGTTGTCGAGTTACTAAAACCGTACTGCGCTGTAACCTGCAATCCTTTGAGGTTTTGTGTCGTGTACTTGACCGAGTTGTTGACATGCAAGTTCGCGTAAGTGTTGTCGTTATCGCCGATGGTGCCGTTCCAGTTGTATGCAGTGTTCAGACCAAGCATATCTTCCACGGAGTCGTATTGTCGTCCGAACGTGAGCGTACCCCAGTTCTTGTTGGTCACGCCGATGTACGACTGTCGCCCGAATTCACGTGCGTTGAAAGAGGCATTCCCGTTATAAATGTTGAAACCGTTTTCCAGTGTGAAAATGACGCTGGTGCCGCCACCGATATTCTCGTTTCCCCGCAGCCCCCAACGCGGAGACTGGTTTGTACCGCTGATAGCCTGATATGTATGGTGACCACCTTGGTTCGTAGAAAAAGCCAAACCGCCGGAAATAAGCCCATAGAGCGTTACGCTGCTTTGCGCAGATGCATCTGAACACATCATTGCCATGCTGGAACAAAACGCAATGAGAGAAACTCGTATTTTCATCTCGTTACCTAAAAAAGGATACCTGATTTAAAATATCTGGCCTACGTGAGCAGGTCATCTTTATGCCGGATCTGCCTTTGGCTAGCAGGCTTGCTTTCCAGTACGGTCCCTTGGGCGAAAGCACTTCACGACCAGACGATCGTCGGGCCGTGTGAATGTCACCATCGCAGTCCACCCGGGGGCGTCCGGCAAGCGGCATTGGCGGAGACGACGGTCAGACACGACCAACTCGGGATTGTGGTGCACATCCAGACCAGGGGACATATAGATGGACAGAGAGATAAGCACAGGGCTTTGGTGCCTGACAAGCCGACCCGCGGCGCCTTATCGACCCGAAATCGTCGTCGATCCAGAACTCGTTGGGAGCCGTTAGCCTGTTCGATCTACGACGGCAAGCAGCATTAAAAAAACGGCCTTGTCGTCGATACCTACTCCACCATCGCGCCGTCCGGACTTACTCCAGTTGCGTGTTCTATTCAGATCTTGACCGGCGCGCGGCGGATCTCCTGTTCGCCGATGCTCGTCTCTACGCCGAGCGCGTACAGTCCGGCACTGTTCCTGTTGTATCGGATCTCGAACGGAAAGTCCGAGGGGTGAGCAATCTCGCCGAGCCATGCAGCGAACGCGGCCTCGTCCTCACCGATTTCGATCCAGTTCAGTCCTTTCCCCTGCACCGATCCAGTTCCTGGGACAATCGGCAGGCTAGCGGCGTGAGTGCCATTGCCGGGCTTGAAGTACAGATTGGGTTTTCCGATTGGCCATGCCGTCAATGCACTGGGTGTCTGCAGCGCAAAACCGCGCTCACCGTTCATCATCTGGCGGCCGGCGTCCTTGCCAGTGGTATTTTCGTCGACAACCGTG
Source organism: Paraburkholderia sp. BCC1886 (assembly GCF_900996245.1). Taxonomy (GTDB): domain Bacteria; phylum Pseudomonadota; class Gammaproteobacteria; order Burkholderiales; family Burkholderiaceae; genus Paraburkholderia. The sequence goes on along the minus strand of NZ_CAAJGK010000118.1, from coordinate 114,634 downwards.
TTGTGATGCCTGGCGAAAGTCTTCAGCTCGTCCAGCGAGTCCGCGCGCAGACACCAGCCGACAAAACAATCCCCCACTCGTGTTTGCTGCTCGAAAAAAGTGGCCAGCGGTTGGCCGCGCGCAAGAACCCGGTGATCCACAATGCCTTCCACCTCGATATAAATGTCTGGTGCGAGCGGGACCACCTTGTGGCCGATCCCATAGAGCGGAAAGAACCCGCCGTCGTAGTTGCCTAAACCTGTTTCGCGGCTCAGCCTGAAGGTGGCTTCATAAACATTCTGTGCCGCCAGACAAATGTGGTCAAAATGGATCATCGATACTTTCCTGAAGAGTAGCGCTGCTTGGCAAGCGCGTTGTTGACGTGTTGACTGCTTAGTCCGGGTTTGATTACTCGGTGCTATTGAGGCGTATAGGCCCTTGTGTACTGGCTTTTTCGGTAGCGCCTGCGTCGTAACGCGGCAGGAGGAGAAACACGAATGCCGCAGCGGCGGCAAGCGCTGCGCTCAGCAGCAGGCCGGGCTGATAGCTGCCCAATCGGTCCGCCAACCAACCGAGACCGAGTGGGCCCACACCCGCAGCAATACACAGAGCGCCGTACTGGAAAGCGTAGGCTCGGGCAAACACCCGTAGACCGAAATAGCGTGTACACATGAGCGCTACCAGATCGATTTCGCCACCGAACGTCCAGCCCACCGTGAACGCGTATAGCGGTGCATAGCCGACTCCGCCAAGTTTCAGAGTAATTACTCCCCCCATTCCGACGAGGCAGGAAAAGGCCATCAGCCTTGGGGAGTGCACGTAGTCGGACAGCCAGCCCACGATCAGGCGCACACAGACCGTGCCGATACCTAGAAGGCTCATGTACTTCGCAGCCGAGGTAGCAGTCGCACCGAGTTCGCGCAGCATCGGCGCCATATGCTGTGCGTTACCCGCGACGAACAACGTCGATAACGTGAAGGCGAGGCACATCAGCCAGAACGTTCCAGTTCGCTTGACCGCCGCAAACTCTCTTGCGAGTTCCTCCTGGTTGACGGGCTCGGACGCGACGGGCGCCGTCCTCGGGATGTCCTGGCTGTCGCGCAGGATCAGTAATGAAATGGGTGCACCGACTGCAGCAATAGCCGCCAACAGAAGGTAGCCGGAGTGCCAGCCGTTTTTGCCGATGGTTGCCGCAACGATGGGTGGCAGAATCGCTCCGCACAGACCGAGGCCCACTTGGGTAAGACCGAGTGCGAATCCACGGCCGCGATCGAACCAGCCGCTCACAATCCGGGTGAATGTGAGGCCGCTCGTGCCGCCGCCGAAAAACCCAGCCATGCCAACGAGAGCAATGTACGCCGTGGGCGTTGAGATCAATCCGGCCATTCCAACGAAGCAAACGGCGAGGGCGAGCGCGCTACCCGCAGCGGTGCGCGCCGCGCCGAAGCGCGACAGCAGTCGCCCCCACATCTGCAGGCCGAGCGCGAGTCCCAGTGTGAAGGCGAGATAGCCCGCACCATATTGCGTCTTCGTCAATCCAACCGCACCTTGCAGATCTTTTGCGAAAAGGCCAAGGTTGTAAGAGCCTAAGCCGATCACGCCGATGCCGAGACCCAACGTCGAGCCGGTCAATTGCAGCCATCCGCGGCGAAACTCAGCGAGTTTGTTCATCGATACGTTCCATGGTTTTGTGCATTAAATTATCCATTGATCAATATTTCGTGGTTGCCGCAGCGCGATTCCCCGAAACGGGGGGCGGTCATCGGCTGACGATCGGTTCGCGACAGAACGGTACGGCGATGCCTCGGGTCGGCGGAGGTTGGAGCCGCGAGGCAACAAACCTGCAGCGATTCGTTCAAGCTTATTACTGAAAAAAAAACTGATAAACGGATCCCAGAGCAACGCAGCATTGCGTTGTCTGCCACGCCAACCTTGCGCCGTACTTCTTTCCACTCTGGTGGCACAGGAATCAACCAAGGCGATCTGTCCGGAAGCCGATGCTGGCTAACTGCCGCCATGCGGCGCGTCGAATTTCGTCCATGACAAGCCCGACCACGTGCACACGCTCTCGATATATTCACTCAGATATAACGCTGTCGTGCGAATCTGGAAAAGCGCCGGTGGTACCGGACCTAGACTCTCTACGCCGATCAGGCAACTGTTATAACCGTCCTTCAGGAGTTGGCATGGCAAAGATCTTATGCGTTCTTTATCCCGATCCGGTAACCGGATTTCCGCCGAAATACGCTCGCGACGAGGTCCCGATCATTACTCATTATCCGAATGGCCAGACCGTACCGTCGCCCAAAGGGCCGCTCGGATTCAAACCGGGTGAGCTGGTCGGTTGCGTCTCGGGCGAGCTAGGACTGCGCAGTTATCTCGAGAAGAACGGTCATGAACTGGTTGTCACGAGCGATAAGGATGGTGTTGACTCGAGTTTCGACCGGCATCTGGTCGACGCTGATGTCGTCATCTCGCAGCCTTTCTGGCCCGCCTATCTGACGGCCGAGCGGATCGGAAAGGCGAAGAAGCTGAAACTCGCGTTGACCGCAGGCATCGGCTCCGATCATGTCGACCTGAAAGCCGCTGCGGCGCACGGCATTACCGTTGCAGAGGAGACCTTTTCGAACAGCATCAGCGTAGCCGAACACGTTGTAATGATGGTGTTGTCGCTGGTGCGAAACTATTTGCCCGCACATCAGTACGCAGCGAATGGCGGCTGGAATATCGCTGACTGCGTGAGCCGCAGCTACGACCTCGAAGGGATGCATTTCGGTACTTTGGCGGCGGGACGCATTGGTCTTGCAGTGTTGCGCAGGCTTAAACCGTTCGACGTGAAGCTGCATTACTACGATCCGCATCGTCTGTCGCCGGATGTCGAGGCCGAGCTTGGTCTGATGTACCACGACACGCCCGAGTCATTAGTGAAGTTATGCGATGTGATCAATCTGCAAATGCCGCTTTACCCGTCGACCGAAGGTCTTTTCGACGATAAGCTGCTTAGCCTCACCAAGCGCGGCGCGTATCTGATCAACACCGCACGGGGTGCGCTGTGCGACCGCGACGCAATCGTTCGCGCATTGCAGTCGGGACAACTGGCGGGCTACGCCGGCGACGTGTGGTTCCCGCAGCCCGCGCCAGTCGATCATCCATGGCGGAGCATGCCGAACCAGGGCATGACGCCTCACATGTCGGGCAGTTCATTGTCGGGACAGGCCCGCTACGCTGCGGGCACGCTTGAAATCCTCGAATGTTTCTTCGAGGGCAGGCCGATCCGACCCGAGTATCTGATCGTCGATGGCGGCAACCTCGCAGGCGCGGGGGCTGGCTCGTACAAGCTGACTTAAGCCGCAAAACTTTCCAGGCGCGCGACAAAAAGCCGGGCTGTCGTGCGCCCGTGATTTCGATTTTTGGACAAACGCGGATGCAGGCGAAGCGTTTGTGCGTTGTTTTATCATCGGCGGCGGCGCTGATGGCCTTGCAGGTGCGACGCGGATGGGTAAAAGGTGCGTCCGCGGGGAAAGGAGGGCTGTCTTACGGTCCTGTTGCGTTGATCGACAAGAGAACCATCGCATTTGTGAAGCCGCTATTACAGGACATCGCAGCTGGAAGTATGGACCCGTGCGCCCGCGCGTTTCTGAGGGTTTTCTCAGCATCCTCGGGGCGATTGACCGAAACCGGGCGACTTTGAGCCGTATCTCTCGGTCGGGTGAGTTTCTCCTCATGGCCGATCACTGCCGCCTAATCGCGTTCCTCTGAAAATTAGATCGACAACTGCGCCCCATCTGCCGCCCGGTCTGTTGGCCGGGCGGCCGACGCGAAAAAAATCAAGCGATTCGGCGGCCAAGGCCGAAGTGCGCGCCGCATCCACCGCCGCTTTGGGCGGTGTCGCAGAATCGAGCCACTCACGAGCGGCATCGCTTATGCATCTAGGAGCTCGCGCCAGTTTCTTCGGCGCGATGCTCGGCCGACCACCTTTCGCGTCAGCCTCGTACGTCCGGGCGAACACATCGTCCATGCGTTTAAGCGCGTCATTGACCCACGCTCGAATCGGGCGCAACGGATGTTCCTTCGGCACAAAATCGTCCAGCTTCAGCAGCGTGAACATCGACTCGGTAAAACTATTTGGACCACGCATCCGTTCCATCTCGCTCGCAGCGATGACATCAGTTCAACATTTACGCCTTCGTTACGAATGACCGCCACATCAGGTATTTCAACGGCCTGTTAGACGCTGCGACCGTCCGTTGTACCGCTTGGAAAGCTGACGTGGAGCGGGATGAGAGGTGTCTTTGCCCACCACGAGAGCACAATGTGATTGCGTGTTTCATCCAGTTGCCGATCCGCGGCGGCATCGTTGCGTTGCCTATGAAAAAGGCCACCGTTCGCCCACGCATCGTACAATTGTAAACTTCAGATAATTTTCTGGGTACACATGGCAAAGTCTGCACTGCGAGTGCTGGAAATTATGGAGTTCGTCGCAACCCATAAAGCGGGATATGCAACTCATACCGAGATCTCTCAGGCTTTGGGTATTCCCAAGAGCAGTCTCACCGCGCTTATGCTGGATCTCCAACGGCCAGGTTATCTGGATCTGGATCGCGAAACGGGACGATATTCAATCGGTTCGCAGGTGATGTTCCTTGCGCATGCCTATCTCCGCAATCTGAATATCGTGCGGCTCGGCAGTCCGATTGTGCACAACGTCTTTCTGCAACTGAACGTTTACACGACGATGGTCATTCCTAAAGGCGACAACTGTATTGTCGTCTGCTCGGAATCGCTTCCTTCGCCACTCGCTCATTCGCTGAGCGTAGGGCAACATATACCGATGTTTCACAGCGCACTCGGGAGGGCGATTCTCGGCTTTCTGGCACCAGAGGAAATCGGACGGCTGCTGTCTACTTACAAGCCCCAGGCCTACACCTCTAAAACGAGAATGGATGCCGCAGAACTTCGTTCCGCACTGGTGGAAGTTCGCAAGTCGGGCTTCGCGCGTATGGAAGGCGAGTATCTCCCGGGGATCATCGGCATAGCCGCGCCCGTATTCAACATAGAGAACCGCCCGATCGCGGCCATTGGTATTGGCATACCGTCCTCGGAGGACGACCCGGAACTCGAGAAACGAATCGCGGAACAGATTCTGCAAAGTACCGACGCGCTTTCCCGCCGACTCGGTGCCAAACTGAAACCGACTCCGGAAAAATACTTTCGGGAAAGTGATAGCGACTAGGCATGGGTGATGCCGTCGCTATCCGCGCCAGGCCGCGACGTCTATCAACGCGGCTTATGACGGTTCCGGAACCAGAGGGGCAAAGCGGACCAGTGTTAGTTCGGCGGAGACCGGGTCGAACCAGGCTTTCACCCGCTGACCGATCTCAGGTTTCGCGTAAGCATGGCCACTCAGGCTGCTCATATAACGAATACCTTCGTCAAGCATGACCTGCACGACGGTGTAGGGCAGTTGACCTTTAATCGACGGCCAGTAGGCTTTGTGGAACGTGCAGAACGATTCCACCCGGCCCTGACCGCTGAGCGTCGCCCACTCAGCATCTCGCCCATGACAATGCGCGCATTGCCATGTCGCGGGGAAGCGGTACTTTCCGCAATCGAGGCAGCGCTGGGCGAGGAGAATCCCTTTAATGGCTGCGTCCCAATGCGGTTTGCTCTTAGGGTCGTTAGGTACCGTTGTTTGAGTGGAGATCATTTCGAGTCCTTTCCGTAAATGATTGACGTCGTGATCGGTGTAGCTGCCATGTACTGAATGAAAGCCGGGGAGTCGATCTGGCGGGCGTCGCACTCGCCGCGAAGTTGCCGGACTGCTTCCACGTTAAGTCCCCATCCCTGGAGATAGGATTCGGAGAGATGTCCGCCGTTCGTGTTCGTCGGGAAGCGCTGCCCCAGCCGAAGATGACCTTCGTTCACCCAGCGTCCGCTTTCTCCCACGGGGCAAAAGCCGAACCCCTCGAGAGAAACGAGGACGGTCGGCGTGAAGTTATCGTAAATCATCAGTCCGCTCATGTCGTCGTTCGTCGTGCCGGCCATGCCATGGACTTTCGTTGCGACCCTGTTCATTGCGCCCGACCAGAAGTCCTCTGGCGGAAAGCTGCTATCTGTGAAGTCGGATGCCTGAGCGACGCCTCGTACGTAAACCGGTGGCTTGCGCAGGTCTCGTGAACGCGATCCGCTTGTCATGATCATGGCGACGGCGCCGTCATTGATCAGGCAATAATCGAGTAGACGAAGCGGATCGCAGATAAACCGGCTCTGCATGTATTGCTCGATCGTAAACTCTTCACGCATGACGGCCGCGGGATTGAGGCTCGCGTGGTGACGGAACGTTTTGGCGATTTCGCCGAGATCTTCGGATTTCGTCCCATACAGATGCATGTGCCGTTGCATCATGAGCGCGTGGAATGCGCCCGGCGATGTCATACCGTAGGGCGTCCAGTGACTATCCGCACCGCCGTATGCGCCTGCGGCACCGCCGAACTGACTCGCATCGCCGCCATAGGAGATGCCTGCGCTCCCGCCATCGTTCGCGTAGACGAGCGCGATCGTATTGACCGCGCCACTGGAAATCAGATGGGCCGCCGTCTGGATGCAGATACCGCTGAATCTGCCATGCCCTGGCGTCGATAGCACGTAATCCGGGTTGATGCCGCATTGATCCGCGAGGTGACTGTAGCTAGGAATCCGGTTGACGATCAAACCGTCCAGATCCGCGTACGTCAAACCGCAGTCGTCCAGAGCGTCCTTCAATGCCCATTGCGCCAGCTCGTAGATGTCGTAATCAGGTAATTTTCCGTACCGCGTCGTACCGATGCCCGCAACTGCGGGCTCGTTCAGAAGAGCTTGAGTCATATAAAGATTTTTCCTCGACGACAAAAATTTGCTAGTAAGGGAGCAGCGATTCGGCCTGACCACGCCCCACGCCCTTGACGGCCCAGAGTGCTCCGCCGCCGTCTCCTTCCGGAACCGGGTCGCCATGGAAATCTGTCGACGCGGACGTGACGTACAGCGTGTCGAGATCCACGCCACCAAACGTACAACTCGTGGGGTAGGCCGTGGGCAGTTCGACACTGCGCACGAGCTTTCCGTCCGGACGGTAACAGTGCACGGCGCCGGCTCCGAAGATCGCGACCCAGACATTGCCGTCGGCGTCGACGGTCAGTCCATCCGGGCCGCCTTCGCCGGAGATTTGCGTGAGCACACGCTTGCTGGAGAGGCCGCCCGTCTCGAGGTCGAAATCAAAAGTGTGAATGGTCTTCGAGTGCGTGTCTGCGAAGTACATCAACGTGCGCTCGGGATTCCAGCCGATCCCGTTCGAGAGGGTGAATCCGCTCTCCACGGGTCGTAGGGGCGGGTTGCGATCGCCGCCCTCGAAAAGGTAAAGCTTTCCCACAGGTGATCGAAGGTCGCGCGCGAGGCTGCCCACCCACAACCTTCCTGCGGCATCGACTCTGCCGTCGTTCAGCCGATCGTTCTCCAGATCGAGCGGAAGCGGTTCGGGAATCGTATCGCCCGGCACAAGCTGGTCGAGCAATAGATGGCCCCTTCGAAAAAGCAGCAGCAGGCCGCCGCTTTGCCGGAGTGCGATCACGGCCGGAGGCTTCGGCAACGGCCACCGATCGGTTGCTCCGCTCAACGGATCGAATCGCCAAAGCGTCGGCGTGCTGACGTCGACCCACCACAACTTCTGGTGAAGCGGGCTCCATATCGGACCTTCACCAAGCTGGTTCTGGCAGTTGATAACACGCGTGATCTCGGCGTGAGGAGGCATGCACGACATGACTAATCCTTGGGTTGATGTACGTCTAGTCCGAAGCATCTACGTTGAGCGCGGCGGCAGAGAGAGGGTTGGCGGCTCCAGAGGGAACCCTGCAACGCTTATGAGCAAGAATGGCGATCGCGGCAACGATTGCGGGAATAATCAATGCACGGAAGATGTCCGCCATATTCCATCCGAGCGTCAGCATCTGCCCACCCAGAATCGCGCTCAGGATTGCGCCGATGCGGCCCACGCCCAACATCCAGCTCGAGCCCGTGGCGCGCGCTTCGGTTGGATACCAGCCGGTCGCGAGCGCCGTCATGCCGACACTGCCGCCGCTCATGCAAAAGCCGACTATCAAGGCGAGTCCGCACAGCAGCAGGTAACTCTGCGGAGATCCACCGATCGCGCCCACACTGCAAGCCCCGATGACGAATACACAGGCCAGGACGACGTGTTTGCTCCATCGATCCATCGCCCATCCGATGGCAAGCGAACCGATAGGACCCCCGACCTGGAACATTGCCATGACGATCGCACTCTCGGAAACGGTGTAGCCACCGCCTTCCTTGACCAGTGTGGGCAACCAGCTGCTTAGCAGATAGATGGTGAAGAGCACGCAAAAATAGCCCACCCACAGCGTGGCCGTACCGAAACGGTAACCATTTTCGAGGACGATCCACATGGAGTTCGCACGAGACGTCGTGCGTTTCTCAATGACCAGCTCGTAAGAACCCTCTGCCAGTTCAGGCGCGATGCGCGCCATGATTGCCGATATGGCGGCGCGCGATTTGTTCCGTGCGACGAGGAAACTGAGCGACTCTGGCATGGCGCCCAGCAAGACGACCGCAAGGATCACGGGCAGCACGCCTGCCGCGATCACCACGCTCCTCCAGCCCATGTGCGGAATCATCCAGGCTGCGGCGAAGCCGCCCGCTGCGCCACCCGCTGTATAGCCGCAAAGTGTTACGGTGATGAGAAACGAGCGCATTCTCTTCGGCGCGTATTCCGCGATCAAAGTACTCGTATTGGGGATGGCCGCTCCGAGCCCGAGCCCGGTCAAAAAACGGAAGATCACCATGCCTCGCACGTCGGAAGACATGGCCGTGGCGAGTGTCCAGATTCCAAAGAACAGGACGTTAGCCACGACGATCGGCTTGCGTCCGAAGCGGTCGGCGAGTGGGCCACCCACGATCGCCCCAATTGCCTGCCCGACCAGGCCCGCGCTCAGGATTGCGCCGATCGCATCGTGACTCAAGCCCCAGTCGATTCTCAACTGGGGAGCGATATATCCCATCACGACAGCGTCGAAGCCGTCAAACACGATGGTGATAAAGCCAAGGAACACCAGAAACGTTTGATAACGGCCTAACGGTCTGTTATCGATCACGTCATTGACCCGGAATTTCTGTACCACTGACATAGCCGTCTCCTGGCAGCCGCTTCAAAGCCGACCGCACTTTCTATTTATCGATCATCGATCTGTTTGGCGCATCAGAAGCGCGTTTGGGAGCGCACGCATCCACCCCTTTCTTGACCGTGCCAAATAAATGTAGCACCATATGTTCTAGAGAGCAAACACGATTCACATATGCGAACTACCGAGCAACGCGGTTCGTAAGCGCCATAACGGAGACGAGAAGTGAGCAACAGCCCTAACAGTCGGACCTTGCCGCGCCTGATGCGGGAACTCGAGACGCTTTACGGCGATCTGGAAGCCGTGGTCGGACGCGGTGAGCGTTTGACTTATCGAGATCTGCTAGAGCAGGTCGAAACGTTCGCGGCGCGCCTGACAGTGATTGGCGTGAAACCGGGAGACAAGGTGGGTGTCCTGATGGGCAACCGGCCAGAATGGATCGTTAGCGCGCTGGCGATCGCCAGCCTTGGGTGCGTGGTCGTGTCGCTGAATTCGTGGGCGACAACGCGCGAGCTTTCATACCTTCTGGTGAATTCTGAAACTCAATATCTGGTCGCAACCCGCAGCTATCTCAGGCGCGATTACGCCGCCGCATTGAATGAAATGGACCCGGAGGTGCGGAGTCAACTCAAGGCGGTGATCGGTGTCGACGAGGACTTGCCTGAGGCCTGGCTCCCGTTTATCGATAGCAAATCGAAGCCGGACGCTGCTGCGATCGAAGCCGTTCGCGCGGCAGGCGACGCCGTAGACGAGAAGGCCATTGCGTTCCAGCTTTACACATCGGGTTCGACGTCGGCTCCGAAGGGTGTCCAGTTGTCTCACGAGCATCTGATCGTAAACGGCTGGCACATCGGCGAACGGCAAGGGGTCATTGCCGGTGACCGACTCTGGTTGGCAGTGTCCCTGTTCTGGGCGCTAGGGTGTGTCAACTCAATGATGAATCTGCTTACGCATGGCGGATGCATCGTGCTGCAGGAGTCTTTCGATGCAGCAGAAGCCTTGCGTCTCATCGAGCAGGAGCGTTGCACGGTTTTTTACGGTACGCCCAACATCGCCCAGGCACTTTTCGATCACCCGGATCGCGAGCGGCGCGACACCCGGTCTCTGATTAAAGGAGGAACACTGGGTTCGCCTGAACAGATCCAGCGCGTGATCGAGTTCGGTGTCACCCAGGTCTGCAATATCTACGGATTGACCGAAACATACGGCAACTCGCACGTCACCAGCTACAAGGATGAAGAGAACCTGCGGGTGATGTCGTGCGGCCAGCCGCTGCCAGGTGTCGAGCAAAGGATCGTCGGGGCGGATGGACGCGATTTGCCGTCTGGTGAAATCGGCGAGATTCGCGTGAAAGGGCGCGTCTGCGATGGGTACTATAAAAACGAGGAATTATCGAAGGCGTCGTTTGACGAGCAGGGTTTTTTCAGGACAGGCGATCTCGGGTTCGTCGATATCAACGGCTATCTCTTCTACCGTGGGCGCCTGAAAGAGTTGATCAAGTCAGGCGGGATCAATGTTTCGCCGGCGGATGTCGAAGCCGTCCTTTCCTCGCATCCGTCAGTCTATCTGGCCTATGTGGTGGGCGTGCCCGACGCTGTGAAAGACGAGGAAATTGGAGCAATCGTCGTGTTGAAGGACGGGACGACCGTGACCCATGACGATCTCGTTCAGTATTGCAAGCAGAACCTCGCAGCCTACAAGGTTCCGCGCAAGCTGCGTTTCGTTTCAGAGAGCGAGCTTCCGACGACGACGACGGGGAAGGTTCAGAAGAACAGGCTGGCGAGCACTTTCTTCACAGAAGGTGCTGATATTTCCTGAGCGTCGGCCGGTGGCACGTCACCTGTCGATGACACCCCCTGCAATCGCGGTTGCCCGGCGCGCAACCGCAAAGCGGATCGGACATTTGCCGGTGACCTTTGAAAATGCGGTGCGACAACCCGAAGCCCGCAATCTTCGTCGTGGAATTACTGAACCGCCTGAACCCAAGCTTCGCTTCTGTTCTGCATTGACTGCGGTCTTTGGGCAGCTCGCATATCCGCACATGCGTTCATGCGTTGACGGATCGCGGTCGTCGTTCGTCAAGGTTGCTATTTATTTGGTTTCTCTTTTTTCTAATTGTTAAGCATCACAGATTAAACGGCGAATTTAAAAGTAAAAATTGACTCGTTAATCAGGGATCAAGGAGGCGGGCGGAAGCGTGATATTGAGGGCGGATGACTCGTCCGCTGTACACGTTGATGAAAAAAACCAAGGAGACATATGAAGGCAAAGTTATCGGCCATCCTGGTGGGATGCCTGTTGAGCAGTGGCGTCATGGCACAGTCCAGTGTGACGCTTTACGGCGTCATCGACGAGGCGATCCGTTACCAAAGCAGTCCTACTGGCACCGGAGCGCATGGCTCGTCCGTCGGACTTTCAGAAGGGGCTATCAGTGGCAATCGTTTTGGCCTGCGTGGTGATGAAGACCTTGGCGGAGGGACTCATGCGATATTCGACCTGCAGAACGGGTTCAACGCCGGGACCGGGAAAATCGATCAGCAAGGTCAGATGTTTGGTCGCTATGCCTGGATGGGTTTAACCAATCCGGCATATGGGACGGTAAAGTTCGGCCGACAATATGGAGACGCATTCAGCTTCGATGCATTCGTCTTCGACGCTATTGGTGGCGGTAACATAACTGCAACGGACTGGGAGTTGTTTCTCGTTGGCTGCCGTTACGATAATACCGTCGACTACGCAAAGCAGTTCGGTGTTTTCTCTGTCGACCTGCAACATTCGTTTGGCGGACAGCCGGGCAGCGCCAGTATCGGCAGCACGAGCGCCAGTGCGCTCTTCTATAACTTCAATGGCGGAAAGGCAGGTATTTTCGCGCAGGAATCGAAGGACGCCGAATCGCACAAGCTCGTGGTAGGCCAGGCGGGCGCTACATACGGATTCAGTCGCGTGTCGCTGTTTGCGTACTACATCTATGCGAAGCGTGACGCCGGGTTCCAGGTAGGAGCGGCGGGTACATCCGAAGCGCTGGCCAACACCAATATCATGAACAACGTAACGACCGCGTACGGTCCGCAAACCGATGACCGGACCGACCAGTTTATTCGGCTGGGAGCGAGCTATTCGCCTTCTCCGGTCTGGAAGTTCACGGTATCTTACGCCTACGACCATGCGAAAAATGTTGCGCCGGGCCGAAATGGCGAGCTAATGACACTTTATGGGATCGCCGACTATATTCTCAGCAAGCGGACCGATGTCTATGTGGAACTGGACGAAAGCCGGGTGTCCGGTGCCTCTGCCACTGATCCAAATTCGCCTTTGGGAACGACATTCGGCGTTCGTCAGTTATTCGGCGCGAGCTTAAGTCTGCGGACGACATTTTGAGCGCGAATGGTACATGTGGCATTGTCAGGTTGTTGCGCCAGTCACGTAAGAGAGGCGAGGCAGAAATCGAAATCGCTCTTTCATGGTCAACGTTTTCCGGCCGAAGTCATCAGTCGCGCGGTGCGTTGGTATCTTCGCTTCCAGTTGCGTTTTCGCGACATCGAGGAACTGAACCGCACGAGCAACGGATCGGTTCGTACGTGACCGCGACACCACTCTCGAGCAACAACTCCTCGATGTCGGCAACCTCAGGTTGAATCGGAAATCCAGCGAACCGCACAGCTGTCATTACGGCAGGGAGGCAGTGGCCCTGATAAAGCGATTTTGTCTTCTTCATCACTTCATTCTATCGCCCCCTCCTCATCAACCTGACAGACCATCGGCGAAAGACCCTTGGCCTTTTTTCACCAAGCAGCACGCTCAGCGCCTTGCTCATGTCGCCGGTCAAGACGCCACGAAGGTACAGCCAAGGCAACACCGCTGGTACCCGCAGTCACTTTCGAACATAGGGCGGCGCGATGTCCGAATTCAACTTCAAGCCCGTGCCCGGGCAATCGCACACCTTCGTTACCTTGACGGTGACCGGACCGATCGCTGTCACGAATACACGCTCTGGCAGGTAGCCGTTGCAAATCAAAGTTCGCCTTCTATCGAGCGTCTTGACGTTGTCAAACCTTTCGAGCAAGCTCGCCAATTCTGCCTCAATCGCTTGTGGACAATCTGCCGCGCGCCTTGCTGGATCAAATCATCAAGACCGCTAGCGGGCGTTTCCGATTAAACCGCGTTCGTTTCTTCTGTAACTCTGTTCATTGGTGGCGGATCTCGGTTTGGGTGGTTGTTACTCTAGACGAGCAACCTTCTCAGCTAAACCGCCACCACCTTCAAATTTCTGCCTAACCCGAACACCAGTTTTCGACCGCAGCTCGCGTTGGAACCCTTGCTATGCCATGTCAGCCATTTTACCGAAGCGATTTCGTCTTTCTACAGGCATCCCGTTTGGCGCCAAGAGATCAGGGAATTTTTGTGCCGATTGCTCGATCGCCCGAAATTTGATGGCAACGTGAAGCCAGCCGACCTCTTAATTACCTTTCTGTTGCGGCGGTTTGTCATTGGCACTGCCCAGCAGACCAGCATCGTCTCGCGCGGCTTGGCCAGCAGGTGACTCAACGGCTTGCGCCGCACGGATTTGATCCGATGAGCAAAGCCCTGGCCGAACTTTTCGCACCGGCAACGGATCGTCTCGTAGGTCACGATCACCCCGCGCTCGAAGAGCAGTTTCTCGTTGTCACTCAAGCTAAACTCGAAACGGAAATATCAGCGCACGCCGCAACTGATGACCTCGGTTGGAAAACGGTAACCGTGATGAAGCGATTTCGATTTCTTCATCACGCTACCTTACGTGAAGGACCTAACAACCTGACAATGCCACTCGATGCCTGTGTGCAAACCGAGCAGACACACGGGGAGGCAGAAAGCAGTCGTTCAACCGAAAAAAAACTTCCGATTGTTACGCGCTTGCCCTGAGATGTTGCACCTTTGGGCTCCCGTCCAGATCAGGGCTGCAATAGTATCGAGCCGCTGGTTTCGCCCGCTTCCAGACGACGCTGCGCTTCAGCCGCTTGGGCCAGAGGAAGCACCGTTTCAATGTTCGCCCTCATGCCGCTCTGCAATCGCTGGAACGTGGCCAGTCCCCCCTCCCGGTAACGTGCCGGATCGGATATGAAGCGAAATACACTTGGGCGAGAGAGGGCAACCGAGCGGCTCGGCCCAAGCAGAGACAGGTCGATCGGTCCCGAGTCTCCACTGACCTGACCGATGCTGGCGACCATTCCGAAGGGCCGTACTGTACCTAGCGTCTCGATGAGAGTCTTGCCGCCGATGCCGTCAATTGCGTAGTCGACCCCGCGCCCGCAAGTCAGAACCTGTATCGCGGTGACGAAATCCTGTTCACGATAAAGAATCGCTTCGTCAAGTCCATGCTTTTTCGCCAATTCCGCTTTCGCCGTCGAGCCGACCGTGCCTATGACACGGGCGCCCAGCGCCTTGGCCCATTGCACCAGGACGAGGCCCAGACCGCCGGCGGCCGCATGGACCAATACGGTGTCACCAGCCTTAACGGGATAAACATACGAACACAGCATATGGGCTGTGATGCCGCGTAGCAGAAGACTAGCCACGGTGTCATCACCGATGTCGTCGGGCAGCGGAAGAACGCGGTCGGCGGAAATATTGCGGACGCTGGCGTAGCTACCGGTTGGTGGGCCTGCATAGCCTACGCGCTGTCCTGGGTGCAGTGATTCAACGCCAGGGCCGACGGCGTCAATCACACCGGCGCCCTCGACACCTAGTATTGCGGGCAGCTCTGGCAGGGCATAGAGGCCGGTGCGGTGGTAGATGTCGACGAAATTGACGCCGATCGCAGTGTGGCGGATTCGAACCTCCCCGGCCACGAGGGCAGGGAGAGCAACCTCGCGCTGGCTCAATTGCGAAGCGTCACCGTATTGCTCGATTACCACTTGGGCCGCATAAAACGAGGATGTATCGGGTGCGGATTTGGACGTCATACTCTTCTCCTGAAGATCGAACTTGCAAGCCCATCTTGCACTGGGCAAAATGACTCAACAATTCCAGATAAATTGGCAATGAGTGTGCAAAAAAGCACGGAAAAGTCGCTCGCGGAGAATCAGCGTCTGCAATGGGACGATGTCCGGTATTTCCTCGAATTAGCGCGAGTTGGGAGCCTGTCGGGTGCAGCACGCAACCTGGGTGTTGAGCACTCGACAGTTGCGAGGCGGGTCGAAGCGCTGGAGCAATCGCTGGAGATCAGGCTGTTCGATCGTTTGCCGAAAGGCTGGTCGCTAACGCCAGAAGGCGAAACATTGGCGATACAGGCGAAACGCTTGGACGACGAAGCGCAGGCCTTTTCCCGCGCAGCGGTGGGCGTGTCGTCCATGAAGGGTACTGTCCGCATCTCTGCTCCGCCTGTATTGGCCAGCCATCTGCTGGTACCTCGCCTCGCGGGCATACGATCCCAGTGGATGAACATTGATCTGGAAGTCATTGGCGAATCGCGTGACGCGAATTTGGCTCGAGGCGAGGCCGATCTGGCAATTCGCATGTCAAGGCCAACCGCCCCAGGTCTGGTCGCGCGATGCATAGGCGAGACGAGCTATGGCCTCTATGCTGCCTACGGGTACGCGAATCGTCCGGAGTCGGAGTGGGAATTCCTGGGGTACGACGACGATCTTGGTCAAGTGCCTCAGCAGCGCTGGCTAAACCAGATTGCCGGGGACCGTCGCTTCGTATTCCGGAGCAATGATCTGGGCGCGTTGCTCAATGCCGCACGAGTTGGTTTGGGGATTGCCGCACTTCCCAATTTTCTTGCGGCGAATGACACAGCGTTGTGCTTACTATCAAATCACGCGTGCTCGACTGTTCGGCAGTTATGGCTCGTGATGCACCCGGACGTCAAACGTTCGCCCCGTGTTCGACTGGTTGCGGATCTGCTTCTTACTCTGGTCGGCGAAACCCCGGGGCTATCGTTAAAAGCAAAACAACCGTGAGCACCCGCGCTGCAATACCGCATGGCATTGATTCGGCCTGGAAAGGACTATCCTGTCCACAGTATTTCCTCTTGGCCAAGTCTTGCCCTGTGGCGATCGGAGGCAATCCACTCGATTCGACTACCATGCCGAAGATCACCTTCATGCGCCGAACCCCGCCTTTGATAGTCATGTTGAACCATGCCCTATCCTGATGTCAGGAAAGCCCTGTCAGGAATGTCAGAATAGGGTTGGTCGACTGATTGTTTGACGCTCGTGCTGGAACGTCATAGATTTCAGACTCACACATTCCGTTGTGAAAGCCGTCATGAGCGGGGAGCGCGTTGGTTTCGGTCGGGTCAGTGAGTTCCAGCAGAACGCCGAACTGCATTGTCAGGTTGTTCGGCCGTTCACGTAAGATAGCGTGATGAAGAAATCGAGATCGCTTACATCACGGTCACCGTTTTCCAGCCGAGGTCATCAGCTGCGCCGTGCGCTGGTATTTCCGCTTCGAGTTGAGCTTGCGTGGCAACGAAGAACTGCTCTCGAGCGCGGGGTGATCGTGACCTACGAGACGATCCGTTGCTGGTGCGAAAAGTTCGGTCGGGGGTTTGCTCATCGGATCAAAGCCATGCGGCGCAAGCCCGGTAGTACGTGGCACCTCGACGAGATTCGTCCTCCTGCGTAGCGAGCCATACGTACTGTGGTGTGTGGTGGACGAGCATGGCGCCGAACTCGACATCCTTGGTACAAAATTTCGGTTTTTCCGTGAGCCTCCATTCAAGAATTCGCTTGCTGCTGCTTAGCATACGTCGTAGAAGTGACGCCGTCGCGCCGACTTAGCAGTCTTTTGGCAACCATGCCCCATGAAATCCAGCAGGAATTCGTCCAGGCAGCGGTACTGTCGCGATAGGTGTGCTTTCTATATTCTTGCCGTCGAGAATTACTAGATCACTGGTGTCGGTTGCATGACGATAGACACAGACGAGCAGCCAACCATCGTCTTCGACCGAGGACGTAGGACGCGCTACGAATACTGGTTCACTGTTTGAATCACCCTCGGGGACTCTATATCGCTGTATTGAACCGGACTCGAGCTCATAGCGGACGACACCGCGAATTTCGGTGTTTGTCGGTTGCTCCGCGGCATAGAGAAATCGATAAGGACGGCCGGTCCGTCCTTCGTTGATACGAGGCAGCTCGATACAAATATCCGCCAATTGCTTTTCAAGCACCGCTCCACTGTCGAGGTCGATGACGTAACGCCACAGAACTCCCAGTGGGGCGGCCTCGAACCTCAAGCCATCCTCCTCGAGACGAAAATACCGTGGATATCGAACCGCGTCCAGAACAACTGTAGCCTCGTCTGCGTCGTATGCATTTACCACGTGCTGGATAAAGCACGGCGTGATTTCAAACCAACGCACGTCGCCGCCATTGCGAGGAATGATCCCCAGCTTCGCCTTATGGTCGTCGCGCCAGCGCAGTGGCATCCGATGGCCACGGGATAGCATCGAAAGGTCATATCCGACATTAAGATCTAGAAAGATACTGCGGGTGGCGGTGATTGCCATGTCGTGCATCATTGAGGCCGACGACATCTCGATGTCGATGTCAACGCTTGGCATGCCTTTCTTGTCCGTCACGGTATAGCGCAAAAACGGCTTCTTCCAATCGGCGCGAAAGCTTATTAGTTCGCCCGTCTGAGGGTCAACTTTCGGATGGGCCGTCATGCCGTTTGCCAGTCCCGGGTGACAACGGGCCGCGCCGAGTGTCTCGAGCTCAGTCGTAATAGCGAGCGGGGGGCCGCCTTCAGCCAACGCCAATATTTCACCCGCGTGATAAAGCACATTCACGTTCGGATTTGTATTGAGCAGTGTCGGTGAGGCATCGAAATCGTAAACGTCTGCCCATCGCTTCGTGCGAACCCAGCGGTTTCTGTAGTTCGTCGCGCGGCCTTGCTTCAGCGAGATGCCATGCAGCATCGCATCTTCGGGCCACCAGTCCGACACATCGTTTCCCTTGAAATGCCCACGCAAGGGGTTGGGCCCGTTGCGTACAAGTACACCGTTGAGATCTTGCGGAATCGCTCCAATAACGGGAAGATCGGCTAAGTCGACTTCATGAAGGACGGCCGCTGTTGCACCGGAATTCAAGTTGATTGTGGTCATTTTTTAGTCGGCGTCTTCTTATCGTTGTGTTCGAGGGCCATCGCGGTTGGGCCGAAAGCGAGCGTGATGGCGTGATCGCGCACGTCCTCGGGCCACGTAGCAACAAGCTCACGAAAGCGCGACTGATCATTCGCAAAAAGCACGCGCGTCGCCTCTTCAAAACCGGACATGTCTCCGCCCATCGCAGACATGAAATGGTAGGCACATTCCAGCGCTCTACGACGCCTGTCTTTCTCACCATGCGTTCGTCTCGCTTCATCGACGAGCTTTCGCAGAACTACGGATGCACCGCCCGGTTGTGCTGTCAGCCATTCCCAGTGCCGTGGCAGCAGGGTCACTTCGCGAGCTACCACGCCTAGCTTGGGACGGCCACGCCCGCGGGGTTGGTTTGCAGGCTCGTCAGCTTCAGTCGAATTGGTACCTGTTCCAGGTATACAGCCAGGTTGCGCCGTCCCGGCACGATCGAGAGCCTTAGCCGGGTGCGTGGCGAGACGTGCCAACGTCTCTTGGACCGACCCTCTCGTATCAATGTCTATTGGGCGTCCGGTTGTGTCATCGAAAATCAGAACGGGGCCCAAGGCTCCGCTTTCGACCGCCTGCTTAACCGCCAGGGCGACCGTTTCCAATGTCCCCGACGCAATACGTCGATGACCGTCGAAGGATGTGTATAGAGAGAGAGGCTCGTGTGACACCGCTTGAATCTCGAATCTGGGATGAGCGACAATTTATACCCGGGTAAAAATATTGTCAATATTATCCGGGTGAAATTCAGGTCTGCCGACGCCGACGCCGGCGTCAAGGGCTCACCCGCTGTGAGAGTCCGATCCGTTTGGTCACGGTTTGAGCGGCACGCAACCGGCGCGCAATTCCTGCGGAACGATGTGGGGTTGGAAGGCATGGCCGCACACCGCCCATCCAACTCTAGACGGGCTCGAGTGAACTGACAACGGACGGTCGACGCGGTGAATGAACACGCCAATATAGACAATTAAGTCTAGACAAATTACTCTATGTCATCCCGTCTTTGCGTGAAGATGCCGTCATGACCAAAGCTACACTCGCGACCAGGCCGACCGCGGCCGAACTCGAACTCCTGCGGGTTCTATGGCCGATTAGCCCCGCCACCGTCAAGCGGGTCCATCAAGCCATGCATGAGGAACGTGCGGATGTTACCTACGCCCGCGTATTGCGCCAGATGCAGGTCATGCACGCGAAGGGGCTGCTTACGCGCGACGAAAGCGAGCGTTCTCACATTTATGCGCCTGCGCAAAGCCAGAACCTGCTGCAAACCAGTCTGCTGAAGGAACTGATTCACAAGGCGTTCTCGGGTTCGGGCAAGGCACTCGTCATGGCCGCTTTGCGCAAGCACGTTAGTCAGGAGGAACGAGAAGAAATTCGGAAGTTTCTCCATGGAGATGAGCGATGAGCCCGTTTGCCTGGACGTTTGTTCAGGTATTAGGGTGGGCGCTCATTCACTTTGCCTGGAAGGGCGCCTTGATCGGCTTGGCAACGGCCGTCTCATTGCGGCTAATGCGAGACGCCAGCCCGCAAGCTCGCTATGTATTGCTCTGCCTTTCGCTTCTTTTGTGTCTGGCGATACCAGTGCTCGACGTGTACCGGGGTATCGAAGCCGCGTTGCGGCCATCTGGCTGGTTCCACGCGACCGATCCTCTGATCGTGCCAACGGAACACACACGCGGAGCGTTTAGGATTGGTCACGTCCTGCCTTGGCTGGTTGCGGCATGGCTGATCGGTGTCGCCGCCATGTCCTGCCGTCTGGCCGCCGGCTTGCTGTGGGTTCGTCGGATCGACCCCGCGCTTCCCGATTGGCCGCACGCCCTATGGCAGGTCTACGTCTCGGCGCTGGCCGCGCGTTGCGGGCTGTCGCGTCCGGTAATGCTGTGCGTGGCAACGCATCTCGCAAGCCCGCTGACGATCGGCTGGTGGCGACCGCTGGTGCTCGTTCCGGTTGCGTTGCTGGCGCGCATGCCACCCGATCTGCTCGAAGCGCTGCTTGCGCACGAAATCGCGCATATCAAGCGCGCCGACTTTCTGGTCAACCTGCTGCAAAGCGTGATCGAGGCGCTGCTCTTTTTTCATCCGGCCGTGTGGTGGCTGTCGCAACAAATTCGAATTGAGCGTGAATGCGTTGCTGATCAAATCGCTGGGACGCTTATTTGCGACCCGCGACGTTTGGCGCTTGCGCTTGAGCAGCTCGACGCTCTTCAATCGACGAGTGCCGGATACTCGCCAGTCGCGCAATCGGCACGCGGTGGCCACTTGCTGGACCGCATCAAGCGCCTCTGCCACCCGGTCCCGTCCTCGCCGCGTTGGGTCGCGTACGCGGCTATCACGGTCGGCTTCGTCACGTTGTGCGTGACGGCGCAGACGCTATGGCAGGCGCCTGTGTCGCAAGACGAGGCTGGCATCGCTCCTGTCGGGTTGCTCGCCTCGAACCATGTCGTGGTGATCGACGACAACTCCGGGCAGATCCTGTTCCAGAAGCGACCAGACGATATAGTGCCGATCGCATCGTTGACGAAGTTGATGACGGCCATGGTCGTACTCGATGCCCGGCCCGACATGAACCGGACCATTCGCATCGACGCCAGCGACGCGGAAGCATTGCGGTCCGGGCGCACGGGGTTGCCCGCCGGCGCGCGCCTGCCCGTCCGTGCAGCGCTGCAACTCGCTTTGATGTCGTCGAATAACAGCGCGGCATATGCGCTGGCGCATGACTATCCAGGCGGCTTCCCGGCGTTCCAGGCCGCGATGCGTGCCAAGATCGCCACGCTCGGGCTGAAGCACACGACAATCAAAGAGCCTACCGGCCTCTCGCCGCTCAACACGTCGACAGCAAGCGATGTCTCGGTCATGGTGAACGCGGCGGCCCGCTATCCGGCGATCGCGCGCGCCACGACTGACACCCGTAGCATCGTCCCAATAGACGACAAGCTCGTCGAGTACCAGAACACGAATCCGCTCGTCGGGCAGAAGGGCTGGGACATCGCCTTGTCGAAAACCGGTTTTACCGACGCCGCCGGACGTTGCCTGATCATGCGGCTGCGCTCGGTTCAGGACAGCGTCACGATGGTGTTTCTGGACGCCGGGCCGGCTGCGTTCCCTGCGCGCGACGCGATCAACATCCGTCGCCTTCTGCTGGCCCACAAGCTGGCTTGACGTTCGTCCCGCTCACGGCGTTTCCGCACTCTGACTAATTGGACCTACCCTTGACTCACTCGATCACGCGTCGAAAGCTGTTGATTGCATTACCGCTGCTCGTCGGTATGGGCGTGGCGCCCGCATCGCGGGCAGCCGATTTACGGTTATCCGACATCGAACGTCGTAATGGCGGCCGCCTCGGTGTGTTTGCAATCGATACCGGTTCGGGCCGCACACTGAGCCACCGCGCCGAGGAACGCTTTCTGATGTGCAGCACGTTCAAGGGCTTGCTCGTGGCGCAGATACTGGCACGCGTGGATAGCGGCGAAGAGCAACTCGATCGACGCGTTCACTACACGGAAAAGGACCTTATTTTCACGTCGCCCGTGACCAAGGCCAACGTCGCGCGCGGTGCGTTGTCGATCGACGCGCTTTGCCAGGCGACGCTGGTGGAGAGCGACAACACAGCCGCAATTTTGCTGATGCGCAGCGCCGGTGGCCCCGCGGCGTTGACCCGGTTCGTTCGGGGACTAGGCGATCCGGTCACGCGCTCGGACCGATATGAGCCCGAGTCGAACCGCTATCGCGGTGTGCTCGACACCACGACGCCGAAGGCCATGACCATCACGGCGCGACACCTTCTGCTCGGCGATGCCCTGAGCGCCAGTTCTCGCGCGCAACTGGAACGCGGAATGATCGACTGCAAGCCGGGGCTTAACCGGATTCGCGCGGTGTTGCCCTCCGGCTGGCAGGCGGCCGACCGGCCCGGTACCAGCGTCGAGAGCGAGACCAACGACTACGCGCTCGTGCGCCCGCCCGGGCGCGCGCCACTGATCGTTGCGGTCTACTACGATGCGCCGGGCGTCAGCATGGACGAGCGGGAGGCCGTTTTGCGCGAAGCGGGCATGGCGTTTGTGCAGTGGGCCACGGGCGCGGCATGACCGACGCCGGCACGCGGAATCGGAAGATCGATTTCCTTCGTGGCATCTCGATCCTGCTTGTGCTGTTTCACCACTTCAATATCGCCTATCGGCTGAACGACACGGTTCTGTCGCGCGTATTTGGATGGGAGGCTGTTCGGGCAGTTGTGAGAAACGGCAACTACGGGGTCACGATGTTTTTCGTAATCTCGGGCTATCTGATCACCGCAAACGCAACTCGTCGCTGGCCCAAACTCTGCCATATCGATGTCAGAGTGTTCTACGGCTTGCGTATCGCGCGCATTATCCCGTGCCTGTTGCTGTTGCTGCTCGTTGTCAACGCGCTGGCGATCTCCGGCATAGCTATCTTCCAGAATCATTCACCGGAGGGCGTGCCCGCCTCGTTTTGGCTCGTGAATCTGGCGTCGTTGACATTCTGGATGAACTTGCTCATCGGCACGCGCGGATGGACCAACTATGCCCTCGGCGTGTTGTGGTCGCTTTCGGTCGAGGAAGTGTTTTACCTCTCGTTCCCGTTGCTTTGCCTCGCGTTTCGCCGGGAGGCGCGGCTCGTTGCTTTCTGGCTCGTGTGCATTGTCGTCGGCCCGATTTACCGGTTACTGCATCAAGGCGACGAGGGTGGTTATCTTTACGCGTATTTCGCCTGCTTCGACGCAATCGCCACCGGATGTTGCGCGGCGCTGCTCGCGAGGCGCGCCTCGTGGCGTGGGCGCACGTGGAGCGTGTCAAAGTGGCCGACGGCGGTGGCCATGACGTTTGTCTATCTGTTCTGGCCGATCCGCGAAAGCAACGTGTTTGGTGTCACGGCAATGGCCTTCGGCACTGCAGTTTTGCTGCTCGCTGCGAATGATCGCCCGGACGCACCAACACGACGAAGCACATTCGCAGCCGCAGTGCTGGAAGGGTTCGGCAGACTCAGCTATGAACTCTACCTGTTTCACCTCATCGTGCTCGGCCTGCTGCGGACGATTTTCTCGCCGCTCAGCGTGACGGGCGACGAGAAACTGGCGGTTCTCGTCGGCTATCTGCTGCTTTCTGCCTGCCTGAGCGTATCCATCGCGCGACTGTACGCTGCGCCGTCGACTCGCATTGTGCGTCAGTGGCTGATTCCCCGAAGGT
This sequence comes from Paraburkholderia sp. BCC1886, assembly GCF_900996245.1. GTDB lineage: Bacteria > Pseudomonadota > Gammaproteobacteria > Burkholderiales > Burkholderiaceae > Paraburkholderia. Next base: position 91,154 of record NZ_CAAJGK010000118.1, on the reverse strand, counting down.
CTCGACCTGAAAGCGAGTACTACGAGCGGAATCAACCTGACGTCGAACACCCTCAACCTCGAACCGAGTGACTGAGGAAAGCCTGCAGCGATAGCTCGACGTAATTGAAACGGCAGACCCGACTAGTCCAACAGGCTTCGACGTGAAGACCGTCGACATCTACGGGAAAATCGCCCGTGTGCGCTAGCAGATGCGCGAACTCAAGCGGGTCAGAGAGCAGTTGAAGATTGAGTCGGACCCTTGATACCGGTTGTCTCGGCCAGCTTCCCGTGTAGCGCCATTTCCTTGCCCTGATCGTAGGTCAGCGTCTTCAGCAGTTCCGGATCCAGCGGTGCAAACGCCGCGCTGTAATCCTTCGGCGCAGCCTCAGCAGTGCTATCTTCCATCTTCACCAGCATCACGAACAGCGTGCTGCAATCGATCAGTGTGCCCACTGCTGAACGGTTGCCCGCCCCCTTGATCAGATCGCCCTCCCAATGTCTGGCTGGCAGCCGCTCATTGGCCTCTGGCGGCCGGATGTGAATGCTGGCCATATCGACCCAGTTTGCCGCGCCGGTCCTTGCCTCGCGTGCGCGGCTTGCGCGTGCTACGCCCCTGTCTTAACAGGCCCACGAGCTCGCGCTTGAGTTCGCCGCGTGGCATGGCGTAGATGGCGTTGTAAATGGTTTCATGTGAGGCGTTCAAGGCGGGTTCGGCTGGATGGCTACGTTTAAGCTCGGCAGAAATCTGTTCAGGAAAGTGGCACTCATCCAGATGCCGACGCACTTCAGGCCACAGGGCTCCTTCAGGCTGGAGCTTGCGCCCACGACGTGGTTTATGGTGAAGCTGTGTTGCCCTGCGTCCGGCCGATGTTGCATTGTATCCACCCGCAACCGGAGGCCTCCCCAGCGCACCGCGCTCATGCTTCGGCCTCCAGTTATTGCGCCTCAACTCCCAACTGATCGTGCGACGCGAGCGCTGCGAAGCGAGCGTAATCTCGCTTGATTTGCGTTTCTCCATCTTCATCACAAAGATCGCGCCGCGCTCTTCGTCACTCAGATGTTCGTATATTTTTCCCATGCAACGCATCCTGACTGAAGCTGTTGCACTTGTATTTTGACACCGCCGTTTGTTGTCGAACTGATTTTGCGTTAATGCTCACCTCCAACGCCTCGACATTACCGTCGACCACCCCGATGCATATAGGACGTGCCCAGTTGGCTGCCCCGTACTGCTTTGCGATATCGAGTTGTTCAACCAGAACCGCTTCCTTCTTTGATAACGGCTTGCCAATATCGGTCTGCGTCGCGTGCTCGAAACAGCGAGCAGAAATCGCATACGCGTAGGTCCTTGTCATTCCGGTTTCCCCCGTCGTCGGGCACTCTGGTAATGCGAGGGGTCGTCCGAGCTCGTATCCGGCGACAGCTATGCTTGAGCCATGTCGGGTAAAGAAAGCAGGGCTGTTGGCCGGGGAACGCCGCTCGGCGATACGTATTAAGCCGACTACGGCAACTGTGAGACAAATAGACAGCCCCATCAGAAGAAACTGGCGCCCAGCTAACCTGGGCCTGGTGTCGCAACTCAAAAGAAGACTCCAACGCGTCTGGCACGCAATCACGCAGCGCCACAACTGCAGTAATTTGCCGGTCGCGGCAGAGTAGGTCGCGCCGTCCACTTGAGGGAGATTCAAGGTAATTCTGGCAAATCGATTCTCGAGATAGAAACTGTTATCAAGCGAGACAACGTACTGCGGCATGAGTGCCGCAAACCTTCAAGACCTGGACGGTATGCGAAACGATTATCTCCGTCGCGGCGCTGCTTACGATGCTGGAATTCGCATCGGTAGCGTACACGGCGGCAACAGATTGCCATCAATCCTGTTTTTAATGGCGGGTTCGCGGCAGTTATTTTTGTCCGCCTAGACGCTTTTTTATCGCGTCCGACTCGCGTCGGTACGCTTCGCGGAGTGGGCCTGATGCAATCCGGGTTATCCCTCCTCGCGGTCTTTAAATTTATTTATTGCGTGGCTAAACACAACCCGTTACGATCCCGTCGCATATTTATCCAATTACTCCCGCCAAGCTTTCATGGGCATTACATCGACCGTATCCCGCGAAGCCGCCTTTCCGGCAGACGACCCAAGCGTACTCGATGACATGCATGAAGCATTGTTTCTGCGCGCCGCGACGCCTGCGGATCGCACGTTCCTACGTAAGGTATTCGTCAGCACGCGTTTCGACGAGTTTGTCAGCTCCGGCATGGGCGTGGCGCAAATCGATACGCTACTCGCCGAGCAATTCGAACTGCAGGACACTTATTACAGGCGCCATTATCCAGGCGCCCGTTTCGATGTGGTGATAAATGGCGGTGAACCGGTTGGGCGCCTTTATCACCACTGGGGCGAAGTTGAATTGCGCATTATCGACATTGCACTAATGCCTGCACAACGCGGCGCGAAGATCGGCACGCGGATCATGAACGCGTTGATCGCGCGGGCTGCGTCGCGTGGTTTGCCGGCCACACTCTATGTGGAAGCAGTAAATCCGGTGAAGTCGCTTTATAAGCGGCTCGGTTTCCGGAAGATGGGTGAAAACGGAATTTACGAGCAGTGGCATCGCGAGGCGGCGCCGTTCGACGGTGCGTCGGCCAGATTGACGGGCTTATGACGTAGACGTTTCCGTCGACAGGTAGTAAGCGGGTCAGCACAGCATTAAAAAGTTTATAGAAGAGACCAGGCGGGAAATTTTCGCCGACAGATAAAAAACAGTTCAGTCCGGTGCGGTTCGAGCCGTTAACCGGAGCATCGGGGAAATCGAACGCAGCGGCTTGCCGGCATGACGTGGGTCGCGTCGGCGCAATGCGGTGCTTTGGGCTTACTGCCGGGGAGCGGGGTGTCAGCAATACCGAGTCATGCCGAGTTGACCGATGCAATCGGCCGCACATTTACGTTCGCGGGCGAGCAGGCCGGCGCCGTCGAAGTCCGGCTCATCGCCGCGCCCGAGGGCATCGCGATGGACGATGGGTTCCTCTGCTATTCCGCGCATTTCGAAATGCCGCCCGGCGTGCGCCTTCCGCAGGACAACTACCGCGTGAGCCGCGCCGACGGCGTGGCATGGGACCTGTTCGCCACGCCGACACGTCCCACGGCGCAGGGCGCCGGCACGATGTGTGTCGTGATCCATCGCGCAAAAATTCAGGATTCCCAGCAGGCCGCTTCGTCCGGTATTCCGGATCAAGGCCCGGCATGAGGATGGTGTCCAGTCGCGAACTGTGTTTCCCACATAACTACTGTCCCTTCAGGAGAAGTAAATGAGCGATCCGTATATGGGCGAGATCCGTATGGTGGCTTTCGACTTTGCGCCGTATGGATGGGCGCTGTGTCAGGGACAGATTCTGCCGATACAGCAGAATCAGGCTTTGTTCACGCTGCTGGGCACTCTGTACGGCGGCAACGGCAGCACGACGTTCGGCCTGCCGAATCTGGCCAGCCGTTCGCCGGTGGGCACCGGCCAGGGCGCGGGGCTGACGGCGATCGTGACCGGCCAGACTTCCGGGGTGGAACAGTTCACGATGACCTCGGCGCAGTTGCCGACGCATACGCACCCGTCCGTGATTCCGCCGATGACGCTAACCGCGTCGGTTGCAATTCCAGGCACTGCGGCAACGACCAATAGCGTGGATGCGCCTTCTCCCACGGCGATTTTCGGGCAGGGCGTGTACTCGGGCCACCCGATTCCGGTGTACAACACCGGCACGCCGACCACTACGATGGCGCCATTCAACGCGAGCGTGCCGTTCCCGCAGACGACAGTTCCAATCGGTCTGGCCGGCAGTGGCTTGCCGGTGCCGTTGCGCAATCCGTACCTCGGTTTGAACTTCTGCATCGCGCTGCAGGGCATTTTCCCAACCCGGCAATAACAACGAAACCCGCAGCACTTAGCATCGCGAAGCAGCAGTCGGTCAACAGCAGGGCGCAACAGCAGCCCGGTGGAGCACGCGTCATGAAGATCATCCAGCAACTTCTCAAACGTTTCGACGGCATGCGCGATGCCGGCGACACCCGCGCCGACACGCGCGGCCGATCCACACGGATCGCCGTCACGCCGGCGCCGTTGCTGATGGCGCTCGAACCGCGGGTCGTCTATGACGCATCGGTGAGCGCGATCACCGCGCATCCGCATGGGCACGGCGCTGAAGCCGACACGCACGCAGGCGCCGCCGTGGCGACCAACGCGACTATGCATGCGGCGCCGAAGACGATTGCCGAGCACGATGTGCCGCACCACGTGCGCCCCGTCAAGCCAGTCAACGACACAGCAGCACAAAGCAGCGCCGCGCCGAACACCGACGCCGCGAGACCGAACACAGACACGCAGAAAGCCACTCAGTCAGGCGCCGCGGCGACGACCGAAGCAGCGCCGCATACGGTCGTTTTCATCGACCCCAGCGTGCCGAATTATCAGGTGCTGATTGCCGGATTGCCGGCCGGCACGGAATACGTGGTGCTGAACGGGACCACCGATGGTTTTGCGCAGATTGCGGGCTACCTTCAAACGCACAAGGGCGTCGACTCGATCCAGTTGATCTCGCATGGTGCGAACGGCGAAATTCAGGCGGGTTCCACCTGGCTCAATTCGAGTGACCTGTCCGCGTACAGCGCCGAACTCACGCAGATCGGCGCGGCCATGAAGCCGGGGGGCGATTTTCTTATCTACGGTTGCGACGTCGCGCAAAACGCGGACGGCCAGTTGCTGGTCCAGCAGGTCGCGGCGCTGACGCACCTGAACGTCGCGGCATCGACCGATGCGACCGGCGCGACCGCGCTTGGCGGCAACTGGACGCTCGAATACCAGGTCGGCACTGTGCATACGGCGGTGATCGAATCCGCGGCGGCGGAGCAGCAATTCAATGCGTTGCTCGGCGTCACGGTCGAGAACTACGACCAGGCTGCCAACAGTAATTTTGTCGCGAATAACGCCAGCAGCTTCACGCTCGATGGTGTTACGTACACGATGGACCAGGCGGTCAATTCCGGCGCCTTCAACGATTCGAATGCGCCGTTCGGGCCGACCAACATTACCGACTCGTCGACGGACGGCGTGCTGCAGATCAACTACGACGGCAGCGCGATGACCACGATGTCCATCACGATGGCGAGCGGTCAAAAATTTACTCTTAGCAGCTTCGACCTGGATTCGGTTAACGGCGACCTGTATATCGAAGCAAACGGCGACCCCTCCACGCGTGTTCAGATTGCGACTGCGACCGAAGGGTTTTTTACCGGGACAGTCGACCTCTCGTCCAATGCAAATTTCAGGAACGTCACCTCAGTGACGTTTGTCGACCTGAACGACTCCGGTAATCTGACGACGTCGCTCGACAATCTGGCTTACACCCTTTCCGTACCGACGGGACCGACGCTCACCGTATCGTCCCCCACCACCATTTTCACCTCCGGCGACAACACGGCCTCAACGCCGGTCGTGGTGAACAGCAGCATCGCATTCGCCGACACCAGCACCACCACCGCCCAGTCCGCCACCATCTCCATCGCCAACTTCAAGACCGGCGACGAACTCCTGTACACGCCCGTCTCCGGTATCTCAGGGGTCTACAGCAATGGAGTGCTGACGCTGACCGGCAGTGCGACGATTGCGCAGTGGCAGGCCGTGCTCGAATCGATCACCTTTACCAACACGCAGACCACGCCGGACACCACCAGCCGCACAATCAACTTTTCGATCACCGACAGTGCCGGGGCGACCGCCACCGCAACGAGCAGTATCGCGATCGTCGACGTCGACCAGACCCCGATCGTCACCACCACCGGTGGCGCGACCGCGTACACCGCTGGCGCCGCCGCCAGGGCTATCGACACGGGCGTGACCCTCACGGACAGCGACTCCACGAGCCAGACCGGCGCGACGGTGAAAATCAGCAACGCCGCCACCGGCGATACGCTGAGCTTCGCCAATACGAGTTCGGCACTTTACGGCAATATCCGTGAAGCGTCGTATAGCGGCGGTGTCCTGACGCTGACCGGCACGGGCACCGACGCGCAATATCAGAACGCGCTCGAAGCCGTCACGTTCTCAGCCGGCGCGGGCACAACGGCTGGCTCGCGCACCATCACCTTCCAGACTTCCGACGGCACGAAAACCAGCGCGGCGGCAATCAAAACCGTCAACGTGACAGTGTTGCCGGTCGTGACCACGGATTCAGGGTCGTCGGCGTTCGTGGCCGGTGACAACACCGCATCGACGCCGGTGCTGGTCGATCCGGGCCTGACCGTGAGCGACTCGCAGAAGGGCACATTGAACTCGGCCACCGTGACGATTGACAATGTCGTGTCAGCCGAAGACAGCCTGTCGTTCACGAACAACCCGTCGGCGATGGGCAATATTTCCGGCAGCTATAACGCGACGACCGGCATCCTCTCGCTGAACTCGGCCGGCGGTACCGCGACGCTCGCTCAATGGCAGGCCGCGCTGCGCTCGATTACCTACACGGACTCGGCGATCACGCCGAACAATGCCAACCGTACGATCTCGTTCGTCGTCAACGACGGTATCAGCAGCAGCACGTCGGTGAATCGCACGGTGACCGTGCAGGATACCGACCAGTCACCGGTCCTCACGCTGTCCAGCGGCAGCGTCACCTATGTGGCGGGCGCGCCGGCGACCACCGTCGACAACGGCGTCACGGTGACCGACCGCGATTCCAGCCCGCTGCAGTCGGCGACGATCAAGATCACCGGCGGTTTGCAGACCGGCGACACGCTGACGTTCGTCAACGACGGCTTTGCGACCGGCGTCTATGACAGCGGCGCCGCCACGCTGACGCTGACCGCGACCGGCAGCGTCAGCGACGCGCAATGGATGACCGAACTCGACAAGGTCCAGTTCTCAAGCAGCATCAATGCGACGGCCGGCGCGCGCACGCTCTCGTACTCGGTGAAGGACGTCGGCGGGGCAACCAGCAACACGGCGACGCGCACCGTCAACGTGGTCGTCGCGCCGCTCGTGACGACCGATTCCGGCTCGGCCGCGTTCATCGCGGGCGACAACACGGCGTCGACACCGGTGTCGGTCGACAGCGGGCTCACGGTGGCCGACGGCAGCAGTACGACGCTCGTCTCCGCCACGGTGCAGATCACCGGCAACTTGCACGCGGGCGAAGACCTGCTGATCTATACGGCCAGCGGGTCGACCGGCGACATCGTCGGCTCGTACGACGCGTCGAGCGGCATCCTGACGCTGACCTCGGCGTCGCACGCGACGCTCGCGCAATGGCAGGCCGCGTTGAGGTCGATCCAGTACGACAACCTCGCGGTCACGCCGAGCGGCACGAGCCGCACGATCGCATTCACCGTGAACGACGGCGCCAACAGCAGCCCGACCGCGACCCGCAACGTCACCGTGCAGGCCACCGACCAGACGCCGGTCCTCGCGCTGTCGGGCAGCAATAGCGCGTACACGGCGGGCTCCGCCCCGGCCACGATCGACACCGGCATCACGATCAGCGACCTCGACAACACGACACTTGCGTCGGCTACGGTGTCGATTGGCACCGGCTTCCATACCGGAGACGTGCTGTCGCTCGCCAGCGACGGCGTCGTGACCAGTTCGTACAATCCGGGCACCGGCCAGCTGACCTTGACCGCGATCGGCAGCGTCAGCGTGTCGCAATGGATGACCGAACTCGACAATGTCAGGTTTTCCAGCGGGGTGGATGCGACGGCCGGTGCGCGCACGATTTCGTACGTGGTGAACGACGGCACGACCGACAGCGCGCCAGCGTCGCGTACGGTGAGCGTGACCGGCGTGCCGGTCGTGACGGTCGACCCCGGTTCCGCGTCGTTCGTCGCGGGCGACAACACGGCGTCCACGCCGGTCGCGCTCGACAGCACGATCACGCTGGCCGACAGCAGCAGCACGACGCTCGCGTCGGCCACGGTGAATATCAGCGGCAACTTCCACGCGGGCGAGGACGTGCTGCTGTTCGTGTCCAATCCGGCGACCATGGGCGACATCACCGGCTCGTACGACGCGTCGACCGGCGTCCTGACGCTGACCTCGGCGTCGCATGCCAGCCTCGCGCAATGGCAGGCCGCGTTGCGCTCGATCCAGTACGACGACACCGCGGTCACACCGGACAACGCGACCCGCACGATCTCGTTCACCGTTACCGACGGCAGCAACAGCAGCCCTGTCGCGAGCCGCACCGTGACGGTGACCGATACCGATCAGAGGCCGTTGGTCGGCACGTCGGGCGGCACGACCCCGTTCGTCGAAAGCGACAACGCCACGTCGCCGCCGGTGGTGGTCGACGCCGGTGTGACGGTGAGCGATCTCGACAACACGACGCTGACGTCCGCGGTGGTAGCCATCAGCGGCAACTACCTGCCCGGCGAGGATGTGCTGGCCTTCAACAACACCGATCCAGGCACGTTCGGCAACATCAGCGCGTCGTTCGATGCGACCACCGGCAGGCTGACGCTGACCGGCAACGCGACGCTCGCGCAATGGCAGGCCGCGCTGCGCACGGTGACGTACACGGACACGGCGATCACGCCGGACACGGCGCTGCGCACGATCAGTTTCACCGTCAACGACGGCAGGATGGACAGCCTCGCCAGCACCAGGGCCGTATCGGTCACGGGCACCGACCAGAGCCCGGTGCTGGGCGCCGCGGGCGGCGGCAATTCGACCTATCTGCCGGGCAGCGCCGCGCACACCGTCGACGCCGGCATCACGCTGAGCGATACGGACAGCACGACCATGGCGTCGTTGACGGTCCAGTTCGCGGCCGGTTTCCAGAGCGGCGACCAGTTGAGCCTGAACTTCAACGCGGCGACGATGAGCAGCAACTTCAACATCACGTACGACTCGACGGCGGGCATCCTGACGGTTACCCGCACCGGTTCGATGACCCTGGCGAACTGGCAGGCGATCGTCGACAACGTACAGTTTTCGGCTGCTGCGGGTGTGCCGCTCGGCGCGCGTACGCTGTCGGTCGTGACCTCGGACGGTGTGAAGAGCAGCAACACGCTGTCGTACGAAATCGACGTGGTCAGTTCCGCGCCGCAGGTGTCGACCACCAGCACCGGTGACGCCGCGTTTGTCGCCGGCGACAACGTCCCCGGCACGCCGGTCACGGTGGACGGCGGTATCAGCGTGTCCGACCCGCTGGGCAATACGCTTCTCCAGGCGACGGTGTCGATCACCACGAACCTCCATTCCGGCGAGGACGTGCTGCTGTTCACCAACGACGGCCTGACGATGGGCGACATCAGCGGTAACTACAACGCGCTGACCGGCACGTTGACGCTGTTTTCTGCCAGCGGCACCGCGACCGACGGGCAATGGGACGCCGCGCTGCGCGCCGTGATGTACACCGATACCGCCACGACGCCGAATACGGCGACGCGTACGGTCAGCCTCTCGATCACCGACGGCACGCAGATCAGTACCGCTTTGACCCGCGACATCACCGTGGGCGCGGTCGACCAGAGCCCGGTCGTGGCGACGTCGGGTGGCGATGCGACGTACGTCGAGGGCGACAACGTAACGACGACGGTGGTGGTCGACGGCGGGATTACCGTGGCGGACGCTGATAACACCACGCTCGCATCGGCCACGGTAGCGATCACTGCCGGCTTCCACGCAGGCGAAGATCAGCTGGCGTTCGACAGTCATAACGACACCGCGACGTTCGGCAACATCACCGGATCGTACGACGCAACGAGCGGTGTGATGACGCTAACCTCGTCGGGCAATTCGGCGACGCTCGCGCAATGGCAGGCCGCGCTGCGCGCGATCACGTATACCGACACGGCAATCACGCCCGACACCACGCAGCGCACGATCAGCTTCAGCGTCAACGACGGCACGAACGACAGCGCGATCGGCACCAAAGCGATCGACCTGACGGCAACCGAACAGTCGCCGGTGGTTACGTCGTCGTCGGGCGAAGCGGGCTTCGTATCCGGCGACAACGCGGCGTCGGCGCCGATCACGATCGACAGCGGTCTGAGCGTCACCGACATCGACAGCGCCACGCTGGTGTCCGGCGCGGTGTCGGTCAGCGGCGGCTTCCATCCCGGCGAAGACGTGCTGGCCTTCAACCCGTCGGCCGCGTCCGGGGATATCGTCGGCACGTACGACGCGTCGACCGGTGTGATGACGTTAACGTCGTCCGGGTATGCCACGGTCGCGCAATGGCAGGCGGCGCTCGATTCGATCACTTACGTCGATACCGCAGTGGCGCCGGCCGGCGCCACCCGGACGATCAGCTTCAGCGTTAACGACGGTACCAAAAACAGCGTGACGGCGACGCGGGTGATCGACCTGACGGCGACCACGCAGACGCCGACGCTCGTCACAGGCGGCGGCGACACAGCGACCTTCACTGCCAGCGGCGCGGGCGCGACGCCGGTCCCGGTCGACAGCGGCCTGACGATCGGGGACGTCGACAGCGGCGCGCATCCCAGTTCCGCGCAGGTGTCGATAGGCGCCGGCTTCGCGCCGGGCAAGGACGTGCTGGCGTTTACCGGCAACGCGGCGACCGGCGACATCGGCGCAAGCTACGACGCGAGCACCGGCGTGCTGACGCTGCACTCGGCCGGCGGCAACGCGACGCTATCGCAGTGGCAGGCCGCGCTGGCCGCCGTCACGTATGCGGACACCGCGGTCGAGACCGTCGGCAGCAGCCGCACTATCGGCATCACGCTCATGATCGGGGACAAGAGTGCGACCGCGACCCGCTCCGTGAACGTCGCCGCCGCTGTTACGCCGCCGCCGGTCGTTGGCGTTTCCGGCCAGCCGCATCCTGCGAACCTGACCACGCTGCCGCCGCATTCGCTGTTCATCGGCGGTAACGCTGTGACCGGCCCGGCCACCACGTCGCCGATCGGGTTCGCTTCGGACACAATCACGACGTTCCCGCTGGATCTCGGCGACAGCATTTCGAATCCGCTGATCGTGCTGGACGCGTTCGCCGACGCGCCGGCTCTCGGCGCGATTCCTGTGCCGCACACCTCGACTTTCTCGACCGGCGACTTCGGCGAGCTCGGCGCAAGCAACGGCTCCGGCACGGGCGCCGGCACGCATTGGCACGGCTCGCTGAGCCAGACCTCGGTCGAAGCGCTGCAGCCGGTTCCGACGCCGGACGTGAGCCGGATTTCGCTCGATCAGCCACGTCAGGCGGTGCAGGTCCGCAGCGCGCCGAACGGGTCGTTCGTGATTTCGCTGCCGGTCACGCTCGGCGCCGACGGTCTGCCGGCAGGCGCCGACACGCATGTCGAACTGCGTCTCGCTGACGGCCGTCCGCTGCCGGGCTGGCTGCATTTTGATCCGGTGCGCGGCACGTTGAGCGGCAAGGTGCCGGCCGACCAGCGCGCGCTGCAGATCGCGATAATTACGCGCGATGCAGCCGGCCACCAGACGCGCCGCGATGTGACGGTCGAGTTCGGCGGCCGCGAGAGCCATGCCGGGCGCGCGCCGGCGCATGGCGTGACGCGTACGCCGCCAGCGGGCGCAATCAAGGCGCCGGATGCATCGACCGCACCGCACGCCGCGTTGCGCGACGCACCCGAAGCGCCGCTCGCCAAACCGTCGCTGGCCGAACAGTTCGCCCGCGCGCACGCCGCATTGCACGTTGCCCGGCCCACGCTCGCGCCGGCGATGTCTCCCGTCGCCGCGCTCACCGGCGTGCCGCTCGCCGTGCCGGTCGAGCGGAGTCCTGTATGACCTCACGCCGATTCACCCCTTTACCTTCGATAATTTTGCGAAAGAGAGACGCCGAAGTGAACTCCTCCACCGTAGCGGTACGTACACCGCGTCCCGCGCTGCTGGCGCTGTCGCTTGCCGTGATCTGGCTGTCGGGTTGCGCGATCAAACCCACGCCGTTTACAGACGCCGAACGCACCCAGACGGCGCAGACCGACCGTACTTCGATGTTCGCGCAGCAGCAGCCGGTGACCGGTCCGATCACGCTCGACGAAGCGATGGCGCGCGCGATCCGCTACAACCTCGATCATCGGCTGAAGATGATGGAAGAAGCGCTCGCGCAGAAGCAGCTCGACCTGTCGAACTTCGACCTGCTGCCGAAACTGACCGCGCAGGCCGGCTACACGACGCGCAATCACGAACTGGCGTCGTCGTCGACCAACGTGTTCACCAACGAGCAGTCGTTGGCGCCGTCGTATTCGACCGACAAGAACGACCGCACCGCGGATCTGTCGTTCTCGTGGAACCTGCTCGATTTCGGCGTCAGCTACTACGAAGCGAAAGAGCAGGCCGATCATGTGCTGGTGCTCGAGCAGCGCCGCCGCAAGGTCGTGCAGCTGATGATGCAGCAGGTGCGCGAAGCGTACTGGCAAGCCACCGGCGCGCAGCGTTTGCGTGACCGGATCGGGCCGTTGCTGGATCAGGCGCGCACCGCGCTGAACGATTCCCGTCAGGCGCAGCACGAAAACCTGCGCTCGCCGCTCGATACGCTGAACTACCAGCACGCGCTGCTCGATCTGATGCGCCAGCTCGAAGAGATTCGCGATCAGCTGGAAGAAGCCAAGCCGCGTCTCGCGTCGCTGATGAATCTGGAGCCGGGCAAGGACTACACGCTGGCACCGCCGAAAGACTTCGCGGCGCCGAGTTTCGATATGCCGATGGAGCAGATGGAAGAGACCGCGCTCGAACGTCGTCCGGAACTGGTCGAAGCAAGTTACAACGAGCGGATCAGCGTCAACGAAACCCACAAGGCGATGGCGAAGATGCTGCCGGGGATCGAGTTCAGCCTCGGCACCCATTACGACAGCAACAGTTTCCTCGTGTACAACGCCTGGCGCGCGGCGGGGATCAGCGTGAGCTGGAACCTGCTGAACCTGCTGAACGTGAAGAACATTCGCGGCATGGCGAACGCACAACTCGAAGTTGCGAAGACGCAGCGTCTCGCGCTGAGCATGGCGGTGCTCACGCAGGTGCACGTCGCGCGCACCGATCTGAGCGCGAAGCAGCGCCAGTTCGATCTGCTTAAACAGATGAACGACGTCGACCAGCAGATTCTCGAACACACGCACAACGCGACGCAGGCAAATGCCTCGGGTAAGCTCGAAGAAATCCGCGCCGCGACCGGTGCGATGATGTCGGAGCTGCGGCTGTATCAGAGCTACGGCGAACTCGAAAATGCGTACGGCCAGATGCTGGCGACGCTGGGTCTCGATCCGGTGCCGGACAGCGTGAACGGTCACGATCTGGCGTCGCTGCAGCAGTCGATCGACGGCGAGCAGCAGCGCTGGGCCGCGTTGGGTCACGCGAACGGCGACGGTGCGGGCAATACGGCCGGCGCCGGCTCGAACGCAGTCAACGGAGTCAAGACGCAATGACGTTGTCGCAGTCGGCAGGGTGCAGTGGTAGTGCAGGACCGGTAGCAACCGTCACGCCGGCGCGCGGTCTCGCATCCGCGCTGACGATGGTGGTCGCGTTGGCGTGGGCGGGATTCGGCGCGCAACCGGCATGGAGTGCGACGCCGGCTCCGGCCGCGAGCCCGGCGCCCGTTCAGGCGCCGGCAGCTCAGAGCGCGCAGGCGTCGCAAACCGATCTGTCCGGCGACGCCAGCCGGATCCGTATTCAACTGGTGGCGCGCGATCAGGTCGATCTGTCGAGCGAAGTCGCCGCGAAAATCGCCACGCTGCCGTTGCGCGACGGCGACTCGTTCCGCGCCGGCCAGACGCTCGTGTCGCTCGATTGCTCGCTGTACGCCGCGCAATTGCACAAGGCGCAGGCCGAGGCGGGCGCCGCGAGCGATCTGCTGCAGGTCGACCAGCGCCTCGCCCAACTGCATTCGGTCGGCGACCTCGAAGTGCAGCAGGCCGCGGCGAAGCTGAAAGCCAGCAACGCCGAAGTCGCGTACATGCAGGCCACGGTGCGCAAATGCGTGATCACTGCGCCGTTCGATGGCCGCGTGTCGAAACGATCGGCCGCGCCGCAGCAGTTTGCCGAAGCCGGCAAGCCGCTGCTCACGATCGTCGACACCAGCCATCTCGAACTGAAAATGATCGTGCCGTCGAAGTGGCTGGTCTGGCTGAAGCCGGGTCACGCGCTGAGCGTGCAGGTGGATGAACTCGGCAAGACCTATCCGGCCAAAGTCGCGCGAATCGGCGCGCGCGTCGATCCGGTCACGCAGACCGTCGACGTGACGGCCGCGCTCACCGGCAGCGTGCCCGAACTGCTGCCCGGCATGAGCGGCTGGGCCACCTTCGCGACGCGGTGAGAGCAATGAGCGGCACGAGTGGTATGCAATCCGCGCCCGGCGCGCCTACACCGGAGGAATCCGCTGCGTCGCCCAACGTGCGTATCGACGCGCAGCAGCTAGCGCTGCTGTGGCAACTCGCGTCGCGCGCGCGCAGCGCCACCAGCGAGGCGACGCTCGGCTTCACCATCGTCAATGAAACGCTGTCGCTGATTCCGTACCGCCAGTCCGCGTGGTGGCGCGGCACCGCGCCCGGCAGCGTCGCCGCCGTGTCGGGGCTGCCGCAGAGCGACCCGAACGCGCCTTACGTGCAATGGCTCGGCGGCCTGTGCCGTGCGCTGGCGCGCGGCACCGCCGCCGGCGCCGAGGTGCCGCCAGTGACCCAGCCGCAGGCGTTCACCGCCGCCGACCTGAAAACCGACGCGCCGGCCATCGCCGATGAATGGGATGCGTGGTGGCCCGAGCACGGGCTATGGTTGCCGTTGCTCGATCGTCAGGGCGGCTCGCTCGGCGGTCTCGTGTTCGCGCGCGACATTGCGTGGACGCAGACCGACTTCGCGCTGCTCGCCGAACTCGGCCAGGTCTGGGCCCATGCATTCGAAGCCTTCGGGCCACGGCCGTCGTGGCTCGAACGCGCGCGCGCGGTGCTGCGGCCGGGCCGTCAACAACGCCGCGTGCTGATCGGCCTCGCGATTCTGTGCGTGATTCCGATGCGCCTGACCGTGCTCGCGCCCGCCGAAGTCACACCGAAAGATCCATTCGTGGTGCGCGCGCCGCTGGACGGTGTGATCGACCGTCTGTACGTGCAGCCGAACCAGCCGGTGCAGCGCGGCACGCCGCTGCTCGGACTCGACCCGACCACGTTGCAGTCGCGCTATGCGCTCGCCCGTAAAGATTTCGACACCGCGCAGGAAGAGTACCGGCAGACCGCGCAACTCGCCGTTACCGACGACCGCAACCGGCTCGACATGGCCGAGCGCAAAGGCAAGCTCGACCAGAGCGAAGTGCAACTCGACTACACCGCCGCGCAACTGGCGCGCGTGCGCGTCAGCGCGGCGCGCCCCGGCGTCGCCGTGTTCGCCGATCCGAACGAATGGACCGGCAAGGCGGTCGCGGTCGGCGAACGGATCCTGCTGCTCGCCGATCCCGCGCATGTGGAACTGACCGCGTATGTGCCGGTGGCCGACAATGTCGACGTGCGGCCGGGCCAGACCATCACGCTGTATCCGAAGAGTTCGCCGCTTGCCACCTACGAAGCGCGCATCGACACCGTCGCCTATCGCGCCGAGCCGACGCCCGACGGCGTGCTCGCGTATCGCGTCAAAGCGACCTTCAACGACGCCGCCGCGAACGCGCAACCCCAGCTCGGTGCGATGGGCAGCGCCCGGATTCACGGCAACTGGGTGCCGCTCGCGTATTACGTGCTGCGCCGCCCGCTGACGCTCGCGCGTCAATGGCTCGGCTGGTAACGCACAATGTCCCGACTGCCGCGACTCCCGCAACTTCGCCAGGAATTGACGCTGACGGCCGGCACGGCGTCGGCCGAAGGCGCGCCGACGTGGATGCTGCACGACCCGGCCTCAAACCGCTTCTTCCAGCTCGGCTGGCCCGCGTTCGAACTGCTGTCGCGCTGGTCGCTCGACGACCCTGAAGCGATCGTCGCAAGCGTGAATCGCGACACCACGCTGAACGTCACGCTGGCCGATATGGAAGCGCTGCTCCGGATGCTGAGCCAGCAGAACCTGCTGGTCGCGCGCAGCGCCGCCGACACCGCGCGGCTGCAGGCGCATGCCGACGCCGGGCGGCTCGGTCATGCGATGTGGCTGCTCAAGCATTACCTGATGATCCGGATTCCGCTGTGGCATCCGATGCCGTTTCTGCGGCGCGCTGCGAGGTTTGCGTCGTTCGCGTATCTGCCGGCATTCTGGACGGTGGTCGCGAGTTGCGCGGTGACCGGGCTGTTTCTCGTGTCGCGTCACTGGGACGAATTCGTGCATACGTTCCATGGTTACGCGGATCTGGAAGGGATCGTCGCGGTCGGGATCGCGCTCGGCTGCGCGAAGGTGCTGCACGAATTCGCGCATGCGTTTACCGCCCAGCGCTACGGGTGCCGCGTGCCGACCATGGGCGTCGCGTTTCTCGTGATGCTGCCGGTGCTGTACACCGACACCACCGAAGCGTGGAAAGTGCCGGGCCGCGCGCGCCGTCTGCGGATCGGCGCGGCCGGCATGCTGAGCGAAATTGCGCTCGCCGCATTCGCGACGCTCGCGTGGAGCCTGCTGCCCGACGGGCCGCTGAAAGCCGGCGCGTTCCTGCTCGCAACCACCACGTGGATCGGCACGCTTGCGATCAACGCGAGCCCGTTCATGCGTTTCGATGGCTATTTCCTGCTGTCCGACTGGCTCGACATGCCGAACCTGCACGACCGCGCCTTCGCGCTCGGCCGCTGGTGGCTGCGCGAATGGCTGATCGGTTTCGGCGATCCACAGCCCGAACCGTACGCGCCGCAACGGCGGCGCTTCCTGATCGGCTTTTCGTTCGCGACGTGGCTGTACCGGTTGGGGGTGTTTTTCTCAATCGCGCTGGTCGTCTATCACGCGTTTTTCAAGGTGCTGGGGATCGCGCTGTTCTGCGTTGAATTCGGCTGGTTCATCGTGCGGCCGGTGGTGCGCGAGGCGTCGGTCAGCTGGCGGCGACGCGTCGAGTTGCACTGGCGCAAGGAGACGAAGCGCACCGCATTGCTCGGCGCGTTGCTGTTCGGGCTGATCGTGCTGCCGTGGCATGCGGGCGTGAGCGCGCCCGCAGTGTTCGGGCCTCAGCAGGCGCAAGGCCTGTATGCGGTCGAAGCCGGTTATCTGGCGGATGCGCCGCCGCCGGCCCACGCCGGTCAGCCGGTGCAGGCCGGCGAAGTGCTCGGCGTGGTGGTGTCACCCGATCTCGGATACCGGCTGAAGGCGGCGCAGGCCGACGAGGCGCTTTTGCGCTGGCAGGTCGAACAGCAGGCCTTCGACGACCGTCTGCGCGAGCAGGGCGTCGCGCTGAGGAAGCGCTGGGACGCAGCGCGGCAGACGGTGGCTGGTCTGCAGGCGGAAATCGGTCAGCTGACGATTCGCGCGCCGTTCGCCGGTACGCTCGACGTGCCCGGCGACGCGCTCGCAGCCGGGACGTGGGTGCCGCGCGGCGAGCATCTGTTCGACGTGATCGGGCCGGCCGGCATCAAGGGCGACGTCTTCGTGGACGAGAACGACGTGTCGCGCGTCGCGGCCGGCGAGCGCGCGACTTTCGTCGCGTCGCTGGCGGAAATGCGGCCGGTTCAATGCAAGGTGCTGGCGATCGACAAGGTCAACGTCAGTACGCTCGACGCGCCGTCGGTGGCAAGTGTGTACGGCGGGCCGATTCCGGCCGAACAGGACGCGAAGACCCATCAGGTGGTGCCGTTGCAGGCGATCTGGCGCGTGCGGATCGGCGCATGCGACGGCGAGCGGACCCTGAGCCGTGAGCTGACCGGGACGGCGACGCTCGGGGCGGGGCGCGAGAGCTACGCGGGGCGCTGGGTTCGCGCGCTGGTGGCGGTCGTGCAGCGCGAGGCGGGATTCTAGGCGGGGGGTCTCGCGCGCGGCTTGGAAACTCGGCCTCACGCCGACACGTACCAACGCGACTCGCGACGAATGCTGTGCTTGTGTCGTTCAACGCATGCGGCGCATCGAAGTGCGGCGAGTGACCGCACGCATCCCGGTTTGCCATCTGCGCTTGCGGCACCTGCTGCGCAATCGTATCGCTCCGCGCCATCGTGCCGTCGCGATCGTCGTGGCCTTGCCCCGCGAGCAGCGGCTTCGCAATTGGCGTTTGTGCAAGCCATCGAGCGCCATGTGCTCGACGAACACATGCGGCGCCATCGCCACGGGGCCCGCCAATGCATCCGGATACGGCGGCATATAGCAACGAGATCGAGCCGCCGTCGCTATGGCCGATCACCCACATGCTCCGGCGTTAGCTCGTGTCAACGCAGAGCGCGTCAAGCAGCGCCGGTAGAACGTCGCGTGTGTGTTCAGATAGTCCGCTGGCGAGTGCTCGCCGGGTCGGCACGGGGTCGAGCATCCCTAGCCGAGGCGTGAATAGACCAGACCGCGCATGCGGAGCCTTTCGATAAGGTCTGCGGCCTATCGCGCCGCATTGCAATCGAGCCGAGTCCTTCGCGCAGGAATACAACAAGCGGGGCGTCGCCGGTGTGTCGGTCTGCGCCGGTTTCGAGCCAGCGGTATTGGATCTGCCACGCGCCGCGCGTAGCGGTGGTGGGCAGATCGACGAGTGCGGCTGCTTCGTCTGCCGGCTTATCGCTATCGGGCGGCACCGTCCAGGGCAAGCCAGTCGAACTTTTCTTTGCTGCCCAGATCCGTCCGGTATGGGATGCAGTGGCGCTGTCAGGCGTAGGACCAACCCAGTCGCTTCCCTACCAACAGCCACGAATGTGAGGGGCGTTTGCCGCGATGTGGTGCGTCAATCAATTGACATTAGAACGTCTGTCGACGGTGCGGATCAAAGGCGCTTCGGGAGCGATGCTCAAGATCTTTATCTACGGATATGTGAACCGGATACCCTTCAGACGGCGTCTTGAGCGCGAGTGCCAGCGCAACGTCGAGATGATGTGGGTGACCGGGCGTCTAGCTTTCGACTTCAGGACGATCGCCGACTTTCGTCGCGGCAACTGGCCAGCCTTTCGTAACGTGTGCCGTCGTTTCATCGAGCTGTGTCGCGGACTGAATCTGCTGTCCAGTAACATAGCGATCGATGCGCAACCAGCTCACGAGTCATTCCAAAAGGTGTCCCGGCAACGCTCGGCCGTTTTCAGAAAACTTACGGGCAGCCACGTGTGAACGCTAATGATGGAGTTAAATCGAACCGGCCGCACAAAGTACGTTTTGCCGGGCCGCTTCGGGCTGCGATAGTTCAAGGGGGTAATGAAGGCGCAAGGCCTGTCAGATATGGATTTCTACCCTGCTGTCGGCGATCAGTAGCAGACGGAACTCCCCGTTGTTGCACAGCAGTCCACCAGCACAGTTCCACTCGCTCGCGTTCATCCGCCGTCGACTGGGCGACGTCCGCGTTCGGCACTGATCGGCCAGAAGAGACACTCGCCCTCTGCACAAAGATCGTCGACAAACCTGCTGCGTGCGAACACCGATTGGCAGGTCCGAACTGAAGATCGCAGGCTTCATTAAAAAAACTGTCGTATCCGCGCCTCGTGCGCAACTGGAGCGAAGCTATGCCGACAACCGAAGTGGTGAAACTATACGGAGCCGCATGGAGTGTCTATGTGCGGATCGTCCGGCTTGCGCTGGAAGAGAAACAGGTCAAATATGACTTGGTCGAAGTCGATGTCTTCGCAGAGACGGGTGTTCCGCAGGAGCATCTGAAGCGTCACCCGTTCGGCCGCATTCCGGCCTTCGAACATGGCGATTTCCATCTTTACGAGACAGGCGCGATCGTCGGCTACATCGATGATGCATTTCCCGGATGCAAGCTGCGACCCGCAGATCCGAGGGCCCGCGCGAAGGTAAGCCAGATCGTTGGGATACTGGACGCCTATGCATACCAAACACTCGTTTGGGACATATACGTGGAACGCGTGGTTTCAGCTCGCGAAGGCCGGATAGCCGATGAACATAAGATCGCCGTCGCGCTACCACGTGCCGCTGTATGTTTATCTGAACTGACCGCGCTGTCCGGCGACCGTGAGTTTCTGAGCGGCGGTGATGTGACACTTGCTGATCTGTACGCCGCGCCAATGTTCGCCTGCTTCATGCAGGCACCTGAAGCCGTTTCGTTAATGGAAGGGTATGAAAAATTGACCCGCTGGTGGCAGGGATTCTCCGCTCGCCCCAGCATGTCCCGAACAACGCCATGAGTAATTGCCTGCTGCCCGCAACCAGCCCATCAGGAGACATTCAACCCAACAGACCAAATCGACGACAATATGCGTCTTCAATCCAACCAGCGCAAGGGCAATGTGACGGTGATAATTCGAGCGGCGGGGCCGAATGACAGTGTCGCGATTGCTGTGCTAATGCATCAGCTAGGGTATGACATATCACTCGAAAGAATTCGTGAAAATCTATCCAGCTCTGTCGAAAGCGCTTCAGATGCCGTGCTTGTAGCTTGCGAAGACGATATTGCAGTTGGCTGCGTGAGCCTACACGCGCTTCCGCTGTTTCATATGCTTGGGTCGCTTGGACGCATCACTAGTTTCGTCGTTGACGAAAAACATCGCGGCCGCGGTATAGGCCAGATGTTGATTCAAGCTGCTGATCGCTGGTTTGTTAGTGTCGGCTGCGTCAAGGCCGAGGTGACCAGCGGCGATGTTCGAATCGAGGCGCATCGATTCTATGAGAGAGAAGGTTTCATGCGTGATGGTCAGCGGCTCTCGAAGAAAATCTAGCGCGTTCTTGCAACGCCTGACTTCGGCCAGGGACGGCTGGTCGAGGCCGCCATCCAACTCGGGTATCCAAAGCCCCGCCCGCTCGCGCTCATTGACCGGTCTTCGTCGAGCAGATCGCAGGCCCCATTGCCTCGACGCGGCCACGAGCGGACCTTCAACGTTGTCGTTTAAATCGACGACACGCATACCCTTAGTCGGCTATCCGTGCTCATATACCAACGATCACCTGCCGATTTTGTTCGCAGATGCGCTGCACAGCCTCGATATCGTGGGGCGTCGGAAGCGCAGCCATCGCGCGAAAGAATACGTCGTGACCTGCCGGCGCGGATATCAGCAGCAGGCGCGCGTCGCCGACCGCCTGATTGTTGAAGCCATGCACGTCGCCGCGCGCGACCGTAACGACCGTTCCTGGGGAGACGTTCTGAACGGACTCGCCGATCTGGAACTCGAGCGAGCCTTCCAGCATCACGAAGGTCTTGTCCTCGTCCAGTGACCGATGCGCAGGTGCGCCGCCGTGTGTTCCGATTCGCATTTCCATCACAGTGTATGGAGCATCGACACCGCTCGTGTCTGTGTCGCCCGTACCGGCGATAACCCGGGTCTGTATGTTGGCGAAGGATAATACGACCGAGGGCGTGAAGATGGCGGATTTCATTGAAGTCCTGACGTGTGATTAAGAAGCGCCAGTCTGCGCCTTCGCGGAGCCTTCGAAAAGACCGCTAGAATGTCGGCTCCCGCCAACAGGATGGACAATGGATATCAATGGCTCGCTGGCTTTCGTAGCTGTAGTAGATTGCGGCTCGTTCGCCGGCGCCGCACGCGAGCTAGGTGTGCCGCGCTCGACCGTCAGTGCCCGCGTTGCAGCATTGGAGGCGCGACTCGGAGTGCGACTGCTGCGGCGCTCGACCCGCCGGATTGCACTTACAGAAGAAGGTGAGGCATGGCACGCCAGCGTTGCGAGTGCCATTGCGACATTGCGCGCCGCTGAGCAACGTGGCCTCACCCGAGGCGAGACGCTGTCTGGCACGATCCGCCTGACTGTGCCGCTCGACTTCCCTGACACCGTGCTAGCCGATGCCATCGCCTCATTCCTCGACAGCCACCCGCGAGTGCGTGTCGAGGTGTACGCCACTAACGACGTAGTGGATTTCGTCGGTGATAAGTTCGATCTCGCAATACGCGGAGGCAAGCCGGGCGGCAACGACGCAGTAGCCCGGCGCATCGCCAGTTTCCGCATGGCCGCGTTCGCCAGCCCGGCATGGCTCGCAAGACGCGGCATTGGTGATCGCGCTGACCGCGCGATGTCAGTGCCCGACTCATTCGCACAGATCGACTTGCTCGCTTTTTCCCCCCGCGCCGATCGTGCCGCGGGCGCGCCGCAGGCGAGGGTCGTGGCAAACAGCTTTGGTTTGTTAAAGCAAATGGCGATGCGCGGTAAGGGTGCGGTGACCCTGCCCGCGCATCTGTGCGTGGAGGCGCTTGCCGCCGGCACTCTGGTCGAGATTCACCCACCCTTGCAGGACGAAACGCAGCAGGCTCTCTACCTCGTTTATCCATCGCGTGGCGATATGAGCGCACGAGCGCGCGCTTTCGCGCAACACCTTGGCGATACGCTGGAACGAATCGCGGTGGCAGCGCAAAGCCCCTGTTAAGGACGGTTATGTCGACAACCCGGAACCTGGCCCGAAGCGATAAGGCACAGAGCGATTTTAAGTGAGTTGAATGACTCCTTTCGGCAAGCTCGAAGGTTAGCTTCGGGTTGGCTTCGGGTTGGCTTCGGCCGACCGCGTCGGGCAGCAGTCGGCCATAAACAGTCACTCGACGTCGCCGTCTGAATCGTTAACAATCAACGGGTCTGACGCGACATATTGTTGGAATTGAGCCAAGCTCGACAACGACGAGACTATTGGTAGGTGAAAGAGAGATGATTACGAATGTACCGACTTCAGCCGATTACTACACGTCGGGGAAAGAACTCTTGAATTTTGCTTGGGACACTACCGCGAATCTCCTTATAGAATTCGACCAGGCAGACTATTACGGCTACGACGAGGCAGAAATATTGGACGCGTACTGGGTGGCCGCGAAGCGCACTCTGACGACGGCACTGACGATTGTGCAACAGGCCGTAGAGCTAATCATCAAAGGACGGATCGTTGAGGTTTCTCCATACCTCTTGATATCAGATTTTCCATCCCGGTGGCCCTCGCCATACGACGGTAGAGCGGTTGATTTCGAACTATTCAGAACCATCGATGCTCAAGACCTCATCCGCGTGCACGACACATTTGCGGATGAGGCATTCGACGCAAACTTCGTCGAAAAATTTCACAATCTACGGGCGGTCCGAAATGTAGTTATACACTCAGCCGGCAAGAACGTTTCCGTGCCCGTTGCAGAAGTGATTGACAGTGCGCTGTACATGCACAAAGCTCTGTTTCCCAACGAGAGCTGGTTTTCGATTCGCCGAGAATTTCTGCGTCGTGCACCAAGTTCTCAGTTTGGGGCGGACGAGTTCGCAACGAACACGACTTGTTGGGAAGCGTCAATCGTTGTCAAGTTGCTACCACCAGCAAAGGTCGAGGCCTACCTAGGGATCGACACGAGGCAGCGCCTGTACCTCTGCCCCGAATGTCTTTACGACGCCAATACCGACGGCGGTTTTGACCATAAGCTAGCCGTTTTGAGGCCGAAAGCCCCTGGTTCAACCAACTTGTACTGCCCCGTATGTGATCAGACACATAGCGTAGTTCGTAAGAACTGTACCAAAGCGGACTGTCCGGGGAGCGTCATCGCTGAAGAATATAAGCGGTGCCTTACATGCTCGTCGTGGCAAGATGACGAGGGAAAAGATGAGTCTTGACACAACATCTGTAACGGCCGATATCCGAGAGTGAGCATCTGGATGATATCTGAATCGCGCTACTGGAAAGAGCCGCTACTTCGAACCGCAGCATGGCTGGAGCGCTGGCGATTCAAAGAGGAAAGCGCCGAACGCGATATGGTACGTATCGAACGTGAGCTATTCATTGGTTTCTATGCCATTAGAAAGCTACTTGACACTTTCAAGGTATCACCGGAAACGCGCCGTCAAACATACAGCATGCTTCGGCATCCAGGTACAGGTACGACTGACTACCTGAATTGGCATCGCCTAGACGAGCACTTCGATCTGGACGCCAGCACCTCGGAACAGCGAGATCTGATGTTTCTGTGCAATCAGTTCGTCCACAGCTTCATATTCATGCCAGTAACGTACGAGGACGGTGCTCTCGCAGGCATCTTCATCGCGTCGGATAAAATCAGGTTGGAAAAAGTGTATTTTGTTGAAGCGTCAGAGATACACAGGGCGCTTCGAACTGTTGGCAAAGACTACCCAAAGCGGCAAAGCATGCGGCGAAACGATAGTACTCACCAATGGGAAGAGTTCGACGGCTGAAAGGCAGATTGACGCCACGAACGACCAGTTTTGAGAAAGTTGGAAGTGCGCTCAGGGTCGGGTCTCACCTCAGGACAGTCGGCGCACACTGACTCTCCCTTCACCTGAAAGGAGAGTCGTCATGGAAGCAAATGCCAGCAACGCCCCGACGCGCGTCCCGTGGAATAAGGACAAGCTCACTGGGCAGAAGGCGCCGCTGAAGCTAAAGGAAATTTGGACCATTCGGATTCGACTGCAACTGGGAGCGAAGACCCGTGATCTTGCGATGTTCAATCTCGCAATCGACAGCAAGTTGCGGGCATGCGATCTGACCAAGTTGCGCGTGCGTGATGTCTGCTTAGGCAACCGGGTGGCGCCACGGGCTACAGTCATGCAGCAAAAAATTCAGCGACCGGTGCAATTTGAAATCACCGAGCAGACCCGCGACAGCGTGGAAAGTTGGATCAAAACGGCAGCCCTGTGTCCATCCGATTTTCTGTTTCCGGGCCGCATCCATGCTTCGCCGCATCTTTCGACACGTCAATACGCGCGCATCGTCCATCGGTGGATCAAATCGATCGGGCTTGACGACACGGCCTACGGGACGCACACGATGCGCCGCACAAAAGCGTCGTTGATTTACCGACGTACGAAAAATCTGAGGGCTGTTCAGTTGCTGCTTGGTCATACGAAGCTGGAAAGTACCGTTCGATATCTCGGCATCGAGGATGACGACGCGCTCGAGATGGCCGAGCAGGCCGACGTTTAACGACGGGAGGCCGGTCGGCAATTGGACGCTGGCCGGCCAGGTCCGGTCATTCGACAGGCCGGCGCGAATCGCCGACAATCTTGAACTCCGGTTTCGTCCAATTGCCGTCTAAAAATCTAAGCGCGAACCATGCACGTCCTATACAACATATTTCTTGCGGTGGGAATTTTATTTGTTGGAGTGCTTCGAGCCATTAGCTGGCGAAATGCAAAGGCGCGCGGGTTGAGTCCAGCGCAGTTCGCGTTGCAGAACGGCGCTTCAGTGCGGAAGTTGCTAGCAACAGGAAAGCGGATGCGCTGGCTTGGCAAGGTATTGTTCGTTTTCCCATTTGTGCTGGGTGTGGGATTGGCAATCCACCCCAAATCCCCGATCGGTGTTCTTGCAGCAGAATTCGCAGCCTTGGTGATCATCTTTGGAGTTCTTGGACTTCTCTCCCTGTGGGTTGCAAGAAAAAATGAAGCGCTTGCGCGTGAGATGGAAAGGCTCCCTCAGGTGTCTGACGCACCTTGGCGCGGCACGAGCACCGACTTCCCCTGAATGTCCGTTGTAGAGCACACTCATTGTCCCCTCCGGGTCGAACACGGCCCGACGCGAGTCGATCGCTTGAGAACACTTTATGCAAATAGAATGGGACCGTGATCGGCCACGAGCGGTCGTTCCGTGTCAGTGGCAGGATCGTCGACAATTCAAAGGGTAGTTGGGTCACCGCAAGGGCGCTTTGCAAATCATCTCGCTCCTATAGCTACTGAGGCGAACGCAACGTGAACATCTCCCTTCGTAGTGCGAGCTTGGCGGATGTGTCGACGCTCACGCAGATCCGGAACGACGCACACGCAACAGCGGTCGCGCACGTCGACTATGCATGGGGTAAGGAAGGCGACGGATTTCCCAATAGGTGGGTGCAGAACGATATCTCTGAAAAGACGTGTGTTTCGTTGAGTTCGAAGGCACTGCGGTCGCAACCTTCTCCCTCGCCCTGGACGACGATCACTGGGGGCCTCAAAAGCCGATTGCCGGCTACGTGCATGGGCTTTCCGTGCGGAAAAGTTTTAGCGGACGCGGGCTCGGGAACATCATGATTGATTGGTGCGCCAGCAAGATGACCGGCTTGAACCGGCGCTTTATCCGACTTGACTTCGCCGTCCAGAACGCGAAACTCTGTGCCCACTATGAGTCCCTTGGTTTCATCCGCGTGGGGCTCTACCCGGAGCCGGAAGGAGAGCGGTGGTATCCGGTCGCTGTACCAAAAATCGGTGAATCCGGTGCGCGAGCGCCGTTCGGCGAGCCTTTTGATCACCACGCCAAAGCGGCGCGTGTTGTTATTCCGGTTCGTGCATAACTCGGGCGCGCTCGATGGCAAGGCCTACTGGGCAATGCCGGGTGGCGGTGTGGAGCTCGACGAAACTTTTGGGGACGCGGCATTACGAAAGCTGCGTGAAGAAACGGGCATTCGCAAGGCGCAGTTGAGCGAGCCGGTTGGACGGTGCGAAGTGCCCTTGCAGTTGCCCGATGGCGAGCGCGTGATCGCGGTCGAGCAGTATTCCATCGTATGCACCGACACGGAAATCATTTCGCGTGATAGTTGGAAAGACTTCGGAAGAGAGAGGTGAAGGTTGGTCACCAGTGGTGGAGTCGGGAAGAGCTATCTAGCGCCTCCGAGACTATTTATCCGGAAGGGCTAGTCGAGATGCTGGATAAGGCTGGGGTTTTCGGCGTTGAACGGCTGCTTCAAAGCGCACCGAAGGATGAAACGGGTCGATGACGGGCGGCGGCGCTATTTCTGACCTTGGAAAAGCAGCCGGGAAGTTCAAAGTTAAAGAACCAAGAACAGATAGTTCAAACTTAAGTGAACCAGCAGCTCAGACTTGCATGAGCCCGATCGGTAAAAAGCACGGCTTTGTCGCGGTAAGGATTGACGGGCGAATGAGATCCAAATGCGAAGTACCGCTTATATTGCGAGGTCGTAGAATTGACCAGCGGCGGACGGATGGGTTCCGCGAGCACACTTCATCTGTCCTTTCGCGATCATGTGCATAACCTCAATGCCGGCCAGAAGGATCCGGGCACAGCGAAAAGTCTTGAACCCCAGCATGGGCCGCCTGCGTCGCTTGATCGCCCGATGGTCCTGCTCGATCAGGTTATTGAGATATTTGGACTGGCGGATCTCGATGGGCGCGTAGCAGAAAGTCAATGGTGTTGCCGTCCCTGTCGACGGCCCGATAGAGATAGCACCATTCCCCTTTGACGCGAATGTACGTGTCGTCCATCCGCCAGCTCTTACCAACCGGCCGCTTGCGGTGGCGAAACGCTTTCTCGAGCACCGGCAACAGCTTGATGGTCCAGCGGTGCACAGTCGAATGATCGACCGAAACGCCGCGCTCAGCCATCATGTCTTCGAGATGCCGCAGGCTCAGAGGATAGGCAACGTACCAGCGCACGCAAGTCAGGATCACGTCGAGCGGATAATGCAGGCGCTTGAGCACTCGGGCCACCGCCGGATTCAACGTCTTCATCGCGCTTTCAGTCGTTCGTGTCGTTCCGCACATCATAGCGGACCGTCTTACTGCAACAGAACCGTTCGACTCCGGGTGGATGTTCAATGCGGGACCGAACGTTTTACATTCGTCATCAGTTCGCAGGATAGTTCTATGAGGCTGTGCGCTAAGCCCCCAAAGTACGGACGCCATTTCGCGACGCACCGTTCCCCAACTTGGGTTGACGACATGCCAGACAGTTGTGTTGCTGACGATAGTCAAAGGGGACGACAGTCATTGCGCTCAACTTGCGCGTGAACACAGGTTGGATGCAAGCGGGTTGTCGCGATTGGTGGATCGCTTTGAAGCGTCTGGATTGGTCACGCTACACGCCGATCTTCGGGACCGCCATGCTGTTCGACTTATGCCGACCGCGAGGGCAATACGCCGTAGAAAGGGCGCCCTGCATGTTCGTGGAGGCACTAGACGACGTAATGCACGCTCATTCTGATGATGAACTGGAATTGCTTAAAGGAATTCTGAGGCGAATGCTAGTGAACGCCCGGACTGAGACCTACTCATGATGGTTGCCGTAACGGCGGGTTGACCAGGCGCTTTTTCTGACGAAAAATCTGCTGAAGTTGTGGCGAACTATCACCACTCAGGTGCTTCGCTTAAGCCCGCGTATTTCCGACGGCGTTAAGCCGTGTTCAGACACGATCGTGCGCGTGAAATGTGCATGACTGGAGAATCCCCAGCTAAAGGCAATTTCACCTATCGTCACATTGTCGGCAAGTACCTGAAGGTCCCTGTACGCGTAGGCTGCACGCTGAGCCCAGACATACTCGGCCAGCGACGTATCCTCGAGCGCGAAAAGGCGATTTAAATGGCGAACTGAGACACCCACGTGTTGGGCGATCTTAGACGTTGTCAAATCGGCGCTTCGAAGATGGGTCGCCACGTATTCCTTGGCGGACAGAACGTGATAGATCGAGGTATCCAGGGACGCCTCACCGTGCAGCGTACTGTTCGCGACGGTGTGGGTGAGTGCAGGTACGCGCGTCGCAGAGTCGGCGTCTGGCTCGCGTAAGCAGCCCACCAGGCCTCTGCGAAGCTCAACGCTTAGCGCCCTTGCGAATGAATTCGACGGTTCAATTTTCAGCGGGAGCGACGTACCGTCGAATCCCCAGTTCTCCGTAAGCTTGGCGGCTGGTATTTCTACAAGCAACTGCCGCATGTCCGAAACAAAGCCATAAGTAAAGGGGAAACGCGTGTCGTAAATGAGGGTATCGCCAGCATTAACTGTCAGAGTAGCTCCCTTCTGGACGAGGTACCCGGTCCCTTTGGCGAGATGACATGCGAAAACAGATTCCTTCGGGTACTGGCGCACGAGCGCTGGATTGCGTTCGATGACGTGGTCGTTGCCCTCGATCTCCGCCACATATAAATCGCGAAGGGCAACATTCGTCTGACGTGCGTTAAGTCCAGCCTCTGCAAGTGATGACGTGCGCAACCCAACCAGAGCGCTAGCGTTGTACTCGTCCCAGTAGGCGAGCCTGTCTTCTGCCGGAATTGTTTCGGTTGAGGCGCGCGTGATGGTGGGGGACCAGTCGCGATGCATGTCTGTCTCCATATCAGCAGCCGCTACATTGGCGGTTGGCTGGAATGCCGGTGTAGATACACACTAACACACCCCGCCGCCTGCCTTCATCAATGGTCCCGCAACCATGTCCCGCTCAGTCAAATCGCATGTCCACTGAAGTCAAAGGACCGACCACCCGAGCCAGTAAAGTCGCATTACTACTTCGCTCGGAAGACGACGATGATAGACAAAGCAAAAAATAGATTCGGGTTACATCCAAGGAGGAGATATGGCGACAGCAAAATTCGAAACGCTGGAATTTGATGTCGACGGGGTGAAAACAGTGGTCAGGGCTATCGGTCAGGGAGAGCCGGTCGTGTACCTGCACGGCGCGTCGACGCTAGAAGGCTTCGACTTTGCTGGCGGCCTTTCGGACAGGTATCGAGTCTACTGCCCCAGCCACCCCGGTATGGGACATTCAGGCGACGCACCGCACGTCGCGGACATGAGCGACATGCTCGTTCACTATTTAAACCTGCTCGATGCGCTGGATTTCGATACCAGGCCGCACCTCATCGGATTTTCTATGGGCGGGTGGATGGCGACGGAACTAGCGGCAATTGCACGGGAGCGTTTTGACAAGGTCGTTCTGATCGCTCCCGCGGGATTGGGCGATCCCGCCCATCCGCCAACCGATCTCAGGTCGATTGCGCCGCCGGACTTTCCATCCTTTCTTGCTCACGACGTCGGAGTCGCCATGAAATATTTCCCCGACGGTTCCGATGCTAACGCAGCCGAACAGTTCGCCACTGCGCGGGCCCGCGAGAACAACATGGTCGGGCTCCTGTGTGCGGCGTTTGGAATGATGCATCCGAACCTGCGGCGGTTCCTGAGGCGAATCCACAATCCCACGCTTGTAGTGTGGGGTACGGAAGACCGTCTTCTGCCCGCAAGCCAGGCGCCGCTCTGGATCGAAGCACTTCGAAACGCCCGTCTGCTGATGGTTGCCGGGGCGGGCCATCTTGTCGCCCAGGAACGGCCCGAAACCCTGATGAAAATCGGCGACTTTCTCGCCGATTGACCCTATCCTTGAGGAGAAAGAGATGAACGTCACCACGCCCATCCTGCGGAATTATTGGGGCACAACCATTGATCATCGCAGCTTGCTTGCAAAAATCGCAGAAATCGGCCCGATTCTCGACAAAAACGCCGACGCGGATGAAGCCGCCGGTGAACTGACTGCCGCGAGTTTCGAGTTGCTTGCCTCGTTGCGTATGTCTCATGCGATCGTCCCGGAGGCGCTTGGCGGCGCCCAGCTATCACCCACCCGGCTGATTGAGTTGGTCGAGGCAATTACCTGGCATTCGGGGGCGGCTGGCTGGGTGTCCATGGTTCATGCGGCGATTGGCGGCATGTCCGCGGCCTTCCTGCCGGATAGCGCCATCCAGCGACTGTTCGGACCGGGGACGGACAACCGGTTTTCCGGCCAGGGAGCTCCGCTTGGCATGCTTCGGAAAGTGGAGGGCGGCTATCGGCTGAACGGCAAGTGGAGTTATGGGTCGGGCTTTAGCCACGCGACCTATTCCCACAGCGCAGCTTTCGTTGACGATGGGACGGGCAAACCGCTCAAGGATGAGCACGGAACTCCGATCATCATGTGCGCGCATGCACCGATTGCCGAGCACACGTGCCTCGCCGGCTGGGACGTCCTTGGGTTGAAGGCGACCGGTTCCATCGATTATGCCGCCGAGGACGTGTTCATCGAAAGCGACATGGTCTTTCCGATCCAGACGGCCAAACCGTTGCGTCAGAAGGAGTTCTTCAGCCTCGGAGTTATCGGCATCGCCGCCATGGGGCACACGGGCTGGGCCATAGGCGCGTCGCGTCGTATTCTGGACGAAATCGCACAACTCGCGCGTAGTCGCACCGGCCGTCCCGGTGCGCTGGGTGACAGCGAAAAATTCTGGTACGACTACAGCAGGGCGGAGGCCCGCGTGCGCGCGGCTCGCGCTCTGGCCATGGAAACCTGGCGGGACATCGAGAATACCGTCGAGAGCGGCAGCCGTGTTTCGACAAGGCAGCTCAGCCTCATTCATCTTGCCAAGTCTGAGGTTCATGAAGCTGCGGATGAGGCCGCTCATTTCGCGTACCGGGCAGGTGGCGGCGCAAGCCTGCGCGACGGAACGATCCAGCGTTTCTTCCGCGACATTATGGTCGCCTTGAACCACATCACCAATTCGCCGACCGTCGCCACCTCAGCCGGGCGCGAAATCGGTGGCCTGTGGAGCGACCGTGCCTGGCAATATTACGACCTCGTTGAGAAACGATGAACTGAGCGGGGGGCGACGCAGCCCTCGCCATATTCCAGTCGGAGTCAAATCATGAACCAGTCTGATCTGCTATCAATCTGCAGAACGCCCGACCTATTGAGTGATGCATTCAAGGAGGCGTTTCGCTGTCATCCATCAGGGGTCGCGATCATCACTGCTGATCCAGGCGACCGCCCTGTAGCCCTGACGGTCAGTTCGCTGATCTCGGTGAGCGCTGCGCCCCCGATCGTGGCCTTCTCCCTGTCATCGAAATCTTCCGCTTCGCAGGCAGTGCTGGACGCTGAGTCGGTCGTGATCCATCTTCTGCGCTTCGGCAATCTCGATCTCGCCAAGCTGGGCGCGACCAGCGGTGCGAACCGTTTTGGTCCCGATGTCGAGTGGGAACGTCTGCCGTCCGGGGAACCGCGATACTCGACTGTGGGGACATGGTTCCGCGCCAAGATTGTGAACACCCTGCCGACCGATGGCGCAATCATCGTTGCGGCCGAGTTACTGGAAGGGCAAGCGGCCCCGGTCGACGACGTACCCGAAGCCGACACCCTGATCTATTTCGATCGGCGTTGGCATCGCCTGCGTGAAGTACACGACGGGGCCAACCGATAAGGTGAATTGCATCAGCCCGTGCGTAATGCACTCGCGCGGGCGAGCCGAAAAAAAGGAAGACAGTTCGTGAGCTACTTCACAGAAGCAGCATCCGTAGAGGCGGTGAACGCACGGATGGGTGTGCAGACGAATCCACGGGTCCGGGAGATCATGGCAAGCCTCGTCAAACACCTGCATTCGTTTGCCAAGGACGTGAACCTGACACAGGAGGAATGGGAACATGCCGTCGGCTTCCTGACCAGAACCGGGCAGATCTGTACGGAGGAGCGGCAGGAGTTCATCCTGCTATCGGATGTACTCGGGCTTTCCATGCTGGTTGATGCGATCGGCAATCGCAGACCGGAAGGTGCAACGGAGAGCACGGTACTGGGTCCCTTCCATGTGGCCAATGCGCCGATCCGGCAGATGGACGACAACATCAGTCTCGATGGCAAGGGAGAAAGCTGCCTGTTTTCTGGGCGTATTCTTGATCTTGGAGGGAACCCCATCAAAGACGCCTGTCTCGACGTCTGGTCCGATAACGCAGACGGCTTCTACGACGTTCAGCAGCCTGGCATCCAGCCAAAGTGGAACAACCGGGGCCGCTTCTTTACCGGCTCAGACGGGCAATACCGCTTCCGGGGCATTAAGCCGGTCAGCTATCCTATTCCGGATGACGGTCCGGTCGGGCAAATGCTCGCGAGCCTTGGACGCCATCCCTACAGGCCTGCCCATATGCATTTCATCATCACGGCGCCTCGCTTCCGGAAGTTGGTGACACATACCTTCGTCGGAGAAGACCAATACCTGAACTCAGATGCGGTCTTCGGCGTCAAGAGAACGCTTGTCGCCCCGTACTTGCGCAGCGATGACGCGGATACCCGTTGGCACGCGCCGTTCGATTTCGTTCTCGCACCCTCCAGAGACTGAAATGCCGAACACAAAGATTTATCTAGACACTGCGCATTGGGATGTTGCATCTGGCAAGCTCATCGACGGATTGCCGAGCTTGCGCGAACTTCTCTGCGACATGCTTGCCGTGGATCGCTCCGCATGTCATCTCGTGCTGATCGGTGTGGG
Organism: Paraburkholderia sp. BCC1886; assembly: GCF_900996245.1. Taxonomy (GTDB): domain Bacteria; phylum Pseudomonadota; class Gammaproteobacteria; order Burkholderiales; family Burkholderiaceae; genus Paraburkholderia. Next base: position 58,254 of record NZ_CAAJGK010000118.1, on the reverse strand, counting down.
GGCACCCGTTGATCAGCCGCCAATCAACGTTGAGGTCTTGCTATTGCCGGGTCGAGAGCGGACGCAGGCTAGTCTGAGGACCGTCGCGGGCCGCTTGCGCGAGAGGATCACGAATGTCACCGGTCTGGGCGTCGCCGTTCGCATCGCCATGCTCGATCCGCGGACGTACGTCGCGTTGAAGTGAAGTTTACACCGAAGGTTTAGCCGTGCGTTGCTCCTGTTCCATGCGCTCCTGCAGTCGTTGAATCGCATTCTTGGCAAGAACCGTGAATTGGCCCAGCGCCGGGGTTCCCTGCCGATCTGTGACGGTCAGCAAGCCGAGACTCCGGTCCGGATGATCGATGTGGACCGGCAAGATCTTGTGTGGCACTGTGCGTCGTGTCTGGAAGACCACCGAGGCCGGCAAGATCGTAAGGAAGTCCGATCCCGTCAGAACCGACTGTATAGACGCGAGTGTTCCTCCGGAAAAGCTGGTCCGAAAGTTTTGCGTGCCGATCGCCTTCAGGGCTCGTTGAAGGTCACGGAATAGCGGACTCTCCAAGGGCGGTGCAATCCAGCTATATCCATCGATGTCAGCAGGTGTGATATCGGTGCAAAGTGTCAACGGATGGTCAGGACGACAGACTATGACGTTCTGCCCGGGCAGAATTGGCACAAACGTCATGTCCGGGGGCACCTGGTCTTGATGTACCGGAAGAATCGCGAGATCGAGGCAACCGTTGCGAAGACTGACCGACAAGGCTTCGAGATACCCATATGACTGGTCGATATGAATGTCGGGAAAGCGCGATTGGAAATCGGCGATCACCATCGAAATGACACCCTTCATGAAGATGGGCGATCCGCCCACGCGCAAAAGGCCGGCGTGTCCTTGCTTGAAACGACGCACCAGAAGGCTGGCTTCCTGGTTGGCCTCCTGGATAAGGGATCCAAGCCGCGCCAGGCTGCTTCCAAGCTCTGTTGGACGAAGCGGCCGACGCCCCGGTTCGAACAAAGGCATGCCGATGCGCTGTTCGAGAAGTGTCATGATGCGCGAGACTGATGGTTGTGACTTGCACATCGCCTCAGCGCCTTCCGTCAGTCCCCGTTCTCGACAATGGCGGCAAGAATTTCCAAATGTTCGCTATCTATCTTCATAGCGTAGAAGCATATTGAAAAAAACGGACGACATCAATATTCAATCTATCAATAGGAACCCTAACTATGTCTCAATTTAAAGACAGTTTCATTGCAAACACCGCGGCAGTTCGAGTCCGCTTCGGGGCTGGCGTAAGGCGAATGTTGGGGGAAGAAATAGAGTCCCTCGGTGCCACGAGAGCGCTGATCGTGACGACGGCGCCTCAGGCGGCTATGGCAGAAGAATTCGCAGCGCTCTGCGGTTCGGCCGCGGTGGGCACCTTTACCGAGGCTTCCATGCATACTCCCGTCGATATATCCGAACGGGCAACGGCATATGCCAAAAAGATCGGCTGTGACGTTCTGGTTGCGGTCGGTGGCGGCTCTACGACGGGACTTGCAAAGGCGATCGCTCTCAGAACCGATTTGCCACAGATCGTTATCCCGACCACGTACGCAGGCAGCGAAGCGACGGCAATTTTGGGTCAAACTAAGAACGACCTGAAAACCACAGTTAGCTCCCCCAAAGTTCAACCCGAAGTCATTCTTTACGATGCAGAACTAATAACGACGCTGCCAATCAGCATGACTATTACATCTGCGCTCAATGCAATGGCGCACGCGGCTGAAGGGCTTTATGCACGTGACAGCTCGCCGATTTCGACGCTGCTTGCAATCGAAGGGTTGCGCGCATTTCGCGATGCGTTGCCGAAGGTTAAGGTCACTCCGAATGACATAGAGGCCAGAGGCGAAACTCTATACGGTGCCTGGCTATGCGGAACTGTTCTCGGGCAGGTGGGTATGGCGCTGCACCATAAGCTGTGTCACACGCTCGGCGGAAGCTTCAACCTCCCGCATGCCGAAACTCATGCGATTATTCTGCCCCACGCCATCGCCTATAACCGCCAAGCCGTTCCGGAACTTCTCGTCCCAATCAGCGAGCTTTTCGGCGACAGTAATCCAGGCATGGCTCTCTATCGGTTCGCGGCGCAAATGGGAGCTCCTCTAGCTTTGCGCGACCTAGGCCTCGAAGAGGTAATGCTGGATAAGGCAGCGGATCTGGCAATGGCCAATCCCTACTGGAATCCGCGCCCGCTCGAGCGGAAGGCGATTAGGGATCTGTTGCAGGCCGCCTTTGTCGGCGATGCGCCTGACCTTTAAGGCGTTTGAGAGCCACTGTCACGTTGCGTAGATGGTCGAGTAAGATCGAATGATGAAAAATGCAAAATCGCTTTACCACGGCCATTGCTTTCCGGCCGCGGTCATCAGTTGCGCGGTACGCTGGTATTTCAGGTTTCAGCTCAGCCTGCGTGATATCGAAGAACTGCTGTGCGAGCGCGGGATTATCGTCAGCTACGAGACGGTCCGACGCTGGTGCGATAAGTTCGGTACTGCCTTCGCACACCGTGTGAAGTCGGCGCGTCGCAGGCCCGGCACCACGTGGCACCTTGACGAAGTATTTGTGACGTTGCGCGGCAAGCCATACCTGTTGTGACGCGCCGTCGATCAGCATGGTGCCGAACTCGATATCCTGCTGCAGAAGCGCCGCGACAAGGCTGCAGCGAAGCGGTTTTTCAAGCGCGTTCTTGCCTCGTGTGCTGCGACACCGCGCAAGATCGTGACCGACCAGCTGCGCAGCTATCCCGCGGCGAAAGCCGAGATTCCCGAACTTGCTCACGTCAAGCACGTCTTCGTCAAATCCAGCGCGCGGGTCAATAACCGGGCGGAAAACAGTCATCGGCCGACACGCGAACGCGAGCGACGCATACGGCTTCCGCGATCCTGAACGCACACAGGCTTTCCTATCGAGCTTCGGTCCGATCCGGCAACACTTCGCGCTCAAGCGACACTTGATAAGCGCCTCACTCTATCGCAAACAGCTCGCCACACGCTTTGCCGCCTGGCATCGTTTCACTGAGGCCACCCAAGGTCCGTCCGTCTTTTGAGCAAGCGTTTGTCCTTTCCGCTATTGCGCCGCGAATAATTTTAACGTGACAGCGCCGTCGGAAGGGCGAGTTCGCTAATGGAGAAGCGGTCATTCGGTTGCCAGACCGGGCCGCCGATTGCACTCAGCCACGTTGCTGACGTTGCGGCTGTCCGTCCCAGTGTCGGGTATCGATAACTTGCCGGCCAAGTCGGCGAGGGAGCGTCGGTTGTATTCCGGCTGCGCTCCTTGGACGTGAGACGAGCCCGAACGGTAGTTCGTAATTGCCCGCAATTCGCTTCTCCAACGCAAGAGCGCGGTTACTCCGGATTGGTCGCTTACGTACGCACCTTCTGCCGCCGGCAAGTCGAGCACGAAGTCAGGGCACGGTAAGCGTCGGACGACGGCTTATCAGTGTGCACCCGCACGTCGCACGATGCCCGTGCAGGGCAGTCGGGGATCCACCAATCATGCTGTTCCCGTCACCTTCTGCTATGGTCTGCGTTCCGTCCTCCTTGCATTCAACCATGTCACCCTTGCGGGCAACCGGCTTGCCGTCCAGGATGTCGGCGTTCGAACCGGTCGTGACAGTGCCCCCGTGCGGGGCAAGCGTATCGCCTACGACAATAACCTGACGAACCATCGGTTCACTCCACGATAAATACCCTGCTCATGACGCAGTGCCGTTTCTGAAACCCGCTGGCGGTCATTCGATCAAACGCACGACCCCAAACGCCAGTTTCTGCGTTCGGGCTGCCCAGATATGTCCATTGCAGGTCGTGAGCGGCGATGTCGACGAACTGCGCCGTGGGCTGCGGAAACGCGTGATCCTTCTCGACGAGCGCCTGGCGGTCCCACTGGTTGTACAGGGTGGCCATCGGATGATCGTCGGCTATACGACCTTCCCATATTCCGGTCCGCGGGCAACGCTGCTGTCCATTGCACCGGACAGGCGAAGTCTGCTGAGAGACCTCGCGCAGAAACCCGGTATCGATCATCCGCTTCAGAAAATCGTACCGCTGCGGGGGCAAGACATAGGCTTCCCCAAGGTAGTGCCATTGCACGTGGTCGGCGGTGAGCCATTCGAATGACGGCGCGTCGAAGCGCTCACCAGCCTGATAGCCCTCAGGCGTGTTTCGCCGGGCGGGAGTCAGCTGGTTTTTTGCAGCAGATACCGGACCGTAAAGAGCAAGCCAATAGCCGTCACGCGGCACAATCTGGTTACCCAGGATCGCCATCGTGCTTTGTTCCAGCGGCGGCACCGCGTACCCGGGCGAGACGAATTCACGTCCTTGAAGCGCCGCGCCCTGCTGGGCTTTGGGCGTAGGTGTGACGGCCTTTGCAGCGTTAATCAAGGTTTGTGTGTTGCCGTCCCACTTGGGCAACGGCGCAGGCGGCAGCGGGAGCACCTTGTCGAGGTTGGGCAGTTTCAGGCGTCCGTCGTAGAGTTTCAGGACATCGGCAATCTTGCTGTATCGTTGGACACGAGCCTTGTCTACATGGCCGACTATGTTGGTACCGTCGGAGAGATACATGCCGTTGAATTCCATCGATAACTTGCTTGCGCACTTCTCGCAACCGAGCTTCACGCCTTCGTGAAAAACTTGGAGGGCGCGGGTCTTTGCCTCGACCGTTTTGGCTCTTTTATAAATAAATTCCAGATCATATGCGGCGGGGCCATATCCCTGGGCAAAGGTACACTCCAACATCTTGACGGCTACAGGGACATTGCCCCAGAACTCACCCTCGGGGTCATCGTATGTTCCGGACAGTTTGTCGCCAAGGAACGCCATTGCAGCGGGGCTACCTATATCTGCCGCTCGCTGGAAGAGAGCGTAGGCACTGGTGGCGTCACCGCTCTTGACCATCCTGTTGAGGTGATACACACCCATCCGGTCGTAGGCATCGGGAATATTCAGCTTCATTGCTTTCTCGACCCACTGGATCGCGGCTTCAGAATCCTGCTGTGGCACCCCGGGGCGTTCGCTCAGAATCAATGACGGATGGATTTATTCCACACGCCTCGGGATGGCGCGCTCAAGTTTGTCCTGTCTTGCGACAGTCGTTTATCCGCAATAAATATTGACGAACCCGTCGACTTGTCAGATGTCTACGATTGAGGGGTTCCGCGCAAACTTGCGTACGCGGGTTATCAGGTAAATCATTTAATGTAAACATATCGCGAAGGATTTCTGAGTTCGGCCAAGAAGGGACACTCGGCGAGATAGCCTCCATCGTCGACAATATTCGGAGTTGGGCCCAGCCGTGCGAATTGGCGATCGCGCTTCCGCCGTCGGCTAACCCTCTCAAAGCCCCCCTCGTCGCGTGCATACCGCATTGATCTTCGTAATCGCGAATTGCTCTCTAGCTCCAGGCATATTTTGAAGAATGCATTCGTGATAAGCCCGCTCACGGGGCAGCAGCATCTCGCTGTTTCTATACAGTGCGTAGCATGACCGTTGAATGTAGTTCGAGGCAACTTCACTACGGGCGTCGCGCAGGCCGACAAGCAAACACTCGTCATATGAGGAACTGTTATCGGCGAATGCAGGATGCACTGTTACCAATCCTGAAAGGAATATTGCCGCTCGGGCGGCATGCTTCCGTATAACGCTTATGGGCATTGCTGATGCTCTCAGTTTTGTGATTTGCTTGGGATGGTTTCATTAGGCTTTGACAAAAGTTTATCAAAAGCAAAGCCCATCCCACCAACGGCATGCTGAAACTCTCGTGCTTCATGCAATCGCCAGCGGCCGGATGGCGCACCAGCTGAGATTCTGGGGTCGGCCAGTTTCGGACCTTCGTGGCTTGCGCCCAAATGTTCGTTAGCTTGCGCATAACGGTCTCCCAAACCAACGTCAGTCATTTGTGGACCGTGGACTATAAGCGCTGTGAACGTGGATCAGGCAATATCTCCGTCCAGCAAAAGGTTCGCTGAACGGAGGCGCCAAAATCAGTAACTTACTTGATGAGAAAGCCGAGCGGGAGCAGCGGCCCTACCGGCAGCAGATCAAACGTATGCAAATTCTCTTTGGTGAACGGAAGCGCCCCGAGAAGCTCTTCAGCCTCCACGACTGACTCGACATTCAACAAAAATACCGCGCCCTTCATTTCGTCACGCAACCAGAACTGTTCGATCTTTCCGTCCAGATAAAGCTTGAGAGTCGCAGGCACTTCGGCCGGAAAAATTCTGTCCGATTGCTCCTGAGTGAGAGACTTTAACGTTCCGATGGCCAAGATTTTCATAACTATTTCTCCGCAGAGGTTTGTTGTCGGGTCGACAGGCAAATCCTAAGCGGCACGCCTTATTAGTTCTATTGTCGTTTGTGACATTAATATGCCCGTTTACGACAATCGATGTCCATTGCCAGCCTGACCATTCACTGCAGGTCGGCCTTCAACTCTCGCACGGTGCGCCCGGTACGACGCCGCAACAGGTTTCTCAAGGTCGCGGATTCTGCATAACCAACCTCGCTTGCGATCGTCTCCAGATCTTGTCCTAACGCGACGAGGTGCTGTGCGCGCTCTACACGCATGTCCTGAAAAAACGCAAGCGGCGACTTTCCGAGTACCGCCTCGGTCCGGCGCTGTAGGGTACGGGGCGTAACTGACAGCGCACGCGCCGCATCCTGAAGCGAGAACCCAGTCGCAAGATGCGCACGCGCCCATCGTTCAAAACGCTCGACCAGTGGGTCGGCGTTAGCAAGAAAATTCGGAACGATGTATTTCGCCTGAGACGGTCGTTTGTCGATGACCATCAATTTCGCGACGAGCGCAGCCATCTCAGGGCTTGCCTGGCGAACCAGCCACAGTGCGAGATCCAGATGGCCCATAGCCGCTCCGGCGGTAACCAGGCGATCGCCAGCGACGATCATTCGTGAGTCGTCCAACTTGACACTGGGATAGCGTTGACGAAACAAGGGAGCGAGGGGCCAGGATGTCGTCGCTTCCCGATCGTTCAGTAGACCTGCTTCGGCGAGCATGAAGGTTCCAATGCAGGCTCCAGCAACGCTAATGCCGCTAGCGTGCCACGTGCGAAGGTGCGCGATTGCGTCAAGAACGTCCTTGCGAGCCAACGCCTCGATCAATCGTTCCGGCTGTTTGGCGTTGAGCGCCGGCACGACCACCCAGTCCGGTTTCCGAACCTGGTCTGCGGGCTCGACTGTTGCCGTTAAGCCAAGAGCGGTCCGGACGCTACGTCCTACTCCTACGACTTCGACGTTGAACAAAGGAGCTGCGATCCCTTGGGCGGACGCCAACTCGTTTGCCGTCGAGAAGATGTCCAACAGCACGGTTAGGCCGGTGTCGAACACGCCATCAACTACGAGTATCGCTAGTTTCATGTCGAAAACATATCTAAAAGGTTGATTTACGACAATAGCACGACGTTTGAACGACGAACTAACCTCCAAATCAAAATGACGGTCCAAATACTCGGGGATCTTGTGATATCAAGGAAAGAATAGCCAAAGCGTCAGTTGGGTATCGCAAAACGGACGTAAGCGAAGCGACGCTCGACTGGCCGATTCGGGTCGAACAGCGACGTTCGGAACGCCATCAAAAAATCCGTTTATTGAGGGCACCCCCTGTTGATGCCAAGGATATGCCAGTCTAAAGGCAGCGAATCAGTTGCCAATCTGCTACGCAGAGATCTAACCATGCATTTGCAGGCATTCCACCAGTGCGAAACACTGTTGCTAACTGGGGGAAACGATGCGTCTATCTCACGCATCAAAGAACGGTATCGGCTCTGGAGAGCTATCTGAACCGTCGCATTGCGCGCGACATGGGAACCGAGCTAACCGCAGAGCGATATCGCGGACTAGCCCGACAAAGTTGCTTGGTCCTTGCTGGCAAGGGCCGCAAGTTTGTGATGAACACCAAGAGACGCACCAACGAGGCTGGGGAGCAAGTTGACGACTCGGCGTCTGACAGCCATCCCACGTCACAAAGCTCCAAAGGGACGCGGGGATACGCGGTGGATCATCCCGGTCGGGACGCGGTTCGTTTGCCGGCAGCCTCATTGCGCAAGGGCACGACATCGAAACGGTGCAGCAGCTTTTAGGTCATGCGGAACTGGAGCACGTTCGGCCCGATCTGGCCGTGTCCGATAAGAAGCTACGGCAGATGTTTTGCGAAGTGTTGTGAGAGTCATTTGACACGGTCATCTGGTGCGGCCCCAGCCAGACAAATAGGCGGACAAATAGGGCTTGAACCGGCTCGCTTACAGTTGGGAGCATTGCCTTAATGTACACACTCGGATTTACATTGCGCTAAAACTGGGCTATAGTACATCCATTGTACACACAAAGTAGAGGATGACATGCAGACCACCCGGGTTTTCAGGAATGGCAACTCTCAGGCCGTACGTATCCCCGCCGATCTTGCCTATGAACGCAGCGATGTTGAACTGGAAATTGAGCGCGTAGGTGACGAAATCCGTATTCGCCCCGCCCGCCGACCGCTGACGGGCGTGCTCAAGAAGTTCGCCAAGTTTGGTCCCGACTTCATGGCTGAGGGGCGTGGCGAGCAGGAACAAGCTGAACGTGAGGGCTTTTAATGCCGCGCTTCATGCTCGATACCAATATGTGTATCTACCTGATGAAGAACCAGCCTGAGCAGGTTGCAAAGCGTTTCGCGGAGTGCTTCGTCGGTGACGTGGTGATGTCCGCTATCACATATGCCGAGCTTGAATACGGTGTCGTGGTTTCTGACAACCGGGCGAAAGAGCGACGGAACCTCGCCGCGTTGATTGAGGACATTCCGGTTGCTCCGTTTGATGTCGCGGCGGCTGTAGCCTATGGTCCGATTCGTGGAGCTACGCGGGAGCGCAAGAAGGACCACCTAGACAAGTTGATCGCCGCACATGCAGTTGCGCTCGACGTGGTGCTTGTCACAAACAACACGAAGGACTTCACCAGCTATCCGGGTGTCAAGCTCGACAACTGGCTGAGTGACTGACCAAGGAAAATGAGATGCGTCCGCTGACAGTCCTCTTTATCGCGGCGGTACTGGTACTGGCTTGGCGATGGTACGCGCGCCGTGACGCGAGGTTAAAGCGGCAAACAATGCAGTTGCGGCGAAGCTGACCTTCAGCCGTCTGGATCGGCCAAGCCAAGCGGAAGTAGCCGGTCTGGCGCTTGCGATCTGTCATCAGTTGCGCGGCGAGCCGCCGAATTTCGAGAACTTTAGCGAGCCACAGCAACTCCTGTTGATGTCGCTGGCGATGTACGAACTTAAAATTCCTCCGGCTCTGACGTACATGAAGACATGGAATGTCGTCAGAAACCCATTTCTCGCAATACCGCCCAACAGTCGAACACTGGAAATGGTCGCGATCGCAGTAAGCAAAGCTGAGGGCGTTGAACTGACAATCGATCAAAGAAATCCGTGGGCTGAACGCATTGCGTCTCAGATCGGGAAAAAAAACGGCTTTGTCGCGGTAAGGATTGACGGGCGAATGAGATCCAAATGCGAAGTACCGCTTATATTGCGAGGTCGTAGAATTGACCAGCGGCGGACGGATGGGTTCCGCGAGCACACTTCATCTGTCCTTTCGCGATCATGTGCATATTCTCAATGCCGGCCAGAAGGATCCGGGCACAGCGAAAAGTCTTGAACCCCAGCATGGGCCGCGTGCGTCGCTTGATCGCCCGATGGTCCTGCTCGACCAGGTTATTGAGATATTTGGACTGGCGGATCTCGATGGGCGCGTCGAGATCGGCATTGATTGTTTCGAGCGCGGCGAGATTGGCGCCGCTTTTGTCGATGGTTACCGTCTCGGGTACACCGTTCTGGGCAATTGATTTCTCAAAGTAACGCCAGGCCGCAGTCTTGTCCCGATGGGCGCGTAGCAGAAAGTCAATGGTGTTGCCGTCCCTGTCGACGGCCCGATAGAGATAGCACCATTCCCCTTTGACGCGAATGTACGTGTCGTCCATCCGCCAGCTCTTACCAACCGGCCGCTTGCGGTGGCGAAACGCTTTCTCCAGCACCGGCAACAGCTTGATGGTCCAGCGGTGCACAGTCGAATGATCGACCGAAACGCCGCGCTCAGCCATCATGTCTTCGAGATGCCGCAGGGTTCAGCATCGCCATTTTGGTGCATCCCGAGTTGGAGCCATTCGAGTACCACTCGCGCAGTGGGCCTTGCATTTGAGCCAGAGATTCTCGAGGGTCACCCGTTTAGTTTCGTATGATGTTCGAAGAGGCGATCTGTTTCGTTGCTCCGCAGAAGTCGAGCGAGGGCGACCTGCCCGGTGCATGGGGGGAACTTTTGTTGCGTATCCGCATTGCGAAGGCAAGATCGAGCTTCAGAAGTCGATCGCAAGAGCCGTTAAGAATGTCATCCTTTCCTTAACTGCCTACCCTATGTTCACATCGATTCGCGCGCGAATTCTCGCCGCCAGCCTCACCATTGTCGTGCTCGCGTTGTTGATCAATGCGGCGCTCAACTTTTACGTCGCAAGATCGTTCAGCGACGACGCCGTCGCCGCTAACCTCGAGTCCGTCTCCGCCGGGCATGTCGCGGGCATCAATGACTGGGTGGCCACGCGCGCGCAGATGATCAACTCGCTGCAACAAGCAGGCGCATCGGCTGATCCGTTGCCCGCGTTCCTCGACATCGCGCATGCCGGTGGCTTTTTAAACGTGTTCGTCGGCCGCGCCGATAAAACGTCCGTGTTCTCCGCGCCTGAGGGCATTCCGCCGAATTACGATCCGACCGTGCGGCCTTGGTACAAGGAAGCCATAGCCGCGGGCAAGGCGATCGTGACGACGCCTTACGTCGATGTGACGAGCGGAAAACTGGTCGTTGCATTTACAACGCCCGCGCAAGGAGTAGGCGGCGTGAAGGAAGTGATCGCGGGCAACGTGAGTATGGAAACGGTCAGCGCGAACGTGAACGCGATTCGGCCAACGCCGCACAGCTTCGGCATGTTGCTCGACGGCCATGGCAATATCATCGCGCTCGCCGACGCCAGATTAATTGGCAAGCCCGTGAAGGATCTCAGCCCCGATTTGTCGCTGTCCGCGCTGGTCGACGCGCGTGAACCGTTGCGGGTGAAAGTCGGCGCGAGGAGCAAACTCTTGAAAGCGTCGCCGATTGCCGGTACTGACTGGCATGCCGTCATCGCGCTTGACGAGGCGGAAGCGACGGCGAGCATCCATTCGCAACTGATGAGCGCGCTCATTTGCCTGGTGGTGATCGTGCTAGTCGCGGCGGCCGTGATGAGCGCAGTCACGACCATTTCGCTGAAACGGCTCGCCACGGTGCGGGACGCGATGACCGCTATCGGTTCCGGTTCTGGCGACCTGACGCAGCGCTTGCCGTCTGATGGGCACGACGAGGTGGCGCAGATTTCGCAAGCGTTCAATCAGTTCGTCGATAAATTGCTGGTCGTCATGAAGCAGATTCGCACGACTAGTGAGTCGGTTCGCCTCGCCGCCAAGGAAATTGCGACGGGCAACGTTGATCTTTCCGGACGCACCGAAGCCGCCGCCGCGAGTCTGGAGCAGACGGCGGCATCGATCGAGGAAATCACGTCGACGGTCACGCTGTCGGCGACCGCAGCCAAGCAGGCCAACGCAAAGTCGACGTCGGCTTCAGGCACCGCCGCCCGTGGTGGCGCGGTGGTCTCCGACGTGATCGACATCATGCAGGAGATCGAATCGGCATCGGGGAAAATCGGCAACATCATCGGCGTGATCGATGGCATCGCATTCCAGACCAACATCCTCGCGCTAAACGCGGCGGTAGAAGCCGCGCGTGCGGGCGAACAGGGTCGCGGTTTCGCGGTGGTCGCGAGCGAGGTGCGCAGCCTCGCACAACGGAGCGCGCAAGCTGCGAAGGAAATCAAGGTGTTGATCGAAGCAACGGTTGAAAGCGTGGCGTCCGGTTCTACGCAAGTGCGTCAGGCGGGCGAAACGATGCAGGAGATCGTGAGCTCGGTCAATAGCGTCACGACGATGATGAGCGAAATTTCCGGTGCCTCCGATGAACAGACGCGCGGCATTCAGGAAGTGAACCGCGCCGTCGCGCAACTCGATGAAATGGTTCAACAGAACGCGGCTTTGGTCGAAGAGTCGGCGGCAGCTGCGGCAACGCTTCAGACGCAAGCGAATGAACTGGCGAACACGGTCGGGCAGTTTAGGATCGACTGATCAGGACAGGTGTTCGAACGCGTTATCTGAATGAGCTCGTAGGGTGACGAACACCTCGTCAAGGTGCCACGTACCACCGGGCTCGCGTCGCGCGGCTTTCACCCGGTGAGAAAGGCCATTAACGAACTTGTCGCGCCAGCAACGGAACGTCTCGTAGGTCACGATCACCCCGCGCAACTGATGACCTCGGCTGGAAAACGGTGGCCGTAATAGAGCGAGGGAAGGGCGGATAGCGACGAATCGTCGAGGCATCGCGCGAGGCCTCGAATGAGGGCGTAAATCATGCGTCTTACCCAGACCGCTGTTAGGCGTTAACCCGATGCGCAAAGCCGGCGTCACACTTGAAAACGCGAGTTGACATTTTTATACGCGCAATTTCGACAAAATTAAGTCGGTATTCGGTCTTGCACGACCGACGCACGGCTGTGCGTGATTGTCGCGACCCGAGGTAGGTAGCAGAAGGTCCATGACGGCCTTGGCCGGCCGATTAGGGCATCGTGGCGCCAAGCTCCAGCCATCTCAGTTCACCGGTACTTGCCTCCGTCAGGTAGTCCTTGAGCGGAGAAACATATCTACAGCTGTCCGCACCGCAATTACAGGCCTTCCATCGTTCGCGGCGATAGTAAACCTTTCCTGACGCGGTCTTCAGCTCCGGGCAATGATTATCTTGCAGACGACGGGGACGCCACAATCCACACAGAATCTACGCGAGGCGCAAAGACGTTCGATCTGCCCGACAACGAACTTCTGCTGCACACAATTGAGCAAAGACAGGCCTTCACTGAGTGACAATCCCACGTCTGCGGATGTCTGATCGTCGATGGGCCTGTCCAGCCGCATGACCTCAACCCGCTTTGCCACACTTCCGTCGCCGTTATCGAACTCATGAACGATCGTGCATCGCATGGTGGCTCTTAAGTCTCGTCGTTAGGCATACGATACCCTGCGGTGCGCTCGTCCCCCAGCCTTTTTTACCGGATTCCTTCAACAGAAGCATCACGCTTTTTCGCGGCGGTCCCGCTCAGAATGCAGTCGAGAAAATATTCGGCTGGCCGCGTCAACTGCAAACCGGGCGGCGTCAGCAGATAAAGCCGTAAAGGCGGCGGCGTCTCGGGCAGCGGCAACTTCACGAACGTACGGCCGAGTTCCGTTTCGGCTAGCGAATGCTGGGTCCACACGAACACCGAATCCGTATTCACTGTCAGGCTGTAAAACAGCGCGTACGACGTACAGCGCGTGATGCAATGCGGCGCCAACAGACCCGCTCGCCCATACATTTCACGGATGAATGTCGGGTGATTCTCGGTGACATCGGTGTGGATCCATTCGGCGTCGCTCAACGCTTCGAGCGAATTGGCGCCCGCATAGATGCCGGCGGCGCGCGTTACGAAAACGGTGTCGAACGAGAACAGTTCCTTCGCATCGCCTGAATCGGGGAGTGGCTTGGCAAACGCGGTGAAGGCGAGATCGAGCGTGCGGTTCTGCAGTTGCTCGCCGAGCTGATTGAAACCCAGCTCGCGGAACTCCAGCGTGACTCTTGGCCAGCGTTTGCGGAACTCGACGAACGCCTGGGTCAAGCCCGCCGTGCCCGTGATCGGCGTGACGCCGATCACCAGGTGACCGTCGCGCAGCCCCTTCAGATGCGCCATGTCCTCTTCAGCGCGCTCCATCTCGCGCACCACGGTGTGTGCTCGTTTCAGCAGCGCAGCACCCTCCGCCGTCGGCACGACACCCCACTGTTTGCGTTCAAGCAATTGCACGCCGAACTGGTCCTCCAGTTCCCGGATCGCTTTGGTGATGGCCGGCTGACTGACGTGCAGCGACACGGCCGCGCTTTTGATGCTGCCCGTCAACGAGACAGCCACCAGCGCCCGCAAATGATGAATTTTCATAATGCGGGGGATATTACCACTGGTTATGCGCATCACAATTTGTGCTTTTTTATTTTTGTCACGTGTCTCTACGCTCTGTCCCGACGGCTGATAACAGCCAGCTACGGAGCACACATGACGCAGGAATATGCACAACTACTCGCGGATCTTCGCGAGTCGGAACAACAGTTCATCTCGGTGCGCCGCGATATCCATGCGCACCCCGAACTCGGTTTCGCCGAGACCCGGACGGCAGATCTCGTCGCGCGCAAGCTGAGCGACTGGGGCTATGAGGTCACGGTTGGCATCGGCGGGACCGGTTTGGTGGGGCAGATCCGCCGCGGCACGTCGGAGCGCAGGATCGGCTTGCGTGCCGACATGGACGCACTGCCGATTCAGGAAGAAAGCGGTCTGCCTTATGCCAGCACGGTCGAGCGCACGATGCACGCGTGCGGCCACGACGGCCACACGGCGATCCTGCTGGCCGCCGCCCACCACCTCGCGACCCGCAGCAGGTTCGACGGCACGCTGAACGTGATTTTCCAGCCGGCCGAAGAAGGTTTGGGCGGCGCGACGCGAATGATCGAAGACGGTCTCTTCACGCGGTTTCCTTGCGATATGGTCTTTGCGCTGCATAACGCGCCCGGTTTGCCCATCGGCCATTTCGCTCTGCGGCACGGCTGCATGATGGCGTCGTCCGACACGGCGACGGTCACCGTCACCGGCAAGGGCACTCACGGCGCGACGCCGCAGCTTGGCTGCGACCCGATCGTCGCCGCGTCGAACATCGTGCTCGCGCTGCAATCCATCGTCTCGCGCAACATCGAGCCGACACGCGCGGCGGTGGTGACAGTAGGCGCGTTCAATTCCGGCTCGGCGGGCAACGTGATTCCGCAGACGGCTACGCTGAAGCTATCGGTGCGCGCGCTCGACGGCGAGACCCGCACGATGCTCGAGGAGCGCATCCGCCAGATCGCCGACATGCAGGCGCAAACCTACGGTGCGACCGCCGAGGTCCAGTACAAGGCGATTTCGCGCCCGCTGATTAACGACCGGAAAGCCGCCGATCTCGCGATCGAAACCATTGAAGCGCTGGCCGGCGCGCACTCCCTGAGCTTGATGCAAGACGCCGTGATGGGCAGCGAGGACTTCTCGTGGATGACCGAACAGTTGCCTGGCTGCTATGTGCTGCTGGGCAATGGCGTGGGGTCGGTCGGCGGATGCATGGTGCACAACCCGTCGTATGACTTCAACGATGCCGCGCTCATCTGGGGAGCGGCGTACTTCGTCGCGCTGGCCGAACGCTATCTGTACGCAGGCTGAGCCACGTTACTTTTCCCGCCACGTAATCGACGCAACGCAACGAGTCTCCGCGCGTTTCATTGAAGCGTGCTTTCCGACCTACCAGAAATGAGTTCATCAATGGCCACAAGAAGCCTTCGGATTTTCGGCAAGACCAACCCGCAGTCTGTGTTCTCCTGGTGTTCCTCTGTTTCAGCAAAGCGCGCCGGCCGCCGGGCCGCGCGGACCGCGTTATACACAGCCGTGCTTGCCACGCTGGGCGTGGCGGGCCAGGGCGCACAAGCGTCGGACTCGTTCTTCAACGACTACTTTGCGGGTATTCCGTACGTGGGCGTGAATGCGTACTCTCCGGGTATCACCCTGTACGGCGCAGTCGACCAGGCGGTGGGCTTCACCAAAGGCGCGCAAACCGCGTTCGTGCAGCAAAGCGGCGGTCAGTGGACCTCGAAGTTCGGCTTCTTCGGGGTCGAGGATCTGGGCGGCGGCTATCGGGTGCGTTTCGATCTGGAAAGCGGCTTCAACGCAGCGAACGGTGGGTTCGGCACGAGCAATACGCTGTTCAATCGCGAGGCGTGGGTGTCGGTTGGTTCGCGCAATGCCGGCGAACTCAAGTTCGGTTTGCAGGACGATGTCGGCGTGCCGTTGTTCGTCGACGTCTTCGGGCAGGTCGGCACGGTGTCCGCTGTCGCGTTTCTGACCGCATGGGTGTACGACCTGGGTCCGGGCGCGAGCTACGAACCGGCGCGCTTGCCTAACGCGATTAGCTATTCGACGCCGTGGTTTGGTCCGTTCAATGGGCAACTGGCTGTGTCGCTGGCGAGTCAGGGAAGCACGGCGCCCACCGTGACGACCCGGGCGGTCGCGCTTAACTACTACGACGGGCGCGTGTTCGGCACGCTCAGCTATCTCGGCAACTATGCGCTCAATGCGCTGACCACGTCGTCGTATGTACGGACCGACAACTTCGCAGCCGGCGCGGTATATGACACGGGCCGCTACGTGTTGTCGGCGGAATACAGCTTTCTCGCGCCGCGGCTTGCTGAAGACCGTGTCGCGTCGCTGTACACGTTGGGCGGGTTGTATCGGTACAAACACAACGATTTTCGTGCGGAACTCGCGTACCGGGCGGTGGGCGGATTCAGCGATCACTCATATGGCGTGACGCTCGGCTATGACTACAACCTGTCGCAGCGCACTGCGCTTTACGTGCGGGGCTCGATGATCCACAACACCGGCGCGACGCCCGCTTACGGCAAGTATCCGGGCGAACAACCGGTGGTCGACAACATCAGCACGAGTTACACCGGCGCGAACGGCGCGCTTGAAAACTACCAGTCGCCGCGCGTCGTGCTGGTCGGCATGTACCACAAGTTCTAAAAGTGCGCCGGGTAGCCGGCGTCGTCCCTGCGTGAGGAGATGAAGCATGAAAGCAATCAGGATAGCGGGCGCAGTGCTGCTGATGGCGGCCTGTATCGACGGATATGCACAGGGACCGGGCACCGCGGCTCCCGCTTCGGTGATGGCTTCCGCTTCGGCGGCGGCCAGTCCCGCAAGTGGCGCTGTAACGGACCGGCAACTGGCCGCATCGGTGCGCAAGGCGCTGCATGCCGCGCATCGCCACGGCCTGAAGTCCACCTTTATTCGCGTGCGTGCGAACGGCGGCGTGGTGACGCTCACCGGCGTCGTGGCCGATAACAGTCAGATCGGCCTTGCGACCAGCGTCGCGCAGGGCGTGCCCGGCGTGACGTCAGTCGTCAACAAGCTGACGCTACGCTCGGTCGCGGGTATGAAAGGCAGCGAATAAGCGCCGATCGATGCCGCAGGTCCGTCAACGAACCGCTGCATTCAGCGGAGTTGGAAAGCGTCAGCGGTTCTGCGGCGCGCCTCGCCGGCACACGACGAGGCGCACTTTCTCACATCATCTTTGGGCGTGTCCCGTCATGAACGCAACAAACCAAACCGGCACCGTCGCACACGCGGCGCCATCGCGCCATTCGATCCGTTCGACGATCGTCGCGGCTGCACTCGGCAACGGGCTCGAATTTTTCGACTTCACCGTCTACAGCTTTTTCGCCGCGCTGATCGGCAAGCTGTTCTTTCCCGTCAATAGCGAACTTGGCTCGCTGATGCTGTCATTGGCGACGTTTGGCGTCGGCTTCGTCGTGCGTCCGCTCGGCGGGATCGTGATTGGCGCATACGCCGATCGCGCGGGCCGCAAGCCGGCGCTCGTGCTGACTGTGCTGATGATGGCGCTCGGCACAGGCGTGATTGGCTTTGCGCCGACGTTTGCCAGCATCGGCTATGCGGCGCCTGTGTTGATCGTCCTCGGACGCTTGCTGCAAGGTTTCTCGGCGGGCGGCGAAGTCGGGGCGGCGACCACGCTTCTGATGGAATCCGCCGGCAAGGGCCAGCGCAGCTCGCTGGTGAGCTGGCAAATAGCGAGCCAGGGCGGCGCGCTGCTCGCGGGCGCGCTTGTCGCCATGACGTTGTCGAAGACGCTGTCGCACGAAGCCCTGTTGTCATGGGGATGGCGCGTTCCGTTCCTGATCGGTCTACTGATCGGGCCGATCGGTTTCTATTTGCGTCGGCATCTGGACGATACTTTGCCGGTCGAGCGTGAGACGGCTAGCGCCAGACAGCGCCCGCGTCTGCCGCTCAGGCAGATCGTCGCCGGGACGATGCTAGTGATTGGCGGCACGTCATCGATGTACACCATCGCGTTCTTTCTGCCGTCGTTCCTGACCTTGACGCTAGGGATGCCGTCGGCAGTGTCGTCGCTCGCCGGCTGCATGGCAGGTCTCGTGCTGCTGATCGGCTCGCCGTTCGCGGGCCGTCTCGCGGATCGCGTGCCGAGTCGCAAGAAGCTGCTGTACGCGGTGTCGATCGTGTCGCTGTCGATGCTGTTGCCGGCGTTTTACTTCATTAGAACGTGGCCGTCGATCGGCACCGTGCTGGCGGTCGTGTTGGTGCTGATCGGGTTGATGGCGCTGTCGGGTCCTGCCGGGTTCGTGATGATTCTGGAATCGTTGCGCCCCGAGGTCCGCGCGACGTCGCTTGGCATCATCTATGCGTTCGGGGTGACGGTGTTCGGCGGTTTCGCGCAGTTGATCGTCAGTTACCTGTGGCGAATCAGCGGGAGCTTCTATGCGCCGGCCTGGTATGTGCTGGGCTGCGGGTTGGTGAGTCTGATGGGACTGACGATGTTTGCGGAAGGGGAGAAGTAAGCCCCGTTTGCGAGGAGCGCGGGGAGGGCGCCTGTTCAATCGTATTGCTCGTCAAGTGTTGGTGTTTCCGAATGCTGGGAGTGGGAAAAAAGTGGGGGAGAGGCGTTCAATGTCGTAGAGCGAAATAATTTTGTCACTGGCGACTGCAAGCTGAGCAGGAAGTCGACCGTCTTCCCCGCTCGATGAACTGCACGGTAAAGACAGACCCGTTTGCCACGGATTCTCACATATGTCTCATCGATCCGCGATGAACGACCAGCGGATCTCGCAAACCGATCCCTGCCCTTCACGAACTCCGTCGTGAAGCGTTTGACCCGGCGCATGCTCGTCGTATGCGAAAGCGACGGACCGCGCGCGATCATCATTTCTACGAGGTCTCGAAGGCTGAGCTTGTAACAGAGGTACCAACGGACGCACAAGGCGATGACTTCGCGATCGAAGTTCCGCCCGTTGCACAGCCAGTCGATGTCTCTCAGCGTACTCGTTGCGGGCTCGCGCTCGTGAAAATAAGAGCGAAACTCATTGGCCCCGTCTGGTTCACATCAGAGCCGATTAAGCTTGGCTTACCTGATTGAGCCAATGGACGTTCATGTAACCAGCGTCTCCGAGCCTGCTGACGCGGCGTGCCAACGAGCCGCAGTGCTATATCAAGCGGCGGCTTCCGGCGACAATCAAACCGCATTGGAAGTGCGCACGACGCATCCTTTCTAGGGAGACGCAGCTCAAAGAGTCCGTCGCCCGGACGCTGTCACGTTAAATTGTTCGCGGCGCAATAGCCGAAAGGACAGACGCTTGCTCATAAAACTGACGGACCTTGGGTGGCCTCAGTGAAACGATACCAGCCGGCAAAGCGTGTGGCGAGCTGTTTGCGATGGAGTGAGGCATTTATCAGGTGTCGCTTGAGCGCGAAGTGCTGCTAAATCGGACCGAAGCTCGATAGGAAGGCCTGTGTGCGTTCAGGATCGTGGAAGCCGCGTATGCATCGCTCGCGTTCGCGTGTCGGCTGATGACTATTTTCCTCCCGGTGGTTGACCCGCGCGCTGGCTTTGACGAAGACGTGCTTGACATGGGCAAGTTCGGGAATCTCGGCTTTCGCCGCGGAATAGCTGCGCAGCTGGTCGGTCACGATCTTGCGCGGTGCCTCAGCACACGAGGCAAGAACGCGCTTGAAAAACCGCTTCGCTGCAGCCTTGTCGCGGCGCTTCTGCAGCAGGAAATCGAGTTCGGCACCATGCTGATCGACGGCGCGCCACAACAGGTAAGGCTCGCCGCGCTACGTCACAAGTACTTCGTCAAGGTTCCACGTGGTGCCGGGCCTGCGACGTGCCGCCTTCACACGGTGTGCGAAGCCGGCACCGAACTTATCGCACCAGCGTCGGACCGTCTCGTAGCTGACGATAACCCCGCGCTCGAACAGCAGTTCTTCGATATTACACAGGCTGAGCTGAAACCTGAAATACCAGCGTACTGCGCGACTGATGACCGCAGCCAGAAAGCGATGGCCTCGGTGAAGCGATTTTGCATTCTTCATCATTCGATCTTACTCGACCATCTCCGCAACGTGACAGTGCCAAAATTTGGTATGCCGCCAGCTTTAGCACACAAAGACGAATACCCCGAATTGGAGACGTACGCCGCGCGCTTGCTGGCGACGCCCTGTATGGAAGGCGTGGGCACGGTCGTGGAGACGAAGCGTGAAGCGACGCAAGGCAGCGGGGTCGATGTCGTGTTCGACCCGACTGGCAAAACGACGCTGCCTGAGAGTAGCCGCGAGTTGCCGCGCGGGCCATACGCGGTGCGTACGCGCGGGCCGATCGTCAACTATAGGCTCGATCCGAGCCAAATGGATCAGGCAGCGCGCGCCCTAAGCGCACCCAGACCAAGCGTCAGCAACTGCCGGCCGTGAAGCCGCCTCCGAGGCGGCATGTGCATGCATGCCGCCTCAAAACACGGCTCAATGCGCAATGACCGTTTCCGATATCGCATCGACTTCGCGGGATTGCGTTTGACGAATCACATACGCGATCACGATTGCCGCCGCAAACAGGAAATAGCCGAGAATGTAGAAGCTGTTCGACAGATTGCCGCCTCGCGCATAGAAGCCGACAATTAGCGGTCCGACCACCCCGCCGAAGCTCGCGAACATGTTGATTACCGCGATCGACGGAGCCGCCTGGTTGCGCGGAACCTTGCTGATGACCCACGCCCACCACGTGCCGCTCGGCGAGAAAAGCCCCGCGCCGGCGATGCAGAACATCACCATTGTGAACACGAGTCCGCCGTCGATGTAGTGTTGCGCGAGCAGCGCCGCGCCCGCGACGACGAGCGGCACCGCGACGAACCAGCCGCGCGAGATGTTCGACGGCTTGTCCGATAGCCACGAGTTCAGGAACATCGACGCTGCGCCGCACAGTGACGGCAGTGCCGTCAACCAGCCGACCGCCGTGAATCCATGCGCGAAGTATTGCTTGATGAGGCTCGGCATCCACAGGCCGAAGCTGAAGATCACCATGATCCAGGACAGCGCGACGATGGCGAGCAGCCACACAGTCGATTGTTTCAGTACGCTGCTGAAGCTGCCGTCAGCGCCAGTGCCTGCAAGACGGTTCTGCATGATGAATTCGCGTTCGGTGCTGGACAGGCGGTGGTCGGTCGCGGGGTCGTCCGAGACGAACATCCACACCAGCGCGCCCATCAGGATCGCGGGCAGGCCTTGCAGCACGAACATGGTCTTCCAGTGAAGCACGTCGATCATCCATCCGGCGAGCGGCGCCATCACCACCGACGACAACGGCAGCGCATATTGTGCGAAGGCGATGCCGCGCGCTCGTTCGCGGGCAGGAAACCAGCGCACGAAGATCACGGAAAACGACGGCCAGATCACGCCCTCGGCGAGACCCATGATGACCCGCACGGTGATCAGCGCGGGCAGCGTTTGCACGAGGCCCGTCAGGCACGCCATGATGCCCGTGATCACCATCGATACGGCGATCACCCGGCGAGGTCCGATTTTCGTCGAGATCCAGCCGCCGGGGATCTGCGTGACGATATACCCCCAGAAAAATGCCCCCAGAAGCGCGCCGGTGATGGTCGTGCCGAGTTGCAGATCGTGCGCCATCTGCGGCGCCGCGACGCCGATGTTGGTGCGATCGGCGAATGCGACCAGATAGCTGATAAAGACGATCAAACCAACGCGCAGCCAGCGCGACCGTGGAATGCGTTCCGCTTCGTCGAACGTTTTCATCATGTGTCTCCTGTTTATAGTGCCGCGCGCTATCGGTTTTTTAGTGTCCGGCGACTAGGCGTCGCTCGGTGTTGCTTGCGCTTCCAATGCTGCGATTTCTTCGAGCACGATGGGCAGCGCAAGCTCGAAGCTCGCCATGCCCATGGTGCTGGCCAACTGCATCACTTCGAGAATCTCCGAGGGCGTCGCACCGTACTTCAGCGCGTTCTCGATATGCACGTGTGTGCCGGGTACGTACTGATGCGTGACCGACACATCGACCGCGATGTACATGAACTCCTTCACTTTCGGCGGCAGCTTGCCGTGTACCCATGGCACCGAAGAAAACGTCGTGAAGGCTTCGAAGAAATCCGGATCGAGTGCCAGCGTGCCGTCCCAGATCGCGCTCCAATAGCCGCGTTTTTCAAGGAATTCCCGCTTGATCGCCTGACGGCGCGCATCGCTATGACTCGTGTCGATCGCATTCTTCGGATCGTTGGCAACCTTCGCTTCGAGCACGGGCATGCCGATCACGCACGCATGCACGCCGATCACGCTGATCAGTTCGAGCGTTTCCAGCAACTCGTCGCGCGTGGCGCCGAGACGCAGTGCTTCACGGCAATAACGCCGCACAGCGGTCGCGTTCAGATGCGTCACCGATGCTTCGAGCGCGAAGCTCACGAGCGCCTTCACCTTCGGTTCGAGTGGTCCGTTGCGATACGCGCACCCCGCGAACGCGAGATAGGCGTCGACGAAATGTGGGCTCGTCTGGATCAGCGGATCGAGCGTGGCAGGCCACGTTCCGCCGTCGTCGACAAACTGGGCAATCTTCTGTTCAAGCGGCGAGGAAGTCATGGGCGATCCGGTTCGAAGAGTCCTTAAGAGGGCGTGCTGCAGGTGTCGCCAATCTTATGAGCGGCCAAATCGAATCGCAATCGGGCAGTTACGCGACTGGCTCATGGTGCGTCGCAGCGCGGGAGGCAACGAAAATCGCGGGGAGAACGCGGCCTGTGAAGCGTTTCATCGTTTCCTGGTCAGCCTGATGCGGCGCAATATTTTGCGCGGCTTATATCGCCCTTTTGCACATTTAAATGGACGCTCACTTGCCTCGCGCGGAGCATTTGCCCAACGACAACTGCATTGGGAATCCGAATGAAAGCGCTGGAAGGCATGCGAGTACTCGATCTGGGAACCTTCGTCGCGGGTCCGTTCTGCACGACGATTCTTGCGGAGTTCGGCGCGGAAGTGATCAAGGTAGAACCGCCGCAAACCGGCGATTCGTTGCGACGCTTCGGAACCGAAACATCGTGCGGCGACACGTTGATGTGGCTCACCGAAAGCCGTAACAAAAAATGTATAACGCTCAACCTCGCCGATGAACGCGGGCAGCAGATGCTGCGCGAACTCGCCGCGAGTTGCGACATCGTGGTCGAGAACTTTCGCCCGGGTGTGATCGAGAAGTGGGGGCTCGATTTCGAGTCGCTGCACAAGCTCAATCCGCGCACAATCCTCGTACGCATCTCGGCGTATGGCCAGGACGGACCTAATCGCAGCAAGCCGGGTTTTGCGCGGGTGGCCCATGCGTTTTCCGGCCTCGCCTATCTCGCGGGTGAACCGGGCCGTATTCCGGTCACACCGGGTTCGACGTCGCTCGCCGACTATGGCTCGGGTATGTACGCGACGATCGGCGCGCTGATCGCGTTGCAGGCGCGCGAACGCACCGGCCGCGGCCAATGCGTCGATCTCGCATTGTACGAGCCGATGTTTCGCGTGCTCGACGAGATGGTGCCGGCGTTTCATATGTTCGGGAAAGTGCGGGAGCGAATGGGTGCGAATGCGGTCAACGTCGCGCCGCACGCGCACTACCAGACACGCGACGATCGGTGGATTGCGATCGCGTGCACCAACGACAAGATCTTCCGCCGCTTCGCACACGTGATGCAGCGTCCGGAACTCGCCGACGACGATCGTTGGGGCCGCGCGTCGCTGCGCATTGCCGCGATCGACGAGGTCAACGCGACGGTGCAGGCGTGGATCGGCGCGCGCGATCACGACGAAGTGCTGCGTCTTTGCGACGAAGGTTCGGTGCCTGCGAGCCTGCTCTACAGCGTCGCCGACATCTTTGACGATCCGCAATATCGGGCGCGCAACAATATCCGCACGATGCCGTCGCGCGCGGGCGATGTCGCCGTGCCGAACGTGATCCCGCGTCTGTCCGAAACGCCCGGCGACATCGAGTGGCTCGGTCCGATGCTCGGCAGTCACAACGACGAAATCTTCGGCGAACTGCTGGGGTGCAGTCCTTCCGACCTCGCCGCGCTGCGCACCGCAGGCGTGATCTGACACGATCTTTCCGATGTCTAACAAAATGCTACGCACTTATCTGTTCGCACCCGCCACGCGTCCCGAACGCTTCGACAAGGCCGCGCACGCGGGCGCGGGCGCCGTGATCGTCGACCTCGAAGACGCGGTCGAGCCCGCGCGCAAGAGCGACGCGCGCGCGTCGCTCAGCCGTGAGTTTCCCGCGCTGGCGCTTACCGCACGCTCACGCGGCGTGCAATTGCTGGTGCGCATCAACAGTCACGGCACGCCGTGGTACGACGCCGATCTCGAAGCCTGCGCGAAGCTCGAGCTCGACGGCGTCGTGATTCCGAAAGCGGAGCAGGCCGGCGAAATCGCCCGCATCGCGTCGATCGAACCGCGCTGGTCGCTGCATCTGCTAATGGAGACCGCCGCGGGTTTCGCGCATCTCGACGCGCTCGCGCATTCACCGAATGTGAAACGCCTGATGCTCGGCACCGTCGATCTGGCGCTCGACATCGGTGCGAATGACATCGGCGAGCCGTTGCATTACTATCGGACGCAGATCCTGCTACATACGCGCCTGGCGGGATTGCTGCCCGCTGTCGACGGCGTCTGCACTAACCTCGACGATGACGCGGCGCTCGACGACGAAGTGCGGCGCGCGCGCGCGTTCGGTTTCGGCGCGAAGCTTTGCGTGCATCCGAAACAGATTGCTGCCGTCGGCGCGGGCCTCGGACCTTCGCCGCAGGAAGTGAAATGGGCGACTCGGGTCTGCGAAGTCGCCTCGAGCGGCGCGGCGGTCGCGGTGGACGGCAAGCTGGTCGACGCACCGGTGCTGGCTCAAGCGCGCCGCATTCTCGAGGCGGCGGACCATGTTTGAGCCCGACACATCCGTTTCGTCGAACAGCGCCGGCGCGCCGACCCCGCCGCGTTTGCGGCCTTATGCGTTGCTGCCGATGACTCTCATGAAGCTTTTTACCGGCAAGCCGTCGAGCCGTACGATCAACGATCTCGCCCATATTCGCGCGTTCGTTGCGGTCGCGCGGGAAGGCAGCTTGACCAAGGCAGCGAAGCTGCTCAATCTCACGCAGCCCGCCGTCAGCCTGCAATTGAAGAGCCTTCAGGACCAACTGAAACTGCGCCTCCTGAAGCGCTCGCCACGCGGCCTCACGCTGACCGCCGACGGGCTCAAGCTGTTGCCCTACGCCGAGCAGATTCTCGAATCGATCGGCAGTTTTGAAGTCGCCGCCGACAATCTCGTCAGCATTCTCTCCGGCACCGTGTCCATTGGCACGATCCTGAATCCGCAAACGATCCGCCTCGGCGCCGTTCTTCAATATATGGCGAACCGCTATCCGGAAGTGCGCACGCGTCTACGTCATTCGATGACAGGCCAGGTAGTCGAACAGCTCGCGAGCGGTGCACTCGACGTAGGCTTCTTTCTGGGCACGCCGGCCGAAAGCAATGGCGTCGAGTTGCATGCCATTGCGTTGATGCCCATCACGTACTACGTGATCGCGCCGAAAGGCTGGCAGGACCGCATCAACGGCCGCGGCTGGACCGAACTCGCCAGATTGCCGTGGATCTGGACGCCGCCGACTTCGATGCATCACGTCATGCTGACACGCGCCTTCGAGTCGGTCGGCGCCAAACCGGAGGTGGCGGCGGAAGTCGATCTCGAAGCCTCGATGATCGAACTGGTGCGCGCGGGCGTCGGGTTGTCGCTCGCACGCGAGACGGTCGCGATCGACGAAGCGCAAAAGTACGGCGCGGCGATCTCGCGCGAAGTACCGATCGAAATACCGTTGTCGTTTGTCAGTCTCGCGCGCCGGCGCGAGGAACCGATGATCGAAGCGTTGTTTTTCGCCGCGCAGATGGCATTCGGCTGAAACTCCTTCGCGCGGCCGAGGCTGGCGTTGCGACAAAGCAGTAAGCAAAAGAAGATCTGCGGGTCGATCACGTTGACGACACATCGACCGGCGTGAAAACGAACAAATATTGGAGGTAGATAAATGACAGACACCTACGAGCTTTTCGCGATCAAATACGCGCGCCGCGACGGCTGGCGTAGCGACAACTTCATCGGCGGCGACGACGATCACGCGAGCGCAATGCCGCTCGACTACTACGTGTGGGTCGCTCGCAATGCGCAGCGCTCGGTGCTGATCGATACAGGCTTCAGCGCCCAGACGGCGGCCAAACGCGGACGCGGTGTTCTGCGTTGCCCAATCGATTCGCTGCGGCTGATCGACATCGATCCCGATTCCATTACCGACACCGTGATCACGCATCTGCACTACGATCACGTTGGCAATTTCGCGCTGTTGCAGTCGTCCCGTTTTCATCTGCAGGAACCGGAGATGCATTTTGCGACCGGACGTCACATGAAATACCCGCATTTCGGACATCACTACGAACCCGAAGACGTCGCGCAGATGGTCAGGATGAATTTCGCGCAACGCGTCGTGATGCACGACGGTCCCGCAGAAGTCGCACCGGGCATCGAACTGCAGCCGGTCGGCGGGCATACGCCGGGCCTGCAGGTCGTGCGCGTGAAGACGGCGCGCGGCTGGGTGGTGGTCGCCTCGGATGCCTCGCACTTTTATGAAAACATCGAAAAGCGCCGGCCGTTCTCGAATGCCTGTGACGTTTGCCAGATGCTCGAAGCATTCGACACGGTATATCTCCTCGCCGATTCAAAAGAGCACGTGATTCCAGGCCACGATCCGCAAGTGCTCGAACGCTATCCCGCGCCGTCGAAAGAACTCGAAGGCATCATCGCCCGGCTCGACGTCGCGCCGCAAACCCACGCTGACTAAACTATTCGATCAAACCATGGAAGACGAACTGCGCATCATGGCCGTGGCGGGCAATCTCGGCTACGGATTTCCTGAAACCTCGCTGAAAAACGGCATCGCACGCAAGCCGCATCTGGTCGGCGCCGACAACGGCTCATCCGATCCCGGCCCTTACTATCTCGGCAGCGGCAAATCGCTGATCAAGCGCGAGCAGTTGCGGCGCGATCTCGGTCTCTCGCTGAAGGCGGCGCGCGATGCGGGCGTGCCATACGTGATCGGCACGGCGGGAACCGCCGGTGGCAAGCCGCATCTCGACGAATTTCTCGATGTACTCGACGAAGTCACGAAACGTGACGGCTTGCGCTACAAGCTCGCGACCATTCCCGCCGAGATCGACAAGAGCGTCATCAAACAGGCGATTCGCGAAGGCCGTGTGAAGTCGATGGGCGTGCTGCCCGAACTCACCGAAGAGGCCGTCGACGAGACTACGCGCATCGTTGCACAGATGGGCACCGATCCGTTCGTCAATGCGCTCGACGCGGGTGCCGATGTGATCATCGCGGGCCGCGCATGCGACACGGCCATCTACGCAAGCCTCGCCGCCGCGCGCGGCTTCGACATGGGACTCGCGTTCCATATGGCCAAGCTGCTCGAATGCGGCGCGCAGTGCTCGGTGCCGCTCGCCGCGAACGATTGCCTGCTCGGCACGCTAAGACGCGATCACTTCGAACTCGAACCGATGAACATGGAGCGGGGCGTCACGCCCGTTTCGGTGGCTGCGCACATGATGTACGAGCAGCCCGATCCGCATCATTTCTACGAGCCCGAAGGCCTTGTCGATCTCGAGCACACGCACATCGAAAAGCTCGACGACCGGCGTGTGCGTGTGTCCGGCAGCAAGCTCGTCGAGATGCCGCCGAGCATCAAGCTCGAAGGAGTGAAGCTGCGCGGTTATCGCACGATTACCGTGGCCGGCATGACCGATCCGCGGTTGCTCGCTGCCGTCGACCAGGTGGAAGCTCGCGTACGCGACGACGTCGCGCGGCTGACTGCGTTCGACATGAAGCCCGGCGAGTACGAGCTGAACTTCATTTACTACGGGCGCAACGGCGTGCGCGTCGAGCAACGCGAGCCACGTCTCGCGCATGAGATCGGTATGGTGATCGAGGCGATCGCACCGACCCAGGAACTGGCGAATATGGCGCTGTCGCTTGCGCGCAGCTCGTTTTTACACGGCTATTTCAATGGCCGCAAAGCCACTGCGGGCAATCTCGCGTTTCCGTTTTCGCCGTCGGATCTGGTCGGCGGTCCGGTGTACGAATTCACGATCTATCACGTGATGCAGGTCGACGATCCGGCCGCGCTGTTTCCCGTCAACTTGACGAACATCGGGTGATGCAATGAATCTGACCACTGTTTTCGATCCCGCGAGCGGCGACACGATCTATGATCTCGCCGAGGTGATGCGCAGCAAGAACGCCGGGCCACTGTACCTGACCTTCGACATGATTTTTCCCGACGCGCCGACATATCGCCGCGTACTCGACAGCGGCGTACTCACACCGGAACTCGTCAGCGCGCTGTATCCGGTCGTGGCGAGCGATGTCAGCATCGTCTCGTTCGACGCGGCCAATGCGATCAAGATCACGATTCCGCGTACAGGTCCGACTTCCGGCGCGCCTGGCGATCGCGACGTCTATGGCGCGCAGCAACACGAACCGCTGATCGGAATCCGCATTCCGCCGGCGCGTTGATATCTTTCATCAAAACGCCCATGAAACGTATTCTCTTTCTCGATCGCGGCACGATATCGCCGCGTGCGCAATTTCGTCCGCTCACGTTCGAACACGAACTCGTCGCTTTCGAAACGACGCGGCCGGAACAGCTTGTCGACCGGATCGCCGACGCGGACATCGTCATCACGAACAAAGTGAGGATCGGCCCGGAGGTGCTCGCGAAGTCGCCGCGCGTGAAGCTGATTGCGGTTGCGGCGACCGGTACCGACGTGATCGATCTCGCGGCGTGCGACGAACGCGGCGTCGTCGTGTCGAATATCCGCAACTACGCGCTGCACACCGTCCCCGAACATACCTTCGCGCTGATCTTCGCGTTGCGGCGCTCGATCGTCGCGTATCGGGAGTCGGTGCAGAACGGACGCTGGCAGCAGTCCGGCCAGTTCTGCTACTTCGATTTCCCGATCCGCGATCTGGCTGGCTCGACGCTCGGCGTGATCGGCGACGGTGTGCTCGGGCGCGAAGTCGCGCGCATCGGCACGGCGCTCGGGATGCGCGTGCTGATGTCCGCGTACAAGGGTGTCGACAACATGGGGCCGCTTTACACGCCCTTCGACGAGGTGCTTGCGCAAAGCGACATTGTCACGTTGCATTGCCCGCTCACACCCGCGACACGCAAGCTCATCGGTACCCGCGAATTCGCTCAGATGACAAGGCATCCGCTCGTGATCAACACGGCACGCGGCGGACTCGTCGACGAAGGCGCGCTTGCGCAGGCGCTGGGTAGCGGCCAGATTTCCGGCGCCGGTTTCGATGTGGTTACCGAGGAACCGATGCCGGAATCGCACGAGTGGCAGGCCCTGCTTCGATTGCCCAATTTTCTGCTGACGCCGCACGTCGCGTGGGCCAGCGACGAGGCGATCCAGACACTCGTCGATCAATTGCTCGACAACATCGACGCGTTCGTTGCGGGTGCGCCTCGCAATGTAGTCGGAAAGTTTTCGGGCAGTCGCAACTAGCACTGCCGGCGGGCCAACGATCGCATTTCGTTGCCTGTGCGTCAGCGCGCAATGACTCTGATCGGCGTCTATCCACCCAATAGATTGGGGAGATGCGTGTGAACGATTCACAAATAGAACATGCGGTGATGCGCAAGGTGATAAGGAGATTTGTGCCTCTCCTTTTTATCTGCTTCGTAGTGGCGTTTCTCGATCGCGTGAATGTCGGGTTTGCCGCGTTGACGATGAATCATGACATTGGTCTATCTGCGTCCACCTTCGGATTGGGAGCGGGGCTTTTTTTCGTTAGCTATTTCCTGCTCGAAATCCCGTCGAATCTGATTCTCGAACGAGTCGGCGCACGACGTTGGATTGCCCGGATCATGATCACCTGGGGCGTGCTTTCCGCGTGTACGGCGTTAGTGCAAGGCCCACACAGCTTCTATGTGATCCGGTTGCTGCTCGGCGCAGCCGAGGCGGGCTTCAGTCCCGGTGTCACGTTCTTTTTTACTCTGTGGATCCCGTCCAGATATCGCGCCGGTGTGATTGCCACCTATCTCGCGGCCATGCCGGTTGCGAGTGTGATCGGTTCGCCACTGGCGAGCGCATGTCTGAGCCTGGAGGGGGTTCTCGGACTGCACGGGTGGCAGTGGATGTTTCTTATCAACGCGCTGCCAGCGCTCCTTCTCGCGCCGGTTGTGTACTTTATGCTTAGCGACCATCCCTGCCAGGCTGGCTGGCTGAACGAAGAGGAAAAGAACTGGCTCGAGAACGCGCTGCGAGCCGATCGAAGCCTGGTGCAGGTCGATGCGCATGACGGCATACTTCGGTTTCTGTTGAAACCGAAAGTCATCATCCTCTCGATTGCCTATTTCGGTACGGTCGGCTTCAACTATGGACTGAGTTTTTTTCTGCCTCAGATCATTCACCAGTTTGGTCTCAGCCTATTTGCTACGGGCCTGGTCAATGTCATTCCGTTTGCGCTCGCCGTCGTGGGAATGCGGTTCTTGGCCAGATCGTCTGACGCAAGAGGCGAGCGAAAATATCATCTCGTCCTGGCAATCGTTCTTGCGGCATTGGCGCTTGGCCTGTCCACGGGACCTTTCACTGCCACAGCGAGATTTGCCCTGTTGTGTCTTGCGGCCATCGGCGCATTTTCCGCACTCGTCGTATTTTGGGCTCATTGCTCCGATTTTCTGGATGCGACGGGAATGGCGGCGGGCATGGCCATGATCAACTCGGTCGGCAATCTTTCGGGTTTCGCCTACCTGTACATGGTCGGATTCGTGAAAGAAGTGACTGGCAGCTTTGCTGGCGGCCTTCGGATTATCTCGGCCGTTGGCGCGCTAGCGGCAGTGCTGATACTGATCGGGTCCAATCCGCAAAGATCACGCGCTGTGGAGAAACCGGCAGTATGATGCGAGCGCCGCAGAAGTTGTGGCGCAGTGCGCTTCTGCGGATCGATCCGGCACGAAAGACCCACGGTCACGCGCAAACCGCCAGGCCGCCACATTGCGCCGCGTGCGCCCTGTGCTCAGTGATACGCGACGCCACCCGTTGGATCGATCTCGCGCCGGCTGTTCCACGCGATGAGCAGCAGCATGACAAACGAGCCAGCAAACAGCGCACAGCCAAGAATATAGAAATTGCTCGCCGGGCTCGCTCCGCGTGCAAAATATCCGACGGTCATAGTTCCGACAATGCTGCCGCAGCTCGCGAAGATGTTCATCAGGCCGATCGCCGCTCTCGCCTGATTGCGCGGGAACATGCTGATTGCCCAGCTCCACGACGTGCCCGCACCTGAGAACAGGCCCGCACCGGCGAGCCTCGACAATCCGGCCTTCAATCAGGCTATCGCGGGATTGCAGTCGCAATTTCATATGAGCCTGGGCAGCGCGTATGCATCGTTCGAATCGATGGTTGCCAATCAGGCCGCGGTCATGGGGCTCGACGATTTCTTCTATGCGTCCACCTTCATTTTTATTCTGATCATTCCGCTCATCTGGCTCACGCGCCCGACAAAGGGCGGGGACTCGGCAGAAGCGTCCGCGGCGCATTGACGTGAGCGCGCCGGAACACTTCGCCACACTTCAAGGAACCAGCCAGAGCGCAACCGCATAGATCACCAGCGACACGGCGAAGAAAACCGCCGTGTACCCCACACGCGCTGAATGCGAATGCCCGCGATGGCCACGATCGGCACGGCCCAGAAAGGCTGAAGCATGTTCGACACGTTTTCGGCCATGGCGACGCCCATCGCGGTGCGCGGCACCGATGCATGCAGATCGAGTGCCGCGGGCAGCACGAATGGACCCTGCACCGCCCAGTGGCCTCCCGCGCTCGGCACCAGCAACGTGATGATGAGCGAACTGAGAAAGCTCCAGAGCGGAAGCATGGCTGGCGAGGCGATTGTCAGGAATGCCTTGGCGATCATCGATGCAGGACCGGTGCCCTTCATGACGCCCATGACGCCGCCATAGACCGGATACTGAAGCAGCACCGAACCGGTCTGGCGCGCGGCACGGCGAATTGCATTCGCGTACGCGATCGGCGTGCGCTGAAGCGCGAGGCCAATCATCAGGAAGACGAGAATCGCATTCCCTGAATAAGGGTGAACTCTTAGTTTCTCGCGCATCACCCGCGCCGCGTCAGTCCATCGAGAAACAATTCGGTCAGTTCGTGAGACAGCATCTGAATCGATGTACTTCGCGGCCTGTACCATTCGAGCGAGCCGTTCAATGCGGTAATCAGGAACAGACGCGTCAATCTCAGATCGCGCGCGGGATTGAATTCGCCGCGCGCGGCGCAACGCTGAAGCAGTGTGTGCCAGTACGATTCGTACGCATCCCGGGCGACGATCTGCTTTTCGCGAATCGACGCCGGGACCTGTCCGAAAATGCGAACGTTCGCCGAGGTGTAGTCCTGCAACTTGAGCAGCGCGTGGAGGTGGGCGTGAATGGCGGCGTGCAGGATGGTGCGCGTGTCGCTAGCGGGGTCGAGCGACATCACCGCCCGTCTTACTTCTTCGGCGACACGCACCACGCCAATGCGCAATACCTCGGTGACGATTTCTTCCCTGGAGCCGAAGTGGTGATAGATGCTGCCCGTCGTCACACCGCATTCCGCCGCGATATCGCGCAGTGAAATGCTGGCATAGCCTTCCTCGCGAAAGAGGCGGGCGGCCGTATCCAGAATCAGTTGCCGTCCTTCTGCCGGCGCGATGTCGTCTTCGCTGACGGACGCTCCCGCGGTGGCTTTCGCGTGAGAAGAGGCCTGTTTTTTGCCCATGTGTCGCTATCCACTCTGAAATGTAATGGCCGGACGCGGATCGCCAGCATCGCGCGGCCGGGGCCGATCGCCGCAAGCTAGACGACACGCACAGCCGTGAGAGGAGGAACCCCGGTCAGGGTCGTGAACGCTGTGACGGATCGATCAGATGATCATCCCACATAACGTTCGTTACGTGATGCGGGTTGCCGTTCCGATGAAACCGCCATGGCTCGGCTGAAACGGGAAGATCCAGGGTTTGTCCGGCCTCGACAAGACCGGGGCGTCCACTTTAAATGACCGTAACGATTGTTATCTTCGAAGCACACCTCACGGGAGGTCTCGGTGCATTCCAACGAAGGTCCGGACTCGTCCGTCGCGTCATCGATGCCCTATTTCACCAACGAGCATCACATGCTGCGTGAAACGGTCCGGCGCTTCGTCGAAAGGCGCGTGAAGCCGCATGCCGACCGCTGGGAAAAAGACGGCTTCGTACCGCGTGACGTGCTGCGGGAAATGGGCGCGCTCGGGCTGCTGGGTATCCGCTACGACGAGCGGCACGGCGGGAACGAATTCGACACGCTGGCCACGGCAATCCTCGCCGAGGAACTGGGACGCTCGACGTATGGCGGCTTCGCCATTACGGTGCTCGTCCATACGGACATGGCGAGCCCGCATCTGTTTCATGCGGGGACTGCGGCTCAGCAGGACCGCTTCATGCCGGACATCATCGCGGGGCGCTCCATTGCTGCCGTGGCCATGACGGAAGCCGACGCGGGGTCGGACCTCGCGAGCATGCGTACGACAGCGCGACGCGTTGGAGACGGCTGGGTGCTGAACGGCGCCAAGATGTTCATCACCAACGGCGTGTATGGCGATATCTATTTCGTCGCCGCCAAGACCGGCGAGCCAGGACGCAACCGGAATATCTCGATGTTCATCGTTGAGAAGGGCACCCCGGGCTTTCGTGTCGCGCGCGCGCTCGACAAGCATGGCTGGCTCTCCAGCGATACCGCCGAACTGGTCTTCGAAGACTGCCTCATTCCGGATGCCAATCTGCTCGGCGAAGAAAATCGCGGCTTTTACGCGCTGATGAGGAATCTGCAGAACGAGCGGATCGTGCTCGGCGCCCAGTCGATCGGCGAGGCTGCCAGGGCGATCGAGCTGACGCTCGAGTGGGTCACGCAGCGCCGCGCGTTCGGCGCCACGCTTTGGGATATGCAGACCATCCGGCATCGACTCGCGATGCGCAGCGCCCAGGTCGAAGCGGCGCGTGCGCTCGTCTACAACACCGCGTGGCGCGATGCGCAGGGGCAGCAGGTCGTCAAGGAAGTCTCGATGATCAAGGCGCTATGCGGCACGCTGGTGAACGAGGTGATGTACGACTGCGTCCAGTTTCACGGTGGCATGGGATTCATGCGGGAAACCGCCGTGGAGCGCATGTCGAGAGACGCTCGTGTACAGGCGATCGGCGGCGGCGCGACCGAAGTGATGCTCGAGGAAATCGCCAAGCGGATGGTCTAGCTTCGACGTGCTTCACGTAGTCCAACTGGCGCCGGGACTGCGCAATCGATCCAGCCCGTGACGCAACTGGAGATGACATGACGGATACCCTTCAAGAGCTCACGTCGGGGCCCATTCTGGAGCTTCGTCCGGAATGGCGAATCGCGAGCCAGGAACAGTTGCTGGCCCACGCACGCGAACTGGAGTCCCAGGGCAGCGACCGGTATTGGGCATGGGTCGGGGAAAAAATGCGCTGGCGCAAACCGTGGGCGACGCTGCGCGACGGCGAATTCGGATCGCTGCGTTATTACGCGGACGGCATCCTGAATGTCGCGGATAACTGCGTCGATCGCTACGCGGACGATGCCGCCACGTCGAACAAACACGCGTTGATCTGGGAAGGCGAGGACGGCGCGTCCAGACGTCTCACGTATCTGGAGCTCAGGGAGCAGGTATCGCGCTTTGCCAACGCGCTGCGCGAACTCGGCGTTGGCCGTGGCGATGTCGTCGCGATTCACCTGCCCAATCTGCCGGAGGCGTTCGTCGCCATTCACGCGTGCAATCGTCTCGGCGCGATCTATACGGTGCTCTTCAGCGGCTTCTCGAAGGCGGCCATTGCCATGAGGTTGCAGGCATCGCGCGCGTCGGTCGTCGTCACGGCCGACGCGTCGCTCAGACGCGGCAAGAAGGTGCCATTGCTGGAAAACATGCGCAGCGGACGGGCCGCGTCCGGGCATGTGCGCCATACGGTGGTCGTGAATCGCACCGGCGATCCACTCTCGCTGGAGGACGGCGAATCCGAATGGAGCGTGCTGCTCGACCGGCAATCGCCTGACTGTCCGTGCGAACCCATGGAAGCGAACGATCCCGCGTTCCTGATCTTTACCTCGGGCACGGAGAGCAAGCCCAAAGGTGTCGTGCATAGCGCTGCCGGATTCCTCGCGGGCACGTGGGCCAACGTGCAATGGCAGGTCGGCCCACAACCGGACGACGTGTACTGGTGCGCCGCAGACGTGGGATGGCTGACGTTTCCGATCCAGGCAGTAATCGGCGGACTCGCACATGGGATGACGCTGCTATGCTACGAAGGCGCGCTCGACTATCCCGACAAAACACGCATGCTGAAGATCGCAAAGCGGCATGGCGTCACGAAGATTCTCGTCGCGCCGACCGGCCTGCGCATGCTCAGAGCCGCCGGCGACGAGGTGGTCGCGGAGCAACGCCCGGCGACGCTGCGGCTCGTGACCACGCAGGGCGAGCCTCTCGATCCGGAAACGGCCGAGTGGACCACGCGCATGCTCGGTGTGCCCGTCATCAACGCCTATGGGCAGACCGAAACGGGATCGACGTGGACGATGCCTGTTTATGGCGTGGATCCGCTCAAGTACGGCAGTTGTGGCGGCCCGGTTCCGGGTCACGCGTTTGCCATTCTGGACGACCACGGCGCGCCGGTCGGTCCTGGCGTGCGCGGCAATCTGGTGTTGACGCAGCCATTCCCGACGCTCGCGAGGACCATCTGGGACGATCCGAAGCGCTACATCCAGTCCTATTTCCAGCGCTTCCCCGGCCATTACGCGAGCTCCGATGAAGCGGTGCTGGACCGCGACGGCCAGCTCTGGGTGCTGGGGCGCTCCGACGACGTGATCAACGTCGCCGCACACCGCATCAGCACGATGGAAATCGAAAGCGCGGCCTCGGGCTGCGACGGCGTCGTGGAGGCAGCGGTGGTCGGCGTGCGCGATGCGTTGCGCGGCACCGTGCCTGTCGCGTTCGTCACGCTCAAGCCAGGCACCGATCCCGGCGTAGTCGTATCGGACGTATCGGCATGCGTGCAGAAAGCAGTGGGGACCTTCGCGCGCCTTGGCAACGTCTACGTGTCGACTGCGTTGCCCAAGACGCGGGCCGGCAAGATCATGCGCCGGCTGTTGCGGGAAGCGGCGGAGACGGGTGCGATCACCGGCGACACGAGTGGCCTGGAAGACCAGGCTTCGCTCGATGCGGTGCTTGCCGCCGTTCGCGATCGATAACCGGCCGGCGAACAGTCATTACACGCGGACCTCCTATGAACACACCGCTGTCCCCGGATTTTCCCGCCCACGTTGTCGCAAACTACGACAAGCTGAACGCGATGCGCCTGATCAAGGCGACGCTGACGAACATCGAGGAAGGCGCGGTGGAAGTGCACGTGCCGCACTGGGACGGCATAGAGCAGCAGCATGGCTACATACACGGCGGTATTGTCGGCATGATCGCCGACACGGCGGCGGGCTTTGCCGCGATGACCGTGACGCCCGCCGACGCGTCCGTGCTGACGGTCGAATACAAGCTCAATTTCGTCGCGCCGTCGAAAGGAGAAAAACTCATCGCGCGGGGTGCCGTGATACGCGCCGGCCAGACATTGATCGTGACGAAGGCGGATGTGTACGGCATCGCGGCTGGGGTCGAAACGCTGTGCGCGGTCATGCAGCAGACGATCATCGTCAAGCACGCGTCGACTGCGCCGCACGAGTGAGCGCGGCTCCACCAGACTGCAGGTGTCTTTTATTCTCGACCCAATGCGCGATCGAGAAAGCCCCGCATCGCATCGCC
Source organism: Paraburkholderia sp. BCC1886 (assembly GCF_900996245.1). Lineage (GTDB taxonomy): Bacteria > Pseudomonadota > Gammaproteobacteria > Burkholderiales > Burkholderiaceae > Paraburkholderia. Next base: position 21,240 of record NZ_CAAJGK010000118.1, on the reverse strand, counting down.
GAACAGATCGTTCCGGTCGCCCGCGACCATGTGCGCGGCGCCTGCCACGTCGATCGTCTGCGCATGCGGGCACAACGTCATGAAGTGCTCGACGCTTGCCGCGCTGAGCACATCGGATTTTGCACCACGCACCAGCAGCGTCGGCACAGTCAACGCCTGCACGCAGCGCGACAAACGCGGTTCGCGCGCGAGCGGATCGCGCTGATCGGGACGAAAACGCGGGTCCCAATGCCAACGGTATCGTCCGTCAGCGCCGACACGCAGGTTCTTCGCGAGCCCGTCGAGCGACGAAGGCCGTGGCCGATGCGGCTGATACGCCGAAATGGCATCGGCCACTTCATCGAGCGACGTGAAGCCTTCCGGCCGGCCTGTCATGAAGCGGTGAATCCGCTCGACGCCATGGGCCTCGATGCGCGGCGCGACGTCGACGATAACCAGCGCACGCACATCCAGCTGTTTTTCTCCTGCCGCGATCATGCTGGTGATGCCGCCCAGCGACGCGCCGATCAACGCGGGTGTCGATCCGCCGACGGCCGACACGACACAGAGCAGGTCTTCGACCATCGCGTCTTCGGTGTAGTCGCCATCGGGCGCCCAGGTGGAGTCGCCGTGGCCGCGCGCATCGAACGACACCGCGTAATAGCCGCTGGCGCCGAGTTGCTGGCCGGTATCCTTCCATGCATGGCGCGTCTGGCCGCCACCGTGCTGCAATACGACGAGCGGGTCGCGCGAGTTGCCCCAGCTATCTCCGGCGAGCCTTACACCGCGCGCACCGTCCCACATGTGCATAGGCGCCGGTGTGCCAGGCAGGAGTTCACCGGCGCTCATAGCAGGCTTTTATGGCTACTGCGCTGTGCGAAGCACGAGAGATCGCGCGGCATCGTAGGCTCACATCGAGTCGAAGGTGGGCGGCCGCTTTTCGACAAAAGCGTTCATGCCTTCTTTCCATTCGTCGCCGCCGACGAGAATGGAGAGGGCCTCGATGCCAAAGCGCCGCGCGCTGCGCAGGTCGGCGTCTTCGCTCAGATAGATCGCTCGCTTCGATTGAGAGAGTGCCTGTGGGCCAAGCTTGCGCAATTCGAGCGCGATGTCGAGCGCCGCGGCGATCAGCGCGTCACCCGGAACGACCGCGGAGACGAGCCCGTAACGCTCGACCGTTTGTGCATCGATGTGGGTCGAGCGCAAGATCCAGTCGAGCGCGCGGCTGCGTCCCACATGACGGATGAGCTTCTGCACGCCGCCCGCGGCGGCGACCGCGCCGATCTTCGTCTCCGGCAAACCCATCTTGGCATGCGACGCGATCACACGGAAATCGCACGACAGCGCCAGTTCGCAGCCGCCGCCGAGCGCGTATCCGTTGATCGCCGCGATGGTGGGGAAGCGCATCTCTTCAAGACGGTCGAACAGCACGGCGATTTTCGCCAGGTAGTCGTCGCGAGCAGGCTGCGGGGTGGTGAAGCGCGCTTCGGGCCCGGCGAAATAACGCAAATGGGCGCCGCAACAAAATGCGCGCTCCTGGCCGGTCACGATCAGTGCGCGCGTTCGCGTGCTTTCGAGCAGATCGAGCGCACGCTCGAATTCGTCGAGGAATTCGAGCGACAACGTGTTCATCTGCTGCGGGCGGGTCAATGTGATCAACGCGATCGCGCGTTCGATCCATTCCACCTTCAACGCGGTGCCCTCGAATGTCGGACCTTCGAAATGCTCGCTCATGCTGTCTCCTCAACAATGTCCTGACGCGAAACGCGCGCGGGATGAGTACAAGCGCGGTGCGATTCTCAAGCGTAGGATAACCGCATGCACGGGTTATCTGTCAAGAAACATAACTGACCATCGGGTCAGTACGTGTCATGCGAAGTGCGAATATGTCCTTTTAAACACTGCATTTATCCGGCCTTTTCAGAAAACTGACCGCACGGTTAGATCATTGACCGACAAGGTCGAGATCGCTATCATGCTTGCTGGAGACGGACAAAACGCGAACCGCCTGGAAAAAGGTCCCTATGGATGTCTATGTGCTGGGAGTGGCCATCCACCCGGCTGCCACGGCGATCGGCGATGCACGACTGGAGGAGATGGCGTACCGCACCGCACGCGCCGCGCTGGACGACGCCGGCGTGCGTCGCGCCGACATCGATCACCTCACGCTTGCCGCCAGCGACGAACTCGACGCACGCGGCATCAGCAGCATGCTGCTCGCCGCGCCATCGGGCGGTTATCTGAAAGACGAAATGCGCACCACCGACTCCGGCCTCACCGGCTTGCATCTTGGCGCGATGCGCGTGGCGTCCGGGCATCTTCATCTGGGGCTCGTCGTCAGTACCAGCCAGAATTCGGTCGTCGATCTCGAAGACATCGCACGAATGCGCAGCGAACCGTTCTTTCTACGCCCCATCGGCATGAATCTCGCGATTGCGGATGGCCTCTTCGCAAGCGCGGTGCAGCAACGCTACGGCTTTAGCGAAGACGCCGTCGCGGCCTGCATGATCGAACGTATCAGCGCCGCGCGTGACAATCCGCGTGCCGTTGCGAGAGACGTGCCGCCAGCCGGCGACATCGTCGGATCGCCGAGCATCGCGTATCCGCTGCGCGCCGCGCATCGTGCGCCCATCACCGACGGCGCGGTCGCGCTGGTGATCGCCTCCGGGCACTGGGTGCGCACGCATCCTGACGCGAGGCCGCTCGCACGCCTCGCGGGCATGGCGTGGGGCGTGGATCGCTATCAACTGGATGCAGAGCGCCTTGCCAATCTCGACGTGTTCACACAATACGCGGTGCAGACGCTGAAGCGCGCAGACGGAATCGGTATCGGCGACGTCGACGTAATCGAATTCGATGCACAGCATGCGTGGGCCGACCTCGCGTATCGCGTTGCATTGCAGCCGCCGTCTCGCACGCGCGTGAGTCCTTCGGGTGGTGCATGGGCGCAAAATCCGTACTTTTCGATGGGTCTGCTCAATGCCGCCGAAGCCGTGCTGCAGGTGAGCGGGCGCGCGGGCGGACATCAGGTCGACGGTGCAAAGCGTGCGCTTGCCCATGGCGCATCGGGCTTCGCACAACAGGCGCACGGCTTCGTGCTCATGGAACGAGTCGAGAAAGGAGCCGGCCGATGACGTATTCGGGCGCATCCCACAACGTGGCGATCATCGGCACGGGGCTAACCGAATTCCGCTCGCGCCTCGATAACAAGACCTATCCGGAGCTTGCGCAGGACGCGGTCGCGCTCGCCCTCGTCGACGCCAACCTGCAGCCGGATGCAATCGATGCGGTGGTGTTCTCGATGGGGCCGACGTCGTTCATGGGCGTGGCCGACGCCGACAAATGGGCGGTCGACTACACGTGGGCGCGCGGCAAGCCGTTCATGCGGCTGGAGACCGGCGGCGCGACCGGCGGCTCCGCGTTGCAGGCCGCCCATGCCCACATCGCCTCGGGGCAATGCGAGACCGTGCTCGTCGTGGGCGCGGATCGCATCACCGAATCGCCCGATGCGCAGTTTCTGCTGAACCTGATCTGGGACTCGTTCTACGAGCAGGATGTCGCGCTCAACACCGTCACCATGACGGCGCTCGCGACGCAGCGCTACATGCACAAGTACGGCACGACCGAGGAGCAGTATGCGAAGGTCGTCGTGCGCGCGCGCCGCAACGCGCTGAACAATCCGTGTGCGCATCTGAAAGGCGATATCGACATCGCCGCCGTGATGAATTCGCCGCGCATATCGTGGCCTTACAAGCTGTTCGACATCTGTCCACGTTCGGCAGGCGCCGCGGCGCTGGTGATGACATCGGAGCGGCTCGCGCGCGAACGTTGCACCCGGCCGGCGTTCGTCACCGGCATCGCGGGGGTGTCGAACACGGTCTTCATGGGCGACCGGCAGGGCCCGTATGCCGAAACCGATTTCGCCGACTTCGCCGAAATGCGTCCGGCAGCGCGCGAATGCTTCCGGCAGGCGGGTATCACCGATCCGTACACGCAGATCCAGACGGTCGAAATCTACGATCCGTTCAGCTCGTTTCACTTTCCCCAGCTCGAAGCGATGGGTTTTTGCGCGCCGGGCACCGCACAGCATCTGTCGGATGAAGGCGCATTCGATATGAATGGCGCGCTTGCCGTGAATCCATCGGGCGGCACGCTCTGTACGAACCCGATCGGCGCGGTCGGGCTGGTGCGCGCGGCCGAAGCAGCGCGTCAGGTGATGGGCCGCTCGAACGCGATGCAGGTGCCGAACGTACACAACGCGCTGACGACCGCGATTGGCGGCTCCACGCAATTCTTTACGGTCACGATGCTGAGCGACGAACCGCGCCGCTCCGATGCGGGTTAATGGCGCCGCGAAGAACGGCACTGACAGGAGGCAGTCGATATGGGCGCTTCAATTGAAACGAACGATTCACACACGTTTCCCGGCGAATGGCAGGTTCGCTATCGCTATCCCGTCGGTGAAGTCGGCGCGCGGTTTTTCGATGCGCTGAAGCACAAGCGCATCGTCGCGACGTCCTGCAGTGCGTCGGGCATGACGTATCTGCCGCCGCGCGCGTACTGCGAACGCAGCTTTGAAAAGTGCGATGGATACGTCGACGCGGGCAGCGAAGGCACGATCGAATCCGCGACGATCGTCAGCGCAGCCTTCGATCATCTGCCCGAGCCGCCGTATGCGATCGCCTACGTGCGGCTCGACGGCGTGAGCACGGCGATGGTCAACTTCGTGCGCGGGCTCGATCTGTCCGACGTGCCGGCCGCTGCGGCGAAACTCGTGCCAGGCACGCGCGTGCGCGTGCAATTCATCGATGCGCCGCAAGGCCGCATCACCGATTTCCACTACGTGACGATAACCGAATGAGCACGATCGCAACGCGCGTCGACCGTCAGTCGGCGACCTTCCTGAAGAATCTGACGCATTACGACGCGCTGCTCGACGAGTTACGCGCGCGTCACGCGCATGTGCTCGCCGGTGGCGGCGAGAAACTCGTCGAACGTCATCATCAGCGCGGCAAGATGCTCGCGCGGGAACGCATTGATCTGCTGCTCGATCCGTTGTCGCCGTTTCTCGAACTGTCGCCGTTGGCCGCGTGGGGTTTGTACGGTAACGCCGTGCCGTCGGCCGGTGTGATCACCGGCGTAGGCCTGATCGCGGGCACGCCGTGCATGCTGATCGCGAACGACGCCACCGTCAAAGGCGGCTCGTTTTTCGCCGAAACCGTGAAGAAGCACGTGCGCGCGCAGGAAATCGCCGAGCAGCACCGGCTGCCGACGCTCTACCTCGTCGACTGCGGGGGCGCCTATCTGCCGGAACAGGATCGCGTGTTTCCGGACAAGGATCACTTCGGCAATACGTTCTTCCGGCAGTGCCAGATGTCCGCGCAGGGCATTCCGCAGATCTCGGCCGTGTTCGGTGGCTGCACGGCGGGTGGCGCGTATATTCCGGCGCTTTCGGACGAAGTGGTGATGGTGCGCGGCCAGGCGCGCATCCACCTGGGCGGTCCGCAGATCGTCAAGGCGGCGATCAACGAAATCGTCGATGGCGAGACGCTCGGCGGTGCCGAAATGCATACGCGCGTGTCCGGCGTGTCGGACTATCTCGCCGAAAACGAAGCGCAGGCGCTGCTGCGCGTGCGCGACATCGTCGCCGGTCTGAACCGGCCGCGTACGCTGTTCGGCGCGCTGCACGACGTGAAACCGCCGCGCTACGAGATCGGCGATTTGCGTGGCATCGTGCCGCCCGGCTTCAAGGAGCCCTACGACGTGCGCGAGGTGATCGCGCGTCTGGTCGACGATTCCGAGTTCCAGGAGTTCAAACCCGAGTTCGGCAGCACACTGGTTTGCGGCACCGCCTACTGGTGCGGCTATCCCGTCGGCATCATCGCGAACAACGGTGTGCTGTTTTCCGAATCGGCGGCGAAGGGCGCGCACTTCATCGAAATGTGCAACCAGCGCGGCATTGCGCTGCTGTTCCTGCAGAACATCACGGGCTTCATGGTGGGCACGGAAGCGGAACGCGGCGGTATCGCGCGCCATAGCGCCAAGCTCGTCTATGCGATGGCCACCGCACGTGTGCCGCGCTTCACGGTGATCATCGGTGGCTCGTTCGGCGCGGGCAACTATGGCATGTGCGGGCGCGGCTTCAACCCACGCTTCCTGTTCGCATGGCCCAATTCAAAGATCGCGACGATGAGCGCGGATGTCGCCTCGACGGTATTGACGGATCTGCGGCGCAGCAGCCTCAAAAGCCCGGCGAGCGAGGAGGAACTCGCGGAAATCGATCGCGCGACACGCGCGCAGTTTGAAGAGCAGAGCGATCCCTACTACGCGACCGCGCGTCTGTGGGACGACGGACTGATCGAGCCATCCGAGACGCGCGAGGTCATCGGGTTGTGTCTGGCGTTGGCCGCCGCCGAGGCACCCGTCACCGGCCCGACGCCGGTTTTCCGAATGTAAGGGTCGCTCATGTTCGAATCGATACTGATTGCCAACCGTGGCGAAATTGCCTGCCGGATCGCGCGCACGTGCCGCCGCCTGGGCATCCGCGTGATCGCCGTTTACTCCGATGCCGACCGTCATGCGCGGCATGTGCGCGAAGCCGACACCGCAGTGCGCATCGGCCCCCCCGAGGCGGCGCGCAGCTACCTCGACGCCGACGCGATCATCCGCGCGGCGCTCGAAGCGGGGGCGAGCGCGATTCATCCAGGCTACGGTTTCCTGTCCGAGAGCACGCAACTGGTACGCCGTTGCGCGGAACACGGCATCGCGTGGATCGGGCCGAGTGCCGACGTGATCGAGAAAATGGGCTCGAAGATCGAATCGAAGCGCCTTGCCGAACAGGCGGGCGTGCCGTGCGTGCCGGGTTATCACGGCGACCAGCAGGCGCCCGAGGCCTTGCTCGCCGAGGCACGCAAGATCGGCGCGCCGATCCTCATCAAGGCGAGCGCGGGCGGCGGTGGCAAGGGCATGCGCCGCGTCGACGATCTCGACGATTTCACCGCGCAACTCACGCTTGCCAAACAGGAAGCGTTGCGCGCCTTCGGCGACGACCGCGTGCTGCTTGAAAAACTGATTCTGCGGCCGAGGCATCTCGAAGTGCAGCTTGCCGGTGATCACCACGGCCATCTCGTGCATCTGTTCGAGCGCGAGTGCTCGATCCAGCGCAATTACCAGAAGGTGATCGAAGAGGCGCCCGCGCCGAATCTGCCGGCTCCCGTGCGCGCGGTGCTATTCGACGCGGCGCTCAAGCTGGGCCACGCCATTGGCTACGACTCGCTCGGCACCGTCGAATTCGTATTCGGCGACGGTAGCGACACCCCATACTTCCTGGAGATGAATACGCGTTTGCAGGTCGAACATCCGGTGACCGAAACGGTGACCGGACTGGATCTGGTCGAATGGCAAATCCGCATCGCCGGCGGTGAGAATCTGCCGGTCAGCGATCAGGCGGCGATCAGCGTGAGCGGCTGGGCCATCGAAGCGCGCGTCAATTGCGAGGATCCCGCGCAAGGGCATCGACCCGAGTTCGGTACCGTGACGCAATACGCGGAACCGCCGGTCGCGGGTGTGCGTATCGACAGCGGCATCACTAGCGGGTCGGAGGTGACGCCTCATTACGACTCGATGGTCGCGAAAGTGATCGGCTTCGGCGCGACGCGCCCGCAGGCGGTCGAGCGTTTGCGGGCCGGACTCGATGCATTCGAAGCGGCCGGTATCGGCACGAATCAGAGCCTGCTGTGCGCGATCGCCGATCATCCGCTATTCCGTTCCGGCCGTCTGACGACCGATTTTCTTGGCGAAGCCTTCGAGATGGGCTGGAAAGCCGAACCCGACGCGCTCGAACAGGCAATCGCCGCTGCGGCATTGCACGCGATCACCGGCCACGAGCCGGCGCGCGACGACTACTGGCAGCGGCAAAGCGGCCATCGTTTCATGTCGGCCACGGGGCGACGCGCGGCTGCACGCCTGCGAGTCTCCATCGATGGCAACGAACGCAATGTCAAAATCGAGCGCGAAGGCGAGGGCTGGCGCACCACGTCCGGCAACGCAGCCGTTTTGTGCTTTAACGCCCGCATCGAAGCACACAGCGACGGCGCCACGCGCGTCCATATCGAACCCGAGCACGGCGTGCGCCGCACGTTCACGATGTCGCGCGACGGCGAGCACGTATACGTCAATCAACGCGGCATGCGCTGGCGCATGGCGGTCGTCAGTGAGCTCGTGGCACTCGCGCAGGTTGCCGCACGAGCGGGCGCGCAGGGCAGCGAGGTCCACTCCGACATGCCAGGCTCGGTCACTGAAATCCACGTGAAGGCGGGTGACGCCGTGAAGGCCGGCGACGTGCTGGTCGTGATGGAAGCAATGAAGCTGATTTTCCCGCTTGCCGCGCCGCGCGATGGTGTGATCGAGTCGCTACATTGCGAAGTCGGCGAGATCGTGCCGCGTGGCCAGACGCTCGTGCAACTCGCGCCGCTGGAAGCGGCGGCGGACACCGCCAAGGTGCCGGACGCATCCGAATCGACCGACAAATGAAGGGAGCAAAAATGCGCGGACTCTATTTCGAAGAATTCGAGGTTGGCATGCGTTTCGAGCACGCGTTGACGCGCACCGTCACCGAGTGGGACAACATGCAGTTCTCGAACATGACGCTCAATCCGCAGCCGTTGCATATCGATGCGCATTTCGCCGCCTCGACCGAGTTCGGCAAGCCGATCGTCAACAGCCTGTTTACGCTCGGCCTGATGATCGGCATTTCCGTCTCGGAGACGACCTTGCGCACGACGATCGCGAATCTCGGCATGACCGACGTATCGTTTCCCGCTCCCGTGTTTCATGGCGATTCGATTCATGTGGTCACGGAAGTGATGTCGTTGCGTTCGAGCAAGTCGCGTCCTGGCGCGGGCATCGTCGAGTTCAGGCATATGGCATTCAATCAGGACGATGTCGAGGTCGCACGCTGCACGCGTGCGGCGTTCATGCATCGCAAGCCGTCATGAGCGCGGCCTCGTGGCTGTTCGTGCCCGGCGATAGTGCGCGCAAAATCGAGCGCGCGCTGCAAGGCGCCGCGCATGCGTTGATCTTCGATTGGGAAGATGCGGTGGCGCCGCAAGAGAAGGCGGCCGCACGCACGGTTACCCGCGACGCGTTGAGCGCCGTTCGCGTACCGCGCGAACGCCTGTGGATTCGCGTCAACGCATTGACAACCGACTATCACGCGGACGATATCGCGGCGCTGCCCGTGGGTGCGATCGCTGGCGTCGTGTTGCCGAAAGCATGTGGCGTCGACGACATCCGGCGCCTGAGCGCATCGCTCGATGCGATCGATCCGCAAGCAACGCTAAAAATATGCGGCATCGTGACCGAGACTGCCGCGTCCGTGCTCGCGCTACCGGAGTTCCGCGCGCCCATGCCGCGACTTCACGCCATGATGTGGGGCGGTGAAGACCTGTCAGCGGATCTCGGTATCGCGGACAATCGCACGAAGGGCGGCGTCTATCGCGCGCCCTTTCTGCTCGCGCGTAACCTCATGCTGATGGCGGCCGCCGCGACACAATGCGTGCCGATCGATACGGTATTTGTGAATTTCAAGGATCACGATGCGATGGCCGACGAAGCCGCTGAAGCGCGCGCCGACGGCTTCACCGCGAAAGCGGCGATTCATCCGGATCAGGTGGCGGTGATCAACGGCGTGTTCGAATCGACGCCGGAAGAACTCGACTGGGCAAGGGCGGTTATCGCAGCGATGGAGCATGCGCAAGGCGGTGTCGCGTCGATGAACGGCAAGATGCTGGACGCGCCACATCTGAGACTGGCGAAGCGCATGCTTGCGCGCTAACGCAGTATGTGTCGATAGCGAGTCGGAAAAATAGCAATAAAAAAGCGGCGATGTTTTTTACACATCGTCGCTTTTTACATGATGCCCATCGAAAACGAGATCAGCGCTTCACCACGATCCCTTCTTTCTCGCGATCCCAAAGCTGCGCGCGGCGTTCCTGCGCATCGAGTTTGAGCTTGTATTTTTCGAGCTTCTCGCTCGCGGTCTTCGGTAGCTTCTCGACGAACTCGACAAAGCGCGGCACCATGAAATAGCTCATATGGTCGTTGCTGAAGTTGACGACATCCGCATGGGTCATTGACTCGCCGGGTTTGAGCACCACGTACACCATCACGTCGTCCTCGCTGAGTTCGGACGCCACGGGAATTGCCGCCACTTCGTGAATCGCCGGATGGCGGCACAGAATGAGTTCGACCTCGTAAGCGGAAATGTTTTCGCCGCGTCGGCGAATGGCTTCCTTTTTCCGGTCCATGAAGTACAGATAGCCGTCTTCGTCGAGATAGCCACGATCGCCGGTCTTGAACCAGCCGTCGTCGAACTCCTTGGCGGTTTCCTTCGGCATCTTGTAGTAGCCTTTCATCATGCTGCCGGGTTTCAACGGCAGCATGTAGATTTCGCCGACTTCACGCGGTGGCAGATCGTTGCCTTCGTCGTCGACGATGCGCAGTTTGCATTCGCCGCGCGGCTTGCCGGCTGAACCGGCTTTCTCCGCGGGATCGCCCGGCGTGAAGGTGGTCATCGCGAAGTTTTCCGTCATCGCGAACACCGACGTCAACGTCACGCCGAAGCGCTCCTGAAACTCCGTATAGATTTCCTTGGGCACGGGTACCGCCATGCAAAGACGCAGCCTGGTTTCGCGCTCGTGCGGACCCGGCGGCAGCTTCCAGATGATGTTCGTCATTGCGCCGAGCGTGTTGAACTGCGTCGCACCCGTGCTGCGGATTTCGTCCCAGAAGCGCGTTGCCGAAAAGCGCGGCGCGAGCGCGATCGCGGCGTCGGCCCAGAGCGCGGCGTACACGGAGTAATACGCGGCGTTGCCGTGAAAGAGCGGCAGACAGGTGTAGAGCACGTCGTCGTCGCGATAGCCGAAATTCAGCGTCAACGCGCGGCCTACCGCATGGCCTTGCGAGTGCGGACACTGCACACCTTTAGACGGCCCGGTGGTGCCCGAGGTAAACATGATCAGTTGCGTATCGTCATGCGCGACCCGATCGGGCGGCGGCTGCGATGTATCGCCGGATTCGATTGACGACAGCGGATGCACGCTGCTCGCGTCGTTCGACGTGATCCAGCCGGCCGTATTCTGCCCATGAATGTAATAGCGCCTGACTAACGGCAGTTCGTCGCGAACCGCTGCGATGCGCTCGTTCCATTCTTCGTCGACGATAAACGCGGTCGCTTCCGATTTCTCCAGAAAATAGCGCAACAACTCGCCTTTCGCCGCCGTATTGATCGGCACGGCGACTGCGCCCAGCTTGTTCAACCCCCATACAGTCCAGAAGAATTCCGGACAGTTCGGCAACATGATCGCAACGTGATCGCCATGCCTGACGCCTTGCGCGGCAAAGCCGTTCGCATAGCGATTGGTGATGGTTTCCAGTTCGCCGTAGGTAGTCTTCTGGCCTTTCCAGATCAGAAACGTCTTTTGCGGGATGCGTTTGGCTTTTTCGGCAATCACGCGACCCATCGTGCGATCTTCTAGCGCGTAGTCCTGCATTGTGTCTCGCTCCTCGTCTACTCGCCCATATAGGCTTTGGTCAGTTCAGGATGGGACGACATGGCCTGCGCGCTGCCTTGCAGCTCGACCCGTCCATGTCTAAGCACGTACACCTGGTCGGCCATCTTCAACAGCAGATGCGCGTTCTGCTCGACCACGACGACGGTGATGCCTGCATCGCGCAAGCTCTGAAGATGCGCGAAAACCTGTTTGGTGATGACGGGCGCTAGGCCGAGGCTGACTTCGTCCGCGAGCAGCAGGCGAGGGCGCGACATCATCGCGCGCGCGATCGCGAGCATCTGCTGTTCGCCGCCCGACAGCGTCGAACTGTCCTGTTTCTCGCGGCGCGCGAGCGACGGGAACATTTCCAGCATCTTCGCGTAGTCGTCGGCGATTTCGTTTCGCTGACGCCGCGTATGCGCACCGGCGAGCAGATTCTCGCGTACGGTGAGATCGGGAAACATGCCGCGCCCTTCCGGCACGTGCGCAATGCCCATGCGCACGATGCGTTCGGGTCGGGTCTTGCCGATGTCGTTGCCTTCGAAGCGGATCGTGCCGTTTTTCGCGCGTACGAGCCCGCTGATGGTGCGTAACAGGCTCGTCTTGCCCGCGCCGTTCGCGCCGAGAATGCCGACCAACTGGCCGCGCTCGACCTTCAACGACACGTTGCTCAATGCGCGCACCGGTCCGTAGCTGACGCTCAGGTCGTCGACTTCAAGCATTCGCGGGCACCTCGCCGAGATACGCGAGCAGCACGCGCGGATCGTTGAGCACTTCGTCGGGCGTGCCTTCGGCGATCGTGCTGCCCGCATCGAGCACGAACGCGCGATCGCACAGCCGCCGCACCAGCCCCATGTTGTGTTCGACGAGCAGCACGGAGAGGCCGTGCTCGCGCCGCAATTCGAGCACGACCTGACCGAGGTGTTCGATCTCCGCTTCGTTGAGACCCGCGATCGGCTCGTCGAGCAGCAACTGCGTCGCGCCCATCAGGATCACGCGCCCCAGTTCGATCAGCTTGCGATGTCCGTACGGCAGACTGGCGGTCATCATGTCGACACTGGCCGCGAGACCGACGCGCGTCGCCACCTGCATTGCTTCGTGACGCGCCTGTTCTTCGGCACGGCGCACCTTGGGCAGTCCGATCATCTCGCCGATCACCGAATAACCAAGGCGCCGATGGTGCGCGACCATCAGATTCTCGAGCACGCTCAATTCCGGAATCAGTTGCGGATGCTGGAATACGCGCCCAAGTCCCATCCCGGCGATCTGGTCGGGCCGTTTGCCGACGAGGCTTTCGCCGCCGAGTTCGATGGTGCCGGCAGTCGGCCGCGAAATGCCGGAGATGCAATTGAGCAGGGTGCTTTTGCCCGCGCCGTTCGGACCGATCAGGCCGACGATGGTGCCGGGTTCGACGCTCAGCGATACGTTCTCCAACGCGTGCACGCCGCCGAAGCGCACCGACAGAGCGCGCACTGCGAGTGCGCCATGTGGCTTCATGTCCGTCCCCTTGCGCGCTTGCCGAGCAGGCTGTTCAGCCCGCCGGGCAGGAGGATCACGACGAGCATCAACGATACGCCGAACACGAGCCCCGGTGCGTCCTTGAAGCCGCGAAACGCTTCCGGCACGACGACGTAGAACGCCGCGCCGAGCAGGGCACCGCGCACGCTGCCCATGCCGCCGATCACGATCATCGCGAGAAACATGATCGACATGTTGATGTCAAAGCTTTCGGGGTTCAGATAGCGCAGCACGTTGGCATAGAGGCCGCCGCCGACGGCGGTATAGAACGCGCTGAGCGCGAAGGCGATCACCTTGTAGCGCGCGACGCGAATGCCGATGCAGGCGGCGGCGGTCGGATTCTCGCGCAGCATGGAGAGTGCGCGGCCCGTACGGCCCGATGCGAGCCGGAACGCGCCCCATGTGCCTGCCGCCAGCGTGATCGCGATCAGCCACGCGAAGCGGCTGCCGTCGGACACGGAGATGCCGAAGAATTCCGGCGCCGGTACCTGCAGGCCACCGCCGCCGCCCGTCACGGAGCGCCATTCGAAAATCGTCTTCTGCGTGACGATGCCGAAACCGAGCGTGGCGATCGCCAGATAGAGATCTTTCAGGCGCAGCGCGGGGAGTGCGATCAACGCGCCGATTACGGTTGCAATCGCGCCGGCCAGCGGGATCGCGAGCCAGAATGGCACACCGTACCGCTGCGTGATGATCGCCGACGCATAGGCCCCGATCGCGAAGAAGCCCGCATGGCCCAGGCTCGACTGGCCCGAGAAGCCCGAGAGGATCGTGAGGCCGATCGCGACCAGCGCGAAGATGCCGATCAGGTTCAGCAAATAGACGATGTAGCCACCGCTGAAGATCGCGATGCCCGCGTACAGTACGACGAAACCGGCGAGAAACCACTGATCGCGACTCTGCTTCAGACGCACGCGCTGCGTAGCGCGTCCAGTGGTGATCCGGTTGATCACTGACATAGCGCGGCCCTCACAGCTTGGTCGACTTGGTGCGGCCGAAGATGCCGGCCGGCGCGACCAGCAGCACGACGATGATCAGCACGAAGGAGAGGGCGTCGCCGAACGATCCGGACACGTACGCGCCGAGCAGGTTCTCCATCACGCCGAGCACGAGCCCGCCGACGAACACGCCGGGCAAACTGGTGAGCCCACCCAGCACGGCGCCCGCGAAACCCTTGATGAGCAGCGGCGCCATCATGTTGACGTCGAGGAACAGGATAGGCGCGACCAGGATGCCGGCGACCAGCCCCGCGACACTGCCCATCGCCCATGCTAGCGCGAACGAACGGCTGACCGAAATGCCCATCAGTTTCGCGACCGCCTGGTTCTGGCTCGCCGCGCGCAACGCGATCCCTGCGCGCGTATGGCGCAGGATCAGTGTGAAGATGACGATCATCGCAACCGATACGAGAATCGTCAACGCGCTGTCGGGCGACACGTTGACGCCGAACACCTGCAGCATCGGAAGATCGGCCACCGGACTCGTGAACACGTTGGTCAGGTTGCCCCAGATCATCCCAGCGATGCTGTGCAGCGCCATGTTGAGCCCGAGCGTGGCAATCACGGCGTTGAGAATCGGCGCACCCATTAAAGGCCGGATGATCAGTTGCTGCACTACGATCCCCTGCAGGATGGCGAACACGATTGCGGCGGGCAAAGCGATCCACCACGACAGTGAATACGTGTTGAGCATCGTGTAGGCGACGAAAGTGGAAAACATCGCCATTTCGCCTTGCGCGAAATTGGGCACGTCGGTGGACTGCAGCACCAGTACGACCGCAATGCCGATCAGCGCATAGAGGCTGCCGGATGCGAGACCGCCGATGATGAGCGCCGCGTTCATGGCGTTTTCCGCCCGCTCGCGTGGGCTGCCGCCGCAGTCGAATTCGCGAGTTCGCGCAGGCGCTCTTTGCGGGCGCTGCCGCTCAGCATTTCGAGGTAGCGCAGACCTTGCGGATCGATCACCTCGTCGAGCAGATGCAATTCGGTGTCGCTCGGTGGCGCACTGGTGCTCACGTCGTCACGCCAGCCAAGCGAGAAGCCTGTATTCGCTTCGATGTCTTCGCGAGTCACGCCTTCATGGAGTTGCGCGACCTCGAAGCGCCCCGATGCGCCCGTGATCAGTACGCCGAGATCGCTCACCACGGTGATCGTCATCTCGGGCACGCCGTCGGTGTCAGCATTGCCTGCGCCGCTGATGAAATCGAGTGTGTCGACAAACACCTGGCGCGTATGACGCGGCGCATAGTAGTTGAAGTATCGCGCGGCGGTCGACGCGTCCGGAATACCGGCAGAGCCAGGAAGACGCACACGCGGCGCGGCATGCGGACCAATCGTCACATTGTTGGTCGCACCGCGAGCGTCGATCTGTGCGGGCCGCATGAACTCGGTCCAGCGTTTGCCGGACAGGAAAATACCGGGCATGTAGTGCAGATTGATCTGCAGATAGTCGAGCCACAGCGAGGCGCGCGGTACCGTGTCGAACTCGTCGTGGCCGAGCGTCAGCACGCGCGTGCCTTGCATCAGCGTATTGCCGTTGGGACAGAGGCTCGTGCAACTCGGCGCGTGCATGTGCTTGGCGAGCATGTACGCGGACGTCGACATGAACGTGCCGATACCTTCGGCCAGAAAATCGCCGTCCTCGACCCGTCGCGCCATGCAAACGACGATCTGGTCGGCTTTACGGCGCTGCAGGTCGGAAAGCGACGTTGCGCTCATGCCAACGCTCCCATGGCATGGTCGAGCCAGCGCGGCCACGCTGCCGTGTCGTTCGCTGCGTCGGCATAGTCGAGCACTGCGGCGAGATCGAGCCTGCGCTCGGGCAGGCAGGACGTCGGCAGGCTGCCGCCGGATGCTTCGATGACGTGCGTCACGAATACACCCGGCACCTGGATGCCACCTTGCATCGTCAACAGCTCGTCCGTTTCGACGATTCGCTCGGCCGTGACGATCGTCACGGCGGCGGCCGACGGCAGATGCCGGTCGAGCGCAAGCTGACCTTGCAGATTGCAGTTGCCATAGCGATCGGCTGCGCTCGCGTGCAAAATCGCGACGTCGACGTGCAGCGCCGGCACGGCGAACAGCGACTCGCCGGTCAAAGGACAGTCGAAAGCCTTCAGGTCGGCGCGGACCTTCGGGATATCGGTACGCGCAATCGCGCCGCGCATCGGCAGGAACGGCACCCGCATCACCGCTGCCTGCAGTGCATAACTGAGCGTGTATTCGGTTTCCTCGACGAGTTCGAGCGTGCCGTTCTGTACCGCGCGCGTGAAGTGCGGCGCGAAGCCGACGACTTCGAGTCCGGTATAGCAGCTTCGCAACCGTCGCACGCAGTTTGCGCCGATCAACAGATCGGTTTCGATGCCGCCGGTCAGCGTGATCAGCTCCAGATTGCGGCGCTTTGCTGCCGCGATGCCGAGCGCCGCCGCGACTGGCCGCCGGTACAGCGTCATGCCGCCGAGCGCCACGCTCATGCCATCGTGGACGGCCGAAAGCGCATCGCGCAGCGTGGACCGTTTGTCAGCGGTCATTCGGCCTGCATCCAGTCGGTGTTGATCACCCATTTGCCGTTCTCGGCACGCATGAAAGCGACCGCGTTGCTGCCGGCGTGATTGGTCGGCGAGAACGTCAACGGCGCCATCAGGCCCGTGTCGAAATTCTTCATCTGTTCCAGCGCGGTGGCGACCTTCTCGCCCGTTGGCTCGCCTTGCACGTGCTTGAGCGCTTCGACGAAGATCATTGCGGCGGTGTAACCGTGCATGCTGTAGGTGGTCGGCGGCGATTTAGGCAGGTATTTCTTCTGCCGTGCGATGAAATCCTGCACGGCGGGCTTCTTCGAGTCGAGCGGTTCCATCACCGCGACGGCAATCGCGCCGTTCACGAGCGCCTGACCGGCAAGCTGGAAGGTCTGCGGATCGCCGAGCGCGTTGTGACCGCTGAATTGCGGCTTCCAGCCCATCTTGTTCGCCTCGCGTATGACCAGCGCGGCATCGCGGGGAATGCCGAAGAACACGACGTCGGTGGCGCCGGACTCCTTGGCCTGGGCGACTACGCCGCTGAAATTGGTCGTGCCGCGATCGAAGGGCAGCTTCGCTTCCTTGACGTTCAGCTTCTGCATCCGCGCGTCGAAGCCTGCGAGCGCGTCCTGCCCGAAGTCATCGTTCTGGTAGATCACCGCGATCTTGTCGTGTTTCAGGGTCTTCACCAGGTAGGTGCCGAGCAGGTCGGCCTGCAAACGCACTTCGGGCAACGACGTGAACACGTATTTCTGAACCGGCGTGGTGAGTTTGTGGCTGAACGCATAGGGCGCGATCAACGGCAGTTTGCGTTCCTGCACGTAGGGCAGCATCGCAGCGGTGCCGGGCGTGCCGGTCGGCGCGACGAGCGCGACGATATGGTCTTGTTCGGAAAGTTTCTTCGCGCCGGCGAGCGAGCGCATCGGCTCGTAGCCATCGTCCTCGGCGACCAGTTCGAGCTTGCGGCCATTCACGCCGCCTTGCTGGTTGACATAATCGATGTAGACCTCGACGCCGTCACGTACCCCTTGACCCAGAAGCGACATCGCGCCCGACGAAGGTCCGGTAAAGCCAATCTTTACCGTATCGGCCGCTACCGCGGCGCTCATGCTGCATATGCACATCGCACCGGCAACGACGGCCAGCGCAGCACGTAGCGGTGAGAAGCAAGAAACGGTCATCGTGTGTCTCCTGATCTTGTGATTTTTTGCGGCGATAACCTGCGACGACAACGACAGGCACCCGAAAGCTGCGGTTCCCCGACGAGACCCTGTTCGGGAGAACGCTAATGCATATTTCGCCTGTCGACGACGTAGACTCATTTTCAGATTAACGCCAGCTAACCCGCGTGTCAACAGACTGACCAAGCGGTTAGTTTGGAATCGGAATGATTGATCATGGTGAGAAATCCCCGTCAGGCAGGGGCTTTGCGAGCACACCGGAAATGGCGGATTGCTGCGGAATCAGAGAAAACCCGAATGCGCGGATAGCTGAAAATGAATGGGTTCTAACCCTGCTTTTCGTAGACTGACCCAACGGTCGGAACGATTTATCATCGGTTGACATGCACCGTGTCCGGTCGATAACCTCCGGTCATGGACCGCCGCTTCACAGCGTTCGAAGCGAGCAGGGCACGGGTCGCTTATCAGTGGAGGAACGATGGAGCCGAAGGGTGTCGTGGCGAGCCGAAAGGGTGACGTGGGGGTAATCGAACTGGCACGACCGGAGAAATTCAACTGCCTGTCACTGGCGGTGTTCGCTGGCCTTGAAGCCGCGCTCGATGATTTCGACGCGTCCGATTCAGGCGTGCACGCAATCCTGATCTGCGCGCAGGGCAAGAACTTCTGCACCGGCGCGGACCTCGCGGAAGTGCTCGAATTGCGCCGCGACCTCGCCGGGATGCAGGCGTTCATCAGCACGGCGCATCGCGTCATGAACCGGATCGCGCATTGCCGCCGTCCTGTCGTCGCAGCGTGTCACGGGCTGGCGCTCGCGGGCGGCTTTGAACTGATGCTTGCGTGCGACGTGGTGATCGCCGCGGCGGACGCACGTTTTGGCGATCAGCATGCGCAATATGGGTTGCTGCCGGGCTTCGGCGCGAGCCAGCGACTGCCGCGCCTCATCGGTTTGCGACGCGCGCTGGACATGTTCTATTCCGCGCGCTGGCTCGATGCCCAGACCGCGCTCGACTGGGGCATCGTCAATCAGGTCGTCGAACCGGAACGGCTACGGGAAGCGGCGCTCGACTATTGCGGCACGCTCGCCACGCGCAGTCGCAGCGGAATCGCGACAATGAAGCGTCTCGTGATCGAAGGAATGGAAAGCACGTTGCAGGCAGGGTTGATGCTCGAAGAGATGACCGTGCCGGCTGGCTTGCTGGAAGACGACGTTACCGAAGGACTCGACGCGTTTCGCTTCAGACGTGCACCCCGGTTTCGCTCCTGATGGAGAACCGGAGGCACCGGAAGCGTGAGCTGCAGGGGATTCGGCGACGTCTAAACGGCTGAGATGCCACCTGTGATACTGATCGCCTGGCCCGTGATTTTGGCGGCGGCGGGCGACGCGAGGAAGACCACGAGTTCGGCGATTTCGTCCTTGTCGACCAGTCCGAGTTTGGCCATTTGCGCAGCCTTGCCGAATAGCTTGCCTGCGAACGGGTCGGCCATGACCTTCTCATAATGCTCGGTGCCCCCTGTGAGCGATGGCGTCACGACGTTGGCCCGGATACCGTCGTGCTTCGCCTCGATGGCGAGCCCGCGTGTGAACATGACGATGCCGGCCATCGCCGCGCCGATCAGGCTTTCGCCGGGTGTGGGCAGTTTGGCCGCGTCGGAGGCGATGTTGATGATTGCACCGCGCTTTGCTTCGCGCATGTGCGTGAGCGCCGCGCGACTACATAGCAGTTGCGCGAACAGGCAGCGTTCCAGAATGCCGGGAATCGCTTCGAGCGGTGTCTGATGCAACAGTCTGGGCAGGTCGTTGCCGCCCGTCGAGTTGACCAGCAGATCGATCCGTCCGAACGCGGCGATTGCGTCGGCCATGATGCGTTCGGCAACGACCGGTTGCGCGGCGTCGCCTATAGAGGTCATGATTTGTGCGCGAGGGTACGCGGACTGCAATTGCTCGCGAGCGAGTTCAGCGCGCTCCGCATTGCGGCCATTCAGGAGCATCCCGGTTGCGCCGGCTGCGAGCAACGCCTGGGCACACGCGCGGCCGATTCCGGCGGTGCCGCCGGTGACCACGGCCATGATGGGACCAAGCTTCGATACGGAAATCGGTTCTGGCATGAACGTGGCGTCCTGGTGCGGGAATGTCAGGGAAATTTCAGTGTAGTAGCAAATTGACCTGCTGGGTGACAGACCAACTCATAGGTTAGAATTCCAACGCACTGGTCAGGGGGCCACGCACAATCGACAATACGATCGGCCGGCGAAGCCAGCCCAGTGAATTTAGGCTGGTGAGACGGGTTCGTCCGACCAGATCATTACAGCAAGGCGTCGGCAAGTATGAAGGCATTTTCTTTGACGAGTGGAGTAACACCATGAGCACCTGGAAGAATGCGGTGCTCGGCGCGAGCGAGCAATTCGATCGCAAGCGCGACGTGCTTCTGCGTGAGGCAGCAGCGTCGTTCAACCGGCGTGGGTATCACGGAACCTCTCTTGCCGAGATTGCCAAGAAACTTGGCGTCACGAAGGCGGCGCTCTACACCTACGTACCGAGCAAGGAAGAACTGCTGTACTTCTGCCACGATTCGGCGATGAACAGCGCGGTGGAAATTCTCACGCAGGCGCGCGCAAGCAATGGTAATGGCCTGCAGAAGTTGGTCATGACGCTCAGACGCTACGTGGACCTGATGCTCGGCGAAGACGGCAGCTATGTCGTGCTGCTCGAAGAAAATGCGATGAAGCCCACGCATATGCGTGCGATCATCAAGCGCCGCGACAAGTTCGAGCACGGTCTTCGCGAGTTGGTCAGTGAAGGCATTGCGGACGGCAGCATCGTGCCGTGCAATCCGAAGCTCGCTATCTTCATGATCATGGGCGCGATGAACTGGAGCCGGAAGTGGTATCAGCCTGACGGCCAGTGGAGTGGGCCGCAAATCGCCGTGTCGCTGGTCGAGATTCTCGAGCGTTCGTTGGCGGGCACGCCGGTCAAGGCACTGATCGAAGATCCGTCGAAGGTCGACGCGGAGGAATTTCTCGACGGCACGCGCGCAAGCGAGTCGCCGCGTCCGCTCGCCTAACTGGTGTGATGTATCGGGCGATTGGGTGGACGCCTGAGGCCGATCCGCTGCGCCGCATCGCGATGTTCGGAATTTGCGAGGATGCGAATAGATCTTCAGCGTAACCCGGAGAGGTTAAAGCTAGATGTACCGAACTGCCAGCGCTGCTGGCCACCGCGCGGCGTGACCTCGACGGGCGAGATCCTGCTGTGTGGACTCCATTGCAACCATGTCGTTCGCCTAAACACTATGACGAAGGTTGATTTGCGTAGGCGGTGAACTGTCTCGGTTCTGTTAAGTTGACATAACATAAATTATCAACGATAACAATGTAGCGGCTAGGTTGTAATGTCCGCTTCTAGCCAGATTCAAATGTCCGCTTCTCGGCGGCTTAAGCTTAGCCGGCGTCGATTCCCACGGCGCCGGAGGCTACGATGGCGGCGACGGACAGAATC
>NZ_CAAJGK010000117.1 GCF_900996245.1 Paraburkholderia sp. BCC1886 | reverse complement strand
CCAGCCGCTCCGGCTGGCCGGGCCGCCAGCCACACGTCGAATCCTGCCCGGCGAACCACTTGCCCGGCACAGCCTGCTCGAATCGCCCAGCGCGAGACCGACATCGCGCAGCCGGGAAGATTGTCGACCGACTTGGCATGCCTCCCGCCCGATGCGCTTTGCATTCCTGAGCAAAACCGGCATCACCAGCCTCATGCCGTCGTCGACCTTCCGAAAGCCTTGTCAGCCTTTCGCAGCGCATTTGCATCGCTTTGCGAAACGAGCGGTCATCTTGTTGAAAGACCTGTCGCCGATGCGGCGCCGCGGCAAGCCCCGTGCGTAAACGCCTGTAAACACCGGCGCCGCCGGCCTTGCTATCGTTCCCGCTGAGGCTTCCCGCCGGCCACGCAAATCGTCGCTCGCCGCTCGCCAGTTCCACCGCGAGCACGCGATGCGAGCCCTGGCCAGCGTCGCGACGGAGCCGATCCG
>NZ_CAAJGK010000116.1 GCF_900996245.1 Paraburkholderia sp. BCC1886 | reverse complement strand
CGACAGGTTCAGCACCGTGGTCACGTAGGTTAGCGTGAACACCACGATCAACGCATAGAGCACGTCCGAGCCGATCCGCGAGCCGCCGGCCAACAGCAGGCGGCGCCAGTGCTGCGAGAACACCTCGGCCACCGGCACCTTGGCGGTGTTGTGCGATTCGCTGAGCTTCTCGAAGGCCGGCGTCTCGCCCACGCCGCGGCGCACCCACAGCCCGAAGACCACCAGCAGCAGGCTGGCCAGGAAGGGCACGCGCCAGCCCCAGTCGAGGAACGCGTCGGAGGACACCGAGATGGTGATCAGCGCGATGAAGCCGGTGCCGAGCAGGATGCCGGCCGACTGGTAGGTGGGCAGCACGCCCATCAGCGCGGTGGTGATGCCCATCAGCAGCAGGGTCAGCATCAGCACGGCGCGCCGGCCGAGCTTGTCGCCGAGGTTGCCGAACACGAAGCCGCCCAGCGGCCGCGACAC
>NZ_CAAJGK010000115.1 GCF_900996245.1 Paraburkholderia sp. BCC1886 | reverse complement strand
GCGCGGCACTTCAGCGTGATCGCCACCGACCTGCGCGGCTACGGCGCCTCGGCCAAGCCGCCGGGCGAACCCGATCACGCCAATTATTCGAAACGCGCGATGGCCGCCGACCAGCTGGCCGTGATGCGCCACTTCGGCCACGAGCGCTTCTGCGTCTGCGCGCACGATCGCGGCGCGCGCGTCGCGCATCGGCTGGCGCTCGATCACGGCGACGCGGTCGAGCGCATGATGCTGCTCGACATCGCGCCCACCCTGGCGATGTACGAGAAGACCGACCGCGCCTTCGCCACCGCCTACTTCCACTGGTTCTTCCTGATCCAGCCGGCGCCGCTGCCCGAGACGCTGATCGGCGCGAATCCCGACGTGTATGTCGAGCGCGTGATGGGCGGCCGCTCGGCGGGCCTCGCGCCGTTCGCGCCCGAGGCGCTCGAGGCCTATCGCCGTGCGTTGCGCCAGCCCGGCGCGGTG
>NZ_CAAJGK010000114.1 GCF_900996245.1 Paraburkholderia sp. BCC1886 | reverse complement strand
CGCCCAGCATGTGCGCGCGCTCGCGGATCCCGAGCAGGCCGAAGGACTTGTCGTCGGGCGTGCGATGGCCGTCGGCCTGGGGCGCGCCGACGCCGTCGTCGACGATGCGCAGCACGCACTGGCGCTCGTCCACGCTCAGGGTCAGCTCGACGCGCGAGGCGTCGGCGTGGCGCGCGACATTGGTCAGCGCCTCCTGCACGATGCGGAACAGCGCGGTGGCGCTGGCGTTCGAGAACTGCACCTCGCCGGGCTCGATGCGGCGCTCCACCTCGATCCCGTAGCGGTTGGTGAAATCGTTGACCAGCCATTCGATGGCCGGCACCAGGCCGAGGTCGTCGAGCATCACCGGGCGCAGGTCGGCCGCGATGCGCCGCACCGAGGCGACCGTCGCGTCGATCAGGCGGCGCATCTCGCGCAGCGGCTCGGTCACGCTCTCGTGCACCTCGTCGGCCTTGTTGCGCAGCAGCCGG
>NZ_CAAJGK010000113.1 GCF_900996245.1 Paraburkholderia sp. BCC1886 | reverse complement strand
TCGACGATTAGGCCGGCACCGCCCCGGGTCCGCTTCGGCCGGGCGGCCGCGTTCTTCAGCCGACGGCGCTCGCGCCGCCACCCGAGCAGACGTGCGAGAGCGCCGTGTCGAGCGCCGGCGACTGCCGCGAGTCATAGCGCGTCAAGGTTTTCCAGTTGGCGATGCTGCGCGCCACGCGCGCCTGGCAAGCGGGCGCCTCGCGCAACGGCGCGACGCGCGCGAGCGCGGCGATCATCGACTGGGTGAGCTTGTCGAACTGCGGGCGCGTGGTGGTGGCGAGATCGGGCGGCGTGCCCGCGGGCGCCTGACCGGCGCGCCAGCTCGCGAACAGCGCGTTCTGCATGATCTTGCTCGCCTCGATCTGGTCGGCGAAGAAGGCATGTGCGTAATCGCGGTCGATGCCGGCGCCGACCGCGCGCCGCTCGACGTCGGCGAGCAGCTGGGCCTCGCGCGGCTTGTCCTCGATCGGCTT
>NZ_CAAJGK010000112.1 GCF_900996245.1 Paraburkholderia sp. BCC1886 | reverse complement strand
GCGCGAGCGTCTGCCGCTGGCGTTCCAGTTCCTTCATCAGGTCCGACTTGAGATCCGCCCGACCCGCGACTTCCGCGATTTCGAACAGCGTCGTCAGCGCCACGTGATGCTCCCTCGGATCTTCCTGCGACAGGAAGAACGCCAGGCGCTCGAACAGGTCTTCGAGGCGCAGCAAGGTGCGGATGCGTTCGTTGAACGGATACTCGTAAAGGATCAAGCGCGCTCGCCTCGGGCGTTGGGACAAAGGACCGGAATTGCTGGACATTCTAATGCCCACGCTCAGGCGTCGCAATCGCGCCTTGCGCAGGGATTCGCGCAGGCGTGGCGCTTGCTCGATCCCGCGCGGGCCCGGCCCGGCGGGCCAGGGAACGTTCAGGACTTCGATGCGGCCAGCGCGAGGTAATGCGCGTGCAGCGCGTCGATGCGGGTATCGAGCGCCGCATCTGGCGCGGCCTCGTTGACGATCACGTCGTCG
>NZ_CAAJGK010000111.1 GCF_900996245.1 Paraburkholderia sp. BCC1886 | reverse complement strand
GGTCGTAGTCGTAGGCGACGCAGCCCAGGTCGTAGCTCACGGTCACGTAGAGGATGTACTCCACGCGACCGTGGAAGGTCAGGCACTTGAACTGCGACACGCAGGGCGAGCCGTCGCGGTTCTCGACCATCTCCTCGACGATCACGTGATTGTTCAGGCCGCGATAGCACCATTGGCGCGCGAAGAAGGCGCGGATCTCCTCGGGCGCGAACGCCGCGCCCGTCTTCAGGTCGGTGCCGCGATCCATCAGCATCAGCACGCCGGTCTGGCAGCGCGGCTTGATCACGTAGCGTGGCGGCAGCGCGGCGAAATCGCAGTCGGCCACGTCGCCCTGGAAATACAGCTTCGGCAGGTAGGCCTCGAAAGCCTGCAGATGCGTGCGGCAGGTCAGCTTGCAGTCGAGCTGCGTCTCGCTCGCCACGCGCCGCATTTCGTCGGGCGTGGCGCCGGCCTGGAAGATGCCCCGGCGATCGTCGTA
>NZ_CAAJGK010000110.1 GCF_900996245.1 Paraburkholderia sp. BCC1886 | reverse complement strand
ACACGTCGCCGCGCGAGACGTCGACGTCCTCGGCGAGGCGGATCGTGACGGTCTGCCCCGCGAAGGCGGATTCTACCGCAGCCGTGCCGCCCGGCACCGGCGCGACGATCTCCGCCACGGTCGCCGTGCGGCCCGAGGGCAGCACCGCGATCTCGTCGCCCACCTTCACCTCGCCCGCCTCGACGCGGCCCATGGAGCCGCGGAAATCGTCGGCCGAGCTGCCGTCCTGGCGCGCCACCCACTGCACCGGGAAGCGCAGCGCCTCGCCGCCGTCGATCGCCACCGGCAGCGTCTCCAGCACGTCGAGCAACGGCTCGCCGGCGTACCAGGGCATGCTGTCCGAGAGCGTGACGATGTTGTCGCCCTTCAGGGCCGACACCGGCACGAAGCGCACGCCCTCCAGGCCGAGCTGCTGCGCGAGTACGACGTAGGCATCGCGGATCAGGTTGAAGGTCGCTTCCGAATACTCGACCAGGTCCA
>NZ_CAAJGK010000109.1 GCF_900996245.1 Paraburkholderia sp. BCC1886 | reverse complement strand
ATGGGCACTGAATCGCGTCGCGCGCCCCAGGACGGGGCAAATAGAGGAAATTCTTACAAAAAAACGCCGGGACGCCGGGGCGATTTCATTAAAATGCGCTGTCACGTCGCGGGAACGGATCCCTGCGTGCCGGGGTCTGTCGACGTGCTACGCTCCATCCTCATCGCGTAAAGCCTGACGTATCGATCCACACGCGCGTCACTGCAGTCCAACCGCGCACGCCCACGGTGCCGCAGCCGCGCCCGCCATTCCGACATGCCGATCATCAAACGCCCGTCCGACTCCGAACCCAATTACAAGTTACGCCGCTCGCCTTCCGGTGCGTTCTACGCGGATGAGTCCGATCGCCATGGCGGCGACAACCGTCGCGACCGCGATCGCGACGATCGTGAGCCCCGCCGTCGCTCGATCGGCACGCGCATCGCGCTGTGGTTCGCCGGGCTGTTCGCGGTGGCCGGCGTGATCGGCGCGCTGATCGTC
>NZ_CAAJGK010000108.1 GCF_900996245.1 Paraburkholderia sp. BCC1886 | reverse complement strand
CTTGAGCATCTGCGGCAGCCAGATGCCGATGCCGTAGGAGCCCATCGTGAAGCCGAACGAGATCAGCGCCAGCACGTACATGCGCGGGTCGCGCAGCGCGGCGCGGAAGTCCTTGCGTTTGCCGCTCGCGCCCTGTTCGCGATCGAAGGCGGCCTGCAGTGCCTGCCGCTCGTCGGGCGAGATCCAGCTCGCGTCGGCCGGCTTGTCGGCCAGCAGCCGCAGCACCAGGAAGCCGAGCAGGCAGGCCGGCAGGCCTTCCACGATGAACATCCACTTCCAGCCCGCGATGCCGAGCCTGCCGTCCATCTGCAGCAGCCAGGTGGACAGCGGGCCGCCCACCAGCGAGGACAGCGGCGTGGACACCGTGAACCAGGCCAGCACGCGGGTGCGGTAGTGCGCCGGGAACCAGACCGCGAGGAAGAACACCACGCCGGGGAAGAAACCCGCCTCGCCGATGCCGAGCAGCAGCCGGATCAGGTAGAAGC
>NZ_CAAJGK010000107.1 GCF_900996245.1 Paraburkholderia sp. BCC1886 | reverse complement strand
TCGGTCATCGCGAAACACGAGCGGGTGTGACCGGCCACCTGCGGCGCCAGCCAGCGCGCTTTCTGCGCGGGCGACGCGACGCTTTCCATCAGGTGGATATTGCCTTCGTCCGGCGCGTGAATATTCATCGCGATCGGGCCGAGCGGCGAATAGCCCGCTTCCTCGAACACCACCGCTTTTTCGACGTGTGTGAGTCCGAGGCCGCCGAGTTCGCGGCTTGCATGCGGCGTGAGCAGCCCGGCCGCGCGGGCGCGTTCCACGAGTTGCTGGCGCAACTCGTCGCCCGGTCCATGCGAACCATGACGGAGCGTCGACTCCAGCGGAACGACCTGCTCGGCGATGAAGCGTCGGGTGCGATCCCGCAGTTCCAGCAGCGCTGGCGGCAGGGTGAAATCCATGGCGTCTCCTTGTGGTTCCGGGAAGGTAGCACGACGGCGGCGCTCGTGGCGCCGCCGTCGCCCAGGTGCGGGACGCGTTAGGGGCAAACCATGACATCTCGACGCTAGTTATTATATTAATATAACAACCTACACAGCAGCCGATCCCGCCAGTCCGTAGACAGGAACTCCGCCATGCGCCATACCGCCGCTCAACGGCTCGACCGTTTGCCCGAAGGTCCGTTTCATCGGCGGCTCGCCGCGATGATCGCCGCGGGCCTGTTCTTCGACACCTTCGACCTGTATCTCGCGGGCGGCGTGATGATCGCGCTCGTGCACAGCGGCTGGTCGACCATGGCGCAGAACGCGCATTTCGTGTCGGCGGGTTTTCTCGGCATGCTGATCGGCGCGATCGTGGCCGGTATCGTCGGCGACCGTTACGGGCGGCGTTTCAGCTTCCAGTTCAATCTGCTGCTGTTCGGTCTGGCTTCGCTCGCGGCCGCGGCAGCGCCGGACATCCACTGGCTGATCGGTTTGCGTTTCGTGATGGGACTCGGTCTCGGCGCGGAAGTCATCGTCGGCTACGGGATGATCGGCGAATTCATTCCGCCCGCACGGCGCGGCAAATGGGCCGCGATTCTCACGCTGGTAGCGAATTCTTCGTTGCTGGGCGCGACGCTCGCGAGCTATTTCATCATTCCGGCTTTTGGCTGGCGCTGGATGTTCGTGATCGTCGGTCTCGGCGCGCTGCTCACGTGGGCGGCGCGCAAGAAGTTGCCGGAATCGCCGCGCTGGCTGGAGTCGGTCGGCCGCTTCGACGAAGCCGATGCGATCGTCACGGAAATCGAAGCGGAGGTCGCGGCGGGCCGCGTGTTGCCCGAACCGGTCGCCGTCGCGGAAATGCCGATGCAGTCGTTCCGCATGCGGGATCTGTTTGGCCGGCGACTGTTGCGCGCCACGTTGCTCGGCATCACGGTCAACATCGTCGGCTTCAGCGCGCTGTTCGGCTTCGTCATCTGGCTGCCGACGTTTCTGGTTCAGAAAGGCCTGAGCGTGTCGTCGTCGCTCGGCTACGCGTCGCTGATGGCGACCGGCGCGCTGCTCGGCGCCGGGCTCGCCGCGCTGCTGTCCGACCGCTGGGGCCGCAAGAAAGGGATTGCGGGCATGTCGTTCGTCGCCGCGGCGCTCGGTCTGCTCTATCCGCATGCCAACTCGCTGGTCGTTGCCACCGTGCTCGGGCTTCTGCTGTTCGCCGCGCTGTATTTCTGCGGCACGCTCGCGTTTTCGACTTACGTCCCCGAACTGTTCCCGACCGAACTGCGTCTGCGCGGCACGGCGATTTCGAATGTAGCCGGACGCCTCGCGTCGATGCTCGCCCCGCAAGTCGTCGTGCTGGTGTTCCAGAGCGGCAGCGGCATCAACGGCGTCACCGCGATCCTCGCCGCGCTGCTGGTCGTGCAAGGCCTGGTCGTGGGACTGTTCGGCATCGAAACGCGGCATCGCGCGCTCGACAGCCAGATCGAATCGCTCGCGCTCGGCGTGGGGCCCGAGCCGGACGCCGAGCCGAAGTCAGTCGGCTCAGCCACCGCCTCAGCCCCCGCCACCGCACCGCGTCGCTGACTCGCGCCGCATCCGTTCACGAGGAACCGCTCATGTCCGCTTCGCCGCTTCCCGAACCACTGCTTCCCGAACAACTGTCGGTGCCTTGCACGATCATGCGTGCCGGCACCAGCAAGGGACTGTATTTTCACGACGCCGATCTGCCGCCGCCCGGACCCGCGCGCGACGCGTTCCTGATGGCGGCGACCGGCACCGACCTGTTGCAGATCGACGGATTGGGCGGCTCGCGCCTCGTCACCGCGAAGATCGCGATCGTCAAGCCATCCACACGCGAGGATGCCGATGTCGACTACACCTACGCGATCGTTCCGCCCGGCCGCGGCATCGTGGTCTACACGAGCAACTGCGGCAACATCTCGTCGGGCGTGGGGCCGTTCGCGATCGATAGCGGCCTCGTGAAGGCGAGCGGCCCGCTCACCGCCGTGCGCATTTTCAACACCAACACGAAGAAGCTGCTGGTCGCCCATGTGCCGGTGCGCGACGGTAAGGCAGCAGTCGGCGGCGCGTTTGCGATTCCCGGCGTGCCCGGCACCGGCGCGGAGATCTTTCTCGACTACACGCAGACGGTTGGCGCCAAAACCGGCCGCGCGCTGCCGAGCGGCCATGCCGTCGACACGTTGACGCTCGAAAACGGCACGCCGGTCGACGTCACGTTGGGCGATGTCGCGAATCCGTGCGTGTTCCTGCGCGCCAGCGATGTCGGATTGACGGGCAGCGAGTTGCCGGACGACATCGACCAGGC
The DNA here is from genome assembly GCF_900996245.1 of Paraburkholderia sp. BCC1886. GTDB lineage: Bacteria > Pseudomonadota > Gammaproteobacteria > Burkholderiales > Burkholderiaceae > Paraburkholderia. The sequence continues at coordinate 320,359 of NZ_CAAJGK010000107.1, read as the reverse complement.
TGCGGGCGCGCTCGCCATGCTGCGCGAAATTCGCGGCAAGGCGGCGGCGCGACTCGGCCTTTGCTCTCGCTGGGAGCGCGCGGAAAGCGAATCGCCGGCCTTGCCGCTGGTGGTGCTGGTCGCGCCGCCGGCCGATTACCCGGATGCGAACGGCCGGCCCGTTGCAGCCGGGACGATGGATCTGCAGGCGCGCCTGATCTTCTACAACCGTTGCCATGAAAGCATGGCCGGTACAGGGTCGATGTGTACGGCGGCGATGTCGCGCGTGCCGGGTTCGATCGTCGGGCAGGCGACTCGCAACGCCACCGGCAACGTGCTGCGCATCGGTCACCCGCTTGGCGTGATGACGGTTACGGTCGAAGCGCTGCACGAAGCCGGCTCGAACGACGTGACCTACCGGCGGCTCGGATTCAGCCGTACCGCGCGCACATTGATGGAAGGCCGCGTGTATGTGCCGAACGTCGTGGTCAACGAGGTGCCGCGATGAGTGCGTCGTCGGTTGCATCGGTGCAGTCACCGCGACCCACGCTCACGGCGAGCGAGCAGATCGCGCGTTTTGCCGCGAGCTTCGACGCGGCCCGGGTCGGCGCGTCGCTGCAGCGGACTTGCGCGCGCTCGTTCGCCGATACGTTCGCAGTCGGTGTCGCCGGACGCAACGAAGCCGCAGCGCTCGCGGCCTTGCGCTACGTGGAGTGCACTGGCTCGTTCGATACGAGCGGCGACGCGTCGCATGCGGGACGCGCAAGCCTGTGGGGACAGTCCGTTTTTGCCAGCGTCGAAACGGCGGCTTTTTATAATGGCATCGCGGCGCATGTGCTCGATTACGACGATGTGACCGTGCCGCTGCGCGGCCATCCGAGCGTCGTGCTGTGGCCGGCGTTGCTCGCGCTCGCGGAAGCCGCGCAACTCCCCGGCGAGCGGCTCGCGGCTGCGTACGTGGTGGGCTTCGAAGTGATTTGCAAACTGGCGCGCGTGCTCGCCGTCGCCCAATACGACAAGGGCTGGCATTGCACCGCGTCGATCGGCGTGCTGGGTGCGACCGTTGCCTCGGCATGGCTGACCGGCCTGAGCGAAACGCAAACCGTTCACGCGCTCGGTCTCGCGGTGGCGCAAGCGGCAGGCTCGCGCGACAACGTCGGCACCGAAGCCAAATCGTTTCAGGCGGGTCAGGCGAGCGCGGCCGCAGTGCGCGCGACGCTGCTCGCGCAAGCCGGCCTGCGCGCATCCGCGGATGCGCTGGACGGTCCGCATGGTTACACGGCCTTGTACGGCGAACGTCAGGACCTCGGCCCGAGCTTGCGGGAACTCGGTGGCGAGGTACTCGAACTCGAACGCAGCGGTCTCGATATCAAACAGTATCCGATGTGCTATGCGACGCATCGCACGCTGGACGCTCTGCTTGCCTTGCGGCACGAACACGGTTTGACGCTCAGCGAGGTACGCCACGTCTCGATTCGCACGAGTCGTGGTGCGCTCGTGCCACTCACGCGGCATCGGCCGGCAAGCGGACTCGAAGGAAAGTTCAGCATCGAATATGCTTGCGCCGCGGCGCTCGCGGACGGCCATGTCCGGCTCACGTCGTTTACCGATGCCGCGGTGAATCGCCCTGCCCTGCAAGCGTTTTTCCCACATGTCGTAGCCGCCGAAGCCGATCTGCCGCTCGTGCCGCGCGTGGCCGACGTCATCGTCACGCTGCACGACGGCCGGGTCTTGCGGCGGCGTGTCGAGATGTTGCACGGCTCGTCGCAGGATCCGCTGAGCGACGCGGAGTTGCAGGCCAAGCTCGCCGATTGCCTCGCCTGGTCGCAGAGTCCCGTCAGCGCCGCGCATCTGGTCGAGGTTGCACGACGCATGAACACGCTCGCCGTTCACGACCTGCTGGCGCAGCTTCGCTGAGCATGCGACGATTCGCGACTCGCTCCGCGCGAACCTCTTTTCGACGCTCCAGGACCTTTCATGCAAAGCGATGTCACTTCCCTGCCGCTCGCCGGCGTACGCATTCTCGATATGTCGCGGATTCTCGCCGGCCCCTGGTGCGCGATGGTGCTCGCCGATCTCGGCGCCGAAGTGATCAAGCTCGAACATCCCGAACGTGGCGACGACACGCGCGACTGGGGCATCCGTATCGGCGACACCGAAACCGCGTATTTCAACAGCGTGAATCGCAACAAACGTTCGGTCGGCGTGAATCTGCAAACGCCCGCAGGGGTCGAAATCGCGCGGGCGCTCGCGGGCCAGTGCGACGTCGTGATCCAGAACTTCAAGGTCGGCGGCGCGGCGAAACTGGGCCTCGCCTACGAAGACCTGAGCGTCGGTCGCGACGACCTGATCTACTGTTCGATTTCCGGTTACGACCCGACCGGTAGCGAAGCCGCGCGGCCCGGCTACGACCTGGTCGTGCAAGGCGAAGCGGGTCTGATGGGCATGAACGGCGACGCGCACCAGCCGCCGTTGAAATTCGGCGTCGCGGTAGTCGATCTGTTTACCGGCATGTATTCGGCGCAGGCGATTCTGGCCGCGCTGTTTCAGCGGCACAGCACGGGACGCGGCCGCAAGATCGAGATGGCGCTGTACGACTGCGGACTGATGATCACGTCGTACTACGGGCTCGAAGCCCTGCTGCTCGGCGAAGATCCGCCGCGCTACGGCAATGCGCATCCGTCCATCGTGCCGTACGGCGTGTTCGATGCGGCGGACGGTCCGCTCGTCATCACCGTCGGCAACAATGCGCAATTCCAGCGCTTCTGCCTGGACGTGATCGGACGCCCGGACCTTGCTAGCGACGCGCGCTTTCTGACCAACCTCGATCGCTCGAAATATCGCGAGGTGTTGTTGCCGGAAATCCATCGCGAGTTGCTGGCCCGGCGTCGCGACGATCTGCTAGGCAAACTGGCCGGCGCCGGCATTCCGTGCGGCGAAGTGGCCGGTCTGCATCAGGCGTTGAGTTCGCCGCGCGCGAAAGAGGCAGGGCTCGTGAACGCCTACGACCATCCGGCGGCGGGCCGCGTCGATCTGTTGTCGCCGCCCTGGCGCTTCGACGGCGAGCGCTTGCCGGTGCGCCGCATTCCACCGACCCTGGGCGAAAGCACCGCCGAGGTGCTGGGTGCGTTGCTCGATCTGTCCGGCGAGCGCTTGCAGGCCTTGAAGCGCGACGGGGTGATCTAACCTGAGGCAGGATAAAAAAGAAAAAAGCCCTGTTCTGCGGTCAGAACAGGGCTTTGTTTTTGCTGGTGCGTGAGGCCGGACTCGAACCGGCACGCCATTGCTGGCGTCAGGACCTAAACCTGGTGCGTCTACCAATTTCGCCACTCACGCGAATCTTTGAATGCGGCAGGAAGGCGCCAAAAAATAGCTGCCAAAAAGCGTAAGCGCAAGATTCTAACCGATTGATCCGCGCTTGTCTGCATCTGTCGGACGAAGCGCCAATGCTACAATTTTTGGCTTGAGTCCGGCCCGCCGCGCCAGCGTTGCGCGCGTCGACGGCCTTCCCGCCTGCCCTTTCCCCACACGCCAATCCTGTGAATTTCGACGAATACTGCCAGCAGAAAGCAGCGCTGCCCGGTTCGAGCACTTACTATGCGCTGCGCCAGGCGCCCGCTGCGGGCCAGCCGCTCCTCACCGCGCTGTTCGCGCTGCGCCGCGAGTTCGAGGAGACGGTGAAGGAGACCAGCGATCCGACCATCGGCCGCACCAAACTCGCCTGGTGGCAGAACGAACTCGCTGCGCTGGCTGCGGGCTCGCCGACGCATCCGGTGGCCAAGGCGCTGGCGGCCTATCTGCCCGACGTCGCGGCAAGCTATCCGGCGTTGCAGACTTTGCTCGCCGGCTACGAGATGGATCTGGACCAGGCGCGCTACCTCGACTACCCAAACCTGCGGCGCTACGTGCAGAACGTCGGCGGCACGTTCGCCACGCTCGTCGCGCGCGCTACGGCGAAAGACCCGGCTCAGGCGGCAAGCTGGGCCGCGCCGCTCGGCGAAGCGCTGCAACTCGCGCAGATGATCGGCGAGACGGGCAACGATGCGCGCCACGGTCGCATCTATATTCCGATCGACGAGATGCAGCGGTTCAACGTGACTGCGGCCGATCTGATCAATCGCAAATACACCGACGCGTTTACCGAGTTGATGCGCTTCGAAACGCAGCGCGCGCGCGCGGCATTGCAGGTGGCGCTGGCGGCCGTGCCGGCGAGCGAGCGTCGCGCGCAACGCACGTTGGTGGCACAGGCTGCGTTGACGCTGGCGCTGCTCGATGAAATTGAAAGCGACGGTTATCACGTGTTGCATCAGCGGATTGCATTGACGCCGATCCGCAAGCTGTGGATTGCCTGGCGCGCGCGATAACGCGACCGCTCGCTGTCATACCCGCAGCAGCGGGAACGGTTCGAAGCGCTGCTGCAAGATCGACGTGGCGTCGAGTCCCCACCAGTCGCCGAGCACGGTTGCGTAAAGTTGCCGGAAATCGACGCCGACCGGCAGATTGCCGTTGCCGTCGAGCCGCGCGAGTTCCGGCGCGACCCCATGCAAACCGCCCTGCACCCGCCCGCCCATGACGAAATGCGGCGCCACCGTTCCGTGGTCGGTGCCGTTACTCTGATTCTCGCGCGGTCGTCGTCCGAACTCGGCGTAGGTCATGACCAGCGTCTCGTTCCAGCGGCCGAGTTCGACTAGCGCCGACTGCATCGCGACGAAACCTTCCGCCAGTTGTTTGAGCAGCGCCGCCTGCTGGCCGGGCTGGTTCTGATGCGTGTCGAAACCGTTCAACGTCAAACGGATCACCGCCACGCCCTGGCCGCGCCGCGGTTGTCCTTGCGACGTGTCGCCCGCGGCCAGCACCTGCATCGCCGTCCTGATCGAAGTCCCGAACGCGCCGCTGGGAAACACTGTCTGCAAAGGCGTTTGCGTTTGAGTCGGGCGCAGGCGGTCGGCGGCCTTCACGATGTCGTTTTCCACGTCGAGAATGTGCGCGAGCTCCGGGTTGCGCTCGTGCAGCGACACGGGTGTGGCGAGGTGCGCCGCGCGGACGAACTGGGCCGGATTGACGAGCGCGATGGCGCGCGCACCGTTGGCGAGCGGGCCCATTTCCGCGCTGCCGATCACCACGCCGTCGGCCGCGAAACCATTGGGAACCGGCGCCTGCGCGAAGGCGCGCGTGAGCCAGCCTTCGCGCAGATATTGATCGGCGCGCGAGGCCGTGTCCCAGATTTCGATCGAGCGGAAATGCGAGAGGTTGGGTTGCGCGTAGCTCACGCCCTGCACGATCGCGAGTTGCCGGCTCTGCCACAGCGGCATCAACGCCTCGAGCGACGGATGCAGCGCAGTGCGTTCGTCGAGTTGAATCGCCTGATCGCGCTTGATGCCGATATTTTTGCGCAGCTGATAGTACGTCGGGTCGGCGAAGGGAATCACGGTATTCAAACCGTCGTTGCCGCCCTTCAGCTCGACGAGGATCAGCAGGTTGTCGTAGCCGCGCGCGGACGCCGATGAACCCGGCGGCTGGAGTAGCGGCTGCGCGCCGACAGCACGCGGCAGCCAGAGCGTCGCGCCCGCTGCCGCGCCCAACGAAAGGAAACCACGTCGCTTCATGCTGCACCTCGTTCGGTTCGTGCGCGCCGCGCGCTCGCTTCAGCCGCTCATTTCAGTTGATACGCGGGGTCCATCAGCAGGGCTTGCAGATAGGCATTCGCACTCGCGCCGGTTTCGATCGCATCGACCGGTGCGAGCGGCAAGACTGCGTGCTGCAACTGGAGTTCGGCCGAGAGGCCAGGCTTCGTCATCGGCGCCAGCCGGTATTGCGAGAGCCATGTATCGATGTCGAAATGCACGCCGCCGCGCCGGACGGGTCGGAGCTGATTCGTCAAGATACGAGTTGCGTCGGTGGCGTTGCTGGCCATCACCGGCTGCGCGGTCTGCATGGTCATCTTGCCCGGCGCTTCCGTCGCGCGGAACAGCCGTTCGACGAACTGCTTGCGCGCGAGCAACGTGGAACTGTTGATCCACGTGGTGCCGCCCGGCCAGCCTTTGACATTCGGCGGATAGAACAGGTTTTCGCCGAGCGTGCGGATTTGCGCGGCAAACGGCGCGGTGTCGTCGTAGTCCACGTCGAATTCGCGCAGCGTGCCGACCACGAATTCCACCGGCGACTTCACCAGCACGCCGCGATTGTCTTCGTCCCAAAACGCGTTGCTCAGGAACAGCGCACGCAGCGCCACGCGCACGTCGTCATGACTCGCGCGAAACCGCTCGGCGATCGGCGCGATCGCGGCCGCATCCGGCGTATCGGAGACGAACTCGCGCCACAGCCGGGTCGTGACGAAGGTGGCCGTTTCCGGTTGATCGAGCAGGATGTCGAGCATCTGGTCGCCATCGAACGGACCGGTTCGACCGAGCACGGTCTTCTCGCCGTCGTCGTGCTGATTCGCGCGCCAAACGTAGGCTTGCGTATCGGCGTCGAGACTCCAGCCCGTGTATGCGCGCGCGGCTTCGGAGACATCGCGCTGCGTGTAATTTCCTTCGCCGAGCGTAAAGAGTTCCATCACTTCGCGAGCGAAGTTCTCGTTCGGCTTGCCTTTCCGGTTGCCCGCGCCGTCCAGATATTGGAGCATGGCCGGGTCTTTCGCGACGTCGTGTAGCAACTCGCCGAAGCGACCCAGCGCATCGCGGCGCAACAGCCGGTTTTGCTGCGCCATCAGTTGCGGATACGCGACCTTGTCCTGACCCGAAGTGAAGTGGTTATGCCAGAAGAGCGTCATGCGTTCGGTCAGCGGCGAGGGCGTCACGAGCATCTCACGCACCCACCATGCGCGTAATTGTTCGTAACGCTGCGTACGCAGCCGCTGCTCGGCATGACGCTCGTCGACGCTCCATCCGCGGCGTGTGTCGCGCGTCGGGATGGGTTCGCTCGCCCACTCGGGCAGCGGTGTAACGGCTTCGGTTCGCGTGTTGGCGAGGATCCTGTCGACCGCCTGCTCGCGCGTGAGGCCAATGTATTGCGCGAGTTCGGCGTTGTCGGGCGCGAAGCCGGTTCGCGTCAGAAAGAAGCGCGCGTCTTCGGGGTCGAGCACTTCCTGGTTGCTGGTCGAAGCAACGGTCGCCGCAGCCGCTGCAGACAGTTTGTCGCGCGAACGGTGGGTTGGACTGAGTTGGGCGGCGGTCGCGACGAGACTGCCGCAGACGACGGCGAGTGCGCTAGCGAAGACCGCCACACGGATGCCGCTATAACCTGAAGGTAGCCATTTCTTCATGAATTTGTGACAGACTCGCACGTCGGTGGTCGCGGCCAGGCACGAAAATAGCTAACGCTTGTAGAGTTCGCGCACGGCATCTTCGATATGCTGGCGCAACAGGCGTCGTTCGTCGGGCGTCATATGACCATCACGACGACGTTGATCCAGATCGGGGGGAACTACGGTGCGCAACATCACGTCGGATGCCGGACGCTCGGTTTCGAAGGTGCGCCGGCTTGCTCTGGCGCCGCTGGCGCGGGAGCCGCGTTCGTTTTCAACTCTGTTCGCGACGCGGTCGGCAGAAGCCTGGGCGAAGGCGACCGTTGGTCGCAGCGTGCCTGCAAGCGTACCGGCAACCGCCAGTGCAATCACGCTCAGGCGCACATTCGGCCAAACCCCTCCCTTCATGTTGTTCCCTTCGTGGCGCGGCAAACGACGACCTCAAATGCGTATGCGGACCCCGATGACGAGCCGGGTGCAAGAGTTTTAGTCGAGTGGAGTATCCACCTAACAGCCGCAATCAGTAAAGGAGTCTACCTGCCCATGCTTTACGTCGTGCCACCGCGCGGGTAAATTTTGTAACCGACTGTAACCCGGTAAATGATGCAACCGCGCTCCACTTTCTAATCGCGCTAAGATGCCGTCCATGGAAACTAAAAACCCTTCGAAAATCCTCGTCGTCGACGACGATCCACGCCTGCGCGATCTGCTGCGCCGCTACCTCGGCGAACAGGGCTTCAATGTCTATGTCGCCGAGAATGCGCCGTCCATGAACAAGCTCTGGGTGCGTGAGCGCTTCGACCTGCTGGTGCTCGATCTGATGCTTCCCGGTGAAGACGGGCTGTCCATCTGCCGCCGCCTGCGCGGCAGCAACGACCGCACGCCCATCATCATGCTGACGGCCAAGGGTGAAGACGTCGACCGTATCGTCGGACTCGAAATGGGCGCCGACGACTATCTGCCCAAGCCATTCAATCCGCGCGAACTGGTCGCACGCATTCATGCCGTGTTGCGCCGCCAGTCGCCTTCGGAACTGCCGGGCGCGCCGTCCGAAACCACCGAGGTGTTCGAGTTCGGCGAGTTCGCACTGAATCTCGCCACGCGTACGCTCACCAAGGCTGGTCAGGAAATTCCGCTCACCACGGGCGAATTCTCGGTGCTGAAGGTGTTTGCCCGCCATCCGCGCCAGCCGCTGTCACGCGAAAAGCTAATGGAACTCGCCCGAGGCCGCGAATACGAAGTGTTCGACCGCAGTCTCGACGTGCAGATTTCGCGTCTGCGCAAGCTGATCGAGCCGGACCCGGGCAGCCCGCGTTTCATTCAAACCGTGTGGGGTCTGGGCTACGTGTTCATTCCCGACGGCGCAGCCTGAGTTTGACCCCGGGTTTGTTCTCGCCTCCCGCTGTTGTTTCCAGATAAGAAGGGCCCATGCGGATCGACCGGCGCCTCCTGACGCTCGCGTTCGGCGGCCTTTTCTGGCGGACCTTTCTGTTGATCGCACTGTTGATCGCAGTCAGTCTCGCCGCGTGGTTCCAGAGCTTCCGGGTGATCGAACGCGAGCCGCGCGCGCAGCGCGTGGCCTTGCAACTGGTCGCCGTCGTGAAGCTCACGCGCACCGCTCTCCTCTATTCCGATCCCGACCTGCGGCGCGCGTTGCTGCAGGATCTGGAGAGCAATGAAGGGGTGCGCGTGTATCCGCGCGAAACCACCGACAAGTACAAGCTTCAGCCCGACGAGTCCCTGAACCGCCTGATCGAACACGACATTCGCGGCCGGCTCGGCGACGACACCGTCATTGCGCAGAGCGTCAACGACATTCCCGGCGTGTGGATCAGCTTCAAGATCGACGACGACGATTACTGGGTCGCGCTCGACCGCGATCAACTCGATAACGCCACGGGCCTGCAATGGGCCGGCTGGGGCGTGTTCGCGCTCGCGCTCTCGCTGTTCGGCGCGGCGTTCATCACGAGTCTCGTGAACCGGCCGTTCGCACGTCTCGCGATGGCCGCGCGCAAGGTCGGCTCGGGGCAATCGCCAGAACCGCTGCCCGAGCGCGGCATGGGCGTCGCCGCCGAGACCAATCGCAGTTTCAACCAGATGGTGCAGGACCTCGAGCAGCTCGAAGCCGATCGCGCGCTGATGCTCGCGGGCATCTCGCACGATCTGCGTACGCCGCTCGCGCGCTTGCGGCTCGAAACCGAAATGAGCCCGTCCGATCAGTCGACCAAGGACGCGATGGTCGACGACATCGAGCAGATGGACATGATCATCGGCCGCTTCCTCGATTACGCGCGGCCGGTGCAACGGGTGCCGGAACCGGTCGATCTGTCGGTGATCGCAAGCGAACTCGCCGCGCGCATGCAAAGCGAGGACAGCATGCGGCTGATCACCCGCCTCGCGCCTTCCGCCGTGATCGAAGCCGACGAAACCGATATGCGCCGGGTGGTCGGCAATCTGCTGGAAAACGCCCGAAAATATGGATTGAGCGACGGCGACGGCATTCCGCACGTCATTCTGGAAACGCGCGTCTCGCACTCGCGGGTGGAGTTGTCGGTGGTGGACGAAGGCCCCGGCATTCCCGAAGATCAACTCGCGCTGGTCACGCGGCCGTTCTATCGCGTGAATTCGGCGCGGACGCAAGCGAACGGTACCGGACTCGGCATGGCCATCGTGCAGCGGCTGGTGGGGCGTTATCGCGGTGCGCTGCGCTTGCGCAACCGCACGCCGCTACCGGGGCTCGAAGTGACGATCGAGTTTCCGCTGGCTAAAGGAGTTTAGCGGCGCTCGATGACTCGCGGCGCTTAGGGATTCGCGCCGCTCAAGGCTTCGATGCGCTCAACGCTTCACGAGCAACACCGCCGCTTGCGCTTCGATCCCCTCGCCGCGGCCAAGATAACCCAGTTTCTCGTTGGTCTTCGCTTTCACGTTCACGCGATCGAGCGGCAGATCCAGATCGGCCGCGATATTCGCGCGCATCCCTTCGATATGCGGCGCCAGCTTCGGCGCCTGCGCGACCACGCTGCTATCCACGTTCGCGATATCGAAGCCCGCCGCTTTCACGCGCGCGACACATTCGCGCAGCAGAAGCCGGCTGTCCGCGCCGGCGAACTTCGCGTCCGTATCGGAGAAATGACGGCCGATGTCGCCCATCGCCGCAGCGCCGAACAACGCGTCGGTAATCGCATGCAACAGCACGTCCGCGTCCGAATGACCGAGCAAGCCGCGCTCGTAAGGCACCGTCACGCCGCCGATGATCAGCGGACGCCCCGGCACCAGCGCATGTACGTCGTAGCCCTGCCCAATTCTGAAATCCATATGCGTGTAGTCCGCTCGATTGAAAAGTAAGTGGTCGAATTACGAAGCCGCCGTCGCGGCCGTCGCGGGCCGGGACAGAATCGCCTCGGCCAGATCGAAGTCTTCCGGGTAGGTCACCTTGAAGTTGCGCAAGCTGCCCTGCACGAGTTTCGGCGCATGCCCCGACCATTCGATCGCGCTCGCTTCGTCGGTCAGATCGTGGCCGTCGGCCTGCGCCTTCAGGATCGCCTCGCGCAGCATGCCGATGCGAAACATCTGTGGGGTCTGCGCCTGCCAGAGTCCGTCGCGGGCTTCGGTGCGGGCAATGCGGGCATCGGACGCGGGGTCGATGCGCTTCAACGTATCGGCGACCGGCAAGGCCATGATGCCGCCCACCGGGTCGTCCTTCAACGCGCCGACCAGCGTGCGGATCAACGCGGGCGTGATGCCGGGCCGCGCGGCGTCGTGGACCAGCACCCAGTCGTCGTCGCGGGCGCCAAATCCGGCGAGCGCGTGCAGGCCGTTCAGCACCGACGCCTGGCGCGACGCGCCGCCGTCGCGACGCACCGCGAAACGCAGCCGGCCGAAGCGGCGGCCATCGAAATGCTGGTCGCCCGGTGCGATGACCAGCAGGGTCTGCGCGAACTCGCTGCACGCGTCGAACGCGGCCAGCGAGTAATGCAGCATGTCGCGACCGGCGACAGTGCGGTATTGTTTGGGCATCGCGGCGCCGGAACGGCTGCCGGTGCCAGCGCACGGAATCAGGGCAAAAAGACGGGAAGTCACGAGTGCGGACGCCGCGAGGTCAAAGTAAAGGACGGATTTTATAATAGGTCCTTCGCATTCATGCTCCGAGCCGCGTAAGCTTGCCGATCACGGGTGAGCCCGAGGCCGCTTTTTCTCTTCTATGCCAGACAACGTCGCTTCATCGCAGTCCTCCCCGCCCGTCGCGCTCGTCAAGGCCGGCCAGCGTTTCGCCTTCGACGGCACGCATGGCTCGTCCGATGCGCTCCTGATCGCCCGCTACCACCTGGCCTATCGCACGCAGGTGCCGTTGCTCGCCGTGGTCTGCGAAAGCGCCGTCGACGCCCAGCGGCTCGCGCAGGAAATCGGTTTTTTTGCGCCCGAAGCCCGCGTGCGTCTGCTGCCGGACTGGGAAACGCTTCCTTACGATACCTTTTCACCGCATCAGGATCTCGTCTCCGAACGCCTCGCCACGCTGCACGATCTCGGCGAAGGCCGCTGCGACATCCTGCTGGTGCCCGCCACCACCGCGCTGTATCGCATGCCGCCGGCGTCGTTCCTCGCCGGTTATACGTTTGCGTTCTCGCAAGGCGAGCGGCTCGACGAAGCGCGCCTGAAAGCGCAACTCACACTCGCCGGCTACGAACACGTAAGCCAGGTCGTGCGGCCCGGCGAATACTGCGTGCGTGGCTCGCTGCTCGACCTGTTCCCGATGGGCTCGCCGCTGCCGTACCGCATCGACCTGTTCGACGACCAGGTCGATTCGATTCGCGCGTTCGATCCGGACACGCAACGCAGCCTGTATCCGGTCAAGGACGTGCGCCTGCTGCCGGGCCGCGAATTCCCGTTCGACGAAGCCGCGCGCACCGCGTTTCGCAGCCGCTGGCGCGAGACGTTCGAGGGCGATCCGAGCCGCGCATCGATTTACAAAGACATTGGCAACGGCGTGCCGTCGGCGGGCATCGAGTATTACCTGCCGCTGTTTTTCGATGAAACGGCAACGTTGTTCCACTATCTGCCCGAAGGCGCGCAACTCGCGTTCGTCGGCGATCTGGAAGCGGCCATCCGCCGCTTCACCAACGACACGAAGCAGCGCTTCAACTTCCTCTCGCACGATCGCGACCGGCCGATTCTGGAACCGGAGCGGCTGTTTCTGTCCGACGAAGATTTCTTCACGTTCGCCAAGCCGTTCGCGCGTCTCGTGCTGCCGGCCAATGCCGGCGGCGGCTGGTCGACGCCGCTGCCCAACCTTGCGCTGGACCGTCACGCCGACGACCCGGCGCTCGCGCTGCGCAGCTATCTCGCCAGCACGCCGAACCGCGTGCTGTTCGTCGCCGAATCGGCCGGCCGGCGCGAGACGCTCTTGCAACTGCTCGCCGACAATCATCTGAAACCCGCGTCGAGCGACAGCTTCCAGGACTGGCTCGCTAGCGACGCGCGCTTCTCCCTGGGCGTCGCACCGCTTGCGAACGGCTTTGCGATTCCGGTGGACGGCATCGCCATCATCAGCGAAACGGAGTTGTACGGGCCGCTCGCGCGACGCACCGGACGGCGGCGCCAGGAACAGGCCAGCAACGTCGATTCGATGGTGCGCGACCTGTCGGAGCTAAAGGTCGGCGATCCGGTCGTGCATTCGCAGCACGGCATCGGCCGCTACATGGGTCTCGTCACCATGGACCTGGGCGAAGGCGAAACCGAGTTCCTGCACCTCGAATATTCGGGCGACAGCAAGCTCTACGTGCCGGTCGCGCAGTTGCATGTCATCTCGCGCTATAGCGGCGCCGACCCGGAAAGCGCGCCCTTGCATTCGCTCGGCTCCGGTCAGTGGGAAAAAGCGAAGCGCAAAGCCGCGCAGCAGATTCGCGACACGGCTGCAGAATTGCTGAACCTGTATGCCCGCCGCGCGTTGCGCCAGGGTCATTCGTTCAGCCTCGAACCGAAAGACTACGTGAAGTTCGCCGAGAGCTTCGGCTTCGAGGAAACGCCCGATCAGGCCGCGGCCATCGCCGCCGTGATCGGCGACATGACGAGCGGCAAACCGATGGACCGGCTCGTGTGCGGCGACGTCGGCTTCGGCAAGACCGAGGTCGCGTTGCGCGCGGCGTTCATCGCGGTAATGGGCGGCAAGCAGGTCGCGCTGCTCTCGCCCACCACGCTGCTCGCCGAGCAGCACACGCAAACCTTCACCGACCGCTTCTCCGACTGGCCGGTGCGCATTGCCGAACTGTCGCGCTTCAAGTCGACCAAGGAAGTGAACGCGGCCATCCAGCAGATCAACGACGGCAGTGTCGACATCGTCATCGGCACGCACAAGCTGTTGTCGTCCGACGTGCAGTTCAAGCGGCTCGGACTGGTGGTGATCGACGAGGAGCATCGCTTCGGCGTGCGTCAGAAAGAGGCGCTGAAAGCCTTGCGCGCGGAAGTCGACGTGCTCACGCTCACCGCCACGCCGATTCCGCGGACGCTCGGCATGGCGCTCGAAGGACTGCGCGATTTCTCGGTGATCGCGACCGCTCCGCAGAAACGCCTCGCCATCAAAACCTTCGTGCGCCGCGAAGAAGACAGCGTGATTCGCGAAGCGATGCTGCGCGAGCTGAAACGCGGCGGCCAGGTTTACTTCCTGCACAACGAAGTCGAGACCATCGAGAACCGCCGGCAGATGCTCGAAGCGCTGGTGCCCGAAGCCCGCATCTCGGTCGCGCACGGCCAGATGCACGAGCGCGAACTCGAGCGCGTCATGCGCGACTTCGTTGCGCAACGTGCCAACGTGCTGCTGTGTACGACGATTATCGAAACCGGTATCGACGTGCCGAGCGCCAACACCATTCTGATTCACCGCGCCGACAAGTTCGGGCTCGCACAGTTGCACCAGTTGCGCGGTCGCGTGGGTCGCTCGCATCACCAGGCGTATTCGTATCTGCTGGTGCACGATCCGCAAGGCCTGACCAAGCAGGCGCAACGACGGCTCGAAGCCATCCAGCAGATGGAAGAACTCGGCTCGGGTTTCTATCTGGCCATGCACGACCTGGAAATTCGCGGTACGGGCGAAGTGCTCGGCGACAAGCAGTCGGGCGAGATCCACGAAATCGGCTTCCAGTTGTATACCGACATGCTCAACGACGCGGTGAAGGCGCTCAAGGAAGGCAAGGAGCCCGATCTCACCGCGCCGCTCGCTGCGACCACCGAGATCAATCTGCACGCGCCGGCCATCTTGCCAGCCGACTATTGCGGCGACGTGCAGGAACGTCTGTCGCTCTACAAGCGGCTCGCCAATTGCGAGCACAACGATTCGATCGACGGCATTCAGGAAGAGCTGATCGACCGCTTCGGCAAGCTGCCGCCGCAGGCGCAGGCGCTGGTCGAAACGCATCGTCTGCGGCTCGCGGCGAAGCCGCTGGGCATTTCGAAGATCGATGCGGGCGAAGCGGTCATCGGCCTGCAGTTCATTCCGAACCCGCCCATCGACGCAATGCGGATCATCGAGATGGTGCAGAAGCACAAGCACATCAAGCTCGCGGGTCAGGACAAACTGCGCATCGAAACCCGCACGCCGGACCTCGCGGTGCGGGTCGCCACGGTCAAGGAGACCTTGCGTGCACTCGGCGCGCCGACCAAAGGCGCGGCAACGCCGGTTGCAACGCGATGACAGCGCAATGATGGCGAGTTGATGACGCCATGACCGACGTCATGGCGACGAAACCGCTTAAAACCCTCTACGTATAGCGTTTTTCTCCTATGCTGCGGCGCGCAAACGCGCTCCGCAGCATACGGCCGGATTATTTTTGGGTATGATCGATAGACTCAAAATGCAGGAGTCACGCCATGTCGCACGTCGTCGAATCGCAGTCCAGCAGTTCTTCCGCTTCCTCGTCCGCCTCTGCTTCGAAGTCCTCCCCCGCCACACCCGCTTCGCTTCCCTGGGTCACCCGCCTCGTGTCGATGGACACGGTCAGCCGCAATCCGAACCTCGGCCTGATCGAAACCGTGCGCGACGAGTTGCGCGCAGCCGGCGTGGAAGCCACGCTCACGCACGACTCCAGCGGCAAGTGGGCCAACCTGTTCGCGACCATTCCGGCGCACGACGGCGAGACCAATGGCGGCGTCGTGCTATCGGGCCATACCGACGTGGTGCCGGTGGACGGCCAGGATTGGGAGAGCGACCCGTTCAAGCCGGAGATTCGCGGCGACAAGTTGTATGGCCGCGGAACTTGCGATATGAAAGGTTTTATCGGTGCGGCGCTGACGCTCGTGCCCGAGATGCAGCGCACGAAGCTCGCCAAGCCGATTCACTTCGCGCTGTCGTTCGACGAGGAAGTGGGTTGTGCAGGCGCGCCGCTCATGCTCAACGATCTATTGAAGCGCGGCGTCAAGCCCGAAGGCTGCATCGTCGGCGAGCCGACCAGCATGCGGCCTATCGTGGCGCATAAGGGCATCAACGCCTACCAGTGCTGCGTACGCGGCCAGGCCTCGCACTCGTCGCTGACGCCGAAAGGGCTGAACGCCATCGAGTACGCCGCGCGTCTGATCTGCTATATCCGCGATATGGCCGATCAGTTCCGCGAGCAAGGTCCGTTCGACGAACTATACGACGTGCCCTTCACGACCGCGCAAA
Organism: Paraburkholderia sp. BCC1886; assembly: GCF_900996245.1. Classification (GTDB taxonomy): domain Bacteria; phylum Pseudomonadota; class Gammaproteobacteria; order Burkholderiales; family Burkholderiaceae; genus Paraburkholderia. The sequence continues at coordinate 304,484 of NZ_CAAJGK010000107.1, read as the reverse complement.
CCAGCACGATCGTCGGCGGTAACGCCATCAACACGGTGCCGGCCGAGTGCAAGTTCCAGTTCGAATTCCGCAATCTGCCCACGCTCGACCCGGAACCCATCTTCGCCCGTATCGATCAGTACGCCCGCGAAACGCTGCTGCCGAAGATGTTGCGCGAGCACCCGTCGGCCGCCATCGAAATCACCAGGATTGCTGCGGCGCCCGGGCTCGATTCGTCCGAACAGGCCGCCATCACGCAACTCGTGCGCGCGCTGACCGCCGACCAGGACAAGCGTAAGGTCGCGTACGGCACCGAAGCCGGACTGTTCTCGCTGGCAGGCATTCCGAGCATCGTGTGCGGGCCTGGCGACATCCAGCAGGCGCACCGGGCCAACGAGTTCGTCGCGCTCGATCAGCTGGTGGAATGCGAACGTTTCCTGCAGAAGTTCGTGCACAGCATGTCGGTCGACGCACACGCACGTTGAAACCGCACGGCGTGGCGTTAACGAAAGCGCCGCCACGCTGGATGAACTTCTAATCCCACGTCACCGCTCTACCATGTCAACGGCCACACCGCAGCACTCCGATCACACCATCGACGGCGAGCCGATTCCCACGCTCGACGACATCGCCGCGCAGCATTTTGCGCTCACGCCCTGGGTGACGCGAACGCCGGTTTTCGACCGGCTCGACTTCGCATCGCTCGAAGGTACGCTGGTGAATTTCAAGTTCGAGTTGCTGCAGTCGGGCGGCAGCTTCAAGGCGCGTGGCGCGTTCACCAATCTGCTCGCGCTCGACGAAGCGCAGCGCAATGCGGGCGTAACGTGCGTATCGGGCGGCAATCACGCGGTCGCGGTTGCGTATGCGGCTATGCGGCTTGGCGTCAGCGCCAAGGTTGTGTTGTTTCGCGCCGCGAATCCGGCTCGCGTCGCGTTGTGCCGGAAATACCAGGCGGAGATCGTGTTCGCGGAGAACATCGCCGAAGCCTTCGATCTGGTGCGCCGTATCGAAGCCGAGGAAGGCCGCTATTTCGTGCATCCGTTCAACGGTTATCGCACGGTACTGGGATCGGCCACGCTCGGCTACGAATGGGCGACGCAGACGCCGGACCTCGAAGCGGTCATCGTGCCGATTGGCGGCGGCGGACTCGCGGCCGGCGTCGCCACTGCCATGCGTCTCGCGAATCCCCAAGTGCATGTGTATGGCGTGGAGCCCGAAGGCGCGGACGCGATGGGTCAGAGCTTCGCGGCCAATCACACGGTGAAGCTGAACGCGATGCACGGCATTGCCGATTCGTTGATGGCACCGCATACGGAACAGTACAGCTATGAGTTGTGCCGCCGTCATATCGATCAACTGGTCACGGTTTCCGACGACCAGTTACGCGCGGCCATGCTCATCCTGTTTGGACACCTGAAGCTGGCCGTCGAGCCAGCCTGTGCTGCGGCGACTGCCGCCTTGCTCGGTCCGCTGCGCGAGAAGCTGCAAGGCAAACGCGTCGGCGTTCTACTGTGCGGGACCAATACCGATCCGGTCAGTTTTGCCGCGCATATAGAGCGTGCGCGTCAGAGCGAGTCACAGTTTCCAGATTGAGAATCGATGGGTATTTTCCTGTGCCAAGGCCCTATAAAGAGCCGCTAAAGGGCTAGCCTATCCGTCTCAGGTTGGTATCATTCTCTGTCAACTTTACGGAGGAACCCCTATGAGCATGATCCAGGAATTCAAGGAATTTGCCCTCAAAGGCAACGTGATGGATCTGGCAGTCGGTGTGATCATCGGCGGCGCGTTTTCCACCATCGTCAATTCAGTTGTCAAAGACCTGATCATGCCGGTTGTCGGACTCGCCACCGGCGGCCTCGATTTCTCCAACAAGTTCATCCGCCTCGGCGACATTCCACCTAGCTTCAAAGGCAGCCCCGAGTCGTATAAAGACTTGCAAACGGCGGGCGTGGCGGTGTTCGGCTACGGTTCGTTCATCACCGTGGCAATCAACTTCATCATTCTCGCGTTCATCATTTTCCTGATGGTGAAGTTCATCAACAATCTGCGCAAGCCGGCTGAAGCCGCGCCGGCCGCGCCGCCGCCCACGCCGGAAGACGTGCTGCTGCTGCGCGAAATCCGCGATTCGTTGAAAGACTCGCCGCGCTAAAACAAAAGCCGGTTTGCGTGAAACGCAAACCGGCTTTTTCAATGGTCGAGCAACGCTCGAAGCCTTCACCTCAAGCTTCTTTCTGCGCCTTCAGATTCACCGCCCCTTCTATCATCGTCTCCAGCTGACCGAAATTCACCGGCTTCGTCAGATGTGAATTGAAGCCCGCGCTCAGACAGCGTCGCACGTCTTCATCGGTACCGAAACCCGTCAATGCAACGGCCGGCGCATCGGAATGCACGCGGAACGCCTTGATGAAATCGAGCCCTGTGCCATCGGGCAATCCCACGTCACTGACAATCAGATCGAAGCGTTTGAGTTGCGTCGCGGCCAGCGCATCGTCCACGCGCCCGACGGTCGTCACATCGTGACCGAGGCTCTGGATCAGTTGCGCCATCACTTCAGCGGTATCCGCGTGATCCTCGATCAGCAGAATAGTCAGGAGACCGCTCGGATGGATCGCGTCGGGCACAATCACAGGCGAAGTTTGCGCGGGCTCGGCCGCGGTCGGCAGCGTGATCGTGAAGGTCGCGCCGCAGTGAGCGCCAGGGCTTTGCGCGACGACCGTGCCGCCGTGCACGTCGGTGAGCGCCTTGGTGATCGCCAGACCCAGGCCGAGCCCGCCAAACTGGCGCGTCATGTTCTGGTTGCCCTGCTCGAACGCGTTGAATAGCTTGCCGATCTGCGCGGCTTCGATGCCGATGCCGGTGTCCTCGACTGAAATCTGCAAGTGCATGCGCTCGTCGCGCGTACGCACATAAATATGCCCACCGTCCGGCGTGAACTTCGCGGCGTTGCGGATCAGGTTCCATAGCATCTGCTGCAAACGGGCGCGGTCGGCGAGCACATAGTGATGGCGCGCGTCCTTATGCACGTGCACGTCCTGCTGCTTGACCTGAATTTCGCTGCGGAACAGTTCGAGCACGCTGTCCATCACGTCGTGCACGTCGACGGTTTCCAGCGACAGTCGCAGCTTGCCGTTCGCGACTCGCGTGAGATCGAGCAGATCGTCGATCAGCCGCGCTTCCAGTTCGACATTGCGGCGAATCATGCGCACGCTCGCGCGGGCCTGGTCCGGCAAATCGGGGATCATCTCGAGCACGCTGGCACCGGCCAGCACCGGCGTGAGCGGCGTGCGCAATTCATGCGACAGCATCGCCAGAAAACGATCTTTGGCGCGATTGGCTTCTTCCGCGGTCTGCCGCGCGGCCTGTTCCGAGGCCAGCAGACGCTCCCGCTCTTCGATCGCCTCGCGCTGCGAATGGATGTCGGTCCAGCTACCGAACCACTTGGCAACAACGCCCTCGGCGTCACGCATGCCCACTACGCGCGCATCGAACCAGCGATATTCGCCATCGTGGCGACGCAGCCGCATTTCGTGGTGGTAATCGCCGCCGTCGCCCGAGAGCGTCTTGAGCCAGTTGCGGCGAACCGTCTCGCGATCGTCCGGATGCACGGCGTCGAGCCACGCCATGCCGTAGACGCTGCTTTCGGCGAGACCCGTGTAGTCGTACCACTGCTTCGACAGAAAATCGCAGTCGCCCGTCGCGTTGCAGGTCAACACGAGATGCGGCAACGCTTCGGACAAGGTGCGGTAATGCTGCTCGCGATCGCGCAGCAGCAGCGCTTCGTCGGAGGCGCGTTGCAGGCGCACTTGCGAGAGCACGCGCTCGACCGCTTCGGGCAGGTAATCGAGGTAGTCGCCGGACTTCGGCACGACGTCCGACACACCCGCGCGCAATGCTTCGATCACCCGCGATTCGTCGGTGAAGCCGGTCACGAGGATGGCGGGAATCCGCACGCCCTCGGCGCGCAGACGGCGGAAGAAGTCGAGCCCGGTCTCCGGCCCGCTCAACTGATAGTCGAGCACCAGCAGGTCGGGGCTGCCGGCGGCGAGTCGCTCGCGCGCCGCTTCGACGCCGGCGCAGATGGCGACCCGGCAACCGGCGCGTTCGAGCGACTTGCGCGCGAGCCGCAGGATCCCTTCGTCGTCGTCGACGACCAGGATGTAGGCGGCGGGCAGCGTGGATACTTCTTCGGTCATGCGTAATCTTCTCTGGCTGGGAGCGACTCGATTATCTTGTCACGCGCGGCTTTCGGAAAGCTGCACGTGAAGTTTGCATCACGGCGCCGCGAGGCGCTGGCCGGGCGGCAGCTTGACGACCTGCAGGAAAAACCCGAGCCGCCGCACGGCTTCGATGAACGCGTCGTACTCTACCGGCTTGGTGATGTAGACATTGCAGCCAAGCTCATAACAACGGGTGATTTCGCGGGGATCGTCGGTGGTGGTCAGGACGATCACCGGCACCGCGGCGGTCTGCGGCGACTCTTTCAAACGCCGCAGCACCTCGAAGCCATCCACGCGCGGCATTTTCAGATCGAGCAGCACGACGAAGTTGGTCAACTCCTCGCGCGCCGGACGCACCAGCGGCACCGCGCGGCCGACCTCGGCCGAGGCGGTCGATGCCGACGCCGACGCCGACGCCGACGCCGGTCCAAAAAAATAATCGAGCGCCTGCTGGCCGTCGCGAAAGCGCACGAACCCGTTTGAAATTCCCGCACGGCGCAGGTTGCGCTCGACCAAAGTAGCGTGGCCGTCGTCGTCTTCGATCAGCACGATGCTGACCGTATCCCCGTGACTCATTTACGCTCCCGCTCAGGTTTCGGTTATGCGTACTGCTCTTACTCGATGTTTTTGCCGCGGTTATTTCGCGGGCCTTCACTTCGTGACATCCGTTTCAACGACGCGCGGGCTGCTCCGGCAACACCACGAAAAACGTCGAACCCGCCCCTTCCGCCGACTCGACCCAGACGCGTCCGCCGTGCCGCTCGACGGAGCGACGCACGAGCGCGAGGCCGATACCCTCGCCGCTCGCGATATCCCCATGCAGCCGCTGGAACGCGCGGAACACCTTCGACATATACGCGGCCGGAATGCCGAGGCCGTTGTCGCGCACGTAGTACGTGCGCATGCGGACCGCGGTGATGCCGTCGGCGGAACCGGTGCCGTTGCCGATACCGTTGCCCGTAGCGTGATCGGCCTCGACGGCCGGCTCCGGCTCCAGGGCGCCCACTTCGATGCGCCCGTGCCGCGCCGGATCGAGGTAATTCAATGCATTGCCGATCAGGTTGACGAAAATCTGTTCGACCGCTCCCGGGTCGCCCCACACGGGCGGCAACTCGCGCACCGTCAGCATCACGCCGCGCTGTTCGATGCTGGTCTGCAGCGTGGCGACGACCCGGCTCACGACGCGCCCGACATTCACACGCTGCCACTGATATTCGAGCCGCCCCGCCCGCGAAATACGCAACAGCGCCTCGATGATCGCCGCCGCCCGCGTCACCGCGGTCCGCAGATACTGCAGCGACTCGCGCACGTCGCCGTCGAGAATCTGCGTCAGCCGGCGGCGCTCGGCGTCGGTCAGTTTCGCCTCGGCGACCAGACTATCGAGTTCGTCGCACGATACCTGCAACTCCTTCGAAAAGCCTTGCAGATTCACCAGCGGCGAGCGCAAATCGTGCGACACGCTGTAGATGAACATCTCGTTGTCCTGCGTCTCCTGGCGCAACTCCTCGTTGACACCTGCCAGCTCGCGGGCCCGGGCTTCGAGCCGGGTTTTCAGCTCGCGTTGCTCGACTTCGGCGGACTGCAGACGCGCGTCGGTCTGATGCAGCACGGCGTCGAGCGCCGCGATTTCGTCGTTGCCCGACAGCGGCGCCGCCAGCGACCGGCCGCGACCGAGGCGTTCGGCATTGCCGGTCAGCACTTCGAAACGCCTGCCGATGCTGCGCGCGAAGACGATCGCGGTGCCTGCCCAGATCAGCATCGACCCCAGCACGGCCGCGATCAATGCGGCCTGCTGACGGGCCCGCCGGCGCGCGAGCGCCGCGCCGCGGGCGTTGTCGAGCCGCGATGCTTCGGCGTCGAACTGCGCCAGCTGCTCGCGAAACTGTCCGATCTGCTGCGGCAGCGCACCCTGTTCCAGCGCGACGAACGGTTCCAGACGATCGCCCGCACGCAACGCCTGAGCGATGGCGACACTTTGCAGACGATACGAATCGATCGCCCGCTGCATCGCGTGCACCCGTTCCACCTGCTGCGGTGCATCGGCGACCAGCGTCTCGAGCTTTGTCAGACGGTCGCCGAGATCGACCCACACGGTGTGCCGGTCGATGAACGCCGGGTCGCCCGCCACCATGCCCGTGCGCACTCGCGCCGCCTGTCGCAACAGTGGATCGACGAGCGCCGCCGATTGATAGAGGATCTGCTTGCTGTTGGCCACCCAGACCGCGGCCTGTGCGGCCTGCTGCTGGGTATCGAAGACGACGCCCAGCAGCGTCAGCTCGACCAGGCTCGGCACGGCAATCAACAGCAGACCCTTGGTGAATAATTTCATGTTCGTCGGAAGGGTCGTTCAAGCCGCGGCGGCGCATCCGATTGCCCGCAACTCACCGAACCGGCAATTCGCTGCGCATAAAGCCGGGCAAACCCGGCGTGGTGCGGCCGGACGGGCCATTATCGACGTGAATTCGAGATATTTCAACGTAGCGAACCTATGCGCCCGACCATACCAAAGTGACATTTTTTATTGGTATACGATGTTTTTTCCGCGGCGCGTGCGTCTATGATGGAGACCAGCTGTTTTGGAAGTGAAAGCGCGCGGCGAGGCGGTTCGGCATGATTCGTGCGGGAAACGGTGTGACGACGGTGGCGTCGAATCATCGTGAATCCGGCTTGGTCGTATGCTATAAAAGATCGACGTGCGGCGCGCGAAGCCGGGAGTTGTCGCATGAGGACGCTGCGTTTCTTGCAATTCTTTTTCAGGCGAATTTTTATGTCCTTCCCGAAAAAGCGCAGGCGCGTGAAGGTGGACGGCGATGAGTCGTTCCTCGCGGTGCTGCGACATTTCAAGCCGTTCGGCCAGCTCGACACCAAAATTGCGCGCGCCCGCGCGCAAGACGAGCCGGTTCTCTATGCTCACGCTCTGCCAGGTCTGGACGTGCTCCTGTGCAGCGTGCGTGGCGCTCAACCGCCGTATCCCGCCCCCGCGGAACTCCGGCGCCGCTGCATCGAATCGATTACCAATGCGCTCGAACAGCCGCTCGACGGTCTCGAGAACGGCGGCTACTGGTACGAGGCGGATGGTTTCGGCTTTCTCGTTTTTGCCAGTCGCGCACGCGGCAAGATTCTCGCGGAATTTGGTGCGACTCGTGTGAGCGGCACTCGTCGCGGGATTCGCCGGCAGGACGCGGCTGGGGATGCAGCACCGCGCTCTCTCAGATAAGCGGCCAATCTTCCTGTCTTACTGCCGATACCGGCAATCAAAAAAAGTCACGCCGCTGCGAATGCTTCGAGCGGCGTGACTTTCTATTTCAGCTCCATCCAGCTGCGACGGCCGGATTCACATCTTACGATGCGCCATGACTCGTCTGATGCGGCGAGGCCGTGCCGCCGGCGCGTGTGCCACGACCGGTATCGAACCGGTCGAAGCGACCGCGCGCGGGCGGTACGCTGATCAACCACAGGAACACGAACGACAGTCCGCCACCCAAGGTCCACGTCCACCAGTCTGCGGGCAGGATCGACATATCAGTTCCCCTTGTATTGCGCCGCATTGGCCGGCGGCACCGCCGCCGGCTTACGATCGGCGGCCGGCGCCGTCGTGCTGCCCGACGACTTGTTGACCGGCGCGCCGTCCAGAGAGATAGCCGCCTTCGGCGCCTGCTTGACGCCCGGCGGCGGCGCCGTCGGCGCCTGCCGCACCTGCGAGAGCAACTGCGCGCAAGGCAGCGGCTTGTTGTTGCTCGGCGCGAGCAACGGAATCAGCGCCGCGAACGGGTTGATCAAACCGAGTCCCACCGCCGCGCCACCGCGCAATGCGAGCGCGGCTGCGTCCACGCCGACGTGCGGGTCCTTGAAGGTCCCCTTCACGTACAGCGGCGAGCGCAGCGAGAAGACCCGGAAGCCCTTCGTATGCGGATGAATGCCGAGGTCCATCGACTCGTCACGCAGGTTCACGTTGCCGTCGATGTCGATCACCGCGTCGTCGGTATCGAGTGCGAACACGCGCGAATCGAGCACGCCGTTGGTGGCGACGAAATCCGCGGCCGCGCAGTTGATCTTCACGTCGCGCTTGCCGAACAGTTTTTCGTACACCACGTTCGCCACGTTCAGGCCGGCCGCTTCCATGTACAGACGGCTCACCGTGCCGTCCGTGACCAGCGCCTTGATCTCGCCGTTCGAGGTCGCCGCCAATGCCGCCGGTGAATTGCCCGTTGCGCTCAGCGCTGCATCGCCGTTGATTTCCCCCAGCGCGCTCTGCATGGTCTTGACGTTCGGGAACAGCTGCTTGAGCTTCAGGTGACGCGCCGAAGTCGAAAAGCGTCCCTTCAGCGGCGTGGTACTGCCGTCGAGATGAATGTTCGATGCGAGCGATCCACCCGCCACGCCGAACTTCAACGGTTCCAGCGAGAGCACACCGTCGCTCATGACGATATGCGTGTACAGGTCGGTGATCGGCAGATCCGGGTCTTTCAGAATGCGCCGGCCGGTGAACTTCACGTCGGCGTCGATTGCCTTCCAGCGGTCGGTGCGGAACTCTTCGACCGGCAGCACCTTGTTGCCCGGCTGCGCAGTCGCATCGCCGCGTTTAGCCTTGCTCGCGTTAGAGTCGGCGCCGATCACCGGCGCCAGATCCGAGAATTGCAGCAGATGCGAAATCAGTTCGCCCTGCAGCAGCGGACGCGGCTTGCGTGCCGTATAGGTCAGCGAGCCGTTCAGATCGCTGCCGCCCACCCGGCCTGTAAAATTTTCATATTTGAAGATGCTGGCGCCCGGCTTGAAATGCCCGACGAAGCGCCCTTCGGTCGCATACGGCGGCGTATCCGGCAGGGTCACGCCCGTCAGCGAATAAAGGCGCGCCATGCTGTTGCCCTGCAGCCAGAGCCGCAGGTCAACCCCGGCGAGGTGCGTCGGGTCGTTGATCGTGCCGACCAGACCCACGTGCAGGTCGCCCGCCTTTACGTCGGCTTGCACCGGGAACGGCCGGTTTGCGTCCTGCAAGGCGAGCACGCCGCCGACCTTGCCGCTACCCGACACCGGCGTCTTGTTGTACGTGCCTTTGACCGTCCAGCCGATCGCATAGGGCGGAATCGCCGGTTTGGCCGCGCTGCCCGACTCAGCGTCGCTAGCCGACGACGCGCCGGATGCGACAGAGGTCACCGCACTCGTGCCGCTGGCCCCTTCGGATCCACCGGCGACCAGTGCGCCGGATGCGCCCGTGGCCCCCGTCGTGCCGGACGCCGTGACATCCGTCGACGAAGCGCCGGACGCCGCAGCCGCAGATGCAGCCGCCGCCTCCGAGGCCGCCTGCGCGGTTGCCTGCGCCTTGAGTTTGCTGGCGCCCGCCTTGCCGATCGCCTCCGCGGACGCACTGCGCGACGCCGCTTCCTGCTGCTTCATGGCCTCGCCGATCGGAATCGGCTGGCCGAGCGTATCCACGACCATCTGCAGGTCGACCTTGTTCTGCTGATCGGCGAGCGCGACGTTGCCCTTGGCAAACGCGATGTCGTGCAGTTCGAGCTTCCACTCGGACGGGCCGCTCGACGATGCCAGCTTGAACGTCCAGTTATTGCGTCCATCGAACACGCGCTCGAGGTCGACGGAAGGATTCACGAGATTGATTGCGGGAATTACGATGTCATGCGCGAGCAGCGGCAGCACCTCGACCTGGAAGTCGATTTCATCGAGCGTCGCGAATTGCGGGCGCTTGGCCCAGTCCGGATTGCCCACCGTGATATTGGCTGCCGAGAACCGCGGCCAGGGCACCCACGCGCGCCAGCCGGTCTCGCCCACCGGATGCCGCCAGCCCACCTTGAGGTCGCCATTGATGGCGAACGGCCGGCCGATGGCCTGAGTGACCTTGTCGTTGATATAGGGCCGTGCCCGATTCCAGTCGAAGGTCAGAATGAAAATCGCCAGGGCTGCAATCAGAATCACGATGACTGCCACCAACCATGCGATGATTTTTCCGATGCGCCTGCCAGTCGTGCTCGACACTGCCATTGAGAGGCTCCGCGGGTTTTTATACGTTGCTGCTCGGGCAGCACGTTGCGTGCCCGACCGATAGCGCATGACCGCCTAAGACCTGTCGATTTATCATGCGGCAGCCCGATACCTCTTCCCTACGTGCCCATGCCGGATTCACCCCTCGTTCTCGCCGACGATATCGCACGGCGCGACGCGTCGAGCGGCGCGTTATTGCTACAACCGACCGACTTCGCTTTGCAAGCCGGCGACCGCGTCGCCATCACCGGGCCATCCGGCTCGGGCAAGAGCGTGTTTCTGCGCGCGCTCGCGCTGCTCGATCCACTCGATGCGGGAAGGGTCCTGTGGCGTGGCGCGAGCATCGGGCGCGGCGCGATCCCTCGCTATCGACGCAGCGTCGCGTATCTGCGGCAGCGGCCGGCGTTGATCGACGGCAGCGTCGAAGACAATCTGCGTTATCCGTTCACGTTGCGCGCGTATCGCGACGCGCGTTTCGATCGTGCGCGCGCGGCCCTGCTCGTTGGACAGGCGGGCCGCGGTCCCGGCTTCCTCGACAAGCGCGCGAGCGAATTGTCCGGCGGCGAAGCGCAGATCGCCGCGCTGATCCGCGTGCTGCAACTCTCACCCGAAGTCCTGCTGCTGGATGAACCGACTGCATCGCTCGCCCCGGAATCGTCACAAGCCATCGAAGCGCTGGTGCATGCGTGGTTTGCCGATAACGACGACGCCAGCGCGACCGCTTCCCGCAAGCACGCATCCATCTGGGTCTCGCACGATCCGGCGCAGGCCGCGCGCATGAGCCAGCGGCATCTGAGCATGCGCGCCGGCGTGCTGGACGAAACGGCATCCGCAGCGTCGCTCCCGCACGAGGCGCGCGCATGAGCCTGCAAAACCTGAGTCTCTGGGACGTCGCGATCGCAGCGCTGCTGATCGTGGTCAACGGCGCGATATCGGTCGCGCTCAAGCTCGATCTCGAACGCCGGCTCGCGTGGGCGGCCGTACGCACCGTCGTGCAACTGCTGGCCATCGGCTACGTGCTCGGCTGGGTGTTCCGCTACAGCCACTGGTTCGTGGTGCTGCCGCTGATGATCGCGATGACGCTGATCGCGGGCTTCGCCGGCGCGCAACGCGGCAGCCGCACTTACGCCGGGCAACGCGCGGACAGTGTCCTGTCGATCTGGGTCAGTGCGTGGCTGGTCGGCGCCGTCGGACTGTTCGCGGTAATCCGCATTCACCCATGGTACGAACCGCAATACGCGATTCCGATTCTCGGCATGATCCTCGGCAACACGCTGACGGGTGTCTCGCTCGGGATAGAACGGATGATCGAGGAACTGACCGCGCGGCGCGATCGGGTGGACATGGCACTTGCGCTCGGCGCCACCCGTTGGGAAGCGGCGCAGGACCCGGCGCGCCAGGCCGTGCGGGCCGGCATGATGCCGACGCTCAACCAGATGGCGGTGGTCGGCGTCGTGAGCCTGCCCGGCATGATGACCGGTCAGGTACTCGCCGGACAGTCGCCGCTCCAGGCGGTGCGCTATCAGATCGTGATCATGTTCCTGATTGCCGCTTCGTCCGCCTTGGGGACGGTGGGCGCCGTGCTGCTCACGTACCGCCGGCTGTTTTCGGCCGAGCACCGGTTTCTGTCGGCGCGACTCGTGGAACGCACGGCGCGGCGCCGCCAAGGAAGTCCGTGACGAAGCCGCCGGCTTGCCGTCGAAGCGGCTCGTCGCCCGCGCTTTAGCGCTTCGCGCTTACCGCTATTTCAGTGCCGTCGTCGAGCGTCAGCGTTTTCGTGCTGCCGCTGGTGGCCATCGTAAAGCGCACGATCTGACTGACGGTAACGTCGTTCGGACACTTGATCGTCTGACCGCCGCTCGTCACCGACTTGTCGCCTTGCGGCATCTGCGCCTGGAAGCTCAGTTGCACCGTCGCGGTACCGTCGCTGCCGACCACCGGCGCAAAGCGTATCTGCGTCTGGCGGATCATCGCGCCGTTGGCATCGAGGGGTAGCGAAGTGTAGTTGGGGCAGGCCTGCGTTGCCGCGACGGGACCACCGGGCGGCACGGTCTTCCACGTGAAGTCGTCGGATTGACCGGAGCGGATCGTGCGGGTTTCCTGCGCATTGCCGAACTGTTTGGACGTGACCCGCACGGTGTAGCGAATCGGTCCGTCGAGCGCCGATTGCGATGTCACGGTAATCGGCGTGGCCGCTTCTGCGGCCGGGATTACCGCGATCAATGCGCCCGCGAGCGTAGCCAGAGTAGCCAGAGTAGCCAGAGACGCGACCACGGACACGCCAGAGCGTGGGTAGCTGGAGCTCATACTGTCACCTCGTTGTTGTATCGCTGCCCGCCCGCTTTGAGCCGATGGCGACGACTGCGCCGGTCAAGGGACACGCAACTGTGCTGGCAAGATGCGTTGTCAGTCTAACGCCAAGCACAGCGCTACGCGCTGCCTGAAGAGCGGGTGTATACCCGCTTGTCGAGGTGACTTTTCAGCGTCTTCTTCAGGCAGCAGGACGAGCGTTTCTATCCTTAAAAGCCCGTCAGCACGAGCTTGCCGATTGCGCGTCCGGCTTCGAGCAGAGCGTGCGCGCGACGCAGGTTTTCCGCGTTGATCCTGCCGATGTTTTCGCCCAACGTTGTGCGCAACGCTCCGGCGTCGACGAGGCGCGCCACCTCGGTCAAGAGCTTGTGCTGCTCGATCATGTCGGGCGTGCCGAACATGGAGCGCGTGAACATCAACTCCCAATGGAACGCGCCGCTCTTCGGCTTCAACAGTTCGATCGGCAAGGACTTGCTGTTTTCGACGATCGTGCAGATGCCACCTTGCGGCTTCAAAACCTCGACCGCCGCCGCGAAGTTGTTGTCCGTATCGTTGAAGATCAGCACGTAATCGACCTGCTCGATGCCGAGTTGCTTCAGTTGCGCGGGCACGTTCCCGAAGTGGTCGACGGTGTGATCGGCGCCCAGGTCGATACACCATTTCGCCGATTCCGGTCGCGACGCAGTGGCGATCACCTTCAGTTTCGCCAGTTGTTTGGCCAGTTGAATACCGATGGACCCAACCCCGCCCGCCCCGCCGACGATCAGCACCGTGCGGCCTTCGTCCGCGCCTTGCGGCGACACGCCGAGGCGGTCGAACAGCGCTTCCCACGCGGTAATCGCAGTCAGCGGCAGCGCCGCGGCGTGCGTGAAATCGAGCGACGCCGGCTTGCGCCCGACAATGCGTTCATCGACCAGATGAAACTCGCTGTTCGCACCCGGCCGCGTGATGCTGCCCGCGTAAAACACCGGATCGCCGACCTTGAACAGCGTCACGTCCGGACCGACCGCGGCCACCGTGCCCGCCGCGTCCCAACCCAGCACACGCGGTTCCGGCTCGACCTTGTCTTTCGGCGCGCGCACCTTGGTGTCGACCGGGTTCACGGAGATGGCTTCCACCTTGACCAGCAGATCGCGGCCGGTTGCTTGCGGGGTGGGGATTTCAACATCGACCAGCGATTCGGTCTGGTCGATCGGCAAATAGCGGTATAGACCCACGGCTTTCATTGCAACTCCTGTTCGTTTCGTTTGGAAAGACGGGACCGGCAGGCCGCCGATCCCAGTGCGCTCATCCTAAGAGCTTTTTTCTTCTCGCAAAACCGCCATAATGACTGAAACATCTTTTTGATTTTCAGAACAATGGATATTCCGCCGTCGTCTGTTTCGACTAACGCCAGTGGCCGTGAGCGTCTCGACCTGCTGGACGTCGCGCTGTTCGTGCGCGCCGCGCTGCTTGCCAACGTGTCTGCGGCCGGGCGCGAATTCGGGCTTTCCGCAGCGGTAGCGAGTTCGCGCATCGCGCAACTCGAAAAGCTGCTGGGCGCGCGTCTGCTGCACCGGACCACGCGTCGAATCAGCGTGACGCAGGACGGCGAAGTTTTCATGGCCCGCGCCCAGGCGCTGCTCGATGCGGCGGACGCCGCGCGCGCCTCGGTCGGGCGGGCGCTCGCCGAACCGCAGGGCCGCTTGCGCGTGTCGATGTCGTCCGCGTTCGGGCGGCAGCATGTGTCGCCGGTCATCAGCGAATTTTTGCGGCGCTTTCCGGGCGTCAGCGTCGATCTGCGTCTGACCGATCACATCGTCGATCTGGTCGACGCCGGGGTCGACGTTGCGATCCGCGTCGGCGAGCTGAAGGATTCGTCGCTGATTGCGCGGCGGCTGGCCGTCAACCACCGGGTGTTGTGCGCGTCGCCCGCCTACCTCGCCGCGCATGGCACACCGCATCATCCGTCCGATCTGGCGCAGCACGAATGCGTGCTGCTGTCGGATCAGCGCGACTGGGCGTTCGTCACCCCTGCGGGCAACCTGACCGTGCGGGTGACCGGACGACTCGTCACGGACAACGGCGAAGTGATTCGCGATGCTTTGCTGGACGGCTTCGGCATCGCGCTGAAATCGACATGGGACGTCGCGCCTTTTCTGCGCAGCGGCGAACTCGTCAGCGTGCTGGACAGCTATCCGCTCGCGGAAACCGTCGCCATCTGGGCGGTCTATCCGAGCCGCGCGTTCGTGCCGCCCAAGACGCTCGCCTTCATCGATTTCCTCGCCGCGCATTTCGGCGATCCACCGTATTGGGATGTCGAGCCAGGAATCGGCCCAGCCAGTTCCGCTTCTGATTCAAGCTAGCCTGGCCTAGTCCGGCTTCTGGTCCGAATTGACGTCGGTGTGCGCGTCGTTCTGGGTCTTCTGCTGATAATCGTCGCCGCCGCGCCGGTCGGTGTCCTGCAGTCCGCGCTCGACGTCGCTATGCGCCTGCTTGCCGACGTGACGCGGATTCTCCTCGTGCTGTGACTCGGCCTGCTGATCGTTCTCGTGCGGCAACGGCGCGGACGCCTCCTGCATCGACTCCGGATGCTTGGCGGCGTGTGGATCGGCTTGCTTGTCGCCATCGGAGGATTGCGGTGTGGTCTTCATGTTCATGGTCTGCTCCTGGTTGTTCGGGATGCCGGCCGGTGCAGCGGACCGTGGGCTCGCTGCACGCGAATCACTTCGCCGCGCCCAGACGCTTGCGCATGGCCGCGGTGATGCGTTGCCGGGTGCCCGCATAATCGGCCCACGGGTCCTGATCGAGATCGGCGAGGCGCTCGTGCAGGTTCTCAATGGTCCATTGATCGCCGCTCGTGGTCTGCGCGACTTCCTCCCACGCGAGCGGCACCGAGACGCCGAGTCCGGGTCGCGCACGCGCCGAGAAAGCGGCGACGGTGCTCGAGCCGCGGTTATTGCGCAGGTAGTCGACGAAAATTTTCTGTTTGCGATTCTGCGCGCCCATCTTCGCGCTGAAGTACTTGGGCAGGGTCGTGGCCATGTGCTGCGCGACGGCTTGCGAGAAGTCCTTGACTTCGTCCCAGCCGGCCTGCTTCGCGAGCGGCACGACCACGTGCAGGCCTTTACCGCCGCTGGTCTTGCAGAACGATTTGAGCCCGAGTTCCCCGAGCAGCGAGCGGGTCAACTGCGCGGCCTCGATCATCCGCTCCCACGCGAGCGACGCGTCCGGGTCGAGATCGAACACGACGCGGTCGGGCTTCTCGATCGACGAGGCCACTGCATTCCACGTGTGAAATTCGACCGTTCCCATCTGCGCGGCGCCGATAAGTGCTTCGAGCGTATCGACGGTGATCAGCGGCGGGTGTCCCGGGTCGAGCCCTTCGTGCTGCGTGACGTTCGGAATCGACAGCTTCTGGCTGTGCTTCTGGAAAAACAGCTCACCGCCGATATCTTCCGGCGCACGCACCAGCGAGACGGGACGCGACTCGAGATGCGGCAGCATCCATTCGGCGACCGACTCGTAGTACTGAACGAGATCGATCTTGCGCGCGCCGGTGCTTTTGTCGATCACGCGATCGGGGTGCGAGACGCGCACACCGGCGATGTCGGTGGGAGCGGCGGCAGACGGTTTGGCGGCTTTTGCCGGTTTTACCTTTGCCGATTGCTCGGGCTTCGCCGGTTTTGCCGTTTTTGCTGACTTTGCCGTTTTCGCTGGGGCCGCGGCGGTCTTTCCCGCCGCCGGTTTCGCTACCGCCCGCTTGGGCGCGGCTTTGGACGTCGCATCGGTTTGCTCTTGCACGTCGACTCCTTGACGGGGTGCTTCCTTGACGATCTGACGCGCCGGCTTGTCGTTGCGCAGGCTCACGAAGGACGCCTGCCGCACGATGCCGTCGCTCGTCCACTCGGCAAAATTGCATTCGGCGACGAGTTTGGGCTCGACCCAGTGGACCGGCGTACGACTGCGTTCGCGCGGCGCTTCGGCGAAGGGCATTTTCTTCGTCTCGTGCCGGTCGAGTTCCTGCTTCACCGAGCGCAGCAGCGCGGCATCGAAACCGGTGCCGACACGGCCGGCGTAATGCAGTTTGCCTTTGCCGTCGTACACGCCGAGCAGCAGTGCGCCGAACGCGGCACGGCTGCCCGCCGGTTCCGAATAGCCGCCGATCACGAACTCCTGACGCCGCCGGCATTTCAGTTTGATCCACGAGGACGAGCGGCCCGACAGGTAGCCACTGTCGCGCCGCTTGCCGATGATGCCTTCGAGCGCCATGTCGCACGCGCTTTTCAAAAGATCGTCGGCGCTGAACTCGAAGTCGTGCGAAAAGCGCAGCACGCGTTCGTCGCCGCCGTCCAGCAGTGCACGCAGGATCGCGCGACGCTGCTCCAGTGGCACCTCGCGCAAGTCGTAGCCGTTCAGAAACGGCACGTCGAACAGATAGACGACGATGTCCTGCGGACGGTTCGAATCGAAAGCGTTTTGCAGCGCCTGGAAATTCGGTACGTCGCGCTCGTCGAGTACCACGGCTTCGCCGTCGAGCCATGCGCTTTCCAGCGGGAGGTCCGCGAATGCTTCCACCTGCTGGCTGAACTTGGCGGTCCAGTCGTTGCCGGCGCGCGTGAACACCTGGACCTGAGCGCCTTTGGCGTTGCGTTCGATGCGGGCGAGCACCCGGTAACCATCGAATTTGATCTCATACGACCAGTCGTCGCCCGGTGGCGCGGCATCGACCAGCGTGGCCAGTTGCGGTTTGAAGGTGGCCGGCAGTTTCGCCTTTCGAGCGCCTTCGATGGATGGCGAGGCTGCCAGCTCGCGCAGCGATCCGGTGGTGCGCGTAGCGACGATGTCGGGGCGCTTCGGGTCGCCGCGGCTGGACGACGCCGCTTTCTTCGCACTCGGCCCTTTCTTCGCACTCGGCGCATTCTCCGCACTCGGCGTGGCGGCTTTGGTCGTGCGGCGGGTCGCGCTGCCGGCCGCGGTTTTCTTCGCCGTCTTCGCGGCCGGCTTCGCGCCCTTGCCGTCGAGCACACTGCCCGGCCGCTTCTTCAGCACGTCGTATTCGCCCTCGGGGCGCGCCTCTTCGTCGCGCTCCTTGATCAGCAGCCATTGCTCCTTGTCGCCACTGCCGCGCATGTGGCTGCGTACCAGCGTCCAGCCGCCTTGCAACTTGTCGCCATGGAGCCTGAATTTGAGCTTGCCGGCCTGATACGAGCGCGCCGCTTCGTCGGCGCCGCCGATCGGCTCCCAGGTGCCGCGATCCCACACGATCACCGTCCCCGCGCCATAGTTGCCCGCCGGAATCTCCCCTTCGAACGATCCGTACTCCACCGGATGATCCTCGACGTGCACCGCGAGCCGCTTCACCGAAGGGTCGAGGCTCGGCCCTTTGGGCACGGCCCAGGACAACAGCGTACCGTTCAGTTCGAGCCGGAAGTCGTAATGCAGATGCCGCGCATCGTGCTCCTGGATCACATAGGAGAGCACGGCCGTCTTGCGGCCGGCCCCTGCCCGTTTGCGCGCGGCGAGACCCGACGGCTCCGGCGTGTCGTCGAAACGGCGTTTGCGGTGATAGAGATCGAGTCGGTCGTTCATGGCAGGGACGTCGTCGCCAGGCTGGTAGATCAGGCCGCGGCGCGACGCTTACGCGCCGCGGGCGCGCTCTTCGCGCTGGCGCGTCCACTCGAGCCCGCTGCGCTGCCGGCGGTCTTGCGAGCCGCGGGCGCTTTCTTGCGGGCCGGCTTGACGGCCTTGGCATCGTCCTCGTCGGCTTCGTCGTCCTCTTCTTCGGCGCGCGCGGCACTCTTGCGACCGCCCGCTGCGGGCTTGCCCTTCCCACGTCCCAGACTGCGCTTGAGCAGGTCGGACAGATCGAGAATATCGGCCGATTGATTCGATTCGCGCGGCGTGTCGACCTCGGTGATTTCCTCGGTCTTCCCAGAGCGAACTTTGCGGTCGACCAGCGCCATGATGTCGTCGCGAAACGTGTCGTGATACTGCGCGGGATCCCACGGGTCGCTCATGTCGTCAATCAGTTTCTTCGCCATGTCGAGTTCGCGCGAGCTGACGCCTGCCGCTTTCATGCCGTCGGGCGGCAACTTGAACTCGTCGAGTTCGCGCACCTCCGACGCCCAGCGCAACGTGTTCAGCGCGAGCACCGGACCGACCGGGATCAACGCCGCCAGATGCTGCTTGTTGTGCAGCACTACGCTCGCCACGCCGACCTTGCCGGACGACTTCATCGCTTCTCGCAGCAGCGCGTAGACCTTTTCGCCCTTGCGGTCCGGCGTGAGGAAGTACGGCGTGTCGAGATAGAGGAACGAGATATCGGGCGCATCGACGAACGCTAGAATGTCGACGGTCTGCGTCGATTCGGGGTTCGCCGAGCGGATTTCGTCGTCCGACAGCACGACGTACTTATCTTTCTCGTACTCGAAGCCGCGCACGATGTTGTCGCGCGTGACGTCCTTGCCGGTGCGTTTATTGATCTGCTTGTAGCCGATCGGGTCGATCGTGCGTTTGTCCAGCAGATTGAAGCCGACCTTCTCCGACTGCGTCGCCGGATAAAGCTGCACCGGTACGTGCACGAGGCCGAAGCTGATCGCGCCTTTCCAGATCATGTGTGCCATCGTGCATTCCTCGATACGTGAGAATGTCGAATGCAGCAGCAAGCGTGCCACGGTCGGCGGCAGCAAGCCCGCTGCCACGGCGGCTCCGGGCTCGTGAGGTGACTGTAAGCCTTACGCGGGATCGGCAAAAGCTACGGGGCGGCGGTTTCCCCCATGTGCGGCGCACAGACGGCGCGCTACTTCGCGCCCGCCCCGACCCATTACAATGGCGGGATTTTCCGTGCGCCTCGTACCTGCATTCCGCGCGTTTCCGGGTGCGTCCTTCTCTGCGTCTTCGCTTCGTCCATGAATCTCGTCATCCAAAGCCCTACGCCGCTTTCCGCCGATCACCACACCACGCTCGTCGCGCTCGCTCGCGGCCCGCGCGCCAGCAGCATCGACGCGAACGCGCTTCGCATTCACGACGCCGACCCGGCGCAACGCGGCGACCTCGACGTCTACTGCGGCACCCATCGGCTCGACTACGCATTCATCGACGCCGGTCGCCAGTTGCGCGACTTCGGGCTGGTCGCGATGGATATGGATTCCACGCTGATCACCATCGAGTGCATCGACGAGATCGCCGATTTTTGCGGTTTGAAGGCCGAAGTGGCCGCCATCACCGAAGCGTCGATGCGCGGTGAAATCAAGGACTTCAACGAGAGTCTGACGCGCCGCGTGGCGCTGCTCGCCGGTCTCGACGCAAGCGCGCTGGAACGCGTGTACGAAGAGCGCCTGCAACTCTCGCCCGGCGCGGAGCAGATGCTGGCCGGCGCGCGGGCTGCAGGCCTGAAAACGCTGCTGGTGTCGGGCGGCTTCACGTTCTTCACCGAGAAGCTGAAAGCGCGGCTCGGTCTCGACTTCACGCGCGCCAATACGCTCGAGATCGTGGACGGCAAGCTGACCGGCAAAGTAATCGGCGAAATCGTCAACGCCGACGTGAAAGCGCGCACTTTGCGCGAGACCTGCACGGCAATCGGCATCGAACCGACCCGCGCGATTGCAATGGGCGACGGCTCCAACGATCTGAAGATGATGGCGGCAGCGGGCCTGTCGGTCGCGTTCCGCGCCAAGCCGGTGGTGCGCGAAGCGGCCAGCGTGTCGTTCAATTACGTCGGACTGGACGGACTGCTGCGTCTGTTCTGAGCGCGGTCGGGCGTCTTTCCTCGATGCGCGGATCGACGCCCTTGCGATGCGCCGAGCGCCGGCGCTTGCGACCCGCATCGGCATCGAGATCGGCATCGAGATCGGGCCGAAAGTCGGCCCGCAGATTGTCGGCATGGTTCACGGGGGGTCAACCGGTAGTCAGGACGAACCCATCGTATCGATGTCACCGGACGAGCACCATTCAGCCGAACGGCCTAGTTGACTCGAACCGGCTTGAGCCGATCTACCCGGCCAGTCCCGTCAGACACTGTTCGATATCCGCGCGCAAATCCGCCGCGTCTTCCAGACCGATATAGAAGCGCACCAGCGTGCCGCGATGCGGCCACTTGCCGGGCGAGCGCATCGACGCCACGTCGTAGGGCATTACCAGGCTGTTGGCGCCGCCCCAGCTCCAGCCGAGCGAAAACAGTTCGAGCGACTCGCAGAACGTATCGATTTGCGCCGCGCTATAGCGGCCGTCGAACACCACCGAAAACAGCCCACCCGCACCGGTAAAGTCGCGCTCGTAGAACTCGTGGCCCGGACAGTCGGGCAATGCGGGATGCAGCACCGCGGCGATTTCCGGCCGCGTCTTCAACCATTGCGCGAGCGACAGCGCCGCGCGGTCGTGTTCCGCGAAACGCAGTTGCATGCTCGGCAGGCTGCGCAGGATCAGAGAGCAGTCATCCGACGAAACGCCGATGCCCATGAACATTCGCGCACTCTTCAACTTGAAATGCAGTTCGCGATCGACCGTGATGGTCGCGCCCATCAGCACGTCGCCGCCGCCCGACTGGTACTTGGTCAACGCTTGCACGGAGATATCCACGCCGTGATCGAACGGACGGAAACCGATGCCCGCCGACCACGTATTGTCGATGGCCGTGACGACGCCGCGCGCGCGTGCCACCGCCGTGATGGCCGGCACATCGGCGACTTCCATCGTCACCGAGCCGGGTGCTTCCAGCCAGATGAGGCGCGTGTTCGGCTGAATCAGATCGGCGATGCCCGCGCCGATCAGCGGATCGTAGTAACGCACGCTCACGCCGAAATCGCGCGCCAGCCAGTCGCCGTGATCGCGATTCGGCGAGTACACGTTATCGGGAATCAACACGTCGTCGCCCGACTTGACGAACGCGAAGTACACGTTCGAAATCGCCGACAGGCCGGACGGTTGCAGCAACGCATGCTCGCCGCCTTCGATCGTCGCGAGGCGCTGCGCGAGCACGAGCGAAGTGGGTGTCGCGTGCAGACCGTAGCGCCATTGCGCGTCGTTCTTCCAGTCGAGCGCGCGCATGGTGGCCAGATCGGGGAACACGACCGTCGACGCCCGCGTGACCGGGGTCGAGAACGACTCGAAGCCGGGCGTCAGGCGATCCTCGGCACGCACGATACGGGTTTGCAGAGCGCGATTGAGTTTGGATTGGGTCATGTGTGAAAGTCGGTTTGAATGGCCGGCGGGCACCGGCCTGAACGGGAAACGACTGGGAGGAACGGTGGGGGTTGCGGACCGTGGCGCGCACGGTGCGCAGGTCGTCCGCGCACGTTGGCTTTACTCGCCGGTCGACAGGTTGCTCACGCCGCCCACCGCGTGGCCCGTGGATTTCGCCGCCGCACCCGCCGTTGCACCGGATGCCGCTGACGGCGCCGCAGCATTCGCAGCAGGCACTGCCTGCCCTGCTGCTAACGGCTTCAAGTCGAACGGTTGCGGATCGGAATCGTCGACGTTCATCCGGTCACCCGCGAGCGTCCCGTCGGCTGCGAATTTGCCGACCCAGTTGCCGGTGATCTGCGTACCGTCGTTCGACTCCTCGACTTCGAGCGTGTCGCCCTGACGGTCGCCGGCGATCAGGATGACCTGGCCGCTGTCGATGTACTGATACTCGCCGTGCACGCCGGACGGATCGTCGGTCTTCGCGCCGAGTCGCAACACGATCTGACGTCCGCCCAACGTGCCGACGAGACGCGGGAATTTCGCGAATTCGGGGCTCGGCCGCAGCGGCAACTGGATCGGCGCGGGCGCCGCCAGTTGCTTCACGGCATCGCTTTCGGCCGATGCCGGCGTGGCCAGTCCGATCGTCGCCGCACCGGCCAGCAGCAGCGCGACCGCGCTCGCCATTGCGCCGTTGCGCCGCCTTGCTCCGTTATTCGCTTTGCTTTCCCGCATGCGCTTCTTTCCTCTTTATTCCTTCTTTATTCCTCTTGCCTGCCGTGTTACCGGCAGCGTGGTCGACCGCCTTCGACGGCGCGCGTCAGATCCGTTCGAAGATCGCCGCGATGCCTTGCCCGCCGCCGATACACATCGTCACCAGCGCATAACGGCCGCCGACGCGTTGCAGTTCGTACAGCGCCTTCACGGTGATCAACGCACCGGTCGCGCCAATCGGGTGACCGAGCGAAATGCCCGAACCGTTCGGATTGACCCTGGCCGGATCGAAGCCCAGTTCCTTGCTGACCGCGCAGGCCTGCGCGGCAAACGCTTCGTTCGCTTCGATCACGTCGAGGTCGGCGACCGTCAGGCCGGCGCGCTCGAGCGCCTTCTGCGTCGCCGGCACCGGACCGATGCCCATATATGCCGGATCGACCCCCGCATGCGCGTACGACACGAGCCGCGCCAACGGCTTGATGCCGCGCTGTTCGGCGACGCTGCGCTCCATCAGCACGACGGCCGCGGCGGCGTCGTTGATACCCGACGCGTTGCCGGCCGTCACCGTGCCGTTTTCCTTCGCGAATACCGGCTTGAGCTTCGAGAAATCCTCGGGGGTCGCCTGCATGCGCGTGTGCTCGTCGGTATCGAACACGACGTCGCCTTTCTTCGACGGAATCGTGATCGGCAGGATCTGTTCCTTGAAGTAGCCGCTGGTGATGGCGTGGGCCGCGCGGCGATGCGACTCGAGCGCGAGTGCGTCCTGCGCGTCGCGTGAAATATCGTATTTACGCGCGACGTTCTCGGCGGTCACACCCATGTGAATGGACTGGAACGGGTCGTTCAACGCGCCGACCATCATGTCGACGAGGCGCGCGTCGCCCATGCGCTGACCGAAGCGCGCGGCGGGCATCGAGTAAGGGGCGCGGCTCATGTTCTCCGCCCCGCCGCCGATCGCGATGTCGGCGTCGCCGAGCAGCACGCTTTGCGCCGCCGAGACGATGGCCTGCAGGCCCGAACCGCACAGGCGGTTCACGGTGAGTGCCGGGGTGTGCTGCGCGACGCCGCCGTTGATTGCTGCCACGCGGGCCAGGTACATGTCTTTGGGTTCGGTGTGCACGACATTGCCGAACACCACGTGGCCGACTTCATCGCCCGACACATGAGCGCGGGCCAGCGCCTCGCGGACCACGCGCGCGCCGAGATCGGTCGGCGGAAAATCTTTCAGGCTGCCGCCGAAACCGCCGATTGCCGTGCGCACACCACTCACCACTACGACTTCCCGTTGCATCGCTCGCTCCTCCCGTTAGTGTCTCAAGATGATCCCGTGTGGGCGGATGCCGGGCCACCGGCCCGCCTCGCTTCGTCGCGCACTGCTCGCCCAGTTCGTAGTCAGAAACCGGACGTCAGACTTCGCCCCACAGGTCGTGGCCGTCCGCGCCGGTGATTTTGACCGACACGAAATCGCCGACCTTGTAGCGCTTGGACGCCTTGACGGACGGTGCGATATACACCACGCCGTCGATTTCCGGCGCATCGGCAGCCGTGCGGCCGATGCCGCCGTCCGCATTGATTTCGTCGACCAGCACCTTCAGCGTCTTACCGACTTTTTTCGCGATGCGCCTGGCCGACACTTCTTCGGCGACTTCCATGAAGCGGGCGCGGCGCGCTTCACGCACTTCGTCGGGCAATGCGCCGTCGAGTTCGTTGGCGGTCGCACCTTCGACCGGCGAATACGCGAAACAGCCGACGCGATCCAGTTCCGCTTCGCGGATAAAGTCGAGGAGCGTTTCGAACTGCTCTTCGGTCTCGCCGGGGAAGCCGGCGATAAAGGTGCTGCGAATCGTCAGGTCCGGGCACATGGCGCGCCATGCCTTGACGCGCTCCATGACCTTCTCCGCATTGGCCGGCCGCTTCATGCGCTTCAGGACTTCCGGATGCGCGTGCTGGAACGGCACGTCGAGATACGGCAGCACGTGGCCCTTGAACGGACCTTCGGCCATCATCGGGATGACTTCGTCGACGCTCGGATACGGGTACACGTAGTGCAGACGTACCCATGCGCCGTATTGCGCCGCGAGTTCGCCCAACGCGCCGACCAGGTCCGTCATGCGCGTCTTGATCGGCTTGCCGTTCCAGAAACCCGTGCGGTATTTGACATCGACGCCGTACGCGCTCGTGTCCTGCGAAATGACGAGCAGTTCCTTGACGCCGGACTTGAAGAGGTTTTCCGCTTCGAGCATCACGTCGGCGACCGGACGCGACACGAGGTCGCCGCGCATGGACGGGATGATGCAGAACGTGCAGCGATGGTTGCAGCCTTCGGAGATTTTCAGGTACGCGTAGTGACGCGGCGTGAGTTTGACGCCGGCCGCCGGCACCAGATCGACGAACGGGTCGTGGGGCTTGGGGAGATAGTTGTGAACGTGCTGCATGACTTCGCCCATCGCATGCGGGCCGGTGACGGCCAGGACCTTCGGATGGACTTCTTCGATCAGGCCGGTGCCGCTGGCGCTTTTCTTCGCACCCAGACAACCGGTGACGATCACCTTGCCGTTTTCGTTCAGTGCCTCGCCGATGGCGTCGAGACTTTCCTGAACGGCTTCGTCGATGAAACCGCAGGTGTTGACGACCACGAGGTCCGCACCGTCGTACGTGCCGGAGATTTCATAACCCTCGGCGCGAAGCTGGGTGATGATCTGCTCGGAGTCGACCAAAGCTTTCGGGCAGCCGAGCGAAACGAAACCGACCTTCGGCGCGGAAGACGGGGCAACAGGGGGAGTGGCAGACATGGGGACCGCTTGAATACGTTAAACCCCGAATTGTAGCGGTTCGGCACTCTGACCGCTCGTAAGTCTTTGAATTGGCGTCGCGTTGCTTCCTCCCGCCTCCTCCAGCGCCCCTTCGATCACCGCGAAAATATCGCGCGAATCGTGCAGCCTCCGAATCGCCGCATGCAGTTCCGCCGCTTCCGGCCAGGTGCGTTTCAGATAGCTGAGCCACATTTTCACGCGCCCATGTTCGTGGCGCGATGCGACGCGCGCGTGCAGCTTCGTCAGATAGGACGCGATAAGACTCAGCACTGCGGGCCATTCCCCCGCAGTCGGGACCGGCGGCAGTCGGCCGCGGATCCGCTCGGCGAGGAAGGGATCGGACACGGCGCCGCGCCCGATCATCACGTCCGCACAACCGCTGACTTCCCGGCAACGCTGCCAGTCGTCCACCGTCCACACTTCACCGTTGGCGATCACCGGCACATCCACGGCGGCGTCGATCCGCGCGATCCATTCCCAATGCGCAGGCGGCCGGTACGCCTCGTCGCGTGTGCGGGCATGAACGACGAGCGAGGCCGCGCCGCCTTCAACCAGCGCCGTGGCGCAATCGAGTGCACGCGACTTGTCGGCGACGCCGAGGCGCATTTTCGCCGTGACGGGGATACCGGCCGGCACCGCGGCACGCACGGCCGAAACGATGCGCTCGAGCTGTGTGGGGTCGGCCAGCAGCATCGCGCCGCCGCCGTGGCGGTTCACGACCTTCGCGGGACAACCGAAATTGATATCGATGCCGTGCGGCGACAAGGTGGCCGCGTAAGCCGCATTGCGCGCCATCCATTCGGGGTCGCTGCCGAGCAGCTGGATCACCATCGGCGTGCCCGCCGGCGTGAAGCCGCCATGCAGCACTTCGGGCGTCTCACGTTCGTAGACGCGCTCGGGCAGCACCGAGCCGGTGACTCGCACGAATTCGGACACGCAACCGTCGAACGCGCCCGTGCCGGTCAGCACGTCGCGCAGGACGTAATCGGCGAGGCCCTCCATCGGGGCGAGATACAGACGGCTCATCGGACGGAACGCGCCGGAAAATGGCGGTGAACGTCGTGAGCGCCGTAAACGTGGGGAAGCAGACTTGACAGCATGCGGCAGCGGTATGGGCGATCAGGCGAAGCCGCACATTGTAGCCCGCCCGATCGATGCGCCGCCTTCGGCCTCGAGGCCTGCGGCGCACCGCGCGTTACTTCTTCTCCGACTCCGGATTGCCCTGCGGAGTCGCCGACGCCGGCGCCGCCGGCGCTGCCGCGCCCGCAGCGCCCGGTGTGAACGGGAACGTGGCGAACATCGACTTCGCCTGCGTCTGCATCTGCTCCTGCATCTGCACGAACATGTTCTTCGACTGCTCGATATAGCTGGTCATCATGCCCTGCATCATCGGCGCCTGCATGTTCATGAACTGCGACCAGACTTCCGGGTTCATCGTCTTGCCTTCGTACAGGTTCTTGGACTGGTCGGCCAGTTTTGCCTGAATGTCGATGAACGCCTGAATGTTCTTTTCCAGGTAGGTCCCCATCATGCCCTGCATCGCATGACCGTAAAAACGGATGATTTGCGAGAGCATCGGCGACGAGAACATCGGCAGGCCGCCGCTCTCCTCTTCGAGAATGATCTGCAGCAGAATGGCGCGCGTCAGGTCCTCGGTGCTCTTGGCATCGATGACCTTGAACTCCTCCTGATCCAGCACGAGTTGCTTGACGTCCGTCAGCGTGATGTAGGTGCTTGTCTCGGTGTCGTAGAGCCGACGATTCGGATATTTCTTGATCAGTCGGTCGGCTGTTTTCTTTGTAGTAGTGGTCATGTAACGCCTTTTGAGCGCAAGTCGAGCGCGGAAACGACGTCATACCGACCGTGCAATCGGGGCATTGCACGATCGAGACGCCGCCGGAACCATCTGAGACGGGGCGCGCGCGGCCTTGAGAGTCGCGCGCCGCCGGCTCAGCCCATATGCAAACCGCCGTTCAGCGAGAAATCCGCCCCTGTGGAAAAACCCGATTCGTCCGACGCGAGCCACGCGACGATCGAGCCGATTTCTTCCGGCTGACCGAGTCGGCGCACCGGAATCGTCGCGACGATTTTCTCCAGCACGTCCGGACGGATCGCCTTCACCATGTCCGTCCCGATGTAACCCGGCGAAATGGTATTGACCGTCACGCCCTTGGTCGCTACTTCCTGCGCCAGCGACATCGTGAAGCCGTGAATGCCGGCCTTCGCCGTCGAATAGTTGGTCTGGCCGAACTGCCCTTTCTGCCCATTCACCGACGAGATGTTGATGATGCGGCCGAAACCACGCTCGACCATTCCGTCGATCACCTGCTTGGTGACGTTGAACAGACTGGTCAGATTGGTGTCGATCACCGCGGTCCAGTCTTCGTGCGTCATCTTGCGGAACACCACGTCGCGCGTAATGCCCGCGTTGTTGACCAGCACGTCGATCTCGCCGACCTCGGCCTTCACCTTGTCGAACGCGGCCTTGGTCGATTCCCAATCGCCGACGTTGCCTTCGGAGGCAACGAAGTCGTAGCCGAGCGCCTTCTGCTCTTCGAGCCACTTGACGCGGCGCGGCGAGTTCGGGCCGCAGCCCGCGACGACCTTGAAGCCTTCCTTATGCAGACGCTGGCAGATACTCGTGCCGATGCCGCCCATTCCGCCCGTTACGTACGCAACTCGCTGTGTCATCACTCCACTCCGTTTTCGTTTTCGAGGCGCCGACTGGCTGCCTCATCCCTCGTCCGTGGCTTCATCTCCGTAGCTGCCGGGCGACCGGCCGACGAGGCGACTTCCAGGCGCGCACCGCGCGAGCCGTGAAGCGCCCGCGATGCGCGAACATCATCCGCTGCCGATTCGTGGCGGGCCTTCTCAGGCACGCTCGAGCGCCAGCGCCACACCCATACCGCCGCCGATACAGAGCGATGCCAGGCCCTTCTTCGCATCGCGCTTCTGCATTTCGTACAGCAGCGTGACGAGAATCCGGCAACCGGACGCGCCGATCGGGTGACCGATGGCAATCGCGCCGCCGTTCACGTTGACCTTCGACGTGTCCCAGCCCATCTGCTGATGAACGGCCAGCGCCTGTGCCGCAAACGCTTCGTTGATTTCCATCAGGTCGAGGTCGGCCGGCGTCCAGCCCGCGCGCTCGAGGCAGCGGCGCGATGCCGGCACGGGGCCCATGCCCATCACCTTCGGATCGACGCCGGCATTGGCGTAGGCCTTGATGCGCGCAAGCGGCGTCAGGCCGAGCGCCTCGGCTTTCTTTGCCGACATCACCAGCACCGCGGCCGCGCCGTCGTTCAGACCGGACGCGTTGGCCGCCGTGACCGTGCCTTCCTTCGAAAACGCCGGCTTGAGGCCGGCCAGCGATTCGGCCGTCACGCCGTGACGCACGAATTCGTCGGTCGCGAAACGCAGCGGCTCGCCTTTGCGCTGCGGAATCTCGACCGGCACGATTTCGTCGTCGAAACGGCCGGACTTCTGCGCGGCTTCCGCCTTGTTCTGCGACAGCGCCGCGAACGCATCCTGCTGTTCGCGCGTGATGCCGTATTCGCGTGCGACGTTTTCCGCGGTAACGCCCATGTGGTACTGGTTGTACACGTCCCACAGGCCGTCGACGATCATCGAGTCGATCAGCTTCGCGTCGCCCATGCGGAACCCGTCACGCGAACCCGGCAGCACGTGCGGTGCGGCGCTCATGTTCTCCTGACCGCCCGCAATCACGATGTCGGCGTCGCCCGCAATGATCGCGTTGGCCGCCAGCATCACGGCCTTCAGACCCGAACCGCACACCTTGTTGATGGTCATGCCCGGCACGGAGGCCGGCAGACCCGCCTTGATCAGCGACTGACGCGCCGGGTTCTGGCCCGAGCCCGCCGTCAACACCTGCCCGAGAATCACCTCGCTGACCTGCTCGGGCTTCAGCCCCGAGCGTTCGAGCACCGCGCGCACGACGGCCGCGCCGAGATCGGGCGCGGCGATCTTCGCCAGCGATCCGCCGAATTTGCCGACGCCCGTGCGGGCTGCCGATACGATCACTACATCAGTCATTTGCTTGTCCTCCGGGCTCGTCGGCTGATGCCACGCCGTTGCCCGTCAAGTTGAAAATTCCGTTGCATGCGCGCCTTCGTCGTCGCGGCCGGCGCGGCTGTTGATCCGGGCCGACGGTCCGGGCCGTTGGTCCGGGCCGTTGGTCCGGGCCGTTGGTCCGGGCCGTGGCGCCGCGGGACAGCGCCGGGTTAGAGCCTCAAGTCACGCCCTCGGCTCACGGCTCTACTCACGCTGCTGTACATAGCGGCCCGGTGCCGGCTCGATGACCGGAAACCCGGCCGATCCCGCGTCGGCCCGCGGCTTCACTTTCTTGCCCCCGTACTGGTCGAGCCACGTGGTCCATTCCGGCCACCAGCTACCCGGCACTTCGTCGGCCTGCTCGAACCATTCGTCCGCCGTCTCCGGCAGCGTTTGTGCGTCGCCGGACAGCATCCAGAAATTGCGCTTTTTCTTTGCAGGCGGATTGATCACGCCCGCAATGTGGCCCGACGCGCCGAGCACGAATTTCAGCGGACCGGACAGCAGCGGCACCGATGCATAAGCGGTCTGCCACGGCACGATATGGTCTTCGCGCGACCCGTAGATGAAGGTCGGCACGTCGATTTTCGACAGGTCGATCGGCTCGCCGCACGTGGTGACGACACCCGGCTCGCGCAGACGGTTCTCGAGATACGTATTGCGCAGATACCAGCAGACCATCGGGCCGGGCAGACTGGTCGAGTCGCTGTTCCAGTACAGCAGGTCGAAAGGAACCGGCGTGCGGCCCTTCAGGTAGTTGTCGACCACGTAGTTCCACACCAGGTCGTTGGGGCGCAGGAACGAGAACGTGTTGGCGAATTCGGAGCCGCGCATCAGGCCGGGTGCCGCGCCGTTCTTACCGCCGATGCTTTGCTCGCGCATCTGCACGTGAGCCTCGTCGACGAACACGTCGAGCACGCCGGTATCGCTGAAATCGAGCATCGCGGTGAGCAGCGTCATCGATGCCGCCGGATGTTCGCCGCGCGCGGCCGCGACGGCGAGCGCGGTGGCGAGCATCGTGCCGCCAACGCAGAAGCCGAGCGTGTTGATCTGCTCGCGCCCGCTGATCTTGCTCACGGTCGCGATGGCTTGCAGCACGCCCTCGGCAATGTAGTCGTCCCACGTCTTGTGCGCGATCGATGCATCCGCATTGCGCCACGAGATGAGAAACACCTGGTGCCCCGAATCGAGACCGTGGGCGACGAGCGAGTTATCCGGTTGCAGGTCGAGAATGTAGAACTTGTTGATGCACGGCGGCACGATTAGCAGCGGCCGCTCGCGCACGGTCGCGGTACGTGGCTTGTACTGGATGACCTGCATCAGTTCGTTTTCGAACACCACCGAGCCTTCGGTGTTCGCGAGGTTTTTGCCGACCACGAAACCCGATTCGTCGGTTTGTGAAATCTTGCCGCGCTGCAGGTCGCCGAGCAGATTCATCACGCCCTGCCGCAGACTTTCGCCCTGACTGTCCAGCAAGGTCTTCTGCGCTTCCGGATTCAACGCGAAGAAGTTCGAGGGCGACGCCGCCGCGGTCCATTGCTGAACGGCGAAGCGGATGCGCTCGCGAACCTTGGGTTCGGCGTCGAGCGCGTCGACCATCTCCTGCAGATAGCGCGCGTTCAGCAGATACCAGGCGGCGGTGAATGCGTATGCGGGCGTCGACGTCCACGCGTCGGAACTGAAACGGCGGTCCTTGAGTTCGGGGGTTTTGTTCGTCGCGCTCGTGGCCTGTTGAATCAGCGCCATGGCTTCACGCGAATAATCGGCTTGCAGTTTCTGCAGACGCTCGGTGGGAATCGCGGCAGTCGGCAGATTGAGCCCGGCGAACGACGGCATGGAAGGCATCGCGCCGCCCATCAGTTTGCTGAAATCGGGCAGACCGGGGAAGGACGGGACCGGAGGAAGACCGGGGACGCCTCCCCCGACGCCCGTGGGCATTCCCCATTGGCCGACAGGCGGAATTCCCACGGATGGCATGCCGGGCATGGGCGGAAACGAGAACGGCAAGCCATTGACGCCGGGCGCTGCACCCGACGAACGCCAGGCGTTCACCCACGTCTCGAAGAATTGCTGCATGCTCGCGGCCGGCGTCGGGTTGGCCGGGCCGTGAGTATTCGTGCCGCTTCTGCCACTCGCGCCGTTGCTGTTCGATCCAGCCGGCTGCGCCTCTTCCGTCGAGGATTTCGTGCGGGGGGAAGCTCGGGAATGTGATGCTGCCATACCTGCTTTTGACCGGTGAGTCCTTGCGGACGGTTGAGAGGCAGGTTCGTGCGCACGCGGGCAATGATGACTCGCGACCTCGTCACGCCCTGTTCCTGTACGAGGAGCTGTGAGGAACATTCTTGCTCCCCATCGCAAGGCATGTCAATGCTTGTTCCCGATTTTGCCGCAGTGCGATAGTTTTTTAATTATCGTTTTCCCTGTGTAGAAGATCGCGCTTTTGAAGGCGTATTGAATCGGCATACCGGAACAAGAAAAAACCGTCCGCTTTGCAAGCGTTTATCCGCATCGATCCGTTCGTTGGCGGAGCGTTTCGGCGGCAGATCGACGCATGCGGGGAGATTTCTGGCAGTGCAGCAAAACTGGCTCGCGCGACTCCCGATAAACCCTCATAACCGAGTGTCGAGGAACGCGTTGCGCGAAGCATCCGCGAACCTCCTGGACGTTCTAATTAGCACACGATTATGACGGCCGGTCAGTCGCTGATCGATTGCGTCGTGGCGTCGAGCCAGATGAGCGCGGCCATCCGTCCGGTTTCGCGATCGCGGCGGTAGGAATAGAAACGCTCGCGTTCGGTGACCGTGCACAGGTCGCCGCCGCTAATCCGCGTGACGCCGAGCTTTTGCAAACGCAAGCGTGCGAGCGCAGGCAGATTGGCGAGATATTTGCCCGCGTTTTGCGGATGCGGGAGGAACGCGCTCGAGGTGGCTTCGCGTAGTGCGGTATCGGTGGTATCGGCGCTAGCCATGAAAGCGTCGCGCACATCCGCACCGACTTCGAAGGCGCTGGGTCCGATCGACGGACCGAGGTACGCGTGCAGTTCGCGAGGCGCCGCGCCCGCGAGTTCGGCCACGCGCTGCGCGGTCTGTTCGACGATGCCGGCGGCGAGACCGCGCCAACCCGCATGCGCCGCGCCGACCGCGCGCCCGGCCGCATCGCAGATCAACACCGGCATGCAGTCGGCGACCATCACCACGCAGACCGTCCCCGGACGATCGGTGACGCTGGCGTCGGCGCGCGTCGGCGTGCCGTCCGTGCGCGTCTGCGCGAGCGCCTGTTCGGCGCTCACGATGCCGGCACCGTGAATCTGCTCGAGCCACGCGGCCTCGTCGACGCCCGCGAGTTTCAGCAACCGCGCGCGATTGGCAGCGACCGCGAGCGGGTCGTCGCCGGCTTTCATGCCGAGATTCAGGCCGCCCGGCAGATCGACGCCATTCTGCCAGCGACCGAACGGCGGCTCGCTCACGCCGCCGTTACGCGTGGTGACGAGCGCTCGTACTCGCAGCGAGACGTTCCAGGCTGGCTTTACGACGTCGGCGAAACCTAGCTCGGGCAGGCTCATGCGTGGGGGTCCTTGCCGTGAGGATCGGAGTCTTGCTCCTGGTCGTCGTGCGCGTTGTCGTGCGCGTCGTCATGCGCGTCGTCGTGCGCGTCGTCGTGCTCTTCGTCGTGCTCTTCGTCGTGCTTTTCGTCGTGCTCTTCGTCGCTGGCGTCTTCGTCTTCGTCCGCGTCGTTGTAGTCGTCGCCGGCGTCGAGCGCGTCGTCTTCTTCATCGTCCTCGTCGAGCGACGCGTCGTAGTCTTCGTCCTCGTAGTAGGTCTGGTCGAACTCGCCGGCATCGTCGCGCCCAAGGCCCAGCGCCGCCGACAGTCTTTCCATATCTTCCGGCACGTCGGCGCGCCATTGCATGGTGCGGCCGGTTTTCGGATGGATCAGGCCGAGTCGCCAGGCATGCAGCGCCTGGCGGGCGAAACCGTCCGGCAGCGGCTTCACTGAGCGCCGGCCGCGCGCATGCCCGTAGACCGGATCGCCGAGCAGCGGATGCCCGGTATGCGCCAGATGCACGCGAATCTGATGCGTGCGGCCGGTCTCCAGATCGCAATGGATGGCCGTTACCGGCTGCTGCTGCCAGATCGCCGTATCGACGCGGCGGAAATGCGTACGCGCCGGTTTGCCCGATGCGCTCGTCACCACCGCCATGCGGGTGCGCTCGCGCGGATCGCGGCCGATGGGCGCGTCG
The DNA here is from genome assembly GCF_900996245.1 of Paraburkholderia sp. BCC1886. GTDB lineage: Bacteria > Pseudomonadota > Gammaproteobacteria > Burkholderiales > Burkholderiaceae > Paraburkholderia. Next base: position 270,981 of record NZ_CAAJGK010000107.1, on the reverse strand, counting down.
ATGGTGCCTTCTTCGGGCATGTTGCCCCACACCAGCGCCAGATAGCGACGCTTGACCGTGCGCGCCTGCAACTGCCGCACGAGGTCGGTTTGCGCCTCGAGCGTGCGGGCCACGACCATCAACCCGGAGGTTTCCTTGTCGAGCCGGTGCACGATACCCGCGCGCGGCAGGCCGGCGGCGGCATCGCCGTAGCGGTACAGCAGCCCGTTGAGGACAGTGCCGCTCCAATTGCCCGCGGCCGGGTGCACGACCATGCCGGCGGGCTTGTTGATGACCACCAGGGTGTCGTCTTCATAGACGATTTCGAGCGGCACCGGCTCCGGCGTGAAGGCCAGTTGCTCGGGCAGCAGGTCGGGCGTGAGCTCAATCGTGGCGCCGAGCGGCACCGGCTGGCGGATCTTTGCCGGCTTGCCGTCGACGTGCACCCGCTGCGCTTCGATCCAGCTTTGCAGGCGATTGCGGGAGAACTCGGGAAACAGCCGCGCCATGACCTTGTCGAGGCGCTCCCCGGCCAGTTCGTCCGGCACCACGATGCTGCGCGGCGTCTCGTCGGTGACGCGATTGGCGACGGTCGGCACGAGTGCGGCGGCTGCCGCGGCGGCAAGGGCCTCGCCGGCCAGGTCGTCGTCGAGCGCATCGGCCCCCAACACGTCGGAGGGGTCGGCGCTTACGCTATAATCTTCGTTGCTATTCCCGGCACCGGTTGCGGCGCCTGGAGTATTTGAGCGGGTCATTGAGTCTGGGTCACCTGGACGTAAAGCTAGACTGGAAAATGCGAGCCTTGAACACCATCACTGAAGCGGCGAACAATTTGGCGGCCATCAAGAAGACGGCCAGAAAAGTGGCCGGATACATTGCGTGTGCCGCAGCCGTCGCCGTTGTTGCGGCTTGTCACGGTCTGCCGGAAAAGACCGACGAAACGGCTACGTGGAACAACAACAAATTATATACGGAGGCGAACGACGCCTTGAGCGGCGGAGACTTCGGCAAGTGCGCGAAGTACTTCGAAATGCTTGAAGGCCGCGACCCGTTCGGCCATTTCGCCCAGCAGGCCCAGATCAACGTGGCCTACTGCAACTGGAAAGATAACGAAAACGCCGCCGCCGACCAGGCCATCGACCGCTTCATCCAGTTGCACCCGGATCACCCGGACATCTCCTACGCGTACTACCTGAAGGGCATGATCCACTTCAACGACGATCTGGGTCTGTTCGGCCGCTTCTCCGGCCAGGACATGAGCGAACGCGATCCGAAGTCGCTCCGCGAATCGTACGACGCGTTCAAAGTCGTGGTCGACAAATATCCGAACAGCAAGTATGCGCCGGACGCCGCTCAGCGCATGCGCTATATCGTGAACGCGCTGGCATCGCATGAAGTTCATGCGGCCGACTACTACTACCGCCGTGGCGCTTACGTTGCTGCCATCAACCGGGCGCAACTGGCGTTGACGGAGTACAAGAATGCTCCGGCAATCGAAGACGCACTGCACATCATGATGCTGTCGTACGAGAGACTGAACCAGCCGCAACTGGCCGACGACACCAAGCGAATTCTCGCCGGCACGTTCCCGGACAGCCCGTATATCACGGGCCATGCAAGACCCGGTACCGCGAAACAGTGGTGGCAGTTTTAAGCTGCACCTACTGCTCAAAGCAAAACGCCACGACCTTGAAAGTCGTGGCGTTTTGCTTTTAACATCGAGCGCCGCCAGCTCCGAAGGGCCGAGGCCCAAAGACCCCGATCTCCCGCGCATCAACCTCGTTCGAATAACGCGATCGACTCCACGTGCGACGTGTGCGGGAACATGTTCACCACGCCCGCTCCCACCAGCCGATACCCGGCGTCGTTCACGAGCACGCCGGCATCGCGCGCAAGCGTCGCCGGATTGCACGACACATAAACAATACGCTCCGGCAGCGAGCCCTGACCGCTCTGGGCGATTTCCGCGAGCGCTCTCGCGACCGCCAGCGCACCCTCCCGCGGCGGATCGATCAGGTATTTATCGAAGTGGCCGAGCGCGCGCATATCGTCGGCGCCGACCTCGAACAGATTGCGGCAGGCAAACGACGTATGCCCCGCCACGCCGTTCAGCCCGGCATTGGCGAGCGCACGCGATGTCAGCACCTCGCTGCCTTCGATACCCACTACTTCCCGCGCAATCCGCGCGAGCGGCAACGTGAAGTTGCCGATGCCGCAGAAAAGATCCAGCACGCGGTCGCCCGCGGCGGGCGCCAGCAGTCGCAGCGCGCGGCTCACCAGCACACGATTGATCGCGTGATTCACCTGGGTGAAATCGGTCGGCTTGAACGGCATGCGGATGCCGAACTCCGGCAACGTGTAGTCGAGCTCGCCGTCGAGCGGATAAAACGGTGCGACCGTCTCCGGACCGCCCGGCTGCAGCCACCATTGCACCTTGTGTTCGTCGGCGAAATCGCGCAGAAGCTGCTCGTCGGCGGCGCTCAGAGGATCGAGATTGCGCAGCACCAGCGCGGTGACCGACGAACCCACCGCCAGTTCGATCTGCGGCAGACGGTCATGAATGGACAGCTTGCGGATCATGAAGCGCAGCGGCATCAGCATCGCCGAAATGGCCGGCGGCAGCACCTCGCAGGTCTTCATATCCGCGATGTTGCTGCTCTTCTTCTCATGAAAGCCGATGCGCATGCCGCCTTTTTCCGGCAGATAACGCACAGCGAGACGCGCGCGATACCGGTAGCCCCACGCCGGCCCATGAATCGGCCGGAACACCGTCTCGGGCCGCAGGCGGCCCAGATGCTGCAGATTGTCTTCGAGCACGCGCTGCTTGACGGCGACCTGCGCGCGAATGTCCAGATGCTGCATCGAACAGCCGCCGCAGGTATCGAAGTAAACGCATTTGGGGGTCGTGCGAATCACGCTTTCGCGCAGCACCTGCACCACTTCGGCCTGCTCGAATTTTGCCTTGCTGCGATGCGTCGTATAACTGACGCGCTCGCCCGGCAACGCGCCTTCGACGAACACGACTTTGCCGGGCGTGCCGTCTTCGCCAGCGGTACGACCGACGCCGCGCGCTTCCATATCGAGCGAAACGATGTCGATGATCGGCTCGTCGCCGGTAATGACGCGTGCGCGCGGCGCAGGCGCTGGCTTCTGGCGCTTCGGCGAGCGGCGATGAGGGGCAGTTCGGGACACCTGCGACTTCCTGACAACTTGGGGAAAGGCGAGATTGTAGACGAAGCGCCGGCCGCCGCCTGCCGGGAGGACGGCGTGCCGCGTCTACTGCCCGAACGCGGCCAGGTATTCGGCCCATTGCGGCGCCGTTTCCTGCGCCAGCACGCTTTTCACGAGCGCGATTTCGTCCGCGTATTCTTCGGCGGAGAACGCGCCACGGATCAGCTGGAAGCGGCAATACAGCAGGTAGGTGTTGACGACGTCGGTCTCGCAGTAATTACGGATTTCCTCGATCTGACCGGCCAGGTATGCGTGCCATACCTGGCTGCCGTCCATGCCCATCTTGCCGGGAAAACCGCACATCTTCGCGAGCGCGTCGAGCGGCGCGTTGGCGCGCGGCGAGTACAGCGCGAGCACGTCCATCAGGTCGGTATGCCGCGCGTGATAGCGGCTGATGTAGTTGTTCCACTTGAACTCGCGATCGTCCTCGCCGAGATCCCAGAAACGGTACGCGGGAATGCCGTTGACCAGCGCCCGGTAGTTCAGCACCGGCAGATCGAATCCGCCGCCGTTCCACGACACGAGTTGCGGCGTGTATTTCTCGATCACGCGATAAAACGACTGCACGAGCGTGGCCTCGCCGTCTTCAAGCGTGCCGAGCGACCGCACGCGAAAGCCGTTGTTGTCGCGAAACACGCAGGAGATTGCCGCGATCCGCTGCAAGTGATGCGGCAGAAAATCGCTGCCGGTCTTTTCGCGGCGCGCGGCGAACGCGTGCTCGGCCACTTCGGCATCGGTGAGGTCGGCGGGTAAATCTTCGAGGCGGCGTATGCCGGCGACATCGGGAATGGTCTCGATGTCGAATACAAGAATCGGTGTCATCAGCTTAGAGAACGGCGTCCTTGCGCACACCGTTGGAGGCGAAGAAGCGCTTCAGTCGAACCAGCGCTTCCTGTTGGATCTGGCGCACCCGCTCGCGCGTGAGGCCCATTTCATCGGCCAGCTCTTCGAGCGTGGCCGGTTCGATATTGTTCAGTCCGAAGCGCCGCTCGATGACATGGCGGTGCTTGTCCGACAGACGCGCGAGCCACGCTCGTGTGAGCGTTTCGAGTTCGCGATGCTGCACTTCGGCATCCGGCGACTGGCTCTGATCGTCGGAGAGCAGATCGAGCAGACTGCTCGCCGGATCGAGATCGAGCGGCGCGTCGAGTGACGCGGTGTGCTCGTTCAACGCGAGGATGTCGGTGACTTCGTCGGTGGTTTTGCCGGTGAGGTAGGCAATGTCGTCGATGCTGGCGTCGCGGCGCTCGGCGGCCTCACCGGAATTCATCGAGTTTTTTTCCAGGTGGCGCTTTGCACGCAACACCTGATTGAGTTCGCGGATCACATGGACCGGCAGACGCACCGTGCGCGCCTGGTTCATGATGGCCCGCTCGATGCTCTGACGAATCCACCAGGTCGCGTAAGTCGAGAAACGGAAACCGCGCGTGGGATCGAATTTCTCGATGGCGTGCATCAGCCCGAGATTGCCTTCTTCGATCAGATCGAGCAGCGGTACGCCGCGATTCAGATAACCCTTGGCGATACTGACGACCAGTCGCAGATTGCGTTCGATCATCACCTGTCGCGCTTCGAATTCGCCGGCCTTGGCAAGGCGCGAATATTTCTGTTCTTCTTCGACCGTTAATAACGGTTTAACGCTTATGCGATTCAGATAATGCTGGATGGTGTCGGCGGTGAGTTCCGCTTGCAGCAAGGCGCGAAAATCGTCGGCGTCCGGGGCGGCTTCGCGGGCGCTGCCGCGTTCTTCCGCGCTGCCCTCGCGTTCTTCGGACTCGCGTTCTTCTGCGATTTCTTCTTCGACTTCCGAAGCGCCGCTTTCGTCCTCCGCAGCGGACTTGGCACGACTGGTCGTATCAGATTCGGCTTGCGGCGGGCGGCGCTTCGGTTTCGGCATGGTCGTATCGCTTATTGCGGCGGCAAATACTTTAGCGGGTCGACAGGTTTGCCCTGCCGGCGAACTTCGAAATGCAACATTACGCGGTCGGAATCGCTATTGCCCATCTCAGCGATCTTCTGCCCTTTGGTCACCGCATCCCCCTCTTTTACCATCAAAGAGCGGTTATGTGCATACGCGGTGAGGAAAGTTGCATCGTGCTTGATGATAATGAGATTGCCGTAACCCCGCAGCCCATTTCCCGCATAAACCACACGCCCATCGGCGGAAGCCTTGATCGGGTCGCCCGCGGCCCCGCCGATATTGATGCCCTTGTTCGTCGAATCGTTGAACGTGCCGAGCATCGGGCCGCGCACCGGCCACGCCAACGCGACATTGCCGCCCGCACTGGGGCTCGCGTCGCTACTGGGCGGCGGCGCGACCGGCGCGTTCGACGCCGTCGGACCGTAGAGCGGCGGAGTCGCGCCACCTGCCGTCGCGCCCGTCGCAGACGGTGTGCTGCCAAGCGGCGCGCTCTGCATCGGCGCACCGCTACCGATTGGCGCGGTCGACACGCCCGGCGTCAGCGCCGCCGTGTTCGCGCCCGGAGGCGCCACACGCAGCAACTGGTCGACTTCGATCTGGTTCGGGTTGGTCAGGTTGTTCCAGGCGGAAATGTCGCGGTAGTTCTGGCCGTTCTCGAGAGCGATGCGGTAGAGCGTATCGCCCGGCTTCACCCGGTAATAGCCCGGCGGCGGCGGGCCGAGCGGCACGGCCGGTTGCGCAGCCTGGGTGCCGGTCGTGCCGAGTGTGCCGCCACCCGTGCGGTCGACCACGGGCGCCGGGTCGAGCCGGGATGCACAGGCGGACATCAACAGGGACAAGGCGAGCACGCACACGCTACGCTGGGTTACGGTCATGGGGCCATTCAGGCTGGTTCTTTGCATCGCGCGCAGCATACTCATCGGTGTCAAATCACTCCGGATTTCAAGGGTACAAAGAATACGCGATCGAGTCGCGACTCGCGCCACTGCGCGGGTCCGAGACGCTCGACCAGCGTCAGCACCTGATTCTGGCCATCCTGCGAGCCCACGGGTGCGACTAGCCGGCCGCCGATCGCCAGTTGTTCAAGCAAAGCCTGCGGTACGTCGAGCCCCGCCGCGGCGATCACGATCGCATCGAACGGCGCTACCGCCGGCAAACCGAGACGCCCGTCGCCGTAATGCAAACGGATATTCGGAATGCGCAGCGGCCTCAAATTGGTTTTCGCGCGTTCGGACAACGGCTTGATGCGTTCGATCGAATACACCTCGCGCGCGACCTGGCTCAATACCGCCGCCTGGTATCCGCAACCGGTGCCGATCTCGAGCACGTTGTTCAGCACGCGGCCCGCGGCGGCGAGTTCGATCATGCGCGCGACCACCGACGGTTTGCTGATGGTCTGGTGATGCCCGATCGGCAACGCCGCATCTTCGTAAGCCTGGGCCGCGAGACCCGGGTCGACGAACATGTGGCGCGGCACCGCCGACATCGCATTCAACACGCGCTGATCGGTCACGCCGTTCGAACGCAGGCGTTCGACCATCCGTTCGCGAACCCGTTCCGATGTCAGCGCCAGGGCGCCGTTCAACGCGACGTTCGGCGAACCCGTGCGCTCGCCGGTCCGCGCGGCCATGGGTTTGGGCGGCGTGACGCCTTGAGGCCTGGCCGACGACTGAAGCGGCGCCTGAACGGAAGGCCGGGTTTGCGGCTTGACGTGCGACCTCGCCTGCTGCCCCCTCGCCTGCTGCGCTGCGGAAGCCGACGCCGAACCATGAGCTGGCGACGCTTGCGACTGCTGCGGCTTCCCCGCCCCAGCTTTAGCGCCCGCACCCGGCGCTCCCGGCTTGCCCGCCGGCGGACGCGCGTTCAGCGCCGCGCTCGCGGCCAGCGCCGCCGCGCGCACTTCGCCCGGACGTCCTTCGGGCCGGCGCGGTTCGCGCACCAGGTCCTCGAGGCCGAGCGGAAAGCGCCTGGCGCGCTCGTTCGTCATGAAATGCCGCTGCCGGCGCGGACCCATTCGCGTGCTGCGGGCAGCATCTGCGTATGGGTGAGGTCGAGTTGCAGCGGCGTGATCGACACCCGGCCGTTGGCGACCGCGTGGAAATCCGTGCCTTCGCTGGCGTCGCGCGCACTGCCCGACGGGCCGATCCAGTAGATGGGTTCGCCGCGCGGGTTAGTCTGGCGGATCACCGGCTGCGACGGATGCCGTTTGCCGAGCCGGGTAATGTGCCAGCCCTCGAGTTGTTCGTAAGGGAGATTCGGGATATTGACGTTCAGCAGCGGATGCCCAGGCAACGGCTGTTCGAGATAATGCGCGACGATTTCGGCCGCGACCCGGGCCGCGGCATCCAGGTGGACCCAGTCTTTATCGACCAGCGAAAACGCGATGGCCGGCACGCCGAACATGATGCCTTCGGTCGCGGCCGCGACCGTGCCCGAATACAGCGTGTCTTCGCCCATGTTCTGACCGTTGTTGATGCCCGACACGACCAGGTCGGGCGTATGGTCGAGCATGCCGGTCAGCGCGATGTGCACCGAGTCGGTGGGCGTGCCGTTCACGTAGTAGAAGCCATTCGCCGAACGCAGCACCGACAGCGGACGGGACAGCGTCAGGGAGTTCGACGCGCCGCTGCAATTCTGTTCGGGAGCCATCACGGTCACGTCGGCAATCGGCTTGAGCGCTTCGTAAAGCGCGGCAAGGCCGGGCGCCAGATAACCGTCGTCATTGCTGAGTAGGATTCGCATCCGGCGATTGTAACCGAGGAAAGATGGCGCGCGAACGACACACCCGACGGTGCACGACGCATGCTCGACACGCCTGCGCACAGACCGCCGTGAGCCACTGCGCACGGCTCTGTCCGCGTCCTGGAACACGCCGGATCCGCACGGCCGTGCGGATTGTTTTACACTCGGACGGCTTGCGAACCCTGATCGATATGGAGACACGATGCGTGCGATTCGCTGTAATGAATACGGGCCGCCGGAGAGCCTGATCGTCGAGGACTTACCGGATCTCGAGGCGCCGCCCGGTCACGTCGTGATCGACGTGAAAGCCGCCGCCGTCAACTTCCCCGACGTGCTGATCATCCAGAACAAATACCAGTTCAAACCGCCACTGCCCTTCACGCCCGGCGCGGAAGTGGCCGGCGTCGTGCGCGCGGTCGGCGCGGGCGTCACGCAGTTCGCGCCCGGCTCGCGCGTGGTGGCATACACCGGCTCGGGCGGCTTTGCCGAACAGGCGCTGGCACCGGCCGAGGCTTGCGTGCCGCTCGCCGATGGCATCGATTTCGATCTGGCCGCGGCGTTCACGCTCGCCTACGGGACATCGCATCACGCGGTGGTCGACCGCGGCGCGTTGCAGGCCGGCGAGACGATGCTGGTGCTCGGCGCGGCCGGCGGTGTGGGGCTGGCGGCGGTGGAAATCGGCAAGGCGCTCGGCGCACGCGTGATCGCGGCCGCGTCGAGCGACGAGAAGCTCGCCACCTGTGTGAAGCACGGCGCGGACGCGACCATCAACTACAGCACGGAAGATCTGCGTGAGCGCATCAAGGCGCTGACCGACGGCCGCGGACCGGACGTGATTTACGATCCCGTTGGCGGCGTGTATGCGGAGCCGGCGTTTCGCAGCATCGGCTGGCGTGGGCGTTATCTGGTGGTCGGGTTCGCGAACGGCGAGATTCCAAAACTGCCGCTCAATCTCACGCTGCTCAAAGGCGCGAGTCTGGTCGGGGTTTTCTGGGGAGATTTTGCAAAACGCGAGCCGCAGCACAATCAGGCCGCGTTCGAACAGATGACCGGCTGGATTGCCGCGGGCAGACTCAAACCGTATGTGTCGGCTCGCTACGCGCTCGACGACACGGGGCGCGCGTTGCGCGATATGGCGGAGCGTCGGGTGATCGGCAAGGTGGTGGTCACGCCCTAGCCGTTCGTTCGGTTATTCGCAGAAGCATTCGCACGAGCAGAACGGCGCACGGTCTTCGACCCATGCGCCGTTTTTTTCAGCCGATCAAAGCTTTTCGGTATCGCCGGTTTTCGGCTGCCACTTCATCAGGCGCCGCTCGCCGATGCCGACGATCGCATCGAGAATCAGCGCGAACGCAGTCAGCACGAGAATGCCCGCAAACACCGTGTTGATGTCGAAGGTGCCCTCGGCCTGCAGGATCAGATAGCCGACACCGCGCGCCGAACCCAGATATTCGCCCACCACCGAGCCCACGAACGCCAGACCCACCGACGTGTGCAAACTGGAAAACACCCAGCTCATCGCGCTCGGCAGATAGACGAAGCGCAGCAACTGCTTGCGATTCGCGCCGAGCATGCGCGCGTTGGCGAGCACCACGGGACTCACTTCCTTCACGCCCTGATAGACGTTGAAGAACACGATGAAAAACACCAGCGTCACGCCGAGCGCCACCTTCGACCAGATGCCCAGGCCGAACCAGACGCCGAAAATCGGCGCGAGAATCACGCGCGGCATCGAGTTGGCGGCCTTGATGTACGGATCGAACAGCGCGCTCGCGAGTGGCGACAGCGCGAGCCACAGCCCCACGCCCAATCCGAACGCGGTGCCGAGCACGAACGCGAGCACCGTCTCGACCAGCGTGATCCACAGATGCAGGTAGATTTCGCCGCCCGTGAACCATTCCCAGATGCGCTGCAAGACCTTCTGCGGCTCGCCGAAGAAGAACGCGGCCTTGTTCGGATCGTCGAAATAGAACGCCGGCAGCAGCGTCGGGCTGGTCAGCACGTACCAGAGCGCGAAGCACAGGACGAGCAGCAGCCATTGCCAGATCACCAGATTCGCCCGATTCGGGCGCAACGTCTTCCACATGACTCGATTTGCCTCAGACCTTAAACCTTCGACGATAGACGCAAATCACCGGCTCAAACCGCGGTGAGTTGCTGCTGGTAGCCCTTCAGAACTTCGTCGCGCAGCACGCTCCAGATCTGCGCGTGCAACTCCACGAAACGCGGATGCGCGCGAATCTCGGCGACATCGCGCGGACGCGGCAAGTCGATCGTGAATTCGCCGATCGGATGCGTACCCGGTCCCGCCGACAGCACGACGACGCGGTCGGACATCGAAATGGCTTCGTCGAGATCGTGCGTGATGAACAGCACCGCTTTGCGTTTGGCCGCCCACAAATCGAGCAACTCGTTTTCCATCAACTGACGCGTCTGGATATCCAGCGCGGAAAACGGCTCGTCCATCAGGATGATGTCGGGATCGAGAATCAGCGTCTGCGCCATCGCGACGCGCTTTCTCATGCCACCCGACAACTGATGCGGATACCGGTCGCCGAATCCGCCCAGACCCACGCGCTTTAACCACTCGTCGGCCTTGCTGCGCGCTTCGGCGGGCGGCACGCCGCGAAACGAAAGACCGGCCATGACGTTGTCGATGGCCGGGCGCCACGGCATCAGCGCATCGGCCTGGAACATGTAGCCCGCACGCCGGTTGATGCCGCTCAGCGGCTCGCCGAACACCGTCACCTTGCCCGACGACGGGCCCAGCAAACCCGCGCCGACGTTCAGCAAGGTCGACTTGCCGCAACCGGTCGGGCCGACCACCGAGACGAACTCGCCCGGCGCGATACGCAACGTGGTGTCTTTGACCGCCGTATAACGCTGCGCGCGGTCGTCGCGCGCAGCAAACGTGCAGGTGATGTTCTCGAGCGCCAGGGCGGCAACGGTCATCGTTCGGCTCGCTTCGGTAAATCGGTTTCTGGATAAAGTGCGGCGCGGCTTGCAGTGGCGCGGCCGGCAGCGAAGAGCCGCAGCGCTTCGCTCAGGCCTTGACGGTCGCCAGCGCTTTCTTCACGAAGTCGTTCGTCCACGTCTTCGACAGATCGATCGGTTTGCCCTGCACCGCCGGGTCGAACGCCTGCAAGGTTTTCAGCGACGTGGCGGGACCGTCGACCGGCATCAGACCGTCCGGCGACATCGCTTCTTTCACGTGTTGCCAGGCGTCCAGGTACACCGCGCGGTCGCCGAGCAGATACCCTTCCGGCACCGTGTTGATCAGTTCGCTACCGGTCGCCGTCTGCAACCACTTGAGCGCGCGCACCATCGCGTTGGTGAGCGCCTGCGTGGTGTTCGGATTCTTCGTGATGAAGCTTTGCGACGCGTACATGCAACCGGCCGGCATATCGCCGCCGAACACGCTGCGCGTATCGACCAGCGTGCGGGTGTCCGACACGATGCGGATATCGCCGGTGCGCTCGAGCTTGGTCATCACCGGGTCGAGGTTGGCAAGCGCGTCGATCTGCCCGGACTGCAGCGCGGCGATCGCGCCGGCGCCGGCGCCCACGCCGATAAACGCGACGTCTTTCGCCGTCAAACCGGCCTTTGCCAGAACGAAGCTCGCCATGATCGAGGTCGACGAACCCGGCGCGGTCACGCCGATTTTCTTGCCCTTCAAGTCGGCGATCGACTTGTAGTTCGGCATGGTTTTCTTCGACACCGCCAGCACGATTTGCGGCGCGCGACCCTGCAGCACGAATTCGCGGAACGACTGCTTCTGCGCCTGCAGCAACAGCGTGTGTTCGAAGGCACCCGAGACGACGTCCGCGCTGCCGCCGACGGCGGCCTTCAAGGCCTGCGAGCCGCCGGCGAAATCGGAGATTTCGACGTCGAGGCCTTCGTCCTTGAAGTAGTTGCGGCGCTCGGCGATGGTGAGCGGCAGGTAGTAGAACAGGTTCTTGCCGCCGACCGCGACCGAGACTTTGGTGGTTTCAGGTTTACCCTGAGCGAAGGCGAACGGCGTAGCGCCGAGCGAGGCGCCCGCGAGCGCGGCGGTACCGGCGAGGAAGGTTCTGCGTTGCATGGTCTTCAGTCTCCAAACTATTTTTTTGTCTTTGTCTGTGTTTGCCGGGCATGCCGCCAACCCGCCGGGCTCAGACTATCTGTTGCGCGCGCAAGCTTGCAATGTGGTCAGCATCATAACCTAGCGATTGCAGGACTTCATCGGTATGTTCACCCAGTTCCGGGCCGAGCCAGCGGGTCTCGCCGGGCGTGGCCGAAAGCTTCGGCGTGACCCCCGGCAGCGTGATTTCGTGACCGTCCTGCCACTTGAAGCGCTGGATCATCTGACGCGCGATGAACTGCGGATCGGCGAACATATCGGCGACGCTGAAAATGCGCCCGGCCGGCACGTCGGCCGCGTTGAGCACCGCGAGCGCTTCGTCGATGCTGCGCGTGGCGAGCCACGCCGCAATCGCGCCGTCGATCTCCTGGGTGCGCGGCACGCGGCCGTCGTTATGCGCGAGCGTGGGATCGTTGGCGAGGTCGTCGCGCTCGATGGCGATCATCAGCCGCCGGAAAATCGGATCGCTATTGCCGCCGATCACGACGCTGCCGTCACGGCACGGATAGGTATTGGACGGTACGATGCCCGGCAGCGACGCGCCGGTGCGCTCGCGCACCATCCCGTAGACGCCGTACTCCGGGACCACGCTCTCCATCATGTTGAAGACGGCCTCGTACAGCGCGACGTCGACGACCTGCCCCTTGCCGCCGTTCACCTGCTTGTGATGCAGCGCCATCAACGCGCCGATCACGCCGTGCAGCGCGGCGATCGAATCGCCGATCGAAATGCCGATGCGCGGCGGCGGCAAGTCCGGATAGCCGGTGATATGACGCAGGCCGCCCATCGATTCGGCGATCGCGCCGAAGCCCGGCCGGTCGCGATAGGGACCGGTCTGGCCGTAGCCCGAGAGTCGCACCATCACGAGCCCCGGATTTTCCGCGGACAGCACGTCGTAGCCGAGGCCGAGTTTTTCGAGCAGACCGGGCCGGAAATTTTCGACGACGATATCGGCCTCTTTTGCGAGCCGCCGCACGATCTCCTTGCCCTCTTCCGCTTTCAGATTGATGGTGATCGACTTCTTGTTGCGCGCCTGCACGGCCCACCAGAGCGACGTGCCGCCGACTTCCGGGTAGAGCTTGCGCCACTTGCGCAGCGGGTCGCCGCCTTTCGGGTCTTCGATCTTGATGACCTCGGCGCCGAACTCGCCGAGAAAGCGTGCCGCGAACGGCCCGGCGATCAGCGTGCCGAGTTCGAGTACCTTGACGCCGGCGAGCGGGCCGCTGGGAGCATTGACGTCGGGCGTGTCGGGGGTGGGGTTCGAAGCGGAGTCAGGGGTGGCGCTCATGGGTCTCCTTGAATGCTTTGCCGCGTCGATGGGACGCGGGCGGCCGGCGCTGTGTGTCAAAGCGTGCGCCGCGCTGTTTTATTAAAGCGTGCGCCGGTCGAGCATCGCGCGGGCAATCGTGCCGGCGTCGACATACTCGAGTTCGCCGCCGACCGGCACGCCGCGCGCAAGACGCGTCACCGCGAGACCGCGCGCCTTGAGCGTCTGGCCGAGGTAATGCGCGGTGGCTTCGCCTTCGTTGGTGAAATTGGTGGCGAGCACGACTTCCTTGACGATACCGTCCTCGGCGCGGCGCACCAGGCGGTCGAAATGAATTTCCTTCGGACCGATGCCGTCGAGCGGACTAAGCCGTCCCATCAGCACGAAATACAGGCCACGGTAAGTCATCGTCTGTTCGAGCATGATCTGGTCGGCGGGCGTTTCGACCACGCACAGCAACGTGGGGTCGCGCTCTTCGTCGAGACAGACTTCGCAGATCTGCGCTTCGGTGAAGGTGTTGCACTTTTCGCAATGCTGCAGGTGCTCGGTCGCGAACAGGAGCGAACGGCCGAGTTTTTCGGCGCCGTCACGGTCGTGCTGCATCAGGTGATACGCCATGCGCTGCGCGGATTTCGGCCCGACACCGGGCAGGGCGCGCAAGGCTTCGACGAGCGCCGACAAGGCGGAAGGTTGTTTCATGCGAGATCGGCGTCGAGGTGGAGAAGGCGTGACATGTGGGTTCGCAAAACGGAGGGTTCGGCACACCTGCCGGGCGCTAAGTCACGCTTCAACGCTTCAACGCTTCAATGCAATGTTCCGTCGCAACCAAGGGCAGCGACGGAACATGCTGGAGATCGAAGCGGACCGCGCCGCGGCGTCAGAACGGCAGCTTGAAACCCGGCGGCAGCGGCAGACCCGATGTCATGCCGCCCATCTTCTCCTGGGCGGTGGCTTCGGCTTTGCGCACGGCGTCGTTGAACGCGGCGGCGACCAGGTCTTCCAGCATGTCCTTGTCGTCGGCCAGCAGGCTCGGGTCGATCGAAACGCGGCGCACGTCGTTCTTGCAGGTCATCGTCACCTTCACGAGACCGGCGCCCGACTGCCCCTCGACTTCGATCAGCGCGAGTTGCTCCTGCATCTTCTTCATGTTTTCCTGCATCTGCTGGGCTTGCTTCATCAACCCGGCGAGTTGGCCTTTCATCATGGACATGCTCCTTCTTGATAGCGTGAATCTGGATTCGGGTGCGCGAAAGCGCGGGAAATCAGTGGGCCGGCGACGCGCCGTTCGCGGCATCCGGTGTCAACGGTCGGACCGAGCCGGGCACGATGCGCGCGCCGAATTCGCGGATCAGCGATTGGACGAACGGATCGGCGCCGATTTCGCGTTCCGCTTCCTGCTGACGCTGGGCGCGCAGCGCGGTATCGCGCGCGGCGGCAGTCCGACGGGCCGGGCCGACTTCGACCAGCAGATCGACGTTCCGGCCGAGCCGTTCGACGAGTGCGATTTTAAGCTTGGCGACCTGTGAGGCTTCGGCATATTGCGGGACCGGCACGTTCAGCTTGAGCGTGCTGCCCTCGAGCGCCATCAGTTCGCTGTTGAACGCGAGTTGATACGAGATGCCCTTGAGCGGCAGATCGACGGCGAGCGCGGGCCAGTCGCCGGTGAAGCCCAGCGGATCGAGCGGGACGGCCGGCGGCAGCGGACGCTGATCGACCACGGGCGGCGGCGCGGATGGTGCGGCGGACTGCATGCGCACGTCGTCGGGACCGCTGTCGAAGACCGGCATGTCGCTGTCGTCGGGCAGGCCGTAGTAGCCCTCGTCGGCGGCGGTCAACGGCATGTATTCGTCGAGCGGCATGTCGTCCCAGGGCGGGACCGACGAGTCGTTCGGGGATGCGTGGTTGTGGCTCGGGGCATTGTGTGACGAGCCGTTGGATGCCGAGCCGTTTTGCGTGACGGGCGGTGCCGGATGCGCTGCTGCGCGTGTGGCGGCAGCGGGCGCGGAGTTCGGTTCAGCGGCGCGGCGCGGTGCGCCCGGCGTCGGCACGTTGACGACCACGCGGGGCGCGACGGGCTTAGGCGTGACTGGCGGCACAGACGCACCTGCGGTAGCGCGACCCCGCTCGGGCGACACTTTCAGACCGGCACTTCGTAGTACGTTTAGCGCTTCGCTCGCGCCGCCTGCGCGGCGCGGCGCGGGTGCCGCAGCGGGTGTGGCGGCGGAAGCTGCGGCAGCCTCGACTGCGACTGCAACAGGTGTGGCAACCTGCGGCACCGTGGCTTGCACCGCTTGCGCTGCGGCAGCCATGACGGGCTCAGCAGACGGTGCATCGGCAGAAGCCGTTGCGCGGATAGCTCCGGTGGATTCGGACGCGTTGCTCGCACGTTCCGACGATGCAGCCGCTGTGTCGGCGTCTTCCCAAGGTGCCAACTTGCGGGCCGGAGCCATCTGCTCAACTGCCTGCGCGGGTTCCGGGGACCCGGACGATGCCTCGTTGGTCGCGGATCCGCTCGCCGCAGGCGTGTCGACCAGCGCTGCCGCATTGTCGTCGACGACCGGCGTTGCAGCACCTGGAGCGGGAACCGCTGCAGGCTGCGGATCCTGCAATGCTACCGGTGCATCCGCAACCGGCTTCGCGGAAGCCGCGCTGGAAGTTGCAGGCTGCGGATCTTGCGTTGACGCTGGAGCGTCCGCGGCCGGCTTCGAGAAAGTTGCGCTGGAAGTCTCGGGCGATGCATCCACGCGCCTGGCATTGACCGCTGGAACGTCGGCGACTGGACTCGCGGCGATGGGTGTCGCTTGCGCAGCCGACGCGCGCTGCGGCGCGGCGAGCGCCGCCGAAGCCGCGGCGCGTTTGCCGGCGCCCGCACCTGCGGCACCCGCGGCACGTCCGCCGCCGGCCACACCACCACCGCCGCCCGTCGGCGCCGGCTCGAACGCGAGCATGCGCAACAAGGTCATCGTGAAACCCGCGTACTCGTCGGGCGCGAGGCCCAACTCGCTGCGGCCGATCGTGGCGATCTGATAGAACAGTTGCACCTGCTCCGCGCTCAGCGTGTCGGCGAAGCGACGCAGATCGGCCGCTTCCGGCCATTCGTCCAGCACCGACGACGGCGCGAACTGCGCCCAGGCGACCCGATGCAGCAAACTCGCCAGATCCTGCAACGCGGTCGAGAACGACAGGCTGCGCAGCGCCATTTCATCGGCCACCGACAACACGGCCGCACCGTCGCCGTCGGCCAGCGCGTCGAGCAAACGGATCAGGTAGCTTTGGTCCAGCGCGCCGAGCATGCCGCGTACCGCTTCCTCGTTCACCTGATTGGCCGAATAGGCGATGGCCTGGTCGGTCAGCGAAAGCGCGTCGCGCATCGACCCGTCGGCGGCGCGCGCGAGCAGACGCAACGCCTGCGCGTCGTAGGGAACCTGTTCTTCGCCGAGGATATGCTCGAGATGCGACACGATGTGCCCGGCCGGCATCTGCTTCAGATTGAACTGCAAACAGCGCGACAGGACCGTGACCGGAATTTTCTGCGGGTCGGTCGTGGCGAGAATGAATTTGACGTGAGCGGGGGGTTCTTCGAGCGTCTTCAACATGGCGTTGAACGCGTGGTTGGTGAGCATGTGCACTTCGTCGATCATGTAGACCTTGAAGCGCGCGTCGACCGGCGCATAAACCGCGCGTTCGAGTAGCGCCGCCATCTCGTCGACACCGCGGTTGCTCGCGGCGTCCATTTCGACGTAATCGACGAAACGGCCTTCGTCGATTTCACGGCATGCACGACACACGCCACATGGCGTGGAGGTCACGCCGGTCTCGCAATTCAGCGCCTTGGCAAAGATGCGCGATAACGTGGTTTTGCCGACCCCGCGCGTGCCGGTAAACAGATAGGCGTGATGCAGACGGCCACCGTCGAGCGCGTGCGTGAGCGCGCGCACCACGTGCTCCTGTCCGACGAGCGAAGCGAAATCCTTCGGCCGCCATTTGCGTGCGAGAACTTGATAGGTCATCCGGAAATTGTATCAGTAACGATGGCGTGCAAAACCGAATCGAAACGGCACGCGAACGCACGCTGTCATTGCGTTTGATCTGGCTGACGACCGGGAGAAGACCTGGAGAGACTTGCGGGAAAAGCAGAGGACGAGCGAACTGACCAACGAACCAACGGACGGACCAACAAGAAGAAGATAGTGATATGCGGAAACACACTGCAGGAAAAAGGAAGGTGACGAGCCTAACCCTCGGCACTGGTGGAAAACGGCTGTGGCTGCTTCGTTCCCGACCTGACCAGATTGACCATCCCTCCATGCGAGGAGGCCCGTCACGAAAGATTCTATCATCGCTTGCACCAACATGCGACTGTTAATACGAACAAAGCAGCGAATCGGGCGTCTTCGGCGCGCGTGCCGCCGTCCCCCTCTACGTAACTGCATGTCGAAAAGCGAAGCCACTTGTGTTTGCCCGACCGGCCACCACATAAGCTCCGTCGTGACGAATCGTAGCCGTGAACACCTTGGGCGACACATCGTCGGCAGCCATTGGCCCCCTGCCCCTGATGGGTACTATCGCCCACCGGCAGCACATAGCGAATTAAGCTAAACTGCCGTACCGATGACCCGCCACGGCGAGCCTTCTGCCCTTCCCAATCGGGTTTTCACTGATTGGGTATCGAGTCCGGAGGCTTGGGTGGCGGTAAAGCGAACGAAGTGCGAACGGAAGTTTCCCCTAGATTTTGACGTATCGTGGCGAGCAATTCAGGCGGGCCTCGAACCGATAGAGGTATTCATACAATGAGCGAATCAATCAAGCATATCAGCGACGCATCGTTCGAACAGGACGTCGTGAAATCCGATAAACCCGTGCTGCTCGACTTCTGGGCTGAATGGTGCGGTCCGTGCAAGATGATCGCGCCGATCCTCGACGAAGTCGCAAAGGATTACGCCGATCGCCTGCAAATCGCCAAGATCAATGTCGACGAACATCAATCGACGCCGGTCAAGTTCGGCGTGCGCGGTATCCCCACGCTGATCCTGTTCAAGAACGGTGCGGTCGCCGCTCAAAAAGTCGGCGCGTTGTCGAAGTCGCAACTCACGGCATTCCTCGACGGAAATCTGTAATCGCCGCTGTAACACCCGTCGTATAGCCTGCTGCAAGTACTCATAGCAACGCCTCCACTTTCAGTTCGAGGCGTCCGGCTTGCAGAATGAGCGTGTTGTCGTGCGACAACACGCTCATTAACAAACATGCCACACCGTCGCACTGGCGGAAATTGGCGTGTGCTATGCTAGAATCCACAAAACGTCGATAAGACGTCCAAGTCCTTTGATGAGCGGTTCCGCTCATTCTTCTCCCAGATTTCATTTCGTCGCACCTTCTCCCGCGGGTTCTCCGTATGCATTTATCCGAGCTTAAGACTCTGCACGTGTCCGAATTGATCGAGATGGCCAACGGCCTCGAGATCGAAAGTGCGAACCGCCTGCGCAAGCAGGAATTGATGTTCGCCATTCTAAAAAAACGAGCCAAAACGGGCGACACGATCTTCGGCGACGGCACGCTCGAAGTGCTGCCGGACGGTTTCGGTTTCCTGCGTTCCCCGGAAACTTCGTACCTCGCCAGCACGGACGATATCTATATCAGCCCGTCGCAAATCCGCCGCTTCAACCTGCATACGGGCGATACGATCGAAGGTGAAGTGCGTACGCCGAAAGACGGCGAACGTTATTTCGCGCTGGTGAAGGTGGACAAGGTCAACGGCCAGCCGCCGGAAGCCTCGAAGCACAAGATCATGTTCGAAAATCTGACGCCGCTGCACCCGAACAAGGTGCTGCTGCTCGAACGTGAAATGCGTGGCGAAGAAAACGTCACGGGCCGCATCATCGACATGATCGCGCCGATCGGCAAAGGCCAACGCGGTCTGCTGGTCGCCTCGCCGAAGTCCGGCAAGACCGTGATGCTGCAACACATCGCGCATGCCATCAAACAGAATCATCCGGATGTCGTGCTGTTCGTGCTGCTGATCGACGAACGTCCTGAAGAAGTGACCGAAATGCAGCGTTCGGTGGCCGGCGAAGTGATCGCCTCCACGTTCGACGAACCCGCCGCGCGTCACGTGCAGGTCGCCGAAATGGTGATCGAGAAAGCCAAGCGCCTCGTCGAAATGAAGAACGACGTGGTCATTCTGCTCGACTCGATCACGCGTCTCGCGCGCGCTTACAACACGGTCGTGCCGGCCTCGGGCAAGGTGCTCACCGGCGGCGTCGACGCCAACGCGCTGCAACGTCCGAAGCGCTTCTTCGGCGCGGCACGCAATATCGAAGAAGGCGGCTCGCTTACAATCATCGGCACTGCGCTGATCGAAACCGGCAGCCGCATGGACGACGTGATCTACGAAGAGTTCAAGGGCACCGGCAATATGGAAGTGCATCTGGAACGTCGTCTCGCTGAAAAACGCGTCTATCCGTCGATCAACCTGAACAAGTCCGGCACGCGCCGCGAAGAACTGCTGATCAAGCCCGAAGTGCTGCAAAAAATCTGGGTCTTGCGCAAGTTCATTCACGATATGGATGAAGTCGAATCGATGGAATTCCTGCTCGACAAGATTCGCCAGACGAAGAGCAATTCCGAGTTCTTCGACATGATGCGCCGGGGCGGCAACAGCTAAAGCTGTGCGCTTCAGCAACAGTGACAAACGACGCCTGAAGGCGTCGCGCCATACGAGAAACCGCTCACGAGCCCGAGCGGTTTTTTTTCGCCCGCGTTTCTGATGCTAATCCTCACGCTTATGCTTTTGCGGCCGGTTGCCGCAAGATGTACGTGAACGTACACGTTGAAGTACAATGCCGACTGCCTCGAGAAGCCGATCTCTTATGCCGAAAGACACGTCCGCCCCACTCACCGTGCGCGATGCCGCCGAACGACTCGGCGTCACGCCGCGCACGCTGAAGTATTACGAGGAACGCGGCCTCGTTTCGCCCACGCGCAGCGAGGGCCGCTACCGGCTCTACGACGAAGAAGACCTGAAACGTTTCGGACGCATTCTGCGTTTGCGCTCGCTCGGTTTTTCACTGCAAAGCGTGACCGAGATGTTGAAGCGGCCACTCGAACCGGTCGACGGCGGTCATCGCTATTCGCTCGAATCGTTGCAACAGATTCGCGATGCGATCGCCGAACAGGCGGATGCGCTCGACGCGCGCATCGAGTCGATGCGGCGTGAGCTCAAGGAAGCGCAAAAGCTGCGCGCCGATCTCGCGCCCGATCTGGACTATCTCGAACGGCGCCTCGCCGGCGAAAACGCCGACACCCTGCTAGAACAACGCCGCAAAGTACGCGTAGCGACGCCCGGCGTAGCGACGCCCGGCGTAGCGGCGCCCGGCGCATCGACGCCCCGCGCATCGGCGCCCGACGCATCGACGCCCGGCGCATCGGCGCCCGACGCATCATCACCCGATGCGACCTCGCCGAAGAGCACAACCACCCGCAAACCCACCCGCAAACCCACACGCGCCCGCAGCAAACCAGGCGACCTGTCATGAGCGCAAACGCGCCCCGCGTGCCGCTATTGAGCGTCGACAAACTGCGCGGCGACTTCTTCCCCTGGGTGCTGGCCATCGTCACCGGCCTCGATTATTTCGACAACGCCATCTTCTCGTTTTTCACCAGTTACATCGCCGGCGGCATCAACGCGTCGCCCGACGAACTGGTGTGGGCCTCCAGCTCGTACGCAGTGGCCGCGGTGCTCGGCATCCTGCAGCAACAGTGGTGGGTCGAGCGCTTCGGTTATCGCCGTTACGTCGCGGCCTGCATGCTGCTGTATTCGGCGGGGGCGGTCGCGTCGACGCTCTGCGAATCCTCGTTCGAACTCGCGTTGGCGCGCGGCTTTCAAGGCTACTTCATCGGCCCGATGATGGGTACCTGCCGCATCCTGATCCAGATGAGTTTCAAGCCGCAACAGCGACCGGCGGCCACCCGCGCGTTCCTTCTGATGATCGTGCTCGGCAGCGCGCTCGCACCGCTGATCGGCGGTCAGCTGGTGGCCCACTTCGACTGGCGCGCGCTGTTCGCCTGCACCGCGCCGGTGGGCGTGCTGTTCGCGCTGCTCGCCCTGCTCGCGCTGCCCGACAGCGGCAACCGCCTGCCGGAGGAGCGCGGCTCGGCGCACTTCTGGCCTTACCTGATTTTCGCGTTCGCGCAAGGCGCGCTGCAGATCGTGATGCAGCAGGTGCGCTTCCAGTTGTTCAGCGCATCGCCCGGACTGATTCTGCTGACGCTCGCCGGCCTCGTCGCGCTGGGCTGGTTCGCGTATCAGCAATGGCATCACCCGTCGCCGCTCGTGCGTCTGCACGCATTGCGCGAGAAAGTCTTCCAGGTTGGGCTCGTGCTGTACATGTTCTACTACTACATCTCGACGGTGTTGAGCTATCTGATCTCGCGCTTTCTCGAAGGCGGCCTGGATTATCCGGTCGACAACGCCGGCCAGCTGGTCGGCATCACCTCGCTCATTTCCGCGAGCGCGCTCTTCTTCTACTTCCGTTACGCCAAACTCCTGCCGCACAAGAAGTGGATCATCGTGCCGGGCTTCGGGCTGGCCGCGCTCACCTGCGCAGCAATGATGCGCATGTCGCCGGGCGTCGGCGAAGCCGCGCTGATTCTGCCGATGCTGCTGCGCGGTCTGCTGCTGCTCTTCATCGTGCTGCCGGTCGCCAATCTGACGTTCCGCGTGTTTGCCATCGAAGAATTCACGCACGGCTACCGGCTGAAAAACATCGTGCGCCAATTGACCATCTCGTTTGCGACCGCATCGGTCATCATCGTCGAACAGCATCGGCTCGCCCTGCATCAAAGTCGCCTCGCCGAGTTCGTGAATCCGTACAATCCGGTGTTTCAGAACGCGCTCGCCGCGCTGACCCGAAGCTTCACCGCCGCCGGCCGGCCGCCTTCGGACGCGCATGCGCTGGCGCTGGTGACGATCAGCCGGAGCGTCGCGCAGCAGGCCAGCTTTCTGAGTTCGCTGGACGGCTTCTACTTCCTGATCGGCGTGGCGATATGCGGCGGCCTGTTCGCCGCGTGGCAAAAGCGGATCGACTAAAAGGCTTCATCAGGCCATGTTCTCGAAATTGACCCAATGGCTAGGCACGCGCCGCCGCGACCGCGCGCTGCGCGACTACGCGATCGACGACGCGCTCTGGCAAGCGACGCTCGAGCGCCTGCCGTTTCTCGCCCGCCTCGCAGCGCCCGATCTCGCGCGTCTGCGTGAGATGACGAGCCTGTTCATCGCGCAGAAAGAATTCTCGACGGCGCACGACCTCGAACTCACCGACGCGATGACCGTCGCGATCGCCGCGCAAGCCTGTTTGCCGGTACTGAACCTGAGTCTCGATCTGTACCGCGGCTGGGTAGGCGTGATCGTTTATCCGGGCGAATTCGTGATCCGCAAGACGGTCGAGGACGAAGACGGCGTGGTGCACGAAGTCGAGCAGGACGCAAGCGGCGAAGCGTGGGAAGGCGGCCCGGTCGTGCTGTCATGGGAAGACGCGCAGATGACCGGCGGCAGCGACGCCTACAACGTGGTCATCCACGAATTCGCGCACAAGCTCGACATGCTGAACGGCGAAGCGGACGGCCACCCGCCGCTCGTGCGCCGCTGGCACGCGCCACTGGACTCGAGCGGCTGGGCGGACGTGTTCGACCACGCGTACGACCACTTCTGCGCCCAGGTCGATGCGGTGCCGCAACGGCGCTGGACGCGTTTCGAACGCGATTCGCTGATCGATCCGTATGCGGCCGATCACCCGTCGGAGTTTTTCGCGGTCTGCAGCGAGGCGCTGTTCGTTGCGCCCGAAGCGTTCGAGGCTGCGTATCCCGAGCTTTACCGGCTACTTGCGCGCTATTACCGTCAGGACCCGGCGCAGGTCGGCCTGGCTTTCACGACTGCCTGAAAACGGCGAAAAACCGCCCCGCCGTTCGTCAACCGTCTGATTTTCTGGCATAATCGCGGTTTTTCGACCATAGGCAAGTGGCTCGCGCCTAGATGCCGTCCGCTTCAAAGCGGCGGCTCGCGGGTTGGCTACCGCCAGATTAAAGGAAAGACCATGAAAGAAGGCATTCACCCGAATTACCGCGAAGTCCTGTTCATCGACATGTCGAACGACTTCAAATTCATCACGCGCTCGACCATCAACACGCGTGAAACCGGCGAATTCGAAGGCAAGACGTATCCGCTGGCCAAGATCGAAGTGTCGTCGGAATCGCATCCGTTCTACAC
Organism: Paraburkholderia sp. BCC1886; assembly: GCF_900996245.1. Lineage (GTDB taxonomy): Bacteria > Pseudomonadota > Gammaproteobacteria > Burkholderiales > Burkholderiaceae > Paraburkholderia. Next base: position 247,460 of record NZ_CAAJGK010000107.1, on the reverse strand, counting down.
CGGTCAACAAAAAATCATGGACACGGCAGGCCGCGTCGAGAAGTTCAACAAGAAGTTCGGTACGCGCGCTACCGGCAAGGCAGCAGCAAAGTAATATCCGCCTCGGCGCCGGTTACGGCCGGCTTCGAAGCAGCAAAAAAGGGCAGCGCGAGCTGCCCTTTTTTTACGCCGCGTCGCCTCGTTACGCCCGCTTCCGCTTTCTGCGAACGCTCTCGTGACGCGCATCACGCCGCACGACTACAATGCCGGATGCTCAAGATCGGCCCTTCCAGCCAGACACGATGGTCGGCCCTGCGTTTGCCACAGCGTGCTGCACCGCGTCTGCCACTGCGACCGGCCTCGGGTTCCCGTAGCACCGCTCACCCAGAACACACATACACCGCATGAGACCTGTCGTTCGCCTGACTGCCTCAGCGACCAGTGCCTTGCCGCGCTGGCTGCTGCTGACCATCTGTATCGTCTACGCGTCGTTCGGCCTGTTCGGCCGCGACCCGTGGAAGAACGAAGACGCAGCCGGCTTCGGCGTCATGTGGACCATGGCCAACGGCAGCGCGCACGACTGGCTGCTGCCCAACCTGGTCGGCAAATACCTGACTGAAGACGGCCCGCTCGGCTACTGGCTCGGCGCCAGTTCGATCCGCGCGCTCGCGCCCTGGGTCGATGCGAGCAACGCATCGCGCGTCTTCACCGGCCTGCTGTTCTGTGCGGGCTGCGCGTTCGTCTGGTATGCCGCCTATCTGCTCGGCCGCCGCGCCGAGATCCAGCCGTTCAAATATGCGTTCGGCGGCGAACCGGAACCGCGCGATTATGGCCGCACGCTTGCCGACGGCGCCTTGCTGATCCTGCTCGCCTGCTTCGGTCTTGCCGAACGCGGTCACGAAACCACGCCACAACTCGCGCAGTTCGTCGGTATCGCGATGCTCGTGTACGGGCTCGTGCGAATGATCGACAAGCCGGTTCAGGGCGCGCTCATCTGGGGTCTTGCGCTTGGCCTCGTCACGCTCGCGAGCAGTCCGGTGCTGGTCGGCGCGCTGCTGCTGGGCACGCTGGCGATGACGCTGATCGTGCGCGAGACGCGCTCGCGCTGGCTGCTGCTGGCGGGTCTGCCGGTGGCGCTCGTGGTGTCGATTGCCTGGCCGATCGCCGCCATCGCCGCTTTTCCCGACGACGCGGTCTGGTACCTGAATCAATGGGTGCACGTGAGCGTGAGTTCGTTTGCCGGACCGCCGGGTTCGGTCGCGGCTTACGCGCTGAAAAACCTGCCGCTCTTCACCTGGCCCGCGTGGCCGCTGGCCTTGTGGGCATGGTTCAGCTGGTCGGGTCTGCGGCGCGCGCCGCACGTCGCGATTCCGCTTTCGGTCATCGGGCCGCTGCTGGTGCTGGTGATTCTGCAGGCGCATCAATCGAACCGTCTTTACATGCTGCTGTTGCCGCCGCTCGCGGTGCTCGCCGCGTTCGCGCTGCCCACACTCAAACGCGGCGCGATCAATGCGATCGACTGGTTCGCGCTGTTGAGCTTCACGATTCTCGGCAGCTTCGTGTGGCTGGTCTACATCGCCGGCCTGACGGGTTTTCCGCATCAACTCGCGCGCAACCTCGCGCGCCTCGCGCCCGGCTTCGCGCCGCAGTTCAAGATTCTGTCGTTCGTCTGCGCGGTCGCGGTGACGGTGTGCTGGTTCGTGCTGGTGCGCTGGCGGCTCGCGCGCCATCCGAAGGTCTTGTGGCGCAGCGTCGTGCTGTCCAGCGCCGGCACCACGCTGATGTGGGTTCTGCTGATGACGCTGTGGCTGCCGGTGGTCAACTACAGCCGCACGTATAAGGACGTCGCCGAGCAGATCGCCGCGCATCTGCCCGAGGACTACACCTGCATTTCGCCGGTGCGTCTGGGCAATGCGCAGATTGCGACCTTCGCCTATTTCGGCGATATGCACTTCTCCTTCGACCAGGATTGCGACGTGATCCTGCGTCAGGATACGCAGGACTACGGCGACCCGAGCGCAATGTCGAACTTCGCATGGAAGCTGGTGTGGGAAGGCCGCCGCGTGGCCGACCGCGACGAACGCTTCCGGCTGTACGTGCGGATCGACCGGCCGATTCCGCCGCCGACCGTCAAACGCCGCATCTGGCGCAGAAAGGCCGACTGAGCATGTTCGCCGACGTCAGGAAGATCGCCGCACTCGCGTGGCCGGTGCTGATCGGCCAGTTGGCGATCATCGCGTTCGGCGTGGTCGACACGGCGATGGTCGGCCGCTACTCGGCCGTCGATCTGGCCGCGCTCGGACTCGGCTCGTCGATCTACATTTCGGTCTATATCAGTCTGACCGGCATTCTGACGGCGCTGCAGCCAATCACCGCGCAACTCTACGGCGCGCGGCGCTATACCGAGATCGGCGAGGAAACGCGCCAGTCCCTGTGGCTTGCGCTCGTGCTGACCGTGATCGGCTTTCTGATTCTTTATTTCCCGCAGCCGATGCTGCACCTCGCCCGCGTGCCCGACGCACTGCACGAGCGCACGGTCGCGTATCTGCAGATTCTGGCCTTCGGGTTGCCAGCCGGACTCGCATTTCGCGTCTATAGCTCGATCAGCAATGCGGTCGGCCAGCCGCGGCTCGTGATGATCCTGCAGATCGGCGCCCTGCTGCTCAAGTTTCCGCTCAACACGTGGTTCATCTTCGGCGGATTCGGCGTGCCGGCGCTCGGCGGACCGGGCTGCGCGCTCGCCAGCACCGCGATCAACTGGGGACTCGCGCTGGTCGGCCTGACTCTGCTGACGCGGGTACGGGTATTCAAACCGTTCGGAATTTTTTCGCGCTTCTGCTGGCCGGTCTGGCAACGTCAGGCGGCACAGTTGCGGCTCGGCGTGCCGATGGGCCTGTCGTATCTGATCGAAGTCACGTCTTACACGTTCATGGCGCTGTTCATCGCGCGCTTCGGCACGACCACGCTCGCCGGGCATCAGATTGCCGCCAACTTCGGCGCGGTGCTGTACATGACGCCGCTGTCGATCGGCATCGCCTCGTCGACGCTGGTCGCTCAGGCACTCGGCGCGCATCGTCCGGCGGACGCGCGGGCGCTATCGCGGCATGGCATCACGATGGCCGTGATCATCGCGTGCTGCTACGGGGCGATCGTGCTGGCGCTGCGACCGTACGTGATTCACGCCTACACGCCCGATCCCCAGGTCCTCGCGGCGGCGATGCCGCTCGTGCTGATCGTCGTCTTCTATCATCTGTTCGACGCGCTGCAGATCACCACCGCGTTCGTGCTGCGCGCGTACAAGGTGGCGGTGGTGCCGACCGTCATCTACGCGGTCGCGCTGTGGGGCGTGGGGTTGGGCGGCGGTTACGCGCTCGGCTTCGATGTTACCGGCACGACACCCGACTGGCTCACCGGCGCGCGCGGCTTCTGGGTCGCGAATATGGCGAGTCTGGCGATTGCGGGCGCCGGTCTGCTGATTTACTGGCGCGTGGTGAGCCGGCGGTATCTGCAAGCCGGCGCCACGCCGGGAATGAATGCAGATGCGGACGCAGATGCGGACGCGGACGCAGCCCGCTAGTCCCCATCGTGACGCGCGAACACCTCGCGCGCCGCGAACAACGCGTTCAATGCCGCTGGAAACCCGGCGTATAGCGCCATCTGCATGAACACCTCGACGATTTCTTCTCTCGTGCAGCCGACATTCAGCGCGGCCTCGATATGCACCTTCAATTGCGGTTGCGCGCAGCCGAGCGTGGCCAGCGAGGCGATCGTCGCGATCTCCCTCGCGCGCAGATCGAGTTGCGGGCGGCTGTAGATATCCCCGAAGCCGAATTCGATCAGCAGACGGCCGAAGTCCGGCGCAATCAGTGCGAGCGACGCGATGACCTGTTCGCCGGCCGCGCCGTCGATTTCCTTCAGTTTTTCCCAGCCCCGGCTGTAGCGGTCGTGGTGTGCGTGTTCCATGGCGAGTCCTGTTCCTGTTCTGGTTGCGGTTGAGTGGAGTCAGTCGGTCCAGACGCATCGAAACCGGCCGCCGCTTCGATCGCCTCGTAGGTGGCAATCTTGTCGACAATCGCGCCAAGGTTGCTTTGCAGCTCGGCGATCCGCGCCAAAACCGCGTCCCGATGCGCCACCAGACTCAGACGTCGTTCGGTTACGGTCGGCGCTCCCTCTGCCCGCAATGCCGCGAACGCCTGCATCCCGGCGATCGGCATGCCGGTCGCCTTCAGGCGCATCAGGAACCTCAGCCAATCGAGATCGGCCGGCGAATACAGCCGGTGCCCCGCCCGCGAACGCCCGACCGGCCGGATCAACGCGGCCTGTTCGTAGTAGCGCAGCGTGTGCGTCGAGACGCCGAGGACGTCGGCGACTTGCCCGATGGTGAGTGGTTTCGACTGGATCGACATGACGGAACTCAGGTTAGGACTTCGAGTGCACTCTAAGTCAAGCGGCGAGCGCTGTCATTTTCGTCTGCTGTATTGGAGCGACTGGCGGGTTTATGGCGGCCGGTATTGATCGATAAACTCACAACAGCCTTATCTGCGGGCAAAAGCTTCAAATCGTCTTCACACTGATTTACTTGTCACGAATCGATCGGTATAAATCGTCGGCGTTCGTAAAAGGGGCGCGCAATTTGTCCTATGCTTCCCTAAACCTTTTTTGGTTTGGGCGCGACCTGATTGGCCAGGCCGCGTCGTCCGTTTCCCGCTAACTGTTTGCTCTCGATGGAGTGCTTGCCATGCTGAAGAAGCTTGTGATGCTTTGCGTTGCGTTGGCGTTGTCGCTGTCGGCCGGATTCGCGGCGGCAGTCGAAGTGAATTCCGCCGATCAGGCGGCGCTCGAATCCGTAAAGGGCATCGGCCCGGTGCATGCTAAAGCCATCATCGACGAACGCAGCAAGAACGGCCCATTCAAGAGCGCGGACGACCTCGCGACGCGTGTCAAAGGCATCGGCACGAAGTCGGTGACCAACCTCGAAGCAGCCGGTTTGACGATCAACGGTTCGTCGGCGCCGCCGAGCGGCGTGAAGACGCCGACCAAGGCGGCCAGCAAGACCATCCCCGGCCCGGCAACGGCGACCGCGACGCCCGCGACCACGGCGGCGCCGGCTGCGACACCGGCCCCGGCCCCGACCGCCACCGACGCCGCCTCCGGCGCGAAACCCAGCAAATCGAAACGCAAGAGCAAAGCCGCCGCGGCTTCGGATGCAGCAGAGCCGGCTACCGCCACCGCCAGCGCGCCGGCCGACGCGTCCGGCAGCAAGACCTCGAAGAAGAAGGCGAAGAAGAGCAAGGCAGCCTCGGCAGCAGCGGCATCCGGCGGCGCCTGACACTCCCAGGGCGGCCAGGCAGCCACAACGCCAGGCCGTCACGTCGTCACGTCGTCACGTCGTCACGTCGTCACGTCGTCACGTCGTCACGTCGTCACGTCGTCACGTCGTCACGTCGTCACGTCGTCAGGCCGCCACGCTGCCGCGAGCAGCGGCAAGTCGGCCGCCTCGCGCTTCTTCGTACCGGCGTCGCACAACCGTGCGGCGCTTCCACCCGCCGACCGTCGAACACGCGTCGGCATTCAAGAGAGACCGTCATGAGCCTACTCGACACACTCGGTTCCCTGGTTGGCAAATCGCCCGAAGGCGGCGGCCAGCAAGCCCTCATCACCACCGCGCTCGAATTCGTGAACAACCAGCCCGGCGGCCTGAATGGCCTGATCGAACGCTTCAGGGAGAAAGGCCTCGGCGACGTCGTGTCGTCGTGGGTCAGCAACGGCGAGAACCAGCCGATCGGCGCCGATGCGCTGCATAGCGTGCTCGGTTCGGAAACGGTTACGAACCTCGCCGCCAAAGCCGGCGTGCAGCCGGATCAGGTTACCGGCCTGCTGTCGCAGATTCTGCCGCACGTGGTGAATGCCGCCACGCCCGAAGGCGAAGTGCCCGCCGAAGGCAAACTGAACTCGACGACGGTGCTGGGTGCGCTCGGTGGACTGTCGGCGCTGTTTGGGAAGGGCAACGCTTAAGTAGGCTGGCCGCCGCATAGCACGCAACCCAACGCGCCACCCCGCAAAAAAAAAGCGGCAACGAATCAGCTTCGTTGCCGCTTTCCTCTTCCTGGCCAGGCGCCGGCCTCTTACGAGGTCACGCCTCGCTGCAAGTCGCTCAATGCACGACCCGGTCGAACACCAGTTGGCCGTCGTGCAACTCCACCGGAATCACGTCCTTCGGACCGAACTTGCCGGCCAGAATCAGCTTGGCGACTGGGTTTTCGATCTCCTGCTGGATAGCGCGCTTCAACGGCCGCGCGCCGAACAGCGGATCGTAGCCCACCTTGCCGACGTGTTCGAGCGCTTCGTCCGACACGATCAACTGCATGTCGAGCTTGGCGAGCCGTTCGTGCAGCCGCTGCAACTGGATGCGTGCGATCGACTGGATGTTCGAGCGGTCGAGTGCATGGAACACCACCACGTCGTCGATCCGGTTCAGGAACTCGGGCCGGAAGTGCAGCTTGACCTCTTCCCAGACCGCGTCCTTCACCGACTCCTGCGGCTCGCCGACCATCGACTGGATAACCTGCGAACCGAGGTTCGACGTCATCACGATGACCGTGTTCTTGAAGTCCACGGTACGGCCCTGGCCATCGGTCATGCGGCCGTCGTCGAGCACCTGCAGCAGCACGTTGAACACGTCGGGGTGCGCCTTCTCGATTTCGTCCAGCAGAATCACGCTGTACGGCTTGCGACGCACGGCTTCGGTCAGGTAACCGCCTTCCTCGTAGCCCACGTATCCCGGCGGCGCGCCGATCAGACGGGCGACGCTATGCTTCTCCATGAACTCGCTCATATCGATACGGATGAGATGGTCTTCCGAATCGAACAGGAACGACGCCAGCGCCTTGCACAGTTCGGTCTTGCCCACGCCGGTCGGCCCGAGGAACAGGAACGAACCATACGGCCGGTTCGGATCGGACAGACCTGCGCGCGAGCGACGGATTGCGTCGGCCACCGCGGTGATCGCCTCGTCCTGACCGACCACGCGATCGTGCAGTTTCTCCTCGATTTGCAGCAGCTTTTCGCGCTCGCCCTGCATCATGCGCGACACCGGAATGCCGGTGGAGCGCGACACGACTTCGGCGATTTCCTCGGCGCCCACCTGCGTGCGCAACAGCCGCGGACGCGTCGGGTTGTTCTGCTCCTTCGCCTCGGCCTGTGTGACTTCCTTTAACTGCGCTTCGAGCCCGGGCAGCTTGCCGTACTGCAACTCGGCGACCTTCTCGAGCTTGCCTTCGCGCTGCAAGCGCGTGATTTCCGCGCGAGTCTTCTCGATCTCTTCCTTCAACTGCGCGCTGCCCTGCACCGCCGCTTTCTCGGCGGTCCAGATTTCGTCCAGGTCCGAGTAGTCGCGATTGAGCCGCTCGATTTCTTCTTCGATCAGTTGCAGACGCTTTTGCGACGCTTCGTCTTTTTCCTTCTTGACGGCCTCGCGTTCGATCTTCAACTGGATCAGGCGACGATCGAGCCGGTCCATTTCTTCGGGCTTCGAATCGATTTCCATCTTGATCTTCGACGCGGCTTCGTCGATCAGGTCGATGGCCTTGTCGGGCAGAAAACGGTCGGTGATATAGCGCTGTGACAGTTCCGCCGCGGCGACGATGGCCGGGTCGGTAATGTCCACGCCATGATGCAGTTCGTACTTCTCCTGCAGCCCGCGCAGAATCGCGATGGTCGCTTCCACCGACGGTTCGTCCACCAGCACTTTCTGGAACCGCCGTTCGAGCGCCGCATCTTTCTCGATGTACTTGCGATACTCGTCGAGCGTGGTGGCGCCCACGCAATGCAACTCGCCGCGCGAGAGCGCGGGCTTGAGCATATTGCCCGCGTCCATCGCGCCTTCGGCCTTGCCCGCGCCGACCATCGTGTGAATTTCGTCGATGAAGACGATGGTTTGCCCTTCGTCCTTGGCGATGTCGCTCAGCACGGCTTTCAGGCGCTCTTCGAACTCGCCGCGATACTTGGCGCCGGCCAGCAGCGCCGCCATGTCGAGCGACAGCACGCGCTTGCCCTTCAGCGTTTCCGGCACTTCGCCGTTGACGATACGCTGCGCGAGCCCTTCGACGATCGCGGTCTTACCCACGCCCGGCTCGCCGATCAACACCGGGTTGTTCTTGGTGCGGCGTTGCAGGATCTGGATGGAGCGGCGAATTTCGTCGTCGCGGCCGATCACCGGGTCGAGCTTGCCGGCGCGTGCGCGCTCGGTCAGGTCGACGGTGTATTTCTTCAGCGCTTCACGCTGGCTTTCCGCGTCCTGGCTATGCACCTGCGAACCGCCGCGCACCGCGGCAATCGCGCTTTCGAGCGACTTGCGCGACAGGCCGTGCTGACGCGCGACGCGGCCGGCTTCGCCTTTGTCGTCGGCGACCGCGAGCAGGAACATCTCGCTCGCGATGAACGTGTCGTTGAGTTTTTGCGCTTCCTTGTCGGCCTGATTGAGCAGGCCGGTAAGTTCGCGGCCGATCTGCACGTTGCCGTCCGTGCCCTGCACTTGCGGCAGGCGCGTCATGGCGTCGTTCAACGCGGTTTGCAGTGCCTGCACGTGCACGCCGGCCCGTGACAGCAGCGAGCGCGCCGAGCCGTCCTGCTGGGCGACGAGCGCCGAGAGGACGTGAACCGGTTCGATATATTGATTGTCGTGACCGACCGCGAGACTCTGCGCGTCGGCCAGTGCTTCCTGGAACTTAGTGGTAAGTTTGTCGATTCTCATTGAGAGACCTCCAATTTCAATTACCACCAAAATGAGGCGTTTTACGCGGGTTTCAAGCGGTTTTTTGCAGCGAGCGACAACTATTTGACAATTGTCGCGAATGAACTGCCATCGCCCGGTTATCTCGCCATCACCCGGCTAGCTGCGGGCCGGCCGGCCCGGGCTGTCCGATCGGCACGATCGGTATCACGCTGTTCAAGCCGAGCAACGCCGCCAGCGGACCGAGCGGTTGTGCGACCTCGCCGATCGTACAGCGGTCGAGTTCCGCGAAAAAAGCATTGCGCGCCGCTTCGATCACGCCGCGCAAACGGCACTGCGGACTGATCACACACGCGCGCCGCTCGCCCTGCTGATCCGGAAAGCAGCCCACCAGCGCGAAGTCGTTTTCCGTCGCGCGGACGATCTCGCCGATCGTCAGCGCGCTGGTCTGCTCCGAGAGCCGCAGACCGCCATTGCGCCCGCGCACCGTGTCGATCCAGCCCAGTTCGCCGAGACGCTGCACGACTTTCATCAAATGGTTCTTGGAGATGCCGTACGAGTCCGAGATGTCCTGGATCGTCGACAGGCCCTGGCCGCGCACGGTGAGATACAGCAGCACGCGCAGGGAATAGTCCGTGTAGTCGGTGAGTCGCATAAGCAGCTTCACGATGAGCGCAAGCCGCGATCGGGGAAAACCGCGTCGACGCAAGGGTTGCCGGCGGCTGTCTCTTCGCCATAAGATGCGGGCGCGACGCATATTTTGTTATTTTGCGTCGACAGTCGGTGTTGGTCTTTCGGCTGCAATATTAACGGTTCATGACCCGCGCATTCTTACGAAAAGCGGGGTAATCGCAGTCTACTTCGGTGCGTTTCACCGTGTAGCACCTTCTTCCCGTCGCAAATCGATGAATCCGACCTTCCCCGCCGCGCCGGCACTCGAGCGCGCAGCCGAACCCACCGAAGCGAATATCCGTGAACTCGTCTATGGGTTTTACGATCGCGTGCGTGCCGATCCGCTGCTCGGTCCGGTGTTCGACGCGAGCCTCGCAGGGCGCTGGGACGATCATCTCCCAAAAATGTGCAGTTTCTGGAGCAGCCTCGTGCTGGGGGCGAAGCAATATCGCGGCAACGTGCAGCAGGCGCATCAGCCGCTCGCGGGCATCGAGCCGCAACACTTCAGTCGCTGGCTGTATCTGTTCCTGGATACGGTCGAATCGCGCTATCGGCCGGCGGCGGCGGTCCGCTTCATGGAACCGGCGCTGCGCATCGCGCAGAGTCTGCAGCTGAGCCGGTTCGGTTGGGATTACACGATTCCGGCGGAGCAACTGGCCTTGCTCGAGCGAGTCGCGCCGCGTCGGCGGACCCGGGATGCGGATAACGCGGATGGCGCGAATGGCGATCATGCCGCCCATGCTCCGACGCAGCCGCCGCTACGTCCGCGTCCGCCTGGCGAGCCGTTTCCGACGCGAATCGTCGGCAAGCAGGAAGACTGAACAGGCCACCCACGCTTCGGCGTACCGCTAACGCTTATTCCCTAGGCTTCGAGCCGTCCGATGATTTGCCCCAGCGGGCCAGCGCCGCGTCGTCGGTGACACGGGCGTCCACCCAGCGCTCGCCGGTTTCGGTCTTTTCTTTCTTCCAGAACGGCGCCTGGGTTTTCAGATAATCCATCACGAATTCGCAGGACGCAAAGGCGTCGCCGCGATGCGCGGCGGTCGTCGCCACCAGCACGATCTGATCGAGCGGATACAGCTTGCCGACCCGATGCACGATCAGCACCTCGATGCCCGGCCAGCGCTCGCGCGCGTCGACGACGATGGCTTCCAGCGATTTCTCCGTCATGCCCGGATAGTGCTCGAGCTCCATGGTTTCGACGATGCTGCCGTCGTTCAGATCGCGCACCGTCCCGACGAAGCACGCCACCGCGCCGATCTTCGGATTGCGGGCGCGCAACGCTGCCACCTCCGCGCTGAGGTCGAAATCTTCGGTCTGGACACGAATCGGCATGGCTCGCCTCAACCGCCGGTGACGGGTGGGAAAAACGCGACCTCGCAACCGTCGGTGAGACGGGTGCCGGCGTCGGTCATCTCGTGGTTGCAGGCCATGCGCAGTGCGCGGCCTTCGGCTAGCGCCTCGGCCCAGACGCCGCCGCGTACCCGCAGCCAGCCGCGCACGTCGCCGACCGTGGCGATGCCGTCGGGCAGATCGACGGTTTCATCGGCGGTACCGAGCGCTTCGCGCACGCTCGCAAAATAGCGGAGTTGGATTTTCATGGAATGGCGCGCGCGGCTCAGTTCAGCAGTTCGGAGAAAGGGATGAAGCGGACGGTCTCACCCGCTGCGATCGCATGATTCGGCGGATTGTCGATCAGACCGTCGCCCCACACCGTCGAGGTCAGCACGGCCGAGCTCTGGTTCGGAAACAGATCGAGACCGCCCGCCGGATTGATACGCGCGCGCAGAAACTCGTTGCGGCGATCGGCCTTGGCCTGCGTGAAGTCCGCGCGCAACGACAGCGCGCGCGGCGCGACCGAGTGCACGCCGGCCAGACTCAGGATGAAAGGCCGCACGAACAGCAGGAAGGTCGCGAAACTGGAGACGGGATTGCCGGGCAGGCCGATGAAAAAGGTTTCGCCGGACGCGCCGGGCGTGGCGCCGGTGGCGGCGCTCTGCGAAGAACGCCGCACGGCGCCGAACGCGAGCGGCTTGCCCGGCTTCATGGCGATCTGCCACATGGCGAGACGGCCTTCGGCTTCAACGGCCGGTTTTACATGATCCTCCTCACCGACCGACACGCCGCCGCAGGTGAGGATCAGGTCGTGCGCCTGCGCGGCTTCGCGCAAGGTGGCGCGGGTGGCGTCGAGCCGATCGGCGACGATGCCGTAGTCGGTCACCTCGCAGCCGAGCTTGTCGAGCAGACCGTGCAGCGTAAAGCGATTCGAGTTGTAGATGGCGCCCGGTTTCAGCGGTTCGCCCGGCATGGTCAATTCGTCGCCGGTAAAGAACACCGCGACTTTCACGCGGCGGCGCACTTCGAGTTCAGCGCAGCCGACCGAGGCGGCCAGCCCCAGCGCCTGCGGCGAAAGCCGCGTGCCGGCCGGCAGGATGACCGAGCCGCTACGGATATCCGCGCCTTGCGCCGTGATCCATTCGCCGGGCTGCGGCCGATGCAGCAGCGTGACTTCGTCGCCCGCCACCTCGGCCTGTTCCTGCATGACGATCGCGTCCGCGCCCGGAGGCACCGTCGCGCCGGTGAAAATACGCGCCACGCTGCCCGGCGTGAGCGGTTGCGGCGCATGACCGGCGGGAATCCGTTGCGAGACCGGCAAGCGTACCTCCGTGGCGGCGCCGAAATCCGCGCTGCGCACGGCGTAGCCGTCCATCGAACTGGTGTTCATCGGCGGCACGTCGAGCGGCGACGTGACGTCGGCGGACAGTACGCGATTCAGTGCCTGCAATGTCGGGATGGATTCGGTGCCGGCAATCGGGTGAGCGGCATCGAGAAGCGTCGCCAGCGCATCGGCGGTGGCGAGCATGGGAGCGCGGGGCGTGGGTGTGGACATCGGGTGTGTCGAAGCCGCAGAGAAAAAAGCATTGTAGCGGCGAGCGCGCGGCCGGTGATGTCCGGTGCGCGATACGCCAGACCACGCAACTCGCCGGCATGCCGGCATGCCGGCGAGCAGCGCGCTGCGGGTCCGCGCCGGGCTCAAGCGCCCGTATTCGCCACGATGAAGTCCTTGACCTGCTGCGCATCGGCGGGCAGCACTTCGAAACGCTGCGGCAAGGCTTCCAGTCCCGAGAACGCTGCCGGCCGCTCCGGTTCGCGCAGCAGCGCTTCGCGAATCGTCTCGCCGAACTTGATCGGCTGCGCGGTTTCCAGCACGATCATCGGAATGCCGGGTTGAAGATGTTCGCGCGCGACCTTCAGGCCGTCGGCCGTGTGCGTGTCGATCATCGTGTCGTAGCGTTCGAACACGTCGCGAATCGCCTCCACGCGGTCGGCGTGGCTGCTGCGACCGGACACGAAGCCGAACTCCTTCACGCGCGCGAAGTCGCCGCTCGCCGCGAGGTCGAAACCGCCCTTCTCCTCGACATCGCGGAACAGTTGCAGCACGCGCGCCGGATCCCGATCGAGCAGGTCGAACACGAAGCGCTCGAAATTCGACGCCTTCGAAATGTCCATGCTCGGGCTGGTGGTGTGATACGTCTCCGCGGCCTTGCGCACCCGGTAGATGCCAGTGCGGAAAAACTCGTCGAGCACGTCGTTTTCGTTGGTGGCGACCACCAGCTTTTCGATCGGCAGGCCCATCATGCGTGCGATATGACCGGCACACACATTGCCGAAGTTGCCCGAGGGCACCGTGAACGACACGCGCTCGTCGTTCGATTTCGTTGCCTGGAAGTAGCCCTTGAAGTAGTACACGACCTGCGCGACGACGCGCGCCCAGTTGATCGAGTTGACCGTGCCGATCTTGTACTTCGCCTTGAACGCGTGGTCGTTCGAGACGGCCTTGACGATGTCCTGCGCGTCGTCGAACACGCCTTCCACCGCGATGTTGAAGATGTTCGGGTCCTGCAGGCTATACATCTGCGCGGTCTGGAACGCGCTCATCTTCCTGTGCGGCGAGAGCATGAACACGCGAATGCCCTGCTTGCCGCGCATCGCGTATTCGGCGGCGCTGCCGGTGTCGCCGGAAGTCGCGCCGAGAATGTTCAGCGTCTCACCCTCTTTGGCCAGCGCATATTCGAACAGGTTGCCGATCAACTGCATCGCCATGTCCTTGAACGCGAGCGTCGGCCCGTTCGACAACTCCAGCAACGACAGCGGCGCCCCGTTTTCGATGCCGAGCGTTTTGAGCGGCGTGATGTTCGCCGCGGTTTCGTCGTCGCGCACGTTGCAGTAGGTGGCGGGCGTGTAGGTCTTGCGCGTCAGCGCGCGCAGATCCTCGGCGGGAATGTCGTCGATGAACGTGGAGAGAATCTCGAACGCGAGATCGGCGTACGACAGCGTGCGCCAGCGCGCGAGTTCGGCGTCGCTCACGCGCGGATACTGCGCCGGCAGATAGAGACCGCCGTCTTTCGCGAGGCCGCCCAGCAGGATGTCGGAGAAAGTGTGATGCTCGCCGGCTCCGGCGCCGCGCGTAGAAAGGTAGTTCATAGTTCGGCCTAGTTCAGCGCTTCCATGCGCAGCTTCGTGACTTGCGAGACGACGGTCTGCAACGCTTCGATGGTGGCAATCGCCGCATTGACGTTCTTTTCGACCGTTTCGTGCGTGATCAGCATGATGTCGGTCTCGCCCTTGCCGATGGCGTCGACGTGCTCGGATTCCTTTTGCAGCAACGCGTCGATCGAAATGCCGCGATCGGCCAGAATGCGCGTGATGTCGGCCAGCACGCCGGTCACGTCGGCCACCCGCAGGCGCAGGTAGTAGCTGCTGGTCACGTCGTCGATCGGCAGGATCGGCGTGCTGGACAAGCTGTCCGGCTGGAACGCGAGATGCGGCACGCGGTGCTCCGGGTCGGCCGTATGCAGCCGCGTGACGTCGACCAGATCGGCGACCACCGCCGACGCGGTCGGCTCCGCGCCCGCGCCCTTGCCGTAGTACAGCGTCGTGCCCACCGCGTCGCCATGCACGACGACCGCGTTCATCGCGCCTTCCACGTTGGCGAGCAGACGTTTTTCCGGAATCAGCGTGGGATGCACGCGCAACTCGATGCCCTGCGCCGCGCGCCGAGCGATGCCGAGCAGCTTGATGCGATAGCCGAGTTCTTCCGCGTATTTGATGTCGATTGCCGCAAGCTTGCTGATGCCTTCGACGTGAGCCTTGTCGAACTGCACCGGCACGCCGAACGCGATCGCGCTCATGATGGTGGCCTTGTGCGCGGCGTCCACGCCTTCGATGTCGAAGGTCGGATCGGCTTCGGCATAACCGAGTTCCTGCGCGGCCTTCAGCGCGGTCGCGAAATCGAGGCCGCGGTCGCGCATTTCGGAAAGAATGTAATTCGTGGTGCCGTTGATGATGCCCGCGATGTACTGGATGCGATTGGCGCTCAGCCCTTCGCGCAGCGCCTTGATGATGGGAATGCCGCCCGCCACCGCCGCTTCGAACGCGACCATCACGCCGGTGGCGTGCGCGGCTTCGAAAATCTCCGTGCCGTGCACCGCAAGCAGCGCCTTGTTGGCCGTGACCACATGCTTGCGATTGCGAATCGCGCGCAGTACGAGGTCGCGCGCCACGCCCGTGCCGCCGATCATTTCCGCCACGATATCGATCGACGGATCGTCCACTACCGCATTGAAATCGTCCGTCAGCGCGATGCTGGCGGCCTCGCTGCCGAGCGCCGCGCTCGCCTTGGCGGGATTGCGCACGGCAATGCGCGCGATCTCGATGCCGCGACCCGCGCGACGTTTGATTTCTTCCTGATTGCGGCGCAGTACCGTGAAGGTGCCACTGCCTACCGTGCCGAAGCCCAGCAGTCCAACTTTGATCGGTTCCATGCAGCGTGTGTTGTCGAGTAAAGATTAAAAGGAAACGGGTGTCGGACCCGGGCGGAACAACTGCGGGCGCAGACCAGGCCGCCGCGCCGTTCGCCAGTGTGCGCTAGGCCGTGTGACGTTTGCGATAGCCGTCGAGAAAACGCGCGATCCGGTTGATCGAATCGGCAAGGTCGTCCACGTTCGGCAGGAACACGACGCGGAAGTGATCCGGCGTTTTCCAGTTGAAACCGGTGCCTTGCACGAGCAGCACGCGTTCCGCGAGCAGCAGATCGAGGATGAACTGCTGGTCGTCCTGGATCGGATACATCTTCGGATCGAGGCGCGGGAACATGTAGAGCGCCGCGTCGGGCTTCACGCAGGTGACGCCCGGGATCGCAGTCAGCATGTCATACGCGAGTTCGCGCTGTTTGTACAGGCGCCCGCTCGGCACGATCAGGTCGTTGATGCTCTGGTAGCCGCCGAGCGCGGTCTGGATCGCATACTGGCCGGGTACGTTCGGGCACAGACGCATGGAAGCCAGAATGCCGAGCCCTTCGAAATAGTCCTTGGCGCGGCGGCGATTTTCGCCGGTCAGCCCCGAAATGAACATCCAGCCGGCGCGGTAGCCGCAGGACCGGTAGCTTTTCGACAGGCTGTTGAACGTGACCGTCAGCACGTCTTCGGAGAGCGCCGCCATCGACGTGTGCTGCCTGCCGTCGTAGACGATCTTGTCGTACACCTCGTCGGCGAAAATGACGAGGCCGTGCTGGCGCGCGATGTCGATCAGGCCGAGCAGCAGTTCGTCCGAATACAGTGCGCCGGTCGGATTGTTCGGGTTGATGACGACGAGCGCACGGGTGTTCGGCGTAATTTTGGCGCGGATGTCGTCGAGATCGGGCATCCAGCCGTTCGATTCGTCGCAGATGTAGTGCACCGGCGTGCCGCCCGACAGACTCACGCCGGCGGTCCACAGCGGGTAATCCGGCGCGGGCAGCAGCACTTCGTCGCCGTCGTTCAAGAGGCCCTGCAAGGCCATCACGATCAGCTCGGAGGCGCCGTTGCCGATGTAGATGTCGTCCAGTTCGACGCCGTGCACGCCCTTTTGCTGGGTGTAGTGCATGATCGCCTTGCGCGCGGCGAACACCCCTTTCGAATCCGAATACCCGGACGAGCCCGGCAGGTTCAGGATCATGTCCTGGATGATTTCGTCCGGCGCCTCGAAACCGAACGCCGCCAGATTGCCGATGTTCAGCTTGATGATGCGGTGGCCTTCCTCTTCGAGCCGCTTGGCGTGGTCGAGAACGGGCCCGCGAATGTCGTAACAGACATTCAACAACTTGTTGGATTTGAGAATCGGTTTCACGGCGGGCACTTCATCCTGGTTGATAAGGCTTCTTGGGGGCCTGAGGCCTGAGGCCGGAGGCCGGAGGCGAACCAGCGGGGCCGGATCGAACACGGGGACCGGGCCAATCCGCCAAAGGGGTAATTGTCGGGCAGCATGGCCGGTCATGGTAGCCGGCAGCGAACGCTTGACGCGCGCCAGATAGGTGCTGGACGCGTGCTGGACACGCAAGACAGATAGTCGCGGGCCGCACCTGCCGCACCGTCCGGCTCCTCGGCTTCACTTATGGCGGCACACGAGGATGGGCGCCGCAAGGCAGCCAAAAAGTTATAATTTAGCGGATTTTGGCCGACTTCCGCAATGCGCGACCCGCAACGGCAAGCCTTTCGGCCGCTTTTTTACGGCTTCTGTCCTGCTCGTGCGTCTTTTTCGTGCCCGCCAGCCGGCACTCGGAACGCTCCACGACGACTTCGGAAAATCGATTTGAAATTACATCAGGATGCGAGCGGCGCCCTCAATACCGTCACCGGCTACGGCGCCGACTATGTCGAAATCAATCTGGTGCGGCATTCGGGCAGCATTCTCGTGCTGCCGGAGTCGCCCGTCATTGCCTGGCCGGTGGCTTCCTTCGAGGCGCTCAGCGCCGATCATTTCGCGATGCTGGTGGACTATGCGCCCGAGGTGGTGGTGTTCGGCAGCGGCGAGCGCCTGCGCTTTCCGCATCCGCGCCTGACCGCGGCCCTCACTGCGAAACGCATCGGCGTGGAAACCATGGACTTCAAGGCCGCCTGCCGCACGTACAACATCCTGATGGCCGAGGGCCGCAAGGTCGCCGCCGCGCTGCTGATCGAAGGTTGACGGCGGCTCGTTGCGCACGGCGGCCGGCATCGCTTCCCGCCGGCCGGCGCGACCACCCGACGCGACCGCCCGGCGGGCGCAGCCCCGTGACGCGCCAGGTCAGGCCACGCACGTCGGCGGGCGTTTTGCAAGTCCTCGCCGCGCCCTCGCCGATCACGTACACTGCGCGCCATCATTCCCTACCGGCAAGCGCGGTCGGGACGCGCGACGTTTCGAAACAATTCCGCTTCGCCGCCACCGCGGCGTCGCCAAACCTGGTTGACATCCATGAACGATACGCCGACGAGGCTACCGCTCAATCGCACCACGATCCTGCTGCTGGTGCTGGCCCTCGCCGTGATCTGGTTCGTACCGCTGGGCTGGCGCCATCTGCTGCCTAGCGACGAAGGCCGCTACGCTGAAATGGCGCGCGAAATGTTCGTCACCGGCGACTGGATCACGCCGCGCTACAACGGCTACAAGTATTTCGAGAAACCGCCGCTGCAAACCTGGTTCAACGCGCTGACTTTCGCGTGGTTCGGGATCGGCGAGTGGCAGGCGCGGCTTTACACCGCGCTGACCGGCTTCGCGGGCGTGCTGCTGCTCGGCTTTACCGGCGCGCGCGTGTTCAACGCGGCGACCGGCGTGTTCGCGGCCATCGCGCTGGCCAGTTCTCCGTACTGGAACCTGATGGGCCACTTCAACACACTCGACATGGGCCTGTCGTTCTGGATGGAAGTCACGCTCTGCGCGCTGCTGCTCGCGCAACGGCCCGGTCTGCAAACCGGCTGCGTGCGCGGCTGGATGTATGTGTGCTGGGGCTCGATGGCGCTGGCGGTGCTCTCGAAGGGGTTGGTCGGCCTGATCCTGCCGGGCGCGGTGCTCGTGCTCTACACGCTCGCCGCCCGCGACTGGGCGCTGTGGAAGCGCCTGCATCTGATCGGCGGCCTGATCGTCTTTTTCGCGATCGTCACCCCCTGGTTCGTGCTGGTGCAGCAGCGCAACCCCGAATTCCTGAATTTCTTCTTCATCGTGCAGCAGTTCAAGCGGTATCTGACGCCTGAACAGAATCGCCCCGGTGCGTTCTACTACTTCGTGCCGGTTCTGCTGGTCGGCTTCCTGCCGTGGCTGTCGGTGGCCGTGCAGAGCGTGCGGCACGCCTGGCGTCTGCCGCGCCAGCCCAACGGCTTCGCGCCGGTCACGCTGATGCTGGTCTGGACCGCGTTCATCTTCCTGTTTTTCAGTGCGTCGCACTCCAAGCTGCTGTCTTACACACTGCCGATCGCGCCGCCCATCGCGCTGTTGATCGGCATGTATCTGCCGCTCGTCACGCGCGAGCAGTGGCGGCGTCATCTGGCCGGCTACGCGCTGTTTCTGGTCGTGGCGGCGTTTGCCGCGCTGTTCATGACGCGCTTCGGCAGCGAGCGCAACCCGGCCGCGCTGTACGCGGAATTCCGGGGATGGGTGCTGGCCGCGCTCGGCGTGGCATTTGTGCTCACGCTCGCCGCGCTCTGGGCGAACCGCCGCAGCCGTAACGGCAGTCTCGGCGCCGTGGCGGCTTTCGGTGCGGCGTGGCTGCTGCTCGGCAGCATCGCCGGTACCGGGCACGACGTGTTCGGCCGGCAAAGCTCCGGCGTGCTGCTCGCGCCCGCCATCAAGGCGCAGCTCGCGAAGCTGCCGCCCGACACGCCGTTCTACTCGGTCGGCGTGCTCGATCACACGCTGCCTTTCTACGTCGATCACACGACGATCATGGTCGAGCACGCCGACGAACTTACGTTCGGCGTGTCCGTCGAGCCGCAGAAATGGGTGCCGTCGATCGCCGCATGGATTCCCATCTGGAAGGCCGACCGCTACGCGCTGGCGCTGCTGCCGCCGGAAACCTACGAGCGCTTTTTGAAGGAACAGTTGCCGATGCAGCTGATCGCGCGCGATTCGCGCCGCGTGGTGGTGATGAAGCCGCTCGCCGGTCCGGCGGCCACGCCCTTAGCGCCTGCGGCGGGCGTCGCTACGCCCGCCGCTACGCCCGTCGCTACGCACGTTGCTACACACGTAGAAAAACCCCAGTCATGACCCCATCTGAGGACCCGTCCGCCCGATGAACCCGATTTCGCTCTTTTGCATCCTCGCCGGCGTCACGTTGAACGCCGGCGCGCAGTTGCTGCTCAAAGCGGGCACGAATGCCGTTGGACACTTCGAATTCACCCGTGCGAACATTCTGCCCATCGCGTTCCGGCTCGCCACGCAGCCGCCGATCATCGGCGGGCTGGCCTGCTATGTGATCAGCGTGGCTGTGTGGGTAGTCGGGCTGTCGCGCGTCGACGTGTCGATCGCCTACCCGATGCTGTCGCTCGGTTACGTCGTCAACGCGTTCGCCGCGTGGTATCTGTTCGGCGAAGTGATGTCGGTGCAGAAGCTGGTGGGCATCGGCGTGATCCTGATCGGCGTGGTGGTGCTGGCGCGCAGCTAGGCGGCAGGTGTGGCGGGGCTCGCGTTATCCCGCCGCGCTGATTACCATTTGTGTCCATCGACTGCGGTTCGCCTGCGCGGGTGCGGGTTCCGCCGATTCTGTCTTCCCCGGCCGCGGCCCGGAGTTTGCGCGTGGTGTGTGCGACTGCGCGCCCTCCTCGGCCTGTTTCCCTCTCAATCGAGCGACGTATTCATGAGCCAGTCATCAGTCCCGTTCCTGCCGTTCGTCAAACCCGAAATCGATGAAGAAACGATTCAGGGCGTCGTCGACGTGCTGCGCTCCGGCTGGATTACCACCGGACCGCAGAACCAGAAGTTCGAAGCCGCGCTGTCGGACTACTGCGGCGGCCGCCCGGTGCGCACCTTCAATTCCGGCACGGCGACGCTCGAAATCGGCCTGCGCATCGCGGGCGTGGGCGCTGGAGACGAAGTCATCACGACGCCCGCTTCCTGGGTGTCCACCAGCAACGTGATTTACGAAGTCGGCGCAACGCCGGTGTTCGTCGACATCGACCCGGCGACCCGCAACATCGACCTCGACCTGCTCGAAAAAGCCATTACGCCGCGCACCAAGGCGCTGATTCCGGTGTATCTGTCGGGCTTGCCGGTCGATATGGACCGTCTGTACGAAATCGCCCGCGCGCACAAGCTGCGCGTGATCGAAGACGCCGCGCAGGCGTTCGGCGCCACGTGGCGCGGCGAGCGCATCGGCCGGCTGGGCGACATCGTGTCGTTCAGCTTCCACGCCAACAAGAATCTGACGTCGATCGAAGGCGGCGCCCTCGTTCTGAACAACGAAGAGGAAGCGGTGCTGGCGCAGAAATACCGTCTGCAAGGCATCGTGCGCACCGGCTTCGACGGCATGGACTGCGAGCTGCTCGGCGGCAAGTACAACCTCACGGACGTGGCCGCACGGGTCGGCCTCGGGCAGTTGCAGCACATCGAGCGTTTCACCGCGCAGCGCAAAAAGCTGGCGCGCGCGTATTTCGCCGGCCTCGAAGGCGGCGCAGCCGTGAAACTGGGGCTGGGCCTGCCGCTTGCGGATTTCGAGAACAGCAACTGGCACATGTTCCTCGTCACGCTGCCGCTCGACCGGCTGTCGATTTCCCGCGCCGAATTCATGAATCACCTGAAAGAGCGCGGCATCGGTTCGGGCGTGCACTATCCTGCGATTCACCTGTTCTCGCTGTACCGCGCGCGCGGTTTCAGCGAAGGCATGTTCCCGCACGCCGAGCATTACGGTGCCAGCACGGTCACGTTGCCGCTCTTCACGCAATTGAGCGATAGCGACGTGGCGCGGGTCTGCCAGGCGGTCAACGAAATTTGCGAACAATACGGAAAATAAGCGGACATGAGTTATTCGGAACATCGCGCCGTCACACCGGAAGTGTCGATCATCATCCCGGTGTACAACGAGGAAGCCGGGCTGGCCGCGCTGTTCGCGCGCCTCTACCCGGCACTCGACGCGCTCGGCACGTCGTATGAAGTGATCTTCATCAACGACGGCAGCCGCGACAAATCCGCCGCCCTGCTCGCGGAGCAGTTCCGCGCGCGGCCCGACACCTCGCGTGTGATCCTGCTGAATGGAAACTACGGCCAGCACATGGCGATTCTGGCGGGCTTCGAGCAGTCGCGCGGCGACATCGTCATTACGCTCGACGCCGACTTGCAGAACCCGCCCGAAGAAATCAGCAAGCTGGTCAACAAGATGCGCGAAGGCTACGACTACGTCGGCACGATCCGCCTGCAACGCCAGGACAGCCTGTGGCGCCGCAAGGCCTCGCGCGTGATGAACCGTCTGCGCGAGCGCATCACCCGCATCAAGATGACCGACCAGGGTTGCATGCTGCGGGCGTACAGCCGGCACATCATCGATACGATCAATCGCTGCGGCGAAATCAACACGTTCATTCCGGCGCTGGCGTACACGTTCGCGCAGAATCCGGTCGAAATCGAAGTCGCACACGAAGAGCGCTTTGCCGGCGAATCCAAATACTCGCTGTATTCGCTGATCCGTTTGAATTTCGACCTCGTCACCGGTTTCTCGGTGGTGCCGCTGCAGTGGCTGTCGTTCATCGGCGTGATCCTGTCGCTCGGCTCGGCCGCGCTGTTCGTGCTGCTGCTGATTCGCCGCTTCATCATCGGCGCGGAAGTGCAAGGCGTGTTCACGCTGTTCGCCATTACGTTCTTCCTGCTCGGCGTGATCATTTTCGCGCTCGGGCTGCTCGGCGAATATATCGGCCGGATTTACCAGCAGGTGCGCGCGCGGCCGCGTTATCTGGTGCAAACCATCCTCGAACAACGCGACGGCACGACCGTGACCGAAGCGCCGCGTCAGACCGTGGTGCACGGTGTGCAAGCCGCGCCGCTGCTCGATCAGGACACCCCCTCATGAAGCCACGCGCGGTCGTTTTCGC
Organism: Paraburkholderia sp. BCC1886; assembly: GCF_900996245.1. Taxonomy (GTDB): domain Bacteria; phylum Pseudomonadota; class Gammaproteobacteria; order Burkholderiales; family Burkholderiaceae; genus Paraburkholderia. The sequence continues at coordinate 225,209 of NZ_CAAJGK010000107.1, read as the reverse complement.
GTATCACAACGTCGGCGTGCGCTGCCTGTTGACGCTGCTGGCACGCGGCGTCGAAGTGGCGCTGGTCGTCACGCACGAAGACAGTCCGACCGAGAACATCTGGTTCGGCAGCGTCGCGTCGGTGGCAGCGGAGCACGGCATTCCGGTGCTTACGCCGGCCGACCCGAAGAGCGCGGAACTGCACGAGGCCCTCAGCGCCGCGCGGCCGGATTTCATCTTCTCGTTCTATTACCGGCACATGCTGCCCGTCGAGCTGCTGGCGCTCGCCACCCGCGGCGCGTACAACATGCATGGCTCGCTGCTGCCGAAGTACCGTGGCCGGGTGCCGACCAACTGGGCGGTGATACACGGCGAGAACGAAACCGGCGCGACGCTGCACGAAATGGCCGCGAAGCCCGATGCGGGCGCGATCATCGCGCAAACGCCGGTACCCATTCTGCCCGACGACACCGCCGCGCAAGTGTTCGACAAGGTCACCGTCGCCGCCGAACAGACGCTCTGGCGCGTGCTGCCGGCCTTGCTGGCCGGCGAGGCGCCGCATCTGCCGAACGACCTGACACAAGGCAGCTATTACGGCGGGCGCAAGCCGGAAGACGGCCGGATCGACTGGACGCAAACGGCGCAGCAGGTCTACAACCTGATCCGCGCGGTCGCGCCGCCCTATCCCGGCGCGTTTACCGATCTCGACGGCCATCGTTTCATCGTCGCGCGCGCCCGTCTGGCGCCGCCCGGCGCGCTCCGCTCGGATTTGCCCCCGGGCCTGCACGTAAGCGATAATGCCATTTTTGCGATATGCGGCGACGGCCGCGCCATCGCCATCCACGAATTGCGGCACTCGCAGAACGGCAAAGACGCCGCCGTTACTCCGGCCGGATTCGCCCAGCTCATTCAAACTCCCCGTCATTCATGAAAAAAGTCCTGATTCTGGGTGTGAACGGCTTCATCGGCCACCACCTGTCCAAACGCATTCTCGAGACGACCGACTGGGAAGTCTACGGGATGGACATGCAGACGGAACGTCTGGGCGACCTCATCAATCACGAGCGGATGCACTTCTTCGAAGGCGACATCACGATCAACAAGGAGTGGGTCGAATATCACGTCAAGAAATGCGACGTGATCCTGCCGCTGGTCGCGATCGCCACGCCCGCCACGTACGTCAAGCAGCCGCTGCGCGTGTTCGAACTCGACTTCGAAGCGAACCTGCCGATCGTGCGTTCGGCGGTCAAGTACGGCAAGCATCTGGTGTTTCCGTCGACCTCCGAGGTCTACGGCATGTGCACCGACGAGCAGTTCGATCCGGAAGAATCGCAACTGTCGTACGGCCCGATCAACAAGCCGCGCTGGATCTACGCGTGCTCCAAGCAGTTGATGGACCGGGTGATCTGGGGTTACGGCATGGAAGGTCTGAACTTCACGCTGTTCCGCCCGTTCAACTGGATCGGCCCGGGCCTCGACTCCATCTACACGCCGAAGGAAGGCAGCTCGCGCGTGGTCACGCAGTTCCTCGGCCACATCGTGCGCGGCGAGCACATCAGCCTCGTGGACGGCGGTGCGCAAAAACGTGCGTTTACCGATATCGACGACGGCATCGGCGCGCTGATGAAGATCATCGAAAATAAAGACGGCGTGGCGTCGGGCAAGATCTACAACATCGGCAACCCGACCAACAATTTCTCGGTGCGCGAGCTTGCGCACAAGATGCTGAATCTGGCCGCCGAATTCTCCGAATACGCGGACACCGCCAAGCAGGTTCAGCTGATCGAAACCTCGTCGGGCGCGTATTACGGTGCGGGCTATCAGGACGTGCAGAATCGCGTGCCGAAAATCGACAACACAATGCAGGAACTCGACTGGGCGCCGGTCACCACGTTCGACGAAGCGCTGCGCAAGATTTTCGAAGCGTATCGCGGTCACGTCGGCGAAGCGCGCGCGCTCGTCGAACAGCAATAAGGCACGTCACTTGGCCCGTATCGTCCTGAAGATCGACGTCGACACGCTGCGCGGCACGCGCGAAGGCGTGCCGAACCTTGCGCGCATCTTCGATCGCTTCCAGGCGCGCGCGACTTTCCTGTTCAGCCTCGGACCCGACCACACCGGCTGGGCCATGCGCCGCGTATTGCGGCCGGGGTTTCTGAAGAAGGTGTCGCGCACCTCGGTGGTCGAGCACTACGGCATCCGGCAGTTGATGTACGGCGTCTTGCTGCCGGGGCCGGATATCGGCGTGAAGAGCGCGGCCGAGATGCGCGCGATTCACGAAGCGGGTTTCGAGTGCGGTATTCACACCTGGGATCATGTGTACTGGCAGGACAACGTCAGGAAGCAGGACGAAGCGTGGACCCGCAAGCAGATGCAGCGCAGCTACGAGCGGTTCACGGGGATCTTCGGCGCACCGCCCTCGACGCACGGCGCGGCGGGCTGGCAGATGAACGGCCACGCGTTCGAACAGATCGACGCATGGGGTATGAAGTACGCGTCCGACGGCCGTGGCCACTCCCCTTATCTACCGGTGCTGAACGGCCGGACGCTCGCTCACGTGCAGATGCCGACCACGCTGCCCACGCTCGACGAAGTGCTCGGCGTGGACGGTATCGACGAACACAGTGTGGCCGCGTGGATGCTCGCACGCACCGAGAACAATCCGCACGATCAGGTGTTCACGCTGCACGCGGAACTCGAAGGCCAGAAGCTCGCGCCGATCTTCGAACAGTTGCTGCAAGGCTGGCGCGCGCAAGGCCACACGTTTGCCACCATGGGCGATTACTACGCGACGCTAGACCGCGACACGCTGCCATCGTACCCTGTTACATGGGGTGAAATTCCAGGACGTTCCGGCGAGTTGATCATCCAGCGTTGACTGGACGAAGCACCGCCGCTCTGACGACCGGCCGTCGCGCGAGAATCCGCCGCGCAACGGTCGACCTCCCCAAGCCTCGACGCCAGGCCGCCGCCTTAGTTGCGCGGCGCCAGCCATAACAACCGGAGAAACTCGTGCCCATCGCAGTCGACCAACCCGTCCCCGACTTCACCGCGCCCGCTACCGGCGGCGAGATCACGCTGTCAGCGCTGCAGGGCAAAAAGGTGGTGCTGTACTTCTATCCGAAAGACAACACGCCCGGCTGCACCACCGAAAGTCTGCAATTCCGCGATCTGTATCCGAAATTCAGCAAGGCCGGCGCCGAAGTGCTGGGCGTATCGCGCGACAGCCTGCGCTCGCACGACAATTTCAAGGCCAAGCTCGACCTGCCCTTCCCGCTCATCTCCGATCCGGAAGAAACGCTGTGCGCGCTGTTCGGCGTCATGAAACTGAAGAAAATGTATGGCAAGGAAGTGCGCGGCATCGAGCGCTCGACGTTCCTGATCGACGCCGAAGGCGTGTTGCGTCACGAATGGCGCGGCGTGAAAGTGCCGGGCCACGTCGACGATATTCTGGAGGCTGTACAAGCGCTTTGAGGCACGTTATATTGGCCCGCAATGAGTGCCTGTCCATCCCAAACTCTTCTTCGCTGCGCCAGACTCGACGGCCGGTTTGCCGGTTTCGTCGGAGTCGTGAGCCGCACCGCGAACACAGTAGGCGAGCCGCTTGCCCCGTACGCCGGGGCGGCGGCTTTTTCAATTGCGCGCGGCCTTTCGTTCACAGGGTTGCGCGCTCCCGTTAAGGAGCCGATCGAAGACCAGGCGAACCGGCATCTCTAGACCGAATGCGCGCCTCCGGGCGCAATCTGCGTGCGCGAGCTTCGGCACCGGCAGAATGCGACAGGCGGCGCACGATATGTGCTTCGATTTTTTCGAGGGAAACCATGCCTTTGCCTACCCCCCCCAGCAAGCTCGGCAATCTCCTGCCGCCTGACGAATACAAGGCCAAAGCCGCCACCCCGGCGCGCTCCGCCGCGAAGAAACAGGCGAATGAAGGCGATGCCGCAGCAACGGGCGCCGAACCGGCAGATTACGGCCGCGCCAACGTCGCCACGCCGATGGCGCACGCCGCCAATGCCGCCACGACCTTGCGGCCGGTGCCGTCGAGCGCCGCGGCTACGTCCAGCGCATCTGTTGCCGATCAGGCCGAACCCACCCGCCGCACAGGTTCGCCCAGCCGCAAATCGAAACAGACCGCTGCCCTGTTGCAGCCGGTTCCCGCAGCGCGTCCCCAAGTCGAGGCGAACACGCCGGCTGCGCAGCCGGTTGCGCAGCCAGAACCCGTGGTCGCCCGTGCGCCCGGCGCGAAGCAGGCCGACGCGGTCAAACCCGCCGCCGCGCCCAGCACGCGCGGCACCACCAAAAAACGCGGCGCGGCCACCGACCCGGTCGAAATGCAGAAGCTGTTCGTGCTCGACACGAACGTGCTGATGCACGACCCGAGCTGCCTGTTCCGTTTCGAGGAACACGACGTCTATCTGCCGATGATGACGTTGGAAGAACTCGACAACCACAAGAAAGGCATGTCGGAAGTCGCGCGTAACGCGCGTCAGGTGAGCCGCACGCTGGACGCGCTGGTGGCGAACGCCGGCAATATGTCGGACGGCATTTCGCTGGCGCGTCTGGGTAGCCGCGAGGCATCCGGGCGTCTGTACTTCCAGACCAAGCTGACGGCCATCGAGCCGGTGGAAGGTCTGCCGGAAGGCAAGGCCGACAACCAGATTCTCGGCGTGGTGCGCGCCTTGCAGCGCGACCGCAGCGATCGCCAGGTCGTACTGGTGTCGAAAGACATCAACATGCGCATCAAGGCGCATGCGCTCGGGCTGCCCGCCGAAGATTACTTCAACGACCAGGTGCTCGAAGACAGCGATCTGCTGTACTCCGGCATTCGCGCGCTGCCGCAGGATTTCTGGGTCAAGCACGCGAAGGGCATGGAGAGCTGGCAGGACACCAAAACCGGCACCACGTACTACCGGGTGACGGGTCCGCTGTGCGCTTCGATGCTGGTCAACGAGTTCGTTTATCTGGAGCCGCAGAACGGCGAGCCGGCGTTCCATGCGCTGGTGCGCGAACTGAACGGCAAGACGGCGCTGCTGCAAACCTTGCGCGACTACGGTCACCACAAGAACAACGTGTGGGGCATCACGGCGCGCAATCGCGAGCAGAATTTCGCGCTGAATCTGCTGATGAACCCGGAAATCGATTTCGTCACGCTGCTCGGCCAGGCCGGTACCGGTAAGACACTGGTCGCGCTCGCGGCCGGTCTCGCGCAGGTGCTGGACGACAAGCGCTACAACGAGATCATCGTGACGCGTGCGACCGTGCCGGTCGGCGAAGACATCGGCTTTCTGCCGGGTACGGAAGAGGAAAAAATGCAGCCATGGATGGGTGCATTCGACGACAACCTCGAAGTCCTGCAGAAAACCGACGATGCGGCCGGTGAATGGGGTCGCGCCGCCACGCAGGAACTGATCCGTTCGCGGCTGAAGGTGAAGAGCATGAACTTCATGCGCGGCCGTACGTTCGTCGACAAGTATCTGATTATCGACGAGGCGCAAAACCTGACGCCCAAGCAGATGAAGACGCTGGTCACGCGCGCGGGTCCGGGCACGAAGATCATCTGTCTGGGCAACATTGCGCAGATCGACACGCCGTACCTGACCGAAGGCAGTTCGGGTTTGACGTACGTGGTGGATCGCTTCAAGGGCTGGGCGCACAGCGGACACGTCACGCTGGCGCGCGGCGAGCGGTCGCGCCTGGCCGATTACGCGTCCGAAATCCTTTAAGCTCTATAGCGTTTTTTTGCCGCAAAAAGCCGCGCCGGGTCACACCGGCGCGGCTTTTTTTCATTAGCGGCGTAGCGGGTTATTGCCACACTTAGCACATGAACTTCAAGTAAATTGTCAAGAAATCTTGCCGAAGCCTGATGGGACCGGCTACCATCCGACCACCGTTCGCCATTAAACGAGTGTTTACGCTCGCTGTTCGTCCATGCGCCGACTTGCCTTTTCGCTGCTGACCGTCCTGCTGCTCGCCGCTTGCGCCGGTGCGCCACAGAAGACGTCGTCGCGCGCGGGCGGCTCGATCGTCGTCGCGAACGGCGCTTATCACGCGCCACCGCCGGGTTTCCCGAATTTCGTCGATCACAGCATCGGCCGCGAGGAAATCTCGATTCAGGCGATGGGTCTCGTCGGCATTCCGTACCGCTGGGGTGGCAATACGCCTGATAGCGGCTTCGATTGCAGCGGTCTGGTTCGCTACGTCCTGTTGCGCGCGGCTTCGGTGAACCTGCCGCGGACTACCGCGGATATGAGCGGACGTGGTGAGTCGGTGGAACCGAACGAGATCGCGCCTGGCGATCTGGTGTTCTTCAACACGACGGGACGCGCGCATTCGCACGTTGGGATCTACGTGGGCAAGCTGCGTTTCGTCAATGCGCCGTCGACGGGCGGGACCGTGCGGCTCGATTATCTGACCAATCCTTATTGGGCCAAACGCTTCGACGGCATCCGGCGGATGGCCGCGCCGGCGGCCACGCCTGCACCTTTCGATACGCCGGTTTATCAGGCTGCGGCGCCGCAACCGGTGATAGTGCCGACGGTGCCTACCGTGCCTCAGGGACCGGCGTTGGCTGCGGCAAGCGCTACTGGCAGCGTCGGCAACACCAGCGTTCAAGCCGATTCCTTCGAGCCTCCGCCACCCGCCTTGACCGCCGCTCAGCAACAGGCCCGCGAAGCGGGTGCCGTTGCGCCGACGGTCGTGCCGGCTCGAACGCTTGATTACAGCGTAGCCACCGCTCCAGTCCAGCCATCGGCGACGACAGCGCGCGCGCCCGCCCTGCCGGCCGCCGTCGCCCGCGCACCGGATCCGATCGATGCCGCCGCCGACGCTTTCGAGCCGCCGCCGCCGAGCGCCTCGCTGGCCGAGCGGCAAGCTCGCCAGGCGCGGCAAGCGCAGGCGGCGGACTCCACCGACAGCGGAGTGCAGATCATGCGCGCCTCCACTGCTTCCCGCGGCATGCCCGCGCCCACGCAGACCACCGACGACCCCATCGCCCGTTTCGCGAACGGCAACTTCTGACATCGCTCGGGGATCGCTGCGACCTACCCGCGAGCCCGTCACGGCCAGCCCGTCGATCTGCTATCTTCACCGGTATTCTTCCGACAGCGGGTGGTGACAATGGATCTCGGTCTCAAAGACAAAGTGGTGTTGATCACAGGCGGCAGCAAAGGCATCGGGCTCGCGTGCGCGCGGGCTTTCGCTTCGGAGGGCGCCAAAGTCGCGATCGTGTCGCGCGATCCCGCCAATCTGGCGCGCGCCTACGAGCAGTTGAAACAGGAAGGCTTGCATGTGCACCGGACCCGCGCCGATCTGCACGAATCGCATAGCGCCGCCGAAATCGTCGAAGAAGTCAGCACGGCCGTGGGCCCGATCGACGTGCTGATCAACAGCGCCGGCGCGGCTCGCCGCTACGACCCGGAGACGCTCGATGCCGACGCGTTCCGCGCGACCATGGAAGCCAAGTATTTCCCCTACATCTACCCGCAGCAGGAAGTGCTGAGGCGCATGGCCGAACGGGCGAAATCCGGTCAGGGCGGCGCGCCCGGCACGATCGTCAACATCATCGGCATGGGCGGCAAGATCGCGAGCGACATTCATATTGCAGGTGGCGCCGCGAACGCCGCGCTGATGCTGGCCACCGTGGGCCTCGCCCACTACTACGCGCGCTACGGCATTCGCATCAACGCGATCAACCCGGGTTCGACGCTCACCGAACGCGTCGAGGAAGCGGTCAAGCTGGAGGCATCGCAACAAGGTATCGACAGCGCGGATGCGCTCGCGCGCGGTCAAGCGAAAGTGCCGCTGGGGCGGTATGCGAAGCCGGAGGAAATTGCGGATGTCGCGCTGTTTCTGGCCAGTAGCCGCGCGAGTTACGTGACGGGCGCGATTGTCCCGATGGATGGCGGCAGCGCGCCGCTGATTTGAGCGATCGTCACAAAGCGGGCGCCGACCGGGCGCCCGCTTTTCGGTTTACATCAACCGGTGGCCGACCCACCAGCCGGCCGCAGCGAGCGCCGCGGAGGCCGGAATCGTCAGAATCCACGCCCATACGATGTTGCCGGCCACGCCCCAGCGCACTGCACTGAGCTTTTGCGTCGCGCCGACGCCAACGATGGCGCCGGTAATCGTGTGCGTGGTGGACACCGGAATGCCGAGCCACGAAGCGGTAAACAGCGTGATCGCCCCGCCCGACTCCGCGCAGAAACCGCCTACCGGCTTGAGCTTGGTGATTTTCTGCCCCATCGTGCGGACGATGCGCCAGCCTCCAAACAGCGTTCCCACGCCCATCGACAGATAGCAGCCGCCGATCACCCACAGCGGCGGCGCGTCGGCAAGCGACGACGCATAGCCGGTCGCGATCAGCAGCATCCAGATGATGCCGATGGTTTTCTGCGCGTCGTTACCGCCGTGTCCCAGGCTATACAACCCCGCCGACACCAGTTGCAGCCGGCGAAAGCGCCGGTCGACCTTGCTCGGCGGCGTGCGGAAATAGATCCACGACACCGCCAGCATGAAGAACGAACCGAGCACGAAACCAAGCAGCGGCGAGATGAAAATGAAAGCTACTGTTTTTAGCAAGCCATCGATGTTGAGCGACCCCCAACCCGATTTGGCCAGCGCGGCGCCCACCAGACCGCCGATCAGCGCATGCGACGAACTGGACGGAATGCCGTAATGCCACGTGATGATGTTCCAGCCGATCGCCCCGACCAGCGCACCGAAAATCACGTAATGGTCGACGATGACCGGGTCGATCGTGCCTTTACCGACAGTAGCGGCCACCTTCAGATGGAACACGAAATAAGCGATGACGTTGAACGCCGCCGCGAACGCGACGGCTTGCTGCGGCTTCAACACGCCGGTCGAAACGACCGTGGCGATGGAATTCGCCGCGTCGTGAAAACCGTTCATGAAGTCGAAGATCAGCGCCACGGCGACGAGACCGACGACGACCCAGATAGCGAGTTGGATCGATTGCATTAGGCGTTTTCCAGCACGATGCCTTCGATGATGTTCGCTACGTCCTCACATTTGTCCGTGATCGTTTCGAGCAGTTCGTAAATGGCTTTCAGCTTGATCAGCGTCTTGACGTTGTCTTCTTCGCGGAAGAGCTTCGACATGGCCGAACGCAGCACCCGGTCGGCTTCCGATTCGAGGCGGTCGATTTCTTCGCAGGCCTTCAGGATCTGGCTGGCCTGCTTCATGTCCGACAGCAGGCTCACCGCGTATTGCACGCGCTCGGAAGTCGCCGTGCAAATGTGCGCCAGCTGACTCGCCTCGGACGTGACGAATTGCACGTCGTACAAAGAAATAGCCGTGGCGACGTCCTCCATCAGGTCGAGGATGTCGTCCATCGTGGTGATGAGCTTGTGGATTTCGTCGCGGTCGAGCGGCGTGATGAAAGTCTTGTGCAGCAGATCGATGGTTTCGTGCGTGAGCTTGTCAGCGGCCTTTTCGGCCTTCTGCACATTCTGCTTGTGGGTTTCGGCATCCTGCAGATTGTCGATCAGCAGTTCGAGTTCGTGGCTCGCCGAGACGATGCACGTTGCGTGCGCATTGAAAATTTCAAAGAACTTGCCCTCGGTGGGCATGAACCTACCAAACATTTTAACTCCGGATAATCTGATTTTGCGTGTAAAATCAACAACTTACATCGCCAATCACGAAATCAAAAAGACCTAGTACGTAATCTGTACGTAAATCCACTTCGGCCCGAAGTTATGTGTCGGGTTCGTGACAATGCGCGATTCTAACGGAAAGCGCGCACGCGTTGGCACGTAGAGATGCCCGCAACGCGTGTCTATCACGCGTCGGTCACCCCTTAGCCTCTTGCTCGCGCCATTTCCGCTCTTCCTCCTTCAGGTCGATGCCATCGACACTCAAGAAGAATTCATACTGGCTGAAGCGCTTGATCTGCACCTGGGCCGGATCATGACGGCAGGGCAAGCTCAGGTCGAGCTTTTCGCCGCCGAACGCCTCAATAGCACCGGAAAGCAATTCGCCGAGCGTCCTCCAGGCTTCAACCGCTACGTCGAGCAGGTCTCGGTCAGGGAATTGCGGGATCATCCAAGTGCGCCAGAGCGCAGGCGCGGAGTCGCAGTCTGGCCCGAAGCCGCGAAGCACCTTGTTCGTTTTGCACATAGCCTTGTAACGCTCATACGCTTCATCCGACGTCTCAGTCGGGTAGACAGCGAACGGAATGACGACCTTAATTGTCGCACCCTCCGTCGTTCCAATCCGACCATGACTTTTCAGCTGAAGAGCACCGTGGTGAACAACGAAGTCGCGTCGCTTGCCAAGCGTCTGCATGAGGGCGTTTGAGGAAACTGCGTCCAGCAACGGCTTGATTTTTGACTTCTCGCCGGGATGCCGCTGCAAGTCGTTAGTCAAGGCTTGGGGGACTTCCTTGATAGCACGAAGGAACGAATTGCATGAATAGCGGAATGGCTCCGGCTCATGGTAATTCGCTTCCATCTGGTGTAGATACCAGTGACACTCCTGCCACCGATCGAGCGATAGCGCCAGATTGCTGTGCGCGCAGGTTTCCATCCATACCTCGTTCATTTCGTTTCGTCATCGACTGGCCTGTCTAAAGCCTCACAGGCAATCCGGACACTCCAACCATCTTCGGACTGGAGTCAGGTCATTTTAGATAATTCTGACTAGCCATCGGCCGCAGTCGCCAGCAAGGGTTTGATAGCGCAAGACAGCTAGTCGCGCGAAGCCCGCGCCCCGCAACTGCTAGCCCTCTCGCAGACCGTTTCGATGCTTCCCACGCAAAGAGCACTGACAAGGCGCGGAGCGGGCACGACTGACCTTCGCCCGGCTTTCAATGGTACTGACAGCAGCTATGTGAGCCTGACACATTAGGGCCAAACCAGCGGATAATACCCGGATAACATGTGTATTGAGGCGGGGGGTGCTGAAGATGGATAACCAAGTGGTCAAATTTGTGCGGCAAAAGGATTTCGTGCTAGAAAAACGCCTTGGCCAAGGCGCAACGGGCAACACCGTTCTACTTCACGATCCGGTTATCAACGAGCGCTTCGCCTGCAAAAAATACGAACCGGCGAATTCAGAACACGCCCCTCAATTCTTTGACCTCTTCGTCCGAGAGATAAAACTACTCCATCTACTGAATCATCCGAATATCGTGCGGGTGTTCAATTATCACCTCTTTCCCAAGCAAAATACTGGCTATATTTTGATGGAATACGTGAGCGGCATGGATATTGGAACGCACTTACTCATATCATCAGATAACATTAACGATATTTTCACACAAACAATAGATGGTTTCGCCTATCTTGAGAAAAATGGAATATTGCACCGCGATATCCGGGAAAGCAACATTCTCATCACTTCCGGCAACGTCGTCAAAATAATAGATTTTGGATTTGGGAAGCAAGCAACCTCAGATGGCGACTACAACAAAAGCATTTCCTTGAATTGGTGGTGCGACTTACCCAACGAATTCAAAGAATCGATTTATGACTTTCGCACCGAAGTCTACTTTGTCGGAAAACTATTCGAGAAAATCATCCGGGAGCTGCATATTGAAGCGTTCAAGCACGGCGATCTTTTAGATTGTATGTGCCGGATTGAGCCGAATGGACGAATTGGCTCATTCTCCGAAGCGAAAAGTGCGATTCTTGCCACAGATTTTGACAGCGATTTCTCATCTGGCGAGCGGAACAGCTATCTTGAATTTGCAGATAGCCTCTCCAATCTACTGAGATCCATTGAGGCAGACGCAAAATACCATTCTCCGGCCTCGGTCATAGCAACCAAACTTGAGGAAATTTATCGCAAGGTAAGGCTTGAAGATTTCCTACCCAATCCGACAGCCATTTCAAGCTGCTTTATTAATGGGGCATATAAATACAGCAAACGCGCTAATTTCGAAGTCAATACTTTGAAAAATTTTCTTACGCTTTTCAGGAAGGCCTCACGCGAAAAGCAAGAAATCATTATCGCAAATCTGCACAGCCGATTTGACGCAATGCCGCGCCATACCCAACCCCCCCCGTTCATGGACGACGACATTCCGTTCTAGAGGTATTGTTACAGTGACTTTTTGAGACTTTTCACACGTCCAATAAGCGATTCAATAAGATAATCAAACGTGTGAATCTCAATCTTGCTATCGCGCCCTATCTGCCGACGAAGCCGCCGAGTATCTTCAGACTCTGTCGCCCGCCGCCCCATGATAATCAACCCTTGCACGTCCGGATGAATCTCCGTGAGGCCTAGGCCGTCTTCGCCCCTGTCGCGTGCAGCGTAATTTTGATTCACCGCGAGCCACATGCGCCAGTCCTGTATCTGGCGGATCGCGTGAGTTAGAGGGGCAGACGGATTGCCAGACTTCGTAAACATCTTTGCCAATGGACTTTCAAGCTCCACCGCTTGCCAGCGGAAACCCATTGAATCCCGTTCTCCGATCATAAAGTCCGTCACATGCTGCACGCCAAGGCGCTGCTTCGGAATGATCCAACGGCCATGTCCCCCGCCAAGATGTTGAATTAGGTATTTGGGGTTGGCCTGAAGGAACTGCTGGATATCTTCTTCACGCGTAGCCGAATCCAGCGCATCACTCAAGGCGTCAATGTCGGATTCGTCCACCGTATCCCAGCGGCTATAAAAGTCGCGAAGAGGATCACGCGCGCGAATCTCGTCCCAAACCTCTGAGGCCAGCCTCGGTTTCATCGAAATACCCCGAGTAGAGCGCTACGGTCGCAGAGCATTACTTCTTATTCTGAGGTGCATTGCCTGCTTGCGGCTGGGGCGTCGGCTGTTTCGGTGTGGCAGGACTTACTGGCTGCAATTTCCCGCCCGTGACACCTTTCTCAGCTCGCTGCATCTTCGTGCCGATTGCCCCATCTTGGGCAAAGGCCCAGTTTCCGCCCTTCTCGCTTTTGTTCGCCATGTTGGCCCCATTCAAGTTGACTGACACAAAGAGAATCGTCAGCGACAGCCCGACTCCAAATGCCGTCGCGTATATCCATCCGTTCAGATGCTGCGCGACCTTCTCGGTCTTGGTCCACTCGTCGCGCGCATCTTCCTCGCGGTCCTCGTAATAACGTTCCGCACGGTCAAACTGAACTTCGACCGCCATCTGGCTGACGACGTACGAAGCAATAACCAACACCATCGCAACAGTGAATGCAATCCACGAACCATACAGCGCCCAAGCAAGCTTGGCTTCCCGAATGGGAATGAAGTCCTTGAGAAAGCCTAGCGACAACCCAAGCCCCGCGCCCGAGTAAGTCAAAACCGATTTATCTAGGTTTTCCGCATTTGATATACGCAGTTTTGCGAGGTTGTCGCGCTCCCTTTCGTGAATACGCGTGCGCTCCTTTGCGCGCTCCCTCGCATCCTTTTGTCCGGACGACTCGCGAATTTCGCCCCGTACCCGTCGAGTTGCCACGCTTGGGTCTACTTCTTCTCGCCACCAGACTTGCCGCCGCTCCCATTGCCGCCATTCCCTTTCGGGACCGGCTGCATGCGTTGACCAATGACACCCGCCGTTGCTTTGCTACCAGGAGTGATGATGACGGGGCCAACTACAGGCCTTGCGCCGCTGGGCAGCCGTCCAGTCGGCAAAGGAAGGAATCCCGGTTTTTTGATCGGCATTTTGAGTAGCGTGTAGTTTTTACGGGTTTACTTTACCAGAACGATGATCGGGGGAAACACGCCCCTAGAAATACTAGCATCCGGGACTAGCTAGGAACGAGCCGGTTGCGGGCGGATTCGGGCGCGACAGGCCGCTTAGCTGGATTGAAGGCAAGGTTAAAACCCTGTTGTTGATTACTTGATATTTCAAATTGAGGAACCCCGCCAAGGCGGGGCTCTTGCGCGGTGCAGAATCGCTACATTTCAGTCAGTACGGAGTGGCGCGACTCATCATCCCCATCAACCTGAACAGAGCCGGAAGCGGAACAGGAGTTATGCCCGTCAGATCGCCTTCGCTGTTCAACGCTTTTATATAGTCGCGTATGTGCTGCTCCATTTGCTGCACAATTATGTGCGAATCAAGCAAGCTAGGCTCAATGGTTTTTATATCAACGTCTTCGATAGACTCGCCACTCACGCGAAAGAACGCCATACACGGAGGCGAAGCTTGCTCCCTGATGTTTAAGACTCGCAGAAATTGCCGATTGAATTGATTCATCTGGAATTCAGCACCTTCGTGCAAATAATATATGGTGACGTCTTTGCCGGAGGCGGCGTTTAACACCTTGAATCCATCCGCCTTCAAAGCTTTTCGGACCGGCCCATCGCTCATATTGTAAAAAATGAAGGCGAAGGCCCGCGCGCGTTTCTCCCGCATGTGCTGGTGACATAGATTTTTGAAATCTCTTTCAAAATCATAAAGCCCTAGACTGACTCCCGTTGTGGGTCCCTGCCGGAATATGGTGTGCATGTCCGCCTTTCGCTAACTCTGATTGACGATCAGTTTTGTGGAGTATCCACGCGAGCCGCCGCGTTCCGGGTTTGTTCAATGAGTGCCATCGTACTAGTTTGATACTGGTACCACGTATTCAAGCAAGCGACATCATTGCAGTGCTTTTCTCGGAAGTTCCATTGTCCACGCATCCGATCCTTGAAAGCATCCAAGTCTGTCGGAGCAATTGCGTTTTTAGCTGCAGTTACCGAGTTAGCAAGCTTCACGTCTGCGATAGCAAGTGCCGGCGTGTGGCAAATCAGATACTCATTCTGTGAGTGGCTTTTGCCGCAATCGAAACTTGTTCCATACATCTGATTTGGCGTTGTGTTCAAATCCGTAGCAGGGTCTAACGATTGAGTAGCGCTGTCCTGCGTAGGCTGTGCCGGTGCCAGTGCCGGTGCTTGCTGGTCTTGTGCTGGCGCTGCCTCTGCCACCGCCGCTACTTGTGAAGTCGCTTCTGCCACAGTTGCTTGGGGTTGAACATTACCCTGCTCGACGTTCGCGGCAGGCGCGCTGCTGACCTCAGGACTCGATGGTTGCACCGAAGGTGTCTGTGCCGAAGGAGCCGTAACAGTGTCAGGCGTCGTGGACACACTGTCTCGAACAACAGCGTCCGGAAAATACGACATGATCACAGCGAACATCAGAAAAACACCGACTGACACGATGATAACTAGACGCTCAGTCACGCGCGTGAGCTTCGGCTTGATTCCAGCCAGCCGCAACGCAGAATCTTCGTTGCAGTAATTCACCTGCGCAAACAAGATACACATGCCGAGGAAGCTAAAGATTCCGAACGGCAGAATTGCGCCCCATACTGCTGCCAATCCGAAGAATACGTTTTGAATTTCTTTACCGTGCACGACCATTCCAATACCGAAACCTACCAGAATCAGTAACAGGTAATGGGCGGTGAGCATGACCCAGCGGCGCGTGTACATCAGGTGTGCACCGACAGAGCCAAGGAAAAACCAGAGTAGGTACGCGGCAAAAGCAGAACGGGTCTGCGCTTGATGTAAATTGCGGTGAAGAGCGTGGTCCCCGATTGCGTGCACTGTGGTTCGCGGAGTAGTTCCGTTCATAACTTCCATGCGTTCCCTCGTTATCTCAATATTTTTCGTTGATTGAATGAACCTGCTGGCCCCACCGACATTACGGCAACATGAGACCATTTCTTTAGAGGTCACCCGAAAAATTTGAGCAAACCGGCGCTTTGCTTGCCTTGGAAAAATTTGAACACTAAAATTATTGTATAAAATCAAAAGTTTAGTTTCCGCCCAAGGCGAGGATCATAGTTACCAGAGAGATGTTCCATTTGGGCGTCCCAGCCTCACATAATCAACTCATTCGATATAATATGCCGTGTCAATCTGGGGTATCGAAATGGCAATAAATAAGTATTGGGAAGACGACTTCGACGAGAACGATTATGATGATCTCAAGGAGGCGCACGTTGAACGAGAACGCCTCCGGCAAGAAAACTCGAATGTTGGTTGGATTTACATCGGATTGGACACACGGAATGATCGTGAGGCGAAGATTGGGCGGACCATTGGCACGCCCGGATCAAGAGCCGGTGGCACTCAGAACCGGTACTATGCCTTGCTATGTGCTTTCAAGATCAGGGATGGTGTACATCCAAGCACCATTGAGTTAATAGAAGGTGCTGTGCATGAAATGATTGAACGGGACTATGAGCGGATGAGGCATCCCCGTACGGGCCGGAAAACCGAGTGGTTTTCTATCAATTCGTTCTTTGCTAAACAGATAGTTCATGATTTCCTTTATGAAAAATTTAATCAATACATGCACTGTTACCACTGCCACGAACGTGACAAAGGAGTTATTTATTCGTGGGAACCTCCAATTGATAGCGGCAGAGTTCGGTATCAGGCAACCGATTTAAGCAATCCTCCGGTTGCATATGAATGCTCAATGCCCCCAGGCTGCGGCGCAGATTGTGATTGTTGGGGGTAACAAGGCATAAAACAAATACGGAATTCGAGCTGCCCAAAAAAATACCTTAGCGAATTATTTGGATGTAGTTGGGGTACCGCACGGCTAGCTATTCACTACGCATTAAGTGGGGAAACGGAGCGCTAGCCTAGTTTCGTCAAACCAACCGCTCTGCTACAGTCTTTGTATTATTTGCTTTCAGTGGGATTGCCAAATGCCTGAACACCACGCACATAAATCCAAGGCAGCACCGTCTTCACCGGCTTACGTAACCGCGTTTATTGCCGATCATCTTGCCAAGGCGCAAGCGATCCAGCGGCGATTTGGCATCCCGGCGGGAATCGTCCTCGCGCAATCTGCGCTGGAAACGAACTGGGGACGCCGCGTAGTTGGCAACGCTTATTTCGGCGTGAAGGGGCGCGCACCGGACGGAAGTTCAGCGACGTTCACCACGCACGAAATTCTGAATGGGGCGTCCGTACAGATACAGGGAACGTTCCGCGCATACACAGGTTTTGATGATGCCGCAGACGATTACGCCCGGACCATCAGCAGCAACCCGAAATTCCGGGTTTGCTACACGCAACGGAGTGCCAGCAAGTGCGCTATTGCGCTTCAGCACGGCGGCTATGCGACTGACCAGCACTACGCAACGAAACTGAATGCCATAATCCGCGCGCACAATCTCGACCAGTACGATGCGGGGCAATCGCAATGACCCGATGGACGGTTGCAGTTGCGCTCCTTGTTACCTGCGCGTCAGCCTGCGCAAAACCGCTGGCGGTGCCGGACGACAATGCAGCAGCGTTACTAGCCTCAAAGCTGGTTACTAAATATCAGCTCTCGACGGACAGGACCGAATGCCTCTTCTTCGATACGTTCGACCAAGGCAAGAGTTACGAGGTGCGCGTCCGCGAAAATCATTCAGCGGAATGTGGCGGCGCAACCAATACTTCACCAACACTCTTTTTCGTGCGAATGCGAAAGAGTGACGGACATGCTGTTACCAACGCTTATGACGGCGAGCATTTCGTTCCCTTGCGAAAGATACCCAAGACTGACTAGGTCGGTCGTGTGGGCTGGAACATTACTGCACCGGATTTTCCGGATATAGGTGAAGTTCAAACATCGCGCGCAATACCTTGGCGATGGTCGCGTTATTCGCGCGCACGTACGCCTTCAGGTCTTCGCGCATTTGCGGTGTGACTTCGATGTTCACGCGAACCAGTTCGTCAGACAGAGGCTTAGTGAGTTTTTTGCTTTAAGGGCTTCTTGTGGGTTATTCATAGTTGATCCTGCTGAACGTCGCCCGGCTGAAGTTTGGCGAACGGGATATCTCCAATACGTCGGTCATACACAAACGCCTCAACGTGCTTCTTCCGTCCGCTGGGCATCTTTTCCCCTTTGCGGATAGCGCATGTCTCCGAGAATACATATCGCTCAAAGCGCTTCTGAACGTCGTATGCCGTGGTAACGCCCTTCTCGATCCGGCGATTAGCGACATAGGCGCGGCATACGTCGGCAACCGTCAATTTCCGGTCGTTCTGGACGCCCTTAGCCAGTTCCTCCGCCCACTTGGCGATTTCCCGGCTGGCTTCGTCGTATTCCTTCGTGGCGTCGCTTCCCAGTGACGTGAACTGGTACGTGCCGCTGGCGTCGCGAGTGCAACCGATCCACGTTCCGCCTGTTGCTGCCCCCTTTCGGAAGCCGATAAGTACGCCAAGCTTAGGCGGACCAGTAAGGGGCACGGCGCGGTTCCAGCTTGGCCCGCGCGGTCTTGAATTTCAGGTTTGATGTCATGTGGCCCCCGGTGGTTTTGCGTACGCAAAGTAACCGAAGTTCAGGGGCGTACGTACGTAAAAAATACGTACTTGTGACTCGTGCGTTACAGATGCTCCAATCGCACTTTCTCAAAAAATCTAGACTTTTCAAGGTCTTAAAAACGGGGACTGCATGATAGGAATGCGCCTATCGCGAAGTTTTCCCTAGAAACTTGCCCGCGGTGGGCATGAATCGACCGAACATTGGGATCCCGGAGATAAGTCACGTTTTTGGCTGACATAAAACCGCCACATTGTACCGGTCCGGGATCGCTACCGCACTTTTGACAGCGTCGTTACAACATGAGCCGCAGTTACTGCTTGCAGTTCCCTTGACGCTGTCGTCTGCTTTGGCGGATCAATCGCTGTAGAAGTTTTGCGCGCCCGCAAAGTTATCGAACTTCGTGTATTGACCATGGAAAGTCAGTCGAACAGGGCCGATCGGGCCGTTCCGCTGCTTGCCGATGATGATCTCCGCAGTGCCTTTGTCGGGGCTATCAGGGTTGTAGACTTCGTCGCGATAGATGAACAGGATCACATCCGCATCCTGCTCGATAGCGCCGGATTCACGCAGATCCGACATGATCGGCCGCTTGTTCGGCCTCTGTTCCAGTCCACGATTCAACTGCGACAACGCGATGACCGGAACATCGAGTTCCTTGGCGAGACTTTTGAGCGAGCGCGAGATTTCCGAGATCTCGGTCGCCCGGTTTTCACCGGCTGACGACGAACCGCTCATCAACTGCAGGTAATCGATGATGATGAGGCCGAGCTTGCCGCATTGCCGCGACAACCGGCGCGCGCGGGAGCGCAGTTCCATCGGATTCAAACCACCGGTCTCGTCGATAAAAATCTGCGCTTCGCTCATCTTCTGCACGGCATGTGTCAGCTTCGGCCAATCTTCGTCGGTTAATCGCCCGGTTCGCATCCGGTGCTGGTCGAGCCGGCCAACCGAGCCGAGCATCCGCATGGTCAGTTGCGAGCCGGGCATTTCCATCGAAAACACCGCTACTGGCAAACCGTATTCAACTGCAACGTACTCGCCGACATTCATCGAGAACGCGGTCTTACCCATCGACGGACGCCCTGCAACGATGATCAACTCGCCGCCATGCATGCCGGACGTCATACGGTCCAGATCGACGAAGCCGGTCGGCGTGCCGGTCACGTCGCTCGGATTAGCCGTGTGATATAGCGTGTCGATACGCTCGACGACCTGGGTCAGCAACGGTCCAATCTCGAGAAAGCCCTGGGTGCCGCGCGCGCCGTCTTCGGCAATCGAGAACACCTTCGATTCGGCCTCGTCCAGCAACTGGCGCACTTCCTTGCCCTGCGGATTAAACGCGTCGGCGGAAATCTCGTCGGCTACCGACACCAGCCGGCGCAACACGGCACGATCGCGCACGATTTCCGCGTAACGGCGGATATTGGCTGCGCTCGGCGTGTTTTGCGCCAGCGCATTCAGGTAGGCGAGCCCGCCGACCTCTTCCGCCTTGCCCGCGGTGCCGAGCGACTCGTACACGGTGATCACGTCGGCCGGGCGCGTGGCCGCGATCAGCTTGCCGATGTGTTCGTAAATGAGCCGATGGTCGTAGCGATAAAAATCGCTCTGCGACAGGAAGTCGGCGATGCGGTCCCATGCCGCGTTGTCGAGCAGCAGGCCGCCCAGCACCGATTGCTCGGCCTCGATCGAATGCGGCGGGACTTTTAGCGACTCGAGTTGGGGATCTTTGGACGGTGCGTTCATGGAGGGGAATTATCGGGGTAAAGCGCGCGGGAGGAAACAAAAAACCTGCACTTCGATGTACGCCAGGCGGGCATGAAAAAAGGCAGGGGCCGGTCACCCGGCCCCTGCCTCTCTTAAGCCATCTGCCAGCAACCCGGCTGGCAGCTGCTTTGCGTCTTTAGACGTGTTCGCCCAGCACGGCCACCGTCACTTCGACGAGAACGTCGGTGTGCAGCGAGACCTGAACTGCGTGGTCGCCCACGATCTTCAGCGGGCCTTCCGGCAGACGCACTTGCGCCTTTTCCACTGCGAAGCCTTGCTTGACCAGAGCGTCGGCGATGTCGGCGTTGGTCACCGAGCCGAACAGACGGCCGTCGACGCCAGCCTTCTGACCGATTTGCACCGTCGAGCCTGCCAGCTTTTCGCCTTGAGCCTGAGCGGCTGCCAGCTTTTCAGCGGCGGTCTTTTCGAGTTCAGCGCGGCGAACTTCGAATTCAGCCAGCGCTTCCTTCGTTGCACGACGAGCCTGCTTTTTCGGGATCAGGAAGTTACGTGCGTAACCGTCCTTGACCTTCACGATGTCGCCCAGGTTACCCAGATTGACGACTTTTTCCAGAAGAATGATTTGCATTCGGATGCTCCTTATCGCGTCGTCGGGTTAGGCCTTGTGCTGGTCGGTGTACGGCACCAGCGCGAGGAAACGTGCGCGCTTGATTGCCGTATCCAGCTGGCGTTGGTAATGCGACTTCGTACCCGTGAGACGCGCCGGCGTGATCTTGCCGTTTTCGCCGATGAAGTCCTTCAGCGTATCGAGGTCTTTGTAGTCGATGTGATCGACACCAGCGGCCGTGAAACGGCAGAACTTCTTGCGCTTGAAGAGCGGATTTTGTTGCTGACGACGTTTGTCGAATTTCTTACCAGTCGGGCGGGGCATGTTCAGTCCTTTCCAATGTCCTGCAATGCTGTGATGTGAAATACCAGTGTTCTTGCGTTGCGGTGCTTTTTTGCCAGGAAGCCGGTGAAGAGCGTTTCCACGCCCATCTGACAGCCTTCCAGCTTACCGCTCGCCTCGCCTGCGGCTACCGCCTGCATGGTCAGTTCGACTTGCCGGGTAATGCCGGCTTCGACGACTTCCGCGCGGTGCTGCAACGTGCAACCTGCAATCGGAACGCCGGCGGGGGTGTACCGCACCGGTTCGCGTTCGACGACGCTGGCCGTAAGTTGCAGCCGGTTCATGAGCCTTTTGACGAGCGCGACGCTCGACCTGGTAGCTTAAATAGTGTGTCTTAAGCCTGCGCTTCGGACGGTTGCGTAGCAGCCGACTTCTTGGCTTCTTCGCGCTGCACTTCCTTCATCATCGGCGACGGGCCGGTTTCGGCCTTCTTCAGCTTGACGATGAGGTGACGCAGAACTGCGTCGTTGAACTTGAATGCGTGTTCCAGCTCGTCGAGCGTGGTCTGGTCGCATTCGATGTTCAGGCAGACGTAGTGAGCCTTCGCGAGTTTCTCGATCATGTAGGCCAGTTGGCGACGGCCCCAGTCTTCGATGCGGTGGATCTGGCCACCGTGCGAGGTAATCGTGCTCTTGTAACGCTCGATCATGGCGGGCACTTGCTCGCTCTGATCCGGATGCACGATAAATACGATTTCGTAATGACGCATATTCACTCCTTGTGCTGACTTATGGATTAAAGCCACCCGGGCGTCGGACCGGTGTGGCAAGTGAGAAGCCCAAGACTATAACCCGTAAAGGGACGGGTTGCAAGATATCCCGATAATCGAACACCTGAAACCAGAGCGTTTTCAACGATTTACGCCGCCCGGCCATTGCAAGGCCGACTAATAGGACGGCCGGTTCCAGTAGTCGTCGCTCGAATACACCTCTTTCAGATAATCGATGAAGTAGCGTACCCGCGACGGCACGTAGCGCTGCTGTGGATACACCGCGAGGATGTCGTAGTCGGGCAGCGCGTACTCGTCGAGCACCGTTTCCAGTTCGCCGCGTGCCAGTTGCTGCTGGATTTCCCACGTCGAGCGCCAGCCCAGCCCGAGTCCTTCCGACACCCAGCGGTGCAGCAGTTCGCCGTCGTTGCAATCGAGCGTGCCGCCCACGCGCACCGTCGCCAGTTTGCCGTTACGCCGGAAATACCAGCCGCGGTTCTGTCCGCCTTGCAGGTTGAACGCGAGGCAGTTGTGGCGCGGCAGATCGTCCAGCGTCTTCGGTTTGCCGTGCGCGCGGAAGTACGCGGGCGTGCCGCACACCACGCGCCGGTTCGACGCCAGCTTGACGGCGACGAAGTTCGGATCGACCGACCCGCCGATCCGGATCGACAGGTCGTAGCCCTCGCGCACCAGATCGACCACCCGATCGGTCAGGTTGAACGACAGTTGCAACTCCGGTTTATCGGCGAGGAAGGCCGGCGCCAACGGCGCCACGTGCTTGCGCCCGAAAGCCGCCGGCGCCGACACGATCAGATGCCCGTTGATCGCGCGCCGCCCGGCGCTCAATTCGTTTTCCGCCTGATCCCACTCGCCGAGCAGACCGCGACAGCGCTCCAGAAACGCGGCGCCCTCTTCGCTCACCACCAGCCGCCGTGTCGAGCGGTACATCAGCTTGACGCCAAGGCGCTTTTCCAGCGCGTCGATGCGCCGCCCGAGTATGACCGGCGACACACCCTCCTCCAGCGCCGCCGCCGCAAGGCTGCCGGCATCGGCAACCCGCACGAAGGTCTCGATCTGCTTGAAACGGTCCATCTCGTGTCTCCCGCCATTCCATACTTTTTGTTTCGAAATAAGCGACTCGGGCTGATCTTATCAAACCTTTCCGTGACGCCTAAAGTTCGTTCAACACTTCGAAACGCCGATTCCCAAAGACATTCCCCGACAAGTCAGGAGACATTCATGGCCAAGATGAGAGCCGTCGACGCAGCCGTGCTGGTGCTCGAAAAAGAAGGCATCGACACCGCATTCGGCGTACCGGGTGCCGCCATCAACCCGTTCTACTCGGCCATGCGGCGCGCGGGCAATATCAGCCATGTACTGGCGCGGCACGTCGAAGGCGCGTCGCACATGGCCGAAGGCTATACGCGGGCGCAGCCGGGCAATATCGGCGTGTGCATCGGCACCTCGGGTCCGGCGGGCACCGACATGATCACCGGTTTGTACTCCGCTCAGGCCGACTCGATCCCTATTCTCGCTATCACGGGTCAGGCGCCGCGTGCGCGTCTGTACAAGGAAGACTTCCAGGCCGTCGATATCGAATCGATCGCCAAGCCCGTCACCAAGTGGGCTGTCACCGTGCGCGAGCCGGCGCTGGTGCCGCGCGTGTTCCAGCAGGCGTTTCATCTGATGCGCTCGGGCCGCCCGGGCCCGGTGCTGGTCGATCTGCCGATCGACGTGCAACTCGCCGAGATCGAGTTCGACATCGATACGTACGAACCGCTGCCGGTCTACAAACCCAAAGCCACGCGCAAGCAGATCGAAGCCGCACTCGCGTTGCTCAACGATGCCGAACGGCCGCTGATCGTCTCCGGCGGCGGCGTTCTCAACGCCGCGGCTGAAGATCTGCTGGTGAGCTTTGCCGAAACGCTCGGCGTACCGGTCGTTCCGACGCTGATGTCGTGGGGCGCGATTGCCGACGACCATCCGCTGATGGCCGGCATGGTCGGCCTGCAAACCTCGCACCGCTACGGCAACGCGACGATGCTCGCCGCCGACTTCGTGCTCGGCATCGGCAACCGCTGGGCCAACCGTCATACGGGCAGCGTCGAGGTGTACACGAAGGGCCGGAAATTCGTTCACGTCGATATCGAGCCGACGCAGATCGGCCGTGTGTTCGGACCGGACCTCGGCATCGTGTCGGATGCGAAGGCCGCACTCGAACTGTTCGTCGAAGTCGCCAAAGAATGGCAAGCGGCGGGCAAGCTGAAAGACCGCAGTGCATGGGTCGCGCAGTGTCAGCAACGCAAGCAGACGCTGCAGCGCAAGACGCACTTCGACAACGTGCCGATGAAGCCGCAACGCGTGTACGAAGAGATGAACCAGGTGTTCGGCCGCGATACCTGCTACGTCAGCACGATCGGTTTGTCGCAGATCGCCGGCGCGCAATTCCTGCATGTCTACAAGGCGCGCAACTGGATCAACTGCGGTCAGGCCGGTCCGCTCGGCTGGACGATTCCGGCGGCGCTCGGCGTGCGTGTCGCCGATCCGCAGCGGCCGATCGTCGCGCTGTCGGGCGACTACGACTTCCAGTTCATGATCGAAGAACTCGCCGTAGGCGCGCAATTCAAGCTGCCCTACGTGCACGTGGTGGTGAACAACTCGTATCTCGGCCTGATCCGCCAGGCGCAGCGCGCGTTCGACATGGACTTCTGCGTGCAGCTCGGCTTCGAGAATATCAACTCGCCCGACACCAACGGCTATGGCGTGGATCATGTCGCCGTCGCGGAAGGCCTCGGCTGCAAGGCGATTCGCGTGTTCAAGCCGGAAGAGCTGAAGCCTGCATTGCAGAGAGCGCAGTCGATGCTCTCCGAGTTCAACGTGCCGGTAATCGTCGAAGTGATTCTCGAACGTGTGACCAACATCTCGATGGGCACCGAAATCGACGCGATCAACGAGTTCGAAGAACTGGCGGAACAGCGCGCCGATGCGCCGACCGCGATCAGCATGCTCGACTGAATGCACGACTGATTGCGAGACTGATTGCACGACTGATTGCAAGACCAAGTTTCATCCCTTCATCCGACCGACCAGAGAGACCTTCGCACCATGCCGAAATTTGCTGCCAACCTCACGATGCTGTTCAACGAAGTGCCGTTCCTCGACCGTTTCGCGGCCGCTGCGGATGCGGGCTTCGACGCCGTGGAATTCCTGTTTCCCTACCCGTATAAAATCGCCGAGCTGAGCGAACGTCTGCAGCAGAACCGTTTGCGACTCGTGCTGCACAACCTGCCCGCCGGCAACTGGGAAGCGGGTGAACGCGGCATCGCCTGCCTGCCGGATCGCGTGAGCGAGTTCCGGGACGGCGTGGGCCATGCAATCGAATACGCGAAGGCGTTGAAGGTGCCGCAACTGAACTGCCTCGTCGGCATTCCGGGCGCGAACGTGGAC
The DNA here is from genome assembly GCF_900996245.1 of Paraburkholderia sp. BCC1886. Lineage (GTDB taxonomy): Bacteria > Pseudomonadota > Gammaproteobacteria > Burkholderiales > Burkholderiaceae > Paraburkholderia. The sequence continues at coordinate 200,174 of NZ_CAAJGK010000107.1, read as the reverse complement.
GCCGACCAGGCGCGCACGACGATCGTCGAGAACCTGCGTTTCGCCGCGGCCGAACTGAACCGCGCGAACATCCGGCTGCTGGTCGAGCCGTGCAACTCGTACGACATTCCGGGCTTCGCACTGAAACGTTCCAGCGAAGGGCTCGACGTGATTCGCGCGGTCGGCTCGGACAATCTGTTCCTGCAATACGACATCTATCACATGCAACGCATGGAAGGCGAACTCGCGGCGACCATCAAAAAGAATCTGCTGCAGATCGCGCATATCCAGCTCGCCGATAACCCGGGGCGCAACGAGCCGGGCACGGGCGAGATCAACTATCCGTTCCTCTTCGATCTGCTCGACACGCTCGGCTACGAAGGCTACGTCGGCTGCGAATACAAACCGCGCACGACGACTGCCGCCGGCCTCGCCTGGCTGGGACAAACCCGCGACGCAGCCCGCGCCGCCGCCTGATCCTACAGGCCCTCACCCCCAACGACTCTGGAGACACACTCTCATGGCAAAGATCGGTTTCATCGGCCTCGGCATCATGGGCGCGCACATGGCGCGCAATCTCATCAAGGGCGGTCACACGCTGTTCGTGAACGGCGCGTATCCGGTCCCCGACGATCTGGCAAAGAGCACGAGCGTCGTCGCGAATTCCACCGCAGTCGCACAGGCTGCCGACATCGTCGTCATCATGGTGCCCGACACGCCGGACGTGGCCAATGTCCTGTTCGCCGACGACGGCGTCGCCGCGGGCCTCACGATGGGCAAGCTGGTGATCGACATGAGTTCGATCTCGCCGCTCGACACGCAGGCATTCGCCCGCAAGATCAACGCACTCGGCGTGGACTACCTGGACGCGCCGGTGTCCGGCGGCGAAGTGGGCGCACGGGAAGCGTCGCTGACCATCATGGTCGGCGGCCCCGAGCACGCGTTCGCGCAGGCGAAGCCGCTGTTCGAACTGATGGGCAAGAACATCTCGCTGATCGGCGATAACGGTGCAGGCCAAACCTGCAAGGTCGCGAACCAGATCATCGTCGCGCTGAACATCGAGGCCGTGGCGGAAGCGCTGCTGTTCGCGTCGCGCTCGGGCGCCGATCCGGAACGCGTGCGTCGTGCGTTGATGGGCGGCTTCGCTTCGTCGCGCATTCTCGAAGTCCACGGCGAACGGATGACGAAGCGCACGTTCGAGCCGGGCTTTCGCATCGAACTGCATCAGAAGGATTTGAACCTCGCGCTCGACGGCGCACGCAAGCTGGGCATCGCGTTGCCGCATACGGCGAGCGCGCAGCAGTTGTTCAGCGTATGCGCGGCGAACGGCGGCAAGGCGTGGGATCACTCGGCGATGGTGCGCGCGCTCGAGATCATGGCGAACTACGAAGTGGCACAGGCGCCGGGCGCCGAAGCGAAAGCGGCCTGATAAGAGAGAGAGCGGCTGTGCAAGGCGGCCGCTCTTGAAGGTGGGGCGCTCGTGATGTCACGCGAAGTGCGTGACATCATGGGCAAAATGGCCGCTCTGGGCTGAGAGTGGCCAGGCAGGGTCCGCAGCGGCACCCGGCGACGCCGGGGAAGCCTTGGTCGGTCAGACGTCGTCGTCGGGTGTCCGGCTGTCGGATTTCATCGCCATGCTTTATCCGCCAATCTCTCGCACGAAGACATTCGCGCAAGTCGTCCGCACGTCTTCCTGCCGGGTGCCTGCGAGCGTGCATTCACGCGAATCGTTACGCAGAACTGCGCTTGCCGCTACGTGCCGCTACGTGCCGCCGCTCACATCTGCTTGCAATTGCGCGCGCATCCCTCGACCATTTTTGACACATCGCCGCGCGCTTTTCTCCTACACTCGTTGACTCCGGTCGCAGGCGTTTCAATCGCTCAGCTTCCAGGCTTGCCGCCTGCGCCGTCACGTCAGGAGTGTCATCAATGGGTATTCTCAGTTTTATCAAGGACGCCGGCGAAAAGCTGTTCGGCGCAGCCTCTGCCCCCGCACAAGCCGCCGCCGCACCGGCCGCCGCACCCGACCTTGCCGCATTGAATAAAACCGCCGGCGACGCCATCGCCACGTATATCCGCACGCAAGGTCTCGACGCGACCAATCTGTCCGTCACCTACGACGGCACGAACCATACCGTCACCGTGTCCGGTGAAGCCGCGGATCAACCGACCAAGGACAAGATCCTGGTTGCCGCCGGCAACGTGCACAACGTCGACAAGGTCGACGACCAGTTGACCGTCACGAAACCCGCCGCCGCACCCACGCAGTTTCACACCGTCGTATCGGGCGACAATCTGTGGAAGATCGCAGAGAAGTACTACGGCAGCGGCGCGAAGAACGACGTGATTTTTCAGGCCAACACGCCGATGCTGAAGAGCCCGGACAAGATTTATCCGGGTCAGGTATTGGTCATTCCGGCGGTGTAATGCAAAGCGTTGCGCGTGCGCCTGGCGCATGCGCAACGTTATCTCCCACACCGTCAATACGTATCGAATATCTTTTGCAGCGCGACCGGGCCGGTTCCGCCGGCGGCGAGCGCGAGCATCAACAACACGCGCGCCTTGTACGGATTCAGCGAGCCCGCGCTGACAAAACCCAGCGCGTCGTCGGCGGCCGCGCCGTTGCGCATCACATGCCCCGAGCCCACACGCGAAGCCCGCACCACGACCACACCCTGCGACGCCGCATCGGCCAGCGCCTGCTGCATCGACGCATGAATCGAACCATTGCCCGTACCGGCCACCACGATGCCGCGCACGCCCGCCGCAACCAGCGCGTCGACGACGATCCGCGACACGCCCGCATAGCTCACCACGACTTCCACGTTCGGCCAGTTCGCGCCGATAACGAATTCCGTCGCCAGCGTATGTGCGCGCACGACGCCGCGCTGAAACTCGACGCGGCCATCCTGGACCCAGCCGAGCGCGCCGATCTCCGGCGACTGGAATGCATCCACCGCATAGGTGCTCGTCTTGACCACATCGCGTGCGCTGTGAATCCGGTTGTTGAACGCGACCAGCACGCCCTGCCCGCGCGCGCTTTTTTGCGCCGCCACGGTGACCGCGTTCTGCAGATTCAACGGACCGTCGGCGGACAGGGCGGAGGCCGGACGCATTGCCGCGGTCAGCACGACCGGCTTGTCCGATTTGACGGTCAGATGCAGTAGATATGCGGTTTCTTCCAGCGTATCGGTGCCATGCGTCACCACCACGCCGTCGATGTCGTCGGTCGCCAGCAACGTGTTGATGCGTTGCGCGAGTGTGGTCCAGAGCGCCAACGTCATGTCCTTGCTGTCCACGCTGGCTATCTGCTCGGGCACGATGCGCGCGAGCGTCGACAGTGACGGCACGGCCTGCAGCAACTGGTCGACCCCGACCACGCCCGCCCGATAACCCGAGGTATTGGTCGCGTCCGGCGCCGCACCGGCGATCGTGCCGCCGGTGGCCAGCACGGCGATGCGCGGCAGCGGCGATGGGTTGAGCGGTTGCGCGCTTTCGTCGGACATGGCTGGGGGCGTGGAAGAAGAAAAGGAAGAAAAAGAAGAAGTGGAAAGTTTCATGGGCGCGATTGTAAATGATCGCCCCATCGGCATTACTGCGCCGCGTCCACCGGTCCGGCATAGAGTCCACTACGCGTCAGCGTCGCCGCATGAATGCGCAACTCTTCGATAAAAATCCGCGCCGCGGCGGACAGTCCGCTTCCGCGTCGCCGCACGATCCCATACGGCTCGACGCGCGAAGCGATGTCGATCGGCAAGCGCTTGATAATCCCCTGCCTTTCGAAAAACGCCGCCGTCTCGAATGAGAACAGCGAGATGAGTTCATTGCTTTCGGCCAGCAACAAAAGACTGCCGAATGTCGACGAGGTTTCGATCGCGTGAGCAGGCAACGGCAGCCCTGCTTCGATCAACTCGCGTTCGAGCAGCGTCCGCAGCGGCATCTGGCTCGGAAACATCACCCACGGAAATTGCGCCAACTGCTCGAGCGTCACCTCGGCGGCCGATGCCAGCGGGTGTCGCGGACCGGTCGCCACGCTCACTCGCTCTTCCAGAAACAACTCGACATCGAACAATTCCGGCTGACCCGCCACCGACGCACGGCAGATCGCGAGATCTAGCCGCCCTTCGCTCAGCAATTGCAGAAGCCGCGCGCTGGTGTCTTCGAACAGCTCGATCGAAATTGCCGGCTGCTTCTCCTTCAACTTCAGCACGGCCTGCACGAGTATCGTCGGCAGTGAACCCGCCACGCCGCCCACGGCGAGGCGTCCGCCCTGACCGCGCAGAATGCCCGTCATCTCCTCGCGGAGATGGTCGAGATCGGTGCCGATCAGTCGCGCATAACGCACCACGCAGTGGCCGAGTTCGTTCGGCACCAACCCATGCGTGTGGCGCGCGAACAGTTCCGCGCCGAACGTGTCTTCCACTTCCTTCAACGCTTTGCTCGCGCCCGGTTGCGTCATCGACAACTGCTCGGCCGCGCGATGCAGCGAACCCGTGTCGTCGATGGCGATCAGCAATCTCAGTTGGCGAAAACGCAATCGCGAGCCGATTGCGTGAAACGAGGGTAAATCCGGAGATGTCATTTAGTTATTCCACGATCCACGACTGTCAGTAGGCGCCCGGCGCGTGACTTTATAGACTGCGATTCTGGAAAGACAGGCCGGCTCGACCGACACGAGCGACGCTGTGTTTAGAACCTTATTCAGAACCTTAATCGGCAACCAGGAAATTCCCTATGAAACTGCTGCGATACGGCCAGCCCGGCCAGGAGAAGCCAGGCGTGCTCGACGAGAACGGTGCGATTCGCGACCTGTCGGCAACGATCGGCGACCTCACCGGTGCAAACCTGTCCGATGAAGCGCTCGCGCGACTGCGGCAACTCGATCTCTCCACGCTGCCGGTAGTCGACGGCAATCCGCGAATCGGACCGTGCGTCGCGGCCATCGGCAAATTCATCTGCATCGGTTTGAACTACGCCGACCACGCGGCGGAATCGGGCATGGCCGTCCCCGCCGAGCCGATCGTCTTCAACAAATGGACCTCCGCGGTCGTCGGCCCGAACGACGACGTGAAGATACCACGCGGCTCCGGGAAGACCGACTGGGAAGTCGAACTGGGCGTCGTGATCGGCAAACAGGCGAGCTACATCGAGGCCGCCGACGCACTCGATCATGTGGCCGGTTTCTGCGTGATCAACGACGTGTCGGAACGCGCGTATCAACTCGAACGCGGCGGTACCTGGGACAAGGGCAAAGGTTGCGATACGTTCGGTCCGATCGGTCCGTGGCTCGTCACGCGAGACGAAGTGGCCGACCCGCATGCACTCGGCCTGTGGCTCGAAGTGGACGGCAAGCGCTATCAGAACGGCAATACCGCGACGATGATTTTCCGCGTGCCCGAAATCGTCGCGTATCTGAGCCGCTTCATGACGCTGTACCCGGGCGACGTGATCGCCACCGGCACGCCGCCGGGCGTCGGCATGGGCATCAAGCCCGAAGCGGTATTCCTGCGGGCCGGCCAGACAATGCGACTGGGCATCGACGGACTCGGCGAGCAGACTCAACGCGTCATCGGCGCCTGACCTCAATCTCAACACGAGTGGACTCGACATGAATCGATACGATTTCGAAGGACAGACGGCCGTCATCACCGGTGGCGCGCTCGGCATCGGCTACGCCGTCGCGGAACGTCTGCTGGCAGGCGGCGCGAAGATCGCGTTATGGGATCGCGACGCAGGCGCACTGGAAGCCGCGCGCGACACGCTCAAAGCGGGCGACCAGGTGCAGGCTTATCAGGTGGATATCACCAGCACGCTGCAGGTCAAGGCCGCGGCAGATGCGACCGCGAAACAACAAGGCGATGTCAGCGTACTCGTCAACTCTGCGGGCATTGCCGGACCCAACGCGCCGCTCGCAGACTACCCCGACGACGAATGGGAGAAGGTCATCGCAATCAATCTGACGGGCACGTTCAACATCAACAAGGCGATCGTCGCCGGCATGGTGGCGCGCAATTACGGCCGCATCGTCAACGTGGCGTCGATTGCCGGCAAGGAAGGCAATCCGAATGCGTCGGCCTACAGCGCGTCGAAGGCCGGCGTCATTGCGCTCACCAAGAGCCTCGGCAAAGAGACGGCCGGCAGGAACGTCGCGGTCAACGCGATTACGCCGGCGGCCGCGAAGACACGGATTTTCGATCAGATGTCGCAGGAGCATATCGACTACATGCTGTCGAAAATCCCGCGTGGACGCTTCGTCAACGTCGGGGAGATTGCCGCGATGGTCGCGTGGCTGGTCTCGGAGGAAAACTCCTTCACGACCGGCGCGGTGTTCGATCTGTCCGGCGGCCGCGCCACTTACTAGGCGTAGCATGCACCGCAGAGCGCATCGAGCCGCTTGCAGGAAACCAGTACAACAACCATGACGGAGACCGACAATGAACCAACCGGCGGCGCCTGCCTTGTCACCCCTGACCAGCGACGCCTCTGTCGCCGGCCACATCTATAAGCGGATTTTCTGGCGGTTCGTTCCGCTGCTGGTCATCTGCTTCGTGTGCGCGTATCTGGATCGCGTGAACATCAGCTTTGCGAAACTGCAGATGCAAAGCCAGTTAGGCTTGAGCGATGCGGTGTATGGCCTCGGCGCCAGCGTATTCTTCGTCGGCTATCTGATCTTCGAGGTGCCGAGCAACCTCATCCTGCATCGGGTCGGCGCGCGTTTGTGGATCGCCCGCATCATGATTACGTGGGGCATTGCGTCGGCCTGCACGATGTTCGTGCGGGACGAGGTCAGCTTTTACGTGATCCGCTTCATCATCGGCGCGCTCGAAGCGGGCTTCGTGCCGGGCGCGTTGTACTTCTTCACGAAATGGTTTCCGCGGGAAGTGCGCGGCCGCACGAACACGCTGTTCATGGCGTCCATCGCGTTGTGCGGCATTATCGGCGGTCCGATTTCGGGCGGCATCATGAAGTACGTTCATGGGCTGCATGGACTCGCCGGCTGGCAGTGGCTGTTCCTGCTCGAAGGCATTCCGTCGATCCTGCTCGGCCTCGTCGTCATCTTCATGCTCGACGATTCGATTCAGAGCGCGAAATGGCTGAGCCCCGAAGAAAAGACGGTCTGGAGCCGCATCGTCGAAGGCGAAAAAGACTCGCAAGCCGTGCATCGTTTTGGCCCGGCGCTGCGCGAGCCCGCCACTTACACGCTGTCGCTCATCTACTTCTGTCTGGCCTCCGGCATCTACGGCCTGGTGTTCTGGATGCCGCAACTGATCCGCACGGCGGGCACGCAGGACACGTTCGTGATCGGTCTGATCTCTTCGCTGCCGTATATCGTCGCGGCGATCACGATGGTCTGGCTGGGGCGTCATTCGGACAGAACCGGCGAGCGCCGCTGGCATCTGGCGCTGTGTGCGCTGGCAGGCGGCGTCGGCTACTTCGTTTGCGGGTTTTTCAGTCAGAACACGCTGGTTCTGGTGATCGGCCTGACCGCGGCGGCGACCGGCATCATTTCCGCCATCGGTCTGTTCTGGGTATTGCCGCAACGGTTTCTCAGCGGCGTGGCCGCTGCCGCGGGCATCGCGTTGATCAACTCGCTGGGACAGATCGGCGGCATCGTCACGCCGTATATGGTCGGCAAAGTGAAGGATACGACCGGCAGCGCGACGCTCGGTTTGTACGTGGTCGCGGCGGTGTGTGTGCTGGCCTTCGTGCTGATTGCGTGGGGCTTGCCGAAACGGCTCTACGAACGGGCTTGAGGCGGGTCGATCTTTGAGAGCATGCTGCCGTCCGACTGGACGGCAGCATGCGTTGCTTCATCGCTTCATCGATTCACCGTTCGAGCTTCGACGCTGGGCGTTGCAGCGAACTCAAACCGCTTCGCGCAATTGCGCGGCGATTTCCGCTTCGTTGAGTTGCGGCGCGAACATTTCCAGCAGACGGTAAGCGTAAGCGCGCAGGAACGCGCCCTTGCGCAAACCGACGCGCGTCGTGCTCGCTTCGAACAGATGCTGCGTATCCAGCGCGACCAGTTCCGTGTCGCGCTTCGGGTCGTACGCCATGGCCGCCACCACGCCGATTCCCATGCCCAGTTCGACGTAAGTCTTGATCACGTCGGCATCGATCGCGGTCAGCACGACGTCGGTCAACGCACCCGCTTTGGCGAACGCCTGGTCGATGTGCGAGCGGCCCGTGAAGTCCTGGTCGTAAGTGATGATCGGGAATTCGGCGATATCGTCGAGCGTCAGGTTTTCGCGGCCCACCAGCGGGTGATCCTTCGGCACGACCACCACGTGATGCCATGAATAGCACGGGAACGTGACGATATCCGGGAAGCGGTCGAGCGCTTCCGTCGAGATGCCGATGTCGGCTTCACCGTTGATGATCATCTGCGCGATCTGTTGCGGGCTGCCCTGACGCAGCGCGAGATGCACTTTCGGGAACACTTCGGTGAACTGGCGGATCACCTTCGGCAACGCATAGCGTGCCTGCGTGTGGGTGGTCGCCACGACCAGATGGCCGCTGTCCTGATCGGCGTATTGACGCGCGACGCGGCGCAGATTCTCCGCATCGAGCAGCATCCGCTCGATCAGCTGATGCACCGCTTTGCCGGGTTCCGTCAGGCCCGTCAGACGCTTGCCGCGGCGGATGAAAATGTCGACGCCGAGTTCGTCTTCCAGATCCTTGATCTGTTTCGACACGCCCGACTGGGACGTGTACAACACATTGGCCACTTCGGTCAGATTCATGTTCTGACGCACGGCTTCGCGCACGAAGCGCAGTTGCTGGAAATTCATCGTTATATCTCCGATTCTGCCAGAGTGAAGTTATTCGAATTCGTCCGACCGGCCGCGCGATTCGACGCGGCCTCTTTGCATTTACGGCGCAGGGAATACGCGCAACGCGCGCGGCACCGCTGTCACGCCGTCGCCGATCGACAGTTGCAGCTCACGCCACGATTCGCGATCGAGTTCGGCTTCGAGCACGTTGCCCTCGCGGCTCGCGAGTTCGACCCGCACCGAGCCGCCGAGCGTCACCACGCGCCGCACGTCGACTACGATGCCTTCGCGATGCCCCGACGCCTGCGGATACAACTGCAGGTCGTGCGGACGCACGTACGCGAACGCCGGTCCGCTGAAACCGGCTTGGATCGTCACCGGCAACGCCGCGCCATCGACGACGAAACCGCTCGCATCCACGTTGCCGTGCAGGCGGTTCGCCGCGCCCAGAAACTCGTACACGAACGAGGTTTGCGGATGGTCGTAGACATCCTGCGGACTGCCTACCTGCTCCACGTGACCACGATTGAGCACGACGATACGGTCGGCCACTTCGAGCGCTTCTTCCTGGTCGTGCGTGACGAACAGCGTGGAGATATGCAGGTCGTCGTGCAGACGGCGCAGCCAGCTGCGCAATTCCTTGCGGACTTTTGCATCCAGCGCGCCGAACGGTTCGTCGAGCAGCAGCACCTTCGGCTCGACCGCGAGCGCGCGGGCTAGCGCGATGCGCTGCCGCTGGCCGCCCGACAGTTCCGACGGATAGCGTTGCGCGAGCCAGTCGAGTTGCACGAGCTTCAGCAGTTCATGAACCTTCTCGCGAATCACCGCGTCCGACGGCCGCTCCTTGCGCGGTTTCACGCGCAGTCCGAACGCGACGTTCTCGAACACCGTCATATGGCGGAACAGCGCGTAATGCTGGAACACGAAGCCGACTTCGCGCTCGCGCGCGCCGACCGTCGCCACGTCCTGTCCTTGCAGCACGACCTGGCCGCTGTCCGCATACTCGAGTCCGGCGATCACGCGCAACAAGGTGGTCTTGCCACAACCCGAGGGCCCGAGCAGCGCAACCAGTTCGCCCGGGGGGAAATCGAGCGACACGTTATCGAGCGCGACGAAATCGCCAAAGCGCTTCTGCAGGTTACGTACGGTGATACCCATTACAGCTCTCCTTGCTTGAGCGGGTGCTTGACTGCCTGTTGCTGCGATGAAGGGGTCGAGGCAGAAACCGTCGACAAAGCGGACGCCGGCCCGGCATACGCGGGCACGTCGCGCGCGGCCGACAGTTCCGCCGACATGTGGCGCTCGGCAAGCAGCTTCAGGCCGAGCGTCACGAGCGCCAGCAAGGCCAGCACCGACGCCACGGCGAACGCGGCCGAGAAGTTGTATTCGTTGTAGAGAATTTCGACGTGCAACGGCATCGTGTCGGTCTGGCCGCGAATATGGCCGGACACCACCGACACCGCGCCGAACTCGCCCATCGCCCGCGCGTTGCACAGAATCACGCCGTACAGCAGGCCCCATTTGACGTTCGGCAGCGTGACGCGGCGGAAAATCTGCCAGCCTGACGCGCCGAGCACATGGGCGGCCTCTTCTTCGTCGTTACCCTGCGATTGCATCAACGGAATCAGTTCGCGCGCAACGAACGGGAACGTGACGAAGATCGTCGCCAGCACGATGCCCGGGACGGCGAAAATGATCTGCACGTTATGGTCCTGCAACCACGGGCCGAACCAGCCCTGCGCGCCGAACATCAGCACGTAGACCAGACCCGAGATGACCGGCGACACCGAGAACGGCAAATCGATCAGCGTGGTCAGCAGCGCCTTGCCGCGAAATTCGAACTTCGCGATACACCACGAGGCCGCGAGGCCGAATGCAAGGTTCAGCGGCACGGCAATCGCCGCGGTAATGACCGTGAGCTTGATGGCCGACAGCGCATCCGGATCGGCGAGCGCTTCCAGATAGAAACCGATGCCCTTGCTCAACGCCTGGTAGAACACGGCGACCAGCGGCACGACCAGAAACAGCGCGAGAAACAGCAGCGCGATCCCGGTGAGCAGCCAGCGCACCACGGGCGGTTCGGTCACCGGATCGGGGCGCCGCGCAACGTTCAACGGCGCGCGCGGCGCGACCGCGACCGCTGCCGGCGTCGGGGTGTGCGTCGAGCCATGTTCGCCGCCCTTCACGGGCTGGCCGCTCATTGCGCACCTCCGCCGAACGAGCCGACGCTCGCCACACTCGCGCCGCTCGCGGTGCCCGCCGCGCCCGGCGCGGGCCCTGCTCCGCCGCGGCTCGTGCGGCGCTGCAAGTACCACTGCAGCGTGTTGATCAGCAGCAGCATCAGGAACGACACCACCAGCATCACGACCGCCAGCGCGGTCGCGCCGGCATAGTCGTATTGCTCGAGCTTGGTGATGATCAGCAAGGACGTGATTTCGGACTTCATCGGCACGTTGCCGGCGATGAAAATCACCGAGCCGTACTCGCCGAGCGCGCGCGCGAAAGCCAGCGCGAAACCGGTCAGCAAAGCCGGGAAAACCGCCGGCAACACGACGCGGCGAAACGTCAGCCAGCGCGAGGCGCCGAGGCACGCAGCCGCCTCTTCCTGCTCGCGTTCGAACTCCTCGAGCACCGGCTGCACCGTGCGCACCACGAACGGCAAGCCGATGAAGGTCAGCGCAACCAGCACGCCCGCCGGCGTGAACGCGATCTTGATACCGAGCGGCTCGAGGAACTGGCCGATCCAGCCATTGCCCGCATACACGGCGGCGAGCGAAATACCGGCGACCGAGGTCGGCAACGCGAACGGCAGATCGACCACCGCATCCACGATGCGCTTGAACGGGAAGGTGTAGCGCACCAGCACCCAGGCCACCAGAAAGCCGAACACCGCGTTGATCAGCGCGCCGCCGAGCGCCGAGAAGAACGTCAGCCGGTACGAGGCGAGCACGCGCGGCGAACTCACCGCGCGGACGAACTGCGCCCAGTCGAGGGTCGCGGTTTTCAGAAAGGTCGCCGCCAGCGGAATCAGCACCACGAGGCTCAGATAAGCCACCGTGATGCCGAGAGTCAGGCCGAAACCGGGCAATGCGCTCGGTTTCCGGAAGGTCAACGTCGTCATGCGGAGTACTCGTTCAGGGTTGAGGCCGGCGGCGCCTGTTGCGGCCCTCCGGTCAGCCAAAAAGCGCGCCCTGGGGCGCGCCTTCTTGCTGGGTGAGACGCCCGGGCACTTGCCGCGAGGGGTCTCACCGCTGGGTCGTGCGACTGCGTTATTGCACGTCGATGCGCGCTTTATTGCGGCGAGTAGATCGAGTCGAACACGCCGCCGTCGGCAAAGTGCGTCTTCTGCGCGTTAGCCCAACCGCCGAACGAATCGTCGACCGTGTACAGCTTCAGCTTCGGAAACTTGGCCGTGAGGTCGGCCGGCACCTTGTTCGAACGCGGACGATAGAAGTTGCGCGCGGCGATTTCCTGACCTTCTTCGCTGTACAGGAAGTTCAGATACGCTTCGGCGAGCTTGCGCGTGCCGTGCTTGTCGACCACCTTGTCCACCACGGCAACCGGCGGTTCGGCCAGAATGCTGACCGACGGCACGACGATTTCAAACTTGTCTGCGCCGAATTCCTTCTGCGACAGGAACGCCTCGTTTTCCCACGCGATCAGCACGTCGCCGATACCGCGTTGCACGAAGCTGGTGGTCGCGCCGCGCGCGCCCGAATCCAGCACGCCCGCATTCTTGTAGACCTTGCTGACGAAGTCTTTGGCCGTCTGCGCGTTGCCGCCCGGCAGATGTTCCGCATACGCCCACGCGGCCAGATAGTTCCAGCGCGCGCCGCCCGAGGTCTTCGGATTCGGCGTGACGATCGACACCCCCGGCTTGGCCAGATCGTCCCAGTCCTTGATGTGCTTCGGATTACCCTTGCGCACGAGGAACACGATCGTCGACGTGTACGGCGACGCATTGTCCGGCAAGCGCTTCTGCCAGCCCTTGTCGACGATGCCCTTGCTCGCCAGCGCGTCGATGTCGTAGGCCAGCGCCAGCGTCACGACGTCGGCCTGCAGGCCGTCCAGTACCGAGCGGGCCTGTGCGCCCGAGCCACCGTGCGACTGCTTGAACGTGACCGTCTCGCCAGTCTTCGCTTTCCATTCCTTGCCGAACGCCTGATTGACGTCCTGATACAACTCGCGCGTCGGATCGTAGGAAACGTTCAGCAGCGTCGTGTCGGCCGCATGCGCCTGTGCCATGACGCCGAGTGTCGCAGCGGCGCCGAAGGCGAGCGCTGCGATGAGTTTTCTGGTCGTGCCCGTCAAGCTCTTGCCCTGATGATTCATGCCAACTTTCTCCGCGTCGTAGTCTTGAATAGCGTGTGGTGTTGTTTTGCGTCGCGGTCACAGACACATGAACCCGACTGGGAGGCAGTCTATCGAAGGGCTTTCATCATTAAAAATAATGTTTTCTCATGCTTTAATACCTAAAAGTGGTAATGGCAGCCAGATAAGGTGTCACGACGTGTAATAGCCCGCTCCAACGTCGATACAGGGCGCTGCAGCGTCGCTCTTCGACGCGAACTTAAAGTAAAGCTTGAAATGCCGCCGATACTGTATAAAAATACAGCTACCTGTTCATCCATACAGTGGCGCCATGACCAAACTCACCGCACGACAGCAGCAGGTTTTCGATCTGATCCGCCGGGCTATCGAACGCACCGGCTTTCCGCCCACCCGCGCGGAGATCGCCGCCGAACTCGGCTTCAGCTCGGCCAATTCGGCCGAAGAGCATTTGCGGGCTTTGGCGCGCAAGGGCGTGATCGAACTGGCGGCCGGCGCATCGCGCGGCATCCGCCTGCTGGCCGGGCCGGAAGACTCCCCGCATCAGTTCACGCTGCCGCACGCCAGCATCATGCAGTTATCGCTGCCGCTCATTGGCCGGGTGGCTGCGGGTAGCCCAATCCTCGCGCAGGAACACATTGCCCAGCATTACGCGTGTGACCCGGCGCTGTTCTCCAGCAAACCCGACTACCTGTTGAAGGTGCGCGGGCTGTCCATGCGCGACGCCGGCATTTTCGACGGCGACCTGCTGGCGGTGCAAAAGAAAAGCGAAGCGAAAGACGGCCAGATCATCATCGCGCGGTTGGGCGACGACGTGACGGTCAAACGCCTGAAACGCCGTCCCAACGGGCTCGAGCTGATTGCCGAGAACCCTGATTACGAAAACATCTTTGTTGAAACCGGCAGCGCGGAGTTCGCGCTGGAAGGGATCGCCGTCGGGCTTATTCGCCCGGGCGAGTTCTAACGGTTGCGAGCCTGGTCCCGCTCGTGGTTTCCGAAGCTGCCCCAACGTTGAATCGCCTGGAGAGATTTATGGAACGCCTTGCCCGCCTGCTGCCTTTCCGCCAGTTCGGTCGCCTGCGCCATTTGCGCAAGCTGGTGCCCTGCTCATTGCTCGCGGCTTCCGCGGCATCCACGGCGCACAACCTGTCGCTGTTCGATACGCCCGCTGACTTTGCGGCCGACATTTCGGCTGACATTTCGGTTGATTTTTCGCGGCGGGGTTCGGCGGTGCCTTCGGCTCCCGTATCGGGTTCCGGGTCGCGTGCTGGCGCGGCTGCCGCGCTGCCTTCGTCCTTACCGGCGTTTGCCCGGGTGTCGTTGAACGCCGGACTAAATACGGCCGAGCCGGCACGGCGCGCGCCGGTGCGCGTGTATCACGGTCCGTCCCGGCTCATCATGGTGGGCAATGTCGACGCGGTGTGCCGCATGATCGACCGCTGCATCGCGGACGAAGCCAATGTGCATGGCGCGGTGTTCGAGGGGTGAAGCTGGGCTGCTAAGGCCTGGCTCTCTCAACGGGGGATCGTTTCGGGATCGTGCCGGGATCGTTTCGGCATGGCCGTTGTCCACGTTAGATCACCTTGAAAAGAGAGCCCCACGCAATGGTTGTTTCAACCCGTACAGGACGTAGCACTACCCGCTCGCTCATCATCGCGTTCATCGTGCTCGTGGTAATCGTCGCACTCGGTCTCGCCTATGCGTCGCCATATCTCGCACTGAACCGGCTCAAACGCGCGGCGGACGCGCGCGACGCGCAAACCGTCGATCAATATGTCGATTTTCCGGCGTTACGGGAGAGCCTGAAACAGCAGGTAGGCGCATTGCTGACGCGTCGGGTGACGGCGCATAGCGAGGGCAATCCGCTGGCCGCTATCGGCGCGATGATCGGCGTAGCGTTAATTGGCCCGCTGGTCGATGCTTATGCGACGCCGGACGGTGTGGCGGCACTCCTCAACGGCATGCCGCCACGAGGCAACCCTGGTGAGCGACCGCCGGTCCCTTCGAACCCACAAACTCCTTCGAACCCGCAAGCTGCGCCGGTGCCCGGCGCGGCGAATAATGGCTCGGCCGACCCGGCGGCTTCGCCGGCCGCGTCTCAAACCACACCGGCACAGCCACCTGACACAACGGCGGGTTATCGCGGTCTGAACCAGTTCGCCGTGACTTACCAGCACGGCGCGGGCAACGCGCGTTACTCGGCAATCTTCCAGCGAGAGGGTCTGTTCTCGTGGAAGCTGGCCGCCGTCGATCTGAACGAGTAACGCTCAGACCGGCACCATGCCGGTCTGTACACCCAACCTGTGTGATATCGCCGCGGCTCGTGCCATCAGGCCGCTCGCGGCTGCTCGTGCTGCTCCTGTTCCTGCTCCTGAGCCGACGAACACGCCACCAGAATGCTGCACGAGATCCGGTCGAGCAGCGGCGTGTTGCCCGCCCCCATCCACCATCGGGACAGGCCGGTGCGGCAACGGTGGCCCACCACGACCAGATCCACGTGCAACTGGTTGGCCAGATTGGCGATCTCGTCAACCGGATGGCCGAACGCGAAATGACCCTCCGCCGTGACGCCGCGCTCGGTCAGCCAGTTCACGCCTTCCTGCAGGATGTCGCGCGCCGTCTTTTCGAAACTGCCGCAGGCCACATCGGTCAACAGGCCCGCGCTTTGCGCAATGCTCGAGCGCATGTCGACGACCGAGAGCAGATGCGTTTCCGCTTTGAGGTCCAACGCCAGATCGGCGCCGCAGCGCAGTGCCTTGCGGCCCTCACGCGAGCCGTCGTAACACAAGAGTATTTTCTGATAGCTCGCCATGGTTTCTCCCTTTCCGCGACGCTCGCGGCGTAAAGGAATCATGGTGCACCGCAATTCAGCTTGCAAGGGATGGAAAACGCCAGGTAGGCCCCGGCTCATACCCTAGAATAAGCACCCCTACCGTGCGCCGATACGGGATTCCCGGAGACCCGCCCAATTCATGCAAGAAGCCACGTCCGAAGCCGCCATTGAATTCCACCAGGTCGAAAAGCGCTACGGCGAGAAAACCGTCGTCGACGGGTTGTCGTTTCACGTAGCCCCCGGCGAATGTTTCGGCCTGCTCGGCCCAAACGGCGCGGGCAAAACCACCACGCTGCGCATGCTGCTCGGCCTCGCCGCGCCGGATGCCGGCCGTATCCGCCTGTGCGGCGAGCCGATTCCACAGCGCGCACGCGTCGCGCGGACACGCGTCGGCGTGGTGCCGCAGTTCGACAATCTCGATCCCGATTTCACCGTGCGCGAAAACCTGCTGGTGTTCGGCCGTTACTTCGGGCTGAGCGCCGCGGAGTGCCGCGACATGGTGCCGTCGCTGCTCGAATTCGCGCGCCTCGAGAGCAAGGCCGGCTCACGCGTGAGTGAACTGTCGGGCGGCATGAAGCGGCGTCTCACCCTGGCGCGCGCGCTGGTCAACGATCCCGACGTGCTGATTATGGACGAGCCGACCACCGGCCTCGATCCGCAGGCACGGCATCTGATCTGGGAACGGCTGCGCTCGCTGCTTTCGCGCGGCAAGACGATCCTGCTGACCACGCATTTCATGGAAGAGGCCGAACGACTGTGCGACCGTCTATGCGTGATCGAAGAAGGTCGCAAGATCGCCGAAGGCGCGCCGCGCGAACTGATCGCGACCGAGATCGGCTGTGACGTCATCGAGATCTTCGGACCGGATCCGCTCGCGTTGCGCGACGAACTGGCGCCGCTCGTCCAGCAGACCGAGATCAGCGGCGAAACGCTGTTCTGCTATATCGGCGACGACAGCGACGGCAACGACACCCAGGCGCTGCATGCGCGTCTCAAGGCGCGCGCCGATCTGCGCTATCTGCACCGGCCGGCCAATCTGGAAGACGTGTTTCTGCGGCTGACCGGTCGCGAGATGCAGGACTGACGTGATCGCTCCCAACATCGACTCGCACACCGCCGCTTTATCTCCATCGAATCCGCCGGGAACACCCACGCCATGAACGCACGCCCGCACGACCCGCCGAGCGACCCATCGATACAGTCCGAGACCTTCGCCGCCCTGCCCGCGAACGCCGTGAACTGGATCGCGGTCTGGCGCCGCAACTATCTGGTGTGGCGCAAGCTCGCCATTGCGTCGATGTTCGGCAACCTCGCGGACCCGATGATCTATCTGTTCGGTCTTGGCTTCGGGTTGGGCTTGATGGTCGGGCACGTCGACGGCGTGTCGTACATCGCTTTTCTGGCGGCGGGCACGGTGGCCTCGAGCGTGATGATGTCGGCGAGTTTCGAAGCCATGTATTCGGGCTTCTCGCGCATGCACGTGCAACGCACGTGGGAGGCGATCATGCATACACCGCTGAGTCTGGGCGACATCGTGCTCGGCGAAGTGATCTGGGCGGCCAGCAAATCGGTGCTCTCCGGCGCGGCCATCATGCTGGTGGCCGGCGCGCTCGGTTACGCGAATTTTCCGTCGATGCTGCTGGCATTGCCGGTGATCGTGCTGACCGGCCTGGCGTTCGCCAGCCTCGCGATGGTGGTCACCGCGCTGGCGCCGTCCTACGACTTCTTCATGTTTTATCAGACGCTGGTGCTGACGCCGATGCTGCTGCTTTCCGGCGTGTTCTTCCCCGTCGCACAATTGCCCGCGGCCGCCAGAGTGGTGACGCAGCTATTGCCGCTGGCGCACGCCGTCGATCTTATCCGGCCGGCCATGCTCGGCCGGCCGTTCGATCATCCCGCCTTGCACCTTGCGGTGCTGGCGGCGTATGTGCTGATTGGCTTCGTCGCGTCGGCGGTGCTGTTCCGCCGTCGCATGATGAAGTGACGAAGGCCCACCGGCAACGAAGCCGACACCTCAGTCTTCGTCGTCGGTCCAGGGAATGTCCACGTCGGAGATAAACGCCACCGTCGCGAAGGGTCCGCCGTCCTGGCGGCCGATTTTCCCGTCGGCGCGCTGCCACTCCACCCGGAACACGGTGCCCGGATCGTCGGCGATCAGGCGGATGGTGCGCAGTTCGTCCGGGTCGGAGTCTTCAACCGGGCCGTCGAGCGAAATCTGCAACTCCTGCGGCCACAGGCCATCTGCGGGATCGTAAATCTTGTCGCCATCGGGAATCAGCGTGAAGGCTTCCACGCCGATCGTGGCCGATGCCTCGATGACCATTTTGCCCAGCGCCCGCAACAAGGCCGTGGCCCGTGCCGAATTCGCCTGGCGAATGGCAAGATCTCCGCGCGTGAGCGCCTGTTCGAGTTTCGGATTGGTTTTCTGTTGCGCCATTCGATGTCCTGAGTCCTATCGCTCGGTGGGGAGCGGCACGCCGCACGGGTCGGGCGCCGCTCTGGATTTTTTCGGCCTGAATCCTACCACTGCGGTGCATCGCAGCGCTTCAGGCCGTCCCGTCCACCACAGTTTAGGTGGTGATTTCGCTTCCGGCTGGGAGATTGCCAGCGGACTGCCGGGCGCTCAGGGCGCCGGATTCGGCTGCAACTCGTGCAGCGCATCGATTTCCGCGAGCACGTCGGGAGCGAGTTTCACATCGGCGCTGCCGATGTTTTCCTTCAACTGATCGAGCGATGTCGCGCCAATCAGATTGCTCGTCAGGAACGGCCGGCTATTGACGAAGGCCAGCGCGAATTGCGCGGGCGACAGACCGTGACGCTTCGCGAGTTCGACGTAGCGCGTGGTCGCCTGCACGGCTTGCGGCTTGCTGTAACGCTGGAAGCGTTCGAACAGTGAAATCCGCGCGCCCGCCGGTCGCGCGCCGCCCTCGTATTTACCCGACAGCCAACCGAAAGCCAGCGGCGAATAGGCGAGCAGGCCGACGTGGTCACGATGCGCGTATTCGGACAAGCCCGCTTCGTACGTGCGGTTCAACAGACTGTACGGATTCTGGATGCTGACGATACGCGGCAAGTCGAGCTTTTCCGCGGCACGCAGAAATTGCGCGACACCCCACGGCGTCTCGTTCGACACGCCGACGTGCCGCACCTTGCCGGCCTTCACGAACTCGGCGAGCACCGACAGCGTTTCTTCGATCGGCACCGTATACGCATCGTCGACCCACGGATACGCGGGACGGCCGAACGTCATCGTGCTGCGATCCGGCCAGTGCAATTGATACAGATCGACGTAGTCCGTTTGCAGACGCTTCAGGCTGTCGTTCAGCGCTTCGGTGAGATTCTTGCGATCGAACTGATTGCCCTCGCCGCGGATATGACGCGGATTGTGCGGCTGACGAGCCGGCCCGGCGATCTTCGTCGCCAGCACGATTTTGTCGCGCGCGCTGCGATGCTGCGCGAGCCACGTGCCGATATAACGCTCGGTGGAACCTTGCGTTTCGGGACGCGGCGGCACCGGATACATTTCAGCGGCGTCGATCAGATTGACGCCGTGGTCCAACGCGTAATCGATCTGTGCGTGCGCGTCCTGTTCGGTGTTCTGCTCGCCCCACGTCATGGTGCCAAGACCGATCAGGCTAACTTGCACATCCGAGTCGCCGAGTCTGCGGTATTCCATCGAACTTGTCCTGTGTTGAGTGTTTGAACATAAAGCGCAAGACGTTACCATGCCCGCGCGCTGCCTGCATCGCACGCTAGAATGCTTCAACGGCTGCTTGCCGGCCGCTCGCAACCTGGCTCGCCTCTCCCCTCTGCGCTCATCTGCGATGAATCCCGAACACCTCGAACTGCTTGTTACGCGCGTGATGCCGTATGGAAAATACAAGGGCCGCGTGATTGCCGACCTGCCCGGTCACTACCTGAACTGGTTCGCGAGCCAGGGCTTTCCGCCCGGCGAAATCGGCCGCTTGCTGGCCTTGATGCAGGAGATCGATCACAACGGTTTGAAGCCCTTGCTCGAACCGCTGCGCAAACGTAAATAGAGCGTTGGGCAAGCGTTAAAAGCCTCGCTATGAAAGCGCGCTGAATCATCGATGGAAGGCGACAGAAAGCACGCAGTGGCGGCCGTACAAATGCATACAGTCTTTTGCTTGCGTCGCGTTCGCGAGTGGACTTAAATCGGCGGATGTCCGCACGCGCCGCCAGGTCGCGGCCGGTCGCTCGCTCATTTCCGCCCGTGCTCTCATCGTTCATCATGCCGCCAATCAAACTACCTGCTTTCGTCGAATTCCTCGGTCATGACGTCTCGCCTGTATGGGCGGTGATCGGTTTCTTCATACTCGGTTATCTGATCGTCGGACTGCCCGTGCATTTCCGCCAGGGTGCTTTATCGCGCGATGTGTGGGGGACGGCGGGCGGCGTGACGATGGCCGTGTTGTACGGTGCATTCATCGTCGGCGTGTATCCGGCTTTGCATCACACGACGCTTGCGATGCATTGATCGGTCCACTCAAGCTACAGGGCCGAGTGCATCGAGTAGCGGTTGAATCAACTCCGTGCTCGGCTGCCAGCGCTGCAGCGAGCTCTTGTAGAGCGGACGGCGCACCTGCGCCGAACTCGCCGTACTCACCCGCCGTGTCGTCCGATGAAACGCGAGACAGCCATCGTCCCACGGCAGCCCGCAATGTCCGAGCATCTGGCGAACGTGGCCTTCGAGATCGTCGACCAGTTCTTCATACCTGACTTCGAGCATCACACCCGGCGGCAAAACGCTTTGCCAATGCGCCATCAACGCATCGTACGCACGATAGTAGCGACCGAGTTCGGCGAGGTCGTAACCGAACGGCACGTCGTGGAAAATCCGCGAAAAAATCGACAGACAGGTTTGCAACGGCGAGCGTCGGCTGTGAATGAAGCGCGCATTCGGCAGCGCGAGATGAATCAATCCGACATTCATGAAATTGAACGGGTATTTGTCGGTGAAATGCGTGGTGTCGTGCGGCAACGCTTCGCGTATACGTTGCAGATAATCCGCGCCCAACGCTGCCAGCGCCGCGGGCCGAACGTCGCGCAAGCCGTCGATCGCAATCTTCAGCGGATCGCCCGGCTCGCGGCTGATGCTTTGCACGAGTGCCGCGCCGAATTCCGTGCGCTCACCGGCCCCGAACACTTGCGGATGACTCGCCAGAATCTGTTCGATCAACGTCGAACCGGAGCGCGGCATGCCGACGATAAAGATCGGCGCCGCTGAGGGATCGCCGAGATTCGCCTTCGCCTTCAGCAAACCGGCATCGAGCAGCGTCGGCAATTGTGCAAAGAGACCGAGCGACTGCGCTTCGTCGTAATGCATCTGCGCGCGCTGCAACCGATTGCCTTTCAGGAAATGGTCGAACGAAGCGTCGTGACGGCCCGCGTCGGACAGCACCTGCCCGTAGGCGAAGTGAATATCGACCTGAGCGGCCGGTGGGAGCGTGTGTGCTTCGCCGACCAGTCGCTCCATCGCGACAAATGCCGGATCGTCGACGGCGAGACGTTTCGTTTGCACGAAGTTGCGGTAATAGAGCGGAACGCGCGGCGCGGCTTCGATCGCCAGACGATAGGCTTCATGCGCTTCGTCGAAACGCCCGAGCGCTTGCAGACAGTTGCCGATGTTGTTCTGAGAGCCGTCCGCCTTCGGGTTGAGACGCGCAGCATCCCTATAGGCGCCCACTGCTTCGTCGAGCCGATGCATCTGTTCCAGCGCCCAGCCGAGACCGTGATGCAGATCGGCATTGTCGGGTTCGAATCGAAGCGCCGCGCGGTATGGATCGATGGCCTCGGGGTAACGATGCAACGTCGCGAGCGTTGCAGCGAGTCGTTCGTGACTGCGCGGATCGCTGGAATCGAGTGCAAGCGCGGCCTCGTAACGATGAAGCGCGGCGTCGAACTCGCCGCGCGCGGCGCAAGCGTCACCTTCTTCGCGTTGGGACAAGGCGGTCGCCGGCTTGGAATCTTGCTTCATGGGCGGCGGATGGTGGCAGGATTCGCGCGAACTTATCAGTCGTGCCCTACAGTCCCATTGCAGAAATTTAACCAAGTGTTACGGAGAGGCGAACTGGTAAGAGACGGAAAGAATGGCGCAGAGCATACCCCGCAGCATTCGGTCGCAATTCAAGGCGTCATCACGGCGAACGGCGAGATCACGTCGGTAATGTGCGGACACAAATACGCCTGAACTCCGTCGCTCGCGAGTCTTCTCACTGGTAGGCAGAAGAAATATTGGGAGAGGTATCGTGAGCAGATTCGTCATATCGATCGCGCTGTTGGCAGCGGCGGCCAGTCTCGCCGGTTGTGCAGTCGCGCCGGGCTACGGCTACGGTTACGGCTATGCCCAACCTTATTACCCCGACTACGGTTACGGCTATGGCGCGCCGTACGGGCCGGCCTACAGTTCAATCAACATCTGGGGCGGTGGAGGCTGCTGCTATGGAGGTTATGGCGGCTACGGCGGCCACGGGGGGCATGGCGGCTGGCATGGCGGCGGCCGGGGTGGCGGGCACGGCGGAAACTCGTGGGGCCACAGCGGCGGACATGGTGGCGGTCATGGACATTGACGACATCGTCCATACTGCTTGACCGGTGTAGCGCGAGCCCAATTAACCCTCGAATGGGCAGCGCTATGTCTTATTCAGTTCTTAAGCTGACGACACCAATCGTCAATCGCACTTTTCGCTTGATGTTCGAGCGCGCTGACTGCCATTAACGGATCGATTTTCAGACGCGGAATGGTGAGTTCGAGCCCTTCGGGCGCACCCTTCAGACTATCGCCGTCGGCGCGTTCGATATCGGCGCGACACAACCATTGAACACCAGCCTCATCCGGGACGACATGCGTGGACACGCGAAAGCCACAGTGTTCGAAATCCATAAAGCCTCTAAAAATGTAATGAAAGCGAAATGCAAAAGCGCTGGTTTGGTAAGCCTTTGCGAAACGATAAAAAATCGTAGCATGGCCGTTAAAACGACAGCATCGAAACGGGCAATATCGGATTGATAACGCAGTGAATTCAGAAGGCGCAAACGGAACCGGGCGCCGGCATGATCGGATCATGCGCGGCGCCCGGTTCGACGATTGTCTCGTGGACAATCATCGCGACAGCAACGGGTTAGTTACCGAAGAAAACTGCTTGCTGAGCCGGCGTCACATCACGCGAACCCGATTGCGACGTCGCATTGTGCACGCCGCCGTAGGCGTTGACTTGTGCGTTGCGCTGTTCAGCGGCAACGGTTTGCGAGTTCTGACCTTGTTGCGAAGCAGGAGCACCAACCGAAGGACGATAGAACGGTGCCGGGCCGTAGCCACTGGCGAATGCGGGAGCAGCGATCGAAGCAGAAGCGGCGATCAGCAGGGCGGCGACGAATTTGGTCTTCATGATGGAAACTCCGATAACGTTACGACTTCAGTTCAAGAAGGCGTCGCAGGTGTGTCTGGTGAGGCCTGGCTGCAACGTCGATGGGAGGCAGTGTATACCCGTACTATTGGCTTTTTATCTCGATATACTGAAATTACTATTCTTGAAACTGAAACAATCGGTCTGAGCCAAACAGGGCAAGGCTCAGCGACGGTCAGACCCTTCCCCGATGGCGTTTGAAGCCCCAAAGACCTTGCTGGCGGGGCGGATAAGGTGCGGGCCTATTCAGAAAGTCCGGTTTTGCGACGGTTCGCCACCCTTCTCGACGCTCCAGTCGGGCGGCGATTTATACAATTGCGGTAAAATTCCGGTTTGTTTCAAGCCGTCATCCCCTCATGTCTTCTGACTGCACTGCCAGCCCCCGCCGAATATCCGTGGCGCCCATGATGGACTGGACCGACCGCCATTGTCGTTCCCTGCACCGCACGATCTCCCGCCACACGTGGCTTTACACGGAGATGGTCACGACCGGCGCACTGCTGCATGGCGACGTGCCGCGACATCTGGCGTTTACGCCAGCCGAAGCGCCCGTGGCGTTGCAGCTCGGCGGCAGCGAACCGGACGACCTCGCACGCGCGGCGCGTCTCGGCGAGCAATGGGGTTATGACGAGATCAATCTGAACTGCGGCTGCCCCTCCGAGCGCGTACAACGCGGCGCATTCGGCGCGTGCCTGATGAACGAGCCGCAACTCGTCGCCGACTGTGTGAAGGCCATGCGCGACGTGGTGACCGTGCCGGTGACGGTCAAGCATCGCATCGGCGTGGATGCGGTCGAAGCCTACGGTTTCGTCCGCGATTTCGTCGGCACGATTGCGGATGCGGGCTGCACGGTGTTCGTCGTCCACGCGCGCAATGCGATTCTCAAGGGCTTGAGCCCGAAAGAAAATCGCGAGATCCCGCCGCTCAAATACGATTACGCGTATCAACTCAAGCGCGACTTTCCGCATCTGGAAATCATTATCAACGGCGGGATCAAGACGCTCGACGAAGTGGAAACGCATTTGCAGCACGTCGATGGCGTAATGCTCGGCCGCGAGGCTTATCACAACCCCTATGTACTCGCCGATGTCGATGCGCGCTTCTATGGCGCGACCGACACGCCGCTCACGCGCGAGCAGATCGAGGCGAAGCTGATCGAATACTGCGCGGCCGAGATGGCGCGCGGCACCTACCTTGGCGCGATAACGCGTCACGCGCTCGGGCTCTATCGCGGCGAGGCCGGCGCGCGTGGCTGGCGTCGCGTTTTGTCCGACAGCAAGCGACTCGCTGCGCGCGATCTAAGCATCTTCGATGAGGCCAGGCAGCATCTGCGCGAGCCGGTCGAAATTTTTGAATAAAGGACTAGGCAAACGGGATTCGTGTTCGTATAATCTCGTTTCTTCTCGGCGACGCAAGTTTTTCAAGCAAGCTGAGCAGAGGTAGATTTTCAGTGGTGGCTGTAGCTCAGTTGGTAGAGTCCAGGATTGTGATTCCTGTTGTCGTGGGTTCGAGCCCCATCAGCCACCCCAAAGAATTCAAAAGCAGTTCAAAGATTCGACTAACGCCACTGTGTTTTCACGGTGGCGTTTTTGTTTGGTCTCCCGTCCCGCTCTACCCCGCCTCCTCGCAAAATCGGATCCGGTTTCCAAACGGATCGACGGTCTCCAGCACCTTACCCCACGGCAACTCCTGCACCACCGGCTTCCCGAACTTATAGTCTTTGCCTTCAAGCTCGGCTTGCAGCGCATCGACCTTGCGCATCGGCACGAATATCGTCGACCCCGGTGTCGCATCGCCATGATGCTCACTCAAATGCAGAATCAGATCCGAGCGCCTGACCTGCAAGTAAATCGGGAAATTATCTTCAAACCGATGTTCCCACTCCACGGCAAAGCCGAGAAAGTCGATATAAAACTCGCGGGCTTTCTCTTCCGCGAAAATACGAATAATGGGAATGGCTCGTGAAAGGTGCATGACGACTCTCCGGCAAATGGAACGAGGCGTCAGCATAATCTGCGATCGAATCGCCGTCACTCATCCCGAGGCATGCGGGTTGCGTGCCGTCAGGCCGAGGCGAGACAAACATAGGAGGACGTGATGAACCGGACCAAATGGCGGCACAAATACCTGCTGAGCGTCTGTGGCGTGCTCAGCCTGTCGGCTGCGTGCGTAGTCACGACATTCGCGCAAACGGCGCCATCGGCCCAGCAGAACAGCGGCGAGCCGATGATCAAATCACCCGAAGCCGCATCGGGCGCGGCAGGCTCGAGCAACCCGGACAACATGCCGATCAAGCGCCCGACCAAACCGACCAACGACAAGATGATGCACGCGCCGCCGGCAAGCGGGGCGAACGCAAAATAATCGACGTATGACGGGCGCCGCGCGGACCATTCCGCAACCCGGCGCCGTCAACTAGCAAGCGTCAAGCGTCAGACACACCCTCCTCACAGCCGGGCGATCGACACCTCGGTGGACTTCACCAGCGCCACCACTTCCGAGCCAACCTTCAGATCGAGTTCGTCGACCGAGCGCGTCGTAATCACCGAAGTGACGATGCCGAAGGGCGTTTCCACGTCGACCTCGGACACCACCGAGCCGCGGATGATTTCCTTGACCTTGCCCTTGAACTGATTGCGTACGTTGATAGCGGAAATGCTCATAGCGAAAGACTCCAGAAAAGACGGTTTGAACAGCCAGCAAAAGTCAGGTCAGACGGCCCAGCGCACGTCGGTCGGCCGCACGATGCGCTCGCCGTCCGCGACGTCGAACGCGCGATAAGCGAGCGCATCGTCGTTGGGCGCGTTCTTCAATACACGTTGCAGCACATGGTCTTCGAGCGCGGCAAAACCGGCCGACGCGCGGGCCCGCGGACGCGCGAGCGGCACGGGCTGATCGAGCGCGATGCGACCGTCTTCGATCAGCAGAATACGATCGCCGAGCGCCACGGCTTCGTGCACGTCGTGCGTCACCAGCAACGCGGTGAAGCGATGTTCGCGCCACAGCCGCTCGATCAGCGCGTGCATTTCGATGCGCGTCAACGCGTCGAGCGCGCCGAGCGGTTCATCGAGCAGCAGCAACTGCGGCCGATGCACCAGCGCGCGCGCCAGCGCCACGCGTTGACGCTGACCGCCGGACAGTTGCGCGGGCCAGTCGTTGGCACGCTCGAGCAGACCGACCTCGGCCAGCACGGCACGCGCATCCTCGCGCGCGCTACGGCCAAGACCGAGCATGACGTTCTGCAGCACGCTCTTCCACGGCAACAGACGCGCGTCCTGAAACATGATCCGCGTGTCGAGGGGCCGGCCATCTTCGGTGCGCTTTTCGAGCGTGCCGGCCGTGGTTTTTTCCAACCCGGCGACGAGTCGCAACAAGGTCGATTTGCCGCAGCCGCTGCGGCCGACGATCGCGACGAAACTACCGCGCTCGATCGACAGATTGAAATCCGACAGTACGTGCCGTTCGCCGTATTGCTTGCCGACGCCACGCAATTCGACCGCATGGTCGCCCGAGCGGCCGCTGTCGTTGCGCGTCAGCACGTCCGCCCGTTCGACGCCCGACGCCTCGTGAGCCTCGTGAGTTTCACGGGCCGCTTCGGCTTCGTGATCCGCAATGCGCGGCTGAGCGAGTTCAGCTTCGAGATCGCTGCCCGAGATACCGCCGAACGACGACGAAAGTGTCGTGCCGCTCATGTCTTTGCTCCTCGTTGATAAGCCGGATGCCACCGCAGCGACACGCGCTCGAGCGCCTTGGCGAGCATGTCGGCCAGTTTGCCGAGCGCGGCGTACAGCAGGATCCCGACCACCACGACATCGGTTTGCAGGAACTCACGCGCGTTCATCGTCATGTAGCCGATGCCGGACTGCGCGGAGATCGTTTCGGCGACGATCAGCGTGACCCACATCAGACCGAACGCGAAGCGCACGCCGACGAGGATCGACGGCAACGCGCCCGGCAGCACCACGTGCCGGTACAACGCGAGACCCTTGACGCCATAACTGCGCGCCATCTCGATCAGATTGGCGTCCACCGAGCGAATCCCATGAAACGTATTCACGTAGATCGGGAAGAACACGCCGAGCGCAACCAGAAACACCTTGGCTTCTTCTTCGATACCGAACCACAGGATCACGAGCGGAATCATCGCGAGCGCGGGAATGTTGCGGACCATCTGCACTGTCGAGTCGAGCACGATTTCAGCGGGCTTGAACAAACCCGTGGCCAGACCGAGCACGAGCCCGATGCCGCCGCCGATCGCGAAACCGGACACCGCCCGCCACGTGCTCACCTTGACGTCGGCCCACATTTCGCCGGACTGGATCAGCGACCACGCCGCCTTCACCACGGCGAGCGGTTCGGGCAGCACCCGCGTCGACAGAATTCCGCTGCGCGCGGCGACTTCCCACGCCAGCAGGATGATGAGCGGCGCAAGCCACGGCGCGAGATGCGCGCCGACGCGACGCAGCACACCGCCCGCGTCCGTGTGAGTGCCAGCCTTCGCGCTGACAGTTGATTGAGCCATGTTTGCGTTCCTCGTTCGTCGTTACTCGTTGCCCGGGCGATGGCTTAGCTCGTGCTCGCCGCCTTCGGCAGATAGTTGTTGCCGACGATCTCGCCGAACGGACCCGACAGAGGACCGTTCGCGATCTTGCTCTGGCGATTCGGCAACAGCGGAAACACCAGTTCGGCGAAGCGATACGATTCCTCGAGATGCGGATAGCCGGACAGAATGAACGTATCGATACCGAGATCCGTGTATTCCTTCATCAGCGCCGCGACCTGTTCGGGGCTGCCCACCAGCGCCGTGCCCGCACCGCCGCGCACGAGGCCGACACCGGCCCACAGATTCGGATACACCTCCAGCTCCGCGCGGCCACCGCGCTTGCCACCGTGCAACGCGGCCATGCGGCGTTGACCTTCGGAATCCATCTTCGAGAACGAAGCCTGCGCACGTGCGATGGTTTCGTCGTCGAGCTTGCTGATCAGCTTGTCGGCGGCGGCCCATGCTTCCTCTTCGGTCTCGCGCACGATGACGTGAAAGCGGATACCGAACTTGATCTTGCGACCCTTGGCTTCCGCGCGCGCCCGAATGTCGGCGATCTTCTTCGCGACGGCTGCGGGCGGTTCGCCCCAGGTCAGATAGGTATCGATGTGATCGGCGGCAATGTCATGCGCCGCCGCCGACGAGCCGCCGAACCACAGCGGCGGATGCGGGTTCTGCACCGGCGGGTACAGCGCCTTGCCGCCCTTCGACGTCAGATGCTTGCCTTCGAACTCGATGGCGTCGTTCGTGTGCGAAGCGCTCAACAGCTGGCGCCAGATGTGCAGGAATTCGTCGGTGACTTCGTAGCGCGTGTCGTGATCGAGAAACACGCCGTCGCCTTCCAGTTCGGCGGCGTCGCCGCCCGTCACGACGTTGATCAGCAGACGGCCATTGGACAGGCGGTCGAACGTCGCGGCCATGCGCGCGGCGAGTCCCGGCGACGACAGCCCCGGACGGATCGCGACGAGGAACTTCAGGCGTTTGGTCGCGGGAATCAGACTCGACGCGACGACCCACGCGTCCTCGCAGGAGCGGCCGGTCGGCAGCAGCACGCCTTCGTAGCCGAGCGAATCGGCGGCCACGGCAATCTGCTGGAAGTAATCGTAGTCGGCTGCGCGTGCGCCTTGGGACGTACCGAGATAACGGCTGTCGCCATGAGTCGGAATGAACCAGAACACATTCATTTGCTGCTCCTGCAATGTTCGAAATGGGATGGATCGGGACGATGCGTCGGAGGTTCGCGAGAGACTGCGCACGAGCCGGCCGCGCGCATCCCGCCATGCGCGCGGCACGGCCCTACGACGCAAAAATGAACGGAGAGTGGACAGCTCGATTAAGCAGGCTTGAACGGCTGCGAACGGCATACGCCGTCTGTATGAGGAGACAGTCTAGGGATCGGGCCGCGGCTTTTGAACGATTTTTTTGAGCTTAGGTTTTCCACTTTCGTGATTAGCCCGACGCTTTAGCATACGGCTGTTGTACTTTGTGGACGCTGGAAACGGCCGGGCCATCTATATAATGGCGCACGTTTTCCGACAATCCGGTGCAGGCCATGCGCGTGACGCCGCCTGTACCCCGCAGGTGCAATGCATGCAAAAAATCATCCTGCCGTTCATCGCCGGCTTTCTGGCTTCTTTGTTCTTCCGTGAATCGACGCTGGCCTTGCTGCATGCCGCCGCGTTCATCGATCCAACCGGATTCTCCACCGCACCGTTTCTGCCGCTCGGCTTGCCCGAATTCATTGCCAACGCTATCTGGAGCGCGTTCTGGGCGGTGTTGATGGCATGGCTGCTGCGCGTCGCACCGCATCGGCGCGCGCCGTGGGTGCCGGCCTTCGTATTCGGCGGCATCGCGCTGACGGCGGCGAGCGTGTTCGTGGTGGATCCGCTACGCGGCATCTGGCCGAGTGGCAACATGTTGCCGCGCCTCGCCGTGGGATTCGCAGCCAATGCCATGTGGGGATGGGGCGCGCTGGTGTTCATGCGCGCCTTCATGGCGAGCGAAGACGAAGCCTGAGGACGGGCTTCCGTCTTCGGTGCCGGCTGCTCTGCGTTTAGCGAAGGGCCGGCATCTCGTCGACAAGCCGATTAGCCGATTACCCGCGCAGATCGCGAAGCGGATGCTGGTCCGCCGGCCATGGGCTGTCGAACATCTTCGCCACTTCGGCGGCACTCACGTCTTCGATGCGGGCAAAGCGCCAATGCGGCGCATTGTCCTTGTCGATGATGCGTGCACGAATACCTTCGACCGTGTCGCCATGCAGGAAAGACGTGTGCGTCAGATCGAGATCGCCGCGCAGAACGTCCGACATCGAGCCTTCCGCGCGCGTGACCACCTCGAGCGATACGGCCATCGACAGCGGCGAACGCTCGCGCAGCACGGCGATGGTCTGCTCGGCCCAACCGGCGGCGTCGCCCTCTTTCTCGCCCTGCAGCGACACCAGAATCTGCGCGACGTCGGGCAACGCAAAATGCCGGTCGACCCATGCGCGCGCCCTGGCCAGCGGCGCAGTGTCGGCCGGCGGCACGACCTGGTGCGCCTCGCACGCATGAGCGATGTGGGCCACCACGTCCGCGCCGCGCTGGAACGGCTCGCTATGCAAGGTGTCGACGAGCGCGGGCAGCGCTTCGTCGTCGATATACGCATCGGCGAGACCGGCGTACAGCGCGTCCGCCGGGCCGATCGTCTCGCCGGTCACCGCCAGATAGCGGCCGATCGCACCCGGCGTGCGTGCCAGAAACCAGCTTGCGCCGACATCCGGGAACAGGCCGATACGGGTTTCGGGCATCGCCATCTTCGTCGAGTTCGTCACGACTCGCAGACCGCCGGTACGATGCGCGCCCTGCGAAATGCCCATGCCGCCGCCCATCACTACGCCGTTCATCAACGCGATATACGGCTTCGGATACGTAAAGATGGCGTGATTGAGGCGATATTCCTCGGTGAAAAACGTGTCGCGTGCAGCGTCCTCGCCGCGTTTTGCCGACTCGTACAGGAAGCGGATGTCGCCGCCCGCGCAGAACGCCCGCGGATGCTGGCTGCGGATGACCACCGCGAGCACGTCGGGATCTTCACGCCATTGTTCGAGCGCCGCGTGGATCGCGCGGATCATGCCGGTGGACAGCGCATTGAGCGCCTTCGGCCGTTCGAGTTCGATGAAACCGATGCGGTTGGCTACGTGTGTCGCGACTTCGTCGCTTGCGGCAGGCGAGGCGGAAATGGACATGGAGAGCGGCGCGATGGCGCTAGATTGAACAGGAGGTGAACGTTATCACGCGTTGGGGGCGGATGGCGGGCGGGTGTGAGCGGCAGTTGTCGGCGCACTCGTGGGCCGAGTCGGAGGGCGGTCAATTCATGGGTCGACCCGGCGCCCACTCATTTTTCAGGTTCTTCGCCCGCCGCTTTCGCTGCCTTCTTGCGGGCCGGTGGCGCGCTCGCCTCACCTGGCAACCGCGTGGCCGTCGCACCGAGCCACGTGTCGAGGGCCATCTCCACCACTGCGTCGAGCGATACCGTGGGAAACACCGGGCACGCCAGATTGAGCGCAGCGATGCCATGCAAGGTCGCCCAGAATGCTTCGACCCAGACCGTGGTGTCGACCGCTTCGGCCAGACGCCCCGCCGCTTTGAGTTCGTCGAGGGCGCCGACCATCATATGCAGCACGGCGGCGTCGGCATCGCCGTTCGTGGCGATCGCTCCGTCACCCGTTTCCGTCGATGGCGCCGCACCGAGCGCGGCGCCGGTATAGCTCGGGTCTTCCATGAAGATGAGCCGGTAAGTCTCGGGATGCGCAACGCCGAACGCCACGTAAGCGCGGCCCAGCGCTTTGAGCCGCTCGGCCGGATCGACGATTTGCGCGAGCGGCACGAAGCTCGCCAGCAATTGCGCGAAGCCTTCCTCGCACAACGCCCGGGCAATCTCGTCGCGGCTCGCGAAATGCAGATAGAGCGTGGCGGGCGAATATTCGATGGCGTCGGCAATCTTGCGCATGGACAAGGCCGCAAAACCCTCACGCATGACGATGCGCCGCGACGCATCGAGGATGCGCTCACGCAGCGCCTCTTTCTGGCGAGTCTTTCGTTCCGGGATTCCCATGGCCGCCATTCTCCGGTTGACAAACTGAAAAGTCAATTTAAACTGAACACCGTTCACTGAACACTGTTTATTAAATTTTCATGAATCAGCGAGGCTGCGCACGATGCGCGTCCTGCCACCATTGGGAGTCGTCATGCAAGGCTTGGGAAAGGTTGGGTTACTGGGTGCCGCGGGTGCGGCGGGACGGGTCATCGGTGCGGCGCTCAGCGCGGCGGGCCGCGATTACCGGGTGATCGGACGCTCGTACGACGCGCTCGAAGCGGCATTCGGACACGATCCGCATGCGGAAATCGTGGTGTGGAATCCGCAAGACCCCGCGTCGATCCGTGACGCGGCGGCCGGTCTGCAGACAGTGGTCTATCTGGTCGGCGTGCCCTACGACAAATTCGCCGAGCACCCGCCGCTGATGGAAAAGACGCTCGCCGGTGTGATCGCCGCGGGGGTCGAGCGCTTCATTTTGATCGGCACGGTCTATCCGTATGGCCGCGCGCACGGGAACCCCATCGGCGAAAACCATCCGCGGGAACCGCATACGTTCAAAGGAAAGATGCGGCTCGCACAGGAAAACCTGGTGCTGGCCGCGCACGGACATCACGGCTTGTCGACGCTGGTGCTGCGTCTGCCGGACTTTTACGGCCCCGGCGTCGAGCGCAGTCTGCTAAACGGCGTATTCGAAGGTGCGGCCAGCGGCAAGCGCGCGCAGATGGTCGGTCCGGTGGATGTCCCGCACGAATTCGTCTATCTGCCCGATGTCGGCCCCGTGGTCGAAGCGTTGACGCGCACGCCCGCAGCGTATGGCCGCTGGTGGCATCTGGCGGGCACGGGAACCATCACACAGCGGGAAATCGCACGCCAGGCTTACGCGCTGGCAGGCCGCCCGCCGAAACTGACGGTGGCCGGCAAGACGCTGTTGCGCCTGTTCGGCCTGTTCAATCCGTTGATGCGGGAAATGGTGGAGATGAATTACCTGTTGTCCGAGCCCGTCGTGCTCGACGATTCGGCGCTTAGCGCCCTGCTCGGGCCGATCGGGAAGACTTCGTACGAGCAAGGCATCCGGCAAAGCTTCGAGGCGGCCCGCGATCTGGCTCGGTTGCCTGCTTAGTGGCGAGCTAGTTGCCGACCTGGTGGCCGCCGTGGCTCGCTCCATCGGTTTCGACATTCCCCGGCGGAAAATGTCCGCTCTTGAGCAGCACCGGCGAGCCCCGCCCAATCTGCAGATGCTCGCGGGCCACGGCCTCGATGTGTGGACGGCCGGCATCGAAGGCGCGTATCCAGCCTTCCGGGTCCGTGGAATGAACGCCGAAGTGATCTTCGAGCGCTTCGACCGAAATCGCGCAGGGAACGGGTTCGCCGTCCACCAGCGCGGGAAACACGACGGTGAGGTTGGAATCGCGGTAGGCAGGCGCGTCCGCGGGAAACCGGATGTCCATGGTCGCCTCATCAGAAGGTTCCGGCGCGAGGCCGGTCCCGGTCGGCACCGGGCGGCCCGCGACAACCCCGGTATGGTACTCGCGCGGCTGGACCTCGGTCCAGCCTGCGGCGGGTGCCGGCTTCGCCGTCGCACGGACCGCCATCAACGACCTCCTAGCAGACGGTCCACGTAGTCGCGGCCGGCCTGTTCGACGAAGGCGAGCGCTTCGTCTTCGCTGCCGAAACGCTGCTCGTCGCCGAGGTCGATCAAGGTTTCTATCCGGCGCGGATCGTCGGGACCGTGCTCCGCGAGACTCACGGAGCCGACGTACGTGCCGCCCGTCGACTCCGTGGCGGTGGCGCCGTCGACTGCTGGCACGAGGCGCGCAGCCGCGCTGATGTAATAGCCGCGATAAGGACCGCTGACCCGTTCAGCCATATTCATTCTCCCTGGTTGCATTCGATGCGGGACGTGGCCCGTGCATTTATAGACGCTCGAGCGCGTGTTCCGGTGTGCTTCCCTCTACGTGAGTCCGCACAGCGACACGTTCGCAGCAAGCGAGTTAGTAAGGCGCCCGGCGCGCGAATAAGTTCGACGTGCAAGCACAAGCAGGATCGCGCGCCCGCACGTTTCAGGCCTGCGAAGGTCGAAGCGTGGGTCGAAGCGTAAGTCCAGGCATGGGTCGATCCATGCGCGATCGGCACGAACCGTGCTAACGCAATGACGTCATTTCGAATACGGGGAGCGTGATATGGGAAAATATTTTCTGCAAAGCCACGAATTGCCTGAGCCGGACGCCGCGAACCGCTGGTTCGCTTATGCGGAAAGCCACGGCATCGACATTCCGAAAGCCATCAGCATCTGGGAAGACGCGGCCACCGAAAGCGGCGAAGAAAGCCGCCGGCAGGTCAACGCGGCCGGCATTACGATCGACGTGTCCTAGCCGGCGGTGCGCGCTTTCCAGTGAACCTCGCGCGACCGGATCATCAATTTGAAAGGAAACATCACGATGCATTCCATGACGCAATCGCGCCGCGGCGCATTCTCCGCGGCGTTGGCCGCTGCCCTTCTGCTGGGCCTCGGCTCGATCCTGAGCGGCTGCGCGTCGTCGAACACCACGTCGTTGATCAATCTGCCGAACGGCCAGACCGGCTTCGCTGTGAACTGCAGCGGAGCCGATGCGGCCTCGAGTTGGGCATCGTGTTATGTGCAGGCCGGCAAAGCGTGCGGCGCGACCGGCTATGACATCGTGTCGAAAGACAACGACGAAGGCGGCACCACCGGCGGCAGCGTCACGAACGTCGTCTCGGCCAACGTCAAGAACCGCTCGATGATCGTGCGCTGCAAATAACGCGGATCAGTGAATCAGCAGGTCAGTGCGCCTGCATCTTCGAAAAGATATTCAGCACGGCCACGCCGGCAATGATCAACCCGAGCCCGATGATGGCCGGCAAGTCGGGCACCTGCTTGTACAACACGAGCGCGACCAGCGTGATCAGCACGATGCCCGCGCCCGACCATATGGCGTAGACGATCCCGACCGGAATGCTTTTGAGCGTCAAGGACAGGCAATAAAAAGCCACGCCGTAACCCAGCACCACGACGACAGACGGCAGCAAACGAGAGAACCCTTCGGAAGCACGCATCGCGGAAGTCGCAATCACTTCGGCGACGATCGCGATCGACAGGATGGCATAAGGAGGCAAACGCATCGACTCAAGCCTTCGCAAGCGCGAGCAAGCTGTAGTCGTGGCCGAGATGCGCGCACAGTGCTTCGACCACCAGTTCGTGATCCGCGCGTTGCGGCAGGCCCGATACGGTAATCGAACCGATCACGCCGGCGCCTGTCACCGTCAACGGAAACGCGCCGCCGTGCGAGGCGTATTCGGTCGCCGGCAAGCCGTGCTTCTCGGCGAGCGTGCTGTGCGCCTGCTGCATTTTCAGACCGATGGCGTACGAACTGCGCCGGAAATGCGCGACCGTGTTGCCCTTGCGGCGTGCCCAGTCGACGTTGTCCGGCGTGGCGCCGTCGAGCAGACTGAAGAACAGCGGTTGGCCGAACGTACGCACGTCGATGGCGGCAGCAATCCCGCGCGCCTTCGCGACCTCGTGCAGATAGGCGCCGAGTTGCCAGGCGCGGTCGGCGTCGAAGTGAGGGAACACCAGCGTATGTTCCTGAGCGGCAATTACCTGCAGGTCGTGAGCGATATCCATGGAGTTCGATGCGAGGAGTGAGTGAAGGCGGCGAGGCAAAACGAAGTTGCAAAGCGAAGATGTAAAGCGGCCCGCGCCAGAGAGACGTGGAATTTTAGCCTGTCGCGAATGCATGTCCTCTCATTCCTCTCATTCGAACAGAATCGCACTTGAAGTAGATTCTTACTGGGCTATTGCGTTGGCTTTCGCGTTACGCTATACTCTTTTCTTCGACGGACGCGGGGTGGAGCAGTCTGGCAGCTCGTCGGGCTCATAACCCGAAGGTCGTAGGTTCAAATCCTACCCCCGCAACCAAGAAACGTATTGAAGGCTTGCCCAACCGGCAGGCCTTTTTTGTTTGCGGCGCGGGTTCTCGTTAAACGTTGCACCGGCCTTTCGTCATCGCCCAGCATCCCCTCTTCTTCTCCCCGCCCTGCGTCACCCGCTCGTCACGAGCATCCCGCCAATCGCCTGCGAATCCCTCCAGCGCGTGCGCAGAAAACCCGCGCCCCAGTGATAAACTCCCATCACCCTTTCTCGTCCCCTTCCTATGAAATTCTGTTCTGTCTGCGGTCACGGGGTCAGCCTGAGCATTCCGCCGGGTGACAATCGCGAGCGTTTCGTCTGCGGCAGTTGCGGCACGATCCACTATCAGAATCCGCGCAACGTGGTCGGCACCGTTCCCGTCTGGGACGACAAAGTCCTGCTATGCCGCCGCGCCATCGAGCCGCGTTACGGCTACTGGACACTGCCCGCGGGCTTCATGGAAATGGGCGAGACCACGGCCGAAGCAGCATCGCGCGAAACACTCGAAGAAGCCGGCGCGCGCGTCGAAGTGCAAAGCCTGTACTCGCTGCTGAACGTGCCGCACGTGCATCAGGTTCATCTCTTCTACATGGCGCGTCTGCTCGATCTCGACATTGCAGCCGGCGAAGAAAGTCTCGAAGTGAAGCTGTTCGAAGAACACGAAATTCCGTGGGACGAGATTGCCTTCCCCACCGTCGGCCAAACCCTGCGCTTCTTTTTCGCCGACCGCGCGGCCGGCAGCTTCGGTCTCCACACCGGCGATATCTTCCGCTCGCTGCGTGAAGGCTGAGCGGCGCGCATGGTTCCCTGGCTCGGACCCAACGATCCGTTTCCACCCGTTCAGCGCGCACTCGGTGCGGCAAGCGGTGCGGCGGGTCTACTCGCGGCCAGCGGCGAGCTGGTTCCGCAACGCCTGATCGAAGCCTACCGGCGCGGCATTTTCCCGTGGTACTCGGACGGCCAGCCGGTGTTGTGGTGGAGCCCCGATCCACGCATGGTGCTTTATCCCGCCGAATTCAAAGTGTCGCCCTCGCTGCGCAAAACGCTCAAGCGGGTGCTGCGCGACGACGCGTGGGAAATCCGCGTCGACCATGATTTCGCCGCCGTGATGCGCGCCTGCGCACAAGCGCCGCGACAAGGACAGCGCGGCACGTGGATCACCGCCGACGTAATCGAAGCGTATTCGTCGCTGCATCGTAACGGCGATGCGCACAGCATCGAAACGTGGTTCGAAGGCGAGCGTGTGGGTGGTTTATACGGTGTGTCGTTCGGCAAGATGTTCTTCGGTGAATCGATGTTCGCCGATGTCACGGATGCCTCGAAAATGGCACTCTCCGCACTGGTCGGACACTTGCGACGTCATGAAATAGAAATGATAGACTGCCAGCAGAATACGTCGCATCTGGCGTCGCTGGGCGGTCGCGAGATAGCGCGCAAGACGTTCGTCGCACACGTTCGCGCATCGGTCGATGCCCCGCCGATTCCCTGGCACTTCGACAAGTCCGTGCTGCTCGATATGGTCGCGCGAGCGGCGTAGAAAGAATCAGGCCGAACCCGGTTTCATTCATGTCTGTTTAGCCACTGTTCATCCAGCCACTGAAAGAGCCGCGGGTCACCGCCCGAGGCGCCGGGTTTGCACTACCAGAGATGCTTCGAGAGCTGCCAACGTGACTCATCCCAACGAGCTGCCTCTTTCACCGCTGTCGGCGCTGCAGTTTTACGCAACTGCGCCTTACCCCTGCAGTTATCTCGACGGACGCATCGCGCGCTCGCAAGTCGCGACGCCCAGTCACCTGATCAACTCCGACGTCTATACCGACCTCGTCAAAGCCGGCTTCCGGCGCTCGGGCGTGTTCACCTACCGCCCGTACTGCGACGGCTGCCGCGCCTGCGTTCCCGTGCGAGTGCCGGTCGACCGTTTCGAGCCCAACCGCACGCAGCGACGCATCTGGAAGAAGCAGGGCGACATGGTCGCCACCGTCGCACCACTCCATTACGACGAAGAGCATTACGCGCTTTACATGCGTTATCAGTCGGCCCGGCATGCCGGCGGCGGCATGGACCGCGACAGTCGCGACCAGTACGAACAGTTTCTGCTGCAAAGCCGGATCAACTCGCGGCTGGTCGAATTCCGCGAACCCTTGCCCGGTCATCCCGAAGCGCCCGGCATCTTGCGGATGATCAGCATGATCGACATTCTCGGCGACGGGCTTTCGTCCGTGTACACCTTCTTCGAGCCGGGACTCCCGCACACCAGCTTCGGCACCTACAACATCTACTGGCAGATCGAACAGGCGCGCAGCCTGCGACTGCCGTACGTCTACCTCGGCTACTGGATTCGCGAGAGCCCGAAGATGGCGTACAAGGCGAATTTCCAGCCGCTCGAAGGGTTGATCGACGGCAACTGGCAGGCGCTCGATCCGCACGGCCCGGAACTGCCCCCCGTCGAAGCCGCGATTCACGGCAAACGCGGGCCGCTGAGGCCCTGACGTTCAGAAACGCGCACGCTCCGCAAGCCGGTCTCATTAAAGCCGCCAAAGCCGTTAAAATGCCGGGTTACCAATTTTCCGGCCGCCCGGCTTCGCCTCGTGTTCAGCTCCCTCTACCCGCTCGTACGCGCCCAACTCTTCCGCATGGATGCGGAAGAGGCTCACCACCTGACTCTGCGCGTGATCGGCGCCGCCGGCCGCACCGGCCTCGCCGGGGCGCTTGCGCCGCGGGTGCCCGACTCGCCGCGTACGGTGATGGGGCTGACATTCCGTAATCCGGTCGGGCTCGCCGCCGGCCTCGACAAGGACGGCGCCTGCATCGACGGGCTGGCCGCGCTAGGTTTCGGCTTCATCGAAGTGGGCACGGTCACGCCGCGCGCACAGCCGGGCAATCCGCGCCCGCGCATGTTCCGCCTGCCGCAGGCAAACGGCATCATCAACCGGCTGGGTTTCAACAACGCCGGCGTCGACCAGTTCGTGAAAAACGTGCAGGCCGCGCGCTATCGCGGCGTACTCGGGCTGAACATCGGCAAGAACGCCGACACGCCGATAGAACGCGCCGCCGACGACTATCTGTACTGCCTCGAACGCGTGTATCCGTTCGCGGGCTACGTGACGGTCAATATCTCGTCGCCGAATACGAAGAACCTGCGTCAGCTGCAAGGCGCCGACGAACTCGACGCGCTGCTCGCGGCGCTCAAGGACAAGCAGCAGCGTCTGGCCGACCTGCACGGCAAGCTCGTGCCGCTCGCGCTCAAGATCGCGCCCGACCTCGACGACGAGCAGATCAAATCGATCGGCGACACGCTGCTCAAGCACAAATTCGAAGGCGTGATTGCAACCAACACCACGCTCTCGCGCACCGCCGTCGCCGGTCTGCCGCATGGCGACGAAGCCGGTGGCCTGTCGGGCAAACCGGTCTTCGACGCGTCCAACGAAGTGATCCGCAAGCTGCGCGCCGAGGTCGGCGACACGGTGCCGATCATCGGCGTGGGCGGCATTTTCTCGGGCGAGGACGCGCGCGCCAAGCTGGCGGCGGGCGCGTCGCTGGTTCAGGTGTACACGGGCTTCATCTATAAAGGCCCCGCGCTGGTCGCCGAATGCGTGCAGGCGCTGCGTTGATCGACCGCGCTTCGCGAGACCGCGTCGGCGGAATATAGAAATAAACAAACGGTATTTAGGTTTCGATAGTCCGCATTGCTATGCTCTCGCGTGTCGAATCGCGGACCCACCGTCCGTCAAACAAGGAACAACAATGAAATCTGGTTTGCTGAAGAAAATCCTGCTGGCCGGCGTGATCGGCATGTCGTTCAACGCGCTGACGGCCGTCTCGGCCCACGCCGACGACCTGCTCGACCAGGTCAAGCAGCGCGGCACGTTGCGCATCGGTCTGGAAGGGACGTTCCCGCCGTTCAACTCGAAGGCGCCGTCGGGCGAACTGGTCGGCTACGACGTCGACATCGCCAAGGCCGTCGCCGCCAAACTCGGCGTGAAGCCGGAATTCGTCACGACCGAGTGGAGCGGCATCATCGCCGGTCTGCAGGCGGGCAAGTTCGACGTGATCGTCAACCAGGTCGGTATCACCGACGCGCGCAAGCAGGCGCTCGATTTCTCGCCGGGCTACACGTTCTCGGCCGCGCAACTGATCCAGCGTAAGGACGACACGCGCCAGTTCAAGTCGCTCGACGATCTGAAGGGCAAGAAGCTCGGCGTCGGCCTCGGCACCAACTACATGGATATGGCGAAGTCGGTGCCGGGCATCGACGTGAAGACGTATCCGGGCGCGCCGGAGTATCTGCGCGATCTGGCCGCCGGCCGTCTGGACGCGGCGCTGAACGACCGGCTGATGCTCGCGTATTTGCTGAAGAACTCGCAATTGCCGCTGCGCACGGGTGCGACGCTCGAAGCCGGCAACCCGTCGGGGATTCCGTTCAGGAAGGGCAACCCGAAGTTCGCCAAGGCGATCGACGACGCGATGACCCAGCTCGAAGCGGACGGCACGTTCACGAAGATTTCGGACCAATGGTTCGGTATCGACGTCAGCAAGCCGGTCAAGTAAGTCTCGCCTGAAGCAGCGAAGGGCGGCATCGTCGACGATGCCGCCCTTCGTGCATTTGCGCGGCTGCAAGTGCGGCTGCAAGCGCGGCTGCAAGTGCGGCGGCTAGCGCGGCCGCAAGCGCGGCGGCCACCGCAACTGCAAGCGCTCCCGCAAGCGCATATGGCCAACACCTACGCCCGCACTTATGATGGGCGCTTTGCCGCGCCAACCACCTCAATCCGCTCATGTCCACCACTTCCCTGCTCGTCCAATCGCTTCCTGTGCTGGCACAGGGCGCCGTCCTGACGGTCAAGTTCGCGGTTCTGTCGATGCTGTTCGGCCTGCTGGCCGGCGCCGTGCTCGCACTGATGGGCGTCAGCCACAACCGCGTATTGAACTGGATCGCGCGTGTCTACGTGAGCGTGATGCGCGGCACGCCGCTGCTCGTGCAGATCTTCGTGATCTATTACGGCTTGCCGAGCTTCGGCATTTCGCTCGACCCAACGCCCGCCGGTGTGATCGCGTTGTCGGCGAACGTGGCCGCGTATCTGTCGGAAAGCATGCGCGGCGCGATTCTGGCGATTCATCAGGGTCAGTGGCTGGCCGCCTATAGCCTCGGACTGTCGCGGCGTCAGACCTTGCGCTACGTCATTGCACCGCAGGCGTTGCGCATTGCGGTGCCGAGTCTGTCGAACAGTTTGATCAGCCTGATCAAGGACACCTCGCTGGTGTCGGTGATTACCGTGACCGAACTGCTGCGCAGCGCGCAGGAAATCATCGCGTCGACGTATCAGCCGCTACCGCTTTATCTGGCTGCGGCCGCGGTGTACTGGGTACTGTGCCAGGCGCTCGAACTGCTGCAACGCTGGTACGAACGGCGGCTCGCCTTACCGTCGGGTCACTGAACGGCGGCGAGCGCCGGCGTCCTGTCGAGCGCCACACCGAAGCGCTCGAAGCGCGGCATGAAGTGGCGTTGCGGATCGAGCGAAAACGCAACATTGCGCGTGCGCCCCATCAATTCCTTGCGCGGGAAAAAACCGAAGTAGCGCGAATCGGCGCTGTCGTCGCGATTGTCGCCGAGCATCAGGTATTCGTCGCGCGGCACCGTCACCGGGCCGAACGAATTGCGCGGACTCGGCGCGTCGGGCGCGAGCCGCACCGTGTGCGCAACGCCGTCGAAGCGTTCGGTCAGATAGTCACCGGGTGAAGCGGCGTCGCCGGGTAAAGGCTTGAGTTGCAGCGGCTGGTAATCGGCGCGCACACCGTTCACGTACAACACGTTGTCACGCATCGCGACGCGGTCGCCGGGCAAGCCGATCAGCCGCTTGACCATCAACTCGTGCGCGGCGGCCGAGTCGACCGTGACGATGTCGCCACGCTGCGGGTCGTGCAGATGGGCGATGGCGATATGCGTGAGCGGCACGCGCAGGTCGTAGGCCATCTTGTCGACGAAGATGCGGTCGCCCTCGCGAATGGTCGGCAGCATCGAGCCGCTCGGCACCACGTTCCAGTCGGCGACGGCGCTGCGAAACAGCACCATCAGCAGGATGAACGCGACGAGGCTCTTGTTGTCGCGCCACAGTTTTACGAGCAAGCGCATGGCCAGCGGCTCCTACGGGAAGTATTCGACATGTGCGGCAGTTACGGCATGTGCGGCAGTTACGGCATGTGCGGCATGACAGGCCGACCGGTTGTGCCATGGCCGCTCGCATGCCGGCGCAGATCGTATCACCGCTATGCGAAACCCTGCCGCGACGAGGGCGCACAGCGTACCCCACTTCCGTCGCCGAAATTCCCGCGCGCTACTCCCCCGCGAATTTCAACCCGAGCGCCTGACGCGCGGCGTCCGCCATCGCGATCATCTGCAGGGATTTGCTATGCGGCATTAGCGGACTTTCTTTCTGTCCGGTTCGAATCAGCTCGCAGAAATGCGCGGTCTCGTAGTTCAGGCCGCCGCCTTCGAACGGCTCGTCGAGTTCGACCACGCGGCCGTCCGCGTAACGGATCGTCGCGCGCGACGGGTTCCACCACGGCTCGTGTATCGTCACGTGGCCCGCGCCCGCCATTAGCAGCGCGTCGCCCTTGCCGTGCAGATCGAGCCCGCAGAACAGTTGCGCGATGCCCTGCTCGTGCTGGCTGTTCAGGCTCGCGAACGTGTCCACGCCAGTCTTGCCGAGCCGCCCGAGCGTCTGCACCTCGCGCACGTCACCCAGCCAGTCGACCGCCAGAAACATTTCATAGATGCCGATATCGAGCAGCGCGCCGCCCGCATGCTCGAACGACAGCGACGGATGATCGTCCGGCACGCCGGGCACCGAACAGCCCGCGCGCACGAGACCGACGGTGCCGATCGGATCGGCGACAAGATGCGCGCGCAACTTTCTGTAGAGCGGATAAAACGGCGGCTTCATCGCTTCCATGAAAAGCCGGTCGTTCACCCGCGCGGCTTCGATCACGCGTTCGAGTTGTTCCCGGTTGATGGTGGCCGGCTTTTCGCACAGCACATGCAGGCCGGCTTGCAGCGCGGCGATTGCATACCCGGCGTGACTGTCCTGAACCGTGGCGATGTAGAGCGCGTCGATGCCGCTCGCGAGCAGCGCGTCGAAACTCGCGCACGGCTCGCCGCCGAACCCGTCAGCGAAGGCCTGGGTGGGAGCCGCACGGCGCGACCATGAAGCATGAATTCGCGCATGCGGTACATGCGCGAGCCCTTGGGCAAAACGGCGGGCAATCCGGCCGGTGCCGACGACGCCCCAACGAACCAGGTCGTCCGGGCGTGTGTCGTGTGAGGAGGAGGTAGCGGAGACAGCGGAGGGAGCAAGCGTCATCGTGGCTTCGAATCCGGGCAGTGGCGAACAGCCGCCATTGTCGCGCACGTCGCCCATCGAGGGGAGCGCCGTGCGCCGTCCGGTTTATCCGCGCACCGTTTGCTCGATCGAGAAGCTGTCGTCCAGTTCACTCGCGGCGAGCGCGATCATCGCGAGCGACGCCGCCTCGGCCGCCTCGGGATCGCGCCGTTCGATCGCTTCGACCACGTGCAGGTGCGAGCTCACCGCGCTCTCCCAGAAGCCGTCGCGCTGCACGACGAGCGGATTCGCGGTCGACAGCGCGCCGCGAATGATCGCCGCCATCTGCTTGAAAAACTGATTGCCGCTCGCGATGAGAATGCGGCTATGAAACAGCTCGTCCGCTTCCTGATAACCGCCGTCGCCGGGCTGGATCACGCGAAACATGTCGAATGCCTCGCGAATTGCCGCGACGTCCGCGGCGCTACCGCGCTCGGCCGCCTGCGCGGAAGCGCGCGGTTCGATCAGCAGCCGGAATTCGATCACGTCGCGCATGAACAACGGATCGGGTTTCGCGCGAAAGCGCCAGTTGACGACGTCCTCGTCGATCATGCGCCAGTCGCTCATCGAGCGGATACGCGTGCCGATTTTCGGACGCACGTCGAGCATGTCGCGCGCAAGCAGCATCGACAGAGCCTCGCGCATCACCGTACGGCTGACGTCGAACTCTTTCGACAGCACATCCTGCGGCGGCAGAATCGCGCCGTACTTTTCCTCGACGATGCCCGTGACGAGCCCGTCCATGACCTTGCTGACCAGCGAGCGATCTTTGTTTGCCTGTTCCATGACACTCTCCCCGAAGCGGTATTCATCCCCGCGTCGTCGGTTGAACGAGCGGCCCCTCTCTGTCCTTGGTATATCGATGCACCGCTTGTCTACGCTACGTTGCTAGCTTCAAAACCGTTGCGCCAGTTGGGAAACCTCCTGACAGGGTTATCCCTCTGAAGAAACGTTTCGTTCCTGTAACGCGAGACGTTCGGAGTCGCCATGCGACGGCATCTCAAGCGTGACGGTGTTGCCGTGTTTGTTTCGTGCGAAGACGCACGTAAGGAAACAGATTGTCTGGCCGATACCGCTTCGGACGACCCGGCCACGAGACAACGGCAGCACGCCTGAAATTGCGTGGATTGGCAGGCTCGGAGAACAACCGTGCATCGCACGGCAACGCAGGAATTCGACACGCCGAGCCCGCCTCAGCCAACGAGCACCGCGCGTGCCTGCATCCGCTTTCCGAGCGATCGAGCCCGCGCCGATCAGCCTTCTTCGGACAGGCGCGATGCCCGATGCCGCCGGAATAGCCACTGCACACCGCGCACACGCGGCGCCGCGCGCAATGCTGCGCCCGACGTCTGTCCGATTTCGCTGAACGACGCCCGATAGAAGTCCTCGACATGCGACATCACGTTTTCCTGCGCACTGCCGGAAAGAATCGCGTGATCGGTATGCGCGGCAAAACTCACCAGCGTGTTACCGAAGCGCTGCAAGCGCGCGCCACGCACGCCGAAGTCGCGCTCGAGCGACTCCACGCCTTCATCCAGCTTGCCGTACAACAGACTGGTCGCCACGCCGCGCGACTGCAGCGTTGCGAATAGCCGGCGCG
The DNA here is from genome assembly GCF_900996245.1 of Paraburkholderia sp. BCC1886. Lineage (GTDB taxonomy): Bacteria > Pseudomonadota > Gammaproteobacteria > Burkholderiales > Burkholderiaceae > Paraburkholderia. Next base: position 155,311 of record NZ_CAAJGK010000107.1, on the reverse strand, counting down.
TTTCTTTCGGCCCGAGTTCGAGACCGCACAGGCGTTCGACCCGATCCGCCAAAGTCGAGCCGATGCGCGCCGCAAAGCGTCCCGCCAGTTCGCGCGCCACCGGCCAGCCACCGCTTTGTCCTTTCAGCACGCGCAGCCATTTGCGCGGCTGACACATCGAGCGCAGATACGTACGCGTCGATCCGAACGCGGCAAGCGAGACGGTCGGCTTGCCGTTGTCGTCGCAGATGTCGCGCCAGACGAACTGCTGCAGGTTGACCAGCACGGCACCGGCGACCGCCGGTTCGCGCGCGGCCGCATGCAGTCCGACATAAGCGCCCGCGCAAACGCCCACCAGCACCGCGCCGCGATGGCCCTCTTCGCTCAGCCAGCGCGCCGCGGCGGCCGCCTGATCGATGCTGGTTTGCGAGTGCAACGAGTCGAGGCTGGCCGAGTCGCGCGACGGCAAACTATCGCCGAGCGCGCCCAGATCGACGCGCAAGGAAGCGATGCCCTGTTTCGCGAGACGGCGCGCGAAGCGCACGCCCAGACGCGCGTTGCCGATTCGCGAGACCGCGCCGGTGTTGAGCAGCAACACCGCCGGGCGGTCCGCGTCGATGCGCGCATCCGGCGTGCAATAGATGCCGAACAGCTTGCCGTCGTCGAGCCATACCGGCGCTTCGACGACATCGCGCGCCACCGCATACGACGCTGCCCGTTCTCCGGACTGCGCATGAGCCAATGCCGCGTCGGCGGCCACGTTCATCGCGCCGGCATCGCCTTCGGTCACCCAGGTCTCGATCGACTGGAACGCCGCCTGCGGAATCTCGCTATCGAGCGCCTCCAGCATGAACCGACCGTATTCGTCGAAGCCTTGCCGCTCGACGTCGATACCCTGCGCACGATAATGCGCGACCAGTGCATCGATTCGCGCCGGGTCGAGCGAGTCGAGCACCAGCACGCGCCGCGCGGGCCGCGCGGCATCGCGTTGCAGGTCGACCTCGCGCAGACTCGTCAGCATGTCGCGATAGAGGCGGAAACCGTAGGCCTCGACGAATTCATCGGTCTCGGGTTCGGGCGTGCAATCCATCGCGGCCGGCATCGCCAGCCATTGCCGGTAATGCGCGCGCAATTCGCGCTGATAGTGCCGCCCGGACAATACCGGCGCGAGCAGCACGAGTCCGTCGATGTCGCCGAGTTCCGCGGCCGCGAGTGCGGCCAGCATGCCGCCGAGACGCAAGCCACACAGCGTCACCCGTTCGACGCCGGTCTGCTCGCGCAGCAGCGCGACGGCCTGCTTGATGCCGTCGATCCACGCACGCCAGCGCCCCGGCTCGTCGGCATCGCCGAGTTCGCCGGCGGAGTCGCCGGTGCCCGCGTAATCGAAGCGCAACACCGAGGTGCCGCGCGCGGCGAGCCGTTCGGCCAGCCTGCGCATGCCGCGCGCCGTGCACAACGCGTCATAACCGAAGGGACTGCACAAGACGACACCGGTCGGCCCCGCGGCCTCGTGCAACCAGCCGAACTGACCGTTGAAAACAATGGGTTTCACACTACGCTCCTGAACCAGACGACGCTTTCATTGATTACAGCAAACGCCACGACGCGACTCTGTACGCCCAGCCACACAGCACCCGCGCTCTGCACGTCGAGCGCGTCGCACGAAGCGTCGGACGCATGCCTCATTTGCCGTGCGACGCGCGCAAGGCGAAGGTCGAACGCGTCGCAAGCAACACGTGATAAAGAAACCGCGCGCGCAGGCGGTCGCGCAAGGGATAGTGCTTCGACAGCAACACCCGCCATGCAGCCGCCGGTTCACCGGCTCGTGCAAACGCGGACGCAGCGCGGGGCGCGACACGGCGCAACGCATCGTCACGCGCGGCCTGCGCGGCGCCCGGCACGCGGCTCGCCTGCAATTGCGCGAACGCATGCATCGCCGGCAACGCATCGGTCGAAATCGACTGCGCGGTTTCGCGCGAGATCGAAACGAATTCGTCGACGAAACAGATACCCGCCGCTTCCACGCAAAGCCGCAAACCGAAGTCGAAGTCACAGGCCTCGCCGACCTCTTCGACGCTGCGATACGCAATGCGTCGCGCCGCTTCGGTGTTCACGAGGAAGCCGTTATTGGGGAACATCTGGTCGATGCCGGCCAGCGCCGGAACCGGCAGGCGGCCGGCCCGTTCGGGCACGCGGCGGTAATCGCGGTTCAGGGCTTCGGTGGCTTGCGCGCGCGGCGTGCCGTCGTCGGCGATCACGCGCTGTTTGCCGAACGCGGCCGTCAGATCGGGATGCCGTGTCCAGCACGCGTCGAGTAGCGTCAGCGCGCTAGCGTCGAGCAGATCGTCGTCGTGCAGCAGCACGAGACGCGCGCCCTGAGCGCGGGCGAACAGCCGGTTCACATTGGCGGCCTGACCGAGCCGCGGAACGTTGCGTTCATAACGGACCGGCACCCGGCTGCGCTCGCGAAAGCGCGCGACGACCTGTTCGGCGCTGTCGTCGCGCGAGTCGTCGCCGATCACGATTTCGAGTTCTTCCCAGTTCTGCGCGGCGCAACTGTCGAGCGCCTGTTCGAGCAAGGCCGGCCGATTGCAGGTGGGAATGCAGATGGAGATCAGCCGCGCGTTCATGGTTCAACCCCGTTCGATGGTCTGGCGCAATAGCGCGCCGCGGCACTATCCGTGCCTCTGACCCGGATTTAACCCTGGCGGATCATGACTATCTGTACGGCCAACCACATAGACGCGCGGGCCGCCAGGGCAATATCGCACATCATCCTTGCCTGACTTCAGCCGCCGGACAAAGCACCATGGAAAGAAGTATCGTCAAGAACATCTTCATCAATTTCGCCGGCGCGATTGCGCCGACCTTCGTCTCGCTCGTCACCGTTCCCGCTTACATCCACCTGATGGGCGTCGAGCGCTATGGCGTGATCAACCTGGTGTGGACGTTGATCGGCTATTTCAGCGTGCTCGATCTCGGCACCAGCCTCGCGACCGAGAACCAGATTTCCAGGGCGCGCGCCGCCGACGACGACTCGATCGAACGGATCTTCTGGAGCGCGTGGTTCATGAATCTGGGCACCGGCATCGTCGGCGGCCTGCTCATCTATCTCGGCACGGTCATCTACATCACGCATGGCGTGAAGATCGAACCGGCCTTCCAGCGCGAAGTGATGGCGAGCCTGCCGTGGATCGCCATTGCCGTGCCCATCGCGAACGTGTCGTGGGTGTTCGCGGGTGCGATCAACGGAGTGGAACGCTTCACGAGTTTCAACATCAACCAGACGCTCGGCACCGCGCTGTTTCAACTGTTGCCGCTGGCGGCGATCTTCTGCTTCTCGCCGTCGCTGGCGGTGGTGATTCCCGCTGCGGTGATCGCGCGTCTGATCGGCGGACTGCTGCTCGGCGCCGCCGCGTTTCGTGCGATCGGAATTGGCCGCGTGCGCATGCCGCAATGGCACGTGATGGCCGAACTGTTCCGCTACGGACGCTGGATGCTGCTGTTCTCCGGCGCCAGCATGATTGCCTCGACGCTCGACCGGGTGCTCGTCGGCGGTCTGCTCGGCGCGCGCTTCGTGACCTATTACGCGACGCCGCAGAATCTCATCACGCGCCTGAACCTGTTGCCGACCGCGATGGTGCGCACACTGTTTCCGCGTCTGTCCGCCGTTTCGCGTGCGGATGCCGACGCGCTCGCGCACAGCGCGCTGGCTTTTCTGAACGGCGCGTTCACGCCCTGCGTGATCGTCGCGCTGTTCGCGCTGAAGCCGTTCCTGTTGCTCTGGCTCGGGCCGACCGTTGCGGCCGCCGCGCCGGTGGCGAGCGTGCTCGTGCTGGGCGTCTGGCTCAGCGGACAGTCGGGCATTCTCGGCATCCTGATTCAGGCGCAGACCAGCCCCGCTTACGTAGCCGGCGTCAGCTGGCTCGAGTTGCCGGTGTTCGCCGCCGCGCTGTGGGGCGGGATTCACTGGTTCGGCATCATGGGCGCAGGCGTCGTCGTGGTATTGAAGGCGCTGTTCGACTACGGTGTGCTGCTGGTGTTCGCGCGACTGCATGTGTGGTCCATCGTGCGCAATATGCTCGCGCATCTGATGTTCCTGCTGGTCGCGCTGGCACTCGCCGATTCGATCAGCGCACTGCCGACGCTCGTCGGCGTCGCACTGCTGCTGGCAGCCGCCAATCTGGGCATGTCGTTGCATGGATCGAGCGAACTGCGCAGCGTGGTCTACAAGCAGTGGGCGCGCGTGACGCTGTTCTTCGGCAAGCTGATGTCGGCTGGCTGATTCAGGCTACCAATGCAAACCGGGCTCCGTGGAGCCCGGTATTCAACCAACCCTTCCTTCCCGCTTACCCCAACCGCGTGACCATATCCGCAAAGCGCCGCGGCTGGCAGTTGGCGAGCGTGCGTTCATAAACCGATAGATACGCGTCGCTCACACTCTGCACGGTGAATTTCTCGAGATTCTGCGTGGCGCGTGCGACAAGCGCCGCGTGAGCCTCGCGATCGCCCAGCAGTTTGCCGAAGGCTTCGGCCATCGCTGCCGGTGCGTGTGGCGGCACCAGAACACCCGCTTCGCCTCCATCGAGCATCTCCGGAATTCCGCCCACCCGCGTCGCGACGATCGCGCAACCCGCTTCGCGCGCTTCGCACAGCACCAGTCCCGCCGGTTCGTTATGCGACGCCAGCACGAAGATATCGGCCTGCGCGAGATAGGCACGCGGATCCGCCGAAAAGCCGACGAAATGCGCGTGCTGTTCGAGACCGAGTTCGACGGCATAGGCCTGCATGGCTTCGCGATCGGGACCCTCGCCAACCAGATAGAGAGCCGCCTGCGGCATCCGTTCGCGCAGCAGCGCAAACGCCTGCAGCAGATCGCGAATGCCTTTGCGTTCGTACATGCCCGCCACCGTCACGATACTGGGATGCGCGAGCGGCGCCTTCAACGTCTCCGGCCGATCCGCAAGCCGGGGCGTGCCGACCGTGCCGTTGCGCACCACGCTCAAACGCGCCGGCGGGATACCGCGATTCGCCATGGCCACCGCGACAGCCTCGCTGACGGTGACCACACGATCGCCCACCCGCATCAGCGACGCGCTCTTCTGAAACTCGTTATGGACCGTCGTGACGAGTGCGAAGCGCCGCCGCAACACGCCGAAGCGCGCGACCAGCGCGCCGGTCATCATGTGCGCGTGGACGATGTCGGGATCCACGTCCTTCACGAGCCGGTTGAAGCCGGCGATCATCGCCGGCAAACGCGCGGGCCGTGGCGACTGCGCGAGCAGCACGTGCCGCACGCCGTGACGCGCGAGCAGCGTTTCGAAGCCGCCGCCGCCCGAGGCGACCGTCACGTCGTGGCCGGCGCGCGCCTGCAGGCACGCCAGATCGACCATCACGTTGACGATACCGTTGCCGACTGTCTGCGCATGATTGGCGAGATGGATGATTTTCATGGGTTCGCTGCAACGTGGTTGCCGTGAGTGGAAGACAAAGAGGACGAAGACGAAGAAGACGAAGACGCGCTGGCCGTCTGGGCCGGCGGCATGAAGCGATACATCAGCACCTTGCCGCGCGCGTCTTCCTCGACCAGCACGAGGTATTCGCCCGAGGCGAGGCGATATGCGGTCATCGGCGCGGGCACGTCGGTCCAGCCGCTCGCCGAGCCGACTTCCTTGCCGGGTGCAAGCCGGCCGATCTCATGACCGTCCTCGCGGTCGTACACGTGCACGATCGCGCTGCGCGTTTCGACGGCGAACACATAGGCGCCCGCCACCGCGATGCCGTTCATCGACAGCCAGTCGGGTTTGCCGCGATCGGGCAGATCGATCACGTAGCGCAGCACCGGCTTGCCGCTGCGCCAGTGGTCGTAACGCGCCAGTTGCGAACCGGCGCCGTTCCAGTTGTCCTGCACGAACGGATGCGCCGGCGTCGAACCGGAGATGAACAGCGTGTCCTTGTCGGACGAGTAGTTGAGCCGCGCGATGCGGTTGAAAGGCGCGGGCATCGGGAACTGCCGCATCGCCGAATAACGGTAAATCGGATTGCCGACCCGGTCGAAACCCTGCAACGGGAAATAGCGGATGCCCTGCGATTCGGTGCCTTGCCATACGCCGCCCTGACTATCGACACACCAGCCGCGCAGCGACGGCGCATCGGTACTGGCGGCGTGCTGATCGAACGCGGCGGGTGAGAAATCGCCGTTGCCCGTCACGTCGCGCCAGATCCATTCGCCATGCGCCGGCTGATGCGGCGGCCATGCGCCGTCGATATGCGACTGCGCGAACAGGCCTGCCGGAATCGCGGTTTCGCGATCGTCGGCGAAGCGGTAGATGCGCAGGAACGACGAGTACATGTCGGTCGTGAAGAGCAGCCGGTGGCCGCCCACTTCGCGCACCATCGGCATGCCGCGCTGGCCGCCCAGATAGAGATGGAAATACGGATCGTAGGGATAGCGGAAACGGTCGGCCGTGTAACCGGCATACGACCATTCGTGGCCGACGGGCTTCGACAGATCGAGCGTGAAGCGTTTGCTGCCGCTGTAAACGGAGGGCGGCGAACCGTCCATGACCTGCGCGCCGTCGACGAACAACAGGCCCTGCAGGCTGAACCGTTGCGCGCCGTCGGGCGTATAGCTTTCGAGCAGCGCGCCGTCGAAAGTGCTCGGGCCTGCGCCGAAGGTTCGCGGTCCCGCGCCGTTCATCGAGACGTACAGGTTGCCCGCACGATCGACGCCAACGCCGGTCAGGCCGTTGAAGCGCCTCGGTCCCACGGCACCGGCGCGACCGGAATAGATACCGCCCTGCTCGCCGAAGCTCGCCGTGAGTTGCATGCCGGCGCTGGCGTCCTGGCTGGCAGTGAAAATCAGAACCTGCTGCCGCGGACCGTTATCGGCAATCAGCAACCGTCCGCGTGCGTCGAGTGAGATGTCCACGGGCACCACGCCGGCCGGTAGCGTCAGGTCGCCTAGTGGCGAACCGTCGCGAGCACGATGCACCACGCGTTGCTGCCCCGCCGTCCGGCTCTTTTCGATCAGCCATAACGAGCCGTCGGGCGCGAGTGCGAGACGTCCGGGTTCAGTCACGGCGAAGCTGCCCGCCGGCTGCATCGTCTGCGCGTCGAATATCTCGACGCGGTTATCGAGCGGGTTGGAGACGAACAGTTGCCGGTTATCCGCCGCGAGCCCGCGGATCGCGTAATCGGCTTTGGCCGGATACGACGCGATCAGCCGGTAAGCGAGCCGGCTGCCTTCGGGAAATTTGAGCTGGCCTGCAAACGGCACGCCGTCGCGGATGTCGGCGCGACTACGACGCGCCACGCCGGTCCACTCTTCGCCTTCGTGCGGCGACGGCCGGTGTTTGGCCTCTTCGTTGCCGAGGCTGACCATGGTTTGCGCGACGTACACGTATTCGTCGTTCACGGCGATTGCGTCGCCGCCCATCATTCCCCAGCCATGCGATTCGCCGCCGTGCCGCACGAGATCGCCGTCGCGGTACTGGCCCAGTTCACCGCCCGCTTCGTCCCACGGCGCGTTGGTGAAAACCTCGCCGTCGGCGGCGACCGCAATGGCCTGCACGTCGATCTGCATCCAGCGGTGATCGCCGAAACCCCATGTGTTGCCGACCCACGAGGTTCGATATTGCAGCGGCGCGCCGGACCCGTCGGCATCTGCGTTGCTTGCGTTGCTCGCGTTGCTTGCATTGCCCGGCGCGACTTCGGCGGCGCTGGCCGGATTCAGCCGGCCGTCACCCGAGCCCGAACCGCCTGCGGCCAGCAGCACCACCAGCGGCAACGCGAGCGCGGCGACCAGCACCAGACGGTCGATGGATTTTCGTGCGGGACGTCGCATGATTACCGGCGCATCAGAACGCGCCGATCGCTTCGCGATAGACGTGCGCGACCTGCGCCGCGATCACCGGGCGGTCGAAATGGCGGCGCGCATAGGCGCGGCACGCCTGTGCGTCCGGCAGCGTGCGACGGCCCAGCAGCACATCGACGATGCCTTCGCCGATCGCCTTGTAGCCGCCCGACTCCAGCACCAGATCGGCGGACAACGGCGCGACCGCTTCCGGCAGGCCGCCGACCGGCGTCACCAGCACCGGCGTACCGGCCGCGAGCGATTCGATGGTGGTCAGGCCGAAGCCTTCCAGTGCCACGGTCGGCACCACCGAGAGATCGGCCGAGCGATACCACAACGGCACTTTCGCATCGGGCACGAAGCCGGCGAGGCGAATGTTGTCCTCGAGGCCGCGCGCCACGATACGCCCGCGCAATTCCGCTTCGAGTGGACCTTTGCCGGCAATCGTCAGCAGCACGTCGGGCACCGCCAGCTTGACGACCGCCATCGCGTCGATCAGATCTTCGAGACCCATGCGCGACACCAGACGCCGCATGCAGAACACCTGCGGCCGGTCGTGCGGCAAGCCGAGCCGCTGACGCGCCTGGCGCTGCGTCGCGCGCGAATTCAGCTGCGCGACATCGACGCAACCGGGGACGATGCGAATGGTTTCTTCGCTCACGCCATAGGTTTGCTGCAGCACCTGACTGAACGCCTGCGACAGCACGATATGCCGTGTCGCGCCGCGATACACGAAGCGTTCGAGGGCGATGCGCATCGCGCGCGACCAGCCGCCACCGCCGCCCGGATGCGATTCCGCCGCCCACGGTCCATGAAAATGCACGACCTTGGGCACGCGCCGGAACACGCCCGCCGTCGGCGCCGCGTAGAGCGCGAAATGCGACGCGACGACGTCCGGCATCTTCGCCGCGCTGAGCACGCGCGACTGGGTGCGCGAACCCCACAAGCGGGTGCCGAGTTGCTCCTGCGCACCGGCGAAAGCCAGCACGCGGCCGCCCGACGCATCGAACACGTTCGGGCTGCCCGCCACCATCCCGCGCACGTTGACACCCTGCGCGGGCAGCGTATCGATCAGGGACTTGAACATGCGGTCGAGACCGCCCGGCCGTTCGTTGAACCAGTGCATGCCGATTTGCAGCGAGTCGATTGGCGAGTCGCCGGGTGAGTCGCCGGGTGAGTCGATTGACGCGAAATTCATAGTTCCACCGATGCGGTTGAGCAGCGGGCCGGCAGCGCCTCGGGCGCGCGGCGCGCATGGATCTGTTCATAGACCGACAGATAGCGTTCGGCCATCGCCTCCCAGCTCAGGCTGCGCGCAACTTCACGGGCATGGGCGCCGAGCTGGCGTGCGTAGTCGGGTTCGTTGGCGAGGCGTTCGATTGCGACGGCGAGCGCCCGCGCATCGTTCGGATCGTCGAGCACGATGCCGCTATCCGCGGTGATGACTTCGGCGCCACCGGCGGTGCGCACCGTGATGACCGGCAAACCGGCCGACAGCGCTTCGAGCAACACGAGACCCATCGGCTCGTAACGCGACGGAAACACGAACGCATCGACCGAGCGCATCAGCGCGGGCATGTCCATCACCATGTCGGTGAAATGGACCCGGCCGGTCAAACCGAGCGAGGCCACCAGCGCGGGATAGGGACTGTTGTGCAAAATCCCCGCGACCGCGAGATGCACGTTCGGCGCGGTATGCGCGAGCGCATGCAACACCGTGTCGAGGTTCTTGCGCGACATCCGCAGGTCGCCGGCGAACAGCAACATGAACGGCGCGTCCGGCAAATTGAAGCGGGCGCGCTCGGGCGCACCCGGCGTGAACTCGTCGACGTCCACGCCGTTGTGAATGACCTGCATGCGCGCGTCGGCGATGCTGCCGCCCAGCGCGCGCACTTCGCCCGCCACCTTCTGCGAAACCGGGACGATGACCTCGGCATGACGGAACGCCCATTTTTCGCAATGGATGTTCAGCAGCGTGTACAGCACCTGATACGCGTGATAGAAGCTGCCGAGCAGACGGAACGGATAGAAGCCGCAGCGATACCACCCGTCGTGCACGAAGTGCGCCGCGTTGACGTCGGCGCGCGCCCACGCGATGAAGCCGTTCACGTGCACCACGTCGAACTCCGACCGGTGCGCACGCATCCATGCGCCGCAGCGCCATGCGAACAGCTGATACTGCAGAAGTCGGGTCGGCAACCGGCTGGTCGCGACCTGGACGAAACGCACCCGCGGGTGCTGCACCAACTCCGGGGCCGCTTCGGCGGCGAGCAGCGTGACGGTATGTCCTGCCGCCAGCGCGGCCTGCACGATCTCGTAGTTGACGCGCCCTTGCCCGTCGTTTCTACGCACGACGTGGGTGACGATGAGAATCCGCATGCTTGGTCCTTGGTCCTTGTTCTACGAATTTTTTTATTGCAGCGTGACAACCCCGCTTACAGCCCCTGCCGCCCGTGCTTCTCCTGTGCATAGCGCAGCGAAATCACCGGCAAGGTCACACCGAGAAAAAAGAACATCCCCGACACCGACGTGAGCGTGTTGATGAACACCATCATGGCGAAGATCGCGACGGCGACGGCGACGCCGGTGGTCGCCAGCGGGTCGGCCGCGCGCTGGCGGCTCGCGCGATACGCGCGCCACAGCAGCATCACGACGCCGGTGGTGTAGAGCAGCGTGCCGGGCCAGCCCATCACGAACGGCACTTCCATCAGGCCGCTATCGAAATCGGCCATTGCGGGGGCGGACTTGTCGTCCGACAGGCGCGAGCCGAGGCCGGTCGTGCCGAGCCCCTGCCCGGCAATGTCGGTCAAGGCCGACGACATGAAACTCTTGTAGAACTCCGTGCGCGCCTGGAAGCTGTTGTCCTGACCGAGGTTTTGCACGGTGCTGAAACGCTGCAGGACCGGGTCGGCAATCTGGTCGATCATCAGCAGCGGCGCGGCCATCACGGCGAGCCCGAGCACGCCGGCCAACAAACGCACACGGCTCTTGCCGGGCAGCATCGCGAACAGATACACCAGTGCAATCGCGAAACCGCCCCACGTGCTGCGTGCACTCGTCAGCAGCAACACGGGAACCCCGACGCAGCCCAGCACGATGCGCGTGCGGCCGCGCGCGGCGAGCGACATGATCAGGATCGTCATCAGCGTGACCGCGAACGGGCCGCACGAATTCATCGTGCTGCTCACGCGCATGCCGAACGGCACGGGCTGGCCTTCGGATTCCATCTTCGAGGCCACCAGCCAGAACGCGTCCCACGGCATCGGCGAAACGAATTCGAGCAGGCCGTACGCGCTCATCAGCAGGCCGCCGAACACAAAGGTTTTCAGCAGCACGCGGTGATAGTCGGGATAGTGACGCCACGTCACCGTCATGTAGAACGCGAGCAGCACGGGGTAAAGCCAGTTGATCAGCGTATAGGTCGCGGCAGCCGGGCCGACCTGGGCCATGCCGACGATGTACGCATACAGCAGCGCGATCACGATCAGCACCAGCGGCGCGGCGCGGCGTTGACCCAGCATCGGCAGGTGCTTGAGCAAGGTCAGGCCCGTCAGCGCGACGGCGAGCAACGGCGCGACCATGATCGGACTCTGCTGATTGAACGACCCGTCGACGAAATCGGCCAGCCGGCGCACTTCCGGAGTCAGGAAGAACAGCCAGCAGACGAAGCCGACGTAATGCGCCGGCGAGCGCCAGTAAAGGAACGCAGCGACGCCTAAGGCGCCGAGCGGGAAGAACATTTCGACCAGCCTGCCCTGATGCAGCAGCACGAGTCCCAGGGTCACGGCGAACAGCAGCAACGGTGCGCGCAGTGGATGGCGCAGACCTTTTTTCGCGCTGCTGGACGCATTGGAAGCATCGCCGCCGCGCGCCAGCGCAGCAAGCCTCGCACGCACGGCAGCCGGCACCGCGTCGACCTGGGTCCGGCGCGACGCGCCGGCAGTGGTCATGGCGGAGCGCGCCGACGAAGGGGTAACGAGTACGCGCGCCATCACAGCAATTCGAACGTGTTGACGAGTTCCGCCCCGTCGCGCTGCCGGCGCAACGCAGCGAAGCGCGTCGAACTGCTGCGCACCTGGCGCGTCAGTCCGATGTACGGCACACCATGCTCGAGGTAAGGCCCTTCGCTCTTGCGAAAGCCGAACTGCGTATAGAAGTCGCGCAAGCCGAGCGGCGCGGCAACCCGCACCGCGTGACCGGGCCAGCGCTCGGCAATCGCTTCCAGCACCCGTTCGAGCAGCAGTTCGGCGGTGCCGTCGCCGCGTCGCAACGGGCTCGTCAGCACCTTGTCGATGGTGATCTCCGGGTCTTCGGCATCGCCCGGTTGCACACGCGCATAAGCGAGAATCGGCATAGGCCGCGTCATGTCGTCGGCTGCGAACACGTGCAATGCGTGTTCGTCGTGACCGTCGGCATCGAGACAGACATGCGACTGTTCGACCACGAACACCGCGCTGCGCGCCCGCAAGATGAGATACAGCTCGCGCGCCGAAAGCTGCTCGAATTCCAGCGTTTTCCAGTTCATCACGTTCCCTACCGGTCCAGGAGTTTCAACGATGACGGCCTGGCTCGACGCCAGACCCGTTGCATTGGCTACACGGTACGTCCGCGAAACGCGTGTTTCCGTGCGCCATCGCACTGACGCCAGGCGTTGACGATTCTTAAATACGGGTCATCGGCACAAAGCCTCGCAGCGAGCCAGCAGAAACGGCCTGCTCGAACCCGGAAAGACGCAACCGCCCCGCGCTGCGTCGTTCCCGTGAATGTGCCGGGTTGTCGTCGGGCGCTGCGATGAATCACAAACAATCCACCACGCAGACGTGCCCGATGCCAGGACTACCGAAGTGACCGTTGACCATTTGGGGGCACCACACCATGAAAACTGCATTGCGACGCATCCTTTCCGAATCGGCCCGTCTGGACGTCTCGCCGGACACGCTGGCCGACGACGCGGACCTCTACGCGGCCGGCCTGTCCTCGCTCGCGACCGTGCATCTGATGCTGGCCATCGAAGATGAATTCGACATCGAGATTCCCGATCGTCTGCTGACGCGGCGCCTGTTCTCCAGCATCGACGCGATGGCGGCCGCCGTCACCGAGTTGCAACAGGCGAAGGCGGCCGCATGAACGCCCCGCTGCTGGATGCGGTCGCCCTCGCGGCGCCGCAGGCCGATCCGGCCTTGCCGCCGGACGATCCTGCCGTCGTGCTGACGGCAGTCGGAACCGAATCCGGCTGGCGCGCGGCCGCGCAGCGTTGCGCGGCCGTGGCCGCCGAATTCGCCGATGCGGTGGATCGCGAAGCCCGCTTTCCACGCGAAGCCTTCGAGGCGCTCAAACGCGAGCGCCTGCTTTCGGTGATGGTGCCGCTCGCGCTCGGCGGCGCGGGACTGTCGCTGGCCGACATCGGCGCGCTCTGCGAAATACTCGCGCAGGGTTGTGCGTCCACCGCGATGGTGTTCGCGATGCACCAGATTCAGGTGGCCTGCATCGAGGCACATGGCAGCACCGCCGCATGGCACCGGCGTTTCATGTCGCAACTGGTCGAGCATCAGTGGCTGCTCGCGTCGGCGACTTCGGAAGAGACCATCGGCGGCAGCATGCGCACCAGTGCGTGTGCGGTCGAACTCGACGGTGAGCGCTTCAAAATCGAAAAGCTCGCGCCGACGATTTCGTATGGCGCCCATGCCGACGGCATTCTGGTCACGGCGCGTCGCACCGCTGAATCGCCTGCGGCCGATCAGGTACTGATCGTCGCCTTGCGCGAAGACACGCAACTCGAAAAACGCGGCGGCTGGGACTCGATGGGCATGCGCGGCACCTGCAGCGAAGGCTTCCGCCTCGTCGCAAGCGGGTCGGCCGAACAGATCCTGCCCGCGCCGTTTGCCGAGATCGCCGATCAGACCATGCTGCCGGTCTCGCACACGTTGTGGGCCTCCGTGTGGACCGGCGTGGCCGGCGACGCGGTCAATCGCGCGAAGGCCTTCTTTCGCGCTCAGGCACGCGCCAAACCGGGTTCGCTGCCGCCAGGCGGCGTGCGCCTGTCGGAAGCGGTCGGTCTGCTGCAGATGATGCAGGCGCGCGTGTCCGGCGCGCTCGCCGCGGCACAAGCCGCGAGCCTGTCACGCCGGGGCGCCGCGCAAGCGGACGCGCCGCTAGCCGCGCAACTCGGCTTCGCGGCCGACATGAACACGCTGAAGACCAGTATGTCCACCACTGCGCTGCAGGTCGTGCAGGAAGTGCTGATGATCTGCGGCATGGCCGGCTATCGCAACGGCACGCCGTACAGCGTCGGGCGCCATTTGCGCGACCTGTACTCCGCGCCGCTGATGATCAACAACGACCGCATCGCAAATAACACGGCGAGCCTGTTGCTCGCGCAACGACCAGCCGCACCGGGGAGAGTTTGAGATGAACACGATGACCGATATCGCCGCGCTCGCGACGGCGGGGACCGACACGACCGACACTTCCACCAGCGCCACGGCACCCGTGGCCGCGGCGGCACCGACCTTCCGTGACGAACTGCTCGCCGCGGGTCTGCTGATCGACACCGGTGAGGACGGTCTGTACGGCCGCAGTCAGGTATTCGAAGACGTGCTGGAGCGCGTCAACGTGGCGATCACGCACCTCGGCGCGGACCAGGCGCCCGAAGTGCTGCGCTTTCCGCCGGCCATGCGCCGTACCGACTTCGAGGACAGCGAATATCTGAAGAGCTTCCCGACGCTCGCCGGCACGATCCACTCGTTCTGCGGCAACGACGGCGGCCACCGCCGTCTGCTGCGCGCGCTCGACGACGCGATGACCGACAGCGACGACGACCGCAGCGACGAATGGATGGAGCAGCAGAAGCCGACCCGCGTGGTACTGACGCCGGCCGCGTGCTATCCGATCTATCCGGTGATGGCGCGGCGCGGTCCGTTGCCCGAAGACGGCCGCACCATCGACGTGATGTCGTACTGCTTCCGTCACGAACCGTCGCTCGATCCGGGCCGGATGCAGATGTTCCGCCAGCGCGAATACGTGCGCCTCGGCAACGCAGAACAGGTGATGGCGTTCCGTCAGATGTGGATCGAACGCGGCTCGCTGCTGGTCACGCTGCTGCAACTGCCGGTCGAAGTGGACCTCGCCAACGATCCGTTCTTCGGTCGCGGCGGCAAGATCATTGCAGACAGTCAGCGTGCGCAGGCGCTCAAGTTCGAACTGCTGATTCCGGTGGCGAACCCCGACAGCAAAACCGCGTGCCTGTCGTTCAACTATCACATGGACCACTTCGGCGCGATCTGGAAGATCGAATGCGACGACGGCGCGGTCGCGCATACCGGTTGTGTCGGCTTCGGCATGGAGCGCATTACGCTGGCGCTGTTCCGCCATCACGGGTTCGACGTGAACGCGTGGCCGGACGACGTGCGCGCGCTGCTGTGGGGAGACACCGCCGGAATCGTTGCGCAGGGTATGGCAACGCACACGTCGACGCTCGCTGCGGCCGCCGACGCCGGAGCCGATGCATGAACCCATCGCCGACGCCGCGACCGCCCGGCACGCTTTCCGCCTTGCCCACGCCGCGACGTCTGCATCTGGCGACGCCGCATAGCGCTCCGGTGGTGACACCGGAAGCGCGCCAGCGCGAGCACGTGCCGCATGTTTTGCATCGCGGCGAGCGCGTGTGGCAGGAGACCAACTGCTACATCGATGTGTGGATCGAAGTGCTGCATGCTTACGGGCTCGATCCGCGCGCGGCGTTCGGCTTTACCGTTACGCAGGACTTCGAGGGAGACCAGTTCACGTTTTTCAAGTTTCCGCTCGAAGACCTCGAACAGCTTTACGGCACGCAAGCGCAGGAGCTTGCCATTTACGATTCGCTCGAAGCGCGCGTGCTGACCCAGACCCGCCGCGGCAATACGGTGCTGGTGGAAGTGGATGCGCATTACCTGCCGGATACGCGCGCGACGTCGTACCGGCGCGAGCATTCGAAGACCACGGTCGGAATCGATTTCATCGATCCCGACTCGCGGCGGCTGGGCTATTTTCATAACACCGGCTATTACGTGCTGGACGGCGACGATTACGACGGCGTGTTTCGCAAGCTGCCGCATCTCGCCCAGCAGGCCGACCTGCTGTTCCCCTACGCGGAATTCGTCAAGCAGACGCGCCCCGCGCTCGAAGGCACCGCGCTTGCCGAAACCTCGGCGGAACTGTTGTGCGCGCATCTGAGCCGGCGGCCGTTGACAAACCCGATCTCCGCATGGCGGGCCGCGTTTCCCGAGCATCTGGAGACGCTGCTCGAACGGGGCGAACCGTATTTCCATCTGTACGCGTTCAACCTGATGCGGCAACTAGGCGCGAATTTCGAGTCGCTGGCGAAATATCTGAACTGGCTCAGCGTGCAGGGCTTCGAGATTCCCTCGCTGATTACCGCGTCGGCACAGAGCATCGCGTCGGAGTCGATGGTGATGCAGTTCCGGCTCGTGCGCGCGATCGCGCGCGGGCGCCGCGATCTGTGCGAAGACTGTTTCGACATGCTCGAACGCGCTTACGAAAAAACCTTGCCGCCGCTCGCCGCGCTCGTGCTGTGAAGCCGTGCTTCGAGACGATGTGGCGGCTTTGAAGGACTCATCTGGAACTCGCCGTGCAAGCAACGACGCTGGATTTGGTGGCGGATAAAACGACTGATAATACGAACGATGTGCTCGACCTCGCTGCAGCCAGTCCGTGGCCGCAGCGTCTCGATACAGGCTGGCAATGCCTGAGCACGCCGCCCGCCGCGTACGAATCGCCTGCCGGTCTGCCTGCCGAAGGCTGGCTTGCCGCGATGGTGCCTGGCACCGTCGCGAGCGCTCGCCGCGATGCCGGCTCGTTCGATATCGCCAACCCTGCACCGCTCGCGCTCGACGACCACTGGTATCGACTGGCGCTGGGCGGCAGTGGCCATCGGCGGTTGCGCCTGCACGGACTCGCCACGATTTGCGAGGTGTGGGTGGACGGTACCAAACGTCTCGACTCCGACTCGATGTTCGTGTCGCACGATCTCGACGTGACACTGAACGGCAGTACCGCGCTCGTACTCTGCTTCCGTTCGCTGACGCCGGCACTGGCCGCCAAAAGATCTCGCGCCCGCTGGCGTCCGCGCCTCGTGTCGCCGCCCACGCTGCGCAACGTGCGCACGACGCTGCTCGGGCACATGCCGGGCTGGTGTCCGTCGGTCCATGCCGTCGGCCCGTGGCGTCCTGTCGAGATGCTGAGCGACGCCCCGCACGGATTCGATACGATCGACCTGAGGACTCGGCTCGATGGCGACGCCGGAACCGTTTCGCTCACGCTCCGTTTTCTGAAACCGCACGACACCGCCGCGTGTGAGGCTTCGTTGCAATGCGGCCCGGTCGTCGCGGCGTTGCAGTGGGACGACCCGTACACAGTGAGCGGCACCGTCCGCGTGCCGGACGCGCAACGCTGGTGGCCGCATACCCATGGCGAGCCCGTGCTCTATCCATTGACGCTCGCCGTCGACGAACACGATGGCGCAGCCGTGCGCCATTCGCTGGGCAATGTCGGCTTTCGTCAACTCGACGTGGATCGCGGCGCGGACGGCAAAGGCTTCGCGCTGCACGTGAACGGCACGCCGGTGTTCTGTCGCGGCGCCTGCTGGACCAGCGCGGACCTCGTCACGCTGGCCGGCAGCGAGGCGCAGTTGCGCAACGCGTTCGCGCTGGCCCGCGAGGCCGGCATGAACATGCTGCGGGTGGGCGGCACGATGGTGTACGAGTCCGACCTGTTCTACGCCCTTGCCGACGAATACGGCATTCTCGTCTGGCAGGATTTTGCGCTGGCCAATTTCGACTATCCCAACGACGCTGCGTTTCGCGCGTCGGTCGAAACGGAAGCGCGGCAGTTTCTGATTCGCACGCGTCGCTTCGCGTCGCTCGCGGTGTTGTGCGGCGGCAGCGAGGTCGATCAGCAGGCAGCCATGTTCGGCTTGCCCGCCGAGATGCGCGCGCAATCCATCTTTACCGAATTGCTGCCCACAGTCGTTGCAGAAGAAAGGTCAGATGTACCGTATGTCGGCAATTCGCCTTCGGGCGGCACGTGGCCGTTTTCCACCGATGAAGGCATCAGCCATTACTACGGTGTCGGCGCATATCAACGACCGCTCGACGACGTGCGCCGTTCGCAGGTGCGATTTGCCGCCGAATGCCTGGCCTTCGCCAACGTGCCCGACGACGTGACACTGCACGAAGCGCTCGGCACGATTCATCCGCACGACCCGCGCTGGAAAGCGGCGGTGCCGCGCGACCCCGGCGCGGGGTGGGATTTCGACGACGTGCGCGATCACTATCTTCAGACGCTTTACGGCGTGCAGCCGGCACGGCTGCGCTATGAAGACCCGGAACGTTACCTCGACCTCTCGCGCGCCGTGGTCGCCGAGTTGATGACCGAGGTGTTCGCCGAATGGCGCCGCAACGGCTCGAGTTGCGCCGGCGGGCTGGTCTGGCAATGGCAGGATCTACGCGCGGGCGCTGGCTGGGGCTTGATAGACGCAACAGGACGGCCTAAAAGCGCCTACCACGGGCTCGCGCAAACGTTGCAACCCATCCACCTCGGCATCACCGACGAAGGCCTCAACGGGCTCGATCTGCATCTGCTGAACGAACGCGCGCAAACGTTGCACGCGCAACTAGATCTGGTTTGCCTGCGCGACGGTTGTGTCAAGGTCGTGTCCGCCAGCGAGCCGATCGAGTTGCCGCCACGCAGCGCGCAACGCCTCAGCGCCGCGGCATTGCTCGGACGATTCTTCGACTTCACGCACGCCTATCGCTTCGGTCCGCGCGCGCACGATGTCACGATTGCAACACTTCGCGATGCGACGACGGGCAACATCGTTTCAGAAGCGTTTCACCTGCCCGAGCGTCGTGCGGTCGAGCGGCACGACCTCGGTCTCATCGTGAGCGTCGAGCGCACGGGCGACCAATGGCAGCTCGTCGTCGAAGCGAAGCGCTTCGCACGCTTCGTTCATATCAATGACCCGCACTTTCGCGCGGCACGCGACTGGTTTCATCTGCCGCCCGATCAGAAACGAATCATCGCGTTGATCCCGCGTATCCCATTTTCCAGGATAGTTGTGTCCGCATCCAACTCTGCGATTAACGCCAATGCAACAAAGCTGGCGCCGTGCGGTGAAGTACGCGCAGTCAATGCGATATCGGCCACGTTTTATGGCTGACTGTCCGCCACGATCTGGCTATCCCTTCGCAAGCCGCGTAAAACCTCGCGTTGAGCGAATCCATCGCATTGGTCCGACGATTCGTCGAGGGCTTCGAAGGCTGGGTTCCTACGATAAAACGGCACTCCGTGCGGCACCGCACCCAACCCATAGAACAGTTCTGAATCAATTCCGGCACATCGCGGACGCCCTGTCGCCACGCGCCGAATATGCGTG
Source organism: Paraburkholderia sp. BCC1886 (assembly GCF_900996245.1). GTDB lineage: Bacteria > Pseudomonadota > Gammaproteobacteria > Burkholderiales > Burkholderiaceae > Paraburkholderia. The sequence goes on along the minus strand of NZ_CAAJGK010000107.1, from coordinate 136,046 downwards.
ATGCAAACTTGAGACGGGTGCCCGAAAGCGCTGCCAGGCAGTTGTCATCCCAATCCGATCAACGACTTGCCTCGAACAAAAATACCCGGGCCGCGGGCGGGTTCACTCTCATGCGTTGTACATAAATGAAACAAAAAGCATCAATTGGCTTCGCACGGCGCTAAGGCTATGTGCGCTGCGCCGCACCAGTGCTGGTTTTCCCTGCCATTGGCACGCTCCTCGCTAATAGGAGATTGCAACATCGCATCGCCGCTACGGGTTAGAGAAGAAATCGCGGCAGTGCAAAAGGCCAATACGGGGCCGATCCTGTTCATCCACGCTGCTAGCCAGGCAGCATTTGTTAAATCAAGGATGCAGGCATCGGATCAAAAAACAGGAGCCGCGCAGCGCGTGGCCCCATGCGAGGACCGATCATGTTGACACTCCAATCCGATCTGCACGGAAACCATTTGCTCGGCGCACTGCCGTCCCACGAATGGCAAGCGCTAGCTCCCCATCTGGAACTGGTCCATCTACGCAACGAGCAACTGCTGTGCGACTCCGGTCAACGCATTCATCACGTCTACTTCCCCACTACCGCCATCATCTCGATGCTCTCGACGATGGAAGATGGCAGCTCGGTCGAAATTGCCGCGGTCGGCCGTGAAGGCATGACCGGCGTACCGGTTCTGACCGGTGGCGAAACCATGCCGAACCGCGTGCAGGTGCAATGCGCCGGCTTCGCTTACCGGATGAGCGCCCAGGCACTCAAGCAGCAGTTCGGCCGCTCGGACTTCCTGCGCCGCCTGATGCTGCTGTACATGCACGCTCTGCTCACGCAGGTCGCACAGACCGCCGCGTGCAATCGTCATCACGCGTTGAACAAGCAACTGTGCCGCTGGCTGCTGATCGAAGTGGATCGCGTGGCATCGAACGACCTCACGGTCACCCAGCAACTGATCGCCGACATGCTCGGCGTGCGCCGCGAAGGGATTACGGAAGCAGCCGGCAAGTTGCACGACGAAGGCCTGATTCACCATAGCCGCGGCCACATCAAAATCCTCGACCGCAAGGGTCTCGAAGCACGTGCCTGCGAATGCTACGGCCTCGTGAAACGCGAATTCGACCGCCTGCTGCCGCGTCTGCGTCAAGCCGAAACCGTCGAATAAGCCAGGCTTCATCTGGCTACTAGGTAGAATCAACCATGTTCAGGAATACTGCGCGCTGCGTCGACGCGCTCTGTGTGATCGCGGGCGGTCTGCTCGCTCACCGGATGCGCTTCGCGACGCCGGTCGCTTTATCGGATATCGAACGGCTCCTGATCGCTTTCAATTGCGTACTGGTACTGCTGCTGTTTCCGGCCTTCGGCGTGTACGAAGCATGGCGCGGCAAGCCACTGGTAGCGCAACTGGCGCGCGTGGTCGGTGCATGGCTCGTGGTGGTCGCCACCGCGCTCCTGCTGGCGTTCACGTTGCATCGCATGGATGCGGTGTCGCGTTTGTGGCTCGGCTATTCGACGCTGATTGCCGGCGCGCTGATCGTCGCGACGAAGTGTACGGTGCATCTCGCACTGCGCGTCGTGCGTCGCCGCGGACTCAACTTCCGCACGGTGGCGATCGTCGGCGCACCGGGATTCGCGCGCACGCTGCTGGCTCACCTCGAGCATGCGCCGCAAGCCGGCTTCCGAACAGTTTGCCTGTTCGACACCAGTTACGCCTTCGACGCTAGCGGCTTCGACGAAGCTGGTCAGGATCACAAGCGTCCGAACCGCCTGCCGGTTCTGACCGACCTGAACGCGTTCGCCGCCAGGGTGCGTGCAGAGAAAATCAATGAAATCTGGCTGGCATTGCCGTTATCCGAAGAGCGCACGATCTATCGCTTCACGCACATGTTCAGAAACGACTTTGTGAATTTGCGCTTCATTCCCGATGTACGCAGCCTCTCGCTTTTTAATCACGCACTGGTCGACGTGGTCGGTTTGCCGACCCTCAACCTGAGCGCGTCGCCGCTGTCGTCGCCGCAAATGTGGCCGAAGCTGATCTTCGACCGGCTGTTCGCGGCGGCCGCGCTCATTGCGCTCGCGCCCGTGTTCATCGCGCTGGCTATCGGCATCAAGCTGGGCTCGCCCGGTCCGGTGTTTTTCCGCCAGACGCGCAAAGGCGTGGACGGTCAGCCGTTCGGCATCTACAAGTTCCGTTCGATGAGCGTGCATCGCGAAGCGCACGGACAGATCACGCAGGCGACACGCAACGATTCACGCATCACGAAACTCGGCGGCTTCATGCGCCGCACCAGTCTCGACGAACTGCCGCAGTTCCTGAACGTGCTGCTCGGTCAGATGTCCGTGGTCGGTCCGCGTCCTCATGCGATCGAACACGACGATCTCTACAAGGATCGCGTGTACGGCTACATGCACCGCTACCGGATCAAGCCCGGCATTACCGGCTGGGCTCAGGTGAACGGCTACCGTGGCGCCACGACCAAAGTCGAGAAGATGGAAGCGCGTGTGAAGTTCGATCTCTTCTACATCCATAACTGGTCGTTCTGGTTCGACATGAAGATCGTGTTCATCACGGTGTTCAAGGGCTTCGTCGGCCGCAACGCATTCTGATCATGCCCATCCGGAACCCGTCCTTGAAAGTCTCCGTCATCGTGCCGACTTACCGGCGCACCGCCGATCTGGCGCGCTGCCTCGCTGCGCTCGCCGCACAGGAACGCCGTGCCGACGAGATCATCGTGATTGCGCGACACGACGACCACGCGACGCTCGACTGGCTGCGCACGCACGATATGCACAGTGCCGATTCGCGTCGCCGTCTGGTGCTGGTCGAGCGGCCCGGCGTGGTGGCCGCGTACAACCGCGGCATCGACAGCGCGACGGGCGACGTACTCTGCTTTACCGATGACGACGCCGCGCCGCATACCGACTGGATCGCGCGCATTGCTCGCGCATTCGAGAGCGATGCGTCGCTCGGCGGCATCGGCGGACGCGACATCGTGCACGAACGCAACGGCATCCTGCAGGGACAGAAACTGCGCGTCGGCCTCGTGCGCTGGTATGGCCGGACCATCGGCAACCATCACATCGGCCACGGTTCGGCGCGCGAGGTGCAGGTGCTCAAGGGCGTGAACATGGCATGGCGCCGCGCGGCAATCGGCACGCTGCGCTTCGACGCGCGCCTGCGCGGCACCGGCGCACAGGTTCACTGCGAAATGGCCTTCAGTCTGGACGTGCAACGGCGCGGCTGGACGCTGATTTACGACCCGTCGCTGCTGGTGGAACATTTTCCGGCGCAACGCAGCGATGAAGACCAGCGCTTTACTTTCAACGACGCGGCTTTCTATAACGCGTCTTTCAATCTCCGACTCATCATGTGCGAATACCTGACGCCGCCAGGCCGATGGGCGTTCGTCGCTTACTCGACGCTGATCGGCGATCGTGCGGACCCGGGGTTCCTGCGCGCATTGTCGTTGGCATTCGAACGCGGCGGCGCGGCACTCGCTTTTCGCAAATGGCGAGTCGGTTTACGCGCAATGCGCGGGGCATGGCAGGAAGCGATGCGCTGAGCAATCGGCGCAATCCGCTTCTCATGAGGACCACAACATGACTATCAGAACGATTGCCGCGGGTCGACGTGTCGATGCGCATGAACGCAACGGAGTAACGCTATGAGCACCTACGACATGCTGGAACATGGACCGGCACCCAGTAGCGAAGAAGACGCCGTGATGCGCGACCTGCTGCGGATGGTCACCGATCAGATCGGCTGGGTGATCGGCATTGCCGCAAGCGTGATTCTCGCGGCGGTGATCTACACCAAGCTCGCCACGCCGATCTATTCCGCCGACGCGCTGCTGCAGATCGACACGCAGAGCAGCAACACCGGCGGCACGCAGAATCAGAATGCGCCTTCGGTGCTGCCGGCCACGGCGCCGCTGCGCACCGATGCGGAAATCGAAGTGATCCGCAGCCGTGCGGTGGTCGAGCCCGTGGTCGAGCAGTTCAAGCTGAACTTCAGCACTTCGGCGAAGACGATGCCGGTGCTCGGCAAGATCTCGACGCTGTTCGCGCATCCGGGTCATCCGCTAGGCGCCGCGTTCGGCATGCGTTCGTATGCGTGGGGCGGCGAAGAGTTCGCGGTCGATTCGATCTCGGTGCCCAAGGCGCTCGAAGGCGCGCGTCTGACTTTGCACGCGCTCGACGATCATCGCTACGAGCTTAGCGATGCATTCGGCCAGCGCTTGCTGAGCGGCGTGGCCGGTCAGACCGCTAGCGGAAACGGCGTGACGTTGCTGGTCAAAACGCTGGTCGCGCGTCCAGGCACCGAGTTCTACGTGACCCGCTTCAACCAGCTCGATGCCGTATCCGCGCTCGCGAACGGCCTGCAAGTGGGAGAGAAAGGTCACGATACGGGTATGGTGCAGTTGTCGTACACGGGTACGGACCCGCATGCCATCACCGCGATCGTGAATGCCGTGGCGGCCTCGTACCTCGCGCAACGCACCGAACGCGCTCAGGAAGAAGCGAACCGCATGCTGACCTTCCTCGATAGCGAACTGCCGCATCTGCGCGCGGAAGTGAAGCGTACCGAGACTGCGTTGTCGAACTATCAGTCGAAGGTGGGTTCGTTCCAGCCGACGCAGGAAGCCGGTGCGTATCTCTCCGGCGGTATCGATTACGAAAAGCAGATCGCCACGCTGCGTGTCCAACGTGCGCAACTGCTGCAGCGCTTCACCCCGGCAAGCCAGGAGATCCAGCAGATCGATGCGCAACTCGCCGTGCTCGCCGACGAGAAGACGAAGTTCGACAGCCATTTCAATGCGCTGCCGACGTCGGAACGTAATGCGGTCGCGCTGCAACGCGACGCCAAAGTCGCGGAAGATATTTACGTCGCGATTCTGAACAAGACCCAGGAGTTGTCGATTTCACGCGCCGGCACGGTCGGCAACGTGCACATTCTCGACGACGCGTTGTTGCCGTCCGAACCGGTGCGTCCGAAGTCGGCGCTGGTGATTTCGGCGGGTACGGTGCTCGGCGTGATCGGCGGCATTCTGTTTGCGTTCTGCCGCCGCACGTTCTTCACCGGCGTGGCCGATCCCGAGTTCGTCGAACGACGTTTCCAGTTGCCGATTTTCGGCTCGATTTCGTATAGCCCGGAACAGGCGCGCAGTGACCGTCAGTTGAGTGCGATGCGCACGGCCGCCCTGCCCGCGCCGCGCTCGACGCCTAGCGAAGTGCAAGGCGCGACGGGCACGCTTGCCGGTGTCATGCAACGGCTGCGACCGGGTGCTGCTTCTGAAGCCGTGGGGACGCAAACCGTGATTCATTCGGGCAAGGCTGCGACCCGCCCGCTGCTGGTGAAAACGCATCCGTACGATACGACAGTCGAAGGTCTGCGCGGACTGCGCGCCACGTTGCAGTTCGGTTTGATCGACGCGCCCAATCGCATCGTCGCGATTACGAGCCCGGCACCGTCCGATGGCAAAAGCTTCCTGTGCGCGAACCTCGCGGCGCTACTCGCGGAATCCGGCAAGAAGGTGTTGCTGATCGACGCCGATTTGCGACGCGGCCGGCTCGCGCAATATCTCGGCCGCTCGCCGCAAGGTGGTTTGACCGAACTGTTGACCGGCCAGGTCGATCTGGAAACGGCGGCGCGTTCGACCGGAGTCGAAGGCTTGCACTTCATTTCGTCGGGCGCGCATCCGCCGAATCCGTCGGAACTGCTCACGTCGTCGCGCTTCGGTGAAATCCTCGCGCGACTCGAACAGGAGTTCGATCTGGTGATCGTCGATACGCCGCCTTTGCTCGCGGTGGCCGATGCCGCGGTAATCGCGCATCTGGCGGGATCGACGGTGCTGGTGATGCGTGCGGGTGCGCACACCGAAGGGCACGTTGCCGATGCGCTGAAGAAGTTGCGGCGCGCGCGGGCTCGCGTGGTGGGTGGCGTGATGAATGCGGTGCCGTTGAAGAGTCACAATAAGAACGGCACGTATGACTACGCTTATGCGTATAACTATTCGGCGGCGGATCCGCTGGATACGGGGATCAAGCGGTAGGGTCGGGTTGTTTCTGGTTGGCAAAAAAGAGCGCACCGATGGTGCGCTCTTTTTGCTTTTCGGGCTGGTTTTGCGAGGAGGTTTTTACGTTACGTGATGATGCGTCGCATAGGAATTGGGTTCGGGTTTGGATATCTTCGTTGGGATATGTTCTGTCCGACCGATAATTAGGCGAAGCCATGTTGCGCGACAAGATAACTAATGCTTTTTCGGATATCTGCGGCCTGCACGTCTGGCAAGTGCGCAAGGGCGTCGGATCATTCATCACCATGGAGTACGGATATCCACACCTTCAGATTAGCGAACCCCATCTGTCTCGATCGGCGTCGCCTGATGTCCGCGAGTTGGCAAATCGCCGTAGAGTAATCGTATCCGGACGATGGCACCTTTGGATCCATATGTGCAACTGGACCATCTGCTCGAACGGCGTATGGCTTGCCGACAACGAGGCGTCAGACGGAGCCATCAATGACGCGCTGCAACATCTCGACGGACAAATTCTGCTCTCGGTGGAAGTCGTACCGCAAAATGTAAAAACGGTCTTTCGATTTGATCTTGGCGGAGAGCTTGCAACATGGCCCTATCTGAACGAAGGCGAACGATCTGACGAGCAGTGGTTGCTTTACGACTATGAGAGCAAGAAGGTTGAGACGCTGAAAGGTGACGGAACCTGGTGTCGGGAGTCACTAGATGCTTGATCTTTGAATCAGCAAAAGCAGGACCCCCGCGGCAACCCACCGCGACGGCCCCGCTTCGCCACTACAAAAACGCGCTTACATCCGTCTGAAACCTGACCGCCAGCGCCTTCGCCACTTTCTTGCTGATGGCACGACGCCCCGCAAGAATGTCGCTCACCACGGTCGGCGACGCGATCCCGATCAGATCCTTCTGCTTGAGCCCGTGCGTTTCCAGCAGATGCCGCAGCACTTCGCGCGGCTCCGCTTTAGGAATCGTCACGTTATGTACTTCCCAGGTTCTCACCAGTTCCGAAACGATCGCAAAGAGATCGCTCAGCGGCTCTCCTTCGTTACCGGTGAGTTGATCGGACAACGAGTTGGCCAGACGCACCATGATCTCGTAGTCCTGTTCGTTACGAATGGGGCGGATAGGCAATTGCGCCTGCAACGCAGCCCACGTTTGAGCGATGTCGGGAGGAAAGCCTCCCGGAAGGCGATCGGCATTCATGAGATTAAATTCTTCCTCGTCCAAAGGTCGTACATCGAACACGTCAGTACATGACGAACGAATACGACGGCCTGTTGTAGTGAATCGCCGCGACGATCCGAAACACGATTGCCGCTCACATCGAAATCGGTGTATTGCGGCGGTACGAATTCCATGCCGGCGAAAGTCCTCTTCAGGTCCTTATAGCCATACGCGAGGCAAGCCTGCACCAGTGAGTACTGCTTCAATAGCGCACTGCGCGCGCCCGGATGTCTGTTTATAAAAAATCCAGCAACGCTTACTTCGATATCAACCGCCCTGCTCGTTCATGCCCGTTTGCGCATCGAACTGCTTGCATCGGGGCAAGGCCAGAAGGAACGGATTACTGCAGTACAACGGACATACTTCGAGGGCGGTCGCAACATCGCACCGCCCCCATAGGTCGTTCCGGCAAACCACTACCGTCATCGACCCCAATTGCTGTTTTGCGCCGGCTCCACTTTCCAGCGCAGATCCTGACTCGCCGGCTCGTGTTCGATACGCTCCACCGGCGCGATACGATGACGCTGCCCAGCCGCTGCAATCGTGCGCGTCACTTCGGCCATGAACGCACGCCGGAATACCGCCGCCGAAAAACGCTCGGCGTTCGCACGGCACGCAAGCGGCGTAATCTGTTCGCGCAGGCGTTCGAAACGATCGATGGCATCGAGCATCGACACGACCGTCTGCCGCGCAAAGTACACGCCGGTCGGATGCGCCTCGCCAACCGGCACCACTGTTTCCAGCGCACCGCCCTTCCCGAAAGCAATCACCGGCGTACCGCAAGCCTGGGCTTCGAGCGGCACGATGCCAAAGTCTTCTTCCGCAGCGAACACAAAAGCTTTCGCACGCTGCATGTGATCCTTGAGTACCTCGAACGGCTGATATCCCATGATCGTCACGTTCGGCCCGGCCTTCGCGCGAATCGCAGCCATGTCGGGACCGTCGCCGATCACCACCAGCTTGCGATGCGGCGTGGCATTGAACGTCTCGACAATCAGATCGATACGCTTGTACGGCACCATTCGCGATGCGGTCAGGTAGAAGTCGTCCTTGCGCGTGCAAAGCTCGAATTCGTGCACGTCGACCGGCGGCGGAATCACCGCCGAATCGCGTCGATACGTCTTCATCACGCGCCGCGAAACGAAGTGCGAGTTCGCGATCAGACGGTCGACGCTATTGGCCGAATGCGAGTCCCAGCCACGCAGGTAATGCAGCAGAATGCGCGCGGCCCACGACTTCGGTCCGCGCGTCAGATTCGCTTCACGCAGATACTGGTGCTGCAGGTCCCACGCGTAACGCATGGGCGAATGCACGTAGCTCACATGCGTCTGGTCCGGTCCGACCAGCACACCCTTCGCTACCGCGTAAGAACTCGTAATGATCAGATCGTAGCCAGACAGATCGAACTGTTCGATTGCGAGCGGCATCAACGGCAAATACGCGCGATAACGGCGACGCGCGAACGGCAAACGTTGAATGAACGACGTCGTCACGGGCTTGCCGGCCAGCGGTCTGCGGTCCTCGAGAAAATCCACGAGGCTGAATAGATCGGCATCGGGAAAGCACTCGATAATCTGCTCGAGCACCTTCTCGGCGCCGCCTGGTTCGACGAGCCAGTCGTGCACGATCGCCACTTTCATGATCCCCCCGGTCTATCGAATAAGCGCCTCTTGGGCATAGCAGCGAGTGTAGGTGTCAGATCGTCTGCCGTGCGTGCGCGTGCCCACATTCGGCGCGTGACAGTACGCGAATAATTAAGTCTCGCCACTCGCCTCCTGCGAGCCGGTGAAAAAATCTATTACTCGCCTTCCTATGCGCCCGACGATCGAAGCTTCGCCCCTCGCTCACTCCATGCCACGTTTGCAGTCCACGCTGCTCGATTCGCCCGGCGCTCCGGTTTCGCCGACCGGGCCGTCGCAAGCCGCCGCGATGAGCCGCGCGCATACGGTCCCGAGCGTGCTGTTCGTCGATCAGAGCGGACAGCTCGGCGGGGCGGAATTCGCGTTGCTGCAACTGGCCGGGCATTGCACCGAACGCAGCGAAGTCATGCTGCTCTCCGACGGGCCGTTCCGCACGCGTCTCGAAGCACTCGGCGCGCGCGTTCAGGTGATGAGCGACGCGAGCGTCTCCGGCATCGAGCGTCAGGCATCGTGGTCGAAGTGTCTGCGCGTGATCCCCGGCATCCTGCGCCAGGTCCGCGCAATCGCAGAGAGAGCGCGCGCATTCGACGTACTGTTTCTCAACACGCAGAAGGCGCTGGTGCTCGGCGCGCTTGGCAAGCCGTTGCATCGCAAACCGGTCATCTGGTATCAGCACGACATCCTCACGCGCGAGCATTTCGGACGCGTTCAACTCGCCATCGTCAAATGGCTGGTGCGGCTCGCGGTCGATCAGGTTGTGGTGAACTCGCAGGCGTCGGCGCGCTCGCTGAGCGCCCTCACGGGCATCGCAGCGGACACCGTGCCGGTCATCTACAACGGTATCGATGCCGCGGCCTTCAACCGTATCGACGGCAGCGACACAGGCGCGCTGCGCCGCCGTCTGGGCCTGCCCGAGCAGGCGTGGATTGCGGGTCTGTTTGGCCGGCTCGCGCCGTGGAAGGGGCAACATGTCGCGCTCGAAGCATTAGCCCGGCTGCCTGGCGTTCATCTGGTGCTGGTGGGTGCGCCGCTGTTCGGCGAGGACGCGTATGCCGAGCGTCTGCACGCACAGGCGCAGGCGCTGGGCGTCGCCGATCGCGTGCATTTCGCGGGCTTTCAGGACGATGTGCCCGCGTGGATGAAGGCGATGGACGTGATCCTGCACACGTCGACCGAACCCGAGCCGTTCGGCCGCGTAATCGTCGAAGGCATGGCGGCGGCTCGTCCGGTGATTGCGGCGGCGGCAGGCGGCGTGACCGAGATCGTGCGGCACGCGCGCAACGGCTGGCTCGTGAAGCCCGGGGACAGTGCGGCGCTGGCCGAGGCCATCGGCACGTTGCGCGCCGACCCCGCGCTCGCGCAGCGACTCGCGGATCAAGCCGTCATGGACGCGCGCTCGGAATTCTCCGTCGAGACGTATCTGCAGCGGATGACGCAGGCGATCAAGGAAGCCGCGCGTTAGCCTTGTTCGTCGCGTTAGTCTTTCAAACGCCGGAATGAAAAACGGGCCTGCTTCGATTGAAAAGCAGGCCCGTTTCAAACACAGCGAAACGACGCGATCAGTTCCTGGCGTACTCGATGGTACGCACGCCGGTGTCGGTGCCGAGCAGGCAGAGATTCGCGCTACGGCCCGCAAACAGTCCGACGGTCACCACACCCGGCCATGCGTTGATATGCGTCTCGAGCGTGCGCGGGTCGCTGATGCTGAGCCCTTTCACGTCGATGATCTCGTTGCCGTTGTCGGTGATGAACGGCACGCCCTCTTTGGTGACCCGCACGACCGGCACGCCGCCGAGCGCCGTGACGCGGCGACCGATCGCGGTACGCGCCATCGGGACGACTTCGATGGGCAGCGGAAACTGACCGAGCGTGTCGACGAGCTTGCTCGAGTCGGCGATACAGACGAACACTTCCGACACCGACGCAACGATTTTCTCGCGCGTCAGCGCGCCGCCGCCGCCCTTGATCATCGCGCCGCCATGGTCGATCTCGTCGGCGCCGTCCACGTACACCTTCAGCGAATCGATTTCGTTCAGGTCGAGAATCTTGAAGCCGTGCGATTGCAGACGTGCGGTGGTGGCGAGCGAACTCGACACCGCGCCGCGATAACGGGCCTTGTTCGCCGCGAGCGCGTCGACGAAACAGTTGGCCGTCGAGCCGGTGCCGACGCCGACGATCGAGCCTTCCGGCACGTTGGCGAGGACGTAATCGGCGGCCGCCTGGCCGACCAGTTGCTTGAGTTCGTCTTGAGTCATGGGATGCGGGCGAGCAGTAAAAAACGGCTAGTTTACCGGAGTAGCGGGCGCGATTACTTCTTCCGGTTACTTCTTCTTCACCGAGCGCTGACGCACCGCTTCGAACAGACACACGCCCGAGGCCACCGAGACATTCAGGCTTTCGACCGTGCCCGCCATCGGAATCTGCATGACGACGTCGCAGGTGTCGCGCGTGAGGCGGCGCATGCCCTCGCCTTCAGCGCCCATCACCAGAGCCACGGGACCGTCCAGCTCGGTCTCGTAGAGGCTCTTGGTGGCCTCGCCGGCCGTTCCCACTACCCACACCCCGGCGTCCTTCAACTCGCGCAGCGCGCGGGCCAGATTCGTCACGGTGATGTACGGCACGGTGTCGGCTGCCCCGCTCGCGACTTTCGCAGCGGTCGCGTTCAAACCGACGGCGCGGTCGCGCGGCACGATCACCGCGTGCGCGCCGGCGGCGTCGGCCACCCGCAGGCAGGCGCCGAGATTGTGCGGATCGGTCACGCCGTCCAGCACCAGAATGAGCGGAGAGCCGTTGATTCCGTCGAGCAGTTCCGCGAGGTTCTGCGCGAGCGGCATGTCGCCGGCGCGTGCCACCACGCCCTGATGACGCTCGGTATGCGCGAGCCCCCACAGACGCGTTTCGTCGGCGGCGATCAGACGCACGCCGGCTTCTTTTGCCGCGTGCAGAAACTCGGTCATGCGGCGATCTTTACGCGTGGCGTCGTAATAGACCTCTTCGACCGTCGACGCATCGTGACGGATACGGGCGGTCACTGCATGGAAACCGTATAAAACCTTAAGACGTGACATGACTGATACAACCTTTGATTGAGCGCGCCGGCCGTGCGCGCGCTGCGATGATGATGACGAAATCGACTGTCGGTTCCCGGCCCGGCACGCCGCCCGGGAGCAACACCGGGCGAGAGCCGGGGCCGTGGCCGGAACCACGACCTCGATGAAAAGCAGAACGCGCGCAACGGACACGTCGACACGTATCCGTTGCGCGCGATGTCAGGCGTTAGCCGGCCGCGACCCTACGGGTCGCGCCGTCGAAACCTCAGCGCTTCTTGCGGGCCTGCGGTTGCGGCTTGGGTGCAGCCTTGCTCGCGGCGCTATGTTTCTTCGCCGCGCCGCGGGCAGCGCGCGCTTCCTTCACGGCCGCGGTTTGCGCGGGCGCGGCTTTCTTGCTGCGCCGCCCGCCTGGCGCGGCAGCGCTTCCCGCGTTGCCCGTGCCGCCTTCCTGCGGCGGCAACGAACGCACGCGCGCACCGCCGCGAGCACTGCTGTTTTCGCTGGACGACTTGTCGACCGGCGCCTGACGATTCGCGGACGGTTTGATCGGCGTATCACGCACCAGACGGAAATCGATCTTGCGCGCATCCAGGTCGACGCGGCTCACCTGCACCCGCACGCGGTCCGACAGGCGATAACGGATACCCGTGCGCTCGCCGCGCAACTCGTTCTTGATCTCGTCGTACTGGAAGTAGTCCGAGCCGAGTTCGGTCACGTGCACGAGGCCTTCGATGAACAGCGAGTCGAGTTGCACGAAGATGCCGAACGACGTCACGCCGCTTACCATGCCGCCATATTCTTCGCCGAGCTTGTCGCGCATGAAGTAGCACTTGAGCCAGGCTTCGACGTCGCGCGAGGCTTCGTCGGCGCGACGCTCGTTGGCCGAACAGTGCAGACCGAGTTCTTCCCAGATCGCCACGTTGGTCGAACGCTGACGGCCGCGCGATTCGTCGTCGGCCTTCTGCATGGCGCGGGCACGCGGCGAGAGCGCGGTGTTCAGTTCGATACCCGCCGCCGGCTCCGGCTGATACTTGCGGCCTTGCAGGATCGCGTAAATGGCGCGGTGCGTCAGCAGGTCGGGATAGCGGCGAATCGGGCTCGTGAAGTGCGCATACGCTTCGTACGCGAGACCGAAGTGACCGATGTTGTCCGGGCTATATACCGCTTGTTGCATCGAGCGCAGCAGCATGGTTTGCAGCATCTGCGCGTCGGGCCGTTCGCGAATCTGCGCCATCAGCGCGGCGTAGTCGCTCGCGTGCGGTTTGTCGCCGCCGTTCAGCGTGAGGCCCATGCCGCGCAGGAACGTGCGCAGGTTTTCGAGCTTCTCCGGCGTCGGGCCCGCATGCACGCGGAACAGACCAGGGTGTTTGTTGCGCTTGAGGAAGTCGGCGGCGCACACGTTCGCGGCCAGCATGCACTCTTCGATCAGCTTGTGCGCGTCGTTGCGGGTGCGCGGCACGATCTGCTCGATCTTGCCCTGCGCATTGCAGACGATGTAGGTCTCGGTGGTGTCGAAGTCGATCGCGCCGCGCTTCTGGCGCGCTGCGAACAGCGACTTGTACACGCCGTACAGATTCTGTAGCTGCGGCAGCAACGCGGCACGGCGCGTGGCCTCGGGTCCCTTGGTATTCTTCAGCACCGCCGCGACTTCCGTGTAGGTCAGACGCGCAGCCGAATGCATCACACCCGGATAAAACTGATAAGCCTTCACTTCACCGCGCGCGGTGACGATCATGTCGCACACCAGCACGCAACGGTCGACGTGCGGATTCAGCGAGCACAAGCCGTTGGAGAGTTTCTCCGGCAGCATGGGAATGACGCGGCGCGGGAAATAGACCGACGTGCTGCGCTCGATCGCGTCGGCGTCGAGCCCGCTTTTCGGATGCACGTAGTGCGAGACGTCCGCAATCGCGACGATCAGACGGAAGCCCTCGCCGCGACCCACCTGCACCGGCTCGCAATACACCGCGTCGTCGAAGTCGCGGGCGTCTTCACCGTCGATGGTCACGAGCGGCACGTCGCGCAGATCGATGCGATGACGCGCATCCGACGGCCGGACTTCGTCGGGCAGCTTCGCCGCTTCGTCGAGTGCGGCCTGATTGAATTCGTGCGGCACGCCGTACTTGCGCACCGCGATTTCGATTTCCATGCCCGGGTCGTCGATGTCGCCGAGCACTTCCACCACGCGTCCGAGCGGTTGCGAATGCCGGCTCGGGAAATCGGTGAGTTCGACCACGACCACCTGGCCGACCTTGGCCTTCTTCGTGTTCTGCGCGATGAGGATGTCGTGACCGATGCGCTTGTCTTCGGGCGCGACGATGAGCGCGCCGTTTTCACTGAGCAAGCGGCCGATCACGCGTTTGTTGGCGCGGTCCGTCACCTCGACGATGTGCCCTTCGGGGCGGCCGCGCCGGTCGTAGCCGACGATGCGCGCGAGCACGCGGTCGTTGTGCATCACCTTCTGCATTTCGCCGGTGGGCAGGAACAAGTCGTCCTGGCCGTCGTCGCGAATGAGAAAACCGAAGCCGTCGCGATGGCCCTGGACGCGGCCCGCGACGAAATTCGACGGATGGGTGAGCTGGTAGAGATTGCGCTGATCGAGCCGGATCTGGCCGTCGCGCTCCATGGCACCTAGACGCTTGAAAAATCCTTCGCGCTCCTGGCGCTTGATCGACAAGGCTTCGGCGATGTCGTTCGCGGCAAGCGGCGCTTCACTCGTGCGCAGGACGCCGAGGATTTCTTCGCGGCTAGGAATCGGATACGGGAATTTACTCAAGGGCTTGTCGATGATTTTTTCTCGTTGCATGGACGTCGGTCGGCGATGTGGCTCGGCTGAAAAAGCGTTTGCTCGACGCTTGGTTTCACTTGCAGTTGCACTTGCGTGCACTGGCGAATGCACTGAAAAAACTGCTTGGGTCCGGCTCGTTCAAAGCTGAGTCCGACGGGCTGTGTGCACCGTGCCAACGAACTACTGCGAGGCATTCTAACACCCGTCCAGCGCGCCAAGCGCCCCTCCGATATTCGCTGCGAGCCGCGCTCAGCCTCGCGATGGCGCGGTTCGGGCGAGTTCGGGCAAACGCTTGACAGGCACGAATCTGTCGCTATAATGGCGTTCTTTGCTGTTGATCACCTGCCCAGGTGGCGAAATTGGTAGACGCACTAGGTTCAGGTCCTAGCGGTGGCAACACTGTGGAGGTTCGAGTCCTCTCTTGGGCACCAAGATTCGAAACAAAGCCGCCTTCTTCATTCAGGCGGCTTTGTTTTTAGTGTGAAGGCAAGCAGTAGTAAGCAGCAGCAGTCAGCGAAGCAGCAGGAGATTGTGGTGAGCAGGGATTGACACACTGCATCATCTCGATAAAATGGCGGTCTAGTTTCAAAACGTGCCCAGGTGGCGGAATTGGTAGACGCACTAGGTTCAGGTCCTAGCGGTGGCAA
The DNA here is from genome assembly GCF_900996245.1 of Paraburkholderia sp. BCC1886. Lineage (GTDB taxonomy): Bacteria > Pseudomonadota > Gammaproteobacteria > Burkholderiales > Burkholderiaceae > Paraburkholderia. The sequence continues at coordinate 120,679 of NZ_CAAJGK010000107.1, read as the reverse complement.
CACCGTGGAGGTTCGAGTCCTCTCCTGGGCACCATCAGTTGTATAAGTAGTTCGAGAAACCCCGTAAGATTTTCGTCTTACGGGGTTTTTTGTTTCTGCAGACTGCTTGTGTTCCACCGACACGTTCATCTTCGCAACGTGTTATCGGCCTTTCATCGCATGACGGAGGGCCGGCATCCTCAGCGACAGCGCACCGCCCAGCGCCATCAGAACGACATTGCACATCGTCGATACATTGAAGGCATGCGCATAGGACGAAAGCTCCACACCACTGCCAAGCGTGCTGAAAAACACGCCCCCCACCATCGCGACTCCAACGGCGCCACCGACCTGCAAAGAGGACATAACGATTCCCGATGCGAGCCCGGCATGACGCTGATCGATGCCACTGATTACCGCTTTGATAATCGACGGCATTGAAATGCCGAATCCAATCCCCGCAATCAGGAGCCCAGCTCCGAAACCTCCCGCCAGAATTCCAGAGACGGCCATGATTGCCACCACCAGTCCAAGCATCTGAATGGCGAAGCCCAGTGTCAAAGCACGTGGCCCAAGACGATGCAGGATGCTCGCCGCAGCGAATGAGGCGAGAAAATAGCCAATGCCAACGGGAAGCATACGCATACCGGCATCAACTGCCGTCAGTCTCATCCCGCCCTGCAGATAGAGAGAAGAGGCCAGATAGGACCGGAGCTTCCGACGCTGCTGGCCCGTCTCAATGCGTACGAAGCCGCTCTTTTGATCGAAGTCCGGATCGAGGGGTCGCCGAATTTGCTTGAGTCCTTCGAGCGCGGCACGCTGGATGCCGTAATTGTCCGCAGAGAGGACGATCGTCGCAACGGCGATGTGCTGACATTGGAGCGCTTTAGCTGGTTTGCAGCGCCGAGCTTCGAGCATAGGATGGGCGGGCCCATCAGGCTCGCCTCACTCGCCACGTCTTGTGGTGTCAGGAGCGTCGCGACGCGCGCGCTCGATGCGGCGGGCCTGGACTGGATCGAAGTCTTCGTCGGCGGCGGAATGGCGGCAGTCACCGCGGCTGTCTCTGCCGGTTTGGCAATCGCCCCGCTGGCGCAACGGGTCGCCCCCCTCGATCTCATCGATGTCGGCGCAAAATTCCAGTTGCCTCCCTTGCCTTCGTCCGAGATCGTATTGCACGCCAATTTGTCGGATGCCCGGTCAAAAGGCGCATTGCGAACTATTGCGGCCGCCTTTCGAGAGCATCGGACACGCTCGGCTGCGGGCGAATTACCGTCCAGCGCAAACATTCCAACGCTCGCCTGAAGGGCAAACGCGAGCCGACCGTCGGAGGTTCGTTCAGGCAAGGCCAGTCCTTCACAACCCTTCAAGACGCCCTCCTCGTTTCCCGATTACCCTTCACTAATTTCAACTTATCGGTTCCGGGAGTGCGATATGCAAGTGGGTTTCATAGGCATCGGCGTCATGGGCGAACCGATGGCGCTGAATATGGCGCGCGCGGGAATACAGCTGGTAGTGTGGAACCGCAACGCAGACAAAACTCAGGCGCTCGCGGCAGCCGGCGCGTTGGTCGCCGCCACACCCTCGGACGTTTTCAGCAAAACGTCAGTCGTCGTCCTGATGCTCGCGAGCGACGAAGCCATCGACTCCGTGCTCCAGCGCGGCAGCGCCGCTTTCCCGACTCTGGTTCGAGGCCGGACCATCGTGCAGATGGGCACGGTATCGCCGGAATACTCGCGGGCGCTGGCCACCGACATCGAAGCCGCGCAAGGTCACTACGTCGAAGCACCGGTGTCGGGCTCGCGAAAGCCGGCCGAAGAAGGACAACTGGTCGCGATGCTGGCCGGTGACCCGGCCGCAATCGAAACCGTGCGTCCGCTACTCCAGCCCGTTTGCAGACAAACCGTCGATTGCGGCGCGGTGCCGAACGCGCTGCTGATGAAGCTCGCCGTCAATCTCTTCCTGATCACCATGGTCACGGGGCTCACGGAGGCGTTTCATTTCGCCGAGCGTCACGCGCTGCAACTCGACAAGTTCGTAGCGGTTCTGGATGCCGGGCCGATGGCCAGCAACGTCTCGCGCGTCAAACTGGCGAAGCTGTTCGAACAGGATTTCGCCGTGCAGGCGGGCATCACCGATGTGCTCAAAAACAACCGACTGATCGCCGAAGCGGCGCGACGCGCGCAACTGGCGTCGCCGCTGCTGGACGCGTGCTACGCGCTTTATGGTGAAACGCAGGAGTTGGGTTTGGGACAGTCGGACATGGTGGCGGTTATCCGCGCGATCGAAGCCCGCACCGACACCACCAGTTAGCGGATCGCCGACGCCCATCTCGCCGGCGTGAGCCCATAAGCGCTTTTGAATTGCCGCGACAGATGACTCTGATCGGCGAACCCGGCTTCCAGCGCGGCATCCGCGAGCGGGCGGCCTTGTTTGATCAGCGCACGCGCATGATCGAGCTGCCGCTGAACTCGGAAACGGCTCGGGCTGGTGCCGAACGCGGCACGGAACTGCCGCGCGAGCGTCCATCGGTCGAGGCCGGACAAGGCTTCGAATTCCTGCATCGCATGCCGTTCTGCCGGGCTCGCGGCAATCCGTTCCCTAACTCTCGACAGCGCGCGGAGGTCGAGCAAACCGGCGCCGACCCTGGTGGCCCCGTCAGTGGCCACCTCCGCCACCTTATTGCCGCCCGTCACCCCGCGCGCAAGCAGATTGACCACCGCAACCGTGAGATCGATACGCTTCACATCGTCGATCGCGTCGTCCATATCCCACAGAGGAAAATCGTCGCCGCCGATCAATCTCGCCGCATCCACCACCGGATTCGCCACGAAGGGCAGCGGCTGTCCGCGCAACGCCTCCTGCACGAGCCGGGGATCGATATACAGCATCCGGTAGCCGAATGCGTCACTCGTTCCGGCGCCGCCGTCATGCAGCTCGTCGGGATGAAGGATGTGGCATTGCCCGGGCAGACAATGCCACTGCGTGCCGCGAAAGCGAAACGTCTGCACGCCTGCCACCGTGATACCGATTGCGTACGAGTCGTGCCGATGCGGCGCGAACGCCTTGCCATGCAACCTGGCTTCCAGACGCTCGATTCCTTCGCCTCCGGCACCGAGTCTGATGCGATCGCGCGCGTCGCTCATGCCGGCCTCAGTCGTTCACCGACAGCACCAGCGTCGGCGCAGGAATATCTTTCGCATCGATCTCTTTCTGCAGCGGCGCAACCGCGGTCCCGATCGCAAAGAATTCGATGACGTGACTTTCCCAGCGATACGATCGCTGATAAGGGTGCGGGCGTGAAGTCGTGAGGATTAAAGTGGGCACGTGTCGATAACGCTTATCGCAATTAATGCAGATGCCCGACAGATGAGCTCAAAGCTGTCATTCTTATTCGTCAATCCCGTGTCTCCAGGTGACTAACAATCCGCCGACTTTATAACACGCCTTCCACTTTCGTTGCGTTGAAAAACGTCGAGTCGAATCAGGCTTCGACAATAAGTATGTCGCTTCGTGTGCCACCGGATTTCGGCGCGTTTACTGCTCTATTCACGGCAACAATGACGACTGGATCTGGCAGGCCTCGACGGATTTTCAGCCGTGTCTCTTCCCACTCGCCGCCGCATTCGTGACGGCCTGAAAAGTCAGTATCGAACCGCCGACCGCCAGCAATACGGGAATCAGAAAATCCTGACTGATACGCGTGAATTCGAAGACCAGTACGACGGCGGTAATCGGCATCTGCATCGACGCGGCGAGAAAGGCCGCGGCGCCGATCACCGCGAACGCGCCCATCGTCGCGCCCGGCCAGAACAGACTCCAGATGCCGCCGAGCACGATGGCGAGCAGTGCGCCGTTCGCGAGACCCGGCGTCAGCAAACCGCCCTCGGCACCGGCGCGCAAACTGCTGGTCGTAATCGCGACTTTCAACACGAGCAAGGCTGCCGCGAGACCGATACTCAGGCTGCTGTCGAACGCGAGGCTCGCCGGACCTTTACCGTTGCCGGGCAATTGCGGGAAGTAGATCGCCAACGCGCCGATGATCGCGAAGTTCAGCACGCACAGCACCGGCAAGCGCCAGTCCTTGTTCACCGACGCGCGGGCGCGCTTCGTCAGTTCCGTGAAGCCCCACGCCGCGACGCCGAAGATCGGTCCGCACACCACGGCCCAAACAACGAGCGATAGGTTCGACGCGAGCGCGGGAACCCGATATTGATGTTCGTTGCCGAGGCCCCATTGCGCGACCCAGGCCGCTATCGCCGATGTCGCCACGGCGGGCACCAGCGCCTTCCATCCGAACGTGCCGAGCAGCACTTCCAGCACGAATACCGCGCCGCCCAGCGGCACGTTGTAGACCGCCGCCAGACCGGCGCCCGCTCCGCACGCCACCATGATCCGGCTGTCCGCCACAGAAAGGCCCGCGCGCCGCGATAACCAGCCTGCCCACACCGCGCCGATCTCGCGCGGCGCGACTTCGCGGCCGAGCGGCGAGCCCAGCGCGACGGTGACGATCTGCAATAACGCATGGACGACGGTGCTCAACAGCGGCATCTGCGGATCGTCGGATTTGACCGCCTGACGGATGCTGACGAGCGGCCGCCCGAAGCGGTACAGGGTCCACCAGCCGAGGCCGGCGACGACTCCGCACAGTGTCAGCACCAGCAGTCGCCGTTCGGGCGAAGCCGCCGTGACGCCCTGCAGAAAAGTTTCGGGGCTGATGACGTGGTCGAGGCTGTAGCCGAAGGCGAGATGCTGGATGGCGTGCAGCAGCAACGCTAGCAGCATGCCGCCGAGACCCGCACCCACACCCGTGAGTAGCGTGACGAGCGCGAGCGTCGAGGCGGGGCTATGCGCGCGCCGCGCGGGTTCGGTGACGTAAGCAGGATTGGACATGGCGCGTCGGCCGCCGTGAATAATGGGATGGCGGCCATCTTAAAGGTGACGCACATCATGAGACAAATGGATTTTTCTTCGCCATTCATGCGCTCATTGCATATATCTAGCTTTTGTCATGTTCTGCAGTGCGCTCGTTGTCGTCAATGGCCGACGAAGAACAACCCGACTACACACGCGACGCCGACAAACCAGATCAGCGTGCGCAACGGTGCGAGATTCGCCAGATAAAGCAGGCCATGCAAAAGGCGCGTGACCACGAAGCCGATAGCGAGCCGGTCGATCCACGGACTCGCGCCGCCGGACTGACCGGCTACGACTACGGCGGCGGTGAACATCGCCAGCGCTTCCCACGCGTTCTGCTGTGCCGCGTTGGCGCGCCCGCGCCAGCCCTCCAGGCCGGCCAGGTAAGCCCGCGGCGCGTGGTTGTCGTAGCGTTTGCTGGCCTTCGCGAGCATGGTCCACAGCAGAGGCAAAATGGCCACGATGAGCAGGCATTGATGCAGTATCGTCATTGTTCGTCTCCCTTGGATGCGCGGTCTAAACGCCGCGAGCTGCTTTTATACCTGTGCGGTCGGCAGGCAGCCAACCGAATCGGGCGAGCATCTCCTCTATCCGCCGCGTTTTTCGGGCGACACCATTGCACCGATAAACGGGTCGGCAAATCTACCGGAACATTACAAAAAACAAACGCCATGACAAACGGGGCAAATACAATAATTACATTTACCCGACATTTCGATAAAGATCGAGATTCACGATCCAATTCATTCCAGGTATTAATACCGATAAACGCCGGTTCATTCATGCAAGCGTTTAACAGTCAGCGTACACTCGCTCGAAGCCCAAGCCACGGGGCGTACGGGGCTGCAGAGCCGCCCGTCGTGAAACACGGGTTATTAGAGACTCAGGAGAAAAATCAATGAGCTGGACCAGGGAACAAAGAAACGTCACGATCGCTGCCTATCTAGGCTGGACGCTCGACGCATTCGATTTCTTTCTAATGGTGTTCGTATTGAAAGATATCGCAGCGGAATTCAATACGAAAATCCCGGCAGTTGCCTTTGGCATTATGCTGACCTTGATGATGCGGCCGGTCGGCGCATTGATCTTCGGCTGGCTTGCCGACAAGTACGGCCGCCGCCCCACGCTGATGGTCAACATCGCGTGCTTTTCGTTGCTGGAATTGCTGTCGGGTTTCTCGCCCAATCTCACCACGTTGCTGGTCTTGCGCGCACTGTTCGGTATCGCGATGGGCGGCGAATGGGGCGTCGGCGGCGCACTGACCATGGAAACCGTGCCGCCGAAAGCGCGTGGCTTCGTCTCCGGTTTGCTGCAGGCAGGTTACCCGAGCGGGTATCTGCTGGCGTCGGTCGTGTTCGGTGTTTTCTATCAATACATCGGCTGGCGCGGCATGTTCTTCGTCGGCGTGCTGCCCGCGTTGCTCGTGCTGTATGTGCGTGCCCACGTGCCGGAATCGCCGGCCTTCCAGACGCTCGAAAAGAAAACGCGACCCGGTTTGCTCGCGACGCTCAAACAGAACGTCAAGCTCTCGCTTTACGCGATCGTCCTGATGACCGCGTTCAACTTCTTCTCGCATGGCTCGCAGGATCTGTATCCGACGTTCCTGCGTGTGCAGCATCAGTTCGATGCGCACACGGTGTCGTGGATCACGATCACGCTGAACGTCGGCGCGATGATCGGCGGGCTGTTTTTCGGCTCGATTTCGGAAAAGATCGGTCGCAAGCGCGCGATCTTCATCGCCGCGCTGATTGCATTGCCGGTGTTGCCGTTGTGGGCCTTCTCGACGACGCCGGTGTTGCTCGCCGTCGGCGCGTTCCTGATGCAGATCTCGGTGCAAGGCGCGTGGGGCGTGATCCCCGTGCATCTGAACGAAATCTCGCCCGATGAAATTCGCGCGACGTTCCCCGGGCTCGTGTACCAGCTCGGCAATCTGATCGCGTCGGTCAACGGTCCGTTGCAAGCAAGCGCCGCCGAATCGCACGGCAACAACTATGCGATGGTGATGGCCGTGGTGATCGGCATCGTGGCGGTCGTGATCGCCGTGTTGATTCCGTTCAGTCGCGAACGTCGCGGTATCGACATGACGCAGTCGGCCAAGCAGGTTGCAGCGCAGCTTTAAGCGTTCGAACTAAACGGCTATTTCAGCGAGCCAATATCAGGCACAATAGGCGCCAAGGCGGCTCGAACCGCCATGGCTTCGCAAGAAGCCAAAGCTAAAAGCCAAGGCCAAACAAATAGCAGCACAAGCAGTCAAGCCATACGAGGCCGTTCCGATTCTTATCGGAACGGCCTTTTTTATTGCCGCTCGCCAAGGCGTACAGCGGCGTTGTGAGCGGGGTTTGCAACCGACCTTCATCAGGTCTTCTAGAGGAGTTAGTCCACAACGGACCCTTGATCGGAACCTAGTATTTTTTTATCCTGAAAAAAACGGCTGTTTCAAATCGACATTTGAATCGCTTGTTTGCGGGCCGGATGCCCGGCAACTGGGAGACGCAACATGGCAGTTCGCACAACAGGCCGGCACGCCGGCGATACGAAGTCACGCATCCTCGATTCCGCCGAAACACTCTTCATAGAATGCGGCTACGAGGCGATGTCGCTCCGTCAGATCACATCCCGCGCCGAGGTGAATCTCGCTGCGGTCAACTATCACTTCGGCAGCAAGGAATCGCTGATTCACTCGATGCTGTCACGCCGGCTCGACCGGCTCAATCAGGAACGCGTCAAGCTGCTCGATCGATTCGACGCGATGCTTGGCAACAGGCTCACCTGCGAGCACGTGCTCGGTGCGATGTTCATTCCGGCCTTGCGTCTGTCGCGCGATCCGAAAGTGGGCGGCAAGGCGTTTCTGCGATTGCTGGGACGCGCTTATACCGATCCCTCGGCGTTCATCCGCGACTTTCTGAATGCGCATTACGAGTCGGTGGCCATCCGCTTCTTCGATGCGTTCCAGCGTGCATTGCCGCATCTGCCGCGTGAAGAACTGGGCTGGCGTCTGCACTTCGCGATCGGTGCGCTGTCGGGTGTGCTGGCCGGCACCGACACCGACAGCCTGATTTCGGAGTTCTCGCAAGGCAAGTCGATGAACGATCTGCAACTGATCGCACGCCTCGCCTCGCTCATGGTGGCCGCACTCAAAGCCCCGCTGCCTGACGGCTCGCAACTGGCGACCTTCGCCGCCGTGTTGGGCGATGCAGCCGAGAGCGGCACGCCGGGTTCCGGGGAACCGGCCGCAGCCGGGCAAGGCAACGCGGCCGCCGAATTCGCATCGGAGCATAACGGCACGGCCGAAGCATCGTCGGCATCGACGGATGGCGAACGCCGTAGCGGCAGCATCGAAGCGAGTTCGTCTCATCACGCGATGCACGGCCTCGCATAGCTTCGACCACGCAGCAACGACGTGTGACCCGGCAGCACGAAGCACACCTGAGTCACACGTCTAATTCCCGCACGTAACCGGATTCAAACTGTCGAACCGCAACCGCGACAAGCACACGAATCGACGAATAAAGAATCAACGAGCGCGAGCAGCAACCCAGCAGAACACACGCAGACGGAACCAGAGACACCGTCCGCGGAAAGATCAACATAACGCAAACCGTCCGCATCCGCGGAGGCGTTTGCACGCATCATCGAAACAGGAGGAAACGTCATGCCGTGGTTCATCCTAGTGCTCGTCATCGCCGCTTTGGCGCTGGTCTACGTTCAGGCGCGTGCCGCATGGTGGCTGGCCTTCATGATCGTCTGGGTGGCGGCCGCGCATCTGAGCGGCGCGGCCGGTCCGGTGACCACCACCGTGCTGACCATCGTCTTCGTCCTGCCCGCCTTGCTGCTTACCTTCAAACCTTTGCGCCGGCGTCTGCTCACCAGACCGGTACTGGACGTCTTCCGCAAAATTTTGCCGGAGATGTCGCCGACCGAACGTGACGCGATCGAAGCCGGCACCGTCTGGTGGGACGCCGATCTGTTCTCGGGACGTCCGCACTGGGACAAGCTGCTCGGCTACGGACCGGCCACGCTCACCGCCGAAGAACAATCCTTTCTCGACGTCGAATGCGAGCAGTTGTGCGACCTCGCAAACGACTGGGAAACCACGATGGTCTGGCAAGACCTCTCGCCGCAAACCTGGCAGTTCGTCAAGGAACGCGGCTTTCTCGGCATGATCATTCCGAAGCAGTACGGCGGCAAGCAGTTCTCCGCCTACGCGCATTCGCAGGTCATCATGAAGCTGGCGACGCGCTGTTCCGCCGCCGCAGTCTCGGTGATGGTGCCGAACTCGCTCGGCCCCGCCGAACTGCTGATGCACTACGGCACGGAAGAGCAAAAGAACCACTATCTGCCGCGTCTCGCCCGCGGCGACGAAATCCCCTGCTTCGCGCTGACGAGCCCTTATGCCGGCTCCGACGCAGCGGCGATTCCCGACGTCGGCATCGTCTGCAAGGGAACGTTCGAAGGCCGCGAAACGCTCGGCTTCCGCGTCACGTGGGACAAGCGCTACATCACCCTCGGGCCGATCGCCACGGTGCTCGGCCTCGCCTTCCGCGCGCTCGACCCGGACCATCTGCTCGGCACGGAGAACGAACCGGGCATCACCTGCGCGCTGATTCCGACCGACCATCCGGGCGTCAACATCGGCCGCCGTCACTGGCCGCTCAACGCCGTGTTCCAGAACGGCCCGAACTCGGGCAAGGACGTTTTCATTCCGCTCGACTGGGTGATCGGCGGGCGCGAGCAGGTCGGCAACGGCTGGCGCATGTTGATGGAATGTCTCGCGGCGGGCCGCGCGATTTCGCTGCCGTCGTCCAACGTGGGCATGGCGAAAATCGCCGTGCGCGGCACCGGTGCCTATGCCGCCGTGCGCCGTCAGTTCCGCACCGCCGTGGGCAAATTCGAGGGCGTGCAGGAAGCGCTCGGGCGCATGGGCGGCAACCTCTACGTGATGGACGCCGCACGTCGCCTGTCGGCGCATGCGGTGGATCTCGGCGAAAAGCCGTCGGTCATTTCGGCGATCGCCAAGTATCACATCACGGAGCGGGCACGCGCCGTCATCAACGACGGGATGGATATCGCCGCAGGCAAGGGCATTTGCATGGGACCGTCGAACTTCCTCGCACGCGCCTATCAGCAGGTGCCGATCGCCATCACCGTGGAAGGCGCGAACATCCTCACGCGCTGCCTGATCATCTTCGGCCAGGGCGCGATCCGCTGTCATCCGTACGTGCTGAAGGAAATGGCCGCGACCCGCGAGACGGATCGCGCGAAGGCGTTGCGCGATTTCGACGCGGCGTTCTTCGGTCACGTGAGCTTCACGCTGTCGAACGTCGTGCGCAGTTTCGTGTACGGCATCACGGGCGGCGCGTTCATTGCCGGACCGACGAAGGCGCATGCGCCGCTGCATGCGTACTATCGCGCCGCCACCCGCATCTCGACCGCGTTCGCGTTGCTTGCCGATGTCTCCATGTTCGTGCTCGGCGGCGACCTGAAACGTCGTGAGCGTATTTCGGGCCGGCTCGGCGACGTGCTGTCGCAGTTGTATCTGATCTCGGCGACGCTCAAGCGTTTCGAAGACGAAGGCCGTCAGGAGAGCGACCTGCCGCTGGTGCGCTGGGGCGTCGAAGATTCGCTGTACAAGGCGCAACACGCGCTCGACGGCGTGCTCGCCAATTACCCGAACCGTCTGGCTGCCGGACTGGTGCGCGTCCTCGCGTTTCCGTTCGGCCTGCCGTATCGCGAACCGTCGGACCGTCTTGGCACGGCCATCGCCGAATTGATGCAGACACCCGGCGCAGCGCGCAACCGTCTCGTGTCCGACTCGTACGTGCCGCATCCGGATGTCGACGCGCTCGGTTACGGCGAACTCGTGTTCGAACTGAACCCGCGCTTCACGCAGATCGACCAGAAGCTGCGCGATGCGGTCAAGCAGGGCCTGCTCGCGCCAATGCCGCAAAGCCTGTCGAATCTGGCCGCCTGGACCGACGCCGCACAGAAGAAAGGCCTGATCGACGCCGACGATCGCCGCGTGCTCGAAGACTATGCGCGTTACGGTGCGCTGGTCGTGAAGGTCGACGATTTCCCGGCCGACTTCGACATGGTCGCAAGCCTGCAAAAACGCAAGGACGCGCTCGAGAAATCGCTGGAAATGGCCGCCTGAGCGGTCCGGATAACCCGGCCGGCGCCGCTCGTCGAGCGCGCCCGGCTCAGCGCAAACTGACCCATGTGATGCGTTTTTCGCGGGCCTTTCTGCGCGAAGACCTCACGTGGCCAGCGGAGCATCGAACCCGATGAAAGACTCTTACCTCAACTTCGTCAATTCGCCGTTCGGCGCGAGCCTCGCGCGCTCGCTCGGCTTGCCGAAGCCCGAAGTGCTGCGACGCTATCGACCGGAGCGGCCCGAATTCGACGGCCTTGTCGCGATCGGCGCGGCACGCGAACCGCAACTGCTCGATGCGCTGGCGGATCTCGTCGCGAGCATCGGCGTGACGAGCGTCGCGCACGAAAGCGTCGGGCAATGGGTGCCGCTCGCGAATCGCCACGAACTGATGACCGGGCGTTTCGAAGCGGCCGACCCGGGCTCGTCGGCAAAGCTTGCCGCGCTGCTGTTCGACGCGAGCGGTATCGAAGACAGCACGCAACTCGAACCGCTGCATGCGTTCTTTCACGACACGCTGCGCTCGCTCGGCAAATGCGGTCGCATCGTCGTATTGGGACGGCCGCCGGAAAGCTGCAGCACGCCGCGCCAGTGGACCGTGCAACGCGCGCTCGAAGGCCTGACGCGTTCGCTCGGCAAGGAAGCACGACGTGGGATCACCGCGAATCTGCTGTATGTGACGCCGGGCGCCGAGAGCGGGATCGAAGCAACGCTGCGGTTCTTTCTGTCGCCGCGATCGGCGTATGTGTCGGGACAGGTCGTGCGGATCGAAGCGAGCGTAGACACTGCGAGCAGCAGCGCCGCCACCGACCTCGCATCCCTGCAAGCCGCGCTGCCCCTCGACTGGAAACGCCCACTCGCCGGCAAACGCGCGGTCGTCACCGGTGCCGCTCGCGGCATCGGCGCGGCTATCGCGAGCGTCCTCGCGGCTGACGGCGCGCACGTGATCGGCATCGACATTCCATCGGCGCGCGACGCGCTGGAAACGACGATGCGCCAGTTGAACGGCACCGCCCTCACCTTCGATATCGCCGCGCCCGAAGCGCCCGCGCAGATCGCCGCCGCACTCGCCGAAGAAGGCGTGGATATCGTCGTGCACAACGCCGGCATCACGAAGGACAAAACCATCGCGAAGATGACCGACGCCGCGTGGCAAAGCGTCATCGACATCAATCTCAGCGCGCAGGAACGCATTGACGACGCGCTGCTCGCGGCCGGCATTCTGCGCGAGGGCGGGCGCATTATCGGCGTCTCGTCGATCAGCGGGATTGCCGGCAATCTCGGCCAGACCAATTATGCGACCTCGAAAGCCGGCGTGATCGGCCGGGTGCAAAGCATGGCGCCGCATCTGCGTGCGCGCGGCATCACCATCAATGCAGTCGCGCCGGGCTTCATCGAAACGCAAATGACCGCGAAAATTCCGCTGACCATCCGCGAGGCCGGCCGCCGCATGAATTCGATGAGCCAGGGCGGCCAGCCGGTGGACGTCGCGCAGACCATCGCGTGGCTCGCGCATCCCGGATCGGCGGGCGTAAGCGGCCAGGTCGTGCGGGTTTGCGGCCAAAGCCTGATCGGAGCCTGACGATGCGCGAACCGGGTGATCCATCTTCAGGCGATCCGGGCGGGCGCCGCGCGTCGGACGCAACGGACAGCGCCGGGCGTCGCGCAAAGACGCTGGTCGTCGAACCGCTGCCCGCGCCGGCCAGACTCTACTCGCGCGCGCTCACCGGCATCGTCAAACGCGGACGCGCCGCGCAACTGCCTGCGTTGCGTCTGGTGCGCCCCGCCGTCGCGCTCGAACCCGAAGCGATCACCCGTTACGCCCGCGTATGCGGCTTCATTCCCGAGCATGGCGTGCCGCTCACCTATCCGCATCTGCTCGCGTTTCCGCTGCATCTGCTGCTGCTCACCGATCCGACGTTTCCATGGCCCGCGCTCGGGCTCGTTCATCTGAGCAACCACGTGCGACTGCGTCAGCCGCTCACGCCAGGCGACATGTTGCGCGTCGAAGTCGAATTCGGCGCGCTGCTGCGCCACGACAAGGGCCAGGCCTTGGTGCTGCACACGCGCATGTACCGGCGCGGCGAAGCGGTATGGGACGGCGACAGCGTCTATCTGAAGCGCGGCGTCTCCGCGAGCGGCGACCCGCTCGACGCACTCGACGTGCACACGGACGCGTTGCAGCGCATCGCACGCTGGCAACTGCCGCCGCAGCTCGGCCGCGATTACGCCAAAGTATCCGGCGACTACAACCCGATTCACGTCACCGCGCTCTCGGCGAAAGCATTCGGTTTTCCTCGCGCGATCGCGCATGGCATGTGGACACTCGCGCGCGCCGCCGCCGCGCTGCAACCGCCCAAGCCGCTCGCCGAAGCCACGCTGTCCGCCGAGTTCAAGGTGCCGATGCTGCTGCCGGGCGAAGCCACGTTGTGGAGCGCGTCACCCTCGCTGATCGAGCGGGAACTCGAAGTGCGTGACATCGCCGGCGAAAAGCCGCATTTGCGCGGCCGCATGCAATGGCGGCTGCAATGACGCGCGCCGCACGGAACCCGCCATGTACGACGCAAAGTAAGCGCATCACCCTGTTCATCCACCAGAAAACGCTTCAAGGAAAAAGGAGAGCCGAGCATGTCCAACCCGCTGCCAGCCGTGCGCCGCGTCGCCATCGTCGGGGGCAACCGGATTCCGTTTGCCCGCTCGAACACCACCTACGCGACGGCGTCGAATCAGGACATGCTGACGTTCACGCTGCAAGGCCTGATCGATCGCTACAACCTGCATGGCGAACGTCTGGGTGAAGTCGCGGCCGGCGCGGTCATCAAGCATTCGCGCGATTTCAACCTGACGCGCGAGTCCGTGCTGTCCACTACGCTCGCCAGGGAAACCCCCGCCTACGACGTGCAGCAGGCGTGCGGCACCGGACTCGAAGCGGCAATCCTGGTCGCCAACAAGATCGCCCTCGGACAGATCGAAGCCGGCATTGCGGGCGGCGTCGATACGACTTCGGACGCGCCCATCGGCGTCAACGAAAAGATGCGCAAGATCCTGCTCGAAGCCAACCGCGGCCGCAGCACCGGACAACGTGTCGGCGCGTTGACCAAACTGCGCCCGGGGATGTTTTTCAAGCCGCTGTTGCCGCGTAACGGCGAGCCGCGTACGGGACTCTCGATGGGCGAACATTGCGAGTTGATGGCCAAGCGCTGGAACATTTCGCGCGAGGCTCAGGACGCACTCGCCTACGAGAGTCATCGCAAGCTTGCGGACGCTTATGCGCGCGGTTTCGTCAACGATCTGATGACGCCGTATCGCGGCCTCGCCCGTGACAACAACCTGCGCGCAGACCTGACGCTCGAAAAGCTCGCGGGTTTGAAGCCGGTGTTCGACCGCGACGCCGGCACGCTGACCGCGGGCAACTCGACGCCGTTGACCGACGGCGCGTCCGCGGTGCTGCTCGCGAGCGAGGCATGGGCCGCCGCGCGTGGACTGCCCGTGCTGGCTTATCTGAGCTGGTCGGAAAGCGCCGCGGTCGATTTCTTCGACAAGAAAGAAGGCTTGCTGATGGCGCCCGCCTACGCGGTACCGCGTATGCTCGCCCGTGCCGGACTCACCTTGCAGGACTTCGATTACTACGAAATCCACGAGGCGTTTGCGGCACAGGTACTGTGCACGCTCACCGCATGGCAGGACGAAGAGTATTGCCGCACGCAACTCGGTTTGTCCGCGCCGCTCGGCGCGATCGATCGCACGAAGCTGAATGTGAACGGCAGTTCGCTCGCAACCGGCCACCCGTTTGCGGCGACCGGCGGGCGGATCGTCGCTGGGCTGGCCAAGCTGCTCGCGCAACTCGACAAACCGGCCGGCACCGCGCGCGGACTGATCTCGATCTGCGCGGCGGGCGGCCAAGGCGTCGTCGCGATTCTGGAGCGCTGAGAGAGAACACGGCGAGCGCATCGGCGTCGCACAACAAGCGCTTCGACATTGCTTTTGATTGGCTCGATGACTGGCCGCGAGACCAGCGCACAGACAAAGGAAGCCACGGCTTCAGGAGACGACGATGAACCAGCCCAGCACGACTCAAGCAAGCGCACCGAGCGCCTTGGAACCGGTAGCGGCGGCCAGCGCGGCGGCGAGCGCGCCCAACACCGACGGCATCTGGTACGCGTCGTATCCCGCGGACGTTGCGCATGAAATCGACGTCGGCCAGTATCAGTCGGTCGTCGAGTTCTTCGACGAGTGCATCGCGCAGTTCCGCGAGCGGGTCGCGTACGTGAGCGTCGGCGCGAACATGACCTACGGCGAACTCGGCCGCAAGGCGACGGCGTTCGCGGCGTATCTGCAAAGCCTCGGCGTCAAACCCGGCGAGCGCGTCGCCATCATGTTGCCGAACACGTTCCAGTATCCGGTGTCGCTGTTCGGCGTATTGAAGGCCGGCGGCGTGGTGGTCAACGTCAATCCGCTTTATACCGTGCGCGAACTTGCGCACCAGCTCAAGGACAGCGGCGCGCAAACCATCATCGTGTTCGAGAACTTTGCGAAGACCGTCGAGGACGCGCTGCCCGGCACAAAGGTGCAGAACGTGATCGTGACCGGGCTCGGCGACCTGCTCGCGGACGGCCTCAATCTGAAGGGACGTCTGTTGAATTTCGTGCTGCGGCACGTGAAGAAGATGGTGCCGGCGTACAAGCTGCCGCAGGCCGTGTCGCTACTCGACGCGCTGTCGGCCGGTTACTCGCGGCCATTGACGCCGGTGCGGCTCGCGCATCAGGACATTGCGTTCCTGCAGTACACCGGCGGCACGACCGGCGTCGCCAAAGGCGCGATGCTCACGCACCGCAATATCATCGCCAATCTGCTGCAGGCGAAGGCGTGGTCCGAAGGCCAGTTGACCGGCGAAATCGAAACCGTGCTCACGCCGCTGCCGCTTTATCACATCTACTCGCTGACGGTGAATGCGCTCATCTTCATGGGACTCGGCGGGCGCAACATCCTGATTGCGAATCCGCGCGACATGAAACGCGTGATGATGATCATCCGTCACGAGAAGTTCACCGGCATGACGGCCGTGAATACGCTGTACAACGCGTTCCTCGAGAACGAGGAGTTCTGCAAACGCGACTTCTCGAATCTGAAGCTGGCGATGGCGGGCGGCATGGCCACGCAAAAATCCGTCGCCGAGCGCTTCAAGAAGGTGACGGGCAAACCGATTATCGAAGGATACGGGTTGACCGAGTGCTCGCCGATCGTCTCGATGAATCCGGTCGAGATCACGAACCTGCGCGACTTCGAAGGCTCGATCGGTTTGCCCGCCCCGTCCACCCAGGTGCGCTTTCGCAAGGACGACGGCAGTTGGGCCAGCATCGACGAGGCGGGCGAGTTGTGCGTTAAAGGCCCGCAAGTCATGAAGGGCTACTGGAACCGCCCGGAAGAAACCGCCAAGGTGCTCGACGAGGACGGCTGGCTCGCCACCGGCGATATCGGCGTGATGGACACGCGAGGCTATATCCGCCTGATCGACCGCAAGAAAGACATGATCCTGGTGTCGGGCTTCAACGTCTATCCGAACGAAATAGAAGACGTGATCGCCGCGCATCCGGACGTGCGCGAAGTCGCGGCCATCGGCGTGCCGGACGCGGCACAGGGCGAGCGCGTCAAGGTGTTCATCGTCAAGCGCAATCCCTCGTTGACCGCCGAGCAGGTCATCGCCCATTGCCGCAAAAATCTCACGGGATACAAGGTGCCGAAGCTGGTCGAGTTCCGCGACGAGTTGCCGCAAACCAATGTCGGCAAAATCCTGCGTCGTGCGTTGCGCGACGAAGAGTTAGCGAAGCAGAAGGCGGTTTGACGGAGAAATGAGAGCCAACCGACAGGCACGCACATTGCGCCCTCTCATTGCTGGCGCCACTTTCCGGAGAGACTCATGAAGCGCAGCCTGTCCGTAGGCCTGCTGAACCGCACCTTGCTCACCGCCGCATTGGCGCTGGGCGCGCCGCTCGCGTTCGCCCAGAACGATGCCACCCCGCCGCCGCTGGAGACCGCCAGCGCGGTCGCCGCGCCGACCACGCCGTCGTCGCAGGTCGGCAAGCTCACACTGGATCAGCAGGTCAAATGGTTGCGCGCCGCGCAACGAAGCGGCGCGATGGAAAAGCTCGACGACGCCCAACTGGTCGCGCTGTTCCAGTCGCTCGATCCGCTCGCGTTGCCGCGCTATATCAAGGAAGGGCCGAACGGTTACCCGTCCTACGAATTGACGATGTCGCGCACGGAGCGCATACATGGTCAGTGGCCCGACAAGGCCGACCACATGCTGGTGCGCATTGCCCACGACCCGTTGCGGATCTACGCGCGCTGGCTGCCGGACGGCGCGCATGCCGGCCAGGAAATCATCTACGACGAGTCCAAACGCAGCGACGAGATGTACGGCCACCTGGGCGGCATGCTCAACGTGATGCCGCTGTGGACCTCGCTGACCGGCTCGCTGGCGCGCGCGCAGTCGAACCATCAGGTCCGCGATCTCGGCACCGAGTACATCGCCGATCAATACCTGAGCGAGGGCAAGAAATACATCGCCGCCGGTTTGCCGCGCTCGACGCAGGTGGAAGTCAAAACGATCGACGGCGTGCGGGTGGTCGCCTTCACTTTCGAAACGCCGACCGGTCAGCCGCAGTTCTATGCGAAGAAGGAGACGCTCGGACTCGATCTCCGGCATCCGTATTTCCGCACGGTGGAGTCGTATGGGAACGACGGCAATATCTTCGAGAAGATCGTCTTCGAGACCATCACGCCGACGACGTTCGACGACGCGACCTTCGATCCGAAGAACAAGGCGTATAAATTCTGATCGATCGAGCGCGGCACATTGCCGCGCGTCGCAAACCGCTTGCGACTGAGGTTGCCTGGTAGCTTGCTTTATCCGCCAGGCGGGCGTGGGCGGGGTTTCGCTGTCCGAAGAGCGCGCTATTCGTCGGCAGATTCGTAACGCAACGTTACAGCTAATAGTTATCGGATGCTTATGTGCGCACAAGCCGTTATAGTGGACGGCAGTTCGCCCGCCGACGGTCTGCCCCCACACAGGGTAGAATCGCGGCGAACAACCGTCTTTCTAACCTGAATTGTCCATGGCTTCTGCAGAATCGCATCCGCAAAACGACTTTATGAACGCAGCGCGCAAAGAACGAAAGCGCGTTGAGATTTACCTCGTCAACGGCATTCGTCTGACCGGGTGTATCGAGTCGTTCGATCAGTATCTGGTAATGCTGCGCACGCCGGTTGGCCTGCAAGGCATCTACAAGCGCGCGATCTCGACGGTCCAGCTCGACACCGGCACGCGTCCGGCGCCTCGTACCGGCCGCCCTGCGCACGGCGAACACACCACACGCGGCCCGCACGGTTCGCGTGAGCCACGTGACCATCATCGTGAACCGCGCGAACCCCGCGAACCCCGCGAATCGTATGGCGCATCGTCCGACCGGCCGGCGCCCGAGCGCAGCGGGACGTCGGACGGCCCGGTGGTCGTCACACGGCGTCGGCGCCTGTTCGGCACGGGCGGCGGCGACGGCGGCAACCATGGCGGCGGCAATCATGGTGGTAACAGTGGCAATAGCGGCAATAGCGGCAATAGCGGCAACGGTAGTGGCAACAACGGCGGCAGCGAATAAACGCACCGCCCCGGCGGTCCGGAAGCCTTAAGCGCATCTGGGCCGCTGCGAAATTCCTCGCAGCAAACTCTTCCCTTGCAAGTCCGCTGTCCGAGTCAGCAGGTTCTCGACTCGAAGCTACCGCTTTGCTTTATGCTGGAACATCGACTTTCTTCCCATGGAGCCTGTCATGACCCGGCCAAAGCCATCCCCTGCGCACGCCAAAGAAACGCCGCAACAGTCCGAGGAATCGGCCGCCTCAGCGGAAAGTCGGCTCGACGAGGCGCTCGACGAAAGTTTTCCCGCCAGCGATCCGGTTTCCGTGGATATGAGCGAGCCTGCTCATGCGCCGACGCACGATTCGCCGGCCAAAACCGGGAAACGACACTAGGGAAAGATGGGAAAGCGAAGCCGCAGAATAGCGGCTCGTCGATCAACCACGAATGGCTCGCGCAAGACACCCCGGCAGTTTGCGCGGCAAGAAGCGCAGCCCTCTCAAGCCACCCTTCCCGCCTGCATCGCGCGTCGATTACTGCGTAGGCAACCCGCTATCCAGTTGACGCTGCAGTTCGCGCACCTGGCGCTGTGCCGCCTTCAACTGATCCTGCGCGCTGGCCTTCTGCTGGGCCAACGCAGTGGCTTCGGCCCGCGTTTGCTGCTGCTGGCTCGCGACGATGCTCTGCTGCTGATGCGCCACGTCGAGATCGGCCTGCAGGCGATTCGCACGGTCTTGCGACAAGGCGATCATCCGTTCGGTAAAGGCCTTTTGCGCCTCGAGTTGGGTGCGGCGAATTTCCACTTCCGACAACTGCTGCGTCTGACGGGCGAAACCCTGATAGATCATGTCCGCGCGCGTCGCATCTTGCGTCTTGATGACGCGCCAGAAGTTTTTCTGCTGGAACAACGCGACGTAATACGTCATCTCCTTACCGTAGAACAGCAGGCTCGCACCGTAGCTGCCGTTGTACGTCGTGCGCAATTCGCTCAGATCGGAACCGCGGATCATTTGCTGCAGTTCCGCGACATTGCCCGCGGCGGATTGCTTTGCTTCGTCCGGCGTCAGGGCCGTCGCGCCCTGCTGACCTGCCTGCGGCGTACCCGGCAACGGAGCCGTGGTACCCGGCTGGGAAACGACGGCAGCGCTCGCGCCATTTGCCAAAGCCTGCGCGCCGGCAACCTGAACAGTGCCCAACGCGATCAATGCGGCCAACGCAATCTGTCGTAGATTCGACTTTCGGTCCATGTAAATCCTGCTTGAACAGTTTTTGTTTTAAAAAAGCCGTCTCATTATTACTCACTTTCGCGCGTTTCAGGCTCTTCATCAAAAATTTGGTATTTACGCATCTTCTCCCACAAAACCTTGCGGCTGATGCCCAGATACAGTGCCGTATCCTGCCGCCGCCAGCCGTTTGCGTCGAGCGCGGCGATCACGCGGCTACGCTCGGCCATATCCCATTTGCTGCGATCCACCAGCACTTCGGCGGCGCTTTCCGCGGGCACCGGCTGACTCGTTCGCGCGAGCGCCAGCAGACGCTGCAAACGCGCCGCGTCCCATGCGCCGATCTGGCGCACTGTCACGCCGATCCGTTCGGCCAGGTTGCGCAACTCGCGCACGTTGCCGGGGAAATACGTATCGGCGACGGCGTCGGCGAGCCAGTAGGGAAGATCCGGTAAGGCTGAGAGACGATCGGCGCCGACGATCTGCGCAATGAACGCCTTGAAGATGGCGATCTTGTCGACCGCGCCCCGCTCTTCGAGCGACGGAATCTTCAGTTCGATCACGGCGAGCCGGTAGTAGAGATCGGCGCGGAACGTCCCGTCCTTGACCAGTTGCGGCAGATGCTTGTTGGTGGCCGCGACCAGCCGGAAGTCCAGCTTGATCGGCGTGGCCGAACCGATGCGCGTCACCGCGCTGTCTTCGAGCACGCGCAGCAGCTTGACCTGCTGATAGAGCGGCAGATCGCCGATTTCGTCGAGGAACAGCGTGCCGCCGTCGGCTTGTTCGAAATAGCCTTTGTGCGCGACAACCGCGCCGGTGAACGAGCCTTTCGAATGACCGAAAAAGAGCGACTCGAACAGGCCGTCCGGAATCGCGCCGCAGTTGACCGCGACGAACGGACCCTGGCCGTAGCGGGTATGTTTTTCGTGCAGCAATTGCGCGATGCGCTCCTTGCCCACGCCAGTCTCGCCTTGCACGAGCACGCTCGTGTCGCAATCGGCGAAGGTGTCGACCTCGTGCAGCAAAGCCTGCATGCACTCCGAGTTGGCGATCATGCTGTCGGACGCGTGCGTCTTGGCGCTATGCGCGCGCAATTGCAGCACCAGCTTCATGACCATGCCGCGTAGTTCGGCGCAGGTGAAATCGAGTGGCAGAATATGCGAATACTCGGACGGATACGCAGCCGGGTCGTGTTCGCGCGGCGCGGCGCCGACCCACACGACGGGAATGCCGTGCGCCGCTTGCCAGTCGCGCATGACCAGCGCGCCGCTTTCGATCACCGAGACGCTGATGATCGCCAGCGACGGGCGCATCGCGGTCCGTTCGGGCGAGATCGCAATGTCGTCCGCGCGGATCACTTCGACTTCGAAGCTCGCCATGCAGCGTGCAACCCGGTCGACGATGTCGGCCTTGCCCTCCCAGACGTAGATATCGAGTTCCTCGATTTTGGTGGTGGTTCTCATCTTGTCTTGGTTACGCTAGTTGACTAGTTGCGCGACGCCGCATTGGAGCGACATGTTGTGGACGGTGGCAATGCCGACCTGTGCGCCCAATAGGGAAAGCGTGGGCACCAGCACGGTGTCGAGCAGACCGAATACGGGGGTAAGCAAAGGCGTCAGCGCGTTAGCGACGCCAGTCAGGATAGGTTGCAACAGACTGGAAATGTTGATCGCATTATTCAGCAACCCGATTTGCAGCATGGTGGGCAGCACGTTGAGCACGCCTGTGGTCAATGCCGACGCGTCGCTGCCGATTGCATTGGAATTGACGCTTTGCGTGGAGTCGAAGCTGCCTGTCGAACCGTTGAAGGTCAGCGGCGTCGAGGCGCTGGGTCCGAGACTCAACCAGCCCGTGCTATTCAACGCCACGTTCGCGACCGTCACCGTCAGCAGCGGCACCGATGCCGTCACCGACGCGACGTTGACCGACCCGGAGCAGGAGGTGCTACCCGACAAACAGACATTGGCAATCGCCGGCTTGGCCGTGATCACCGCATTGGTGGCGGCCTTGCTGCTTTCGCAATCGACCGAAGTCAACACCGCCTTGCCGCTACCCGCGTTCAGGCTCAACACCAGCGGCGTGCTCAAAGCGGATACCGACACCGCCAGCACGCCGGGCACGCCGATCACCAGCGGATTGGCAAACAGCACCGGCGTCAATTGCACCGTCGCATTCACCACCGCCGTGCGCGCCTTCGTGCGCGGCGTGCCGTCTGCGTTCGTACCGGCCTCACCCACCGCCAGCACGGGTGGATGGATGACTTGCAGCGTCAGGCCCGCCACGCCGGCGATGCCGGCAGCCACGTTGATCACCGGCGCGGTACCGCTTGCATTGCTCTGCGCGATCTGTGCGGCGACCATCAGCGCATCGAACGCGTTGATGGTCGCCGTGGCGGCGGAATTGGCGTTGGCGAGTCCGAGCGCGAGCAGTCCCGGCGCCGACGTACCGCCATCCCCGATGGTGATGTTTTGCCCACCGGGAATCGACACCGCGACCTTCTGCAGAATCGCGGCGTTGATCGTGTCGCCGCCGGCTTGCAGCGCGGCGACCATCGCCAGCATCAGGTTCTGATAGCTCACGGTGGTTTGCAGCAAGCCCTGCATCGTCGACGCACTCAACGCCGTCATCAGATCGCCGAGTTTGATGTGCGCGGTCGCGAGGCTCTGCACATCGCCGACACTCAGCGAAACCGTGCTCTTCAACAGCCCGCCGAGAATCGCATTGAGCAACGCGGATTGTTGCGTGTTGATCGTCGCGAGCGACGTGCCCAGCGAAAACGCATCGATATTCGTGCTCAGCGCCGTTGCCGTCGCCGACACATTGCGCGCCGGGCCGAGAAACAGATAAGGCACCTTCTGCGCAGCCTTGACCTGCACGGCATTCAGCGGATTGCCGGTCGTGCCGAAATAGGTTTTTGACGTCGTGTCCCAGCGCCCGCAAGTGGTGGTCAGCGTCGTCGTCTTGCCGTCGGCGGTGAAGCCGTTGCTGGTTGCGTTCAACTGCGCCGCGTTCGTGACCGCGGTACAACCCGACGGTGTGCTGATCACCTGCACACCCGCGAGCGCCGCCATATCCGCGGTGCGCTGCAACTGGCGGCGCGCGTAGTAGACATTGCCGATGTCGAGCGAGCCGAGCGCCACGACGGCGAGGCCGAGAAAAATGGCCGCCGTCACCGCGATCGAACCATGCTGACGGCGTGCGGGCACCGCGCGCCGACGACGCGCGTGCGCTGGGCCCACCGCACGCCGGGCAAAGATCATGGGAAGCAGGCGCAGGCGCATATCAATGCGAACCCGTGCCCGACCCGGAGCCCGACTGCGAACCGCCCGAGCCCAACGCCGACTGGTAAAGATCCGGAATCTTGCTCTTGAACGATTCCAGATAACGGCGATACGCGAGTCCCGCCTCGGCGCCCAGCATCGGCGTCGCAGGGGCGGCCTGCGCGTTACTACGTTGCAGATCGAGCCAGCTGAGCGTCGCATGACCGACTTCGCTGCGCGCGACCGGCGCCTGCGCTTCGCCGGATTGCGCGAGAGCGAGGTTCGCGCCGCCAACGGTCAATCCAAGCGCGAGCGCCAAGCGGAAAATCGAGCGCACCGTCGTCATCGTCCTACCCCGTTTCATCGATTCTTTTTTCATGTCTTTTCCCTGATTGCCTCGCCGTTCATTGCGCGAATCGCTGCAACAGGCGCGGCGCCGGCTCGACGCCTTGCGCACTGGCCACGGCGCTTGCCGAACCCGATTGCGACGGCACCGACGCGGCCGGTGTTACCGACGTCTGCGCCCCCGCTGCACGCGCGCGTTCCGCTGCCGCCACCCGCGCCGCGTCGCCACGAATCGCAACGCGCACTTCGGGCGCCAGCTTCTGCTGGTTCATCACCGCCAGCGCCTGCGCCTGCTCGCCACTCGCGAGCAGAAACAGCACGAGGTTGCTGACGATCTTCACGCTCTTCTGATCCAGTTGCGCCGCCTGCATCAACGGCACCCGCGCGCCATTCACATCGCCGTCGCGCAGCCGCGCGTAACCGAGATCCGACAGCGTGACGGGATCGGTCGGTGCAAGCTGCGCGGCCTGCTGCAAATTTTTCGTCGCGCCGTCGAAGTCACCGGCTCCGCCCGCCAGCAGACCGAGTCCGCGATAACCGCGAGCCGCGAGCGGCGTCTTCAGGAGCTGCGTATACGCCGTGCTGGCCGCTGCCGGTTGATCGGTCATGCGCAGCGCGTCGCCGCGCAACAGCAGGATTTCCGGCGTCGAACCGTACTGCTTTTCGTACGCGTCGATATGCGCGAGCGACGCATAGTAGAGCCCCTGCGACTGCATCTGATCGATCAGCCCGAGATACATGCCGGGTGTATCCGGCGCGGGCTCCTTGCCGTTCTGCTGCTGCGCGAACATCGCACGTTCGGCTTGCGGTCCGACGCCGTAGCCGGCTTCTCTCGACGCGCACGCACCCAGCAACATGCACACCGCGACCGACGTGTAAGACGCAAAAGACGCGGCGCCCGCGCGCGCCCCGCTGCGCTTCGTGCCGCGCTTGAAAGACCAGACCGGATTACCGTGAACCATGATTCAAATCCTCAACGATGCATCGAGTTCAGCGACTTCGCGACGGCAAGCACGCCAGGCCCGGCGGTGACGATCATCAGGCCGGGCAACAGCGTAAGAATCATCACCCCGGTCATCTTCACCGTGAGACGGCCGATCCGTTCGCGCAACATCGCGCGTCGTGCGTCGCGCAGACGGTCGCCGAACTGCTTGAGCGGCTCCTGAACCGCGCCGCCGTGGCGGTCCACCTGCACCAGCAGGCGCACCACCGAATTCAGATCCTCGTTATTGAAGCTGGAGGACAAGCGGCTGAGCGACTGCTCGCGCGTGCGGCCCGCCACGAACTGACGCTGCGCGATTTCCAGTTCGCTCGACAGCACCGGCAACACCGAGCGGAAATCGCTGACCATCACCTGCAGACTCTGATCGAGCGAGAGCCCCACGCCTTGCAGCAAGCGCAGCAGATCGACCATCATCGGCAACTCTTCGACGACGCCTTCGCGTCGCCGGCTCGCCCGCCGCGTCACGTAAATCTTCGGCGCCATGAAGCCGACCGCCGCCGCCATGATCATCAAGGTCAGGTAAGTGAGGCCCGACATATGACCGCCCGCGAGCAAGCCGGCGGCGAGCGGCAGCACCACTACGCCGACCACCCGCGCGATCAGGAACAGACCGCGCGTGCGCGTATCGACGAAACCGCACTGTTCGAGCAGCCGCCGGTCTTCTTCCGCCACCACCTGCCGCCCGACCGGCGTATCGAGCCAGCGCACGCCCGCATGCGCGAAACGATCGAGCAGCCCCTTCACGCCGCGCGGCCGCGCGCTCCGCGCGGGCGCGCCGTTGTCGGCCCGATCGGGGCCGCGCGCCGCCGCGGCGAGCGCGGCGCTTTGCACGGCGCGCGCGTCGAGTGCGCGCACCAGCGTACGCTCGCTGCGTCGCACCGCGAGGATACGGACGATCAGCACGGCCGCGATCAGCAGTACGGCCAACGAGGCCAGACCGAGTGCGAGTGCGCCTACGCGATGAGCTTCCATCTTCTGTCCTTCAGCTCTTCAGCTTTGCCATGCGATGCAGCAGGTACGAACCGAGCACCTGCAAACCGAATGCGAGGTAGACCAGCTTGCGGCCGGTCGGGTCGAACCACATCGTCCCGAAATATTTCGGGTTGGTCAGAATCAGAAAACCGCCGATGCCGATCGGCAGCAGCCCCAGCACCCACGACGACAGGCGCGTTTCCGCCGACATCGCCACGAGTTCCCGCTCGGCCTGTTCGAGGTCGCGCATGAACGACGAAATACGGTCGAGCATCACGTCCGCGCGACCGCCGTATTTCACCGACAGACGCAGCACCGCTCCGACCAGTTCGAGTTCGCGCGCGTCGTAAATGACCGCCACCTGATAGAGCGCGCGATCGATTTCGACGCCGGCGCGCAGCATCCGCGATACATGGTCCAGACATTCGCGCAGCGGCGCTTCGGTCGTCAGCAAGGAAGACTGGAACGCCGCGGGCACGCTGTTGCCCAGCGTGATGAGACGCACGATGCCATCGAGAAACAACGGCAGTTGCCGCACGATCCGTTGACGCCGCTTGTTGATGCGGATCGTCACGAGGAAATAGATGAACGTCGCGCAGACGAACAGCGCGGCGCCCCCGGCCGCCAGTCCGCCGAGGCTCGTGGCCCAGATGCACAGCAACAGCACGACCGTGAGGGTCAGCAATACCGGCATACGCGCATTGGCGATGCCGGCCCGCGCCATCGCGCGTTGCACGATGAAATTGAGGCGAGCCTGCTGATAGCGCAGACGCAGACCCCAATCGGCACCCGCGGCCGGCGCCGTCGGCGCGATCATCACGGCTGCGGACGCGGAGGCCGACGCAGGACGCGCCTGCGGCGCCGCGCGCGAACCGCCGGCGGCACCGTTGCCGCCCGCCGGACCGGTCGCGGCAGCCGCCGCCGACGCCATCCGGCTATCCATGAACCGCTCGGCGCTCATCTGATCCTTACGCTGCGCGCTACGCTGCAACAGCAGCAGCGCACCCGCCGCGCACAACAGCGCGAGCGCAGCGAAGACCAGTACCGTGCTAGACATTGAAGCCCCCGCCGAATCCACCACCACCGCCCCCGCCAAAACCGCCGCCTCCACCACCGAAGCCGGCGTTGCCGAAGCCATTGCCCGCGACCGCGCCGCCCAGCGCCTGCCGGAACCGCGCCAGCTTCGGCGAATGCGGGTGAATGCCCAGCGACACCCAGTTATCGAGTTCCTCGCCTTCGGCCGTCACGATCGGCTCGTAGCGATACAGCTCCTGCGTCGCGATGATGTTGTCGGAGAGCCCCGTCACTTCGGTTACCGACAGAATGCGCCGGCGGCCATTGGACAGCCGTCCGATCTGCACGATGAAGTCGATGGCATTGCCGATCTGGCGACGCAAGCTCGACTCCGTCCCCTGGAAACCCGCGAAACCCGCCAGCATTTCGAGCCGGTAAAGACACTCGCGCGGCGAGCTTGCGTGGACCGTGCCCATTGACCCGTCGTGGCCGGTGTTCATCGCCTGCAGCATTTCCAGCACTTCACCGCCGCGCACTTCGCCGACGATGATGCGGTCCGGCCGCATCCGCAACGTATTGCGCAGCAGGTCGCGAATCGTCACGACACCCGCGCCGTCGAAACCGCCCGGCCGTGTTTCGAGCCGCACCACGTGCGGGTGATTCAGCGACAGCTCCGCCGTATCTTCGATCGTCACGACCCGTTCGGCTTCGGGAATATGAAACGCCAGCGCGTTCAGCAAGGACGTCTTGCCCGAACTCGTCCCGCCCGACACCAGCACGTTGCAACGCGCCGCGACCGCAGCCTGCAGCAGCGCGCCGACTTCTTCGCTATAGGTGCCGTTGGCCAGCAGATCGTCGGGACGCAACGGGTCTTTGCGGAACTTCCGGATCGAGACGATCGGGCCGTCGATCGACAGCGGCTCGATTACCACGTTCAGCCGTCCGCCGTCCGGCAGACGCGCGTCGACCATCGGATTCGATTCGTCCAGACGCCGGCCGATCGGCGCGAGGATGCGTCGCACGATACGCAGAAGATGCGCGTTGTCGGCAAAGCGCATCTGGATCTTCGCGAGAATGCCGTGGCGCGACACGTACACGTCGTTGTAGCCGTTGATCAGAATGTCTTCGACGGCCGGGTCGGCAAGCAGATCCTCGATCGGACCGAAGCCCGCCAGTTCCTTGGTCAACGCCTCGGCAATCAGGCGAACTTCGCTCTCGTTGATCGGGATCCGGCGCAGCCGCACGAAGCTGTCCATCTCCAGATCGACGAACTGGTTGATCGCGTTACGCGACCAGCGGCCGAACTCCGAGCCGAGTTCCTCGATACGCGTGAGCAGATGTTCGTGCGCCGCGTTCTTGATGTCCTGGAACTGCTGGCTATGCGCGAAGGAAGGCGCGTCGTCGGCAAATTCAATCTCTTTTGCCATCGTTTATGACCGCTTGTTAGAGGTTGGAATGAATCGTTTGAGCGAGCCGAACGTCGATTTGCCACGCGCGCCCGGCGCCGCCTGGCTCGCGCCGGCGAGTCGCTCGATGAGCGGATCGAGGGCGCGGACATACGGGTCGCGCGCCGCCGAATCGGCCAGCAGATGTCCCTGATTGACCGCCTGACCGAGCGCGACGCGCCGCTCCGGCAACGAGGCCAGCAACGGAATGTCCAGACGTTGCGCGATCTGCGCGGCCGCGAGGCCGAGGTCGACGTCGAACTTGTTGACGATCAGTTGCACCTTCGTCGTGTCCACGCCCTCTTCGCGCAGCGCATCGAGCACGCCGACCGCGGAGACGATCGACGCGACGCCCTGGTCGCAGACGAGCCACGTTTCGTCGGCGGCCTGCACGACGTGCGAGATGAACTCGCTATTCGTGAAGCCGCCGAGATCGACGATCTGCTGGTCGAAGAAGGCCCGCAAGCGGTTCAGCAAGCCGATGGACGACGAGTAAGACACCTCGCGCATATCGGCGAGATTGGGCGGCAGCGTGGTGATCGCGAGACCGCTCGAATGATGCGAGAGTGCCGTATGCACGAAGGTCTGATCGAAGCGGCGCAGATTGCGCACGGCTTCGACGAAGTTGAATTCGCTGCGCGTGTTCAGCAGCAGCGAACCGTCCGACGCCGGCAAGCCCAGATCGAGCAGCGCGGCCTGCTTGCCTTGCGCGACGTCGCGCCGTTGCAGCATCACCGAGAGATTGGCGGCCAGCGTGCTCACGCCCATGCCGATACGCGCGCCGAGCAGCGCGGTGACCTGGCCATGACGGCTGACCGGTTCGACCAGATTGTCGAGCACCTGCCGCGTGATGCGCAGCGCGTCCTCGGCCGGCGCCGACAGGTCGATGAAATCGCGCACCCCGGCACGCAGCGCGGCCAGCGCACTCTCCGGTTCGGCGAGCGAGCCGAGCGCGACGATCTGCAGCGTCGGATACGCGGTGCGCACCGTGCTCGCTGCCGCGCTCGCCGCGGCACCGCGGCCGCCGGAAAAGTCGACGAACACCAGCGACGGATTCAGCGTCGCGATGCGCTGCATCAGCATCGCGGGATCGAGCGTCGCCGACTCGACTGCGCCGACGCCGATCAGCGTCTGGCCGAGCCAATGCACGTGTTCGTCGGCGAGCGACGCGAACACGAAGTGGTCGGTGACTGCTCGTTCAGTCAATGAATATGTTCTCGCGTTCATGGTGAACATCCTTTTGCGGGTTCGGCTGGGGAGCCGCCGCGTCGTACTGCGTGTCAGCGAACGCGCGCGATTCGCACGCCCGTCGACTTGCCTCTACACCAGACCGGTATGTCGCCCGGGCGACCACCGGCGTCACTTCGAAAACCCGGGCGCCGCGTCGCCGGCCGCCACGCCTTCGATCAGCGAACGCCACACCGGCGCGTTACGCTGCTCGGACTGCTCGCCCGGCGTCGACGGCAAGGTCGCGCCTTTCGCCAGCGGCGAGACCAGATGCGGCGTCACGATGATCACCAGCTCCTTCTCGTTCTGCTGGTAACTCAACTGCTTGAAGAACGCGCCGATGATCGGCAGGTCGCCCAGCAACGGCACCTTCGACACATTCGACGCCGTCTCCCGGTCGATCAGACCGCCAATCACGAAGCTCTCGCCATCACCCAGTTCGACCGTCGTATCCGCACGCCGCGTCGTGAAGGCCGGCACCGACACGCCGCTGATGGTCACCGCGTTGGCGAAGTCGAGTTGACTGGCTTCGGGCGCGACCTTCAGCGCAATGCGTTGCGGACTCAACACCGTCGGGGTCAGCGTGAGACCGACGCCATACGACTTGAATTCGATTGCCGTGGACCCGAGCCCCTGCGGCACCGGAATCGGCACCTCGCCGCCCGCGAGGAAACTCGCGCTCTGACCGGACAGCGCCACCAGGGTCGGCTCCGCGAGCACGCGCGCGAGGTTGTTGGTCTCCATCAGGCTCAGGTTGGCGAACAGTCCGTGCGAAGCCGAGTTGAACACCAGGTTGAATGCGGACGTGATCGGCGAGGTGCTCGTCAGCGTCGGCGCGGACCCTGCCGTCGCCGACACCGAGGTCAACGCCGACGGCGCAAACGAACCGAACGTAAAACCGTTGTTCTGCTTGAAGAAGTTAAAGCCCGCTTCCTTCAGAACCGAGCGGCTGAACTCGACGACCCGCACGTCGACCTGCACCACCGAGCGGCTCGCGATCGTCGAGGTATCGAACACCGAACCGTCGACCGCGACGCCACCGTCCTTACCCGCCGCACCACCCTTGCCCAGCGATCCTTCGGCTGCCACGACGGCGCGTTGATGCGCTTCCATGGTCGACGCCGAGCCCGCTACCAATGCCGTGCCGCCGAGTACGTTGACGCTCGGCGTATCCGGTCCCAGCAACGACGCGGCGGCCGGCGTGATCACGGTGACGGTGTATTTCACCGGTACGTCCTGGCCGCGCTCCCAGACCATCAGCGAGGTCGTGCCCGCAGCCTTGCCGACCAGCAGCACGCCGCTGCGGCCCGCACCTTTCAGGATCAGCACGTCGGCGACGGTCGGGTCGCCCAGCGCGATGCGCTGCAAGACATGGCCGGTCGCGACCTGCTGCTGGCCACCCACCGTCAGCGCTACGGTTTGCGCCGTCAATGCCTGCTGCGGCTCGGCGGACGTGGCCGGCTTCGCCGCTCGCGCCTGACGGGTGTGCCGCGTGGTGTCGGCAGCGCTCGCAGCATGGCCGGCGCCCGGCACGGCCAGCAACGCCGCGCTGACACAGGCTGCCTTACCGAATACAAAAATCCGTTTTGTCATGTATTTATGGACGCGCGTGGCCCGCCCGCTCCCGAAAACTGCTACCAGGCGACCGTCTCGGCTCGCCCACCCCGTATCACTTCGATACCGCTTTTTGTACTGTTCGTCGCGTTCCCCGCCGTGCGCATCGGCGCCGGCGCCGGGAAATGCGGTAACGGCGCGATTTTCGCGGCCGGCGTGGCGGCGTTGCCCATGCCCGACAAGGCGTCGAGCGATACGCCGGCCGCAGCCTTCGTCGAGTCCAATGTCGAGTCCGGCGTCGAAGCCCCGGTGCCTGCGCGAGCCACCACCTTGAGCACACCAGGCAGAGGTGCAAACGCGGTGGCGTCGACGACGTCGTTATCTTTAGGATTACGCAACGCGAAGACGAGGCGCCCCGCGCTCTCGGCCAGCGTCAGACGGTCGACGTCGGCGACCGGCACCGCGAGGACGGCCGTGCGTACCGCGCCGTTCGGATCGGCGGCGCTATCTCCGCTCACGGTCGCGCTACCGAATGCAAGCACCTTGACCTTCGACATCAGCAGACGGGCCTGGGTCTGATCCACTTCGCCGTTCATGCCGCTGCCATCGCGCTTGAGCGTAAAGAACACGTCGACGAAATTGCCGGGCCGCAGGCGGTTCGACACCGCGTTGCTTTCGTCGACCCGTACCGCGAGCGCGCGCTCGCCTGGCTCGATGTGTTCCGCGAGACCGGACGACAGTTGCGATTCGACGACCGGCGATTCGGGACCGATGTCCGCGCTCGGCACACGGCCGACGAGCTGCGCCGGATCCGTGAACGCGCCGCTCGGATTGATCGGCAGCGACTGCACGCGCAGCGCGTCGGCGGTAATGGGTTTGCCGGCCGGCAACGGGTGCGTCGCGACGACGACCGGGAAACTGGCCTGCACCGCCGTGGAGGGCGCCACAGGAGCCGGACGGCGGCCCAGGGTCCAGGCAAAAACACCTAGCAGCACGGCGATGACGATCAATACGCCAGCGAGAATTTTGGTCAGGTTCGGCATGACAGCTCACTGCGTCGGTTAAACGATGCCAGACCGTGCGAGCGCCCGGACGAGCGCTGCTGGACAGGGAGGCGAAAGGCCGGCGCGTGCGTCACTGAAGGTTCTCCGGGTTGATCTGGACGGTGGCGGCGCTGTTCAGCGACTTCGGCATCGTCATGCTGATGAATGGGATAGCGGGCAGGATGGGGTGCGCGAGATAGTTGTAGCTCAACAGGACTCTGACGCACCACATCGCGTTGTTCGTTCCGCAAGCGGTGGAAGTGGACGTGCAGGTAGCTGTCGACACGAGTGAGGCAGTGACGGCTGCAGCTGCTTTGCACGCAGCCGCTCCGCGGTTGGTCAGCGCGCTTTGCACGGACGTGTTGGTCTGCCAGTTCAGCGCGGCGCGCGCGCCCTCTTCCGCGGCCAGCGTGAGATTCTGCTGGGCCACCATCATCAGGCTGAAGGTGACGATGGCGTAGACCACCACGAAGAACAGCGGAAACACCATCGCGAATTCAACCGCCATCGCACCGCGTTGGCGACGCGCACGGCGGGAACGATCGAACAGGCTCCGATGCGCTGCGACCTGGTTCACTGAAGTTTTCATCTCGGCACGCTATTGGACAGTTGCAAAAGGAGCCACGCGCAGGCCGGCACCGTGAGACATGCGCCATAGGGTGTCGATGCCTTGCCGGCTACCGCGAAAGTCGGCGTAGCCGAGCGGCCGATGACCGGAAGCCGGGTGCGCGTCGTGATCAGCAGCCAGAGTGCATGCAGACCCGCCGCCACACTGGCGACGATCCAGAGTCCGAGCAGCATATGGACACCGCACCATGCGCCGAGTACGGCGAATACCTTGACGTCGGCCGCGCCCATTACGCCGAGTGCGAAAAACGGCAGCAACGCCAGCAACCCGACCACGGCGCCTATTACCGCCTGGCCGGTCGGGACATTAAATGGGCTGTACTGAAAGAACGCGCAAATAAATGCTGCCGCCAACCCGGCAACGACTAGCGAATTGGGAATGCGCCGACTGCGGCAATCGCATATAGCGACCGCCGCAGTCCATGCGATAAATAGAATACTGGCAGCTGACAAAATCATAATGGACTCGACACGCGAGATAACTCAATGCGAACCGCATTAAGCAATTCGCATTGATATCAAATGACTGTTTTCAAGAGTTCACAAAGAGCCGGTCGGCCGAAGCCGACGCGCCTCAATTGCGCTCGTAGAAAATTGCCGCCATCGAGTTGTCAGCTGTGGCTGGTAAGGACCGTTGCAATGCTTTGGAAGGCAGTACTCAGACCGCCGGTGACGTATCCAACAGCTGTGACCAGTGCCACCGCCATCAGCCCCGCAATCAGACCATACTCGATTGCCGTCACGCCTTTGTTTTCTCTCAGGAAACGCTGCGTAAGCTTTTTCATTTTTGAACCCTCGGACTTGATTTGATTTCGTTCTATACCAGCTGCTTCTAGCGCCAGGGTTTACCAGCGTTGCGGACCGGCGGTCTCTCATTCCTCGGTCTCACGTGTTACGCCGTGCGCGCCCTGCCTTGCAGCCACCATCAGTGATACGGATTTTTATGAGCTGTCTGTTCGATAACCCACCTCCCTCAACAATCCTGATGCTTCCGCGTTTTATATCCGAACAAACATATTTAAGCAATTGTTCGATGCTGCGGGCCACGCACTGTATGCGTTTTAACCACTACTCAAGTTAACGACAATCTGTAGGCCGCAGCACATAGGACTAACCATAGGTTAGATTCGCCCCACTAAATGTTTGTTTGAACAGAACGTTTGAACCTCCCGTTTCAATCGAATCAGGAAGCCGTATCACGGTTGCGTTACGCGACACGCCGTAACGACGCCCCGGACTCGTAACGTTACGCATCCCGCGCAAACGTTTAGCCGATCGTTTTTAAAGCCGGTTATCTGATTCGGAACGCACTCCACCAATGCCCTGAAAACCATATTGCGTATGGCTTTTCACCAATCGCTCAAAAAATCTTTCGCGTTGCTCCGCAGAAATGGCATGGCTTGTGCAGATATAGGCACGCAGCACCACCTAACTACAGATTCAACTCGAGGGCGCCATGACCATTCAAACGACCAGCATCACTGTACGAACAACCCTGATCGCAGCAAGCGTTGCTGCTCTGCTCTCTCTGGCCGCCTGCGGCGGCTCCGGAAGCCTCAGTTCCGGCACGGGCAGCGACGGAAGCGGCTCTGCCGGCGGAACTCTCTCGACCAGCGGCGGAAGCGGATCATCGGCGTCGGGTGGCTCGGGTACCACCACCGGCAGCACCACCGGGACGGGCACGGGCACGGGAACAGGTACCGGCACAGGTACGGGTACGGGCACTGGAACCGGCTCGACCACCACGGCGACCTCCAATGCTCTCGGCACAGTGGCAGGTAATGCGGGTGGTGTGATCGACGGCGCGGGTAAAACTGTGTCGAGCATCGGCACGGTCATCGGCTCGCAAACGCTGCCGGGCGTCAGCACGGCAACGACGCAGGCAACGGGCGCCGTCGTATCGGATCTCGGCTCGGCGGTGTCGACGCTGGGCAATGGGGTCAACGCCGGGCTCGGCCAGCTCGGCACCGGCAACAACGCAGTGGGTACCACGGTCGCGAGCGTCGGTGGTGTCGTCGGCAACGTGGGCAACGCAGTCACCGATACCGGCAAGCTCGTGACGAGCCTCGGTACCGGCCCGCTCGCTCCGCTGTCCGCTCTCACGTCGCCGCTCGGCGGTCTGGTATCGACCCTCGGCGGCGCCGTCACCAACGGCGGCGGCACGCTCACCACGGCCCTGTCGACGGGCCCGGTCGAGCAGGTCACGCAGACGCTCAGCACCGCCATCACGCCGATCACTTCCGTCATCGCGTCGACGACGCAAACAGTGGGCACCGCCACCGGCCTCGGCGCGCCGCTGAATACGTTGCTCGGTACGCTCGGCGGCGGCATCGGCAAGGTGGGCAGCACGATCAGCAGCACCGGCAACAACCCGATCACGACGGCACTCGGCTCGACGGTGAACGCAACCGGCACGACCGTGGCCTCGGTCGGCGGTCTGCTCACCGGCGGCAGCAGCACTAACCCGCTGGCTTCGCTCACGACCGTACTCGGCGGTCTGACGGGCGGCACCAGCGCCAGCGGCACCAGCCCGCTGGCACCGGTCACGGGCCTGCTCACGACGGTGACGGGTTCGTTGACCAGCGCCACGGGCGGCAGCACCGGCCCGCTCGCACCGGTCACCGGCCTGCTCTCGACCGTGACCGGCACGCTGACCGGCGCAGCTAGCGGTTCCACCACCGGCAGCAGCAATCCTCTCGCGCCTGTCACGGGCCTTCTCTCGACCGTGACGAGTGGCTTGAGCAGCGCGACGGGCGGCACCAGCAGCCCGCTCGCTCCGGTCACCGGCCTGTTGTCGAGCGTGACCGGCGCGCTCGGCGGCGCCGCCGCAGCGACCACGACCACCACGACCGCAACCGCGACGACAGCGACGACCGCGACGACGACCACCACGGTTGCCGGCCTGTCGAGCACCACCAGCAGCAGCTCGTCCGGCAACCTGCTGTCGCCGGTGACGTCGCTCGTCACGGGTCTGCTCGGCGGTCTGTCGAAGAAGTAAGTGCCACCGACGATGGCGGCAAGCCTGCCGCCATCGAGGGATAACGCAAGCGCGGCCGGCCTGCTGCGTTTGCGCTACCCGAACGAAGTCCGAAAGCATAGAACCTGAGACCCCAAAAAAGCCCGGGAACACCGGGACCAAAAGCCGGGACATCGTTGCTCCGGTCGACGAAGACATTCGGCCAGGACAGCGATAAGAGATAGAGAGGAGCGCGCATGTCCACCCAACGTTTTTCGACTCTTCCTGCTGCCTGCCTTGCGCAGGTCAGTCACCGGTTATACAGAGCAGTCCGTTAGTGATGCGACATACATAAACCGATGCGTCGTGAAGCAAGACCTGCCATCGCCGTGGTTCGCGAGATCGTGCTCGATGACTCGTCCAGCATGGTTCAGCAGTCCGTGTCATCACATGTTCCACGTGTGTTGCATTTCGTGCTCAAGCTACGCGGAGCGCGTGACGTAATACAGACAGGCATGGCAGTATGCGTCGAGCCACACATAAGCGATCGCGATCCGCCCGACGAGGCGCCACGCGCGCAAAACAAGATGGGCAATACGAGGAAGAATCCGATGAAACTCGGGTACGGCAGTAAATGGACCGTCGTGCTCGCGGCGCTCGCCGCCAGCACGATGCAGGTAGATGCACGAGCTCAGGCTCGTCCCGCCGGCGGCGGTAATCCGCTGGAAACGCTGCCGCAAATCAAGGCGCCCGACCGCGGCCCGAACGTGACCGTCGAGGTCGCACCGCAAGCCCCTCAACTCCAGGAACTCCTCGCCCGCCATCTGACGCCCACGCGCGTACAGGTCGAGGGCGTGAAGTCCATTCCGTTCGATCAGGTCGCGCAGCGCTTCACGCCGCTAGTCGGTAAAGACATCACGATCGGCGACCTGATCCAGGTGGCGGACGGCGTCACCAAGCTTTACCAGGAACGCGGCTATGCGCTCTCGCTCGCGTTCATTCCAGCGCAGACTTTCGAAGGCGGCGTGGTGCGCGTGACGGTGGTGGAAGGTTACGTGTCCGCGGTCAAGGTGACCGGCAAACCCGGCGCGATGGAAGACAAGATTCGCGCGATCGCCGAGCACATCACCGCGGACCGGCCGCTGCGGCGCGCAACGTTCGACCGCTACACGAACGTGCTCGGTCTGCTGCCGGGCGTGAAAGTGGTGGCGAACGTCGCGCCGCCGCAGAACACCGACGGCGCCACCACGCTCGAGCTGAACGTCGACCGCAAACCCTTCGATGTGAGCGCCGGTATCGCTTCCAACCAGCCTGGCTTGCAAGGCCTGCTGACGGCCACCGAAAACGGCCTGACTTCGCTCGGCGAACAGTTGAGCATTTCGGCGCTGCTGCCGAAGGGTCGCAACAACGTCACGTATCTTGCCGCGCACGCCGCGGTGCCGGTGGGTACCGATGGACTGACTGCGAAGATCGACGCATCGCACTATCGCGGCAATCCGACCGACAACCCGGGTCTGCCCAATTATGTTCAGCGCACGGTGATCAACGACAAGGTCGGCGGGTCGCTCGTTTACCCGATTCTGTTGAGCTCGACGCAGAGTCTGACGGGCACGGCATCGGTGTACGCCTCGCATGACGAGGACCGTTATCACAACAACGATACGGGCGCGCAAATCGGCTTGCGCTCACAAGTGCGCGTGATGCAGTTGCAAGCCGACTACGCGAACGTGCAGCCGGGTCAGGTGCGCCGCGCGAGCATCAACGTGGCGAAGGCTTTCGATATTCTGGGCGCCTCGAAATCCGGCGACTCGAACGTGCCCGGCACGACGATCGTCAACCCCGCATCGATCAATTTCGTGCGGACCGGCGCGAGCTTTTCGCAAACCAACGAGTGGCCGTTGAAGATCGGCACGTCGATTTCGCTGACCGGTCAGTACAGTCCGGTATCGCTGCCGACCTCGGAGCAGATCTCGTTCGGCGCGCAGCGTTTCGCCCAAGGTTATGAACCGGGCGAAGCGTCGGGCGACTCGGGTTGGGGCGCGATATTCGAAGTGAACCGTGCGTTCGCACCGGGCTTCACGTATCTGCGCACGTTCACGCCGTACATCTCGTTCGATATGGCGCGCGTGTTCCTTCATGCCGGTACACCCTCGCCTTCGCGGCTGTCGTCGATTGCTTTTGGCTTCCGCATTTCGGATACGAAGTACTACAGCCTGGATCTGTCGGTGGCCAAACCGATCGGCGATGCACCGGTGGAAAGTGCGTCGCGTAGTCCCCGTGTGAACGCGACTTTCTCCTATCAGTTGAATTGATCGTCTCGGGTGGCGCGCCTCGATTAGAGGTTCCTCTATCAAACGGCGCGCGCAGTTTCCCGTATTCTGCGCAAACGATGTGTGACGGCCATACGCCGCTCGCACACCGGGGACAGCTCAATCGAACCTGAGAGTCGATACCAGGCGTCACGGTGGTCGCAGGACTCCGCCACCCGAGATGCCGAGAACACTGCGCGACCATGATCGCGCCGTCTTTAATCAAGGAGGAAGACAATGATTCAATTCACGCGACGCGCTCGCACACTCGCCGTTAGAACGGTCCGCCACGCCGCACTCGCCGGCGTATTGCTCGCCAGCGTCGTCACCGCGATGGCCCAGGCCGACTCAGCGGTCGGCACGTGGCAGACCATCGACGATCACACCGGCCAGCCCAAAGCACTCGTACAGATTGCCGATAACGGCGGATCGCTGAGCGGCAAGGTCATCAAGGGGCTCGGTGCGAACGACCAGCCCGAGCGCCGCTGCACCGCCTGCACCGACTCCCGCAAGGACCAGCTGATTCTCGGGATGACCATCATCAGCGATATGCAGAAGGACGGCGACGGCTGGGATCACGGCCAGATTCTCGACCCGGAAAACGGCAAGCTGTACAAGTGCAAGATGCACCTGGAAGACGGTGGCAACAAGCTGGTGGTGCGCGGTTATATCGGCGTTGCGTTGCTTGGCCGTTCGCAAACCTGGATTCGTCAGCAATAGAACGCTGGCGGGTTACGACGTAGCTTTAACTCAAGAATAAAGCGGCGAATAAAACGGCGAATAAAACGGCCGGCGGGCTTTGCCCGTTCGGCCGTTGCCGTATTTGAAACCGGCTGGAGGGAAGTGTCATGCCGCGTGTTTGAACGGCGACGACGCAAAAGCAAAGGGCGAGGACGGCAGTGGCTTGGCCGACGACGGAGCGTAGACGGCCGGTGCAACGGGTGGGAGCTTCTCGGCCTCTAACGGCTTCTGCGCGGGAGCCACGTGAATACGCATACGGGCTTCCATCAGACTGCAGAGTTCGTCGCTGGCGGCGCCGAACAGCTGTTGCATGACCCGTTTCAGTACGCCGGACTCATGCCACGCCTTGAAGCGCCGATGACAGGTTTGATAAGACGGGTATTTGCGCGGCATGGCCGACCAGGTGGCGCCGCTGTACATCACCCACAGCACGCCGTTCAGCACGGACCGCGTATTGGCCAGCGGCCTGCCGCGCAACTCGGAGCGCGGACGCAGTTCAGGAAGCAACGGGGCAACACGTTGCCATTCTTCGTCGGTGATATCTCGGTACGGGTTCATGGCTTCTCCTTTGTCAGATCCATGACAAAGAAGATATCCAGTCGTCCGCGGACGGCATATAAGACCAATCCGAATCTTGAAAATGCGGCACCCGACGCCGCATGCTCGGCAAGCGGTTAGCGGCCTATCGCAAAAGCCGCTTCGCGCCGTTCAATGGGCCGCCCTATCCGTTTCGCATCAGTCGTCAGGTTAGCGACGTATCCACCGTCCGGCGCGGCGCATCGAGATATTCCTTCGACTGCATTTCGACGATGCGCGACACGGTGCGCGTGAATTCGTTGGCCATCGGCCCGTCGACATAGAGTTGCTCCGGCGGCACCGCGGCCGACATCAGCAGCTTCACCTTATGGTCGTAGAACACGTCGATCAACCAGGTAAAGCGGCGCGCTTCCGACGCCATGCGCGCCGACATCTGCGGCACGTCGGCGAGAATCACCGCGTGAAAGCGGCTCGCCAGTTCGAGGTAGTCGTTCTGCGAGCGCGGACCGCCGCACAGCGTTGCGAAGTCGAACCATACGACGCCGTCCGCGCGTCGCAAGGCCTTCAGTTCGCGCTTCTCGATGTGCAGGATCGGGCTCTCGTCGGGGACCGCGGCGAGGCTCGAGAAAGCGTCGCGCAGCGCCTTGTTGGCGGCCGCGCCCAGCGGCGTGTGATACACCTCGACCTGCGCCAGCGTACGTTGCCGATAGTCGATGCCCGCGTCGACGTTGATCACGTCCAGCTTCGACTTGATCAGCTCGATGGCCGGCAGCATGCGGTCGCGATGCAGGCCGTCCGGATACAACGTGTCCGGATCGTAATTGGAGGTCATCACGAACTGCACGCCGTTCTCGAACAGCTTGTCGAGCAGACGATACAGAATCATCGCGTCGGCGATATCCGATACGTGGAATTCGTCGAAGCAGATCAGCCGGTAACGCTTCGCGATGCGGCGTGCGAGTTCGTCGAGCGGATCGGCGGTGCCCTTCAGTTCTTCGAGTTCGCGATGCACTTCGCGCATGAACTCGTGAAAGTGCAACCGCGTCTTGCGCTGCACCGGCGCGATCATGTAGAAGCTGTCCATCAGGAAGCTCTTGCCGCGCCCGACGCCGCCCCACATGTACACGCCGCGCGGCAGATCCGGGCGATTGATGAGCTTCTTGAGCGCGTTCGAGCGGCGCGACTTGTACTCGACCCACTCTTCCCAGCACCGCTGTAGACGGTCGACCGCCGCGCGCTGCGCCGGGTCAGATTGATAACCCCGCGTCTGCAGTTCTTTTTCGTAGTATTCGGTGACGTTCATCGTGGCGCTGCAAAAAGAAAGGCGGGAGGGATTGAACCCGCCCGCCTTGGTGGTAATGCCGAAGTGCTGCTCAGTCAGGCGTGCGCGTCATTACATGTTCAGCGCGCGCTTGTCGACGGCCAGCGCCGCCTCGCGCATGACTTCCGACAGCGACGGGTGCGGATGGCAAATGCGGCCGATGTCTTCCGACGCCGCCTTGAACTCCATCGCCACCACGGCTTCGGCGATCAGGTCCGACGCGTTGGCCGAAATGATGTGCACGCCGAGCAGTTCGTCGGTCTTCGCGTCGGCGATCATCTTGACGAAACCATCCGCCTTGTTGATGCCGAGCGCGCGGCCGTTCGCCATGAACGGGAACTGCCCCGTCTTGACTTCGCGGCCTTCCGCCTTCAGTTGCTGTTCCGTCTTGCCGACCCACGCGATTTCCGGTTCGGTGTAGATCACCCACGGAATGCAGTTGTAGTCGATATGCGGCTTCTGACCGTCGATGATCTCGGCCACCAGCACGCCTTCGTCTTCCGCCTTGTGCGCGAGCATCGGGCCGCGCACCACGTCGCCGATCGCATACACGTTGGGCACGGCCGTCGCGCAGTGCTCGTCGACGTCGATGAAGCCGCGTTCGTTGGCCTTCAGGCCGATCGCTTCCAGACCGAGATTGTCGGTGTTCGGCACACGGCCGATCGACACGATCAGGCGGTCGGCTTCGAGCGTCTGCGCGTTGCCGTCCTTGTCCGTGTAGGCAATCGATACGCTGCTGTCGGTCGTCTTGATCTCGCCGACCTTCACGCCGACGTGGATGTCCAGACCCTGCTTCTTGAACTGCTTGGCGGCTTCCTTCGCGAGCGCCTGGTCGGCGGCACCGAGGAATTCCGGCAGGGCTTCGAGCACGGTCACGTCCGCGCCCAGACGGCGCCACACCGAACCGAGTTCCAGACCGATCACGCCCGCGCCGATCACGGCGAGTTTCTTCGGCGTGGATTCGAAGCTCAGTGCGCCTTCGTTGTCGGCGACGATCTTGTTGTCGACTGGAATGTTCGGCAGATGACGCGCCTTCGAGCCCGTCGCGATGATCACGTTCTTGGCCGTGACCGTTTCGGTTTCGCCTTCGCCGCTCACTTCGATCTGCACGCCGGCGTCCGTCTTGCCGGTGAACTTGCCGTGGCCCTTGAGCCACGTGATCTTGTTCTTGCGGAACAGGAATTCGATGCCCTTGGTCATCTTTTCGACGATGCCTTCCTTGCGGGCCATCATCTTCGAGATGTCGACCTTCACGTCCGACACGGTAATGCCGTGGTCCGCGAGGTGATGCGAGGTGTTTTCAAACTCTTCCGACGACGCGAGCAGCGCCTTCGACGGAATACAACCCACGTTCAGACACGTGCCGCCGAGCTTCAGCGCGCCGGCCGGGTTCTTCCATTTTTCGATACATGCAACCGTCTTGCCGAGCTGGGCGGCGCGAATAGCCGCGATATAGCCGCCAGGGCCTGCGCCGATCACGACGACGTCAAATTCTTTGGACATGACAATCCTTTGGATGACGGGACGACACGCAGCCGCGCTTCGCGGCGCGCGTCGTTCCTGTACTGCGGAATGCTGGATGCTGGGTGCTTGCGTAGTACCGCGTGGTGCTTCGCGTGGTACTCATATGGCGCCGGCTCGTGCAATGACAAGCCGGCGCCAGCGGACCCGTAATTACAGGTCGAGCAGCAGACGGGCCGGATCTTCCAGCGCGTCCTTCATGGCGACCAGCGACAGCACGGCTTCGCGACCGTCGATGATGCGGTGGTCGTACGACAGCGCGAGGTAGTTCATCGGACGGATCACGATCTGGCCGTTTTCGACCACGGCGCGTTCCTTGGTCGCGTGCACGCCCAGAATCGCGGACTGCGGCGGGTTGATGATCGGGGTCGACAGCATCGAGCCGAACACACCGCCATTCGAGATCGAGAACGTACCGCCGGTCATTTCTTCAATCGACAGCTTGCCGTCCTTGGCCTTCTGGCCGAACTCGGCAATCTTCTTTTCGATGTCGGCGAGGCTCAGCTGGTCGGCGTTGCGCAGGATAGGCACCACCAGACCGCGCGGCGAACCGACCGCGATACCGATGTCGAAGTAACCGTGATAAACGATGTCGTTACCGTCGATGGATGCGTTCACGAGCGGGAACTTCTTCAGCGCGTGAACCGCCGCCTTCACGAAGAACGACATGAAGCCCAGCTTCACGCCGTGTTCCTTTTCGAACTTGTCCTTGTACTTGTTGCGCAGGTCCATGACCGGCGCCATGTTCACTTCGTTGAACGTCGTGAGAATGGCGTTGGTTTGCTGCGATTCGAGCAGACGCTCGGCGATACGCGCACGCAGACGCGACATCGGCACGCGTTGTTCCGGACGGTCCTTGAGCCACTGGTCGGCGGATGCCGGTGCCTTGACGTCCGGAAGCGACGGCTTGGCCGCCTTCGGTGCGGCGGCCGGTGCGGGAGCCGCAGCCTTTGCAGCCGGTGCGCCGGCGGTCAGCACGTCGCCCTTGGTGATGCGGCCGTCGCGGCCCGTGCCGGACACGTCGCCCGCGCCCAGACCCTTCTCGGCCATCAGCTTGCCGGCCGCCGGCGATGCGGAGTTGTTCGTGCCCGTTGCAGCGGCAGCCTGGGCAGCCGGTGCCGGTGCGGCGGCCGGAGCCGGCGCTGCTTCGGGAGCCGGCTTCACTTCGGCTTCGACCGCAGCTTCGCCTGCCTTGCCCTCGGTGTCGATCTTGGCGATGACCTGGTCGGCCGTGACGGTGTCGCCGTCGTTCGCGATGATCTGTGCGAGCACGCCGGCGGACGGTGCCGGCACTTCGAGCACGACCTTGTCGGTCTCGATTTCGATGAGAATTTCGTCGACTGCGACAGCCTCGCCGGGCTTCTTCTTCCACTGCAACATCGTGGCTTCCGAGACCGACTCGGAAAGCTGGGGAACCTTGACTTCAACAATAGCCATTATGAATATCTTCCTGGATGCGTATCGGGTGACGGCGCGGTGAACGACGACCGCCTTCGAACCTCGGTGCCCCGTTAAAGCGGCACGGGAAAGCGCGCTGCGCTTCCCCGGTTCGGTTGTGATGTTTATTTGGCGATCGACGAGCTCTTGAGGCGGCCGAACGCGCCTTCGACCAGCGCCTTCTGCTGCTCGTAGTGCTTCGCGTAATAGCCGACTGCCGGCGAAGCCGAAGCCGGACGGCCGCTGTACGCCAGCTTCTGTCCGTCCTTCATGCCTTCCTTCAGGTGATGCTCGATGTAGAACCACGGGCCCTGATTCTGCGGCTCGTCCTGCACCCAGACCACTTCCGTCGCGTTGTCGTACTTCTTGATTTCCGTTTCAAACTGCTTGTGTGCGAACGGATAGAGCTGTTCGATACGGACGATTGCGACGTCGTTCGCCTTCGTTTCGCGACGATGCGCGAGCAGGTCGTAATACACGCGACCCGAGCACACCACGACGCGCTTGACCTTCTTCGCGTCGATGGTGTCGTCGACTTCGCCGATCACCGGCTGGAACGAACCCTTGGCCAGTTCCGACAGATCCGACACGGCTTCCTTGTGACGCAGCAGCGACTTCGGCGTGGCGACGATCAGCGGCTTGCGGAACAGGCGGATCATCTGACGGCGCAGCAGGTGGAAAATCTGCGCCGGCGTGGTCGGCTGAACGACCTGCATGTTGTGGTCTGCGCACAGTTGCAGGAAACGCTCGATACGTGCCGACGAGTGCTCCGGACCCTGACCTTCGTAGCCGTGTGGCAGCAGCATCGTAAGACCCGACACGCGGCCCCACTTCACTTCGCCCGACGAGATGAACTGGTCGATCACGACTTGCGCGCCGTTCACGAAGTCGCCGAACTGCGCTTCCCACGCGACGAACGTATTCGGCTCGGCGGTCGAGTAACCGTATTCGAAGCCCAGCACCGCTTCTTCCGACAGCACCGAGTCGATCACGTTGAACTTTGCCTGACCTTCGGCAATGTTCTGCAGCGGCACGTACGTGCCGTCGTTCCAGCGTTCGCGGTTCTGATCGTGCAGCACCGC
Source organism: Paraburkholderia sp. BCC1886 (assembly GCF_900996245.1). Lineage (GTDB taxonomy): Bacteria > Pseudomonadota > Gammaproteobacteria > Burkholderiales > Burkholderiaceae > Paraburkholderia. The sequence goes on along the minus strand of NZ_CAAJGK010000107.1, from coordinate 76,391 downwards.
GTGACGATGCGTGAACGTGCCGCGGCCCGAATCCTGACCGGTCAGACGCACGGCGTAACCGGACGCGACCAGCGAGGCGAACGCGAGATGCTCGCCCATGCCCCAGTCGAGCTTCGCGTCGCCACGGCCCATCGCGCGACGGTCGTTGATGACGCGCTCGACCAGCGGGTGAACCTTGAAGTTTTCCGGAATCGTGGTGATGCGCTCGGCAAGGCGCTTGAGTTCGGCGAGCGGCACGGCCGTGTCCGCTGCGTCGGTCCACTTGCGGTTCAGGAACGGAACCCAGTCCACCGCGTACTTGCTCTTGTAGTTCGAGAGCACCGGGTCGACTGTGTGATGACCTTCGTCCATGGCCTTGCGATACGCCTTGACGAATTCGTCGCCCTGTTCCGCGGTGATCACGCCTTGCTGCACCAGCTTTTCAGCGTACAGTGCGCGCGTGCCCGGGTGCTTGGCGATGGTCTTGTACATCAGCGGCTGCGTGACGGCCGGCGTGTCCTGCTCGTTGTGACCCAGCTTGCGGAAACAGACGATGTCGACCACGACGTCCTTGTGGAACTGCATCCGGAAGTCGATAGCCAGTTGCGTGGCCAGAACGACTGCTTCGGGATCGTCGCCGTTCACGTGCAGCACCGGCGCTTCGATCATCTTGACGACGTCCGAGCAATACAACGTGGAGCGCGAGTCGCGCGGGTCCGACGTCGTGAAACCGATCTGGTTGTTGATGACGATGTGCAGCGTGCCGTGCGTGCCGTAACCGCGCGTTTGCGCAAGGTTCAGCGTTTCCATCACGACGCCCTGGCCGGCGAAAGCCGCGTCGCCGTGGATCTGTACCGGCAGCACTTGCAGGCCGCTGTCGTCGCCGCGACGGTCCATCCGGGCCTTCGCCGAACCTTCGACCACCGGGTTGACGATTTCGAGGTGCGACGGGTTGAACGCGAGCGACAGGTGAACCGGGCCGCCGTCGGTCGAAACGTCCGACGAGAAACCCTTGTGATACTTCACGTCGCCGGCCGGCAGGTCGTCGACGTGTTTGCCTTCGAATTCGGCAAACAGGTCCGCCGGCATCTTGCCGAGCGTATTGACCAGCACGTTCAGACGGCCACGGTGGGCCATGCCGATGACGATTTCCTGCACGCCGTTCGCGCCGCCGTGACGCACGACTTCGTCCATCGACGCGATGAAGCTTTCGCCGCCTTCGAGCGAGAAACGCTTCTGGCCGACGTATTTTGTGTGCAGGAAGCGCTCGAGGCCTTCAGCGGCCGTCAGGCGATTCAGGATGTGCTTTTTCTTCTCGTTCGAGAAACTCGGCGTGGAACGCGTCGACTCGAGCTTTTCTTTCCACCAGCGCTTCTGCTCCGGGTCGCTGAGGTACATGTACTCGACACCGATCGTGCCGCAATACGTGTCACGCAACGCCTTGACGATCTCGCGCAGCGACGCACGCTCGAATCCGAAATACAGATTCGTGGCGCTGAACTCCTGGTCCATGTCGGCTTCGGTGAAGTCGTAGAACGCGGGTTCGAGTTCGGGGATTGCGGGACGTTCGCGGCGCTTCAGGGGATCGAGATTGGCCCATTGCGAGCCGAGGAAGCGATATGCGCCGATGAGAGACTGCACATAAACCTGCTTGCGCGCAGTAGCGAGATCTTCGCCGCCGCCTGCCGTACGCGGAATGAAAGCATTCGCCTTCGCGCGCTGGGCAAAAGATTCGACGATCGGGCCATGGGCCACGTCGTTGGCATTCGTACCATCCGATGCGGGGACGTTCTGCAACGCATCGAAATAGCTGCGCCAGTTCTCGGGCACTGACGCCGGATTGTCGAGATACGCTTCGTACATTTCTTCAACGTACGGAGCATTGCCGCCGAACAGATAGGAGTTCGACTGGAATTGCTTCATCATTTTTACGCTCACCTTTCTTCGAGTTTCTCGAGAAATAGCGGGTTACAGAACCTTCCGCGACACGGCCTGACCGTTTAGCGGATTGCGCGAATCAAGTCTTGCTTGGAAGGACCTAAAACTTTGCACCCGGGGAGCATAGCACAGAACGGATAGCCAATATAGAACGCGGGCAAACGTACCGGCTCGGGGCGACTGTGCGGAAATCCCGCAATTTCTGGGCTTTTTCATACGCCGGGGAGCGCCGCACAACGCCTGTGATGGCTATCCATTACCCCGCCTGGGCGCGTTTTCCACACACTGTCGCCACAGATGAATCCCGCGCCAACGCTCGACTGATTGTGCCGGGATCGCTGTGAACCGGCGCGCTGTTCCGCCTTTGTTTCGTTTAATTTCAATGGAGAGCAGCAGATGGATTTCTTCACCCCTTTCGTCGGCGCATCACGGCAGACCTTGTCTTCGGAAACGGTCGCGCGATCGCATGACTCGAAGGCCAGTACGTCCCGTGCAACACCGATTTTTTCCGAATATGATTTTGCCGGCCGGTATGGCCGAACAACGGATCAGCGGTCGGTCAACGCGCCTCTGGCGCGCGCGGCGAGCGCCAGGGACGCGCCCGCTGAACACCGTGCGGACAACTTGCATCAGGATCACACGCGTATGAAGCGCGGCAATCTGCTGGGCACGTGCTTCCGGTCGGAATTCCGCGAGTGCCGCGGTGGCGAAGCGCTCGACCAGACTGCTTCGTCACACGTCAGATTCGATCAGTTCGAACGCGCGCAGACACGCGGCGACGAAGGTCGCGGAACCTGCGAAGGCATTGCACGCGAAACGCTTCGGCGCATCGACCGCAGTTATACCGGTGACGGGCAAACGAGCACCCTGCCGCTAGCCGTCGACAGCATGAACAACGATATGGATCGTGGCGGAGATAACGCGACGAGTCTCTACCACAACATCGACTCGTTTCAGAGCAATCCGACTGCGCTGGGCTTGCGGCATTATCGCCAGTCTTCGGAACTGAATCTGAATGTCGACGGCACCTCGCCGCGAGAGACGCGGATCGAAGGTCTGCTGGACAGCATGGGCGACATACCGCCGGGCGGTCTTGCATACGTGCGGGTCGGTATCCAGCGCACCGACGCAAGCGGCCCCGCAGATAGCGGTCATGTGTTGCTGATTCAACATCTGCCGGACGACGCCCATGGCGCAGGAAATCGCCCCGCCGATCGCTACGCCATTTTCGATCCGAACAATGGGGTCTTTACCTACGACAGTCTGGAGCAGATGCGAACGGGCTTGCGAGGCTACATGAATACCGCCTATTCCGAGGACAACTACGCGGCCGCGCCCAACCGGGTGCTATTTTTCAGTCCGCCAAGTTCGCGCGATTGGGGCGCATTGCCCGAAACCGCGTCGGTCCCGCCGCCGAATGGCAATAACAATCTGCTCGAGCCGCCTGATCTGCTGAATTTCCTTCGACCTCACTTAGCCTCTCACCATGACGAACTGAGGTAACGCCGCGCCGGCAGCATGTCGCCGACATCCGAAAAAAAGCCGCTCCGGGTTAGCCCGGAGCGGCTTTTTCGATCATCCTGGCGGCACAGAGCCGCCGACGAACGATGCTTATTTAGTCCACTGCGCCCTTGCGGCTCGCGCTGCGACGCTCGTGTTCCTTCAGGTAACGCTTGCGCAGACGGATGGATTGCGGCGTGACTTCGACCAGTTCGTCGTCGTCGATGAACTCGACCGCGTATTCCAGCGACATCTGGATCGGCGGCACGAGGCGCACCGCTTCGTCCGTACCCGACGAACGCACGTTGGTCAGTTGCTTACCCTTGATCGGATTCACGACGAGGTCGTTGTCGCGGCTGTGAATACCGATGATCATGCCTTCGTACAGCGGCTCGCCCGGCGACACGAACATACGGCCGCGATCCTGCAGCTTCCACAATGCGTAGGCCACCGCAGCGCCGTCGTCCTGCGAAATCAGCACGCCGTTGCGACGTTCGCCGACCGCGCCTTCCTTGACCGGCTGATACGAGTCGAACGTGTGGCTCATCAGGCCGGTACCGCGCGTGAGCGTCAGGAATTCCGACTGGAAGCCGATCAGGCCACGTGCCGAAATACGATACTCGAGACGCGTACGGCCGCGGCCGTCCGATGCCATGTCGAGCATTTCGCCCTTACGGCGGCCCAGCTCTTCCATCACGCCACCCTGATGGCCGTCTTCCATGTCGACGGTCAGGTTTTCGTACGGCTCGTGCTTCACGCCGTCGACTTCGGTCATGACCACGCGCGGACGCGACACGGCCAGCTCGTAGCCTTCACGACGCATGTTTTCGACCAGAATGGTCAGGTGCAATTCGCCGCGGCCTGCCACTTCGAACGTGGTTTCGTCGCCGGTTTCTTTCACGCGCAGCGCGACGTTGTGATTCAGTTCCTTCATCAGGCGGTCACGAATCTGACGGCTCGTGACGAACTTGCCTTCGCGGCCGGCCAGCGGCGACGAGTTGACGAGGAAGTTCATGGTGAGCGTCGGCTCGTCGACGGTGATCATCGGCAGCGCTTCCGGCTGTTCCGGTGCGCAGATGGTCACCCCAATACCGATTTCTTCGATACCGTTGATCAGCACGATGTCGCCAGCTTCAGCCGAATCGACCTGAACGCGTTCGAGGCCCTTGAACGACAGAACCTGATTGATCTTGCGGTTGAGAATCGCGCCGTCGGGACCCGAGCGCACGGCGACGGCCATGCCCGGCTTGATCGTGCCGCGCGTGATACGGCCCACGCCGATACGGCCGACATACGACGAGTAATCCAGCGACGTGATTTGCAGTTGCAGCGGGGCTGCCGGGTCGGCCGGGCGGACCGGCACGTGTTGCAGCACGGCTTCGAAGAGCGGGCGCATGTCGCCTTCGCGCACGTCCGGCGTCAACCCTGCATAACCGTTCAGGCCGGAGGCGTAGACGATCGGGAAATCGAGTTGTTCGTCGGTCGCGCCGAGCTTGTCGAACAGGTCGAACGTCTGGTTGATCACCCAGTCGATGCGCGCGCCCGGACGGTCCACCTTGTTGATCACGACGATCGGCTTCAGGCCGAGCGCCAGCGCTTTCTTGGTCACGAAGCGCGTTTGCGGCATCGGGCCTTCGACCGCGTCGACCAGCAGCAGCACGGAGTCGACCATCGACAGCACGCGCTCCACTTCACCGCCGAAGTCGGCGTGGCCCGGCGTGTCGACGATATTGATGTGGGTGCCTTCGTATTCGACCGCGCAGTTCTTCGAAAGAATCGTGATGCCACGTTCCTTTTCGATGTCGTTCGAGTCCATTACGCGCTCGGTGAGCTGCTGATTGTCGCGGAACGTGGCGGTCTGGCGAAGCAGTTGGTCGACGAGCGTGGTCTTGCCGTGGTCGACGTGGGCAATGATGGCGATGTTGCGTAGGGCGCGAGTCATAGGAACCTGGAGACAGTTTGAGTGCGCCAGCAAAGCAGCATTGTGTACGAAGCCAACAAAGCCCAAAGCGCACTTTTGGGAACCCAACATTATAGCACGACACAATGACGCTTTCTGGTATTCCCTGATAGCCCTAGCGACTTCAACCCGTCGATCCGTCGGAAAACGCCGCCACGAAAGTCGGCGAAATCCGCTGAAAGCCGCGCCGATTCTCTCGCTGAGCGAGATAGATCCTTGCCTAAGCTGGAATAACGCTTGCCGCGTCAATGAAGCGCCCACTATAATCCTGCCTAGTCAACCATTGCTTTCGCACGAGAATCATGACCGAGCCGTCTCCGACACCTACGCCGGACCTCAGTGAGTATCAGTTAGGCGAAAGCGTCGGCTACCTGCTCTCCCGCGTGAAATCGACCATGTCGAACCTGATTACCCAACGCAGCATGGCTGAATTGGGAATCACCAGCCAGCAAGGCAGCATCCTGTTCATGGTGGCAAGCGGCAAATGCCTGCTGGCCGCCGAACTCGCCCGCGAATACGGCATCGACGCCAGCGCAGTGACCCGCCTCGTCGACCGCCTCGAAAAACGCGGTCTGCTCACCCGGGTTCGCAGTAACGAAGATCGCCGGGTCGTCCGCCTCGCATTGACCACGGAAGGTCAGGAAATCGCCGCAAAAATGCCGGCCATCTTCAACGGCGTGCTGGACAATCTGCTGGGCGGTTTCACGGCCGAAGAGGTCGGCTTCCTGAAGAGCATGCTACGTCGCGTGCTCGTCAATTCGGGCGAACATACGGGGCTAACCCGTGATGCAACAGGTAATCTTGAAAGCAAATCGCAATAATTTGCTTGCAGCGTCCATCATTACATTCCACGCAAAGAGACGAGCGATGAAATCCCATTCCCTGTCCGCGCCCGTGCTTTCGCGCCGGGCCGCTGTCGCCGCCGCGGTGACGGCGTTCGCCCTCACGGGGTGCGCGAACTACTTCGGTATGAAAAGCGACAAGCAGATCGCGTCGTCGGCTCAGTACGAGTCCACCCAGAGTCTGTCCGGCCAGGGCGGCCAGTGGCCGTCGCTCGATTGGGCCAACCAGTTCGGCGACCCGCAGTTGACGAAGCTGATCGCCGAAGCACTCGAAGGCAATCCGTCGATCGCGCAAGCCCAGGCGCGGGTCGCGAAGGCGTCGTCGTATATCGAGAGCACGCGCTCGGCGCTCTCGCCGAAGGTGAACGGCAGCTATTCGTGGAATCGCGAGCTGTTCTCGGGCAACGCGCTCTACCCGCCTCCGTATGGCGGCACGTGGTATAGCGAAAACAACGTGCTGGCGAGCGCGTCGTGGGATCTCGACTTGTGGGGCAAGAACCGGCAACGGCTGGGGCAGGCCGTCTCGCAGGAGAAAGCGGCCGAGGCCGACATGCAGCAGGCTCGCGTGACACTCGCGGCGTCGGTTGCTAGCACGTATAACCAGCTCGCTCAGTTGTATGCGTTCCGCGATATCGCCGCGCGCGAAATCGCCAATCGTCAGGATATCGGCCGCATCGCCAACGGCCGGGTGGCCGCCGGGCTCGACACCAATGTCGAACGTCAGACGGCCAACGGCAATATCGCCACCAGTCAATCGAATTTGACCGACATCGATGGCCAGATCACCGTCGTGCGCTATCAATTGGGCGCGCTGCTCGGCAAGGGTCCGGACCGCGGCCTGCAGATCGACAAGCCGGTTCTGACGAGCGGTGGCGCGGTGTCGCTGCCCGACAACCTGCCGGCCGACCTCGTGGCGCGTCGTGCCGACATCGTCGCCGCGCGCTGGCAGGTCGAAGCCGCGATGCACGACGTCAAAGAAGCCAAGGCCGAATTCTTCCCGGACATCAATCTGGCGGCCGGCTTCGGTTTCGACGCCTTCGGCTGGGGCCGTTTCTTCACCGCGGCAAGCCGCCAGGTTCAGCTCGGACCGGCGATCCACCTGCCGATCTTCGACGCCGGCGCGTTGCGCTCGCAACTAAAGGGCCGCTATGCCGACTTCGACCTCGACGTCGCGAACTACAACCAGACGCTGATCAACGCGTTGTCGGACGTGGCCACGCAAGTGTCGTCCATTCGCTCGATCGACAAGCAGTCCGGCGACGCCCAACGCGCGCTGGATGCGTCTTCCAAGGCTTATCAGCTCGCGGTGATCCGCTACAAGGCCGGCCTGTCGCCGCAATTGCAGGTGCTGACCGCGGACCAGAACCGCCTTTCTGCGGAACAGACGGTGACCAGTCTGACGATGCGCCGCCGCGACATGCAGATCGGCCTCATCAAGGCGCTCGGCGGCGGTTTCGACGCCACTAAGACGAGCCTCGTGGTGCCGACCGACGCCCCGGCGTCGGCCACGGCAGCCACGGCCGCGACCGCCGCGGCGAACTGAGCCCACATCGAATCGACATCGCAGCCTGATCGAATACGCAAGATCATCCGAATAAACGAGACGCTTGAGAGAACCGGAGCACATCAATGAGCACCCCCCAGCAGCCCGCGGCCCCCGCACAACCGGCGAACAACGGCAAACGCAAACGCATGATGACGCTGCTCGTCATCGTCATTCTGATTGCCGCAATCGCGTACGGCCTGTACTACTTCCTCATCGCGCGCTTCCATGAAGACACCGACGACGCCTACGTGAACGGCAACGTCGTGCAGATCACGCCGCAGGTCACCGGCACCGTGGTCGCCGTGAACGCCGACGACACGCAGACCGTCAAGGCCGGCGACCCGCTCGTCGTACTCGATCCGGCGGACGCGCGGGTCGCGCTGGAACAGGCCGAAGCGAACCTCGCACAAACAGTCCGCCAGGTTCGCGGGCTGTTCGCCGACGACAACCAGTATCAGGCGCAAGTCGCCCAGCGTCAGGCCGATCTGTCACGCGCCCAGGACGACCTGAAACGTCGTCTGACGGTCGCCCAGACCGGCGCCGTCTCGCTGGAAGAAATCTCCCACGCACGCGACGCCGTGAAGAGCGCGCAAGCCTCCGTCGACGCCGCGCAGCAACAACTGGCGTCGAACCGCGCATTGACCGCCAACACGTCGATCGCGAATCACCCGAACGTGCAGGCCGCCGCCGCGAAGGTGCGCGACGCGTATCTGAACAACGCCCGCAACAACCTGCCGGCGCCGGTCACCGGCTATGTCGCGAAGCGCTCGGTGCAGGTCGGCCAGCGCGTCTCGCCGGGCACCCCGCTGATGGCGATCGTGCCGCTCGGCGGCGTCTGGGTCGACGCGAACTTCAAGGAAGTCCAACTGAAGCACATGCGCATCGGCCAACCGGTCGAACTGACGGCCGACGTGTACGGCTCGTCGGTGGTGTTCCACGGCAAGGTGGTCGGTTTCTCGGCCGGTACGGGTTCGGCGTTCTCGCTGTTGCCCGCGCAGAACGCGACGGGTAACTGGATCAAGGTCGTGCAGCGTCTGCCGGTGCGGATCGCCCTCGATCCGAAAGAACTCGAACAGCATCCGCTGCGTATCGGTCTGTCGATGCAGGCCGACGTGACCATCAAGGACGACAACGGCGGCCAGTTGGGCGAAGCGCCGAACACGATCTATCAGACCAACGTGTTCGAGAAGTACGGCGATCAGGCCGACGCGGAAATCGCCCGCATCATCGCGGCCAACGCGGGCCCGAACGGCGGCACGCAAAAGTCCACTCAAGCCGGCGCCGGCAAAGCCTCCGCAAGCTGATCCGGTCCGCGTGACGAACAAGAACAGGCTTTCCAACTAATGGCTCAGGCTCAGGCGCAAGTCCCTCACCCGCCGCTCGAGGGCGCGCAACTGGTGATCGGCACCATCGCGGTGTCGCTTGCCGTGTTCATGAACGTGCTCGACACGTCGATTGCGAACGTGTCGATTCCGTCGATTTCCGGCGATCTCGGCGTGTCGTCCGACCAGGGCACGTGGGTCATCACCTCGTTCGCGGTCGCGAACGCGATCTCCGTGCCGCTGACCGGGTGGCTCACCGACCGCATCGGTCAGGTGCGGCTGTTCATGGCGTCGATCGTGCTGTTCGTGATCTCGTCGTGGCTGTGCGGCCTCGCGCCCACACTGCCGTTCCTGCTGGCCTCGCGCGTGTTGCAGGGCGCGGTAGCCGGGCCGATGATTCCGCTGTCGCAAACCTTGCTGCTCGCCAGCTATCCGCGCGCCAAGGCGCCGATGGCGCTGTCGATGTGGGCCATGACGACGCTGATCGCGCCGGTGGCCGGGCCGATTCTCGGCGGCTGGATTTCGGACAACATCTCGTGGCCTTGGATTTTCTACGTGAACATTCCGGTCGGCGCGATTGCCGCGGTCGCCACGTGGATGATCTTCCGCAACCGCGACTCGGTCATCAGAAAGGCGCCGATCGACGGTGTCGGTCTGGGCCTGCTGATCGTGTGGGTCGGCTCGCTGCAAGTGATGCTCGACAAGGGCAAGGACCTCGACTGGTTTTCGTCGACAACCATCATCGTTCTGTCGCTCGTCGCGGTCATTGCGCTCGCGTTTTTCATCGTGTGGGAACTGACTGCCGAGCATCCGGTGGTCGATCTCAAGCTGTTCGGCAAACGCAATTTCACCGGCGGGACGGTGGCGCTGTCGGTGGGCTATGGGCTTTACTTCGGCAATCTCGTGCTGCTGCCGCTCTGGCTGCAGACCGACATCGGTTACACCGCCACCGAAGCCGGTCTGGTGATGGCGCCCGTGGGCCTCTTCGCCGTGCTGCTCTCGCCTATCACCGGCAAGATTTTGCCGCGCACCGATCCGCGCTATATCGCGACTGCCTCGTTCATCGTCTTCGCACTGGTTTTCTGGATGCGCTCGCGCTACACCACCGGCGTCGATAACTTTTCACTGCTGTTGCCGACGTTCATTCAGGGCATCGGCATGGCCGGATTCTTCATTCCGCTGGTGTCGATCACGCTGTCGGGCTTGCCGGGTAACCGGATTCCGGCCGCTTCCGGTCTGTCGAATTTCGTGCGGATCATGTGTGGCGGTATCGGCACGTCGATTTTTCAGACGGCATGGGACCATCGGACCATCATGCATCACGCGCAACTCGCCGAGCAGGCCAACGCGTATAACCCGGTGTTCGATCAGTCGATCCGGCAAATGGGCGCGGCGGGTTTCAGTCAGTCGCAGGCGTATGGGTTGTTCAACACCATGGCCACGCAGCAGGCGGCCCAACTCGGGGTGAACGATCTGTTCTTCGTTTCCGCGGGGATTTTCATTGCGCTGATTGCGCTGATCTGGATTACGCGGCCGGAACGCGCGGGTGGCGATGCGGGGGCGGCGGCTGCGGCCGCGCATTGAGGCTTCGGGCCGGTACGCGGCTTCGGTTGCGGCTGGCTTAAAAAAGGCGGGACCGCTTGTATGGCGGTCCCGCCTTTTTCCGTTCTACCCCGCCGCCGTCACGACGAGTCGTTCCGGCGCGAGCACGCCTTCTCCGGGCCGTGCGACGCCGAGCAGCCGACCGTCCGACGCGTAGACGCGTACGCGCGGTGCGTTCGCCGCATCGGGCGTGAGCGCGAGCTCGGATAGCTTGAGCCGCTGGCCGTGCAGGAAGCGCCGGGTGGCGTCGTCATCGAGACTCACGGGCGGGAACGTGGACAGCAACGCGTCCACCGGTTGCAACCAGCCGTCGCGCTCGCTCTCGCTCGCATCGGATAACGCGTCCAGCGTGACTGCGTGCTCCAGCGTTAATGCGCCGACGCCCGTGCGGCGCAGCGCCACCAGATGCGCACCACATCCCAACGCCTCGCCGATATCTTCGGCAAGCGTGCGCACGTACGTGCCCTTACTGCAGGTCACGCGAAACGTCACATCGGGAAGCGCGCAAGCCAGCATCTCGAGCGCGAGAATCGTCACCTGGCGGCCTTGTCGCTCGACCGTCTGCCCGGCACGCGCATATTCGTAGAGCGGCTTGCCGTCGCGCTTGAGCGCGGAATACATCGGCGGAATCTGCACGATATCGCCGAGGAAAGCCAGCAAAGCTGCCGCGACCGCCGCCTCGTCACAGGTGACCTCGCGAGTATCGATCGCTTCGCCTTCCGCATCGCCCGTAGTCGTGCGGATACCGAGGCGCATCGTCGCCTCGTAGGTCTTGTCGGCTTCGAGAAGATCCTGCGAAAACTTGGTGGCTTCACCGAAACACAGCGGCAGCAAACCTGTCGCGAGCGGATCGAGCGTGCCGGTATGGCCGGCCTTTTTCGCGAGATAGAGACGTTTTGCGCGGATCAACGCGTCGTTGCTGGACAGTCCGATCGGCTTGTCGAGCAACAGGACGCCGTCGAGCGCGCGACGCGGCACGCGGGGGCGTTGAGGTGCGGTCATGTGGGAGAGACGGAAGAGTCTGAAGAGTGTCGGAGTGGCCCGGCGACGCGCCCAGTGCCTGGGCCGCACGGCCCCGGCCAGGCGCGGCCGTGCGTTCAGTCTTCTTTCGCCCGACTGGCGTTGGCCTCGTCGATCAGACGCGACATCTCGACAGCGCGCTCGATGGTCTGGTCGTAGTGGAAATGCAGCGTCGGCACGGTATGGATGTGCAGCCGCTTGAACAGCTGATTGTGCAGATGGCCGGCCGCGTGCGTGAGCGCTTCGAGCGTTTGCTTCGGGTCGCCGGTCAGCGTCGTGAAATAAACCTTCGCGTGCGCATAGTCGGGCGTCAGCTCGATACTTTGAATCGTGACGAGACCGATACGCGGATCCTTGACCTCGCGCAGCAGTTCGGACAAATCGCGCTGGATCTGATCGGCGATCTGCACGTTGCGATTGGGAGAAGAACGTTTTTTAGGCATGGTGATTAGGTGATCCGTTCAGACGGATGCAAAAAGTGGTTCGCGCCGGGTGCAGCGCGAGCGGTCGGCCCAAAAAGAATGGGCGGAGCGGCCATGAAAGCCCGCTCCGCCCCTTGAGCCGTGCCGCGTGAATTACAGCGAACGCGCGACTTCGGTCACCTCGAAGACTTCGAACTGATCGCCTTCGACGATATCGTTGAAGTTCTTGATGGACATACCGCACTCGAAGCCTTGGCGGACTTCCTTCACATCGTCCTTGAAGCGCTTGAGCGAATCGAGCTCGCCCGTAAAGATGACGACGTTGTTGCGCAGCACGCGCACCGACGACGAGCGCTTGACGAAGCCGTCCGTGACCATACAACCGGCCACTGCACCGATTTTCGGTACCTTGAAGACCTGACGCACTTCGACCGTACCCGTGACGATTTCGCGCTTTTCCGGAGCCAGCATGCCCGACATCGCGGCTTTCACTTCATCTACAGCGTCATAGATGATGTTGTAGTAGCGAATATCGACACCATTGGACTCGGCCAGCTTGCGCGCCTGAGCATCCGCACGGGTGTTGAAGCCGATGATGACCGCCTTCGACGCCGTTGCCAGATTGACGTCGGACTCGCTGATGCCACCCACTGCGCCGTGCACGATCTGCACGCGGACTTCGTCGGTCGACAGCTTGAGCAGCGACTGCACCAGCGCTTCCTGCGAACCCTGCACGTCGGCCTTGACGATGAGCGGCATGTACTGCACTTCGCCTTCGCCCATCTGTTCGAGCATGTTCTCGAGCTTCGCGGCCTGTTGCTTGGCCAGCTTGACGTCGCGGAACTTGCCTTGACGGAACAGTGCGACTTCACGCGCCTTGCGGTCGTCCGGCATGACGATGACTTCTTCGCCTGCCTGCGGCACTTCCGACAAACCTTGAATCTCGACCGGGATCGACGGGCCGGCCGACTTGGTCGGCTTGCCGGTTTCGTCGAGCATGGCCCGAACGCGACCGTATGCGCTACCGGCCAGCACCACGTCACCGCGGTTCAGCGTACCCGACTGGACCAGGATCGTCGCAACCGGACCCTTACCCTTGTCGAGCTTCGCTTCGATGACCAGACCCTTCGCGCCTGCTTCGACCGGCGCCTTCAGTTCCAGCACCTCGGCCTGCAACAGAACCTGTTCCAGCAGATCGTCGATACCTGCGCCGGTTTTCGCCGACACCGGCACGAACGGCGAATCGCCACCGTACTCTTCCGGCACGACGCCTTCTGCCACCAGTTCCTGCTTGACGCGGTCGAGATTGGCGTCCGGCTTGTCGATCTTGTTGATAGCGACGACCAGCGGTACGCCGCCTGCCTTCGCGTGAGCAATCGCTTCCTTCGTTTGCGGCATCACGCCGTCGTCGGCTGCGACCACCAGAATCACGATGTCGGTTGCCTTCGCACCGCGAGCACGCATGGCCGTGAAGGCCTCGTGACCCGGCGTGTCGAGGAACGTGATGACACCGCGCGGCGTTTCGACGTGATAAGCGCCGATGTGTTGCGTAATCCCGCCCGCTTCACCCGCTGCCACCTTGGCGCGGCGAATGTAGTCGAGCAGCGAGGTCTTGCCGTGGTCGACGTGACCCATGACGGTAACGACCGGCGGACGCGGCAACGATTCCGCATCGCTGATTTCGCCTTCGACCAGCATCGCTTCCGGATCGTCCAGCTTGGCCGCCACCGCGTGATGACCCAGTTCCTCGACGATGATCATCGCCGTTTCCTGGTCCAGCATCTGGTTGATGGTGACCATCTGGCCGAGCTTCATCATCGACTTGATGACTTCCGAAGCCTTCACTGCCATCTTGTGCGCCAGATCGGCAACCGTGATGGTTTCCGGTACGTGCACTTCACGCACGATCGGTTCGGTCGGCGCCTGGAACGTGGTGTTCTGATCCTGATGTTTGCCGCGACCCTTCGGGCCACCGCGCCAGCCGCGATCGACACCGCCGCTCGAGTCGCCGCGCGTCTTGATACCGCGGCGCTTCGCTGCGTCGTCCTGCCAGCCACCCTTGCCGCCGCCCGGCTTCTTCTTGTCGCCAGCCGACGGTGCGGTCGTGGCGGCCGGAGCCGCTGCTGCCGGCTTCTTCGCAGCCGGACGCGCCGGTGCTTCGCCTGCCGGGCGCGCCGGCTTGTGCAGCGTGCCCTTCGCTTCCGCGGCCTTGGCTGGCTCGGCGGGCTTCGGTGCCGGTTCCGGCGCCTTGACCTGCGCCTTACGCGGCGTGTTCATCATCTCGCGGATAGCGCGTGCTTCGGCTTCGGCCGCAGCACGACGCTTCGAGATTTCTTCCTGCTCCGCACGCGTCTTTTCCGCGGCCTGACGGGCTGCGTCTTCGGCTTTCTTCGCGGCTTCGCGTTGGGCGGCACGTTCCGCGGCCGCACGCTCGTCGTCCTGTTCGGCCGGTTGCGCTTTGGCTTCGACCGCCGCTGCCGGCTCGGCCTTCACGGCCGCCGCTGCGGGTTGAGCAGTTGCGGCGGGAGCTGACTTCTGGGCTTGCTCGCGTGCGGCGGCTTCCGCTGCCGCGCGCTTTTTCGCCGATTCTTCTTCGGCACGACGACGTTCGGCTTCGGCAGCCTCTTCGCGCGCCTGACGTTCGGCTTCTTCGCGTTCGAGCTGTTCCTGACGCGCCTTCAGTTCCTGAGCCTGCTTTTCGAGCAGTTCGGCTTCGTGACGCGCTTCTTCTTCACGACGCTGGAGTTCGAGGTCGTCGACATCCGCTTCTTCGGCCACATGATTCGATGCATCTCCGCCTTCCGCGGAGGTTTCGTCGCGGCGGACGAAAGTACGCTTCTTGCGCACCTCGACCTGAATGGTGCGAGCTTTGCCCGTCGCATCGGACTGCTTGATCTCCGACGTATGCCGTTTCGTCAGCGTGATCTTGCGCTTGTCTGCATCAGTCGAGCCGTGAGACTTGCGCAAGTGATCGAGCAGACGTGCCTTGTCCGTCTCGGACAAAGTGTCGGCTTCGCTCGCTTTTGTGACGCCTGCTGCTTGCAGCTGCTCGAGCAGCACGCCTGCAGGCATTTTCAGTTCCGCGGCAAATTGGGCTACGTTGTTACTCGCCATTCATTCCTCTTAATGCAAGGACCGATTCCTTGCGGTTAGCATCGGGTCATGCGGCCTGACGGCCGCGTTCAATTTAGTGCGCCATGGTCATTTCTCACTGGAACCAGTGTTCACGTGCTTTCATGATCAACGCCTTAGCGGCATCCTCTTCCATTCCGGTCATCTCGACCAGTTCATCCACAGCCAGCTCGGCGAGCTCGTCGCGCGTCTGGATCTGATGTTCGGCCAGCTTGGCGAGCAGGTCGGCGTCGATGCCGTCCACACTCTTCAAGTCGAGCGCTACATTTTCAACTTTTTCTTCGTTCGCGATGGCTTGCGTCAACAACGCGTCGCGCGAGCGATTGCGCAGTTCGTGGACGGTGTCTTCGTCGAAAGCTTCGATTTCGAGCATTTCGTTGAGCGGCACATAAGCGATCTCTTCGAGGCTGGTAAAGCCTTCGTCGATCAGGATGTCGGCCACTTCTTCGTCGACATCGAGACGCGCCATGAACAGGTCGCGCAGTACGCCGCGCTCCTGGTTCTGCTTCTGCGCAGATTCGTCCGGCGTCATGATGTTGATTTGCCAGCCGGTAAGTTCGCTGGCAAGACGCACGTTCTGGCCGCTACGGCCGATCGCGACGGCCAGTTCGTTTTCGTCAACGACGACGTCCATCGAGTGCTTCTCTTCGTCGACGACGATCGATTGGACGGCTGCCGGCGCGAGCGCGCCGATCACGAACTGGGCGGGATCTTCCGACCATAGCACGATGTCGACGTTTTCGCCACCAAGCTCGTTACGCACGGCCTGCACACGCGAACCGCGAATGCCGACGCAAGTGCCGATCGGGTCGATGCGCTTGTCGTAAGCGATCACGCCGATCTTGGCGCGCACGCCCGGGTCACGCGCGGCCGCCTTGATTTCCAGCAGGCCCTGTTCGATTTCCGGCACTTCCATTTCGAACAGCTTCATCAGGAATTCGGGCGCCGTACGCGACAGTTCGATCTGCGGACCGCGAGCGGTGCGATCGACCTTGGCGATGTAGGCACGCACGCGGTCGCCCACGCGCAGGTTTTCCTTCGGAATGAGCTGGTCGCGGCGCAGCAGCGCTTCGACACGACCCGTTTCGACGATGAAGTTACCCTTGTCGAGGCGCTTCACCGAGCCGGTCATGATGTGCTCGCCACGCTCGAGGAAGTCGTTCAGGATCTGCTCGCGCTCGGCATCGCGCACCTTTTGCAGAATGACCTGCTTGGCGGCCTGCGCGCCGATACGACCAAACTCGATAGACGGCACCGGTTCTTCGATGAACTCGTCGAGTTGAATTTCGGGCTGCTGCTCGCGTGCTTCGAACAGCAGGATTTCCTGATCCGGTTCCTGCAAACCGGCTTCGTCCGGCACCACTTTCCAGCGGCGAAACGTTTCGTGCTCGCCGCTTTCACGGTCGATCTGGACGCGGATGTCCGCGTCTTCTTCGAAGAGTTTCTTGGAGGCCGAAGCGAGAGCCGCTTCGAGCGCGGCAAATACCACGTCTTTGTCGACGTTCTTCTCGCGTGCCAGCGCATCCACCAGCATCAACACTTCGCGACTCATTGTTTGCGGCTCCTAAAGTCAACTGTCGGAACGAGGCGTGCCTTATCGATGTCCGCGAGCGTGAAATCGAGCATCGCGGCGCCTTCCTTCCCTTCAAATTCCAGACCGATCGTTTCGCCTTGCGGAGCATGCAGGATGCCCCGGTACGATTTCCGTCCGTCCAATGGCTTTTTCAATGTGATTACTACTTCGCTGCCTGCGAAGCGTTCAAAATCCGCTAGTTTTTTCAGCGGGCGGTCGAGACCCGGCGACGACACTTCGAGCCGCTCGTAATCGATATTTTCGACCGTTAGAACGTGCTGGAGCTGACGCGTGACTTTCTCGCAATCTTCGATCGCAATGCCGGACGGCTGGTCGATATAAATGCACATCATGCCGCGCCCGGTGCGCTCGAGATCGACGAGCTCGTAGCCGAGTCCCACGACCGTGGTTTCAATCAGTTCCGTCAGTTGCACATTGCCCTCATAGATGTTCGCGCAGCGAGCCTGCCGCTTGTTTTGCAAACAACCAATGCGGGCCGCGCGCCAAGCCGGCGCACGTTCGTGCTACCCGAGATGCCGAACCACTTAAACTGAGCGGCAAAAAAAAATGGGCTAAACGCCCATCATCTTATTGCCGGTGGTCGCACCTGAGCCGCACATGAAAAGCCGCACGCCCAGCGACTCCGCGATTGTAGCCATTTTTCAGCCCAAACGCAAACCGCTGGACGCTGCGCAGAGCGCATTTCCGCTTGATTTCATGGGAATCTTTCGCGGCCGACCGGTGCGTGCCGTCGCCTGGCGCAAAGCCCAAGCAACATCTCAGGCCAGCACCATAGCGAAGGGGCAAAGAATCTGCCCCTTTTTCGCTACCGATGCCTAGCGCCCGCGCGACCGGCCGCGCGGCGCACCGCCGCCCGCACCGCCACGATTTGCGCCGCCAGCGTTGGCGTTGCTGCCACCGCTGCGGTTGCCGTTACCGCCGCGATTGGCGCCCGGGCCTCGCGGACCGCCGCCAGTGCCGGGGTTCGCGCCGCCCGGCCGCTTGCCGCCGCCCGCCGCGCGATTACCGTTGCCGCTCGGCGCACGGTTGCCGTCGACGTCACCACGTCCGCCACGCGGACCCGGCGCGCCACCACTGCCCATCGGGCCGCTGAAGCCGCCCGCGGCACCACGGCCGGCGCCGCGATTTCCGTAGCCACCCGTACCGCCGCCGCTGCCCCCGCCGAAGCCACCGCCCGTCCCACCGCCGAATCCGCCTGCCGCACCACGACGGCCTTGACCGCGCGGCGCCTGCTGCTCGAACCGGCCGTGCGACATCAGCACCGGCTCGCGGTTGATAAAGCCCATCGACGTTTGCATCGGATCCGGCTGCTTGCGCTCCGGCGCCGCACTGCGGCTGCCGCGCTCTTCGGCCGGCGCTTTGAGCCCGACCGACGACATCAGCGCACGAACCTGGTTGTCTTCGAGTTCTTCCCAGCGGCCGCGCTTCAGGCCTTTCGGCAGCGAGATCGGGCCATGTCGCGTGCGGATCAGACGGCTGACCATCAGACCCGCCGCTTCGAACATGCGGCGCACTTCGCGATTACGCCCTTCGGCGAGCGCGACGTGATACCAGTGATTGGTGCCTTCGCCGCCGCCGTCGCGGATGCGCAGGAAATTCGCCGGGCCGTCTTCCAGCTCGACGCCATGCAGCAGCTTCTGACGCATGCCTTCGGCCAGTTCGCCGACCACCCGGACCGCGTATTCACGCTCGACGCTATAACGCGGATGCATGA
Source organism: Paraburkholderia sp. BCC1886 (assembly GCF_900996245.1). GTDB lineage: Bacteria > Pseudomonadota > Gammaproteobacteria > Burkholderiales > Burkholderiaceae > Paraburkholderia. Next base: position 57,820 of record NZ_CAAJGK010000107.1, on the reverse strand, counting down.
AGCGGTTGGCCAGATCGCCCGAGGTGGTCAGCATCAGCAGACCCTCGGTATTGAAGTCGAGACGGCCGACTGCGAGCCATTTGGCCGTTTTCATCGGCGGCAGGTTGTCGAATACCGACGCGCGGCCTTCCGGGTCGGCGTGACTGACGATTTCGCCTGTTGGTTTGTGATACAGCAGCACGCGCGGCGGCTTGTTGGCGAGCTTGCGCTTGACCGGCTTGCCGTTGATGCGCACCTGATCGGTCGGCATGATGCGCTGGCCGATGTGCGCCGGCTCGCCGTTCACGGAGACGCGACCGGCGATGATGAGCTCTTCCATGTCGCGGCGCGAACCCATGCCGGCTTCGGCCAGCACCTTGTGCAGTTTCGGCGCGTCGTCGTCGGCGGCCAGCACGCGCTTGGGCGCGGCGGGCTTGCCACGGCGCAGCATCGGCGCACGTACGCCGCCGGTGGCGCTGTTGTCCGCATCGAAAGCCGGCGAAGTCACATAGGAGAACAGGTCGTCCTGACCGGCTTCGGCTGCCACGGCCGTCGGGGCCTCGCCGCCGCGCCGGTTCTGTTGACGCTGGCCGCCTGCGCGCGGCTGACGCTCGCCGCGATTGCCTTCGCGTGGCCCCGCTTCGCGCGGTCCGCCGTCGCGCTGACCACCTTCTCGCTGACCGCCTTCGCGCTTCGCCCCACCCGCATTACGGCGACCGCCTTGGCCCTTCGCGCCGGCGTCCTTGCGTGGCATACGCACCTGCGCGACCACTTCACCGTCGGGCGGTGCTTCGGCCACGACCGGCGCACCTAGCGCCGGTGCGCCATCCTTCGTCTTCGCGCCGGCGCGACGCCGCGCGATCAGACTGCGTGGCCCGCGACGCAGGCCGCGGCGCGGACGGTCGTCGCCGTCTGCTTCCGTGGTCTGCGCCGGGCGCTCGCCCTCGCCTGACGACGCTTGCGTGGTGCGCGTTTCGTCGGCACGCGGCGACGTCACAGCGCGCTCGGATTCGGACGAATCGGTGTCGTGGGTATGTGTCAAAACAACCTCAAAATGTCAGGTCGCGCGCGCCTCTTGCGGACGCGGCAAAAAAAATAGTTCGGTTACGTCAGGCGCTGCGCGACTCGGATTCGTCGTCGGTCAGAATGCCTGCGTCCTTCGCGGCATCGCGGCGATCTTCGTCTTCGGGATCGTCGTGGGCCGCCGTGGTCGAATTCGGCTCGGCGGCGTGCTCCGGATTGCGGAGTACGCCAGAGTCGTGCGCGGGTAGTACCGGATCGGCCTGGGTGGCCGGATCGTGATTCAGTGCGGTCTGGGCGTTACCGGCTTGCGCAGCGCCGCCGGTTGCTTCGTCGGCGTGATTCTGCGGCGCCGCGATTGCAGCCGCTTCCACTGCCACTTGCTCTGCCACTTCCAGGTGCGGCATATCAGCCGGGAAGTCCTGGGTGCCCGTTGCAACGGTGCTAACGGTGCTAACGGTGCTATCGGTTCCGATGGAATCGGCCGGTGTTACTGGAACGAAGGCCGCCGCCGGTTCTAAGTCGTGTTGCTGTCCGGATGCCCGTTCGCCCTCAAATTCCCCTGCGACCCTGGTTTGGATAACGTCAGGCTCTTCCGTTCCCGAAATTTCTTCAGGTGCCCCTGCGAACTGCGCTGCCGCGCCCGGAACCGCCGCTGCTTCGATTTCGGTGAATTCGATAGCGTGCTGGCCGAGCAGGTCTGCATTCAACTGCGCCGACGGATCGGCCAGCGGCGGCAGTTCGTCGAGCGCCCGTAGGCCGAGGTCGTCGAGAAACTGGCGCGTGGTCGCATACAGTGCCGGACGACCCGGTACGTCACGATGGCCGATCACTTCGATCCAGCTGCGATCTTCGAGTTGCTTGACCACCTGGGTATTCACGGTAACACCGCGAATCTCTTCAATATCGCCGCGCGTGACCGGTTGCCGGTAGGCAATGATTGCCAGCGTCTCGAGTACCGCGCGCGAATATTTCGGCGGCTTCTCGGGATGCAGACGATCCAGGTACGAACGCATCGCGGGCTTACTCTGAAACCGCCAGCCCGACGCCAGCCCGACCAGCTCCACACCGCGCCCAGACCAGTCCTGCCTGAGGTCTTCGAGCAACGTCCGAACGGTGTCTGCCGACACGCTGTCGGCAAAGAGCTTGCGCAGCTCGCCGAGCTTGAGCGGCTCCTGCGCGCAGATCAAGGCAGTCTCGAGGACGATCTTCGCCTCTTGGGTATTCATGCAGCCAGGTCGACCTTATGAGTTAGGGTCAAAGAACCGGATCAAACAGACGATGTGGAACTGAAGACGCGCTCGCCCGAATCTGATCGGTCATATTGATGGGAGCACGCACCGGGGGGAGGCAAAAGAGGCAGAAGCGGGCAAAACAGGCTTCGAGCCAAACCCAGCCGGACGGAGCAGCGATATTCCTGAAAGGAATCGCGTGACTGAGCGCCATATTACGCAAAAACAATCTGTGCGTAAAGACGAAATCCCCGCCGGACGACCGCTACGCTCCCGGCTGCTCCTTGACCGGCGTGCCCTGGCACGCGAGTTGACGAGCTGGGGTTAGCCAGATGGCCGATGCGGCATACCCGCGCCTCAGCATGCGGTCCCCCGCCCAGGCCTTGCGGGATCGATGCCCCACGAGGCGCAACTCAAAGTTTCAGCGCGCCACGGTTTTCAGCGCGCCGCGCCGTGCTGCGCGAGAAACCGCTTCAGGCGCTCGACACCTGCATCCAGCCGCGCCGTGTCGCAGGCGTAGCACCAGCGCACGAAACCTTCGCCTTGCGGCCCAAACGCGCTACCCGGCGCCACACCCAGCCCGACTTCGCGGACCATCGCCTTGCAAAGTTCGAGGCTACGCGACGCGCCCGGCATCGAGAAGAACAGGTACATGGCGCCATGCGGCGCCTTCACGTCCACACCCGGCACGTCCGACAGCGCCCGCACCAGATGATCGCGCGAGCTTCGCAGGTCGCGCACCAGTTCCTGGGTGAACCGCTCGCCTTGCTGGACGGCCACGATACCCGCCTGCTGCACGAACGAGGGCGCGCACGACGTGTTGTATTCCACCAGCTTGCCGAGGTCGTCCATCAGGTCCGTGGGCGCGACGATCCAGCCGAGCCGCCAGCCAGTCATCAACCATGCTTTCGAAAACGAGTTCACGCAGATCACGCGTTCGTCGCGCGCGGCCAGATCGAGGAACGACGGCGCCGTGCGCGACGCCGTGCCCGAGGTGTCGGGCGTGGTGTCCGCGTAGTAAAGCCGCTCGTAGACCTCGTCGGCGACGATCCAGATGCCGTGCCGCCGGCAATGCGCCAGCACGGCGCTTTGTTCGTCGCGGCTCATCACCCAGCCAGTCGGGTTGTTCGGCGAGTTGACGAGCAGCATGCGCGTGTCGGGAGTCAATGCCGCGAGCAGTTTGTCGAGGTCGAGTTGCCAGCCGTGCTTGCCGTAATCCAGCGCGACGGTTTCGACATGCGCGCCGAGAATCTTCGGGATTTCGACCAGATTCGGCCATAGCGGCGTCACCGCGACTACGCGGTCGCCTGCTCCCACCACGAGCTGCGCCGCAAGCATCAGCGCATTCACGCCCGCGCTCGTTACGGCAATGTGATCCGACGTCGTCGCGCCGTGCAGATCGCTCACGTAGTCCGCCAGCGCCGCGCGCAACGGCGCGATGCCGAGGTTATGAGTGTAGAAGGTCGCGCCCGCGGTCAGTGCGGCGCTCGCCGCGTCGCGGATGAAGGCCGGTGTGACCCGGTCGGACTCGCCGAACCAGAACGGCAACACATCGGCGACGCCGAAACCCGCATTGGCGACTTCGCGAATCTGCGACGGGCGCAGCGCCCGCACGGCATCGCGCGCGTTGGGAGGGGATGATACTGAAGGATCCAAATCGCGCATCAAAAGCGTCCAGACAGAAGAAATAGAAGAAATCAGCGGAAATCAGCGGAAACAAGCCGCGACAGTTTAGCGCGGCGCTCCGTTCGGCCGAAGGCGAGATCGCCGGAGTGACGGGAATCTGTCCGGGCACAGGTGCAGGGCGCACCAATCTGAAGCGGATATATCCGCCAGCAGGCACGGGCTCAGTCGAGGTCCTCGGCGCGGGCCGGCAGCTGCCGGATCAGCCCCCACACGGCTTCGGCCGCCGGGGACAAGGACCGGTCGCGCCGCCTCACCAGTTCGACGGTGCGTTCTGCGCGCGGCACGAGCGGGCGGGCCACGAGCGACGTGCCAGCCGGCAGCGGCAAGGCCAGCCACGGCAGCACGCTCACGCCGACACCCGCGTCGACCAGTCCGAACACGGTCGCGGAATGCCCCAACTCCTGTACCACGGTCGCGTTGACGCCATGGTCCTGCATGACGGCGTCGATGATCGGCCGGCTGCCCGACGCGCGGTCGAGCATGACGAGCGGCTGACCGTCGAGGTCGACCCAATTCACCTGCTCGTGCGCGGCCAGCGCGTGGTCCTGGCGGGTTATCACGCAGAACGAGTCCGTCATCAACGGTTCGCTCAGCAGATCGTCGGCGGCAAACGGGCCGATGATCACGCCGAAATCGACCTCCCCCGACTTGACCTTGCGCACCACGTCGCTCTGCACGTCGTCCCGCAACCCAAGCGTGATGTACGGGAAGTCGCGCCCACAGGTCGCCACGATGCCCGGCATCAGCCGGCACGCAACCGTCGGGCTGGCGGCGACGACCACCCGTCCGCGCCGCTGCTCGCCGATTTCACGGATTTCCCGCAGCGCGTCGTCCAGATCCGTCAGCAGGCGCGACACGCTCGACACCAGATTGCCGCCGACATCGGTCAGCTGAACTTCGCGCGTGGTTCGGTCGACGAGTTTCAGGCCGAGCTCCCCTTCCAGTTCGCGGACGCAGCGGCTCACCGCCGATTGCGTCAAGCCAATTTCATCCCCGGCTCGGCTAAAGCTCTGCAATCGGGCCACCTCGATGAAAACCCTTAGTTGACGCAGCGTGACATTCATTTACCGGCCTCATCAATGACGCAATTTGATGCGCATTGTAAGGCGAAATGGCGGCCCGGCACTATTTTCCGAACCATCGCTGCGATGCAGCAATAAGGCGCAAACGCACGGTGGACGGGCCTGATTGCACAAGATTGGTGATTGTCCTGATTTGCGAGATGGGTTTTTTGGATTCTTATACGCCCCTAGCTAGCGCCCGCGCTGCCCCGCTGTCACGGGGCTTTCAGCCGGTTGGACTGCTGTTGGCATACTTCCTGCATTTCCCTCTTCACAAGGGTCGGCGCCACGGACTTTCAGCTGTAGAGAGCAAACCGTGACAAGCCCGACCCTCCTTGGCACTCGCCTTCGAGTGCATGGAGAGTGCGCGGCGCGGGGCAGCGCACCGGAGTTAGCTTCGCTGAGGTGAAACATGATGCTGTTCGACGATTTGAGAGATAACGAGTGGGCGTTGGTCGAGGCGCTGTTCTGTGCGGAGCCAGCACGGAGCGAACGTCGCGGTCGGCCTCGTGTCGAAGCGCGCGCGGTCGTCAACGCGGTGCTTTGGGTACTGTCCACCGGTGAAGGCTGGTCCAAGTTGCCGGGCCGCTACCCGTCGCCGCCGACTTGCCGCCGTCGTTTCGACGAATGGCAGGCAGATGGTACGCTCGCCGAAATAGTCAAGCGTCTCGGCACGAGCGGCCGTGAAGTTTCGCTGCGCGGCCGGATTGGCGCGACGGCAGCGAAACCGCCGGCACCGCCGAGCCGTGACCGTCTGCGTGGCGCGTTCTGGACCAACCCGGAATCGTGGCGCGCTCCGGTCAAGATGGCCTGAGTTTTAATTTAGCCGGATTTCCAGTTTGGAAATCCGTAGCCGGGTGCCTTCGGGCGCCCGGCCTGCAAGCGGCTGATCCGCGTCTGTTTCCGGGCGTGCAGCCGACCCGTCGTGGGCACCGCTTTGCGGCGCGCCCTATGCAGTCGTCGCTTCCCTCCATGCCTTGGTCGATACGCCGCTTCAGACTCCTGAAGCGGCGCGTTCGGCGTGGATGAAACAACCATTTACTATTACTTACAGCGTGCTTTCGTCAGACGGCATACCTTAGGCGTATGCAAACAGGCCCGAAATTCCACGGCTTGACGGGAGCGCAGCATGAAACCAATGTCACTGCTTCTGTGCGGCATTGTCGTTTCATCGATAGCCGCACCGGTGCTCGCACAGGAGCGCCCACAAGGATGGAACTGGCGACCGGACCGCGCGGCGAGTATGGAAGCCTGGCAACAAAGTAGCGCGCGCAGTCGCGATTTCACGCCGCCTACTCCGCGCGGCGATTTACGCGGCGACATCGCGAGTAACGTGAGAACACGGCCGGAACCCCAGCGCGAGGAGCCAAGCCGGCGACGCTAAGCCGCAGGTCGCGAACGCAATATTGTTACCAACTGATTCAGACGACGACCTGGCGTCGCCGCAGCATCTCGGCTCGGGCGAGAGGTTGCGACGGAATCCAATAATTTGGGAACCACGACGCGCGAGGCTAGTCTGAATTAACGCCATTAGCACAGCGTGGCAGTAGTAATTCCGGTAAGCCCGTATCTTCGCGATACGGGCTTTTTTTTGGCCTGCGACGATTCCCCCTGTCGCGGTGACACGGACGGATACGTTCGCGCGAGGGGTTTATTCGAAAGAGAGGGAAAAGCGGAACTGCGAATGATGCCACCGACCGCCGAAGCGGCCGGAGCATCGTACCTCGAGTCATCGGGCCGCTAAACTAGGGCCGAACTTCCAGCGCCACCGTGGGGCGTGTTTCGGCGTTGGCCAGCACGTAGTCGTTCATGCGCTGTGCTGTCCAGCTTAGAAGACGCTCGTCGTGAGCGAGCCGGGCAAATTCAGCTCTGCCGCGGTCCGTGAGCACCGCAATGTCGACAGGCGCATGAAAACCGGGCGCCGGTGCGACGGTGCGCTGACGAACGGTATCCATCAGGCCTAATGCACGAAGATATTGGAAGACGCCCGGTCGTCGGGCCCAAGGAACCTGGCGGTATTGCGCCCGCCGTAGCGCTTCAAGTACCGCTTCGTTGGAATACGTGGTCATCTCACTTCTTTCTTAAAGTGCAGCTATGACACATCTATGCCCAACACATCACCGCGCCACCAGTGACGCGCATGGCACCCGCCCGTGGCTGGAAGCTGATGGCCTGCGTGCCATCGAATTCCGCCATGTGCTGCCTGGTCTCATTTTCCGAACCCCCGTATGAACGGCATGTTAGCGTTCTGTCTGCAAGCCGACGATGCAACCGCTGCGGCGCGATAGCAGGCCCGTAGATTCGTCCCGAAAGTCATACGTTACCCCATTTAAATTGATTCTATTCACTTTATTAGCGCTTTTTTTTGTAGCAATCGTGCTCTGGAAACGCGCCCGCCGCCCTCTCGCCCTCTCCGCCTTCGCCCTTTTCTGGCTGCTCGCAGCCGGTTGGCTGACGGTCCCGTTGCTCTATCTCGCGCAGCCCGGCCAGCAGACTCGCACGCCCACGTTCGCCTCGAGTAACGCCATCATCCTGCTGGGCGGCGGCACCATCTATAACGACGACAACGTTCTGGTGCCCCCACTCGATGTCATCAGGCGGATCGATGCCAGCGCCGAGAATTACGCCGCCTGCAAGCGCGCGGCGCCCGAATGTCACGTGATCGTCAGCGGCGGGAATCCGCAGGAGCATCCGGCGACCGAAGCCGCGACTTACCTGCCCTATCTGCTGAAACGGCAGGTGGCGCGCGCGGACATCGTGCTCGAAGATCGCAGCCGCACCACGTACGAGAACGCGCGCAACGTCGCCGCGATCCTCGAACGTTCGCGCTACGAAAGTTTGATCCTCGTCACTTCGGCTTATCAGATGCCGCGCGCGATGCTCGACTTCCAGCGCTTCGGCCTCACGCCGCAGCCGCTGATATCGAGCGTGCGACACGCGCGCCTCGGCGTGCTGCCGCATACCTACAACCTGGTAAGCGCGGAAATTGCCCTGCACGAACTGGTCGGCATTGCGCAATTCCACGTATATCGGGCGATAGGCTGGTTTTAGCCGCATCAGGGGCATAACCCGTCGCACCGCATGCAACGATTCGGCTGCTGGAGCGGATTTTGCTGCTCAGAGCTCATTGCCGCTCCCACTGGGCGACAACGATTGGGTCCATAAACCACTCTGCGGAGGTAGCGATGAAGAAAGTGTCCCTGGCAATCCTGGTTTCCCTCAGCGCCGTAGCCGGTGCGGCGTATGCGCAAGACAACGGCATCATGATGAGCACCGACCCGGCCAAGGCGGCCGACGTCGAACAGCGCGCGCAAGATTTGCAAAACGGTCAGCAAGCGATGGACAGCACCCCGGCCATGGCGCCGAAGCATCACAAGATGGCGCCGCATCACAAGAAGGCGGCGAAGCCGGACGCCGCCAGTTCCTGAGCACGTCGCCGGGTACGGTCTCGGGCCGCGTCGATACGACACGGCGGTACGACACAGCGGTACGACACAGCGGTAAAACACAGCGGTAAAACACAGCGGTAAAACACAGCGGTAAAACACGGCGGTAAAACACGGCGGTACCCAGAATGGTAAAAAGCCGAAACAGGCGCTGCCCGTTTCGGCTTTTTACCGTGCGTTTCACCCCATGCGGCGCCCCGGCAAAGGAAGCGGAAACCGTCGGCCGGCAGCTCGCCGACGGTATGCTAAAGTCGCGCACCGACCGGCGCCCAGCCGGACAACCCTAACCCGTGCGCACCCTGGTGCGGAGGACAGCATGAGCAATATCCAGCTAGATATCGAATGGACTGAAGCAGCGTCCCGCAAAATCGAAAAACTGATGCCGCGCGGCGGTCAGGAAGCATTTCTGGCGCTACCCCCGGTCGAGTGCCTGCCGATGGAAGGCGACGTGCTGTTTCTCGGCCCGGACGGCAAGCAACAGCCGTTTATCGTCGCCGAGCGCCAGTATCATCACGACGGCGACGCCGACTGGACCATCATTCTGATTCTCGACGTCCCGCAAGCTACGCACTAAAAACGCATCACCGGGCCGGGGCCGCTCAGGCGATTTTCGATACCACGCGAATCTCGGAGTGTTCGGCCCAGTCGGCCACGACCTTTTTAAAAGCCTGCAGGTGCTCCGCCTTTGCATGGGCCGCGAGCGCCTCCTGACTTTCCCACCGTTCCACGAACACGAAGCGTCGCGGCTCTTCCACGTCGCGATGCAGATCGTACTGAAGCACGCCCTTGTCTCGGCGCGACGGGCCGACGAGGCCTTCGAGCGCTTCACGCACCTGCTCTTCGAAGCCTGGCTTCGCGACCGTAATGGCGACCACTGCGATTTCGGACATTTACAATCTCCTGATCTAGAAAGAGCAGCAGCATACCCCGCCCCGCGGCAGGCCGTGCACCGGGGCACCGCGAGGGCGCCGCAGGTTGAAAGCGACTCATTCCTGTCCCGCCTCTGTGACACCGCGCACATTCACGCGATTTCCGGACTGCTAGACTCGTTTGACCAATCCGCCGGAGTTCAGCATGGCTGGTATCGCTTTTTGCGTTCCCGCACGCTATCCGCCCGGCTATCCCGATACCTGGGCGGTGTCTCCACGGCGCGACGAGTCGCCTGACCGGACCGATCGCCCCCTGCTCCCCGCCCGCTATGTCCGCTCTCATGTCCGCCCTTATGCCCTCCGTTAGCGAACTGACTCTGGGCGGGCTACTCCCGCGTCTCGTGCGCACCGAGTCCGGCTGGATCGCGACGTGGCGCGCATTGACCTTGCACAGCGTGTTCCAACCGGTGCTGTCGGTCACGCATCAGTGCGTGGTCGGTTACGAAGGCCTGCTGCGCGCCACCGATCCCGTCGGCCTGCCGGTCACGCCCGACGTGCTGTTCGCGGGCGCCCGTTCGCCCGCCGACGCACGCGAGCTCGACCGCATCGCGCGTTGCCTGCACGTCGCCAACTTCATGGAGCAAGGCATTGCCACCGGCTGGCTGTTTCTGAACACGCGGCCGCAGGTGTTCGAGACCGGCTGGCCGCAACGGCCGTTCATCGACGAGCTGTCCGCGCATTTCGGGCTGCCGCAGGAGCGCATCGTGATCGAGGTGCTCGAGCAGCCCGCCGACGACGAGTCCGCCGTCGCGAGCATGCTGGGCGCCTCGCAGCCGCGCGATTTCCTGATCGCCATCGACGATTTCGGCACCGGCTTCTCGAATTTCGACCGCGTGTGGCGCTTCCGTCCGGACATCGTCAAGCTCGACCGCTCGCTGATTGCGCGCGCGGGGAGAGGCGAAGGCGATCAGTCGATGATCAGCCACCTGATCGCGATGCTGCATCAGTCCGGCACGCTGGTGCTGGCCGAAGGCGTCGAAACCGACGAGGAGCTGATGATCCTGATGCAGGCCGACGTCGACTTCGTGCAGGGATTCTGGCTCGGTCAGCCGCAGCGTTCGGTCCACGAAGCCTGCGCCAAAGTGCCGGCGCTGATCGAGTCGATGTGGAGCAAATTCGCCGACTACGAACGCGCGCACGCCGGCCACCAGCGGCTGGGTTTCGACGGCTTTGCCGAGGCGGTGCAGGCGGCCGCGGAAACCTTCCGTGCGACCGGCGACCTGCGCCTCGCCGCGCAGAAGGTCTGGCATCTGCGCGAGGCGCGGCGCGTGTTCATCACCGACGATCATGGCGAGCAGACCGTTCCGTCGGTGTCCGCCGCGGCCGTCCCCGCACCGCCGTTGCGGCATGCGCCGCTCTACTCGCAGGCGCGCAGCAACTGGTCGCGCCGCAGCTATTTCAAACATGCGCTCGCGGCACCCGGCCGCGTCGCGATGACCGGCCCGCATTATTCGCTGGCGGACGGCCGGGACTGCTATACCGCGGCCATTGCGTTCGACCACGACGGCACGCACGTGCTGTGCGTCGACTTCATGCCAATGCCCGCCGCCGACGGCGTCATTCGTCTACCCGCGCCCGGCCGGATTTGACTTCACCGCGCTTCGCCTTGCCGTCGAGACGGCGCCGGTTGGAGGCACGAGTCGGCCGCGTCGCCACCCGCGGCTTGCGCGTCACGCTGACGCTTTCGATCAGCTCGTCGAGCCGCGCGAGCGCCGCTGCCCGGTTCATGTCCTGGGTACGATGTTCCTGCGCCTTGATGATGACCACGCCGTGGCGCGTGAGCCGGTGATCGGACAGCGCGAGCAGACGCATTTTCAGCACTTCCGGCAACGACGACGCCGCGACGTCGAAGCGCAGATGAATCGCACTCGACACCTTGTTGACGTTTTGCCCACCCGCGCCTTGCGCGCGCACGGCGGTGAGTTCGATTTCGTTCGGCGGGATCGGATAGCGGGATGTCATGACGCGGAATCAGGCTGAAAAAACGGCGTGCGGGGCGCCAGTGTACACAGCGCGCCGGCGCAATACCGGTTGCGGCGGCGTAGTCGCTTCATCGATACTGCCCGTTTTGCTCGTGATCTCAATTCCATGAAGCTTCGTCCTGGTTTCGTGCTGGAGATGGCCGTCAACTTCCTGTTGCCCTGGCTGGCTTACCGGCTTGCCTTGCCGCGGCTCGGCGAAACTGGCGCGCTGATTGCCTCCGCCGTGCCGCCGATCGTCTGGAGCGTGATCGAGCTGGTACGGTTTCGCCGCATCGACGCCTTGAGCGTGATGGTGGTCGCCGGCATCGTGCTATCGGTACTGGCGATGGCGCTGGGCGGCAGTCCACGCATGCTGCTGTTGCGCGAATCGCTGGTGTCCGGCGCGGTCGGCGTGGCCTTTCTGCTGTCGTGGCCGCTGCGCCGCCCGCTGCTGTTCTATCTCGCGCGCGCCACCGTGGCGCGCGAAATGGCCGGCGGCGCTGCACACTTCGAGGCGCTATGGCGCGAGCATCCCGCCCTCGCCGCCGCCATGCGGCTGATGACGCTGGTGTGGGGCGTCGGCCTGACTGCCGAAACCGCGCTGCGAGCCTGGATGGCGCTTACGTGGCCGATCGAACGGTTTCTGGTGATCTCGCCCATCGTCGGCTACGGCATTTACGGCGGCCTTGCGCTGTGGACGCTGTGGTATCGCCGGGTCCTGCGCAGCCGCGCCGCGCCTGCCGCGCGGGCTGACGGCATGGCCGGATAGGCGCGCCGGAATTCGCCGCCACGCTTAAGCTACGCTCTCTACACCTCCGCCCATGCCTGCGCAATTCGTGCCGCGAGCCCCGAGTCGCGTTGAGTCGGCGTGGCAATGGCCTGCGCCAGCACCGCGCGAGCGCCGATCACCTCCACCCGTTCCCGCGCGCGCGTAATCGCCGTGTAGACGAGTTCGCGCGACAGCACCCGGCTGAACGTCGACGGCAGCATCAATACCGCGTGATCGAATTCCGAGCCCTGCGACTTGTGCACGGTCAGCGCAAACGCCGTGTCGTGCGGCGGCAGCGCCGCGGGCGAGACTGCGCGCAGACCGCCGTCGCCCGTGCGGAAATACACGCGTAGAGAGCCACTCGCGCCCGCGCCTGCACCCGGCAATGCGATGCCGATATCGCCGTTAAACAGGCCCAGCGCGTAATCGTTGCGCGTCACCATCACCGGGCGACCGGCGAACCATTGGGCACCCACGGCCAACGTCACGCCGGCGGCGCGGCGCACCTGCGCCGCCATCGCCGCATTGATCTGATCGACGCCGCGCGGCCCCGAGCGGGTCGCGCACAAAATCCGGAATCGGTTCAGCACGTCGAACAGCGGCAGCGGGTCCGGGTTGCCGTCGGCCAGCGTGTCGGCAAGCGCGCGCGAATACGCGGCGAAGCCCTCCGCGAGTCGCGCGACGGTGCGCTCGGCAAGTGCCGCCTGCACGTCTTCATGCAGCGCTGCCGCACAGGGTTCGGTGGGATCGACCTGCAGCAACTGCAACGCGTCATTCACCGCGCCGCTGCGAATGGCGAGCGACAGGCGGCCGATCGGCGAATCGAGACCGAACCGGTAGTTGCGTTCCAGCCAGACGACGCAATCGGCGAGCGGGTTTGGCGACGCTGCGGCGCCCAAAGCGGAATCGTTCGCTGCATCCAGAGCGTCCGCCGCCTCGATTCGCGCGAACAGATCGGCCGTCGCGGAGCCTGGATCGTCGTCGAAGCCGTCGTCGGCGCGCGCGACGAACGACTCGGGAACGCTCGTCGCCGCGTCCGGCAACGCCCGCTCGAGACGCGCTTCGGCAATGCCGAGCGCCCCCGCGATGCGCCGCAAACCGCCCGCCGTGAAAGCCGGCCGCGCGCTGAGTTCGGCAAACACGGCGCCCGCCTCCACGGCGGCCAGTTGATCCTTGTCGCCGAGCATCACGAGCCGTGTATGCGGCGCAATTGCGTCGAGCAGATGCGCGGCCATTGCAACGTCGATCATCGATGCCTCGTCGATCACCACCACGTCGTAAGGCAGCGGATTGTCCCGATGATGCCGGAAGCGCCCGCCGGGCCCGGACCCGAGCAGGCGATGCAATGTGTAGGAAGTCTGCGGCAACCGTGCGGCGAGTTCAGGCGGCAGTTTGCTTGCGCGAGCCAGCAGCGCTTCCTGCATGCGCTGCGCGGCTTTGCCGGTCGGCGCGGCGAGCGCGATCCGCAGATCGATACGGGCATCCAGCAGACAGGCCAGCACGCCGACCACGGTCGACGTCTTGCCGGTGCCCGGTCCGCCGCTGACGATCGTCAGCCGCCCCGACAACGCCATGACGGCGGCGACGCGCTGCCAGTCCACGTCGTCGTCCTGAGCCGGCCCGAAGTAACGCAACAACCGTTCGTGCAATGCATCAGCGCTGGCCGAGTCAGCCGAAGCCGCAGAAGACCCCGAAGCCTCACCATGCGCCGATGCTTCCCGCACGCGCGCATGCGCCACCAGCGAGCGCGCGAGCCGCCGCTCGTAGTCGTAGTACCGCGCCAGATACACGCGCCCTTCCGCGTCGATCACCAATGGCCGCAAGGCCGCCGCGCTGCCCGTCCCGTCGCTCGCCATGCCGCTCGCGAAGAGCGCCGCGCGGGCGGCGGCGCTCGACGTATCGAACCGTTGCGCCAGCACCGACAGCGGAATGCACACATGCCCCTCGGCCGTCGCCCGGCTGGCCGCAAACGCGCCGCGTGCGGCCCACTTCACGGCTTCCGTGCTCGCACCGCCGCGCCGCGCCAAGGTTCCGATACGACGCGCGAAGCCTTCGGCCAGCGCAATGCTGAAATCGGCCGGTGCCGGCAGATTGATCCCGATGTCGTCGATCGCGGGCGGCGGCGCCGACCCTTGCCCAAACGTGCTCATAACGCCCCCCCGATCATCGCGGCGTCGAGCAGCGCGACCAGTTCGAACGCGGGTCGCCGCGCATGCACCCCTGCCGGACGTTCGCCGTCCAGCCACTTGGGCCGCACGCCCCGCACGAACAGATACAGATACCCGCCGATATGCGTGTCGTACGAATAGCCGCGCACCCGCGTGCGCAAATAACGATGCAGCGCGACCGTATAAAGCAGCGCCTGCAGGTGATAAGCATGACTCGCCATCGCCGCTTCGAGCGGCGCTGCCGCGTAGGCGTCGGCCGTGTCGCCGAGATGATTCGACTTCCAGTCGACGATCCAGAACTGTCCATCGTGCTCGACGATCATGTCGATGAATCCTTTGACGAAACCGCGCAGAACGCCGGGCTCCAGCGCGACATCGGGATACCCGTATTCGACCAGCAGTTCGCGCAAGGCCGGAAAGTCGAGCGACGGCGCGGCGAACAGAAACTCCAGTTCGTTGATACGACGGCGCGGATTCAGACTGGCCAGCGTCATCCCCGTGCCGGGCACGAGTTCGGTGGCGACGATGTCGGCGAGCAGGTTGTGCATCATCGCCGGCAGACGGGCCGCGAGTTCCGGCGCGGCGGGCGCCGGGCGCTCGCGCAACGCGCCGCGGATCGCCTCCGGCCAGCTCGATGCGTCTGTAAAGTCCGCAAGTTCGAACATCCGGTGCAGGCAATCGCCCGCCGCCGCGCCGCGCGGAAATGCGAGGATGTCGTGCTCGCCATAGACCGGTGGCTGAACTGCCAGCGGTATCGCGGCTGGCGAGAGCGTATCGGCAATCTCGTCGTGATCGGGCCGCAACTCTTCGGTACGCGAAGGCGCCTCGTCGGCGCGACTGCCGGCCGCGATCAGTCCGCTGAAGCTCGCCATGCGCCACTGATCGCGCAACGACCGCCGGCTCGCGCGCGCCTGACGTTGCGCGCCGCCATCGTGCAGGCTTTCGAGCGGCCTGCGCTGCGTCGCTTCCGGCAACGCCTGCAACGACACCGACCCGCCTTGCAGCGCCTGCCAGCTCGCCGACAAGGCCGCTTCGTCCGGCGGTTCGGCGAGCCAGCCGTCGAACTCGTAACCGCTGCCGCCCACCAGCCAGTTCAGCACGCTGCGCCGTGACTCTTTCGTGGAGCGGGACGACAGATACGTGCCGACCACCAGATAGCAGCGATACACGGCCCGCGTCAGCGCCACGTAGACGAGTCGCGCGCGCTCCGCCGCCTGTTCCCGCACGGCGTAGCGCGATGCGTGGCCGGCTTCTTCGTCGTCGCAACCGTAGTGGAGCACCGCGTCGCCGCTGTCGTCGTGATACTCGCGCGCATCCGGCAAACCGGACGACGGCGGCTCGCGCAGCCCACCGTCGTTCAGGAACGGACAGAACACGACGGCGTACTCGAGCCCTTTCGACTTGTGCACCGTCACGATCTGCACCAGATTGCGGTCGGACTCCAGCCGCAATTGCGCATCCTCGCCACCGCCCTGCTCTCGCTGCGCGGCGAGCCAGCGCAGTGTCGGCGCAATCCCGGGTTGGGTGGCCGCGCGCGCCTGCACGAGTTCGGCCAGATGATTCACGTTGGTCAGACGGCGCTCGCCGTCCACGCCCGCCACCAGCCGTTGCGCGATGCGCAGTTCGCGCATCAACGTACGCCACATCAACGCGAAGCCGCGCTCGTGCCACAACGTGCGATAGCGCGAAAACCGCTCGACCCAACCCATCGCGTCGGCTGCGTGCGCGGGGTCGTCGACGGGCAGAGGCGCGTCGGCCACCTGTTCGAGCCGCCAGAGCGCGGCGGCGTCGAGGCCCAGCCAGTCGGTCGCCAACGCGGCGCGCAGGCGGCGCAGGTCGCCGGGTGTGTCGACCGCGGCCAGCACCCGTTCGATCTGCTCGGCGTCCAGGGTCGCGAACACCGACGCCTGGGCCAGTTCCACGCTGCCTACGCCCCACGCGGCCAGCACGCGTTTGATCAGGCTGCCCTGTTTGTGGGTTTGCACCAGCACCGCGATGTTGCCCGGCAACAGCGGCGCGTCGCCAATCGTCACGCTGCCCGCGCGCGCACCACGTAGCAGCCGCACGATCTCGGCCGCGCAGGCCTCGCTGGCCGCGCGCTGCGCATCGCGTTTGGTCAGCGCATTGCCAGCGTCGCCCGGCGGTAATTGCCAGAGACGGAAATCGCCGCCCTCCGCGGCGGGATCGGCGAACGGCGGCCGCCGCCGCTCGCCCGCGCGCACCGGTTGATAGTCGAGCCCGTCGAGAACGAATGCCCGAGGATTCGCTTCGAAAAGCCGGTTGCACGCGTCGACGATCGGCGCGGTGGACCGTTGATTGACGGCCAGCGTATAGCACGCGGAAGCCGCCGCGCGCGCAGCCAGATAAGTGTGCAGGTCGGCAGCGCGAAAGCTGTAGATCGCCTGCTTCGGATCGCCCACCAGAAACAGCGGCCCGGCCGGCGCGAAGATGCGGCTGAAAATCGCGAACTGCAGCGGGTCGGTGTCCTGAAACTCGTCGATCAACGCGGCCGGATAGCGCGTGCGCAGCGCGTCGGCAAGCCAGCCATGAGCGCTCAGCGCGCGATACAGGTTCGACAGTAGATCGTCGAACGACACCACGCGCCGCGTGCGCTTTCTCGCCGCCAGTTCGGCCGGTGCGTAGTCGAGCCAGCGCTGCACCAGCAGCAGCCAGCGCGCGCGCTGCGCGGCCTCGGCCGCGACGACCGCCGCGGCCAGCTCCTCGGCATGTTCGAAGAACGGATGCGCAGGCGGCTCGAACTTCACCTTGGTGGCCTTCTTCAACGCGGCGGCCGTCAGTTTCAGCGCGGCCTTCGGCGGCGGCGCATGGCTGTCGCCCTGAGCAAAGTATTCGCTCCACGCGGCAATCGCCGAACTCACGTGCTCCGGCTTGTGACTGATCTTGCTCAGCCGGTCCTGCACCTGTTCGAGCAATGCGACGATGGCCTCGCGCTCGGCTTCCCACAGCGCGGCGGCTACCGCGAAACCGGCCTGCGGATCGGCGCCGCCCGTCTCGACGAGCGCACCCCAGCGCAGTTGCGCCAGCGGTTTTTTCAGACGCCGCGCGAGTTGCTCGTCGAGCGATGCGGGCCCGGCGCGTTTGGCGACCAGCCACGCTGCAAATGCCGGATGCGCATGCGCGACCGGCTCGATTTCTTCGCGCCAGAAGTCCGCCGCCATTTCGAAACGAAGCGCCCCGTCATCGGCCTCCATGTCGAACGCGAACGGCATCGCCGCCGCGAACGGCGCCTCCTGCAACGCACGCTGACAGAACGCGTGAATGGTGTGGATGGCCGCCTGATCGAAAGTGCGCAACGCGCGACGCACCACTTTCAATGCGTCCTCGCGTTCAATGCCGCGCTCCGGCGCCAACGTCGTTTCGAAAAGACGCTCGATGAACGGGTCGCCACCGTCGTCGTCGGTATCGATGGCACGCTCGAGTTCCGCGAGCCGCCCGCGAATGCGCTCGTGTAGTTCCGCCGTCGCAGCTTTCGTGAACGTGACGACGAGAATCTGATCCGCGTTCAGATTTTTCTCGAGCAGCAGACGCACGTACAGCGCGCAAATGTTCCAGGTCTTGCCGGTGCCGGCGGACGCTTCGATCTGATTGACGCCGTCGAGCAAACAGGCAAAGACGTCGAGTTCCTCGGCGACCAGCGGCGAATGTTGCAAGGCGCCGCTCATGATGCGCTCCGCAGATGTTGAACGAGCGGTTTGAACACGATGTCGGCGAGACTGCCGAACGGTTCGTCGAGCGTGAGCGGCGTGCCGCGCAACGCGATGCGCAGCGCCGGGTCGTCGGACTCGCCGCGCACGCGGTCGTTGATCCACACGCCTTGCGCCGCGGACTCGCTCTCGCTCACGCGGCTCCACGCGCTTCGCGGGAAAAACCGCAGCGGCAACCTGCGCCCCGCGCGAAACAACGCGGCGAGCGGCGCGAGTTCGTCGAGCGGCGCGGCCACCGGTGCGAGTTCGAAACGCTCGCCGCTGCCATGCCAGACGGTCCGTCGCGGGCCATCCGGCAGCGCGGCGCAATAAACCAGATGCGCTAGCCACGCGGACAGGTAGTCGCGCGCGGTGGGTTTGGCGTAGCGGAAGATCACTTGCCCGTTATCGGTCAGCAGATTCAAGGTGCCGTTCAGTTGCAACGGTGTCTCGATACCCTCGCGCAACGCCGCGTCGTGAGCGCCGAAGAGCGCGCCGCCTGCGATTCCGGCAACGGCGGCAGCGTCGGGCCAGCGCGGCGCGATCTCCAGTGCGAACGGCAAACGCTCGACGCCCGCCGCGATCTCCCGACGCACGCTGCCGGCAAGTTGACGCAGCGCGCTCAACTCGCGTGTGCGCCAGACCGCGCCCGTCGCGCCACCCGGCAATTCCGGGCTTGCCGCGGCAAGCCGGCGGACGCGCTCGAACATCGCGTCTTCGTCCAGCTTGTCGTCGGATCCGCTATCGAGCAGCACCGGCAACAAACGCTCGGCGAGCGCATCGCGTCCGGCGTAATCGAGTTCGAACGGCTCAGTGTCCAGCAATTCGCCTTGCGCGTCGGAGAGCACGATGCCCAGCCGGTCGCGCAACAAGGCGCGGGCCGGGTGTCGCCAGAAACGCACGAATTCGTCGAATGCGACCGGCGCGGCCTCGTCGGCCGGCAGCGGTCGATCGAAAAACGGCCCGGGCACCACACGTTGCGGCGCGGCCAGCAGCGTGGCCAGTTCCGCGCGGTCGGCGTCGAAACTGAACAGTTCGCTCGCCGTCGCGTCGACCGACGCGGCGCGTGCCGTCTGCGCTTGCAAAGCTTCCTGCGCCGTCGGAAAGTATTCCGCCGCAAAGGCTTGCAACGGATGGTCGACGATAAACGCCCGACGCGCCCCGGCGATGTCCGCCGGACTCGCGTCCTCGCCTGCCGACACGCGCGCGAGGTGGTCGAGCAGTTCGTCGACCAGCGCGGCGGGCGGCAACGGCGCGTTGTCGCGAATACTGCGGCCGGTATAAGCGATGAACAGCCGGTCGCGCGCCGCCAGCAGCAGGTCGAGGAACAGGTTGCGTTCGTCGTCGCGGCGCTGCCGGTCGCCCGCTTTGCCGAACGCGGCCATCAGGTCGAACTCGTCGGCGCGCGCGAGACTCGGCAGCACGCCGTCGTCCATGCCGAGCAGACAGACGATGCGATACGGCAAGCCGCGCAAACTCGTGAGCGACGAGAACGTCACGCTGCCCCAGGGCACGCCGCCGCGCGCCGGGTCGTCGA
Source organism: Paraburkholderia sp. BCC1886 (assembly GCF_900996245.1). Classification (GTDB taxonomy): domain Bacteria; phylum Pseudomonadota; class Gammaproteobacteria; order Burkholderiales; family Burkholderiaceae; genus Paraburkholderia. The sequence continues at coordinate 38,328 of NZ_CAAJGK010000107.1, read as the reverse complement.
GCGCTTCGGTCAACGCGACGCGCACCACGGCGGCCGGCAACATGACGGCTTGCGCGCCGGCTTGCATCGCGTCGCCCATCTTGTCGAGCGCGTCGCGCACGGCGGCCAGCGAATCGGCGAACTCGACGCCGCCGTCGAAGCACTGCGCCAGCGTTTCGAGCAGCAACTGGGTCCAGTCGAGCGGCGTGCGTTCGAGCGCGCACTGCGCTGAAAAACTGTCGAGGTCGTCGACGAAGCGCGACAGCCGGCCGAGCAACTCGGCGTCCGAACCGTCCGCGCCCTCCACCGGCAGCCATGCATCGACGGGCTCGCCGCCATCGGGCATCGCGTAGCCCAGATAGAGGCGCGTCAACGCGTCGGCGAACGTATGGCGCGCGACCGGCACGTGTTCGCCGATCGGTTCGACCGGCGCAAGCCCGCGCCGCGCGCCGGCCGCCGCCAGCCACTCCTGCGCGGCTTCGAGCGAGCCCGAGTCGATGCCGTAGCGCGTGGCGATTGCATCGATGCGCAGCCATTCGATCAGATCCGGCGCACCCACGCTGCGCTCGGGCAATGCGAGCCAGTCGAGCAGCACGCGCGCAACCGGATTGGCCTGCGAGGGCGGCAAGCCGGTGATGCGATAGGGAATGCGCCGTGTGTCGCCGGGCGGCGCGGTGCCGAATACGGCATCGATCAGCGGGCCGGCTGCGGCCAGATCCGACACTGCGACCAGCACGTCGGAAGGCTGCAGATCGTCGAACTCGTCGAACCAGCCGAGCAGTCGGTCGTGCAGCACTTCGAGCTGGCGCGACAGGCTGTGGCAGACGTGCACCTCGATGCCCTGCTCTTGCGGCCAGCCGTCGCTATCTTCGCTTTCGTCCTCGGCGGTCGCAGTTTCCGCGCGCAGTTCGAGAATGCCGTTCTGTACGGCTGCCAGCCAGGTCGGTTCAGGGTTCGCCGCGAAGTCGCCGGATTCGCCCGAGGCCGCGCTCTCGGTCAACTCGTGCAGCATGTGCAACTGCGCCTGGGTCTGGCGTCCCCACTCCGCCAGCAGCGGATGACCGACCTCCTGATAGTCCAGTTGACCGGCGGCGGCCAGCGCGTCGACGCGCCCCTCGCTCACCACGTCGAACCAGAATTCGCGGCACGGGTTCATCACGTAAAGACGCACGTCGACCCAGCGCGATAACGCGCGCAGCAGGGCCACGTGCAACGGCGGCATGGTGGGCAGCGCGAACACGCTGACCGACTCCGGCCAGCCGGCATTCGAAATGGCTTCGAGGTCGAGTGAGCCGATCTCGTCGAGAAAGCGGTACGCGGGTGGCAATGCCGACGCGCCGCCGTGAGCGGCCGCGTTATTTCCCGCGTTATTTCCCGCGTGATTGCCCGCGTGATTGCCCGCGTGATTGCCCGCGTTATCGTCCGCTCTGTAGTCCCCGTTGCCGGCCATTTCGGCGAGCACGGCGCGCCACAGCGCCGCCTGCCAGCGCTCGTCCTCGCGCGCCGCGTCACTCGCGCCGACGAGCCGGGGTCCACTCTCGCGCGCTTCGGCGCCTGCGAAAATCGAAGCCCCCGTTTGCCATTGCTGCAACCACTCCGGCCGATAGGTCAGATAGTGATCGAGCACGGTGGCCACGCGCCTTGCGAGCTCGTAGCGCATCGACGCGTCCGCCGCGTCGAGGTATGTGCGCAGACGCGGGGACGCGTTCCACGGCAGCGCTTCGTCCGCTTCGCCGAAGAGCCGGTAGCAGCGCCAGACGAGCCGGTCGGGTGCGAACGGCGAGTGTTTCGGCACGTCGATCACGCCGCCGATTTGCGCCCACAACCATTGCGCGAGATAGCCGAAACAGATGTTCGCGCAAATGCCCTGCCGCCCCGCTATGTCCAGTTCGAGCCGCCGCCGCACCGCCGCGCTCGGGACGATCACCGGCTGCGCGGTCCAGGGATCGGACGGCGCCTGGGCGAGGTCGTCGAGCAGCGCGCCGACAAGGGTTTCGTAGCGGTTCGAGTAGAAGAGCTGGAGCATGGGTTTCAAGGAAAGCGGGCAGCGCGGGCGCAACGCCCGGACTGCGAAAGACAGTGAACCTACGGGTGAAGCGACAAGTGAAGCAACAAGCGAAGCGACAGCATAACAAAGCCGCTACCAGGGCAGAACCTGGCCGAATGGACGAGGTCAGATCAGGCACGAAATCAGTTAGACTCGTCAGCCCGGGTTGACTCCGGATTGGCCCTTCGAACCGCGGTTTGTTCAGTAAATGGAATCAGGCAGTCGATGCGCTATTCGGTCGAGATAAAGAAATTCCTCTATAGCCAGTACTTCTATGGCGGGCTGCGCATCGCGGTCGGCGTCTCGCTTCCGGCCATGCTCTGCCTGATCGTGTTTCACGAGCGCGACCTCGGCTTTACGATCGCCACCGGCGCGCTCGGCGCGTGCGTGGTCGATATGCCGGGCCCGCTCAAGTACAAGCACAACGAAATGCTGGCCTGCACGGTCATCGGTTTCCTGTCGGCGCTCGCCACGGGCCTCGCCACGGTCAACCCGGTGGCCCTGTGGTGCACCGTCGTACCGCTCACGTTCGTGCTGTCGCTCATCGTCGTGTACGGCAACCGCTGGCCGCAAATCAGTTTCGCCACGCTGTTCATGATGATCATGACGCTGGAGGAACACTTCACGCCCATTCAGGCGCTCGTCAACGCGTCGTGGATCCTGCTCGGCGGACTCTGGTACACCTACTGGTCGACCTTCGTGAGCCGCTGGATGATGCATCGCATCGAACAGCAGGCGCTCGCCGAAAGCGTGTTCGCTTGCGCCGACTATCTGCTCGCGCGCGCCGCTTTCTACGATCTGGATAGCGATCTGGACGAGTGCTATCGCAACCTAGTCGACAAGCAGATTGCCGCCGTGGAGCGTCAGGACGCCGCGCGCGACATCGTGTTGCGCAACCTGCCCAAGCTCAAGCGCGGCAAGCTCGAACCGCGCCGCGCGATGCTGTTCAACCTGTTCATCAATACGGTCGATCTGCACGAACTGTTCGTCGGCGCGCATACCGATTACCCGCTGGTGCGCAACACGTTCGGCGGCTCCGACCTGCTGGTGTTCTATCGCGATCTGATCCGCAAGTCGGCGGCCGACCTCGAAGAAATCGGGCTCGCGGTGCTGCAGAACCAGGCGCCGCGTACGCGGGTCAACGTGAAAGCGGAATTGCGCGCCATCGAGTTCGAGATCGACGTCATGCGCCGGCAGGACTTTCCGGTGAAGAACCCGGAAGCGTATTCGGCGGTGTCGTCCACTTTCCGGCGCATCTGGAGCGCCACGCGGCTGATCGACAAGATGCGCAAGAGCCTGTCGAGCGAGCCGAGCGCAACCGAAACGGAATTGCGTCTGGACCAGGCGCTCAGCCGCTTCGTGTCGAGCCGGCGGGTGCCGTTCGGCCAGATCTTCTCGAATCTGACCATGGCCTCGCCCAGCTTCCGTCATGCGTTGCGCGTGACCATCGCGGTCGCGGTCGGCTTCTGGCTCGGGCGGCTTCTGCCGCTCACCAACGCGTACTGGATCGTGATGACCACGGTCATCATCCTGAAGCCCGGCTATTCGCTCACCAAACAGCGCAACGGGCAGCGGATCGTCGGCACGCTGATCGGCTGCGCGGCGAGCATCGCGCTGATGATCTTCGTGAAGGAACCGCACATTCTGCTCGTGGTGATGTTCGCGTCGATGGTGATGAGCTACAGCCTGCTGCTGTTCAACTACACGGCGAGCGTGGTGTTCACGTCTTCGTACGTGCTGCTGATGTTCCATCTGCTCGCGCCGGGCAGCATGCGCATCATCGGCGAACGCGCGATCGACACCGTGGTGGGGTGTGCGATCGCGATCGCGGCGAGCCATTTGTTCCCGTATTGGGAATACCGGCTGATGGGCAAGCTCGTGAACAACATGATCAGCGCGACCCGGCAATATCTCGAGGCAAGCTGGTGGTGGAGCGGCAAGCCGGCGGCGGCGCCAGTGGCGGCCGTGACCGAAGCCGGCGCGTGGGCGCCGGCGGCGGCGATGGCCGAGCCGGCAAGCGAAGCTGCTACTGCGAAGCGTGGCGTGGAAGTCGGTACGGCTAATGTTGCTGGCGGCGCCAGTCACGCGGCCAGCATCGCCAAAAACAGTGGCGAGCCAGGCAGCACGACCGCCGCCGTCACGAGCCCCGTGAGTTCCAACGCAGGCAACGCAGGCAACGCAGGCAACCCCGGCACGACGACAGCGAGCCAACCCACGCCCGCGCGCGCCGTCGCAGGCGCATCGCCCGCTGCCGCGGCAGCGGCTACCGCGCTCGATCGCGATTACCGCTATCGCCTTGCCCGCAAGAACGTCCACGTGGCGTTCGCCAATCTTGGACAAGCGTTCCAGCGCATGATGCTCGAACCGAAATCGGCGCAGAAGTTCGTGCCCGAGTTGAACGGACTGCTGGTGCGCAGTCACGTACTGGCCTCGCAGATCACCGCGGCCGCGCCCTTGCTGCGCACCTCCGCGCAACAGGCGGACAGCGTGTCGCTGCAACCGCTGCAGCGCGCGCTTAGCGTCATCCGCGACTATCTCACCGAAGCCGAAGCGGGCACGCCGCCGCCCGCCGATCAGGCCGAGCAGATCAAACTGCTGACCCGCGAACTGGACACGATGGTCGTGGAGACGGAGAAGTCGCCGGATTATCCGGCCGACGCGGTGAACGATCTGAAATTGCTCGCGCACCAATGCAAGCAGATGCTGGCCGCCGCCGCGTTGATCCGCAAGGATGCCAGCCTGATCCGGTTGCCGGCCATCTGAACGATGCCCGGCATGTCCGGCGTGGTTACTGCGCCGCGCCGCTAGCGGGTCTCGTCACCGCCGCCGCAGCGGCCGCCCCCGACGAGAGCGTCGGCGACGGCGTGTTCTGACTGTCGAACTCGCGCTTGTCCTTGATGGCGTTGTAGAAGAGCGTAGCGATAACCAGCAGCACCGCGACCACGATGAAGACGGCGATGCCGAAGGTCGGGTTCTTCTTGCGCGGCGGTTTGTTCATGTGGCGGGCTCGATTCGCGAGGCGTCGCGAAAGCTGTCTGGAAGGCCGCATTTTACGCCGATGAGCCTTGCACCCGGCTTGCAATCGTTTCCAGAACGGCGGCCTTTTTCAAGGTGCTTCACGTGCTTTACGTGCTTTACGTTCTTCAGGCCACCGCCGCCGCCCGCACCGGCAACGCCGTCGAATACTTGATCTGCTCCATCGCGAAGCTCGAACTCACGTCGTAGAGCGGCACAGCGGCGATCAGCAGCTTGTAGACGCGGTCGTAGTCGTCGATGTCGGAGACCACGACGCGCAGCAGGTAATCGGTCTCGCCGCTCATGCGGTACACCTCGACCACTTCCGGAATCGCTTCCACCGCGCGCGTGAAGCTTTGGGCCCACGCTTCGGTGTGCTGGTTAGTGCGAACCGCGACGAACACCGTCGTGCCGACCCCGAGTTTGCGCGCGTCGCACAGCGCCACCTGCGCGCGAATCACGCCCGCCTCTTTCAGCCGTTGCAGTCGCTTCCAGCAAGGCGTTTGCGACAGATTCACGCGCTGCGCCAGTTCGGCGATCGGCATGGTTGCGTCTGCCTGGAGCAGTTCGAGCAGCTTACGGTCGATGATATCCATTCCCATCACGTCACCCCTTTAGGAAATTATTCTACTTTTAAGACATCGAGGGGAATTATATGGAAACTCTTTCTCCAGGCAAACCGGTATAAATGTGGCTACCGAAAATTGCCGATGAGCCGCCTCTCCGCTCTTCCACGACTATGAGCCACGCCCTTTCCTTCGACTCGCCATCTCCCTCCATCAACCCGCTCTCGCGCGATCTTTGCAGCGCACCGCTCGCGCAGCTATGCGACACGCTGGACGCGCTCTTCGAAGCCTGCTCGCCGTTTGCCGACGCGTCGGCGTCGCGCCTTTTCGCACACGGTCTGCGCGATGCTCTGGCGCGCAGTGCGGCTAGCGCCGGTCTGCTCGCACCGGCCCACTTCGCAGGATCGACCGAGCACTACGAGCGCCATCTGCTGGCCGCCGACCCGCGCGGCCGCTATGCGATCGCCGCACTCGTGTGGATGCCGGGCCAGCGAAGCCCCGTGCACGCCCACCACACGTGGTGCGCTTATGCGGTACTCGACGGGATGCTGAGCGAAACACTGTTCGAATGGGACGATGCGGGACAGCACGCGAGCACGGTTCGAACGCATGACCGGCCAACGGGCGCAGTGTCGTTCGCACGCGGCGGACGGGATGGAAGCGGCGGCATTCATCAACTGGGAAATCGTAGCGCGGCGCCTGCTGTTTCGCTGCATGTGTACGGAGTGGCTGGCGAACGGATCGCCACGCACGTCAACGATGTCGTGCCCGCGGCCGATACCGCTGCCATTTCAACTGCCGCTGCCTGAAACCGGCATCGACGTTGGACGTCGTAAAACGTCCTGTCCTGCACCATCAACTTCTGCTTCCACCTTCGCCGGCCGTCGGAATTTGCGGCGGCACGGGTGCTGTGCCCGTAGGGGGTGGCGCCGGCCGCGGCTCATGCGACACGTCGAGCGCCGCGGCCGCCGGATCGTGTGAAGCGGACTGCGCCGCGGCCTGTGAAGCGCCGTGTTGCATCGGCTGCATCGCACGAGACGCAGCAGCCTGCGCGACATGCTCCTGCAAATCATCCTCAACGTCGTCGCGCAACGTCTCGCCCTCGCTATCCTTCGACGACGTGAAAATCCGCATCTGCGGCACCGGAATCTCGATGCCGGCTTCATCCATCTTGCGTTTGAGCCGCACGTTGAACGCGCGCGCCACGCTCCACTGCTGCAGCGGCCGCGTCTTGATCTGCCCTTTCACGACCATCCAGTTCGGGTCGAAGCGGTCCAGTCCCCACACTTCGATCGGCCCCAGCATCTCGCGCCGGTACCGGAAATCGGCCATCAGGTCGGCGCCCACTTCGCGAATCAGTTGCGTGATCTGATCGACATCGGCGGAGAACGCCATGCGCACTTCGAACACCGCATACGCGAAGTCGCGTGACAGGTTCTTGACGATCTTGATCTGCGAAAACGGAATTGCGTGAATCGCGCCCTGCCCGTCGCGCAGACGCACGGTGCGAATGGACAGGTGCTCGACCGTGCCCGCATGACCGCCGTCCACGTCGATCCAGTCGCCCACCGAAATCGTGTCTTCGATGATGATGAACAGCCCCGTGATCAGATCGGTCACGAGCGACTGCGCGCCAAAACCGATGGCCAGACCGATCACGCCCGCGCCGGCCAGCAGCGGCGTCACGTTGATGCCGAGATTGGCCGCCGTGACGATGCCGGCGATCGTCATGATCGAGACCAGCAGGACGTTGCGCACCAGCGGCAGCATCGTGCGCGCGCGCATGCTCGGCGCGCGCGCCTTGTTGCGCGGACCGGCCGGATTGAGCGCTTCGGTGATCGCCGTGTCGACCATGATCCACAGCCACCACGCGATGAACACCGTCGCGATGATCGCCACCACCGCATGCGCGATGCCGCGCGCCGCCACGTTTTCTTCGATCACCGCGGCGAGCGACACGCCCCACAGGCGCGCCGCCAGTTCAAAAAAGAACAGCCAGATGAACAGCGTGAGCAACGTGCCCGAAAAACGCAGCAGCCGCGTGAGATACGGCGAGCGGCGCCGCGCACGGGCGCTGCGCGGGCGCGTGACGCGCAGCACGATGGCCGACAGGAAGAACGCCAGCACCAGCAGCAGCGCGGTCACGACGGAAATCTGCAGGACGTTTTCGCTCGACCCGGAGCCGCCGAGCGTCGCCACCACCGACGCGGTCGCGAGGACCAGAACCGGTACGTGCCAGAGCGCGGCGAGCACGTCGAAGGCATCGGTCGCGGCTTTGTGGTCGTTGCGCTGCTCGTACGGCCGGTTGCGGATCAGATGCGCGACCGGCCGGCGAAACGCCAGCGCGAAGTAGCCGGTGAGCACGGCGGCCGTCATGTTAGCCGCCGTCGAGACGAGCGCGGCGAGGTTCGAACCGAGTTGATGCGCGACGTCGTAATTGACCGCCGCGTCGCCAAGCGCGCCGCACACGCCGACCACGAACAGCACACGGCGCGCATGATCGATCAGGAGCCGCACCGCAATGCGCCGGTGGCCGGAGCCGAACAGCGAAAACATGATCAGGCAAATCGCCGAAAACACCGCGCCCGCGACGATCGCATAGGCGACTACCATGCCGAGCGTGCGGCCGAGCGCATCGGGCATCGCACGCACGAACAGCAGCGCCGCGAGGAACGCGACGATCCACGGTCCGACGCGACGTACCGCAAAGATCAGCAACTCGCGGGTGGTGGGATTGGGCTGCAGGTCCATCACCACGCCGAAGCGCCGATACGCCCGGCGCTGCAGACAGATCAGCCCGGCTGCGCAGGCGCCCCAGCCGAGCAGCATGCCGAGCATCGAAAACACGATGCGGCCGAAGCTTTCCTGCCCCTGTCCGGAGACGATCGTGTAGAGCTCGTTGGCGGCGGCATTGAAGCGGCCGCCCCAATAAAGCAGCGGCGTGCGGCCCTGATGCACGTCCGATTCGAACGACGCGATGCCCGACGCGATCGCGCCGAGCAAGCCCGGGCTCGGCTGGCTGGCAGCGGGAGCGGCCGCCGTGACGTTCTGCGAGACATCGCGCAGTTTCTTGAGTTGGGCCACGAGCGCCGTGCGCTGACGGTCGTTGTCGAGCGTGGCGATCACACTGTCGAGCGAGTGCGCGAGTTCGGCCTGACTTGCCGGAGAAGGCGCAGACGCGGCGTCGGTCGCCGAGGCCGCCGAAGCGCTCGAAGCCGGCGTCGCGGTTGCACTGTTGATCAGACTTTGCAGCGCCGGAATGACCGGTGTGCCTGTGCTCGTGCCCGTCCCTGTGCCGGCGGCCTGAGCACTGGCGGGAAGAACCGCTGCGATCGCCAGCAACGCGACGCAGAGCGCGAGTGCCCAGTGGCCTATCCAGGCAGTGGCCGCGGCAAGCGCGCCGCCGCGCGGGCCCGCTCCAGTCGCAAGGAAACGCCGATGAAAAGCGCCGCGAGTCGCCGGCTGCGCGCCGATGGCAGGCGCAGTCCCGGGCTCGCGCCGCCACGCGCATGACTGCATGGCAATCCGCAGTAAATTGGGAGTCGCCAGTGTAGCCGCTGTTTTATCCCACGCAACCTAACATGCGTAACCGAATGTTAGGTTGCACCGTCCGTAGCCGTGGGTCGATGCTGGACCTGCGCCGCTCAATAACCGGCCGTCGCGATCTGGCGGATGAAACGGCCTTGCTCCAGTTCATCGACGAAAGCAATGGCATAGTCTTCCGCGGAGATATGGCTGTTGCCTTGCGCATCGGCGATCAGTGTGGTCGCGCCGGTGCGGAAACGACCCGTGCGCTCGCCCGGAGCGATGATCGCGGACGGTGCGAAGAACGTCCAGTCGAGGTCGGTCGCAGCACGCAGACTCGCCAGCGAATCGCGTTGCGCAAGCGAAATCGGCTTGTAGGCGGCCGGGAAACCTTCGGTATCGACGAGCTGTTTGCCCGGCGCCACTTCGAGCGAGCCCGCGCCGCCCACGACCACGAGCCGCGTCAGACCGGCCGCGCGCACACCGTCGACCAGCGTGCGCGTCGCCGTGCTCACCGTGGTCAGCGCATCGCGTGGCGGCGCATAGGCGCTCGCGACGACATCGTGACCGCGCACCGCGGCCGCCACTGCCGCCGGATCCAGCTGATCCACCTGCTGCGCCCGCAGATTCGCCACGTCGGCCGGCACGCGCTCCGGCGAGCGGACCAAAGCCGTGACCTGATGCCCACGACGCGCGGCTTCCGCCGCGATGCGCGAACCGATCATGCCGGTGGCGCCGAATAGTGCGATCTTCAACTGTTTGCTCATTTCCCTATGCTCCTGAAAGTGGCCGTATATGTAATCGTCATGGTTACATATACGGTCGAAAAAAGAGGGGCGATCGCCCCTTCCCTTGCCGCTTCCCCTACGACGCGGCTGCTTACTTATGCGAGCGCCGCTTGCGTTCCCACGCCCGTTCCGCCCGAACCACGTCCGCCGTGGCGTCGGCGAGCGTGCGGCCGGCGAGCGACGCCTCCATGGCCTGCTGCGCGTCGTCGACGATACCGCGCAGCACGCCCTGGATATTGCGCCCGACCATACAGGCGGGATTAGGCTCCTCGCGATGCAGCGCGAACAGCTGCGCGTCGTCCACGGCGCGATATACCTCGAGCAGATTGATGTCTTGCGGCGCGCGCGCGAGCAAGGCACCGCCGCCCGCGCCCAACTGCGCCGTGGTCAAACCCGCTTCCGCCAGCATGCTCAACAGACGGCGGATGAGTGCGGGATTGGTATTCACGCTACCCGCAATCATCTCCGACGACAGCGGCACGCCCTGTTGCAGCGACAGCAACGCGAGCACGTGCACCGCGAAAGCAAACCGGCTACTGGTATTCACGGCGACCCGTCCGGCAACGACAAAGTGTAACTATCATAATTACATTTAATGGGACTGTCAAAGGTCGATGGGGACGGCTTACTTGTCCATCTGCTTCTGTGCATCGGTGGAAGAACCCGTCGACGACGACGTGGCGCTGGTCGACGAAGCCGAACTTTGCACCGACCATTCCTGCAGCTTGCGTCCTGCCGTCTCCAGGCCTTGCCCTGTCAGCGAGGCGGCTTTGCCGAGTTGGACCTGGGTTGCGCTTGCCGCACTTTGCAGATTGGCCTGGGCGGTGGACGCGAGCGTACTGGGATCGATGTTGATGGTGGGCGCGGAGGCCGACTGCAGATTCTGCTCGGCGGCGTTTTTGGTGGCGTCGACCTGCTGGCCGACGTAGCTGGCTGCCTGATCCATTTTCTGACCGGCGGCCTGGGCGGCGGCGTCGAGCTTGCCGGCGACCTGCCCCGCAGACGCATCGTTCTTCTGGCAAGCCGCCAGTGCGCCGAACACGACGAGGATAACGGCGGCACGGCGCAATAACGGCGATGAGAGGGTTGCAATCATGGTGGTGAGTGAGCCGCGTCTGGCGGCTTCCGCATACGAAAACGGGCTCATCATACGCCGTTGCGTCGCGCTGCCCTGCATTTGAGACTAGTCCGATAGTTCATCGCGCCAGGCTTTTCTATAGTCGCCGGTTCACTCTGGAGCGCTTCCCGATGCAACTGACCGACTGGATCGTCATTCTCGCCGTCGTCCTGATAACGATTGCTTTTTTCTGCGCGCGCACGCCGGCCAACTGGTCGTCCGAAAACCGCGCAAGGCGTCTGGCCGGCACACGCCTGCTGATCCAGGCGGCGTGCTCACTGTGGGCCGCGCTGCTGATCGCGGCACACGGCCTGTTCGCCCTCAAAGGCTTGCTCGCGGTACGACCGGCGCCGCTCGAAACGCTCGCGGGCATCGCCATTCTGAGCGTCTGCGGCTGCTACTGGTCGATTCGCGGCCGGCAACTGCTCAAACCGCGACGCATCTTCAGCGCGTACTGATGCCGCGGCGGGACGCAACGCCTGGCTTCACGCGAGCGTCGCCCGCTTTTGCTCCAACGGTTCCCGCGGCTCCCGCGGCGACGGTTTGCGACGTCGTCGCCTCACCGCGAGTCCTGCCGGCGTCGTTCACGCCCAGCGTCTGCCCGCCCCGTGCGGTATCGGCTGGCGCCGCTGTCAGCGCGGCCCGCGCCGCCTCGCGTTCCTGCGCCTCTTCGGCCAGTTGCGCCGCGCGCGCCGCGGCTTCGGGCAACGACAGATAGAAGGTCGTGCCCTCGCCTTCTTTCGATTCCGCCCACACGCGGCCGCCGTGCCGTTCGACCACACGGCGCACCAGCGCGAGACCGACGCCCTCGCCGGCGGTCGCGTTGCCGTGCAATCGCTGGAACGCGTTGAAGAGGCGCGGCAACGCCACCGCCGGAATGCCCAGACCGTTGTCCCGGACGTAGAAGATCCGCAGCGTGTGCACGCCCATCGGCGCAGGCGTAATCCCGATCTCGATGCGCCCCGGGCGCGACGGGTCGAGATAATTCACCGCATTGCCGATCAGATTCGCGAACATCTGCTCGAGCGCGGTGGGGTCGCCCCACACGGCCGGCAGTTCGCCCACGCTTACGTGAGCGCCGCGTGCGCGGATCGAGCCGCGCATCGCGTCGATCACGCGCGGCACCAGCTCGCTCACCTCGACCTTCTGCTGACGGTACTCGACACGCCCGACCCGCGAGAGCCGCAGTAGCGCATCGATAATGTGCGATGCGCGCAGCACGGCGGTCTGCAGATAATGCAGCGCTTCGCCGATGTCTTCGTCCACGACGCGCTCGATACGTTGGCGCGGCTCCTGGCCGAGCGACGATTCGCGCAGCACCACACGCAACTCGTCGCACGCGCGAATCAGTTCCTTCGAGAAGCCTTGCAGATTCACCAGCGGCGCGCGCAGGTCGTGCGATACGCTGTAGATGAACATTTCGTTTTCCTGCGTCTGCTGCCGCAAGGTCTCGTTGATCCGCGCCAGTTCGCCGGTGCGGCGCGCGAGGTCGGCCTGGAAGCGCGCCTGGATACGCTCGCCTTCGAGCAGCCGCCGGCTCGTCTCGTGCAAGGTCAGATCGAGCCGCGCGATTTCATCGCCGCCCGTGCCGATCGGCGCCAGCGGTTCATTACTCACCAGCCGCCCGGCATTGTCGGAGAGCCGCGCGAGTCGGCCGCGCACACCACGCGTGAACAACCAGACCGCGAGCGCGACGAGCACTAGCGAGCCGATCACGGCGGCGACCACGAGCGTCTGCTGCCGGTCGCGCGCGGCGTTGGCGACGGTCGAGCGCTGCGTATCGAGATTGCGCTCCTCGGTCTGGAAGACGGCGATCTGCTGTCGGAAGCGGTCCAGCACGTCGGCCGGCGCGAGTTCGCCGAAACGCTCGACCACGTCGCGGCGGCGCCCCGCGTGCAGTAGATCCTGAATGCGGTCCGACCATTGCCGATAGGCCTGCACGGTCTGCCGCACCTGGACCACGCGGGCGACCTGTTGCGGATTGTCGGCGACCAGATCGGCCAGCCGGTCGATGCGCCGGTCGACGTCCATCCACAGGGTCACCGGCGTGTTGTAGCGGGCATCGTCGGCGAGCACCGCGCCGCGCAACGCGACCGACTCGCCCAGCACCGGATCGAGAATCGCCGTGGTCTGGCGCAACACCTCTTCGCTATGGATGGCCCATTGCTCCGCCACTTGCGCATCGGACTGGGCCTGAACCAGCCCGGACAGAAGCGCCAGCTCGAAGACGGCCGGAATCGCGATCAGCAACAGGCCTTTAGTGGTGAGTCTCATGCGTGCGCATCGGAGGGGTGGCCGGCAGGTCATGCGCGGGGAGCGCACATTATGTCGGCGATTGTGGCGGAAAACAAAGCGGGGTCGGTTGCGCGATTGAAACGTAAAGCAAATCGAATAATTCGCCCATGTTTGGAACACGGCTTTATTGCGCGGTGAACCAATGCACTTAATTTGTGCGTTTAGAGTCGATGGAAGTGCAAGGCAAAATCTCCTGAAACATGGGCCATTTTTAAGAATCCCATCCTGGTGCGGTTTTGCACCTCAATTCAACGATTGAGCACAGTTTTGGCCCGCTTCTTGCATTCAATGCCCGCTTTTTTGGCATGAGCGGGACAACCCGATGGAAAGCTTGAAAAGTGGCACCGACACCCTCTTTCTTTTACTGGGTGCCGCGATGGTTCTGGCGATGCATGCTGGATTCGCGTTTCTCGAACTCGGTACGGTTCGCAAGAAGAATCAGGTGAATGCGCTGGTGAAGATTCTGGTGGATTTCTCGGTATCGACCATTGCGTATTTCTTCATTGGCTACACGATCGCTTATGGCGTGCAGTTTTTCGGCAGCGCGCGCGTGCTGGCCGAGCACAACGGTTTTGCGCTGGTGCGGTTTTTCTTCCTGCTGACGTTTGCCGCGGCCATTCCGGCGATCGTGTCGGGCGGGATTGCCGAGCGCTCCAGGTTCAACCCGCAGTTGTTCGCGACCTTCGTGCTGGTCGGCTTCGTCTATCCGTTTTTCGAAGGGATGGCGTGGAACGACCGGTTTGGCATCCAGAGCTGGCTGACTCAGGTGTTCGGTGTGCCATTCCACGATTTTGCCGGCTCGGTGGTGGTGCATGCGTTCGGCGGCTGGGTGGCGTTGCCGGCGGTGTTGCTGTTGGGCGCGCGGCATGGCCGCTACCATCGCGACGGCGGGATTGCCGCGCATCCGCCTTCGAATATTCCGTTTCTGGCGTTGGGCGCGTGGGTGCTGGCGGTCGGCTGGTTCGGCTTTAACGTGATGAGCGCGCAGACCATCGACAAGATCAGCGGCCTCGTCGCGGTCAACTCGTTGATGGCGATGGTGGGCGGCACGCTGACGGCCTGGTTCGCCGGCCGCAACGACCCCGGCTTCACCTATAACGGGCCGCTGGCCGGACTGGTGGCGGTCTGTGCGGGTTCGGACGTGATGCATCCGCTCGGCGCGTTGATCACTGGCGGGATCGCGGGCGTGCTGTTCGTTTCGATGTTCACGTGCGTGCAGAACCGCTGGCGGATCGACGACGTGCTCGGCGTGTGGCCGCTGCATGGCTTGTGCGGTGCATGGGGCGGACTGGCGGCGGGCATCTTCGGGCTACCGGCGTTGGGCGGGATGGGAGGCGTGTCGTTCGGCGCGCAACTGGTGGGCACGCTGGGTGGCATTGTCGTGGCGACGCTGGGCGGGACGCTCGTGTACGGTGCGATTCGCCTGACCGTGGGTTTGCGGCTGGATCAGGAGGACGAGTACAACGGCGCCGATCTGTCGATTCACCGGATCTCGGCGACGCCGGAGCGGGAGAGCGTGGGGTGATCGCATGCGGCGCATTCCCTTGAGTTGGGAGCGGTTTTTTTCGCTGGGACCGGTGATAGACTTTCGCGCTGAATTGGCATCGTCCGTTACGAGATGCCGGCCATTTCCCGGGTGATGAAGTGCAGCGTTGCTGTGTTCGACGGCCCGGTTCTTGTGACGCACTGTTTGCGGGTTTTATGTACTGGTCCATTCTCGCGGTCGCTATTGGCGGCGCGCTCGGCTCGCTGTTTCGCTGGTTTCTTGGGATCCGGCTCAACGGGTTGTTTTCAGGTTTGCCGCTGGGGACGCTGGCCGCGAATGTCATCGCGGGGTATGTGATCGGCGTGGCGGTCGCGGGGTTTGCGCGCGCGCCGCAGCTCGCGCCGGAGTGGCGGTTGTTTGTGATTACCGGGTTGATGGGAGGGTTGTCGACGTTCTCGACGTTTTCCGCCGAGGTCGTGCAGAGGTTGCAGGATGGGCGGCTGGGGTGGGCCGCCGGGGAGATCATCGTGCATGTGGGGGCATCGCTTGCGATGACGGTTTTGGGGATTTGGACTGTGGGGGTTTTTTCTAGATAAAGGAGGGGGCGTTGCACTGGGCGTTTTCGTTGCACTGGCTTTTTCGTTGCACTGGCTTTTTTGGCCTTTCCTTGTTGTCTTAGTGGTCTATTAGCGTTCCCCCTGTGCGGGGGGGCACCTACTTTTCTTTGCCGCCGCAAAGAAAAGTAGGCAAAAGAAAGCGGCTCACACCGCTAGCTTATAAGTGGGACCCGTAGCATTTCCCTGTTAGTGGTGCATCTGGAATCCGTGCTCTCGCACACTTCGCCTAGGTGACAAGGCAGTCATTCTTCCGGCGGCGCTTCGCGCGCCCCCGCGTCGTTCTACCCCCCCTCGGTTTTTCGCCTTCCGTGGTGTACCCATCCGCGACGCACGCAGTGCGGAGTGGGAGCTGATGAGTGCTTTGTCACTACCGCGTAATGCGCGAGGGACCGGATTCCAGATGCACCACTACCAATGAAATGCTGGGGTTCCCACTTAAGAATTAGCGGTGTGAGCCGCTTTCTTTTGCCTACTTTTCTTTGCGGCGGCAAAGAAAAGTAGGTGCCCCCCCGCACAGGGGGAACGCTAATAGACCACTAACAAAGCAAGGAAAGGCCAAAAAGCCAGTGCAACGAAAAGGCCCAGTGCAACGAAAAGGCCCAGTGCAACGAAACAAGCCCATCAAAGCCTCTGCCCAACAGCCAACAAAAAAATCCTTTTCCACTGAGCAGCCAGCCGCTTGCCTTGCAAAGGCAGCACCCACTCGACGCGCCTAGCGTCCTTAACCTGTACGACGAGCTGCCACGCAGCCCCCACCTCCCGAACTTCAGCCCCCAGAAGATCGGCAAAGATATAAGCCCCAAACTCGCCGCCCAGGCGAATCTCACACAGCCGCTTGCCGGCGGCCATCCTCACCGACCCCCAACTCCCGCTGACCTGATGCGTCCAATCCCCATCGTGAATATTGGGCGCCACGGCCTGGCGACGCCGCCACCACACCACGACAGCCAACACGATCAACGCAACCACCACCACCGCCACCCCAACAGCCACGCCCATCCCAAACCCGGCCCGCAGCGCTTCGAACCCGCGCACCGCGCCATAACCCAGCGCAACCAGCGCAATCAACACAACCAGAATCGGCATCGCAATCTCACGGGGATAAAAAACCCGAGGCTAGCACGCGCAATGCCCAAACAATCCGCAAAAACCTGTTGCGAAATCCGCAGCGCACAATCAAACACCAACCAAACCAGCCACCGCTATTGCTTATGCGCCTGCGCCCAATCCTTCACGGCCTTCAACGTATTCTCGACATGCTTCTCGGGCGACAAACTCGTGTACTCGTAAATAATCTTGCCGTCCGGCGCAATCACATAAGACACGCGATTCGCCATCGAGGCATGCATCGGCAAGCCCGCATCGTAAGCGCCAATCACCTTCGACTCCGCATCGGCCGCGACCGGAAACTTGCTGCGGCACTCGCTCACCGAGAACTTCGTCAACGTATCGATGTTGTCATGCGACACACCTATCACCGTCGCGCCATATTTCTTGTACTCGTCGACGGCATCCGCGAACTCGTGCGCTTCGATCGTGCAACCGGTCGTGAACGCAGCCGGATAGAAATACAGCACCACCGGCCCTTTCTTCAACTCATCGGCTAACGAATAGGTGTAGGTCTTGCCGCCCAGCGACGCCTGCGTGGTAAAGGTCGGCGCCGGATCGCCCGGCTTGAGGGTCGCCGAGGCCGTCAGCGAATACAGGGCAGCCCCCAGCGACACGGCAGCGGCCAGCGCCACCGGAATGAGCGTTCTCTTTTTCATCGGCAATGTCTCCAGGCGTGAGTGCTCGCGCACGATCGATCCAACCGGAAGACCGCGGCGCCCTACCCGGCGCCCGCCGCTTCCGTGCGCTATTGGACCACGTACCGGCCGCCCGCGCATCAACCCGCCGCCAGCGTCCGCCTGTCAGACCAGCGCCCGCCGATCAGACCACCGCCTCCGCGATATGCGCACCGAACCAGGCCGCCGCCGACAGGTTCAACTCGGCCAGCACCTCCGGCGTCAGCGTGGCGAAGCCGGACGGCGCCTCGGGTCCCCGAGCGATCGCCGCGGCATCGGCGCCCTCGCCGGCCACCTCGGCAAGCCGCAGCAACATACCAAGCGCACCGGTCCGCGACACGATCGCTTCGCGAATCTGCGGCGCGAGGCCCAGCTTTTCGAGCACGGTATCCGGCGTGCTGCCGAACACCACGTGCACCAGCGAAAAGATGCCCGTCATGAACGCCGCATCGGCGAATGCGCCGTCGGCGGGACGCAACCAGGCCGCCGCCAGCTCCATGAACCGCGAGCGGGTACCGGCGAGTTGCACCAGCGGGTCGGCACGCCACGGCAGATCGCCGCCATCGGCATACAGCAGCAGTTGCGCCCAGCGCGAAATCTGCCGCGTGCCCGTAGCAATGATCGCCTCGCGCAACGACGCGATATTGCGCCCCAATCCGAATGCCCCCGAGTTGACGAGCCGCAACAACTGCACGACCACACTCGGATTCAGCTTGAGCTCGGCCTCCAGTTCGACGATGCCGGCATCGCGCGACAACAGTGCGAGCAGCCGCAGCAAACCCGGACGCGGCGAGCGGTTGCGCGGTGCAGCCAGCACTTGCGGCCGCGCGAAGAAATAGCCCTGAAACAGATCGAAGCCAAGCTCGCGCGCGAGCGCGAAGTCTTCGCGAGTCTCCACCTTCTCGGCAAGCAGCGTCTTGCCATGCGCATGCACGGCCGCCGCCAGCGCCGGAAGATTCGCGCGATCGGTCTGCAGGAAATCGATCTTGACGATGTCGGCATGCGGCAGCACTGCGATCAACTCGTCCGAGAGCTCGCACACATCGTCGAGCGCAACCTGAAAGCCCGCGCGGCGCAACTCGCACAAACGCCGCGCCAGCAGCGCGTCGAACTGCACGGTCTCGAGTATCTCCAGCACGAAGCGCTCGGGCGGCATCAGATGAACGATGTCGTTGAACAACAGCGCCCGGTCGATATTCACGAAGCCGCGATGCGGACCCAGCACCGCCGGCACGCCGATCCCGCCAATCGCGCGAGCCACCACCTGCGCAGTGGCCTGAGCGTCGTCGGTGACTTCGGCGTAGTTATGCGCGCCGGCCCTGAACAACAATTCGTAAGCATTGAGCGCGCCTTCGCGATCGAGAATCGGCTGGCGCCCGAGGTAGACAAACTGCGCAGCCGCATTCCGTTCAGCGGCTTCAGCGGATAAATCTGGCACCTCGATGCGCCGGCAAGCGGCTCTGTCAGTGTGACGTTCAGACATGGATCATCGGTGCGAGTAAGGGGAACATTATGCGGTGCGCATTGCTGGCAATCCACAGCTGATTTACTCGTATTAACGGACGTCGAAGCGTTTCACTTTAGCCGAATCGACCGGCTTCGCGAGCGGCTTCCTTACCGGATGTTTTTTACCGATCCGGCTAAAGATTTTCGTATGAAGGTCGTTATCTCGTTCTGATGGAGCGGCCTGGTACTTCCGGGCCGTCCGCCCGGGCGGCCGAGCGAACTGCCCCGCCTGCAGACGAACACAGGTCCCAGCGACAAACATGGAAGCGAACAGGATCACCGCGCCCCGCCGGGGCTCCTTGCGCACGGTCGTCGACCGGCTTCGTGCGTTCGGCCGGCGCGCGGACGTTAAACCGCAACCCGGTGCCAACCGGGCGGCACAACTGGAACAGGTAGTCGGCGCGGTCGACCTGCTGGCGCACGTCGACGACCAGTTGCATTTCATCTACGTCTCCGAAGCCAGCCTGCGCTTCATCGGTTATCACCGCGAGTATCTCGAGACCATCACGCTGCACGACCTGGTGGCGCCCGCCGACGTGGCGCGTCTCGATGCGCTGCTCAAACGCGCAGCGCTGTCGGGTAATGTCGAGAAAGCAACGCTGAGCCTGATCAAGTCGCTGACCTATCCGATCACCGTCGAACTGCGCGTGGTGCGCGGTCATCACGACGGCATCGAAGGCTATGCGATCGCCGGCTTCGACGTGTCGGCCTGGCGTGCCAACGAGGAGCGCCTGAACCAGGCGCTGAATCTGGATCGCCTCACCAACCTGCCCAACCAGTCGGCCCTCGTGCCCGCGCTGCTCGACGCCCAGCAGCAGGCCGACACGCACGGCACGCCGGTCGCGCTGTTGCTGCTCGATATCGACGACTATCAGCGCGTCAATCGCGCGCTCGGCTACGACGCCGGCGACGAGATGCTGCGCGACATCGCGCGCCGCCTGCTGAACGTGACGGGCGCGAACGAGATGGTCGCGCGCATCGCCAGCGACGAGTTCGCGATTCTGGTCAAGCCCGCCGCCAATCGCACCGATGCCGCCGCGGCCGCCGAAACCCTCGCGCGCCGCCTGTTGCCGGTAATCCAGCAGCCGTATGTATTCAAAGGCCAGCAGGTGCATCTGTCAGCGAGCATCGGCATTGCGCTATATCCGGACGTGCGTCACGCCAACGACCACGGCGGTCACGACACACACTTGCTGCGCTGGGCCGACCATGCCTTGCTGCAAGCCAAGGCGGCCGGCGGCAACACGTTGGCCTTCTACGTGCCGGACGACAATCCCGCCGACGCCGAGCGCCTGAAGCTCGAAGCCGACCTTTACGACGGCGTGCGCAACGGCGAATTCTCGCTGCACTTCCAGCCCATCACGCGCAGCAGCACGCATGGCGTCGTCGGCGTCGAAGCGCTGATCCGCTGGTGTCATCCGCTGCACGGTCTGGTGCCGCCGTCCATGTTCATTCCACTGGCGGAATCGATCGGCCTGATCAACTTCCTCGGCAACTGGGTGATGAAGGCCGCCTGCATGCAACTGATCCAGTGGGATGCGCGCGGCATCTCGCTGCAATACGTGGCCATCAACGTGTCGCCGCAGCAGTTCCGCGACCCGCGCTTCAAGGACTCGGTGCGCGAGGCGATCGCGCTGACCGGTATCGACCCACGCCGCATCGTCTTCGAAATTACCGAGACGCTGCTGATGCACGAGCCGGCCCAAGCCAAGATTCTGCTTGAAGAACTGACGGCCACCGGCATCCGCTTCGCCGTCGACGATTTCGGCACCGGTTATTCGAGTCTCGCTTACCTGCAACGATTCCCCTTGGCCAAACTCAAGATCGACCGGAGTTTTATCGAGAATCTGCTAACCTCCCGGAACGATCAGGCAATCGTTAGCGCGGTCGTCGGTCTGGCCCAGACGCTCAATCTGGAACTGGTGGCCGAAGGCGTGGAAACCGAAGATCAACGCGCGATGCTGACCGAGATGGGATGCGATCATATTCAGGGCTGGCTCGTGTGCAAGGCGTTGCCTTCCGACGAACTTGCGCAGCGTTTCGAAGCGCGTACGCTTCATCTGCACGCCGCTTAAGCGATGCAAACCGGGCGTTCACGCAGCCAGATAAGCCCGCCCGTTGGCGGCCTGGCATTCAATGGAACACGTATGGCTTTGGCGGGACTCACATGGTAAAGGCGGCGGTGCTCGACCGGCTCTGGACGCGAATGAGCGAGCGCGGCGATTTCCCCATGCTGTCGCAATCGCTGCGCACCACCATGGCGGCGATGAATAACGACGACCTCGACTTCACCGGGCTCGTACAAGTGGTGCTGTCGGACTTCGCGCTCACGCAGAAGGTCTTGCGGCTTGCCAACTCGGCCATGTACATGGCGTTCGGCGGCAACATCACCACCGTATCGCGCGCGCTGATGGTGCTCGGCATGGACGCCGTCGGCCATCTGGTGGTCGGCCTCAAGATCGTCGATCACTTCCATCACAGCGCACCGCGCCGGATCGACGCGAAACTCGAATTGAACCGCACGCTGCTGTCGGGTTGCGTCGCGCGCAAGCTCACCGAGCGCGGCGATCTGCGGGCCGGCGAAGAGGCCGTCGTCTGCACGTTGATGCGGCAAATCGGCAAGCTGCTGGTGGTGTTCTATCTCGACGCGGAGTGGGACCAGATTCGCCGCCATATCGACAGCGGCACGCTCGAAACCGATGCCTGCGTGCTGGTGCTGGGCGTCACGTTCGACGAAATCGGCGCCGAAGCCGCGGTGCGCTGGCGCTTGCCGGACATGATCCGCGACGGCATGGGCGAATACGATCCGCAAGACACGGAGCAGCCGCGCCAGGTGCAGTGGCTGCGCGCCATCACCAATTATTCGACCGCGGTTGCGGACGTGCTCACGCAACAGAACACGCCGGAGCGGGACCGCGAAGACGCGATCGCAGCGCTCGCGCACGAATACAGCCGCGTACTGAACACCGACCCCGACGTGCTGCTCGAGATGAGCGTGGCGCTGGCTCGCGAAGAAGGCGGCGACGGCGTAATGCGCGAGATCGTCGAGTTACGCGCGAATGCGGATGCGATTGCGCGTCAGGCGCTCAATCCGGAGGCGCGCATAGCGGCCGGCGTGCAGGATCTGCGCGA
Organism: Paraburkholderia sp. BCC1886; assembly: GCF_900996245.1. Taxonomy (GTDB): domain Bacteria; phylum Pseudomonadota; class Gammaproteobacteria; order Burkholderiales; family Burkholderiaceae; genus Paraburkholderia. The sequence continues at coordinate 16,471 of NZ_CAAJGK010000107.1, read as the reverse complement.
TCTGCCCGAAGGCAGTCCGCTCGCGCCGGCGCTCGCGATGGCCTCGGAAACCATCCTCGCCGGACTGGGTTTCGCGCGGACCGTGGTGTTCGTCAAGCATAGCAACGGCACCTTCAAGGCACGTCTCGGACTCGGCCCGAAAATCGACGCCGCGCTGCCCCGCCTCACGTTCAGTTCCGCGTTCGAACCCGACGTGTTTCATCTGGCCATCGCGAACTCGGTGGGGATCTTCATCGAGAATGCGCGCGACCCGAAAATGGTCGCGCGGCTCCCCGAATGGTTTCGCCGCAGCTTCGACGACGCGCGCGCTTTCGTGCTGTTGCCCGTCGTCGACGACAGCGAGCAGACGGTGGCGCTGCTGTACGGCGACTGGTCTCACACGCAGGAGCCGCGCCGCATCTCACAGAAAGAGATGAGCGTGCTGAACGAACTGGCCAAGGAGTTAGGCCGTTTTTTCGGCCTGGGGCAGATGCAGGAAATGGAGACGATGTGAAGGCCTGGCGCGATCGTTGATCGCGCCGCTTCACGAGTCCCCGTTTCCCGTGTTTGCCCGACGCCGGGTTTCAGAGCATCCGTTAGTCCGCGGCCGTGCCGATCAGCTTGTCCAGCGTGATCGGCAGATCGCGAATGCGCTTGCCGGTCGCGTTGAACACCGCGTTCGCCACCGCCGCCCCCACGCCCGTAATACCGATCTCGCCGACACCGCGCGCGCCCATCGGCGTGTGCGGATCCGCTTCGTCGTTCCAGATGATGTCGATCTCCGGCACGTCGAGATGCACCGGCACGTGATAGTCGGCGAGCGACGGGTTCATGATGCGGCCGGTTCTCTCGTCGAACTGGGTTTCCTCCATGAGCGCGAGACCGAGTCCCATGATGATGCCGCCACGAAACTGGCTGGCCGCCGTCTTGGCGTTGATGATCCGCCCGCAGTCGAACGAGCCGAGAAAGCGGCTGACGCGCGTCTCGCCCGTGATCGCGTTGACCCGCACCTCGCAAAACAGCGCGCTGTGACTGTGCATCGACCAGTGCTGCAGCTCGAACGGCATCGGCGCGTCGGCTTCGACCGAGATTTCTTTCTGCCTTGCGCGGGCCAGTAGCGCCGTGTAGCTCTCATACCGGCTTTCGTCTTCCAGCGCGCACAGGCCGCCGTCGCGGCCGCCGACCTCGTCGGGCAACAGCCCCGAAAGTGGCGAACTGTTGCCGGCCACCCGCAGCAGTTCCTTCACGAGCTTGTGATGCGCAGCGATCACGGCCGCGCCGATGGCCGCCGTCTGCTGCGACCCGCCCGCGAGCACGACGCCCGGCAAACGCGAGTCGGCGTACTCGAAGTCGATCTGATCCATGTTCAGCCCGAGCCGCTCGGCGGCGATCTGGGTCTGGGCCGTCGAGGTTCCCATGCCCATTTCGTGCGCGGCGATACAGACCGTGGCGCGCCCGGCGTCGGTCAGCGTGATGCGCGCCGCGCCGCCCGGCATCCGGTAGTAGGGATAAGTGCCGGTCGCACAGCCCATTCCGATGAACCAGTCGCCTTCGCGCCGGCCGCCCGCCGCGCCGCGCGCCGACCAGCCGAAGCGTTCGCGGCCGGCCTGCCACGCGTCGACGATGCCGCGTTGCGAGAACGGCAGGCCGTTGGTCGGGTCTTGGTCAGGCTCGTTTTTGATCCGTAAGTCGATCGGGTCCATGCCCATCGCGTACGCCAGTTCGTCGATGCCGGATTCCAGCCCGAACGTGCCGACCGCCTCACCAGGTGCACGCATGAACGTATTGGCCGTCATATTCATTTTGACGGTCTCGACGTCGAGCAGAAAGCTGCGCGACCCATACGCACTTTTCGCCGGCAGGATGAAGGGCTCCGGCATGTTGTTATGCGGCGTCATCACGACCGTGCCAGTGTGGATCACCGCGTCGAGGCTGCCGTCCGCCTGCGCGCCCAGCGCCACGCGCTGCTCCGTGAGCGTGCGGCCGCCAACGATGCGGTACACACCCTCGCGCGACAACATGATCCGTACCGGGCGCTGCGCGAGTTTCGACGCGGCGGCCGCGAGCACCTGGTGCTGCCAGACCGTCTTCGAACCAAAGCCGCCGCCCACATACGGCGACGTGACGTGCACGTTCTTCTCGTCGATGCCGAACACCTGCGCAATGGTCCACGCTTCGTGGGCCACCGCCTGCACGGTGTCGTGAATGCGCAGCGTGTCGCCCTGCCAGGCGAGCGTCGCGGCATGCAGTTCGATCGGATTGTGGTTGTGCCGTGGGGTCGTATAGACCACGTCGATCTTATGCGGCGCTTCGGCCAGCATGGTCTCCGCGTCCTCGACTTCGAGCTTCAGCGGTTCGCCCTGAAAAACGCCTTGTTCGAAGCCGTGGGCCTTGGCCGCTTCCAGTGAGGTCACGCCGTCGCTGCCCGACTCGTACGTCACCTCGATCAGGGACTGCGCGTGGTCTGCCTGCTCCTGGGTTTCGGCCAGCACCAGCGCGACCGGCTGGCCGTTCCAGTGCACCTGATCGTCCTGCATGATCGGCACGTCGTCGCCGCCCGCCGCTTTGGGCTTCGACATGAACGCGGGCATCGGCTTGAGACGCGGCGCGTTCCGATAGGTCATCACCAGCACGACACCGGGCGCGGCTTCTGCAGCGGCGGTGTCGATAAGGGCGATGCGAGCGCGGGCCACCGACGAATACTTGAGCGCCGCATACGTCATTCCGTCCATCGGGAACTCGGCCGCGAAGGTCGCGAGACCGGACACTTTCAACGGGCCGTCGATACGGCTCACCGCTGCGCCGATCAGCCCGTGCTTGTGGAGAATCAGCGGATCGGGTTGACCGCCGGGGATGAAACTGTCCGGCGCGAGGGCGATGGCTTTTTTCATCACCGCCTGCATGGCGTCCTTGAGGATAGGCATTAGCGTTGCTCCTGCAATGCGGCCAGCTTGACCAGGGTGTCGACGATCAGACGCTCACTCAGCCCGATCTTGAACGCGTTACCTTGAAGCCCGCGCGCAGAAGCGAGTTCGGCCTGCGCGGCCTGGCGGAACGCGGCTTCGGTGGCCGGTGCGCCGAGCAAGGCCGCTTCGGCGGCTTTGGCGCGCCATGGTTTATGGGCAACGCCGCCAAGCGCGAGCCTGACGTATTTCACGACGCCGTCCTGCACTTCCAGCACCGCGGCAAGCGACACCAGCGCAAACGCATAGGAGGCACGGTCGCGCACCTTGCGATAACGGGACCGGCCACGCACGTCGGGCGGCAAGGTGACGGCGGTGATCAGTTCGCCCGCCGCCAGCACGGTTTCAATCTGCGGGGTGTCGCCGGGCAGCACGTGAAAATCGGTGAGTGGAATGTCGCGGGCGCCCTGCGGGCCCTCGACGGTGACCATCGCATCCAGTGCGGCGAGCGCGACGGCCATGTCCGACGGATGCGTGGCGACGCAAGCCTCGGACGCGCCGAAGATCGCATGCATGCGGTTGAATCCGTCGAGGGCGTCGCAGCCGCTGCCGGGCGCGCGCTTGTTGCAGTGCGCAGCGTCGTCGTAGAAGTAACCGCAACGGGTGCGTTGCAACAGATTGCCGCCCACCGTCGCCATGTTGCGGATTTGCGCCGATGCGCCCGCCAGAATGGACTCGGCCAGCAACGGGTAACGCTCGCGAACCAGACGGTCGGCCGCCACGGCGGTGTTCTTGACGCCGGCGCCGATCCGCAGACCGCCGTCGTCCGTCTCTGCGATCTCGCGCGATAGCCTGGTGACATCCACGAGCACGACCGGATGCTCGATGGTCTCGCGCATCAGATCGACCAGATTGGTACCGCCGCCGAGATACTTCGCGCCCGGGCGGGCGCCGAGCGTCAACGCTGCCTGCGCGTCGGCGGCGCGTTCATAGGTGAAGGGGTTCATTGGGCGACCTCGCGCGCGTCGGCATTGGCGTTAGCGTTGGCGTCCGCATTGGCGTCGGCGTCCGCATTGGCGTCGGCGTCCGCATTGGCGTTGGCGTCCGTCGTGGCCGTCTCGCCGAACGTTTCCTGGATTGCATCGACGATGCCGTTGTAAGCCCCGCAGCGGCACAGGTTGCCGCTCATCCGCTCGCGTAATTCTTCGTCGGTCAACGCGAAGCTCGCCGCGGCCACGTCGTCGCTCACGTAGCTGGGCACCCCGCACTTCAACTCCTGCACCATTCCGACCGCGGAGCAGATTTGCCCGGGCGTACAGTAGCCGCACTGGAAACCGTCGTGTTCGACGAAGGCCGCCTGCAGCGGATGAAGCGTGCCCGGCGCGCCGAGCCCTTCGATGGTGGTGATCTCGCAATCCTGATACTGGACGGCAAGCGCGAGGCAACTGTTGATCCGGGTGCCGTCGACCAGAACGGTGCACGCGCCACACGCACCCTGGTTGCAGCCCTTTTTGGCGCCGAAAAGATGACGCTGCTCGCGCAGCAGATCGAGGAGCGACGTCCTCGGGTCGAAGTCGACATCGACGTCGGTGCCGTTGATGACAAGGTGCATGGTGGCTCCTTCAGGGTGAGGGCTGACGTCGAACGGCAGCAATCTTTGGACCTGACGACACCGTGGAGCGCACCCTGATCCCGCCCCTTCGACACCTTCACTCCACGTCGGGCAAGCGCACCGTAATCACCGCTTCGCTCTCGGTGAACTGCCCGTCGAGCGTCGCGTTATGGCCTTTGATAATCGCGCCCGCGATATACAGCCCCAAACCCAGACCGCCGCGATTGTTCGGATTGTCCAGCGAGCCGCTTTTGAACGGATCCATGAGCCGCTCGAACGACACCGTAGGCTTGCCGCTCAGACGATTGCGCAGTTCGACCCGCTTCTCGCCGGGATGCACGCTGGCCAGCAATTCGATCGGGTACGTGGCGTCGCCATGCTGACGCGCGTTGCTGATCAGATTGGTCAGCGCCTGGTTGAAACGGTCGGGGTCGACGAACACGTCGCCGAGATCGTCCGGCAGAAACGTGGAGATCGTCGCGCCTGGGTGAGCCAGCCGGTTCTGCTCGACGATCGACTCCAGCAGCCCCTTCAACGAAACATGCTCGCGCGTGAGGCCGAGTCCCACGCCCGAGCGGATCCGGCTCACGTCCAGAATGTAGTTGATCAGCGATTGCATGCGCCGCGTCGAGCCTTCCACGCGGCGTGCGGTATCGTTCGACGAGGCGAGCCCGCGGCCCATTAACTGCACGGCCATGTTGATGGCCTGCAGCGGGTTGCGCAGATCGTGACCGAGCGTGGCGAGCAGCGTGGTTCTCGCCCGCTCGCCTTCGCGCATGCGATGCAATGCGATGTCCTGCAGCACGGCCTTGAGTTCGCGCGCGGCGGATTGATGCGTGTCGGTCCAGTCGCGGCAACGGCCGCGCACCGTCTGCTTCCACACTTCGAACGAACCGCGCGGCGTCAGACGTGCACCGTTCGGGCCGAGTGCCACGACCTTGTCCGGCGGCCCCGCCCAGTTGATGGTCTCCACCAGTTCGTCGCGCAGCCAGACGATCGTGATGCGGGCGTCGCCGAGCATCTGGATGGCGAGGCATCCGGCGGCGCTGCCGGAGGGCGTGAGGATAGGTGGGATATCCGGCAACGCTTCGGTCCAGCAGGAGGTGACCAGCATTTCTTCGCGGCTCGCGGCCATGTGATCGGCGAGCGCCCATAGCGGGGTCTTGTCGAGCGGTTCCGTGCCGCGCAACGCAATGACTTCGCGGTCCACCACCGCGACCACTGCTTCGCAGTCCACCAGCGCGGCCACGTCGTCGGCCGACACCAGCAGACCGGCCAGCGGATCGTCGGCATGCGCCAGTTCGTGCGCGATCTTCGTGCGCAGGTCGTGCACCCGCTGATCGTGCGCCGAGCGCTGCCGGGCTTCCACTTGCGACACCAGAATCGAGACGACCTGCGTGAGCACGGTGCACGACAGACGCACCGCATGCGAGGCCCGGTGCGCGGTCATGTGATGGCAGGCAAACAGGCCCCACAACTTGCCCTCGACGATGATCGACACGCTCATGGACGCACCCACGCCCATGTTCTTCAGATACTCGATGTGAATGGGCGACACGCTGCGCAGCACCGAATAGCTCAGGTCGTATGGACTGCCGGTTTGCGGATTGAGCGGCGGGAGAATTGCGACGGGCGCCGCGTCGACGGCGGCGATCTGGCGGATCGGATTGAGCACGTACAGGCGCCGCGCCTGCGGCGGGATATCGCCGGCGGGATAACGCTGATGCAGATACGGCACGAGATCTTCCCGCCGCGCTTCGCCGATCACCTGACCGCTGCCGTCGGGCAGAAAGCGGTAAGCCATCACACGGTCGAACCCCGTCATGCCCTGAATCGCTTCGGCCGCGGCCTGCAGCAGGCCGACGGCGTCGTTGAACGGACTGGATTGCAGGCGCTGGATCGCGCGCTGCGAATACAGCGCGAATTGTGACGCCGGTGGCGTATTGAAAGCGAGCTGCTCGAATTCGACGATCAACAGGTCGCCGGACCAATGCATGACCAGATCGAAGCGATGTCCGTCCGCGCCATTGCACTCGACGCTGTCCATGGTGATCTGGCGGTCGGCCAGTGCGGCCCGGATGGTCTGGCGCGACAGTGGACTCAGATGCTTGTCCGAGACCGGCTGCCCCAGTTCCGGCAGCGCGCCTAGCCAGCGCGTGGCATCGGCGCTGTGCGCCTGCAGCCGGCCTTGCGGATCGAAGGCCAATAGCGCGCCATGCGGTTGTACCAGCCCGAGCGCGTGAATCGGCTCCTGGTCGCAACTCGCGACGATCTCTGTCAGTTGTGAATCTTTCATGCGGGTGACTATATCCTGCCTGCAGCCGGCGGCAAATTCTGGTGGCGGTCGCCGGAAGCTTAGCAAACTATGCCTGCTATGCTGCGGCCTCTAGCGGTTTTCCCTGCACGGGAGCAAGCGGAGTCCCACACAAAACGAGACTTTTCTGACGCGCTGCCTGTCATCGAGACGCGCTACGCTGGATGCAGCGCAGCAAACGCGCGTCCGCCTTCACCACCAGGGGAAATCCATGGATGTCAAAAGCGTGTTGTCGAATGCCTTCGCCATGCCTGTTACGAGCCCGGCTTTTCCGATGGGTCCGTACCGGTTCACCAATCGCGAATTCCTGATCATCACCTATCGCACCGACCCGGACAAACTGCGCGCGGTGGTGCCCGAGCCGCTCCAGGTCGGCGAACCGCTGGTGCACTACGAATTTATCCGCATGCCCGATTCAACCGGTTTCGGCGACTACACCGAAAGCGGCCAGGTGATTCCCGTGTCGTACGAAGGCGTGGCGGGCAGCTATACGCTGGCGATGTACCTCGACGATCATCCTCCCATCGCCGGCGGACGCGAGTTGTGGGGTTTTCCGAAGAAGCTGGCGAAGCCGGTGCTGGAGGTGCATACCGACACGCTGGTCGGCACGCTCGATTACGGTCCCGTGCGCATCGCCACGGGCACGATGGGTTACAAACACCGGCAACTCGATCTCGCGCAGCAAACAAAGCGGCTGGCGGCGCCGAATTTTCTGCTCAAGGTAATTCCGCACGTGGACGGCACGCCGCGCATCTGCGAACTGGTGCGCTACTACCTGCAGGATATCGAGCTAAAAGGCGCATGGACCGGCCCTGCCGCGCTGCAACTCGCGCCCCATGCGTTAGCGCCGGTCGCCGGGTTGCCGGTGCTGGAAATCGTCGAGGCGCGTCATCTGATCGCGGATCTGACGCTCGGCCTAGGCGAGGTGGTGTTCGATTATCTCGGCCAGCAACCGCAAGCCGGGCCCGCCGCAGGCCGCTGACCGGCGCGCTCGGCTTAGACCAGCTCGGCCAGCGTCTGCGCGGTGGTGTCGATCACCAGCAAACCGGCGCGCAAGCCCGGTTTGACGCGCGCGTTGGGGAACACGATGCGTTCCTCGTCGTGACGCACGGTGTAGCAATACGCGCCGTCGCGTGCGAGCAGCGTGCCTCGTGCAAACGGCGTGAAGTTCGCCACGTCGGGCGCGACCAGTAGTTCGAACGCGTCGCTCTGCTTCGTGATCTGATCGACCACGGTGAACGCGCGCGGCAACGCGGCGTTCGCCGTGCTGTTCACCGCATCGTTCGTCCCGGCCAGCAGATGTCGCACGGCCTCGTCCGCGCCCGCGAAACGCGTCAGATCGTTCTGTCCGAACGGCCTCACCTTCCCTAATTCGAGCGTGCAGGCCAGCGCGCCGCAAGCCTGCGCGGTGAACTGCGAATACGTATTGCCACGCGTCGTATGCAACAGCACAGCGGAGATGCGCGCTTTGCCGAGCCATTCGAACATCGCGCGCGACACGGGTGCCCCGGTGACCGGCAGCAGCGCGAACTGTTCGAACGCGGAGGCGCGGATCGCCGTGTGCATGTCGATATGCCAGCGCGCGCCCGGCGTGTTCGGCGCCCCGTCGAAAAATGCCTGCGCCGCCCGCTCCAGCGCGATGGCGCGCGGTGCTTCGCGGCTCTGCGGCACTTGCGTATGACGCCCGCAAAACAGCCGGTTCAGATCGTCGTCGAGATGGCGGCACGCGTCGCGCATCGCGTCGATATTGCCGAGCACGATCAGCAGACGGCAGTTCAGTCGCGCCGTACCGTCTGCGATGTCGCGCGCGAGCCGATTCAGCAATTCGATCGGCGCGGTCTCGTCGCCGTGCACACCGGCGGAAACCAGCACGCTGCGAAGCGCCGGTGCAGACGCTTCCTGCACCGCCGAGGGCGCGAGCAGCAGAATGCCGTCGTCTAGCCAGGACCAGCGCACGCCGTTCGCACACGCGCCCTGCCGCGCCAGCTCGGGCTTCTTCCCCGCCAGCGTGAAGGCCAGAAAATCGTCGAGCATGTCGAGCGGCATCGCGTACTCAGCGCTGGAAGTCATAGAGCGACCCAAGTCCCAGAATCTGCGTGAGTTCGTCGAGCGCGGTGCGCGACTCGGCGAGCAGGTGCGGATCGGTCAGATCGGCCGGCGCAAGACGGTCGCGATAGTGCCTGTCGATCCAGCCGTCGAGCCGCCCGAACAGCGTGTCGTCGATCCACACGCCCGGCGCGACCGCGGCGCGTTCCGCATCGGTCAACACGACCCGCAGACGCAGACACGCCGGACCGCCGCCGTTCCTCATGCTTTCGCGCAGGTCGAATACCAGCACGTCGTCGATCGGACCGGCGTGCGAAGCGAGTTCATCCAGATACGCGCCCACTCGCGGATTCTCGCGGCACTCCTGCGGCACCACCAGCACCTGCTTGCCATCGGGACGCGTGAGCAACTGGCTGTTGAACAGATACGACGTCACCGCATCCTTTACGCTCACTTGCGCGTCCGGCACCTCGATCACGTCGAAGCCGGCTTTCAGGCCCAGGAGCTTCGTGCGCAACTCGTCGTACACCGCGTTCTGTTCGACGAACGCGAGTTGATGACAGAACAGCGTCGTGCGATTGCCCACCGCGATCACGTCGTTATGAAACACGCCCGCGTCGATCACATCGGGATTCTGTTGCGCGTATACCGTAGCCGCTTCGGCAAGTCCATGGCGATGCGCGACCGCGCGGCTCGCCTCGAATGTCTGACGCGCGGGAAAGCGCTTTGGCTCCAGCTTCGGTTCCGGTCCGCGACGGTATTCGCTGCGCCCGTACACGAAGAATTCGACGCCGCGGGTGCCGTATTCCTCGCAGAACCGCGTATGGTTCGCGGCGCCTTCGTCACCGAGCGCGGGCGTGCCGGGCAACGCCTCATGCACGGCGAAACGGCTCTCGTCGCGGAACAACGCGAGCAGACTGCGGCGCGTCGATTCATGCTCGATGGCACGATGCAGCTTGCTGCACAGATTGGCCGGCGTGAAATGCACGCGGCCGTCCTGCGTATCGGACGACGGGCTCACGGTCGCCGCGTTCGCGGTCCACATCGCCGATGCGGAACTCGCCGCGGCCAGCAGTTCGGGCGCATCGCGGGCCACGCGGGCAATCACGGTGGCGTCGTCGCCGGAGAAACCCAGCTCGCGCAACAGACGCATCGACGGCCGTTCCTGCGGCGGCAAAACACCTTGATGAAAACCGAGATCGGCCAGCTGTTTCATCTTGCGCAGACCCTGCCGCGCCGCCGCTTTCGGATTCGCGACCGACTTCTCGTTGTTCTGCGACGCGACGTTGCCGAACGACAGACCCGCGTAGTTGTGGGTCGGGCCGACCAGACCGTCGAAATTCGCTTCAGTGGCTTGCATCGTCGATCCTTAGAAGAGAAGGCCCGGCGAGACGCTCGCGGGCATGTTCAGTTGCGCGCTTTCGACGGACGCCATCGGGTACGCGCAATAGTCGGCGGCATAGTACGCGCTCGGCCGGTGATTGCCCGAGCGACCCGGACCGCCGAACGGCGCACCGGACGACGCGCCGTTGGTCGGCCGGTTCCAGTTGACGATGCCCGCGCGGATGGTCCGCTGAAAGTGCGTCCAGAGCGCTTCGTCGTCGGCCAGCAGGCCGGCGGAAAGACCGAATTCGGTGTCGTTGGCGAGTTCGAGCGCCTGCTCGAAGCTGTCATAGCGAACGACTTGCGCGAGTGGACCGAAATGCTCTTCATCGGGCAGGTCCTGAACGGCGGTCACGTCGAGAATCGCGGGCGTGACGAAGCCGAGTTGCGCGTCGCGCTGTTTCATGTCGAGCCAGGCGGTGGCGCCGTCGGCGAGCAGGCGATCCTGCGCGGCCACGAGTCGTGACGCGGCGCGCGCCGACACGACCGCGCCCATGAACGGTTGCGGCTCGGCGTTGTATTCGCCCACGCGGATACGCGCGGTCACTTCGGTGAAGCGTTGCATGAAACGCTCGCCGAAACCGTCGTTCGGCACGAAGATGCGCCGCGCGCAGGTGCACCGCTGTCCCGCCGACAGAAACGCCGATTGGATCGTGTGATGCACGGCGGCGTCGAGGTCCGCGACCGGTCCGATCACGAGCGGATTGTTGCCGCCCATTTCCAGCGCCAGCACGATTTCGGGCCGCCCGCCGAACTGCTTGTGCAACAAGGTGCCGGTATCCGAACTGCCGGTGAAAAACAGGCCGTCGATCTGCCGATGATTCGCGAGCGCAATGCCCGTGTCCTTCTCGCCTTGCACGAGGTTCAGCACGCCTGCGGGCAAGCCGGCGTCGCGCCAGATGCGCACGGTTTCGGCGGCGACGCCCGGCGCGAGTTCCGACGGCTTGAACACGACCGTGTTCCCCGCGATCAGCGCCGGGACGATGTGGCCGTTCGGCAAATGGCCGGGAAAGTTATACGGACCGAATACCGCGACCACGCCATGCGGACGATGGCGCAATACCGCCGTGCCGTCGGCCATCGCGGAGCGCCGTTCGCCGGTGCGCTCCTGATAGGCCTGAATCGATATCTCGACCTTGGCGGCCATCGACGCGGCTTCGGTGCGCGCTTCCCACAGCGGTTTGCCGGTCTCGCGGCCGATCGCTTCGGCCAGCACTTCCTTGCGTTCGGTGACGAGCGCGGCGAAGCGGCGCACGACGTTGCAACGCTCTTCCAGACTCGCGGCGGACCAGTTCGCAAACGCGCGGCGCGCGCTGCGCACGGCGCGCTCGACATCGTCCGCCGAAGCGCTATGACCCTCCCACACGACCGCGCCCGTTCCCGGATTGCGCGACGCGAACACGGGTCCGGTGCCGGCGGCCCATTCGCCGTCGATAAAAAGCTCGCTCATGATCATCCTTGTTTGTGTTTCAGCGGCAGCACGCGCACGAGGCCGCCGGCGCTCACGTCGAGTGCGGCCGCTTCCGCCGCGTTCAACCGGAACACGCCGTCGCGCGGCACGCCGCTCGCCACGCCGACGCGAAAGTCGCCGAGCGAGGTGTTCGATACCAGCGAACGCGGCGCATCTTGCGGCGCGCCCGACGGCACCTCGGCAATCTCGATCGGCACCACGACGCTTTCGCGCACCGTGCGCAAGTCGGCGATATGGCATTCGAGCACCGGGCCCGCGTCGAAAATATCGACGTGATTCTCATAGCGCAGGCCTTCCAATTCGAGCATGCGCCGCGCGGGAATGGTGTCGTCGTGCGTGAGGCCGACGCAGCGCTGCGCATCGTCGGGCAGCAACTCGACGTACACCGGATAACGCGGCATCAGTTCGGCGAGGAAGGACTTGCGTCCATGCGAACTCAGATAGTCCGCCGCGTTGAAATCGATCTGATAGAAGTGCGAGCCGACCGCGCGCCAGAATGGCGAAGTGCCCTGCGCGTCGAAATGTCCGCGCAATTCCGCGCAGAGCCGCTCGGGAAAACGCTCGCGAAACTGTGCGAGAAACATGAAGCGCGAGCGCGACAGCAAACCGCCGACACCGCTCGTGCGGTAACGCGGGCTGAGAAACAGCGAACACACTTCCGTATAGCCGGTGAGATCGTGCGAAATATTCAGCGCATGCATGCGCGTCCAGATGCCGAGGTCCTGGCTCGCATGCACGACCGTGCTCACGCGATAGTTGTAGAACGGCTGCTGCAGACCCACGGCAGTTTCGATGCCGCACACGCCGGCGACATCGCCGGTGTCGGTGTCTTCCATCACGAAGAAATAACCGGCTTCATGCGCTTCGGCGCGGTCTTCCATCGTGCGCCGCGCGCGCTCGACCCGCGCGGCGAGCGCGTCGCGGTCGGGCTTGAAGGTGGTGAGGCCGGGGCCGGTTTCCAGCGCGAGCCGCATCAGCGCGTCCACGTCGCCACGTTGCACCACGCGAACGACGATCATGCTGCGTCTCCCGAAACGGCCTGGTCGCGAAGCGCCGCGTGCGGGCGGTAGAGCGGCACGCAGCGCACCGTGTCGCCCGCTACGACCGCGAGCGCGGCGCGCGCGGCCGGCGGCAATGGCGCGCCGGCTTGACTCGCGGCGGGAAGATCGGCGAGGTCGGCGAGAATGCAGCGAAATGCGCCGCCCGCGCCGTTGTGCGCGACCAGATACGTCGTCGTGCCGTTGTCGCCCGCTTCGCTTTCGTGAACCACGCGGGTCTCGTCGAGCGTCACGCTTGCAATGCGATCCACCTGTGCGGTCAGCACTGGACCGGCATCGAAGATATCGATGTAGCGATCCGTCTCGAAGCCTTCTTCCTGGTGAATGTCGTACGCGAGCAGCGCCCTTTCGTCGGGTTCGCCCAGCACCCGCTGCGCGGCTTCCGGCAGCAAGGGCACGTAGATGGGATAGGTGGGCATCACTTCCGCGATGAAGGTGCGGCTGCGGCCACCCGATTCGATTTCGATGTCGGCGAAGTCGCGCCCGAAGAACTTGCGCCCGACCGCTTCCCAGAACGGCGACACCCCCGCCGCGTCGGTCACGCCGAGCAGCAGCGAAAACACTTCCGGCGTGAAGCGCCGGCGATTCGCGGCGATGTACATCATGCGGGCGCGCGACAGCAGATGCGCGGCGCTGTCGCCACGCAGCGACGGGTCGATGTAGTAGCCGGCGAGGCGGCTCTTGCCGGTGAGTTCATGCGACATGGTCAGCGCGTGAATCTTGCGGTTCACGTGCAACTCGCGCGACGCGTGAATCAGCGCATCGTTGCGAAACGCGTAGAACGGGTCCGAGTAACCGGCCGATGCGACGATGCTCGCGGTGCCCATCAGCTTGCCGGTCGACGATTCTTCGAGCACGAACAGATAGAACTCCTCGCCGGGAAAGTCGACCTCCGCGCGAAATGAGTCTTCCGACAACGCGATGCGCGCTTCGAGCGCGCTCCGCTCGCGCGGCAGCGAATGCAGCACCGGTTGCGCGGTGCGCGCCATCTGTTCGAGCGCATCGAGATCGGCTAAGCGACTGGGGCGTACGAAGAGCATCGTCGTTCCTGTTGAATGTGACGCATGATTGCGCGGCCGGGGCCGGAACGTTAGTGCGAGGCCGCTTCGGTTCTGGCCTTGCTGCCGGCGATCTGTTCGACCGCCTGGGTCAAACGCGCAAAGCCTTCGCTCATATCGTCGAGCGGCATGACGAGCGACGGCACGAAGCGCAGCACGTCGGGCCCGGCCATCAACATGATCACGCCGTGCTGCCCGGCGGCGGTGACGAAATCTTTGGCGCGGCCCTTGAAGGCGTCGTTGAGTTCGGCGCCGATCAGCAGACCCTTGCCGCGAATTTCCTTGAACAGACCGAAGCGCTCATCGAGTTTCGCGAGATGACCTTTGAGCACTTCGCTGCGCGAGCGCACGCCTTCGAGCAGCTTCGGGTCGCTGACCAGTTCGACGACTTTCTCTGCGATTGCCGAACCCAGCGGATTGCCGCCGTACGTCGTGCCGTGCACTCCGACCTGAAAATGCGCGGCCAGCGCGTGGGTGGTGAGCATTGCGCCGATTGGAAAACCGTTGCCGAGCGCCTTCGCGGTGGTCAGGATATCCGGCGTTACGCCAGTGTCCTGATACGCGTAGAAATAGCCGCTGCGGCCAACACCCGTTTGTACCTCGTCGAAAATCAGCAGGGCCCCGTGGGCGTCGCAGGCTTCGCGCAGCGCTTTCAGGAACGCCGGATCGGCGGGAATCACACCGCCTTCGCCCTGGATCGGCTCGACTATCACCGCACAGGTTTGAGCGCCGATAGCCGCGCGGGCCGCTTCGATATCGTTGTAGGGGAGATGGCGCAGGCCTGCCGGCACGGGGCCGAAGCCTTCGGAATACTTGGGTTGACCGCCGACGCTCACGGTGAAGAACGTGCGGCCATGGAACGACTGCGTGAAGGAGACGATTTCGACCTTGTCGGCGCCATGCCGTTCGAACGCGACGCGGCGGGCCAGTTTGAGCGCTGCTTCGTTGGCTTCCGCGCCCGAGTTGGCGAAGAACGCGCGATCGGCGAAGGTCAGTTCTTCGAGGCGTCTGGCGAGGCGGAGTACAGGCTCGTTGGTGTACCCGTTGCCGATGTGCCAGAGTTTGCCGCCCTGCTCGTGCAGGACCTGCAGCAGGTCCGGGTGTGCATGACCGAGTGCGGTCACTGCGATACCGCCGGCGAAGTCGATGTAGTCGCGGCCTTGCGTGTCCCAGACGCGCGAGCCGAGACCCCGGTCCGGTACGAAGGCGGCGGGCGAAAACACCGGCACCATGACTTCGTCGAAGGTCTGGCGTGTGACAGGCAGGTCGTTCATGGCGAATCCTCTTACGGGTAAAGGCGTACCGGTAGTGTAGGAAACCGCGAGCGATCCGTCTTGCGCATACGCGACGCTTTTTATGGGCTTTCGTCGGGATGGGGCGCGGTTGGGCTCGCCGCGCCTGCGCCTGTTGCAGCGGGGCCGGTTGCGCCTGCGCCGGTCGCGGTGGGGCCGGTTGGGCCTACGCTGGTCGCACCGGTCTGCCGGTCGATCCAGTTACGGCGGTCTTCACGCGGCGTGACGCCGAAGCGATCGCGATAGGCGTTCGAGAAGTGTGCGGCGGACGCGAAGCCGCAGGCGAGGCTGATCTGCACGACGGATTTGCTGGTGCGCTGCAGTTGGGCGCGTGCTTTGGCGAGGCGCAGGCCGAGATAGTATTTGGCCGGCATCGAGCCGAGGTATTGACGGAACAGCCGTTCCAGTTGACGGCGCGAGATGCCGACGAGGTTGGCGATGTCATCGGAGGTGAGTGGCTCTTCGACGTTGGCTTCCATCAACTGGAGCGCTTCGTTCAATCGTGGGTGGCGCTCGCCAGGGGCGGTCACGAAGGGAATGCGTTGGCGTTCTTCGCCGTTGCGCAGTGCGCCTGCGCCTAGCGAATCTGCGATGCGTTCTACGAGATCGGGGCCGTGATCGCGGCCGATCATCGCGAGCATGAAGTCGAGTGTGGCCTGGCCACCGGCACAGGTGGCGCGATCGCGGTCGATTTCGAAGATGTGCTGGGTGACGATGACGTTATCGAATTGTTCGGCGAATTGCTGGTAGCTCTGCCAGTTCATGCTGACGCGGTAGCCGGCGAGCGCGCCGGCCTGGGCTAGCCACCAGACGCCGTGGTGGATGCCTGTTGTGGTTTTGGCCCGTTGGGCTGTCTGGTTTAGGGCCGCTAGTAGCGGTTGGGGGTTTTGGGGTGGGGCATAGCGGTCGCTTAGGACGATGAGCCAGTCGCAGGGTGTTGCGGTTGGTGTTGTCGCTTCGCTTAACGACGTGTCTGGGGTGTAGTAGGCGTTCGCCGAGAGCGAAAGCGCGCGGCCGTCGGGTGTGCAGGTTTGCACGCTGTAGAGCGCGTGGCCGTCTATCTCGTTTGCTAACGTTAGGGGGTCGATTAGCGGCGCTAAGCTTGAGATTGAAATTGGCGGTATCGCCAGGATCAATACGTGGGTTGTGCTCGTTCTCACTTTCGTTTTTTGCCTTTTGGCCTTTCCTTGTTTTCTTAGTGGTCTATTAGCGTTCCCCCTGTGCGGGGGGGCACCTACTTTTCTTTGCCGCCGCAAAGAAAAGTAGGCAAAAGAAAGCGGGCTCAAACCGCTAACCATTAAGCGGGCCCCGCGGCATTTCCCTGGTAGTGGTGCATCTGGAATCCGTGCCCTCGC
>NZ_CAAJGK010000106.1 GCF_900996245.1 Paraburkholderia sp. BCC1886 | reverse complement strand
CGTCGTGTTCGAGCCAGGGTTCGCCGATCGCGGTGAATTCGCCCTTGAACCAGCCGCTGACCACGTTGATCGCAACGCGCCCGCCGGTGAGCTGGTCGATGGTGGCGAGCTGCTTGGCCACCACCGCCGGATGCCAGGGGCCCGGCAGGATCGCGGCGATCACCTTGAGGCGCTCGGTGGCGGCCAGCAGCGCATGGCTGATCGCCACCGATTCGTGCTGGTACTCGGCGCCGTAGCCGGCCGTGAAGCGGATCTGCGACAGCGCGTAGTCGAAGCCGTTGCGCTCGGCCAGTTGCGCGAGCTTGCGGTTGTAGTCGATATCCCAGTTAGTGCGCTGCTCGATCTTGCTGACCACCAGGCCGCCGCTGACGTTGGGCACCCAGTAGGCGAATTTCAGTGTTTCCGGCTCGTGACTCATCGGCTCGTTCCTCGAATGAACAGGCGACAGGAAGCCGTGCCGGGCGCCAGGGCGCGCGGCACGGCAAT
>NZ_CAAJGK010000105.1 GCF_900996245.1 Paraburkholderia sp. BCC1886 | reverse complement strand
GCGCGCGACCACCCATCTGTTCAACGCGCTGGGTGCCTCGGCCACGCGCGAGGCGAGCGATCTCGACCGTCACTGGCGCAACGCGCGCACGGTGTCCTCGCACAATCCGGTGGTCTACAAGGCGCGCATCGTGGGCGATCGCTCGGTCAACGGCACCGAGCCGCCCTTCGTCTGGAAGGTGGGAACGCCGGCCGCGGGCGCCGCATCGGCCGCGGCGGATCGCAAGCAGGCGGCCTGAGCCCGGGCGGGCCTCCAGCGCTCGTCACTCCACCCGCCACCAGCGCGGCAGCAGCCGCTGCACCTCGCGGCGCCGGTAGCGATCGTCGATCAGGTGCACCACGCCCTCGTCGTGCTCGGTGCGGATCACGCGGCCGGCCGCCTGCACCACCTTCTGCATGCCCGGGAACAGGTACATGTAGTCGTAGCCGCTGCCGAAGCGCGCCTCCAGCGCGCGCCGCATCTGCTCGTTGACCTCGTTGACCTGCG
>NZ_CAAJGK010000104.1 GCF_900996245.1 Paraburkholderia sp. BCC1886 | reverse complement strand
GGCCGACGACCTGCTGCCTTCGAACTCGACGACCGACGCGGCGCCGGCCGGTCCCGCTGGCCCCGCGAAACTCGCCGGCAGCGGCGGCGCGGCCCAGGCGCTGCCGGCCATCTCGGTGGGCGCCGAGCGCGCCGCCGCCGATGCCGGCAATCTCGGCAAGCCGGCCGGCACCGGCAGCCGGCTCGGCCTGTCGAGCCTCGACACGCCGGCCAGCGTCGAGACGCTCGACGGCGAGCGGATCCGCGAGCGCGGCGACACCAGCGTGCTCGATGCCGTCACGCGCGCGGCCGGCTTCGCGGCCAACGCGGCGCCCGGCAACGGCGGCACGTCGGTATCGGTGCGCGGCTTCAGCGGTCCCGAATCGATCACCACGCTGTATGACGGCACGCGCATGCTGGTGGGCGCGGGCACGGTGAGCTTCCCGGTCGACACCTGGTCGGTCGAGCGCGTCGAGGTGCTGCGCGGGCCGGCTTCGGTGCTGTACGGC
>NZ_CAAJGK010000103.1 GCF_900996245.1 Paraburkholderia sp. BCC1886 | reverse complement strand
ACCTGCACGACCGGCGGCGGTGCGCTCGGCGGCGGCGGATTGTCCACCGGCAGATTCATCTTCACCGAGTGCATCTGGATTGGAATCGTGATGATCAGCATGATCAGCAGCACCAGCATCACGTCGATCAGCGGCGTGGTATTGATGTCGACCATCACCTCCGGCTCGCCACCCCCACCGCCCGACGATACGTTCATCCCCATGTTTCGACTCCTATCCGCCGCGCGCGGGCGGCTGCGTGATGAATGACACCTTCGCGATACCGGCCCGCTCGCAGGCGGTCACTACGCGTCCGATGGACTCGTAGCGGGTCGCCTGATCGCCGCGGATGTGCACCTCCGGCTGCGGTTCTTTCACCGACACCGTTTTCAGCCGCGCCAGCAGCGTCGGCGCATCGACCAGCCGCTCGTTCCAGAACACGTTGCCGTCCTTGTTCACTGCGATCTCGACACTGTCCGGTTTGGTCTGCAAGGGACTCACGGTTTGCTG
>NZ_CAAJGK010000102.1 GCF_900996245.1 Paraburkholderia sp. BCC1886 | reverse complement strand
TATGCAGAGACGCTGCACACGTCCGGCCAGGCACTGACTGGCACGACGCTGAAGGGAGGCGATACGGTCAATGGACTTGCCCCTGCATGACCGGACACGCGGTCACGCTTAGGTTGGAGAATTTGCCTGTTGGCGAAACTCGCGCGGCGAGCAGTATTTCAGGGCGCTGTGCGGATGCGACTCGTTGTAGTGATCGAACGCAATGGCCAGGTTCTGTAGCGCCGTTCGGGCGTCGGGCTTGGGCATCCACGAAACGTAATCGCGTTTCATCGTTTTGACGAAGCTCTCGGCCATCCCATTGCTCTGCGGACTTCTGACGGGTGTCGTGATCGGCCTCAGGCCGATTTCACGCGAGAACGTCATTGTCTCGTCGGCAATGTAGCAAGAACCGTTGTCGCTCAGCCACTCGATTTCGCTGTCAGCCTTCAACGCACCAGCGAAGCGGTTTTCGACCGCCTGAAGCATCACGTCGCGCACCATGTCACCGGTGT
>NZ_CAAJGK010000101.1 GCF_900996245.1 Paraburkholderia sp. BCC1886 | reverse complement strand
CGTCCGGGGCATCCTGGGCACCGCGCTGTTCCCGCTGCAACGGGCCGCGCTGGTGCCGCGCGACCTGTTCATGGGCGCCGCCGACCTCGCCGCCACCAATGCCTCGCTGCGCCACGACAACCAGCAGCTGCGCGAGCGCAATCTGGCGCTGTCGCTGCAGGCCAACCAGGCCGGCCAGCTGATGTCCGACAAGGCGCACCTGCGCGCCGTGCTGGGCCTGCGCGCGCGGATCGCCGCCCAGTCCACCCCGGTCGAGATCCAGTACGACACCAGCGATCCGTTCTCGCAGAAGGTGGTGATCGGCCACGGCTCGCACGACGACATCCAGAACGGCGCGCCGGTGGTGACCGAGGACGGCGTGGTCGGCCAGGTCACGCGCGTGTTCCCGCTGCAGTCCGAGATCACCCTGATCACCGATCGCGACCTGGCGATTCCCGTGCAGGTGCTGCGCACCGGGCTGCGCAGCGTGATCTACGGCACGCCGAAGGGCGAT
>NZ_CAAJGK010000100.1 GCF_900996245.1 Paraburkholderia sp. BCC1886 | reverse complement strand
AGCGTGGCGAGCACGATGCAGGCGCCGCCGAGCCACTCGCGCGCGCCCGGCAGCTCGTCGGCGAACAGCCACGCCGACAGCGCGGTGACGACGATCTCGAACAGCATGATGATCGAGGCGCGATTGGCGGGTACCCGGGCAAGCCCGTATTGAACCAGCAGGTTGTTGAGCGCGGTGACCACGCCGATCGCGGCGGCCAGCAGCAGCGCCAGCGTCACGGCATGCGGCGCGGGCAGCGGCGGCACGCCTTCCACGAACATCGCCGCCAGCCCGAAGGCCGCGCCGCCCGCGAACAGCGTGGCGGTGCGCATCTCGGGCTTGAGCTCCGGCAGGTCGCGCGAGATCCGCACCACCAGCACGTTGCTCATCGCGAAGCTCAGGCCGGCGGCCAGCCCCGCCCATTCGGCCGGGTTCGAGGGCAGCGGCAGGCCCAGGCGCGGCGACCAGAGCATCAGCATGGCGCCGGTGATCGACAGCGCCGCCAGCGCGGCGCT
>NZ_CAAJGK010000099.1 GCF_900996245.1 Paraburkholderia sp. BCC1886 | reverse complement strand
CCGGTACGGCGAATTACGCCAGCGCGGCGGCGAGGCGGCGGCGCAGGAAGTCGCCGATCGAGCTGACCACGTCGGGCTTGCCCGCGTTGCCCGGGATATACGGGCTCCACGGCTGGGCGCGCACCGTGGTCTTGGTGCGCCAGACCACGTTGAACTGCCCGTCGGCGCGGATCTCGCCGATCATCACCGGCTTGTGCAGGTGGTGGTTGCCGTCCATCTCCAGCACGAAGCCCGAGGGCGCGTTGAACTTCTGGCCGACCATCGCCGTGCGCACCTTGTCGACGTCCGTGCTCTTGGCCTTCTCGACCGCCTGCTTCCACATGTGGATGCCGACATAGGTCGCCTCCATCGGGTCGTTGGTCACGCGCTTGGCGCCGCCGGGCAGGTTGTTCTTCTTGACCCAGTCCGCGAACATCGCCTTGAACTTGGCGTTCTCCGGATTGCGCAGCGACATGAAGTAGTTCCATGCGGCCAGGTTGCCGACCAGCGGCTTGGT
>NZ_CAAJGK010000098.1 GCF_900996245.1 Paraburkholderia sp. BCC1886 | reverse complement strand
GCGCCGCGATCGACAGGCCCGGGCAGTAGTGCGTCGCCGACAGGTCATCGTTGACGCTCTGGTTGCTGCGCGCGCCCGAGGCGTTGGAGGTGCGCGGATCGAGGAAGATGTGCGCGTTCGACGAGCCCGAGGGCGCCGTGAAGCTCATGCTGACCTTCCACCAGTTGCCCACCTTGCTGGTCGACAGCGTCGAATTCCCGGTGCTCCACGAACCCGGCACGATCACGCCGTTGTTGGTGTTGAGCACGCCCGCGAATTCGGTCTGGTTGCCGTCGTCGGTCTGCACCGAGAAGGCCGGGAAGATGGTCTGGCCCGAGCTGGCCGGCAGGTAGTCCGTGAAGGTGTAGCTCTGGCCGCCCTGCACCTTGATCCACTGGTTGATCTGCGCGAACGGGCTGCCGCTGGCATTGCCGATCACCGCGGCATGGTTGGTCTGGCCGGAGATGTCGGTGCTCAGCCCGATCACCGAGCCGCCGCTGCCGGTCGACCAGGCCGAGGTGTTGG
>NZ_CAAJGK010000097.1 GCF_900996245.1 Paraburkholderia sp. BCC1886 | reverse complement strand
AGGTGCCCGGCTTGCGGCGATCGAGTTCGAGCTGGATGTCGGCTTCCGTCAGTTCCATTCCCGGCGGGCAGCCGTCGATCACGCAGCCGATCGCGGGACCGTGCGATTCGCCGAAGGTCGTGACAGTGAAAAGCTTGCCGAGGGTATTGCCGGACATGGGTAGCCGTTCCAGAGAAAAAGTCGGGGAAACCGCTATTATGCCAGCCGCCCCGGCCATCGCGGGAGGCGCGCCGCGCCGGGGACGGCCGCGCGACCGGCCCAGCTTTCATGAAGCCTTCACCCGCGACGACTCGGGCCGGCACGCAAGGCCCTGCCCCGCCCTTACTTGCGCGCGCCGCGCAGCTCGCTCACCGCCTGCTGCAGCAGGTCGGGCGTGGCCGCCGAGGCCGCGATCGGCTCGCCGACCGCCAGCGTCAGCCGGCTCATCGCGCCCTTGCGCATCGGCCGCGGCCAGCGCGCATCGCCATGGCGCGAGAACCAGCTGCCCCACAGCCCGCGCAATGCCATCGG
>NZ_CAAJGK010000096.1 GCF_900996245.1 Paraburkholderia sp. BCC1886 | reverse complement strand
TCAAACCTTCCTTTCATTACTGTGTGAGACTTGATACTTTCGCTTTACCCGGCAAACCCCGAAGAGCCCGCCGGCGCATCGCGCATCAAGCGCCCACACTTATCGGCTGTTAATTTTTAAAGATCGATTACGCACTCACTACCAGAACCGCACCGGCCAACTTCACCGCTACCGCTCCGTTCTGCGTCGCTGCATCTGCAGCAGAGAAACGAGATTATGGAGAACTTCCGCTACGCCGTCAACAGGTTTTTCTAACTTTCCCAACCTGTCCAGCGTGCCGCAAACCCCCGCCATTGCTGGCTCCCCGCCTTCCCGTGCCCCGGTGTCCGAAGCACGAAAGAGCGAGATTCTAGCGAGGCGACGCAGGCCTTGCAAGGGTTATTTTGATAGAAGCGAAATGCGCTGGAACCAGCGCAAAGAGGGATAAGACAACAACTCAAAGACAATCCGCACTGCCCACTCAATTCATCGCACGTCGACTCATCGCCCGCTCGACTATTTGCATATAGTGATCGAGATCCGGCGTCACGCGGTTCTCTTCTTTCGCCAGATCGTCCCATCTACGCAGACGCAGCGCATCTTCCGCATAGGGCTTGCGCAGAAACGCCTCGGCTTCGTCCTGACTGAAAACACCGCCCTGCAACTCGAGACTCCGAACGGAATCCGCAGATAGTTGCCCGAAATACTCTGCGTCGATCGCGCACAGACAGCGCTTCGCATCCACGTGCAAGCGGATCGGCTCGAGTACTGCATCCGTCAGTACCGGCCGCAAAAAAGGCAGTGCAAAGTATTGATGCAGATCGTCGATGCCCCGCTCGGTCGGCGTTTCGCCTTGCAGATTCAACAGATGCCCAAGGTCGTGCAAAAACGCCGCGGCGACGAGTTCATCGCTGGCGCCGGCCGCTTCCGCGAGCGCGCCGCTCTGCAACGCATGTTCGAGTTGCGTCACAGGCTCGCCGCTGTAGGCGAGATTGCCATACTGCTCGAATAGCGACCGGATGTCGTTCAGACTCAATGCCACGCTCACACTCCCCAAATAAAACCCTGCTGCAACTCACCGCATTCACTGAGCCAATCCGCCCGCGGATTCGCCGCCCAATGCGATTGCACCAGCACCACACTCTTCACCGACATTCAACCGACACCGGACCAGCCCCGCAGCGCGCTCGCCATCACGCGAAGCCAGCGCCGTCAACAACGCGCGATATCCGCCGAGCGAACCTTCCAGCCACCCGACCGGCACCCCCGGCACGGCGTGACGCCGGACCAAACTTGTTTCGCTCATCACCCGCCGATACGTCTCGTGCAATTTCAGATTGCCCGCCACAGCGACGAGCGCATCGTGGAACGCCAGGTCCGCGCGTCCAAACGCGTCGTGATCGCGCGATTCGAGCGCCAGGCGCAATTCATCGAGTCCATCGCGCAGCACGGCCAACCGCGTCGCATCGATACTCGTCGCCAGCAACCGGCAAGCGGCTTCTTCGAGCATCGCGCGCACCGCATCGAGTTCGTCGGCCTCGACTTCCGACACCTCGCGCACGAACACGCCGCGGTTCTTCACCGTGCGCACCAGGCCCGCCTGTTCGAGCGCGCGGAATGCTTCGCGGACCGGCGCACGCGATACCTGCAGGCGCGCGGCCCAATCGGCTTCGTTGAGTTTGTCGCCCGGCCGGAGCGCTCCCTCGACGATATGTCGCTCGATCGCCTCCCGCACCACGGTGGTCAACGAACCGCGACGACCCTTCCCCACCGCGCCGCCGACAGATTCAACAGCAACAGGCCGCATATATTCGGTCATTTTGACAAAAAACGCCACATCGGCATACGCACGTCGGGCCGCCGCAAAGCGCGCAGCCCGAGCCTCAATCGACGCGCCGCTTCGGCGCCCGCGCCGCGATCACCAGCAGCGCGGCGAGCGAAACCAGCAGCAAAATCAGCGACAACGCGGACGCCGGCAGGTAATACCCGCGCTCCACCTGCCCGACCACGACGATCGGCACCGTCGCGAAGCCCGGCGGATAAACCGTCAGCGTCGCGCCCAGCTCGCCGAGCGACAGAGCGAAACCGAGCGCGAGACTCGCGCGAATCGCCGGCACCAGTTGCGGCAACACGACCCGCCGCAACACCATCGACGGCGGCGCACCCAGGCTCGCCGCGGCTTCCCGCAAAATTGTCAACTCCGGCCGCAGCGCGGCGGCCGCGCAGCGATAGCAGAACGGCAGCACCAGCGCGAGCTGCACGAACACCACGATCGCGGCCGAGCTCGACAGATCGAACGGCCGCTTGTGATACGCAATCAGCACGGCCAGCCCGAGCACCACGCTCGGCACGCCGTTGGGCATCATCGCGACGGTATCGACAAACGCCCCGAGCCCACGCCGGTCGCGCCCTTCGAGCGCCAGCGCCAGCCATAAACCGAGCGCCGTCCCGAGCACGGCCACGCCGATGCCGATTTCGAGACTCGTCGTGATCGCGTCGAAATCGCTCGAGCCGAGCCGTTCGAACCAGCGCGTGCTGAAATTATCGGGAAAGATCGTGCCGGACCAATGGCCGGCGACGCTCGACAGCGCCACCACCAGCACCGGCAACACGAACAGCCAGAAACACAGCAACGCGGCGAGACCGAGCAGCAGACCGCCCAGCATCCGCACCGGCAGACTGCGCCGGACCGGTCGCGCTTTCTTGTGCATGACCGGCAACACGGTCGGATCGAGTTCAACGGCCATGGCCCGCTCCTTTCTCCTTGCGACGATTCACCTGCCGGTACAGCGCATACAGCGACAAGGACATGATCAGCATCACCACCGCGCCCGCGGCGGCCGTCGGCAGGTCGAGGTCGACGGTCGCGGAACTGTAGATCGCCACCGGCAGCGTGATCAGATGCGCGCTGCCGAGCACGAGCAGAATCCCGAATTCGTTGAGCGTCAGCAGAAAACACAAGATGGTACCCGCCGCGATCCCCGGCCACGCGAGCGGCAGAATCACCTTGAACGCCACCATCCAGCCGTTCGCGCCGAGACTCCGCGCCGCTTCGATCAAACGCGAGTCGAGCGTGGCGAACGAGGCCAGCGTAGGCCGCACCACGAACGGCGCGTAGAACACCACTTCCGCGAGAATCACGCCGCCCACGCCGAACAGGAAATCGAGCGGCGGCGTTTGCAGATGGAACAGCCGCTGCAAGCCGATACTCACCGAGCCTTGCGAGCCATACAGAAAGATCAGCGTGAACGCGACCAGAAACGACGGAAACGCGACGAACAGTTCGAGGAACCGCGTCACCATCCGCGCCCCGGGAAACGGCTTGAAAAACAGCAACGCCGCGAGCCCGATGCCGAGCAGCGACGCGAGTCCGGCGCTCGCGAACAGAATCCACAGCGTCGTGCCGATCACCCCGCTCGTCTCCGGATTACCGAAGAACGCGGAATAGGCATGCAGGCTGAGCCCATGCGGACCGGTCAGACTCAACAACACTAGCCGCACCAGCGGATAGATCACCAGCGGTCCGAGCACGACCACCGCGAGAAACAGCAGATGCCATTGCGCGATGCGCTCGCGACGCCGGCTCGCGGCCACGTGCGACATCGTGCTGGCGTGACGGCGGGCGTCGGCGGCGGCGAGTTCGGCCGCGCCGCGCGCACCCGGCGTGTCGGGCGAACCCGAGCCGGACGTATCAGGGCTGAATAAGGACGACATCGTCAGCCTCGTAGCGCAGGGAAACACGCGCGCCCTTCTCCGGCATCATGCCGTGGCCGCGCTGCTGGGTGACGAGAACCGGCTCGCCCGGCATCGCGTCGAGCGCGATCGAGACCGACAGCACCGCGCCGTACCACTCGACCGATGCAATCGTGCCATGCAGATGGCCTTCGCCGAGCGGCACGATCCGCAACGCCTCCGGCCGCAGGCACGCGACGCGCTCGCGCTCGTTATAGCGCACGTCGTCCATGCCGAAAGCCACTTGCGGCGGCAGCAGGTTCGCCGCGCCCAGATACCGCGCGACGAAACCGTCGGCGGGTGTGTCGTACAACTGCTGCGGCGTGCCGAGTTGCGCAATGCGGCCTTCGCGCATCAGCAGCGTGCGATCGGAGAGCACCAGCGCATCGTCCTGATCGTGCGTCACGCAGACGATCGTCAGATTCGGCAAACGCTCGTGCAGCGACTTGAGTTCGGAGCGCACCGACGCGCGCAGATTGGCGTCGAGCGCCGAAAGCGGTTCGTCGAGCAACAGCACGTCGGGCTCGATCACGAGCGCGCGCGCCAACGCCACGCGCTGCTGCATACCGCCCGACAGTTGCGCCGGCATCACATGACCGGCATCGCCGAGTTGCACGAGTTTGAGCGCATCGGCAACGCGCCGCGCCACGTCTTTATTCGGCGTGCGACGCGCGCGCAGCCCGAAGGCCACGTTTTCGAAAACGGAAAGATGCGGGAACAGCGCATAGCTCTGGAACAGCAAACCGAGATTGCGCTGATGCGGCGACACGTGAGTGAGATCGTGGCCGGCCACCGTCAGCGTGCCGGACAAACCATCCGCCTCGATAAACCCCGCAATGAAGCGCAGCAGCGTGGTCTTGCCGCAACCGCTGCGGCCCAGCACGGTCAGCAATTCGCCGCGCCGGATCGTGAGCGACAGATCGTCGAGCACGGTACGCGTGCCGAAGCGGACCGTCAGATGGTCGATCTGCACGCCGCCCGACGACACGTCGCCCGCAGCAGTCGAACGCGCGCCGTCGAGCGCATTCGTTGAGGCGCCTGGCGCGCCTCGGTGAGCAACACTGGCCGTATTCACCGGGTCGATCCTCCAACGAGTTCGATGCAAATGCGGCGCCCGCCGCGCGACGCGGCGGGCGCCGGTTGAATCGACTGAAACCAAACGGGAAAAAACTGCTGAAACCGGCTGGAACCGGCTAAAGCCCGAGCCTTACTTGGGCTTGACCACTTCCAGCGGCTTGTCCGACGAACCGATCACTTCGCTCTTCCAGCGGGCGGTCCAGTCGGCCTTCTTCGCCATGACCTGGGTCCAGTCCACCGGAATCAGCTTCACGCCGGCAATCGAGCTTTTCACGATCTCGCCGTTCTTGCCCGTGAGCGGCACGTCCGTGCGACCCGGAATGCCGAAAATGTCCGGCACCTTGGCCTGCACTTCCTTCGACATCAGGTAGTCGATCAGCTTCTTGCCTTCGGCCTGGTTCGGGCCGCTCCTGATCAGGCCGATTGCGTACGGCAACTGGAACGTGGTCGGCTGGCCGCCGGCCGTGGCCGACAGGAACACCGGCTTGAGCGACAGGCCGCCGTTCGCGGCATCGTCCAGATCCATCTGCAGGTCGCCGTTGGCCACCGCAATTTCGTTACGCGAGAGCAGCACGTCGAGGTAGCCGGTGCCCTTGGTGTGGAACTTGGCGCTCTGCTCGAGCTTCTTCAGATAATCGAAGGCCTTGTCTTCGCCCATCAGCGACGAGGTCAGGATGATCACGGCCATGCCGTCGCCGGCGGTCGCCGGGTTCGAATACGCGACCTTGCCGCTGAAATCCGGATGCAGCAAGTCGGCAAACGTCTTCGGCTGGTTTTTCGTCACGTCCGGGTTGATCGCGAACGAGAAGTAATTGTTCACGAAAGTCGCCCACGTGCCGTTCGGCGCCTTGGCGATGGCCGGCACGTTCTTGTAGTTGGCGCTCTGGTACGCCTGCAGCAGACCCGACTGGTCGGCTTGCTGGATGAACGGCGGCAGCGTGACGAGCACGTCGGCTTTCGGTTGATCTTTTTCGATGGTCGCGCGATTCACGACTTCACCGCTACCCGCCGTGACGATATTGACCTTCACGCCTTCTTTCTTTTCGAAGGCCGGCAACACGCCCGAGTAAAAGTTTTCGAGGCCGTCGGCGGTGTACAGCACCACCGCATCGGCCGCGTGAGCCTGCATCGCGATGCCGCCGAACGCCGCCGCCGCGACCAGAGCCGGCAACAGTTTGCGCGCCAGACCGGCAGTAGCTTGAAGGGAACCCGTTTTTGTCATGTCGCTTCTCCGAAAGGCTAAACCCAACGATCGGGATTCAACCCGATACCTGTTTTGATCGAGCGGCGGTTGCGCCGCTTGCGTGTGCTTTGCGTGTGACTGCTGATGCCTCGTTCTCGCGAGTCGTCGTGCAAATCTGCGCCAAATCGCGCAGGTTCGCGCGCTCTGCAGATTGCCGACAACTTCGCTGCCCGTCTTTTCCGCTCACTGGCCGCGGACCTCCGACACTCGCGCTGTCCGCCGCGCCTGAACGGGCACGGCAAGGATCACAGGTTTCAATGACAACGCCGTGACGATTGTGGCGAATTCCAAAAATTGACACAATTCGCCAATAATATCCAAACGCTTTTTTTGCAGACGGTGCTTTCAGCGAGCCCGCGGCATCCGGCAACTGAGGCGGCCCGAGGTGCTCGAAGACAGGCAGTACCGTGGATCAGGCGATGAGAATTTCCGGCCCGTGCGCCGAGATCGCCTTGCTGATCGCCTTTTCCGGCGCGAGTTCGGTGACCAGATATCGCGCCGACTCGATGCCATTGATGCGCACCGGCGTGACCCGGCCGAACTTGGAGTGATCGGCCACCACCACCACCATGTCGGCGGCATCGATCATGCGGCTTCGCACTTCCGCGGCCATCCGGCTGTAATCGGTCAGATAACCATCGGGCGAAATACCGCCCGCGCCGATGAACGCAAAGTCCGCGTGATATTGCGTGAGTTGATGAACGGTATCGAGCCCAAAGGTGGCGTCTTCGATATCGGAAAGCTCGCCGCCCAGCACCGTGACACGATTGTCGTTGCGCCGGCCGAGCAGCAGCGCGATGCGCCAGTCGTTGGTGTAGACCGCGAGCCGATGCCGGTCGAGCAGCGCGCGCGCCACCGCTTGCGTGGTACTGCCTGAATCGATGATCAACGATGCGCCGTCCGGCACGAACTCCGCAGCGCGTTCGCCGATAGCGCGCTTGGCGCCTGCGTTGGCGGCTTCGCGGGTATCGAGGTCGGGCTCGCGGCGATCGCTCGACAACGCTCCGCCATGCGTGGTGACCAGCAAGCCGCGGCCGGCGAGCGCGTTCAGATCGCGCCGGATCGTTTCACGCGATACGTTGAGTTCGCGCACCAGTTCGGCAACCGAAAGCGCGCCCGTTTTGGCGACTTGCGCCAGGATGTATTGATGACGTTGTTCTGCGAGCATCTGTTGAAGGCCGGAGGCCGGCACACCTGGGTTTCGCCATGGGTGGAGCAGGCCGCCGTATTGTATTACGCAAGCCCCGCCGATGGACCTGCCGGCGCGCGTCCCTCGCGCCGACCGCACAGTTCCTGCTAACCTGTTCGTCCCTGGCCGCGCCGCCGATGCTTTCCGTCGGCTTTCGGCGCGCGCGACCATCCACAGAAATACCGATGCCGCCACTGTTTCGCCGCTTACTGCTGCTGGGTCACGCGCTGCGTTACGGCACGCGCCTGCTTTGGCTGGCCGCGCCGCCCGAGCACAAACTGCACTGGATGATCGACCTCGCCGGCCGGCTGGAAGCGTCCGGGCGTAGCGCCCAAAGTCTGCACAGCCTGTTGCCGACCTTGGGCCCGCTGGCGAGCCGTTTCACGCAGACGCTGGCCGAGCGGCCCGAACTCGCCGCCGGCACGTTGCACGACGCCATCGACGCCATCGATCACCTGGAAATTCCGCTGCGGCCGCAGGCCTCCGAGCAGGCGCTCGCCCGCGCGTTCGGGCGCCCGCTCGCCACGCTGTTCAGCGCGGTGGAGCTGGTGCCGATTCGCGGGGGTCTCGCTGAGCAGACGCATCGCGCGCGCCTCGTCGAGCCGGTGAACGGCCATCGCGACGTGGTCATCAAGCTGGTGCGCGCCGATCAGTTGCAGCAGATCGGCGACGAGCTCGCCCTGTTGCGCTGGGTCGCGCGCTGGCTGGAAAAACTGTCGAAGAGCGCGCGGCGCCTGAAATTACGCGCGCTCGCGCAAAGCTTCACCGACGACATCCTCCGCCGTTTCGACCTGCGCGCCGAAGCCGCCAACCTGAGCCAGACCGGCCATCATTTCGACGGCGATGCGCGCATCGTCGTGCCGGACGTGATCTGGGATCTCTGCACCAACCTCACGCTGACCATGCAGCGCGTCGACACCTTGCCGGCCAGCGACCTGCCCGGTTTGCATGCGCATCGCGTAAAGCTGGCGCCGCTCGCCGCGCATATCGTCGAGGTGGTCACCGAGCAGGCGTTCGAACACGGCTTCTTCCACGCGACGCTGGATGCTCGCCGCGTGCGTGTGAGCATCGAGCCGGACACGCTGGGACGGCTGGTGCTAGCCGAGTTTTCGATCATGTCGAGTCTGTCGACCGGCGAGCGCGAGTTCTTCGTGCACGGCGCGAGCGCGCTGTTCGATCAGGATTACGGGCGGCTCGCCGAAATGCATCGCGATGCCGGCCACGTGCCGCACGACACTCGCGACGAAATGCTCGAAGCCGAACTCCGCACGCGCGCCGAAGCGCATTTCGCAGCCGCGCCGGAAGATCGCTCGGCAGGTGCGCTGTTTCACCATCTGCTGCACGCGGTGCATCCGTTCGACGGCGCGGTGCCCGGGCGGCTCGCCACCGCACAACGCTCGTTCCAGCAGGCGGAGATGCTGGCGCGCGCGCTGCATCCCGGCGCGGATACGTGGAGCATCACGCGCGGCGTACTCGCGGAGATTGCGCGGCGCGACGTCGACCATCGCGGCTGGATCAAACGCATTTCGCGCGAACTGCCGCATCTGGCGCATATGCTGCCGCGCGTGCCGCAACTGGCCGTGCGCTATCTGCAGCGGGAGCACGATCGGGCGAAGACGCCCCGCCAGCATGCGCAACTGATAACGGATATCGGCCGGGAATACCGGCGAACGCGCGCCTTGCTGTGGGCTTGCGCGCTGTGCGGCGGTCTGCTTGGCGCAGGGACGGTGCTGTTGATGTGGTGATCGCGCAGTCGCGCAGTCAGTCCGCGAGGCCGCTCGCTGAACACTGCGCCTGCTCCCACACGATTGCAGCTTCGAACAAGACACGTATCGGCCTCCCCGACACAATCCTGCTTTCTCACTCCGGTCCCGCCGATGTTCCTTTCCCTGATTGCCGCCGTATTCGTCGTGTTGTGGTCGACCGGATTCGTGGTCGCCCGCGCGATCACCCCGTATGCCGACCCCAACCTGTTTCTGCTGGCGCGCTTCGGCGGAACGGCGCTGATCTTTGCGCTCGCCGCGCTGGTCGCCCGCGCCGCGTGGCCGACCGGCCGCGAAGCCGGCAAACATCTGCTGGCCGGCGCGCTGCTTCAAGGGGTGTATCTCGGCGCCGGCTATTGGGCCGTTGCGCAAGGAATGAGCGCGGGCATCATGGCCCTGCTCGGCGCGCTGCAACCGCTCGCGACGGCCGCCGTGGCGGCGCCGCTATTCGGCGAACGGCTGTCGAAGCGCGGCTGGGCGGGCATGGCCTTGGGACTGGCCGGCGTCGTTTTGGTGCTCATGCCGAAGCTGGGCGTGACTGCGTCGACTGCTTCGGGCGCGCCCGCTATGTCGAATGGTCACGCTCCGTCGTGGCTCGTGATCCTCATTTCGATCGTAGCGATCGGCGCGATCACGGCGGGCACGCTGATCCAGAAGACTTCTCTGTCGAAAGCGGATATTCGCAGCGCGAGCGCCGTACAGAATTTTGGCGCGGCGCTGGTGGCGGCGGTGCTGGTGGGCGTGCTCGGTGAGCATCGCTGGGTGGCCTCGGCTACGTTGTGGGCGTCGCTGGCGTGGGGTATTGCGATGCTGTCTGGCGTCAGCGTGACGCTGCTGGTGTGGATGGTCCGACGCGGCGACGCCGCCCGTGCCACCGCGCTGATGTTCCTCGCACCGCCGCTGGCCGCGCTCGAAGGCTATATCGGGTTTGGCGAGATGCTGGTGCCGGTGCAGATTGCCGGCTTCGTGGTCGCGCTCGCGGGGGTGTTGCTCGCGCGCTCGTGAGGCCCGGCGCCCGGTCTTGTGAGCGGCGTGGCGCTCGAGTGTGGTCTGGCTGGATCTTGCCCGGTTTAGCGGGCTGGCGGAGGTTCGTCGTCGCTGAACAGATCGGCGCTCGCTTCGAGCGCCATTCCGCCTAGATGCTTGCCGCTGATCTGCCGTGCGATCACCTCGCCCACGTAGGGCGGCGCTTCCGGGTCGAGTTCCACGGTCGCGTAAGCGCCGGGCTTGCCGGCGTCGGTAATTTCAATGTTTTTCGCGTAATGCCCGAGTTCGTGCTTGAGGAATTCCAGCACTTCCTGCTCGCTGCACGATTCCGCGATATTGCGCACGATCAGGTTCATGTGGCTTACCTCCGGACATTCCCGCGGTCGGTCGACTGAACGCGCACCGGGCGCAGTGCGGCACGTTGGCGGGCTTCGGCGGCGGCCAGTTCGCGGATCAGTGCAGCGCCGGCGGCGCCCAAAGCGGCCAATGTCAGATAGAAAGCAATCATTTCAGATCTCCCCAGCGAGTTTCGTCCTGTTTTCAGCACGGCAGCATGACTGTCCGCACGGCTGATTTCGACAGTAAAGCGACGCGGATGGTGTCGAAAAACGGTCTTAAGAATGCCGTCAGTGCACTGTACCTGAATAAGCCAGGTCAAAAATAGCAAAACACCTGTCCCGATAACGTGCTATCCGGATAAATGTGGCTTACCCAACAGCAAGGCGCAAAAACCAGGCCGCCTCGCAGCTCCGCCAATAGCGTCTCAAGGCGACGCGTCGTGCCCTCCGCCACGCTGGCCGTCGCGCTCGCCGTCGCCGGAGACGACATCCAGCCGGTTGATATTGCAGGCGCTCTGGCTGAATCCCGAATAAACCACCGACCAGTTGCCGAGAATCGCCGCCTGCGCCTCGGCGAGGCTCAACTGACCCTCGCAGACGCAGCGTTTGAGTGCAACCGCGGCGCGAGCCTTACGGCGCTCGCCCCGCTGGCCGCCCCATGGCAGCAGATCGAGATTGGCGGGCGCATCGGGCGATCCGCCCAGCACGATCGGCACATGCCTGTCGAGCGCGAGACCGATACCGGCATCCGCATCGATGCCACGCTGTGCGAGCATCCAAGTCTTATGCTCCATCAACTCGTCGAACGGTGGCGCGACCGTGTCCGCGTAGCCCGGCCGGCAAATCGTTTCGCCAATCGACTGCTGGGTGACCCGTTCGTCGAGCATCCCGGCATCCTGCGCAAAGGCGCTGTCCAGACGCAAGGCCAGCAAAATGGCGCAGCCGAGCAGCAAGACGATACGCAAGCCGCGTCGGCGTGCCGGGCGCCGTGAAGCCACCTGATTGCAGATGCCGCGCGGATGATGCAATTCGTAACGGAAAAGCCTGTTTGCAGTACCTGCGTTCATTCGTGGGCGCACCGGGAACGGCACGCAATAGTCTATTCGCAGACTAATTAAAACACATCCAATATGCCGGGGCGAGCAAGGCTGCCGTGACGCAGCCTGCCTGCAGCCGCTTTGGGGGCTGATAGCCGCCGGACTAGTCGCGCGACACGGAGTGCTTACGCCGTGTCGCGCGTCCCTCACCTTCCGCGCCTGCGCTACTTTGCCGCACGAGCCTGCAAAGCCCGAATGCGGCCGAGCGCCTGCGTGTTGGCCACCGTCGAGTCGTACATTTTCGTGAGATCGGCTTTCAGCGCCGTGCGCGAACCGGCATCGAGATAGACCATGTGTCCTGACGGATAGAACCGCGCCGACAGGTTTTGCCTGACCTGCTCGCTCACCAGCGGCATCTGCTGCAAATCGATGACGGTCTGATAGAACGGCGTCACGTAATCGAAGAACCCGTTCGCGGACAGCACCTTCAAATCGGGATTGAGCGCCATGACCGCGGCCAGATCGCCCGCGGTGTAGAGAATCACGTTGCCCTTGGCGTCGAGCCCCTTCTGCGCACCGGTCGGATCGATATGACCGAAGTCCCAGTACTGGAACGCCTGATCGTTCAGATCGGTGAACGACGAATTCGACGTGTATTTCAACTGCTCGTTCAGGTACACGTTCCACATCGTCGTGTACACGCCGGTGACCGCCGTCATGGTCGGGTCGTTGCCGCCGGAGTTCGGATCGATCTTGCCGGCAATGCCGGTTTCGATGGCGGTCACCCGGCCGTCGTACTCGCCGAGCGCGAGCCCCTTCGACTTCAGCAGCGTGGTGAGGAACAGCGAATTGCCGCGGCTGTCGTACGCCGCGATGTCGAGGCCCCATGCCAGCAGCGTCGCTTTGTCGATACCCGTGTATTCGCTGAGTTTGTCGACGGTCGGCGAATCCGTAGGCGGAGTCTTGCGCAATGCCGCGAGATAATCCGTTCGCGCGAATTGCGCGACTTCTTCGGAGAACGCGCCGAGATCGGCGGGTCGGGGCGTCACGCCCAGCTTCTGGTGATACCACGCGTCGGCGGCAGCCGTGGGCAGGGTGCCAACCGGATTGCCCGATTGCGTGTAATCGAGGATCGACGACTGCAAGGTGATGCCGTTCAGATCGACGCCGTCTTCATGCAGACGGTAAGCCAGCACGCAACTGCGCGCGGTGCCGTACGACTCGCCATACAGATACTTGGGCGAATTCCAGCGGTTGTTTTTGGTGAGAAAGCGCTTGATGAACTGCTTGAGCGAATCGGCGTCCTGGTCGACGCCCCAGAAGTCGCGATTTTTCTTCGGCGCAATAGCCGCCGAATACCCAGTGCCGACCGGATTGACGAACACCAGGTCGCTGTTGTCCAGCAGGCTGTCCGGGTTGTCTTCCATCGAGTACGGTGCGGGCGGCGTGAAGCCCGGCATCGACGTCTTGATGCGGCGTGGCGCAAACGACCCCAGCAGCACGAACACGGACGACGAGCCCGGACCGCCGTTATAAAAGAACGTGACCGGGCGGGTTTCCTCTTTCTGCCTGTCCTGCGTGAAGGCCACGTAGAACATCCGCGCTTCGGGCTGCGAACTGCTCGGGTCGACGATCACCAGATGACCCGCCGTCGCCGTATACGCAATCCTGTGTCCGCCGATGGTAGTCGAGTGATGCGTCACGGCCGCGGTTTCCGTCGTCTCGGTGACGGAATCGTCCGGCCCATTGCCGTACGCCACGGGATCGAAGAACGGCTGGTCGCCGGCTTTGTGCGGCACGGCCGCCGCCTTGCTCCCGGAATCGTGCGACGACTGCGGACTATCGGAAGCCGGCTGGGTATTCGTCATGATCGCTCCTTGGATTCGTTCAAGTCTTATGTAGACAGGCGGCGGCATGCCGCCGCCTAAACCGCGGCGGCCACCTTCTGGCCATTGGGGCTGCCGAGTCCGGTGCAGGCGTCCCAACCTGCAGACGCCGCGAAACTGCCGTTATTGCCTTGCGTAATGTCGTTGCACGCGCCCGGCGCCTTGTACAGCTTGGGGTTGATGAACCCGGCGGGCTGGCCTTTGGCCGCATTGATCCGCGCGATCAGCGCGGCCCAGAGCGGCGCAACCGCGCTGGTGCCGCCCACCACCGTCTGCGTGCCGTCGATCAGCACGCTGTAGCCGGTGACCGGCGA
Source organism: Paraburkholderia sp. BCC1886 (assembly GCF_900996245.1). Taxonomy (GTDB): domain Bacteria; phylum Pseudomonadota; class Gammaproteobacteria; order Burkholderiales; family Burkholderiaceae; genus Paraburkholderia. The sequence goes on along the minus strand of NZ_CAAJGK010000096.1, from coordinate 398,698 downwards.
AGCGTCGCCCGCCACGTCGGGCACGCCGCGTCCGGCGAGCGGCGTTTTGCTGCCTTGCGACGACGTGGCCGCGAGGCCTTTCTGCCAGACCGGCACGGCAAACGTATGGCTGACACCGCCGCCGCCCGCGCCACCCTGTTCGCCGTCGTTCCACACCACTTCGTGCGAAATCGAGGTACCCGTTGCAGTGAGATTCGTGCCGCCGCAAGCCAGCACATAAGGGCTCGACGCAGGAAAGTCGACCTGGTCGCCGCTGCCCGAGCCGTCGCTCGAACCGCTGTCGCCCGACGCCACGCACACCGTCACACCGAGTGCCGCGGCGGTTTGCAGCACGCTGTTGAACGCCTGCATGGACTGGCTGGTCCAGTTGGACTCCGGCCCGCCCCAACTGATGGAGATGACCGACGGTTTATTCGTGGTGTCGTGCACCGCGCGGCTGACTGCGTCGATAAAGCCGGCGTCGCTATTGGTCGTGAAGTACACCGCGATGGTCGCGCCCGGTGCAATGGCGCCGACAATCTCGATGTCGAGCGTGACCTCGCCGTCCGGTCCGTTCGGGTCGCCGCTCGGCTGATTGCTGCCCTGATCGACGCCGATCGATTTCACGGTCGGCGAGCTAACCCCGAGGCCGCCGAAGTACGCGCTGAGGTCGCTGGTCTCATAGCCGCCGCCCAGTTCGATGATGCCGACGCACTGACCGCTGCCGTCGCCTTGCGGGAACTGATAGAGCGTCGCGAGTTGCAGCGGCGTGAACGACACCTGATGTCCTTTGGCCGGATGGAACGGCGGACGGATGCGAAAGTGCGGGCGCGCCTGCGGCCGGTTGTCGAGTCCGAGCACCGCCTGCACCACGCCGCCCAGGTCTTCGGGCAACGTGATGGCGCCGGAGCGTCCGCGAAACTGCGCCTGCCCGGCGGCATGGGGCGCGTAGTGCTGCAACTGAACGCCGAATGCAGTCTGGAATTGCGCGATCGTGCCGGCCAGCACCACCGAGCGCGCCGCCGCATCTTCGCGCGCCACCGACAAGCCGTGTTCGCTCGCGAAACGTTTGACCTTTTCGATATCGTCCGGGGCGGCGCCATAGTCCTGCGCAAGCGCGTCGCGCGAGAGCGGGGTGACGCTCGGGTCGCCGGCCTCGATGCGGCTCATCAAGGCGTCGAACTGCGCCTGCTGACGACGGCGCAGCATGACGAATACTTCGATACGTTCTGCCGGATCACACTGACCGACGACTTTCGCGTCGTGCTCTTCGATACGTTCGCTGCCCGGCAGCGAATGCTTGTTCGTCATGGTGTCGCCCCTCCTGTTGACGCCAGTTCGTTTCGCCCGCGCGTCGCCGTTCAGCTGTTTCGCGAGCGTCTGGTCAAAGCTTCCGACCCATGCATTCGAACACAGTTCCGACGCGCGCGGCAGTTGTCCGAATGGCTAACGCTGCTACCAGTCAATGCGCATAGCAGGCCGCGCTTGCTATGATGCTGCAGCGGCAATCCAGCCGTCACATTGCCTCGCGCGCCGGTGCGCGCACGATCGAAGAATCAGAGGAACCCCATGTCAATTTCGATGTACCAAGCCTCCCTGCCCGTCCTGATTCGCGGCCTCACGAACCTTAAGGCGATTCTCGGCAAAGCCGAGGCGCACGCGGCTGGCAAGCAGATCGAGCAGTCGGTGTTTACCCACGCCCGGCTCGCGCCGGACATGCTGCCGCTCACGCGCCAGATCTATATCGCGAGCGATACCGCGAAGGGCTGCGCCGCGCGTCTGGCAAATGTCGAAGCACCGAAATACGACGACGTCGAGCAGACTTTCGAAGAGTTGCAAAATCGCCTGCAAAAGACCATCGATTATCTGAAGGAATTCAATGCGTCGCAGATCGACGGCTCCGAAGCGCGCACCATCACGCTGAAAATGCGCACGGGTCCGATCGAGTTCACGGGCGAGTCGTATCTGCTTGGTTTCGTGTTGCCGAATTTTTATTTTCATGTGACGACGGCGTACGACATTCTGCGTCACAACGGCGTCGAACTCGGCAAGCTCGATTATCTCGGCGGGGCGTAAGGCGCGTAAGCGCTGAATCGACAGAACGTGCCCACTGTACGTTTCAACGCGGCTGGAAGGCGATGACCGCCATGCCGCCGAGCGTGAGCGCGACGCCCGCGGCATCCCAAAGCGTGGGCCGTATCCTGTCGACACACCACAGCCAGAGAATGGCTACCGCAACGTACACACCGCCGTAAGCCGCATACACGCGGCCGGCGGCGGCGCCGTGCAAGGTCAGCAACCACGCGAACAGCGCGAGACTGAGCGCACCGGGCACCAGCAGCCAGATCGGCCCGTCGTCCTTGAGCCAGCGCCACGGCAGATAGCAGCCGAGTATTTCGGCGAACGCGGTCACGGCATACAGCAGGAAAGTTTTCATCGGTGGAATCGATTGGTAGCACGCGACAGGTACAACGCGGCATCTAAAATGCAAGCCTATCGGTTTTATTAACATAATCACTTGGCGAAGCGGGCATGACGCATGCGAGAGTCGGCAGAGAAGTTTCCTTCAACGCCAACGGTACGATCTCATGAGCACCGCGTCACCCTGCATCGACATCTGCAAGTTCGACAGCAAAACCGGTTTGTGCGTCGGCTGCATGCGCACGCGCGACGAATGCAAGACCTGGAAGAAGATGAAGGACAAGGAGCGCCGCAAGATCATCGAGGACCGGCCCCGGCGTGAGCGCAAGCTGCGCAAGTAGCCACGCCGGGCGTCACAGGGTCGTGGCATAGTCTTGCCTTCGAAGCGGCGTTTGCCGCACCACCCGCCCGGAGTATTCATGGATCAGGACAAGGCGCGAGCCGAAGAAACCGCCGCGATGGAACGCGTGATGACTGCCACGAAGCGCGTTCAAAGCGCATTCGCCTCGTTGCAGTCGCAGTTTCCGCCCGCAGGCAACGGTCAACCTTCGCCCTTTGCGTTGCAAACCTTCGACGCCGCGTTGCAGGAACTCGAAGACGCGCAAGCCGCGTTCGACGACATGCTGGGCGATCTGCTCGACGGCAATCGCTGAAGCAGTCCAACCACGCTTACGCACAGGTTCAGGTTTCAGCTATGTCGGTGACCGGCTCGCACAGAATGGGAAAGGCGACCGAACTGGCGATGTAGCACATCTCGTGCGCCATGTGATGCTAGCGTTCGGCCAGCGCCGCGTCGCCGCCTGCCGCGATTACCACGCGCGGGCGCAGGACGATTTGCGTAAAGCGGCCTTGCGACGGGCTGTCCAGCATCGTGCCTTCTGCATCGTCGCGATAATCCAGCACCACGATGCCGGCGTCCGCACAAAGATGCAGGTACCACAACTTGTGACAGGCGCACGCCGCCGCGACTAGCAGGTCTTCCGGATTCCAGCGCTTTGCGTCGCCGAGAAAGGCCGCGTCGGAGGAACCGGGAATCGGCGGCTTGTCGCCCGCCGTGATCAGATGGTCGCGGCCGTAGTCGCGATAACCCGATGTACCGCTGCCGCGGTTGCCTGTCCATTGCACCGACACCGTGTACTTGTGTTCGCCGTAAGCCATGTCCCGCTCTCCCGTTTGTTAAACGTTATGCCCGATCCGGCGTGCGGGATTATAAAACCGGCGCTGCGCATAATGCGTCCGCAAGGGCAAAAGCAAGCCTTTGGACGAGCGCGAACCCGACGATGCGCGTTATGATCGTCCGCTACGCCTGAACGGCCTCTACCCGGCAGAACCGCACACGATGGAGCACGCGTATATCCACCTTCTGCATCTGCTGGCCGGGCATCCGGCGTGGACGCTCACGGTCGTATTTCTTGCCGCCTTTCTCGAGGCGATTGCCGTCATCGGCACCTTCATCCCCGGTAGTACCGCCATGTTCCTCGCCGGCGCGCTGGCCGGCACCGGTTCGCTGAGTCTCGGCTGGATTTTTCTGTGGGCGATTGCCGGCGCGATTGCGGGCGATGGTATGAGCTTCTGGCTCGGCAGCCGCTACAAGGACAGCATCGTCCAGTTGTGGCCGTTCTGCCGGCATCCGGAAGTGCTCGAAGCCGGCAATCGTTTCTTCCGCAAGCATGGCGCCAAGAGCGTCGTGCTCGCCCGTTTCATCGGACCGTTGCGCGCCATCGTGCCGGTCGTCGCCGGGATGCTCGGCATGACGCCCACCCGCTTCTACGCGATGAACGTGCTGTCGGCGCTCCTGTGGGCGCCCGCGCATATCCTGCCGGGTGTGGTGTTCGGCGCGTCGGTGCTGCTGGCCGGCGCCGTATCGTTCCGGCTCGTCGTCATCATTGCGTTGCTGGTGAGCGTCGGGTGGCTGAGTTTTCGCGTGGCGCGATTCCTCATCGGGCATGCCAATGCATGGTCCGGCTCCGCGAGTCGGCGGCTGGGCACGTGGGCTTGCCGGCATCCCGGACCGGTCGGCCGTTTCGCGCGCGCCATGCTCGATCCCGAACAACCGGATGCCAGCAGCATCCTGCTGGCCTCGCTCATCGTGCTGATTGCGGGCGCGCTGTTTTTCGGCGTGCTCGACGACGTCGTGAGCGGCGATCCGTTGACGCGGGTCGATCTGTCTGTCTATCACTTTCTGCAATCGGTGCGCACGCCGTGGGGCGATGCGGTGTTCAGCGGTATCGCGACGCTGGGCAGTCTGACGACGCTGTCGGCGCTGATCGTCACCGTCGTTTTGTGGATGCTGTGGGAGCGCCGCTGGTACACCATCGGCTACTGGCTCGCGGCCGTCGTGTTTTCGCAGTTGCTGATCTACGGATTGCAGTTCGCGATGCAGCGCGCCGCGCCCGACCCGGCGATGACCGCGTACGCGTTCCCCAGCAATCACGTGGCTGCCGCCGTGATCGTCTATGGCTTTCTCGCGTTTTTGCTGGCGCGGCGGGTGGGCGTGCTGGAAGGGCTGGCGGTGGCGACGTCGAGTCTGATCGTGGTGATCGTCATCGCGCTGTCGGGGCTGTACTTCGGGCGCTACTGGGTATCGGACGCGATCGGCGGTGCGGCGCTCGCTTATGCGTGGGTATCGATCGTCGCGATGACGGCGATCGTGCGCCATCCCGAGCGGCCGCCGATCCGCCGCTTCATGCCGGCGTTGGTGCTGGCGATCATGCTGGTGTGCGTGGGCGGGCAGCTTGGCGGCGCTTCGTCGGCGGCTGTTTCGGCATCGACATCGGCATCGCGATTGGCTTCGAGATCGGCATCGGCATCGGCATCGGCATCGACTCCGGCCAACGCCGCGCGACCGACGCCGATGCTGGTCACGCAGGCGCAGTGGACCGCATCCGCGTGGCAACGCATGCCCTGCTACCGCTCGGACATGGACGGCGATCGCAAGGAGCCGCTGGCGCTGCAATGGGCATCGGGCGCCGATTCGATCCGCCGGCAATTGCGCGCGCGCGGCTGGATCGAAGGCACGGATCTGTCCGCGCATAGCCTGCTGTCGCTCGCCTCGCCGAATGTCGCGGCGGTGTCGCTGCCGGTATTACCCAAACTCAACGACGGCGTGCCGTCGGCGCTGGTGTTCATGCGTCCCGGCGACTCGCGCGGCGAGCGCGATGTCGTGCGCTTCTGGCCAAGCGGCTACACGGTGCAGGACGGGCCGACGGCCAACCCGCTGTGGGTCGGTGCGTTCGTGCACGAGCGGCTTTCGAGGGCGTCGTGGCCCGTGAACATCCTGCGCGTCGATCGGGACGCGACGCTGGGCGATCTTCGCGGAATGCAGGGGCAGGCGGGCGGCGGCTTCGGCGCGACGGTGCTAGGTAAAGTCACCTGTGACGGGATGCCGGTGTCGCTGCTGGTTTCGTCGGTGGAGTGAGCGGCGGCTTTGATTGCCCGGCGCATGAACCGGTCGTGAATCGACCTTGGAGCGCGTTCGCTGCTCCCGACAACAAATCGCCTTGCGCTCAAGGAGTTGGGACGGTTGGCCAGGAGTTGTCCACATGGATATGAACATTTTCTGTGGGTAACTTTTTCGCTTCGCGTATCACGTCGGAATCATTGGCCTGACGGCGCGCAATCCCGTTTAACCCATCGGCGCGACGAATCCATTGCGATAGAATCGTCGGCCAACCCGCGCGCCGCGCAGATGCCGCGCACCAGGCCCGATCTACGTCTTCGGAGACATCTTGACCATCGAACTGACACTTCTCGCCTGGACGCTCGTCCTCGCGCTCATCCAGGTCATGCTGCCGGCGCTGCTTCGCAATCGCGAGACCGGTATGGGCTACAACGCCGGGCCGCGTGACGAAGCCGGCCCGCCGGTCGGCAAACTGACCGGCCGGATGCGCCGCGCGCAAAGCAACCTCTTCGAAACACTGCCGGTGTTCGCCGCCGCGGTCCTGATCGCGCACGTGGCCGGCCGCGACAACGCGCTGACGGTGTGGGGCGCGTGGCTCTATCTGGTCGCGCGCGTCGTGTACGTGCCGCTGTACGCCGCCGGGGTGCCCTATTTGCGCTCGCTCGTCTGGCTCATTTCCATGGCCGGTATCGTGCTCATCCTGATCCCGATCATCTGAGCGCTCCGACAACGTCAACGCCAACGGCAACGCCCCGACTCCACCGACGAATTCCCGCCAGGACCCGCACCCCATGAACGACACGTCACCGCCCGTCGAAATCGACACCGCGCCCGATCCACGGATCGCCGTCATCCTCATGCACGGTCTCGGGGCCGACGCCAACGACTTCGTGCCGCTCGTCCCCGAGTTGGGCCTTGCCGGCGCACCCGTGCGTTTCATCTTCCCGAACGCGCCGCATCGCGCGGTCACCGGCAACAATGGTTACGTGATGCGCGCGTGGTACGACATCCGCTCGTTCGAATCGATCGATCAGCGGATCGACGAAGCCGGCATCGAAGAATCGTGCGCGACCGTGCGCGAACTGATCGCCGCGCAAAACGCGCGTGGCATTCCGACTTCGAAGATTTTTCTCGCGGGATTTTCGCAGGGCGCGGCGATGACGTATTCGGCGGGACTCACGCATCCGGAAGCGCTGGCCGGACTGATCGTCATGTCGGGCTACATTCCTTCGACATCGCTGATCGGGCGTCAGTCGACGCAAGCCAATCGCAACACGCCGATTTTCGCCGCGCATGGCGACCACGATCCGATTCTGCCGCTGCCGCTCGGCGAAGCCGCGCGCGACTTTACCGTCTCGCACGGCAGCCGGGTCGAATGGCACGCTTATCCGATGGCGCATTCGGTGTGCGGCGAAGAGGTCGCCGACCTGCGCGACTGGCTCGGCGCACGCATCGCGGCGCTGGTTTGACGGACCAAGTCAACGCGCGAAGGTGACGCGCATCACTCCGTCGCAACCTTCCAGCGTCGTTAGCCAGCCCGCTTCGTAGTCGTTCCCTTCAACGCGTCGACCTCGCTCGACGCGTCCTCTCTCCGCCCGCCTGTCCCCAGGCCGGCGCGACATCGCCTGACATCATTCGATAACACCTGCCGCGCGACATCTCGCTTAGATTTGTCGTCACTCGCGGCGCTCGCACGTTCGCCGCTCATTCACCCTTCGTACCCAGCCCGATTCAATGTCTACTCAGCTTTACGTCGTGGACGACGACGAAGATATTCGCGAGATGTTGCGCCGTTATCTCAGCACGCATGGCTACGACGTCTGCGTGTTCGAAGACGGCCGCTCGCTGATGCGCAAGGTGACGCGCCAGCGTCCCGATCTGATCGTGCTCGATCTGATGATGCCGGGCATGACCGGCATCGAGACGCTGCGTCGACTGCGCGCGACGGACCACGATATTCCGGTGCTCATCCTCACGGCGCGTGCGGATGCGACGGACTGCATTCTCGGTCTGCAACTCGGCGCCGACGACTATCTCCCCAAGCCCTTCAATCCCCGCGAACTGCTCGCAAGGATTCACGCGGTGCTGCGGCGGCAACGCAATCCCGCGACGGGGGGCGCGGAGCATCAACCGGTTTACCGCTTCGGTCACTTCACGCTGGATCTGAAGGCGCGAACGCTGAACCGCGACGATGCGAGCTTCCCGCTCTCGCACGGCGAGTTCGCGCTGCTCAAGGTGTTCGTCAATGCGCCGATGCGCACGCTGAGCCGCGAGCGTCTGCTTACCTCGCTGCACGGCGCCGAGTCCGAGGTCAGCGACCGCGGCATCGACGTGCGGATCTACCGGCTGCGGCGCCTCGTCGAAACCGACCCCACCGTGCCGCGCTTCATTCAAACCGTCCGTGGATGCGGCTACATCTTCGTGCCGAATGGCGAAGCGCACCTGCGGGCACGATAAGCCGCGCTGCACGGCGCTCGATCCGCTTCGGGTGGTCACCTACTCACCTTCACTTCACCAACGCGAGTCCCCATGAAAAAGGCTTTGATTGCAACGACCTCGGTCGCCTTCCTCCTGACGGCCAGTTTGCCGGCATTGGCCTGGTCGTCCTGCGGGGGAGGCTCGTGCTCGCACGGCGGCGCGGCGGTCGGTCGTTACGGCGGCGTCGCGACGAACACCGGCACCGTCACCCGAACGGGAACCGGACAGTTCTCCAATTCCGGCACCGCGACCGGTCCCAACGGCCGCACCTATACGCACAGCGGCAACACGAGTTGCGACGCGGGGACGTGCTCGCATAGCGGCAGCGTCACCGGGCCGCAGGGCAATACCGTGCAGCGCAGCAGCACCGCGACGCGCGTCGGACCGCACACCGTGGTGACCAGCGGCACGACGAGCGGCCCGTATGGCCACAGCGTGTCGAGCGGCGGCGTGGTGGTCGCGGGCCGCGCGCCGGTCGCGACGGTGGGTGTAGTCGCGCGGCCGCCGGTGGTGGTCGCTGCGGCACCTGCCGTCGTCGTTGCCCCCGCACCGGTTGTCGCGGTCGCGCCGGCGCCGGTGGTCGCAGTCGCTCCGGTAGCCGTGGTCGCCACCCCGCGCGTGGTCGTCGCCGCGCCCGCTGCAGTCGTGCGCGTCGCGCCTGCAGTCGTCGTCGCACCGCGACGCGTGTGGGTTCCCGCGCATCGCTCGGGCAACGTGTGGGTCGCCGCTCACTGGTCCTGAACCCATCCATCGCGCGATGGCCGTGTTACGCGACCATGCCGGCATCGTCAGTCAACCCGTCAAAGGACAAGTCATGACATCCCGATCTCTTCGATCTCTTCTCACCGTTGCAAGCGGTTTGCTGTTCGCCGTCGTGACGCCGGCCGCTTTCGCGGGAAGCGTCGCCATCGGCATCAGTCTGCCGCCGCCCGTCATCGCCGCGCCTGCCGTCCCGGTGTACGTGGCGCCCGCACCGGTCGTCGTCGCCGCGCCCGCCGTGGTTGCAGCACCCGTCATCGTGGCCGCGCCGGTCGTGGCCGCGCCCGTCTACGTTGCTCCGCCCGCTATCGGCGTGTCGGTGCGAGCCGGCTATTGGGGCGGCGCGCGGGGGGTCGTCGTCGTTCGTTGATTTCCCCCGTTTTTTTGTGGACGTTTCTGGATTGCACACGCTATGAATCTCGTCAGGACCCAACGCATACTCGCCGCCACGGCCCTCACCTCGGTCACCGCGTTCACCGCGGTATTGGCGGGTTGCGCGCTCACGCCGCCGAGCGCGCCTACCTTGATGGCCCTTCCCGCCAAAGGAAAGAGCCTGAATGAATTCCAGCAGGACGACTACGGTTGCCGCACGTACGCGTCCGGCATCGTCGATCCGATGGTTCAATCGAAGCCAGGCGCGAATGGCGCGGCAGCCGCCCCCGTGCTGGGCACACTCGGCGGCGCGGCGGCGGGCGCACTGATCGGCGCGGGCGCCGGCAATGCGGCAATGGGCGCGGAGATCGGCGCCGGTGCGGGCCTGTTGCTCGGCAGCGCCGCCGGCCTCAACCGCCAGAACCAGACCGAAGGCTCGCTGCAACAGCAATTCGACAATGCGTACGCCCAGTGCATGACCGCGCATGGCGATACCATCGCGCCGCCGCCGATGCCCGTGATGATGCAAGCGCCAGCGGTGATCTACGCACCGGCCCCGTACTACTACGTACCGTATTGAGTGTGGACTGGCGATCCGCCATGTCGGGAGGCGCCGGTCTTCCCGATCATTCGCAACGCAAACGCACGGTGACGGACAGTCCACGCGGCTGGTTATGCGCAAGTTGCAGATAGCCGCCATGCTGCCGCGCGATCCGCTCGGCAATCGCGAGGCCCAGACCGGTGCCGCTCTTCGCCTCCGCCTGCGCGCCGCGCCGGAACGGTTGCGTGATCAACGGGAGCGTGGCGTCCGGTACGCCGGGCCCACGGTCCTCGACCGTCAACGCGACGAAACCCGAGCCGCTCGTCGTCCGCACGACGAGGCCTTCGCCGCCGTAGACCACGGCGTTCTGCATCAGGTTCATCATCATCCGCTGCACGCTGACGCGGCGAAACGACACGCGCGGCAACGGCTGCAAAACCAGTTCGAACGGATGACCCAACGCAGCATAACCACCGGCCAGTTGCTCGATCAGATCGTTCAGATCGCCCGGCACGCTCGGCTCGCTTTCCCAGCCGCGCGCGAAGTCGATGAACTGCTGCACCACCACATCGATCTCGCCGATGAATCGCTCGGCGCTCGCGAGCGGCGCATCGAATGCTTCCGGCGCGGCGATCGCCATGCGCAGCTTGGTGAGCGGCGTGCGGATATCGTGGGAAATACCGGCGAGCATTTCGGTTCGCGTCGCGTCGAGATCGGCGAGCACGGCGACCATCCGGTTGAACGCTTCGGCGACCGTGGCGAGTTCGCGCGATCCGGTCACCGGCACCGCCTGCGGCCATTGGCCACGCTCGATCGTCGAGGCGGCGCGCGCCAGCCGCCGTAGCGCACCTTCGACGGGACGCTGGATCAGATACCCGCCGAGCACCGGAAAAGTCGCAATCGTGAGCAGGATGAAAATCACACTCCACGGCAGGATGTGGCCGACCGCCGACGCCGCATGCAACTTCACCCAATAGTGCTTGCCGGCCACGTCGAGCCGCACCCAGACGCGATGTTCGCCGCTGCGGTCCCAGCGCACCTGCGCGCCGGACGGCAGTTGCGAGGCCAGACTTTCGAGGAAGGTCTGCATCATGAAGCGGATGGTCAGCCGGTCCAGATCGCCGGCCGGCGGAAGCGCGAGCGCATCTTGCGGCGCACCGTTGATTTCGAGCAGTTCGCTGTCCCGCGCGGGCTCGGGCAGTGCGGCGAGCAGGCGGTTCACCGCGATGATCTGCGACGCGACGAGCGCCGCGGCGTCGTCGATTCTCGGCTTCTGGATAAACGTGAGATAGACGGCGATGACCGCCGTCTGACTGGCGAGCGTCAATACGATGAGCAGCAGGACGTTGCGCCACAACAGCGAACGCGGCCGCGCGAGCCTCATCCTTCGATCTCCGCGACGAGCATGTAGCCGAGCCCCCACACCGTGCGGATGAAACGCGGCGACGACGCGTCGAGTTCGAGCGCCTGCCGCAGGCGCAGCACCTGCACGTCCACGCTGCGCACATTCGCTTCATAGTCGCGGCCACGCGCGCGTTCGAGCAGATTCGCCCGGCTCACCGGACGGTTCGGCGTGGTGGCGAGCGCACACAGCAAGCGCATTTCGGCCGAGCCAAGATCGACTGGCCGGTCCTCCCGGAACAGTTCCTGGCGGCGCACATGCAGCCGGTACGCGCCGAATGCCACCTGCAAACCGGCATCCTGCCCGTGATCGGAAAACATCGGCGGATGGCGGCCGAAGACCTGTTGCCGGCGCAACATCGCGCGGATGCGCGCGACCAGTTCGCTCGGCAGAAATGGCTTGGCCATGTAATCGTCGGCGCCCATCTCGAGTCCGACCACGCGGTCTACCGGATCGCCGCGCGCGGTCAGCATCAGGATCGGCAGAGTGCGGCCGGCGGCACGCAAACGCCGGCAGACCGAGAGGCCGTCTTCGCCGGGCATCATCAGGTCGAGTACGAGCAGATCGTACGGCTGGCGTTCGAGACAGGCGTCGAGTTGCAAACCGTCTTTCGCCACGCGCACCTCGAAGCCCTGCGCGATCAGAAAGCGTTGCAGCATGTTGCGCATCTCGGTCTCGTCGTCCAGCACGATAATGCGGCCCGCGCGGGCTTCGGCGGATGCGGCGGCGACGTGCGACATGATCGCGATGCGCCGCGGTTATTGCTGGTGCTGAACGAGGTATTGCTCGATCTCGGCGAGCGTCACGTACCCCTTGTGAGCCGTATCGATTTCGTCGAAATGAGCGTAAAGACGCGGCATGCCGGTTTGCGCCTCGGCCGGCGTCAGCTTGCCGTCGTGATCGGCGTCGGCGGCGGCAAAGCGCGCTTCCAGTTTCTGCTGCATGGTGCTTTGCGCGAAGACCGGCGCGGCGAGCAGCAAGGCGGCGAACAAAAGGCTAAGGCGTTTCATCGAACTCTCCTGTTGAGAGTTCGAGAGTCTGCCTAAGCGCGGCTTCAACGCGTGTAAGAATTCATGTCGCCATGTGTCACCAAAGGTAGCGGGCCGTACGGAAACTGCCGCCTTACTCGTAGCGCTGCGCCGCGTTCATCAATTCCGGCGTGCCGATTATCTCGTTGAGTTCATCGAAACTCGCCATACGGTCCTGCCACGGCGCGGTCGTGCCGTGTTCGTGCAGACTGCCATAGAAGCCGCCCAAAGCGCGCGCCACCGCCCGCGCCGCGCCGCCCGGAAAGATCACGATGCGAAAGCCGCGCGCCGCCAGCGCCTGGGCGCTCTGCACGGGCGTCTTGCCGCCCTCCACCATGTTCGCAAGCAAAGGCACGCGCGAGCCGAAACGCGCGCAGGCGGCGTCCATCTGCTCGGGCGAACGCAGCGCTTCGACGAACAGCGCGTCGACGCCCGCCTCCAGATACTGCTCGGCGCGATCCAGCGCGGCGTCCAGTCCTTCGACGGCTAGCGCGTCCGTGCGCGCGAGAATCAGCGTGTCGCGGTCGACCCGCGCATCGAGCGCGGCGCGCAATTTGCCGCACATTTCGGCGACCGGCACGACGCTCTTGCCGTCGAGATGCCCGCAGCGTTTGGGGAAGGTCTGGTCTTCGAGCTGGATCATCGCCGCGCCGGCCCGCTCGAAACCGCGCACGGTGCGCTGCACGTTCAGCGCATTGCCGAAGCCCGTGTCGCCATCCACGATCACCGGCAGCGCGACACGCTCGGTGATACGCGCGAGCGTTTCGGTAACCTCGGTGAACGTGGTGAGGCCGACATCGGAACGGCCGAGCCGCGTGTACGCAATCGACGCGCCGGACAGATACAGCGCATCGAAGCCGGCCTGCTCCGCGAGCAGCGCCGAGAAGGCATCGAACACGCCTGGCGCGAGCACCGGGCCTTCGGCGAGCATTGAACCGAGTCGTCTGGCTGGCTGAGTCATGTGTCGGTCACTCCATAACGTTGTTTGAGCTGATTGAAAAGACCGCCCGCGGCGGCCATCTCCAACAGAAAAGCGGGCAACGGGTCGCAGGCGAGCACCTCGCCGCCGGCGCGCACGATGCGCCCTTGCAACGGGTCGATCGCCACGCGCTCGCCCTCTTCGATCGTTGCCGCTTCGGCGCACGTCAGCAACACGAGGCCGACATTGAAGGCGTTGCGAAAGAACAGACCACTGAACGCCGGCGCGATGACGACCCGCACACCCAGATGCACGAGCGCGGCCGGCGCCTGTTCGCGCGACGAACCGATGCCGAAATTCGGCCCTGCCACGACGACGTCGCCGGCTTGTACGTTCGCCGCGAACTCCGGACGCTGGCGTTGCAGACAATGCCGCGCGATCTCGTCGATGCCGAATTTCATCCACGCGCCCGGCGCCAGGGCGTCGGTGTCGATGTCCGCGCCGACCCGCCACGCGCGATGGGTTTGCGAATCCGGCTGATCGGCCATGCTCGTGCTCATGACAGCACCTTGCGGGGATCGGTAATGCGCCCGCGCAGCGCGGACGCCGCCACCGTATACGGCGAGCCCAGATAAACCTTCGCCGTCTCCGCGCCCATTCGTCCTTTGAAATTGCGCGCGGTGCTGGAGATCACCGTGCTGTTTTCCGGTATCTGACCGCCGTACCCCGAACACGCACCGCACGACGTCGCGAGAAACTCGGCGCCGGCGTCTTCGAGAATCGCCATCACGCCTTCGCTTCGCGCGGCCTCGCGGTCCCGCACGCTAGCCGGTGCGACGACGAGTTGCACGCCCGCCGCGACGCGCCGGTTTCTCAGCACCGCGGCAGCCGCGCGGAGATCGTCGAGTTTCGCGCCCGTGCACGCACCGATGTACGCGACCTGCACCGCGATATCCTCGAACGCGTCGACGTCGCGGGTGTTCGCAGGACTGTGCGGCGCGGCGATTTGCGGAGCGAGCGTGGCGGCGTCGAAGCGATGCGTTTCCGCCGGCGCATCGGCGTCGCCTTGCCAGCGCGCCAGATCGATTTCATCGCTCACGCCTACCTCGCGCAGGTAATCGAGCGTCACGCTATCGGGCGCGATGAGACCGGCCTGCGCGCCCATTTCCGCGCTCATGTTCGAGAGCGTCATGCGCTCCTGCATCGACAGCGCCGCGACCGCTTCGCCGCAAAACTCGACGGCCTGATAGCGGCCGCCATTCATGCCGAAGCGGCCGATCATGTGCAGCATCATGTCCTTCGCGGTGACACCCGCGGCCAGTCGCCCGCGCCACTCCATGCGCAGCGTCTCGGGCACCTTGATCCAGATTTGGCCCGACACCGCGACGCCCAGCATCTCCGTGCTGCCGATACCGAACATATAGGCGCCGAACGCGCCGCCGGTCGGCGAATGCGAATCGCCGCCGACGCAAAACATGCCCGGACGCAGATGGCCGTGCTCGGGCAGCACCACGTGGCAAATGCCAACACTGTCGTACACGTTGGGCAGACTCTGTTCTTTCGCCCAGTCACGCGCGATGCGCACGATCCGGCGCGATTCGTCGTCGGCCTCCGGCACGTAGTGATCGATTACGAGGACGATTTTCGACGTATCCCAGAGCGGCGCGCGAAGCTGTTCGAGCATCGGCTTCAAGCGCCGTGGGCCGCTGGAATCGTGGAACATCGCGAGATCGACGTCACAGGTGACGATCTCGCCCACCGCGACATCGGTGCGCGCGCACGCCTGCGCGATCAGCTTCTGAGCCAGCGTTTTTCGAAGCGTGGGCGTGGGCGTGAGCATGCGCGTCTCCGTGAAGCAGCCTGTGTCAATCCACCATCTTCGCGACTTCGCCCGATTCGAGCAGCAAGCGGTCGTGCGTAGACGGCAGTTCCGCAAACGGACGGCGATACTGCGCCCACATCCGCAAGTCTTCCGGCTTGTGGAACACCTGCGAGTCCGGCATCGCGGGCCAGTCCGATACCGTGAGCCAGAGCCGCAACAAATGACGGCGTTCGGCGAGCGGCTCGGCGTCCTGGTAGTCGGTGCGGCCATGCACCAGCACGCGGTTATTGAGGAACTGGATATCGCCGTCGCGAAAGCCCATGTCGAGATAGAACTCCGGCGACGCGGCGATCTTGCGCGCCGTATACAACGCTTCGGATTCGCGTTCGCTGAACGGACACTGTCCGCTCTTCTCGGCGAGCCGCGCATAACCGGTCGGCAGATAGCAGATCACTTCGCCGGCCGTGTCCGTGAAAAACGGCACCTTGTGCTCGCTGAACGTGCGCGTCGCGCGACGGCCGTCTTCGTCGGTACGTTTCAGGAACAGCCCTTCGAGCAGCGCTTCGAGCAGATCGGGCCGCGTGCGCAGCATTTCGTTATGCACGGCGAGCGCGCTGGAAATGCGGCTTTCGCCACCCGAAATCGCGGTGCGCAAACACATCAGCCCGATGATGTCGCACGAATCCGTGTGCATCAGCTGACCGCCGCCTTTGCGATAGCCGCGCGACTTCGGCTCGTAATCGCTCACGTTGACCACGTGGCCGAGCACATCGCCGAGATAGGACTGCGTCACCGGCTTGCTGACATACGAGCCCAGACCGAAGTAGATGCGCGTCATGTCGTCGTCGGAATAACGCTCGCGCGGCAGTCCGCGCAGCATCATGAAACCGCGGCCATTGCGCAGGAACGCCGGCAGTTCGCGCATGAACCGGCCCATCGTATCGAGCGGAAACGTCTCCGGGCTGATGTCCGGAAAATCGATCTCGCCCAGCGAAAGCAGATGCGCGAGCGCGGCGTCGATCTCGGCGATTTCCGCCGCGCTGAGAACGTGCAGGCCTTCGCGCATCCAGTCGACCTCGGGGCCCTTCCATACTGCGGGGGAGTCGATGGGTTGTCCAACGCGGTTCATTGCAAAACTCCTTGCGAGTTGAGGTTCAGGTAGGCGCCTCAGGCGCTGCGTGCATCGACGACGGCGCCGCAGCCGAGCAGTTCTTCGTACATGCGCTCGCCCAGCAGCGGCGCAAGAATTTCGCGGGAATGTTCGCCTTTCTTCGGCGCGGGTCGAATGAAGCCGCCAGGCGTCCCCGATAAACGGGCGACCACGTTATGCACGGCGACATGCCCGAGTTCCTCGTCCTCGATTTCGACGAGGCTTTCGCGCTCGCTCACGTACGGGTCGTCGACCAGATCGCTGGCGTCGTAGACGGGCCCGGCCGTTACCTGGGCATGCTCGAAGAATGCGAGGTTCTCCGCGAGCGTGCGTGCCGCAATGAACGCGCCGACGATGCCGTCCACTTCATCGACGTGTTGCAGGCGGGCCGTGTTGGTTTCGTAGCGCGGGTCGGTATTCATCCCGGCGCGGCCGATCGCGGCGAACAGTCGCTCGGCCATGCTCTGCGTCGAGGTCGACACGCACAGCCACTTCCCGTCCGCGGTGCGATAGCTGTTGCGCGGCGCGGTGGTGCTGGAGCGGCTACCGGTGCGCGCCTTCACGCGGCCGGTAAGTTGATAATTGGCCACTTGCGGACCGAGTAAAGAAATCATCGGATCGAACAGCGAGAGGTCCACGACCTGACCGTTGCCGCCGTTCATGCGCGTTTCCCACAGCGCAACCATGGCCGCGTGAGCGCCGTAGAGCCCCGCCGTCATGTCGCCGAGAAACATGGGCGGCAGCACCGGCTCGCGGTCTTCGAAGCCGTTCATCGCCGCGAATCCCGAATAGCCTTCGACCAGCGTGCCGAAGCCGGGCTTCGAGCGGTACGGGCCGGTTTGTCCCCAACCCGATACGCGCACGATGACGAGCTTCGGATTAGCCGCGAGCAGCAAGTCGGGCGCGAGGCCCATTTTTTCGAGCGTGCCGGGCTTGAAGCTTTCGACCAGCACGTCGGCATCGCGCGCGAGGCTCGCAATGACGCTCGCGGCCGTTTCGTGACGGAAGTCGAGGCACACGCTTTTCTTGTTGCGCGCGTAGGCCTTCCAGAACACCTCGGCGCCCTCGGTGCGAAAAGCTCGCAACGTGTCGCCCTTGAGCGGCTCGACCTTGATAACCTCCGCGCCGAAATCCGCCAGTTGCAGCGTCAGCATGTTGCCCGCGACGAGCCTGGAGAGATCGACGACCTTCACGCCGCGCAGCGGTCCAGTGTGCGATGCGTCGAAGTTTTTGCGATGCATGTCTCCATCCTCTTTTGCGTGCGGCCCAGGTGCGGCTTAGGTGCTGCTTTACTACTCTTGCGCATGTTTCCGGGTGCCCGGCATGTGCTCTTCCTGCTGGCTCGAAACCATTATCGCGAAAAATAGAAACGATGTCTATTTCAACCGGAAGCGATTCGTCGGAGCCGGTTGCGCGAGCCTGTGAAATCGTTCATCCTTGCGGGCCACGCCCGCCCCGCCGCTGGGCCGACAACCGGAAACATCAATGGCAACTGAAGAACCCGGCGTAGCCGCGGTCAACCGCGCGCTCTCGATACTCAAAGCGTTCGAAGACAGCATCGACGGCATGACGCTGACCGATCTCACGAATGCGACCGGCCTTTATCACAGCACCGTCCTGCGGCTGTGCGAATCGCTCGAACATTTCGGTCATCTCAAGCGCCTCGAAGACGGCCGCTACATGCTCGGGCCGATGCTGTTTCACCTCGGCATGATTTATCAAAGTTCGTTCCGCCTGCGCGACTACGCGTTGCCGGTGTTACGCACGCTCGTCAAGGAAACCGGCGAAACCGCCGCGGTCTACGTCCGCGAAGAAGACGAGCGGGTGTGCCTGTATCGCGTCGAATGGCAGCGGTCGGTGCGCACGCACGTGCGTGAAGGCGAGCGGCTGACGCTCGAACACGGCGCCGCCGGCCACGTGCTACGCGCGTTTTCCGGCACGCCGAAGAAAGGGCATCTGAGCCGCGTGCGCGAGCATGGCTATTGCGTTTCGCTCGGTGAACTGGACGCGGAGAGCGCGGCGATTGCATGTCCGGTGTTTCGTAATGGACAGGATCTCGTGTGCGCGATTTCGCTCGGCATTCCGCGCTTCCGGTTCGATCGCAAAGCCTTCGACAAATATTTGCCGAAGGTGATGGAAGCAGGTGCGGCGCTCACCAAGGCATTAGGCGGCGATACCGCGCCGTTCGAACCGCCGTTTGCGGCGTTCGACGGGGTGTAAGCCGCGCGCCTTGCCGGCCGCGCCGCCGGCCGCACCTGACCGGCCGCACCTGACCGGCCGTCTCTCATCAAACGTTCTGTTGCAGAACGGCCGGTGCGTCGCCTGCTTCGACTTCGGGACGATTCACGCGGAACTGCAGTGCGGCGAAACAACCCGCGCCGATTACCAGCGCGGCGATCATGAAGAGAAAGCCGTCGTTATACGAGCCGCTCGCCTTGACGAGAAAGCCCACGCCGAGCGGCGCGACGAAGCCGCCGATCTGCCCACCGGTATTGATCACCCCGGCGAATACGCCACGCGCGCCGGCAGGCGCCAGTTGCGAAACGAGTCCCGCATACGGCGACAGACAGCCATACAGCAGAAAAGCCGCCGCCGACAGACCGATCACACACGCAACGATGTCGCTCGCGCTATACGCGAGATAAAGCGCAACGCTCGTGCCGATATAGCCGGCCGCGACCAGCACCGGCCGCCGGCGATGCAGCATTCCGCTGCCGAGCCAGCCGAACACCACGATCCCGAGAAAGCCGAACACATACGGCACCGAAGCGGCCACGCCCAGCGATTTCAAATCGATATGCCGCTGGTTGGCGAGGTACGACGGGATCCAGCCCAGAAAACCCCAATAGCCGATGCTGAAAGTCATGTAGCCGAAGAACAGCAGCCAGGTGCTTTTGCGGCGCGCGAACTGGCGCCACTGTTCGGTACGGCTCGCCGCGTCCGGACGGCGCTCCTTGCTTTCGATAGCCTGGCCGGGAATCGTCACGTAAATGAGCAACGCGACGATCACACCCGGCAACGTGAACACGTAAAACACCGTGCGCCAGTCGCTGTGCAGCAGCAGAGCCGCGACCACGGGCGCCACCACCGCCGGGCCGATAGCGAGCGCGGACAGCCAGACCGAGTGCGCTTTCGCGGCATCCCGGGCGCTGAAGTTATCCGACACCGCCTTGTACACCGCGGCATTGCACGAGCCTTCCGCGAGACCGAAGCAGAAGCGCACTGCGACCAGCACGACCATCGACGTGGCGAGGCCGGTCAAGCCGGTGAACACCGAGAACAGCACCGGCGCGATCACCAGCAATGCCTTGGTGCCGAACCGGTCCGCGAGAAAACCGCCGGGCAGTTGCATCAGTGCATAGCCGAGCGCGAACGCGGCAAGCAGGACGCCGAACTGCGCGGCGTCGAAATGGAGCGCTTTCATCATCGTCGGACCGGCAACGGAAATGCTCACCCGGTCGAGATAGTTCACGAACTGCAGGAGCCATGTCAGGCCCAGCAACTGGTATCTCAAGCTCATCCCTGTCTCCTCCTGTTTCCGCGGATCGGCTAGTCCGCTCCGAATAATAGAAACTATGTCTATTTTCGTAACGTAACCGAGCGGATGCGGTGAGACAAGAATTAACTGACTGGGGATTTCCCGGATGCGGGGCGTGGCGATGGTTCGGCAAAGCCTGCTTTCGACCATCGCCCCATCCCCAGTAGTGCCTTTTCACATATCGTCAAAATCCGATATAAGATTCGCCGTGTTGCGATATGGAACCCGCGCGCGAACCCGCCTGGGGTTGTTCCTCGCCGATACCCTGAAGTGACCGACTTGAAACGCGAACCCACGACGCTCGACGTCGACGCCATTCACAAAGCGCTGGCCAACCCGGTTCGCCGGGAAATTCTCGGCTGGCTGCGCGAGCCGTCCGCGCATTTCGCCGATCAGGAACTGCCGCTCGATCACGGCGTGTGCGCAGGCAAGATCGACGCACTCTGCGGACTGTCGCAGTCCACCGTTTCCGCGCATCTGGCGGCCTTGCAACGGGCCGGCCTGGTGAGTTCGAAACGCGTGGGCCAATGGGTCTTTTTCAAGCGTAACGAACCGGTCATTCAGGCGTTTCTCGAGCATGTGAACAACCGGCTTTGAGCGCCACTTCCGTATCGCTGCGCTTTTTTCATCCCGCATTTTATTGAGGCTCGGGCCCGCTGCCCCGCCAAAGGTGAACTCTCATGCCAACGCTTTTCGATCCGCTGCAAATTGGCGATATCACGTTGTCGAACCGCATCATCATGGCGCCGCTCACGCGCCAGCGCGCCGAAGAAATCCGCGTACCGAATGCGCTGATGGCGAAGTACTACGCCGAACGCGCGAGCGCCGGACTCATCATCAGCGAAGCCACCTCCGTCACGCCGCAAGGGGTGGGTTACGCCGAAACGCCCGGCATCTGGTCGCAGGAACAGGTGGAAGGCTGGAAGCTCGTGACGAAAGCCGTGCACGACGCAGGCGGCAAGATCTTCCTGCAACTGTGGCACGTGGGCCGCATTTCAGACCCGCTGTTCCTGAACGGCGAATTGCCGGTCGCGCCCAGCGCGATCCCCGCGCAAGGCCATGTGAGCCTGGTGCGTCCGGAACGGGCTTATGTCACGCCCCGCGCACTCGAACTCGATGAAATCGCCGGCGTGGTGGACGCGTTCCGCCAGGGCGCGGTGAACGCCAAGGCCGCCGGTTTCGACGGCGTGGAAATTCACGGCGCGAACGGCTATCTGCTCGACCAGTTCCTGCAGGACAGCACCAACCATCGCACCGACGCATACGGCGGCCCGATCGAAAATCGCGCGCGCCTGCTGCTCGAGATCACCGACGCGTGTATCGACGTGTGGGGTGCGAACCGCGTCGGCGTGCATCTGGCGCCGCGCCGCGATGCGCACACCATGGGCGACTCCGATCCGGCCGCCACCTTCGGCTATGTGGCGCGCGAACTCGGCAAGCGCAAGATTGCGTTTATCGCCGCACGCGAGTCGCTCGGCGACGACCGTCTCGGCCCGCAACTGAAGCAGGCATTCGGCGGCCCGTATATCGCCAACGAGAAGTTCACGCTCGAGACCGCGCAACAGGTGCTCGACGCAGGCGAAGCGGATGCGGTCGCATGGGGTCAACTGTTCATCGCGAATCCCGATCTGGTCCGGCGCTTCGCCACCGGCGCACCGTTGAACAAGCCGAATCCGTCGACGTTCTACGCTCGCGGCGAAACCGGTTACGTCGATTACCCGACGCTGGAAACGGCCGAATAAGCGCGCTACAGAAACTGGCAGCATCGCGCGGTGGGGGTGACCGGAAACATAACCGGTCGCCCCCACCGCGTTTTTCATGGGCGCGCCGCCTGATTTGACCGGGACCAGCTATGAAGGTAACCTTCACAGATTCCGGAGACAGTCATCCCACCGCATGGCCCGCGCCAAAGAGTCCCATTCCACCGTCGATCCCGCCGCGCTGCACACCACGGCGGAAAACCTGCGCGTGCTGCTTGGCAAACTGCGTCGAAGGCTGCGCGAAGAAGCGCATCTTGGCGATTTCACGCCATCGCAGGTTCAGGTGCTGCTTCTGCTGGAACGCGAAGGACCTGCCACGGTCAGCGCGTTGGCGCGCGTCCAGGGCATGCGTCCGCAGTCGATGGGCGAAACGCTGTCGGTGCTGAAAGCAGCGGGGCTCGTCAGCGGTGCACCCGACCCGCACGACGGCCGGCAAACCGTGCTGTCGGTCACCCCAGCCTTTCGCAAGAAAATCAAGGCAAACCGGACGGCACGCGAAGACTGGCTGTTCCATGCCATGCAGACGCGCTTTTCCGCGCGCGAACAGCAGCAACTTTCCGTCGGCGTCGAATTGCTGCAACGCCTCGTCGACGAGTGACGCGCCTTCACGCCGCCGTGCGATTTCTCGAACCGCGGATGCCATCGCGCCTGCCCTCGCGTCTGCAGCCACGCCCTCAACCAGGAAACCTTCAATGAAAGGCGGCACGTTCCGTTCGCTGCGCAATTTCAACTACCGGGTCTGGGCCAGCGGCGCGATCGTCTCGAACGTCGGTACGTGGATGCAGCGCACGGCGCAGGACTGGCTCGTGCTCACCGAGTTGACGCATCACAACGCCACCGCGGTCGGTATCGTCATGTCGCTGCAATTCGGTCCGCAGATGGTATTGCTGCCGCTCACCGGCTATGCGGCCGATCACTTCGACCGGCGCCGCCTGCTGTTCGTCACGCAGGCGGCCATGGGCGCGCTTGCGCTCGGCCTGGGTCTGCTCACGGTCACCGGGCTCGTGCGACTGTGGCACGTGTATCTGTTCGCGGGACTGCTCGGTTGCGTGACCGCATTCGACTCGCCGGCGCGGCAGACTTTCGTCTCGGATCTGGTCGGCGAAGCCGATCTGTCGAATGCGGTCGGATTGAACTCCACGTCGTTCAACGCGGCACGAATGATCGGCCCCGCCGTCGCGGGTCTGTTGATCGCATCGGTCGGCACCGGCTGGGTGTTTCTCATCAACGCACTGTCCTTCGTCGCAGTGCTCGGCTCGCTGCGCATGCTGCGTCTGAGCGAACTGCACCTGAAACCGCGCGCGGTCCGCGCCCGTGGCAGCTTCGTGGAAGGCTTCAAATACGTCTGGCGTCGGCCCGATCTGAAGGCCGCGTTGTCGATGCTGTTCCTGATCGGCACCTTCGGCCTGAATTTTCCGATCTTCATTTCGACCATGTCCGTCACCGCGTTTCACGCGGGCGCCGGTCAATACGGCGTACTGAGTTCGACCATGGCGATCGGCTCCGTGACCGGCGCGCTGCTGGCCGCGCGCCGCGCGAAACCGCGCATGGTGCTGCTGCTAGGCGCCGCGCTGTGCTTCGGTCTGGGTTGCACGCTGGCGGCGCTGATGCCGAACTACGTGCTGTTCGGCATCGTGCTGGTGGCCATCGGCATCTCGACGCAAACCTTCACCACGTCGACGAACAGCCTCGTGCAACTCACCACCGAACCCGCCATGCGCGGCCGCGTCATCGCCATCCTGCTGGCGATTTCGCTGGGCGGCACGCCGCTCGGCGCGCCGGTGGTGGGCTGGGTTGCGGATCGTTTCGGTCCGCGCTGGGCACTCGGCGTAGGCGCGGCGGCGGGCGTCGCCGCGGCGCTGGTCGGCCTGCGTTATCTGTTCAGGCACCGGCAATTACGCTTTTATATGGAGCGGGGCCGTCCGCGCTACAGCATGGACGACCCGCGTCAGGCGCCGCCTTACGTCAGCCCCGCCGCGGCAATTCAGGCAGCGGCGCTGAACGAAGCCGAAGAAGATTCTTCGGCAGGCGTCTGAGACTGAAGACCTACTTTGCGACCGGCATCGTGAATTCGGCGCCCTTCGCGATGCTGTCCGGCCAGCGCTGCATGATGCTCTTGTAACGCGTATAGAAACGGATGCCCTCTTCGCCGTACGCATGGTGATCGCCGAATAGCGAGCGCTTCCAGCCGCCGAACGAGTGCCATGCCATCGGCACCGGAATCGGGACGTTGATACCGACCATGCCCACCTTGATCTGCCGCCCGAACGCGCGCGCCACGCCGCCGTCGGAGGTGAACAGCGAGACGCCGTTGCCGAACTCGTGAGCGTTGATCAATGCGACCGCGCTCGCGAAATCCGGCACCCGCACCACCGCCAGCACCGGCCCGAAAATTTCTTCGCGGTAGATTTTCATGTCGGCGCCGACCTGGTCGAACAGCGTGCCGCCGATGAAAAAGCCGTCAGCCTGCGCCACCGGATGCTCGCGGCCATCGACCACCAGCTTGGCGCCCTCCTCGACACCGGAAGCGATGTAGCCCGCCACTTTGGCCTTATGCTCGGCGGTCACGAGTGGTCCCATTTCCGCGTCGAGCTGCTCGCCGTTCTTGATGATCAGCGATTTCACGCGCGGCACGAGCCGTTCGATCAGCGTATCGGCGACATCGCCCACGGCTACCGCCACCGAGATCGCCATGCAGCGCTCGCCGGCCGAACCGTATGCGGCGCCGATCAGCGCATCGACCGCCTGGTCGAGATCGGCGTCCGGCATCACCACGAGATGATTCTTCGCGCCGCCGAGCGCCTGCACGCGCTTGCCGCGCCGCGACGCTTCGGTATGAATGTATTCGGCGATCGGCGTGGAGCCGACGAACGACAGCGCCGCCACGTCCGGATGATCGATCAGCGCATCCACTGCGACCTTGTCGCCGTTCACGACGTTGAACACGCCGTCGGGCAAGCCCGCTTCCTTGAGCAACTCTGCAATGCGCAACGACGCGGACGGGTCGCGCTCCGACGGCTTCAGCACGAACGTGTTGCCACACGCGAGCGCGACCGGGAACATCCACATGGGCACCATCACCGGGAAATTGAACGGCGTGATGCCGGCCACCACGCCGAGCGGCTGGCGCAGATTCCAGTTGTCGATGCCGCCGCCGATCTGGTCGGTGAAATCGGTTTTGAGCAGATTGGGAATGCCACACGCGAACTCGACGACTTCGATGCCGCGCACCACTTCGCCTTGCGCGTCGGTGAACACCTTGCCGTGTTCGCGCGTGATGAGCAGCGCGAGTTCATCGTGATGCTGGTTCAGCAGTTCCTTGAATTTGAACAGGATGCGTGCGCGCTTGAGCGGCGCGGTTTCGCTCCAGGAGGCGAAGGCGGCGTTGGCGGCCTGAACCGCAGCATCGACTTCTTCGACCGATGCCAGTGCAACCGAAGCGCCCACCCGACCGGTCGCCGGATTGAACACGTCCTTGAAACGGCCGCTGGCGGGCGCCACCCGTTGGCCGTCGATGAAGTGCCCTAATTGCGGCACGGACAGCTTAGCTTGCTCGTTCACAGCATTCATTTTTCACACCTCGGGGTTCATGACGGAGAGCGGCACCCATGGCCCGGCGCCGGCGGGACCTGGCCACTGTAGCGACGGCCAGGCGTGGTTTCCCGATACAGCTTCTCAAAACCGCGCCGCGCTGTCCTGTTTTTCCTGCGGCAACTGTGCTGGCCAATTCCTTACACGCGACGGCCGCGGACCGCTCGAATCCGACTCGGCGAGCAGCCCAACCAATCATACGTGTGATTGAACAAATGCCGTCATCTCCGGCGATCGGCATTCTTTTCCGAAGCAACATGCCGTGATCCGGCACCACCTTTATTAGTAGAAAACCACGGGAAAACCCGGCTTAATTTTCCCTTACACGTGCCGTTGACCCGCTCAGGTGCTGAAAAAATCAGCGCTTTTATAACGACACATGAGAGCCGAGGGCAACATGAAGATCCAAACGACGCAAGGTACGTTTCGTACCGGCATGATCGCGGCTGCCGTGGCCGCGATGCTTTCCCTGAGCGCCTGTGGCGGCTCCGGCTCGCTGAGCTCAGGAACCAAAACCGGAACCGGCAGCGGCAGCAGCGGCGGGACGCTCGCCACCTCCGGCGGCGCGAGCGGTTCGACCGCGAGCGCGGGCGGCTCGGGCAGTTCCGGCGGCACCCCAACCACGACCACCTCCGACGGCGGCGGCACGCCCACCAGCACCGCCACGCCGAACGCCCTCAGCCAGACCGTGGGACAAACCGGCAACGTGGTGACGGACACCGGCAACACCGTGTCCACGGTCGGCGCGCTCGTCGGCTCGCAGACGGTACCGGGCGTCGATTCGCAGACCACGCAGGCGGCCGGCGGCATCGTCCAGGACGTCGGCGCCGCCGTCGCCACGCTCGGCACCGGCGTGACCTCGGGTGTCGGACAACTGGGCACGGGTAGCGACGGCGTCGGCACGACCGTGTCGAGCACCGGCGGCGTCGTCGCCGATGTCGGCAAAGCCGTGAGCGGCACGGGCACGCTGGTCGGCAGCCTCGGCAGCGGCCCGCTTGCGCCGCTCGCGACTATCACCACGCCGGTCGGCGGCGCGGTCGACGCGCTCGGAGAGGCCCTGACGAACGGCGGCACGACGCTCGGCACCGCACTCAGCACGGGTCCCGTGCAGCAGATCACCAGCCAGGCGAGCGCGTCCATCACGCCGATCGAATCCACGCTGGTGTCGACCACGCAAACGGTCGGCACGGCCACGGGCCTCGGTGCACCGGTGAACGGCGTGCTGACGACCGTCGGCGGCGGCCTCGGCAAGACCGGCGGCCTGATCGCAACGAGCGGCGGGAATCCGGTCACGAGCAGCATCGGCGGGCTGGTTTCCGATACCGGCAAGACCGTGGCGTCCACTGGCGCGCTGCTGACTGGCGGCAACGCGGCCAATCCGCTCGCGAGCATCACCGGCGGATTGAGCGGCGCGACCGGCGGCACGGCCGCGACCAACCCGGTCGCCGCGCTGACCTCCGGCGTGACGGGCGCACTCAGCGGCACCGCCGGGGGCTCCAACGCGCTGACTGCGCCGCTGACAGGCGTCGTCTCCACGGTGACGGGCACGCTTGCCGGCGTCACGTCGGCTGCGACGGGTCAGACCTCCAGCAGCACGACGACGTCCGCCAGCGTCACCGCGAGCGCGGGCATTTCGACGACGACGACGGGCCTTTCGGGCACCGCCGGCGGCTTGCTGGCGCCGGTCACCGGCGCGGTCGGCGGACTGGTGGGTGGTTTGACGAAGAAGTAAAACGGCGAAGCGGTGACGGGGTCATCCTCGTCACCGCCTTCCCGTTTAATTTGCAAGCAGGCGGTTCAGCGCCAAAGCTCGGTCAGTTCGTTGGCCAGCACCATTTTCTCGCGCACCCGTTCGACGAGCGCCGGGTCCACGCCCGGCTGCGCCTTGAGAAACTTCAATGCCGCGGAGTGAACCGCGCGCATCGCCCGCCCATCGATTCCGACCATGCGCGCGGCACTGCGCCGCGTCTCCTCGACCAGATCGCGCGCGCTGCCGAAATCGGGCGACACGCCGCAGAGCGTTTCGAATTCGCCGCGCAACCCCGCGGCGTAGTCGCGCGACTGCCCGAGCCGGTCCATATCGATCAGCAGATCGACGCCCTGCGCAATGCGCAACGCCGCGAGTATCCACAACGCGACGAACGCGCGATACGCGTTATTGACTTCGGCTGTGCGCGCGTAGTGTTCGCAGGCCAGGGCGTAGGCATCCTCGGAACCCGGTGCCGGCGGCGGCAGGCTCACGCCACAGGCGTCGACAGCTTGCCGCACCAGCGGCTCCGACACGTTCAGCCCCAGCACACGGAACGGCGCGGCCACGAAGAACGGATTATTCCACTGCTGATTGAGCAGCCAGCCCGACGCGAATTGCGAGGCCGGATTGCGCAACACACCCGCATGCAGGATGGCGGGAAAAGCCTGCCTGAACCACGGCAACCGTCCCGACGAGCGACAGAACTTGAAGACCGGCAGGCTGCCCCGCTCGCGCGTGCGCTCGCACAGATTGTCCAGATATGCATGCAGCGCGGGGAACGTCGCATCCGGCGCGCTGCCGAAACGGTCGGTGCCGAAACGCCTCGCATAACCGGCGACACCGCGCGTGCCTGTTTGCAGGAACGGCCGGTATTCGTCGAAATAGGGCTTGCCTAGCGGCGGATGTCCCGAGGTCAGCGTAGGTCGGCTGGCGGCGACATCGTCGGGACCGAGATCGGCGAGCACGTTGCTGAGCGGCTCGTAAAAGGCCGTCACGGCGTCGAGTGCGCGCAGCCGCGACCACACCCAGGTGCCCGCGCTACGCCAGCCGGTATGCAGGAATATGCCTTGTTTCAGGGCACTTTCTCGCGCCGAGCCTGGTGCGTCGTGCGGGATATCGGCCGGCGTTTGTGCGGATCGACCGGCGGTATCGGCCAGGCCGTGCGGCGAATCAGGAGGCTGCGTCATCGGACATCTCTTCCAGTACAAGCTTCGACGAATCGATAGAATGGCCGGCACGGCACCCTGCCATCCGGCTCAGGCGCACAGTTTAGCGGGTCATGCCGGCTAGCCGGCAAACACGCGCGCACGACTTCGCCACTCTCCCCTTCTACCGGTGAACGCATGAAACCTGAGCATCTCGACACCCCCGCAGCCGTTATCGACATGGCCAGAATGCAGAAGAACATCGCGCGCATGCAGGCACAGGCCAACATGCTGGGCGTCGCTTTCCGACCGCATGTGAAGACCAGCAAATGCCTCGACGTCGTGCGCGCGCAACTGGTAGCGGGGGCGCACGGCATCACCGTGTCGACGCTGAAAGAAGCGGAAGCGTTCTTTGCCGCGGGCGTGGAAGACATCCTGTACGCCGTCGGCATCGCGCCCGCGAAGTTGCCGCGCGCGCTCGCACTGCGCCGCCAGGGCTGCGCGCTAAAACTCGTCGTCGACAATCCCACGGCGGCCGCGGCAATTGCCGCCTTTGGCGAGCAGCACGGCGAAATCTTCGAGGTATGGATCGAAGTGGACACCGACGGCCACCGCTCGGGCATCACGCCGGAGCAGGACACGCTGCTCGAAGTCGGACGCATTCTGCATGAGAACGGCGTGATGGTCGGCGGCGTGATGACCCACGCGGGCTCCAGCTACGAGTTGCGCGATGCCGCAGCGCTTACGGCGCTGGCCGCGCAGGAGCGTGCCGGTTGCGTGCGTGCGGCGGAGCGTCTGCGCGCGGCCGGCATTGCGTGCCCGGCGGTCAGCGTCGGCTCCACGCCCACCGCTTTAGCCGCGGCGCAACTCGAAGGCGTCACCGAACTGCGCGCGGGCGTGTATGTGTTCTTCGATCTCGTGATGCACAACGTCGGCGTGTGCGCGCTCGACGACATCGCGCTCAGCGTGCTCACCACCGTGATCGGCCATCAGGCGGAAAAAGGCTGGGCGATTCTCGACGCGGGCTGGATGGCGATGAGCCGCGACCGCGGCACGTCGAAACAGGCTCACGATTTCGGTTATGGGCAACCGTGTCTGCTGAACGGCACACCGCTCTCCGGCTATCTCGTGAGCGGCGCGAATCAGGAGCATGGGATTCTCTCGTCGACGCGCGACAACGCACCGGACGAAGACATCGCGCAACGCTTTCCGATCGGCATGAAACTGCGCATTCTGCCCAATCATGCGTGCGCGACCGGCGCGCAGTTTCCCGAGTATCACGCGGTATCGCCGGATGGCGAAACGGCGGTGTGGCGACGCTTTCACGGCTGGTGACACGCCACCCCTCGCGCGCCGGCTTCTACTCGTCTGCCGGCTCCTCGTCCTCCAACCCTGCCAGCAGATCGTCCACCGCACGATAGACGCGCTCGACGATCTCGGTTCCCACCTTGTTTTCCAGTTCGCGATAGTGCGCCTCGAGTTCTTTCGAAATGACCCGCACCAGCGCCACACTGGTCTTCGTGAGCGACACCAGCACGCGACGCTGGTCTTCCGCGAAACGCTCCTTCGTTACGAGATCCATGCTCTCCATGCGCGCGAGGACGCCGGCCATGCTCGGACTCGAAATCGTGCAGAGGTCGGAGATTTGCCGCGGCTCCATCGGACCGTGTTCATTGAGCGCGCGGATTACCCGCCACTGCTGTTCGGTGAGACCATGCGCGGTAATCAGCGGACGGAAGCGCTCCATCATTTTTTCGCGGGCACGTAGCAACAGCATCGGCAGGTTGCGGTGCAACACGCGAATGGAGGCCGGCTTGGCGGCGGACTTGAGAGCAGATGCGGACATGTAGGCAGGATCGGTTAAGAGCGGCCGGCGGAGCTTTAGGGAAAACCCGCGAACGGCCTGGAGACCATTGACGCTGGATCATATCAAGCGCAATACTACTAACATGTTAGTGGTTTCCCCCGGAGACAGCCAGTTTATGTTTGCAGTTGCGGATTATCTATTGCACCCGGAAGGCGAGGCGCTGCCTCGCGACGTGGATGCGGCCGGCGCCATTGCACTGCTCGCAAGCGGCACGGCCTGCCGCGCGCCGGTCACCGGCACCGTGTACGGCACTTTGCTGAACGACCGGGCGGCGCTCGCGGCACTCGGCGACGCCGTGCACGCTGCGCCGTACAAAGCGCCGCCGCAGGCGCCGGTGCTGTATGTGAAGCCGCGCAATACGCTGGCGGGGCATCGCGCGCAAGTGGTCGTTCCGGACGACAGCGCGGGCGTGCAGGTCGGCGCATCGCTTGGCATCGTGATCGGCCGCACTGCCACCCGCGTGAGCGCCGCTCGGGCTGTCGACCATATCGCCGGGTACACGCTGGTGGCCGACCTGAGCGTGCCGCATGCAAGCGTGTACCGGCCATCGGTGCGCTTTCGCGCGCGCGACGGTTTCTGTGTGATCGGGCCGGCTGTCGTGGCGGCGCATCATGTCGCGACACCGGACGATCTGCCCATTCGCGTGCAACTTCAAGGACGGGACGCCTTCACGGCGAGCACCGCCACGTCGGTGCGCCACGTCGCGCAACTTCTCGCCGATGTGACCGACTTCATGACGCTCAGCGCGGGCGACGTCATCACGCTCGGCGTACCGCACGCGTCGCCGGTTGCCCATGCCGGCGACACGGCCACGCTGTCGATCGGATCATGGCCGCCGCTTGTTATCGGGTTCGTCGGCACCGCAACGAAGCCGCAAGGAGAATCACGATGATGCGCGGCCGCGTCGCCTATGCAGGCGCCATTCACGAAGCCTACCCGCACGCCCAGGGCGTGCTTCTCGCGGACGGCCGCGTCCGTCGCGAAGACGAAGTCGTATGGCTCGCGCCCATCGAAGTCGGTACGATCTTCGCGCTCGGCCTGAACTATGCCGAGCACGCGAAGGAGTTGCAGTTCAACCAGCAGGAAGAGCCGCTGGTGTTTCTTAAGGGACCGGGAACCGTGCTCGGTCATCGCGGCGTGACGCGCCGTCCTGAGGGCGTCGCGTTCATGCACTACGAGTGCGAACTGGCTGTGGTGATCGGCCGGACCGCACAGAATGTCAGGCGCGAAAACGCGTTGCAGTACGTGGCCGGCTACATGATCGCGAACGACTATGCGATTCGCGATTACCTGGAAAACTACTACCGCCCCAACCTGCGCGTGAAGAATCGCGACGGCGGCACGGTGCTCGGCCCCTGGTTCGTCGACGCCGCGGACATCGCCGACGTCACGCAACTGGAACTGCGCACGTTCGTCAATGGTACGCGGCAACAGCACGGCAATACGCGCGACCTGGTGACGGACATTCCCGCGTTGATCGAATACCTGAGCGGCTTCATGACGCTCGCCCCGGGCGACGTGATCCTGACCGGCACGCCGGAAGGCATCGTCAACGTGAATAGCGGCGACGAAGTGGTGTGCGAAATCGACGGCCTCGGACGTCTCGTCAACACCATCGGTTCGGATGCGGATTTCGGCCGCGCGTGAGCGGGCATGGGCGCTCAAGTCCGCTCAAATCCGCTCACGTTGGCCCCATGAATAAAAGAAGGAGACAAGTATGCGTATCGACCATCTGATCGACGGCCAGGCGGTAGCCGGCAAGGATTATTTTGAAACCGTGAACCCGGCGACACAGGAAGTGCTCGCCGAAGTCGCGCGAGGCGGCACGCAGGAAGTGGACGCCGCCGTGCAGGCGGCCAAAGCGGCGTTCCCCGCATGGGCCGCCCAACCGGCCGCCGAACGTGCGAAGCGGGTCCGCAAGCTCGGCGAACTGATCGCGAAGAACGTCCCCGAGATTTCGGAAACCGAGACTAAGGACACCGGCCAGACGATCTCGCAAACGCGCAAGCAACTCGTGCCGCGCGCCGCCGACAACTTCAGCTATTTCGCGGAGATGTGCACGCGCGTCGATGGTCACACCTACCCCACCGACACGCATCTGAACTACACGCTCTTCCATCCGGTCGGCGTGTGCGCGCTGATCTCGCCGTGGAACGTGCCGTTCATGACCGCGACGTGGAAGGTCGCACCCTGCCTCGCGTTCGGCAACACCGCCGTGTTGAAGATGAGCGAACTGTCGCCGCTCACCGCTTCGATGCTCGGCCAGCTTGCGCTGGAAGCCGGCATTCCGGCCGGCGTGCTGAACGTGGTGCACGGCTACGGCAAGGACACCGGCGAACCGCTGGTCGCGCATCCCGATGTGCACGCGGTGTCGTTCACCGGCTCCACGGCCACCGGCAACCGCATCGTACAAAGCGCGGGCCTGAAAAAGTTTTCGATGGAACTCGGCGGCAAATCGCCGTTCGTGATTTTCGACGACGCCGACTTCGAACGCGCGCTCGACGCCGCCGTCTTCATGATCTTCTCGAACAACGGCGAGCGCTGCACGGCAGGCTCGCGCATCCTCGTGCAGCGCTCCATTTACACGCGTTTTGCCGAGCGCTTCATCGAGCGCGCGAAGCGGATCAGCGTGGGCGATCCGCTCGCCGACAGCACGATCGTCGGGCCGATGATCAGCCAGGCGCATCTGGCCAAAGTGCGCAGCTATATCGAGCTCGGTCCGAAGGAAGGCGCGACGCTCGCATGCGGCGGCCTCGATCTGCCGGCCTTGCCCGACGCGATGCGCAAAGGCAACTTCGTCGCGCCCACGGTGTTCGTCGATGTCGACAATCGCATGCGCATCGCGCAGGAAGAAATCTTCGGTCCGGTCGCCTGCCTGATTCCGTTCGACGACGAAGCCGATGCCATCCGGCTGGCCAACGACATCTCGTACGGCTTGTCGAGCTACATCTGGACCGAGAACACCGGCCGCGCGCATCGCGTCGCCGCCGCGGTCGAAGCGGGCATGTGTTTCGTCAACAGTCAGAACGTGCGCGATCTGCGGCAACCGTTCGGCGGCACCAAAGCATCCGGGGTCGGCCGTGAAGGCGGCACGTGGAGCTACGAAGTGTTCCTCGAACCGAAAAACATCTGCGTGTCGCTCGGCTCGCATCACATTCCGCGCTGGGGGGTGTGATGGGCAAGCTCGCACTCGCCGCCAAAGTGACGCACGTGCCGTCGCTGTATCTGTCCGAACTCGACGGTCCGCATAAAGGCTGCCGTCAGCCGGCTATCGACGGTCACCATGAAATCGGCCGGCGTTGCCGCGAACTGGGCGTGGATACGATCGTCGTATTCGACGTGCACTGGCTCGTGAACAGCGAATACCACATTAATTGCGCACCGCAATTCGAAGGCGTCTACACGAGCAACGAACTGCCGCATTTCATCAAGAACATGCCGTACGCGTACCCCGGCAACGTGGGTCTCGGCGATCTGATCGCGGAAGTCGCCAATGAAATGGGCGTGAAAAGCCGCGCGCACAGCCAGACCACGCTCGAACTCGAATACGGCACGCTCGTGCCGATGCGCTACATGAATAGCGACCAGCACTTCAAAACGGTCTCGGTCGCGGGCTGGTGCATGTGGCACGACCTCGACACCAGCGCGCGCTTCGGCCTCGCGGTGCGGCGCGCAATCGAAGAACGTTACGACGGCACCGTTGCGATTCTGGCGAGCGGTTCGTTGAGCCACCACTTCGCGAACAACGGCACGGCCGAACAGTTCATGCACAAAGTCTGGAGCCCGTTTCTCGAACAGATGGACCGCAAGGTGGTCGATCTGTGGGAAGCCGGCGAGTGGAAAACCTTCTGCGAGATGCTGCCGCTCTATAACGAGAAATGCTGGGGCGAAGGCGGCATGCACGATACCGCGATGCTGCTCGGCGCACTCGGTTGGGATCGTTACGAGGGGCGTGTGGAAGTGGTCACGCCGTATTTCGGCAGTTCGGGCACCGGTCAGATCAACGCGATCTTTCCGGTCACGCCGCTGCCCGCCTGAACGGCCAGCAGGAACGGCCAGCACGAACGACGAGGAATCCGACATGCCGCATCTGACTCTGGAATACAGCGCGAATCTCGCCGCAGGCGAGGCCAATGCCAACGCCAATGCCAACCCCAACGCCGACAGCATCGGCCAACTCTGCGCGAGCCTCGCGCAGTGTCTCGCGCAATGCGTGGACTCCGGGCAGGAAGGCCACCCGCGCGTCTATCCGCTCGGCGGCATCCGCGTGCGCGCGCTGTGCTGCGAGCACTACAGTATCGCCGACGGCCAGCCCGACGCCGCGTTCCTGCACGCCAACCTGAAGATCGGCGCGGGCCGCTCCGAAGCCATAAAGAAAGCGACCGGCGACGCGTTGTTCGAGCGCATCAAGCAGCACTTCGCTACGCAATTCGAACAGCACGGTCTGGCTCTCTCGCTGGAGATCAACGAATTCAGCGAAGCCGGTTCGTGGAAGCACAACAACCTGCACGCGCGCTTCAAGAAGTAGAACGCCCGCCCTCGCACGCTTCACCGGATCCTCATCATGCTAGACGAACAGACTATCCGCGAACTGGCGGCTCAACTCGATCACGCCGAGAAAACCCGCACCCAGTTACGCCACTTCTCCGCCGCGTATCCGCAGATGACCGTGCAGGACGGTTACGCGATCCAGCGCGAATGGGTCAAGCTCAAACTGGCCGAAGGCCATGTCATCAAGGGCCGCAAGATCGGTCTCACGTCGCGCGCGATGCAGCGCTCGTCGCAGATCGACGAACCCGACTACGCGCCGCTGCTCGACAGCATGTTCATCGAGGCCGGCCAGGACATTCGCGCCGATCGCTTCATCGCGCCGCGCGTGGAAGTGGAACTCGCGTTCGTCCTCGGCAAGCCGTTGAAGGGACCGGGTGTGACGCTGTTCGACGTGCTGGATGCGACCGCGTACGTGAGCCCTGCCGTGGAGATCATCGACGCGCGCATCGAACAGTTCGACCGCGAGACCAAAGCGCCGCGCAAGGTCTACGACACCATCTCGGACTTCGCGGCGAATGCCGGCATCGTGCTGGGCGGCCGGCCGGTGCGTCCACTCGAGGTGGACCTGCGCTGGGTCGGCGCGCTGCTCTACAAGAACGGCGCCGTCGAGGAAAGCGGGCTTGCCGCCGCGGTACTGAATCATCCGGCCACCGGCGTCGCATGGCTCGCCAACAAGATCGCGCCGTACGACGAAAGTCTGAACGCGAACGACGTGATCCTGAGCGGCTCGTTTACCGCGCCGATCGCCGCACGCGCCGGTGACACTTTCCATGTCGACTACGGTCCTCTCGGCGGCATCGCGCTGAACTTCGTTTGACCTCGAGTCAAACCTCGTTCGACCTTCAGCTAAACCTCGTCCGACTTTTATCCGCCTGAACACCATGCAACTACCGCACAACCCGTTTAAACGCGCGCTCGCCGAAGGCCGGCCGCAATTCGGCCTGTGGGCCGCGCTCGCCGATCCGTACGTCAGCGAACTGCTGGCCACCGCCGGCTTCGACTGGCTGCTCATCGACAACGAACACGCGCCCAACGACGTCCGCAGCACGCTGGCGCAATTGCAGTCGATCGCCGCTTATGCGTCGCATCCGGTAGTGCGGCCGGTCCGCAGCGATAGCGCGCTGATCAAGCAGTTACTCGATATCGGCGCGCAGACGCTGCTGTTGCCGATGATCGATACCGCTGAACAGGCCGCCGATGCGGTGGCCGCGACGCGTTACCCGCCGCAGGGCATTCGCGGCGTGGGGAGCGGCCTCGCGCGCGCGTCGCGCTGGAACAAGGTGACCGACTATCTGCAGCACGCTGCGGACGAGTTGTGCGTGCTGGTTCAGGTGGAAACGCGCGAAGCCGTCGCGAACCTCGCGGCGATTGCCGCGGTCGACGGCGTGGACGGCGTGTTCTTCGGGCCGTCCGATCTGAGTGCGTCGATGGGATTGCTCGGCAAGCCGGGCGATCCGCGCGTGCGCGAGACGATCCGCAACGGCATCGCGACCGTGCGCGACGCAGGCAAGGCGGCGGGTGTGCTGGCGCCGGATCGCGAGTTTGCCGCCGAGTATCTCGCGGCGGGCGCGAGCTTCGTCGCGGTAGGGACGGACACCGGACTGCTGAGCCGCGCGGCGGCGGATCTCGCCGCTTCGTACAGGCAGACAGCGGCGGGCGCAGCGGCGGGCGCAGCGGCGCCGGTCAAAGGCGGCTATTGACCGAGAACCGGGAGAACTTAAACTCTCGCCGCGTCACTCCCCCGCCGGCCAGGGCAACCCCAGCGTCGACCAGTCGAGCACCGCGCCGAGCACTCGCCGCTCGCCCGCGAAGCGCACAGCCATCGTCACCGCGACACAGGTGCGCCCGGCGGTCAGCGACAGATACGGGTGACTCGCGACCGCCACGCCCGGCCGCAGCACGGCGTTGCGGAAATACGGCCGGTGATCCCAGCGTCCACCGCGCGGCTGCGACGCGACATGCAGCGAGCCCGGTTCGCGCCGCCACGCGGGCCCGGGAATCTCCTGGCCGATCTGCCGGCCCGAGTCGTCGAGATGGAAGCAGCTGATACAACGCGGCGAGCGGGCCAGTTCGGCGAACGCGTCGGCCTCGGCATGGCCGTCGTGCATGGCGGCGACGGCCTTCTGCAACGCCGCCCGGTAAGGCTCGACCTCCGTCTCGAACAACGTGTGCTGATGCGCGCGCCCATGAGCGATCGCATCGAACGCGGCGTCGATCTGCCGATGCATCGGCTCCGGGGCGACGATCTCGCCCGCTGGCCGGCCGAGCAGATACCCCTGCGCAAAATCCACGTTCGACCTCACGGCCAGCACCAGTTCTTCGGCTGTCTCGACGCCTTCGACCACCACCAGCATGCCGGCGCGATGCAGCAGCGAGACCAGTTGCGGCAGGATCGGCTGCGCGGTGCCGTGGCCGGTCGCGCGAATCAGCTCGCCGTCCAGCTTGACGAGGTCCGGGCGGATCCGGAACAGCCGGTCGAGGTTCGACTGCCCCGCGCCGAAATCGTCCACGGCGATCAGGAAACCGTGCTCGCGATACAGCGCTGCCACGCGCGACATCTCGTCGACACTGCTGCCGTGCGATTCGAGAATCTCCAGAATCACCCGGGCCGGCGCGAGTCCCGCCGAGTTCACCAGTGCGGCGAGACGGTCGGCATAGCCCGCCGTGACGAAGGTGGCCGGCAGGATATTGAGGAACAGCCACGCGTCGTCGGGCAACGCGGTGCGCGCGTGGGCCAGATGGACCGCGTGGCTCAGGCGGTCGAGCGCGATCTCGTCGCTGGCCGGTTTCGGCGCGAACAGCACGGCGGGCGGCACCAGCGTGCCGTCGTCCAGCCGGCCGCGCAACAAGGCCTCGAAACCCACCTGCTTCTGATGCGACAGACTGTAAAGCGGCTGGAAGTGCGAAGTCAGTTCGTAGCGATCCCAGCGCTGCACGGTGCCCATCGCGATGGCGCGCCCGGCATTGGCCGCAACGGCCTGCTCATCGGCCAGCTCATCCGACTGGGCATCGGCGGTCGGCGGACGCTCGGCGCAGACCCGGTTGCGCCCGCTGTACTTCGCCCGCAACAGCGCTTCGTCGGCGCGATCGAGCAGCACCATGATGTTTTCGCCGCGCCGGTGCTGGGCCACACCGAAGCTCGCGCTGAGGTGGCCGTCGGGCCGCGCGATGGTCGTCAGCGCGCTGCGCAGCCGTTCGGCGACGCGCAAGGCGCCGTCCAGACCGTCGTCGAGCAGCACCGCGAACTCTTCGCCGCCGATCCGGCTCACGCTGTCCCCGGGCCGCACTTGCGCCATCAGCACCTGCGCCACCTGGAACAGCGCGCGATCGCCGACCGCGTGCCCGAAGCGGTCGTTCAGCGATTTGAAGTTGTCGATGTCGAGAAAGATCGCGCTCACCCGGGCCTCGGGCGCCATCGCATCGAGCCGGCGTCCGGCCTGCTTGACGAACTCGCGGCGGTTCTGCAAACCGGTCAGCGGATCGGTCGCGGCGAGCTGCGCCAGCTGGCTTTCGAGCAGAAAGTGATGCCGCCGGAACCGGTAGAAGCCGATATGGAACACCGCGGACAACGGCAGACCGATCGCCACGACCCACATCCAGGCGACGACTTTGGCGTCGTGCGCGAGCGGCTCGCGCGCCAGCACCGCGTAAGCCGACGCATAGAACAGCACGCTGCCCACGCCGAAATGCGTCGGCGTGAGCCACAGCGGCGCGGCGCAGATCGGAAACACCACCAGCGCGGGCAGCGTCCACAGCAGCGGCGCTTCGACCCCGGCGACGTTGAGCGTGAGACCCGCGATCATCACCAGCGTGTACGCGACGCCGACGGCGCCGAAGCTGCGCGTCGAGCGCGTGTACGGAATCGTCAGCGCCAGCAGCGCGAGCGCGAGGGCGCAGCCGAGCCGCGCGGCGAGCGGCGCGGTCGGCCCCGCCACCAGGTTGCGCGCGATCACGAAGAAAACGAACGCGACGACCGAAAACGCCATCGTCACCGTGGACAGTGGGCGCTGATGCTCCAGCGAGCGGCGATGAAAACGCTCGCGCAAGCCCGGGTCGGAGGTTTGCGGGGCGAACCGGGAGAGCAGGTTGTTCGCCATCAGGCCGCCGCCATCACGCGATCGCGGCCGGACGCCTTGGCCGCGTATAACGCGCCGTCGGCGCGCGCCATCAACTGGGCCAGCGACTCGTCGCGGCGCCGCTCATCCACGCCCACGCTGAAGGTGTAGCGCAGTCCGCGCGGCAAGTCCGTGGAGCGTGCCGTGCCGAGCAACGCCCGCAGGCGGTCCAGCAGGATCACGGCTTCGGCCGTACTGGTCGCCGGACACAGCACGCCGAATTCCTCGCCGCCGAGCCGACCGAACACATCGCCGGTTCGCAGATGACGCGTCACGAACGCCGAGAAGTGCGCCAGCACCTGATCGCCGGCGGCGTGCCCGTAGTTGTCGTTGACCGCCTTGAACGAATCGATGTCGAGGATCGCCATCGCCAGCGGCGCACCGTCGTGCTGCGACGCTGCGAGCAGCGCGACACCGCGCGCAAGGAAAGCGCGCCGCGCGAGCGCGCCGGTCAGGTCGTCGATATTGGCGAGCCGCTCGAGGCGCTCGGCAAGGCGGTCCTGCGCCAGCATCACCACGCCGATCGACAGGAACGGCTGCACGAGGATCGCGATGGCCAGAAACATCACGTTGGCGGGCGTGACCTGCAGCAGCGTGTTTTGCGCCACCA
Source organism: Paraburkholderia sp. BCC1886 (assembly GCF_900996245.1). GTDB lineage: Bacteria > Pseudomonadota > Gammaproteobacteria > Burkholderiales > Burkholderiaceae > Paraburkholderia. Next base: position 359,500 of record NZ_CAAJGK010000096.1, on the reverse strand, counting down.
GATGAAAGCCGTACATGATGCCGCGCGTCGTATGTCCGGCGCCGAGCAGCAGCGCCGCCGTCGCGACGAAGTAATAGGCGTAGCGCGGCCGGTCCGCGGGACGCAGGCGCAGCACCGTGACGAACAGCAGCCCATAGAGGCTTGCGTGCAGCGCCGAAGCGAGCGCCACGCGTGCGTTGAAATCCGGCGCGACATAGGTCCAGTAGAACAGACCGAGCGACATCGCCAGCACGCCGGCGTAGGCCGGCCACAAGTGCCCGGCGCGCCCGAAGAAGCGGTAGCACCCAGCCACCAGCCAGAGCAGCGCCAGCGCGACCAGCCCGTTGGCCACGACGATCACGATCCATTGCGACGCGTGGCCTTGCAACGCGGCGCACAGCAGGCCGAGCACGGCCGCCGCGTTCGCGCCGATCCAGTAGCTCACGCCGGGAATCGCCGCGCGACGCAGCGAGCCGAGCACGGCGAGAGCCATCCCGCTCGACAGAATCGTGACCAGCAAAATACTGAGTGGATTGAACATTACTTTCCAGAAAGCGGACGATACGCAAATGGCGATGTCATCGACATGCAAGATTCCGCAAGACTTCCGTCCGGCAATCGTTCCGGCGTTATTGCGGCATTCTCGGCCAACTCGAGCGTTGCATTTAACACGAAAGCTTCGGACTCAAGCAGGAAACGCTTTTGGCCGATATACCGGAAATCAAATCGCACGAATCCCGGAGCGCTCTGCAATCAGGACGTTCGGCCACGGGATTTAAACAAAATATGCGCATCCAGTGCAATCGTTTACGCGTATAAAGCTGATGAATGTAAAGTGGCCAAAAGTTAATGTCGCAAGTAGACTCCTCCGAAGTGTGGTTTACCGGACGGACAAATCCGGTAAAACGCGCCCAGGGCGCGTGCAATGCGCGGCTGTTCCAGAACAATTCAATGGCACCCGGCCGTCGGCGTCCGTATTCGCTACGGAATCGAACGACGGCCTTTTTGCGGAAAACATGGTCCCAATTCTCGATTACCTGTTGGAACGCCAGATTTCGTCACAGTGGCGCGGCATGCTGAGCGCACTCGCGGCCGAGTTCGAAGCACAGATTGGCCACGATGAACTGCGTCAGCTCATGTATCGGGTGGGCAGCCGGTTCGCAGCGGCGCATCCGCTACCCGAGGTGGCCTCGACGGTCGATCTCGCGCAGGCCGTGAACGCGTACTGGCAGCAGATGGATTGGGGCTACGTGGAATTGAGCGATGAAGCAGAGTCGCTGCGTATCGTGCACTATTGCGCCCCCTTGCAGGCCTTCGGCGGCGGCGCGCTCGCCTGGACGCCAGCGTTTCTCGAGGGTGTGTATCAAAGCTGGTTGAGTGCGCTCGGCGCGCAAGGCCTGTCCGTCGCGCAGACCAGCGACTACGGGCCGGATGCGGCGCTCGAGTTCCGCTTGGGCAGGCATACGGCCTGAGCGATCGGGTAGTTATGCGGAACGCGCCGGACCGGTGCGCGGATCGCGGTGGTGGTGGATTGACCAGAAGCACCTGAAGCACATGAAGCACCATAAGCACCAGAGGAAGCAGTTGGGCACAAGCAGCACCCGGCAGGAAGCAGGCAGCAACAAGGGGCAGTCAGCATCGAGCGCCGCGAGCAATGGTAAGAATCGGGGCAGGAAAGTCATGAAAAAGACGGCGGCACTATGAGTTCATCGAGCGACATCGAAAAATTATTCGATCATTTTGGCGGCGACGCCAACGCGTACCAGGAGATCGGCCGCGAGAACGAAGCGCGCACCGCGCGCACCCGTTGGCCGCTGCTGGTGACGCTGGACCTCACTCAACCGACCATCCCCGCCATCGGGCAGCAGAGCCAGGAGCGGCCGCCCACGCCGGCCGCCAGCCGGCGTCTTGCCCTCGAACCCGACGACGGCACGCCGAAAGACGTGGCCTCGGTGACGCGCGCGAAGGCACCGCTGTTCACGCGCTCGCATCGCCGGGACATTCCCGAAGTCGTGGTGAAGTCCGCCCAACCCAATGCGCCGACCGGCGCGTCGCGCTTCGGCGATCGCGAAGCGACCAACGAAGCGGTGGCGCGTGAAGCCGCGCAGTCGGAACAGCGGGCGAGCGCCGCAGCAGCGCAAGCCGCCCAACTGGCGCAGGTGACGCAAGCCGTGCCGTTGCAGCCGGTTGCTGCTATTGCGCCAGTGCCGCCTCTGGCAGTTGCGCCGGCTGCCGCTATTGCGCCGGTGCCACCTCTGGCAGTTGCGCCGGTTGCCGCTAATGCGCCGGTGCCACCTCTGGCAGTCGCGCCGGTTACCGCTATTGCGCCGGTGCCACCCTTGGCAGTCGCGCCGGCTGCCGCGATCCCACCGGTGCCGCCTGTCGCAGCGATAGCCCCCGTGGCCTCGTCGGTCTCTGCGGCCCCGCAACCGTCCACCTCGATCCTCGGCAAGCTGTTCGCTCCCGCCCCGCAAGCGGCTTCGCCCGCCGCGCCGGCAGCGGAACCGGCGCCGCTGCAGTCGATCTTCGCCCGCCTGCGTGGCGAGCCCACCCAACCGGCGGCCGCCCCCGAAGCTGCGCCCGCCACTTCCCCCTCGTGGCTGAACAACGGCCCGCGTCGCTCATGAAAGTCATCACGGTAGTGTCCGCCAAGGGCGGAGTCGGCAAGACCACGCTCTCCGCGAATCTCGCCTCCGTGCTGGCCGCCAGCGGCCGTCGCGTGATCGCGCTCGACCTCGATCCGCAGAACGCGCTGCGTCTGCATTTCGGCGTGCCGCTCGACAGCATCGACGGTATTTCGCGCGCCACGCTGAGCGGCGAGCCGTGGCAGTCGGTGATGTTCGACGGCGTCGACGGCGTGACAGTGTTGCCCTATGGCGCCGTGCTCGAAGACGACCGCCGGCGCTTCGAAGCGCATGTCGATCACAACCCGCTGTGGCTCGCGCAGTCGCTGCAAACGCTGCGGCTCGACGCGTCGGACATCGTCATCGTCGACACGCCGCCGGGTTCGTCCACGTACGTGCGCACCGCCCTGTGCGCGGCCACCTTCGCGGTGAACGTGGTGCTCGCCGACGCGGCCTCGTACGCGGCCATTCCGCAAATGGAGCGGCTGATCGAAACCTACGCCGCGCCGCGCCCCGAGTTCGGCGGCGTGGGCTACGTGATCAACCAGATCGACCAGTCGCGCCAGTTGACCAAGGACGTGCTCAAGGTGCTGCGCCAGATGCTCGGCGACAAGCCCTTCCCCGGCGTGATCCATCTGGATGAAGGGGTGAGCGAGGCGCTCGCCTGCGACACCACGCTGATTCATTACGATCCACTCAGCCAGGCCGCCGCCGATTTCCGTTCCTGCGGCAACTGGCTGATGGCGGCGGTCGATGCGATCGCCGTCTCGCCGAGGAACGTCGCATGAGTAGCCCCAGCACCGGCGCGGGATCCGCGCCCCAGGTCGAAGTCGCCGAACATTCGCGGCTCGAACGTTTTGTCGACGCGCGCGTCTGGAACAGCCGCATCTTTACGGGTCTGGTCACGCTGTTCGCGCTGGTGATGCTGTACTTCGTGTTCACCGTGCCGCTCGTGTTCACCCAGCAGTTGCTGTTCGCGAGCTGCTGCTTCGCGACCGCGCTGTGGTTCCGGCGGCTGCAGGGCCGCTACGCGACCATGGTGATGATCATGCTGTCCATCGTCACCTCGGGCCGCTACATGTACTGGCGGCTGACCTACACCACCTACTGGGAACATCCGCTCGACGCCGCATGGGGTTTGCTGCTGGTGTTCGCCGAAGTGTATTCGACCGTGGTGCTGCTGCTCGGCTACTTCCAGACCGCGTGGCCGCTCAAGCGCGCGCCGATGCCGCTGCCCGCTTCGCGCGACGCATGGCCGAGCGTCGACGTGTTCATCCCGACGTATAACGAGCCGCTCTCGGTGGTGAAGCCGACCATCTTCGCCGCGCTCGCGCTCGACTATCCGCCCGAGAAGATTTCGATTCACGTGCTCGACGACGGCCGTCGTCCCGAGTTCAAGGCGTTCTGCGAGGAAGTCGGTGTCAACTGGACGATCCGCACGCACAACCGCCATGCGAAAGCCGGCAACATCAACGAAGCGCTGAAAATCACCAGTGGCGAATATCTCGCGATTTTCGACTGCGATCACATTCCGACCCGCTCGTTTCTGCAAATCGGCCTCGGCTGGTTCCTGCGCGACAAGCTGCTGTCGATGCTGCAAACGCCGCACCACTTCTTCTCGGCCGATCCGTTCGAACGCAATCTCGGCACCTTCCGCAAGGTGCCGAACGAAGGTGAATTGTTCTACGGACTCGTGCAGGACGGCAACGACCTGTGGAACGCGACCTTCTTCTGCGGCTCGTGCGCGTTGTTGCGCCGGACCATGGTCGAAGAGATCGGCGGCATCGCGGTCGAAACCGTGACGGAAGACGCGCACACCGCGTTGAAGCTGCACCGTCTCGGCTACACCACCGCGTATCTGTCGATTCCGCAGGCGGCCGGCCTCGCCACCGAGAGTCTGTCCGGCCACATCGGTCAGCGGATTCGCTGGGCGCGCGGCATGACGCAGATTTTCCGGATCGACAATCCGCTCGCCGGTAAGGGGCTGAAACTCGGACAGCGCCTGTGCTATCTGAACGCGATGATGCACTTCTTCTACGGCATTCCGCGTCTGGTGTTCCTGACCGCGCCGCTGTCGTACCTGTTCTTCGACGCGCACGTGATTCAGGCTGCCGCCGGCACCATCGCCATCTACGCGCTGCCGCACATGATGCACGCGAGCATCACCAATTCGCGCATGCAGCGCTCGTTCCGGCATTCGTTCTGGGCCGAAGTTTACGAGTCGGTGCTGGCGTCCTACATCACCGCGCCGACCCTGCTCGCGCTGATCAACCCGAAGCTCGGCAAGTTCAACGTGACGGCCAAGGGCGGCCAGATCGAGAAGAACTACTTCGACTGGGCGATCTCGCGGCCGTACCTGTTCCTGCTGCTGCTGAACCTGATCGGCTTCGTGTTCGGGCTGTTCCATATCTATTTCAACTGGCATCAGCGCAGCGTGGTGGAAACCACCGTGCTGAATCTCGGCTGGACCACCTACAACATGCTGATTCTCGGCGCGAGCGTCGCCGCCGCGAGCGAGCGCCGGCAGATTCGCGCGGTGCACCGCGTCGCCATGAAGATGCCGGTGATGCTGCGCTTCTCGACCGGCCGCACGCTCGCGTGCGAAACCATCGACTACTCCGAAGGCGGCGTGGGCGTGGCCCTGCCGGGCAAGATCGAAGTGCCGATGCACGAGCACGTCACGGTCTCGCTGTTTCGCGGCGACGAGGAATACGCGTTCCCCGCGACCGTCGGTTTCACGGCACCGGGGCGCGTGGGTCTGCGCTTCTCGGCGCTCACCCGCGAGCAGGAATACGAATTCGTCAAGACCACGTTCGCCCGCGCCGATGCCTGGACCGGCTGGGCCGAAGGCCGGCAGCAGGACACCCCGCTACGGGGTCTGTCGCACGTGCTGACGGTGGGCGCGCGCGGCATCGGCGGGCTGTTCGAGCATCTGTATGCCGACATCAAGACTTCGATGAAAAGCCGTCCGGTGGACGTCAAAAAGTTAAAGACCAAAGACTGATCTATGCGCAACAGGATGGCGAAGAACAACATCGAACGCTCGGCTCACGAGCGCAATGAAGCGGGCGCGTCGTCGGGGTCCTCGACTGGCCTGTTCGGCCGCCCCGCTTCGCCACGGTTCATGCGCGGCGTAGCTTGCTGGCTCGCGCTGCAGACGGCGCTGAGCGCGCTGGCCGTGCCGCTGGCGAGCGCCGCGGAAACGGTGGCCGCGACCACGGGCGGCGCCGGTAACTCGTCCAGCACGGGCAACTCGGGCAACGCCCGCACCGCCGCACCGGCAGCCGGTGCGACGCTTGCCGCGCCGCTGCCGGGTGGCCCGGTCGGCGGATCGGCCGGCGCCACTTCCGTCGCGACCGGCATGGGCAGCGTCCCCGCGCCGAGCCCCGCCGTTACTTACGACCCGAACGCGATCGCTCAGCCGCAACTGGCCACGCCGACGCCCGCGCTCGCCGCCTCGTCGGTCAAAGCGCTCGGCATCCGGACCCCGACCACCGCCGAACCGGGCACGCAAGTGCCGGGCGGCCGCCGTCAAACCCTCACGTTCGCCGATCTCGGCGCGCTCGACCCGCTGCAACTGCGCGGCGTCGACGGCCAGAACGGCGTGGCGTTTTCGGTGCGCAACGACGAAGTGGTGACCGGCGCGATCCTGCATCTGGTCTATAGCTACTCGCCCGCGCTGCTCACCAATATCTCCCAGCTGAAAGTGCTGGTGAACGGCGAAACGGCCGCGACGCTGCCGGTTCCGCACGACCAGGCCGGCATGCTGGTGGCGCGCGACGTGTCGATCGATCCGCGCTTCATCACCGAATTCAACCACCTGAACGTGCAACTGATCGGTCATTACACGACCAGTTGCGAAGACCCGGCGAACTCCGCGCTGTGGGCGACCGTCAGCAATGCGAGTTCGCTCGACCTGACCTACGCGTCGCTCGCGACCAAACCGGATCTGGCCGCGTTGCCGCAACCGTTCTTCGATCGACGCGACGTGCGGCGTCTGGAACTGCCGTTCGTGTTCCCGCAGCATCCGGGTCCCGGCACGCTCGAAGCGGGCGGCATCGTCGCGTCGTGGTTCGGCGCACTGGCCGGCTATCGCGGCGCGGTATTCCCGTCGCAACTCGACAACGCGCCGCTGTCGGGTAACGCCGTCGTGTTCGCCACCGACGACAACCGCCCGTCCGGCATCGCGATTCCCGCGATCTCCGGTCCGACCATCGCCGTGGTGGATCGCGAAGCGCCGGCGCGCGGCAAGCTGCTGCTGGTGCTCGGGCGCACGGAAGCGGAACTGAAGACCGCCGCGAGCACGCTCGGTATCGGTCAGAACACGCTGTCGGGCCCGAGCGCGACCATCACGCGTCTGAACGACCTGCTGCCGCGCGAGCCGTACGACGCGCCGAACTGGCTGCCCACCAACCGCGCGGTGCGTTTCGGCGAACTGGCCGACGCGCGCGACCTGAGCGTGTCGGGCTACGACGCCGACGCCGTGCACGTGAACCTGCGCGTACCGCCCGACCTGTTCATGTGGCACACCGACGGCGCGCCGATCGACCTGCGCTACCGCTACACCGTGCGCCCGCAGCGCGACCGCTCGTCGCTGAACGTCAGCGTCAACAACGGCTTCGTGCAGTCCTTGCCGATTCCCGCCGAATCCGCGTCGGTGTTCGAACTGAGCCATTACTTCGCGAACATCCTGCCCGACGGCACCGCCGAAGCGCGCCGCATGCTGCATATTCCGCCGCTGCTGCTGACGCCGCGCACGCAATTGCGCCTGCACTTCTACTACGACATCCCGAACACCGGCGAATGTCATGGCCGTCTGCTCGACAATGTGGTCGGCGCAATCGACCCGAATTCGACCATCGACCTGTCGTCGTTTCCGCACTACATGGCGCTGCCCGATCTGGCCGCGTTCGCCAATAGCGGCTTTCCGTTCACGCGGATGGCCGACCTGTCGCAAACCGCGGTCATCCTGCCGAACGACGCCGATTCGAGCGATTACAGCCTGTATCTGCTGACGATGGGCCGCATGGGCGCGTCGACCGGCTATCCGGTCACCGGCGTCACCGTGGCCGGCGCCGACGACGTCGACCGCCTCGCCAACAAGGACCTGCTGATTTTCGGCGCACCGGGCAAGCAGCCGCTGCTGCAACGCTGGGCCAAGTCGATGCCGTTCTCGAGCGACGGCGATTCGCGCACGTTCCAGCTGTCCGACGTGGTCTTCAAACTGGAAGACTGGTGGCATGGCGAGCGCGGTGTCGAACGCGCGCCGGCCCGTGCGGACCTGACGCTCGTGAGTTCGAACGGCGCGGCGCTCCTGACCGGTTTCGAGTCGCCGTTGCAGAAGGACCGCAGCGCGGTCGCGCTGGTGAGCGCGGCCGGCCAGTCCGACGCGGATCTCTCGGCCGCCCTGCTCGACTCCGACGTGCTGCCGGAGATTCAAGGCGCGATGGCCGTGATCCACGGCCGCACGGTGACCATCACGTCGAATGGCGAGGTGTACTACATCGGCCATCTGTCGCCGCAGGAGTATCTGCGCTGGGCGCTGTCGTCGCATCCGCTGCTGCTGATGCTGGGCGGCGTGCTGGCCGCGCTGGTCATCGCCGGCGTGTTCTACCGGACGCTGCGTGGCATCGCCGCGCGCCGCCTGAGGGATTAACAGGACAGTTATGCAGGTTCGACTCAACAGAAAGATCGGCGTGGCGCTGACGCTAGGCCTGGGCGTAGGACTAGGACTAGGACTGGCGGCGTCTACTTGTTTGGCCAGCATCATGAAGGTATCGCAGAGCGCGCCGGCCCCCGCGCCCGGCGCCTGCGGCGACTGGACCGGCTACCGGCTGTTCGTCGAACGCTTCGTGCAGGCCGACGGCCGCGTGGTCGACTACTCGACGCCGACCCAGCAGACCACCTCGGAAGGCCAGTCGTACGCGATGTTCTTCGCGCTGGTCGCGAACGACCGCGCGACCTTCGACCGGCTGCTCGGCTGGACCCGCAGCAATCTCGCGGGCAATCAGTTCGACGGCCAGAACGTGCGGCTGCCGGCCTGGCAATGGGGCAGAAAACCGGACGGCAGCTTCGGCGTGCTCGACCCGAACTCCGCCGCCGACTCGGACCTGTGGATTGCCTACGACCTGCTGCAAGCCGGCCGTTTATGGCAGGACGCGAGCTATACGCAGTTGGGCATGGCGCTCGCCGCACAGATCGCGCGCCAGGAAACCACCAGCCTGTCGGGTGTCGGCCCGATGCTGCTGCCCGGACCGCAAGGCTTCGTCGAAAACGGCGTCACGCGGATGAACCCGAGCTATCTGCCCTTGCCGGTGCTGCGCGCGCTCGCTCAGGCACAGCCCGGCGGCCCGTGGAACCGGCTCGCCGACAGCGCCTACAAGCTCGTCAAGACGACTTCGCCGCAAGGCTTCGCGCCCGACTGGGCGGCCTGGCAGAACGGCCAGTTCGTGGTCGACCCGAAGAACGGCGACGTCGGCAGCTACGACGCCATCCGCACGTATCTGTGGGCCGGCCTCACCTCGCCCGCCGACCGTCTCGCGAAGCCCTGGCTCGCGGCGCTCGGCGGCATGCGCGCGCGCGTCGCGCAGAACGGCTATCCGCCGGAGAAGGTGTCGTCCACCAGCGGCGCGGCGAGCGGCGAAGGGCCGCTCAGCTACTGGGGCGCGCTTGCGCCGTACTTCAGATCGCTCGGCGACGAGCACGGCCTCGGCCTCGCGCGCACGCATCTGAGCGCGCTGGACGTGTCGGTGCCGGGCCGTGAACCGGTTTACTACGATCGTGTGCTGGGCTTGTTCGGCACGGGTTTCATCGACGGCCGCTATCGCTTCGACGAAGCCGGCCGCCTCGTGCCTGCCTGGAGAAATGGATGCGCCTGACCACCCTCGCGATGTCGTTGCGCCCGTTGCGTACATTACAGGTGGCGCTGAGCGTTACCGCCGTGTGCTGCGTGGCGATGGCCTCGCCCGACGCGCTCGCGCAGGCCACCAAAGATCCGCTGAGTGTGCTGATCGATCAGGGCAAGTACTGGCAGTCGCATCAGCGCGGCGACCTTGCCGAACAGGCCTGGCTCAAAGTGCTGCGGATCGATCCGAAGCAGCCCGACGCGCTGTTCGGGATGGGCATGGTGATGGCCGACCGCAAGGACGGTGCGGGCGCCCAGCAATATCTCGCGCGTCTGAAGGCGGTTGCGCCGACTTATCCGAGCATCGACGAACTGGGCCGCCGGCTCGGTGAATCGAGCGAGCGCGATCAGACCGTGAACGACGCGCGGCGCCTCGCGCAAGCCGGCCAGAGCGCCAGCGCCGTGCAGGAATATCAGCGCGCGCTGGACGGCAAGCCGGCCACGCCCGAACTGCAACTCGAGTATTACCAGGCCCTCTCGGCGACACCGCAGGGCTGGGATCAGGCGCGCCGCGGCCTCGAACAGCTCGCGCGCGACAACCCGAACGATCCGCGCTTCGGCCTCGCCTACGCGCAGCACCTCACTTATCGCGACGTGACGCGTCGCGACGGTATCGCGCGGCTGCAAAAACTGAGCGCCGACAGCAGCGTGGGCGCACCGGCGAAAAAAAGCTGGCGCCAGGCCTTGTTGTGGCTCGACGCGCGGCCGTCGGACTCCGCGCTGTATCAGGCCTATCTGCAAGCCGCGCCCGATGACGCCGCCGTCAAGGCGCGCTTCGATTCGATGGTGCAGCAGGACAAATCCGCGCGCGACAGCGCGCAGGCCGGCGCTGGTGCGGGCGCGAGTGTCGACGTGCGCGGCCGCACGGTCGGCGACGGTTTCGCCGCGCTCGATCGCAACGACGTCGCTACCGCGCGCAGCAAGTTTGCTGCGGTGCTGGCGAACAGCCCGAACGACACCGACGCGCTCGGCGGCATGGGTATCGTCGAACTGAAACAGGAGCATTTCACCGAGGCGCGCAACTATCTGGAACGTGCGTCGCGCAGCGGCAATCCGGCGCGCTGGAAAACCGCGCTCGACAGCGCGACCTACTGGAGCTACACCAGCGACGCGATCGGCGCGCGCAGCAACGGTCAGTTCGCGCAGGCCAAGTCGCTGTTCGAACGGGCGATCGCGGCGAATCCGTCCGACGTCACCGCGCAGGTGCTGCTCGGCGAGATGCTGCTCGCGAATCACGATCCGGCCGGCGCCGAACAGGCGTACCGGATGGCATTGCGCCGTCAGGCCGACAATCCCGATGCGATCCGCGGACTGGTCGGCTCGCTCGCCGCGCAAGGCCGCGGCGACGAAGCGCTGCAGTTCGCCAATCAGTTGAACACCGAACAGCAGTCGAAGGCCGGCGGCATCAACCGTCTGCGTGGCGAAGCACAGGCCGCTCAGGCGCGTGCTGCCGAAGCACGCGGCGATCTGGGCAGCGCGCGCAGTCTGTTCGAAGACGCGCTGCTGAATACGCCCGACGATCCGTGGCTGCGTCTCGACCTCGCGCGCATCTACGTGCGTCAGGGGGCGGTCGCCAACGCCCGCAGCATGATGGACGGCCTGCTCGCCGCGCATCCGGACATGACCGACGCGCTGTATGCAAGCGCGTTGTTGTCCGCCGAAACACAGGACTGGTCGACGGGTCTCGCGCAACTCGACCGGATTCCGGCCGCCCAGCGTACCGACGCGATGACCGTGCTGCAGCATCGGCTGTGGGTGCATCAACAGGCCGACCTCGCCACGCGGATGGCGAAGAACGGTCAGAACCAGCAGGCGCTCGCCACCCTGCGCGCCGCCGAACCGGTGGCCGGCAACAGTCCCGAACTGGTCGGCGTGATCGCCGGTGCTTACCAGCAGGCGGGAGACCCGACCCGCGCGCTCGGCCTCGTGCGCAGCGCGATGAGCGCGGCGCCGGGCAATACCGATCTGCTGCTGCAATACGCGGGCATCCTGTCGGCGGCCCAGCAGGACGCCGAACTCGGCCCGGTGATGCGCCGCCTCGCCGCCATGCCGCTCACGCCGCAGCAACGCACCGACTTCGGCAATCTGAATGTCGGCATCGTCATCAAGCAATGCGATACGGTGCGGCTTAGCGGCGATCTGGCTAGCGCTTATGAAGTGATCGCGCCGTGGCTCGCCTCGATGCCCGACAACCCCGATCTGCAGGCCGCGCTCGGACGTCTGTACACGAGCGCCGGCGACGATAACAACGCGCTCGCGAGTTATCGCGCCGCGCTGCAACGCCGTCCCGACGACCTGAGCCTGTTGCAGGCGACCATTCCTGCCGCAGTCGGCGCGAAGCAGTTCAACTATGCGGAGACGCTCGCCAAACAGGCGCTCGCCGCCGCGCCGGGCGACCCGAGCGTGCTGGCGACCGTCGGCCGCATGTATCGCGCCCAGGGCAAGCTGTCGCTGGCCGCGACGTATCTGCAACGCTCGCTGATCGCCGCGAACACGCCGTTGATGCCGAATTCGCCCCGCACCGCGAGCGCGGGCAACGTGCCGCGTGGCTGGGAAGTGGCGATGCGCCGGATCGGCGCGACGCCGCTGCCGGGCACTAATCCTTTCGAAGGCAAAACCGCCGTACCCGCGTCGGCCAGTGCTGACAACTCCGCGTCCGCCGGCGGCTTCAATGCCGCGCGGGCGACGCTTCCGTATTCGCAGTCTTCCTTGCCGACACAGACCGTGCCGAACTATCCGCCGCCTTCGCAGCCCGCGCCTTATGTGGCGCCTTATGTTGCGCCTTACGGTACCCCGTCGCGGGCTCCGGGCCAGCCTTATTCGCCGAATGCCGCACCGGGCGGGATGCCTTATGGCAGCGCAACTGTTCCGGGCGACGATGCGTATGGCGACTCGAGCGGCTACGGCCAGGAGAACACCGGGTCGAGCCAGTCGGGTGCGCCGCTGCAACCGTATCCGGGACAGGGCGCGGCGCAGGTGCAGTCGCAGGCTCAGTCACAGCCGCAGTACAACCCGGCTCAGTACAACCCGGGGTATGCACAGCAGGGCCAGTATCAGCAGCCGGCTCAGTATCAGCAGCAGCAGGGTTATCCGCAGCCGCAAGGCTACGCTCAACAGCAGGCGTATCCGCAGCAGAACTATCAGGCGCAGTATCAGCAACAGCCGCAGTATCAGCAGCAAGCCCAGTATCAGCAGTATCCGCAGCAGACGTATCAGCAGCAGGGCTATCAACAAGGCTACCCGCAGCAACAATACGGCGCCCCGGACGGCTATGCAGCGACTCCGTGGCCGATGTCCCCGGCTGCCCGCGAAGCGCAGACCGGTGCGATGCAACCGCAACCGTATCCGGTCCAGCGCAGGACGACACAACGCGCCGTCACGAAAACCGCACCGAAGACGACCACCCATAGCACGACGACCGCGCGCGCCCCGAGCTATCCGCGTCAGACGCAGCAACGCTACGCGCAGCCACAGCAGCCGTACTACGCGCAGCAGGCCTATCCGCAGCAACAGCAGGGCTACGCACTGCAGTATCAACCGTATCCGCAGCAGTACGCGCAGCAGCAGCCGTACATTCCACAGCCGCCACAGCCCTACTACGCGCAGCCCGCTGCCGCGGGCGGCAGCTATGCGCCCACGCCGCCGTCCACGGCCAACACGCAGACGCTCGGCGTCGCCGAAGAACTCGCGCAGATCAACCGCGAGCAGTCGAGCACGGTGTCGGGCGGGATCGTTTTCCGCAATCGTTCCGGCGAGGACGGTCTGTCGTCGGTCACCGACATCGAAGCGCCCGTGCAAGGCCGCATCGCCGCAGGCAACGGCCACGTCGTCGTGACGGCCACGCCGGTCACGCTCGATGCCGGCACCGCGTCGGGCAACGTGGCGACACTCGCGCGCTTCGGCGCCGGACTATCGAGCACGAATTCGGAAACCGCGGCCATCGCCGGCACCAACAATTACGGCAGCCAGACCGCCAGCGGCGTGGGCCTGTCGGTCGGTTACGAAGGCCGCAATATCAGCGCGGACGTCGGCGTCACGCCGATCGGCTTCCGCGAGACCAACATCGTGGGCGGCGCGCAATTCAACGGCGCAGTCACCGACAAGGTGTCGTACTCGCTGGCCGTCGCGCGACGCGCGGTCACCGACAGTCTGCTGTCGTATGCAGGCGCGCACGACCAGGCATCCGGTCTCGAATGGGGCGGCGTAACGTCGAACGGCGGCCTCGCCAGCCTCGCCTGGGACGACGGCACCAACGGTCTGTACGTGAACGGCTCGTACCAGTTCTACCAGGGTACCAACGTCGTGAGCAACAGTGCGGTGAAGGGCGGCGGCGGCATCTATACCCGTCTGCTGAAAGACGCCGACCAGACGCTGACGGTCGGCGTGAACACCACGCTAATGACCTACGACAAGAACCTGTCGTACTTCACCTACGGTCAGGGCGGTTATTTCAGCCCGCAACAATATGTGATCCTGAACCTGCCGGTCGAGTGGAGCGGCCGCAACGGACCGTTCACCTATGACGTGAAGGGCTCCATCGGCGTGCAGCATTATCGTCAGGACGCGTCGAACTACTTCCCGCTGAACGACGGCTCCGGCCGCCAGGCCGCGGCGGCTGCCAACGCGGCGTTCGTCGGCACCGGTACGACGGCTGTGTACCCGGGTCAGAGCAAGACCGGCGTGTCGTACTCGCTCAGTGCAGTCGGCGAATATCAGTTGGCGCCGCAGTTGGCGTTCGGCGCGACCGCTTCGCTCGGCAACGCTTATGAGTACCGTGAATGGCTCGCGGCGGTGTATCTGCGGTATAGCTTCAGCAAGCAGACGGGCGTGCAGCCGTTCCCGCCGACGCCGCTGGTTTCGCCGTATCTGTCGCTGTCGAACTGAGCGGCAGTTCCAACTGCATTGCCCGAGGCCGCGGTTTTTCCGTCCGCGCCTCGGGCAGACGAACGCCTAGCGCTTGCCGTCCCGCTCCATCGCGTAGCGACGGCAATGTTCGAGATAGCCCACCGAATGGCTGCTCACCAGTTCCAGAATGCTTTTCCAGAGCCAGCCCGGCGCGTCGAGCGTCTTCGAACGGTTGCGGCGTAACTCGGTCAGCCACGCCCGACGCTGCCCGGCGTCCATCTGACGGGCATGCGCCTGGCCTACGACCCGCGCCAGAAAACGCGCGGCCTTCATGGCTTCGTCGCGGGTCAACTGCTCGATGGTCAGCTTCATGTCCTGCGGCAACAGTTCGCGGATCACCACCGCGCGGTCCGACAGACGCGCCGCGCGCATCCGCTCGCCGAGCAACGGCGACAGATGCCGCGCTCCTTCGACCACCCGTTCGGCGTTATCGCGCGGCATGCGCACGCCGGCATAACGCGGCGCCGCAGCCTGCGCCGCTTCCTTGATGTCGATCAGACAGAGATCGTCGCCCTCCACTGCCGCGCCGTCGATGTCGAGCAGCACCGCATAACGCAGACGACCGAGCGAACTGCACCCCTTCACCCAGTACGCGGCGTCCAGCACTTCGACCTGAGCGGCATCGCCCCGGCCGCGCAGCACGGTGGCGAGCCGCGCGAGCGACTGCTTCTCGAACAGCGTGTCGATCTCGCGACGCTCGCTTTTCGCGAGCGGCCAGAAGCGTGCGCCGAGCGGAATGCTCGGCTCGATATCTTCGATACGTTCTTCGGCGAGATGCCGCCACGACCGGCGCACCGCTTCCTTCATCACGACGCGGACGGCTTCGGGTTTGCCATTGGGCGTCTCGACGAGATCGGCGGAGCCGTTCGAGGGTGCTTTCGCGTCCGCGTCTCTGATATCTGAGTTTTTTGCACCTGGGTCTGCACTCGCGTCGAAGGCCCGTTCGTAACCCTCCGCGAGCGCTTCCATCATCCGCACGGTCATCACGCCCGGCAGATCGGAACCGCGCGCGGCAGTCGCCAGTGAGAGACCCAGCCGCACCAGGTCGTGGGCCGGATTACCGATCACCGTCTGATCGAGATCGCGTATCTGGATTTCGACACGTCCTTGCGCATCGGCGACGGGGCCCAGATTACCGGTGTGGCAGTCGCCGCAAATCCAGATGGCCGGTCCCTCGGGCAGCGCGTGGCTATCCATCTGGTCGAGCCATTCGTAGAACTTGCTAGTATTGCCGCGCACGTACGCATGCGCCGAACGCGCCATCCTCGCGTTACGGCGCGAGATCAGCAGAGATTGACGGGCATCGGGCTTGGGCAGCTTGCTGCGGGCGGTGTTCTTCTTCGGCATCTTGAGCTTCACGAGGTAAAGGTGTTCGGATCCGGCGTGCTGCGGGACTTAGCCGCCGCCGGTTGGCACGGCCAACTCCTGCAACCCGAGCACGAAGCGCGCCTTACGATGTGTAAGCAGACGGCTGCCCGTTCGAGCCGGGGCCGCGCACGGGCTCCCACACAAAGTGCGGACGTCGTGTGCGCCCGGGTATGATGCGAATCACGCGCCGCGATCTGTTTGCGATAAGCGCGCCCGCACCCGTTCCAACTGCCTGCGCCAACCGTTGCGCCGCACATTGTCCAAAGCCACGAGACCCAGCATGCCCGTTCAACACGACGACACTCCGCCCGCTCCGCTACGCCGCAAGAAGCTGCCGGTGCCGGCGCGCAATCTGTTGATGGTCGCCGTCGGTGTCGTCGTGTTCGCCATCGTGTCGGTCATCGTGCTGTATGGACCGCTCACCTATGGCGACCAGATTCCGAACTTCGGCATCATCCTGATGATGACCGTGCCGGTGATTGCCGGCGTGGCCTTTCGCGTCGGACTGGATGCGTGGCTCGATCGACCCTGAACCTACGTTCAATCCACCATCAACCCAAAAGCGGCAGCACGACCCGCACTTCCAGCCCGCCGCCCTCCCGTTCGTGGAATTGCAGGCCGCCGCCATGCAGACGGGCGATCCGCTCGACGATCGCCAGACCCAGCCCCGTCCCACCGCTCTGCGAGCGAGCATTGTGGCCACGCTGAAACGGCGCCTTCAGCCGCTCGAGTTCCCGCGCCGACAGCTTGAGCCCCCGATCGCCCACCGCCACAACGACCGCTGAGCCAGCGCCGACGCCGTCGATCCACGTGCGCACCGACAGTCCCGTGCCGCTGTACACGACCGCGTTCTGCATGAGGTTCATCAGCAGCCGCATCATGCCGATCGGCCGGTATGGGAACAAGGGCAGACGCGCGAGCGACAGCGTGAACTCATGCCCGAGGCCCGCAAAATCGCCGGCGAGCCGTTCGATCAGCGCATTCAGATCGCCGCGCACGACCGCCTCGCGTTCGCCGCTGCCCGCGTAATCCATGAACTGCTGCAGGATCGTGTCGATCTGATCGAGGTAAGACTCGGAGGCCGCCGCGAAGCTGCTGTCGCTGCTTTCGGGGATCGCCATGGCCATGGCCAGACGCAGCTTCGTGAGCGGCGTGCGGATGTCGTGCGAGATGCCGGCCAGCATTAGCGCGCGGGTCGCGTCGGCTTGCTGGAGCGCTTGCGTCATCTGGTTGAAGGCGCCGCTCACCTCGGCGATTTCGGTCGGACCGTCGGTCGGCAGCGGCGCCGGCCGTTCGCCCGCGCTGACGCGGCGCGCGGCCCGTGTCAGGTCTTGCAGCGGACGGTTCAGATGGCGTTGCAGGATATAGCCGGTCAGCGCCGCCAGCGCACCCAACCCGAGCGACACGAGAATGGCGGCGTCGAGCCCGTTGTTTTGCGCGTCTTCGGGAATCGGCAAGGCGATCCAGCACGGCGCGTGCGGCGCATCGGCCGGTGCATGCAGGCGAATCCACAGAAGCGGGCCGCCGACCGTCTGCCATTGCACCGGCATATCGGCCGGCAGATGCGCACGCAGACGGTCGAGAAACAGGTTGCGCTGCAACGTGCGATACGCGCGCAGCCAACCCGTGGGCGGCGACTGGAAGGCCAGCGCCGGCACTTGCGAGTGCGCGTCGAGGCGCGCGGTCAACGCGTCGCGAGCCGCAGGCGGCGTAGCGGCGAGCACCTCGTCGAGCGTCGTCACGTAAGTGGTGAACACCGCCGCCGCACGATCGACTCGCGGCCGCTGCACGTAATGCACCAGCACACCCAGCACGCACACCTGGCTCAGCATCACGAGTGCGATGAGCAGGACGATGTTGCGCGCGAGCAGCGTGCGCGGCAGCCAGCGTCGCAGCAGCGGGCGTCGGTTGAGTGCGTTCATGCGTTCATGCGTTCATGCGTCGATGTCGGCGACCAGCATATAGCCGACACCCCACACGGTCTTGATGAAGCGCGGTTTCGACGGATCGTCCTCGATCATCTGCCGCAGCCTCAGCACCTGCACGTCGATGCTGCGATCGAGCGCGTCGTGCTCGCGGCCTCGCGCGCGCGCCAGCAGATTGTCACGGCTGACCGGCCGGTTCGGCGATGCGGCGAGCGCCACCAGCAGCAGCATCTGCGCGGAGTGCACCTCCAGCAACTCGCCCGCGCGGGCGAGTTGCTGCTTCGTGAGGTCGAGTGTAAACGCGCCGAAGCGCACGTTCTGCACCTTCTGCGCGGTGCTGCCGGGTTCGCCCGACGCCATGCGTTGACGCCGCAGCAGCGCGTTGATTCGCGCCACCAGTTCGCGCGGTAGAAAAGGCTTGGCGAGGTAATCGTCGGCGCCGGTTTCGAGGCCGACCACCCGGTCGAGCGGATCGCCCTTCGCGGTCAGCATCAGGATGGGCAGGGTTTGTCCTTGTGCACGCAGCCGCGCACAGATGGCGAGACCGTCCTCGTCGCCGATCATCAGGTCGAGCACCAGCAGGTCGAACGGCTCGCGCTCCAGATAACGGTCGAGCCGTCTGCCGTCCTCGGCGATACGCACGTCGAAACCGTGCCCGCGCAGGAAACGCTGCAGCATGTTGCGCAATTCGGCTTCATCGTCGAGCACGATGATTCGGGCAGGGCGATCCATCTCGCGGCAACTCCTCGATCAGTTCAACACGAAGCGGCGACGCTGCTTCGGTCCGGCAAACGCTTAGCCGGTCAGGATGCGCGCCGCCAGTGCCAGCACCAGCGCGGGCACCATCACCACCACGCCCACCTTGAGAAACTTCATGAAACTCACGTCTTCGCCTTCGCGGCGAATCGCGTTGAGCCAAAGGATAGTCGCGAGCGAGCCGGTGATCGACAGGTTCGGACCAAGATCGACGCCGATCAGCAGTGCGTCGATCACGCGCTCGGGACTGTGCGCCTGCATCACCGTCGAACTGGCGATCAGACCCGCCGGCAGATTGTTCATCAGATTGCTGCCGAAGCCGATGATGCCGCCGGCCCACGCGGCCGCTCCCATCTCGTCGTGTTGCGCGGCGCGCTGCACGAGAGCGGCGAGCGCCTTGATGACGCCGGTGTGATCGAGCATCTCCACCAGCACGAACAGCGCCGCCACCAGCGGCAGCACGCTCCACGAAATTTCGCGGATCATCGGCAGCGGCGACTTGCGTTCCTTGACGAGCACGACCAGCGCGGTCGCGGCGCCGAGTATCGCGGTAGGCAAGCCGAGTTCGATGTCGAACGCGGACACGGTCAGCAGCACCACGGCCGTCACCGCGATGCCGGCCAGCGCGACACGGCCGCTCGCGGACAGGGTCAGCGGCTCGAGGTTGGCTTCGCAGGTGCCGGCGAGCGCATCGCGCTGGGTCCAGCGCAGCGCCGCGTAGGTGGCGACGATCGACAGCAGCGAGGGCAGCGTGAAGCGCATCAGCCACGCGCCGAGCGCGGGCGTGTGATTGCCGTACAGGACGATGTTGGCGGGATTCGAAATGGGCAGTACGAAGCTCGCCGCGTTGGCGATGAACGCGCAGACGAACAGCAGCGGCAAGGCCGGCGTGCGGGCTTTTTTGGCGGCGGCGAAGACGGCCGGCGTGAGCACGACCGCGGCGGCGTCGTTGGACAGAAAGGCCGTGATGACCACGCCGACCAGATACACCAGCAGGAACAGCTTGCGCGGTGAGCCTTTCGCATGATTGACAGCCAGCACGGCGACCCAGTCGAACAGACCTTCGCGGCGCCCGACCTCGGAGAGCAGCATCATGCCGGACAGGAACAGATAGACGTCGGTGCCTTTGCCGATCGCTTCGAACGCGAGCGGCAGCGGCAACAGGCCGAGTACGACCAGCAGCAGCGCGCCTGCCACGGCCCAGATGGCCTCCGGCCACTTGAACGGCCGCGTGATGACGCCAGCCGTCGCGAGCGCGGCGATACCCCAGGCAAGATAGATCGGATTCAAAGGCGAGTTGCTCCGGAAATTGAATGGCGAGTAAGCGGCGTCGGTGCGCAGCATACCTGATGAAAAACGGAAGGCGGGCAACCCGCGTGTGCAACGGCGTGTGCAACGGCGCGTGCAACGGCGTGTGCAACGGCGCGTGCAACCGGCGCCGGCAGCTCCCAGCAAGTTGCGCGCCCCGACCCCGATCCGCAGACGCCGTAACCGGACGGTCAGCCGTTTGCGCTATATTTGCACCCCATTAGCGTCACGGCGACAACGATCTGTTCTCCCGTGCCCGCCTAGTCAGTTTTCATCGACGTCCCTACCATCCGCAATCACATGCAGCTTGAGCCCCACCAAGCGCGACGACCCGAGAGTACGAACGCATGACCTATCGCCCTGCCGCTCCCGACAGCTACAGCGGACCCGCCATCGCGCTGCACTGGCTGATTGCCGTGCTGATCGTCTGCGGCTTCTATATCGGCTGGATCATGACCGATATCCCCGGCTTCACGCCGACCAAGCTGAAGTATTTCTCGTGGCACAAATGGATTGGCGTCACCGTGTTCGCGCTGGCCGTGCTGCGGGTGCTGTGGCGCGCCGGGCATCGCGCGCCGCCGCTCGCGAACGGTACGCCCTTGTGGCAGAAGGGCGCGGCGCATGCAGTGCACGGCCTGCTGTATCTGCTGATGCTGGCGATTCCTGTCACGGGATATCTGTACAGTTCGGCGGCCGGCATCCAGGTGGTGTATCTGGGCATCGTGCCGCTGCCCACGCTGATCGGCCCGGACGATGCGCTCAAGGTCGTTCTGCGCAGCGTGCATATCTGGCTGAACTACACGCTGCTGGTGCTGGTGATCCTGCACGTGCTCGCCGCGCTCAAGCACCAGTTCATCGACCGGGACGGACTGCTCGGCCGGATGTTGCCGTTCCCGAAGTGACAGCTCGATTCAGATAAAAAAGCGATTGGCTACCTGCGGTTGGCAATCAAATTCCAGACGGCGTGCAATCGGTGCACGCCGGTTCGATAGGATGCGTACCACCATGAAAAACTTCCATCACTCCGTTCTCGCCGGCGTTGCCGCCCTGACGCTGTTCGGCGCCAACCTCGCGCACGCCGGTATCGACATGGCGAAAAGCACCGTCGTCGCCACCACGAAACAGATGAACGTGCCGGTCGACGGCAAGTTCAGGAAGTTCTCGGCGCAACTCACGTTCGATCCGGCCAAACCGACGGCCGGCAGCGCCAACGTGTCGATCGACACCGGCAGCTACGACCTCGGCGCCGCCGACTACAACAAGCAGGCGCAAGGCAAGGAATGGTTCGACAGCGCGACCTATCCGAGCGCCACCTTCGTGTCGAGCGGCATCGCGCCCGCCGGCGGCAACCAGTACAAGATCACCGGCAAGCTGACCATCAAGGGCAAATCGCAGGTCGTCGTCGTGCCGGTGACGATTGCAAGCCAGGGCGCCACGCAAACGTTCGACGGCACTCTGCCGATCAAGCGTTCGCAATTCGATGTCGGTACGGGTGAATGGAAAGACACGTCGGTCGTCGCCGACGAAGTCGTCATCAAGTTTCACCTCGTCTCGTCGAAGTAATCCCGAACGCCGATTCCGATTCGCAACTCCCGACACGCAACCGCGTTCCCTCTCTTTCTGAAATCTGGAGAATCACCTTGAAAAAGCAATTCCTGTTTGCCGCCGGCGTGCTCGCTACGGCTCTGTCGGTCAACGCCATGGCCGCCGACACGTATCAACTCGATCCGACCCACACGTACCCGAGCTTCGAGACCGATCACTTCGGCGGCGTGTCGATCTGGCGCGGCAAGTTCAAGAAGAGCAGCGGCACCGTCGTGCTGGATCGTGCGGCGAAGACCGGCACGGTGGACGTAACGATCGACATGAGCTCGGTGGATATCGGCAACGACAAGCTCGACGCCGAACTCGTCACGGACAAGTTCTTCGATGCAACCAAGTACCCGACCGCGACCTACAAGGGCACGCAAATCCGCTTCAAGGGCGACAAGCCGGTGGAAGTGATCGGCGAACTGACGCTGCATGGCGTCACCAAGCCGCTCAACCTGAAGATCGAGTCGTTCAAGTGCTTCACGAACCCGATGCTCAAGCGTGAAGTGTGCGGCACGGAATCGACCGGCACCTTCAATCGCGACGATTTCGGTGTCGACTTCGGCAAGACGTATGGCTTCAAGATGAAGACCACGCTGCATATTCAGGCCGAAGGCATCAAGCAGTAAGTTGGGAACGCGCATGCCGCGCTGCGGCCTGCGCTTTTCGGGCGGCTTTGCTGTCGTTCACGGCGCGGGCCGCCGCCTCGTTTTTCCCCGCTTTATTTCTATCCCCCGATCAGCGAGCGGAAATCGCCCGAGTCCTCCGTGTAGCTGCCCGTCTGACCGTTCGCGCTCACCGAGATGTCGAAGGTCGACTCGCCCGACAACGTGACCGTTTCGACCGTATCGCCGGTCGTCAACTGAAGCACACCGCCCTGCAGGTCGCCTTTGCTGATCGTCACGGGCGTCGGTGTCGTCATGCTGAAGTCGAGCACCGCATCCGCCGTACTCACGCTGATCGAGCCGCTGGCCGTCAAGGTATCCGTGAGCGGCGTGCCGCCGCGCACGCGCGTGTATTCGAACGAAGCGATCGCGATATCGCCGCTCAGCACGCCTGAAGCCGCCGTCTGCGTACGATGCAAGCTGATCGCCGAGGCGGCGCCGGTCGTGGTCGTGCTCGCGGTGCTCGCCGTGGTTGTGGTCACGCCGGTGCTGGCTTCGTATGTCGTCGTGTAGCCCACGGTTCCGTCGATTACGGTGGTGCCGCCGGGGGACGTCAACGTCAACGCCTGCGCCGTTTCGACCGCGCTATACGACCAGTCGCTCGTCGTGCTGCCCACCAGACCCGTCGTGCTCCGAACCTGCACGTTCACCGAGCCGTTGATCGGAGCGTCATCGGCGATGCCGGGCGCCTTCAGCTTGCCGGCACACTGCGCAAAGCCGATCGTCACGCTTTCGCCGGTTTGCAGCGCGCCGGTCGAACCGTCCGCCAGGTTGCTTACGCCGGGGTTCTGCACGGCGATGGAAAGCGTGCCACCCGCCGGGCACGCTGTTGCGGTGCCGCCTGTACTGCTCGTGCCGCCTGTACTGCTCGTGCCGCCCGTGCTGCTAGTGCCACTCCCGACTCCGCGTAACAGCGGCTGCACGGCCGCCGTGTAAATCGCCGCGATACCGGGTCCCGACACCACCGCGAACCCGCCCGCATACTCCGCAACATGCTCGCTCTGCACCGCCGAAGACAGCTTCAGCACGCTGACGCTGTTGCTCACGGTTATCGTGCTGCTCGATCCACCGCCGCCGCACGCGCTCGCGAGGCAGCTCGCGGCGATGATGGCGGCGATTGCCGCGACGCTGGACGGGCGTGACTTATATGACCCAGACATTGAAATCCCCGATTTTCAGACTGCCGTCGCGCCTACGCGGGCGACATTCGCGAAATACGCGGCGCTCGAGGCGCCTTTTTATGTTTGAAGGGAAATATCCCGCTCGCCCGCCGCCTCTCAAACGGACAGGACGGGTCGATCCCGACGGTCATTATCGAAGCGACTGACTTCGGCCAATCGCTCGAACAGGCGCTTAAAAAGCCGCTAATCCTTCAGACAAAAGAAAATCCGGGGTCCGATTGCCTGAAGACGGCAAGTCAATTGTTCCGAATGCCGCGAAACGTAAAACTTGAGCGAGATAACCCGCCCAAAACCCCCGCTTCTCCTGGA
Source organism: Paraburkholderia sp. BCC1886 (assembly GCF_900996245.1). Taxonomy (GTDB): domain Bacteria; phylum Pseudomonadota; class Gammaproteobacteria; order Burkholderiales; family Burkholderiaceae; genus Paraburkholderia. Next base: position 335,986 of record NZ_CAAJGK010000096.1, on the reverse strand, counting down.
TTTGAACCATTTCGTCGCACTTTAAAGTCGCCGGCATGCAAACGTTTTCAAGTCAGGGGATGGCGTGGTGAACAAGGTAATTCACAGGACGGCGAGGGCGGCGGCCCTTGCATTGGCACTATCGACGGTGACGGCGGGCACCGTTCAGGCGCAGGAAGTGTATGTGCACGGCGGCACGCTCGGCGCCGGCATTGGCGCGGCGTACTCGCTGAACTCGTGGGCGGGCGTGCATGCGGAATTCGAGGGCTTCGGCCTGTCGCATTCGTTCGACGTCAACGAGAACCAGTACGACGGCCACCTCAAGCTGCTGCAAGGCGGGTTGTATCTGGACGTGTTTCCGTTCAGGGCGAGCGGTTTTCGCCTGACGGCGGGCGCGCTGATCAACGACGACACCTTGACCGCCCACGCCGTGCCGAACAGCCAGGGCAACTACAAGATCGGCGACGACTACGTGCCGGCGGTCGGCGACGCGCCGTCCGCCACCGCGACCCTGCCGCGGGTGATGCCTTACATCGGCATCGGTTATGGACACAAGCCGGTCTCGAAAGGCTTCGGCATGACCTTCGACCTCGGCGTCGCATTCGGCCGCCCGCACACGGCCTACAGCATTCCCGCGATCTATTCGATGTTCACCACCCAGGCGAACATCGATCAGCAGGAGCAGTACATCAACGACAAGGTGCAGCGCTTCAAGGCTTATCCGGTCGTGCAGGTGGGCGTGAGCTACCGCTTCTGAGATTTTTTAGTCCTTCATCTTCGACGCCCTCCCCGATGGGCGTTCAGAGCCTGCAGCCTTCCCGGTTGCAGGCTTTTTTTTCGTCCGGCCGACCCACACGCGACATGGCGGCCAGGCGCCCAAGGTTTTCCCTGGCCTACCTGTTCCGGGTGGGTTCCCACCCCTACCCCGCGCATTACCGTGGCGCTAGCAGCGTGATCCGGATCGATGGGTGATCCAGGGGCGTTCCCCGGCTGCCCCTAGCTCGCGCAAACCTTTTCCACGTACCTGAGAGTCGACATGCCCGCATTTTCTGAATCATGGCCCCGGCCCCGGTCCGCGTGGACGGTCACCTGGCTGCTCACCGTGCTCGCGCTCATCAACTTCGTCGACAAAATCGTCCTCGGGCTGGTGGCCGTCCCGTTGAGCGCCGAACTGCAACTGTCGCCGGAAAAATTCGGCCTGATTGCGGGCAGCTTCTTCTGGCTGTTCTCCACGTCGACGGTGCTGGTGGGCTTCGTCTCCAATCGCGTGCCGACGCGCTGGCTGCTGCTCGCCATGGGCATCAGCTGGGCGCTGCTGCAAATTCCGCAGGCCATCGCCACGAGCGCGCTCGGACTGCTGGTGTGCCGCGTGCTGCTCGGCGCGGCCGAGGGCCCGTCGTTTCCGGTCTCGGTGCACGCGCTGTACAAGTGGTTCCCCGACCGCAAGCGCAACCTGCCGGTCGCCATCATCAATCAGGGCGCGGCCGTCGGGCTTCTACTGGCCGGACTGCTCATTCCACTGGTGTCGCGCCACTGGGGCTGGCGCACCAACTTCCTGCTGCTCGGCGCGGTGGGCGCGGCGTGGAGCGTGCTGTGGCTGGTGTTCGGCCGCGAAGGTCCGACCGTCGAAGAGAATGCGAAGACAGCCGCAACCGGATCGAACGGCGAGCGACGCGTGCCGGCAAGTGCGGCGGCAAGTGCAGCGGCAGGGGCGGCGGCGCGGTTACCGTACCGGAAGATTCTCGGCGACCCGTCTGTGCTCTGCGTGTTCGCACTCGGCTTTTCGGCTTACTGGACGCTTGGCCTCAGCCTCTCATGGCTGCCCACTTACCTGGAAAAAGGCCTCGGCTACAACGGGGTGGAAGCGGGCCGCGGCTTCGCGATCGTGGTGGCATCGGCCACCCCGGTCAACCTCGGGTTGAGCTGGCTTTCGCAGCGCATGTTGGGACGCGGCGCGTCCACGCGCCGGGCACGCGTCCATCCCATCTGTCTGAGCGCCGTCGTCGCCGCGTCAATCTACCTGGTGCCCATGCTGGTCGATCTCGCGCCGCTCTCCAAGGTGGCGCTGCTGGCGCTCGCCTGCGCGCTGCCCACGCTGATCTTCGCGCTGGCGCCCGCTCTGCTCGCCGAGATCGTGCCCGACGTCCAGCGCGGCGCGCTGGTCGCGATTCACACGGCCATCGCCAGTCTCGGCGCGGCGCTCGCGCCCATGGTGATGGGCCGGATCGTGCAGGCCTACGGCAGCACCAGCAGCCACGCCTATGAACTCGGCTATGCGATCAACGCCGTCCTGCTCGTCGCTGCCGCGCTCGCCGCTCTGCGCTGGCTGCACCCGGCACGCTCGCAGACCACGCTGGAGCGCATCGGCACACGCGCCACGGCTTGACGCGACACTGGCGCACCCTCATCGATCCCGCCGGCCGCGTGCAAACGGACGGAAGTGGACGCTAAGTCAAATGGAGACAAGACATGCAAGCAGCAATGAACGCCCCCCAAACCCTCCCCCTGCAGACCGGACCCAGCGCAGATAAATCGAGCTGGCCATTCGCGGTGGAACGCGTCACGCCGGGCATCGGCGCAGAGATTCGCGACATCGATCTGCGCGAGACGCTGGACGACGCGACCTGTGCCGAACTACGTCGCGCGCTGCTGCAATTCAAGGTGCTGTTCTTCCGCGATCAGGACATCAGCGCCGCTCAACAGGTCGCATTGGCGCGCCGCTTCGGCGAACTGGAAGTGCATCCGGCCTTTCCGCATCATCCTGACCATCCGGAACTGGTGGTGCTCGGCCGCAACGAGTCGAAACGCGGCCGCGAAAACCTGTACCACTCGGACGTGTCGTGGCGCGAAATTCCGTCGATGGGTTCCATGCTGCGCTGCGTGCAATGTCCCGAGGTCGGCGGCGACACCTTGTGGATCAACATGGCGGCGGCTTACGACAATCTGCCGGCGGACGTCAAGGCAAGCATCGCGAGGCTCGACGCGGTGCACGACATCCTGCCGCTGTTCGGCATCGCCATTCCCGAAGAACAGCACGCGGCGACCCGCAAGCAGTTTCCGCCGGTCACGCATCCGGTGGTGCGCGTTCATCCTGAAACCGGCGAGAAGATCCTGTTCGTCAACGAAGCCTTCACGACCCATCTGTCGAACTACGGCCGGGTGACCGCGCAGTCGTACCGGTTCGGCTTCGACTACAAACTCGCGGAAATGGACTTGCTGCACTACCTGTTCCGTCAGGCCCACGCGCCCGAATATCAGGTACGCCTGAAGTGGCGCCCCAACACCATCGCCTTCTGGGACAACCGCGCCTGCCAGCACTACGCGGTACAGGACTATTTCCCGGCGCCGCGCCACATGTTGCGCGCGACGATCGTCGGCGACCGGCCGGTCGGGCTTTGATCGTCCACCCGCATGTCAGACGCACTTTTCCCAACCTGAGAGACACGACATGAAGACGCTGGACACGTTCTACATCGGCGGCAAATGGGTCGAACCCGCTGGCGACGCGCGCTGGATGGAGACGGTCGACCCCGCCACCGAAGCCATCACCGGACGCCTCGCCCTGGGCAACGTCGCAGACGTCGACCGCGCGGTCGCCGCCGCCCACGCCGCGTTCCCGGACTGGTCCGAAAGCAGCCGGGAGGTGCGCATCGCGCTACTCGAACGGATCATCGAGCGCTATCGCGCGCGTCTCGACGATATCGCCGAGGCCGTCCGCGCGGAGATAGGCGCGCCGATTACCCTTTGCAAGAACCTGCAGGCGAGCATCGGCCTCGCGCAACTGCAGGCGGCTTTGGAAACCTTGCGCAGCTTCCGCTTCGAGACCCAGCACGCCAACAGTTACGTGCGTCGTGAAGCCATTGGTGTCGTCGCGCTCATCACGCCGTGGAACTGGCCGCTCAACCAGATCACCGCGAAGGTGGCGCCGGCGCTGGCGGCCGGATGCACCATCGTCCTGAAACCGTCGGAACTGGCGCCGCTGGACGCGCGGATCTTCGCCGAAATCCTGCACGACGCGGGCACGCCGCCCGGCGTGTTCAACCTGATCGACGGCGAAGGCGCGGTGGTCGGTGCACGGCTATCGTCTCATCCGGATGTGGCGATGGTGTCGATCACCGGTTCGACGCGTGCCGGTGTGGAAGTGGCCATGAGCGCCGCGCCGACGGTCAAGCGGGTGACGCAGGAGCTAGGCGGCAAATCCCCGTTACTGATTCTCGACGACGCCGATCTGCGCAGTGCCGTGACGAGCGGCGTCGCGCAGTGCATGGTGAACTCCGGGCAAACCTGCGTGGCGCCCACGCGCATGCTGGTGCCGCGGCAACACTACGAGGAAGCGACGGCCATCGCCGCCGCGGTCGCCGACGGGCTGAACGTGGGCGACCCGACCCAGCCGGCCACGCAAATCGGCCCACTGGCCAGCCGCGCGCAGTTCGACAAGGTGCAGCGCATGATTCGCGTGGGCGTCGAAGAAGGCGCGCGGCTCGTCGCCGGCGGGCTTGGGCGGCCGGACAAACTCGAGCGCGGCTTTTATGCGCGGCCCACTGTCTTTGCCGATGTGCATAACGCAATGCGCATTGCTCGCGAAGAAATTTTCGGCCCCGTGCTGGTGATGATTCCGTACGACGACGAAGAACAGGCCATCGCCATCGCCAACGACAGCGACTTCGGTCTTGCGGGCTACATTGCCACGAGCAATGTCGAGCGCGCGCGGCGCGTCGCGGCGCGCTTGCGGGTGGGCTCGGTACGCGTGAACGGTGCAATGCTCGACATCACCGCGCCCTTTGGCGGATATAAAACTTCCGGCAACGGCCGGGAGTTTGGGGCCGAAGGATTGGCTGAGTATCTGGAGTGCAAGTCGATTACGGTGTAAGAGGTACACACCGAAGGTACACACCGGAGGTACACACCGGAGGTACACACCGCAGGTACTCACCGCCACCGCGCGCCAGGAAAAGTCGAGGGCAGAGAAGCCCTCGACACCCTTCCCCTCAGAACGTCGACAAGGTGAGCGCATTCGTCACCGACCTCACGCCCTGCACTTTCTCCGCGGACTGAGTCGCCAGACCGACCTGCGATTCTTCCGGCACGGTTCCCTCGAGTATCACGGCGCCGTCGCGCGCGCGTACGGTAATCGTCGCGACGCGCAAGCCTTTCGTGCGGCTCAGCGCACGGAGTACGTTTTTCTGCAACGCGCGGTCGGCGGTCCTGCCGGGTGCGATGCTGGCTTTCGAATCGGACGTAGCAGGCTCCGATGCCTCAGCCGCGCTGCTTTCCTGGGCCATCGCGTCCCTGCCTGCCAGCAGCAACAGCGTGAGGAACCCGGCAATTCCAATTGCATGGGTCGTTTTCATGAGTTTTCTCCCATTGTCAGAAGCGGTGTGACATGCCTGCCACCCCGAGAATCTGCTTCGAGCCGCCCGTTACACCGGTAACGCCGGGCCAGCTCATATTCGCGCTGCCGTTGTTCTTCAGATAACCCGCGCGCAGGTAGAGACTCGTCCGTTTCGACAGGTTGTGATCGAGCCCGAGTTCGATACCGGACGTGTTGTCGTGCACGCCACGAACGTTGCGCTGGATGCCGGCAATCTCGATCACATCGACCGGGCTCGCCTGGATGGTCGCCCCCACTTCGACGATGCTGTACGAGTGCACCAGCGACGCAAGTGGCAGCGCGACTGTCGGCGTGACCGTCACGACCGCACCGGGCGCCGGATCTTTGGAACGGTTGTAGGAATAGTTGGCCTGCAGATTGACGATACCGATCCGGTAAGCGAGCGCGGCGCTGAAATGCTCGGTGGCCATCAGGTCGAAGCTCGTCAGCATGCTCGGGGCGGCGGCCACCAGCCCAGCCGTCTCGCGCCCACCGTGCTGATACTGGTAGCCCGCGCCCGCGTAGAAACCATAACCGGAATAGTTGGCGGCCAGGTCGATCATCGAGCCGGAAGACACCTGCACCGGTTGAGTCGACGTCGCGGGCATGCCGTACATCGCGAACACCTTGACGCCGCGCATATCGGGCGACTGGTAGACGATCGAATTGCTGGTGCGTCCCGACACGTATTGGGTCGCCAGCGTGGCCCGGTCGGTCGCGCCGGCGAGGTCGGCGGCGGCGAGCGGCGACATGACTTCGTTGCCGCGAAACGGGTCGGTGAAATACACCGCCCAGAAACTCGGCTGATACTGCCGCCCGAACGTGAGCGAGCCATACGTGTCGTGCTTGAGCCCGACCCAGGATTGCCGGTAGAACAGACTTGACGTATCGGCGAAATACGCACCGTTGTTGATGTTGAAGCCGGTCTCGACGTCGAACACCGCTTTCAGTCCGCCGCCCAGGTCCTCATTGCCTTTGAGGCCGAACAGCGACCCGGTCGAACCGCCGCTGCGCTCCGACCAGGAATGTTTGCCGCCGTTGTCGAGATACTGGACGAACACGTCCGCCACCCCGTACAACGTCACACTCGATTGCGCTAGCGCGGCGCCCGCGGCGAACATCAACGTCGCGCCGCACATACTCTGACTCATCAAACGCATGCATGTCTCCTCTCTTTGTGTTGTGCTTCGCGAGCCATATTGCAACCCGCTCGGGCACGATGACCTACCCGAACCGGGTGGGACCGGGAATACCCCGAGTCGATGATCTACATGGATCGCTTTTTATCGGGATGACGAAACAAATCGGACATCGATAAACAGGTGTCGCACCCATCTGGATGGAAATCCGCGACAGCCGCCAGGCTACAATTGGCCGGTTATCATTTCGTCCCGAAGCTTCTGTCAGCGGTGCTTCTGCCATCGGCGCAGTGTGTCGCGGGACGCAAAGCGCAGTCACCATGTCGCAGAACGTTTGCCTCGCCAGGCCCCATCAAAGCCAGACTCCCGCCGCCCCGGAAGCCGGGCCTAACCCGCGTTGTGTCGCCCCGCGCGGCAATACGCGGGCCGTGCCGCGCGAACGTCTGCTTGCACAACTGCTCGACGCGCGGCGCAAACGTTGCATCGTCATTCAGGGGCCCGCCGGTTGCGGCAAAACCAACCTCGCCATCGCCTGGCGCGAAGCGCTGCTTGCGCTCGGCTTCGACGTGGCGTGGCTCAGCCTCGCCGCAGAAGACGACGACCCCACACGGTTTCTCGCCGACCTGACGGCGAGCCTTGCGCCGCTCGGACCGGCGGTGTGCCAGCAAGCCCGCCTGGCCCATCAGGACGACGCCGATGAAGCAGCCATCCAACGCAACCTCATCGCGCTGACAAGAGGAATAGGCAGGCATCCGAACGACGTCGTGCTCGTGCTCGACGACCTTCACCATGTAGGCCACCCGGGTCAGCACGCGAGCCTGCAATGGCTGCTCGATTTCGCGCCGCCCAATCTGCACCTGGTGCTGGTGTCGCGCTCCACCTTGCCGCTCTCGCTGGGCCGCCCGCGCGACCAGGGGTTGCTGCTCGAACTCGGCGCGCGCGACCTGCGTTTTAGCGCCGCCGAGTCGGAGTCCCTGCTCCGCGCGCAACTTGGCGACGTCGACCGGCGCGACGCGCGCCGACTTCATGAACGAGCCGACGGCTGGGTGACCGGCCTGCAAAGGCTTGCCGCACAGCTCAAAAAACGCAAAGTCACGCACGACCGGCCCGCTTCCGCTCAGGCGCTCGCCTCGGCCCTTCTATACGGCGCGCAAGACGCCTGCGACTTCGCTGACTTCTTCGAGCACGCGGTGTTGTCGCGTCTCACCCCGGCCGAACTCGAACTGCTGATCCGCATGGCCAGTTGCACGCGGCTCTGCGCCTCCTTGTGCATAGCCCTGAAATCCGCGAGCCACACATCGGCCGACGTTCACGCGCTGTTAACACGACTGGAGCGCGACAACCTGTTTCTGATGCCGCTCGACAAGTCCGCCGAGCCGCGCTGGTACCGGCTCAATCCGCTGCTCCGCGAGACGCTGCTGGTACGCTTTCGCGCGCGCGGCGAGTGGCAGCAGCGCGCCGTGCATCTCGCCGCATGGCGCTGGTGGCGCGATCACGATCAGGCCGACGAAGCAGTCCGTCACGCGCTGCTCGCCGGTGAGCCGGGAGCCGCCGCCGAACTCGTGCAACGCGTCGCGCGCACCTTGCAACTCGGCGGCGACGTGCGCAAGTTGATTGCGCTAATTCGTCTGCTGCCTGTCGCCGAAGTCGATGCGCGAATCGACCTGCGGCTGTGGCGTATCCATCTGCAACTGTATGCACGCGATTTCGACGCCTGCGCCGCGGAACTCGCGCGCCTCGACACCGACCTGCCGAGTGCCGACTCGCACGCGCACCACCGTCTGATCCTGTTGCGAGCCGCCCTTGCCGTGCAGCGCGACGATTGCGAAGCAGCGGTCGCGCTGCTGCCGTTATTGCAACGAATTCCCACGCACGCCGATCCGCTCGTGGTGGGCGGCCGCAACAACCTGATGTCGTGGATCCACATGCGTATCGGGGAGTACGAAACAGCACGGCAGGTTCAGAGCGACGCGCCGCAGCGTCTCGCCGACGGCGCGCCGCTCATGGGCACTTCGTCGGGCTTGCTCAATGGCCGCTGCATGACCGGCTTCGGCCATGCGCTGGAAGGCAACTTCATCGCCGCCGAACGGATTGGCCGCGACGTCCTGTTCGACGCCACGCGCTTCGGCCGGGCCGCGTCGGAGGCCATGTGTTTCGCGACCGCGTTGCTCGGCGAAGTGTTGTACGAAACCGGCGACCCGGAAGGTGCGCGTGTGCTGCTGGAGGAGCAGGTCGATCTGCTCGAAAGAGTCTCGATTCCCGATTCGGTCCTGCGGGTGTTCGTCGTGCTCGCCGGTGCGCATTGGTTAGCCGGCGACCCGTCGCAGGCCTTCGCCTGTCTCGATCGGCTCGACGGGCACGCGGCGCGGCACGGCTTGCCGCGTCTGGCCGCGCACAGCCTCGCGGAGCAGATTCGCTACCGTCTTCAGACCGGTCAATTCGAGCTGGCCGAGACCGGCCTCGCGCGTCTGCGCGATCTGGCGGCGCGGTTTGCGAGTGCGGCACCGGGCAACGGTGCCGAGATTCACGCTGTCGCCGGGCGCGCGCTGCTCGACGCGAGCATGGCGCGCAACGATTTCGCCGGCGCGCTGCAACGCTTGCATGCGCTGATCCCATTTTGCGAGGCCCACGGCTGGCAGCGAGAGGTCGTGCGCCTGCAACTGGTCGCCGCGCGTATCGAGGCCTGCCACGGTCACACCGACGCGGCGCACCGCATCGTGCTCGCGGCGCTGCGTCGCGCACAGCGGTTGGGCCTGGTGCGTAGCCTGCTCGACGCCGACAGCGACACGCTGCCGCTAATCGTCGAGGCGGTTCAGCACGCGCCGCACGATCCGGTGCTGGCATTTCATGTCGAACGATTACACGCCGCGCGAGCCGCCGAGGCGACGCAACCGGCGCGCCGTGCGAGCGCGGGCGCAAGCGTGGGTAGCGAGCTGCTGCCACCTTACTCGAGCGCGGGCGGCTTGCGTCATCTGGCGACGCTCGGCGCGGAGCCGCTCAGCGAGCGCGAAGCGCGCGTCATCCGCCTGCTGGCCCAGGCGCTGCCGAACAAGAAAATCGCCCGCACGCTCGGCATCTCGCCCGAGACCGTCAAGTGGCATCTGAAAAATATCTACGGCAAGCTCGGCGTGGCGACCCGCGACGAAGCCGTCGCGCGGGTTCGCGATCTCGAGCTCGGCACCGAACCCGGTGTCGGCATGGCGGCGCTTATCGCCTGAGCATCAATGGCCCTTTATGGCCGCGCCATTTCAGCGCTTTCCCGCATTCGCTACCCGACTCGGGTGGTTTCTCCGAGCGCGTACCACCCTATCCTACGAATCGAGAAGTCGCCGCCCCCGCTTTCGGGCGGCACATTCCGCACAACCAGAATGCTGCTGCGCGCGTCGGCGTGCAGCGAAGCAAAGGAGACACGCGTCAATGACCCCGCTTAACACTGGCGAGTGTAGTGATCAATGCAAGGAGAACGGCAGCCCAAAGCGCCCGGAAGCGCCGTACCGTCCGGCCCGCTTTCCCGAGCGTCGCCCTGTCGTGGAGCGCCGTCCAGACGGCACGTTAATTCTGCGTTCGGCCAGTTCGCCGCCCAACGTGGCCGAGCAAAGCTTCGCCGACTTCATCCCCGGCTGGGCGGAAGCGCGCGGCGCGAGAACGGCGTTTCGCGAACGCGACGTGAACGGCGAATGGCGCTCTATCACCTGGTGCGAGCTGTGGCGGCAAGTGCAAAGCGTCGCGGCGGCGCTGCTGGAAATGGGACTCGGCCAGAGCCGTCCGCTCATGCTGCTGTCCGGCAACTCGATCGAACAGGCGGTGCTGCTGCTGGCAGCCGAATACGTGGGGATTCCCACTGCACCCGTGTCGCCTGCGTATGCGCTCCTCAGCAAGGATTTCGCGCGGCTCAAAGGCGTGCTCGACCTGGTGCCGCCGGCGGCGCTGTTCGTTCAGGACGCGGGCCAGTTCGAACGTGCGCTGTCGGCCATCGCGGCCAGCGGCCACGCGAGCGCGCCGGTCATCACCGTACAGCACGCCACCGGCGCCACGATTGCAGGTCACCCGCTGCACGCGTGGGCCACGTTGCGAGACACGGAACTGACGGCCGCGCGAAGCGCCGCCGTCGCCAACGCACACGCCGCCATCGGCCAGCGCGACACCGTACGCGTGCTGTTCACGTCGGGCTCGACCGGTGTGCCCAAAGGGGTGCCGCTTACGTACAGCAACTTCAAGGCGGTCGCCTGCTATTACGCCGACAACCTGGCGTGGCTGCTCGATTCGCAACCGGTCTTTCTCGACTGGCTGCCGTGGCACCACGGCCTCGGCGGTGTGCTGAACCTCGGGCGCTCCATCCAGTTCGGCGCCGCGCATCATATCGACGACGGCCGGCCGCTGCCGGGCCTGATCGAGCGGACCGTGCGCAATCTGCGCGATGTGTCGCCTACCGTGTTCACCAGCGTGCCGTCCGCATGGGCCGTGCTGGCGGGTGAACTGGAACGCGATCCGGCGCTCGCCCGCAGTCTGTTCGCCGACGTGCAGTATTTCGGCTACGGCGGCGCGAGCCTGCCCGCGGCGGTATGGCATCGCATCCAGCGGGTTGCCGTGCAAACCATCGGCCAACGCATCGTTTTCTCCACCGGCCTTGCGTGCACCGAGACCAGTGGTATGGGCACGTACTGCGGCCGTCCTTCGAGCGAACTCGGCAACCTCGGCGGTCCGGTGCCTGGCTCGGAAATCAAACTGCTGCCGCTCGCGGGGGACGACGGCCGCTACGAAATCCGTATGCGCGGCGCGAACGTCTTCGGCGGTTATCTGGGCAACCCTAGTCTGAACGCCGCCGCCTTCGACGAGGAAGGTTTTTTCCGGCTCGGCGACGCCGTGCGCCTCGTCGACCCGACGGACCCCGGCCAGGGCCTGCTGTTCGCCGGGCGGCTGGTCGAAGACTTCAAGCTCGGCAACGGCACGTGGGTCCGGACCGGCGCGGTGCGCATCGGCTTGCTCGACACTTGCGCGCCGCTTATTGCGGACGCCGTCATCTGCGGCCACGACCACGATTACCTCGCCGCGCTCGCGTGGCCGAACGTGGCTGCGTGCCGGCGGCTCGCGCCCGAACTGGAGCAACTGGATGCCGCGGCGCTGGTCGAGCATCCGCTCGTCGTCGCAGCGTTGCGCGACCGGCTTGCCACGCAGGTCGGCGGCGGCGCGAGCATGACCATCGAGCGTGTGCTGTTGATGGCCGAACCGCCATCCATCGACGCCAACGAAATCGCCGAAAAGGGTTACGTAAACCAGGCAGTGAGCCGCGCACGCCGCGCACCGCTCATCGACCTGCTCTATCACGCCGAACCGGCCGCGCATATCGCCCGTCTGCGCTAACGCGTATGCGAAGTCCCGCGCGAAGTGCTGCGTCGGGACCTGCCTCGGCCATCGGCCGGGTCCATCCATCTTTGGAATTCAGTCATGCAAATCAATCGAACCGTTTTTCGCGACGACCACGAAATGTTGCGCACCACGGTGCGCCGCTTTCTCGACCGTGAATGTCTGCCGAAGCAGGCCGAGTGGGACCGCGCCGGCCGCGTCGATCGGGAAACCTGGCTCAAGGCCGGCCGCGAGGGCCTGCTGTGCGTCACGCTGCCCACCGAATACGGCGGCGGGGGTGGCGACTTCGGCCACGCCGCGGTAATCAACGAGGAGATGAACCGCGCTAACCTGAGCGGCCCGGGCTTCAGCCTGCATTCGGACATCATCGCGCCGTACATCGCGCGCACCGGCAGCGAGGAACAGAAACAGCGCTGGCTGCCACGCATCTGCACCGGCGAAACCATCCTCGCTATCGGGATGACCGAACCCGGCACCGGCAGCGACCTGAAATCGGTGCGCACCACCGCGGTACGGGACGGCGACGACTACGTGATCAACGGGAGCAAGACGTTTATCAGCAACGGCCTGAACGCCGACCTGATCATCGTCGTGTGCAAGACCGACCCCGCCGCGGGCGCCAAAGGTGTCAGCCTGATCGTGGTGGAAGCCACGCGCGAAGGCTTCCGGCGCGGTCGCAAGCTGGAGAAAGTCGGCATGCACGGCCAGGACACCGCCGAACTTTTCTTCGACAACGTCCGCGTGCCCGTCGCCAACCGTCTAGGCGAAGAAGGTCAGGGTTTCGCTTATCTGATGAGCGAGTTACCGCAGGAACGCCTGTCGATCGCGATCGGCGCGGCGGCCAAGCTCGAAGCCTGCCTCGAACACACGTTGAACTACGTGAAGGACCGGCGCGCCTTCAATCAGACCGTGTGGGACTTCCAGAACACCAAATTCAAGCTGGCCGACATCAAGGCCCAGGCAACCGCGGTGCGCGTGCTGGTCGACCACTACCTCGCCGAACACATGAGCCGGCGCCTCACGCTCGAAGAAGCCGCCATCGCCAAACTGTTCGCCACCGAATCGCTCGGGCGCGCGCTCGACGACATGGTGCAATTGCACGGCGGGTACGGCTACATGCTCGAATATCCGGTGGCGCGCGCTTTCGCGGACGCGCGCGTCACGCGCATCTACGGCGGCACCAGCGAAGTCATGCGCGAGCTGATCGCCCGCAAGTTGTAACCCGACCATTCCAACCCAGCAGGAGCATATAGATGACACGTCCAGTCTTCGTCGCCGGTGTCGGCATGATTCCGTTCAGCAAGCCGGGTACTAGCGATACCTACGACATCATGGGCGCCGGTGCCGTACGTCAGGCGCTCGCCGACGCGGGCGTCGCCTATGAAGATGTCCAGCAGGCCTATGCCGGCTATGTCTACGGCGACTCCACCTGCGGACAGAAAGCGCTCTACCGCGTAGGGATGACCGGGGTGCCGGTCATCAACGTCAACAACAACTGTGCAACCGGTTCGTCCGCGCTGTTCCTCGCGCGTCAGGCGGTGCAGAGCGGCGTAGTGGATTGCGCGCTGGCGGTGGGCTTCGAATTCATGCAGCCAGGCGCGCTGTCGTCGAAATGGAGCGATCGCGCGCCGGCGCTCGAGCGAGCGCTGAAACTGGTCGACGAACTGGTGGACCGGACGGATCTGCCGAGCGCGATCCGGCAGTTCAGCGGCGCGGGTCTCGCGCACATGAAGAAATACGGCACCAAACTCGAGACCTTCGCGAAGATTCGTGCAAAGGCCAGTCAACACGCGGCGCGCAATCCGCTAGCGCTGTTCCGCAATGTCGTGACACCGGAAGACGTGCTGGCTTCGCCGATGATCTGGGAAGGCGTGCTCACCCGTTTGATGGCCTGCCCGCCGACTTGCGGCGCGGCCGCGGCCATCGTGGTGTCCGAGTCGTTTGCACGGCGCCGCGGGCTTCGCACCAACGTGTCGATTGCCGGCCAGTCGCTCACGACCGACAAGCCCAGCACGTATGACAGCCGCGACATGATTCGCGTGGTCGGTTTCGACATGACCCGCTCGGGCGCGAAGCTCGCCTACGAGCAAGCCGGAGTCGGCCCCGAAGATATCGACGTGATCGAGTTGCACGACTGTTTCGCGCAGAACGAGTTGCTGACCTATGAAGGACTCGGTCTGTGTCGCGAAGGCGAGGCCGAAAAACTCGTGAACGACGGCGACAACACGTACGGCGGCAAATGGGTCGTGAATCCGTCGGGCGGCCTGCTTTCCAAAGGCCATCCGCTGGGCGCCACCGGCCTCGCGCAATGCTACGAATTGACCCATCAGTTACGCGGCAGCGCCGACCAGCGCCAGGTCCCGGGCGCAAAGGTCGCACTCGCGCACAACCTCGGGCTGGGCGGCGCATGCGTAACGACCATCTACAAGGCCGCGTGATGGCGCGCTTCTCGACGGAGTGCCTGAGATGATCGACAAACAACATATCGGCAAGATCTTGCCGGGCTTCTCTACCGTAGCCGAGGCGGGGCGCCTGCGTTTTTTCGCCAAGGCCATTGGCGAAACCAACCCGATCTACTTCGACGAAGCAGCCGCACGCGACGCCGGGCACCCGAATCTGCCCTTGCCGCCCACCTTCCTGTTCTCTTTGGAGCTGGAGCAGCCCGACAAACGCTGGCGTGACGAAATCGGCATACAGGTTGCCCGCATTCTGCATGGCGAGCAGTCGTTCACCTATCACCGGCTCGCTTATGCAGGCGATGTTTTGCGATTCGAGTGCCGTATCGCCGACATCTACGACAAAAAAGGCGGTGCGCTCGACTTCGTGGTGCGCGAGACGCGTGTGACCAACCAGCATGGGGAGCATGTCGCCGATTTGCGCAGCGTGCTCGTGCAGCGCAACGGCTAACCGGAGACTGCGAATGAACGTATTGCGCTTCGACACCATCCAGATTGGCGACACGCTGCCGCCGCTGGCACTTCCGCCGATCGACCGCACCACCCTCGCGCTGTTCGCCGGGGCATCGGGCGATCACAACGCCGTGCATATCGATCTCGACTTCGCGCGCCGCACCGGCATGCCCGATGTCTTTGCACACGGCATGCTTTCCATGGCGTATCTCGGCAGGTTACTCACCGAGTGGGTCGATCCGCGGCAACTACGGCAATTCGCCGTGCGCTTCGTCGGTATCACGCATCTGGGCCACCAGATTACCTGCTGCGGTCAGGTCGTCGACAAGTTCGAAACCCACGGCGAATCACGCGTGAAAGTCGAGATTCAAACCCGGAATCAGTATGGCGACACACGTGTCGTCGGCGATGCAGTCATTGCAATCATCTAAATCAGGTTCAATGAAGGAGACAGTAACGTGGGAAAACTTGAAGGCAAGGTAGCACTGGTTACCGGTTCGGGCCGCGGTATCGGCCGCGCAATCGCGGAAAAACTGGCGAGCGAGGGTGCGCGACTGGTCATCAACGACCTCGACGCAGAACCGGCATACGAAACCGTCGAAGCCGTGAAAAAGATGGGTAGCGACGCGGTTGCCTGCGTCGGCAACGTGAGCGCGCCCGACTTTGCGGAGCGCTTCATCGGCGCGGCGATGGGCACGTTTGGCGGCATCGACATCATCGTCAACAACGCGGGCTACACGTGGGACGACGTCGTTCAGAAAATGACGGACGAACAGTGGTACGCCATCATCGACTGCCATATGACCGCGCCGTTCCGCATTCTGCGCGCCGCCTATCCGCATATAAAAGCGTTGCATGCCGCCGATAAGGAGGCCGGCCGCGAGGTGTATCGCAAGATCGTCAATATCTCGTCGACCTCGGCGCTCAACGGCAATGCCGGGCAGATGAATTACTCGTCGGCCAAAGCGGGCGTGATCGGTATGACGCGCGCGCTCAGCCGCGAATGGGGGCGTTTCAACGTCAACGTGAATTGCGTGGCGTTCGGGCTGATTCATACGCGCATGACCATGACCGATGCCGACGCCGGCTCGACCGTGAAAATCGATGGCCGCGACATTCGCGTGGGCGTCAATGCCGAGGCGCTCAGAATGCACTCGCAGCGCAACCCGCTTGGCCGCGGCGGCACGCCGCAAGAGGCGGCGGGCGGCGTGTATCTGTTCTGCTCGCCGGAGTCGAACTACATCACCGGTCAGACGATCGCGGTAGCGGGCAATCTGCAGTAATCGGCTCCGGTAATCGGCCGGGGTTAATCGGCTGGGGTTAATCGGCAAGTGCAAAAAGGACCCGGCCGCGCGGCCGGGTTTTCCGTTGGGTGTGCCGTTGGGTGTGCCGTTGGGTGTGCCGTTGGGTGTGCCGTTGGGTGTGCCGTTGGGTGTGCCGTTGGGTGTGCCGTTGGGTGTGCCGTTGGGTGTGCCGTTGGGTGTGCCGTTGGGTGTGCCGTTGGGTGTGCCGTTGGGTGTGCCGTTGGGTGTGCCGTTGGGTGTGCCGTGGAGTAACTGAAATACACCACGTTGCCACTGAGGCAACGCCTGCGCGAGTTATCCCCGCGACCTATCCCCGCGACTTATCCCCGCGACTTATCCCCGATACCCCAAGCCCTGCTCCCGCAGGCCGGCAAGCGCCAACTCATCGAAACCCCAGTCTTGTAGCGCCGCGAGCCCATGCTCGCCGCGTTGCGGAGCCGCGCTCGCAATCGTGGACGGCGTCGCCGAAAAGCGCGGCGCGGGCGCGGGTTGCACGACGCCGGCGACTTCGACAAAACTCCCGCGGGCGCGGTGTTGCGGATGCGCCGGCGCCTCGGAGAAGCTCAGTACCGGCGCCACGCACGCATCGCTGCCGTCGAACAGCGCACACCACTCGTCCCGCGTACGGGTGAGAAATGCCGCTGCAAAGCGCTCGCGCAATACCGGCCAACCGCTACGATCGTGCTGCGCGGGCAAACCCGCATTTGCGAGTCCGAGCTTGACGAGCAGTTCGGCGTAGAAGCGCGACTCCACCGCGCCCACCGACATGTAGCCGCCGTCACGCGTGCGGTAGCTGTCATACCAGGGCGTTCCACCATCGAGCAGATTGCTGCCGCGCGCCTCCTGCCAGTTACCCGACGCGAGCAGTCCCCAGATCACCGAGCCGAGTTGCGCCGTGCCCTCGACCATGGCGGCGTCCACGACCTGCCCCTTGCCGCCGCGCTGCACATTGAAGAGCGCGGCAACCACGCCCAGAGCGAGCAACATTCCGCCGCCGCCATAATCGCCGACCAGATTGAGCGGAGGCACCGGCGCTTCGCCCGCGCGACCGATGCCCGACAGCACGCCGGACAGCGCGATGTAGTTGAGATCGTGACCGGCGCACTGCGCCAGCGGACCCGTCTGCCCCCAGCCGGTCATGCGGCCGTAGACGAGTTTGGGGTTACGTTCCAGCGCAGCCTGCGGACCCAGGCCCAGACGTTCCATCGTGCCGGGCCGGAAGCCTTCTATCACCACGTCGGCGCGCTCGATCAGATGGAGTGCGGCTTCGGCAGACCGCGGCTGTTTGAGATCGAGCGTAACCGAGCGACGCCCGCGACCCGTGACGTCCGCGCGCCTGCCATTCGTTTTAGGGCCCAAGTCCTCGGGTGGCAGCGGGCGGTCTATTCGCACGACATCGGCACCCATGTCGGCGAGCAACATGGTGCCAAACGGCCCCGGCCCGATCGCCTCGAATTCCAGCACACGTACACCGCTCAACACGCCCATGGCGCCTCCGTTTTTCGTTTTGAGTGACTCGTAGATTGATGGCAGCGTGCGAGCACGCCGCGCAGCGCCAGCGACGGATCGCGGATCGCGGATCGCGGATCGCGGATCGCCCTCAGCGTGACTGTTAGTAAGCCAGAACGCCGCGTGTTTTCAGCCACCCTGTTCGGGTGGACCGGTCTTGAATCAGACGGCTCGGCAGCAGAAGGCCCGCGCGGACACCGGCATGACGCACACGCTGTACAGCGCTAAGCCTCGAACGACGGCGCGCGTTTTTCGATAAACGCGGACACCGCCTCGCGGTGATGTGCCGTTTGATGCGCGAGCGCCTGATACGCGGCCGACATCTCCAGCACGGTATCGAGCCGGCAATGCAGCCCCTCGCGCAGCAAACGCTTGGCGAGTCGCACGGCATGCGGCGGATTGGCGGCTATAGCTCGAGCGATCTCCTGGGCGCTCTCGATCAACGTATCGTGCGGCACCACGCGCGAGACCAGTTGCCAGTCGAGCGCCTGCTGGGCATCGATCGTGCGGCCGGTAAAGGTCAGTTCGGCCGCACGCGACAGGCCGATGACCCGCGGCAGCAACCACGCGCCACCATCGCCGGGAATAATGCCGAGCTTCACAAAACTCTCGGCGAAGCTTGCGCGCTCCGACGCGATGCGGATATCGCACAAGCACGTCAAATCCAGGCCGGCGCCGATAGCCGGGCCATTTACTGCGCCAATCAGCGGGACTTCCAGATTGAATAGCGCGAGCGGCAGTTGCTGGATGCCCCGCCGATATTCCTGACGAATCTGCATGCCGCCGACGTTGCCCGACGCCAGTGGTTCCATGTCGCGGATATTGCCGCCCGACGAAAATGCGGTACCCGCACCCGTCACGATCACGGCACGCACGGAACGGTCGTCTTCGATCCGCGCGATTGCCGCAAGGAGTTCCGGCACCATCGTATTGCCGGTCAGCGGATTACGTCGCTCTGGCTCGTTCAGCGTGAGCGTGACGATATGGCCGCTCTGTTCGTAATTCAGAAATGCTGGCATAGGAGGGGAAGCCTTTCGTGTAAGTGTGCGAGTGAGCGTGCGTATAAATGGCGGAAACTGAACTCAGCACACAGTGCAAGCCGGAAGATCGATCACACCGATGCGTGCTGTGTTGCGGCCCGCGCGAAATCCACGACCGTGGAGACGGCCGCTTGCGATTCATCGAGCGACGCACGGCCCACCAGCCGATTCCAGTAAGCCTCCGAGCCGTCTGCCATGCGCCACTCGTGAAGCCGGCGCGTATAGAGCTGAAGATCGTATTCGTCCGTGACACCGATTGCGCCGTGCAGGGCGTGCGCAGTGGCCGCGACCCACGGCACCGCCATGCTGGTGCGAGCCTTGGCAATCGCGGTCGCAAGGGGTGCGGGAGCCATGCCGCCTCCATTGAATGCGAGCTCCGCAGCAATGCCCGCGGCGGCGACCTGTTCGGCCATGACGCTCAGCTGATGCTGCACCGCCTGAAACTTGCCGATCGATTTACCGAACTGGGAGCGGTCGTTGCAATACTGCAGCGTCATGTCGAAGACGCGATTCATTGCGCCCGCCATTGCCGCTGCATGCAGCGCCGCGCTGAAAAGGCACACGTCGCTACCGTTCGAACCGAGCGGAACCGTCGACACGTCGACCGGCCAACGGAGCGTCGCTCCGGCACTGCCATGCACGCCGCACCACTGGCGTTGCGCGCTCGCCGCATCGAGCAATAGCAGCGCGCCGTCGAGATTAGCCACCACGTGCCGGCAGATCATGCCGAACGCTACGTTGGGCGCACACACCGTGCCCTGCGCATCGCGGTGGCAGTCGCCCGCGAGTGTCGTCATGCCCGGCGGCGCGGCCAGACCGGTATCGCGCAGCAGCGCCCGCGCCGCGATGCTTTGCGCGAGCGGCAGCGGTACCGCGTAGCGACCCAACAGCGTGAACACCGGTGCGATTTCCGGGAGCGACAGTCCCGCGCCGCCCGCATTCTCGGGACTCAGCAACTCGAGAAAACCGGCTTCTTCCACTGCATCCCAGATTGCCGGGGGCGCACCGCCCTGTTCTATAGCCCGCACCGCTTCCGGCGTCGCGCATTCGCGCAAGATGGCTTCGATCGCTTCAATGAACATGCGAGGCTCTTCCTGATCGACATGAGGGGGAATGAAGAATGCCCATGAATCACCGCAGACCCAGGCCGCGCGCAATCACGCCACGCAACACTTCGCGCGTACCGCCACGCAACGAGAAGGTCGGCGAAATCTGGCTGAGATACGCCACCGTACGACGCAATTCGGCCGCACTCGACATGGCTTCCTGCGTGAGCACCGCAGTCGGATCGGACGCGATGGCAGCTTCGAGCAACGCGGGGATGGCCTGCTCGAACTCCGTGCCAAGGTCCTTGACGAGCGCCGCTTCGACTACCGGACTTTCTCCGCGCGCAAGCCGCGCGGTAACGGCAATCGACAGATTGCGCAGGGTCGCCAGTTGCGTGATGAAACCTCCGAGCAAGCCCAGTTCCGAAGCGCTTGCGCCATGCCGGGCCAGATGGGCACGCCAACAGTCGAGCAGTACAACGCTCGAATAAATGCGCTCCGGGCCGCTGCGCTCGAAGGCAAGCTCGGCCGTGACCTGCTGCCAGCCCGCACCCTCTTCGCCAATCAGCGCCGTGTCCGCAAGCAGGACGTCGTCGAACGTCACTTCGGAAAAATGGGTGTCGCCGGCGAGGTCGACGATAGGTTGAATACTCACGCCCGGTAACGACAGATCGACGATGAACTGCGACAAGCCTTTCTGGCGATCTTCAACGCCGCCCGACGAGCGCACCAGCGCGATCATGTACTGGCAATGCTGCGCATTGGTCGTCCAGATTTTCCGGCCGCTCAGACGCCAGCCGCCCTCGCAGCGCTGCGCACGGGTTCGTACGCTAGCGAGGTCGGAGCCCGCGTCCGGCTCGCTCATGCCGATACAGAAAAACGCGCTGGCGTTGCAGATGCGCGGCAGATAAAAGTCCTTCTGCGCTGCGCTGCCATAGCGCAGTATGAGCGGCCCGCTCTGCCGGTCGGCGATCCAGTGCGCGGCCACCGGCGCGCCCGCCGCCAGCAGTTCTTCCACCAGCACGAAGCGACGGAACGCGTCGAAGCCCGCTCCGCCATACTCCGTCGGCAAAGTGAGTCCCACCCAGCCGCGCGCGGCAAGACGCCGGCTGAACCCGGCGTCGAAGCCCATCCACGAACGCGCGCGCACATTCGCCGGCGCGTCCGGCAGATGTTCGCCGAGAAACTGCTTCACTTGTGCGCGAAAGGATTCGGCTTCAGCAGGCAACGGCGTCAGCCGAAAAGCGTCCAGCAGATTGTTCACGTCTCGCTCCAGAGTTCTTGCGTTATCGCCAGTCCGATGTGCGCTTAATGCCCGCTTAAGGCCTGCTTAGTGCCCGCGTCGTCCCCGCTTAAGGCCCGCTCAATGCTTGCCGTAGAGCGTCACCACGCATGCCCCGCCGAGCCCCAGATTGTGTTGAAGCGCGTGTCTTGCGCCCTCCACCTGGCGCTGTCCCGCGGTACCGCGTAACTGGTTCGTCAGTTCGAAGCATTGCGCCAGGCCCGTCGCGCCCAGCGGATGTCCCTTCGAGAGCAATCCGCCCGACGGATTGACCACCACCTTCCCGCCATAGGTATTGTCGGCATCGTGAACAAACTTCTCGGCGCCACCCTCCGGACAGAAACCGAGCGACTCGTAGCAGATCACCTCGTTGTGCGCGAAGCAGTCGTGCAATTCGCACACGTCGATGTCGTCGGGTCCGATGCCGGCCTGTTCATACACCTGGTTGGCCGCCGCGCGCGTCATGTGCGTGCCGACGTAATTGAGCATGGACGGCGGGTCGAACGAGGCGGGCGGATCGGTAGTCAGCGCCTGGGCGACAATTTGAACGTCCGCGCGCAAGCCGTGACGTTTGGCGAACCGCTCGGACACGAGAATTGCAGCAGCCCCGCCGCAAGTGGGCGGACACGCCATGAGCCGCGTCATGACACCCGGAATCAGCGCGGTGTCGTTCATCACGTCTTCGGTACTCAGGGTTTTGCGAAACAGTGCCAGCGGATTGTTTGCAGCGTGGCGGCTTGCCTTGGCGCGCACCGCCGCAAATGTCTCCATGCGGGTGCCGTAGCGTTGCATGTGTTCACGCCCGGCACCGCCGAACGTACGCAGCGCCTGCGGCAGATGGGCGAGGTCGGCGGTCAGACCGTGCATGATCGGTACGAAACGCGCGCGTGTGACCGGCCGGTCGTCCCAATGCGATTTCAACGGGCCGGCCTGCATCTGCTCGAAACCGAGCGCAAGCACGCAATCGGCGGTGCCACTGGCGATGGCCTGGCGGGCGAGATAGAGCGCGGTCGACCCTGTCGAGCAATTGTTGTTGACGTTGACGATGGGAATACCCGTCATGCCGACTTCGTAAAGCGCTGTCTGGCCGCAGGTGGAGTCGCCGTAGACATAGCCCGTGAAAGCCTGCTGCACGAGGTCGTAGCCGATTCCCGCGTCGGCTAGCGCGCGGCGCGTGGCCTCGGCACCCATTTCGATATAGGTGCCGCTTGCGCCGGGCTTGGCGAACTGGATCATGCCGACGCCCGCCACCAGTACTCGTTCACTCATGATGTGTTCCCGAAGGGTGATAAACCTGTGGACGAACGCTTAGAGCCGGCGGGAAATCAGGTCCCGCAGCACCTCGCTGGTACCGCCAAAAATGCGCGTGACCCGCATGTCGGCGAAAGCGCGCGCGATTGGATACTCGAGCATGTAGCCGTAGCCGCCGTGCAATTGCACCATCTCGTCGATGCACTTCCACATGGCCTCGGTGGCGAACAGTTTGGCGATGGCCGCTTCCTGCAGACTGATGCGGCGCGTCATGTGCTCCCGGATGTAGTAGTCGACCAGCGTACGCACCGCGACCGCCTGGGCCTTTACGTCGGCGAGTTTGAATTTGGTGTTCTGGAAGTCCCACACGGTCTGGTTGAACGCGCGGCGATCTTTCACGTATTGCAGCGTGAGTTCGAGTTGCCGCTCCAGTTTTGCCGCGCAATACACGGCGATGATCAGCCGCTCCTGTGGGAGTTCTTCCATCAAATGGATAAAGCCGCCGTTCTCCTGACCGACCAGATTGCCGACGGGTACCCGCACGTTGTCGAAGAACAGTTCGGCGGTATCCGCTGCGGCCTGGCCGACTTTTTCCAGCTTGCGGCCACGACGGAAACCGGCGCGATCGGTTTCGACCATGATGAGACTGACGCCTTTCGCTCCGGCCGCCGGGTCGGTCTTGCACACGACCAGCACCATGTCGCAGTTCAGACCGTTGGAGATAAACGTCTTGCTGCCGTTGATGACGTAATGGTCGCCGTCGCGTACCGCGCTGGTGCGAATGGATTTGAGATCGGAACCGGTGCCGGGCTCCGTCATGGCGATGGCGAGAATTTTTTCGCCGCGGCAGATGGAAGGTAACCAGTTGCGCTTTTGCTCTTCCGTACCCAGCCGCACGATGTACGGCGCGGTGATGTCCGAATGCACGGAGTAGCTGAACCCGGACACGCCCGCGCGATGCAGTTCTTCCGCGACGATGGCCGAATGGCCGAAATCGCCGCCACCGCCGCCGTATGCTTCCGGCACCGTGACGCACAGCAAACCTTCGCGGCCGGCCTTGAGCCAGGTTTCGCGGTCGACACAGCCTGCCGCGTCCCACTGCGCCTGCCGCGGCAGGCATTCACGCTCGAAAAAACGCCGGGCGGTGTCGCGCAGCATTTCATGGTCGTCGCGATAGACGTTGCGTTTGACTTCCACAGCTCGCTCCTTCACGTAGGTTGCCCAGGCAACGCAGGCCGGAGGCGGCGCGTTGCTTCGATGCAATCATTGTGTCGGGAGGGGAAGAGAAAAGGCCCACCCGAAAGGAGTGGCGAGTGGCGATAACAGATGGGATGCGGGAAGCGTCGCGCTACCCTGCCTCGAGGTCGCGCATTTTCGCAACCGCTCCGTCGCGGCCGGACACATCGAGTTTCCGGTAGATGTTCTTCAGATGCCACTTTACGGTGTCGAGCGACACGTCCATCACGCGTGCGATTTTTTTGTTGGGCAGCGCGAGCGCGAGCAGATGCATGACCTCGCTTTCGCGCTCGCTGAGCGAACAGGGACCCGAGGCCGGCGGCGCGCCCGCGCCAACCAGGTCCCCGCCGGCGTGAATGGAATGCGATGCGTCGATCAGCCGCTGTGCGTAGAACGCCAGGACCGGATCGAAGCCGGGCTCCGCACACAGCGCAGCGAGCGGCTCACGCAGGGCGACCGGCGCGTCCAGCAGGCTGCGCATCAGGCCGAGCCGGTGGCCGAGCCGCAGCCCTTCGAGCAGATGTTCGCGCGCCGCGTGCTCGTTGCGCCGGCCATGTTCGGCGAGCGACATCTGCATGCGCAGGCTGGCGACGCGGCACCATCGCCCGCCCGCCACCGACAGCGCGTTCAACGGAGCAAGCCGGCTCATCGCACCGTCGAAATCGTGCAGATGCAGGCACATCGCAATGCGCGCAAGGTCGGCGCAAACGCTGATTTCCCAAGCGGTGCTGCGCACCGCACCGCCGTAACGCGAGGCCAGCGCTTCGCAGCGCAGCAGCACGGCTTCGGCCTCGTCGACCCGGCCCTCCTCCAGCAGCCAGCGCGAACGCAGGCCGAGCGCGTGCGCCAGCAGCCGGTCCAGCCGCCGGCGTTGCGCATACGCCTGCAACCGTTCGAGGGCGTCGCGTGCCTCGGAGCGCCGGCCCACAAGCCGGTGACCGCAGGTGAGCACGGTCAGCGCGCGCAGCACTGTGTCCGGAATCGAAACCCGTTCGATCACTTCGATGCGCGGCTCCAGCAGCGCGAGCGCAGCGGGCACGTCGTCGAGTTCGTAGAGCGCCTCGCCGAGCAGCGCCGCCGCCATGCTGCCGATGCCGACATACGCGGGGCCGCCGTTCTCCGCTGCGGCCAGCACGTCGCCGAACACGCTCTCGGCTTTCAGCACGTGCCCCTGCGCGACATGCGTCATGCCGCTCATGCACCGGCCCAGCAGCATGCCGCGCGGCGCGCCATGCCAATGCGCGCTCTCTTCGAGCACCCGGCGCGCCTGCTCGTACTCGCCGCGATGGATGAACATCCAGCCGAGAATATTGCCGCGCCCGGCCAGCGTGAAGTCGTCGGCGTTCGCCGGCGCGCGTTGCAGTTCCGGCAGCAGCGCCACCACCGAGTCGGTATCGTCGCGCTGCAGGGCCAGCCCGCCTCGCAGCAGCGCCAGCCCGTAGCGTTCCCGTGAACCCGGCCGTTCGCTGCGCGCGGCGATGCGCTGGATGCTCTGCACCAGCGCGTCCGTGTC
Organism: Paraburkholderia sp. BCC1886; assembly: GCF_900996245.1. Taxonomy (GTDB): domain Bacteria; phylum Pseudomonadota; class Gammaproteobacteria; order Burkholderiales; family Burkholderiaceae; genus Paraburkholderia. The sequence continues at coordinate 311,043 of NZ_CAAJGK010000096.1, read as the reverse complement.
GCCCGCGTACATCTGCAGAAAGGCCTGCACCAGATGCAGTTCGAAACGCGCCGATATCTGCTGCGGCGGCAGACGCCGCAGCAGACCGGCTAGCTGGCGCAACTCGCCACGCGAGAGCATGTCGTGCGCATGCTGCTCCACGAGGTTTGCGGCCGCCTCGGGATTGCCCGCCAGCACCGCGTGATGCACCGCTTCGTCGATACAGTGCTGCGCGCCGAACCACGCCCACGCCGCCGCATGCGACGCGCGCGATTGCGCATCAGGCAATTGCGCATGCCGCCCCTGCAGAACTTCGCGCAACAGCGGATGCAGCCGGTACCAGATGTCGCGCGACTCGCCGGCGCCTGCCTCGCTGACCTGAGTGATGAACAGGTTGTCCGCGTCGAGACGCGCGAGCCGCGCCGCGATCTCGCCGACGGTCTCGGCATGAGCCACGAGACTCGCGCACAGCGACGCGCAAAACCGGTCGCATAGCGCGGCCAGCATCAACAGACGCAGGTCGTCGCCGTCGAGCCGCACCAGCACCTCGCGCTCGAAATACCGGGCGAACGATTCGGCGTCGCGCACCGAGTGCGGGGCCAGCGCCGCGCCTTTGCGCGCCTTCAGGTCGATGGCGAAGAGTTGCAGGCCGGCCGCCCAGCCATGGGTCAACGCATGAACGGTCTGCGCGTCGCGCCGCGCGATATGGCCGAGTTGCGACTGCAGAAACTGCTCCGACTCGGCCGCCGAGAACACCAGGTCATGGCGCTCCAGTTCGACGGCAAGACCTTGCGCGCGCAGCCTGGCGAGCGACAGCGGCAAAGGTCGCCGCGACGCCAGCACCAGGTGCAGGCGGGCCGGCGCGTAGTCGAGCAACCAGCGCAGCGCCTCGAGAATGCACGGGTTGCGCAGATGGTGCACGTCGTCGAGCATCAGCACCAGTTCGCGCTTGCGGCGCGCGATGCCGCGCACCAGCGTGATGACCCAATGCTCCGGCGCGGACTCGCCGCCGTCGCGCCCCACCAGCAGTTCGGCTTCGCGCGTGATGGCCGGGTCGACGCTGGCGAGACAGGCCAGCAGCGCATTGAAGAACGCCGTCAGGTCGTCGTCTTCGGGTGCGAGCGACAGCCACGCCACGTCGAAGTCCAGCGTCAGCAAGGCTTGCCGGTAGGCGAGCAGCGTGCTCGTCTTGGCACTGCCGGCCGGGCCCTGAATGACCACACAGCGCCGATGCCGCGCGTCGACGAGGCGCGCGATCAGCGCAGGCCGTGGCATCAACTGACGGGCGGTACGGGGCGGCGAGATACGCGCACTGCTCACGGGTCCGGGGACGGCGGGCGTAGAACACGACGGCGCGGGCTCGAGGGCAGGCCCAAGGGCAGACGCAGGAGCAGGAGCAGACGCAGACCCAGACCCAGACTCGGAAATATCGGAATCGAACATACAGACGGGCGGCCAAAGCAGGAGAACTCGAAAGCGGATGCGCGGCTCGACTGACAGCACGGGCGGATGAACGGCACCCGCCCCGTCACCCCAGCAGCAGCACCTCTCGTCGCGATGAAACGCTTGTCGGCGAGTATAGGTTCGACGCGCCGCGTTGCGGCCGTTTTCCGCGCTACCCACCCGATCCGGGTGGGTAGCGCGCAAGGTAAGATTACGGTTTGGGTGCGCGTTGCCGGTTCTCGCCCCACCCCTGCCCAGCTACCCTCACGTCACTGCCTTGCGCCGTTCCCATCGCTCATGAGTTCTGCCCTCCGTCGCATCGCGCATCTGGACATGGACGCGTTCTACGCGTCCGTCGAACTATTGCGTTATCCGGAACTGCGCGGCCAGGCCGTCGTGATCGGCGGCGGCCGCAGCGGCGTGCCGGAAATTCTCGAAGACGGCAGTCGCCGCTTCGCGAAGCTGCGCGATTACGCGGGCCGCGGCGTCGTGACCACGTCCACTTACGAGGCCCGCGCGCTCGGCGTGTTCTCGGCGATGGGCATGATGAAAGCCGCGATGCTCGCGCCCGACGCGATCCTGCTGCCCACCGACTTCGATTCGTACCGCCATTACTCGCGGCTCTTCAAGAGCGCGGTCGCGGAATTCACCGGGCGCATCGAAGACCGCGGCATCGACGAAATCTATATCGATCTGACCGACGTGCCCGGCGAGGTCCGCGACATTGCCGCGAGCATCAAGCAGGCGGTGCATCGGGCCACCGGGCTGACCTGCTCGATCTGCGTTGCGCCCAACAAGCTGCTGGCGAAGATCGGCTCCGAACTCGACAAACCCGACGGCCTCACGATTCTCACGCCCGCCGACGTGCCGCTGCGGGTCTGGCCGCTGCCGGTGCGCAAGGTCAATGGGATCGGCCCGAAGGCGGCGGAAAAGTTGACCGGGCTCGGGCTCGCCACGGTCGGCGATCTGGCCGCGGCGGACGCCGGCCTGCTGCAGGATCACTTCGGGCGCAGCTATTCCGCCTGGCTGATGCAGATCGCCCAGGGGCACGACGAGCGGCCGGTGGTGGTCGAATCGGAACCCAAGTCGATGAGCCGCGAGACCACCTTCGAGCGCGATCTGCATCCGCGTCACGACCGGCCCGCGCTGTCGAGTTCGTTCACGGGTTTGTGCGTGCGGGTCGCGGAAGACCTGGTGCGCAAAGGCTACGTGGGCCGCACGGTCGGCATCAAGCTGCGTTACGACGACTTTCGTACGGTCACGCGCGATCTGACGCTCGACGAGCCGACCGCCGACGCCATCGAAATCCGTCGCGCCGCCACCGAATGTCTGCGGCGCGTGGAATTGAATCGCAAGCTGCGTTTGCTCGGCGTGCGGGTGAGCGCGTTGACGCCGGCCAATGCGCAAGCCGGGCTATCGCGCCGCCAGATTCAGGCCGACCTGCCGTTCGACAGCGACGAATAAAACCCGCGGCCAATAAGCTAAAGAGCTAATGAGCTGATGAGCTAGTAAGCGCCGCTTTCGCTAATCACGCCGGTGCTCATGCGCGGCGCCGGCACTTCGGCGTCCTGGCGCGACAGCGCGATCGAAAACACGAAGGTGTTGATGCCGTGCTCGCTCTGCGCGGACACGCTGCCGCGATGCATCTCGGCAATCGCCTTCACGATCGCGAGGCCGAGTCCGTGGTTTTCCCGGCTATTGGTGCGCGAGGCCTCCGCGCGATAGAACCGGTCGAACAGATGTTCCATCACGTCCGCCTGGATCGGCGCGCCGGGGTTGGCTACCGCGACGCGCACCTGGTCGTCGTCGCACGCAATCGTCACGTTGATCGTGGCGCCCGGCTCGCAGTGCTGGATGGCGTTCATCAGCAGATTCGTGCAGGCGCGGCCGAACAGCGAACGGTTCACGCGCGCGTGGGCGTCGCCGTGCAGCGTCGCTGCGACGCCCGCCTCTTCCAGGGGAATCTCGAGAAACTCCAGCGTATGCGCCACTTCCGCGGCCAGCGACACCTCGACCAGACCGGTCGCACGTTCGCCCTGATCGGCGCGCGCCAGAAACAGCATGTCGTTGATGATCGCGCGCATGCGTTCGAACTCTTCGAGGTTCGATTGCAGCGTATGACGCAGATCGTCCACCGAGCGGTTACGCGTGAGCGCGACTTCGGTCTGGCCGATCAGGATGGTCACCGGCGTGCGCAGTTCGTGAGCGACGTCCGCATTGAACGATTCGAGCCGGCCATACGCGCCGTCGAGCCGCTCCAGCGCACCGTTGAAGGAATGCGCGAGGTCGTTCAGTTCGAGCGGCAGCGACGCGGTATTCAGACGTTGCGAGCGATTGTTCGGACTCACCGCGGAGGCATCGCGCGTGAGGCGTGTGAGCGGTGCAAGCCCGAGTCGCGTGACCGAATAGCTGAGCAGCAGCACCGCGAGACTGCCGAGCGCCGACAAGGCGGCGAGCGCCGATGCGAATACGCGCATGGTGCGCACGTTCGGCAGATAGCTGACGGCCACCTGCAGTTGCACCGGCGGCCGCGCGGCATAGGCGGGAATCGTCACCGTGTAGGTCAGCATGTCCTGACCGCCGGCTGCCGGCCGGATGCGCGCATAGCCGCCCGGCCAGCGCTTCACGGTCGCACCCGAGACGAGCGTGCCGTATTGCAGCGCCGGCACGTCGCTGCTGACCGCGAAGACCGTGCTGCGGTCGTGCGGTGTCATGTCGGCGAGCTTTTCGCGGGCGATGCGCCACTTCTCCTGCGTGACCGCGTGATAGACGATGATGCGGGCAATCTCGGTACGATCGTCGAGCGACTCGCGCAAATGGTGCTCGAGTTGCGAGCGCAGCACGATGAAAAGCCCGGTGCCGATCAGCGTGAACACGAAGAAGGCGACGAGCGCGAACATCAGCGCGAGGCGGCGGGCAATCGAGCGGCTCATGACGGCTCCGCCTCGTCGCGGACTTCGAGGACGTAGCCCATGCCGCGCACCGTGTGCAGCAGCTTCGACGCAAACGGGCCGTCGAGCTTCGCACGCAGACGCTTGATGGCGGTCTCGACGACGTTGGTATGGCTGTCGAAATTCACGTCCCAGACCATTTCGGTAATGGCCGTTTTCGACAGAATGTCGCCCTGGCGGCGCGCCAGTACGCTCAGCAACTGGAACTCCTTGGCGGTCAGATCGAGGCGCACGCCGTCGCGGGTCGCGCGCCGGCCGATCAGATCGACGAACAGGTCGCCCACCGAGATGAGCGTCGATTCCTGTGCGCGCGTGCGGCGCGCGAGCGCATGCAGGCGTTCGACCAGTTCGAGAAACGAAAACGGTTTGGTGAGGTAGTCGTCGGCGCCTTCGCGCAGACCGCGCACGCGGTCGTTCACCTGGTCGCGCGCGGTCAGCATGATGACCGGCGTGGATTTGCGCAGACGCAGCGCCTTGAGCACGCTGAAGCCGTCGCGTTTGGGCAGCATCACGTCGAGGACGATCACGTCGTAGTCGAACTCGGTGGCCAGATGCATGCCCTCCTCGCCGTCGAGCGCGACGTCGACCACCCAGCCCTGCTCGGTTAAACCGGCACGCAGGTAGTCGACCACCTTGTGTTCGTCTTCAACGATCAGCAACTTCATGAGCGTCTCCTAGAGCCAGCATTATACGAAACGCCTTCACTTGTCCTGCACGCTGGTTACTTCGATTTCGACGCGAGTCATTGCGCTGGGGTGGGTGTCGATGCCTGATCGGAGCCGCTATTCGTAGCGCTGTTCGTAGCGCTGTTCGTGCCCTTCCCAGACACCGCGGACATCGTTTCGCTCGCGTCCCAACCGCCGCCCAAGGCCTTCACCAGCGACACCGACAGCGTCATCTGCTGGCCGTGAATCTGCACGTCCTGGCGCTCGCTGGTCAACAGCGACTGCTGCGCGGTGATCACATCGAGGAAGGCGACGAGGCCGCCCGAATAGCGGTCGTTTGCAAGCGACAGCAGATGCTGTGCGTCCGTCACCGCTTCGTGCGACTGCTGCGCCGCGCCGTCGAGCACCGCGAGACCGGTGATGCCGTCCTGCACCTGCTGGAACGCGGTGAGCACGGTCTGCCGGTAATTCGCCTCGGTGGCCTTGTAGCCTTCGCTCGCGTACTGAACGTTGGCCGCGCGGCGGCCGCCGTCGAACAGCACCTGGCCGACGGCCGCGCCGAGCGTCCACATCAGCGTCGGCGCGCTCAGCAAGCTCGCGAACTGCACGCTTTCCCAACCGATGCTCGGTGTAAGCGTCAGGCTCGGGAAGAACGCCGCTTTGGCCACGCCGATCTGCGCGTTGGCCGCCGCCATCGCGCGCTCGGCGGAGGCGACGTCGGGCCGGCGCTGCAACACGTCGCTCGGCACGCCGAGCGGAATCGACGGAGGCGACATCGTCACCACCTGCGGCGCAATCGCGAACTGCGGCGCGGGCACGCCGACCAGCGCGGCGATCGCATGTTCGTATTGCGCGCGCTGATTGAGCAGCAGTTGCGCCTGCACGCGGGTCGTATCGAGTTGCGACTTCTGCTGCGACACTTCGAGGCCGGACACCGAGCCTAGCTCGTGCTCGTTGTTCACGTAGTCGAGCGCTTTCTGCTGCAGCTTGACCGACTGGTTCAGCACGTCGATTTCGGCGTCGAGTTCACGCAACGAAAAATAGCTGCTGGCGAGGTCGGTGGTGAGCACCAGCCGCGCATTCGCGAGGTCGTCCGCCGACTGTTGCGCAGACGCCGTCGCGCCTTCCACTTCGCGTCGTATCCGGCCGAACAGATCGGTGTCGTAGTCGATCTGCGGGCCGAGCTGCAGGTTGTTCTGCACGGTCGAGACGGTCGGCGTGCCGTAGTTGGTCTGCGGACGGCTCTGCGACACCCTGAAGCGCGAGCCCGCCGCCGCCAGATCGACTTCCGGCAGGCGTTGCGCGCTGGTATTCGCGAGGGTCGCGCGCGCCTGCGCGTAGTGCGCGCTGGCCACGGCGAGCGTCTGGTTCTGCGCGAGCGCCTGATTCTCCAGCGTACCGAGCAGCGGATCGCCGAACGAACTCCACCAGTCGGGCGCGACCGGCGCGTGCGAGGGCGTGGCGACGCGCCAGTTCGAGTCGATCTGCCAGCTCGGGGGCACGTCCGTCTGCGGCCGCTCGTAGTTCGGGCCGACCGTGCACGCGCTCAGCAACGCGGCGGTCAACGCTGCGGCCAACTTGGCCACCGGCGTAGCGGCACGCCTCGGTGGCGTCGTGCTGGTTCGTGCGACGGCGTGTCCGGCTTTCGCGATCACGACGCCTCCTTCTCGTTCTGCGGGTCTGCTGCGCTCTTGCTGTTCTTTCCGTCTTGTCCGTTCTTTCCGTCCGGCTTCGGCTGGGTAATCTGCACGTGGTCGCCGTCCGCGATCGAATCGCTCGGGTTAATGATGACGTTGTCGTTCGCCTCGATGCCGCTTTCGATTTCGAGCGTCTGCCCGAGGTCTTCTGCAATCACGATCTTGCGCAGCGAGACATTGCCCTGCGCGTTGACCACCGCAAGTTGCGGACCCTGCGCGCGGAACAGCAGCGCGTTACCCGGCACCAGCATGCGGGCATGCACGGCGGCGGGCACCGCAACCTGCACGTAAGCGCCCGGCCGCAGTTTGTTGTCGGGATTGGGCAGCGACACTTCGACCTGCAACGAACGCGTCGGCACGTCGATCGCGCCGGAGACGTGGGCGATGACGCCGTGGAATTGCTGGCCCGGCAGTTCGGCCTGGGTCACCACCACGTACTGGCCGGGATGCACGTTCTGCGCATAGGCCTGCGGCAGTTGCACGAACACGCGCAACGGATCGGACTGCGCCAGTGCAAACAGCGCGCGGCTCGTGCCGCTGCCTGCATCGATCAGGTCGCCGACGTCGACATTGCGTTGCGTGACCACGCCCGCGAACGGCGCAACGATGCGCTTGAACGATTCCAGTTGTTTCAGGCGCTGCACGTTGGCGTCGGCGGCCGCGAGGTTGGCGACGTCCTGCGTGTAGGTGCTTTGCCGCTCGTCGAGTTCCTGTTGCGACACGGCATCGCGTTGTCGCAACTGCTGCCAGCGCGCGAGCGACGTTTTGGCGAGCCCGAGACTCGCGCTGGTTTGCTGACGCTGGGCCAGCGCTTGCGCGAGTTCCTGATCGATTTCCGGCGTGTCGAGTTCGGCAAGCAGTTGGCCCTGCTTCACGCGCGCGCCGATATCGGCGTACCAGTGCAGCAGATAACCGGTCGAGCGCGCATAGATCGGCGATTCGACATAGCCGCGCAAGGTGCCCGGCAGTAGGGTGTTGCCGCCGCCTTCGGCCTGGGTGGGATGCACCACGTTCACGTATTGCGTGGCGTTCTGCTGCGTGGTGGCCGCCACCGCGCGGTTCAGCAGAATGCGCGAGACCACCGTGCGAATCGCGCCGAGCGCGAGCAGCACCAGCACGATCAGAACGGCGATTTTTGCGCGCCGCCATTCGCGGCTGCGCGGCGGCAACGCGTGGCCGTCTTCGGTCTCCCGCGTGGGGATCGCTAACGATGCATGGGTTTTTTCGGTCATATCAGTCAGCCATCTCAGTCAGCCAATGCACTCGGCCAGAGCATCCGGCCGTCGTCGAGTCGTTTTTTCTGCGTTGCGTTCTTGCGTTGCGTTTTGCGCTTCGTTTGCGCTGTGCTTGCGGACGCTCATGCGGGTTTGGGATCGGGCCCGGCTTCACCATCGCCGCCACGATCGGGCGGCGCCGGCGGACCTTCGTGACCCGCGTGTTTGTCACCGTCGTCGTCCTTGTTGCCGCTGTTGTTACCACCGCTGTTGTTACCACCGTCCTCGCCATCCTCAGGATCGTCGCGATGACGCCGCGCCAGTCGCGTGTGAATGCCCGCGAACACCATCGGCACGAAGAACAACGTCGACACCGTCGCGAACAGCAGGCCGCCGATCACCGCGCGACCCAGCGGCGCATTCTGCTCGGCGCCTTCGCCGAGACCGAGCGCCATCGGAATCATGCCGATGATCATCGCGAAAGCCGTCATCAACACCGGCCGGATACGGCTCGCGCCCGCTTCGAGCGCGGCCGTGAGCGGCGGCGCGCCGGCCGAGAGCCGCTGGCGCGCGAACGCGACCATCAGAATACTGTTGGCGGTCGCCACGCCCATCGTCATGATCGCGCCGGTCAACGCCGGCACGCTCAGGTGAGTACCGGTGAGAAACAGCATCCACACGATGCCGGCCAGCGCCGCGGGCAACGCGCTGATGATGATCAGCGGATCGACCCACGACTGGAAGTTCACGACGATCAGCAGATACACCAGCACGATCGCCATCGCCACGCCGAGCCCGAGACCGAAGTACGAGCTGCGCATGGTCGTCACCTGGCCCTGCACGTTGATCTGGCTACCGCGCGGCAGCGACGCGCGCGCCTGTTTGACCAGCTTGTCGACCTGACTCGAGACGCTGCCGAGGTCGCGGTTCTCGACGCTGACATACAGGTCGATCACCGGCTTGATGTTGTAGTGCGTGACCAGCGCGAATTGCGTTTGCGGCGACACGCGCACCAGATTGCCGAGCAGTTGCGTGGGCCCGTTTCCGGAGGCGGAAACCGGCGTGCGCAGAAGCTCGTCGACCGACGAGATGTCGTATTGCGGGGTTTGCACCGCGACGCTGTACTCGACGCCGTTCTTCGGGTTGAACCAGAAACCCGGCGAAGTCTGCGAACTGCCCGACAACGAGATCAGCACGTTCTGCGACACGTTGCTCGCGCTCAGGTTGAGCTGTTGCAAACGCGTGCGGTCCATCTGCAGGTTGAGGACCGGTTCATCCAGTTTCTGCTGGATGTGCGTGTCGACCGTGCCCGGTATCAGCCGGATCTGCTTCAGCAGCTTGCGGGCGATGTCGAAGTTGCCTTGCTGATCCGCGCCCGAAATCTGCACGTCCATTGCAGCGGGCAGACCGAAGTTGAGAATCTGCGTGACGATGTCGGCGGGCTGGAAGAAGAACTCCGTGCCCGGGAAACGCTGCGGCAGGATCGCGCGCAGCTTGTCCATGTAGCCTTGCGTGGGCTTGTGGTCGGCGTTCAGCGCGACCTGGATCTCGCCGTCGAGCGTGCCGATGGTGCCCGAGTTGCTATACGACAGATTGATACCGCTGTACGGCAAACCGAGGTTGTCGAGAATCGTGCCGAGTTCTTTTTCCGGCACGACTTCGCGGATCACCTTCTCGACCTGATCGGCGAGACGCGCGGTTTCCTCGATCCGCGTGCCGGTGGGCGCACGCATGTGCAGACGGATATCGCCGGCGTCGACGGTCGGGAAAAAATCTTCGCCGAGCACGAACGCGAGTCCCATCGACAGCACGCAGAACCCGAGGAACACGCTGCCGAACAGCGCGCGGCGCACCAGCAGGCGGCTGAGAATCATGATGTAGGCGGCCCGCATGCGCTCGAATCCGCGATCGAAGCGATGATAAAGACGCATGAACAGGTTCGGCTTCGCGTCGCCCTTCGGCTTGTGCGCGTGGCCCATCAGCATCATCGCGAGCGTCGGCACGAGCGTGCGGGACAGCACGTAAGACGCGAGCATTGCGAACACCACCGCTTCGGCGAGCGGCACGAACAGGAATTTCGCCACGCCGGTCAGGAAGAACATCGGCACGAACACGATACAGATACACAGCGTCGAGACGAGCGCCGGCACCGCGATTTCGCCCGCGCCTTCGAGAATCGCCTCGTGCAGGTCGGTGCCCATGTGCAGATGCCGCTCGATGTTCTCGATCGTCACCGTCGCATCGTCGACCAGAATCCCGACCGCCAGCGCGAGACCGCCGAGCGTCATGATGTTGATGGTCTGCCCGAGCGCATGCAGCGCGATCAACGAAGACAGGATCGACAGCGGAATCGAGATGGCGATGATGCAGGTGCTGCGCCAGTTGCCGAGGAACAGCAGGATCATCGCGGCGGTCAGCACGGCGGCGACCAGCGCCTCGTGGATCACGCCCTGCACCGCCGCCTTCACGAACACCGACTGGTCGAACAGCGCGGTGATATTCAGATCGGGCGGCAAGGTCGCGCGGGCGCTGGGCAACAGACTGCGCAGCTTGTCGACGATCGACAGCGTGGACGCGTTGCCGTTCTTCAGCACCGACAGCAGCACGCCGCGCCGGCCGTTCTGCCGCACGATGTTGGTCTGCGGCGAATTGCCGACCCGCACATGCGCGACTTCACGCAGGTAGGTGGTGGCGCCGTTCAGCGTGCGCACCGGAATGTCGTTGAGTCCGTCCACGGTGGTGGGCGAACCGTTCATGTTGATCGTGTATTCCTTCGGGCCGATCTTGGCGGTGCCGGTCGGCAAGATCAGATTCTGCGCGTTGAACGCGCTGACCACGTCGTTAGGCGTCAGGCCCTTGGCGAGCAACGCGCGGGTGTCGAGGTCGACCGAGATCAGCCGCGATTTGCCGCCATACGGATAGGGCACCGACGCGCCGGGAATCGTCACCAGTTGCGGGCGCAGGAAGTTCAGCGCCGTATCGTTCAGGTCCTGCTCGGAGAGCTTCGGGCTCGACAGACCGAGCTGGATGACCGGAATACTGGAGGCCGAATAGCTGATGACCAGCGGCGGCGTGGCGCCGGGCGGCATCTGCTTGACCTGAGCCTGTTCGACGGCCACCGTCTGGGCAATCGCGGTCTGGATGTTCGCGTCCGGTTGCAGGAACACCTTGAGAATCGCGATGCCCGCGAGGGATTGCGATTCGATGTGCTCGATGTTGTTGACCGTCGTGGTCAGACTGCGCTCGTTGACGGACGTGATCCGGTTGGCCATGTCCTCGGCCGACAGACCCGTGTACGACCAGATGATGCTGACCACCGGAATATTGATCTCCGGCAGCACGTCGACCGGCGTGGTGAACAGCACGAACGGCGTCGCCAGCAGGATCAGGATGGCCATCACGATAAACGTGTAAGGCCGCTTTAACGCAACGTTGACGATCCACATGTAACGCGCCCGGGAAAATACAGGTGAGGGATGGGATAGGTGAATCAGGCGCCTATGCTAGATCGGTAGCCCCAACGCCTGCATGGCGTGAAAATGGCAGGATTGTCAGGAAGGCAAATGTAATGTTCAGGCGGATCGAACTCCCTGTTTTTGCGGCCTTCGCAAACGTTGGCTCGTGTGCAGATAGATCACGTTGAAGTTACGTTGAGTGCGGGTGTCTTTGCGCTCGGGAGAAACCCGCACTCATATCGATTTGTGCAAAGCAAAGCGGGAAAAAATTCAAGGCGGCATCCGGTGCTGGCGATTGTCCGACACCATGAGATACAACTGTCTCTGTGAGGTCGACGTGGCGACCCGCACAATCGTCCCTCGCGCAACGACCCCGTTGCCGCCCGCGCGGACATCGCGCCGGGCCAGTTCTCCGCCGAGGTTCTTCTCATGAGCGTCAGTTCCCTGATCACCGCCGATGTCCTGATTGCGTACAGCGCCTATTTCGTCGGCACGGCGAGTCCCGGGCCCAGCAATCTCGCCATCATGTCGCTGGCCATGGGCTCGGGGCGGCGCGCCGCGCTGACCTTCGCGGCCGGCGTCGTATCGGGTTCGTTCTTCTGGGCGTTGCTGGCTTCGCTGGGTTTGTCGGCGGTGCTTGCGACTTACTCGCAATGTCTGGTGGCGATCAGGATTGCCGGCGGACTGTACCTGCTGTGGCTCGGCTACAAGTCGGCGCGCTCGGCGTTCAGGGGCGGCGCGTTGCCGACGCTGGACAACCGCCAGGACGGGTCGCTCAAACGGCTCTATATGCGTGGACTGCTCCTGCATCTGACCAATCCGAAAGCCATTCTGGTCTGGCTGTCCATCGTTTCTCTCTCGATGTCGCCAACCAGCGGCGCATCGCATACCGCGCCGGTCGTACTCGGCTGCATGGCGATCGGCGTGACGGTGTTCAGCAGTTACGCGGTCCTGTTTTCCACCGCGTCGGCACGCCGGATCTATACGGCGATACGGCGCTGGCTCGACGGCTCGCTTGCCATCATGTTCGGGATTGCGGGACTCAAGTTGCTGACGTCGAAGCAGTAGAACGTTGCTGGGGGTGGCGGCCTGAGATACTGCCGGCCTGACCTATCGAGCGCGGACATCGACACGATGAGTGGTGACAACGAATTGAATGGCGACTCAAACCCGGCCACTTCCGTGCGCAAGCGCTGGAATTCGATCGGCGTCGGGGTACTGCTGGCCGGTTTGATTGCGGCGGCGATTCTGTATGCCGCCGCGCCCGCAACGCCTGCTGCCTCTCCGTATAGCGTCGCGGATCCGCGTTACCAGATCGAACTGCAGCGGATCGGCGGCAATGCGGCGGTGCTGATGGCGCAACTTCACCAATGGTTCGACTCGCTGTGGCATGGCAGGGCGCTCGCCTACACCGTCGCAGTGCTCGGCGCCGCGCTGGCAGGCGGCTGTTTTTTCGTCGGCTTTTTTCTGGCGGATGAAGAAGCGCCCCGCTAGAGCCAGGCGCGGGTGATGCGTAACTATCCGGTTTAACGCTTGAACTGTCCGGTCAGCGGATCGACTCGTCTTGCGAAACCGAACAGCGCGACGATCCCAATCGGGCATGCAATAAGGAAGACGGCCAACATCTCTAACCCCGTAACAATTTGTTACTGGCGAGTTTAAGGGATTGCCGAAAGAATGAAATGAGGGAAAACGCAAACTTTATTGCCGATTGTTACGAAACATCTTCTCAAAAACAGTAATAAATACCGTAAAACCGCAGCGCCAGTTCTTCCGCCGCCTCTGCGTGGCTACCTCGGCAGCCCCCTTCGCCAGCATCGCCAGGCATCGGGCGCTCATACGATATGTCCGATACTTTGGACAAAAGCTTTATTTCCGACTGATATATCGGACACGTCGCTTCAGTTGAAATTGGCTGACTCCGGCCGGCAGCGATTCTTGTCCTCCGCATTTTTGTCCGATACTTTTGACAAATTGATGGGTTTTGCCTAATCTATCGGACATGCCACGCACATTCCAACGCTCGTTTCCTTCGGTCGACAAGCAGATGCGCGCGCTCGGCGAACGACTGAAACTCGCCCGGCTACGGCGTGAACTGTCGACCGCCCTGTTCGCCGAACGGCTCGGCATTTCGCGCGACACGCTCAATCGCCTCGAAAAAGGCGATCCGGGCATCGCACTCGGCACCTACATGCGGGCGCTGCGTGTGCTGGGGCTCGATAAAGACATGGACGCCGTCGCGCGCGACGACGAACTCGGCCGCAAGCTGCAGGACGCAAAACTGCCCGGCCGGCGCCGGCCTCGCGCGGCGGCATCCGCTGCGCCCGGCACCGCAGAGGCAGAAGCGGCACCGCCAGCCGATCAGGCCCGAAGCAAGCCGCAAAGCCAACCCCGAAGCCAACCCCGAAGCCAACCCCGAAGCCAACCCGACAAACCCCGAGGCAAACCACTCGACAAACCGTGAAGTCAACCGATGGTCAGCAATAAAACCCGCGACGCTTTCCCCGTCCACCTCGACGCAACCGAACTGGGCGTCATGCAGCAGGTCGGCACCCTGTTCCGCCAGACCACGCGCACCGACCTGCCCGCGTCGTTCGCCTACGCGCCTGACTGGGTGGGGAGCAGCCGCGCTTTCATGCTCGACCCGCGCCTCGAACTCTGGACCGAGGAGCAATACCCGCCGGCGCGGTCCGCGGCCTTCGGCATCTTCATGGACTCGGCCCCCGACCGCTGGGGCCGCGTGCTAATGGAACGCCGCGAAGCCGCTGCCGCGGATCGCGAAGACCGGCCCATGCGCCATTTGCAGGAAATCGATTTCCTGCTCGGCGTACACGACACCACGCGCGTCGGCGCATTGCGTTTCCAGCACGCACGAGGGCATTTTCTCGACGACAGCGCCAATGCCGCGCCGCCCGTCACCGACCTCGCTACGCTCGCACACGTCAGCTTGCGTATCGAAGAAGCGGGTATCGAGAAGCTGCCGGAGTACGAGCAGTGGCTCGCCATGCTGATCGCGCCCGGCACCTCGCTGGGCGGCGCGCGTCCCAAGGCCAACTTCACCAGCCTGGGTCAGGAATTGTGGATCGCGAAATTCCCCGCCAAAGACGACCGCTACGATATCGGCGCGTGGGAGTTCGTGGTGCATCGGCTGGCCAAAAACGCGGGCATCGACGTGCCTCACTCCGAACTCAGGCAGGTCGGCCCGCGCTACGGCACGTTCTGCGTCGAGCGCTTCGACCGGCGGGCCAGCAGCCGCCGCCTGTACGCATCCGCGATGACGCTGCTCGAACGGCAGGACGGCGACCCTGACGCCAGCTATCTGGACATTGCCGAATACCTCGCCAGCAACGGCGCGCAAGGCCATATCGACGCGGATCTCGCCCAGCTTTTCCGGCGGGTGGTCTTCAATGTCGTCGTGGGCAATCGCGACGATCATCTGCGTAATCACGGTTTCATTCGCGAAGTGTCGGGCTGGCGGCTGTCGCCGGCATTCGACATGAATCCCAACCCGGCCAAACGCGAGCATGCGCTGAACTTCGACGGCACGAGTGCGCTGCCCGAGCTCGACACCGTGCTGGACACTGCCGGCTTCTATCGTCTGGAACACGCCGACGCGCGGCGGATCGTCGGCGAAGTGCGTGACGCCGTGGGAAGCTGGCGTGCGGAAGCAGCCGCGCTGGATCTGTCGCGGCCGGAAATACAGCGGATGGAGACCGTCTTTCAGGCATGAAGCCCCGTCAATCCCCACACGCCTGACCTGCGCGCCTGATCCCGCGCCGCCAGCCCGTATAATCGCGCATGATCCGAAACTCGCTCCCCCAGCCGCCGCATCAGGCCATTCAGGCGCTCCCGCCGCTCAAGCCACGCCCGCTTGCCGAGCCCCGCGCACTCCCGCAACCGGCCGCCGGTCGCCGCCGTGTCGTCATCCATCGCGCGGCGGTCGCATGAAAACACCAAAACGTCTGCTCCCGCTCGTCGAAGAAGGCCTGATCGACGAAGTCATCTCGCAGTTGATGAGCGGCAAGGAAGCCACCGTCTACGTGGTGCGCAGCGGCGACTCGATTCGCTGCGCCAAGGTTTACAAGGACGCCAAACAGCGCAGTTTCCGCCAGGCCGCGTCGTATCGCGAAGGCCGCAAGGTCAAGAACAGCCGGCAGCAACGCGCGATGGAAAAAGGCAGCCGCTACGGGCGCGAAGTGCAGGAACAGGCCTGGCAGAATGCCGAAGTCGACGCGCTGTTCCAGCTCGCCAATGCCGGCGTGCGGGTTCCGCAGCCGTTTATCTGCACCGACGGCGTGCTGCTGATGGAACTGGTCACCGACGCGGACGGCAACGTCGCGCCGCGTCTGAACGACGTGGACATGACCGAGGCTCGCGCGCTCGAACTGCACGCGCAACTCGTCGGCGAAGTGGTGCGCATGCTGTGCGCCGGCATGATCCACGGCGATCTTTCGGAATACAACATTCTTCTCGCCGCCGACGGCCCGGTGATCATCGACCTGCCGCAAGCCGTGGATGCCGCCGGCAATCTCGAAGCGCCCGCCATGCTGGAGCGCGACGTCGACAATCTGGCCACCTACTTCGGCCAGTTCGCGCCGGGCCTGCTGAAAACGAGCTACGGCAAGGAAATCTGGGCGCTGTACGAAGCCGGCGCGCTGCACGTGGACGCCAAACTCACGGGCGAAGTCGAACAGGACACCACGCCGATCGACCTCGAAGCCGTGCTCCAGGAACTCGAAGACACCCGACTCGACGAGGAAGCTCGACAGCGGCACGAACAGTCGCTACGCAGCGACTCGTAAAAACAAGAACGTAGCCGCTTTACTCGGTCTGCCGTCCTTCGCGCATGCCGAATTCGCGGCGATACGCGCCGGGACTTGTCAACGCGATGCGGCGGAAGTGCCGCCGCAACGATTCCTCCGAACCGAACCCCGCCAGCGCCGCGACGCGCGCCATCGACACCGGACCCGGCGCTTCCAGCAACTCGCGCGCGATCGCCACGCGTTCCCGTACGAGCCATTCGTAGGGCGCCATGCCGGTCGCGTCGTGAAACTGCCGCTGCAAGGTACGCGGACTCATCGCGGCACGCTCGGCCAGCGACTGCAGGCTGTGCGGCAAAGCGGGATGACGGCGCATCCACTCCATGAGTTTGGCGAGACGCCCGCCTTCGTCTTTCGGCATCGGCCGCGGTACGAATTGCGCCTGACCGCCTTCCCGATGCGGCGGCACCACTAGCCGCTGCGCGACCCGGTTCGCCACCGCGCTGCCATGGTCGCGGCGCACCAGATGCAGCAGCATGTCGAGCCCCGCCGCCGACCCCGCCGACGTGATGATCCGGCCTTCGTCGACATAGAGCGCATCCGCCTGCACGCGCAGTTTCGGATAGCGCTGCTGCAGGGCATCCGCATAGCGCCAGTGCGTGGTGACCGATTTGCCGTCGAGCACGCCCGCCGCCGCCAGCACGAACACACCCGAGCAGATCGAACACAGTCGCGCGCCACGCTCGTAGGCCGCGCGAATCTTTTTCAGTAGAGGCTCGGGCGGCACTTCGGCCGCATCGCGCCAACCCGGCACGACCACGGTATCCGCGCGATCCAGCAGCTTGAGGGTGTAGGGCACGGCGAGCGTGATACCGCCTGCCGCGCGAATCGGTCCGGGTTCGGCGGCGCAGACCGCGAAGCGATACCAGTCGATACCGAGTTCCGGCCGCTCGAGCGCGAACAACTCGGTCACGCAGCCGAATTCGAAAGTGCAAAGCCGGTCGTAAGCCAGCGCGACGACGAGATGATCATGCATGGCGCGATGTTACCGGAGTTTGACGATTACGCCACTTAACCCAGGATGGTCGCTTCGTCACAATGAGTCCGTCCGATTCGATATGCCAAGCCACTCCCGCGCAAGCATCGCCTTCCGATCCTGACTGACCCGACCCAAGAGAGAGCCCCCGATGTCGACTTCCAATGCCGTGACCGCCACTCCCGCCGCCGACAGCACCGCGGCACTCGCTCACTTCCAGGCTTCGCTGGGCTTCGAAACCGATTGCTCGGACGTGTCCGTCGCGCTCGCGAGCGGCACGCCCGGTTTCGTGCTGCTCGATGTGCGCAGTCCCGCGCTCTACGCGCAAGGCCATGTGCCGGGCGCGATCAATCTGCCGCACGGCAAGATCGTTGCGTCGAAGCTCGCCGATTACCCACCGCAGACGCTTTTCGTCACCTATTGCGCGGGCCCGCATTGCAATGGCGCCACGCGCGGCGCGATCCGTCTCGCGCAACTCGGGCGTCCGGTCAAACTGATGATCGGCGGTGTCACCGGTTGGCTGGACGAAGGTCTTAAACTCGCGACCGGCGCGAGCACCACGACCGACGTGAACGCCGACATAACCGCCGCCGCAAGCGCCGAAACAAACGCCGCCGCGAATGCCCCTACGAGCCCTGCGGACAATCGCTAAAGCACTGAAAATTCGTTAAGTAAACGCGTCATCTGCCGATAACATGTTCAACCGCGTCCCTACCCGGCGGTCGGACTTAACATGCAGAGCACATACAATTTTTGGCTGGTGGCGATTTCGTTTGCCGTGGCGACGCTTGCGTCGTACACGGCGCTCGACCTGACCGGCCGCATCTTCCTGCTGGCGTCGGCGCGTTTGCGACACGCATGGCGCCTGGGCGGCGCCGTGGCGCTCGGCGTCGGCATCTGGTCGATGCACTTCATTGCGATGCTGGCGTTCTCGCTGCCGATTCCGCTCGGCTACGATTTCGCGACCACGGCCTGCTCGCTCGGACTCGCGATCGGCGCTTCGTATCTGGCGCTGGTCATGACCACTCGCGCGCGGCTCACGGCGCTGCGTCTGCTGAGCGGCGGCATCCTGATGGGCTTCGGCATCGCCGGCATGCATTACACCGGCATGGCGGCAATGGACATGACGCCCGGCATCCACTATCAGCCAGGCTGGTTCGCGATCTCGCTGGCCATCGCCATTGGCGCGTCGAGCGCTGCCTTGTGGATGGCGCGCGCACTCAGCAACGACGACGCGCGCAACGTCTTCCAGAAACGCAGCGGCGCGGCGCTGGTCATGGGCATCGCGATCAGCGGCATGCATTACGCGGGCATGGCCGCCGCCGACTTTCCGCTCGGCGCGGTGTGCGGCGCGGCGAACGGCGTCAACACCATCTGGCTCGCCGCAATGGTGTCGCTCTTCACGCTGGCCATCCTGATCGTCACGCTGATGCTGTCGCGTTTCGATGCACGCACCACCTTCCTCGTCGGCGCGGTGTCGAAACTGAACGGGCAGATCATCCGGCTTGCCACGCTCGATTCGCTCACCGGCCTGCCCAACCGCGCCACGCTGACGGAGCGCGTCGAACGCGCCATTCAAAGCTCGCGCCGCGAGCGTTCGCTGTTCGCGATCCTCTTCATGGATCTGGACGGCTTCAAGACCATCAACGACTCGCTCGGCCACTCGGTGGGCGACGACGTCCTGGCCGCGTTTTCGCAGCGCCTGTTGCAGTGCGTGCGCTCGAGCGACACCGTCGCGCGCCTCGGCGGCGACGAGTTCGTGGTGCTCGCCGAACACCTGGCTTCGCGCGAAGACGCGGGCGTGCTCGCCGAAAGCGTGCTCGAACGGATGCGCCACGGTATCTGGTCCGACTCGCAACCGTTGCAGGTCATGCCGAGCATCGGCATTGCGCTCTATCCGCAAGACGGCGACACCGTCGACACGCTGCTCAAACATGCCGACGCCGCCATGTACGAAGCGAAGCGCGCCGGTCGCAGCACGTACCGGTTCTTCGAGCGCAGCATGAACGAAGCCGCCACGCGCACGCTGCTAATTCAGAGCGCGTTGCACGAAGCGTTGAGCGCGGGCAGTTTCACGCTGCATTTCCAGCCGAAATTTCATGGCGGAACGGATTCGCTGGTCGGCGCCGAGGCGCTGATCCGTCTCATCGATTCGAAACTGGGCACGCTGCCGCCGCTCGAATTCATTCCGATTGCCGAGCGCTCCGGTCAGATCGTGCAGATCGGTTATTGGGTCGTGCGCGAAACCTGCCGGCAGATTCGCCGCTGGATAGCAGAAGGACTGCCCGCGATGAAGGTTGCCGTGAATCTGTCGCCGCGCCAGTTGCTGCAACCGAACCTGGTCGCCGAGATGCTCGCGATCGTGCAGGCCGAAGGTGTGCCCTGCCAGCAGATCATGTTCGAGATTACGGAGACGGTGGCCATGCAGGACGCGCCGAAAACGATCGAGATGATTCGCGAATTCCAGGCCAACGGATTCGAGATTGCGATCGACGATTTCGGTACCGGCTATTCGAGCCTCGCGTATCTGCAGCGTTTTCGCGTCAAGCAGCTGAAGATCGACCGCTTCTTTACCAACGGTCTGGACGAGCACGGCGCAGAAGGCAGCGCGATCGTCTCGGCAATCATCGCGCTCGCCCATTCGCTGGAAATGGACGTGGTGGCCGAGGGCGTGGAAACCGAGTCGCAACTCGACATTCTCAAGAGCATGCAGTGCGACGAGATGCAGGGCTTCCTGCTCGGCAAGCCGCTCAGCGCGAACGACTTCGGCGACTTGCTCAAGCATCGGACGGTGGCGGCCTGAGCCGGTATTTTCATGACAGACGACGTGCTGGCGCGACAACGTTTGCGTAGGGTTTACGTGTGCCCGGCGTAGCGTCCGGCAGGACGCAGCCGTTTTACAAATCGACAATGACAGGCAGTTAGGGGTTGGAGAATCCATGAAATTCGACGTAGCGACGTTCACCTCGTTCTGGCTGATGACGTTCCTGTGCTGCGCCCTCGTGACGACCGCCCTGTCGCGGATGTTCGCGCAGGTCGCGGCGTTCCGCTTCTGGGCGATCGGCTTTTACCTGCTCGCCGCGTCGGCGGCATGTTTCGCGCTGCATCTGAGCTGGCCCAACCCGCTGCTGCTGGTCGCCACGGCAACGCTGGCGCTCCAGAGCCGCATTCTGATCTGGGTCGGCACGCGTGAGCTGTTCGGGCTCGACGCGCCATGGGGTCGCGGTCTCGCCGTGACCGCCGGATTCTGCGTGCTCTACTCCGGCGCGCTGACGCTGAAAGCGCCGCTCATCGTGCGCGCGTTGCTGTTCGTCGCGTTCTTCCTGCCGTTCCGGGTCGCTACGCTGGTCGAAGTGTTCCGCCGACGCCGTCCGCAGATGGGCGCGGGGCGCACGATGGTGCTGGTCGGCAGCGCGATCGCCACGCTCAACACGTTCGTGCCGCTCGTGCTGGTGCTGCTGAATCACGACAATACGACCCTGCTGATCGGCGATCCGCGCAAGACCTCGCTGCTATTCGCCGTGCTGTTCGCGGGCGATCTGATCCTGGCGAGCGGTTTGATCGTGCTCGCCGCCAAACTGATGCTGGTGGAGCGCGACATGCTCGCCATCATCGAGCGCGGCACCATTGCGCGCCGAGCCGAGTCGCGCCGGCTGCGGGCGTTGCGCGATCTGCATCCGCATCCGCATCCGCATGCGGGCAGCGCGGCACCTGCCGCCGACGAGCCCACGCCGCGACGGGAATCGCTGCAGCAAACCGTCTGAGGGCGGGCCGCCGTCCAGGCCTTCGCAATCCTGCTCAGCCTGCTTTGCGCTCTTCGCGTGCTTCACGTGCTTCACGTGCTTCCCGCTCCGCGCGGGCGGCGTCGGGCACCGCTACCAGCACCGGCGCTGCCTGCGCGCTTTCCCGGCGCGTGAGCTTGCCATCCACCGACGCGCCGCAATCCATCCGCAACTGCTGATAAAAGATATTGCCGGTCACGTGCGCGTTGCTCTGCAGTTCGACGAAATGCTCGGCGGTCACGTCGCCGACGATCGTGCCGTTGACGACCACGTCGTAGCCGTGCACGTTGCCCTCGATCGAGCCGCGCTCGCTCAGGACCAGTAAGGTCTGGCCGCCCGGCCGGCCGCTGACGTTGCCCTCGACGTGGCCATCGAGCCGCAGGCCGTCGCTGAACTGGAGGTCGCCGGTGACCCGCACGTCGTGAGCGATCAACGTCGCGAGTTTGGTTTGGCGGACGCCCGTGGATTTTTTCTTGCTGAACATGGTGATTTCCTGGTGATGAACATGAGCGTCGCGTGATGCTGTCCGGGCGACGCGCCGGAGGTTTGATTAAAGAGAGCGAGCTGGACGCGCGTTCGAGCCGCGCGTGGATCGTTCCGGCTCTGGCTCTGGCTCTGGCTCTGGCTGTGGCTCTGGCTCTGGCTCTGGCTGTGGCTCGGGCCTCAGCGCCGCGCCGGCGCCGTGCGGCTCTGGCCGCGCAGGAATTGCAATTCGGCGTTGAGGCGGGCGGCTTCGGCGCTGGCATCGTCGGCGCTTTTCTGCACGGCCGCACGCGCCGCCGATTCCTGCGCCAACGCGAGTCGTGCGCGCGCCAGTTCCTGCTCGATAGGGGCGGTGTCGACCGGTTCGGGCCGACAGGGAGTCGCCTGCGCGCCATCGCGCGGCGTGTGCTTCGCTATCACAGCCGACACCGCCAATCCGCCCACCGCGGCGCTCAGCGCACACGCGGCGAACCATCCTGCGACCTTCAACGCCAATGGACGCTCGGCGCGCAACGTGTAGCTGCGCCGCGTCAGATCGATACCCTCGCGGGACACAGCGCGCCTATCCATGAGAAGCGGGCGCGAATAGCGCCAGGTAAGCGGCCGGATCGGCGGGCGAGCCGTTCACCAGCACTTCGAAATGCAGATGCGGTCCCGTGGACCGACCCGTCGACCCGACATCGGCGATATGTTGCCGCGGCAGCACGACTTCGCCTGCATGCACCTCGAGGCGCGACGCGTGCCCGTAACGGGTCACGAGGCCGTTGCCATGATCGATCTCCACCGCCGTCCCATAGCCGGACTTCTCGCCCGCGAAAATCACTCGGCCGCCCGCCGCCGCCAGAATCGGGGTACCGGTTCGGGCGACCAGATCGATACCCGGATGAAAACTCAGACGCTGTGTAAACGGATCGGTACGGTTGCCGAACGGCGAGCCGAAGCGCGCGCCGTCGGCCGGCATACGACCGGGAAACGCGGCGTAAGCGAGCGCATGGGCGGCCGTCCCGTGCTCCAGCGCGGACAGCGTCGCGGCGATGCACGCCAGTTCGCGCTGCGTGCGCTGGGGATCGGTGCGACCGGCTTCGGCGCGGCCGGCATCGGCGCGGCCGGCATCGGTGCGACCGGCATCGGTGCGACCGGCGTAGGTGCGGCCGGCATCGGCGCGGCCGGCATCGGTGCGGCCGGCGTAGGTGCGACCGGCGCCTTCGGCTGGCGGGATGAGTTCGTTGCAACGACGCGGCGGCAACGCGGGACCGCCCTCGCCTTCGCTATCGGCGGCGAACGGTTCGCCGGACGGAGTCAATGCCGACGATGCCGCCAACGCTCCAGCAGGACGAGCAGCCCGCTGAGTCGCGCGCGACGCCGGGCGCGGTCCGTTCAGACGCGCGTCGAAATCGGTCAACGCGCCGAGTTGCGACGCAAGACGCGCGAGGCGCGGCTCGATTTGCGCAACCGACGCGTTCAGCTTGCCGAGTTGATCGATCTGATAGTCGTGTTCGACGCGATCCGTGGCGGACTGACCGGTGGCGGGCGTCGCGTCGTGTTTCGAGCTCCAGTGCATGCCGATCGACACGCCCGCAGCGAGCGCCAGCAACGCTGCCGCGCTCGCCGCACCGAACGCGACGGTCAATGCGGTGCGGCGCTCGACGAAGCCGATCGAACCGCTAGATAGCCGGGTACCGAGGTGAATGCCGGCCGACATCAGCGACACTCCATGTGGTCGATGCGCGCGTCGGCGTGCGCGGGCCGACTGGGTTTCGCACCGGCGTTCGGAAGAAGCGCGACGAACGGGACACGGCGCGCAAGGGGCGTCTGTAAGACAGACGTGTGATCGGCAAACAGGAATGACTGCATACGGCGTCGACCGGCGGCAGCCGGTCGTGAGAAATAACGAAGGGCGCCGATTATCACCTGGCATCGCGAAGCATCATCTCAAATAGAGAGACGCTTGCCTGCATGGGCTAAATCCGCTGATGCTTCCTACGCTCCGGCTCGACGTCTCTGCTTGCCTCTGACGCGTCTCGTACCCCTCCATCTGCAAAATCGCTTGACTTCTCCCCACGGGAAACTAATATACGCACCGCGTACATTCACCGTACTCGACCGCGCTAACCCTTTCCCGACAGGTGCCTGCATGAGCGTCCCGCAACAAGCCTTCCTACGCGATGCGATGCGTCGCCTGAACATGACCCGTGACACCTTCGCCAGCCGTATCGGCGTATCCCGCCGCGCGTTGGACACGTGGCTCCTGCCCGACGATTCGCAGGAATCGCGCGCCATGCCGGAGATCGTCGAGCGCTTCGTGTCGGAAATCGTCGTCCATGGCGAGCCGAGCGAGAAATATACGCAAAGCGTAGATTCGCAGTCGCTGGCGAGCCAGATGCTGTTCGAAGGCCGCCCGCAGTTGTTATCGGTCGATCAGTTTTCGCGCGACTCGGTCGAGGCGTTGTTCCGCGTGGCCGACATCATGCAGCCCATCGCGCGGCGCCGGAAAATCTCCCGCGTGCTGGAAGGCGCCGTGCTCGGCAATCTGTTTTTCGAAGCCAGCACGCGTACCCGCGTGAGCTTTGGGGCGGCGTTCTGCCGGCTGGGCGGTTCGGTGTGCGACACCACGGGTTTCACGTTTTCGTCGATGGCCAAGGGCGAGTCGATTTACGACACGAGCCGCGTGATGAGCGGTTACGTGGATGCGCTGGTCATCCGTCATCCGGAGCAGGGGTCGGTGGCCGAGTTCGCGCGCGCGACAAACGTGCCGGTGATCAACGGCGGCGACGGGCCGGGCGAACATCCGAGTCAGGCATTGCTCGATCTCTATACGATCCAGCGCGAGTTCTCGCGGCTGGGCAAAATTGTCGACGGTGCGCATATCGCGCTGGTGGGCGACCTGAAATACGGGCGCACCGTGCATTCGCTGGTCAAACTGCTGGCGCTTTACCGCGGCATCAAATTCACGCTCATCTCGCCGCCCATGCTGGAAATGCCGGCGTACATCATCGAGCAGATTTCGCGCAACGCTCACGTGATCGAGCAGACGCACGACCTCGCCGCGGGTCTTGCCGGCGCCGACGTGGTGTACGCCACGCGCATCCAGAAAGAGCGCTTCACCGACGAGTCGTTCGAGGGCTATACGCCCGACTTTCAGATCAATCAGGCGCTGGTGGACAGCGCGTGCGGGCCCGAGACGCTGATCATGCATCCGTTGCCGCGCGACAGCCGGCCGGGCGCGAACGATCTGAGCGTGGACCTGAATCACGATTCACGGCTGGCGATTTTCCGGCAGACCGACAACGGCATTCCCGTCCGGATGGCAATTTTCGCGGTGCTGCTGGGGGTCGAAAAGCTGGTTCAGCATTCCATGCGCGATGCAGCATGGCGACCGCCGGTGTATCTCGGCCCGGACGACGCGGTGTTTCACGGGATCGACTAACCGACTGACTGACTGACAGAAGGCGCGGCGGTCAAACCCGGCTATCCCAGCGAAGCCACCGCCGTATTGCCCGAGCCCGCTGCATTGCGCCTGAATGCGCCGGCAAAAAACAGAACCTGGTACTGGACCGCGTTAGCCCAGTAAGTCCAGGTGTGGCCGCCCGGCCGCTCCGCGTAGTCGTGCGGCACGCCCAGTTCGACGAGTTTCTCGTGCAAGGTGCGGTTCGACTCGACGAGCGAGTCGTTCACGCCGCAATCGATCGTCAGCGCTATATGCGCGCTGCCGAAGGTGCGTGCATTCGCGACGATCGTCTCGTTGTTCCAGAAGTCGGCATGACGCGCGGGGTCGCCGAATACATCGGCGATACCCGGCTCGTCCTCGCTGCCGCGCGGGTCCACTGCGCCGCTGATGCTGCCCGCGGCGCCGAATTCGTCCGGCCGGTCCAGGGCGATATGCAACGCGCCGAAGCCGCCCATGCTCAAACCGGTAATCGCACGGGCGTCGCGCGTCGCCACGGTGCGGAAATGCGCGTCGATATACGACACGACTTCGCTGCCCACATAGGTTTCGTAACGGCTGCGCGGATCGAACGGGCTGTCGATGTACCAGCTCTCATGACCGCCGTCGGGCATTACGAGTATCACGTGGTAGCGGTCGGCGAGTTTGCCGATTGAGGAGTTAGCGGTCCAGTCGGTGTAGTCACCGCCCGAACCGTGCAGCAGATACACCACCGGAAAACGCGCGGTCGACGCGTCCCGCGCGTATTGATCGGGCACGACCACGGTTGCGTCGAGCGAGCGGTGCATTGCTTCGCTCGGAATGGTCACGACACTCGTTTGATACGCCCATGCCGGCGACGCAACGAAGAGCGCCAGCGTGAGCCAGAACGCACGCGCTAGATTCATGGTGGATCGCTCTCCCTTATTCGATGTCCGAGGACATATTCCGGAATGCAGCGGCAATCGTGCGGATACGTTTGAAAAACAGGCGTCCGGAAGACTTTAGCAATAACGACTTACAGCCAAATTTCAGCCGTACCGCTTTAATGCGCTTTAGCTCGAAAGAATTAATTCGTCCAGCATCTGGGAGCTGGAAGAAGCGCGGAAGATCGGGTGAATTGCCCAAACTCCCGGAATCAATGGCGGGCCTCGCAAAGCCGTTCGATTGTCGTCAGGAACAGATCCGCGCCGACCGGTTTGCGCAGGCATGCGTCCCAGTTTCGTTGGGCGGCGGCCAGCGGCGGCACGGCCGTATGAACCAGGATCGGCACGTGGGAGAGTTCCGGCATGGCGCGCAAACGTCGGCACAATTCCGCGCCGTCCATCAGCGGCATCATCCAGTCGGTGACGATCAGATCGGGAATGCCAGCAGCAAGTCGTGCTACGGCCTCGATTCCATTGCTTGCACAATCCACCTCGTAACCTTCGTTTTCCAGAATCAACCGCCATGCCGTCAAAATTTCCGGCTCGTCGTCCACCAATAAAATAGAGCGCATCAGGAGCCGCCGGGGTTAAGCGTTATCGTCATCTGGCGATTCCTACGCAAGAGGTGTTCCACAATCACTGAATACGAGGATAATGAGCGCGACTTATCGGCCGCGGTTTGGCGCTTTTGCCGGATTCTCCGGCAGAGCCCGGACGCGCCGGGCCACAGGTTCATTCCCGCCGGGTCGTCTCTTCGAGCGCACTGGGGTGCATCGGGTGGAGTTCGAGCGTACGTACGTTGTAGAAATTTCATTTCCTTGCACCATCATGACCGACACCCGCGAAACCCCGTCTGCACCTGATCGCCCCGAGCCACACGCGCCACTCGCGCCCCTCGCGCCACTTGCGCCACTCGCGCCACTTGCGCCCCTCACACCACTCACATCCCTCACGCCGCCCGTGCTCGTCGCGCGTCCCAGTCCGCTGCGCAACTTCGCCGCGCACGTCAGGACCGAACGGGTCCGGTTGACCGAACAATGGATGCGCGCGGTGTTCGGCGACGTCGATCTCGTCGAAGCCGACAAGCTCACCTATCAGCAACTCGCCGATCATCTGCCCGAAATTCTCGAAGGGCTGTGCGTCGCGCTGGATATCGAGGACCTCGAACGGATCGAGCCGGTCATCGAACAGAACGCCCGGCAGCACGGCCTCGTGCGCTGGCGCCAAGGCTACCGGATCGAGGAACTGGTCCGCGAACTCGACCTCTTCCACCAGGTGCTCGCCGACGCGCTCGAAGCCTTCGCCGACCACGACGACGGCTTTACGCGGCGTCACGAAAGCCGCGCGCGGCGACTGATTGCCGAAGCGCTGAGCATGGTGACGCTCACGTCGATCAAGGAAGTGGTCAGCGAGCGCGACCGCAAGATCGACGAATACACCGGCCGGCTTGAGCGCGCCAATCACGAACTGACGCTCAAGCAACGACTGGTCGGCGACCTGTACGAGTCGCGCATGCAGATTACCCGCAGCGTGGTGCACGATCTGCGCAACTTCCTGAATGCGTTTTCCATCGCGCTGCAATTGATCGGACGCGCGCCCGCCAAGGCCGAAACCGCGCTGACCCTGGCCAACCGGCAGGCCGCCGACATGAAGCAGCTGGTCGAGCAAATGGTCGAGTACTCGGTGGTGCTCGGCGACGCGACGCCGCTAGCGCTCGAGCCGGTCGATCTGCGCGAGCTTTTCGACGAACTCGTTACCGCGTCGCGGCCAATCGTCGAGGCCAAAGGGCTGAGCCTGCACACGAGCTACGACCCCGCGCTCACCGCGATCGTCTCCAACCGGCTCAAGCTCAAACAGATTGCCGTCAACCTGCTGTCCAACGCGACCAAATACACGAAGTCGGGGACGATCGAACTGCGCTTCGCGCTCGTCGACTCGCAGCACTGGTCGGTTCGTGTGTCGGACACCGGCGTGGGTATCGCACCGGCCGACGCCGATCGCGTATTCGACGAATTCGAACGCGCGGCCGGCGAAGACATTCCCGGCACGGGTCTCGGTCTCGCGATCGTCAAGGAGTTGTGCCGGGTGCTCGACGGCACGATCGACTTCGCATCGCGCGAAGGGGTGGGCACGACCTTCGAGATCCGTTTCCCGCTGGAACTCTCACCGCGGTAAGCCGGCACGATGGACCGCCCAAGCCAGATCACGATTCACCCTGCCCGTTTTCCGGAGCAAGTCGATCTGGTAAGGGCCATTTTTCGCGAATACGCCGACAGTCTGGGTATCGACCTCAGCTTCCAGGATTTCGACGCCGAACTCGCGGACCTCCCGGGCAAGTTCGCGGCACCACGCGGCAACGTGTTGCTCGCCTGGGACGCGGCGCAGGTCGTCGGCTGCGTCGCCATGCGTGAACTGGACGTCGCCACGTGCGAAATGAAGCGGCTTTACACGCGCCCCGAGGGACGCGGGCGGCAAGTCGGCCGCCAACTGGCCGAACACATTTGCCAGCTAGCCAGCGAAGCCGGATACCGCCGCATCCGTCTCGACACGCTGCCCGATATGCACGCAGCCCAACGGCTTTATGCTTCGCTCGGATTCGTGCCGATTCCAGCGTATGTGTTCAATCCGGTCGACGGTACGCTGTTTCTGGAACGCGACTTGAACCAGGCCCCGCGAAGCGACTAGTTACCCGTGCTTACTGTGCGGCGTCCTGCGGCGTCAACTGCACCGCGGCGGCGGAGACGAACACGGCATGGATCGTATCGCCCACCTTGACGTTCTTCAGATCGACGTCGGGACCGACTTCGAGCGTTTGCGTCTGATAGGCGCCGCGCAACGTGACCAGACGCTTCTTGTGATCGATCTTTTTCACGGTGGCCAGCACTTCGACCTGACGCGCCGATTCAAAACCGCCGGAAGCCGGCGCGTACACCTGCGTGTCGACCCGTTCGCGCATGCCCTTCTCTGTACCGGCGACCTTTTCGGCCTTCACGAGCAGCGCGTTCTTGTACAGCACGTCGACCCGATCGCCCACCTTGATCTGATCGAACCCGGCAACCTGCTGACCCACCTGCACGGCGACGGTATTGCCGTCCGGCCCCTTGAGCGTGAGCGCGCGACTACCCGGATCGATACCGACGACCTGTGCCTTCACATGCACCGGCTGCACCGTGCTGACCACGCCCTGCGCGGCACTCGCCATGACGTCCTGTGCCCAGGCAGACCGAGCCACGCAGAGCGCTGCGAAAAGCAATGCCGCACCTGTTGTTGTGATTTTCATCGTTGTGCTCCTTTTGAATTGTTCGATCCGGCAATTGCAATACGCTCAGCGATTCTTAATCGACAAACGCACTGAATGAATAACGAAAGCGAAACGATTGTACCTGCGCGTCAGGCGGCAAAATCCAGGTGAAATGTGATTTTCAGATTAGTGCGCGGCGCTTTATCTGTCTTATATTTTAATAACACCACGGGTTTGCAAAACTACCTTAATGCAGCAGCATTAGAGGATTTATATCTTATTTCAGACAGGCGAATACGCGCTAAATCGCCGCAATAAAAAAGCCCCGTCGCTTGCGCGCACGGGGCTTTTCGCCAGCAGAGGTCGCTACACGGGGTAAAGGTGTTAAACGCGCTCGATCGCGATCGCGATACCCTGCCCCACGCCGATACACATCGTGCACAGCGCAAAACGCCCTTGCGTGCGCTGAAGTTGATACATCGCGGTCGTTACCAGCCGCGCGCCGCTCATCCCGAGCGGATGGCCGAGCGCAATCGCGCCGCCGTTCGGATTGACGCGAGCGTCGTCATCGGCAATGCCGAGTGCGCGCAACACCGCCAGCCCTTGCGAGGCAAACGCTTCGTTCAGTTCGATCACGTCGAACTGGCCGATGTTCATGCCGAGTCGCGCCAGCAGTTTCTGCGTGGCGGGCGCCGGGCCGATGCCCATCACGCGCGGCGCGACACCGGCGGTGGCAATGCCCAGCACGCGCGCGCGCGGTGTCAGGCCGAAGCGTTTCGCCGTTTCCTCATTGGCGAGCAGCAGCGCAGCGGCGCCGTCGTTCACGCCGGACGCGTTACCCGCCGTCACCGTGCCGTCCGCCCGCACCACGCCCTTCAGCTTCGCCAGCGTCTCGAGGCTGGTTTCGCGCGGGTGCTCGTCCTGCGATACGGTCACCGGATCGCCCTTCTTCTGCGCAATCGTCACGCCGACGATTTCCTGCGCCAGCGTCCCGTCGCGTTGCGCACGCGCCGCCTTCTGCTGGCTGCGCAGCGCAAACGCGTCCTGATCGGCGCGGCTGATGTTGTAGTCGGTGGCGACGTTCTCGCCGGTTTCCGGCATCGAGTCGACACCGTACAACTGCTTCATCAGCGGATTGACGAAACGCCAGCCGATCGTCGTGTCGAAAATGTCGGCCTGGCGCGAGAACGCGCTGGTCGCCTTGCCCATGACGAACGGCGCGCGGCTCATGCTTTCCACCCCGCCGGCCAGCATCAGCGCGGCTTCGCCCGATTTGATCGCGCGCGCGGCAATACCCACCGCGTCCATGCCGGAACCGCACAGGCGGTTGACCGTGGAGCCCGGCACGCCTTGCGGCAAACCGGCGAGCAGCAGCGACATGCGCGCGACATTGCGGTTGTCTTCACCGGCCTGATTCGCGCAGCCGTAGATCACGTCGTCGATGGCGTTCCAGTCGACGTCCTTATTGCGCTCCATCAGCGCCTTGAGCGGCACCGCGCCGAGATCGTCGGCGCGAACCGACGACAGCGAGCCCGCGTAGCGGCCGATGGGGGTGCGAATGGCGTCGCACAGGAAGGCTTCGGTCATGGGATGTCTCCAGTTGATGTGCTGCACGCGCCGCACCGCAAACGGATGCCGGGAACAGACGCTGAAAGCGGAATTTGTTCTTTATACGAACACACGGTCACGTATCGAACAATGAGGCTCGATGATAGGCGTGCTGGCGAAACCCTGTCAAGCGAAGGGGCGGCGTGCACCGGACACGCCCCACACCGGGAAACGCGCTCAGCGGGCCGTCACCTGCTCGTCCGCGATATAGCCGCGGATCACGTCCGCGAAGCTCGCGTCGCCGGCCAGCCCGAGCCGTTCGGCGCGCGACGTGTCCCACCGCCCCGGCCAGCTTCCGACAATCCGCTCGACGCGCGCATCCGGCGTCCACTCGATCCGCTGCGCGACCGCGTCGCCGGCCACTTCGCGCAACGCGGCCACCATCTCGTCGACGCTCACCGAGATGCCCGGCAGGTTCAGCGTGCGCTGATCGCCTAAAGCCGCCGCATCCAGTTCGAGCCCGGCGATCAGGTTGCCGATCGCTCTGCGCGGCGACAGCAGCCACAAACGGGTCGAGCCGGCCACCGGACACACGGCCGCTTCGCCATTCAGCGGCTCGCGTACGATGCCGCTCGCGAACGACGACGCCGCCGCATTCGGCCGCCCCGGCCGCACGCTGATGGTCGGCAGCCGCAACACCCGGCCATCGACGAAACCGCGCCGCGTATAGTCGTTCAGCAGCAACTCGGCGATGGCTTTCTGCGCGCCGTACGACGATTGCGGATGCAGCGCGGTATCGTCCCGCACGATCTCGGGCAGCGCGCCGCCATACACCGCCACGGAACTCGTGAACACCACGCGCGGCACGTGGCCGCGCTGCCGGCAGGTTTCCAGCAGTAGCCGCGACGCGTCCAGATTGATCCGCATGCCCAGTTCGAAATCCGCTTCGGCCTGACCGCTGACGATCGCGGCCAGATGGAAAATCACGCTGGTCTCGCCGTCGATCACACGTTCGAGCACACTGGCCTCGGCGATATCACCCACTTCCGTGCGCACCCGCGAGTCGCCGACGAGGTCGGCGGCGGAGGCCGCCACCACGTCGAGCAGAACGAGTTCGGTCATGGTCTGCGGCGTCCCGCTCGGGTTTTTCAACGCGCCGCGCGCCAGCAGTTCGCGCGCGAGACGCTGGCCCAGAAATCCCGCGCCACCGGTGATCAGCACTTTCATACGGCCCCCAGATACGGTGCAAGCCAGCCGAGACCCGCCGAGGTTCCGGCACGCGGCCGGTATTCGCAACCGATGTAGCCGTCGTAGCCGAGCGCATCGATCACATCGAAGAGGTAGGGATAGTTGATCTCGCCGAGATCCGGTTCATGCCGGTCGGGCACGCCCGCCACCTGGATATGGCCGATGCCGGGCATGTCGCGTTTCAGCTTCATCGCCAGATCGCCTTCGACGATCTGGCAGTGATAACAGTCGAACTGCACCTTGAGATTGGGCGCGCCCACTTCCGCGCAGATCGCCTGCGCATCGTCCTGCCGGTTCAGGAAGAAGCCCGGCATATCGCGCAGGTTGATTGGCTCGATGACGACGGTGATGTCCTCGGCCCGCGCCGCTTGCGCCGCATACGCCAGGTTCGCGAGATACACGTCGCGATGCTGCGCGCGCGGCGCGTCGGCGCCGATCAGCCCGGCCATGACGTGCAGCTTGCGATTGCCGAGCACACGCGCGTACTCGAGCGCGGTTTCGACGCTGCGGCGGAACTCGTCTTCACGCCCCGGTAGCGAGGCGATGCCGCGTTCGCCGCCGGCCCAGTCGCCCGGCGGTGCGTTGAACAGCGCCTGTGTCAGCCCGTTCGCGTCGAGCCTCGCCTTGATTTCGCCGGCGCGGAAATCGTACGGAAACAGAAACTCCACCGCCTGAAAGCCGTCTCGAGCGGCGGCGGCGAAGCGGTCGAGGAAGGCGTGCTCGTTGTACATCATCGAGAGATTGGCGGCGAAGCGCGGCATGGCGATTCCTTTGGAAACGTTCGGTTCGGCGAAGAGGACCGCGCTTACTGCGGGTCCTGTTTGTCCTGCGACGGCGGCAATTCGATGCCGGGGAAAATGCGGATCACAGCCGAATCGTCTTCGCCGCCGTGACCCGCCGCGGACGCCATCATGAACATCTGATGCGCGGCCGCCGACAGCGGCAACGGAAACTTCGAACGCCGCGCGGTATCGAGCACGAGCCCGAGATCCTTGACGAAAATATCGACTGCCGACAACGGCGTGTAATCGCCTTGCAGAATATGCGGCACGCGGTTTTCGAACATCCACGAATTGCCCGCGCTGTGCGTGATGACGTCGTAAAGCGCATCCGGATCGACGCCTTCGCGCAGACCCAGCGCCATCGCTTCGGCGGCGACCGCGATATGCACGCCCGCCAGCAACTGGTTGATGATCTTCACTTTCGATCCCGCGCCGTGCGCCGCGCCCAGCCGGTACACCTTGCCCGCCATCGCGTTCAGTACGTCTTCGCAGAGGGCGTAGGCCGCTTCCGGTCCGGACGTCATCATCGTCATCTCGCCGGATGCGGCACGCGCCGCGCCGCCGGAAACCGGCGCATCGAGCATCTGCAAGCCCGCCTCGCCGAGCCGCTTGCCGAGCGCGATGGCGAAGTCCGGCGCCACCGTCGCGCTGGCGATCACGACGCCGCCCGGCTTCATCGCCGCGACCGCGCCTTCGTCACCGAACAGCACCGCCTCGGTCTGCGCCGCGTTCACCACCAGGGTGACGACCACGTCGCATTGCGCGCCGAGTTCCGCGGGCGTCGCGCAGCCGATACCGCCTTCTGCGACGAAAGCCTGCAGCACCTCGCGACGCAGATCGCACGCATGCACCCGAAACCCGCCTCGCAGCAGCGAACGCGCGACGCCTAAACCCATCGCTCCGAGACCGATCACTCCGACACTTCTCGACATGCTGACTCCTTCCTGGATGCGTTGTTCAAACGTGGGGACGGCGCCGCGTTCAGCTCACGCCAGCCCCGCCGCGGCAAGCCGCTTCGCCGCGTTGTTCAGATGCGTGCTCGCCGCGTCGCGCGCCGCCGCCGGATCGCCCGCGCGGATCGCGGCGACGATTGCCGCATGTTCTTCGCGTACCTGCCGCGAGAAATCCTCACGCAGCGCCTCGTTGCGCCGCGTCACCAGCGTGCCGGCTTCGAGGTATTGATTGAGAAAGGTGAGCGTCTTGAGGAAATACGGATTGCCGGTCGCCATCGCGATCGCGCGATGAAACGCCACGTCCTGCGCGACACCGTCTTCGCCATCGGCGACCGCCGCGTCCAGCCGCGTCAGCGCGGCGTCGATTGCCTTCAGATGCACGGCGGTGCGGCGCGCGGCGGCTTCCGACGCCACTTCGGTTTCGATCGCCCGGCGCAGCGCGAGGATGTGCAGCACCGACCCGGCGCCGACCGCCTCCGCGTAGTCGATGCGCAGCGGGCGGATCGCGCCGTGAGCGGCGATGAACACGCCGCTGCCTTGACGCGGCTCGACCACGCCTTCGTTCTTCAAGCGGGAAATGGCCTCGCGAATCACCGTGCGGCTCACGCCGAACTGCTGCGCCAGCACCGCCTCGGTCGGTAATTTGCCGCCGCGCGTGCCGCCGCGCGTGCCCGCAGCCGAACCCCGCTCGCCAGTTTCTGCGAACGCACCGCGGTCGATCTGCTCGAGCAACTGCTGCGCGACCGTGTCGCTGAGCGCCCGAGCGGGAAGTTTTTCGAACATGAACGGTGGAAGCCTGAAATTTGTCGGGTCATCATACAAATTATGGATGCAGATCGCATCCCGACAAACCCTGGCGACGCACGACGCCACCTGCGAATTTGGCGAATCGAAAGGCTTGAGCTATCGTCACGCCGTAGCGCAACGCGCCCGCTTCCCGCGCTTGCGCTGTCCGCCTTTCCCGAATGCCACCTCAAGGTTTATGAGCAAAACCCCGCCGCCGTCCGCCGCCGTTCCCGTCAGCGCCGACCCCGCCCCGGACAAACCGGGCGACTCTTACGTGCAATCGTTCGCGCGCGGGCTCGCGGTGATTCGCGCCTTCGACGCACGCCGCCCGGAACAGACGCTCACCGACGTCGCCGCCGCAACCGGTCTGACCCGCGCCGGCGCACGCCGCATTCTGCTGACGCTGCAAACGCTCGGTTACGTGGAAACCGAAGGCCGGCTATTCCGCCTGACGCCGAAGATTCTCGATCTCGGCTTCGCGTATCTGACCTCGATGCCGTTCTGGAATCTCGCCGAGCCGGTCATGGAGGACCTTTCCGCCCAGGTCCACGAAAGCTGCTCGGCGGCCGTGCTGGATCGCACGGAGATCGTCTACGTGCTGCGCGTGCCGACACACAAGATCATGACCATCAACCTGTCGATCGGCAGCCGGCTGCCCGCGTATTGCACGTCGATGGGCCGCGTACTGCTGTCCGCGCTCGACGACGATGCGCTCGACGCGACGCTCGGCGCGTCGCCGCTCTATGCGCACACGCCGCGCACGGTGACCGACAAGGACGAGTTGAAGAAGCTGATTGCGCAGGTGCGCCAGCAAGGCTGGGCGATCGTCGATCAGGAGCTGGAAGGCGGCCTGATCTCGTTGTCCGCGCCGATCCGCAACCGCCAGGGACGCGTGATCGCCGCGCTAAACATTAGCGGCAATGCGCAGCGCAATTCGGCGAAGCAGATGGTGAAGGCGTTTCTGGATCCGCTGCAACGCGCCGCGCAATCGGTCTCGGAGATGGTCGCGCGGCGCGGCTGAGAGAACCGCTGGTTCTAGCGCGCCAGGTACTTTTCCACCAGCCGCGTCCAGAACGCGGCGCCTACCGGCAGATTACGGTCGTTGAAATCGTAGTTCGGGTTGTGCACCATGCACGCGTCCTCGCCCACGCCGTTGCCGATCCGCAGGAACGTGCCCGGCCGCTTCTGCAGCATGAAGGCGAAATCCTCGCTGCCCATCAGCATCGCCGTTTGTGCCACCACCTTGTCGTCGCCCACCAGTTCGCGCGCGACTTCCACGGCGAAGTCCGTTTCGGCGTCGGAATTGATTACTACCGGATAGCCTTCGATGTACTCCACGTTGGCCTTCGCGCCATAGCTCGCGGCCTGGCTTTCGGCGAGTTCGGTAATGCGCTTTTTCAGGAGCGCCCGCACTTCGGGGCTGAACGAACGCACGCTCAACTCCAGCTTCGCGCTGCCCGAAATCACGTTGTTGGCAGTGCCCGCATGCATCGAGCCGACCGTCACCACCGCGGGTTGCGACGGGTCGACGTTGCGCGCGACGATGGTCTGCAGCGCCATCACGATGCTCGCTGCCACCACCACCGGATCGACCGTCAGATGCGGCCGCGCCGCGTGACCGCCGACGCCTTCGATCATGATGACGGCCTTGTCGCCAGCCGCCATGAACGGCCCTTTGCGAAACAGCAGCACACCCGGCTCTTCGCCGGGATGGTTGTGCAGACCGAACACTGCATCGCATGGGAAGCGCTCGAACAGCCCGTCTTCGATCATCTTCACCGCGCCGCTGTCGATGCCGCGCTCCTCCGCTGGCTGGAAGTACAGATGCACGGTGCCCGAGAAATTGCGCGTGGCGGCGAGCCGTTGCGCGGCGCCGAGCAGCATGGTGGTATGGCCGTCGTGGCCGCAAGCGTGCATCTTGCCGGGCGTGCCGCTCGCATACGGCAGGCCGGTCTGCTCGACGATCGGCAACGCGTCCATGTCGGCGCGAATGCCGATACGACGTTTGCCGTCGCCCACTTTCAGCGTGCCGACCACACCCGTCAGCCCGACCTCGCGCGTGACCTCCCAACCCCATTGCGTGAGCTTGTCGGCCACCAGCGCGGCGGTCCCGACTTCCTCGAACGCCAGTTCCGGATGATGGTGAATGTGATGGCGGATGTCGCGCAGGCTGTCGGCGGCGGGCGCCAGATCGGATACTTCGGTTAAACGCGCGGTTGAGTTCATTGCTCGGGCTCCATGAATGCGTGGCCGCGTGAGAAACGCGGCAATTCGTCGAGCACTATAGCAACGCGGGTTTTAAAAGACGATCTCAGCGGGCTTCGAACGCCGGCGTTCGCAGGAACGCGACCAACGCCTGCCCGGCTGTTTCGAGTTCGCCGGAGTTGTCGATCGTCGTGCAGCGCACGCCATCCGGCAACACGAACGGCGCGCGCCGTGCGAGCCGCGCCGCGACCTGTTGCGCCGATTCGCGCGCCCGCGCGCCGAGCCGTGCCTCGAGAATTTCGGGCGCGGCGCTCACGTGCACGACCTCGGTTTGCGGATAACGCGCCAACGTATGCGCGAGATGCTGCCGCGACCCGTTGACCACCACCGTGCAGCCGCGCGCGAGCCACGCATCCAGTTCGATGCCGATGCCATACCGCAAGGTATGGCTCGACCACTCGAGCGCGAACAGTCCGAGCAACGAACGCGCCGCGAATTCCTCGACGCCGAGCGCGACGTGCTCTTCGCCGTTGCCGCTCGGCCGCGTGATGTAGCGATGCGCGAACACCACCGGCTCGCCCATCAAACGGCGCCGCGCGTAGCCGAGCAACGAATCCTTGCCCGCGCCCGATGGACCCATGACGTAAATCAGACGGCCCGTCATGCTTCGCTCGCTTCGCGGCCTTGCAACGGCAACCGCTCCCACAATAGAAACGGCGCGCCGGGTTCCGGCTCCACGAAGAGCGCCACCTGATCGACGACGAGCGGGCCGAGGTCAGGCAGGCGCGCTTCCCACCACGCGAGCAATACCGCGCGAGTGTCGGCGTCGGCCAGCGAACTGGACAGCGTCATGTGAAAACGGAACTCCTCGAACACGTAAGGGTAGCCCCAGGCCAGCAGCAATTCGCGTTGCCGCTCGCTCAACGGCGCGGCCAGACGGCGCGCCAGATCCGCGGACGACGGTTGCGCGCGCAACGCATCGAGCGTCTGCAAAGCGTTGCCTGCCAGTTCGCGCATATCGGCGTCGCCTTGCGGATGAGCCGGACGCAGCGCCACGAAATCGCCGAGCGACGCCGCTGTCACCGGCAGCGCGAAAGCGGCTCGCGTACGGGCCCAATCGCGCGCGGTTTGCAGTAGCTGCTGCTGGGTCACGCCGGCAGCCAGTCGAAACGGCGCGACCAGCGTGCCGTGCCAGCCATAGCGGCGCGGCGCTCCGGTCAATTCCGTCAATGGGCGAGCGAGATCTGCCGGTTGCGGCGGCACGCAGGGCTCGCCGCTTTGTGCGTCGCGCCCGAGCCACGCGGACCCCACTTGCCACCACGCCGATTCGCGAGCCGGTGCGTAATACAGCGCAAAACGCGCAGCGTCACTCCATACCGTGCCGCTCATAGGTCGTGCTCCACCAGCAGTTGCACGCGGTCGGCGGCAAAATTCGTCAGCCCGTATTTGACCGGCGTGCCCGTCAGATCGACGTCGACGTTTTCGACCCACAACACCGGTTGCTGCCGGTTGAGGTTCAACCGGCGCGCCACTTCGGGCTCGGGCAGCACGCTGCCGATACGGCTCCACTTGCGCAGATAATCGGTCACGCCGAATTCGGCCATCGCCTTCGTGATGCTGCCGGTCCGGTCGAACGCCTCGGGCAAGCCCGCGAAGCGCGTGGCCGGATACCAGTTGCGCGCGAAGGTCAGCGGCACGCCATCCGATTCATGCAATGTCTCGATGCGATACACCGCGGCGCCGGCGCGCAACGCGAGCGCCTTGGCGACGTTCGGCTCGGCCTTCACCCGCGACGCCGACAGCAGCTTGCCTGCCGCCGTCTGATGCTGCCGCTGCAGGTTTTCCGTAAAGCGCGTGCGGCGGCCGATCGAATAGTCGATCGCGCCGGGTTGCACGAACGTCCCGCGGCCCTGCTCGACACTGACGAGGCCGAGCGCGGCGAGACCCAGCATTGCGCGCCGCACGGTATGGCGGTTTACGTCGAAGCGCTTCGCGAGTTCGCCTTCGCTCGGCAGACGGCCATCTTCGCCGAAACCGCTGGCGGCGATTTCCGCCGCCAGGATCTGCTCGATCTGCCGCCAGACGGCGACGCCCGCGCCGCGTTCGAGCGTCGTGCCCGGCGTCGCGTTGTCGTTCGATGTCATGGTGCTGTCATTCCTGTGGGTTCAAATATTCGCAGTGACGTGCATTGTAGTGCGCGTGCCGTGATGAAAATGTGAAACTCCGGCCACATCCTGCAACGCCGTCAGTGTACCGGTAAACGTCTAGACGTTTAGATGAATAGATGGTCCAATGACCGCTCGCTGCAAACCTCGCTGCACACCACAGGACATTCGATGAGTGCCACTCTCACCCCGCCTTCCACCGCCCAGCGGCGCGCTTGGATGGCCGTGCTGGCTCGCGCGCCGCGCGCCGAACTCGAAGCCGCGCTGACGGACGCGCTGGCCGGCCGCGAGCGTCCCACGTACGACTGGTTGCGACCGCCGGAGATCGGCCTCGCGATGGTGCGCGGCCGCGTCGGCGGCAGCGGCGATCCGTTCAATCTGGGCGAAGCGACCGTCACGCGCGCCACGTTGCGGTTGCATGCAGTGGATCAGGCCGCGGCGACCGTCGGCGTGGCCTGTCACCTGGGCCGCGACCGCCGCCGCGCCGAACTCGCGGCGCTGGCCGACGCACTGCTGCAAATGCCCGAGCATCACGCGACGCTGCAGCATCGGCTGATCGCGCCGCTGGCCGCTCGCGAGGCCGACCGGCGCGCCGCGCAGCGAGCGGAAGTGGCGGCCACGCGGGTCGAATTCTTTACGATGGTCCGAGGGGACTGATGGAAAACTCACAGATAGCATTGTCGACACTGACACCCGGCTTCGCCGATCCGGTGCACGACACCCAGGCGGTGTTCCGCACGCTGCTCGACGCGTTGTCGCGGCCCGGCACCATCGGCACCGTCAGCAACGTGCTGCCGCAAGCGCGCGCCGCTCGCGCCGAACTCGCAGCCTTCGCCGCGATGCTGGCGCTGTGCGATTACGCGACGCCGGTGTGGCTCGCGCAACCCGATACCGCACTCGCTTCTGCGCTGCGTTTTCACACGGGTGCGCCGCTCGTCGACGACCCCGCCGACGCCGCCTTCGCCTACGTGCACGAAGCGGACGCGCTACCCGCGCTGGAAAGTTTCGCGCTCGGCGCCGCGGAGTCGCCCGAACAGTCGGTCACGCTGCTGATCCGCGTGGAAGCGCTCGCGGGCGGCACGCCGGTCGTGCTGAGCGGTCCGGGCATCCAGCACACGGTGAGCATCGCGCCGCGCGGCCTGCCCGACCATTTCTGGCGCGAACGCGCCGCGCTGGCGCCGCTGTTTCCGTGCGGTATCGATTGCTATCTCGTCTGCGGCGCCACGCTCATCGGCCTGCCGCGAACCACTCGAGCAGAGGTGAACTGATGTATGTGGCCGTCAAAGGAGGCGAGCGCGCGATCGAAGCGTCGTGGCGCCTGCTCGATCAGGCGCGTCGCGGCGACACGCGGCTCGCGGAACTGAGCGTCGCGCAGATTCGCGAGCAACTGCGCCTCGCCGTCGCGCGCGTGATGACCGAAGGCTCGGTCTACGACGAAGAACTCGCCGCACTGGCCATCAAGCAGGCTGCGGGCGATCTGGTCGAGGCGATCTTTCTGCTGCGCGCGTACCGCACCACGCTGCCGCGCTTCGGCTATACGCAGCCGGTGGATACCGAAACGATGCTGGTACAGCGCCGGATTTCCGCAACGTTCAAGGACGTGCCGGGCGGTCAGCAACTCGGCGCGACTTACGATTACACGCAGCGTCTGCTCGATTTCGCGTTGCTGGCCGAAGGCGATACGGAGGCCGATACCGATACGACTACCGGCACGGCGTCGTTGAACCCGACCAAACAACCGCAACCCGAACCCATGCCGCGCGTCGTCGCGCTGCTCGACAACGAAGGCCTGATCGAGCAGGAACGCCCCACGCCGAACGCAGCCGAACCCGCCGACCTGACGCGCGAACCGCTCGCGTTTCCGGCGAATCGCGCGACACGTCTGCAAAATCTGGCGCGCGGCGACGAAGGCTTTCTGCTCGCGATGGGTTATGCGACACAACGCGGCTACGCGCATTCGCATCCGTTCGCCGGTGAGATTCGCTTCGGCACGATCGCGGTGGAAATGGAGCTCGACGAACTGGGCGAGACCGTGGAGATCGGCGACATCGACATTACCGAGTGTCAGATGATCAACCAGTTCGCCGGCAGCAGCGCCGTCGCGCCGACTTTCACGCAAGGCTACGGCGTCGCGTTCGGTCACTCGGAGCGCAAGGCGATGGCCATGGCGCTGGTGGACCGCGCGCTGCGCGCGGAAGAACTCGGCGAAACGATCGCCTCGCCGACTCAGGACATCGAGTTCATGCTCTCGCATAGCGACAGCGTGGAGGCATCCGGCTTCGTCCAGCATCTGAAGTTGCCGCACTACGTGGACTTCCAGTCGGAACTGGAACTGGTGAGACGTCTGCGAGCCAGGCACGGCAAGCCGAACGACGAGGAGCAGGCCGCATGAACGCACGCGATAGGTCGAACCATCCGGACGAAGCGCAGGGCTACAACTTCGCTTATCTCGACGAGCAAACCAAGCGCATGCTGCGTCGCGCGCTGCTGAAGGCCGTCGCCGTGCCGGGCTATCAGGTGCCGTTCGCGTCGCGTGAAATGCCGCTGCCGTACGGTTGGGGAACGGGCGGCATTCAGGTGACCTCGGCCATCATCGGTCGTAGCGATACGCTGAAGGTGATCGACCAGGGTTCCGACGAAACCACCAATGCGGTCAACATCCGCCGTTTCTTCGCGCGCACGACCGGCGTGGCCACCACGCGGCGCACGACCGAGGCGAGCATTATCCAGACGCGCCACCGGATTCCCGAAACGCCGCTGACCGAGCAGCAGATTCTGGTCTATCAGGTGCCGATGCCCGAGCCGCTTTATCGGCTCGAGCCGCGCGCGACCGAATGCAGGAAACTGCATGCGCTGGCCGATTACGGCCTGATGAGCGTGAAACTGTACGAAGACATCGTGCAGCATGGCAGCATCGCCAGCACCTACGACTACCCGGTGATCGTCAATCATCGCTATCTGGCCGCGCCGTCGCCGATTCCCAAATTCGACAACCCGAAGATGCACATGAACCCCGCGCTGCAACTGTTCGGCGCCGGCCGTGAGCGGCGCATTCACGCGATTCCGCCCTACACGTCCGTGCGCAGCCTCGACTTCGACGACCATCCGTTCGAAGTGCAGAAGTGGGAGCACGCGTGCGAACTGTGCGGATCGCGGGAGAGCTTTCTCGACGAAATGATCGTCGACGATGCGGGCAAGCGCATGTTCGTCTGCTCGGATAGCGACTACTGTCACGAGCGTCGCGGCGATCAGGATGCGGATTCCAGCGAAGGAGATCGCGCATGACGCCCCTTCTGAGCGCACGCTCGCTGACCCGACAATACGGCGGGCGCAACGGCTGCAAAAACGTCGGCTTCGATCTTTATCCCGGCGAAGTGCTGTGTATCGTCGGCGAATCCGGCTCCGGCAAGACCACCTTGCTCAATACGCTCGCGTTGAAAAACGAAGCCGATAGCGGCACGCTTCACTACACGGCCGCGCACGGCGAGACGCTCGATCTGCGCACCCTGTCCGAACCGCGGCGGCGTCTGTTGATGCGCACCGAGTGGGGCTTCGTGCAGCAGAATCCACGCGACGGTCTGCGCAGCGGCGTGTCCGCCGGCGCGAACATCGGCGAGCCGTTGATGGCCGTCGGCGCGCGCCACTACGGCGAGATCCGTCAGGCGGCCACGCAATGGATGAATCGGGTGGAACTCGACGCGACCCGCATCGACGAATTGCCGGCGGCGTTTTCCGGCGGCATGCAGCAGCGTTTGCAGATTGCGCGCAATCTCGTCACCGGACCGCGTCTCGTGTTCATGGACGAGCCGACCGCCGGGCTCGACGTTTCGGTCCAGGCGCGGCTGCTCGATCTGTTGCGCACGCTCACGTCGACGCTGCATCTGTCGGTGCTGATCGTCACGCACGATATCGGCGTCGCGCGCCTGCTCGCGCATCGGCTGATGGTCATGCAAGGCGGTGAAGTGGTCGAGGCCGGGCTCACCGATCAGGTGCTCGACGATCCGCAACACCCGTACACGCAAACGCTGGTTTCCTCGGTTCTGCCGGTTTGAGGCTCACGATGTCATCCATGGTTACTGACAGTCATCTGCGGGGCGCCGCCCGCGCCTTTCTCGACAACGACGCGCTGATGCTGCGCGCGGTCGGCCTCGGCAAGACTTTTACGCTGCACGGTCAGGGCGGCGTGCAGATCGAAGCGCTCGCGGGCGTGTCGATCGACGTGGCGCGCGGCGAGTGCGTCGTGCTGGTGGGACCGTCCGGCGCGGGCAAGAGCACGCTGCTGCGCTGTCTGTACGGCAACTATCTGGCCAGCACCGGCGAGATCGCGATTCGCAACGCGGCGCACGGCGGACTGCCGGTGGCAATTGCGGGCGACGGCCACGAGCGCGCCGAGCCGCACGAGATATTGCGCTTGCGGCGCAACGTCGTGGGTTACGTGAGCCAGTTCCTGCGCGTCATTCCGCGTGTGCCGAGTCTCACGCTGGTGGCCGAGCCGCTGATCTCGCGCGGCGTCGACGAAGACGAGGCGCATGCCCGCGCCGCCACGCTGCTCGCGCGGCTCAACGTGCCGCAGCGTTTGTGGAGTCTCGCGCCTGCCACCTTCTCCGGCGGCGAACAGCAGCGCGTGAACATCGCGCGCGGGTTGATCGCGGAGCATCCGTTGCTTCTGCTGGACGAACCCACGGCCTCGCTCGATGCGGAGAAGCGCGACGTGGTTGCCGATCTGATCGTCGAAGCGCGCGAACGGGGCGCGGCGATCGTCGGCATCTTTCATGACGAAGCGACGCGCAACAAGGTCGCCACACGTCGTCTCGAACTGCGCCCGCCGCAGCGTCAGTGACGAACGCGCAACGAGGCCGAACCGCACTACACTGCTTGCTAACCTTTTGAAGCCCGACTGACTTACGGAGCATCTCGATGTTGATCAGGAACGCTCGCGTCGTGACGCGAGACGAAGTATTCACCGGCGTGGTAAGCGTCGAAGACGGCAAAATTCGCGAAGTCGCGCGCGGCACGACTTCGGCGCGCGAAGCAGAAGACTGGGACGGCGACTATCTGTTGCCCGGCCTGATCGAATTGCATACCGACAATCTCGAGAAGCATCTGGTGCCGCGCCCGGGCGTGAACTGGAATACCGATGCCGCCTTCGTGATTCACGACGCGCAGGTCGCGGCCGCCGGCATCACCACGGTGTTCGACGCGCTTGCTATCGGCTCGCGCTCCACGGTCGGTTTGCGCGGCCGCGATCAGCAGATGCAATGCGCCGAGTCGCTCACGCGCCTGTCGGCGCGCAAGCTGCTGCGCGCCGAACATTTCCTGCATCTGCGCTGCGAGATCGCGACCGCCGACGTGGTCGAACTGTTCGATTCGTTGTGTGCGCATCCGCTGCTGCGGCTCGCGTCGGTGATGGATCACACGCCCGGTCAGCGCCAATGGCACGATCGCGAACAGTGGCGCCGCTTTCAGGAACGCAACGGCAAGCTGAGCGACGAACGCGTGGCGTCCGCGCTGGAGC
Organism: Paraburkholderia sp. BCC1886; assembly: GCF_900996245.1. Classification (GTDB taxonomy): domain Bacteria; phylum Pseudomonadota; class Gammaproteobacteria; order Burkholderiales; family Burkholderiaceae; genus Paraburkholderia. Next base: position 266,785 of record NZ_CAAJGK010000096.1, on the reverse strand, counting down.
AGGCTTCGATCGAACAGGAACGGTATGCGGACGCGCATCGCAGCGAGATCGTCGCGCGTTGCCGGCGACTCGAAATTCCGCTGGCAAGCCACGACGACACGCTGATCGAACACGTCGAACAGGCCAAGGCCGAAGGCATCGTGCTAGCGGAATTCCCCACTACCCGTGTCGCTGCCGAAGCAGCGCGCAAGCATGGTATTTCGACCGTGATGGGCGCGCCGAACATCGTGCGCGGCGGCTCGCACTCGGGCAACGTGTCCGCGCTGGAACTGGCCCGGGCAAACCTGCTCGACATTCTTTCGTCGGACTACGTGCCGTCCAGTTTGATGAGCGCGGTGTTCGAACTGGTGGAGAAAGCGGACTGGACGCTGCCGCGCGCCATGTCGACCGTGTCGGCCGAACCTGCGCGTACCGCCGGCCTGCATGACCGGGGCGCTATCGAAGCCGGCCTGCGTGCCGACTTCGTGCGGGTGACGATGCTGGACGCGCTGCCGGTGCCGCGCGCGACTTATCGGGCGGGCGCGCGGATTGTTTGAAGGGAGGTAGCCGGGTCAGGCGTCGTCGCGGTCGTCCGCGGAGGCGCCCACGGACTCGGCAACCGATTCGGCAATCGACGCGGTGACACGTTCGACCACCTGCGATGCCGGCAACGGTTCGACCGCGGTCCAGCGGGTCCAGCCAGGCGTGCAACCCGGCGCTTCGACGCGCAACGTGCGGGAGCCGTCGTCGAAGACCAGCGATTCGATATCGAATGCACCGCCCTCCGCTTTTCCCGCAACCCGCACATGCCCTAATTGATAAGCAAACCGCAAATTACCTTCGCGTAGCAGGTCGAGCGAGGCGCCGAAGTCAGCGGTAGAGTCCTGCGAATCCCACCGGTTCAGAAGGGTCGCGGCAATTTCGGCGTCGTACATGCTGACCTCCGTTGACATGAGCCTGACTGAATATAACGGAAAAAATAGAGTCGTGCTGCATCGCAACATCACCGATTGACAACGCGGCATTCTGCCCTGCGGCGCACGTCGCAAAACGCGTTTCGACCTCGCATTCAAGAAGTCCGCTCAGGCTGCCGATAACGTGAGTTCGCGAGACTTGCCTCGAAGGGTGCCGGCACGCCGGATAACGATGCGCTTGAACAAAAAAGAATGGGCCGGTGCGCTGATCGTAGCGGGATCGATTGCGTGCTTCGGCATGTGGCTACAGAGCGAGATGACCCGTGCGTCGTTTGCGCGCATCCAGCGCACGACGGAAGACGTCCACGGCACCTGCACGTCGATGAGCCTGCAGGACTCGGCCATGATGGACCGGGGCGAACTCTGGTGCGGCCCGGTCGATGCGGCCGCAACCACTCATTCAGGCAGCATGCTCCTCTTTGCGAAGTAGACGAACGCCTCCAGCGCCATCCGGTATTTCACCTACTACCGGTGCTTTTTGAACTGTTAAGCTTTGCGCGCGCTGCTGGCCGCCCCGGCCGGCAGCTTCAACCCAAGCCCGGACGTGAATCACGCCAGGCGCCCCGCAGCGGCACAATCGCGGCGGGAGTATTTGAACTACACCGAGGAGTTAAACAGTGAAAAAACTGCTAGCGGCTTTGACGGTTGCTCTGCTTGCTACCGTCTCGATTGGCGCACACGCTAAAGAGTGGTCGACTATTCGTTTCGGCGTTGACGCCAGCTATCCGCCTTTCGAGTCGAAAGGTTCGGACGGCAAGCTCGTTGGCTTCGACATCGACCTCGGCAATGAAATCTGCACACGCCTGAAGGCCAAATGCGTGTGGGTGGAAAACGACTTCGACGGCATGATCCCGGCATTGAAGGCGAAGAAGTTCGACGGCGTGCTGTCGTCCATGTCGATGACGCCGGCCCGTGCCGAACAGATCGCGTTCTCGTCGAAACTGTTCAACACGCCGACGCGCCTCGTCACGAAGAAGGGTTCGGGCGTGCTGCCCACGGCCGACTCGCTGAAGGGCAAGACGGTGGGCGTCGAGCAGGGCACGATCCAGGAAACGTATGCGAAGACCTACTGGGAGCCGAAGGGCACCAAAGTCGTTCCGTATCAGAACCAGGATCAGGTGTATGCCGATCTGTTGTCGGGCCGTCTGGACGCATCGCTGCAGGACGCAGTGGAAGCGGAACTGGGCTTCCTGAAGACGCCGCGCGGCGCCGGCTATGAATTCGCGGGCAAGGAACTGGTCGACGCGAAGGTGCTGGGCAACGGCGCGGGTATCGGCCTGCGCAAGGAAGACACCGACCTGAAGACGCAGATCGACGGCGCAATCGCTTCGATCATCAAGGACGGTACGTACAAGAAGATCGAAAAGAAGTACTTCGACTTCGACGTGTACGGCAAGTAATGGCTGACCGATCCGTCTTACGCGTCTAGCGACGCGCCGGACGGTTCACGGAAAACGGGCTCCGCTTCGCGGGGCCCGTTTCTTTTTGCGGCGCCGTATCGAACCTCGGGGTCGGCGGATCGGATAAGATCGTGCGCTAAACCAGCGCTTTATCCGTCCAGACACGCGAAACCATGCAAACCCAAAACCATCCGCTGATTGCGCCGACGCTCGGCACCGCCCGCCAACTGACGAGTTTCCATTACGGTCCGACCGGCGCGCAGAAGGTCTACATCCAGTCGTCGCTGCATGCCGACGAATTGCCCGGCATGCTGACCGCGTGGGCGCTGCGCCGCAAGATCGCCGAACTGGAAACGGCCGGCCGCCTGAAGGGCGAAGTGGTGCTGGTGCCGGTGCCCAATCCAATCGGCCTGAACCAGCACTTTTTCGGCCACCTGTCGGGCCGTTTCGACACGCACAGCACGCAGAACTTCAACCGCAATTTTCACGATCTCTCCGCGCTCATTCAACCGGTCATCGAAGCGCGCCTGAGCGAGCAGGACATCGAGGCCAATCGCACGGCCATCCGCAGCGCCATTCGTGAAGCGCTCGACGCGCTCACGCCGGAAACCGAACTCGCATCGCAACGCGTGGCGCTGCAAAAACTTTCTTACGACGCCGACATCGTGCTGGATCTGCATTGCGACTGGGAAGCCGCGCTGCACATCTACACCAATCCCGATCTCTGGCCGGACGTCGAACCGCTCGCCCGCTATCTGGACTCGAAAGCGTCGCTGCTGGCGCTGAACTCGGTCGGCAACCCGTTCGACGAAATTCATAGCTTCTGCTGGTCGGATCTGCGCGCCCGTTACGGCGACCGCTTCCCGATTCCGAACGGCTCGATCTCGGTGACCATCGAGTTGCGCGGTCAGCGCGACGTGTCCTACGAGTACGCCGAGCGCGACGCGCAGGCGATCGTCGAGTATCTGACGGCACGCGGCGTGATCGACGGGACGGCCGCCGAATTACCGCCGCTCGAATTCGCGGCCACACCGCTGGCGGGCACCGGGCCGCTCGTCGCGCCGATAAGCGGCGTGCTGGTGTACCGCTGTGAAGTGGGCAGCTGGGTTGACGTGGGCGCGCCTATCGCCGATATCGTCGATCCGTTGACCGATCGCGTGGTCACCGTCACGAGCAGCGTGGCCGGTGTGCTTTACGCGCGTCACTCGACGCGGTTCGCCACGGCCGGTCTGGAATTCGCGCGCGTGGCCGGCGCGACCGCGTTCCGCAGCGGTTCGCTGCTCAGCAACTAGCGCGCGGCCGCTTTCCCGTCCTTCTCTCCTCTTTTTCTTCTCGCCCCTCGTTAGCACGTGCAGGAACAAGCTTATGAGGGGCGTGCCTTGTTCGATCTCCTGCGTCAAATCCACCCATGTGTCGCTCGGACGCGACAGTTTCTAAAATTAAGTTTAACTGTCACATACGTAACTCGGCACTCGCTTAAATTTCGGGCCATCGCACGACCAAGCCAAAGAGCACAGCTTGCGATCGCTTAATTTTTAATCGGAGAAAGGCCTTGAACAAGAAAGTATTGACCGCCGCTACGCTTGCCGTTTTCGCTACCGCCGCTCACGCACAAAGCAGCGTCACGCTGTATGGCCTGATCGACGCAGGTATCAGCTACGTGAACAATTCGAAGACCGCGACCGGTCACGACAACCTCGTCAAATACGACGACGGCGTGGCTCAAGGCAGCCGTTGGGGCCTGCGCGGCACCGAAGATCTGGGCGGTGGCCTGAAGGCGCTGTTCGTGTTGGAAAACGGCTTTAACAGCGGCACCGGCGCACTCGGCCAGGGCGGCGCGCTGTTCGGTCGTCAAGCCTATGTCGGTCTGTCGCAAAACAATGTCGGCTCGCTGACGTTCGGTCGCCAGTATTCGTTCTCGACGGATTATCTGGGCGGCACGTACGCCAATGGCGGCCAGACGGTGGCAGGCAACTACGCTTACCACATCAACGACGTCGACCAGTTGACGTCGAGCCGTATCAACAACGCAGTCAAGTTCAGCAGCGCCAATTTCTCGGGCCTGACCTTCGGCGTGTTGTATGGCTTCTCGAACCAGGCAGGCGCCTTCGCCGGCGCGCCGGCAACCGGCACGACCGCGGCTCCGGTCGCCGGTTCGTCGCGTGCGTACAGCGCCGGCGTGAACTACGCGAACGGTCCGTTCAGCGTGGGCGCGGCGTACACGGATATCCGTTACCCCGCTCAATCGGCACCGGCGTTCTCGACGACGATCGCCAACGTGTCGACGGGCACCGTGCGCGATCTGCGTACGTTCGGTGTCGGCGGCCGTTATGCCATCGGCGCAGCGACGCTGTGGGCGTTGTACACGAACACGCGCTTCGAGCCGATCACGGGCGGTTCGACCACGTTCACGGCCTACGAAGCAGGCGCGAAGTACGCGTTCACGCCGGCTATCACGGCGGCTGCGGGCTACACGTACATGCACCTGGGCGACGCGAACCGCGGTCACTGGAACCAGGCCGACCTGAGCGTCGACTACGCGCTGAGCAAGCGCACGGACGTGTATGCACTGGGCGTCTACCAGATCGCTGCCGGCCGCAACGGCACGGCGGATCTGCAGGCGCAGATCGGTTCGAGCACGAGCTACTTCAACACGTCGGGTACGGGTTCGGACAACCAGCTGGCGTTCCGCGTCGGTATCCGTCACAAGTTCTAAGCACGCTGTACAGATGCTTTGGAAAACGCCCTGCGGGGCGTTTTTCTTTTGCTCACGCGCCGAGTTCCGCCTGAATCTGTTCGGCGAGAAAGTCGCACGGCGGGCGCCGCGACTGGACACTGCGAGCCAGCACGACTTCGAGGTCCCGTAAAGGCGGCAAGCCTTCGTCGGGCCCGAGCTGGATGAGTTGCGACGGCACGCTGCATCTAGCCAGCGGCGCGATGGCGAGTCCCGCTTCCACCATGCTGATCAATCCGATCAGACTCGGGCTCTCGTAGGACATCCGGTATTTGATGTCGTGCTGCTGAAGCGCGTTGATCGCGAACGCGCGGGCCGCGCTGCGCTGGCCGAACACGGCGATAGGCAACGGACGCTCGTTCCACACCTTGCGCGTGCTTGAACCGGCCCACACCATCGGCTCGAAACGAACGAAATCGCCGGACACGCCTCGCGTTTTCGTGATGTAGGCGAGGTCGAGCGTATTGTCCTTGAGCAACGGAACCAGCGCGCTGCTGGTCAGGCCGATCACGCGAATGTCCACCTTCGGATGCGCGAGCGCGAATTTGCCGAGCACGCGCGGCAGCAACGTGGACGCATAGTCGTCGGGCACGCCGATGGTGACGCGGCCCTTCATCTCCGGTCGAACGACCGACGCCCACGCTTCCTCCCGCATTGCCAGCAGGCGACGTCCATACTCGAGCAGCGTCTTGCCGTCTTCGGTGATCGTGACGTTGCGGGTGCTGCGCAGGAACAGCGGTTTTCCCAGCGACTCCTCCAGCGTCTTGATCTGCATGCTGAGCGCGGACGCCGACCGGTGCACGGATTCCGCCGCCCGGATGAACGAACCCGTGTCCGCCACCGCCACGACCATTTCGAGCACGTCCAGATCGAGCTTTTTCATTTTCGTCAGAAAATCTGATTAATCGGTTCAGTTTATCCCGTTTTACCAGATTATCCGCGAGGTCGATACTGGCGCTCATATTAGTCGGGGAGCTTTCGGGAAAATGCACGCTACGGCCTCGTTAGGCGGTTTTTTGATGGTCGGCGGATTGCTCGCGGTGACGCCGGGACCGAATATGGTCTACGTGATGTCGCGTTCGATTGCGCAAGGGCGTGCCGCCGGGCTGGTGTCGCTCGCGGGCGTCATGTTCGGCTACATCGTCTATATGCTCGGGGCGGCGTTCGGCATCACGGCGCTGTTCATGAGCGTGCCGTATGCCGGCAGTGTGCTGGCCGCGGTCGGCGCCGGGTATCTGTTCTTCATGACCTGGCAGGCGGTGAAGCCCGGCGGCCGCTCGCCGCTCGAAGTGCGCGAGTTGCCGCGCGAGCCGACGCGGCGGCTACTGGCGATGGGCGCGACCACCAGCCTGCTGAATCCCAAACTCGCGATGATCTTCGTGTCGCTGCTGCCGCAGTTCATCGATTACCAGCACGGCAGCGTGATCGGACAATCGCTGATGCTGGGCTCGTCGCTAATCGTCGCGTTCGCTTCGGTCAATGGGCTGGTCGCGGTGGGCTCGGGCAGCATGGCGAAGTTTCTGATCGAGCGCCCGGCGTTGTTGCGGGTGCAACGGTGGACGATGGGTCTGGTGCTGGGTGGGCTCGGTGTGAAAATGCTGGTTGATGCGGTCAGGCTGGCCGGCGCCGGTTAATCGGCATCGCCTGCCATATCCCGGCAAAAACCGGCGGAACCTGCGCCGCTAATCGCTTCGTCCGGACCGGCAACAGCGTCGGCCGGTTTCTTTGCCAATGCCGCACCGAGTCTGTCGCGATCCAGTTCCCCCTCCCACGCTGCCACGACGATCGACGCCACGCCATTGCCGATCGTATTGGTCAGCGCGCGGCATTCCGACATGAACCGGTCGACACCGAGAATCAGCACCATCGCGGTGACGGGCACGGTCGGCACGACGGAGAGACTGGCCGCGAGCGTAATGAAGCCCGCGCCGGTCACGCCAGTCGAACCTTTCGACGTCAGCATCGTCACGGCCAGCAGCGTTATTTCCTGCGTCACGCTCAGATGCGTGTTGGTCGCCTGCGCGAGAAACAGCACCGCGAGCGTCATGTAAATATTCGTCCCATCCAGATTGAACGAATAGCCGGTGGGCACGACCAGTCCGACGATGCCGCGCGAACAGCCGAGACGTTCGAGCTTTTCCATTAACTGGGGTAATGCCGCTTCCGAGGTCGAGGTGCCGAGCACGATCAGCAGTTCGTCCTTGATGTAGACGAGAAAGCGCCACAGGCTGAATCCGCAGGCTCGGGCAATCGCCCCCAAGCCGATCGACACGAATAGAAAAGCTGTCAGATAAAACGTGCCGATCAGTTTCATCATCGGCAACAGCGAGACGATGCCGTATCGGCCGATGGTGAATGCAATCGCACCGAACGCGCCCAGTGGGGCCAGGCTCGTTATCATCCGGACGATGCGGAAGAAGCTCTTCGAAAGCAGTTCGATCATGCCGATCAGCGGCTTTGCGGGTTCCCCCATTACCGCGAGCGCCGTACCGAACAGCATCGCAATCAACAGAACCGGCAGGATATCGCCCTGCGTAAATGCGCCGAAGAAAGTCTCCGGAATGATATGCATGAAGAAACCGGTCAAGCCTTCACCGTGCGCGGCCTGTGCCGCGAAACCGGAAACCGCGCCGGCGTCGAGCGTACGTGGATCGACATTGAAGCCGCTGCCCGGTGCAAGCACGTGAGCCGCAAGCAGCCCGATGGCCAGCGCCAGCGTCGACATCACTTCGAAATACAGCAGCGCCTTGCCGCCGACGCGGCCGACCTTGCGCATATCGTGCATGCTCGCGATGCCGGTCACCACGGTGCAAAAAATCACCGGACTGATGATCATGCGCACGAGTTTGATGAATGCGTCGCCGAGTGGCTTCATCGCCACGGCGTCGTTCGGCAACAGGTGTCCCAGCAGTACGCCGACGGCGATTGCAAAAATCACCTGCACGTACAGCACCTTGTAGAGTGGTCTGCTTGTCATGTCTCCTCCCTTATTGACGGCAAAGTGCGTCCCTTCCCTTCTGGCGGGGAATCCGGAACGCGTAATCGGTTGAATGCGGCCAGCCGGCCGCTCGGGCTACATCACGGCGGCCCAGGGATGGCGCTCGACATGGCGTCGCTCGAACGCCTCGATATCGGCGAGCGAAGTGAACGTGAGGTCGATCGTGTCCATGCCTTCCATCACCATGCGCTTATGGCGCGCGCCGAGCGGGAATGGATAGGACCGGCCATCGGGTGTCGTCACGGTCTGCTCTTCGATGTCGATACGTAGCGTCGTAGCGGGATGCTCCCACGCATCGCGTAGCAATTCGTCGATCGACTCGCGCTCCAGTTGCACCAGCAACAACCGGTTATTCATCGCGTTCGAATAGAAAATCTCCGCGAAACTCGGCGCAATCACGGCCTGAAATCCGAACTGTTGCAGACCCCACACCGCGTGTTCGCGACTCGAGCCACAGCCGAAATTGGCCCCGCCGAGCAGAATGGTCGAGCCGCGATAAGCCGGCCGATCGAGCACGCAGTCGGCGCGTGGCGCACCGTTCGTATCGAAGCGCAGGTCGTAGAGCAAACCGTCGCTGAGTCCGGCCTTATCGATAATGCGCAGGAACTGCTTCGGCATGATCTGGTCGGTGTCGAGGTTCTCGATCGGCAACGGTGTCGCGGTGCCTTCGATCGAAGCGAGTCTGTTCATGATGCGTGCGTCTCCAGCTTGCGGACATCGGTAATGCATCCGGTCAGCGCGGCGGCGGCGGCCATCGCCGGGCTCATCAGATGGGTACGGCCGCCGCGTCCTTGCCGTCCTTCGAAATTGCGGTTGGTGGTCGACGCGCAGCGCTCGCCGACCGCGAGGAAATCGTCGTTCATCGCGAGGCACATCGAACAACCCGGCTCGCGCCATTCGAAGCCCGCCCGCACGAGCGTGTCGGCAATCCCTTCAGCCTCGGCCTGACGGCGCACGCTCCCCGAACCCGGCACCACCATCGCGCGTACGCCGTCGGCGACCCGCTGCCCGCGCACGATGGCGGCGACGATGCGCAGGTCTTCGATGCGCCCGTTCGTGCACGAGCCGATAAACACGCGATCGATCGGCGTACCCGCAATCGGCCGCTCCGCTTCGAGACCGATGTAATCGAGCGCGCGTCGCAAAGCGGCCACGCCTTCGCGGGTCGACTGCGTGGCTTCGCCCGGAACTCGCTGATCGATGGCAATCGCCTGATCGGGGCTCGTGCCCCACGTGACGAAGGGCGCGATTTCACGCGCGTCGAAATGGTGTTCGACATCGAAGCTCGCACCCGTGTCCGATTCAAGATCGGACCAGTCCGCCAGCGCCGCTTGCCATGCCTCGTCGTCCAGCGCGGTGGCGTGCGCCTTCACATAGTCGAACGTGACGGCATCCGGGGCGATGAGCGCGGCCCGCGCGCCCGCCTCGACGGTCATATTGCACAAGGTCATGCGCGCCTCCGCCGACAGCGACGCGATGGTCGACCCCGCGAATTCGACCGCATAACCGCGCGCGCCCTGCGCGCCGATGCGGCTGATGATCCAGATGATCAGGTCCTTCGACGAAGTACCGTATGGCAGCGCGCCATCGATCGTCATGCGCATGGTTTGCGCGACGCGATAGACGAGCGTCTGCGTCGCCAGCACGTGTTCGACTTCGGAGGTGCCGATGCCGAAACCCAGCGCGCCGAGCGCGCCGTAAGTGGTCGTGTGACTGTCGCCGCACAGCACGACCATGCCCGGGCGGATCAAGCCCTGTTCGGGCGCGACGATGTGCTCGATACCTTGCAGCGGATCGTTGGCGGCATGCAGACGAATGCCGGCTTTCGCGCAGTTGCGCGCCAGGTTATCGGCCTGCAGCAGCGACGCGGCATCGCGAATCACGCGCGGCGTTTCAGCATGGGTCGGAATGATGTGACTGACGACCGCGAGTTGCTGCCGCGGCCGGCGCACGGCACGCTGTTTCGCGTCGAGCCCGCTGAATGCCTGCGGGCTCGTGTACTCGTTCATCAGATGAAGATCGACGTACAGCAACACGTTCTGGTCGTCGACGCGGGCCACGGTGTGCGACTCGACGAGCTTGCGGTACAGGGTTCGGTTCGGCATGACGGTGAGCTTCCGGTTACGACTGCAAAAACGGCAGCGCGTGGTCGAGCAACGACTCGGGCGCTTCTTCAGGAATGTAATGACCGCATGGCAATGCCCGTCCGCTCACACGATCCGACCACTGCCGCCATTCGCGTAGCGGCTCGAAGCATTGCTCGATCACGCCGTGTGCGCCCCACAGCGCGAGAAAATCGCACTGTATTTTCTGCTGCCCGGCGAGTGAAGCCCGGTCGTCGTCGAGGTCGATCGTGATGCTCGCGCGATAGTCCTCGCAGATGCCGTGCGCAGTTTCCGGCTGGGACAGGCAGCGCAGGTATTCCGCGTAGGCCTCGTCGGTGAACGGCGCAAGGCCGGCACTGCGGGCGCCAATCGTTTGCCTGAGATACAGATCGGGATCGGCGCGGATCAGCGTCTCGGGAAACGGTGCCGGGCGCACCAGAAAAAACCAGTGCCAGTAAGCGCGTGCAAAGTCGAACGTGGTCTGTTCGTACATCGCGAGCGTAGGTGCGACGTCGAGCGTGACGAGCTTCGTGACTGCGTGAGGATGATCGAGCGCCAGACGCGCCGCCACCCGGCCGCCACGATCATGGCCGAGCACCGCAAACGTCTCGAAACCGAGCGCGCGCATGAGTCCGAGCTGGTCGCGCGCCATCCGGCGTTTCGAATAATTGCTGTGATCCGCGACGCCGGCAGGTTTGCCGCTATCGCCATAACCGCGCAAATCCGCGGCGACCACGGTGAAATGCCGGGCCAGTTGCGGCGCCACCTTGTGCCAGATCGCATGCGTCTGCGGATGACCGTGCAGCAGCAGCAAACCCGGCCCGTGGCCGCCGCGAATCGCGTGGATGGCCACCCCATCGACCGTGGTCGACGCGTCGCTGAAACCTTCGAACATCTTTGCCTCCCGAGTTGAAAAGGAGTTTAATTGATGCCCAAATCGATATAGATTCAATTTATGCAATCCGGAATTAACTTTGAGGAATGAATCAATGGACGGGTTTTCCGACTTGAGCATGTTTGCGCTGGTAGCGCGGCATCGCAATCTGGCGGCGGCCGCGCGCGATCTGGGCGTGACGCCGCCGTCCATTAGCAAGCGGCTTGCGCAACTCGAAAAGCGGCTCGGCGTGCGCCTCGTCAACCGGACGACCCGGCGCGTCAGCCTGACGCCCGAGGGCGAGCTTTATCTGACCGATGGTTCACGGCTGCTCGACGAACTCGCGGAACTCGAGCAACTGGTCACCCGCAGCAGCGCCGAGCCGACCGGCCTGCTGAGAGTGAACGCATCGTTCGGCTTCGGACGCGCACACGTGGCGCCGGCCATCTCCCGCTTCATCGAGCGTTTCCCGTCGATGAAAATTCAGCTCCATCTGACCGATCGGCCCGTGAGCTTGCAGGAGGAAGGCTTCGACCTGGGCATCCGCTTCGGCGACGTGCCCGAAGCGCGGATCAACGCGCGTTTGCTATTGCGCAACCGGCGGCTGGTGTGTGCATCGCCGGGGTATGTGCAGCGCTGCGGCGGGCCTTCCGTTCCGCACGATCTCGCGCAGCATGCATGCCTCGTGCTGCGTGAAAACGAATCGGCGTATGGCACGTGGCATTTCTCGCGCGGCAAGAAATCGGAGACGGTGAAGGTGGAAGGTCCGTTGAGCAGCAACGACGGCAGCGCCGTTTTGCACTGGGCGCTGGAAGGGCGAGGTATTGCCGTGCGCTCGGAATGGGAGATCGCCGGCCATCTGGAGCGCGGCGAACTCGTGCCGCTGCTGGACGATTGGGCGCTGCCCAACGCGGACATCCATGCAATCTATCTCGAACGGCACAGGCTGTCGGCCAAGCTCAAAACGTTCATGGAATTTCTCGGCGACGATTTGCGCGAAGGCAGCGAGACGCGCTCCGCACGAGCGACCTGACCGCGCGCCTGGTCCGCTGCCGCCCGGAGTCTGGTACGCTGCGCGCTTCGCTACAGCCTGCATTCATCACGATGGAAACACCCTTCAACGATCGCGGCGTGTCGGTCACGCGCAATGCTCTCTCGTCCGCCGGCCTGGTGTTCCCCGTGCGCGACATCGTCGACGTGCGGGTCATGACCGTGCAGAAGAACAAGGTATTGCCTCGCAGCATCTCGTTCATCGGGCTCGTTCTCGCGGTGGTCGGCGCTATCTTCCGTTCACCCGTCGGCATGGTGTGCGGCACGATGCTGGTGGTGGTCGGCTGGCTCACGTGGGCGACCCAGGACGTCACGCATCGGCTGATGGTGCAAACGCCCAATGGCGAGCGTGAAGCGCTGATGAGCACCGACCGCGAGTTCGTCGAACGCGTGGCCGCCGCCGTGCACGAAGCGAAAGCGGTGGCGGTTACACCGAAGGTCTGATCGGATCAGGAGAAGCCGGAATCCCGGCCTTCACACATCTTTGCAATTGCACCGGAGCGGCCGTGTAGAGTCGCCGCTCCTGTTACCGCGCGTTTCTTCCCGCAGGCCCCGCAAGCGTTCCGTTTTCTCGCTCACACCACGGTTATCCATTGGGATTGCCGCCCGTGCTGTCCAGTTCGCCGCTCACGATGTACCGCCTTCGCCAGGGACGCGCCTTTTGCAAAGCGTGATCCTATGTCTTCGTCGTTCGTCTCGTTGTTTCCTCTCTCGCGCAACTTTCCGACGCGGGTGCGGCGCTCTGCCTCAGCCGCGTTGCTGGCCGTTGCAACGCTCGCCGCGCTTGGCGGCTGCGCCACCCATTTCCCCACGCCGACACCGCCCGCCGCCACGGCCGCGTTGATCAACGGCGGCAACGACGGTCTGCTGATTCCGCTACACGTGGAACGCGCGGATGCAGATCATGCGCGCCTCGGCCTGCCGGTCGCGCTCGACGGCAAGCCCGTCTATCTCGCGCTCGACACCGGCACGCAGGGCGTGCGTGTGCTGAAGTCGGTGCTGCCCGGCACGGACTATCCGAACGCGGGTCCCGCCACGACACTGGCACTGGCGAACGGCGCGCAGGTTTCCGGCGCGAGCGTGAAACTGCCGGTCGGCATCGCCGGCGTGAAGCCCGCTTCGTTCGACGCGCAGGCGGTCGACACCGTGAGTTGCCAGGCGACGTCCCGGCACTGCGTCGCTATCGACGGCTATACCGGCGAATTCGGCTGGGCCTTCTCGGGACTGTTCGGCGTCGGCGCCGCGCAAGCAGGCGACAGTTGCTGCACGCAACCACTGCGCGCGCTCGCCGACAACGTCGGTCAGCGCTATATCGTGCGGGCGAACTTTGCGAAGCCCTACCTCGTGCTGAGTCCGTCGAGCGGACTCACGAAAGACTTCACGATGGTGCCGATGACGCAGGCGCAAAACGGCACGATGTTATGGCCGCGCGGTTGCGTGAAGATCGGCGACAAGATGACGTTTTGCGCGCCGCTGGTGTTCGCGACGGCGAGCACCGACATGATTCGCGTCGAGATGGATAAAGCGCCGAACTGGACCGGCGACGCCGACACCGGCAAGGTGCTGGTGCAAGGCAACTACGACGTCGCGGTCGGTTCGGGCAAATGGGTGCATCGCTATGAAGACGCCCAGGTCACGCTCGTGAAAGCGCAACCGGGCGCGGACCGCATCGTCATCGGTCTGATGGGGATGCAGAACATCGACCTGCTGTTCGACTTCCCGCGTGGCGAACTCGGCATTCGCTCGGCGAATAGTGCCGAGCGTTTAGGGCAGTGAGTCGCCCCCGAGCCCGCCGGATCCGTTCAGTCGATCTTGAGCGGATTCACATGCCAGATGTCGCGCGCGTATTCGCCGATGGTGCGGTCCGACGAAAACTGCCCCATGCCGGCGACGTTCGCGATCGCGCTTTCGGTCCACGCGCGCTTGTCGACGAAACGCGCATCGACGTCGTTTTGCGCCTTCGCGAACGCGGCGAAATCCGCGAGCACCATGTAGTGATCGCCCCAATCCACCAACGTGTGGAAGATATCCGAGAAACGCAGTGGATCGTCCGGCGAGAAATAGCCCGTGCGAATCTGGTCGAGCGCCGTGCGCAGTTCCGCGTTCTCCTCATAGATCTGCCGCGGCCGGTAGCCGGTTGCGCGCAGGCTGTCCACTTCGTCGGCGGTATGACCGAAGATGAAGATGTTCTCGCGGCCCACCGCCTCGCAGATTTCGATGTTCGCGCCGTCCATCGTGCCGATGGTCAACGCGCCGTTCAACGCGAGCTTCATGTTGCCGGTGCCCGACGCCTCGGTGCCGGCCATTGAAATCTGCTCGGACAGATCGGCGGCCGGAATGATCAGTTCCGCCACGCTCACGCCATAGTTCGGCACGAACACGACCTTGAGGCGATCGCCGATCAACGGGTCCTGATTGACCTTCGCGCCCACGTCGCCGATCAGCTTGATGATGGTCTTGGCCATCCGGTAAGCGGACGCGGCCTTGCCCGCGAACATCACCACGCGCGGCACCCAGTCGAGTTCGGGGTTCGCGCGAATCTGGTTGTAGCGCACGATCACATGCAGCACGTTCAGCAATTGCCGCTTGTATTCGTGAATGCGTTTGACCTGCAGATCGAACAGCGCGTCGGGATTGAACTGCAGTTTGGTGTGCTGCGCGAGGCGCTGCACGAGGCGCAATTTGCTTTGCCGCTTGGCTTCGCGGAAAGCATCGATAAAACCGCTGTCGTTGCGCAGTTCCCGCAACCGCTCCAGTTCGAACAGATTGCTGCGCCACTCGCGCCCAATCTGTTTGTCGATCAGGCCCGACAGCGACGGACTCGCCTGCGACAGCCAGCGCCGCGGCGTAATGCCGTTGGTGACATTGGTGAAGCGGTTCGGATAGACGCGCGCAAAGTCGGCGAAAATGTCGCGCGTCATCAGTTGCGAATGCAGCTTCGAGACGCCGTTCACCTTATGACTCGCGACGATCGCCAGATACGCCATGCGCACGCGCCGCTGACCGTATTCATCGACCAGCGAGATACGGCGAATCATCTCGCCGTCGTGACCCGACTGCTCGCTCACGTGCTTCAAAAACTGCGCGTTGATCTCGAAAATGATTTCCAGATGCCGCGGCAGCAAACGCGAAAGCATCTCGACGTCCCATGTCTCGAGCGCTTCGGGCATCAACGTGTGGTTGGTGTACGAGAAGATCTTCGTGACGTGTTCCCATGCCTTGTCCCACTGCAACTGATGCACGTCCACCAGCAGGCGCATCAGTTCGGGAATCGCCAGCACCGGATGCGTGTCGTTCAGATGCACCGCGACCTTTTCGGAGAAACGGCCGAACGTGCTGTGCGTGCGCTGATAGCGGCGAATCAGATCCTGCATGGTCGCCGATACGAAGAAGTATTCCTGGCGCAGGCGCAACTCGCGGCCGGCCGATGTCGAGTCGTCCGGGTACAGCAGACGCGAGACGTTCTCCGACATGTTCTTGGTGTCGACCGCGTTGCGATAGTCGCCGCGATTGAACGCGCCGAGGTCGAGCTCTTCGGTTGCGCGCGCCGACCAGAGCCGCAGCGTGTTGGTCGCGTCCGTCGCGTAGCCGGGAATCACCGTGTCGTAAGCGGTGGCGTTCACATGCTGGGTATCGATCCACTCGGTGCGCTCGCCGCGTTGCACCGTGCGGCCGCCGAAGTGAATGATGTAGGTGACTTCGGGCCGCGGAAACTCCCACGCATTGCCGGCGCGCAGCCAGTAATCGGGCGCCTCGACCTGCTCGCCGTTGACGATTTCCTGACGGAACATCCCGTACTCGTAACGGATGCCGTAGCCGAAGCCCGGAATGCCGAGCGTCGCCATCGAATCGAGAAAGCACGCCGCCAGCCGGCCGAGGCCGCCGTTGCCGAGCGCGGCATCCGGCTCGATCTCGGTGAGCGCTTCCATGTCCACGCCCAGACTCGCGAGCGCTTCCTTCATCTGATCGTGAATGCCGAGTGCGAGCAAGGCATTCGTAAACGTCCGGCCGATCAGGAATTCCATCGACAGGTAGTAGACGCGCTTGACGTCCTGTTCGTATTGCAGCCGCGTGGTTTTCATCCAGCGCGCGACGAGGCGGTCGCGCACGGCAAGCACGGCGGCATGCAGCCAGTCGTGTGGATGGGCGGTGACGGCGTCCTTGCCGACGCCATACATCATGCGGTTCGAAATTGAGCGCCGTAGCGCGTCGACGGTACTGTTGAGCTGGTCGAATTCCAGATCGACGGGTGTCATCGAAGCCTCCGGGAAGTAAACACGACATGCGCGGACCGTTCGGTGACAGACGGGAGGCGCGTGCCGGTCGGACGGGTTAGGAAACGGAGTACGAAGAGTAGGACATTTTCCCGCTGGCGAATACAGGCTAGCGCGAGCGCCAAGTCCACGCACATGCCATGCCCGCGGTGACAAGCGCTTGTGCGGGCGATTTCGCACGGCGACGGTGCAAGAGGCTGTGGGACGGCACTGCGCACGTGCATCGGGCCGCGAAAAACAGGCACGCAATGGCGAATATGGACAGGGTGCCGGACAAATGCTTCAGGAATATTTTTTTGCTTGAGCATGCGCGATGGATAGTGGGATCGGTTCGAGCTGTGGTTGAATCGCGTGGCCTCTCTCTGCCAGGCAGGGTAAGCGAAAGCGTGTGTTCGGCCAAGCAGCGTTAGTAGTTCGCGGAGGCCGCATGCGCTTGACCGTTAGTTGCCTTTAAGCGATCGAGAGCAAGCGACTGCACGATTTCGACGACTCTGTAACAATCGCACCATTCGCCGCGCCCACCGGCCTGCACAACCGACGACCACGCCTTGTCCGACCATCCCAACGCCGCCCCCGCCTTCCCCGCCGATCCGCCGATGTCGGCCGCTAACCGCCGCGCGATGGCGGCGATCATGCTGGGCGTCGCGCTCGCCACGCTGGATACAGCGATTGCCAATACCGCCCTGCCCGCTATTGCGATCGATCTGCACGCGGCGCCCGCGGCGTCGGTGTGGATCATCAACGCCTATCAACTGGCGATGGTCGCCACGCTCCTGCCGCTCGCGGCACTCGGAGACATCGTCGGATTGCGGCGCATCTGTCTGGGCGGGCTAATGGTGTTCACCATGGCGTCGCTCGCCTGCTCGCTCGCCACCACCTTGCCGATGCTCGCCGCGGCGCGCGTGCTGCAAGGGCTCGGCGCGAGCGCCATGATGAGCGTGAACACCGCGTTGATCCGCCTGCTCTACCCGCCGCATCGGCTCGGACGCGGGCTCGGCAATAACGCGCTGATCGTCGGCGTGTCGTTCGCGGTCGGCCCGACCGTCGCCTCGCTGATTCTCTCGGTGGCCGCATGGCCCTGGCTGTTCGCGGTCAACGTGCCGCTCGGACTGATCGCGCTCGCGTTCGCGTGGCCGGCGCTGCCGCATTCGGAACGCGGCAAGCATCAGTTCGATCCGCTCGCCGCGCTGCTCAACGTCATCACGTTCGCGTCGCTGATCTTCGCGCTCGGCGAGGCGGCGCAGCGCGGGTCAGCTTTGCTGGTGCTGAGCGCGGCGGCGATTGCCGTGGTGTTCGGCCTCCTGCTGATCCGGCGCGAAGCCGGTCATCCGGCGCCGATGCTGCCAATCGATCTGTTCAGGCGACCGGTGTTCGCGTTGTCGACGGTGACCGCGGTATGTTCGTTCGCCGCGCAAGGTCTCGCATTCGTGTCGCTGCCGTTTTACTTCGAGGACGTGCTGCATCGCAGCCAGGTGGAAACCGGCTTCCTGATGACGCCGTGGCCGGTGGTCGTCGCGCTCGCGGCGCCGCTCGCGGGCCGTCTGTCGGACCGCTATCCGCCGGGATTGCTGGGCGCGATCGGCCTCGCCACGCTGGCGGCGGGGATGGCGTCGCTGGCCTTGTTGCCGGTGCATCCGCACGTGCTCGACATCGGTATACGGATGGCGGTATGCGGTGCGGGCTTTGGCTTTTTCCAGTCGCCTAATCTGAAGGCCCTGATGGCGAGCGCGCCGCCCGAGCGCAGCGGCGGCGCGAGCGGGATCGTCGCGACCGCGCGGCTGTTGGGGCAGACCACGGGCGCGGCGCTCGTCGCGCTGTGTTTCGGTATCGCCGACCGGCACGGCCCGACGCTGGCGCTGGCGACCGGCGCCTTCTTCGCGGGCGCCGCAAGTCTGGCAAGCGGGTTGCGCCTTCTCGCGCCCTCGCATCGCGGCGCCGGATCGGCGAAAGCATCGGCGAAATAAAAAAGGCGCACGGTTTGCACCGTGCGCCTCTTCTGTTCGTTCGTCCTGATGAAGCGACTTGTGCGGCGTCAGCGTGCGGCGAAGTACGCCTTCACGGCCGCGATGAACGTATCGATATCGCCGCGCGACACGTCCTTGTGCGTGACGAAGCGCGACGCGTACAGCATCTGCGTGAGAATGCCGCGCTCCTTGAGCCAGGCTTCGAGCGGCGCGCAATGCTGCTGCGGAAACTGCGCGAACACCATGTTGGTCGCGACCGACTGCACCTTCACGTGCTCGATCGATTCCAGACCGGCGGCCAGATGCGCGGCGTGCGCATGGTCGTCGGCGAGACGCTCGACGTTGTGATCGAGCGCGTACAGGCAGGCCGCGGCCAGCACGCCGGCCTGGCGCATGCCGCCGCCCAGCACCTTGCGCCAGCGATGCGCCACGTCGATCAGCGCCTGGCTACCGACCAGCACCGAGCCGACCGGCGCGCCCAAACCCTTCGAGAAACAGATCGACACCGAATCGAACGGATCGCACAGCGCCGCGACCGGTTTGCCCGACGCCACTGCCGCGTTGTAGACGCGCGCGCCGTCCAGGTGAACCGCGAGGCCGCGCTCGCGGGCCAGTTGCGCGGCCTCGGCGACATAACCGGCCGGCAGCACTTTTCCGCCGATGGTGTTTTCCAGCGCGAGCAGACGGCTGCGGGCGAAGTGGTTGTCGATGGGTTTGATCGCGGCGGCGATCTTTTCGAGCGGAATGGAACCGTCGGCGGCATTCTCGAGCGGTTGCGGCTGGATGCTGCCGAGCACCGCCGCGCCGCCGCCTTCGTATTTGTACGTGTGCGCCGCCTGGCCGACGATGTATTCGTCGCCGCGCGCGCAGTGCGCCATCAGCGCGGCCAGATTGCTTTGCGTGCCGCTCGGGAAGAACAGGCCGGCCTGCTTGTCGGCGCGTTCGGCGACGGCAGCCTGCAAACGCAGCACGGTGGGATCGTCGCCCCAGACGTCGTCGCCCACTTCGGCGGCCGACATGGCGGCCAGCATCGGTTGGGTCGGACGGGTGACGGTGTCGCTGCGCAAATCGATCATGGTGAGTCCCTGTGCGTCTATCTAAGAGGTGGCGGCCATGCGGATGACAGCCGTTGGGCCGGCCGGCGCTCCCGAACGCTGCGCCGGCTGATGAGCCACACAGTGTATTCAATTAATCAGGCGCTGAGAATCGCCCGGCCCGACGCGAGCGATCCCGGCGGCGTGAGCGGCGCCGTGCTACTTCGGCAGCCACCCGAGCGGATCCACCGGCTGACCGTTCTGGCGCACTTCGAACTGGATCGAGCCGACCCCGCGATTGTCCACGCCGACTTCCGCGATGGGCTGCCCTTGCGTGACCGCGTCGCCTTCCTTGACCAGCAGCGTGCTGTTCTGCCCGTAAGCGGTAATCAGCGAGTCGTCGTGTTTGACGATGATGAGCGGACCGTACTCCTCGATGCCCGTTCCCGCATAGACGACACGGCCGGTAGCCGCCGCGCGCACCGGATCGCCGGGATGGCCGCCGATCACGATACCCTTCGTCCTGCCGGCGACGAAGGCCTTCAGGATCGGGCCGCGCAACGGCCATTGCAGGACGCCCTGCTGCGGCGCGGCCGCGGGAGCGGCAGGCGCGGCGACGGCTGGCGGTGTCTGACTCGTCACGCTGACCGGCGGCGCGACGACACTGCCGGACGCCATCGGCGGCGACACTCTCAAGACCTGGCCGGGATTGACCGGCGAGTTGGCCGCGAGGCCGTTCCACGAAGCAATGTCCTGCGGGCTGCGACCGTAGGCGGAAGCGACGCCCGCCATCGTATCGCCCGGGTTCACCCGGTAAAAACCGGCCGGTACCGGCACCGTGCTGAGCGTGGTCGGGCGGGACGGCGCCGCGTTGTAGAACGGCGTGTTGTCCCACGGCATGCTGGTACAGCCGCTGAACAGCAAGCCCACTGCAACTGCCATGAGCAACCGGCTGCCCGTTGTTTGCCGTTTTCTTGTCATGTGATTTTCCTCGACTAGGGGTTCAATCGGTTTCAATGCGCCCAAGCATTTGCCGTGCCGTCGGGTGCGTCGCCTAAACACTGCCTTCTGATTCGACCACCAGAATGCGTGCCGCGCCCTGCGGATGCGCAACGTGCTCGGTGCCGACCGACGCGTAGAACACATCGCCGGTCTCGAGCACCGCCGAGCGTTCGACACCGTCCTCGCGATAGCGCATCTCCACCCGGCCGTCGAGGACGGCGAACACTTCCTCGCCGTCGTTGACATGCCACTTGTAAGGCTGATCGGTCCAATGCAGACGCGTGGTGATGCCGCCCATGTTGGCGATATCCAGCGCGCCCCAGGCGCGCGTCGCGGTGAAGTCCTTGCTGCGGATGATCTTCATGATTTGACTACCGGTTCTTTAGAGACTCGATCGAGGCTCGACGTGAGCCTCGGGACGCGCGTGCCGACTGGCCCCATTATAGGTGCCCGGGCAACGCGCTCCTCCGACACCCGTCTTTCCCCTGCGGCCACGCGCCCTATTGGTGTGAACATTGAATCCTCCGGACCCTCGCCTATACTCAGTCAACCCGCCGTAGCCGGCAGCCAACCGTCTGAATCCCTGGGAGTTGAGGATGAACAAAGCCACCTTTCTGGCCGTGCAACTCAACGTCGACGACGTCGCGGCGTCGCCCGGGCTGGTCGAACTGCTCAACACGCATCTGATCTTCGCCGCGGACGTGGCCGAGGCCGCCGACGCGCTGATCCAGCTGGCCAGCATCGCGGGATTGTCGGGCGGCGTCGAAGCCCGCGTCGAGATTCCCGCCCTCGCCGTCGAGCGGCTGCGCGAGGCGCTCGACAACCTCAGCGATTACGACGAATCCTGGCTACTCGCGCTCGAACCCAGTCACGCGTTGTTCGATGAAATCGGCCGTCGGCAACGCACCTTGCACTAAAGCCGCCTGAGCGGCGCGTTTTCGCCCTCATCCGCTGTCATCCGCACGCCATCCGCGGCGTTGGCGCGGATATCCGCAGGGTGACTCGCGCGCTCTCCCGTCTTGCTGCGCCCCCCGGGCGCCGGTTGCCTGACAGGCGCGAGCCGCCGATGCGGCTTGCGTGGCTCATGCGACGCGCCTGTTGTTCGCTCACCGCTCGCCTCGCCGGATGGCCCGGTCTACCCGAATGCCGGACCGCCCGACTGCCGGTGTATCCGATGAATGGATGGCGAGCCAACCGGAGTAAAACCGCCGTGAAAAGTCTCCTGAACCGCCGCAGTGTTCTGAGCGGCCCATCGCATCTGGTGCCGGTGGCGCCCGATTCCGCCGCCACGGCGACCTTGCCCCTTACCGGGAAGACCGCGCCGCACGCGCCGCCTGTCGCAACGTCGGCCGCCGACGCCGATCCCCTCGCTTCCGCCGAATCCCACGCTGCCGGCAACCCGCAGCCGGCCCGTCCGGTGACGGCCTTGCGGCCGGTGCCGGTCATGCCGTCGTCCGCGATTGCGCGCGGGGTGCACATCGCTCACGCGGCCGAAGTCGAATGGCTTGCCGATGAAGAAGCGCTCACGCCGTTCCGCGTGTTCCGCAGTTTCGCCTACTCGGTGAGTCTGCTGTTTCATGCGAAGGAGCTGGCTTACTACGTCGCGCTGTATCAGGACGGCTCGCTCTGGCGCGCGCTGAAAACGGCCGACCTCGAAGCCGCGGAGTCCGCCTTCCGCCATTTCGAAGATCAGGCGACGCGGCTTTCGGACGGCGAAACACGCCGCGCCCAGCTCGAAGCGCAAAACGAGCAGCTGGCCCGCCTGATCGCGCGCTCCGAAGAGCAGGCCGAGCGGATGCGCCGCGACCTGCATCGTCATGGCAGCCAGGAACAGGCGGTCGCTGGACGCCAGCATCAGATCCGCAAGGAAGTGTCGCAGCTGGAAGCGCAGCGGGTCGCCGGGCAGGCGCATCTGAACAAGGTGCAGCGACAGTTGCATCAACTCAACCTGACCAGCAGCGAGGGCATCCCGCATCTGCCGGCGCGGTGAGCGGTAGCAGCGAGCGCCGGGCGCCAGACGACAAAACGCCGTCCGGTTTTCACCGGACGGCGTTTTTTTATTGCTTGCCGCCTGAAGCCAGGCGGCGTTGGCGTCGGCTGCGACGCCCCGGCTTAGTTGCCGAAGTAGACCGAATTGCGATTCGTGCTGCTCAGCGGGCGACCGGCTTGCGACGTACCGGCCGTCGGTGCGCCATAGCCGCTGTTCACTGCCTGCGCCGTACCGTTTTGCGCGTCGACACGCGCTTGAGCGGCCTGGATGTTCGACGGGTAATCGAAGTGATCACCGTTCGGGTTGTAGCCGGCCTTTTCGAGTTGCACCAGTTGACCGCGGACATCGGCGCGGGTCAAAGGCTGGTTCGCTTGAGCAAACGAAGCGACGGGAGCGACCAGAGCGGCGGCCAGAGCAACAGCGGAAATGAGCTTGTTCATGATGTAAACCTCCATAACTGTTTTTAATTCGCTGCCGGACTTTTCGTTCCGCAGCGGTTAAGTAAGAGTTTAGGAGGGCGCCGAACTAGGGGAAACCCCTAATTTGACGATACTCTATTTCAGTTCTCGCAATAGTAGCCGCTCTTGAGGCTCGCCAAAAATGCTTAACAATAGCTTTCAGCAACAATGACTGAGGGATTCTTCAGCAGCTTTTTAATCGCCTGCCGAGGCGGCGCGCCCTGATCGAACGGGCGCGCCGCTTAGTCTTTCAAACGCTCAATCCCATTTCGCGTGGAAGCTGCCCGACTTATCGACACGCTCGAATGTATGTGCGCCGAAGAAGTCGCGCTGAGCCTGAACCAGGTTGGCCGGCAGGCGTTCGGAGCGGTACGCGTCGAAGTAAGCCACCGCCGACGCAAAAGCCGGCACCGGCACGCCCGCGTTGATCGCCGCAATCACGACCTCGCGCAGCGCGGCCTGGTAGTTCTTCGCGATATCGCGGAAGTACGGGTCGAGCAGCAGATTGGCGATGGCCTTGTCGGTCGTGTACGCGTCGGTGATCTTCTGCAGGAAGCGGGCGCGGATAATACAGCCGGCGCGGAAAATCTTCGCGATCGTGCCGAAATCCAGATCCCACTTGTACTCTTCCGACGCCGCCCGCAGTTGCGCGAACCCTTGCGCGTACGAAATCACCTTGCTGAAGTACAGCGCGCGGCGCACCGACTCGACGAACGCCTCGCGCTCCACGCCGAGCGGCTTCGCGGCCGGCCCTTCCAGCACCTTGCTCGCAGCCACGCGCTGGTCTTTCAGCGACGACAGCACGCGGGCGAACACAGCTTCGGTGATGAGCGGCAGCGGCGCGCCGAGATCGAGCGCATTCTGGCTCGTCCATTTGCCAGTGCCCTTCTGTGCGGCGCGATCGAGAATCACGTCCACCAGATCCTTGCCGGTCTCGTAGTCTTTCTTGCTGAAAATCTTCGAGGTGATTTCGATCAGATAGCTGTCCAGCTCGCCCTGATTCCACTCGGTGTAGACCTTGCCCAACTCTTCGTTCGACAGACCCACGACCTGCTTGAGCACCGCGTAGCTTTCGGCGATCAGTTGCATGTCGCCGTATTCGATGCCGTTGTGCACCATCTTCACGAAGTGACCCGCGCCGTCCGGGCCCATGTAGGCCACGCAGGGCTCGCCGTCCGGCGCCTTGGCGGCGATTTCGGTGAGGATCGGCGCGACCAGGTCGTACGCGTCGCGCTGGCCGCCCGGCATGATCGACGGGCCTTTGAGCGCACCTTCTTCGCCGCCCGACACACCCGTGCCGATGAAATGCAGACCGGCCTTCGCCAGCTCCTGATTGCGGCGGATGGTGTCGGTGAAATGCGTATTGCCGCCGTCGATCAGAATGTCGCCCTTGTCGAGCAGCGGCTTGAGCGACTCGATGGTCGCGTCGGTCGGCTCACCGGCTTTGACCATCAGCAGAATGCGGCGCGGTTTTTCGAGCGACTCGACGAATTCTTCCAGCGAGAACGCCGGCACCAGCTTCTTGTCCGGATATTCGGCGATGAGTTCGTCGGTTTTCTCGCGGCTGCGGTTATACACCGACACCGCGTGGCCGCGGCTCTCGATGTTGAGCGCCAGATTGCGGCCCATCACCGCCAGCCCCACTACGCCGATTGCCTGTTTGCCCATGTGAATTCTCCAGAGTCCAAAAATGTCGTGACGCCGCGTCGGGGAACCAGACCGCCGAACCCGAACCGTGCGGCGTCGAGGGTGAAAGCATAAAAGAAATGCCGGTGAACCGCTCGTATGCCGGCAACAGCCGGTCGCGGCTCACCGGTTCGATTGCGTCAGACCGCCTGTGCGCCGGGCCGTTTCGTGAAGATCAGGCTGAAATTGTTGGCCGGCATCGGGATGGGCGGAGCGGCCACGAGGCCGCAGGAGGCGCCGAGCGCCACCACCGTTTCCATGTCCCGCACGCCCCATGCCGGGTCGCGGCTCCGGAGTTGCCGGTCGAAGGCTTCGTTGCTGGGCGAGGTTTGCTCGCCACCACGCCGATACGGGCCGTAGAGGTACAGCACGCCGCCAGCCACCAGCCGCTCGCTCGCGCCCGCGAACAGCGCTTCGGTCGCGCTCCACGGCGAGATGTGAATCATGTTGATGCAGACCACTGCGTCGAGCGTCGCCACGCCCCAATCCGGCCGATGCACGTCGAGCGCAAGCGGCGCACGCACGTTGCCGAGCTGCTCGTGAGCGATCCACGCGGCGATCGACGCACGCGCGTCACCGTCGAGATCGCTCGGTTGCCAGTCGAGGCCCGGCATCGCACGGGCAAAGTGGACAGCATGCTGGCCCGTGCCGCTCGCGATTTCCAGCACGCGGCCCGTGGCCGGCAGCACGTCGCGCAGCACGGAGAGAATGGGCTCGCGATTGCGTTCGGCGGAAGGCGAGCGCTGCCGCAACGCCGGATGCGGATCAGTCATGCGCGGCCTCCCGCGCGAGTCGCGCCACCAGGGCGGTCAGCGTGTCCGCGCAGGACGCCGCGAGCTTCATCGACAGCAGCGGATCGGCGCGCGTGCGACCGAGGTTGATCGCGGCGATCGGCTTGTTCTGCTTTTGCGCCCACACGCAGAAGCGATACCCGGAATACACCATCAGCGACGAGCCGACCACCAGCACGGCGTCCGCCGCGTCGAGGGCGTGCGAAGCCGCTTCGACCCGTTCGCGCGGCACGTTCTCCCCGAAGAACACGACCGCCGGCTTGAGCAGGCCGCCGCAATTCGAACAGGCGGGAATCCGGAAATTCTCAAGATCGTGCCATTCGAGATGCGCGTCGCCGTCCGCGGCGGTTTCGGCGGTGACGTTCAGCAAGGCGGGGTTGTCCGCTTCGAGCGTGTGCTGGATCGAGGCGCGCGAGTGCTGCATGCCGCAGTCCAGACAGGTCACACCGTCGATGCCGCCGTGCAGTTCGATCACCTCGCGGCTACCCGCGCGCTGATGCAAACCGTCGACGTTCTGCGTGACCAGAACCGGCACGTGTCCTGCGGCTTCGAGACGGGCCAGTGCGGTGTGCGCCGGGTTGGGCTGCGCCTGCCCGACCATCGGCCAGCCGATCATGCTGCGCGCCCAGTAGCGCTGCCGCATCGCGACCGTGCCGAGAAACTCCTGCAACGTGATGGGTGGCGAGCGCTTCCATGCGCCCTGATCGTCGCGATAGCCGGGAATGCCGGAATCGGTGCTGATGCCCGCGCCGGTCAGCACGAACAGACGCGGGTGACGATGCACGAAACGCGTCAGTTCGTCGAGCGTGGCGGCGGGGGGATCGACAGGGGCGACGGGCGTGGACTGGGGATCGGTCATGAAGGGTGGGACGAAAGACGAGCGCCCAGTATAAGTTGATCTGCCGTCCCCCGCCGCCGGGCAAGTTGGCTGTTGCGACAGCGTGGACTAGCCGCGACCGACGAACGGCATCTTGCTCGCCATGATGGTCATGAACTGCACGTTGGTTGCAAGCGGCAACTCGGCCATGTGCAACACCGCATCGGCGACGTGCTGCACGTCCATCAACGGCTCGACGGCGATTTCGCCATTGGCCTGCGGCACGCCGCGCGCCATCCGCTCGGCCATCTCGGTGCTGGCGTTGCCGATGTCGATCTGCCCGCACACGATGTCGTACTTGCGACCGTCGAGCGAGACAGCTTTGGTGATGCCGGTAATCGCATGCTTGGTGGCCGTATAGGCGATGCTGTTCGGCCGGGGCGCATGGGCCGAAATCGACCCGTTGTTGATGATGCGGCCGCCGCGCGGGTTCTGCGTTTTCATCAGACCGAAGGCGGCACGCGTGCAGAGAAACACGCCGGTGAGATTGGTATCGACCACCGAGCGCCATTCGTCGATGTCGATCTCGTCGATATCCACCGGCGAGCCGCCGCGACCCGCATTGTTGAACAGCACGTCGAGCCGGCCGCGCCGCGTGCGGATCACGTCGAACAGGGCCGCGACGCTGTCGGCGTCGGTCACGTCGCAGGCTACCGCGAGCGCGTCGCCGCCCAGTTGCTGCGCTTCTTCGACCACGGCGTCGAGCGCTGCCTGGCGACGCCCCGCGAGCACGACGCTATACCCGTGTTGCAACAGCTTGAGCGCACTGGCGCGGCCGATACCGCTGCCCGCGCCGGTGACCAGAGCGACTTTCTTGATTCCCGTTACCGTTTCCGTCACAACCCTCTCCTTGATAGGCGAACTCGCGGCGCGCAAGGCGGCCGGAGCGCGGATTCTCGCATGCATCGCCGGATTTTATGGCCTCCGGACCTTCAAGGCGCGGGGGCTGCACCGCCAATCGGTGTTTACTTTCAGCGTGCTTTCAACTATCCCGGCGCGTTGCCGGCGCCTGCGCACCGCGGGGCATCGATGGTATCGTTCGCCGTTGCGTGCGATGCACGCAACTCGAGACCTTCCCGGCAAACCGGCTGCGTGAGCGCGGGAAGGCAGACTGGACTCACGCTCGATGAACGACCTTTCCAAGCCAACGCCGCCGACCACGCCCGCGCGCGGCACCTTCCGCACTCCGTCACACCGCTGGCCCCTCGCCCGCTATCCCGCGATGCTCACCGTCACTGCCGCATGGCATGTCGGCGTGCTCGCCGGCTGGCTGCTCGCGCCATCGGCATGGCCCGAATGGCTCGTCGCGCTCTTCGCGAATCACGCGGTCTTCACGGTGGCCGGCTTGCTGCCGCGCACGACGCTGCTCGGGCCAAACTGGACGCGTCTTCCCGACACGCCCCGCAATGCCGATGCGATCGCACTGACTATCGACGACGGCCCCGATCCGGCCGTCACCCCGCAGGTGCTCGACCTGCTCGACACATTCGATGTGCGCGCAACCTTCTTCTGTATCGGCGAGAAGGCGCAGCGTTATCCCGACCTTGCGCGCGATATCGTCGCCCGCGGCCATGCGCTGGAAAACCATTCGCAGGTCCACGTCCACACGTTTTCGGTGAGTTTGCCCGGTAGGCTGACGCGCGAGATCGACGCCGCGCAGCATACAGTCGAACGCTTGAGCGGCACACGGCCGATGTTCTTTCGCGCGCCGGCCGGCCTGCGCAACCTGTTTCTCGAACCGGTATTGCGCAAGCTGGATCTGCGGCTCGCGGCGTGGACCCGGCGCGGCTACGACACGCGCGAGCGCGATCCAGGAGTGGTCGCGCGGCGCCTGCTCGACGGTCTGGCGGCGCGCGACATTCTGCTGCTGCACGACGGCAACGCCGCACTCACCGACGACGGCCGGCCGGTCATTCTGGCCGTGCTGCCCCGAGTGATCGACGCGGCGCGCGAACGGCATCTGCGCTTCGTCACGTTGCGCGACGCGCGCAGCGACGGCTAGCCGCGCGCCACCCGGTCGTCTCGCCTCACAGACTGCTGAAGTCCGCGGCCATATCGGCGTCGGTGCGCGCTTCCAGTTCGCCGCTGCGGCAGGCTTTGAGGAATACGTCGTAATCGCGCTCCACCTGGTCCGCGTAGCGCTTCGCGTAGCCGGTGAGCGCTTCGGCAAACAGCTCGCCCCGGCCGATATACGCGCTGACCTCGATCGCCCGGCCGCTCGCCTTCGCATGCGCGCGCGCCATGATCCAGCCGCACAAACGCGCGTACCCGTCCAGCAGATCGCTATCGAACAACTCGATGTTCGCGGCCAGTTTCATATCGCGCAGCTGACGGAAGTAGAAGTGGCGCTTGAACGGTCCGCTGGCCCAGCCGAGAAAAATATCGCTCGCGGCCTGCAACAGACGCTGCCCGCGCACGACCCGTTCGCCTTCGTGCGCGAGCACTGGTGCCTCGTAGAACTGCGCGATCACCGAGCGGCGCGCCTCCTTGATCTGCAGGAACAGGGGCTTGCCCATGTGATCGACGCTCAGCATCACGAGGCAACGCGTGCCGACGCTGCCCACCCCCACCACCTTGAAAACCAGATCCTGCGCGGTGAAATGCCCGAGCAGCGCCTGGCGGTCGGGCGACATCGTGCCGAGATACTCGCCCCACATGCGCTCGAACATGCTGCGCCAGTTGCCGCTGCGAAACGCCTCGGTTTCCTCGGGCGTGAACAGCGTGTTCGGACCGAGAATGTGGAACAGCGCCGGCGGCACATCGCGAATCCGCCAGCGCTCGCCGTCGTGCTCCGCCATTTTTTCCAGCAGGCTTTCGTGCGTCCGGCTCGCGGCTTTTTCCATGCCGCGCCGCACGGTGCGCCGGCGCTCGGGCGTCAACGCGGTTTCCGCCATGCGGTCGAAGGTGATGCGGTCGTACCAGAGTTCGAGCGCACCGCATTGCGCGTACTGGGCCATCCGGTCGCGGTATTCGTTGACCGCGGTCATCACGAGACTGTCGGCCGTGCCGCTGCTCAGCCGCAGATGACGCGCCGCCACCACGAGACTCGCGCTCAGCCGTTTCAGATCCCATTCGAACGGGCCGATGGCCGCTTCGTCGAAGTCGTTGAGATCGAAGACCAGTTGACGCTCGGGCGTGGCGAAGCCGCCGAAGTTCATCAGATGCCCGTCGCCGCAGATCGGCATGGTGAGACCGCTGTCCTGAACCTGGCTGAGATCGTGTGCCTGCAGGATGGCCGTGCCGCGAAAAAACGAAAATGGCGACGCGGCCATGCGGCCGTAGCGCAGCGGCACGAGGTTCTGCACGCGGTCTTCGCTGCTTTGCCGCAGCAACGCGATGGGGTCGCGCTGCAGTTCGCCTACGGTTTGATGGCTCGAACGCTTCGAGTGCTCACGGGCGGCGCGACCGCGCGCCTCGCGCTCGGCGACGGTGCTGGTTTTCATAGGCTTCTCCGGCTGGCTGGTTGAGCTCGACAGGCTATTTTGCAGACCACTTGTGATTGCACGATGAAAACTCAGAACCGATAACCGAGCCCGGCGAAGATCACGTCGGAATCGCGGTCGTAGCGCGTCACCACGCGGTTCCATTCCACCCGCGCATCCCAATGTTCGCCCAGCCGG
The DNA here is from genome assembly GCF_900996245.1 of Paraburkholderia sp. BCC1886. Lineage (GTDB taxonomy): Bacteria > Pseudomonadota > Gammaproteobacteria > Burkholderiales > Burkholderiaceae > Paraburkholderia. The sequence goes on along the minus strand of NZ_CAAJGK010000096.1, from coordinate 236,975 downwards.
TACGAGGCCGCCATCGTCACCAACCCGGAGAGCTTGCGCATTCCCGAACTGTTGTCGTCGCCGTTCTCGTTCTCCCGGAGCGCGTAATAAGCGCCCACACCTAGCCCGAGCGTGAACCGGTCGTCGAAGAAGGCGCGAGTCGCCCACAACTGGCTAGTCAAGCCGTCGCGCCGCGCGACCGCGTGATTGCCTTCGTGGAGATAGCCCAGCGTCACGTCGAGGTATTTCATGAGGCCGCGCCGGTACTCGAGCGCGCCGCTGAGCGCGGACGGCGAGCCAGTCGAATTGACGATGGTGTCGCCCAGGTACACCGCGACTTCGTTGTTCGTGACTTTCTGGGTGCTGCTGCTCGCCCAGTCGCGCGGACCGGGCGTGCCGGGTGCATCGAGCTGGTAGCCGATGCCGACCATCACGCTGGACGCGTCGGGCCCGCGCTGCACGTGCACCCGGTTGAGTTGCAACTGCGCGACCCAGCGGCTCGATGCGTAATAAGCTGCCCGCACGCTGTACACCACGCCCCAGCCGTGGATGTTCGAGTACTCGCCTGCCGGCGCGTCTCGGGGAGTGGTGGTATCGAAGTAACGGTACGGGCCGACGCCCGCCTGCACCACGAACTGCGGACTGCCGACCGGGAGGCGCCCCCACAGTTGCAGCAACTGCCCGTCGCGATGATGGTTGGGCACGTGCCCTTCGTTGAGCCAGCTGAAGCTCGCGGCGAAGTACGGGCCGAGCCCTTCCTGATAGTTGAGCGCCCACGTGTAGGTGTGGGTGCTGCGCATCTGCGATGCGCCGCCGAAGAGCGAGAACTCCTGCGCCTGAACGCCGCTGGAGACGAAGACCAGACTGATGCCGGCGACCCATGTCGTCGCCCGAAGCGTCAGCCCGCGATGAGCCGGAGGAAGCAGAGCCGGAAGCAGCAGAGGAAGCGGAACCCGCATGTGGTGGCCTCTTTTTTATGCATAACGCACCTGGCCATTTCACGCGATGCAGTGAGAGTCGCTGCGATGCGAAGCGTGAGAAATTACCCCTCGGGCCTCGTTACCCGAGCGCGCTACGAATAGCTCTGAATCCTAGCAGAGCAGCCTGCGAATGATAGTGATTACTGTTTTACCCGCGACCCAAGGCCGCCGCGGCAAGCAGACAGAATTACCGGCAAGGTAGCGTCGCAGGCTAACCAGCCGGTGAGTTTTTCACGTATTTCTCCGTCACCGCACTTCAGCCAAAGCGTTTCGCGCCGTTTACCAGTTCATACAGGAATTTTTTGTGACGCATGGAAAGACCCTGAAACCGGACTCGCCGCGCGAGCCGTGCGTCGCCCGAAATAACGGAGAAAGTATGTTTGTCGTCATCGGCTGGATCGTGGTCATTGCTTCCGTCATCGGGAGTTTCGTGGGCGTGGGCGGGCATCTGCCGGCGCTGATTCAGCCTTTCGAGTTGCTCTGCATTTTCGGTGCGGCAATCGGCGCGTTCGTCGTGAGCAACCCGACCTCGACGCTCAAAAAAACTCTGAAGGCGATTCCGTCGTGCTTCAAGGGCGGCGGCTATTCGAAACAGAAATATCTCGAACTGATCGCGCTGCTCTACGAACTGCTTCAGAAGGCGCGCAAGGAAGGCATGATGTCGCTCGAAGCCGACGTCGCCGCGCCGGAAGAAAGCGTGCTGTTCCAGAAGTATTCGCATGTGCTGAAAGACCATCATCTGCTCGATTTCATCGTCGACTATCTGCGCATGATGTCGGGCGGCAACGTGAACGTGCTCGAAGTGCAGGACCTGATGGACGAAGAACTGGCTACACATCACGCGGAATCGGCGGTCGCGGCCAACGCGATCCAGAAGATGGCCGACGGTCTGCCCGCATTCGGCATCGTCGCCGCGGTGATGGGCGTGGTGCATACGATGGGCTCGGTCGGCGCGCCGCCTGCGGTGCTCGGCGAGATGATCGCCGGTGCGCTGGTCGGCACCTTCCTCGGGATTTTGCTGGCCTACGGTTTCATCGGACCGGTGGCGGATCTGCTCAACGCGAAGGGCCGCGCCGAAGCCAAACCTTATCAATGCGTAAAGGCCGTATTGCTGGCTTCGCTGTCGGGCTATGCACCGCCCATCGCGGTGGAGTTCGGCCGCAAGGTGCTGTTCACCGCCGACCGTCCGAGCTTCCAGGAACTCGACGACGCGGTGCGCGCCACCAAAATGCCGAAGTCGGCCTGACGCGGGAGCAGCACGATGAGCGAAAACCGATCGCGCGCGTCGCAACAGCAAACCGCGACGCCGGCGCCCGTCATCGTGCGCCGTTCGAAGAAAGGCGACGACCACGGCGGCCATCATGGCGGCGCATGGAAGATCGCCTACGCCGACTTCGTCACCGCGATGATGGCGTTCTTCCTGCTGATGTGGCTGCTCGGCTCCACCTCGAAGTTCGACAAGCAGGGAATCGAAGATTACTTCAACACGCCGCTGTCGAGCATGCTGGGCGGCAACGAAGGCACGGCCGCGGCGCGACCCAGCGTGGTGAACGGCGGCGGCCGCGATATCTCCGACACGCGGCCCGCGGTCGGCCGGCGCAGCCAGACCGAACCGACGCCGCCGTCGGCTTCGGTGCCGAGCGTCGCGCCCTCCGACGCGGCACGCCTCGAACAGTTGAAGGCCAAACTGACCACGCTGATCGAGCAGAGTCCGACGCTGAAGGCGTTCAAGGATCAGATCCGGATTTCCATTACCAACGAAGGGCTGCGCATCGAAATCGTCGATTCGCAGAACCGGCCGATGTTCGCCTCCGGCAGCCCGAAACTGCAGGCTTATGCGGTGACGATTCTCGAGCAGATCGGCGCGTCGCTGAACGACGTCGACAACCGCATCTCGATCGCCGGTCATACGGACGCGGTGGCCTACACAGCCGGCCCGGAAGGCTACTCGAACTGGGAACTGTCGAGCGAACGCGCGAACGCGGCGCGCCGCGCGCTGGTCGCGGGCGGCATGCACGCGGAGAAAGTGTTGCAGGTGCGCGGTCTCGCGGATGTGCTGCCGCTGAACAGCAATGTCGTCGACGAGCCGACCAACCGGCGCATCAGTATTCTCGTGCTGAACAAGGCGGCCGAACTGGCGTTCTTCAAGGATGGCGGACGCACTGCCGTCAACGAAACGGGCGCGGCTAGCGCGGCGATTCCGGCGGTGGTCGAGAAGATGCAGCCGGTGACGAGCGGGTTGCCCGCCAAGCCGTAAGGTCTGTTTCGCCTTGCAGCGTATGTTGCGTATGTTGCGTATGTTGGGTATGTCGCGTATGTCGCGGCGAGGGCGTCCCACACGCTCCACACGCTCTGCACGACACAGAACGTGTGGTTAGAATCGGCGAGATGCGCCCTTCTTCTTCCGAACCTCGCGAGCCGGAACTGCCGCTGCCCTCACCCGGCGTGCCGTCCATCACGCTCGCGGCCATCATCGCGGTCATAGCGTGGGTGTCCATCTTCGCGCAGACCGACGTGACGATCGACCGCACGCTCGCGCGCGGACTCACGGTACTCGATGCGCTAGCGCGCATGACCAGCTACCTCACCAACCTCACCGTACTCGCGTGCGCGTTGTGCTTCAGTTGCGTGGCGTTGCGACGGCAACGAACGCCGCTCACGCGCTTCTTCCGTCAGCCTACGGTGATCACGGCGGTCGTCGGCTATATGGCCTTTGTCGGAATCGCCTATAACCTGCTGCTGCGCGGTTTATGGACGCCCACGGCGTTCCGCCTGCTTCTCAACGAATCCCTGCATAGCGTATTGCCCATGTTGTGCGCGCTGTACTGGGTGCTGTTCGTGCCGCGCTTTCATCTGCGATTGCGGCATTGGCTAGGGTGGCTCGTCTATCCGCTGGCCTATCTCGCGGTCACCTTCTGGCGCGGCAGCCTGTCGGACTTCTATCCCTACCCTTTCATCGATGTCGACACGCTCGGCGTGAAACACGTGGTCGTGAACGCTGCGCTGCTGTTTGGCGGATTCGTGATGCTGATGGCGGTATTCGTCGGAATCAACTCGCGGCGTAGACGCTGACGCCGAGGCTCCGTCATCTGCCTGTCATGCGGGCGCGCTTCTTGCGCCCCGTATCAGTGACCGAAGGTCGTGCCTCGCGAGGGCGGCTTACGCGAACCCTGGTGTGACGTCATTGCAATTGCAACCGGCTCACACGTAAATCTGACATCGGGAGCATACGTATGGACACCAACTCAGCAGAAGGCGCAATCAACGAAGTGGCAGGCAAGGTTCAAGGCGCGGTCGGCGACGTATTGGGCGACACGAGCACCGAACTGGCGGGCAAGGCCCGTGAACTGAGCGGCAAGGCCCAGCAGCTTTATGCCAGCACGACGACGCTGGTGCGCGATACCGCCGTGGAAAGTCCGTTCACCACGATTGCGGTCGTGGCATTGGCCGGTTTCGTGGCGGGTGCGCTGTGGTCGAATGGATCGGCCGATCGCGATTATCGCCGTTGAGAATCCCGGCTTTGCCGTCCTGAACGGTAGCCGTTGAACCGCCTCGTGACCCACATGGGTCGCGAGGCGGTTCGCGTACGCCTGCAGCATGCACGAAAGCCTTAGCGGCTTTTCTTCCGACGCGCGGCGCCCATGTCCAGTTCGATCCATGTCGGCGCGTGATCGCTCGCGTGCGGTTCGGCTCGCACCCATCGGTCGACGCCTGCACCGCGCAGTCGTGGCGCGAGATCGGCGCTCAGCAGCAGATGATCGATCCGCAAGCCCGAATTCGTATCCCAGTGGCGGCGGAAATAATCCCAGAACGTATAGACCCGCTCCTCGCCGAAGTGCGTGCGAATCGCGTCGGTCCATCCTTGGGCGAGCAATTGCCGATACCGTTCGCGACTTTCCGGTTGCAGCAGTGCATTCTTCAGCCATGAGCGCGGATTGTAGATGTCCTCGTCGGTCGGCACGACGTTGAAGTCGCCCGCAATCACAACGGGATGCCCACTGTCGAACAACTTCTGCGCATGCACGAGGAAGTGATCGAACCACTCCAGCTTGTAATCGAACTTCGGCCCCGGTTGCGGATTGCCATTCGGCAGATATAAACACGCCACCAGCACACCGCCGACTGCTGCTTCCAGATAACGGCTCTGCGTGTCCTTCGTGAAACCGGGTAAACCACGACGGCTTTCGAGTGGCGCCTCGCCTTTCGCGAGAACCGCTACGCCGTTCCATGCGCTCTGCCCTTGCCAGATCGCGCCATAGCCGGCTTCGCGCAACGCGTCCTCGGGGAAGGCGCTGTCCACCGCTTTCAATTCCTGCAGGCAGACGATGTCGGGCGCCTCGCGCTCGAGCCATTGCAACAGCGCGGGCTGACGCGAACGGATGCCGTTGATGTTGTAAGTCGCAATGCGCAGTTTAGTCACGGCAGGCTCTCAACTCGTGGCCGCATCGCACCACTCGATCGCCCATGACCGTGCGCATGAAATGGCATCGGCTTCGTTCTGGAATTCGTCGATGTCGCCCGACTCGTGCGAGCCGAACGGCTCGTTCTTCTGCGGTACGCGGGTGATTCGCGCTCTTGCGTAGTACACGCCTTCGTCGGCATGACGGGCGCGGCAATCGATATGAAAATGCCGGTAGTCGAACTGCATCTGCTCTCCTTTCTCAAAGACTCTTTCTTCGATAGATGCCTGACGTCGCTTTGACATCGCTCCTGACGTCGCCTGTCAGCAAGCATCGCGTGTACCTGGACCATTCCCTTTCAAACCGTATTCTTTGCGGTCCACACGATTTTTTCATACCGTTGTAGACGCAACGGCATCGAAATTGCTGCCAGCACTGAACTGCCTCGTTGCAAATCCATCGCAACGATCCCCGCCGCATCGCCAGCCTGCATGGACCTTTCAACGGAGTCAACCAAACGTCATGTCCTCGCATAACGATTGTCAGCATCCGGACGACGACGAAGCCGTCGCCACCCCACATCAACCCGGTCGTCGACGCTTCCTGCAGTCCGCAGCCGCCGTTGCGACCGTCGGCGCCGCGCCGCATCTGCGCGCGCAAACGCAAGGCACACCAGGCGCCGCACCCGCTGCGCCCGTTGCTCGCGAAGCGGTGCCGCCGCGCCCCGTCACGCTGACCGTAAACGGTCGCGCCTACTCGCTGCAACTTGAACCGCGCGTCACGCTGCTCGATGCGCTGCGCGAGTACGCCGGTTTGATGGGCACGAAGAAAGGCTGCGACCGCGGCCAATGCGGCGCCTGCACGGTAATCGCGGATGGCCGGCGGATCAACTCGTGCCTGACGCTCGCGGTGATGCACGAAGGCGCGACCATCACGACCGTCGAAGGACTCGCCAGCAGCGGCGTGTTGAGTCCAATGCAACGCGCGTTCGTCGAACACGATGCGTTCCAGTGCGGCTACTGTACGCCGGGGCAGTTGTGTTCCGCGACTGCCCTGCTGAACGAGTTTCGCAACGGCACGGCAAGCGCCGTGACGGCCAACGTGCGGCAGCGTCCCGCGCAACTGACCGGTGACGAGATCCGCGAAAGGATGAGCGGCAACCTGTGCCGCTGCGGCGCGTACGCGAATATCGTGGCCGCCGTGCAGGCCGTTCACGAGGGCAACACGACGGCGCACGACGCGTCGAACACCACCCAGACCGAAGCCTGACCGGAGCGACCAGCATGGATGCGATCTCTTATGAACGCGCCGGCGACGTCGCCGGTGCAGTGCGCGCCGCGCAGCAACCCGGTGCGGTGTTTATCGGCGGGGGCACCAACCTGCTCGATCTGATGAAAGGCGGCGTCTCGCGGCCGATGCGGTTGATCGACATCACCCATATCGGCGGACTCGATACGGTGGCGACATTGCCCGACGGCGGCTTGCGCATCGGCGCGCTGGTGCGCAACAGCGACGCGGCCAATCACGCGCTAGTGCGCGAGCAATACCCGTTGCTGTCGCAAGCGTTTCTGTCGGGCGCATCGGCGCAGTTACGCAATATGGCGACCGTCGGCGGCAATCTGCTGCAACGCACGCGCTGCGGCTACTTCTACGACACGGCCTTTACCCAGTGCAACAAGCGTCAACCCGGCAGCGGCTGCGCCGCACTCGACGGCCACAACCGCACGCATGCGATTCTCGGCGCGAGCCCGCAATGCATCGCGGTCAACCCGTCCGACATGAGCGTGGCGCTCGCCGCACTCGACGCCGTCGTGCGTGTGAGCGGCCCCGCCGGTGAACGCACGATTCCGTTCGCCGAGTTTCATCGGCTGCCGGGCGACCGGCCCGATGTCGATACGAGCCTGCAAGCCGGCGAACTGATTACCGCCGTCGATCTGCCGCCGCCGCGCTTCGCCGCGAACGCGCACTATCTGAAAGTGCGTGACCGCGCCAGTTACGCTTTTGCGCTCATCTCCGTCGCGGCCGCGTTGCAGATGGACGGCGCGCGCGTGCAAAGCGCGCGCATTGCGCTGGGTGGCGTCGCGCACAAACCGTGGCGCGCGAGCGTGGCCGAACAGATGCTTGCCGGCCAGACGCTCACGCAGGACACGCTGCGTCAGGCCGCGGCAGCGGCTCTGAGCGATGCCCGTCCACAGCACGACAACCGCTTCAAGGTGCAGCTCGCGCAACGCGCGATCGTGCGCGCCGTCAACATGGCCGCGCAATCCGCAGGCCGCAACGGAGGTGTCGCATGAATCTGATCGGTCAACCGCTGGACCGTATCGACGGCCTGCTCAAAGTCACCGGCGAAGCGCGCTACGCCGCCGAATTTCCCGAGGCGCGGCTCGCCCACGCAGTGCTCGTAACCAGCACGATTGCGCGCGGCAGCATCGCGTCGATCGACGCGAGCCGCGCCGAAGCGCTGCCCGGCGTACTGCTGGTCATGACTTACCAGAACGCGCCACGTCTGCCCAACGGCGGCAAGCCGCCGCTCGCGCCGCCGGCCGGACGCCGGCTTTCGCTGCTGCAGGACAACCAGATCCACTACAACAACGAGCCGGTCGCGGTGGTGGTCGCCGACACGCTCGAACACGCGACCGATGCCGCGCGCCAGTTGCGCATCGCGTATCAACCCGGCGCGGCGGTCGTGGATTTCGATCTCGCCAAGCCGAACGCACACGCGCCGGACAAACCGCAGGGACGCCAGACCGACACCCGGCGCGGCAACTACGCAGACGGTCTGCAGCGCGGCACGGTGCGCGTCGACGCCACCTACACCACGCCGATCGAGCATCACAACCCGATGGAGCCGCACGCGACGATGGCGCGTTGGGACGGGCCGCAACTCACGCTATACGACTCGACGCAAGGCGTCAGCAGCGCGGCGCTCGCGGTGTCCAAAACCTTCGGCATCGGTCCGAACGACGTGCGCGTGATCTCGCCATTCGTCGGCGGCGGGTTTGGTTGCAAAGGCTCGTCGTGGTCGCACGTCACCTTGTGCGCGATGGCCGCGAAGCAGACCGGACGGCCCGTGCGTCTCGTGCTCGAACGCCCGCAGATGTTCGGCCCGGTTGGCGCGCGTCCGCATACCGAGCAGCATTTCGTGCTGGCGGCGAAGCCCGACGGCACACTCACCGCGATGCGTCATGACAGCCTCTCCAACACCTCGACCATCGAAGACTGGACCGAGACCTGCTGCATGGTCACGCGCATGTCGTACGCCGTGCCCAATCAGGTAACCACGCATCGCATCGTGCCGCTCAATCTCGGCACGCCGACCTTCATGCGCGCGCCCGGCGAAACCACCGGTTCGTTCGCACTCGAATCCGCAATGGACGAACTCGCGGTCGCGTTGAAGATGGACCCCATTGCATTGCGCCTGAAAAACTACGCCGACATCGAGCCGCAGGAAAACCGGCCATGGTCGAGCAAGGCCTTGCGCGAATGCTACGAAACCGGCGCGCAGAAATTCGGCTGGTCGCGCCGCAGCGCCACACCGCGCATGCTGCGCGACGGCAACACGCTGATCGGTCTGGGCATGGCAACGGCCACGTATCCGGCCAATCGCAGCGAAGCCGCCGCCATCGCGCGGATTCTGCCCGACGGTACCGCGATGGTCGCCTCCGGCACGCAGGACATCGGCACCGGCACCTACACGGTGATGACCCAGGTCGCCGCCGATGCGCTCGGTTTCGCGCCGGAGAATATCCACTTCGCTCTGGGCGATTCGTCGTTGCCGAAAGCGCCCGTGTCGGGCGGCTCGCAATCGGCGGCGAGCGTCTCGCCCGCCGTGCGCGAAGCCGCGACTCAGGCGCGCAATCAGCTGATCGCACTGGCGCTCGCCGACCCGGCTTCGCCCGTACACGGCATTGCGATCGGCGATATCGACGTGGTCGACGGCTGGGTGACGAGCCGCTCGCAGCCGGACAAACGCGACCCCGCCGCCGCAATCATCGCGCGCGCAGGCGGCAAGCCGATCGAAGCGACCTCGACGGTGAAGCCCGGCGACGAGAAGCAGAAGTACGCATTCCACTCGTTCGGCGCGGTGTTCGTCGAAGTGCATGTCGACGCCGATCTCGGCACCATTCGCGTGCCGCGCGTGGTCGGTGTGTACGACGTGGGCCGCGTGCTGAACCAGAAAACCGCCAACAGCCAGTTGATGGGCGGCATCGTGTGGGGCGTGGGCGCGGCACTGCAGGAAGAGTCCACGCTCGACACGCGTTATGGGCGCTTCACGAACGGCAATCTCGCCGAGTATCACGTGCCGGTGAATGCGGACATCCAGACGCTCGACATCAGCTTCGTCGGGCCGCCGGATCCGTATATCAACTCGCTCGGCGTGCGCGGCATCGGCGAAATCGGCATTACCGGCGTGTCGGCGGCGATTGCGAACGCGGTCTACAACGCCACCGGTGTGCGCGTGCGCGATCTGCCGGTGACGCTGGACAAGGTGCTGGGGACCGTCCACATGTGAGGTCTCGCGACGTCCGCCGGCGAGGCGCAGGCATAGGCATCGGCGTCCGGCCATGAGCAAGCCGTTGTGCAGCGCGAGCAGTGCCCACATTGCCGCTTGCCTGACGCGGCATTGCACCGCACAATCGGTCTCATTCTTTTTACCGGTGCCCGCTCATGGCCTACGCCTCGCTCGCCACTGGCGTGTTGCTCGCCGCCGGGCTCGGGTCGCGTTTCGATCCGGACGGCCTGCATAACAAGCTGCTCGCGCGTCTGCCCGACGGCACGCCGGTCGCTCACGAAGCCGCTCACCGACTGCTGCGCGTCGTGACGCGCGTGCTCGCCGTCGTGCGGCCCGGGTCCGACGCGCTTGCGCGGGTGCTCAACGACGCCGGTTGCGATGTGGTCTTCACGGCGAATTCGGAGCGCGGCATGGGCGCGAGTCTCGCGGCCGGCATCGAGGCCAGCGAAGACGCCGAAGGCTGGATCGTCGCGCTCGCCGATATGCCGCGCATCGCCACGCCGACCATCGAAGCGGTGGCGCGTGCACTCGATGGCGGCGCATCGCTGGTCGCGCCGTTTTATCAGGGAGAGCGCGGGCATCCGGTGGGGTTCGGCATCGAACATCGCAACGCGTTGCTTACGCTCGACGGCGATACCGGGGCAAAAGCCTTGTTGATGTCGCAACGCGTGACGCGCCTCGACCTCGACGATCCGGGCATTCTGCGCGACGTCGACACACCGGGCGATTTGCGCAATATCTAGCGCGACCGCGAACCGGCGCTCGCGGTGGCCCGCAACGGCGCGCTACAGCGCCGTCAAAGCCGGCAACAGCCGGTCGAATTCCCGATGCGATGTGACCCGCGGCTAACATCGCGCGGCTCACACCCGTTACCTGGGTCTCGCACGAAATCTGCCGTAAGCGGCAGCATGAGGGTCGAACCGCCTGGCTGTCTGTACGTTGTCGTACCGCTTTCGACCGGGGGTGCGCGTAGCGTGTGCCATTGGCATTGGCGAAATGGCGGGGACGATCATGTTGCGAAGCATACGTAGTCTGCATGGAAGCATCATCAGCGCAGTGGACGGCGACATCGGCTCCGTCAATCAGGCTTATTTCGACGACGAATCATGGGGCGTGCGTTACCTCGTGGTCGAAACCGGCGGTTGGCTCGACGCCCGGCAGGTGCTGGTCTCGCCGTATTCGGTCAAACACACCGACCCCGGATCGAACATCGTGCACGTCGATCTGACGCGCCAGCAGGTGCGGGACAGCCCGTCGATGGACGCGCACCAACCGGTGTCGCGCCAGCACGAGATCGAGTATTTGCGGTACTACCAATATCCGACTTACTGGGGCGGTCCCAACTTGTGGGGAATGGGCGCGTTTCCAGCGTACGATCCGACCGGCGTGCCGCCGGACGCGCTGGACGAACGAGACGCACTGGACGGCGATCCGCCCGGTAAAACCAGGCCGACTCTGCACGCCAGCAAACCGCAGCCGGACATTCATCTGCGCAGCACCGACGAAGTCGACGGCTACCATCTGAAGACCGCCGACGGCGCCATCGGCCGTGTCGCGGACTTTATCTACGACGACGTCGACTGGGCAATTCGCTACCTGGTGGTCAAAACGCACAACTGGTGGCCCGGCGGCAAAAACGTGCTGATCGCGATTCACTGGATAGCGGGCGTCGACTGGTCCGACTCGACCGTCTCCACGACGTTGACGCGCGAGACCATTCAGAACAGCCCCGCTTACGACGACTCGATGCCGATCGACCGCGGCTACGAAGTCGAGTTGCACCGGTTCTACGACAAACGCGGCTACTGGTCCCACGCCGATACGGACACACCCATCGCTTCGGAGTGAAGCGCCCTCGTCCAGGCCATCCGCAAAGTTGGCCCGACGACGGCACTCGACACGACAGCACGCTCATGAACACGTCGATACGCGATCCCGGACTCGATCCAGAAGCGCCGGTCAAACAGCCCACTCATCCGAAACTGCTGCAGGTGATGGGGCCGGGTCTGATCACCGGCGCATCGGACGACGACCCGAGCGGTATCGCCACCTATTCGCAGGTCGGCGCGCAATTCGGTTACGGCCTCGCGTGGACGCTGCTGCTCAGCTATCCGCTCATGGCCGCGATCCAGGAGATCAGCGCGCGCATCGGCCGCGTGACCGGCGAAGGGATCGCCGGGAATCTGCGGGCGCACTATCCGCGCTGGCTGTCGGTCACGGTGGTCGGCATGCTGCTGGTCGCCAACATCATCAATATCGGCGCGGATCTGGGTGCGATGGGCGCGGCGCTCAGGCTGCTGGTCCCCGGCTCCGCGCTGCTCTACGTGTGCGGTTTCGGCGTGCTGTCCGTGTTGCTCGAAGTGTTCACGCGCTACTCGCGCTATGTGTCGGTGCTGAAATGGCTGTGCCTGTCGCTGTTCAGTTACGTGATCTGCGCGTTCGTCGTGAAGGTGCCGTGGGCGCAAGTCGGCTGGGCGGTGCTGCTGCCGTCGCTCTCGATCAAACCGGATTACCTCGTCGCGATCGTCGCGGTAATGGGCACGACTATCAGTCCCTACCTGTTCTTCTGGCAGGCCGAACAGGAAGTCGAAGACGAAAAGGAGCGCCCCGGCGCGCATCCGCTCACGCATGCGCCATGGGAAGCACCGGCTGAGTTCGCGCGAATTCGCGTCGACACCTACCTCGGCATGGCGCTCTCGAATGCCATCGCGTTCTTTATCGTCGTGACGACGGCGACCACCTTGCACGCGCATGGCATCGTCGATATTCAGACTTCGGCGCAGGCCGCGGAAGCGCTGCGCGGCATCGCCGGTCCGCTGACGTTCTACGTGTTCGCCGCCGGCATCATCGGCACGGGTTTGCTGACGCTGCCGGTGCTGGCGGGTTCGGGCGCGTATGCCGTGGGCGAACTGTTCGCGTGGCGCGTGGGACTTGCGCGTTTGCCGTCGCAAGCCAAGGCCTTTTACGGCGTTATCGCTCTGGCGACCGCGCTCGGCGCAGGCTTGAATTTCACGTCGATCGATCCCGTCAAGGCGCTGTACTGGAGCGCGGTGCTCAACGGTGTCGTCGCGGTGCCGGTGATGATCGTCATGATGCATCTGTCGATGCACAAGCCGGTCATGGCCGGCTTCACTTTGCCGCCGCTCCTGCGCATGCTCGGCTGGGCGGCGACCGCCGTGATGGCGGCGACGGTATTGGCGATGGGCGTCACCTGGTTCATGTGATCCGGGCGATGCAGGCAAACACTCTTCGAGGCCGACATGTACAAACGCATTCTGGTAGCAATCGATGGCAGCGAGACGGCGGCCCATGCATTCGACAGCGCTTTGCAACTCGCGCGCGAGCACGGCGCGCAACTGCAACCGCTGTACGTCATCGACAACCCCCTGCTGGCCTACGACGCGGCCGGCTACGATCCGACGGTGCTGCGCGACGCGTGTCTGGAAGAAGGACGTCGCCTGATGGCCGAGGCCGTCGCGCGGATGAAACTCGACGAGGTGCCGGGCGAGCCGCGCATCGTCGATGTCGCGCCGATCGGCGAGGACATTTCCGAGCGCATCCGCATCTCGGCGCACGAATTCAATGCGGACCTGCTGGTGTTGGGTACGCATGGGCGGCGCGGTTTCAAGCGGCTCTTTCTCGGCAGCGTCGCCGAGCGCGTGGTGCGCAGCGTGAGTCTGCCGGTGCTGCTGATTCCGAGCCGCCAAGCCCGCTCCACGGCAATCGAGGCGGCGCAGGAAGGGCAGAGCGAGACCGCGGCCGTGTCGCCGGGTCAGGAATAATGCGCGCCCCCTGGCACGCGGAACCGGATGGCATGCGTTACTCTGAGCGCCTGGCGTGTTCGTGCACGCCGCTCCGGAGGGATTCCGCATGCGATCACCGGCTGGACACCACGACAGCGGCGCGCCAGTCCGCATGGCCCGGGTTCTGTTCGCTTTTTGCGTCGTCACCGGCGCGGCTTCCGCCGCCGCACAAACCACCCGGGATCTCATCGGCGCGGCGCGCCTTGGTTCAGGCTATTCGCAGATATTCAGTCTGGCCGCCACGCCGGACATCAGCTCCGCTCACCTCGATATCAACGACGGCGACCTGCCTCAGTCGCTCACCGTCACGCGCATTCCCTACGAGGGCAATCTGCTGACGCTGTCGGATCGAAACAGTATCGGCTGGCGAGTGTCCGCCGGTTACTTTCGCGAGAAAGACCAGTTCCCCGTCACCGGCGCGCATGGCGCCGCCGGCGACATCGCCAGCAAATGGTCGGCCTTCAGCGCGACGGGCGGTCTTTTCCTGAGAAGCAAACTGGGCTACGGCTTTACCTTCGAGCCCGGCGTCGACCTCAGCGTGGCCAGACTGCTCAACGACGCGTCGTATGCGGGCGCCGCCGCGAGCCTGAAACCCGCCGTCGACGGGTCGCTGTTCAACTGGCATGAAAACGCGTGGCTCGTCACGCCGAATGCCGCGCTCGAATGGTCGACGGCTTTCGCGCCCGCGCAGACGCTGACCGTTCGCGCGCACGTCGCCTGGTCATGGATTTCGAGCTTCGACGAATCCGATCCTCTGCTGCATTTCAGGGAAACGGCCGGCTCGTGGTCGCTGCAGTCGACTTACTCCGCGCCGACGGGTGCCCGACTCTTCGCGCGGCCGTTGAATTACATGGTCAATGCGGGGTACGGCGGCTTCTTCGGGCCTAATCGCGGGGCGCTGGGTTTTTCGACACTGGCGAATGTCGGCGGTGGCTTCGAAGTGCCGCTCTCGGCCACTAACGCGCAGTCGAAACGCCTGCAGGTCGGCGCGGCGTATCTGTTCGGTCCTCACGTTAAAGGCTGGACAGTCAGCCTGGGGCTGACGTATTGATCTCCCGGCCGGAGACAACGTGGGCACCTGATTTCCAGGCATGCCGCTTGCAGCTTCATGACGTTTGCCCGCGTCGCGGCATCCTGTCTTCAACCGGTCACCATGAGCGAACCCAGCCCTCGTCTTTTCGTCGTCTCGCCGCATTTCGACGATGCCGTTTTCAGTTGCGGCGCGCTGCTCGCAGCGCATCCGGAGGCGTGGGTCTGCACCGTATTCGCCGCACCGCCCGAGCAGGAAATGCAAACGGAGTGGGACGGGAAATCGGGCTTCGCTGATGCGCACGAGGCCATCCGCGCCCGCCGCCTGGAAGACGACAACGCGTTGCGGCTGCTCGGCGCGAGCAAGCTACGCATGACGTTTCGCGACAGCCAGTATTGCGATTCGCCGTCCATCGACATGCTGGCGAGCGCGCTCGAAGCAACGATCGCGCGCACCACCGCGAACACGCTGCTGATGCCGCTCGGTTTGCGTCACGACGATCACGTGCGGGTGTACGAAGCCTGTTGCGAGTTGCTGCCGCGGCTATCGCACCTGACGTGGTTCGGTTACGAGGAAGCGATTCACCGGCGCACGCCGGGCGTGGTGCAGGCGCGGCTCGCCGATCTCGCGCAACGCGGCGTGGTGGCCACGCCGGGCAGTCCGGGCGGTCCTGGTCCTGCCCATACGATCGACGAGGCGCGCCGCCGCGAACTGAAACGTGAAGCGGTGCAGGCTTACGCAAGCCAGTTGCGCGCGTTCGGTGCGGGGGAATACGACGATATCTTCGCTACCGAACGCTACTGGCATCTGAGCGTGGGCCGCTCGAACAGGAAGTAAGCGCTGGAAAAACCGGCGACGCGCGGGCCACGCTCTCCATCCTCAACCAGAAAGGTGCTGCCATGAACTACCAGATGCAAACCAATCCGATTCCCGACCCGATCGCCGACCCGACCCGCGATCCCGAAGCCGATCCGCTGACGCCGCCGTCGCCGGGTCATCAGAACGACGAACCGCAACGGCCGGGCGGCCCGCCGGATAAAGACCCAATCTGAAGGGCGGAGCTTGCGGGCGCGACGAGCCTCGCGTGACGGCGAGACAGCCGCGCCGCAACTCAGCGCGTCAACTCGCTGAACCCTTGCAGCAACCGGTCGATATCGGCAGCGTGAATGTTGCCCATCGTCGAGATACGGAACAACTCGGCCGAAAGGCCGCCCTGCCCCGCATAGATGACGAAGCCGCGCGCTTTCAGCGCGTCGTGCAGTTGCGGATACGACACGCCCGCCGGCAGCCGGTAAGCGCGTAGCACGACCGACGACTCGGCCGCCGGCAACACGCTGCTTATGCCGCGCGCCGCCAGCCCCGCGCGCGCCTGTTCGGCGAGCGCTGCATAGCGCGCGTGACGCGCGCGCCAGCCGCCCTCATCGGCGAGTTCGCGCAGTGCTTCGACCAGCGCGTAATAAGCATGCACCGACGGCGTGAACGGCGTATTGCGCTGATCCTGCAAGCGCGCGAGCCGGCCCAGATCGAGGTAGTACGTGCGGCTCGCGGCCTGCGTCAACGCGGCCCGGCGCACCAGCACGAACGACGCGCCCGGCACGCCATGAAGACATTTGTTGGCCGTGGCCGCAACCGCGTCGAGACTGCTGTCGGCGAAATCGATAGCTTCCGCGCCGAAACTGCTCACGCCATCCACCATCAAACGCACGCCGCGCTCGCGGCACAACGCCCCCAGCGCGCTCAAATCGTTCAGGCGGCCGGTGGTGGTTTCGTGATGGATCACCGCGACGTGGGTGAACGTCTTGTCGGCGGCGAGCCGTTCGGCAATCTTCGCGAGGTCCGGCGCCTGCATCCAGTCGTGCTTCAACGCTTCGTGCGCGATGCCGTATTGCGCGGCGATCTGCGTGATGCGTTCGCCATACACGCCGTTTTCCACGATCAGCAGCTTGCCGTTTTGCGGCACCAGCGCGGCCGTCATGCTCTCGACCGCCGCCGTGCCGGAACCGGTCATCAGCACCGCTTGCCATTCGCTTGCGTCCAGACCGTACAACTCGACCAGACGCGTGCGCGCCTCTTCCTGCAGATCGAAAAACTCGCTTTCGCGATGGCACAGGTCGGTCTGCAACAGGCTGTTGCGCACACGCCCGGTCAGCGTGACCGGACCGGGATTCATTAGCAGCACGGCAGTGCTCCTCAGGCAGCGCCGATGTGGCGCATCAGGCGCGTCTTCACATCGGGCGGGGTGATGGTGGGACGCGGCAAGCCGTCGGGCGTACCGCGCCGGATCGCGAGGCGCACGAAGCGCGGGCCGTCGAGCCGCGTGGTTTCGCGTGAGTCGAACACGCGGTCGAGCACGCCGGGATCGTCGCTTTCGAGCGCCGACGCATAGCCGCACGCCGCCGCGACGCCGGCAAACGACACCTGCGCGGAGACGGTCGCCTGACCGCCGGTCGAGTCGTGCGCGCCGTTATCGAGCAGCACGTGCGTGAGATTCGGCGGACCGTACGCGCCGAGGGTTGCGAATGCCCCCATGCGCATCAGCGCGGCGCCGTCGCCATCGAGCGCGACCACGTGCAGATCGGGACGCGCGAGCGCGAGACCCAGCGCGAACGGCGTCACGCAGCCCATCGAGCCGACCATGTACAACTGGTTCGGCCGGTCGTCGATGGCGTACAGTTCGCGACCGCAGAAGCCCGTCGAGGCGAGCACCACCGTCGAGTCCAGCGGCGTGTGCGCGACGACTGTTTTCAACGCGTCGTGGCGCGATGCCAGTTCATTCGCGGCGACGTTTCTGTACTTCGAAACCGGCGCAGCCGGCGCACGGCGCGCGGCAACCTCGCCCGTCTTCAACTCGTACGGCGCCACACTGCCCTTCTGCATGACCAGCGCGTAAGGACGACCCGTCGTGTCCATATGCGCGATGGCCCGATCCAGCGCCGGGCCGATCGCGTCGGCTTCGGTCGGAAAGGTTTCCCAGGGAATTTCCATGGTGTCGAGCATCGCGGGCGTAACCGGGCCCATCAACGCATGCTGCGGTTCGTCGGCGACGCCGGGCTGACCGCGCCACGTGACGATCAGCAGTTGCGGCAAACGGAAGGTCCACGTGAGCGAGGTGAGCGGACTCACCGCGTTGCCGAGCCCCGAGTTCTGCATCATCGTGATGCCGCGGCGGCCGTTCTGCGCGCCCAACGTGACGCCCGCGATCAGCGCGACCGCGTCGCCCTCGTTGGCCGCCGACACGTAGTGCAGCGACTCGTCCTGCAGCACGTAATTGATGAACGGCGTCAGGTACGAACACGGCACGCCCGCGTACCAGTCGAAGCCGCGCTCGCGCGCCGCCTCGACGAACTGGGCTGCCTCGATCATCGTGCGGCTCCGCTCGCCGCATCGGTCTTGCCCGCCGTGTCACCCGCAGTGACGGCGAACGGCGCTTGCGCATGCGCGAAGTCGCCGGCGCGACGGAAGTCGTCGAGATCGTTCACGCCGCGCCAATGGCCGTGCACGTATTGCACTTCGATCGATTCACCTGCTTCGATCAGCGCGTTCAGCAGCGCGGGCATGTCGAGCGAATCGAAATCGGGGCGCGTCTGCAACTGCGCCAGCACCGCCTGCAGGCGCTCGCGACCCGCGCCGCGCACGTTCAGCAGACCGACCCAGCGACCGTGCGGTGTTTGCGCAGCAATGCTCGCCGACACGCCGGCCGCCGATGCTGCCGCGCCGCTCGACACGTGACGCAGCGTGACCTTGTTGCCGAACAGACCGCGATCGTCTGCCGACGAACACCATGCGAAATCGCGCACGCTGGCGTTTTCCGCATCGGTCAGCGACGAATCGACCACCACGCTGAAGTCCGCTTCGCTCTCGACCAGATCGCGCAGGATATAGCTGCGGAACAGCAGGTCGCCGTACGAGACAACCGTGTCGCCCGCCAGTTTCGACGTCGCGCAGGCGAGCGAGGCCAGCTCGCCGGTTTGCGCATGACGCTCGTTGACGACCAGCTTGATGCCGGCCGTGTCGATCGCATCGGCGCGATAGCCGCCGACCACCGTGATGTCGTTGACGCCCTGCTTCTTGAACGCATCGACCAGCCAGCGCAGCAGCGGCTTGCCGGCGATCGGCAGCATGACCTTGGGACGGTCTTCGGTGACCGCTTCGAGACCCTTGCCGCGGCTCGCCGCGAGCACCACCGCGCCGCTTGCCGCGCGCCCGCTCGACAGATAGCGGTCTTCGGCTTCCGAGTACTCGTCCGCGTCCTGCAGGCGGAAAATTTCGTTGACCGCCGCGATGCTGTCTTCGACGTTGACGAGCGTCTGGTTCGTGTGGATTTCCCTGGCGACGGCCTGCATGGCCGAGGTCGCCGCGCGCACCAGATGATTCGCCCAGATCACCGCGCTGATACCGGCTTCGCGGAACACTTCGGTGGGCGTGCTGTAGTACTTGGTCGGCACGATGACGAGCGGACCGCGGCCCGCCCACTCGCGCGCGAACTCGAGAATTTCGTCGGGACGCGACAGTTTGCTGTGGATCAGGATCGCATCCGCGCCGGCCTGGCGGTAGGCTTCCGCGCGACGCAGCGCTTCGTCCATGCCCCAGCCGGCGATCAGCGCTTCGACGCGCGCGACGATCGAAAAATTCTCATCCGACTGCGAGTCCTTGCCGGCCTTGATCTTGCCGCAGAACTCGTCCATATCGGCGAGCGGCTGCGCTTCGCCGTTGATGAAGCTATTGGTCTTCGGGAACTGCTTGTCTTCGATGCAGACGCCGGCAATGCCGCGTTGTTCGAGCTTGCGCACGAGCCGGCGCACATTGTTGAAGTTGCCGTAGCCGGTATCGCCGTCGAGCAGGATGGGCAGGTCGCTGGCGTCGGCCATGAATTCGAGCGTGTCGACGACCTGGGTCCAACTGGCTTCGTTGTTGTCGCGCACGCCGTACTGCGCCGAGATGGCGAGACCGGAACCCCAGATGGCCTTGAAACCGGCTTCCCGCACGATACGGGCGGAGAGGCCGTTGTGCGCCTCCATCAGGAATTCGAGTTCGTTGCTGAGCAGCATCTGACGCAAGCGCGCGCTGCGTGAAGTGGTGGCGAAAGCGGGTTCGCGAGCGTTCATTGTTCTGGCTCCTGAGACCGGGCTTCGCGACGCGACGCACCCGGTTGGCGACTGAAAAGGGCGACTATAGCGGAATTTCTATTTATTCGGGTTTCCGCCCCAGTTTCGCGCTTTTGTTTTGGCTAACCCACCGAATGTGGTGTTTTTTTGCATTTAATGCGGGTTTGCTGTTTTTTTGTGTTTTTTGGCAATGTGTGTAGATTTGGGGTTTTTCACTGCCCCGTCGCCGCCCACAAAAGCGAAGCGCCCGATGTCAGCAGCAGTCCGTCCACCAGCAGTCTGAAAGTCGCCGGCTTCATGCGGATCACTAGCGACCGCGCGAAGAACGAACCCGTCATGAGCGATGCGCCGACGATCGCGCCTTTCAGCACCACGCTCGGCGGCAGCGCGCCGAACTGCCTGAACGCGGCGATCTTGCCGGCGTACACGGCGAGCGAACCGGCCGCCTCTGTCGCGAGAAACGCGCCGCGCTCGAGTCCATACGAGGTGAACACGGGAACGGTCAACGGCCCGGTCGATACGACGATGCCGGTGAGAAATCCCACTGGCCCGCCGATTACCGCCAGTTGCCAGAGCGTGATCTTCACGGCGTGCCGCGTGAGGCAACGGCGGGTCGGCACCATCGCGATGAAGAAGACGCCCAGTGCGATATCGACGAAGTGCGCGGGCAGCGCCAGCAGGGTATGCACGCCCAGCACCGCGCCGGGGACGGCCGTGACGGCGTACGCGCCGCACGCTTTCCAGTCGATCTCGCGCCACCACGCGAAGACCTTGCCGAGATTGCCCATCACCGCGCCGATGGCCATGATCGGGACAGCGAGTTTCGGCCCAAAGGAGACAACGAGGATCGGCATCAGCATCATCGACGAACCGGTGCCGACGATGCCGCTGAGCGTGCCGGCAAGGATGCCGACGAGCAGTACCAGCAGATAGCCGGTCATGGCACGACCTTGAAGCACCGGTAGAAAAAATCGAAGCGCATCGAGTCCTTGGGTAACGGATGCTGCAGTGCATCCGGGATGTCGATTTTATGGTCGGACAACGGCCCGGCTCAACAGAGTTAATATCCCGCTAGCAGGGAGATAAAGTCACGGCTCGATAAAATCAAACCCTCCCTTTCCCAAACATGGCTTGGCCAATTCCCCCGTCGGTGAAGAAAAAAACTCCCGTTACCCTGCAGGCCGCGAGCCCCGAAAAAACGCCTGACAAGCTCCCGCCGCTCAATGCGCTCCGCCATTTCGAAGCCGTCGCGCGGCATGCGAGTTTCGCGGCGGCCGCAGTCGATCTGCATGTCACGCATTGGGCGGTCGGCAAGCAGATCCGGCTGCTGGAAGACTGGTTCGGCACGCCGCTGTTCGAGCGCCGCGCGCGCGGCGTCGTGCTCACCGACGAAGGCGCCGCGCTGCTCAACGACGTGAGCTCCGCCTTCGAACGACTAACCGGCGCGGCGGCGAGAGTACGCCGCGACGACATCGCGCATCGCATCGCGGGCACCGTGCGCGTGAACGTGATGGCGAGCTTCGCTTTGTGCTGGCTGTTGCCGCGTCTCGCCGACTTCCAGGCGCGCTACCCGGACATCGACGTGCGCGTGTCGACCACCTCGCGCAAGCTGCGCTATATCGGCGACGCCTTCGACATCGGCGTGCGCTCCGGCGACGAACAGGGCGCGGGCCTCGCGCCGCGCGCGTTGATGCCCGACCTGCGCGTGCCCGCTTGCAGCCCCGCGCTGTTGCGTCGGTATCCCATAGAGCGGGTCGAAGATCTGCGTCAGCACACCCTGCTGCATTCCGCCAGCACGCGCAGCGCCTGGTCGCATTGGCTGCGCGAAGCCGGCGCGGCCGATCTGCGCGGCAGCGGCCAGATGGAATTCGATCATGTGTATCTGCAACTGGCCGCCGCCGTCGAAGGGCTCGGCGTGACGCTCGCTTCTCTGCCGCTGATCGGACGCGAACTCGCCGCCGGCCGGCTGGTGTGCCCGCTCGCCGCACCGGCGTGGCGCGCCGCCGACTACACGCTGATCGTCAACGCCGCCCGCGCCGACGATGCCGCCGTGCAGGCCTTCGAGCAATGGCTGACGGAGCAGGCCCGCGAGCACCAGGCATAACGCCGCCCGCGCTCGCGGCCGTCTTCGGTAATCAGCCGCCGGCAATCTCCCCTTGCACAAATCGCCGGCAAAGATTACGTTCGCATTACAAAAAACAGCCAGCACCCAATCCATGCCTCAGAAAAAGACTTCCCGGCCATCCGACTCCTACGCCGCGGCAAGCCATCCGCTGCTCGCCGCGCGGCTGCCCATGTGGCGCTCGAAGCTGGTCGTGCTGCTGATCTTCAGCGCGTTCGCCACGCTGGCGGGCCGCGCCTTCTGGGTGCAGGTGGTGAACCAGAACTTCTACGTCGATCAGGGACAAAAACGCTATCAGCGCACCCTCGAACTCGATGCGACACGCGGACGCATCGTCGATCGCAACGGCTCGATGCTCGCCGTGAGTCTCGCCACTTACGAAATCTGGGCCAATCCGAAACTGCTCGACGAAGCCGCGTTGCCGCCGCTCTCGACGCTTCT
This sequence comes from Paraburkholderia sp. BCC1886, assembly GCF_900996245.1. Classification (GTDB taxonomy): domain Bacteria; phylum Pseudomonadota; class Gammaproteobacteria; order Burkholderiales; family Burkholderiaceae; genus Paraburkholderia. The sequence continues at coordinate 214,602 of NZ_CAAJGK010000096.1, read as the reverse complement.
CGACCTGCCGCTCGTGGAACTGCGCCGACGTCTGAATGGAGACAAAACCTTCGTACTGCTCAAACGCCAGGTCGATGCCGATACCGCCGGCCATCTCGGCAAACTCGGGCTCGCCGGCATCACGCAGATCGCCGATTCGAAGCGCTTCTATCCCGAAGGCGAATCGGCGGCTCATGTGGTGGGCTTTACCGATATCGAGGACAACGGCCAGGAAGGCATTGAACTCGCCGTCAACGAGCAGTTGCTGGGCGTGCCGGGCCAGCGCGAAGTGATCCGCGACCGCCTCGGCCGCGTGGTCTCGGAGACGCGGCCGCTGGTGCCGGCCCGCAACGGCGACACCATCCACCTGACAATCGACCGGCGCATCCAGCAACTCGCTTACGCGCAACTCAAGACGGCGATTGCCACGCATCGGGCCGAAGCCGGCAGCGTGGTCGTGCTCGACGCGCGCAACGGCGAGATTCTCGCGCTGGCCAACTATCCGAGCTTCGATCCCAACGACCGCGCCCGGCTGACCGGGCGGCAACTGCGCAATCGCGCGGTGGTCGACACCTTCGAACCCGGCTCGACGATCAAACCGGTGGTGGTCGCCCTGTCGATCGACGAAGGGAAGGTGCGGCCGCAAAGCATCGTCGACACCGCGCCCGGCTGGTACAAAATCGGGCCCGCCGTGATTCACGACACGTCGAATCACGGCGCGATGACGGTGGCCGAAGCCGTGCAGAAATCGAGCAATATCGCGCTCGCCAAACTCGCGCTGAACCTGCCGGCGGAAACCATCTGGAACAAGTATCAGGAATACGGGCTCGGCTTGCGGCCGGACCTGACGTTTCCCGGCGTGGCGTCCGGCAAGGTGCGCCCTTTCAAACGCTGGCGTCCCATCGAACAGGCGACCATGGCGTATGGCTACGGTCTGTCCGCGTCGCTGCTGCAGATCGCGCAGGTTTATACCGCTTATGCGGGCGACGGCACGATGCATCACGTGAGTCTGTTGCGCGACGGCAGTGGCGCGCCTTTGCCAATTGCAGAGCAGCAGGTCACCACGCCCGCGACCGCGCGCGCCATTCGCTCGATGCTGGAAATGGCCACGGGTGTGGGCGGAACCGGCCGCGCGGCCGCGGTGGAGGGATACCGGATCGGCGGCAAGACCGGCACCGCGCGCAAGCAGATCGGCGCGGGCTATGCGAAGAACCGTTATCGCGCGCTGTTCGTCGGCATGGCGCCGATGAGCGACCCGCGGCTGATCGTCGCCGTCATGATCGACGACCCGGCGGGCAAGGCATTTTATGGCGGCACGGTGGCGGGGCCGGTGTTCAGCGGCGTGACCGGCGGTGCACTGCAGTTGCTCGGCGTACCGCCGGACGCGCCGGGGGTTTGAACGGACGCGGGGGCGTCTTCATGCCCTCGAGCCCTCCAACCCTTCAACCCTCAAGCGGGCGCCAACGCCTCGATGCGATTGCGGCCGTTGTGTTTCGCCCGGTACATCGCGCGGTCGGCTTCTTCCATCATCGTGCGGCCGAACGCCAGCGCCTCGGCAGGCGGCACCGCCACCGTGCGCGCCGCCACGCCGATCGACACGGTCAGCACGATGCGTTCGCCGCGATCGTCGAGCAATTGCAGTTTTTCCACCGCGCGGCGCACGCGTTCCGCCACCGTCAGCGCGTCGCCGCGATCGCCCTGCAGCAGCGCGGTGAACTCTTCGCCGCCGTAACGCGCGACCGTATCGCCGAGCCGCACCTGCTTGCGCACGCAGGCCGCGACCGCCGCCAGAGCGCGGTCGCCGGTCTGATGCCCGTAGGTATCGTTGATCCGCTTGAAGCTGTCGATATCGATGAACAGACACGCCACCGGCGCCGCGTACCGCACCGCGCGCATGCACTCTTCGCGCAGCCGTTCGTCGAAATAGCGGCGATTGGCGAGACCGGTCAGCGAGTCCGTCATGCCGAGTTGCCGCAGCCGCTCGCGATGCGCGACGTTGTCCAGACTCGCGGCCACGATGCTGGCGAAGCGCTCCAGAATGTCCGTGGCCATGCCCGGCACGAAACGCGTGGCGTCGTCGCTGCCGAGACAAAGGTAGCCGCTCGACAGATTGCCCGCGACGAGCGGCAACAGAATCGCGCTGGCCGGCAACTCGACATCGCCGAAAAAGCTGTGGCGCGCGTTCTCTTCCCAGTCGCGCGGACGGCCGAGCCACGGCAGGCCGTCGTCGCAGAGACGGCTGGCCGCGGCGCCGGCTTCGCGCGAAGTCTTGAGGCCCGGCGGCTGGTCCAGCGAGCGCAGTGCGGCGGGCTCGAGGAGTTCGAGCAGCATCGGCGCGCGCTCGTCGAGCCACAGCGTCACGCCGGTTAGCGCGAACTCCTGCGGCAGGACATTGAACAAGGTATCGAGAAACGACGCGAAATCCTGCGCGCCGATCAATCGCAACTCGACATTCTGGAACCGGCGCAGCGTGCGCTCGTTGTGCTGCACGGTATCGACGAGCGAGCGGAGGCGATCGGAAAGCGGCGTGGGAGCGAGATTCGTCACGTTATCAGTCGGCTGGTCCAGAGGACGGTGCGGGGGCGGCGTGTCCCCGATGCTCCTGATAACGGCAGTTTTTACGCACCCTTGAGGGCGCGAGCGCGACTTTACCTGGCGACGCGCGGCTCGGCTCGGGACTTTAAGTCTCGCTTAATTCTTCGCTGTAATGATGCGTCCACAACATCCCCTGTTAAGCCGCCAGAACATCGGCGGCGCTTTTTTTGGGGGTCTCGCCGACGCGCTACAAGACGGATCGTCCGCTTGCGAAGAAGGAGCTCGACCATGGTTGAAGAAGCGGTGTTCGAGCATCTGCGCGAGATGCCAGGCAATGACTGGGTTCGTCAGATCCAGTCGGGCAAAGTCTCCGATCCGTTGCAGCCGCCCTGGGGGCGTTCGTACCGCCTCGTCGAATGGACCATGAAGCACACCCCCGAACCGAGCCGCCGCGTGGTCCCCGCGGAAAGCACGCCGCTCGAAATCGCCCTCGCTGTTATCGCGCACATTCCGGGTCGCCGCTTCTGTCAGCACGGCGACGAATGATGCAGCCTGTTCGTCGTGTTCGCCTTAGCTGGCGAAACGAATCGCTTCACGTCCCTCCCTGCCGTTCCGAGATATACCGCCCTGGCGACGTCCCCAGCGCCTTGCGGAACATGCCGACAACGCACATTGCGCCGGCACCAGCCACAGGCTGCCTTCGACCTCGCCCGGTCACCGCGTCTGCGTCGCGACCCGCAAACCCAGCGAAATAAACAACACGCCGATAATCTTGTTCTGCCACCGCGCCAGCCACGTCAGCCGCTTTACCAGCCTGCCCAGCGGGCGAATGGTCAGCACGATCAGCGTCGTGTAGAGCGCGCTCATGACGACGAAGATCAATCCGAGTGTGGCGAACTGCAGAAACGAAGACCCACGGTCCGCATGCACGAACTGCGGCAGGAAAGCGAGAAAAAACAGCGCGGTTTTGGGGTTCAGCACTTCGGCGGGAATCGCCTGTAAAAATGCTTTGGTGCCTGACACGGGCGGCTGCGCGGGCGCGGTTTGCGTGGACTGCGCACCGACCGCTTCTCCCGAAGCACGGGCTGCCGGCTTTTCGCGCAACGCGCGCACACCGAGATAGATGAGATACGCGGCGCCCACGATCTTGACCGCATTGAAGGCGAGCGCGGAGGTCATCAGCAGCGCCGACAGGCCGATCGCAGCACCCAGCGTATGAACGAAGTCACCCGCCGCCACGCCGAGACCGGTGAGAATGCCCACTTTGCGACCGCCGTGCACGGTGCGCGTCAACACCATCAGCACGGCCGGGCCAGGAATCAGAAAAAGTCCAAACACCACGGCCACGAACGTTCCTATCGTTGTGAAATCAAGCATGTCGTCTCCTCGTTGGCGCGCTGAAGCGGCACCATGGCCGCGCGCAATAAGCCGCCGATTGTAGACCAGGCCGCGACGCCGGATTGGCCGTCGACCCCGCCACAGTCCCGCGATCGCCCCCGCTGCCCTGCCGCCGATACGATCCGTTACCATGACGAACCCTGGCTCGTCTGAGCCCGGCCCGTTCTCCCACCGCTCTGCCAGCACTGCCAACCCTGCCTTGCCCACCTACACCCTGCCCACAGCGCTGAGCGCGGAACTCGAAATCCGCAAGAGCCGCTTTATCGCTCACGCGATTCCGGTCGCCGATCGTGACGCGGCGATGGCCGAACTGCAGCGCCTGCGCGACGCGCACCCCGGCGCGACTCACGTGTGCTGGGCGCTGCTGGCCGGCGGTCAATCCGGCATGTCCGACGACGGCGAGCCCTCCGGCACCGCCGGCCGGCCGATTCTGGAAGTGCTGCGGCATCACGACCTGGACGGCGTACTCGCCGCGGTCGTTCGCTATTACGGCGGCGTCAAACTCGGCGCGGGCGGTCTGGTGCGCGCCTATACCGACGCAATCGCCTCGGCGCTGCTGGACGCGCCACGGGTGGAACGCATCGCCCAGGTCTCGCTGATCGTCGAGGTGAGTTACGCCGACGAAGCCAAAGTGCGCCGCTGGATCGAAGCACAGGCCTATACGCTCGCCGAGAGTGCCTACGGCATGCTGGTGCGGCTCACGATCCGTTTGCCGGTCAATGCACTCGAACCCGCGCAGCTCGCGCTGGTGGATATGACCCAGGGCAAAGCCGCTTTCTTCTGAAGCGGCCCGTCGTCGACCGATGCTGTCCGCGGCGCATATTCCTGCTTCGGTCTTTTACTGGATGCGCTGTCACGCGGCGCTGTTACCATGCTGTTTCTGCACCGGCACGACCCCATCCAAAAAGGCAACTGCTCTGACCTCGACCGCCGCAACCGCCGTCACTGTCGCCACCGCGGCATTTCCCAGCACCACGCCCGCTGAGTCCGTGCGTCGCAACCTGCACCGGCCCGCCCCGCTCTCGCCCAACCTCACGCGTTTGCCGCTCAAATACGCCGTCCTCAAAGGCTGCGGCACGCTGGCACTACCGTTGATGCTGTCGGCCTGCTCATGGTCGTGGTTCGGTCTGAACAGCCCGCCGCGCACGGTGTCCTCGCATGCCACCGGTTGGCTCAGCGTCGCGCCGGCGCGCGATTTCGTGTACCTGCCCGCTCGCGACGGACACATGTCGGCCAATCGCATCGAGAACACCGCGATGACAGGCATCGTTCTCAAGGACGATATCAACGGCGCGGTGCGCGATAGCGTCGCGCGCAGCTTGCGGGTGGCGGGGTTTCATCTCGACGACGGCCGCAAGGTATTGAGCGGCAGCATCGAAAAATTCTCGGTGGACGACGCCCGCTCACCGACCTGGTGGACACTGAAAATGCGCTACATGGTCACCGATTCGGCGACCCGCAAGGTGGTCTTTACGACCACCCGAACCGTGCGGCACAAAGCGCCCAAGTTCACCAGCAGCAATGTCGCGATCGAAGATACGGTCAGGTCGAGTGTCGAAGCGTTGATCGGCGATCCGGGTTTCATCCGTAGCGTGAACTGACAGGCCTCGCCCCATGCAACGGATTGGACATCGCGCGTTTACCGTATGCGCGTTTATCGCCGGAGAAATGCTGGTTTGTCTGATGCTCGTGGCGGCGTGGTCGTGCAAACTGGCCGATCGCAGTCGCGCATCGCGTTCGTGACGGCGCCCATGGCGGGCTTATCGATACCCGACGCATCCAGCAAACCGAAGTTGCGCTCACGCGCATTCTTGCCGCTCGCCGTGTCCTGCCATTCGTAAAGCGAGATCAACGGCGTGTCCAGCAACGCGCGCTTTTCCAGAAACGATTCGATTCTCGCCGCCTGCACCGACCTTCCAACGTCGACGCCCGACGAAGCGCCCCACTCGGTCATCACCGCCGGCAGGCCATAGCGTGCGCGAACATAAGCCGACGCGCGACGAATCTGGGGATCGCTCATTCCATACGCGTGATACGAAACGGCATCCACACAAGACGCTGGGGCATGCAGACTTTGCAGAAGACGATCCGCCGACGATGCCTCGACCGGCGCCCGAGAAAATCCGAAGCCGATTAACGGCACCCTCTTGCGCACGCCTTGCAGTCCGTCACAGACCGCGTTCATGTAAACCGGAAACGTCGCCTCCAGAGCGCCGGTCGGCCAGTAGGCCGCCAGATCCGGCTCGTTCCATAACTCGATGGCGAGCAGGTCGCGCCGATGCGCCGTCACGAGATCGCTCACCACCTGCGTCAACTGAGCGGCGGCGTCGTGCAATTGCGCGTCGCGTGCGGCGCCCTGCGACGCAGCGCGGGCCAGCGGCGACGTCGAGCGCACGGTCACGAGAACCGGCAATCCGGCCTGCCGCGCCGCATCGAATGCGCGGCTCACGCGTCGCCGGTACTCGGTGGCACCGGCCGCACCGTTCATCGCATCGACCCACACGCCGAAGCGGACGAAAACAAAACCCGCGGCTTTCACACGGAAAGCATCCGTTGACGTGAAGCGCTCGACCTTCACCTGCACGCCGACAGCAGGCGCGGTTCGATCGGTCGGGGCGACGGGTTGCGCCCACGCGTGCAGCAGCGCTGCGCCTGACAAACAGCACGACATGACCACGCAGCGTAGAGCACGCCGACCCGCCCTCATGTCCGCCGCGTCGCGCTACCGTTCAAACGCCACGCGCAGAACAGCACCACGCTCGACAGATGCCGTAGATAGCTGCCCAGATCCGGCTCGAACAGCATCGACACCGCGATATGACCGATCACCAGACTCGCCAGGCCATCCGTGATGGATGCCTGCGCGCTGCCCGGTCCGGCGGGATTGCGACCGAAGACCGAGCCGATCACAATCCACACGAACACCGACATTGCCAGTTCTTTCGGTCCCGGAAAGAACAGCGCCGGCATGTTCAGTTTCAGCAATGCGTAACCGTAGTCGAGACAGAATGCCGTGAACGAAACCGGTTCGAACGGATTGTAGAAGCCGGTCCGCGCGCCATACGGCGAGCCGGCGACCAGATAATCGACTGCCATGTCGCGTGGATGCAGCAACAGGTAATACGCGCCGTTGGGCAACACGTACAACCCCAGCAGAAGCGCGACGATCAGCACGGTCCGCACTCGCAGCGAGCCGAGCCGGAACATCCACGTTAGCGCCGCGATGACGAGGATCAACGCGAAGTAGCTCCGCACGGTGAACGCATAGGCCCCATAGAGCGCAATGGCCGCAACGACGGTCGGCCCGGTTTTACCGCGCCGGCCAATCAGCACCAGCAGGATCGAGATCAGCACGACCAGCGTGTCCTTGCTGGCAACGAACAGGTTGAAGAACACGCACGGCGCGACGAGCATCGCGTTCAGCAGCAAGCCGCCGGCTCGCCGCGAGCAACCGAGCGTCAACCCGATGAACGCGGCGCCCACCGCCATCACGAACAGATGCGTGCCGATCTCGCCGAGCGACGCATAGAACTTCGCGACCGCGTCGAAGGACGTGTCCTGATAGGTGCTGGACCCGCCGATCTGCGACTGGATCTTTTCCGCGTCGCGCGAGATGAATTCGGGCAGGAAACTGCCGGCTTTCCAGTACACCGTCAGATACAGCAGAATCGCGAGGCCGGCGGCCGCGCGCACCACGCCTCGACTCAGGCGCGCACCGATGAGCAGCTTACGAAGCACGCAACACCTCGCCGCCGGCAAGCGTCACGCGAGCGCGCAGTAACACCATCGCAAGAACGATCGCGATGCCGAGGCTCGCGCCGACATGCGCGAGCGCCGCTCCCATTGCGCCGAATTGCTGTATCGACACCCACCCGAGCGGCAGCATGACGAACACCACGCCGCCGAGCGCAATCGCGACCTGCCTGCCCAGACGCAAGGCGATCGCCGCCGCCCATAAAACGTCGGCGACCGAGCGGAGCACGAACGATATCAGCAAGGTCGACAGCATCGCCAGTTCAGCCGGACCAGCCGGCTCGTGCGCGACGCGGAAGATCAGCGTATGCGCGAGCAGAATGGCGACGCCCACCGCGAGCGCCACCCCGCCGCCTGCACGGACCGAGCCTCGAAGCACCTGCCAGAAATCGGTTTGGGGCTGATATAACGATCGGGGCAACGACGCGCTCAACGCACGAACCAGCCGCGGCCCTGCGGTCACGCTCACGGTCACATACGCGATAGTCTGAATGGCATTGGCGATGGACCATGCGAAAACATATCGACCGAGCGCGTCGGCCGACATCGCACCGCTCGCGAGAAACCGCTCGCCATATTGCAACGCGGCGAGCACGGTGCCCGCGACGAGAAACGGCAAACCGTCCAGCCAGACCGAACGAATGCTGCCGGCTTTCTTTCCGGTCGCGATCACCCCAGCCGCGTCGGCATCACGCGCGCAGCGCCGCACGCACGCATACGCCACGCACACGGCGACCACGTTCGCGCCCCACCACAGCGTCAGCACCGTTTCCACGCGCTGCACCCAACCGGCGTACAGCCCCAGAATCGCGACGCCGGCCCACACGCCGGTTCGAATGAACAGCAACAGCGCGCCGGTCCGCGAACGATGCAGCGAAAACACGTAGGCCGTCGTCTCCAGCGCCGCGTGTTCGGAGAACGCCACCAGCACGACGCTCGCTAGCATCGCAGGCAAAATCCGGCGCAAAAATTCAAACTCGCCGCTTCGATACACGATGAAAACCAGCAGCGCCAGCACCCCATAAACCACGCCGTAAAGCAGCAGCAAACGCCCCGCATCGCGAATCGCACTCGCAGGTTGCGGCGCGCTCAGACGACGGTTGATCTCCGTGCTGAAGCCGAGCCCCAGCACTTTGGACGAGATAACGGAAACAGCCAGCGCCAGACCATAATCGGCGACGGCGGCAAAGCCGAGCTGACGGGCCAGCACCAGCGTCAGCGCGAATTTCAGCGCAAGCGAAACGACCCGCAACGCGAAGCGAACGAACAGTTGCATGACTACCCGCTAGCCGTTTCGCGCGATACGCAACGCGGCGAGGATCCGCTCGCGCCCGGCTCGAATACCTTCGAAGCCCGACGAGGCACGCGTCCAGAAATCGCGGATGGCGTCGGCGCCGAGTATCGTCGCGGCTACCGCTTCCGGGTCGAAATCGGCCGCGTTCGCGACCCAGCCGCCCAAGCCGCCCAAGCCATTCAGACCGAGATCGGCGTACGCACCGAAGCCCTTGCGCTCGTAGCTCAGGTGATACGCGGGCACGCCGCTCAGCAACGATTCGAGCGCGCCGTGCAGGCGCACCGACACGACCACATCGGGTCTGTCGTTTTCCAACAGGTCCTTCAGCGACAGCAGATCGCCTTCGATGCCGAGCGAGCGGTAGTAAGCGAGGTCGTCGTTCCCGCGCCCGGTACTCTGCACCGCAAAACTGATCCGGCACGATGGGCTCAGACGCTCGATCAGCCGTCGCGTGGCGCTTTCGTAGCGTTCGCGTTGACGCTTCGTCCAGCTCGGCGCGCGTCTTAACACGAAGGCCACGTGCTCGACGTTCGCACCGGCCACGGCAGCCCGCGCGACGATCTGCGCACTGCGTCGTTCGAACTGCATGACCGCGAGATCGGGCGCGCGGTACGTATTGGCATTGCCGTCGAGAAAGGCGAGCGAGCGGTCGTCTCTCACGAACACCGCGGAGAAACGCGCGAGCATGCCTTTGAGATGCGAGCGCAACGGCTCGGCCGGCATCGACGGTCCAATGCTTTGCGACAGATACACCGTCGGCTTGCCGGCGCGGCACGCCGCGCGCATCTGCAGCAGGTGCCCCGCTTCGAGCTTGAACGCTTCCATCACGTTGCGTGCGCGCAAGTAGCCGCCGCCTACGCCGACCACCAGATCGGCCGAAGCGAGCAAAGCCAGCAACTCACGCGTGCCGCCGTCGCGGCCGATGGGCAACGCGCAAGCCGCCGCGCCCGCGAGCCGGGCCAAGCCGCGTTCGGCCAGCACCGGCGCGCTATGCACATCGGCGTAGTCGGCGAACGAAGCGGGATCGGCGGCGACGATCGATACCCGCGTCGCCTCGCCGAACGCCTGCCTGAACAGGTCGATCGACAGTTCGACCAGCAGCCCGTCGCCGGAATTATTCGAACTGTAGGCGTGGAGCAAGACCACGTGGGTGGGCCGGGACACTATTTGCAGCATGAATGAGCCTCGTCGAGAAGACGGTGATAAAGATCGACGGTCCGCTCGACCATCACACCGGCGGAAAACCGCGCGGCGGCGCGTTCGCCGTTGCGGCTCATGCGCTCGCGCGCGAGGCGGTCTTGCGAGAGCACGGCGAGCGCATCCGCGAAAGGCGTGATGTCGTCCTGGTTCGACACCACCAGCCCGATCGACTCCGCGGCGATCAATTCCGCCGCGCCGGACACACGCGTCGCGACGATCGGCACATGCGCGGCCATCGCTTCGAGCACCACGTACGGGAAACCCTCGTAGCGGCTCGGCAACGCAAAAATGTCGAACGCGGAAAAGTAGCGGCGCGCGTCGGGCACGGCGCCGAGCACACGCACGTTGTCGGGAATGGCGGACTCGCTCACGCCCGCCGCGGCCTGAAAATCGCCGGGACCGATGACGGCGAACACGACGTGGTCGATCCCGCGCGCGCGCAAAGTCCGCGCGATTCGCACGAGACGGTCGACGCCTTTCTGGAAGTCGAGGCGGCCGACGAAACCGACGACCACCGCGTCATGCGGCAGGCCGAGTTCGTCGCGGGCTTGCGCTCGCGGCAAAAGCGCGGGCGCCGGTACGCCGTTGAGAATCGTCGCGATACGTGCGGCGGGAATCCGCAACGCGTGTTGCAGATGCTCCGCCTCGTCGAGCGAAACGGCGATCAGCCGATCGCTTGCCAAACGTCCTAGCCAGCGTTCGATCAGCCCATAGAAGCGCCGTTGCCCACGCGGCAGATACGGATTGAGCGTGTAGACCGCATGCGGCGTATAGACCTGCTTCCAGCGTCCGAAACAAAGCCGCGCGAGCGCGCCGGCTTTCGAACTATGGCTATGCACGATGTCCGGATCGAGCCGTTGCAGGCACCGGAACAGATGCGCGAACGCGACGGTGTCCGCGGCGCCGACCGCGCGTTGCATCGGCAAACGCTGAACGCTGTCGCATTGCGCGAGCACGTTCGCGTCGAGAATCGACGCATCGCAGCGCGCGCCTTGCGGGACCAGCAGATGAATTTCGAAGCCGCCGTGCGAGCGTAGCCCGCGCACCAGATCGGCGAGATGCACGGCGACGCCGCCGCCCGCCGCCTCGGCCACGAGCGCGAGCCGCACCATCGGCCGCAGCGCCGGTACTTCGGTAGATGGGGCCGCTTCCGCGACTCCATCTATGGCTTCAACCAGGTCTGTCACGTGAGCCTGCATCATCGCGCCCGCCCGATAATGCCGATCAACCTGCGCCACCACGACGCCCGCACCGGTTGCATCGCGTCGTAGCTGTACTGCACGTAGCGATAGCCACCGTTCTTGCGGCTATACGCCTGACGCGCCGAGCGCGGATCGAGCCCGTTGAGCAGCGCGCCCGTTACCGCGATACCCGTATGGGCGAAGCGTTTCGCCGATTCCGTCATCTCCGCGACGCGGGTTCGATCCGCACGCGCGACCAGCAGCACGGTCTCGCAGTGCTCAGCGAGCACCACGGCATCGGTCACGACCAGCACCGGCGGCGAATCGATCAGCACGACGTCGTACTGTTGCGCGCTGGCCGCAAGCAGTTCGCCGAGCCGTTCATGCATCAGCAGTTCGGCGGCGTTCGGCGGCAATTCACCGGTGGCGAGCAGATCGAGATTCGGCACCACGTCGCGATGCACGACCTGCTCGAACGTGCGCTTGCCGGAGATGACATCGGTCAGGCCGTCTTCGCGCGGCCGGCCGAAATAGTCGTGCAGAAACCCGCGCCGCAGATCGCCGTCGACGATCAGCACACGCTTGCCGCCCGTCGCCAGCAAGGCCGCGAAGTTCGCCGACACGAAGGACTTGCCGACACCCGGCGTCGGTCCCGACACGAGCACCAGATTGTTGCGTGCGTTCAGCATCGCGAACTGCAGCGCGGTGCGCAGGCTGCGCAGACTTTCGACCGCCGGATCGCGCGGCGAAGAGTGCACCAGCAGCCGCACTGCGGGCGCAGCGTTGGCCTGGGCGGGGGTCAGCGCCCGCTGGTCGCGCGATTCGGGAATCGTCGCGTACACATGCAAGCCGACATGCCGCTCGATTTCATCCGCTTCGGCAATTCCCGCGAACAGGAAATGATGGACGAACGCGAACGCCACGCCGAGCAGCAACCCCAGCAACGCGCCCACTGCGATCGTCACCGGCCGCTTCGGAAACGCGATGCTCTCGGGCACCACTGGCGTATCGACGATCCGCACGCTGCCGGTCTTGCCCGCCTTCACCAGTTTCAGCTGCTGCACGTTGTTGAGCAGCGCGGTGTAGAGATCGGTATCGACCTTCACGTCGAGCATCAGACGCACGGCGTCCTGCTGAACGTCGGGCAGGCGCTTCATCTGCGACTCGAACGTGCCTTGCTGCGCGCGCAGCGTGGCGATCTGCGCACCGAGCGCGATCACATCGGGATGCGAACTCGTGAAACGCGCGGTCAACTCGTCGCGCTTCTGTTGCAGTTCGAGCATGCGGGTTCGCGCTTCGGCGGTCTGCTGCAGCGCGATTTTCGCTTCTTCGGACAGATCGATCGCACCCTGCCGGTTACGCATCTGCGTGTAGCGGGCTTCCGCGTCTTCGCGTTGCTGTTTGAGCACCGGTACCTGGGTATCGAGAAACGCCAGCGACTGCGCAGCGTCCGCCGCCTTGCGCTCGATGTTCTGCTTGACGTAGTAACGCCCGACCGCCTGCAACTGATCGCGCACCACGACCGGATCGGTACCTTTGAGCGTGGCGACTAGTACGCCGGACGACTTGATCTTCTCCTGAATATCGAGGCTGTTCTGCATGTCGACAATCGTGTCGAGCCGCGATTTGCGGGTCAGCAAGAACCTGGCGCCCGGTGCGGCGTCGAGCGACTGCACGAGCAGCCTGACCGGACCGTGCGACGTCGCGAACACCTCGGTCACGCCGACGCGTCCAGAGACGGCCTCGCTCAGATCCCAACCGGCCAGCCGATAGCGGCCGGCATCGAGCACCGTCAGCGTGAAGCGGTCGCCTTCGAAGCGCTTCGGCACCTCGAACTGCCGCACGTCGGCACGCTCGGCGCCCCACGTCCAGCCGCCGATGCCGAGAAGCCCGGGACGCGTGATCGAATCGTTGAAGCGCGAGACGAAATCGCCGATCAACGGAAACCGGCTCGGACGCACGACGATATAGCTGCGCAATTCGTCCACCACGCTCGTGACCACCAGTCGCGAGGCCATGATCTGCTGCTCGGCGGACGTCGGCGAGTTGTAGTTGAACAGCGACGACACATCGCCGAGCAGACTTTGCGTGGCCGCCATGCCGGTACCGTCCTCGACCTGCACGGAGATATCGGCCTGATAGCGCGGCGGCAGCAGAAACGCGAACGCGGTCGCGAGCAGCAGTCCGGCGAGGCAGAACTTGACGATCGTCCAGCGGTACTCGACGAACACGTCCAAGAGGCCGATCAGATCGAACTCGTCATCCTGGTTTAACGCCTCGGAATCGGGCGGCGACAACGGTTGCAACGGTTTCATGGTGCGGACATTCAAGTGTTCAGAAGCAGGCCGGACGACGTGGCGTCGTCAGCCGAAGCGGATACGGATACGGGTACCGGTTTGCCACCGTCTGCGGATCGCGAAAGACTTGCGATGCGCGCGGCCCAGGCGGCGACGCCGGCTTCGATGAGCGTCAGGCTGTGCTCGAAAGACGCACGGTCCTTTCTGTAGGGATCCGGAATATCGAAGCCGTGTTCGCAAGAGCCCGGCAAGCCTCGCGAGCCAGCCAGCTCGCCGAGCAGATAAACCCGGCCGAGCAAGGACGGAAATCGCGTCACCAGCGCGCGCTTTTGCGGGCTATCCATGACGAGTACGAGATCGGCGCCGGCGAGCATCCACGACGCGAGCTGGCGCGCGCGATGCGCGCGAATATCGACGCCGCGCTCGCTCATCACGCTGACCGCATGCGGGTCGGCGCCATGGCCGCTCAACGCGGTCAGTCCCGCGGACTCGACCACGACCGCATCGCGAGGGCCGCGCAGAAGCCGCTCGAGCAACGCCGCCGCCATCGGACTGCGGCAGATATTGCCCGCGCACACCACCATCACGCGCGCGATCACTTCGCGATGACGCCGGCGGTCAAGCCCGTGCTGATCAACGGCATCAACAGACTCAGCACGCGGTTGAAGCGGACCAGCCCGCTGCCGTCCACGTACACGACGTCTTTTGGCTGCAGTTCGAAATCTTTGGCGAGCAGCATCGCGACCGGCGAGCGGCCGTCGAGGTGAAACACTTCCGGCGAGCCGCTCAGCGAGCCGCGAATCACGAACATCTGCGCGGCGTCGGCGGTCGCGGCGTTCACGCTGCCGGCCTGCGACAACGCATCGGCGAGCGTAATGCGGCCGGTCTTGCGTGGAATGGCCGACACCGGGCGATTCACTTCGCCCATCACGTAGACGTCGTTTTCGTCGCGCGAGGCGACCCGCAACCAGTCGCCTGCCTGCAGATATAAACGCGCCGGGCTCACGCCCTGCGCCAGCAACTGCGTCAGACTCACCCGATACGACTGGCCGTCGCGCACCAGTACGAGGTCGCTCTGGTCGGCCGTCTCGCTGAAACCGCCCGCGCGGGAGAGCGCGTCGTAGAGGCTCATCGGCACGTCGTTGAGCGCGAGCGCGCCGGGCGTATGCACAGCGCCATCCACGTACACCTGACTTGCCCGATAGGACGCCATGCGCACGGTGACCTGCGGCTTGACGAAGTACTTGGCGAGCGCGGCGCTCAGATGCTGCTGTATCTCGTCCGTGCGCAATCCGGCGACGTGCAGCGAACCCGCGTACGGAAAATTCAACCCGCCGTTCTGATCGACGACGAAACCGGCCTGCGGATCGCCCGCGCGCGCCGACGATGCCGTCTGCGACGAGCCCAGCGCCGCCGCGAGTTCCGGGTGATCCCACACGACGATCTGCAACACGTCGCCCGGCCCGACCGTGTACGCACGCGGCGCGCCGGACAGCAGTTGCGACAGTTGCGACTGCTGCTGGCGCCGGCTTTGCGCGAGTTGCGACAGCAGCGCGGCATTCACCTCGGTAATGGCGATGTCCGGCGTTCCGGCCGTCGCCCCCGCCTGCAACGCGAGCGCGACGTCGGTGCTGACCGTCGTCGCATCGCGCACTTCCCTGGTTTCCATCCGCATACCCGGCGCGACCGCGCACGCACTGCTCAACAAAACAACTGCCGCCATCGCGGCGCCAAGCCGCCAGCCGAAGCTGGTTTGAATTACCGCTGACATCGTGTTCAACCTGTTCCTCGCGGGCCGCAGCGCCGCCGCTGCCCGGCATCGGGCAGACATGATTCGTGTTTCATCAATAGGCGTTGGTATGCACCAGGCCCTTCATCACCGTCCTGAAGACGATTTGCATATCCATGCCGAACGACCAGTTCCTCAGGTAGTACAGGTCGTGTTCCACCCGCCCCTGCATTTTTTCGATCCGGTCGGTCTCGCCGCGAAAGCCGTTGACCTGCGCCCAACCGGTAATGCCCGGCTTGATGCGATAACGGTGGATGTAGCCGTCGACGATGCTTCGATACTGGTCGTCGTGTTCGATCGCATGAGGTCGCGGCCCGACCACCGACATCTCGCCGCGCAACACGTTCACGAATTGCGGCAACTCGTCCAGACTCGTGCGCCGCAGAAATGCACCGACCCGCGTCACCCGTGGATCGTCGCGCGTGGCCTGGCGAATCACGCCAGGGTTCGGCGCATGCACGCGCATCGTGCGAAATTTGTAGATGCGAAAGACCCGGCCGTCGGCGCCCTTGCGCCGCTGCGTGAACAGCACCGGGCCGCGCGAACTCAGCTTGACCGCCGCGGCGATACTCAGCATGACCGGCGCCAGCGCCAGCAGCACGAACACCGCGAAGAGCCGGTCGAAGAGCGCTTTCTGAACGAGCGCATACGGCGTCATCGGCGAGGCCATCAGGTTGATGGCGGGCGCGCCGAGCAGATCGACCACGTGGCGGTCGAACATGGCGAGGCTGCGCACATCGGGAATGAAGCGCAGATTGACGAGGTCGCCGCCGAACTCATCGAGCACGCGCAAGACGAGTTCTTCTTCCGACAGCGACAGCGCGAGCCAGACTTCTTCGATCTGCTCATGGCGCACCCACGCCGCAAACTCGCGCAGCCGGCGAAACGACGGCAGGTCGCAGCCGTCACTGCTCTCGCGCTGTTGCGGACTGAACATCGCAACTGCGCGAAAACCCGCATCGGGCGACGCCGCGATTTGCGCGAGCACGCTATCGCGATGCGCGCCGCGGCCCACCACGGCGACCCGCCGCAAATTGCGCCCGGCACGACGCAGACGCCCGAGCACCCGGTGCACGAGCAGACGGGAGGCGACGAGCGCAGCGCCGGTCAGCAAGGTCCAGCTGCTGCACCACAGGCGCGACAACGACGCGCTATGGTGCAGCAGGAACATGAGCGCCAGACCCAGTGTTTGCACAGCGATCCAGCCGAGCACGATGGCCACGCACAGTCGCCCGGTGGAGCGGCCGCGCCACGACGTGTACAGACCGAACCACGGCAACAGCACGATGGCGAGCGCCATGTCGAACGCCACCAGCGCGCCGTGCACGACCGTGGGTTCCGCACCGGGCGCGACCAGCCACGACGCGAGCGCCGCGCCCAACGCGATCAGCATGACGTCGAGCAGGCGCGCCAGCACGCTTTCCATCTCGGTGCGCGCCAACCCGACCGGCTTTTTCAAAGCAGACTGCAACTCCATGCCCGACGACCTGTATTACTTTTCAAAGAAGCGGCATTCTGCTCTGATGAACTTCATCCTAAATTGAGAAATTTCCCCATTCGATACGGTATTTATCAGTGGGGTTGAGTCGTCGCTAAGATATTCCGTGTCTGGAATCAGCGAGAGCGTGTGCGAGGAAGAAAGAAGAGGGAGCGGAGAAAAGCAAAATAAGGAAGACGCCGCGGCGCGGCGTGCCTCGTATCAACGGCTAGCTTCGTTGCCGAGAAGTGCGGCGAGCCGTGCCATCATCGCGTCGCAAGCGGCCAGTTGTTCCAGCGTGACGAACTCGTCCGGCTTGTGGCCCTGGTCCATGCTGCCGGGCCCGCAGACCACGGCCGGAATCCCGATCGCGTCGAACAGACCGCCTTCCGTGCCGAACGCGACCGTGCCGAATCCGCCGGCATTTTGAGGCGTACCGCTGAGCGTCGCAATGAGCCGCGCGGCGTCGCTGGCCGGATCGGTCGCAAGCCCCGGGTACGCGTTCAGGGCTTCCAGACTGATAGCGGTGTCCACCTGCACGGCGCGCATTCTCGGCAACAGATGCCCGGTTGCATACGCTTCGAGTTGACGCGCCACGTCGCCGGTGTCGAAGCCCGGCACCGCGCGCACTTCGAAGTCGAATTCGCATTCCGCCGGCACGATGTTCAACGCCCGGCCACCCTTGATCAGACCGGTTTGCACGGTCGAGAACGGCGGGTCGAAGCGCGCATCGTGATGCTCGGGCTGCGCGAGTTGCTCGCCGATTTCGTCGAGCTTGCCGATCAGTCGCGCCGCGTATTGAATCGCGTTGACGCCATAAGGCGCATACGCCGAGTGGCACGCCGCGCCTTTCACGCGACAGCGCATCGCCAGCTTGCCTTTATGGCCGAGCACCGGCTTCATGCCGGTCGGCTCGCCGATCACGCAGACGCGCGGACGCAAGCCACGCCGCTGCAATTCGGCCAGCAACGGCCGCACCCCGACGCAGCCGATTTCCTCGTCGTACGAAAACGCGAGATGCACCGGCCGTTGCAGATTGCCGTTGACGAAGAGCGGCACGGCGGCAAGCACCGAAGCGAGATAGCCTTTCATGTCCGCAGCGCCTCGGCCATACAGTTTGCCGTCGCGCTCCGTGAGTTCGAACGGCGGCACGCTCCAGTTCTGACCGTCCACCGGCACGACGTCCGTATGCCCGGACAGCACCACGCCGCCGTCGCCCGCCGGTCCGATCGTCGCAAACAGGTTGGCCTTGGTGCGCTCTTCGTTGTAGAAAAGTTCGCTCGCCACGCCGAGTCCGTTCAGGTACGTCTGAATGAATTCGATCAGTTGGAGATTGGAGTCGCGGCTGACCGTAGCAAAGCCGATCAGCCGCGCCAGAATGGCCCGGCTCGTGAGTTTATCCATGATCGGCTGCGTTCGCGGGCACGTCCCGGCTATTCTCATAGGCCACGTAGTTGCGCTGAATGGCGATATGGTCGGCAATGTATTTCGCGTCGTGCCAGCAGCCATAAATAAAGGACGAGGCGCGGTTCGTCAGTTCGGGGAGCCCGAGAAAATAGATGCCGCTCTCCGCCGAAATGCCGCGCTTGTGAAACGGTTGTCCGTTCTCGTCGAATGCATCGACTTCCAGCCATTTGAAATCGAACCTGAAACCGGTCGCCCAGACAATGGTCGTGATGCCGGCCTTCGCGAGATCGAGTTCGAGAATCGGCTGCGCGAGGCACTCGGGGTCCGGCAGCAGTTTCCACGCTTCCGGTTCCGGCGGCAGATCGATGCCGTTGCGCTCGACATAGGCATCGGCCTCGCGCAGCACGTCGAAATAAGCCTCGTCGCCCGCCGCGACGTTTTCCACCAGATCGTTCGCGATTTTCAGCACGCCGTTTTCATAAGCCTGAGTCAGGCCGAGCACCGTCATGCCCTGGCTCGCCAGCCGCCGGAAGTCCATCGTCTTGCCGCCGTCGTAGCCGCTCACCGCAAACGCGACGTGCTTCCTTTTCGGCTTGATCTTGATCTCGTCCCACTTGCCGAGCACGCCGAGCCACCACACGTAGTCGCGATTGCGGTACGAACGCGGCGGCCGGTAATGTTCGCCGATC
Source organism: Paraburkholderia sp. BCC1886 (assembly GCF_900996245.1). Taxonomy (GTDB): domain Bacteria; phylum Pseudomonadota; class Gammaproteobacteria; order Burkholderiales; family Burkholderiaceae; genus Paraburkholderia. The sequence continues at coordinate 195,603 of NZ_CAAJGK010000096.1, read as the reverse complement.
GACAGATAGACTTTTTTACCCGCCACGCGCAATTCCTCGGCGATCTGCGAACCGGACGCGCCGCCGCCCACCACCAGCACCGCCCCTTCGGCGAGTTGCCGCGGGTTCTTGTAGGCGGACGAATGCAGTTGCTGAATGCCCGCCTCGGGCGGCACGATCTTCGGGAACTGCGGAATCTGGAACGGGCCGGTGGCCGCAACCACGCGCTTCGCTTCGATCACGCCTTGCGAGGTCGTCACGACGAAGCCCGGCCGGTTTTCGCTGCGCTTCACGTGCAGCACCTCGACGCCGGTGCGCACCGGTGCGCCGATCATCGTCGCGTAGTCCTCGAAATACTTCGCCATGCGTTCTTTCGGCGGGAACACGTCCGGCCCGACATCGTCGAATGCGAGGCCCGGAAAACGGTCGTGCCATGCCGGCCCGTTGGCGACCAGCGAATCCCAGCGTTCCGAGCGCCAGCGCTCCGCCACCCGTTTGCGCTCCAAAACGATGTGCGGAACCTTCATCTGCGTAAGGTGCTCGCTCATCGCAATGCCGGACTGGCCCGCGCCGATAACCAGCGTATCGATTTCTTCAACTGACATGTATTGGATCCTGAGAGAGGAACGGAGATCGCTCGATGCCTGTTCTGAACGACAGGCCCGTCTGGAACCGAAGTTTGCGCAAAGTCGTCGCGGCTGAGAACCAGCATTTTCGAAGGCGATGCTTCGGAAAAACAAAAGGCATCGCGCGTCGGCACGTCTCGCGAGCCGCCTTTAGTTTTTCCGACGCCGGGCCTCAAGATTCGCAAAGATCGGCGCGATTCTTTTCTCGTATCCTTCAATGCGAGAACGACTATCCGGTCACAGAGACGAGCCTCTTTGCGAAAAGCGACACCCATGAAATCCGTTGATTCATCGGCTCAGAGCCAAACCCACCAAACCCTCCCGACGAGCGCCCCCGCGTCGGCTGAAGAATTTGCCGTCAGTATGGAAAACGTCGTCGCGAAGTACCGCGAGCAGACCATCCTGCACGACCTCACGCTGAAAATCCGCCCCGGCGAATTCCTGACCTTGCTGGGCCCGTCCGGCTGCGGCAAGACCACGCTGCTCAATCTGATCGCGGGCTTCACGCAGGCCGATTCGGGTGAGATCTTCATCGACCGGCAACTCGTGACAGACCTGCCGCCGCATCAACGGCAGATCGGCATCGTGTTCCAGAACTACGCGCTGTTCCCGCACATGGACGTGGCGCGCAACATCGGCTACGGCCTGCGCATGCGCGGCGTGCCGGCGGCGGAGATCAAACAGCGGGTCGAGACGGCCATGCAACTGGTCAAGCTGACCGGCCTCGGCCATCGCAAACCGCGCGAGCTGTCGGGTGGCCAGCAGCAGCGGGTGGCACTGGCGCGCGCATTGGTGATCGAGCCAAAGGTGCTGTTGCTGGACGAGCCGTTTTCCGCACTCGACAAAGGACTGCGCGGCTCGATGCAGGTCGAGATTCGCGAGATTCAGCGCAAGCTCGGCGTGACCACGGTGTTCGTCACGCACGATCAGGGCGAAGCGCTCAGCATGTCGGACCGCATTGCGGTGATGTCGCGCGGCCGTATCTGTCAAATCGCCGCGCCCGACGAGATTTACCGGCGTCCGACCGACCCGTTCGTCGCGTCGTTCCTCGGCGACGTGAACATTCTGCCGGCGCATTTCCACGGTGCGGACGCCACCCAGGTTCATCTGCGGATGGGTTCGGGGCTCGTGAGCGTGGAGCGCGACCGGCTCGTCGGCGGACAGCACGAGGGCGGCCGGATGGATGTCTACGTGCGCCCGGAACATCTGCGCTTTGAACCACTGAGTGACGGCGCGGTGCTGACCGGCACGGTCGTCAATCACGTGTTCCAAGGTGACCACGTCGACACGTATGTCGATGTCAATGCCGCCGCCGACGGTTCGCAACGGATCATGGTGCGCTCGCCGGGACTGGATGCGATCGAGCGTTTCCCGATCGGCACCGTGACCGCGCTGGCGCTGCCGCCCGGCAATCTGACCATTTTCCCCGAAGCCACGGCCCGAGGCGCATGACACGATGACCATTCCCACTTCCATGCAGGCGATCGTCGCGCGCGAACCGGGCGGCCCCGAGGTTCTCGTTCTGGCCGAGCGGCCGGTGCCCACACCCGGTCCGGGTGAAGTGCTGGTGCGCGTGCACGCCGCCGGGGTCAACCGCCCCGACGTGATGCAGCGTGAGGGCCGCGCGCGGCCCGCGCCTGGCGTCACCGATGTGCTCGGGCTGGAAGCGGCCGGCGAAGTCGCCGCCATCGGCCCCGGCGTGCAGCGACTGCAAGCCGGCTCGCGCGTGATGGCGCTGCTGCCCGGCGGCGGTTACGCGCCGTGGTGCATCGCGCCCGCCAATCACTGCCTGCCGATGCCGGCGGGACTCGACTTCGCCGATGCGGGTGCGTTGCCGGAAGGCCTCTTCACCGTCTGGCACAACCTGTTCGAACTGGGTGCGCTGAAAATGGGCGAGACCGTGCTGATCCACGGCGCGGCAGGCGGTATCGGCACGCTCGCCATCCGCATGGCGCACGCCGCGGGCGCACGGGTGATCGCAACCGCGGGACGCACGGAGCGTCTCGCCGACCTGAAGGCGATGGGCGCGGTCGAGGCGCTCTGCTACAAGCAGACGGACTTCGTCGCCGTGTGCCGCGAAGCAACCGGCGGACGCGGTGTCGACGTGGTGCTGGACATGGTCGGCGGCGACTACGTGAAGCGCAATTTCGAGGCGCTCGCGTTCGGCGGGCGTCATCTGAGTCTGTCGTTCCTGCAGGGCTCGCAGGTGAATATCGAGTTACTCACGCTGATGCAGAAACAGTTGAGCCTGCATTCCTCGACCTTGCGGCCGCAAACCGATGACGAGAAAACCCGCATGGCGCGGCTGATCGAACGGCATGTCCTGCCGCTGGTGGCCGATCGACGAATCAGGCCGCGCGTGCATCAGAGTCTGCCGCTCGCCGACGCGGCACGGGCGCATCGGCTGCTCGAGGCAGGCGAGGTGTTCGGCAAGCTGGTGCTCGTCCCATGAGCGCCCGGATCGCTCCAATGCGTCTGCTGTACGCGCCCACTTCGCCGTATGTGCGCAAGGTGATGGTCAGTTGTCATCTGCTGGAACTGACCGAACGCGTCGAACTCCTGCCGAGCGCGGCCAACCCGATCGTTCGCGATGCGCGCATTGCCGACCATAATCCGCTGGCCAAAGTGCCGACGCTGATTCTCGCCGACGGCCAGGCGCTGTACGACAGCCGCGTGATCTGCGAATACCTCGACAGTTTGAAGCCGGAATACGGACTCTTCCCCGCTGCCGGACCGCTGCGCTGGCAGGCACTCGCGCAGCAGGCGCTGGGCGACGGCCTGCTCGACGCCGCGTTGCTCGCACGTTACGAATACACCGCCCGGCCCGTTGAAAAACAGTCGGAAAACTGGCGCACCGCGCAACTGGTCAAGGTCGACGCGTGCCTCGCGACGCTGGAACAGCAGGCCGCGACGCTAAACACCGCGCGGCTCGGCATCGGCGAGGTGACGCTAGGTTGCGCGCTCGGTTATCTGGACTTCCGTTTTCCGGAACTGAACTGGCGCGACACGCATCCCGCCGCCGCGCGCTGGCATGCCCAGGTGCAGGCATTGCCCGCGCTGCAGACGACCCTTCCTTTCGAGCCCTGAACCCTTTTATTCATGACCGACACCTCTACCCCGATCGCCGCTGCCGCCCGGACCGTCTGGTTCCTGAACGGCCCCAACGCCAACCTTTATGGACTCGACGCCAACCAGGTCTACGGCAGCGATAGTTATCCCACGCTGAAAACCCGCTGCGAAACCAAGGCGGCGGCGCTCGGCATCACGCTGAATTTCGTGCAGTCGAACTGGGAAGGCCAACTGGTCGACTGGATTCAGGAAGCGCGCGGCACGGCGAGCGGCCTCATCATCAATGCGGCCGGGCTCACGTATTCGTCGGTGCCGATTCTCGACGCGCTGCTGGCGTTTCCCGGCAAGATCATCGAAGTGCATATGAGCAACATCTGGCGCCGCGAGAGCTTTCGCCATCACTCGTATATCTCGAAGGCGGCGGACGGTATCATCGCGGGTCTCGGCGGCGACGGTTACGAACTGGCCATCGAAGCCATGGCCCGGCTGATCCGCAATTGAATCCTCCCACGATGACTGCTCCTCATGCTTCGCGCCCGTCGGGCGCGCTCGTTTTTTATAGCGAATTCGACAAGTTCGATATCTGGAAAGCGGCGTTGCAAACGCATCTGCCGGATCTGCGCGTGCTGAACTCGCACGAGGTGGAAGATCCCGAGGACATCCACTTCGCGCTGGTGTGGAAACCGCCGGCCGGGTTCTTCGCCAAGATGAAGAATCTGAAGCTGATTGTCATTCTGGGCGCCGGCGCCGACACGCTCACCGGGCGCGACGATCTGCCGGAACACGTACCGGTGACGCGCATCAGCGACCCGCATATGGCCCGCATGATGGCGGGTTACGTGCTGTTCTCGACGTTGCGGCACGCGCGCGACATTCCGTTCTTCGAAGCGGCGCAGCGGCGCGGCGAATGGGCCTACCGTCATCCGCGCAATCCCGAAGATATCCGCGTGGCCGTGCTCGGTCTCGGCGAACTCGGTTCGCGCGCCGCGCTTGAACTGCAGCGGCAGGGCTTCGACGTGCTCGGCTGGTCGCGCAATCCGCGACAACTCGACGGCGTGCGTTGCCATGCCGGCATGGACTCGCTCGATACGGTGCTAAGCCAGGCCGATATTCTGGTGATCATGCTGCCGCTCACTCGCGACACTCGAGGTCTGCTCACCCGTGAGCGGTTGATGCGTTTGCCGCGCGATGCGGCGGTGATCAACGTAGCGCGTGGAGCGATCGTCGATCAGCAAGCGCTGACCGCGTTGTTGCAGAGCGGGCATATCGGCGCAGCCACGCTCGATGTGTTCGAACGCGAGCCGCTGCCGCCAGCCGACCCGCTGTGGAAGATGCCGAACGTGCTGATTACGCCGCATCTCTCGTCGGTGGCCATTCCGGGTTCGGCTGCGAAACAGATCGCGGACAATCTGCTGCGCGTCACGAACGGCGAACCGGTGAACGATCGGGTGGATTTGCGGCGCGGTTATTGAGCCGCTATTGAGTGGTTGTGGAGCGGTTATTTTGCAGTGGCGGCCACATCGGCCGCCGTTGCATGCGACGCCAGTAGCGCCGGCGTCAACGAAGCCAGGTCGGTGCAGCCGAGCAAACGCATGCAGGTCTGCAATTCGGCATGCAGCATGGCCAGCACATCGCGCACGCCGGCCTCGCCCGCGGCCGCGAGTCCATACAGCGGCGCGCGGCCCAACAGCACGCCACGAGCACCGAGCGCAACGGCCTTGGCGATATCGCTACCGCGCAGAACGCCGCCATCCACGAGTATGTCCACCGAACGCGGCGCTTCGCTCACCGTCTGCGCGAGCAGGTCCAGCGGACTCCGTGCGCCATCGAGTTGACGCCCGCCGTGATTCGACAGAACCACCCCGTCCACCTCATGCGCGAACGCCTGGCGCGCATCGGCCACGCTCTGCACGCCTTTGATCCACAGCTTGCCGTGCCAGTGCTCGCGCAGCCATGCGATATCGCGCCAGTTCAGCGTCTGATCCATGCGATGCGTGTTCGTGCCCATGCGGTCTTCGAGTCCCGCGCCGAGCCATGCACTGCGTGACAGATTGACGAGTCGCGGCTGACCATGCGGACCCACGTTCGCCGCCCAGCGCGGATGACTGACGATGTCCCACACGAGCCGCGGTGTCCAGCGCAGCGGCATTCTGAAACCAGTGCGCGCGTAATCGTCGCGCTGGCCGAGCACGGGCGTATCGACCGTCAGCAGCAAGGTGGAAAAACCGGCGGCCTGGGCGCGCGCCATCAGGTTCTGCGCGATGCGCCGGTCCTGTTGAACATAGAGTTGCAACCACAGGTCGCCGTCGCTCGCGTCGCGCACGTCTTCCAGCAAGCTGGTCGACGCCGTCGACAACACGAACGGCAATCCTGCCGCGCCGGCCGCGCGGGCGAGCCATTCATCCGCGCGCCAGCGGAATACGCCGTTCAGGCCGGTCGGTCCCACGACCGCCGGCCATGCAAACGTCTTGCCGGCGAGGTTTGCGCGCGTATCGAGGTTGCTGACGTCGCACAGTACGCGCGGCTCGAAAGCCAGCGACTCGAACGCGGCGCGATTACGACGCAACGTGATTTCGTTTTCGGCGCCGCCTTCCAGATAGGAGAAAGCAAACTTCGGCAGCACGCGCCGGGCTGCTTCGCGGTAATCCGCAACGTTCGAATACACCATGTTTATCACCACGCCGCGCGGATCGTTCAGCGGCTTTCCTCGATGTTGAGGATCTTGCCGAGACTCAAAAAGTAGTTGGCAAAGGCCAGCAAACTCGCCGTGACCACGATGTACACCACGGAGAGCGCCGCCAGCGTCGGATCGGCGAATTCGCGCACATAGTTGTACATGGTCACCGGCAGGGTCTGCGTGGCTTCCGTCGTGATGAACAGTGACGCGGTGAATTCGTTGAACGACAGGATCGCCGCGAACAGCCAGCCGCCGAACAGACCCGGCGCGAGCAGCGGCACGACGACCGTCATGAGCACCTTGCGCGGCGGCGCACCGAGGCTGGCCGCGGCGTGTTCGAGCCGTTCGTCGAGGTTTTCCATCGACACGTAGACACTGCGCAGCACGAACGGCAGCACGAGAATGACGTGGCACAGCACCAGCACACCATATCCCCGTTCCATCCGCGACTCGGCAACCAGAATCAGCAGGCCCAGACCGATCGTGAATTGCGGCACGACCATCGGCAACATCAGGATGCCTTGCAGCGTGTCGCGTCCTTTGAACGCGAGCCGTTTGGCCGTGATCGCGACGCCCGTGCCGATCAGCAGCGCAATGACGGACGACCAGGCGGTCACGATCAGACTCGAGCGGAATCCGGCCTGGAAATCCGAGTAGGTCAGCACGCGTTCGAACCAGCGCAGCGACCAGTGTTCCGGTGGAAACGAGAGCAGCGCTTTGTCGTTGAACGAGGCCAGCGTGACGACCAGCACCGGCAGCAGCAGAAACGCAATGATTGCGCAGACCGACGCGGGGCCCGCGATGCGCAACGGCCAGGGCAAGCTTGGTTTGATTTTCATTTCAATGTCCTCCAATCCGCTTCAGGCGCGCGGTCATCTGACCGAAGACCAGCAACGACAAGCCGGTCAGCGCGAGGCCGATGATGCTCAAACTGGCCGCCAGCGGAAAATTCAGCGAGGAGAGGCCGAGCTGGTACACCAGCGTCGACAGAGTGGGAACCCGTCCGCCGCCGATCATCTGCGGCGTGGCGAACGCGCTGAAGGTCCACGCAAACGCCGTGGTCGAACTCGCGAGAATGCCGGGCATCGACAGCGGCACGGTCACCGTCACGAAGATTCGCACCGGATTGGCGCCGAGGCTTTGCGCGGCCCGTTCGTAATCGCGATCGATGTGCGAGATCGCGGCGCCGAGCATCAGCACCGTCACCGGAATGGTCACGTGCACCAGCGCCAGCACGACGCCGAAGTGCGTGAACATCAGGTCGATCGGCCAGTCGATCAGACCGAGTTTGCGCAGCACCGTGTTGACGAAGCCATTGCTGCCGAGCACGATCGTCCACGAATACGTGCGCACGATCTCGCCGAGAAACAGCGGCGTGAGCGACGTGATGAGAATCACGGATTTGAGCGCGCGATTGCGCACGCGAACCAGCGCATAGGCGAGCGGATACGCGAGCAGCACGGAGAACACCATCGTCTCCACGCTCAGACGCAGCGTATTCCACAGCGCATTGAGATAAAGCGATTTGGTGAGGCCGGAGAAATTCGCGAGCGTAAAGCCGCCTACGTCGAGCGAACCCGGCACGTAGGCACGCAGGCTGAACTGAAATACCGTCAGCAACGCCGCGCAGGTGCCCAGTGCCACGATGACCGCGGGCGCGATCATCCATCCCTTCAGCCTGCTGTACATATTCATGGTTCGACCGTCGTTCGATTTTGTTGCTTTGCTGTTATTGCTTCGACTGCATGCACGGCGCCCCGGTCTTTGACGACCAGGGCGCCGCGATTCACATCGGTATCAGTTCATGATGTTTTCGGTGAACCACTTGCGCCATTCCGGCGTGAGTTCCGCACGCAGTTTCGAATCGACGACGATGGTCTGCTTGTTCCACTGCGCGCGCGTCGTGAACACGCCCGGCAGTGCCGCGTCGGCCGGCGCCACGGCGGCGTTGTCGACCACCGGGCTGGCTTTCTCCATCGCCACGATCTTCGCCTGCACGGCCGGCGAGAGCGCGATGTTCATGAACTTATAAGCGAGATCGGCCTTCTTCGATCCCTTCATGATGCCCATGCTATCCACGCCCAGCACGGCGCCTTCTTTCGGAATTACCACCTTGATCGGCACGCCCTGACCGATCAGGTAGTACGCGTTCATCGACAGCAGCACCTGGACCGGCGTCTCGCCCGTCTGGATGAGTTGCTCGCCGTTCGCGTCGTCGGTATAGAACGCCTTGAAGTTCGGCTTGAGTGCCTTCAGCTTGGCCTCGCCCTTCTGCCACGTGCGCGCGTCGCCGCCCGACAGAATGGCCGCCACGGTCATGATGTGGCTCGGGTCCCAGTCGGGCGACGCGATCTTGCCCTTGAGCGCCGGGTTCCACAGGTCGTTCCAGCTATCGAACTTCATGCTGGGCGGAACGATGTCCGTGCGATAACCGATGGTGTACACATACGCCCACGTGCCGATGTGGTATGGGCTGATCTTCGCCTGATCGACCAGATGCGAATAGTTTGGCAATTTAGCGGTGTCGAGCTTTTCGAACAGGTTGCTGTTCACGTAGAGCCAGCCGACCTGCGAGGTCGTCACCGTGATGTCGCTTTCCGGCGTGGTGGCGAGCTTGGCCTTGTTCAGCCGGTCGATGGTGCCGCCCGTCACGTATTTCACCGGCACGCCGGTTTCGCGCGTGAATTCCTGGCCGACGGTCTGGTCGATCATGTCGCGGAAATTACCGCCCCACGTGCTGACGACCAGCGCGTCCTCGGCATGCGCCGAACTTGCGGCCACGGCGCCGAGCACGATGCTGGCGGTGAGGATTTTTTTGATCATTCGCTACCCCATAGTTGGATTCGGACTGTTGAAGCACGGATGAATAGTGAAAGAGATCGCGACGATCACCAAGTTGCCTTTTCCACAGGCATGACTCGCAATTCCTGACGCCGCGGTTTTTTATTTTTTGCGCCTGGGCGCGCACGGCGCTTTCAGGAAATCCGACACACGGCCCCGGAAAAGCCAAATAGGCAGCGGCTCGCTTTTGCCCGACTATTGGCGCAGCTCTCACTCACCGATCGCTTTGGACTCTCCCAGCCATGAAACACACCCGTATTCGCGCGTTCAACACCAAACAAACCTATCCCGAACAGAAGCTCGACAACGACCTGTGCCAGGCGGTGGTCGCACGTGGCAGCACGGTGTTTCTGCGTGGCCAGATCGGGCAGAATCTCGATACCTCCGAGAGCGTCTGCATCGGCGATGCGGCGGGCCAGGCCGAGCAGGCCATGAGCAACATCGCGATGCTGCTGAAGGAAGCAGGCGGCGAGCTGGAAGATATCTGCAAGATCACCATCTATCTGATCGACCCGCGCTATCGCGAGGCGGTCTATCTGGTGGTCGGCCGCTGGCTGAAAGGCGTGTTCCCGGTCTCGACGGGTATCGTGGTGTCCGCGTTGGCGCGTCCCGAATGGCTGGTCGAGATCGACGCGACCGCGGTGATTCCCGATTGAATCCCCGCTTGATTCCCAGATCGACTCCCCGATTGATTCCCGATTGATTTCCCGATTGATCTTCAACGGTCCAGGCTGACTCATGACTTTTTCGATCATTGCCCGCTGCCCCGCGACGGGCCAGTTCGGCGCCGCGGTGGCGTCGTCGTCGCCGGCCGTGGCGGCCCGCTGCATCCGCGTGCGCGCAGGCGTCGGCGCGGCGGCCAGCCAGAACATCACCGACCCGGCGCTCGGCACACAGGCACTCGAGCGCATGGCCGCGGGCGACAGCGCGACCGAAGCGCTCGAGGCGCTGCGGCAAAAGCCGTTCATCGAATACCGGCAGTTGATGGCGATCGATGCAAAGCGGCCGCCCACGGTTTTCACCGGCGCGAGCGCGCTGGGCACGCTTGCCAGCGTCAGCGGCGAACATGCCGCGTGCGCCGGCAACATGCTGGCCTCGCGCGACGTGCCGGCTGCGATGCTGGCGGCCTTCGAACAGACGGGCGGAGCGCTCGCCGAACGCCTGATGCAGGCGTTGCTGGCAGGTCAGGCCGCCGGCGGCGAAGAAGGCCCGGTGCACTCCGCGGGTCTGCTGGTGTGCGATACGCTGGAATGGCCGGTGGTCGATCTTCGTCTGGACTGGATCGACAACGGCCCGGTCGAAGCGCTCCATGCCGCGTGGAAACGCTTCGAGCCTCAGGTGCAGGACTACGTGACGCGGGCGCGCGACCCGCGCGCCGCGCCGAGTTTCGGCGTGCCCGGCAATCTGTGAGCGGCGCCTTGCGCCGACGCTTTGTGCGAAGATGAGCGCCGCTGCCGGACTGCGCTCCGGCGATTCTTTGTTCCGCTCCCTGTCATCTCACTCATGCTGAATCGGATTTCCCTGCGTCAAATGGAGTACTTCATGGCGGCTGCCCGATACGGCAGCATCGCCATTGCATCCAGCCAGATTCATATTTCCGCGCCGTCCATCTCCGCCGCCGTCGCGCACATGGAAACGGAGCTCGGCGTTCAGCTGTTCATTCGCCACCCCTCCAAAGGCATGACGCTGACGCCCGTCGGCACGCAGGTCATGCAGGAATGCGAACACCTGCTCGAACGCGCATCCAGGCTGTACGACATCGCGTCGGATTCCAGCGATGCGATTCAGGGTTTGCTGCGGGTCGGCTGTTTCCAGTCGTTGACACCGATGATCGCGCCGGAAGTCATCTTCGGTTTCAAGCGTGCGTTCAACAGGATCGATCTGCAACTGGTCGAGGGCGATCAGCCGGAGTTGATGACCCGGCTGCAGAACGCCGAGATCGACGTCGCGATTACCTACGATCTGCAACTCAGCGAAGACGTGCAATTCGAAGTGTTGTGCCAGCTTCCGCCGCACGTATTAGTGAGCGAACTGCATCCGCTCGCGCAGCAGAACGCGGTCACCCTGGGCGAACTCGCGGCGCAGCCGATGGCGCTCCTCGACCTGCCGTTGAGCCGCGATTATTTTCTTTCGTTGTTCGCCGAAGCCGGTGTCGAGCCGAATATCGTCGCGCGCTCGCGCTCGGAAGACGTGATCCGCTCGCTCGTGACGAACGGTATCGGCTATGCGCTCTTCAACGTGCGGCCGAAGTCGGATCAGTCGCTGGACGGCAAGCGCTTCAAGCGTCTGCGTCTGGCCGGCAAACACCGTCCGATGCTGCTCGGACTCGCCACCTATGCGCCCGCGAAACGTCCGCGGCTGGCGCAGGTGTTCATGCAACGCTGCCGCGCCTACATCTCCGACCAGTACATTCCGGGGATGAGCGCGGCCAGCTACTTCGACCCCTACGTCAACCCTGCACCCGACGCGGAAAGCTGAGCGGTAAGCAAAAAAAAGTGGCCGCGGCTAAGGCCGCGGCCACTAAAACACACGCCAACTGTTTTGAGGGCAGCTGGCTTATTGGGGTATACGTGAAGTTCGCAAAACCGGATGCAAAGAATTTTCGCGAACTTCGTTTTGCCCGCCGCGCGGCCCGTCTGCCTACCCAAAACTCAGTGTATACGCGCAAAACGCGCGCTATCCGCGCATCGGCGCGCGACAATCGCGCAGAATCGTGCTGCTGCTGATTGTAGGATTGGCCTGGAGTCTCTAACCTTCGGGGCATTCAGCCAGCAACTCCGCGAATCGGTCGTGCGCCGGTGGGTCGACGACCCGCGCCGTCCGGGGAGCCAGTCAGGAGACAACGTCATGACCACCATCATCCCCACGGCCCCGATGGCCGACAAACGCACCTCCACACAAAACCGCTCGCGCAGCCAGGCCCGCAAAGCCGCGCTCGGCAGCTTTATCGGCGCCGTGGTCGACTGGTACGACTTCCTGCTGTACGGCATCGTCGCCGCGCTGGTCTTCAACGGCGAGTTTTTCCCGAAGGTCAGCCCGGCCATGGGCACGCTCGCCGCGTTCGCCACGTTCGGCGTCGGCTTCCTGTTCCGGCCGCTGGGCGGCTTCGTGTTCGGCCACTATGGCGACCGGCTCGGGCGCAAGCGCATGCTGGTCCTCACGGTGATGATGATGGGTCTGTCGACCGCCGCGATCGGTTTGCTGCCCGCGTTCGCGACCATCGGCTGGTGGGCGCCGGTGCTGCTGGTCACGCTGCGCGCCATTCAGGGCTTCGCGGTCGGCGGCGAGTGGGGCGGCGCCGCGTTGATGGCGGTGGAGAGCGCGCCGGAAAAGAAGAAGGCTTTTTACAGCAGCGGCGTGCAGGTCGGTTATGGCGTGGGCCTCGTGTTGTCGACCGGGCTCGTCGCAATCATCAGCCGCTCGATGGACAACGCGTCGTTCCTGAGCTGGGGCTGGCGTCTGCCGTTCCTGTTCAGCGTGGTTCTGGTGCTGATCGCACTGTGGATTCGTTCCAGCATGGAAGAGTCGCAGGAGTTCGTCGAGAAGGTGGCCAAACGCGAGGCGCTGGGCGAAGCCCGCCCGCGCCTGCCGATCGTCGAAGCGCTGCTGCGGCATCCGAAGGCGTTTCTGCTGATCATCGCGCTGCGCCTCGCCGAACTGTTCACGATGTATATCGTGACCGCGTTCGCGCTGAACTACTCGACCGCGAATCTGCACATGCCGCGCGAGTTCTTCCTGAGCATCGGCCTGCTGGTCGGCGCGGTGAGTTGCGTGACCATTCCGTGCTTCGCGCTGCTGGCTGATCGCTTCGGCCGCCGCCGTATCTACATCATCGGCGCGCTGGTGGGGATGTTCAGCGCGGTGCCGTTTTTCCTCGCGCTCGATGCGCGCTCGACGGTCTGGATCGTGGTGTTCGCCGTGATGCTGGCCAATATCGCGCACGACATGGTGGTCAGCGTGCAGCAACCGATGTTCACCGAACTGTTCGGCACCGAGTATCGCTATAGCGGTGCGGGCGTCGGCTACCAGGTGGCGAGCGTGGTCGGCGGCGGCTTCACGCCGTTCATCGCGGTGGCGCTGGTGAGTTTTGCCGGCGGCTCGTGGCATCCGGTGGCCGGATATCTGGCGGTCGGCTGCCTGATTTCCGTGCTGGTAGCGGCGAGGATGAAGACTGGGCGTACGGTCGACTGAATCCCTTCTGAGCTAGCTGGTTGGTTCGGTAAGGCTCCAAGGTCGGCACGGGCCGGCGGTGGCGTTGAAGCCACCGCCGGCCCGTTTTTCATGGCGGTCTATGACTGCCGACCGCCTTCACCACCGCTACCACCGCTACCACTGATAAGCCGCGCCCGCGCCGACCGTCGTCGTGGCCGAACTCATGCCCGCGCCCACCTTCACCTTCAGGTTCTGCGTGACACGCGCCGACAGTCCCACCGCCACCGCCTGATAGCCTTTGTAGCCCGCCGTGCCGACACCGATCGCCAGATTTTTGGTGGCGTCGACTTCGGGGATCATCGTGAGCGCGATTGCGGAAGCGGTTCCGGAATAAGCGTTGCGCGCCATATCGCTCATGCTGCCCTGGAACTGCTGCATGTTGACCGCATCGGTCGGCGCCTGCCCCGCCGCGATATTGGTGATGCGCCGCTCGTTACCCGCCGAGCCCACCGATACCGTATTGGTCTCGCTCGCCACCGAGCCCTCGCCGATCGCCACCGAGTTCGGTGCGGACGCCGTTGCGCCACCGCCGATGGCGACCGATCCGTTGCCGATGGCCCGCGACGCGGCGCCCGAACTGTTCACCGAGACATAGGGCGTCCCGTTCGCCTGCAGGTTCTGCACCGACTGAATGCTGGCGGAAAGCTGGCCCACCTGCTGATTGGTCGACCAGAGTTGCGAGCCGTTCACCGCGTCGGTGCTGCTCGCCGACAGGTCGCCCGCCTTCAGGTTGGTGAGTTGCACCGCGGCCCCATTGCCCGCGTTGCCGCCATTGCCCGCCGTGCCGCCGAGCGTGATCCGGTCGTGCGCGGAACCGTCGTACTGCACCGCGTTCGCCACCGACCCGCCGATGTTGTTCACCGTCGTCTGCAGACCCGCGATATCGCTGCTGTTCTGCGTGATGCGGCCGTCCAGGTTGGTCAGCGCACTGCCGACGTTGTTCACGACCGTGCCGCCCACGTTATACGAAGGCGCCGTCACCGAGCCGTCCGCCGCGACGGTCGCGCCGCCGCCGAGCGCCACCGCGGTACTGGCGGCCTGCCCGTACAACTGCGCGCCGTTCACCGCGTCGCTGCTGCTCGCGCCGACCGCGCCGCGCGCCACACCGCTGACCACGCGATTTCCGCCGGTACCCGCCATGTCGATGACGCCGCCATCCGTCGTCGCGCCCACGTTGATGATGCGTGACGTCCTGTCTTGCGTGACGATGCCGACACCGCCGGTTTCCATGTTCTGCTGCAGGGTGCTCAAGCCGGTATCGAGCGAGCCGAGCGCATCGCCGATTGTGGTCTGCGTGCCGCCCTGCACGTGATAGCTGGGCCCGGTCAGCGAACCGTCCGCGTTGATCTGCGCGCCGCCGCCGAGTGCCGCGACCATCGGCCTGAACTGCCCGACATTCACCGCCGACGCATCGGCGGTACCCGCCGCGAGGCCGGTCAGTTCGCGTGCGCCGGCAGTACCCGTGAAGTCGACGCGCGCGCCGTCCGCGTCCCTGGCGACCGTGAGCGCACGCGTCGTCTGGTCCTGCTGCACGAGGCCGATTTCACCGTTGGTGATCTGGTTGGTGATGTGCGTCACGTCCCCTTCGATGGTCGTGGTGCGCGCATCCAGATTCGTGAGCGTCGACGTGTTGTCGGTCACGCGCTGATCGAGGTTCGTGATGCTGCTGCTGTTCTCGGTCACACGCTGGTCGAGGTTCGTGATGCTGCCGGTGTTCTGCGCGACGGCCTGGTTGGTCGTGTAGAGTTGCGCGCCGTTGACCGCGTCCGTGCTATCGGCGGCGAGACTGGCGCCGGCCACGTGCGTGAGCCTGACCGGTGCGCCGGCAGCCGCACCTGTCGCCCCCAGCGTCACGGTGTCGTGCGCGGAGGAATCGTACTGAACCGAATCGGCGCCCGCCTGCACGCTGGTGGTCACCGCCGCCGCGAGCGCTGCGCCCACGTCGTTGTAGGTCTTGCCGCCAATGTTGTAGAGCGGCCGCTTGAGCGTGCCGTCGGTGTCGATCGCCGCGCCGCCGCCGAGCGCCGCCGCCGCGCTGGCCGTATTCGCGTACAACTGCGCGCCGTTCACGGCCTCGCTGCTGCTGGCGTTCAACATACCGGCGGCCACCCCCGCCACCACGCGCTTGCCGTTGGTGCCGGTCATGTCGACGCGGTTCCCGCCGACGTTCGAAGCCACCAGAATGTCCCGCGTCGCGAGGTTCTGCGTGACCAGACCGACGCCGCCCACGATGATCTGGTTTTGCAGCGTGGTCAGCCCCGTGTCCAGCGAACTGAGCGCGCTCCCCACATTGGTCTGCGTGCCGGCTTGCACGTGATAGGTCGGACCGCTGACCGCACCGGCCGCGCTCACCGACGCGCCGCCCCCGAGCGCCGCGACCACCGGGCTGAGTTGCCCTAGATTGACCGCCGAACCCGCCGCCGTGCCCGGCGCCACGCCGAGCAGTTCGCGCGCGCCGGCGGTGCCGGTGAAGTCGACATGCTTGCCGTCCGTGCTCTTCGCGACCGTCAGGTCGCGCGAGGTCGCGTCCTGCTGGACCAGACCGGCTTTACCGTTGTTGATGTTGTTCGTGATGTTGGTGATGTCGGTCGTATTCTGCGCAATCGACTGGTTGGTGCCGTAAAGCTGTGCGCCGGTGACCGCGTCCGAACTGGCCGCGTTGAGCGA
Source organism: Paraburkholderia sp. BCC1886 (assembly GCF_900996245.1). Classification (GTDB taxonomy): domain Bacteria; phylum Pseudomonadota; class Gammaproteobacteria; order Burkholderiales; family Burkholderiaceae; genus Paraburkholderia. Next base: position 179,532 of record NZ_CAAJGK010000096.1, on the reverse strand, counting down.
CGCATCCGCGATGTTGGTGAGCTTGACCGGCGTGCCGAATTTGCCGAGCGTCGCCACGTCGTGCGCGGCGGTGTCGTAGCGCAGCGCGTTGGCGCCGTCGGCCGTGCTGCCCGCCGATACCGCCGCCAGCGCCGCGCCGACATCGCTGTACGTCGCACCGCCAAGGCGGTAAGCAGGCGCCGCGACCGCGCCGTCCGCGTTGATCAGCGCGCCACCGCCGAGCGCCGCCGTGACGCCGCTCAATTGCGCGATGTTGACCGCGTCCGTGGGGCGCGTACCGGCGGCGACGTTCACGATTTGCCGCCCTTGCGCCAGCGTACCGACCGACACCACGTTGACGCGGTCCGCCACCGAGCCGCTGCCGAGCGCGACCGAACCCGTCGCACTGGCCGACGAGTTGGTGCCCACCGCCATCGCATTGGTGGCAGCGGGATTGACGAACACGTTGTAGCCGATCGCGATCGTGCCGGAGCCGGCCGCGCTCGCGAACGAACCGATCGCCATGGCGTTGAGCGCCTGTACCCGGGAGTTATAGCCGATTGCGACCGAGTTGTCGGAGAGCACGCCGACCGATGCCGACGCGCCGACCGCCGTCGAGTTGACCGAGCCGACCGTTGCCGACGAACCGACCACGGTCGACGCGTCGCTGCCGGCAATCGAACCGGCGCCGACCGACAGGGCATTGATGCCGGTGGCCGCGGCCGTCGGGCCGATGGCCATCGCGTTCATATCGGGCGATGCGCTGGTGCGCGTGCCCTGCACGACGTTCGGGCTCACGGCGATATAGTCGGTCACCGGCGTCGCGACTGCGGCCAGCAGACTGCGCGGGCTCGCGTTCGATACGTCGGAAGCCACGGTGGCGACCATGACGGAATTGCCCGCGAACACGCTGGCCCGGCTGATTGCCTCGGCCAGTTCCGCGGGCGTCGAAACGTCGACGGCGGCCGGCGGTTGCGGCGTGCCGCTCAGTGCCGCGAGCGCTTCCGCGGGAGTCCGACAGTCCGCGGCCAACGCCGCGCATTGTGCGGCGTTGGCCGTTGGCGAGAACGCCAGCGCACCGAGCAAACCGGCGCCGGCGGCAGCCAGCGCGTTGGATGCCGGTTTGTCTTTCACGCTTCTGCGGATTTTCGCGTGCGTCGGTTTATTCCACATCACCTGATAAGTCTTGTTCAACATTCCTCCCAATCTTTTTATCCGGGACTTAATCGTCCACACCTTCTTAAGACTTCTTAAATAACATGCGGAAATGCATAGTTATTTAAGAACCCGTCGTACTTCATTCGCGACCAGCAATGATCCGATCCGCAGTTTGCCATTGGCTTTAACCGCAACCGAGATACATAAGTACCGCCTACGTCGATAATTTTTCGAACGGTTCACGCGCCGACTGGCGCGTTGACTGTGTTGAACCGCACGACAGGGATAGTCTGGGGTGTATTAGGCAAATAGCGAATACGGACAACTCTTAAAAGCTAATTTTTAACTTCAATCAGCCAATCCGGCAGACGGGATTTAAGACGAAAAATGCCAAACTTCTTAAAGCAATGCTGGTACGTATAAGTCAATTCTCGCTTTTCTCTTAGGCGATCTTAATTAGACACGATTATTCTTAAATAATGCGAGTGACTCGACGCGGCAGTCACGCAGGCAAATCAATCAGATCGGCAATCTCGTGCCCGGCGCCTGAAGCCGCAGCGGAAATGTGATCTCGAAAACGGTACCGGCGCCTTCCTGAGAATCGAAACGGATGTCGCCCTCCAGCACCCGGCACAACTCCTTGACGATCGCGAGGCCCAGACCCGCGCCGGGAATATCCGCGTCGGCGGCGCGCTCGAATTCCTTGAAGACCCGCTCGCGGTCCGAAGCGTTGATGCCCACTCCCGTATCCGATACACGCAGGCGCCAGAAGTCCTCGTCCACGGCGCTCATGCTCAGTTCGACCTGACCGGCGCGGGTGTACTTGGCGGCATTGGTCAGCAGGTTCAGCGCGATCTGCTTGAGCTTCAGGCGATTGGAGAGCACCTCGCCCAGGGTGTCGTCGAAACGGGTGACGAGGCGCAGCCCTTTGCTCTCGATCGCGGCGCGGCACGCCATGGTCAGTTCGTCGAAAAGCGCTTTGAGCGTGAAGTCTTCGAGCGCGAGCGGATTGTCGTCGCCAAGCACCACCGCGTATTCGACGAGTTCGTCGACCAGCGTTTTCATATCCGCCGCCTGGCGGTTGGCGAGCGCAAGCGCCGCTTCGGTCTTCGCCGGCGAACGGTCGATCAGTTGCAGCGCCATCGAGAACACATTGAGAAAGTTGCGCAGATCGTGCACCACGCTGCGGGTAATCTGCATGCGCGACTCGTGCAGTTCGCTCACCTGACGCTGCTTGAGCAGCAATTCCTGATTAGCGCGCTCGAGCCGGCCGGTGTAGTCGTCGATGGTGCGGTCGCGCTCGGTGACCACTTCGCGTATCGACGTCAACGTGACGAAGCTGACGGCTTCGTCGATAAAATAGCGGGCCCGCTCTTCATGACGGCGCGTGAACGACGGTCGCGGTTCACTGAACTCGACAATCGCGCCCGTGAGCATCTGCCGGAACAGATCGAGCTCGCGCACCAGTTCGTCGATGCTGTAGCCCTGCTGCCAGCGCAGCGCGCCGTGCAAACGGGCATCGCGTTCGATGTCCGGTTCGACCTGGTCGAGATCCTGGTGCTCGAGCACGCTGCAGATCTCGTCGAGAATCTTGGGGATGTGGTCGGCCAGTTGCTCGTAGGTCAAGCGTCCGGACTCAGTGAGCTCGGCCGCGTGAAAGACCGACTTCATCCAGCGCTCGGTCAGATCGACTTGTTGCACACGCAACTGTGCGGCGAAGGCTGCGAGAGGAGCAAGGCGCGAGTCCGTCATGGAGGAGACCTGGGGCCGCACGGCGGCAGAAAGGGTTGGTCCGCCCGACCCAGCCGGATAGCGTAGCGGTACGCACGCTCGGGCTGGACGATCGTGGCCCGGGGATCACTCGCCGGCCGCGACCGTCAGTATGCGCGATTTATCCCTGCTTCATTAACCAGGGTTACGACGCCTTGTCATCCTCGATGCCCTACCTTGCCGCTCAGATCTTTTCGAACAGCACGTCCTGTGCGCCTTCCCACAGCACCTTCGTGCCCAGTTCGCGCAGCTTGTCACGGCCTTCGACGACGGTCAGAAAATGATTGCCCGCAAGCTGTCCCATCTTGCTGGCGAAGCAGCACGAGCCGTACGCAAGAATGATTTCGGTTTCGCTATAACCGCCGGGATAGAACAAAATGTCGCCTACCGAAGGATGGCTCGTATGGTTTTCGAAACCGACCGCGACGCCGTCGTTCTCCAGCTTGAAGTCGCCGAGCGGCACCCAGCAGCCTTCGCCGCTCCAGCGCACGTGAATGATCTTCTGCCGGTACGGCAACAGCTTGAGGAACGCCGCAACGGTCTGCGGCGCGTCGGGGTGAGTATCGGCGGTAAACACGTGGCCGCCGGCAGTGATTCGAAGTCGGGTCATCGCGAGATTTCCGTGTGACGGGTTGAAAGTGAAATCATTTGCACTAGTGCAGCGGTCAGCTTTTCAGACGATAGCCCGTCTTGAAGATCCACCCGACGATCAGCAGAAAGACGAACAGGAACAGCGCCGTCATGCCGAGGCTCACCATCACGTCGACATCGGCAAGGCCGTAAAAGCTCCAGCGAAATCCGCTGACCAGATACACGATCGGATTGAACAGCGTCACCACTTTCCAGAACGGCGACAGCATGCTCACCGAATAGAAGCTGCCGCCGAGAAACGTCAACGGCGTGATGATGAGTAGCGGCACGAGTTGCAGCTTCTCGAAGCTGTCCGCCCAGATCCCGATGATGAATCCGAGCAGGCTGAACGTGACCGCCGTGAGCAGCAGGAACAGGATCATCCAGAAAGGATGCTGAACCTGCAAGGGGACGAACAGGCCGGCAGTCGCCAGAATGATCAGGCCGAGCAGGATCGACTTGGTGGCCGCCGCGCCGACGTAGCTCACCACGATCTCCAGATACGACACCGGCGCGGAAAGCAGTTCGTAGATCGTGCCGGTAAAGCGAGGAAAGTAAATGCCGAACGACGCGTTCGAAATACTTTGCGACAGCAGCGACAACATGATCAGCCCCGGCACGATGAACGCACCGTAGCTGATCCCGTCCACTTCCTTGATACGCGAACCGATGGCCGCGCCGAACACGACGAAGTACAGCGACGTGGAAATGACCGGCGCGATGATGCTTTGCATCAGCGTGCGCCAGGTGCGCGCCATCTCGAACTTGTAGATCGCGCGAATTGCATGGATGTTCATGAATGACCCCGGAGCAGGCTGACGAAGATGTCCTCGAGAGAACTTTGCGTGGTGTGCAGGTCCTTGAAACGGATACCCGCATCGTCGAGCGCCTTGAGCAGCGCGATGATGTCGGTGCGGCCACCTTCGCCTTCGTACGTGTAGATCAGCTCGTTGCCGCCCTTCGCGACCGCGAGTCCGTAACCGGCCAGCGCCGCCGGAATCTCGGCGAGCGGATTGTCGAGTTGCAGCGTCAACTGTTTCTTGCCGAGCTTGCGCATCAACTCGGTCTTTTCTTCGACCAGCATGATCTCGCCCGCGTTGATCACGCCGATGCGGTCGGCCATCTCCTCGGCTTCGTCGATGTAGTGCGTGGTGAGAATGATCGTCACGCCGCTCGCGGCGAGTTCGCGCACCAGCTTCCACATGTCGCGACGCAATTCGACGTCGACGCCCGCGGTGGGTTCGTCGAGAAACAGCACGCGCGGTTCGTGCGCGAGCGCCTTGGCGATCAGCACGCGTCGCTTCATGCCGCCCGACAGTGTAATGATCTTGTTGTTGCGTTTCTCCCATAAGGACAGGTCGCGCAACACCTTCTCGACGTAAGCGGGATTCTTCGGTTTGCCGAACAGACCGCGGCTGAACGACACCGTCGCCCAGACCGTTTCGAACGAGTCGGTGGTCAGTTCCTGCGGGACGAGGCCGATCAGCGAGCGGGCGGCGCGATAGTCGGTCGCGATATCGCGGCCGTCCACCATCACGCTGCCGGCGCTACCGTTGACGATGCCGCAAATGATGCTGATGAGCGTGGTCTTGCCCGCGCCGTTCGGGCCGAGCAGTGCGAAGATTTCTCCCCGGTTGATAGCAAGATTGATGTTCTTGAGCGCGTGAAAACCGGTCGCATAGGTTTTCGACAGATTCGTGACCGAGACGATTGGCTGCATGGATTCGACGATGGCAGACACCGATATTTGAGTGATGGAAGCGGTGCGAAGGTGCGACCGCACCCGCAATGTAATGGAAAGCGGCAAAACTTGCAGCACGGCGTCGCCGCAGGTCGGGACGGCGCGATCGGTCCGGCTCGTTACGCTGCAGTGCAAGATAGTTCGGCTTCCATAGCGAACCCGCCGACCAAAGCCGAGTGTCGGGAACGCGTCATGCTCGGAAGAATTTACGCTGCGACGGACCTTGACAAGACGTTCACAGGTCCGCGCGAACGGTACGAGGCACACCGCTTGCGGCAGATCCATCATGCGGGCGACGAACGCTTGCGTGATATCGAACCACCTTATGGAGGCGAACATGAAACACCTTACCAAGACGATCTTTGCTTCGGCACTCGTGATGGCTCTTTCCGGCGGCGCCTATGCGCAAGCAGGCGGCGGTGCGGGCGGCGGCGGCGGCGCGGGTGGCGGTGCAGCAGGCGGCGGATCCGGCATCGGTGCGGGCGGCGGCACGACGGGCGGTGCGGGTGGCGTGGCAGCGCCCGGCGTGGGCGCCGGTTCGATGAGAACGCCGGGCACTTCCGGTAGCACGTCGGGCTATGGCTCGCCGGGCGTGACCGGCACCGGTGGCGGCATGGGAACGGGCACGGGCGCCACGCCCAATAGCCCGACGAACAGCGGCGCGATGAGCAACGGCACGCGTAGCGGCACGAACATGAATGGCGCCAAAACGGGCACGATGCAAAACAACGGGCAATAAGCGATACAGGATTGCTCGATGAACGAAGGGCCGTGGCGCTTTGCAGCGCCACGGCCCTTCTATTTGCTGGTTGGCTCGCTGGATCTGTCTTGCTGCCGGTCAAGGCTCCGCACACACGAAGCTGCTGACCAGATTCACATTGCCCTTGCCGATATAACGCGGGAACAGCGGATAGCGGCACAGCGGCCGCGACCGTCCATTGGTAGCCGCCGCGATATCGGTGGCCGTCAAGGTTTCGGGCGGCACGTTGCGCGTGACCCAGTTATCGAGCGCGCCCAGCAGGTCGACCGACGGAATGAACACGCCGCCGCCATGCTGGAAACCCGGCACCATGTACAAACGCATGAAAGCATTGACCTGGTCGCTACCGAAGCGGTCGATCAGCGACTCGTAGTACGCGATGGTCTGATTCGGGCTGATGACTTCGTCGGCGAGACCCTGCAACGTGATGAGTTTTCCACCGTGGGCGATGTAGCGGGCAAGATCGGGATTCATCGAGCCGATGGTCTGCGACAGCGCGACCAGTTGCGGGCGATAGGCGCCCGGATGCTCGACGTCGAACTTCATCGAGTCATAGCCGGCGTCGCGCTCGACGAAGTAACGGATGTAGCCGTCGCCTTGCGCAAACAGGTAACCGTTGGCAAAGAAGGTGGGCACCGGCAAACGCCCGGCTTGATGCGCGAGCCCGAGCATGCCGGTCATCTGCGTGCCCTGAAAGATGTTGTAGCCGCTATAGCCGCTCACACCCCACGCGAGGCGATACGGCAAGGACAGGCCGTTGCGCAGCAGCATCAGCGTCGCGAGTTGCGTGTCGGTCAGACAGTCCGCGTGCTGCGATTCGTGCCCCGTGCAACGCAACGATTCGACGATGTCCGCTTCATGCGTACGGCACGCGGCGACGTCGCTGACAATGCCGTCGACCGCGCCGTCGAGTCCATCGCATTCGGATAGCGTGCGCCGGTACACGTGGTCGAGCAGCAACGGCGGAATATAGCCGCCGGGCGTCGCATACTCGGCCTGGCCGAGCTTGACGCCGAGCAGACGCACGCCGGAAAAATTCAGCGCCGGCGAGTTGGCGATCACGCCGTCGTAGTCGTCGGGATAGCGCTGCATGACCGTGTAGCCTTCGCGGCCGCCGGTCGAGCCGCCGGCGAAATACATGCGCTGCGGCGGCCGGCCATACGCGCGGGCAATCAGCGCCAGGGCGGTGTCGTGAGTTTTCTTCAGATGGGCGAAGCCGAAGTTGGTCACCGCCTCGTCGAGCAGACCGAACACCGCGAGCGACGAATCGCCGACGTGACCGGAGTCGTCGCCGAAGGTCGCATAGCCTTGCGCGAGCGGCGCGCGGTCCGGCGAGAACGGCATCACGCCGGTGCCGCTCACGACCGACCCGTTATAGCCGCCACCGCCTATCTGCAGCGCGCGGCCGTTCCAGCGGCGCGGCAGATTCAGGTCGAAGCGGATGTCGGGCGTGCTCGCCTTGAGCGCCTTGATGCGGCCGGTGATGCGGCAATATTCGCCGCCCTGCTGATTACCGGGCGCGGTCGCGCCGATCATCGCCGCGCTTTCGATCAACACGCCCGCCGTGGGTAGCGCGATCAACTCGGGCGGTAACACGGCGCCGGCGAATTCGGCGCAGCGCATCGCGAGATGCGCTTCCGGTCTGGCCATGGGTTTGACTTCGGGTTTCGCGTCGGCTCTCGCATCCGGCTTCGCATTGCTGCCGTGCGCGGCGAATGCGGGCGGCGCGCACAGAGCGGCTAGCGCGCCGCCGGCGCCTATCGTTGCCGCGATCAGCCAGCGGGCCGCATGCGCTTCGAGAAACGAACGCGTCGATCGTAGTGAACGCTCATCTGCCCGCTGATGTGACCGCGCTTGTGACCGCGCTTGTGACCGCGCATGTGACCGCTTGAGCGCCGTCATCCACACTCCGCGCTATTCGCGGCGGCACGCGCCTGCTGCTCTTTCCACAGGTTCCAGCCGCGCGCGATCATCAACAGTGCGCCGATGGCGACGAGGTCGCCACCCAGTCCGACCAGCAGGCCGCGAAAACCGTTGAACATATGCGGCGTGGCCGTATCGACCACCAGCGACACGAGCGTGCCGGCAACGAAGCACACCAGCCCCGTGCGGCCCACGGTCACGACGGCCGGCAGCCGTTGCGCGAGCCACGCGATACTGCCCATGCGCACGAATTGCGCGGCCACCCAGGCGATGACGATGAAGTTGATCACGCGGTCGAGAGACAGGTTCTGTTTGAGGACGCCAGGCAACGGTTGGGTCAGCACGAAAAGTTTAACGATAGCGAAGGCGAGCACCGCGACCACCGCCACGCGCGTGAGCCAGCGCGCGGTGCGGGTCGTGTGAAAGCGTTCGCTGACAGGCTGCACCCGGCAGAGAATGCCAAAGACGAACATTAATTGCCAGGCAAACGGATTAAAAGCCCAGTCGGACATATCGTCAATACTGAATAGCGTGGCGAGCGGGCGGGACAATGCCCACATCAGCACGCTCAACCCGAGCGCGAGCAGCGACGAACGACGCGCGAGCGGCACGATGAACGGAACGCTCAACGCGAAGATCACGTACATGGGCAACACGCTCGACAGATACGGTTGCTGGCGCAGCACCGCGATATTCAGCGCCGAGCGCAGCGGCTGCAGCGCGAACGGCGTCCAGCCGGTCAACTCGACCATCGGCCGGTTCAGATGCAGGACCGCGAGGATCGCGCCGGATACCAGCGTCAGCACGGCGGTCAGCAGGTAAGCGCGGTAAATCTCCCAGCATCGTTTGAAAAAACGCATTTTCGCGGCGTTCTCTCCGCGGCCCGCCAGCACCGCGGTGTACGCGGCCGCCGATGCATAGCCGCCGAGAAACACGAACACTTCCGCCGAGTCGCACATCGCGTAAGCATGCAGCATCAGATGGGACAGCGTGCTGCCCGGGATGTGATCCAGCACGATGACGATCAGCACGACACCGCGAAAAAAATCCACTTCAATCGAACGTCCGCGGCGTGTTTCCATTCAGATTCTCGCTGGGAGGGCGCGTTTTCCGACGCACGAAGAGAGGCGGCCCGGCCATCGTCGGGCCATCGTAGGAACCTCGTAGGAGCCTCACGAGAATAAATCGTTCCCGCCCTCTCGTTGCGTGCGCATCGATTGCGCTGACAGGCCGCCTCTAATTACATCGAGAGCAGCGGCGATCTGAAAAGAGACTGTCGGCCAGTGGTAATCGGGTGGCGGATAGCGGCGAGGGCTTGCACGTCGAGTCGATGGAACAGCGCAAATCTGCGGCAAGTTTTGCAGCTTCGCGCGCTCCTTCGTCCGAGCCGATCGGTAATGATCACGGAAAAAATTCACATCCTGCGCAGGACGATTTTTTTCGCTTTTTTTCATCGTACGATGATTTGCATGCACTCGACCCACCCAAGGATGGCCGCTTCACAAGCAGCCTCTCCACGAATCGCAGGCTTCGACGGCTTGCGCGCGATTGCGGTCCTGATGGTGTTTCTTCAGCATCGCCTGTTCGGCGACGTCGGAGAAATCGGCCATCTGGGCGTATGGATTTTTTTCGCGCTGAGCGGCTTTCTGATCATCGGCATTCTGTCGGCGCAACGCGCGCGTATCGAGGCCGGCAAGAGTCGTTTCGGCGCCGGGTTGAAGCGCTTCCTGTGGCGCCGGACGCTGCGCATATTCCCGATCTATTACCTGATGCTGATCGTGATGGCGGGACTGATGGCGTTCGGCATCGGCAGTCCGGAACTAGCCGGCGGCATGCCGTATCACTTCGCGTATCTGTCGAATATCTGGATCGGCTCGGTCATCCATTTCTGGCCCGGGCGGTACTCGCATTTGTGGAGTCTCGCGATCGAAGAGCAGTTTTATCTGGTGTTCGCGCCGCTCCTGCTGCTGCTCGCAACGACGCGGCATCGCGCGGTGTGTGTGGCGATCGTGGCCGTCGGGCTCGCTGCGCTGCTGGCGATGCGCGCGGCGCATTGGCAGGACATCACCGTCTACACGCATTCGTTGACCAATTTCTGGCTGCTCGGGTCAGGCGGTCTCTGCGGATTGCTGATCGCGCAACCCGCCAGCCGTCTACGCGCCGCGCTCGGCAGCGGCGCGACGTTGTTCGCGTTGTGCGTGTGTCTGGTCGCGTTCTGCATGACGGAGCCGGACTGGAGCGAACTCGCTAACCCGTTCGCGTATACCGTCGTGAACGCCGCGTATGGCGCGTGTATCGCGGCGCTGGTGGGGTCGATCGCCTGCTGCCGCAATGCCGTGGTCATTGGCGTGCTCGAGACCCGCTGGCTCGCGGGACTCGGGCGTATCAGCTACGGGTTTTATCTGTATCACAACCTGATTCCCGATCTGACGCGCAACCGGCATGCGCAGGCCTGGTTCGGCGGCACGGTTCCAGTCTGGGCGCACGCGGTCGGTATCGTGGCTTCGTTCGGGATTTCGCTGGCGCTGGCGCTGCTGTCCTGGCGGTTGATCGAAGCGCCGATCCTGCGGCTGAAAACGCGCGGGGAGTCTGCTGGAGCAGCCCCTGCCGCGTCTTCGCACGCTGCACCCACCGCACCCGCTACGTTCGCCGCCCGCCAGGCGCGCGGTCTCAACGACGAAAGCACCGCTTCGGACAGCGCCTGATTCCGCGGAAACCCGCCCGGCCGTTGCCCACGACGTGTCTTTCCGGCGCGGTATCATTCGGCCTCACTCAGGCGGCCACCGGTCGGCCAGACAACTAAAAACAAACCTAGCCGCGCGGACTTTCGCCCATGCTTCACTTCACTTTCGCCAACGGCGCGCTCGGCGCGGATCTGCAGGCGCTCGACACCGTGGCGCTCGTCGGCATCGTCGTCGCGCTGCTGGTCGGCGGCATGGTCAAAGGCGTCGTCAGCATCGGCGTGCCGCTCGTCGCAATGCCGATCCTGAGTCACTTCCTGCCGATCAAGGACGCCGTGCTGCTGCTGTCGATGCCGATCATTCTCGGCAATATTCCGCAGGCGCTGGAAGGTGGCGAGTTGCTGCCGACCGTGCGCCGCATCGCCCTGCCGCTGATCGGCACGGTGGTGGGCAATATCGTCGGCGTGAGCGTGCTGATCGCCCTTGTGCCGCATCGCGCGCAGGCCGCCGCCGGTGCTTTTCTGATGCTCGCGGCCTTGCTGCTGCTGGCCGCCCCGCGCCTCACGCTGACACCTCGCTGGGCCGGACCCGCCGGTCTGGTGCTGGGGTTCGGCGCGGCCTTGATGGAAAGTATCGCGTCGGTGCCGGGACCGTTGCTGGCCATGTACCTGATCGCCACGGGCGCCACCGGCAAAGCGTTCACCAAACGCATCGCGATCATTCTGGTGGTGTCGATCGTGACGCTGGTCGCCACCTTCAGCGGCGGCGCGCATGCCAGCTGGAGCGACCTCGTGATCTCGGCGTGCGCGAGCATCCCGGTCATTGCCGGCATGCTGCTGGTGCGGCCGCTGCGGGACCGCTTGCCGCCCGCCGCGTTCCGCGTGGTGGTGCTGGTGTTCGTGGTGGCGGCGGCCGCACAGATGATCTTGAAATCCGGCGTTCTGGCGGGCGGGCACGGCGCCTGACGGCAACCTGTGTGTGTTCGAGGAACACCGCTTGCTTCGAAGTGAGTCACCTTCACCCACCGGAGACGCTTCGTGACTCATCCGCAGAATTCCTCGCACGAACCCGAGCGCCGCGCCGAAGAAGACCCGGGCAGCCCGCCCACCGAGATTTCCAAGCCGATCGGGGACGCGATTCCCACACCCGTCGAGCCAGGCCTGGATCAGCCCTTGCCGCCCAAAGGCGAAGCGGAGCCCAGCAAACCTTAGTGAAGTGCAAACGTGAGAAGCGAGCGAGGCGTGCGCCGCCCCGCTCGGTCCGGATCAAGCCGCAGCGGGCTCGTGGACGATCTTGAGGGTGCTTTTGTGCTCGCGAATCAGTCGGTAAACCGTCTCGCCCGGCACGGTTTCCTGTTCGAGCAACTCGTCGGCGATGGCGCGCAGCACAGGCTCGTAAGCATGCAGCAAGCCGTAGCACAGCTCGTTCAGTTCCTTGAGCAGCACGTTGGCCTGCTCGATGGCGCCCTTCATCTGCAAACCCGCGTACTGCGACGGCAAAGCCGCGAGGCTGAACAGATCGCCGTCGCTATTGAAACCGAACTTCGACACCATATCGAGGCTGATACGCGACGCTTCCTGCAAATCGGACGCCGCACCGCTCGACGCTTCCGCGAACGACAGAATCTCCGCGTTGCGCCCGCCGAGCAGCACCTGAATCTCGTTGCGAATTTCGGTTTCGCGATACAGATGCTTGTCCTGCTGCTTCGTGATGAGCGCGACACCCAAAGCGCCGCCACGCGGCAGGATAGTCACTTCTTCCAGCGTGCCGGTGCCGAGCAGCGCGGCAACCAGACCATGCCCCGCTTCGTGCACCGCGATCCGGTTGCGCTCGTCTTCGCTCAGCGCGCGCTCGGCGCCGCTCACGTCACCGATACGGGCAATCTTGATCGCTTCCATGAAATGCTTCGCGGCGATTTGCGTATCGCCGGCCTTGCGCGCGACGAGTCCCGCCTGATTCACGACCATCGCGACCGTGGCCGGCGACAGACCGGTAGTCAGACGCGCCAGCTGATCGTAGTCGATATCCGCAGCCCTGGATTTCAATTTCTCCGCGTAAAAACGGAAAATGCGCGCGCGGTCTTCGCGATCCGGCAGACGCACCTGCACCGTGCGATCAAAGCGGCCGGGCCGGCGCAACGCTTCGTCCAGATTGTCCGGATGGTTGGTCGCCGCGACGATGATCACGCCTTCGTTCGACGCGAAACCGTCCATCTCGGCGAGCAGCTGGTTGATGATGCGGTTGCTTTCCGCTTCCACCGGGCCGCCGCCGGTATCGGTGCGCTTGGCAAGTCCGTCGGCTTCGTCGATGAAAATCACCGTCGGCGCATTCTTGCGCGCCAGCTCGAACAGATGCTTGACCTTCTGGATCCCGACGCCGTAGTACTTCGCGCTGAAATAACTGCCGGTGATCGAAATGAAACTCGCGCCGCATTCGCCGGCCAGCGCCTGCGCGAGCCGCGTCTTGCCGACGCCCGGGCCGCCTACCATCAGAATGCCGCACGGTGCGCGCACGCCCATCGCCGTGAACTGCTTCGGGTCGGACAAATAACCGCGAATATCGGCGAGTGCCGCTTTGGCTTCGCCGGCGCCGATCACGTCGTCGAAACGCAGTGTGGGCGCACGGCTCAGGAGACTCGCGCCGCCGCGCATTTCGCGCCGCATGAACCACACCATTCCGCCGATCAGCAACAGCGGCAGCAACACGCTGATGGCATCGCGCACCTGATCGAACACCTCGATCCAGCGCGCGCCGCCGCTGCGAATGTCCGCGTCGGGCAGCCAGACCAGTTGATACGGCGCCGCGGCCTGGTCGGCCTTGGGTTCGCCGAGCAGCAGCGCATGCGAGAACGTCGCGTTGTGGTCGGTGACGAAGTATTTCGAACCATCGCGGCGCGACACCAGAATCGCGCTGGGACTGACGCCGATCGCGGCGACGTCGGCGTCGCGAATATCGCGCAGCATTTGTGAAGCGTCTTTTTCGTCATGCGTCCAGGCGGTGGGATCGTGCCGCATCTGGCTCGCGAGACCCGTGAGCGCGGCGCCGTCCGACTTCGGGCGCTGGCCGGGCAAGTTGAATGCAAGTACGGTGGCAACGAGCACCGCACCGATGGCGCACGCGATCTGGCGTACGCGTTTTTTCCTAAGCGAGTTCTTTCCCGGCTTCATGAGTCACTTCCAAAAGCGGACCGCAGGCGCGGTCCCGGTACGTTTTGAGTCAGCTGGCAGAGGTTGGCGGGAGGAATCGTTCGAAGCGACGCCGTGCGGGCTCATCAAGATAGTGGGACGCCCAACCATGAGTCCCTGGAGCAGCTCGCATTACCGTGCAGTATGAAGCGCTGGCGCGCCTTGCAAATCACGGACAAAGCCCATTTCTACCGTCTATCCGCCCCTTCACGAGGTCGGATCATGGAGAGCAGGCGCCGGTGAACACGGTCGCACGGGCACTCCGCGGCACAGTTTATCAGCGTTAAAAATGCCGCGTACGGCGCGCATCTACTTTTAACCGCGCCCTAATTAAACCGGTCAAAATGACTGAAACCGCGCTCGCGGCCAGCGGACAACGCTTTGCCGGAAGGGACAGATGGCGTTTTGAGTTGGGGTTGCATCGGGAAGGTGGTGCAGATGGGAGAAGTGCGACGAGCCTCTGCGGGCTCGTTCGCATCATCGCCACTATTTCTCTCAGGTCCTCGGCATCTGATGTCGATGCTGTGCCGCATCGATCTGATCTCTCTCGACTAACCTCGCTTCTGACGTTCTGTTTTTCAACTCACGCATTGCTCGGCCGTTACCCTGAGCGAGCGTTGGGCTACCGCTAGCGCTTCCCCGGCGCGTGGCGTACCCGCTCATGGTTCCGACGTCCAGCTTCTGATGCCGGATCGCCGAGGCGCTAAATTAGCGCAGCTTTTTGCTTACGCTTTACCATCCGTCTCATTTTGAGACGATTGCATCGAAAAAATACCGCATGCGGGGGATCTAAAAGCAAAAATTGCCGAATCGACCGGCGGATGCGCTTCGCAAGCGCACTGCTACACTCCGGGCGCACGCCCTCAACGACTTTCGCTCCAGATCCATGCTCCGATTCGACAACCTCAGCAAGCGCTACGACGAGCGCGTTATTTTCCAGGGATTGCACTACGAGCAGGCCACGGGATGCGTGGCGCTCGACGACGAATCCGGCAGCGGCAAGTCGACCCTGCTCGGCATTCTCGCCGGCACGCTCGCGCCCGATGCCGGCGAGGTATGGATCGGCGGCCACTCGCTGGCCGCGGCGTCGGCCGACGCGAGCCGGGTGCTGACCTACGTGCCCGAAGATTGCATGACACAGCCGGAACAGACCGGCCGCGCTTATCTCGAGGAAGTCGCGGCGGCGCGGGGAACCACGCTCGACGACACGACGCTGGCGCTCGCCGGGCGCTTCGGCCTGACGCCGCATCTGGAGAAACGCTTCGAGCAGATGTCGTTCGGCACCCGCAAGAAGGTGTTTCTGACAGGCGCGTCGGTGGGCGTTAACCGGGTTCTGATCGCCGACGAACCGGTTGGAGGGCTAGATGCGCCGGCGCGGACCGCGCTGGTCGATCTTTTCAAGCTGCTGGGCCGAACCGGCACCGTGTTTTTCTCGACCTACGACACCGCGTTCGCCGAGGCCTGCGAGGCTCGCTGCATCCGTTTCGCCGATCTCGGCAAGCGGGATTGAGCGGGCGATATCACGGGGATGGCGAAGCCGGTGCACGTTCCATTCGTTCGGCGCTTCGTCCGAACCTCTGCAGCAACGCCTCGGAAACCCGTTCCAGCACTTCGTCCCAGTTGCCGCGCCGGGTCTGCGTAAAGATGCGCACGCCCGGATACCACGGGCTGTCGTCCCGATCGCGCAACCAGCGCCAGCAACCGGCGAAGCGATTGAGCAGCCACACCGACTTGCCCATCGCCGCGGCCAGATGGGCGACCGAGGTATCCACGGCGATTACCAGATCCAGGTTCGCGATGAGCGCGGCGGTGTCGGCGAAATCCGTTACGGCGTCCATGCAATCGATCAGACGGGCCTGTACCGACGGGTCGGCGCGCTTGGCGGGATCGTCGGTTTTCTGCAGGCTGATCCAGTTCACGAAGGGGAGCGCCAGCAACGGCGCCAGCTGCCGTGGGCTCAGGCTACGCGCGCGGTCCTCCGTCAGGCCGGAATGGCCGCCGGCCCAGACTATGCCCACACGCGGCAATGGCGGACTCCAGGCCGATGCCAGCCGCTCGCCCCAAACGGCCACGCGATGGGGTTCGGCATTCAGATAAACGTCATGGGGAACGCTGTCGAGCCGCGTGCCGAACGCCAGCGGCAGCGACATCAGCGGGCAATGCCAGTCCCAGTCGGCGGCCTCGGGCCACGTGTCGTCGAGCATCACGAGGCCGGGCCAGCGCGCGCATAACGACTCTTCGTAGAGACGTCGCAACGACGGCGGACAGATATACCCGACGCGCTCGAACCGTTCGAGCGCCAGCGGCAGGTAGCGGACGAACTGCAGACTGTCGCCGTGACCCTGCTCCGGCAACACCAGCAGACGCGCTCCCGCCGCCTGCACCGGTTCGCCGCGCCATTGCGGCATCGGCAGTGTCACGCGCGCATCGACAGGGCTCCCATCCTCGCCGACGAAATTCGCCCAGCGGTCTTCGAAAAGCGGCCACGCCTCTTCGTAGCGACCGGCAGCCAGCAGCACGGTAGCGAGGCTCGCGCGCGCGCCGAGATTCGCCGGCGCGAGCGCGAGGGCCTGTTTCAGATGCCGCTCGGCGTCATCCAGAAAACCGAGATCTTTGATGACGACGGCCAGATTCGCATGCGCCTGCGCACGGGTCTGCGCACGGGTCTGCGCATCGTCCGGCTGGAGTTCGAGCAGCCGGCGATAGGCGAGCGCGGCTTCTTCGGGGTGTCCCGACACCTGCAACGCCACCCCGAGGCAATAGTGCAGATTGCGCGACGTGGGATCGAGCGCGAGGCCTTCGCGGGCCGCCTCCACGGCGCTCGGGAATGCGCGCCGCTTGATCTGGACGACACACAGCGCGTCGTAGAACGCGGCCTGTGGCGCGACCTCGATGGCGCGCGACACCCACTCGTACGCGCCGTCGAACTGCTTCGCGTCGAAGGCCAGCAGGCCGCAGGAGAACAACGCGCCCGGATGACGCGGATCGTGGGCCAGAATCCGCTCGAGTCCCGAGCGTGCCGCGTCGGCCAGGCCTTCGAGGCGGGCCTGTTCGGCCTCGTCGTACCAGCGGGCGAGCGTATCGGAAAGCGCAGTCGGGTCGGTCGGCATAGTCGGGGGGAAAGGTGGCATTGAGGCGGCGCTTTGGGCGGCCGGTGACGGGCGTCGATTATCGATTCGCGCCAGGCGTGCGTCTCTAGGACTTGTCCCAAGTTCGAGCCGAAAAGCTTGACCTTCCCGCCGTGGGAAGCTTCAAGCTTACGTTCTGCCTGTTGCGCCCGGCGGGCTCACGCGACATAGTCTCGCTCGGCCCCGGTCAACCGGATCGTTTCCCACCATGGACATTCACTATGAAAAACCTTCGCGCTCTCGGTCTCTTCAGCGTCGCTGCCCTGGCATTGGCGTGCGCACCGCTTTACGCGCAGCAACATGCGTCGATGCCCGGCATGGACATGTCCCATCCGGCCGACTCTGACTCCGGCTCCGACTCCGCAGCAGCGGGCGGCGAATCCACTCCCGCATTCAAAACCGCCGACGAAAAAATGATGCACGGCATGAGCGCCCCCGCCTACACCGGCAACGCGGACCAGGACTTCGTCGCGCATATGATTCCGCATCACGAGGGCGCGATCGATATGGCGGAAGTGGAGTTGAAATACGGCAAGGATCCGGACCTCAAGCGACTCGCCCGCAACATCATCAAGGCGCAGCGTGATGAAGTCGCGTTCCTGAAGGGCTGGCAGGCCAAGCACCCGGCCCGGTAAACCGCACGGCCGGCGCGCTATATGAGAGGTTGCTATGTGGTGGCGATGATGGGAGACTCTGTGAGCGTTTCCGTTCACAGATAGTCAGGAGGCCGTCCTATCCCGAGACGCGTCTTCACCGCCGGGTTCCGACCGGGTTCGAACCCGGCCACCTTGCCCCGGCCATGAACCCACCTTCACACTGCCTGCGACCCGGCGTGTGCTTCGCGGTCCCAACCTGAGACAGTCAACCCCGAGGCCACCCAGCCGGCCCATGGCATCATCCATTGAAAACTGCGATAGCGAACCGATCCATGCGCTCGGCCTGATTCAGGAGCATGGCGCGCTGGTCGCGTTCGATCGCGACGGCCGCGTAGTGGCGCGTTCGGCCAACGCCGCCGCACAGTTAGGCCGCGTCCCCGCGTTGGGCACGGCGGTAACAGGCAGGCACTTCGACCCGGTTGCACGCGACGCCATCGCCCGGGCACTGAACGATTCCGATCTGAAGCTGGATGCCTTGGCCTGTACCGGCGGCAAAGGCCAACTGTTCGAACTCACGTTGCACTGGTCGAACGCGACGCTGCTCGCGGAATGGGAAGCCAAACCGCCCGATGCGCCGTCCACGACCCACTACGCCAAGCTGGTGGAACGGAGCATCGCGCAGTTGCACCGCGGCGCGTCGGCCTCGCTCGAGCAATTGCTGGCCGTCGCGACCGACGCGATACAGATCCTCACCGGCTTCGACCGCGTGATGGCTTACCGGTTTCTGCCCGACGGCAGCGGCACGGTGAGCGCCGAGACCCGCTCGGCGCATCTCACGCCGTATCTGAACCTGCGCTATCCCGCCGGCGATATCCCGGCTCAGGCCCGGCAACTGTACGTGCTCAATCCGATCCGCCATATCGCCGATGTCGCGGCGCCGCCCGTCGCGATCGAGATGGCCGAAACGAGGCAGGACACGCCGCTGGACCTGAGCAATTCGATTTTGCGCAGCGTCTCGCCAATCCACATCGAGTATCTGCAGAACATGGGCGTGGCGGCGTCGATGAGCGTCTCGCTCGTGGTCGACGGCAAGCTGTGGGGACTCATTGCGTGTCATCACACTCGCGTGTTGTCGGTGCCGCACGCGGTGCGCGTGTCCTGCGTCGTGCTCGCGCAGGTCTTATCGCTCGCCGTGGAACGCAACGAGCTGTCGCAGCGCGCACACGCCGAGCGCCGTATCGAAACGCTGCGCGGCCAGGTGGCGAGCGCGCTGTCATCCGCGCAAGACCCGACCGCGGGACTGCTGGCCGCCCATCGCGAGATCAGCGAACTGGTGGAAGCCGATGCGTTGTCGGTACTGGTAGGCCAGCGCGTCGGCTCGTTTCCGGCCGAGTTCGACCGGGCGGCCGCGCTGAAGGTGGCCGACTATCTGACCGTCCGCAAACTCGATGTGTTTGCAACGGATTCCGTTTCGCGCGACGCGCCCGAACTCGCGGGCCTTCGCACCGGGATCGGCGACATGCCCGGCATTCTCGCGTTGCAACTGGATAACACGTTGCCCATCACCATCGTCTGGTGGCGCGCGGAACTGGTCGAAACCGTCGAGTGGGCCGGACAACCGGATCGACCCGACGACGCTGCGGGCAATGGCGGCCATCTGCGGCCGCGCAAATCGTTCGAGGTATGGCGCGAAACGGTGCGCGGCAGCAGCCGGGCATGGGCCGCGACCGACCGCTTTGCCGCGCGCGAATTGCGCGCGATCCTGCAGACGGTCGCCTTCGCCCACATTCGCGCGGCCGAACAGGAACGCGCCACGCTGCTGGCCATCATGGGACACGACCTGCGCGATCCGCTGCAGGCTATCAACATGGTCGTGACGCTGCTCGGACGCGGTCTCATTTCGAGCGATGTCGGCGCGAAGCGGATCGAATACTCGTCGCGGCGCATGCAGTCGCTGATCTCGTACATCCTCGATGTGAGCCGTTTGCGCACGGGCATCGGCCTGACCATGGACATTCGCCAGAACGCGCTCACGCCGCTGCTCGAAGCCGCACTCGAACACGAGCGCGAGTCGTATCCCGGCGTGCAGATGAGCGTGACCATCGACGACCTCGGCGACTGGCCCACCGATGCAGACCGTCTGATGCAGGCCATGTCGAATCTGCTGAGCAACGCGCGGCATCACGGCGACCTGCGCTTTCCAATTCACGTGAGCGCGCGGCGTAGCGGCAATAGCCGGCGCATCGAAATCACGAACCGGCTGCTGCCCGACTCGATGTTTCAACCGGGGGCGATGACGTTGCCGTTGAACGCCGCGTCGGCGAGGAATCTGCGTAATAAGGCCGGGCTCGGGTTAGGGCTTTATATCGCCAACGCGATTACCAGCGGCCTGGGCGGCACGCTGGAGGTGGAACGGGTCGGTGAGGAGGCGAGGTTTGCGATCGTGCTGAATGGGGGTGGGGATTAGTCGCGCGATTTGCCACTCGATACGGGTACCGGGACCGGCACGCCCTCGGCCTCGGGCCACAGGCCAGGAAACAGGAAGCGCAAACTGAAAAACGGCAGTCCCGGTTCGAGCGCCCCGGTTCGACTTTGACTCTTCAGCAATTGCCAGTCGATGAGTTGGGCCACCATTCGCGATGCCGTTCTGTCCGACGCGCCGAGCATCGCTTTAAACTCACCGCGTTCGAGTCGCCCGAGTTGAAACAGGCGATACAGCGCCCGTCCCAGCGGTTCCGCCTGAATCGCACCGCGCGCGGACGACATGACGCGTCCGAAGTCATGCACGATCTGCAGCGCAAAGCTGCTGTAACGATGTTCCAGCGTGCCGAAATCGAGTTGCGCCGTCATGAACGACACCTGATCGATGCAGACATCCAGCCAGAAATCGACAAATCTGGCGAGGCCACTCGAACTGAGATTGCCACGTCCATCGAGATCGTTTCTGCGCGGACTGTCCGCCGCGGCGAGCGCCGCGTAATAGTCGTCCTGACGGCGTGCGAGGCCTCGCATCGGCGACCAGAGTCCGTTCGTCAATCGAAGGTGCGAGAGAAGCAGATGATTCTGCAGCCGGCTGATTCTGCCATTGCCGTCGGGGAAGGGATGGATCCACGAAAGCCGGTGCAACGCCGCGCCGGCCGCGATGATTTTCCTGCTTATCGAGTAGTTTTCGACACCGTAGCGAAATGCAAAATGCCGCAACAGGTCGGACAGCATTTCGGGCGACGGGGCGAGATGCGTGCCGACCGTCACATCGATCGTTCGAAGCGCCCCCGCCTGAAGCACGCCTCGACTTTGGCCGCTGGCATCCAGAATCACGCGGGATGTTTCGGGCAAGCTTTCGTACAGGTCCCCATGGAGCCTGCAAAGCCAGGCTTCATCGAACTGGACGGCCCACGGGGAGTTCACTGCGATGGGCTCGAACTTCGTTTCGAGTTCCATGTGTGCGATGGCCAGTTGCTGGCGTCGATGAATGTCGTGCTGGGGCGAAAACCGTTTCTGGATCGCCGCCTCCAGATCGGCTGGATACGTCTGCTGCCCTTCGATCTTGTTGGTGTAGTACGAATTCATCGCCCGCAATAGTGGCTCGAGCGCATTTCTCGAAGGCTGGCCAATGCTGGTGGAGAGCCTGGCGCACCCCGTGGATAGATCCGTGACTTTTTCGAGCAGCGGGATCAGTTCCACGTCGTTGGGGAAGGCCGGCTCGATCATGTTGCTGGCATGCATGTGGCGAATATCAAAGCGAGTTGTTTGTTGAATTTTATAGATTTTTTTTAATTATGGCGAATCAATGGCGAATTCTGGCCTGCCTCCACTCAAACCCCATCCAGCAACTCCGGCCTCTCGATCGCCCGCGTCAACAGGTCGATAAACGCGCCAAGCGCCTGCGGCAGCGTTCGCCCCGCCATCGTCTGCACCTGCAGCGTCCGTTGATGCAACTCGGCATTCGACACCGGCACCACGGCCAGTCCCTCCGACTCCAGCCGTCCCCTCACCGTCAGATAACCAGTCAGCGAAATCGCATTCGTATGGCGCACGAAATTCTGCAACGCGACGTGATAGTTGCTCGTGAAAACCGGCTCGACGATCACCTCTTCCAGACTGCAGGCAATGTCGAATAACTGACGCAACGTCACACCCTGGTTAGGCAGCGCCAACGGCCAGGACATCAGATCGGCCAGCGAGACGCTGTCGCGCGAGGCCAGCGGATGACTCTGCCGCATCAACGCATACACCGGCGCGCGCTGCGCGTAATGAACCTGCACGTCCTTTTCCGGCGCCATGCTGAAACACGCGGCAACGTCGTGAGTCCCTTCGCGCACGCGTTGCGTCGCCACGGATGGTGCCGACACGTCGAGCTGAAAATGCGCGCCCGGATACGACTTGAGGAAATATGCAAACACCTGCGGCAGAAAATCCGGTGCGATGCCTTCCGAACTGGCGATCCGCAGCGTCACGCGACCGGTTGCGCTCAGGCCGCGAATCTCGCCGGTAATCCGTTCGTCTTCGAGCGCGCTGCGCCGCGCGTGATTCGCGAGCAGCCGGCCGGCGTCGGTCAGCACCATGCCGCGCGGACGCCGCTCGAAAAGCGGCGTGCCCATCTGGTCTTCGAGCTTGCCGATCTGCCGGCTGAGTGCCGAGACCGCCACGAAGAGCCGCTCCGACGCCTTGCTGAGCGATCCGTTGCGAGCGACTTCGAGAAAATAACGCAGCGCTGTCTGATCCATGAAAACCCTAAGACGTCTGGCGTCGATAAAAAACAGGACGGCCGAGCTTTGCCGTTTTGGCAAAGCTTACTGAGAAATATTGTAATTGTTCAGAAATATCGGCCACCCCAGCATGGGTCTTCCACGACGGCCGAACGCGCGCTCCCGATGCCCGTCGACCGCCCCTCAAGCTTCCGACGGAGACCACAGTGACGCGCGACACCGCTATTCAACTTGCCGAGCAGCATTACGATTCCGGCGCGTTTCTCGAAGACCTGCGCCGCCGCGTCGCGTTGCGCACGGAAAGCCAGGAGCCTGGCAGTCACGCGCAATTGCGCGCCTATCTCGACGAAGAACTTGCACCTCTGCTGGAGGCATGGGGCTTCGCCTGCCGCATCGTCGACAACCCGCATGCCGGCGCCGGCCCGTTCCTGATTGCGCATCTGCACGAAGGCGACGATCTGCCGACCGCGCTCGGCTATGGTCACGGCGACGTGGTACGCGGCTACGACGCGCAATGGGCGCAGGGCCGCTCGCCCTGGCAGGTCATTGTCGACGGCGAGCGCTGGTACGGCCGCGGCACCGCCGACAACAAAGGTCAGCACAGCATCAATCTCGCGGCACTCGCTGCCGCACGCGAAGCACGCGGCGGGCGTTTCGGTTTCAACCTCAAGCTGCTATTCGAGACCGGCGAGGAAGTCGGCTCACCCGGCCTACGCACACTGTGCGAACAGTTGCGCGACGAGCTTGCCGCCGACGTGCTGATCGCGTCCGACGGCCCGCGACTCGCCGCATCGCGGCCGACGCTGTTCCTCGGTTCGCGCGGCGTGATCAACTTCCGGCTCGATGTGAAACTGCGCGACGGTGCGCATCATTCGGGCAATTGGGGCGGCCTGCTGCGCAATCCGGGCATCGTGCTCGCGAACGCGATTGCGTCGATGGTCGACGAACACGGCAAGATCACCATCGACGGACTGCGTCCGCCGCCCGTGCCGGAGTCCGTGCGGCGCGCGCTGACCGACATCACCGTCGGCGGCAATCCGGGCGAACCGGACGTCGACGCCGATTACGGCGAGCCGGGCCTGACACCGGCCGAGCGGGTGTTCGGCTGGAACAATCTCGAAGTGCTCGCGTTCAGCACGGGCAATCCGGAAAAACCGGTCAACGCGATTCCGCCGGCCGCCTTCGCGCACATGCAACTGCGCTTCGTGGTCGGCACCGACTGGCTCGATCTCGCGGGTATCGTGCGCCGTCATCTGGACGCACACGGTTTCACGATGGTGGACGTCGAAGTGGAGCGCGGCATGCCCGCCACGCGCGTCGATCCGGAGAACGCCTGGGTGCAGTGGGCGTTGCGCTCGCTCACGCAGACCACCGGGGCGGCGCCGGTGCTGCTGCCCAACCTGGGCGGCACGCTGCCCAACGACGTCTTCGCCGATGTGCTCGGCATGCCCACGCTGTGGGTGCCGCATTCGTATCCCGGCTGCTCGCAGCACGCGCCGAACGAGCATCTGCTCGCGCCGGTGGTTCGCGAAGGTTTGCGCATCATGGCCGGCCTGTACTGGGACCTGGGCTCGCGCGAAAGCGACGCGTCGGATCACAACCCTGCGGCAAGCCTGCCCCGTCAACTCACTGGAGCCCGCCGTCATGAGCACTGATACCTCCGCTATCGACACATCGCACGACACGGCACAGCCGCGCCATATCGGCCGGCTCATCGCGGCGACGTCGATCGGCAATGCGCTGGAGTTCTACGATCTGGTGGTCTACGGCTATTTCGCGTCGACGCTCTCACGGCTCTTCTTTCCGACGCAGGACCACACCGTTTCGTTGCTGCTCACGCTCGGCACGTTCGCGCTCTCGTATCTGGCCCGACCCGTCGGCGCGCTCGTGCTCGGCTCGTATGGCGACCGCCACGGACGCAAGGCGGCCCTCACGCTGTCCCTGACGATGATGACCATCGGCACGGGGCTGGTCGCGGTGATTCCGTCGTATGCGACCATCGGCCTCGCAGCTCCCATTCTGGTGTTCCTGTCGCGGCTTCTGCAGGGATTTTCCGCGGGCGGCGAGTTCGGCAGTTCGACGGCTTTCCTCGTCGAACATGCGCCGGAACGCAGCGGCTTCATGTCGAGCTGGCAGTTCTCGAGCCAGGGCGCGAGCACGCTGCTCGCTTCGCTGTTCGGCGCGGTGCTGACCGGCATGCTGACACCGGCGCAACTCGAAGGCTGGGGCTGGCGTATTCCGTTTCTGTTCGGCATGCTGATCGGCCCGATCGGTCTGTACATTCGTCGTCGCATGGACGAGACGCCTGAATTCGAGCATGCGCAAAAACTCGAATCGCCGGTCCGTGTGCTGCTCGCCACGCAGAAGGAACGCGTGCTCGTGTCGATCGGTTCGCTGGTGCTGACCACGACCGCCAATTACATGCTGCTGTACATGCCGACGTATGCGACGCGTCAACTCGGACTGTCTCCGTCGTCGGGCTTCATCGCGACGCTGGTGGCCGGGTTCATCATGATGGCGCTGGTGCCGCTCGTGGGCCATTGGTCGGACAAGGTCGGGCGGTTGCGCATCATGTTGCCGGTGGGCGTGCTGTTTCTTCTCACGGTGTATCCGGCCTTCATGCTGGTGAACGCGCATCCGTCGCTGCCGATGCTGCTGATCGTCGTGATCTGGGTCGCGCTGCTCAAAGCCACTTACTTCGCGCCGATTCCTGCGCTGATGGCCGATCTGTTCCCGGTCGAGACGCGCACCACCGGCATGGCCTTCGCGTATAACATCGGCACGACGATTTTCGGCGGTTTCACGCCGGTTGCCGTGGCCGCGCTGATCGCCGCCACGCACAACAACCTCGCGCCCGGCCTGTATCTCATGTTCGCCGCCGTCATCAGTCTGTTCACGCTGGTGTGGGCGCGCCGTCGCCTTGCCGTACGCTGAACGTCAGCGAGTTCTGAAAAACCAATCAGGTGTTCGACCATGAATGAAGCATTGCAGCAGGCAATCCGGTTTTCCATCGATCACGAATCGACTTGGGACCGCGAAGTCACCGGCAACTGGGGCGTCCATGTCAAAGACCCCGCGCCCTGGAACACACTGCTCGGTCCCGTGCACGACCGCGGTCCGGTGTCCGGTGCGATCGCGCTCGATGGGCGCGTGCTGACCACGTGGGGCGAGCCGGATCGCGCGGACCTGACGTTCAGCATCGCCAAGACTTATCTCGCATTGCTCGCGGGTGTTGCGCACGATCAGGGTCTGTTACCCGATCCCGACGAAGCGGTTCGCGTTCGCGTGCCCGGCATCGGCTTCGACGACGAGCACAACGCCGCCATTACCTGGACGCAGTTGCTGCAACAGACGAGCGAATGGCAAGGCAGCTGCTTCGGCCTCTCGGACCAGGCCGACCACTATCGCGCAGTCACGTTCGGCGAACCGCCGGCGGGCAACAAGGGCGATCTAAGACCGCTGCAAAAAGCCGGCACGTTCTGGGAATACAACGACGTGCGAATCAACCAGTTGTCGCTCGCGTTGCTGCATCTGTTCGGCCGCCCGCTACCCGACGTGTTCCGCGACACCATCGCGCGACCTTGCGGCGCGAGCGACGACTGGCGCTGGGTCGGTTACGACAACGCATGGGTCGAAATCGGCGGCCAGCGCGTGCAGTCGGTACCGGGCGGCACGCATTGGGGCGGCGGCATGTCGATCGGCGCGAACGATCAGTTGAAGATCGCGCAGATGCTGCTCGACGACGGCGTCGCAAACGGACGACGCGTGCTCTCGCAGGCGTGGATCGCCCGCATGCGCACGCCGTGTGCGATCGCGCCGTTCTATGGTTTGCTGGTGTGGTTGAACACCGCGCAGAAGATGTTCCCGAGCGTGCCGGCAACGAGCTATTTCGGCGTCGGCGCGGGCAGCTCGTTCATGTGGATCGAACCGTCGGTGCGTCTTGCCGTTATCGTGCGTTGGCTCAATCCGGATCATGCGGACGGGTTCTTCGGGCGGGTGTTCGAGGCGGTGCGCGGGCTGCGATAAGCGGGTTTCTACACGCAGTTGCAATAAGCGGTCAACGCAAAGCGATTGGCGCGTCGTCTGCCCGAAGGGCGGCTTCGAAAAGCGCTTTGCCCGGACCCGCCAGCCATTCGTCGAAGCTCAGCAGCGGACCGAATTCGGCTCTCAGAGCCGGCAGGTCCGCATGCCCCGCGAGCCGACCGTCGTCGAATAGAGCCGCAAGGCGGCCGAGAAACGCGTTCTCTTCGAGCAGGCTATCGGGGAAACGGTAATACGCAATCGGCTTTCCTGCCGCGCGACTCAGGCTGTCCTGCAGGCGCAGGCCCGTCAGTTCGTCGCCCGCAATTTCAATGGTCCGGCCGACGAAACGCTCAGGCGCGGACAAGATCGTCGCAACGATCTTTCCAATATCCTGAACCGCGATGACTTGCCCCGTCTGCTCGGGCCGCAAAAACGACGTGTAAATGTTCTTGTCGAGTCCCATGCCGGGCAGCATCAGAAGCTCCATGAAGCCCGACGGACGAATGATCGTACTGGGAATGTCGAGACTGCGGATATACGCTTCGATTTCCGCCTTGCTGTCGAAATGGCCCATGCCCGTCTTCTCGGGACCGGCAGCATTGACCGACGAGTAGACGAGATGCTGGACGCCGGTCTCGACCGCCAGGTCCGCAATGGTCTTGCCATAACGAATCTCCTGCTCGTCGGAGATGCCGTACAAAGCCCCCTGTCCCGAACTCGGCTGCACGCTGAATACACCGTGAGCACCTGTCATGGCCTTGCGGATCGACGCGCTGTCCGAGAAGTCGCCTTGCAATAACGCCACGCCTTCTGCCGCAAGCGCCTTCGCTTTCCCGCTAGCCGGATCGCGGACGAGCGCCCGAACTGCCCACCCTTTTGCCAGGAGCGAGTGAGCGACTGCACCGCCCTGCTGACCCGTCGCGCCAAAGACGAGTACGGTTTTGCGGGACGCTGCGCGTTGCCCGGCTTCCTGATTGTTCAACGACATTTTTGCTCTCCGTGTTCCTGGGAGCGACCATGGTATACATTTGATACCTGAGCACAATTACGCACCTGAATGCTACCTGGTAGCATGGAGTATCCCAGTCAATGTCAGAACCCTCTCCTGAAGACCTCGAATTGAATCGTCTGGTATTGGAAGAGATTACGAGTAAATGGTCTCTTCTGGTTCTCGGTTACCTGTGTAATGGGCCGATGCGATTCAATGCACTGCGTCGAGCCAATGAAGGTGTCACCCAGAAAGCGTTGACTCAATGCCTGCGTCGGCTCGAAGCCAACGGCTTTATTACGCGTTCGGTCGTGAGCACTGCGCCCCTGGCGGTGCTCTACGAAATCTCGCCGCTAGGACGCTCCCTGGAACCCCACTTGCGTGCCATTCTCAAATGGGCCGCAGATAACCGGGAGAAAGTGGAGTCCGCTCGGGAAGCGTTTGCCGCTAAAGGCTCCGCGTGAACATTGCTAATTGCTAATTGCAATGAGTTAGAGCGTTCCGGAAAGACCGGTTATGCAACAATTACCCCAGAGTTATATGCGATCGAACCAGCTAATGATTTCGTAAGGTAAGACAATGTCAGATTCGCCCAGCAACCCGCACGAGTTCGCAGAAGACGTAGTGATCAGTGTTGCCGTCGTCGTGCGCGATGAGCGCAGCGAATTTGCCGTTCGCAGTTGCAATGCGTCCTTTTTCCGCATGACGGGCGCGGTGCACGCGGACACCACGGGTTTTCCCATTGCACTCGACACGCTGGTTCCGGCCGACCGACACACTGTACTTCACGAGAATCTCGCGGCATGCCTGAAGTCTGGCGTGACGCAAAGAGTCGAACTGGCTTTCGATAGTCATGCAGGTATGCAACGATGGCGGCTTTCCTTCGAACCGAGTCCCCATGAGAATGGCGACGGGCGCGCGTATGAGGTTGTCCTGACCGGCCTTCCAATGGCGCAGGCCCTAACCTCGACACGCGAGCGTGAAGTCAGCGCCTCACGCTATAGCGCGGTGGTGAACTCGGCTTACGACGCGATCGTCACTATCGATCAGCACCACAACATCACGCTGTTCAATCGTGCGGCAGAGAACCTGTTCGGCTACACGTCGGCCGAGATAATCGGGCAGCCTATCGTCACGCTGCTACCGGAAAGGTTTCGCGCCAATCATCCGCGTAACGTGCAGAAGTTTGCGGACTCGTCGTTGACGACCTTGCGGCAAACCACCCCGCCACGCATGGACGAAAGCAATAGCGTGTACGGGCAGCATCGGGACGGTTCCGTCATTCCCGTCGAAATCGCCATTTCCAAAATCGACGTCGAGGGCGAGACTGAATTTACGGCGGTCGTGCGCGATATCACCGACCGTGCCCGGCACATGGAACTGCTGAAAAAACAGGCCGTGACCGATACATTGACCGGCTTGCCGAATCGCCGCGAATTTCTGGATTTCGTCGAGAGAGTACTCGACACCGGGCAGGTGCTGTCCGTCTTCATTCTCGACATCGACTTCTTCAAGAAGATCAACGACAGTTATGGCCACGACATTGGCGATGAAGTTCTACGAGTACTCGCAAAAGTCGCGTTGTCGATGACGAGCGAATCCAATCTGTTCGCTCGCTGGGGCGGCGAGGAATTCGTCGCGGCGTTGCCCGGCGCCGATGCCGCGCTTGCGTACACGATTTCGCAGGCGCTGCGCGAACGCATCGAAAAGCAGGACTTCGAGCATACCTGGCGGCTCAAACCCATTCCGTTTACCGTGAGCATCGGCGTGGTGACGCGCGAGGCCGGCGAGCGGAACGTCGACGACCTGATGACCCGCGCGGACCGCGCGCTTTATAGGGCGAAGAAGTCGGGGAGAAATCGCGTCGAGGTGGGATAGTCGTGGATAAACCAATCCCCCTCTACTAGCCGATCCCTACTCGATCGCAGACAACTCCCGCGATGCAGCGCTCCGCCTCCGCCCGGCATTCCGTTCGCTCGCCACATTGCTCCGGTAGATAAGCGCCAGCGCCACGCCGAGCAACGCGATTGCCACATAACGTCGTGTGCCGAGTTCGATCACCGTATTACCGAGCCAACCGAAATTGTCAATCAGCAAGCTCATCAATAGCTGTCCGCTAATGACCGCAACCGTCGCCGCCGCCGTGCCCACTCGCGGCATCGCAAACACAATCACCAGCATATAGATCACGCCGAAGAACGCGCCCGTCATCTGCCAGCGCGGAACGCTGAACACCGTCAGCGCGTGCGGCCCTTCCGTAAAGAACGCGATCACGAAGGTAATCAGCGCGCCTAGCGTGAACGTCAGCCACGCACTTTCGAGCACGCCAACTGTACTTCCAAGCCGGCCGTTGATCGCCGATTGCGCGCACAGCACGGCGCCGCTCGCGACCACCAGAATCAGCATTGCAATGAACATGGTTCTGCTCCTTCAATGAATCAGCCAGAGCGCGGCGAGAATCGCGGCCAGCGCGCCGACGCGGTAACGGTCGACTGCCCGGCGGGCACTGCCGAGCCAACCCTGATGATCGATGACGAGACTCGCCGCCACCTGTCCGAACAGAATGCCGACCATCGTCATACCGACCCCGATGTGCGGTGTGGCCAGCGTCAGCGCGAGAACGTAGACGGGTCCCAGCACGCCGCCGGTCAGCATCCAGCGAGGCTGCGAAAACAGCGCGCCCAGCTTTGCGCGGTTGAACACGAGCCCGAAGCTCAGCAACAGCGATCCCATGGCGAAGATGCCGAGCGTGGCCCAGCCATGACCGACTTCCTGCCCAAGCGGCCCGAGCAGACCCGCCTCCACCGACAAGCCCATGCCGGCCAGAACGACCAGCGGTAACAACAACACGTTCATTGCCTGCTCCCGAGAAAGCACGCATAGTATGTCGATGCATTTATCGGGACAATCATGCAGAATGCGAAATCACTAATGCTTTTTCGACAACTCCATGCAGATCAAGGCATTGCGGCTGTTCGTGCACGTCGCGGCAACAGGAAGCTTCATCGACACGGCGCGGCACTTCGGTGTGCCGGGCTCGTCGGTGTCGCGATATATCGCGTCGCTCGAAGAGGACATCGGGCAGCGACTGCTGTTCCGGCATACGCGAGCAGTGAGGCTCACCGAGGCCGGCGAGCGCTATTACGTGCAGGTGAGAGAGGCGCTGGAACTGCTGGACGCAGCCACCGAAATGGCCGCGGATAAAGATGCGGCGCCGCGCGGATTACTGCGCGTCAATGCGCCCGTCGCGCTCGGACGGCGGCACATTGCGCCGTTGATCGCAGCGTTCCAGCGCGAACACCGCGAACTCTCGATCGAGCTCATGTTGACCGACGCTTTCGTGGACCCCATCCAGGAAGGTGCGGATGTCACCGTGCGGATCGGCAAGCTGGCCGATTCGAGCCTCGTGGCACGAACGCTGGGACCGCAGCGGTATCTGGTATGCGCCAGTCCGGGCTATCTGAAACAGGCAGGCACGCCATCCGGGCCGGACGATCTGGCCGCGCACAATTGCCTCATCTACAAAGGACATCTCGGCGTACAGCGCTGGTATTTCTGCCGTCCGGGCGACCCGCACTATCGCCCGTTCGAAATTAGCGGCGACCTCCGCAGCAACAATGCCGAGGTACTGGTGGCCGCCGCGCTGGAAGGTCAGGGCGTCGTGCTGTTTCCCAGTTGGCTGTACGACGCGCAAGCCTTCAGGACGAAAAAGCTCGTGCGTTTGCTGCCCGACTGGCTGGCCTCGGTGGAACCTGAGCCTTCCGAAATACACCTCGTATTTCCTGAGAGCCGGCTGCGCTCACGCAAAGTCAAAATGTTGTCCGACTTTCTGATCGAGCGAATCGGCACGCCGCCTTATTGGGAGTTTTGAATGCGCTGTCGTTATTCAAGCTCTCCGCATCTTCACCAGGGAACGACCCGTCCGAGATAATCCAGGTAGTGCAAGCCCGACTGCCCTGCATGCGCTTCCATCGTGTTCAGCAGATTCGGAATGCTCTCCTCGATACTCAGACGCGCACCGGGACCGCCCATGTCCGTGCGAACCCAACCCGGCGCCATCAACAACAGGGTTCTCGAATCGTCGCGATGGCGCGCGGCGAAACTGCGCATGAACATGTTGAGCGCCGCCTTGCTGCCGCGATACACCTCGTAGTGACCGTTGACGTTGTTCGCCACGCTGCCCTGCCCCGACGACATCACGCCGATCGTGCCGGCGGTCCGCACCAGGTCCTGAAACGCTTCGACGACGCGCATCGGGCTCAACGAATTGGTCACCATCACGCGCACGAATTCTTCGGTCGAGACATCCGCGATGGTTTCGCCGTCGTCGTTCTTGACACCGGCATTCACGAACAGCACGTCGAGCGAGCGCGCCGCGAGACGGTCGTGTAATGCGGCCACTTGCTGCGGCGACGTGATATCGACGTTCTCGACTTCGAGCGCACCGTTCGACGTGCTGGCGAGCCGGTCCAGTTTTTCCGTCGATCCGTTACGTCCCGTAGCAATCACGCGCCAGCCGCGTTTGAGATACTCCTCGACCATCGCGAAGCCGAGACCACGGCTCGCGCCAATCAGCAACACTGTTTTCTGCATGGCCAACTCCTGTTTATTGAATCACGCCGACTACTTTATCGATGTGCGGGATGAGGCGGAAGACGCAACGAATGCACTGATAACCTGCACCAGACGCCATGTCACGAACGGCCATGCTACGATCCGGCATGCCCGCTCCCGACCTCAATCTGCTGATTGCACTCGACGTTCTGCTCGCCGACGGCAGCGTGGCCGGCGCCGCGCGTCGACTCGGACTCAGTGCGTCGGCAATGAGCCGCACGCTGACCCGCCTGCGCGATGCCACGGGCGACCCTCTGCTGGTTCGCGCAGGCCGGGGCATGGTATTGACGCCGCATGCCGAAGCATTGCGCGAGCGCGCTCATCACGCGGTTCACGAGGCTCGCGACCTGCTCGCGCCATCGACCGCCGAGCCGGATTTCCCCACGCTGCAGCGCACGTTCACGATCCGCGCCAACGACGGTTTCGTGGAAGCGTTCGGCGCACCGCTCATCGCCGCCGTGACCGCCGTCGCGCCGCACGTGTGCCTGCGCTTCGCAGCGAAGATCGAAAAGACTGACGCTTACCTGCGTAAGGGTTCGGCCGATCTGGAGATCGGCGTGCTCGGTGAAATGGGACCGGAAGTGCGGATTCAGGCGCTATTCCGCGATCGTTTTCTGGGTGTGGTCCGAAAGGGACATCCGCTCGAATCGGTGCGCAAGGTCACGGCGAAACGTTATGTGTCCTTCGGTCACGTGGTGGCGTCGCGTCACGAGCGCGCGACGGGACCCGTCGACGAAGCATTGGCCGCGCTAGGCCTGGAGAGAACGATCGTCGCGATGGTACCGAGTTTCCCGGCCGCGCTGACCGTGGCGCGCGCGTCGGACCTGATCGCGCTGGTGCCCGCCTCGTTCCTGCACAACCAGCCGGAGTACCGCGAAACGGCGACCCCGCGCTCCACGTTTGCATTCGAACTACCGGTGGCAACCGGCAAGATCACGGTGTCGCAGATGTGGCATCCACGTCTGGAAGCCGACGCGGTGCATCGCTGGCTTCGGCACCAGGTGCTGACCGTGTGCCGGGCCAAAATCCCGTTGTGAGCAGGAAGCGATAACCCGTTATCGCGGTTTTCCGAAAACGCCCTGCTTCAACCGGCAAGCAGATTCAGATGATGTGCCTCGGTCGCCTCGTCGGCGGGGAACATGCACTCCATGCGCAGTTCCTGCGCAGCGACGGTTTGCGGTGCCCCGACGCTCGTCACCATCGAAAAGTAGCGCAGCACCACGCCCTCGTGAATGAAGCCGATCGGAATGACCGGCATCGTCGGCGTGGCCGCCGGGACGGCCGGCTCCTTCCAGTCGGCGGGCACGTCAGGATAGGCGAGCAACTCGTCCAGCAGATGCCGCGTGCCGCCGTCGATCACGCGGCCGACCGATTCACGGTAGACCCGCTGCAACAGACTGCGCGACACGTTCGGCCAGTCGTCGACGAACGGCCGCATCCCTTGTGGATCGAAGATCAGATGCAGCATGTTTCGCGGACCTTTGCGCGCCGCCATGTCCATGAAGCAGTTGAAAAAGCGCGGCGCCGCGTCGTTGCTCATCAACACGTTCCAGTAGCGGTCCATGACGATTGCAGGAAACGGCTCGTGCTGGCGGATCACCCGCTCCAGGGCGCGCACGACGCCGTGCATTTCCTGCGCGTTCCACGGCGCGTCGGCATACACGGGCGCGTAACCCGCCGCGAGCAGCAGCGCATTGCGCTCGCGCAGCGGCACGTCGAGCGTTTGCGCGAGTATCAGCAGCGTCTGGCGGCCCGGAACGCTGCGCCCGCTTTCGATAAAGCTGATCTGCCGTTGCGACACACCGGCTTCCAGCGACAGGTCGAGCTGACTCACGCCTCGCACGTCGCGCCAGTAACGCAGCAGATCGCCGGGACCGGTCGGCGGCACGCTCGCGGAGACGAGAGGATCGGCACGGTTGAAACTCATCGGATTACCCCCTTCGAAGCGTGTGAATAAAAAAGGCTCACCGTGCCGGCGCGTGCCACGCAAACTCCGCGAACGGAACTTCGAGTTCCGGTTGCGTCGTGCTGCCGGTGTAGTTGGTGATCGTCGAAGCGGCCACCACCGCAATCACTTCGAGTATCTGCGCCGCTTCGAATCCCGCGTCGAGGAAACGCGTCTGATCTGCTTGCGCGAGCCTGCCGCGCTGCTCGATCAGCGTACGTGCGAGTTGCGACAGCGCGGCGAGCCCGCCGTCTTCCGGCAGACGTCGATCGCGAATGGCATCGACATCGGCACGACGCACGCCCAGTTGCAATGCGAGCCCGCTGTGAAACGCGACTGCCCATTCGCTGGCATTGGTCACGGCATTGGTCAACAGTAAGGTCTGAATCTGCGGTTCGGTGAGACTGCTCGCATGCACGCGTTCGAACAGGCCGATGAAGCCGTTGAGCAGCACGGGCGAGTTTGCCATTGTGCCGGCGATGTTCGGAATCATGCCGAATGTCTTTTGCAGTTGTTCGAGCGCGGGCTTCGAAGCCGCGGGCGCCGAGTCGATCGTATGAACAGGAAAGCGGGACATGTTGCCTCCTTGAGGTTGAGCGCCACCGGGCGGGTGAGCGCGACCACCCCAGAGTAGAGCCACCGCCGCGGCGCGCCAATTACATGCGATGTCATCGCCGGGGCGCCGCCTCTCATCCTGTTAGTCATCCTCGTATGAAGACGTCCCCACTTTACCGGCCTGCCCACTCCCGCGATAGTGAACGCCTGACGAACAAGGAGGTTTCATCATGCGTATCTTTCTGACTGGCGCCACGGGCTTTATCGGCTCGACGCTCGTTCCCGAACTCATCGCCGCGGGTCATCAGGTGTTGGGCATGACGCGCTCGGACGCGGGCGCGCAAGCGCTCGAGAAGGCGGGCGCCGAGGTTCATCGCGGCACGCTCGAAGATCCCGCCAGTCTGCAGCGTGGCGCGGAGCAGGCCGATGCCGTCATTCACACCGCGTTCGATCACGACTTCACCCGCTTCGTCGAGAACTGCGAAAAAGACAAGCGCGCGATCAATGCACTCGGCGCCGCGCTAGCCGGATCGGACCGGCCGCTCGTCATCACATCGGGCACGGGCATGGGTGGCGGCAAACCCGGCGAGCCGGCCAGCGAAGACAACTTCGACGCCAGTCACGGCAATCCGCGCATCGTGTCGGAAATCACGGGGAATGCCCTGCTCGAATCGGGCATCAATCTGTCCGTGTTGCGGCTGCCGCAGGTTCACAACCCCTATAAACAAGGCCTCATTTCGCCGCTCGTCGGTATCGCGCGCGAAAAGGGTGTTGTCGGTTATGTCGGCGAAGGCCGTAATCGCTGGCCTGCCGGACACGTGTCCGACGTCGCGCGCCTCTACCGGCTCGCGGTAGAAGCCGGCAAAGCCGGCGCCCGTTATCACGCAGTGGGCGAAGAAGGCGTCGCCAGCCGGGACATTGCCGAGGCGCTCGGTCGGGCGCTCGGACTTCCGGTCGTGTCGATCGCACCGGACGAAGCGCCCGCGCATTTCGGCTGGATGGCAATGTTCGTCGGGATGGATATGCCCGCCTCCAGCGCACTGACCCAGGCGCGTCTGAACTGGCATCCGGTGGGACCGGGGTTGATTTCCGACCTCGACCAGGCGCGTTTCGCCGATTAGATCGACACCAGCGCCCCGGCGGCCCACAGCCGGTACCTGAAAATGCGCGGCGAACTAAAAGCGCTTAATGCGCGAGCACTCCTGCTCGCTTAGTCCGTGAGCCGGCCACCGTGAAAGCGGCCGAAGTGCCTCGCACCGAACAACCCGATCGCCAGAATGCCGAGACCGGGTGCGACTGCATCGACCGTATTGCGCAGATCGAAGTCGCCGACATGGCACAGCAGCGCATAACCGACGACGAGGTTGAAAAAGCCCCACACCACGTTCACGGTCGACGATGAAAGCCCCACGCCGCGAGGCTTGGCGAACGGACTTTGAAACGGCTCGCCGCGCACGCCGCTCACGAAATGCGGCACTGCGTTCGCGAGAAATACACCACCGAAAAACCACGCCACGTAAGACCCTGCCATGCTCGTTTCCTCCTGTGTGAACCGGGGCCGCTTCCGCTCGTCGAGCGAAAAGCGTCAATCGTCGACCAGCCGTTCGAGCAGTGCCAGTGCCGCGGCGACTTGCCGTTGTTCGTCTTCCGACAGGCGCGCGCGGATG
Source organism: Paraburkholderia sp. BCC1886 (assembly GCF_900996245.1). Classification (GTDB taxonomy): domain Bacteria; phylum Pseudomonadota; class Gammaproteobacteria; order Burkholderiales; family Burkholderiaceae; genus Paraburkholderia. The sequence continues at coordinate 143,480 of NZ_CAAJGK010000096.1, read as the reverse complement.
GTCCGCGACATCCAGTCCTGACGTGCGTCGCGCACTTGCTTCAGACGCGCGCGGCCCGTTCGTGTGAGCGAGAGGATGGTGCGGCGGCCGTCTTGCGGGTCGGGCGCGCCGGCAATGGCGCCCGCTGCTTCGAGCGGCGCGATGGCGGTGCCCATCGATTGCGCGCGGATGCCCTCGGCCCGCGCGAGGTCCGACGCCGTCGCGGGCCCGTCGCGTTCGAGCCGCAAAATCACGGCGATTTGCGTGGCGCTCAGGTCCCCCACGTTCGACTGCGCCCGCAGATTACGCTTGAGCTTCGAAATAACGGAACGAGTCTCGGCCGCCAGCACGTCGGCAAAATCGGGTTCGGTGGACACGGCTGATTTCTTCATGGGCGCACTCTAGCATGTAGGAAGTTCAACTGTGAAGTTAACTTACTATTTCGGTGACACCGCATTCAACGCGCTAACGAAGCGCCTGTCTTCCAGATACGCGACATTGAACCGGCAGTAAGCCGAAACCTGATCGCTCTTCGGCGAGAACACCGCCCCCGGCGCGAGAATCACGCCGTGCTGGATGAGCGCCTCGGCGAGCTTCATGGAATTGGGCCAACCGGGCAAGGACGCCCACAAATACAGGCTTTGGTCACTGACCTTGAAGATATCCGCACCGAGCCGGGTGAGCGCATTGACGGCGGCATCGGTTGCGCGCCGCAGCTTTTCCTGCAGATGATTGGTGTGCCGCAAAAAATGCCCGTCGCTGACGATGGCATCGAGCGTGCGCTCGCAGTACTCGGAACTGCTCACGTGCGTGAGCATCTTCACGTCGGCGAGGTCGCTGGCGAGCGCCGCGTTGCAGGCCAGAAAACCGACCCGCAGCGCCGCCGACACCGACTTCGCGAAGCTGCCGATATAGATCGTGCGGCGCAACTGGTCGAGCGTCGCAATGCGCGTCAACGAGCGTGGCCGCAAATCGGCCAGCGCATCGTCTTCGACGACGATCAGATCGTGCAGTTCGGCAAGCTGCAGGATACGGTGTGCCTTGGCCGCGCTGGTGTCGCTCGCGGTCGGATTCTGTCCGACCGATTGCGTAAAGAAGAGCTTGGGCCGATGCGTGCCCAGCAGTTCTTCGAGTTTGCGGATATTGGGTCCGTCCACGTCGCGCGGCACACCGACGATATTCGCGCCGCTCAGTTTCAGCTTGCCGAACAGCAGGTAGTAGCCGGGGTCGTCGACCAGCACGGTGTCGCCCGGCTTGACGAAATACCGCAGCACGATGTCCATCGCCTGGTTGGCGCCGTGCGTCAGCACGATCTGCGAGGGATTCGCGTCGATCTCGTAGCCGGCCAGCTTCTGCTGCAACGACTGGCGCAACGGCAGATAGCCATAACGGCTTCCATAGCGGAACAGCGACGCGACCCCCGTGCGCACCACCCGTTGATGGTACTGATCGAGCCGCGTCTCTTCGAGCCACTCGACCGGCGGAAACCCCTCGCCGAGATTCAGCACGTCGGGTTTCACCTGAAGCTGTTCGCGCATCAGCCAGACAATGTCCATCGCGCGGTTGAGCGTCGAGCTCTCTTCTTCTTCACCGCTCGCCTTCACCTGACGCGACACGAAAAACCCCGAGCCGCGTCTCGGCTCGATCAATCCATTCGCAGTGAGGATGTCGAACGCACTGATCACGGTGTTTTTCGAGCAGCCGGACGCCTCAGCATATTCCCTAATAGAAGGCAGTTTGCTGCCCGCCGGTAACAGGCCTTCTTCGATCTGTCTGGCGAGATTGTCCGCCATCGAGTCAGACAGGGAAGTCTTTCCACGCCGGTTCATGATTGTTGCTCCGCAAAATAGCGCCACTGTTATGGGTACAGTTAGCTGTCTGTCGCGCTTAACTGTGCCTTTTAATAGGGTACACCATCCCTATCATTCGTCCATTCACAGAGCGCCGCACGCCACCGTTACGGCATGGAGCGTTCGCCACACCGGCAACATCAAGGACGATTTCAATGAGCAAAGATTCGGCACTTCCTAATTTCCGCGCACTGTCACCGGCCGCGCGTCTGGACTTCCTCAGCCAAGCCGTCGGTCTGGACGACGCGGAACACGCGCAGCTCGCCAAACCCGGCGCTCTGCCGCTCGAGATTGCAGACGGCATGATCGAAAACGTGATCGGCACGTTCGAGTTGCCGATGGCGGTGGCGGGTTACTTCCAGATCAACGGGAAGGACGTGATCGTGCCGATGGCGGTCGAAGAACCGTCGATCGTCGCGGCGGCGTCGTTCATGGCGAAGCTGTCGCGCACCGCCGGCGGTTTCCGCACCTCGAGCACCGGCCCGCTGATGCGCGCGCAGGTGCAGATTCTCGGCGTCACCGATCCGTACGGCGCGCGCCTGTCGATTCTCAAACATCGCGACGAGTTGATCGAACTCGCGAATAGCCGCGACAAGGTGCTGATCGGTCTCGGCGGCGGCTGCCAGGACGTCGAGGTGCATGTTTTTCCGGATACGCCGCGCGGCGCGATGGTGGTCGCTCACCTGATCGTCGACGTGCGCGACGCGATGGGCGCCAACACCGTCAATACGATGGCGGAGTCGGTTGCCGGGCGTATCGAGGAAATCACGGGCGGCAAGGTGCGTCTGCGGATTCTTTCGAATCTCGCCGACCTGCGGCTGGCGCGCGCACAAGTCCGCTATTCGGCCGAGACGCTCGCGACCAGGGAGTATTCCGGCGAAGAAGTGATCGACGGTGTGATCGACGCGTATCTGTTCGCGGCGGTCGATCCGTATCGCGCGGCCACGCATAACAAAGGGATCATGAACGGCATCGACCCGGTGATCGTCGCGACGGGCAACGACTGGCGCGCCGTCGAAGCGGGCGCGCACGCGTATGCGAGCCGCGGCGGCCGCTACACGTCGCTCACGACGTGGGAGAAGGCGACCAACGGCGACCTGGTCGGCACGATCGAAATGCCGATGCCGGTCGGTCTGGTCGGCGGCGCCACCAAAACCCATCCGCTCGCGCGGCTCGCGCTGAAAATCATGGACGTGAAGTCGGCGCAGGAACTCGGCGAAATCGCAGTGGCCGTGGGTCTCGCGCAGAACATGGGCGCATTGCGAGCGCTCGCGACCGAAGGCATCCAGCGCGGTCACATGGCGCTGCATGCCCGCAACATCGCGATGTCGGCGGGCGCGAAGGGCAGCGACATCGACTGGGTCGTGAAGAAGATGGTCGCCGCGAAAGACGTGCGGACCGATCTGGCCATCGCCCTGCTAGCGGGTCCGCGCGATGCCTGATACCGGCATGCTTTCGCAACCTGGTCCGGGGCTTCCCGCGCGGGTCAAGCTGGTCGAAGTCGGCCCGCGCGACGGCCTGCAGAACGAAGCCGCCTTCGTGCCGACCGCCATCAAGGTCGAGCTGATTCGCCGGCTCATGGACGCGGGCATCACGTGGATCGAGGCGGCCTCGTTCGTCTCGCCGAAATGGGTCCCGCAGATGGCAGACGGCGCGCAGGTGCTCGCCGGTATCGAGCGGCGCGACGGCGTGGTTTTCTCCGCGCTGGTACCGAACCTCAAAGGCCTCGACGCCGCGCTCGCTGCGCGCTGCGACGAAGTCGCGGTGTTCGCCGCGGCGTCGGAGAGCTTTTCGCAGAAGAACATCAACTGTTCGATTGCCGAGAGCATCGAGCGCTTCGTCCCGGTCGTCGAGAAAGCGCTCGCGGCCGGCGTACGCGTGCGAGGTTATGTCTCGTGCGTGCTCGGCTGTCCGTTCGAAGGCGAGATCGATCCAGCCCAGGTCGCGGCCGTGACCGCGCGCCTTCACCAGCTGGGTTGCTACGAAATCAGCCTCGGCGATACGATCGGCACCGGCACGCCATTGAAAACTCGCCGGATGATCGAAGCCTGTGCAAACGAGGTGCCGTTGACCGCGCTCGCCGGCCATTTCCACGATACGTGGGGCATGGCAGCGGCAAACGTCTACGCGGCCTTGCAATCGGGTATGGCGATCTTCGACAGTTCGGTCTCGGGCATTGGCGGCTGTCCTTACTCGCCCGGTGCGACCGGCAACGTGGCGACCGAGGACATCGTGTATCTCTGCGACGAACTCGGTATCGAGACCGGTATCGATTTGCCGGCGCTCGCCGAGGCGGGCAGCTTTATCTCGGCGGCTCTGCAACGGGACACGTCCTCGCGTGTGGCGCGCGCGTTGCAGGCGCGCATCGCACGTGCTGCGCGCCTGGCCGCGGCCTGAAACCGTGCCTTCGAGGCACGCCTGTTAAAACAACTCCGGCATCCGGAGGAGACAGCATGGAACAGTATCGCGGTCATTCCGCAGCCGTCGGCATCGGCGGATCGAGACCCGCGGCCGGCGCCGAACTCGCGTCGCATCGCTACGCGGAAGTCTGGGGCGACACGGTCGAACTCGGCCATCTCGCGTGGTCGGTCGTACTCGGCATCGGTATCAGTACCGGTGCCTTTTTTGCGGGCGAACGCGTGTTGTCGGCGGTGGTGGCCGACCCTGCCATCGCGCGCGCATACGCGATGCTGGTTGGACTCGCGGGCTGTCTGATCGCAGGCGCGCTGTGCGCGGTCCTGTTCAAACCCAAACGCACGGTCGTCGAACACGCCACCGACGAAACCGAGCGCCTGCGCGTGCTCGACCAGCTTGCGACGGAATCCGGCGGCCTCGGCTCGCCGGACGATCTGTCGCCGGCCGCGCGCGCGGAAATGGAGGAACTCGGTCTGCTCGACCTGTTCGCTTCCTACGAAGCGACGCGCGCCGCGTCGCTGACTTCCGATGCGCAGAACGATAGCGCGGCCACCGTTCACCCCGTTTCGAACGGAGCACGCCGATGAGCCCACTCGTTCACCAGATTCTCGTGGCGCTTGCGATGGGGCTGATCGGTGCCGTCGTTTTTGCGGGCATTGGCCTGATCTCCGGCACCGACGAGACCACCACCATCGCGCCGCTGACGCTGCTGGTCGCGCTGCTCGGCGTGCCGCCCGCCGGCGTGTTCACGTTCTTCATGTCGGGCGCGGTCGCCAAGCACATGACCCATTCGATTCCGACCGCGCTACTCGGCATTCCCGGCGATACGATGGCTGCGCCGCTGCTCCAGCAGGCCACGATGCTGCGCGCACTCGGCGTGCCGCATATCGCGCTGCGCAAGATGACCTCGGGCGCGATCGTCGCGGCCTTCGTCGCATTGCCGCTGGCGGTGTTGTTCGCCGTGCTGCTGGCGCCGTTCGGTTCGGCGATTTCGAAGGCCGCGCCGTGGGTGTTTCTCGCCGCCGCCATCGGCATTGCGTATTTTTCGGCGGGGCGCTGGGCCTCGGTGCTGCTGCTGATTCCGTTCGTGCTGTTGATCGTCGGCCTGCAGGCATTGACCGGCAAATACGGTGTGAAACTGAGCGTCAGCTATTTTCTGGGCATCGCCATCGGCCCGCTGATCGCCGATCTGTTCTCGATCCTGTCGCCCGTCGAACGGCGGCGCATGCGCCGGGACACCGTGTCGACGTTTTCTCTCGCGCCCGACGTGAAGGGCTGGACCGGTTACTTCCCGAACCCCTTCCGTGTGCTCGACCGCCGGCAAGCCGCGTGGACCATCGGCACCGCCGCCGTGTCCAGCGCCACCTTCGTGTTCAGCCCGGTCGCGATGACCGTGGTGATGGGCGAGATCGTCGGCACGCGCGTGAAGCACGCGTACCAGCGTTTGACGACGGTCATCGCCGCGCGCAACGGCGTGACCGAAGCCACCTATATCGCCGAGGCGCTGATTCCGTTGATCGCGTTCGGCCTGCCCTTGAGCCCGGTGGCCGCCGGCCCGGCCGCGCCGCTCTTCAATGCGCCGCCGCGCTTTTCCGTCGACGCCGCCACCGGACACATCAATAACCTGCACACGTTGATGACGAGCTGGGAGTTTCTCGGCTTCGGGCTGCTGTCGGTGCTGCTCGCTGCGCTGATTGCCTATCCGCTCGCGATGAACTACGCGCACAAGGCGGCTTCGTTCGTCGCGCGGCGTTTGAGTCACGAGGCGATCATCGCGACCTTCGCGGGGCTTATCGTCGTGATCAGCGTGTGGGAGGGACAGTTGCTCGGGCTCGCCGTCATTCTCACCGTGGGCCTGTTCGGCGGCTTGCTGTCGCGGCTCTTTGCGTTCAATACGGGCGTGCAGTTCATGGGCTATTACGTGGCCGTGCTGAGCGTGCCGGCGCTGGCCAAACTGTTCTAGCGCAAAGCCGGGACATACCGGGCGCGGAAAGTCATGGAGGGCACGCTCTATAGATTTAAGCCGCGGGCCGGTCCCGGCCGATATCTGTGCGACTACCATACGCGTTTGCGCCGTCACGAGCGGCGCATTCGCGATCAACGGGTATTCGCATGAATCTACTGCTACGTTTAATGCTTCTGCTTGTCTCCAGCCGCCGCCGTAGCCGGCTGGAGATTCTCGACAATTGCGTCACGCCGTTCCGGGTCTGGGTCAACGACCTCGACCTGCTGTTCCACATGAATAACGGCCGCTATTTCACGATCCTCGATCTCGCGCGTATCGATCTGATGATGCGCAGCGGGCTGTGGAAACAACTGAAAACGCGCGGCTGGTATCCCGTCGTCACGCTCGAAACCATCCGCTTTCATCGCTCGCTCGAACTCAACGACCGTTACGACGTGCATACGCGCGTGATCGGTTGGGACGAAAAGCATGTGTTCATCGAGCAGGGCTTCGTGCGCGCCGGCGTGCAGGTGGCGCTGGCCGTTGTGCGGGCGCGTTTTCTCAAACGCAGCGGCGGTCTGGTGGCCACCTCGGAATTGATGCAGATGTCGGGCAGCACCGAAGCGTCGCCGGCGCTGCCCGAATGGGTCGTGCGCTGGAGCGAGGCCGAAGGGGGAATGGAGTTTTCACCGGCGGCTTCGAGTTCGTCGCGCGCCGCGCAGACAGCGCTTACGCGGTAGCTTCTATCCAGCGGCCAGAGCCTGGGCACACGGTCACCGGCCTGCCATTCAATCTGACCTGCTCCTGTTCTACTGTCTGCGTATCGGCGACATCGAAGTCCAGTTGCAAAGCCCGCACCAGCCGCGCATCTTCTAGCGACAACTCCCACGTCAGGAATATCTGCACGAGGTCGTGGTCCGGCGGAAAACCGGCCGCATCGAAACCCTCGGCCTCGCGGCGAATGACGGCATGCGGCTGGCACGTATCGAAGATCATCGCCGTGCCGCGTTTCAATGCCATGCGCCGGTTCGCCAACGCGAAGTGCACGTCCAGTCCTTTGTCCTCGCTCAGGAACAGATTGCAGAAGGCCGCGCCGCCATATTGCTCGCCGTCGTGGTGATAGCGTGCGCCGCGGCACACCATCAGCGCGACGTCGCTTTGCGCGAGCAGCCCCGGCAATCCCAGCGCGGCAGTCCAGTCGGAGACGGCCTGCACGCAGCGCGAATAGTCCGGCCAGCGAGCCCGCGCGCGCGGCAGCGGCAGCACTTCGACGTCGCCGGGTTCCAGGCTCATATTGGATGCAATCTCGCGCGTCCAGTCGGCCAGCAAACGCGGCGGCGGCATCGGTACATCGAGGTCGGCCGACAGCACGATCTCGCTCACCGAGCGGGAGCGCATCGCATCGTCGAGTGAGAAATGGGAGACCAGCATGGGGTGCGCCCGGGGCGACGACTGCGAAATCCAGCGTCGCCCGTCGGGCTATTACAGATAACTGCAGATGTAATCGAGCGTCTCGACCACGTCGATGTCGAAACGGCTTTTGCCCGGCACCGAGAACGATTCGCCCGCGCCGTAGGTCTTCCACTCGTCGCTGCCTTCCAGACGGATACGGCATTGGCCGGCCTGCACTTCCATCAGTTCCGGCGCGTCGGTGCCGAAGTTGAGTGCGCCCGGCAGGATCACGCCGAGCGTCTTGCGCGTGTCGTCGGCGAACAGCACCGTATGCGACACACACTTGCCGTCGAAGTAGACGTTGGCGCGTTTGAGAATGGATACCTGATCGAATTGCGTGGCGGCCGTCATGGCGGGCTTCCTCTGAGTCTGCGTGAATGGATGCATGCGATGGTTGCATGCGGCGCCCGCGCAGGCTCGTTGCCCCGGAGCGCCAGGCCGCCATGATACAGGGGCCGCCAGGCGCCGCGAAGCAAACGCAATCAGAACGACGTGCCGATCTGAAACTGGAACTTCTGGTACTGATCGCCCGCATGTTTGACGACCGGCAGACCGAAGCTCAGCTTGAGCGGCCCGATCGGCGAGATCCACGCGAGGCCGACGCCGTAACCGTAGCGCAGACCGTTCGCGCCGGTGCTGTTGCCCTCCGCGCCCCACACGTTGCCGCCGTCGAAGAACGTGAAGACGCGCAGCGTCCGGTCGTAGCCCGAGCCCGGCAGCGGCACCGTCAACTCGATATTGCCGACCACCATCCGCGAGCCGCCGACCGGGTCGTTGGTGGTGGCGTCGCGTGGCCCGAGCGAGCTGGGTTCATAGCCGCGCACCGAGCCGATGCCGCCGGCAAAGTAGTTCTTGAAGATCGGATAAGGCTTGCCGTCCAGACCGTTACCGTAACCGCCCTGGAAGTTCAGCCCCAGCACGAAACCGCGGGCGAACGAATAATAGTATTGCGCCTGTAAATCGGCCTTGTAATACGGCGTATCGCCGAGCGGCGAGCCGTATTCGGCATTCGCCTGCGTGTAATAACCGCGGCTCGGCACCAGCGCGCTGTCGCGATTGTCACGCGACCAGCCCATGGTCAGCGGCACGTTGTTCGACACGCGCCCGAAATCCGTCACGTAGTCCTTGTAGGACTGCGGGGTGTTCGCGTCGATTTCGAGCCGGTTCTGTTCGAAGCCGAGACCGAAGTACACCATGTCGGACTCGGAAAACGGCACGCCGAATTTCAGGTCCGCGCCCGCCGTAATAATGCGGAAGCTCGAATCGGTCGAGTAATACAGCGGCTCGGTCGTGCGGTAATACACGTCGGTAATCCGCTTGATGCCGTCCACGGTGAAGTACGGGTCCACCTGCGTGACCGTCAACGTTCGGTACGTGGTCGCGGTGTTCACGTTCACCGACAGACTCGTGCCGGAGCCGAACACGTTGTCCTGCGACACGCCCGCAGAGATAATCGGCCCTTCGCCCGAGCCGTAACCGAGCCCCAGCGAAATCGAGCCGGTCGGCTTTTCCGTCACCTTCACGTCGATATCGACCTGGTCGGGCGTGCCCTCGACCGGTACGGTGCTGACGTCCACGTCGGTGAAATAGCCCAGACGATTGACCCGGTCCTTCGACAGCGCGAGCCGGTTCGAATCGAACCACGAGCTTTCCATCTGGCGCATCTCGCGCCGCACGACTTCGTCGCGCGTGCGCGTATTGCCCTCGATATTCACGCGCCGCACGTACACCCGGCGGCTAGGGTCGACCTGCAAGGTCAGGTCGACCGTATGGTGTTGCTGGTCGATCTGCGGCTGCGCGTTGACGGTCGCGAACGCATAACCGTATTCGCCGAGCTTGTCGACCAGCGCCTTGGTGGTGGCCTGCAGCTTGTCGGCCGAGAAGCGTTCGCCCGGCTTGATGTGGATGATTTTTTCGAGTTCCGCCTGGCGGTCGAGCAGATTACCCGCCAGCTTGATGCCCGAAATCGTATAAGGCTCGCCTTCGTGCAACACGATGGTGAGATACATGTCCTTGCGATCCGGCGACAGCGACACCTGGGTCGACTCGATATTGAACTCGAGATAGCCGCGGTTCAGATAATACGAACGCACGTGTTCGAGATCGCCCGTGAGCTTGTCCTTCGAATACAGATCGTTCTTCGTGTACCAGGAGAACCAGTTCGGCGTGGACATTTCCATCTCGTCGTGCAGCGTGCTTTCGCTCGCTGCATGATTGCCGATGAAATTGACCTGGCGGATTTTTGCGCTCGGCCCTTCGGCCACCGCAAACAGGATGGCGACCCGGTTGCGGTCGATCGGCGTGATGGTAGTGGTCACCTCCGCCGCGTAATAACCGCGCGTCAGATACTGGCGTTTCAGTTCCTGCTCGGCCTTGTCGACCAGCGCCTTGTCGTAGTTGTGGCCTTGCGAGAGCCCAACCGAATTCAGCGCCTTCGTCAGGTTGTCCTTGTCGAATTCGTGAATGCCGGAGAAATCGATCGTGCCGATGGCTGCGCGTTCCTGCAACTGAACGATCAGCACGTTGCCGTCGGCGGCAATCTTCACGTCGTTGAAAAAACCGGTGGCGTACAGCGCGCGAATCGCGTCGGAGGCCTTGTCGTCGGTCAGCGTGTCGCCGACCTTGATGGGCAGATACGCGAACACCGTGCCGGGTTCGATGCGCTGCAGCCCTTCGAGTTTGATATCGCGGACCACGACGGGTTCGCTCGCGTGAGCGGACACGGCGGACACCAGAAAGCCGGCGAGGGCCATCACCCTGCTACAGCGTGCGGAGGTTGTTTGAACGGTCATGCAGGCAAGCCAAATGATGAAGTTACGACGTGCAGATCGCCATCGGGATGCACCTGTCATCCTGATTCCCGACGCGCGGATAAGTGAGACGTGAGTGGTTACCGCATCGTGCTATTGCATCGTCACGTCGGAAAGATCGCCGACCACGGCAGCGCCGCTCGCGAGCGCGAGCACCTCGGTCAGGTGGACCGCCTGGGTGCGCGGCACGCGGAACGACAGTTCCGCGCCGCCGGGCACGCGAAAGGTGAGGATCAGATGGGTCGACGCGCTGCGCTCGCCGCCCACTTCCCATGCTTCGCATGGCATCGCGAACTTCACGCTCTTCTTCTTGCTGCGAATACGCTGCGATACGCCGATCGCATTAGCCAGCGCCGCCAGCAGTTCCTGCATGACGGAGCAGTGCAGCGCAATGCTGGACGGCTGATTGGTATTCAGCATCAAGTACTGGCCGTCGCCCGTTAATTCGAAACCACGAATGGAATCGATCGACAGCGGTGGTCGCGGTGCCATAGAGCCTTCCTGAGTGAAACCAGGCACGCAGTGTAGGTCACGCTTTGGCGCTTTGAATTACGCGAAAGGCCGCGAAAACTTTCGCTCGATCGCGCATCGTTACGAAATTTTAAAACGTAACAGGAGGCCGATTCGCACAAGTTACGGGGAGTTGTCGGCGTGATGACAGGCTGATTCAAAGCAAGCCGCCACGTCAAACAAATGTAATCGCACGACGCGCGAGAGGAAGGCCGCGACCCGCGTCGATCCTCACGGGGCTGTCACGGTCATGTCATCGACACGCGCCAGAATCCTCGCCCATTTGATGCGCCCGTCATTGGTCCGCATCGTCGCGCGCTTGCAAGCGTGAAATAAAAGATTCAACCACGCGTTCGGACCATCCATGCAAAAGAAACAGATCATCCTTGCCGTGCTCGGCGCACTGTCCGCCATCGAGCAAGGCCATGTCTGGGCGAAGTCGACGCCCACCAACGCGTCGTTCGAGGTGTCCGCGGGCAGCACCAGCACCACGGCGCAATCGCTGGGCACGGGCGGCACGACGGGCACGGTCGACGCCGGCGGCACGCTGGCGGTATCGGGCAGCACGGTGGCGATTACGTTGACGGGCAATTCGACCATCACGAACAGCGGCACGATCACGCAGACCGGCACCGGCCGCGCAATTCGCGACAATACCGGCGGCCTCACCGTCACGGTGACGAACAACGCGGGCGCGACTATCCAGACCGCGGACGCCGACGTGATCCAGATGAACGAGGCGAATAGCAACGTCACGTTCTACAACTACGGCACGCTGACGTCGCTCAACGCATCGGCCGGTGGCTCACAGGCGATCGACTTCAACGCGATCACCACCGGCAGCAACGTGCTGTACAACTTTTCGACCGGCCTGATTCAGGCCAACGAGGCCGATGCGGTGCGGCCGGGCGTCAACGGCTACGTCTATAACGACGGCACGATCCGCTCGACCAACAACCCCGGCAGCACCGATTCGAGCGACGGCATCGACCTGCAGACCAACAGCGGCGTGACGATCGTCAACGCGACGACCGGTACGGCGACGAGCGCGGGTACCGGTCTGATCGAAGGCGCGCGGCACGGTATCACGGGCGGCAACACCGACGTGACCACCGACGGCGCTTTCACGCTGAGCGTCACGAACAATCTGGGCGGCACGATTCAGGGCGACAACGGCTCGGGCATCAATATCGACGGCTTCAACGGCAAGGAAGTCGTGACCATCGTCAACAACGGCACGATCACCGGCAACGGCGTGACCGCCGACGGCGACGGCGTGGACGTGGACGGTCTCGTCAATCTCACCAATACCGGCACGATCAAGTCGCTGCATGCGTACGACGACACCAGCGAAGGCGTGACGGTAGGCGGCGGCAGCATCGTCAACTCGGGCACCATCGAAGGCATCAATTCCGCGACCAATGCCGACGGCACGGTGAATACCGGCGTCGGCCGCGGCATCACGCTCGCCGGTCTCGACAAGGATCCGACCACCGGCGACGCGATTCCGGTGCAGGGCATCTACGGCAATACGACGGTATTCAACAGCGGGCTCATCAAGGGCGATAGCGACTCCGGCATCGCGGTGACCGGCGCGGCCACGGCCTATACGCTGACCATCACCAACCTCGCGGGCGGCGTGATAGAAGGCGGCGGCACGACGGCCGCGGCGATTAACACCGGCGCGCAGAACAGTACCGTGATCGACTACGGCACCATTACGGCCGACAGCAGCGGCAAGGCGGTCGATCTCGGCAGCGGCAACAGCAGCCTGCAGATCCTCGGCGGCACGGCCAGAATCAACGGCAGCATGTCGGGCGGCACGGGCACCAGCGCGCTCACCATCATCCCGGGCGCGGGCAACAGCTTCACGTATGGCGACACCATCTCGAACTTCGCGAGCGTCGCGATCGGCGCGGGGACGGTCACGCTGTATGGCGCGAACACGTACACGGGCGTGACCACGCTCACGGACGGCAATCTCGTGCTCGGCAACAGCAGCGCGATCGGCACCGGCGCGCTCGACACGACCAACGCGACTGTCACCTATCTCGACGGAATCGACATTGCCAATGCGGTGAAACTCGGCAGCAACACGACGCTCGATGTGGACGGCGCGAATACGGCGACGCAAAGCGGCGTGATCGGCGAGACAGGCGGCAGCTTCGGTATCGACAAGACCGGCACCGGCACGCTCGTGCTGAACGGCGCGAACACCTACACCGGCGCGACGACCGTGAGCGCCGGCACGCTGCAGGTGGGCAGCAGCGCCGGTTCGTCGGCTTCGCTTGCGAGCGACGTGCAGGTGGCGGCGGGCGCGACGCTCGCGGGCTACGGCACGGTCGACGGCAGCGTGGTCAACAACGGCGTGGTGCGACCCGCCAGCGGCGGCGGCACGCTGAGCGTCACCGGCAACTACACGCAGAGCGCCGACGCGAGCCTCAGCATCGGCGTCGGCAACGGCGCGGTGGCGACGGGCAGCACGAGCAGCGATAGCGGCTACGGCCGTCTCGTGGTGGGCGGCAGCGCGACATTGGCAGCGGGTTCTTCGGTGTCGCTGGTCAAGACCGGCAGCTATGCGTTCGCGCCGGGCCAGCGCTTTGTGGTGGTCGATGCATCGGCCAGCGGCACCAACTACAACGCCAGCACGCTCGACTATTCCGCGCAGGACTACAGCGGCCTGCTGTTCGGTACGAGTGTCACGAACGATGGGCGCAGCGATCTGGTCGTGAGTCTCGCCGGGCAGCCGGCCAGTTCGCTGGCCAGCACGCCGAACGCCAACGCGTCGCTCGCCGGTCTCGCGAAATATGCGGGCATCAGCCCGGCGCTGCTGAATCTGTACGATGCGGCGGCGGCGCTCAGCCTCGGTTCGAGTTCGGCCGCGACGCGCGCGGGCGCGCAACTCGGGCCGGCGAATCAGGCTTCGATCAGCCGTGCGGCCAGTGCGTCGACGCTGGCGACGATCGGTGTGGTGTCCGCGCACGCCGACAGCCTGCGACTCGCGCAAGCCGACGGCGTAGGCAACGGCGCAGGCAGCGGCGTAGGCAACAACGCAGGCAGCGGCATCGCCACCGGCGAAGCGGCGCCGGCCAATGGTGTCTGGGGCCAGGCATTCGGCGGTCACGCGGGTCAGGGCGCCGTCGACGGCGTGGACGGTTACAGCGCGAACTATGCCGGCCTGCTGGTCGGCGTGGATCGTGCGGTGAGCGACAACTGGCGCGCGGGCGGCGTATTCAGCTACACCAATACGGCGGTGAACAACACCGACAACAGCGCGGGCGACACGACGCGCGTGAACGGCTACGGCCTGATCGGCTACGCGAGCTATACGGGCCAACCGTGGTACGTGAACCTCGCGGCGGGCGCCGTGCTGCAACGCTACGACACGACCCGTGAGGTGAATTTCACGGGCTTTGCCGGCGACGCGAACGCTCAGTTCAACGGTCAGCAATACGTGGCGAGTGCCGAATTCGGTTATCCGCTCGCGCTCGGCGGTCTGACGGTCACGCCGCTCGCGAGTCTCGCGTACAGCTATCTGCATCAAGGCTCGTACACCGAGAACGGCGGCAACGGCGCCGCGCTGGCGGTGGATGGATCGCACACGACCTCGGTGCGCAGCAACGCAGGCGTGAAACTGGAGAAAGGTTTCACCAGCCGTTACGGCGATCTGATTCCGTTCGTGCAGGTGCAGTGGACGCATGAGTACGATCACTCGCGTGCGACCACCGGCGCAAGCTATGCCGCCGATCCGACCGGCTCGTCCGCGTTCACCACGGTGGGGGCGACGCCGGTGTCCGATCTCGCGGACCTGCAACTCGGCGTGACCCTGCTGCGTGCGAACAATCTCAGCCTCAGCGCACGCTATGAAGTGCAGGCCGGTTCGCACTTCGTTTCGCAGACCGGCTCGGTGCGCTTGCGTCAGTTGTTCTGATCTCGGGTCGCAAGCGTGCGCAAGTTATGGGTCTTAGGCAGTGCGCTCTGGCTAAGTCTGACGGCTTGCGCCGCATTCGATCCCAACGTGCACGCCGACGCGGTGGCGAAAGCTGCGGCGATGCAGCGTGAAGCGATTGCAACCGACCGCTTCAAGCTGACCGCTTTCTCTCGCATCACGAAACCAGATCAACCGCTCACCGTCTATATCGAAGGCGACGGCCTCGCGTGGATTTCGCGCTACCAGCCTTCGCGCGATCCGACGCCGCACACAGCGACCGGTTTGGAACTGGCCGCTCTCGATCCCGGGCCGAATGTGGTCTATCTGGCGCGGCCGTGTCAGTTCACCGCGACGGCATCGAACCCGTCCTGCGGCGTGCCTTACTGGACCGGCAAACGTTTCGCGCCAGAGGTGGTGCAGTCGCTGAACCAGGCGCTCGACTCGATCGCCGCGCGCGTGCCGGGGCAACAGATGAATCTGGTGGGTTATTCCGGAGGTGCAGCGTTGGCGGTACTGGTGGCCGCGCAACGCAGCGACATTGCATCGCTGCGCACGGTGGCAGGCAATCTCGACGACGAATACGTGAACCGCCTGCACGGCGTATCGGCGATGCCGGAATCGGATAACGCTATCGACGTCGCGACGCGCGTCGCGGCCATCCCGCAGATTCATTTTAGCGGCGGCGACGATACCGTCGTGCCGCCGGATGTTGCGCAACGCTTCATCGCGGCCGAAGGCGGGCATTGCGCGCAGGCGCGCAGCATCGCCGGTGTCGGCCACGCCCGCGGCTGGCTCGAAGCATGGCCGCGGTTAGTGCAAAGCGTGCCCTCCTGCGAACGTTAAGCCTCTTTCAACCAGGGCATCTCGACCGGCGAGACCACCAGTTGCCGTCCCTCGCGTTTCAGTTCGAAAATGAATCCGACCAGGATCATCGAGTCTGCGTACGGAATCGGAAAGACGTGCGGATTGTCGCCGCCTTGTAGCGGATGCGCCGGCACGTCGGCGGTTTTCGTGGCGTTCTCGCGCACGCTGTCCAGTTCGTCGACCATCGCCTGGCCGCTGACTTTCAGCACGCGGTTACGCAGGTCGGTAAACGGCTCGATGCGTGCCCCGTCTTCGTTGTATTCGGGGACTTCGTAGATGAACCAGGACATGTGCGTCTCCGCGTAAAGCTTCACTAAAGGGCCGTCATTCTAGCAGTGAGCCTGCGCGGAGACCGCGCTTCACGCTTGCGGCACGCGCACCCAGCCCTCCATCAACACGCGCGCGCTGCGGCTCATGATCGCCTTGGTGACGACCCACTCGCTGCCCTCCTCGCGCGCTTCGGCGCCGACCCGCAACGTGCCGGACGGATGCCCGAAACGCACCGCTTCGCGTGCGCCGCCCCCGGCCGCCAGATTCACCAGCGTGCCGGAAATGGCCGCCGCCGTGCCGATAGCCACGGCCGCCGTGCCCATCATCGCGTGATGCAGCTTGCCCATCGACATCGCGCGCACCAGCAGATCGACGTCGCCCTGGCCGACCTCTTTGCCGCTCGACGCGACATAGTCGGCCGGCTTCGCGACGAACGCCACCTTCGGCGTGTGCTGGCGCGTGGCGATTTCGTCGAGATGCTGGATGAGGCCCATGCGCAACGCGCCGTGAGCGCGAATCGTCTCGAACTTCGCGAGCGCTTTTTCGTCGCTATTGATGGCGTCCTGCAACTCGGTGCCCTTGTAGCCGATCGCTTCCGCATCCACGAAGATCGTCGGAATGCCGGCGTTGATCATGGTCGCCTTGAGCGTGCCCACGCCCGGCACTTCCAGGTCGTCCACCAGATTGCCGGTGGGGAACATCGCGCCGCCCGCGCCTTCTTCATCGGCGGCGGGGTTCATGAACTCGAGTTGCACTTCGGCGGCGGGGAAGGTCACGCCGTCCAGTTCGAAGTCGCCGGTTTCCTGCACCGCGCCGTCGGTCATCGGCACATGGCCGATGATCGTCTTGCCGATATTCGCCTGCCAGATGCGCACCACCGCGATACCGTTCTGCGGCACGCGGCTGGGATCGACCAGACCCGCGCTGATCGCGAACGGCCCGACCGCCGCCGAGAGATTGCCGCAGTTGCCGCTCCAGTCGACGAAGGCCTTGTCGATGGCGACCTGTCCGAACAGATAGTCGACGTCGTGGTCCGGCTTGCTGCTCTTCGAAATGATGACCGTCTTGCTGGTGCTCGACGTCGCCGCGCCCATGCCGTCGATCTGCTTGCCGTACGGGTCCGGGCTGCCGATCACGCGCATCAGCAAGGCATCGCGCGCCGCGCCCGGCACCTGCGCAGCCTCGGGCAAATCCTGCAGGCGAAAGAACACGCCTTTGCTGGTGCCGCCGCGCATGTAGGTGGCCGGGATCTTGATTTGAGGAAGGTGAGCCATGATGACGTGTCCTGGTGAAATAGCGTGAAGACCTGAATTGCCGTAGGAACTCAGGCGGCCGCCTGGGTCGACTCCAGAAAATCCTGCGCGAAGCGCTGCAATACGCCGCCGGCTTCGTAAATCGACAGTTCTTCGGCGGTGTCGAGACGGCAGGTCACTGGCACGTCCACGCGCTCGCCGTTCTTGCGATGAATTACCAGCGTGAGGTCCGTGCGCGGCTTGCGCTCGCCGATCACGTCGAAGGTTTCGCTACCGTCGATGCCGAGCGTCAGCCGGTTCACGCCCGGTTTGAACTCCAGCGGCAACACGCCCATGCCGACCAGATTCGTGCGGTGAATCCGCTCGAAACCTTCGGCGACGATCGCTTCCGCGCCGGCCAGCCGCACGCCTTTGGCCGCCCAGTCGCGCGACGAGCCCTGGCCGTAATCCGCGCCCGCGATCACGATCAGCGGCTGCTTGCGCGCCATGTAGGTTTCGATTGCCTCCCACATGCGCGTGACCTTGCCCTCGGGTTCGATACGGGCCAGCGACCCCGCCTTCACCTTGCCGTCTTCGAGCACCATCTCGTTCTTCAGCGTCGGGTTCGCGAAGGTCGCGCGCTGGGCCGTGAGGTGATCGCCGCGATGGGTCGCGTAGGAATTGAAATCCTCTTCCGGCAGGCCCATTTTTGCGAGGTATTCGCCCGATGCGCTGTCCAGCAGAATCGCGTTGGACGGCGACAGATGGTCGGTCGTGATGTTGTCGCCGAGCACGGCCAGCGCACGCATACCCGCGAGCGTGCGTTCACCGGCGAGCGCGCCTTCCCAATAGGGCGGGCGGCGGATATATGTGCTCATCGGCCGCCAGTCGTACAGCGGGCTCGCGGGTGCGCCGGTATCCACGGACACCGCGAACATCGGCTCGTAGACCTTGCGGAACTGCTCCGGCTTCACGCTCGATTCGACGATCGCGTCGATTTCCTCGTCGGTCGGCCAGATGTCTTTCAGCGTGACGGCGTGACCGTCGGCGTCGATACCCAGCACGTCCTTCTCGATGTCGAAGCGGATCGTGCCGGCAATCGCATACGCCACCACCAGCGGCGGCGACGCCAGAAACGCCTGCTTCGCGTACGGGTGAATGCGCCCGTCGAAATTGCGGTTGCCGGACAGCACGGCCGTCGCATACAGATCGCGCTCGACGATTTCTTTCTGGATGACCGGGTCCAGTGCGCCCGACATGCCGTTGCACGACGTACACGCATACGCGACCACGCCGAAGCCCAGTTGCTCCAGTTCCGGCAACAGGCCGGCTTCTTCCAGATACAGCGTGACCGCCTTCGAGCCTGGCGCGAGCGAAGTCTTCGCCCACGGTTTGCGCGTGAGTCCGCGACGATTCGCGTTACGCGCCAGCAGGCCGGCGGCAATCATG
Source organism: Paraburkholderia sp. BCC1886 (assembly GCF_900996245.1). Lineage (GTDB taxonomy): Bacteria > Pseudomonadota > Gammaproteobacteria > Burkholderiales > Burkholderiaceae > Paraburkholderia. The sequence goes on along the minus strand of NZ_CAAJGK010000096.1, from coordinate 124,773 downwards.
TTGCGCGGATTGTTGGTGTTCGTACAGCTCGTAATGGCCGCGATGATGACCGCGCCGTCCGGCATCAAACCCGGCTCGTTCTCCACCTTGCCGCTGATGCCGCGCGCCGCCAGTTCCGACACCGGCAAACGGCGATGCGGATTGGACGGACCCGCCAGCGTGCGCACGACGCTCGACAGATCGAACGTCAGCACGCGTTCGTACTCGGCGTGCTCGAGCGACGCGGACCACAGGCCGGTCGCTTTCGCATACGTCTCGACGAGCTTCACGAGTTCGTCGTCGCGACCCGTGAGCTTGAGGTATTTGATAGTCTGCTCGTCGATAGAGAACATCGCGGCGGTCGCGCCGAATTCGGGCGCCATGTTGGCGATGGTTGCGCGGTCGCCGAGCGTCAGACGCGAGGTGCCCGGACCGTAGAACTCCAGATACGCGCCCACGACTTTCTCTTTGCGCAGGAACTCGGTCAGCGACAGCACGACGTCGGTCGCGGTAATGCCCTCGCCCGGCTTGCCCGTCAGCTCCACGCCGACGATATCCGGCAGCCGCATATACGATGCGCGGCCTAGCATCACGCTTTCCGCTTCCAGCCCGCCCACGCCGATCGCAATCACGCCGAGCGCATCCACCATCGGCGTATGCGAGTCGGTGCCGACCAGCGTGTCGGGAAACGCCACGCCGTCTTTCACCTGCACGACCGGGCTCATGCGTTCGAGATTGATCTGATGCAGGATGCCGTTGCCCGGCGGAATCACGTCGACGTTCTTGAATGCGCGCTTGGTCCAGTTGATGAAGTCGAAACGGTCTTCGTTGCGACGATCTTCGATCGCGCGGTTCTTGTCGAATGCGTCCGGGTCGAAACCGCCGCACTCGACGGCCAGCGAATGGTCCACCACCAGTTGCGTGGGCACCACCGGGTTCACCTTGGCCGGGTCGCCGCCTTGCGCGGCGATCGCGTCGCGCAGACCCGCGAGATCGACCAGTGCGGTTTGACCAAGAATGTCATGACACACCACGCGCGCCGGAAACCACGGGAAGTCCAGCTCGCGCTTGCGTTCGATGATCTGCGAAAGCGATGCGGTGAGCGTCGCCGGATCGCAGCGCCGCACGAGATTTTCGGCGAGCACGCGCGAGGTGTACGGCAGCTTGTCGTAAGCGCCGGGCTGGATCGCTTCGACCGCTTCGCGCGTGTCGAAGTAATCCAGCTGGGTGCCGGGAAGGCGTTTGCGGAATGCAGTGTTCATGGCTTGGGGACCGGCTTCGATAAGGTGGGGGACGTGACAGGCTGGGCGCGGCGACCGCGGGCGTGCCGCGGTCGCGCTTAGGTTCGTTTTACTGGCGCTTGCCGATCGGCACGTACTTCTGGTTGTCCGGCCCCGTGTAGTTCGCGCTCGGACGGATGATCTTGTTGTCGATGCGCTGCTCGATGATGTGCGCGCTCCATCCTGCCGTGCGGGCAATCACGAAGAGCGGCGTGAACATTGCCGTCGGCACGCCCATCATGTGATACGACACCGCGCTGAACCAGTCCAGATTCGGGAACATCTTCTTCGCTTCCCACATGACCGACTCCAGCCGCTCGGCGATGCTGAACAGCTTCGTATCGCCCGCTTCCTTCGAGAGCTTCTTCGCGATGTCCTTGATGACCTTGTTGCGCGGGTCCGAAATCGTGTACACCGGGTGGCCGAAACCGATCACCACTTCCTTGTTCTCCACGCGTTGGCGAATGTCCGCTTCGGCCTGATCCGCGTTCTGATAGCGCGACTGGATGTCGAACGCGACTTCGTTGGCGCCCCCATGCTTGGGACCGCGCAGCGCACCGATCGCTCCGGTGATTGCCGAATAGATGTCCGATCCCGTCCCGGCGATCACGCGGCCCGTAAAGGTCGACGCGTTGAACTCGTGTTCGGCGTACAGGTTCAGCGACACGTGCATCGCATCGACCCACGACTTCGACGGCTCCACGCCGTGCAGCAGATGCAGGAAATGGCCGCCAATCGAATCGTCGTCGGTTTCCACTTCGATGCGCTTGCCGTTATGCGAGTAGTGATACCAGTACAGCAGCATCGAACCGAGCGACGCCATCAGCTTGTCGGCGATTTCGCGCGCGCCCGGCAGGTTGTGATCGTCTTTTTCGGGCAGCACCGTGCCGAGCACGGACACGCCGGTACGCATCACGTCCATCGGATGGGCGGCGGCGGGAATCCATTCGAGTGCGGCCTTGACGTTGGCGGGCAGTCCGCGCAGACCTTTGAGCTTCTTCTTGTAGGCCGTGAGTTCGGCCTGGGTGGGCAGCTTCTCGTGAACCAGCAGATACGCGATTTCTTCGAATTCGCACGCGCCGGCAATGTCGAGAATGTCGTAGCCGCGATAGTGCAAATCGTTGCCGGTCTTGCCGACCGTGCACAGCGCCGTGTTACCGGCGGTCACGCCGGACAGCGCGACGGATTTTTTCGGTTTGAATGCGCCTGCGTTCGGCGTGCTGTTGTCGGCTTCGCTCATGACTCGTCTCCAGATGCATGGGGGTGTTTTTTAACCGAGCCCTGATTTGCAAAGATTGGGCCAGGCGCGGCAGTGAAATCTAAGTCCCTGATTTAACGCAAGACTGCTTGCAGGTGCAAGCGCACTTTCATTTCAGAAATGAAAGACTCATTTCAGATAGGAAATGGTTCAGCGCATAATAGCGGCTTTTCCGCGTCCGCGAGCCGCCCATGAGCCCACCGCTGATCGAACCCGGCCATCGCCCGCGTATCTGGGCGCTGAGTATCAGCCGCTTGCGCGATCTGTTTTTCGATATCGCCGGCGAGTATGTGGACCGTGCGGACCTGCGCATCGTCTCGCACGGTTTCGAAGACGCCGTGCACGAACTCGACGTCGCAGGCGCCGGCCGTCCGGACGTCGTGATCGCCGGCGGCTCGAACGGTGCGTATCTGAAGACCCGCGCCGCCGTGCCGGTCGTACGGATCAACCCGACCGGTTACGACGTCATGCATGCGCTCGCGCGTGCGCGCCGGGACGGCGAGCGCGTCGCGCTCGTCACGCATGGCGACACGCCCGACGAAGTGCGCCGGTTCATCGCCGCTTATGGGCTCGACGTGACCTTCGCGTCGTACCAGTCGGCTCAGGACGCCGAGAGCGTGGTGCTCGATCTGAGCGATCGCGGCATCGACGTCGTCGCCGGCCCCGGCCTCGTCACCGATCTCGCCGCGAACGCCGGCATGGGCGCGGTGTTTCTGTACTCGCGCGCCTCCGTGCGCGCCGCCTTCGAAACCGCGCTCGAAGTCGCGCAGGCGACCCGCAGCGAAACGCTGCGCCGGCAGCGGCTCGACAACCTGCTGCAGCATCTGCGTGACGGTGTGGTCGCGCTCGACGCACGCGGCCGTGTCGAAGTGATGAATCAGCGCCTTGCCGGCGTACTCGGCATCGACGCCGCGCAGGCGGTAGGACGCGGGCTGCTCGAGCTCGCGCCCGATCTCGCCGGCAGCCTGCCCGACTCCGACGGCGACAGCCTGTGCACCGTACGCGGCGCGAGCTACGTCGTGCATCGCGGGCCGCTCGCCGATGGCGGCGCTGCGGCGGGCACCGTGCTCACGTTCCAGGAGTCGCGTGCGGTCGAACGGCTCGACCGCACGCTGCGTTCGCGACAACGCGTGCAGCAGTTCACCGCGCGTTACCGGCTCGCCGACATCGTCGGCGCGTCCGCTGCGATCGAACGGGTGCGCATGCTGGTACAGCGTTATGCGCGCTCGGACGCCACCGTGCTGGTGCTCGGCGAAAGCGGCACCGGCAAGGAAATGGTCGCGCAGAGCATGCATCAGTTGAGCGCGCGGCGCGACTTCGCGTTCGTCGCGATCAACTGCGGCGCGTTTCCAGAAGCGTTGCTGGAAAGCGAACTGTTCGGCTACGAGGAAGGCGCGTTCACCGGCGCGCGCAAAGGCGGCAAGGCGGGACTGATCGAAGTCGCGCATCGCGGCACGCTGTTTCTCGATGAAATAGGCGAAATGCCTTTGTCCTTGCAGAGCCGTTTGCTGCGCGTACTGCAGGAGCGCGAAGTGGTCCGGCTCGGCTCGACGGAGCCGACGCGGGTCGATATTCGCGTGGTCGCGGCCACGCATCGCGCGCTGACCGAGGGCATCGAGGCCGGGCGTTTTCGCGCCGACCTCTACTATCGGCTGAATATTCTGAGCATCGCGCTGCCGCCGCTGCGCGAGCGTTCGAGCGACCTGCTGCCGCTGGCAGCCGAGTTGCTGTTGCAGGCGGCCACACGCGAACCGCGCCTGGCCGCGCAGGTGCCGGATGCGGAAGCCGCGCGGCGGATTCTGCGTGAACTCGACGAGCCGTTGAAACGTTACGCGTGGCCCGGCAACGTGAGGGAGTTGCAGAACGTGATCGAACGGATCGCGGTGGAACTCGCGGACCTGCCCGACGCGATCGGTTTGCCGGGCGACGCCGCAGCCGGGCCCGCGTTGTCGCGCGACATGTTGCGCATCGTCGCGCCGGAAATAGTCGAGCATGCCGGACGCGCGAAGAAAGACAAAGCCGCGTTGACGTTGCGTCAGAGGAGCCGCCACGGCGAGGCGGATGAAATCCGCGCCGCCCTCGCCGCGCATGGCGGCGACCGCGACGCGGTCTGCGAGGCGCTCGGGATCAGCAAAACCACGCTGTGGCGCAAGCTGAATGCGGCGCAATAGCGGCTGACGGCGGCCCGCTTCGACTATAGAATCGTGGCACACCGGTCTTCAGACCGGTCCGATAAAAACAACGAGCCTTGCCGTCAGGAGACACACCATGAACCGCAGCGCTGCGGTGAACGTACAAACGTTCATCAACGAGCATCCCTTCTCGCCGTTTCAATGGCTGATCTTTTTCATGTGTTTCGTCATCGTCCTGCTGGACGGTTTCGATACCGCGGCGATCGGCTTCATTGCGCCGTCGCTCATCAACGAATGGGGCATTGCGAAGCCCGCGCTCGCGCCGGTGTTGAGCGCCGCGCTGTTCGGCCTCGCGTTCGGCGCACTCGTGTCGGGCCCGCTGTCCGACCGGCTCGGACGGCGTTCGCTGCTGCTCGGCTCCGTGCTGCTGTTCGGCGTGGCCTGTCTCGGTTCGGCTTTCTCCAGCAGCATCGAAGAACTCACCGCGCTGCGCTTCGTCACCGGCGTCGGTCTCGGCGCGGCGATGCCGAACGCGGTCACCATGATGGGCGAATACTGTCCGGACCGCCGTCGCGCGACCGTCATCAACCTGATGTTCTGCGGCTTTCCGCTCGGCGCCGCGTTCGGCGGTTTCCTCGCCGCGTGGATGATTCCGCACTTCGGCTGGCGCAGCGTGCTCGTGCTCGGCGGCGTCGCCCCGCTTCTGTTGCTGATCGCGTTGCTGCTGACAATGCCGGAATCGGTGCGCTACATGGTGGCCACGCGCAAGCCGGTCGAGCGGATTCGCAGCGCGCTATTGCGCATTTCCGCCGATGCTTCGGCCGCCGGTTCTTTCGTCATGACGGAAAGCGCCCCGGCCACTGGCGGCAAGGGCCTGGGCGTCGTGTTGTCGCGCTCTTATGTGATCGGCTCGGTCATGTTGTGGCTGGCCTACTTCATGGGCCTCGTGATTTTCTATGCGTCGATCAACTGGATGCCGATCCTGCTGAAAGACGCCGGCCTCACGCCGCAGCGCGCCACGCTCATTTCCGCGCTGTTTCCGCTCGGCGGCGTGGGCGCGGTGCTGTGCGGCATGCTGATGGACCGCTTCAACGCCAACCGCATCATCGCCGCGTGTTATGCGCTGACCGCCGTGAGCGTGTATTTCATCGGGCAGGCCGTGGGCAATGTCGGCGCGCTGGTGTTCATCGTGTTCGTCGCGGGCGTGCTGATGAATACCGCGCAATCGTCGATGCCGGCGCTCGCTGCGGCGTTCTATCCGACGGCGGGACGCGGCACGGGGGTCGCGTGGATGCTGGGGATTGGGCGCTTTGGCGGGATCGCCGGGTCGTTTCTCGTCGCGGAATTGACGCGGCGGCATTTCACGTTCGCCGGCATCTTCGCGATGGTGGCGGTGGCGGGCGTGCTCGCGTGCGTGGCGTTGCTGATCAAGCAGGCGGCACGGCCAGATGAGGTGAAGGCGGTCGAGGGGGAGCGGGGGTTGGTTGGGCATTGAGGGACTCGGTCTGCAGGCGCCCGATGACCCCGCTGTACGCGACGCGCTATTGCTCCACGTGAATGTCGACGTCGTTCACGGCACTCTCGACGTAATTACCTAGCTGTGCGACGACGGAGTTGTATATCGACGCGCCACGCGGCGAATCCGCCGGTGCGTCGAGCCTAAGGACGAACGCGACCTCGCTCGGCGGCACGTCTTCGTTGCGCTTGTAGCCAAACTGATAGAGATCGCGAGGAAAGATCCTTGCGCCTACCCGCAAGCTGGTTCCGCTGAATGCACGCCCGCGCACGATGTTCTTCACGTGATGCCGGACCGGGTTCCACTTTCCCAGTGAAGCTCGCGCCTCTGTCTCGGCTGTCAGGTCTTCACGCATGCTGCCCGCCAGATTACCTATCCGGCCATTGAGCTTCCAATATTGCAGGGCGACTTGCACGCGAGTCGCGAAGTAGTTCGCCATGCCCAGTTCCGACACCAGAGGGTGCAGGATCGACGTCAACGCGACACGGCCTCGCAATTTACCGTCGTGAATGAACTCCGGCGGAATCGGAATATCGTCCCAGTAGTGCCAGAAACCCGCTGCGAGACTGGCAGTCCACGCCAACGTCACGCTCCCCTCGGCGCAGACCCAGGGAAGCCGCTGGTTCTGGTGCGGCGTACCCCAGCCGAGTTTGTTGTCGAAGGCCTCGCGCTCGGTTGCATTGATCAACAGCGCGCGCACCAAATCCGGCGTAGGGGCTTTGAGATTGTGGAACGTATGAGCCGCGAGTGCCGACGTGATGGCCGTGGCATAGCTCGAACCCGTGAGTAGTTCACCACCGAGTCCTCGCAGCGACGAGAACCATGACACCTCTGGCTTGAATAGCCCCTCCGGTCCCGGACCGGGCAAGCTGATTTCGCACGCGTTTGCGGGCTCGCCAATCGCATCTGCCTGTCGGCCAGCGACGGTCAATGCCGATTCGCAGTCAGCCGGCGGACAAAGTCTTGCGGAATTCTCCGCAGAGCAATTGCCAATTGCGATCACGGGCAACACGCCGAACGTACGGGCAATTTTATTGAGTTGATGTCCGAGCCGGCTCATGAACAAAGGGCGATGACCGTCGACTGGCTCGCTGAACGACATGTTCCAGACTTTCGTATCGCCGCAGTGACGTCCAATGACCGAGCGTAAGTAAGTCTCCAGTTCCACGGACGTGGCGCCTGCACTGTCTTCGCGGGCGATGGACTGTGCGACGCCGACCCGGCAAACGAGGTCCGGGATCGACAGGTGAGGATTCCAGGCGCTTCCCTGCACGACGAGCGATGTGATCTGATTGCCATGCTTGCGATTGGCGGCGACGTCGGACACCAGCGACGGCGCGCGCCATGCAACCATAGCTTCGTAACTCTGAGCGAACAGTCCGCCGTCGACGACTCCGACGATCGGTTGCCATTGCTCGTCCGGTATGGGCCGATCTGGATCGGGCGCACGCGGCACCACTGCAGCCTTGACCGGCCGGACTGGATCGATGCGGAATACTGCGCCCGCGGCTACGAGTTCGCGCAAAACCCCGACGTTATCGACGACGAATTCGATCTGCGTAAACGGGACTTGCCGGTAAGCACGCGTTCCGCGCGCGACGCTCGACGAAGTCGCTCCCTGCTGAACCTGTAATTGATCCGTATCGGACCCGGGCTCTCGCGTAATCGCGATGAGGTTGGGCAGCGAATGGATGCGGCCGTCCGCATGCATTGCGTTGACGGCCGCCGTCACGCTGGTGCGTGCCGCTCCATCGAAGAACGGAGCCAGCCATGCCGTAAAGACGCGTCCATTATTGCCGCGCACCATGGCGGCGTTCCACAGCGCGTCGAAGTCCTGCCCTCCTGCAAGAGGCGATGTGAACATCGTCTGCAGTCCGGCAATTCTCGAAATGATCGCCCGCGCTTCGGCACGAGTCGACGATTCGATATATGCAGCAAGGTCGTCACATGCATCCTGCCGGATTTGCACGAGATACCCGTTTGGAACCGGCGCGATCAACTGCGAACCATGCCTGTCATTGAAAATAACGGATGGCGTATAAGTGGTTGCCAGAGAGTCCTCGAACATGTCGACGACGATCAGTAGCAATCCGGCATTCAACGTATAGCTGCCGTTAGCGATATCGCGCAGTTGACCTGCTAGCCGCTCGCGTTGATGCGCGAGGCGTTCATGGCGGATATGCGAGTCGTTCAGGCCGCCACCTATCACCGAGCGCGGGCGCGGATCGGCCTTTAACGTGAGAACGGGGTTGAGAACGGGACGCGAATCAGTGGCCATCTTCTGCGTGCTTCAGATAAGGCGAGATGGCTTGCCGGGACACGCCCAGAAACCTTGCTACCTCGGCTTGGGAGACGCCATGCCGGTGCACCAGTGTTTCGACCAGATGCCGCTTGTCGGCGACGTATGCATCCGGGGCGGCATTTTTCCCTTCATAACGGCGCATCAGGGTACAAGCAAGACTTCCCATGTCGACGCTCGCGTCATGGTGCGCCGCCGAGCGTCGTGCAGCCAGCGCCAGCTCCTGAATGTCGGCGCCGTTCAGCCCGGCCGATAACAAGGCCAACATACGCGACGCGACCTCGTCGGCGGGATTGCCGCCGAGAAAGTGGAACCACAGTGCCTCTCGCAGATCCCGCTCCGGCTCACCGAACTCGATCTTGTAGGGGAAACGTCTCCAGATTGCCGTGTCGAGCATCTGGGCATGATTGGTCGCGGCGATCACGATGGTGCCCGCTTCGAGCGAGTCGATTCCCTGAATGACGGTATTGACGACGCGCTTCAATTCCCCCAACTCGTTGCGGTCGTCGCGCATTTTCGCAATCGCGTCCAGTTCGTCGAGAAACAGAACCGCATTTTTCCCCGCAACGAAATCGAAAATGCCCCGAATATTCTTTGCCGTGTCACCGAGCAATGAAGAGATGACGGAATCGAGGCGCACCACGTAGAGCTTGCGACCGAGTTGCGCCGCGATATGACCCGCAAGCAGGGTTTTGCCGGTGCCTGGCGGCCCACTCAACATCAGCGCCAGACGTGAGGCGATGCCGCGCGCGACGAGCTTGTCGAAATGCGTGGCATCGGCGAGGAACGCATCGAATGACGACTTTCCCCTCTCGTCGAGGAAGATCGGCACGTCGGGCGTATCGTGCGCCTCCAGCAACGGCAGCCGTGACTTGTTGTCGACCGGCAGCGCCTCTGAATATCCGGCCGCGCGAAGCGGGACGCCTTTGCGACCGATTGCCTGCTTCAGCAGTCTCGCGCCCTCGGCGTCCTGCGTCGCCAGTTCCTTACACAGCCGCTGGCCGACGTGGCGGATGCGATCGTAGTCGGCAGACATCGCTGCCTCGGCAAACGCAATGAGGTCGGACGTAGACGAGAGCATGGTTGAGCGTCAGTTGAACTGGATTAGGCGTCAAATTTACTGACGCTATTGTCAAGTCTATCAATTGATTTAGCAACCCAATTCCGAATTTCGTCAATCCGTCCACCTTACATGGGCACCCCCACATGCGGCAAACTCCGCACCAGCCTCGGAATCAACTCCATCACCGGCAATCGCATCGTCTGCGCCATCTCGTCGATGCTGATCGTCTGCCCGCCATCCTCGCCCAGCAACGTCACCACACTGCCGATCCCCGCCTGCGCAATCGCGCTGATATCCACCACCGTGTGCTGGAACGAGCGGCGTCCGAGAATCGGCGCCGCCCGACCCTGCACCAGCACGCGGCCGAGCGGCGGCACATGGTTCAGCCCGTCCCAGAAACCGATCGGCACCACGCCGATCCGCACCGCACGGTCGAGGCGGATCGGCTCGGCATAGCCGATCCCCAGCGTCGACCCCGCCGCATGTTCCTGCACGTGAATGATCCGTCCACGCACCGCGCGCAACATCGGCCGCAATGGCGCGCGCGCCATCCAGTCGCCATCGAGCGCGCCATATAAAAAGCGGCCTGGGTCCACCGCCTGATAGGCCAGATGCGGATGCGCGAGCATGACCCGCGAGCTGGCCAGCATCGCGATCAGATCGACGAATCCCGCGGCCCGCGCATCGGCCAGCGCGGCGTCGAACACGCCGGCCTGATCGCGCGTCACCGTGTTGCTCTCCGGCGAACTCAAGTGCGTGTAGACGCCCTTCAACCGCACTGCCGACTGCTTGCGCAGCGCCTCGAACGCAAGCGGCCACTGCGCCGGTAAAAACCCGAAACGGCCAAAGCCGGGATCGATCTCCAGAAACGCGTCGACCGCGACGCCTGCCTCGATGAACCCATACAGGCTGTCCAGACTCTGGATGGTCACCGTCAGCCCCAAGGCGGCCACCTGCGCCGCGTCCTCCGGCAAGGTCGAGGCGAACAGCAGTATCTCCCGATCGATACCCGTCTCGCGAATCGCCAGCCCCTCCTCGGGGCTGCCCACACAAAATCCATCGACACCCGCCTGCGCCGCCAGCCGCGCAACATTCGCCGCGCCGAAGCCGAACCCATCGCCCTTGCAGACGAAGTAGATTTTCGTGGCCTGCCCGACCTGCTCGCGTGCGACCGCCAGATTCGCGGCGATCGCGCCATAGTCGAGTTCGGCCCAGCTAGGGCGCAACAAACGCACGCGCTGCCTGTCGGTTAGCGGCAGTGAACCGGAATCCGATGTAGACATAGTCATCCCTCTCCGTTTCATCACCGTTGGAATTCGCCCGCGATCGCAGCATCGACACCGGTCGATTGCAGGAACAACGCTTCCTGTTTCGCGACGCGTTCTGCGGTACTCGACGTCTGCAGAACACGGCGCATTTCAACCGTGCGTGCCTCGTCCACCGCCCGCGACGCGCCATCGAACACGACGCCGTACACTTCGCGCGCCATCCGCTCGGAAATCCGTTCGTCCAGCACGTCTTCCCGCACCGCGTCGGGCGCGCGACTCAACGGGTCGCCGTGACCGGCACCGCCCGCGGCGATATGACAGAAGCGGTCGCCCTTCTGCAACGCGCTCACCTGGCTCGGCATGGTCGGCAACAACCGGCTCCCACCATGGCGTGACAGCAGATTCAGCGAAGGCGAGCCGCTCAGGCCACCATGCGAACCCGACGGTCGATGCACGCGGCGGTCGGAGCGCAGGCCGAGCAACGCCTCCTCGCCCAGCAACTCATACGCGCGCCGCATCGCGAGACCGCCGCGATGCTGGCCGGCGCCGCCCGAATCGGCGACGAAACCGTACTCCGTGATCTTCAGGGGCAAACGGGCTTCGATCAGTTCGACCGGCTGGTTCGACAGATTGCCGAGCGGATTCGCAATGCCCTCGCAACCGTCGTTGCGCCCGCCGCCCCAACTGCCGAGCACGCCGTCGGTAATCAGCCAGTTGCCGCCGCCTTCGCTCGCGAGCCGGCGCCCGGAAATCGACACCACCGAAGGGCCGCCCTCGCCGAGTGCGGGAATCGTGTCGGGCACGATCTGCGCGAACGCGCCCTGCAACACGTCGAACATGCGATACGCGATGATCCCGCGCGCCGCGCACGCGGCCGGCTCGACCGGGTTCACGATCGAACCGCTTTCGGCAAACACTTCCACGGGACGCGAAAAGCCCTCGCAATTCGGCACGTCGACGCCGATCGCACAACGCACCGCCGCATACGCGACCGATTGCGTGGTCGCAAACGGTCCGTTGATCGCGCCCTGTACCTGCGCATCGGTGCCGGTCCAGTCGATCCGCACGACGTCGTCCGCGACGGTCACCGTGACGCGAAACGCGATCGGCACGGGCGTGTCGCCCAGACCGTCGATGAAATCTTCGTAACGGTATTCGCCGTTCGGCATTGCGGCGATTGCCTGACGCGTGACGCGCTCGGCGTAGTCATGCAACGCATCGACGAGGCGCCCGAAACCCTCGGCGCCGTACTTGACGAGCAACTGCACGAGGCCGCGCTCGCCCGCTTTGCACGACGCCACCTGCGCACGCAGATCGCCGCGCAACTGGCCGGGCATGCGCGAGTTCGTTTCCAGCAGCAGCACGAGTGCGGCGTTGACCTCGCCGGCATCGAATAGCTTCATCAACGGAATGCGCAAGCCTTCCTGATAGATCTCGGTCGCGCCGATCGCCATGCTGCCCGGCGCCATGCCGCCGACGTCGGCATGGTGGACGATGGTCGCGACATAGCCTTCGATACGCGACGCGTAGAACACCGGCTGGATCAGATACACGTCCGGCAGATGCATGCCGCCCGACGTGTACGGGTCGTTCATGATGTAGATGTCGCCCGGTTTGCCGCTTGCGCCGAAGCGCTCGATCACGTTGTTCATCGCGGCCGGAAACGCGCCGAGATGAATCGGCAAGGTCAAGCCCTGCGCGATGACGCGCCCGGCGCGGTCGAATACCGCGGTGGAGAAATCCATCGAATCGCGCACGATCGGCGAATACGCGGTGCGCAGCACGACGAGCGCCATTTCATCGGCAATGGAGCCGAGCGCGTTCTTGACGATCTCGAGCGTGATGGCGTCGGTGCCCGCCGAAGCGGCCTGCTGGGTAGTCATGCGGATTGCTCCAGGAACGTGATGACGATGTTTTCGTGAGCATCGACGCGCGCGCCGGCGTTCGGCGGCACGACGCAGGTCGAGTCGTACTCTTCGACGATCAGCGGGCCGGTCATCGGCGCGGCGCGCAGATCGGCGCGGGAGATGACGGGCGTATCGACGAAGCCATGTGTCTTGCCGAAATAAGCGCGGCGGTACGAGCCCGCGCGCCCGGTGGCGAGCGCGTTACTCCCGTCACTTGCCCGGCTTCCGCCGGCACGGCGCGCGTCGTACGCGCGGCCGTTTTGCGAGCGCAGCGAGCCGACCGCGCGCAGATTGACCAGTTCGATAACCTCGTCCGCGGAGGCATGGCCGTAAGTCCGCTCGTGTTCAGCGTGAAAGGCCGCCGCGACCGGCCCGATATCGAGCGGCTCGCCGGCCTGCCAGACGATCGGCACGGTCAGTTCGTAAGCCTGGCCCGTATAGCGCAGGTCCAGTGCGCACTGCAACGCGATATCGTCGAACAGGTTGCCTTCGGCGGTCATGTCGGCCGTGGCGCGCGCGACGAGGTCGTCGAGCGCATTGCCCAAGGTCTTTGCCGCCGCTTCGTCCAGACGGCAGAACATGGTCTGCATGAACTCGTGCTGTGTCGACGAAAACAGCAAACCGAGCGCGCTGAACACACCCGGGCTCGGCGGCACGATCACGGTCTTCATGTCCAGCAGTTCGGCGATCGCATGAACGATGATCGGCCCGTTGCCGCCGAACGCGAACAACGCGAATTCACGCGGATCGCGTCCGCGATAAGTCGACACCGCTTTCACCGCGCGGGTCATCGTGGACGCCGCGATTGCGAATACGCCGTACGCGGCTTCGTGCAATTCGGTATGCGTGGGCTCGGCAATCTGCGAACGCATGGCTTCGAGCGACTTCTGCTGGTTGATCTTCAACTCGCCGCCTGCCAGATACGCCGGGTTCAGATAGCCGAGCGCGAGCACCGCATCCGTAAGCGTGGGGATGGTGCCGCCCGCGTCGTAGCAGACCGGGCCCGGCACCGAACCGGCCGAATCCGGCCCCACCTTGACGAGGCCGCCCGCGTCGATGCGCACCAGACTGCCGCCGCCCGCGCCGATTTCGGAGACGTCGATAAACGGCAGCTTCACCGCATGGCCGCCGCCCTTCACGAGTTTGCTGCTGACGTTGATGCCCGCGCCGACTTCGTACTCCGTGGTCCGTGCGGGCTCGCCTTTCTCGATGATCGCGGCCTTCGCGGTCGTCCCGCCCATGTCGACCGTAATGCAGTCGGCGTAACCCGACGCGGCGGCGACCGACGCGCCCGCGATCACCCCCGCGGCAGGCCCCGACTCGATGATCGTGGCGGGCTTCTGCATGACCATCGCGGCGCTCATCACGCCGCCGTTCGAGTGCATGATCTGCACCGGGCCGCTCATGCCGATCGCGCGCAGCTTGTCGATCAGCGAATGCAGGTAGCTGACCACGACCGGTCCGAGATAAGCGTTCACGACAGTCGTGCTGGTGCGTTCGTACTCGCGAATCTCCGGCAGGATTTCGTGCGAGCAGGTCAGATAGACCGTGTCGCCCAGTGCGCCGCGCAACAGGTCGCGAATACGGATTTCGTGTTCCGGGTTGGCGTACGCGTGAATCAGGCTAATGGCGACCGCTTCGATCTTCTCGTCGGCGATCCGGCGCGCGATATCGAGCACCTGGGCATCGTCGAGCGGTGTATCCACGGAACCGTCGGCCAGCAGACGTTCGTCGACCTCGTAGCGGTGCCGGCGCTTCGCCAGCGGTTCCGGCTTCTGATACGCGAGGTTGTACAGCATCGGCACGCGCAACCGGCCGATCTCCACCACGTCGCGAAAGCCGCGTGTGGTGACCAGCGCGGTGCGTGCGCCCTTGCCTTCGAGCACGGTATTCGTCGCGATGGTGGTCGCGTGAACCAGTTCGGTCACCTGTTGCGGGTGCGCGTCGAGCGAGCCGAGCAAAGCCTGCAGACCGCCGACGATCGCGAGGCCATAGTCCTGCGGGGTGGACGACACCTTCTTCGTATGAATCACGCCGTCGTCGCCGATCACGACGATATCGGTGAACGTGCCGCCGATATCCACGCCGGCCCGGTAAAGTCTTTCAGTCCTTGCTGTCATTACACACCTTGCTTGGTAGTCGAAGCGGCGCGGCCGTTTATGCGGTCCGCGCCGTGAAAAACGGTATGGCTAGAACTTGTGCACGAGGCCGACGCTGAAAACCGCCTGGTTCTGTCCGGAAGACGCCGTCATGGTCTGGATCTGCGAAGCGAGCAGTCCGCCCGACGTGGCCGGCAGCGGTGCGCCGGTGGGCCGCGCGAAACCGCCGCCCGCCGCGCGCAGGAAAATCAGCTCGGTATAGAACGACGTGCGCTTGGAGATGAATTTGTCGACCAGCAGGTTGACCTGATGCCAGTGCACCTGCGCCGGCCCGTTCGGACCGCCGGTGATGTCGTCGCTCGTGTACGTGTAGGCCATGCCGAAGAACAGCGACGGGTTCAGCGTGAAGCGCGCATTCGCTTCGTAATTGTTGAAGCGATAGTTGACGCCGCTCGTGAGCGTGGTGCCGACGTTGTTATAGATGGCGTTGCTGTACATCAGGCTAAGCTTGGCGGGCCCGACCACATACGACGCGCCGAGTCCGGCGATCTGCTCGCGTTTTGACGTGATCGGCGCATCGCAACAGGTAATCGCGCCGTTGGTGTTCACGGTCGCGGTCGTGTTGACGCCCGGCTCGTCGTAGAGCGAGTAAGCCGCGGCAATCGAGAACGCCCCTTGCGTGTAGATGCCGCCGAGCGACCACATGCGGTTGTTGGCGAACGCACCGGGCGCGTTGCTCAACGCATACATGGCCGTGCCGGTGAAGCCCTTCATGTTCGGCGATACGTACTTGATGGAATTGTTGACGCGCAGATAGTCGTCGGTGTTGTCGTTGTCGTACGGGTGCGAAAACATCACGCCGCCCCACGCGCCGTTCGAGGTCATCGTCTGCAAGGTGCCGACGATCGCGTCGTACTGGCGGCCGAACGTCAACGTGCCGTAGTCCGCGTTGGAAAAGCCGACGAATGCCTGCCGGCCGAACATCCGGTTGTTCTGCCCCAGCGCGCCGCTCGTCGGACTGAAACCGTTCTCGAGCGTGAAGATCGCCCTGGTGCCGCCGCCCAGCTCCTCGCTGCCGCGCAGACCCCAACGGCTGCCGTACTCGCCGTTGCCGGTCAACTGGACGGCGCTATGGCCGCCCTGGTTGCTCGAATAGGTGATCGCCTCGTTGATGATCCCGTACAACGTGACCGAACTCTGCGCATGAACGAGACCGCTCCCGCCCAGCAAAGCCGCCATGATGAATAACTGTTTCTTCACCGCTCTTCTCCAAACATGGAATCGCGACACCCCGGACGGTTTGCGATCGATTGATAATAACAAATGAATCGATTCACCACTCCGGCTAAAAAAAACCAACATCATTAGCCGAGGCGGGTCGGCTCACTGCTGAACCCGGATCCGTTTTATTTCAGCGTGTCTACCCGAATGCCCGTAGCCGCTCGATGCCTTTCGGAATGGCCGCCAGCAACTCCGCCGTGTAGCGCTCGCGCGGCTCGAACAGCACCTGCTCGACTGCGCCCGCCTCGACCACGCGTCCCTCGCGCATCACGACCACCCGCCGACACAACTCGCCCACCAGCGCCAGATCGTGGCTGATCACTACCAGCGAAACGCCTGCGCTGCGGTGCAAATCCTGCAGCAAACGGATGATCTCGGCCTGAATCGACACGTCGAGCGCGGAGGTCGGCTCGTCCGCCACCACCAGTTCAGGACGACGCGCCAGCGCCCTTGCAATGCCCACGCGCTGACGCTGGCCGCCCGAAAGCTGATGTGGATAACGCGTCAGCACGAACTCCGGCAGACGCACCATCTCGAGCAGTTGGCGGACCGGCACGCCGTCGAAGCCGATCGCTTCGGCGAGCGACGTGGCGATCGTCTTGCGCGGGTTCAGCGAATTGCTCGTGCTTTGAAAGACCATCTGCACACCTTGGCGGAACGTGGCGTTCTGTGCGCGCGTCATGCCACCCAGCGCGTCGCCCTTGAAGCAGATCGCGCCGGTGGTCGGCTGCGTGAGACCGACCATCATGCGCGCGACGGTCGACTTGCCGCTGCCGCTTTCGCCGACGATAGCGAGCGCATCGCCTTTCGCGACATCGAGGTTCACGCCCGAGACCGCGTGAAAGGAGCCGCGCCTGAACAGACGCTCGAGCGGCGAGCGGGCGAGCGGATACGACTTGCCCACGTTGCTCAGCGTGAAGATCGGCGTCGTGGCGCCGGCCGGGTTCGATGGACTAGCGGACATCGTGCGCTTCCTTTGCGTGGATCGAACGCGCAGCGGGCATCGCCGGCAAACGCGGAATGCTGGCGATCAGATGCTTGGTGTAATCGTGCGATGGTTGCAGGAAGATATCCCGCACGGTGCCTGCCTCCACCACGTTGCCCTGCTTGAGGACCACGGCGCGCGTGCATAGCTCGGCCATCAAGTCCAGGTTGTGCGTGATGAACACGAGGCCGAGGTCCATCTCTTTCACCAGCTTGCCGAGCAGTTCGACGATCTGCGCCTGCACCGTCACATCGAGCGCGGTGGTGGGTTCGTCCGCGAGCAGCAGCGCCGGTTCGCAGACGATCGCCGCGGCGATCATCGCGCGTTGCTTCATGCCGCCGCTCAGTTCATGCGGATAGGCCCGTTCGGTCGCGCGCGGGTCCCTGAAGCCGACTCTCTCCAGCGCCGCCCGCACTTCCTCGCCTATCGCGCGGCCCCGCAACGGACGGTGCGCGCGGATCACGTCGGCGAGTTGCGTGCCGATCGTGAAGGCGGGGTTCAACGCCGTGGCCGGGTCCTGGAAGATCATCGACACGCGCCGCCCGCGCAACGCGCGCAGGCGGGCCTCGCTAGCGAGGCTCAGGTCTTCGCCGTCGAATACGATGCGCCCGCCGCTAATGCGGCCGGCGTTGCCGAGCAGACCGAGCACCGCCAGCGACGCGACACTCTTGCCCGAACCGGATTCGCCGACGAGGCCCACCGCTTCGCCGCGACACACCTGCAGGTTCAGACCGTGCAGCACTTCGGTTTGCGTATTGCCCGAGCCGAATGTCACGCGCAGGTTGTCGATTAAAAGCAATGGGACGTTCTGGATGTCGCTCATAACGTGCCTCCCGGGAGCTGGGTAGCACGCGCATTGCGGCGCCGCGGGTCGAGTATCGTGCGCATCGAGTCGCCGAACAGATTGAAGGCCAGCACGCTGACGAACACGGCTGCGCCCGGGAAGACCGACACCCACCAGTTGTCGGTGAAGATCAGCGCACGCGCGTCGGAGAGCATCGCGCCCCAGCTGGGTGTCGGCGGTTGCACGCCCAGTCCAATAAAACTGAGCGACGCCTCGACGATGATCGTCACGCCGAGCAGCAGCGACGCCTGAATCAACACCGGCGACACGATATTCGGCAGGATGTCGGACAGCATGATGCGCGTGCCGCTTGCGCCCTGCAGAATGCGGGCGGCGACGTACTCGGCCTGCGCCTCGGCCTTCGCTAGACTATGCGTGAGCCGCGCCAGTCCCGGTGCGTACAGCACGCCGATCAGCAGCACCAGTTTGGTTTCGTTCGAGATGACGAGGAAGCCGAGATGCAGCGTGTCCGTACCCGTAATGCCGACCAGTGCAATTGCCCAGATCAGCAACGGAATGGACGCGAGCACTTCCATTATTTTCATCAGCGTTTCGTCGAGCCACGAACCGGCCCGGTAGCCCGCCACCAGACCGATGCCGGTGCCGAGCACGAGACCGATCGCCACCGCGCACATTCCGATCGACAGCGACGCGCGCGCCCCCCAGATCGTGCGGCTCAGCAGATCGCGGCCCACCTGGTCGGTGCCGAACCAGAACGCTGCGCTGGGGGCTTCGAGACGGTGGTCGATATACAACTGCAACGGGTCCTTCAGCGGCAGCCATGGCGCGCACAGGGCGATCACGCCCAGCAGCGCGATCATCGCGAGGCCGATTGCGCCGGCCGGGTCATGGAGCAGCGCGCGCAGCAAGCGCCCGGTCGAAGCCAGCCATGCGCCGATCGCGCGCGGCTTGCGGGTGGGATGAGTCAGGGAAGAGTCCGCCATCATTTCCTGTTCGCCTTCGGGTCGAGATAGCCATGCAGCACGTCGGCACACGTATTCGACGCGATGAAAATCGTCGTGATCACCAGAACGATGGCCTGCACCGTCGGATAGTCACGTTGAAAAATCGCCGTGAGCAAGGCGCGCGAAACGCCCGGCAGATTGAAAATCTGTTCGACGATCAACGCCCAGCCGAACATGTAGCCGTAGCTCATCGCAGCCGTACTCACGAGCGAGGGCAACGCGTTTTTCAGCGCATACAAGCGGATACGCGACGGCGATAAACCCAGCGCCCGAGCCGTGCGCACATAGTCCTGCGAGAGCGCGTCGACCATGTTCGCCCGCACCAGCCGGCTCAGCACCGAGATGTAATAGACCGACATGGTCAGCACGGGCAGCAGCAACGCCAGCAGATGCGTGGCCGCACCGTCGGACCACGGCGTGAGTCCGCCCACCGGGAACCAGCCGGTTTTCAGCGCCACGTAGCGGATGAGCAGCAGCCCGAGCCAGAACGAAGGCACCGACAGTCCGACGATCGCCACCGCGCGCAGCAGATGGTCCGTGCCGCTGTTCTCCCGCAACGCCGCCACGGTGCCCAGCACGATCGACACGAGCACCGTGAAGACGAACGAGAACGTGACGAGTTCGACGGTATTGGGCAAGGTATCGGCGATTTGCGGGCCGATCGACTCGCCGGTGACATACGACTTGCCGAAGTCCAGCGCGAGCGCGCCGTTCAGCCACGCGCCATATTGCGCGGCGACCGGCCGGTCGAGTCCATATTGATGATTGAACGCGGCAATCTGTTCGACGCTCGCGTCGCTGCCGAGCGTGAGACGCGCGGGCGACACGGGCGTCGCGCGACACATCGCGAACAGCAGCGCGCTCACCACGATCAGCACGAGCGCCGAAGAAAACAGCCTCGAAACGGCTTTCATGTCGACCTCATGTTTTGACGAGTGCTACGTTGTCGAGCTTCATCGAGAAGCCCGTGTTCACCTGAAAGTCTTTTACGTTACTGCGCCACAGGTTCTGTACTTCGAGCGCGCCGATCCAGACTGCCGGACAGTCGCGCGCGAGAAGCTGCTGGATCTGCGCGAGGATTGGTTTTAGCGCAGCGGGATCGTCGACCCGATAACTCGCGTCGATCAGCTCGAGCAAGCCGGGGTTCTCATAGCCGCTTGCCTTCCACAAGCTCTCGGTCGGCCGGAACAGCGCGTTGAGCAGATACGACGGCTCCGGCGGCGCGATGAAACCCGTCAACGCCGCGGCGTGATTGCCGACCAGCACTTGCGAAATCATCTGGCCGAAATCGAGCGGACGCAGATTCACCCGAACGCCGAGCGACGCGAGTTGCGCCTGAATGAACAGCGCGGTCGACGACGTATCGATGAGATAGGCAGGTTGCACGTACAACAGATCGAAGGACGCGCCGCTCGCATACTTCGACGCCTTCAGCGCGGCCCGCGCCTGGGCGACGTCGAACGCGAGACTCCCGCCCGACGCAGCGTCGTACCAGGACGACTCTTTCGAAAACGGCATGCTGCTCGCGTTCACCGCGCCGTAGCACAGGTCGCGGCAAATCTTGTCACGGTCCAGTATCAGCGAGACCGCGCGGCGAAATGCCGGATCGTCGAACGGCGCCTTACGGTTGTTCAGGCACATCATCAACGGGCTCGTCGGCGACGCACGGCTGTCGCCCGCGAGTCCCGCCGAGCGGCGAATCTGCGCGAACGTCTGGGCCGGCGGCGCGCTGATGATCTGCGTCTGGCTCGACATCAGCGAGGCGAGCCTCGACGACTCTTCCGGGATGATGCGGAACACCACCTTGTCCCAATGCGGCTCGCTTTTATTCCAGTACGCGGGGTTGCGCTTCAGTTCGACGAAATCGTTCGGCTTCGACTGCACGAAGATGGCCGGCCCGGTGCCGACGCCGATGGGTGTCAGCTTGAAGTAGTCGCCCGGATGCTGCTCGCGGCTACCGGCAGGAAAGATGCCCATGTACTTCGACATGTAATCGAGCAAGGGCCGGTACGGACGCTTGAGACGGATTACCGCCGTGTGCTCGTCCGGCGCGGACACCGAATCGATCACCGTCCAGAAGGGCCGGCGAAATGCCTTGTTTGCCGGGTTCAGCACGTAGTCGAAGCTGTACTTCACGTCGGCCGACGTGAACGGCTGGCCATTGTGAAAAGTCACGCCGCGCCGCAAGTCGAATGTGTAGGTGAGCTTGTCCGGCGAAATCGTCCACGCGCGCGCCAGTTGCGGTACGCGCTGACCTTGCGCGTCCACGCCGACCAGGTTTTCGAAGATCAACTGGTTGATCGCCATCACGTCGTGATTCGGCTGGTTGACCGGGTCGAGCGTCTGCGGATTGCTCGGGATAGCGACCGACAGGCTGCCTGCCTCGGCGGCGAGCACGCGGCCCTCGAAAGCGAACGGCAACGAAAGTCCGGCGAGCCCCGCGGCGCCCGCGCGGAGCATTTGTCGCCGCCTGATGTTGAAGGTCATGAATTCCTCTGGTTTCTTTGAAGCCGCACCGTTTAGGGCGTTGCCCGGCACGGTTCAGTGAATCGATTCACAAACGATAAAGAGGTTGCCGGGGAGAGTCAATGTTTCAAAAATATCGGAAACCCTGGCGAGTCCGTCGACGCCCCGGTTGGCGCGACTCAAGCAGGACTCAGGCGAGCAGCAGCGAGGCGTCGGCGAGCGACAGCACCGTGGTGCGCGTATCGAACGCGGTGGCGAACAGATGATCGTGCACGACAGTATCTGGGTCGTAGCAGCAGTCCTTGACCGTGTAGAGACGGTAGTCCGAGTCGCTCGCATACGCGACCGACGAGAGCACCACGCCGGTCGACGCAATGCCGACCATGATGAGCGTATCGACACCCTGCGCGGATAGTCGATCCTGCAGATCGGTGCCGAAAAACACGCTGACGCGATGGCCGACGATGAGCGGTTCGTTCGCCTGCTGACCGAGTTCCGGCGCGATCGTGTCGTTAATGAACAGGCCAGTTGCCTTGAGGCCTTCGCCGTTCTTGTTCAGCGGGCTGACTTCCGGGTAGCCGGGGCTGAACTGGATTTTGGCGAAATAGACGCTCAAGCCTTTGGCACGCGCCGCGTCGCACAGCTTGCGGGTATTGGCGAGCAGTGTCGGCGCGACCGAAGGAAACAGACCCAGAATGTCGGTTTGATAGTGCATCACGATCAGCGCGGTCTGCGCCGGCACGAGCGCGGGAATCTGCGCCGCGACGCTTTGCGCCGACGCGGCACTGATGCCGCCATCGCCGCAGCCGCTCAAACTCAAACCCGTCGCTATCGCGCCGGCCAGTACGCCCGCCGTTTGCATAAACCGCCGACGACCCACCGGGCCGCCCTCCTGTTCGTTACGCCGACCCGACTTTAACCCGTTTTTGCCGTCGCTCATATTTCATCCCAATCGTGGTGAATCGATTCATTTGGCTGAGGTACGCAATGTCGGCGGCGAAAAATCCGCTGTCAAGCAAGATGTTCTCGGGGCAAACCCTGGACGATGAGATTGGGTGCGAGTCAGCGCTTCTTGCGTCGTGCCGTGCTCGTGCTGGCGGGCGCACCACACGACTCGCGGACGGTCATCCGCATCGGATGCTTCGAGCGACGGATCCCGGACGGCGCGGAACCGTCGATGAGCTGCAGCATCATGTCCGCGGCTTCGCGGCCCACGTCGCGCGGACTTTGCGTGACGACCGTCAAGGCCGGCGACGCGATACTGGAATACTCGTGCTCGCCGATGGACAACACCGAGAGATCCGCCGGAATCGACAACCCGGTTTCACGCACGACCTCGAGCACGATCGCGACGTCGTTCAGCGTTGCGATGATGGCCGACGGCCGGCCGGGTCCGGTCAGCAACGCGCGGCAGACGTCCTTGCTGAAGGCGCTGGTACGCAGCACGAGCGCGGGATCGAGCGGGATACCCGCCGCTTCGCAGGCGGCCTGGTAGCCGCGCACCATCTCGCGGCCGACCCAGGTGTTTTCGTGACCGGCCACCAGCGCGATGGCGCGATGCCCGAGAGAAGCCAGATAGCGCACCGCCTGACGGCAGCCATCCGCGTGGTCAGTCAGCACGGAATTGAATTCGCCCTGCGCATCGCGCTCCCACAGCACGACCGGCATGTTCAGCGTGTGCAGGAAGTTGAAATAGGCGGGCGTCTCGTCGTCCGAAATCGCGCCGATAAACCCGTCGATGCGCCGTTGCTTGAGACTCGACAGAATCGCACGTTCGCGTTCGAGATCGTAGTGCGAGTTGGCGATCAGAATCTCGAAACCCCGCGCGCGCAACCGTTCTTCGGCGGCGCTGACCATCTGCGCAGCGGTGTGCTGCGTAATGTCCGAAATCAGGCAGCCGATCGCGCTCGAACTGCCTTTGCGCATGCTTCGCGCCACCACGTTCGGCACGAAATTCAACTCCGCGACGGCCGCCCGCACGGCCTCCTGAATGGCTGGCGCCACGTTCTCGCGGCCATTCAACACGCGCGACACCGAACCGACCGACACCTTCGCCAGTCGCGCGACATCCTGCACGGTAGGCGAACCCTGCGGGGCCTTGCGACTGCGCAACGCGGACGGAACGGACTGGCTGCTTTTCTCTTTGGGCATGGCGAAGACGGGCGATGGTGACGGCGAAAAATGAGTGGTCGGTCGACTGGTGATGAATCGATGCATCGACCGGGATTATAGAGCCTCGCCAGCCTCGCGCTTTGACCGACGTGGGTTACACGGCAATGCGCACCTGATTCGAGGCGCACTGCATGTGTTTTTCGCATAGCAGGTTTCGCTATTCGTGATTTTACGATGCAAATTCCGCTTCCTATACTCGCCCCCGATCCAGCCGTTTCACTCTTCCAACCCCTCTGCGAAAGCGATATGAACACGACAATGCACGACCGTGACGGCGTCATCTGGCTCGATGGTGAACTGATCGAATGGCGCGACGCGCAACTCCACTTTCTGACTCATTCGCTGCACTACGGGATGGCCGTATTCGAAGGCGTGAGAGCCTACGAGACCGCTGCGGGGACCGCGATTTTCCGTCTCGACGAGCATACGAAAAGGCTGTTCAATTCAGCGAAGATCTTCGAAATGGCCGTACCGTTCAGCGTCGACACGATTCGCGATGCGCAACTGGAAGTCGTGCGTCGCAACAAGCTGAGCGCCTGCTACCTGCGTCCACTGGTCTGGCTCGGCAGTGAACAGATGGGCCTGGGCGCCCGCGGCAACACCGTGCACGTGGGTATTGCCGCGTGGCCGTGGGGGAGTTATCTGGGCGAAGAAGGACTGACTCGCGGCATTCGCGTGAAGACGTCGTCACTGTCGCGTCATCATGTCAACGTGTCGCTGGTGCGAGCCAAGGCGAGCGGCTATTACATCAACTCGATTCTCGCGAATCGCGAAGTGACGCGAAACGGTTACGACGAAGCCTTGCTGCTCGACACCGAAGGTTATGTTTCCGAAGGTGCCGGCGAAAATGTGTTTATCGTGCGCAACGGTGTGCTGTACACGCCGGATCTTGCTTCCTGCCTCGACGGCATTACGCGTGCGTCGGTTATGCAGATCGCGAAAGATCAAGGTATCGAGGTCGTCGAGAAGCGGATTACCCGAGATGAAATGTACTGCGCGGACGAAGCTTTCTTTACCGGCACGGCGGCGGAGGTCACGCCGATTCGCGAACTGGACGACCGTGTTATTGGCGCAGGCGAACGCGGGCCGATTACCGCAGCGTTGCAGCAGACGTTTTTCGATGCTGTCACAGGTAAGTCGGACCGTTACGTACACTGGCTGACGCGCGTTTAGTACTTCAATTTTTATAGCCGCACCCGCTTAACAACGGCCGCGGCACAACGAACAACCAGACTGCCTATGTCCACCGTTTCGAATCCCGAGAGCCTGCCCGTCGATGCCATGCCCGTTCTGCGCGTCGTTCCCCAACCGTCGAGCGCCAACGTACATGGCGATGTTTTCGGCGGCTGGATCATGTCGCATGTCGATATCGCCGGATCGATTCCCGCCAGCCGGCGTGCGAATGGCCGCGTCGTGACTATTGCGGTGAATTCGTTCACCTTCCGGCAGCCGGTGTTTATCGGCGATTTGCTGAGCTTTTACGCCAATATCGTCCGCGAGGGACGTACCTCGATTACCGTCAACGTTGAAGTGTTCGCTCAACGCATGGGCATGGCGGCGGACGTCGTCAAGGTGACGGAGGCCGTGCTGACCTTCGTCGCCACGGACGCGCAACGCAAGCCGCGGGTTTTGCCGGCGCTCGACGAAGGGGCTTTTACTTCGGCAGCGTGATGCGCCGGCGGGGCGACAGTCGATCGTTTCAGGATTCAGCGGGACGTACGCCATAAGCGCGCATGGCCGATTCGATCTGCCGGGCTTCCACGGTATCGGGATAAAGCCGGTAGCTGGGCGCGACGATCGGCTCGACGGCTGTCACATCGATGGCAAATAGCGACGCGAAGGGAAACCGCGGGCCTGCGAGATCGGCTAGCGGTTTGGCGAATACATCGAAACGATCGTGGGTTTTATCGAGCAGTCGTGCGCGGCCTTTCAGTTTGACGCCCTTCTGCACGAACACATCGAGAAAACTGGCGCATACCGCGTGATGGGTCGCGACGTTGCGCGCGCTGCCGGGTGACGCGATATTGGCGATCAGAAGCGTGGCGCGGTCGTGCACGCAGAAGATCTCCTTCGGTGAGACGTTGGGGCAACCGTCGCTATCCACGGTCGCCAGCCAGCACAACACGCTCTTTTGTATCGCCGATAAAACGCTGTCGTCCAGCATGATCGGAACTCCTGTTTTGTACGCGTTCGAGGTGTCGATTATCGACGGTTTTCGGCGTGGCGGCTTGTCGCAGGGAGCGCGCCGAAGCACCGCGCGCCGCTTCCCGATAAAATACGCGGTTCTTCACCCGCTGCCTCGCAGCCTCCCGTCACAGGATTCAGGTCATGAAACGCGTCGTCGTATCCGCCATGCTCACGGTGTGCCTTGCGCAACCCGCTCTCGACGCCGTCGCACAGACCGTCAGCAAACAATGCTTCGCACTCGGCGATATCGCCGGGCAGGTCACCGGCTGGCGCGCGCACAAGAAGACCAAAGCTCAGGCGCTGGCTCAGGCGGACAAATATTACGGGAACCAGGCGGACCGGCAGGCCGTCGATGCGATTATCGACAGGATCTACCAGCCCGGTGCGCCGAAACTGACGCCGGATCAGGCCAGCATGGCGATTACCTCGGACTGCCTGAAGCAGACCGATGGGCAAGCTGGTTCTGCGAAACCTACGCCGCAATAATTGCTTTAAACGTTCGCTATTTTCGTAGCAGCGCCGCTTGATGCGCCTTCACCAGATCGGCCATGCTATCGAAGCGGAAGTCGACCTTCGGTTGTTGGCCCGGGTCCATCGTTGCGCCGAACCCTTCTTTCGCATGACGGCGATAAATCCAGCACGAAGCGAGGCCGACCGCGTTTGCCGGTTGATGGTCGTGAAAGAGACTCTCTGCGGTGTGCAGGATTCCAACAGGACCATCTTCCTCCCGCTATCTGAGCGCGCAACCGCCAATGTAAAAACGATGGCTCAAACTCCATCAAGCGGCCTGCTCTATTTCGATTCGGTCGATATCTCGACGCAAAAATTCCTGGATCTCATCCGCGCATTGCTAGCCGCCGAAGGCGCCAGTAATTTCGCGAGTCTGGTGCTGAAGCCGGACCCCTTCAGCTATTTCAACTTCCACTTTCACAAGTACCCAGGCTTCGTGCATCGTGCGGATCAATCCGACGACGATTTCTTCGAAGCCTGGCTGACGGATCCAGGCGACAGTCCCGCGGATTGCCTTTGGGCGAACTCCGAGCGATATGCGGTCCTGCCTCTCCCCGGAAGCTGGTGCATCTATGCGGACAGGAAGTGGGAAACGGGAGTCTTGGCGGGACCGACCGAAATCATCGCATTGGCGCGTGACTTCTACCCGTTTTTCCGCGTCCCACCCGAAGGCTTCAACCAGCAGTATGGTGAGCCCCCTCAAAACAGCAACGCAATCCCCACCATCCCCACGAACTGATTATTCGTCGACGACGGCGTCGAGTTCTGCGAATCCCCCACAGCGGGCGCCGCGTCGACGATATTCCCGGCGCCCTTCGCCCCCAGCGTCTGCCCATTAGCTCGCTGATAAGCCTGCACCGCATACAACGTAGTCCGCTTCGACAGGTGATAAGACTCTTTCAGCGAGTACTGCTGATACTTTGCCGAGTCTGAAATACCATTGGCCTTCGACGCCATCGTGTACGCGAATCCACCCGCCACGTCGAATGCGGTCGTGAAACGATAGGTCGCCAACGCCGCATACGTATTGAAGACCGCCGTATTACGGAAAATGGACTGGTTCCCGGCGATGTACTGAACGTTGCTATACGAAGCACCCACCATCAGATTGCCGAAGTTGTAGTTACCAGCCGCGGCTATATGCTGAATCGCCTTCGCCGAAACATATCCCGTGTTCAGTGCCGACGTCCCAAAACTTCCTGTCGAAGCCGGATCGAAACCCGTGGTTTGCTGCGCATTGTCCATCCGCAGATAGCCCGCGCCGAGGCTCAGCGGGCCGGCGCCGTATCTGAGCGCGGCACTGTAGGTCTCGCCTTTCCCGGTACTTCCCGCAATGCCGCCCAACGCGTACATTGCACTCGCCTGAACGCCATACCAGACAGGCGACGTATACACGAACGAGTTGTTGATACGAACCGTCGTGTCGAGCCCGTCGATATCGCCGGGATGCGCGCCCGTTGCTCCAGTCAGCCAGCCGCTACCCGTCAGCGGTCCGACGAACATGTAATAGGGCGTGTATTGCCGGCCCATCGTCAACGTGCCGTAGGTTTTGTTTTGCAGCCCGACATAAGCCTGCCGGTTGAACAGCACGCCGGATGAGGACATCGCGCCGGTATTGGGATCGAAACCATTCTGCACATCGAACACGGCGCTGGTGCCGCCGCCCAGGTCTTCGACGCCTCGAAAACCCCACTTCGATGCGTACAGATTGCCTTGCCGCAGGTAAACGTTGGAGTGGCCTTTCTGGTTGTTCACGTAAGTCAGCGCATCGTCCACGGCGCCGTAAAGCGTAATGCTGCTTTGCGCCAGCGCGGAACTCGCCGCCAGCGCAATCGACGTCGTGACCACGGCCTTGCTCAAGTTGCCACCTGCTTTTCTCATACTCGTCTCCTGCAGACAATTTTTATATGAATGGGCCGGACCCGCCCTTCCTGGCGACAAGTCACGGGTTGCCATCGACCTGCGCATATTAGAAAACTAACTAGATCGTACAAATTCGGACAAACCCTTGCTGGCGTCGGCGCGCATTCGGCGGGTGTCGTGACGACCGCAGAGATATTTGGAGGGGTACAGGTTGCCGCCGGAAGCCCGGAGCCGCACGTCTTATGGGATTTTCAATGCCCAGCGTGGTCGGCGGGAAGGTCGCGGCAACGAACTTTTTACGTCCGCGTGCCGGAAAGGAGGAACTGACAGGGCGGCGCAAAAAAACAACACGCACCGCCCTGCCGGGTAAGCAACGACTGCCCTTACCCTATTTCACGTTAGAAGCAGAACCATAGAGCGGCGCATCCGCGTCGCGCGGTTGATCGCCTGCGTGTTCGATCCACCCGCCACCGAGGTACTGATACAGATCCACGAGATTGGTGAGCCGCGACAGCGAGGCCGTAATCAACGACTGCTGCGCCGAATACAAGTCGGTTTGCGCAGTCAACACCGTCAGATAACTATCCACGCCGTTCTTGTACCGCAAGTCCGACAGATCGAACCGCCGCTGCTGCGACTGCGTATAGGCCTGCAAATCGGCGATTTGCCGGTCGTACGTCCCGCGTGCAGCAAGGCCATCCGACACCTCGCGGAACGCCGTCTGAATCGCTTTCTCGTACTGCGCGATCGCGACGTTCTTCTCCAGGTGAGCGAGATCGAGATTCGCGCGATTCGCGCCGCCCTGGAAAATCGGCACCGATATCGTCGGCCCGAAACTCCACGCCGCCTGTCCCGGTTTGAACAGCGTGCCCAGACTCACGCTGGCCGCGCCCGCTTCGCCCGTCAGCGAAATGCTCGGGAAAAACGCCGCGCGCGCCGCGCCGATGTTGGCGTTGTAGCCCTTCAACGTCGCTTCCGCTTCGATGATGTCGGGGCGCCGCGCCAGCAGATCGGACGGCAGGCCAGCCGGGATATCCGTCAGCAGGTTCTGGTCGTTCAGCGGCAAACCCGCCGGCAAATCGGCGGGCAACGGCTCACCGACCAGCACCACCAGCGCGTTTTCCGCCTGCGCGCGCGAGCGTTCCTCGCTTTCGTAATTCGCCTGCGCCTGCTGCATCACCCCGGCCGCTTCACGCAGATCGAGTTCCGACCCGGTGCCCGTGTCGAATTGCAGTTTGGTCAGCCTATACGAGTTGGTCGCGACATCGAGCGTGCCCTTGGTGACCTTCAGCATCTCGTCGTACGCGATCATCGTCAGATACTGATCCGCGACGCTCGACACCAGCGCGATCTCCGCGGCCTTGCGCGCCTGCGCGGTCGAGAGATAGGTGTCGAGTGCCTGCTGCGAAAGACTGCGAATCTTGCCGAAGAAGTCCAGTTCCCACGACGCGCTGCCGGCGACCTGATAGTCGCCCGTCACGGTCGGATAGCCGACATACGAGAGATTCGCCGGCGTGCGGGCGCGGGTACCGGTGCCCGTCGCGCTCAAAGTCGGCAACAGGTTGGCGCGTTCGATCCGGTATTGCGCACGCGCTTCCTCGACCTGCAGCACCGAGACCCGCAAGTCGCGGTTGTTATGCAGCGCGAGCTGAATGATCCGCTTCAACCGCGGGTCCGCGAAGAACTCGCTCCAGCCAATGTCCGGCGCCGCGCGGCCTTGCGCGCTACGCGACGGGTCGCTCGCGCCGGGTTGCGTCGCGTAGATGCCACCCTGCGGAAAGCTCGCGGACACCGGCGCATCCGGCCGCTGGTACTTCGGTGCCAGCGTGCAACCGCTCGCCAGTGCCGCCACCGCGAGCACGATCAGTGCATGTTTCTGCATATCAATGTCCTTCCTGCGGCGCGTCGTCATGTGCCGGCGCGTCGCTGCTGGAGAATTTCGAGCGGATCACGACGTAGAACATCGGGATCATGAAAATGGCCAGGAACGTGGCGGTCACCATCCCGCCAATCACGCCGGTACCGATCGCGTGCTGGCTGGACGACCCCGCACCATTGCTGATAGCGAGCGGGAACACGCCGAGAATGAAGGCGAGCGACGTCATCAGGATTGGACGCAGCCGCAAACGAGCCGCTTCGATGGCCGCGGCCATCGGCGTGAGACCCTGCTCCATCTGCAACTCGCGCGCGAACTCGACGATCAGGATCGCGTTTTTCGCGGACAGTCCCACCGTGGTCAACAAGCCGACCTGGAAGAACACGTCGTTCTCGAGACCGCGAATCGTCACGGCGGCCAACGCGCCCACCACGCCGAGCGGCACGACCATGATCACGGCGAACGGAATCGACCAGCTCTCGTACAACGCGGCCAGACACAGGAACACGACGAGGATCGAGATGCCATACAGAACCGGCGCCTGCGAGCCCGACTGACGCTCCTGGAACGACAGACCAGTCCATGCATAACCGACACCCGAGGGCAGCCTGGCCGCGAGCTTCTGCATTTCGTCCATCGCCTGGCCGGTACTCTTGCCGGGACCGGCAGCGCCCTGAATTTCGATCGCCGAAATACCGTTGTAGCGTTCGAGCTTCGGCGAACCGTAGATCCACTGCGTCGAGGCGACCGCCGAGAACGGCACCATCGTTCCCGAACTGCCGCGCACGTACCACTTGCTCAGATCTTCCGGGTTCATGCGGAATTGCGGCTCGCTCTGCACGTAGACTTTCTTGATCCGGCCGTCCGTGTCGAGGAAGTTATTGATGTACGCCGACGCCCACGCTATCGAGAAAGTCTGGTTGACGTCCGACACCGTGACGCCGAGCGCCTGCGCCTTCTCACGGTCGATGTTCACCTGGAATTGCGGCGTGTCGCTCAAGCCGTTCGGGCGCACCAGCGCGAGCGCCGGGTCCTTCGCGGCCATGCCGAGCAACTGGTTGCGCGCGTTCATCAACGCTTCGTGGCCGACGGCCGCGTTGTCCGTCAGTTCGAAGTCGAAGCCCGATGCCGTTCCGAGTTCGGGAATCGACGGGGGGTTCACCGCGATCACCGTGGCGTCCTTATACGAGCCATAGTGAGCGAAGGTCCGGCCCACCAGCGCCTGCACTTTCTGATCCGCTCTCGTGCGCTGCGAGTAATCCTTCAGCCGCGCGAACACGAGACCGGAGTTCTGGCCGCGTCCGGCAAAACTGAAACCGTTCACCGTGAAGACCGAATCGATAATGCCTTTCTCCTGCGTGAGCAGATAGTCGGACACGTTCTTCAACGTCCTGGCCGTGGTCTCCTGCGTCGAGCCCGGCGGCGTCTGCACGATCACGAACATCAAGCCCTGGTCTTCGTCAGGCAGGAAGGACTTCGGCAGCTTCACGAACAGGAACGCGACGACGCCGATAACCGCGAGGTAGATGATCAGCCAGCGTCCCGAGCGCTTGATCACGTGCTGCACACCGCCGTGATATTTGTCGCGGCCCTTGTCGAAGGTCCGGTTGAACCAGCCGAAGAAGCCCTTCTTCTCGTCGTGATGTCCTTGCGGAATCGGCTTGAGAATCGTCGCGCACAATGCCGGCGTCAGAATCAACGCGACCAGCACGGACAGCACCATCGCCGCGACGATCGTCAGCGAGAACTGCCGGTAGATCGCGCCTACCGAGCCGCCGGAAAACGCCACCGGCACGAACACGGCCGACAGCACCAGCGCCACCCCGACGAGCGCGCCGGTGATCTGACCCATCGCTTTTCGGGTGGCTTCGCGAGGCGACAGCCCCTCTTCCGCCATCACCCGCTCGACGTTCTCCACCACCACGATCGCATCGTCGACCAGTAGCCCGATCGCCAGCACGAGGCCGAACATCGACAGCGTGTTGATCGAGAAACCCGCCACGTTCATGATCGCGAACGTGCCCAGCAGCACGACCGGCACGGCGATGGTCGGGATCAGCGTGGCGCGCAGATTCTGCAGGAACAGGTACATCACGAGGAACACCAGCACGATGCCTTCGAGCAGTGTCTTGACCACTTCCTCGATGGACTGCTTGACGAACGGCGTCGTGTCGTACGGGTAATACACCTTGAAGCCGTGCGGGAAATTCTTCGACAGTTCGGTAAGCTTGGCGCGGACGGCCGTGGCGGTTTGCAACGCGTTCGCGCCGGTCGCCAGTTGAATGCCGAAGCCCGCCGTCGGCTGGCCGTTGAACTTGGTGTCGAAGTTATAGTTTTCGCCGCCGAGATCCACTCGGCCCACGTCCTTGATGCGCACGGTCGAGCCGTCCTGATTCACCTTCAGCAGCACGTTGCCGAACTGCTCCGGGGTCTGCAGCAAGGTGGCCTCGGTAATGGTGGCCTGCAGCGTCTGGCCCGGCACGGAAGGCGTGCCGCCCAGCGAGCCGCCCGCCACCTGCACGTTCTGCGCGGTCAATGCGGTTTGTACGTCGACCGGCGTGAGGCTGTACTTGTTCAGCTTGTTCGCATCGAGCCACACACGCATGGCGAATTGCGTACCGAACAGCTGCACGGTACCGACGCCGTCCACGCGACTCAACGGATCTTCAATATTCGACGCGACGTAGTTCGAGAGATCGTAGCGGTCCATGCTGCCGTCGG
Organism: Paraburkholderia sp. BCC1886; assembly: GCF_900996245.1. Taxonomy (GTDB): domain Bacteria; phylum Pseudomonadota; class Gammaproteobacteria; order Burkholderiales; family Burkholderiaceae; genus Paraburkholderia. The sequence continues at coordinate 92,102 of NZ_CAAJGK010000096.1, read as the reverse complement.
TAGACACGAAGGCCATCACCATCAGGAAGCTCGCGCTCGATTTCGTGACTTTCGTCCCCTGCTGCTGCACGGCTTCGGGCAACAGCGGCGTCGCGAGTTGCAGCTTGTTCTGCACCTGCACCTGCGCGATGTCGGGATTGGTACCGGCGGCGAAAGTCAGCGTGATCGTCGCGGTACCGGAGTCGTCCGAGGTCGACGACAGGTACAGCAGGTGATCGAGACCGCTCATCTGCTGCTCGATCACCTGGGTGACGGTGTTCTCCACCGTCTTCGCCGAAGCGCCCGGATACGTCGCGCTAATCTGCACCGACGGCGGCGCAATGGTCGGATATTGCGCGATCGGCAGATTGAAAATGGAAGCCGTGCCCGCGAGCATCAGGATGATTGCGATCACCCACGCAAAGATCGGGCGGTCGATAAAGAATTTTGCCATCAGGCGCCCCGATTATTGCGCGCTGGATGCGGGCGTGGCCGGCATCTGCGCTTCTACTGGTTTGACCGTCGTGCCCGGCTGGACCTTCGCGGTGCCTTGCACGATCACGCGGTCGCCTGCGTTCAGTCCGCTTTCCACGATCCAGTCGGAACCGTGCGTGCCGGACGTCACCAGTTGCCGCAACGCGACTTTGTTGTCCGCGCCCACCACGAGCGCCGTCGGGTTGCCCTTCTGGTCGTGCGTCACGCCGACCTGCGGCACGACGATCGCCTTGTCGTTCATGCCTTCGTCGATTTGCGCGCGCACGAACATGCCGGGCAGCAGCACGTGCTTCGGGTTCTGGAACAGCGCGCGCACCGTCACGGAGCCGGTCGTCTGATCGACGGTGACGTCGGAGAATTCGAGCTTGCCGGCCTGGTCGTAAGCACGTCCGTCTTCGAGGATCAGCTTGACCTTGGCCGCGTTCGGACCGCCTGCCGAGAGACGCCCTTCTTCGATATCGCGGCGCAGCTTCAGGCCTTCGAGACTCGATTGCGTGAGGTCGACGTAGACCGGTTCGAGTTGCTGCACGGTCGAGAGCAGCGTGGCGGCGCTGGCCTGCACATAGGCGCCGGGCGTGACCGAGGACTTGCCGATCTGCCCGGTGATCGGCGAGGTCACGTTGGTGTAGCCGAGGTTGATCTGCGCGGTATCGACGGCGGCTTTCCCCGCGGCGACATCGGCGGCGTCCTGGCCTTCGGCGGCCACGGCGTTGTCGTAATCCTGTTTACTAACGGCATTCGCCGCGACCAGCACTTTGTAACGCTGCGTTTCGGCATGCGCGGAAACCAGCGTCGCCTGCGCCTTCGCGAGCGTGGCCTTCGCGCTGTTCAACGACGCGATGTACGGCGCCGGATCAATCTGATAAAGACGTTGCCCGGCGGTGACCTGGCTGCCTTCCACGAACTCGCGCTTGAGCACGATGCCGTCCACGCGAGCGATGATCTGCGCCACGAGGAAAGCATTCACGCGACCCGGCAATTCGACCACCACCGGTACCGAGGTCGGCTGGACCGTCACGATCCCGACTTCGGGCGTTTGCGGCGCTTGCGCCGCGGGTTTTTCGCCGCACGCGGCGACGAACGAGACGGCGGCGAGCGCCGCGATCAGGCGGTAGGAAAGCGGGTTCAAAGGCTGTGGCATGAGCGACCTGAGAGAAGTTGGACCAATGCCGTCGCGCGCGCGAATGGATTCATTCACGCGCACCGACGCAACAGGACGCCGACGATAGTGGATGTCGCCACAACGTTGGTTACGAAGCCAAAGAGTCAGTAAGATTCGCTAATCAAGCGCACAGAGGACCGACTTAAGATGCCCCGGTGATCAGATCGACGCGGTCATGGGCGCGTCTCGCGCCTGCGTTGCGTTGAAAGGCGGACGGAAGAATGAGAAGGACCAGGCTGCAGGCGCTCGATACGCGCGCAAAAATTATCGACGCTGCCGAGCGTGCGTTTTTTCTGCGCGGCGCAACCCGCACGTCGCTCGACGACATCGCGAAAGAAGCGGGGGTGACGCGCGGTGCGGTGTACGGTCACTTCAAGAACAAGGAGGCCGTCTTTCACGCGATGTTCGAGTGCTCCGATCTGCCGCTCGATCCGTTCGCGGTCGCGCCGTGCAGCAGCGACGACGACCCGTTGAGCCGCTTGCGCGCCGATCTGCACCGGCGCCTGCGCGACGGTTTGCAGAGCACGCGGGCGCGGCGGCTCTATAGCATTGCCTTCACCAAATGCGAAAGCGCACCGGAAATGGCGCATTTCTGCGAGCGCATCCAGATGGCCGGGCTGCGCGCGGAAGCGCAAATCGAAGCGGCGTTGCAATGCGCCGTGTCGCGCGGACAACTCTCCGCACACCTCGACACGCGTCAGGCCGCGAATTTTATTCACGCCGCGCTCAGCGGATTTTTTCGCAAACGCCTGTTGATGCCCACACAACTGAAAGCGGACGACGAGGTCGATCAGATCGTCGCAACCGCATTTCGCTGTATCGACAGTTCGTCCTCGATGGCAAGCTCGTTGTAAACGAGCGTAATGCGCGTGAGCACGCGCGTCGCCCATGGGGCGGCCTTTTGCTGCATCGCGCCGCCGGCTGCCAGGCTTGGGCCGCCACCGTCTATCGCGCCAATACCTCACGAATTTGTGCCGCGCATGATGTCGTCGACCTTCCGGCGGCTATCCTTACACGCAACACCATAACGGTGCACGCAAGTCGTGCTCCGTAGCCGGCGTGCCGACGCGGTTGCTTCCCTTTCTGTCGTCGCATCGCGGGCAACCGGTCAGCCGGCTTCGACGCCTGGCACATCAATTCAGACCTGCACCAGTCATACCACGCAGCCCGATCGCGCGGCCGCCTGCCTTTGGGCTGCCGATCACGCTCAGTCATGAACATGACGCAAACGCGCCGCGTGGGCCCTGCCCCATTCATTTCATCCCAGACAGGCGCTTGAGCAATGACACGATATATCGACCTCGAAGCCTCCACGTCTCATGACTCTTTCGGCGACGATTCTTTCGACCTCGTGATCGTGGGCGGCGGCGCAGCCGGCCTGACGCTGGTTCGTGAGTTGTCCGGCCAGGGCCTGCAGATCGCGCTGCTGGAAAGCGGCGCACTGGAAGAAACGGCCGATCACGAAGCCCTGAATACCGTAGAAACGCCCGATGCCCCGGTTGGTGACGGCTTGCAGGACGCACGACAGAATGCCCACGCTTATCAATTGAAATTCTGGGGATCGCAGACCCAGAAATTCGGCGTTCGCTGCCGCGTGCTCGGCGGTTCGACGAATGCGTGGGCAGGCAAGGTGGCGCCGTTCGACACGATCGACTTCGCAGCACGCGACTGGATGCCGGGCTCCGGTTGGCCAATCGATTCCGTCACGCTGGCGCCTTTCATCGAGCGAGCCGCACGCCGGCTCGATCTCGGTCCGCTTATTAATGACAATCGCTTCTGGGCCGCGGCTAAAGAGAAGGAGCCGCCCGAATTCACGCGGATGAAGTACCTGTCGTCGTTTTTCTGGCAATTCGCGCGTTCGCGTCACGATATGACGGACGTCATGCGCTTCGGACCAGATTTCACGAAAGACGATTTCGAAGGAGTGACGGTCTTGCTCAACGCGACCGTCAGCGCAGTGAAAACCGAAGGCGGCAAGACGACCGGCGTCGAACTCGTTTCGACGCTATCCGGAAGACACCGCTATCGCATCAAATCCGCGCATGTCGTTCTGGCTGCCGGCGCGATTGAGAATGCGCGGCTGCTGCTGATGTCGAAAGACGAGACCGGTCAGGCGCTGGGCAATCGTCACGATGTGGTCGGCCGTTATCTGATGGATCACCCGAGCATGTCGGTGGGCACGTTCAGCGCCGCAACGCAGGGACGCGCCGCTGCGTTGCTGGGCTTTTTCGCGCTGCAGGAGAACTATCGTGTCTTCATGTATTCGCATGGACTCGCCTTGCGGCCTGAAGTACAGAAAGACAAGTCGCTCCCCAACATGTCGTTCTACACGAACATTCACTTCGCGCAGGACGATCCGCTGCTGGCGTTCAAGCGGTTGACGTCGGGGGAGAGCACGCAACGCGCGGCGGATATCGTCCGCGTGGTGAAGAGCCTCGGTCTGGTGGTGAGCGCCGCGGGACGCAAGGTATTGGGCTCGCAGAAATTGCCGCAGCGGGTGCGCCGTCTGATCGCCGATGTCACGGTACTGTTCAGCGCCAACTTCGTGGCGCGCGATTATGCATCGAAAGGCAAAGGCCGGAAGATTTCTCAGGTCACGCTGAACGTGATGTGCGAACAACCGCCTCTGCCGGAAAATCGCGTGACGCTTTCGGATCGCCGCGACCGCCTCGGACTGCCGCTGGCGCACGTCGACTGGAATGCGGGCGAAGGCTTGCGCCGCGATGTCGTGACGCTGTCGCATATGCTCGACGACGATCTGCGTACGGCGGGCATCGACGGCTTTCAGCTATGGCCGGAAGTCGCCGCCGGCGACACGTCGAAGATCGTGCTGTACGACATGGCGCACACGGCCGGCACCACACGTATGGGCACCGATCCGGCGACCAGCGTGGTGGATGAAACCTGCCAGGTGCATGGCGTTACCGGGCTTTACGTGGCGGGCGCGTCGGTGTTTCCAACGGCCGGTCATGCTAATCCGACCATGGTGATCATGGCGCTCGCCATGCGTCTGGGCGACCACCTGAAAGCGCGTCTGATGGCGAGGCGTCTGGCCGCATTGCCGAAGCCCGTCCCGCAGAACGCGGACAGTCCGCTGGTACTCGTGACCGGCGCCACCGGCAACCTCGGTACGGAGATCGTCGAGACTTTGCTGGCGCGCGGCTATCGGGTACGCGGGCATTTTCACCGCAAGATTCCAGGCGATGCGCGTGTCGAGTGGGTCAGCGCCGACTTCGCCGACGAACACCTGCCCGAATCCGTGCTGGACCAGCTGGTCACCGGTGTGACCGCGGTCGTTCATCTGGCGGCGAGCCTGCCGGGCATGCCGAACATGCACATCACCAACGTGGTGACGCTGGAACGGCTCGCACAAGCCTGCGTGCGCAACGGTGTGAAATACTTTGGCCAGGCAAGTTCGATGGTCGTGTATGGCTCGCCGGCTTCGCGACTCGTAGGTGAAAGTACGCCGCTGATCGATGTCAATCTGCCGCTGGAAAGACAGTACTTCGCCGCCTCGCCGATGCGCGATTACGCGCACAGCAAACGGCAGGGCGAAACCATTCTGACGAAATACGCCGACCGGATGCATATCGACCTGTACCGGATCGCTCTCGCGCAGAAGTCGGGTTATCTGGAACAATCGCTAAGCTGGAGTCGCAAGAAGCGCTTCTTCGTGCTTTATCGTAACAGCCACTATATTTCGACCGGCAATGCCGCGCGCGCGATTGCGCATCTGCTGCGCACCTCATCGGATAATGCTTATCGAAAAGGCGTCGAGGCCTTCAATATTGCCGACACCAACTCGCTCACGTATAGCGACTTCTACCGGCGCTCGGGTCTGAAACCGGGGGTGCATCTGCCTTTGCTATTCGACGTCCTGAAGGATTTCGCCATTGGCAAGTCGTTCAGAAAGCGCTATCCGATGGGCTTTTTCCGTCTCGACAACAGAAAGCTGAAATCGACCGGTTTCGATCTCGATCCGGATGCTTGAGCATCGCCACGACGACGGCTTTCCGGCCTGTCCAGCCGTCGTTCAACCGCACGGGTATGCCATGACCGACAGAATGATCTCGAGCGCGTCCTACGACGCGTATATGACCGTCAGCGATCACGTGGCCGATGGCTGGATGGCGAGTGTATGCGTGGTACCGAAAGGCACGCCGAAGAACGGCGAAGGCGTTGGCCTCGATACGCTGTTCGAGTGCGAAGCCGCTGCGTGGGAATCAGTCGAGACATTGGCGCGTGCCGAGCTCAACAACTTGAAATAACGTCGGGCACGGCAGTACTTCGGCAAATGAAAGCGTGCTTATAGTGATCGATGGGTATACAGTCGGTGCACGGGCGCATCCGGCGTCCCTCGTTTCGGGATGATCATGGCAACGCCAGTCAAAGCAGCAGCACCGCGTACTTCCAGCACCGTGAGCGAATACGCTCTGTCACGTCAGGCACAGGCACTCGCCCTTCAACAAGCCGATAACGCACGCGCCGAACAGCGCCGAATCGAAGACTCACGCATCGATTCCAATGCCAGCAAATGGCGTTATTCGGGTCCGCCGTCGGCACGTTGAATCTGCTGTTCTAACCACTGCCGATAACGCAACCGGTTAGAACTTTCTCAAGCCGCTTCACGCATAACGCGCCAGGAACATATCGGCAGCCGACTCCGCAACCCGCTGCTGTTCCTGCGCGTCGAGCGGCGCCTGGCCCATCGTTACCTGCGGCCAGAAGGCGAATGCTTTCACCAGTCCCTGCAATTGCAGCGAGGCGAACACCGGGTCCGCGGTCCTGAGTCGTCCATCGGCCGCTGCCGCCCGAATCCACACAGTCAGGTCTTCCTCGCGCTCGCCCATGCGCGCCACCATGTCGCGCGCGCGTTCGGGCGAATGAATCCCCGCTGCAATGGCCACTCGCGCTAGCGACACAAACGCCTCGTCGTTCAGCAAAGCCAGTTTCTTCACCAGCATGTGGAGTAATTGCGCGCGCAACGGTTGCGTCGAGCAGTAAGCAGGCGCCGCCGCGGCATCGCTCGAATCCCACAACTGCCGCAGAATCGCTGCGAATAACGCTTCCTTGCTCGGGAAATGGTTATAGACCGTGCGCTTCGACACGCTCGCGCGCGCCGCAACGCGGTCCATGCTGGTCGCCTCGAAACCTGCCGCAAGAAATTCTTCGATGGCCGCGGCGATCACGGCGGCCCGCTTGCGGTCGGTCAGACGGAGAGAAGGAGCAGTGCTGTTCATCGGCCGAATTTTACACTGGGCAGTTTACTTTTCTCGAAAATAAATTACACTGGCCAGTCTACTTTTCGCTCGGGACGTCCGACATGACTTTTTCCCTCGGCTCTATTCGCCGCACGCTGGGCTTCACGGCAGCGCAGCGTGGCCGCGACTCGTTCGACACGTCGGCTCAGCACGACGGCGAGCGTTTCCGCAATGTCGCACCGCGTCCCGTCGAAGGCTTGGGCAAGATGCTGAGCATCATGTGGAACCTGCTGTTCAGGAAACCAGGCGGTACAGTGCCGGCGCAGCCCTTACCCATTGCCTCGCTCAGCGCCGCGCAGATTCACGCCGCGCCCGATCGCAGTCTGTATCGCCTCGGCCATTCCACGATGCTGCTCAAGTTGCGCGGGCAACTCTGGTTGACCGATCCGGTTTTCGGCGAGCGCGCCTCGCCATTCAAACGCATGGGACCGAAACGTTTTCACGCGCCTCCTATTGCACTCGCCGATCTTCCTGCGCTGCGCGGCGTGATTCTGTCGCACGATCATTACGATCATCTGGACCGCGAGACCGTGCTTGCGCTGGCGGCCACCACGCAGGTGTTTCTCACGCCGCTCGGGGTCGGCGACCGCCTGATCGAATGGGGAGTCGATGCGGCCAAGGTTCGGCAGTTCGACTGGTGGGAAAACATCGAGATCGACGGGCTCTCGTTCACTGCTACGCCGGCGCAGCATTTTTCCGGGCGCAGTCTGTTCGATGGCAACAGTACCTTGTGGGCTTCGTGGGTGATCGTCGACGACACGTTGCGCGTGTTCTTCAGCGGCGATACGGGTTATTTCGACGGCTTCAGGACGATCGGCGAACGCCTGGGTCCGTTCGACGTGACGCTGCTCGAAACCGGCGCTTACGACGCGCAATGGCCCTACGTTCACATGCAGCCCGAAGAGACCGTGCAAGCCCATGTCGATCTGGGTGGCCGCTGGCTCGTGCCGGTGCATAACGGCACGTTCGATCTCGCCATGCATCGCTGGCAGGAACCATATGAACGCGCCATTGGCCTCGCGGCGGTGCGCGGCATTCCGATCTCGACGCCGCGTATGGGCGAACGGCTCGACCTGAGCGCGCCGCATCGCGGCGAGAAATGGTGGCGCGAGGTGCCGGAAAGCGCACCGGAAACACCAGTGCTGCGGCGCTGGCTTTGCCCGCGCCAGCACGGTCAGGCCAGTTCGTGATGGTCGAAAAACGCTGACGATTACCTGGCCGCGTGCATGAAGAATTCGACGAGACTCTTCGGCGCGGCTTCACCGAAGCACACCGTGAGGAGTTCCAGCGCGTCCGCTGCTTCGGCTGCACTGCGCGGAAAGAGGTCTTTCTCATACGCGCTCAACGCGGCTTCAATATCGGCAGGGTTCGCTGCAATGGCCTTGCCGAGTTCCGCGCCGTCGAACATCGCGAGATTCGCGCCCTCGCCTGACGGCACCATCAAATGCGCCGCATCGCCCAGCAAGGTGACACCGGGCACGCGCTCCCACCGGTGATCGGCAGGAAGCGTGTGTAGCGAGCGAAGCACGGGAGCGGTCTCGCCATCGGTGATGAGCGCAGTGAGCGCGGGCGCCCAACCGGTAAATTCCGCAGCAATACGCGCGCGTGCAGTTGCGGGATCGGCGAAGTCGATATCGGCAAACCAAGCCTCGGGCTTGCTCAACGCGACATAGGTGTGCAAAACGCCGTCCGGCTCACGATGCGCCTGAATACCCTTTGCCGGCGCAAGCGCGAACAGCGCGCCGCCGCCGACGGCCTGTGCGCTCGCGGCATGACGGCGATCGCTGTCGTATAGATAGGTCTCGACGTACGACGTGCCGACATAAACCGGCTTCGCACTGGACAGCAACGGACGAACCTTCGACCACGCACCGTCCGCACCCACCAGAAGACCCGTGGTCGCAGTCGAGCCGTTCGTGAAGGTCAACCCGTAGTGCCCAGCGCCGAGCGGCGCTGCGCTCGCCAGCTTATGTCCCCAGCGAACCGTGCCCTCAGGCAACGAATCGAGAAGCATGCGCCGCAGCGCACCACGGCTGACTTCGGGACGATGAAGCGTGCCTTCGTCCGGCTCGTCCAGCAGCACGTTGCCCGCTCGATCCATGATTCGCGACGCCTGTCCTCCGGCGTGAATGAGTTGCACGAACGCGTCGAATAACCCCGCGTCTTTCAGCGCAAGCTGCCCGTTGTGCTCGTGAATGTCCAGCATGCCGCCCTGCGCGCGGGCGTCTGCCGATGGCTCCGCTTCATAGACCGTCGCCGCGATGCCGTGAACGTGCAGCACGCGAGCGAGCGTCAGACCGCCGAGCCCCGCGCCGATGACTGCGACCGGATGTGTCATGCGATTGCCTCTCGAACCGAAGGCCGCCATGCGGCCACCGTGGTTAATGGAACGTCATTCCAGCGGGATCTTGGAACAGCATTCCATTTGTGTCAAGATGGCGCCCATGGTCAAGAAAACACACGGCACGCAACGGCAAAAAGATTCGCTCTCTCGCGAGCGGATTATCGAAGTGTCGATCGAAATCCTCGATGAAAGCGGCGAGAGCGGTCTGACTTTTCGCGCACTATCGCAGCGTCTCGAGACGGGTCCGGGCGCCATTTACTGGCACATCGACAATCGCAGCGCCCTGCTTACCGCCGCGTGCGACACCATCATCGCCGGGACGGTGAGCCTGCCGCCGGCTGGCGCCAAACCGGCAGCCACGATCCGCACATTCGCGCTCGGCATGTTCGACGCTATCGATGCGCATCCCTGGGTCGGCGCGGCGCTGACCCGTGCGCCGTGGGAATTGCCGATGGTGCGCGTACTCGAATGCCTTGGCCAGCAGGTCCGCGCGCTTCGCGTGCCTGCGAAGGCGCAGTGGGCCACGGTATCGGCATTACTGCATTACATCCTCGGCGTGGGCGGGCAGAACGCCGCGAACACGCATATCGCCCTCACACAGGGCACGGATCGAACCGATTTTCTGGAAGACGTGGCGACGGCATGGTCGCAACTCGATGCGAACGACTATCCCTTCACGCGCAGCATCGCCGCGAAGTTGAGCGCGCATGACGACCGTGCCGACTTTCTCGCGGGAATCGATCTGATTCTTCGCGGGATAGAGTCGATGCACGGTCGTTGATCTAACTGCTTATTGCCCCGTGTAACCCAGCGGCACGGTCGCATTACTCCTCGCCACCGTCGCGTTGGTCGACACGATGTATTGCGGCACTTCGGTCAGGGTCAACGCGACCTTGCCATTGCTATAAGGCAGCGTGCTGGCGTTGCCGTCGCCGTCGATTCTCGTGACCGTACCGGAGGTGCCCGCGTTGTCGACCTGCAGCGAGTAAGCCGTCGAATACGTCGGGCTGTAGGTGCCGCTACTCGTCGGCCATTGCGCATTGCTGTGGGTCCACGCAGCCGTAATTACCTTGCCGTTGCCGAGTTGCTGGAACGCGTAGACATAGCTGCCGGCCGGCGCGCCGTTGACGCGTCCCAATGTATTCGTGCCGTCCAGTACACGCGTCATCGCGGCAAAGGCCATGGCCTCCGGTTTCGGCGACAGGTTGGTCGCGCCGTACGCGCCTTGCGCATCGTTCAGGTCGAAGAACGCACCGTATCCGACTTCGCCCGGATAATCCGGCCCGTAGAAGAACGTGGTGGTCTGCGCGCCGCCGCCCAGCACGATGATATGCGCGCGCACACCGACCGCCGCGTGAGCGAACAACTGGTTCTGCGACGGCACGGTCGGCCCGTAATTCAGCCCCGGGTCGTAGCTCACGCCTGCTTCGGTGAAGAACAGCTTCATGTTGGGCTTGCCGGCCTGCATGACCGAACGCAGTTGCGTCATCTGATTGTCGAGTGCATTGGCCTGGTTCGCCGCGCTCGGATCCGAGTCCTGCAATTCCGGCGGATGCGACGGGTACGTGCCCGCATTCCAGTAGCCATGCGTCGCCACGGCGTCGATGTAATTCCACAGGCCGAGCGCGCCGTACTTCTGCAGATAACCCGTGGTACAGGTATCGCAATTCGCGGGGAACGGGTTGCCGGTGCCCATCACGACCGCATTCGGATCGGTCGAGTGGATGCCCTGGTAGGCAGCCTTGTACAGCGCGACGAAGTTCGCGTCGCTATCGGCCCAGCCGAGGCTCGGCTCCCATGTCACCTGATAGTAGTTGCTCTGCTGGTTCGGGTAATTCGCCGCGCGGATCAGGCTCGTATCCGTGCCGACCTTGCTCATGAAGCGCTGGTATTCGGCGAGATTCGACGGCGCGTAATAGCTGTCGTTGAATTGCCCCGTCTTCGAGTCCCACGCGGGCAGTCCGTCGAGACGCACGATACGCATCTGGTCGGGATTGGCCTTATAGAACGGATCGAGGTCGCTCACGCTCGGCGTGTACGTGTCGGGACCGTTGGGTTCCATCGCGGATTGCTGACGGTCGTCGATCGTCCATGAAACGCCGAGCGCATGCAGCGCCGCGATATTGCCGTTGAAGCCCTGCATGCCGAAGCGATGCTGGTCCTGGTGCGCGTAGGTGACGGTGCCGATCACCGAACTGAGATTCGGCAGAATGCCGAAGGTGGCGATACCGACCGGACGTGTGCCGCTTTGCGGCAAGGTGCCGCCGCTCGAGCGCAGCGTCGCGGTCAAGGCGGCATAGCCGGACCAGGTGGACTTGCAGGTAATCTTGCTGGTCTGCACGCCCGAACTCACCGCGAAGCTGCCCTGATTGCGGATGATGCCCGTCGAATCCGCGACGGACCAGATCACCGTGTCGGCGCGCGAGGTGTTCGTCGCGATGGACAGCGTGAACGCTGCGTTGTTCTGGAAGATGCGCAGACCGTCGGTGGTCGGCGTGTCGGCGCTGATCGAACCGTTGGGCGTGCCGCCCGCGGTTTGTGACGGCGCGCCGCATGACATCGACGCGTTGAACGGCGTGGGCGTCGACGTGGAAGAGGAAGCCGGCGTGGCGGTGGGAGTCGGTGTAGGACTCGGTGCGGGTGTAGGAGCCGGTGCGGGCGTAGGAGTCGGTGTGGGCGTCGGCGTCGGCGTCGGCGTCGGCGTCGGCGTCGGCGTTGGTATGGGTGCCGGAGTCGGCGCAGGCGTAGCCGACACCACATTCGCCGCCACGGCGCTGACCCAGCAAGCCTTGCCATATCCAAACGCAGGATCGCTCTGCGCGACCGCGCCGACATAACAACCGACGCCATTGCTGAAGGTGCGCGGCGCGCTCAACATGACCGACGGTGCATCGGGCGGCACGGCGCCGAACACCACCGCGCCCGTGCCCAGGAATGAACAGTTGCCGTTTTCCTGTCCGCACAATCGGTATTGCACGCCCGAAACGGTGACCGTGCTCGCTTGCGCTTGCGCGTTATCTGCGCCAGACCATGCCAATATCGTTGCCGCAGCAACGCCCACTAATTTCAGATTTCGCGTCATGTGCGGATGTGTTGCCAGGAGCAGGTTATCCCCGAGGATGCGGCGAGATCGCACGACGACGTCCCGCTTTCTAGCGTTATGTATAGCGAGGGAAAACCGGTGAACGTCGAATTCACGTTCGTAGCTGACGAAGCAGACGCTTTGAATTGGCCAAGGCTTTTAAAGCATTGAACTTTTTGGAAAGCGAAGTATAAACGCTTCGTTCGTGCACCGAAATTGAAGCGCGGTCGATAAGGAATAATTTCGACAATCTTCCCGATCACGCGCACGACGCCTTGGCGAGCAGGTCGATCGAAGGAAAAATTTCCCGACATTCCCGCGCAAAAAACCATGCTTCGATTGATATGAGGAAACCTTGAACACACGCTGCGCGCCGCACATTGCTTCCCGTCTTAAGCCATATCGATATGACACGTTGATGGTTAGCGCGAGCGCGACGGGCACCTAAAATCGTTCGCGCGTTGCGCCAGGATGGCCTGGTGCCGGTCAGCGTGGTGCTCACGTCATGCCCAGACAAATCCATCTCAATCTGTTCGTTCACGGCCGCGGCCACCATGAGGCCGGCTGGCGTCACCCCGGCGCATCGCGGCACGCGCTTACCGACATCGACTATTACGCGGGACTCGCCACCCAGGCCGAGAAGGGCCGCTTCGATTCGATCTTTTTCGCGGATGCGTTAGCGCTCAACGATGGCGCGCAGTTCGTCGCCACCGGCGGGCTCGAACCCCTCACCCTGCTTGCGGCGCTCGCGCACGTCACGCAGCGCATCGGACTGATCGCCACCGCCTCCACCACGTACACCGAACCGTTCAATCTGGCGCGTCAGTTTGCTTCGCTCGATCACATCACGCGTGGACGGGTCGGCTGGAACATCGTGACTTCCTGGGTCGGGGGTGCAGGGCCGAACTTCGGCTACGAGCAGCAGATAGAACACGCCGAGCGTTATGCACGAGCGCATGAGTTTCTCGAAGTCGTCACCGGGCTGTGGGACAGTTGGGCCGACGACGCCGTGCTCGACGACATCGCCGCTGGCCGTTATGTGGACCCGTCGCGCGTGCGGCCGATCGAGCACAAGGGCAGGTTCTACCAGGTCGCCGGCCCGTTGAATCTGCCGCGGCCGCCGCAAGGCTGGCCGGTGCTCGTGCAGGCCGGCTCGTCCACGGCGGGCAAGCAGTTCGCCGCGCAATACGCGGAAGCGGTCTTCACCGCACATCTGACTCAGGCATCGGCCATCGACTTCTATCGCGATCTGAAAGCGGCCGCGCTCGCACGCGGACGCGCGGCGGACCACATCGTGATACTGCCGGGCTTGAGCGCGACCATCGGCGCGACTGAAGCACAAGCGCAGGCCTTGCACGAAGAGTTGAACGCGCTCACCGAGGTCAGCGTGGGACTCGCGCGTCTCTCGGACCGTTTCGGCGGCTACGATTTTTCGTCGCTGCGACTCGACCACCCGCTGTCCGTCGACGACTTTCCCGACCCGTCCACCGTGCAGGCCGCGCAAAGCCGCGCCGCCGTCATCACGAACCTCGTCGCACGCGAACGGCTGACGTTGCGCGGTCTGTTGCACCGGCTCGCGGGCGCACGCGGACACTTTGCGCTGGCGGGCACGCCGGAGCATATCGCGGACGTCATCGCCGAATGGACGGAGAACGGCGCGGCCGACGGCTTCAATGTGATGCCGCCGGTTCTGCCCGCGCAACTCGACGTGTTCGTCGATCAGGTCGTGCCGCTCTTGCAGAAGCGCGGGCTATTCCGTCGCGAATACGAAGCCGACACGCTGCGCGGCCATTACGGTTTGCCGCGTCCCGCCAATCGCTATTTTCCTTCCTGACCTACCGCACGGGACTTCCCTCTTGAATGCCACCGCAAGAATCTCCCTGAGGCGCCTCATCGCCCCACTCGCCGCACTGCTGTTCAGCTTCGATGCCACGACTCCGGCTTACCCGGCCGATGCGTACCCGCAGGAAATCCGCATCGGTATCCAGAAGGGCGACGGACTCGTCGCGCTCCGTCTGTCGGGCAATCTGGAGAAAGCCTTCGCGCCTTATCACGTGAAAGTGAAGTGGATTGAATTCGTCTATGGCGCGCCTTTAATCGAAGCAATCAATAGCGGCGATGTCGACGTCGGCACCGTGGGTTCCACGCCGCCCATTCTCGCGCAGGCCGGCAGCGCGCCAGCATTGGTGTACGTGGCCAATCTGCCGGTCATGCGCACGAGTTACGGCATCATCGTCGCGAAGAATTCGCCGATTAGAAACGTGCGCGATCTGGTGGGAAAAAAGATCGCCTTTGCGAAGGGCTCGCAAGGGCATCTGTTCGTGTTGCAGGCACTTGCCGACGCCGGTATCGATCCCGCCTCCACGCACTTCACGTATCTCGCCTATAGCGACGCGCGCGCCGCCTTCGAGCGCGGCGACATCGATGCGTGGGCCGTACCGGACCCGCGCTACGCGGACACCGAACGCGCCACGGGTGCGCGCACGATCGTCAAGATTGGCGACCTGTCGCAACCGCAGTATGGCTTCTACATTTCGACGCGCAGTTTCGCCACGACTTACCCGGCGGCATTGCGACTGCTCTTCGATCAACTCGCGCAGCAAACGAAGTACAGCCTCGCCCATCCCGAAGAGACGATCGATCTGCTCAGCAAGAACACCGGCGTTCCGCACGAGGTATGGCAAACGGCCTTGCCGCGGCTCGAATGGGGTGTCACTTATCCGATCAATGCCAAAGTCGTCGAGGCCCAACAGCATTCCGCCGATCTCGCGTTCCACAGCAAGCTGATTCCGCACGCCATCGACGTGAAGCAGGCGGTCGTGGACATCGCGAACACCCATTCAGCGGCGAAGTAACTGCCCGCTATTCGAGCGACCGGATAGCGTCCGGTCCTCTCCCTCGCACACCCCGAATTAAAACGCGTTAAAGCGGATATCTTTCATAACGAAAGAAATCCAGGCATACGCATTGCTGTTGCGACCGGCTTGCTCACGAACAGTAATAATCGAAAATATCTAATGCGGGGATACCTCGGTATAGTCGATCGACCGGCTTTTTCGTTAAGCCGCGGCGCTGCGTGTGCGGTGCAAATCCCGCTCTTCACCCTGATGGACGCGCCTTTCCGGCCGCGCCCGGGCAATCGGCGACGCTATTGTGCAATGGCTTCAAAGAACAATTAATTCCGACGCAACACAGGATTCGAGTTACCCGGATTACAGATAACTTTCATAAAGACCCGATAGAAACGTAACAAAGCGTTTCTCCGGGTTCAAAGAAAATCAATCCCATTTCAACCATCACCGCCAGTACCTGTTTTTGGAGACCTCTATGAGCGAAGCCGTGTCCAGGCAACCGAAACGCCCCCGACGCGGGCTCATTCTGCTGATTGTCATCGTGCTGGCGCTGATCGCGTTTGTCGCCTTCCATCTGCTGACGCGCAGGAAGCCGGTGCGTGCCGCCGCACCTACCGTAGTGACCGTGGCGAGCGCGACGCTCGGCTCGATGCCGGTCACCCTCAGCGAACTGGGCACGGTCACGCCGACCGCCACGGTCACCGTGCTGCCGCAGTTGAGCGGCTACCTCACGCAGGTCGGCTATCACGAAGGCGAAGAGGTCAAGAAAGGCCAGTTCCTCGCGCAGATCGATCCGCGTCAGTACGAGATCGACAAGCAGCAAGCCGAGGCGACGCTCGCCAAAGACCGCGCCGCGCTGGCCCAGGCCCGCGCCGATCTCGCCCGCTACACCCAGTTGAACGAACACAAGTCGATCGCCGAACAGACCTTCGCGGATCAGCAGTTCCTCGTGCAGCAGGACGAAGCCGCGGTCAAGGTGGACCTCGCGAACATCGCGCAATACGACCTCGATCTGGCCTATTGCCGCATCACCGCGCCGGTGTCCGGCAAGGTCGGGCTGCGTCTGGTTGATCCGGGCAATTACGTCACGGCCTCGTCCAGCACGGGTATCGTCGTCATCACTACGGTGAAGCCGACTACCGTGCAATTCACCGTGCCGCAGGACTCGCTCGCGAGCGTCGTGCAACGACTCAATACCGGTGCGGCGCTTACCGTCACCGCCTATAGCAGCGACAACTCGCATGAAATCGCGACCGGCAAGCTGTACGCCGTGAGCAACCAGATGGCCACCGCCACCGGCACCGTCAGCCTGCGCGCCTCGTTCCCCAACGACGACGAAGCGCTATTCCCCAACGAATTCGTCAACGTGAAGCTGCTGGTGGATACGCTGCAGAACGTCGTGCTCGTGCCGACCCCCGCCGTGCAAACCGGCGCGCCGGGCAACTACGTGTATCTGGTCGACGCGAACAATGCGGTCTCCGTGCACAAGGTCACGCTGGGACCGAGCGACGGCAAGAACACGGTCATCACGTCCGGTCTCGCGGCCGGCAACGTGGTGGTGACCGACGGCACCGACCGGCTGAACGACGGCGCGAAGATCAAACCGCGCACGGAAGCCGCCGCACCAGCCACGCCAGCCACGCCAGCCAGTGGCGCATCGGCGCCGGCAGCGCCAGCGACCGCATCGGGTGCCTCGGGCGCGTCAGCTGCGGCACCCGCGTCGGCGGCGTCGAGCGCCGCCTCTGCCGTTGCGGCTTCGTAGTAGCGGACCCACGCGCCGATGAATATTTCCCGTCTGTTCATTCTTCGACCGGTGGCGACGCTGCTGCTGATGATCGCCCTCGTGATGGTGGGCCTCGTCGCCATGCGCATGTTGCCGGTCTCGTCCCTGCCCACGGTCGACTATCCGACCATCCAGGTGCAGACCTTCTATCCCGGCGCGAGCCCGGACGTGATGGCGACCACCGTCACCGCACCGCTCGAAGTGCAACTCGGCGAGATTCCCGGTTTGCAGCAGATGACCTCGTACAGCTCGGACGGCGCGTCGGTCATCACGCTGCAGTTCGACCTGTCTCTGAACCTCGACATCGCGCAGCAGAACGTGCAGCAGGCGATCAACGCGGCCAACAGCTATCTGCCGACCGGCCTGCCCGGACCGCCGACCTACGCGAAGGTGAACCCGGCCGACCAGCCGATCCTGACGCTCGCGGTCACCTCGAAGTCGATGTCGCTCACGCAACTCGAGGACGCCGCCAACAACCGCCTCGGCACCAAGATTTCCGAAGTCTCGGGCGTGGGCGTGGTGACCACCAGCGGCGGCAACGTGCCCGCCGTGCGTGTGGAAGCCGACCCGCACAAACTGGCCGCCTACGGCCTGAATATCGACGATCTGCGCACGCTGCTCAGCTATGTCAACGTGAGTCAGCCGAAGGGCAACTTCGACGGCCCGAAGCTCGACTACACGATCAACGGCAACGACCAGATCAGCGATCCGAAAGATTATCTGAGCACGGTCATCGCCTATCAGAACGGCGCGCCGGTTCTGCTCTCCGATGTCGCGCGGGTGACCTCGGCCGCTCAGGACGTCGAGCGCGGCGCGTGGTACAACGGCGCGCCCGCCATCGTGCTGAACGTGCAGCGTCAGCCGGGCGCAAACGTGATCGCCACCGTCAACCAGATCATGAAACAGTTGCCGCAGCTCGAATCGACGCTGCCGGCCGGCATGAAAGTCACGGTGGTCTCGGACAGCACTGGCGTGATCCGTTCGTCGGTGGACGACGCCGCGCTCGAACTGGTGCTGGCCATCGCGCTGGTCGTGATGGTGATTTTCGTGTTCCTGCGTAACGTGCCGGCCACGCTGATTCCAAGCGTCTCGGTGCCGGTCTCGCTCATCGGCACGCTGGCCGTGATGTATCAGCTCGGCTATTCGATCGACAATCTCTCGCTGATGGCGCTCATCATCGCCACCGGCTTCGTGGTGGACGACTCGATCGTGATGATCGAGAACATCGTGCGCTATCTGGAGGAGGGCAAGACGCCGCTCGAGGCCGCGCTCGAAGGCGCGGGGCAGATCGGCTTCACGATTCTTTCGCTGACCATTTCGCTGATCGCGGTGCTGATTCCGCTGCTGTTCATGGGCGGCGTGATCGGCCGGCTCTTCAGCGAATTCGCGGTGACGCTGGCGGTGACCATCGTGATCTCCGCGGTGGTCTCGCTCACCGTCGTGCCGATGCTCTGCGCGCGGATGCTGCGCGCTCAGGTGAACCGCAAGCCGAGCCGTTTCGAGCGCATCAGCGAAGGTCTGTTCGACAAGACGCTCGCGGCCTACGAACGCGGCTTGACCTGGGTGCTCGATCACCAGGTGCTGACGCTGGTAGTGGCGATCGGCACCGTGGTACTCACCGGCTTGCTGTACGTCGTGATTCCGAAGGGACTCTTTCCGACGCAGGACGTCGGCGTAATCCAGGGCATCAGCGTCGCCGACAACTCCGTCTCGTACACGGCGATGGTGGACCGGCAGAGCGCGCTCGCCGAAGCGATTCTCAAAGACCCCGACGTGACGTCGCTCACGTCGTATGTCGGCATCGACGGCACGAATCCGACGCTGAACAACGGCCGCTTCCTGATCAACCTGCGCGAGCATGGCAAGCGCTCCGACACCGCCGCCGAAATCGCGCGGCGTCTTCAGCAGGAAGTGGCGGACGTGCCCGGCGTCAGGCTGTATATGCAACCGGTGCAGGATCTGACGCTCGATACGACCGTGTCGCCGAACCAGTACAGCTTCGTGCTGCGCGGCCCGAACCAGCAGGCGTTCCAGAAGTACGTGCCCGACCTCGTCGCGCGGATGAAGAAAATTCCGTCGCTGACCGACGTGCAGAGCAACATGAATAGCGACGGTCTGAGCGTGAACGTGCAGGTGAACCGGCAACTGGCCGCACGCTTCGGCATCACGCCCGCGACCATCGACAACGCGTTGTACGACGCGCTCGGCCAACGGATCGTCTCGACCATCTTCGAACAGTCCGCGCAATACCGCGTGATTCTGGTGGCCAAGCCGGAGTCGATTCCGACCGTGCAGTCGCTCGGCGATCTGTATTTGCCGAGCCAGACCAGCAGCACCGGCCAGGTGCCGCTGTCGGCCATCGCGAAGATCGAGATCACGAAGTCGCCGCTGACCATCAGCCACCTGGCGCAATTCCCGTCGGTGACGATTTCGTTCAACCTGGCGCAAGGCGCGTCGCTCAGCACCGCGGTGAAGGACGTGCACGCAGCCGAACAGGCCGTGAACCTGCCACCGTCGATCACCTCGTCGCTGCAAGGCGCGGCGCAGGCGTTCGAGGATTCGCTCTCCAGCGAGGTCTATCTGCTGATCGCAGCGCTGGTGGCCGTGTATATCGTGCTCGGCGTGCTGTACGAGAGCTTCATCCATCCGGTGACGATTCTCTCCACCCTGCCCTCGGCCGGCATCGGCGCACTGCTCGCGCTGATGATCGCCGGCAGCGATCTCGACGTGATCGGCATTATCGGCATCGTGCTGCTGATCGGCATCGTCAAGAAGAACGCGATCATGATCGTGGACTTCGCCCTCGACGCCGAGCGCAATCACGGCAAGCCGTCGCGCGAGGCGATTTTCCAGGCGTCGCTGCTGCGTTTCCGCCCGATCCTGATGACCACGCTCGCCGCCATGCTCGGCGCGCTGCCGATGCTGCTCGGCACCGGCACCGGTTCGGAACTGCGCCGTCCGCTCGGGCTCGCGATCATCGGTGGGCTGACCCTCAGCCAGTTGCTGACGCTGTTCACGACGCCGGTCATCTATCTGTTCTTCGACCGCACCGCCGAACGCGTGAACCGCTGGCGCCATCGTCATGACCGCACGGCGACGCCGGGCGAAGCCGCGGAGGACACGCCGTGAACATTTCGGCGCTCTTCATCCGGCGCCCGGTCGCGACCACGCTTCTGGCGGTCGCGATCCTGATTGCCGGCGCCCTCGCCTATTTCCGCTTGCCGGTCGCGCCGCTGCCCAACATCGCCTTCCCGGTGATCGTGGTGCAGGCGACCATGGCCGGCGCGAGCCCGGACATCATGGCGTCCACCGTGGCCGAGCCGCTCGAACGACGGCTCGGCACGATCGCCGACGTGCAGGAGCTGACCTCGATGAACTCGGTGGGTACCTCGATGATCGTGGTCGAGTTCGGCCTGACGCGCGACATCAACGGCGCGGCGCGCGATGTCGAAGCGGCCATTCAGGCCGCGCGCGCCGACCTGCCGACCACCCTGCGCAGCAACCCGACCTACCGCCAGTACAACCCGGCGGATTCGCCGATCATGGTGCTCGCGCTGACCTCGGACACGCTCACCAAGGCGCAGTTGTACGACTCCGCCGACTCCGTCATCCAGCAGCAGCTTTCGCAGATCAAAGGCGTCGGGCAGATCACGCTCGGCGGCGGCGCCTTGCCGTCGGTGCGGGTCGAACTGCAGCCCGGCAAGCTGAACAGCTACGGTCTCGGCCTCGAAGACGTGCGCGCGTCGATTGCCGCGGCCAACGCCGACAGCGCGAAGGGGCATCTCGACGAAGGCAAGCAACGCTACGTCGTCACGTCCAACGACCAGATCACGTCGGCTGCGCCCTACCGCGATCTGATCGTGGCGTACCGCAACAATGCGCCGGTCTTCCTGCGCGACGTCGCCCAGGTGCGCGACTCCAACGAGAACATCCGCAACGCGGGTCTCTACAACGGCAAATCGGCCGTGCTGGTGATCGTCTATCCGACGCCCGGCAGCAATATCGTGAGCACCGTCGCGCAGATCAGGAACGTGCTGCCGTCCATCGAAGCGACCCTGCCGAGCAACGTCCATGTGAACGTCGCGGTGGACCGCTCGGAGTCGGTGCGCTCGTCCGTCTCCGACACCGAACGCACGCTGTTCATCGCGGTGCTGCTGGTGGTGGGCGTGGTGTTCATCTTCCTGCAATCGCCGCGCGCCACGCTGGTGCCGGCGGTGGCGTTGCCGCTGTCGATCGTCGGCACGTTTGCGCCGATGTATCTGCTCGGCTATAGCATCGACAATCTCTCGCTGATGGCGCTGACCATCGGCACTGGCTTCGTGGTGGACGACGCGGTAGTGGTGCTGGAGAACATCGTGCGCCACATGGAGGAAGGGCTCAGTCCGAAAGAAGCCGCCATCAAGGGCAGCGGCGAGGTCGGCTTCACCGTGATCTCGATGAGCATCTCGCTGGTCGCCGTGTTCCTGCCCATCATGCTGATGCCGGGCGTGGTCGGCCTGCTATTCCATGAATTCGCGGTCACGCTGTCGATCGCCATCATGATCTCGCTGCTGATCTCGCTCACGGTGACGCCGGCCATGTGCGCGTACGTGCTGAGCCGCGACAACGCGAGCCAGTCGAAAGCGCGCTGGGCGCAATGGGTCGAGCGGCAGTTCGAGCGCTTCAAGGAAGGCTATTCGAACACGCTGACCGCCGTGCTCGACCATTCGCTGCTGGTCATTCTGCTGCTGATCGGCCTGCTGGTGGGCAACGTCTTTCTGCTCAAGGCACTGCCGGCCACGTTCTTTCCGGAGCAGGACACCGGCATCCTGATGGGCCAGATCATCGCCGACCAGAGTATCTCCTTCCCCTCGATGCAGAAGAAGCTGGAGCAGCTTCAGGAGATCGTGCAGAAGGACCCGGCGGTGCAATCGGTGGCAGGCTTCACGGGCGGCCGGGCGTTGAATACGGCTAACGTGTTCATCGAATTGAAGCCGCTCGCGCAGCGCCACGTCACCGCCACGCAGGTGGTCGACCGTTTGCGGCCCAAGCTCGATCAGGTCGCGGGCGCGCGACTGTTCCTGCAGGCACAGCAGGATTTGCGCATCGGCGGGCGGCAGTCGGCCGCCGAGTACCAGTACACGCTCACCAGCGACGACTCCGCCGCGCTGTTCAAGTGGACGCCCTTGCTG
Organism: Paraburkholderia sp. BCC1886; assembly: GCF_900996245.1. Taxonomy (GTDB): domain Bacteria; phylum Pseudomonadota; class Gammaproteobacteria; order Burkholderiales; family Burkholderiaceae; genus Paraburkholderia. Next base: position 69,973 of record NZ_CAAJGK010000096.1, on the reverse strand, counting down.
GTCGCCGCGCTCAACAAGAAGCGCGGCCAGTTGACCGACGTGAACTCCGACCTGCAGCAGAACGGCTTGCAGACCTACGTGACCGTGAATCGCGCGACGGCCGCGCGCTATGGTTTCGCGCCGAACCAGATCGACAGCGTGCTGTACGACGCGTTCGGTCAGCGCAGCGTGTCGACCATCTACAACGCGCTCAACCAGTATTTCGTGGTGATGGAAGTGGCGCCGGACTACTGGCAGTATCCGCAGATGCTCAACCAGATTTACCTGAGCACGGCGGCCGGCAATGCAACCGGCACGGCGGGGACGCAAATGCCGGGCAACACGGTGTCGGCCCCGACCACGACGTCGACTACCACCTCCACGACGAGCACCTCGTCCACCAGTTCGCTGAATTCGGACGCGCAGGCGAACGCGACTACCAACAGCATCTCCAACAGCAAGGGCGGCAGTTCGACCGGCAGCGCGGACAGCACCTCGGCCGAGACGATGGTGCCGCTCTCGGCCATGGCTACGTTCGCGAACAGCCATACGGCCACTCAGGTGAACCACCAGAGCGGTCTCGTGGCTGCGACGATCTCGTTCAATCTGCCGGCCGGCGGCTCGCTCAGCGAAGTGGGCGGCACCATACAGGACACGATCCGCGAGATCGGCATGCCGGCGAGCGTGCACGGTTCGTTTGCCGGCGCGGCGGCGGCCTTCTCGCAATCGACCAGCACGATTCCGCTATTGATCTTCGCCGCGCTGGCCGTCGTGTATATCGTGCTCGGCGTGTTGTACGAAAGCTCGATCCACCCGTTGACGATTCTGTCGACGCTGCCCTCCGCGGGCATCGGCGCGACGCTGGCGCTGCTGATTTTCGGCACGCCGTTCTCGGTGATCGCGCTGATCGGCATGATCCTGCTGATCGGTATCGTGAAGAAGAACGGCATCATGATGGTCGACGTGGCGATCCACTTGCAGCGCAGCGAGAACATGCCCGCCAAGGAGGCGATTCACGCCGCCGCCGTGGTCCGCTTGCGACCCATCATGATGACCACGTTCGCCGCCGTGCTCGGCGCGGTGCCGCTCGCCATCGGCATCGGCCAGGGCGCGTCGCTGCGTCAGCCGCTCGGTATCACCGTGATGGGCGGGCTGATTCTAAGCCAGGTCTTCACGCTCTACACCACGCCCGTGATCTATCTCTACCTCGACCGCTTGCGCTTCAAGCTGGTCAAGTGGTCCGCAGGCCTCCCGTGGAATCGGGACTCGGCAGAACCCGGACAACCGGAAACGAAGGCATGACGATGAAAACTTTCCCCGCCCGCGCGAGGCCGTCCGGCACGCCGAAGCAATCCGATTCGCTCATGCGTCTGGCCTCGCCTTTGCGTCCGCTAGCCGCCCTCACGCTCGCCCTGCTGATGAGCGGCTGCATGGTCGGCCCCGACTACCATCGTCCGCAGGTCAACGTGCCGGCGACCTACTCCGAGCTGCCGGGCTGGACTCAGGCCGAACCGAACGCCGCTGCGCCCAAAGGCGACTGGTGGACCGCGTTCGACGACCCGTTGATGAACGAGCTGGAGCCGCTGGTGTCCGTCTCCAATCAGACGGTGCGTCAGGACTACGCGAACTATCAGGAAGCACTGGCCGACGTGCGGGTCGCGCGCGCGGGTCTGTTCCCGACCGTCGGCGCAACCGGTTCGACGACGCGCCAGCGCGCCGCGAGCGGCACGACCGCGCGCGTGGTCAACTCCGGATCGCTGGAAGGCAACGTGAGCTGGGCGCCCGATCTGTGGGGCCAGGTGCGCCGCACGATCGAGCAGAATGCGGCGACCGCGCAAGCCAGCGAGGCAACGCTCGCCAACGCCACGCTCTCCGAGCAGGTGGCGCTCGCCACCGCGATTATCGACTTGCGGGTGAGCGATGCGAATGCCGACCTGCTGCGGCAAACGGTGGCGGCGTATCAGCGTTATCTGGACGTGATCTCCCAGCAGTCGCAGGCGGGCACGATCGCGCCGTCCGATCTGATTACCGCGCGCACGCAGCTGGAAAACGCGCAGTCCAGTCTGATCGCGCTCGGTGTGTCGCGCGCCGAATACACGCATGCGATCGCCGTGCTGGTCGGCAAGAACCCCGAAGAATTGACGATTCCGCCGAGCACCTCGATGCCGACGCTGCCGGGCATTCCTGTCGGCGTGCCGTCGACCTTGCTTGAGCGGCGCCCCGATATCGCCGTGGCGGAACGCGATATGGCGGCGCAGAACGCCGCGATCGGCGTGGCCGTGTCCGCTTATTACCCGGATGTGTCGCTATCGGCGCTGGACGGCTTTACACAGTCGCCGGTGTCCGGCCTGCTGCACATTGCGAACTACGTGTGGTCGCTCGGCGGCAGCGCGACGGAAACGCTGTTCGACGGCGGCTTGCGTAGTGCCGATGTCGATGCGGCAAAGGCCGCTTACGATGCCGCGCTGGCGAATTATCGCGGGACGGTGCTGACCGCCTTCAAGGATATCGAAGACGACCTCTCCGGCTTGCGCATTCTCGCGGAGCAGTCGGTCGTGCTGGACTCGGCAGTGGCCGATGCCAAGCAGGGTGCGGAGATCGCGTTCAACGAATATCAGGCGGGTACCGTCGACTACACCACGGTGGCGACCGCTCAGGCGACGGCGCTGAGCAGCCAGCAGACGGCATTGACGGTGCAGGAAAACCGTCTCGTGGATGCCGCGAATCTGTACGGCGATCTGGGCGGTGGATGGAGTGCCAACGATCTGCACGATGCGCGGCATCCGCTGAGCGCTGCGGTGAATACCGCGAGTGAAGCAGCCGTAGTGCAGCCGAAGTAAAACGTCCTGCGCGCCGCGACGATCGCGGCGCGCAGTTCCAACCAGATTCGATCAGCCCGCCGATTCCGCCAGCTTGTCCAGCGACGGCACCGCGCCTTCGTTCGCCAGCAGCGCACGCTTTCTGACGTAGCGCATGATGCTGGTCGCGCCGTAACGCGAACCGCCCATCCCCGACTTCTTGAAGGCGGTCTTCTCGCCCACGAACATCATCACGCGCGGCAGTTCCGTGTCGTTGATGCTCACCCCGCCCGCTTCCATCTTCGTCGCGAAGTCGCCGGCCGTGTGCGTGTCCGGACCGAACACCGCGCCGCTCAAACCGAAGATCGAATCGTTCATCAGGAATTCGGCTTGTGCTTCGTCGGTGAAGCGCATGACCGGCACCACCGGGCCGAACGTTTCTTCGGTCATGACGGTCATCGTGTGATCGACATCGGTGACGATGGTCGGATCGACCCACACCGCGCCGTCGACGGACTTGCTGTGACCGCCCATCACGATCTTCGCGCCCTTCGACACGGCGTCTTCCAGTTGCGCGTCGATGATCGCTGCCTGCCGCCCGAAAATCATCGGACCGTAGTGGCCGCCGTCGCCGGCCGCATGACTGCGGCGCATGCCGGCCGCCTGACGCGACAGTTCCGCGACCAGTGCGTCGTACAGCGACTCGTGCGCATACACGCGCTCGATCGCATAGCAGACCTGCCCCGAGTTATACAGCGCACTGCGCAGAATACTGGTGGCCGCGCGCTCGACGTCCGAGCCTGCGAGCACCACCGCCGCATCCTTGCCGCCCAGTTCCAGAAACGCCGGCACGAACGCCTGCGCAGCAGCTGTGGCAATTTTCTGGCCGGTCGGCACGCTGCCGGTGAACACCACCGCATCGGACTGCGTGACGATCGCCGCGCCGGTTTCCGCGCCACCCGTCACCAGATTGATGATGCCCTTCAGCGCCGGCACGGCTTCGATCGAGCGACGCAGCGGCTCGACGAAACGCGGCGTGACTTCGCTCGGTTTGATGACGACGGCCGCGCCCGCGACCAGCGCGGGAATCGCGTCGATGAACGACAGCACCAGCGGGAAATTCCACGGGCTGATCACGCCGACGACCGGATACGGCGAGTACGTGACCTTGAAGACGATGTCCGGATGCGCATCGAGTTTGCGGAACGGCGTGGCCAGCACTTCGGGCGCCGCTTCGCAGAAGCCGTGAATGAAGTGGATCACCGCGCCGAGTTCTTCGGCGGAGATGCGATGGCGCGCGGTGTCGACCGACAGCGCCGCGACGATCTCCTCGCCGAATACTTCGAGTTGCCCGGCCCACGCCGACAGCGCGGCGTTGCGGTGTTCCAGGCCACCTGCGGCCCACGCGCGCTGCGCGACGCGCGCCTCGGCGATGACCGCGCCGATCTGCGCGGCGTCGGCGGATTCGATCTGATAATCGGTCTCGCCGGTGCGAGGGTTGCGTACTGCGATCGACGTCATCGTATTTCCTTTTCCGTGTTAGTCGCCCGTGCGTCGACGGGCCGTGTCATGCATCGTGAACGCGGCGTAGCCAGCAATTCATCCGACGATGCAACGATGCTAACAACGGAAAAAAGCGAATGACATGCACCTATAGGCAATGCTGCCGATTTCCTAAATCAAAGAGCGTCGCTCCAATGCCCTGGCTTTGTCGGCGGCTGCCGCGTCCGTCGAAGCAGGGTTTTCGTCCTGGATCGCTGCGCGCTTCGGCACGCCCGAAGGCGCGACACTGGTCGGTGCATTGCCGGGAAGTTGCGTGACGGGACTCGCCAGACGACGCGCGTCTTTCGGCGCGAATCCGAAATACTCCCTGAACGCAGCGGTAAAACTGGTTTGATGCTGATAGCCCGCGGCAAGCGCAACCTGCCCGACCGGCAAACGTTCGTCGACCAGCAGATGCAACGCGTGATTCATCCGGCAGCGGTGCCCATATTCGAAGATCGTCATCCCATAGAGGAATTTGAAGCCGCGCTTGAGCTTCGACGCATTCGTGCCGACCGCGCGCGCCAGTTCCGGAATGGTCGGCGCGAGCCGCAGGTCGGAGACGATCATTTCGCGCGCCGCTTCGATCAGACGCAGGTCGCGGGCGGACAGCGTCTCGTTCGGCTTATCCACGTTCAGATGCGCGAGCCACATCTCGATGCACGCGCACAGAATCTCCGTGCACTTGCCTTCCAGATACAGCATCTGCCGCGCGCCTTTATAGGGCGAAGCCAGCAACTGTTCGGCAATCTGCAGCGCTTCCACGCTGAACGGCATCTGCCGGTTATAGATCTGGTCGTGCTCGACCGCGGCCAGTTCGGCGCGAATCCGGTCCGCCTCGCCGCCCAGCGAGCGCACCAGCCGGTCGAAATAGCGCTGCGTGACGTACATCCCGACCGACTGCCACGGGCCGGGCCCGCACGTCACCTGATAGCGCACGTCGCTGCCCTGACTGCACACCAGCAGATTGGGCGCATTCACATGCAGATGCCCGGTATCGGAAAAATCGACACTCGCCGGTCCCGACAGCGAGAAGTGGAATTCGACCAGCGCTTCGGGCAATACGCTCTCGGAACGGCTATGCGCGTAGTTGCAGTCGGACACCACGAGGAAGATCTCGTCGCGAATGCTCGCCATTTTCCACGAGCCTTCTTCCGCATCGCCCGGCACCGGCACGACCGCGCCGTACAGACCGAACTCGGGCAGGCTCACGCAGTCGGGCCGCGTGCGCAACTGGTCGAAGGCTTCGGTCAGGCGGGCTTGCGGGCCCGCAAGCGAGGTACGGAAGAGGCCGGCGGGACTAGTCATGTCTAACGCTCCAGATGCGCGGCGCAGATGCACGCCAAAGACGCATTATCGGCCGGTCAAAAAGCTGGCCCGTGGTGGAATCGATACGAATCGGCGCGCGCGGCATAAAAACCGTTTTGCCTAGAACGGCGCACCGATCGCCGAAACCGGTGGAAGAATCGGCCGGTTATAAATGCCGGGAACCCGACTTCTGCACACGAGACCTTGCACGATGAGACATTACCTTTCCCGGCTGCGCGCACGCGGTGAACTACTGAGCGTCACGCGTGAAGTCGATCCGCGCCATGAACTGGCCGCGGTCGCACGACGCCTGCAGCAGGAAACCACCAAACCCGTGCTGTTCGAAAACGTTCGCGGGAGCACCATGCCGGTTCTGCTGAACGTCTACACCGACCACGACCGCCTGCGCGAGATCATTCGCTGCAACGCGGACGAAACCTTCTGCGCGCGCCTCGACCGCGAAATCTCGCTGGCGACGACGCTCGATACGCCGACCGAAAACGTCGCGCTGCCGGCCGACTGGATGACCGGCAAGCTGTCGGATCTGCCGATTCCCACCTATCACGAGCGCGATGGCGCACCGTATATCACCGCCGGCGTATTTCTCGCGAAGGATCCGGATAGCGGGCGCAACAACCTGTCGTTTCATCGCTCGATGTTCGTCTCCGACGACGAACTGCGCATTCGCCTGGGCAGCAGTCACGATCTCGCGCAGTTCCAGGCGCGCGCCGAAGCGCGTGGCGAGGCGCTCGAAGCCGTCATTCTGATTGGTGCGGCGCCGGAGATTTTCATGAGCGCGTGCGTGTCGCTGCCGCCGGACGGCGACGAGATGTCGCTCGCCGCCACCATGCGCGGCGGTCCGATTGCGATGCGCCGTGCGCTGACCGTCGATCTCGACGTGCCGGTGTCCGCGGAGATCGTGATCGAAGGCCGCATTTTGCCGAACGTGCGCCGCCCCGAAGGTCCGTTCGGCGAGTTCATGGGTTACTACGTCGAAGTGGGCGACAACCACGTGTTCGAGGTCACGCATGTCGGCTGGCGCGAAGGCGCCGTGTTTCAGGGCCTGATTTGCGGATCCGACGAAGATCTGCGCCCGCTGGAAGCCGCGACCGCGGCGCGCATCTACAAGGCCATTTCGAGCCAGGTGCGCGGCGTGCTCGACGTGAGCTGCCAGCCGACCGTGATGAACACCATCATCAAGATCGACAAGCAGTACGACGGTCATGCGCAGCACGCGTTGCTCGCCGCGCTTGGATCGCATCTGGACTACAACAAGCTGGTCATCGTGGTCGACAAGGACGTCGACATCTACAACCTCGACGAAGTGATCTGGGCGTTCCTGACCCGAGGCCGCGCCGATACCCGCACGATGGTGCTGCACGACGTTCCCGGCTTCTACCGCGACGCGCACAAGGACCATTGGGGCCGTCTCGCGATCGACGCGACCAAGCCCTGGGGTCGCGAAGCCGAGTTCGAACGCAAGAAGATTCCGGGCGTGGACAGCATCGTGCTCGGCGATTATCTGCCGCAATTCAACAAGCCGGCCTTGTCATGATGAACGCCGACAGCACGCGAGGGCCGTCCATCGTCGTTGCCATTACCGGCGCGACCGGTGCGATCTACGGCGTGCGTTTGCTGGCCGCGCTGCGGGCCGGCGGCGCACGCACCCACCTCGTGGTCTCGCGCGCCGGCTGGCTGACCTTGCACGACGAGATGGGCATGGACCGCGCCGCGCTGCGCGATGCAGCGGACGTGTATCACGATCAGAACGAAGTCGGCGCGAGTATCGCGAGCGGCTCGTTCCGGCACGACGGCATGGTGATCGCCCCGTGTTCGATGAAGACACTGGCCGCCGTCGCGCACGGTCTGGACGACAACCTGATTTCGCGCGCCGCCGATGTCACATTGAAGGAGCGCCGCAAGCTCGTCATGCTCGCGCGCGAGACGCCGTTGACGCTCGCGCATCTGCGCAATATGACGCTGGTGACGGAGATGGGCGCGGTGGTGATGCCGCCGTTGCCCGCGTTCTATGCGAAGCCCGAGAGTATCGAGGCGATGGTCGATTACACGGTGCAGCGGGTGCTGGATCAGTTAGGGTTGAACCGGGAGGATGCTTATCGGCGATGGGCGGGTCTCGGCGCCGGGCGGGCGTAAAAAAACCGCTCCGTGGAGCGGTTTTTGCGGCTTCTGCAGGGCTTCTGCCGTACTAGTCGTCGAGCAACGACAGGTCGCGCACTGCGCCCTTGTCGGCCGACATCACCAGCTTCGCATATGCCTTGAGCGCAGCCGACACCTTGCGCGGACGCGGCTTGGCCGGCTTCCAACCCTTCGCATTCTGTTCTTCGCGACGGCGTGCCAGTTCCTCGTCGGAGAGCAGCACGTCGATGGTCCGGTTCGGAATGTCGATGCGGATCTTGTCGCCGTCGCGCACGAGTCCGATCGCGCCGCCCGCTGCCGCTTCCGGCGAGCAGTGGCCAATCGACAGACCCGACGTGCCACCCGAGAAGCGGCCATCGGTCAACAACGCGCAGGCTTTGCCCAGACCTTTCGACTTGATATAGCTCGTCGGGTACAGCATTTCCTGCATGCCGGGGCCGCCCTTCGGGCCTTCGTAGCGCACGATCACCACGTCGCCCGCCTTGACCTTGCCCGCCAGAATATTTTCGACCGCTTCGTCCTGCGACTCGGTGACGTGAGCGGAGCCTTCGAACACCAGAATGCTTTCGTCGACGCCCGCGGTCTTCACCACGCAACCGTCGAGCGCGATATTGCCCGTCAGCACCGCGAGGCCGCCTTCCTTCGAGAACGCGTGTTCATACGAGCGGATGCAGCCTTCGGCGCGGTCGAGATCGAGACTCGGCCAGCGCGAGTTCTGGCTGAACGCCACCTGCGTCGGAATGCCCGCGGGACCGGCCATATAGAAATGACGGACCGCTTCGTCCTGGGTGCGAACGATGTCCCATTGATCCAGCGCTTCTTTCAGCGTCGCCGAGTGCACGGTGGGCAGTTCGGTATGCAGTTTGCCCGCGCGGTCCAGTTCGCCGAGGATCGCCATGATGCCGCCCGCGCGATGCACGTCTTCGATGTGATACTTGTTCGTGTTCGGCGCGACCTTGCACAACTGCGGCACGCTGCGCGACAGACGGTCGATGTCCGTCATCGTGAAGTCGATTTCCGCTTCGCGGGCGATGGCCAGCAAGTGCAGGATCGTGTTGGTCGAGCCGCCCATTGCGATGTCGAGCGTCATCGCGTTTTCGAAAGCCTTGAAGCCTACCGAGCGCGGCAGCACGCGTTCGTCGTCCTGCTCGTAGTACTGGCGGGCCAGTTCCACGACGCGACGGCCGGCGCGCTTGAAGAGCTGTTCGCGGTCCGCGTGAGTGGCCACGACCGTACCGTTGCCGGGCAACGAGAGACCGAGCGCTTCGGTCAGGCAGTTCATCGAGTTGGCCGTGAACATGCCCGAGCACGAACCGCAGGTCGGGCACGCGGAGCGTTCCACTTCGGCGACGTCGGCGTCGGAGTAGGACTCGTCGGCAGCGATCACCATGGCGTCGACCAGGTCGAGCTTCTTGAACTCCATGGTCTTCGTGACGGGGTTCGCGAGGCGCGTCTTGCCCGCTTCCATCGGACCGCCGGAGACGAAGATGACGGGGATGTTCAGGCGCATGGCTGCCATCAGCATGCCGGGGGTGATCTTGTCGCAATTGGAGATGCACACCATGGCGTCGGCGCAGTGGGCATTGACCATGTACTCGACCGAGTCCGCGATGATGTCGCGGCTGGGCAGCGAGTACAGCATGCCGTCGTGGCCCATGGCGATGCCGTCGTCCACGGCGATCGTGTTGAATTCCTTGGCGACACCGCCGGCGGCTTCGATTTCACGCGCGACGAGCTGGCCGAGGTCTTTCAGGTGCACGTGCCCGGGCACGAACTGCGTGAACGAGTTGACCACCGCGATGATGGGCTTCGAGAAGTCTTCGTCTTTCATGCCGGTGGCGCGCCACAGGGAGCGCGCCCCCGCCATGTTGCGGCCGGCGGTGGAGGTTTTGGAACGGTATGTGGGCATGGTGGTGGCTGTAGCTTTGAAGAAAGATCGCAGAAAGGATGCAGGCCACGTGTTTTGGGGCCCTGGGACGCCCGTGCGAACAACCTCTTGAGCTGCGGTTTGGGCAAACTGCGGGATTATTGCATAGGTGGGAGGGGGGTGGCGTTGGGGTGGGGCGGTGGATGATGGGTCGCGTTGGGTTTTGCTGATGAAAGCTACCTTTGTTTTTTGGACTTCTCTTGTTCTGATTTTCCAGTCGTCTCCGGTATAACGTTGACCGGTTGGTGTTTTTCGCTTGCCCGTCTTTGAATGGTTGTTTTGTCGAGCCTTCAAGATCGCTAACGTTGCCGTTGTTCGCGGATGGCCGGCCATCACCATTCCCGCTGTTCAGCTTCGCATTACCCGGCAAATACCCCGAATTGCTCGATTTCAAGAAGCAGCAAGATTTCCGGCAATCTCGCAGAAAACGTCATCTGACGATTCGAAACTCATAATCGCATTTTCATAAGCGTCCAAGTTCGCGCCAAGCCATGCTTCCGCCGGACGGCGAAGATGAACCTTTACGACCACACTAAACTCGTCTGCACTAACAATACCCACCAATACATCGGTAGGCATAATTGTCCGCCAAGTATCAAATAAACCCCTTAGCAGCAGTATGGCCTGAGCCAAAGGCGTCTTAGCGGCATAGTCCTCAATATGCAGCGAGTTCACGAAACACTCGTAACCTGTGCGATCAGGAAAGCTCGATCTCAATATGTTAAGACTTTTGGCGACGAAAGCGCGAAGTACGTAACACTCGTCCCGAAATTCAAATCCCTTTTGCGCGATTTCCATCAGCGTTGGAGTGAGATGAGCTTTGAGATCGACAGACTTCAATAACGTGACCATTGCTGTATTCGCCTTCATCATTGACCTCCGAGGTACTTGTTGAGTCCTTCTGGATCGCCGCATCAAAAACTCGGATCGTTCAACAACTTGTTCACCGAATTTGGCGCATCTGAAAACGAGTTGGTGGTTGGATCATACGAGTATTTGTTTCCTCGATTATCCTGATAGTGGATCTGCCCCGGACGTTGACTTGGGTTCGGATTTTCTACATCAATGCGTTCGCTGCTGTCTCCCTTCCAAATAGTCTTGCTTGCAATCTGACGGTCGTTCTCGCCTAACATCCTCGCGGATTGTTGGTCGCTACCGCTGTTGAATGTTGCATTACCGGCCCCATACATAGCTGCCCCACCACTGTGACGACATGATCGACCAGTGCCTTCACCGCGCCCCCAACCGGCGTGAAAATCTGCTCGATCAGGCGTGGGGCGCCAACCGGCGTTACCAACGCTCCCAGTTTTATCGTCGGATCAAGTGCAGACCTCTCATTGCAGAGTTGATTCTCATTGGTTACCTCCAATGAGCCTTGCAACGACGTCCGGTTTGCCGAGCGCAACCAAGCCGACTTCAAGATCATCAAAATAGCCAACACGTTGAAAAATGATGCCGTCGTTATTAACGTTAGACTGGATTAATTGGAAATCCTCGCACAACCGCCCCGACCATCCGCTAGACTCTGACAAAGCCGGCGCGATGCCGGGTAGAGCAAGTAGGTAAGTACACGATCCCGGCTGCATTGTCTCCGGAATAGATACCAAGGTATCCTCTTCAAGGCGAACGGCACCAAATAACTTCAGCTTTCCGCTTTGCTCAACTATGAATTCTCTTCTATCTTGCAAAGCATCGAAATCTATACCCGGAACCTTTAAAGATTTAAAGAGTTTCTTGTGCCGTATGATACGCGTGTCATCCTGCCAACGCGTATCCCCGAGTAGGAGCCAAAGGTGATATCCGCTCATACGGTCGCATATCGCGCTATATACAAAATGCAGAATCTCGATGAGCGCCGCATCGTGCGGCCGTCTCCTTGCGATCCAATCGGCGGCTGATAATGCGGCCGTCTGCTCGTATGTTGAACGTTCCAGTCTGACGAGATTATTTTTTGCGAATGCATCTTCGGCCACGCCAACAGTTATCTCAGTAGTCATAGTGGTTTCCCGCTGGATCGTTAAAATGGGCGCCTCGATTCTGCGGGTCATTTTCCCCAAAAAAATGGCCGCATTCGCCTTGATCGCGCGTGAAAGCAGGTCGACCTGATCGACATCGCGAACATCGAGCCCCGAGCCTTCGATGGTGATGAGCCCGCCCTTGACGTTGAAGCCGGCCAAAGAACCATCGGCGGCGAGATTCGGCGTACCCGTGGTCAGAATCGCGCGCGACGTGTTGATGAAACCGCCGCCATTCACGCTGATACCCGAGCCGTTCGCAATGACGACCTCGGCACGTTGCCCCGCGACTTCGACACGACCTTTAATCTGACTCGCCGCGGCGCTGTTCACCTGATTAACGATCACTCGCGCCGACTGGCCGGCGGCAAGATTGGGATTCCCGTTGACCATCCCCGCCTGCTGCGTCTGCACGATCGCCGGCGAGTTATTCAGAATGACGCCAGGCTTCTGCACATCGAACTGGCTGTAGGTATTCATCGACACGCCAGCGCCAGACGGTCGATTGATATCGGCCTGCGGTAGTCCGTTACGTGTCTGCACGACCGAAGGCGCATGCTCACCACCCGGAACGATCTGCGCATCGCACACCGCAGACAGCAAACCGGAGACTGCCAGCGCCGCCAAGGCGACGTGCATTAGCCGGTAGTGTTTTTTATCCATCTCTCGTGTCGTTATGCTTATTTTTAACGACACGTAATCTAGCGTCAGACCAGCCGCTCAGGCTATCGACACCAACGCAACTTATGCAGAAACAACACTCACTGCCAAATCGGATTTCTCCTATTGCATCAGCGAACCAGCCCGAGAGCCCCCCAAAAAACAAGAAAGCCTCGCGCAATGCGAGGCCTTCTTTAAACAATCAATCTATCGACAACCAAAAACTCAACTCACCACCATCCCCGCCTTCTTCCTCGCACCACTCGCCGGCCGCTTCTTTCTCGCCGCCATCGACAGCAACGTCAGCAACACGAACAACGCCGTCACCAGTTTCAAATCGGAAGGCTGGAACCCGATCGCCAGCACCGCCGAGATCAACTGGAAGTAGATGATCGATCCCAACACCGGCGCAATGACCTGCCGCGTCATCGAACGGTTCCCGATCACCGCCTCACCAAGCAGCAACGCAGCAAGCCCGTTCACCAGCACCCCGAACCCCATATTCACATCGGCAAACCCCTGGTTCTGCGCGAGCATCGCTCCACCCAGCGCCGCGAACAGATTCGCGAGCCCCAACCCGACCAGCGTATAAACCTTCACGTTGATCCCTTGCGCCTTCGCCATCGACGGGCTCGAACCGATTGCCCGCATCGCGAGTCCATGCTGCGTGCCGAGGAACCACAACACACCCGCGCCAATCGCGATATCGATCACCGCCAGCATCACGATGCGCGGCAAGTAACCGCCACCGTCATCGGGCAACCAGGAGAAGATGCTCGGAAACGCGAACAGCGCCGAGTTCGGCTGCCCCATCACGCGAATATTCACCGAGTACAACATCGACAACACCAGAATCCCGCACAGCAGCGTGTTGATCTTTGCCTTCTCATGAATGTAGCCCGTCACCAGGCCCGCGACGAAGCCCGCCAGCGCACCGCCCAGCAGCGCCGCCACCGGATTCAGTCCGACCATCAGCAACTTCGCGCAGACGCATGCGCCGAACGGAAACGCGCCCTCGCCCGTCATGTCCGAAAAATTCAGAATCCGGAAAGGGATCATGATCGCAATCGCAATGAGCGCATACGTCAGCCCTTGCATCATGCCCACCGGTACCAGACCGATAAAACCGCTCAGTAGATTCATGCGTTCACCGTCATCGCAATCGGCGGCTCTTCGTTGAAGGTCGCCATCAGTTTTTCCATCGTCATCGTGCGCTTCGCTTCGCCCGTCAGATCGCCGACGATGCGGCCATCGCGCATCATCACCAGACGGTTGCCGTAGTCGAGCGCGTGCTGCATGTTGTGCGTGACCATCAGCGTGGTCAGGTTCGCTTCGCGCACGACCTGCTCGGTCACGCGCATCACGATCGCCGCCGTGCGCGGGTCGAGCGCAGCCGTGTGCTCGTCGAGCAGCAGCAATTGCGGACGCTGCAACACGGCCATCAGCAACGACAACGCCTGGCGCTGGCCACCCGAGAGCAACGAGGCCTTCGCCTTCAGCCGCTTTTCCAGACCGAGATTGAAAGACGCGAGACGCTCGTGGAATTCCTTCGACTGCGCGCGCGTCATGCCCAGACCGAAACCGCGTTTCAGGCCGCGCAGGTTCGCGACCGCGAGGTTCTCTTCGAGACTGAGCGCGGCGGCCGTGCCGATCGACGGGTCCTGGAACACGCGCGAAATGTACTTTGCGCGCTTGTGCGTGGGCAACGACGTAATGTCGCTGCCGTCCACGGCAATCACCCCGGTATCGGGTGTCACTTCACCGGCCAGCATGTTCAGGAACGTCGATTTGCCTGCTCCGTTGCCGCCCACCACGACCGCAAAATCGCCGGCGGCGAGTTTCAGCGAGACGTCGGTCAGCGCAATACGCTCGTCGACGGTGCCCGCATGAAAGGTCTTGCTGACTTTCTCGACCGAGAGCATCGGAATATGTTTCTCACGCATGGTCGTGACCTTGGCCCTGACTCGGCCGCTTAATTGATGAAGCATTGGCAGTCCTCGAAACTCTTGGGTATGGTCAACCCCAGCTTCGCGAACTGGGTCTTGCTCAACGACGTCACGTAATCCGTCGGGGCGGGTTTCAACACGGGCAGCGCCGTGGTCGGCTCGCCCTTCAACACGCGTGCGGCCTGTTTGGCGGCGTTCGCGCCGACCGATTCCAGCGACACGGCATACGACGCGGTCGCCATCCCCTTCTTGATGGCTTCGGTCTCGGAGCTCAGAACGGGCACCTTCATGCGCATCATGCTGGCGGCCACCGCCGGAATTGCCGACTGCACGAGATTCGATCCGGTGATATAGACGAAGCCCACGCCCTTGAGCATCTGCGCGCGTTGTTCGATGTCGTTGACGCTATCCACGCTCACCGGCTTGAAATCGAGACCGGCGCGTTTGGCGGCGTCGCCGAGTGCTTTGGTGGTGACGACGTCGTTGGCTTCGCCAGGGTTGTACAGCGTGCCGAACGACTTCACGCCGGGAAAGGCTTTCTTCGCGAAGTCGAGCACGGCGTCGAAGTTCTGCAGATCGGACGAGCCCGTGAAGCGGTCGCTGCCATGCGCCCAGTCGGGCACGAGACCGGCGGCGACCGGATCGGTCACTTCGGTGAAGACCAGCGGAATCTTGCGATCCGTCACCGCCGCGCGAGCGACTTGCGACACCGAGGTCGTCACGGTCAGGATCATCGCCGGGTGCTTCGAGAGGATCTGCGAGAACATCTGCGGCATCAGCGCCTGCGTGAAATTCGCATCGCTATAAACGTAGGCGACGTTCTTGCCGTCGACGTAGCCCTCTTTCGACATCTCGTCCTTGAAACCCTGAATCGTCTTCGCGAGCGACGGATGCGGCCCGAGGCTCGCAATGCCGATCGTCGTGACGCCCGCGGTTTGTGCCGGCACCGGCGCGGCGCTCAGGCCCAGCATCACGGCGGCGGCGCCGAGCAGCGTGTTGCGCAACGTCGCCAATACCCCACCGTGAAAACTGGCAGACGATCGTAAAGCCTCGAGAGATAACTTCATTGCAAGATTTTCCTGTTAGCTGATTGGCACGATGACTTTGTAGCATCGAACCCCCAGCTGAACTTATTCAGCGGCGCGCTACTGCCGTTTCGCTAAAAGTTGCGACGTTTTGCCTAGTTTTTTGCGGGAACCGACGCACGAACCGGCGCCTGATTCACCACCCGCTGCAAAACGATCTGCGCAGCGCGCTCGCCGCTGGCGCACGCGCCCGTCAGCAGCGCCTGAGCGGTCCAGTCGCCGCAATACACCAGCGGCCGGTCGAGCGCCCGCGCGGGGCTCTCCTGCCATTGCCAGAAAGCCTGTAGCCGCGCGCCGTAGCCCGGCGAGAACACCGGCAGCTTGCGTGGAATCCACTGGTTCACGACGCTCACTACCTGCGCATCGAAATCGGGAATGCGTTGCCGCAATTCGTCGCGCAGCAGCACGTCGAGTTCGCCGGTCAGGCCGCGTGCTTGCGCTTCCTCCGCGGCTTCCGGCGTCAACTGGCAATAGATCTGCGTGAGCGGGCGG
Organism: Paraburkholderia sp. BCC1886; assembly: GCF_900996245.1. Classification (GTDB taxonomy): domain Bacteria; phylum Pseudomonadota; class Gammaproteobacteria; order Burkholderiales; family Burkholderiaceae; genus Paraburkholderia. The sequence goes on along the minus strand of NZ_CAAJGK010000096.1, from coordinate 54,064 downwards.
CCTTGCGCGGGCGCAGCGGGCAGTTGCTGATAGGTGGCGATGCGGCTCGGCGTGTCGCGCGTCGCGAAGTCCATGACGGGCGGCAGCGGGCCCGCGAAACCGTAGTGCACCACGCCGAGCGAGTTATAGCGCACGTGCTCGAGCATCGCGCGCTCGGCGTCGAGCGGCGCCTCGACCAGTTGCCGCGCGAGCGAGCCTTCCACCGCGCAGACGATGTGATCGAAGCGATGCACCTCGCCGTCGGCCAGCGTCAGCGACATGGCCGGCTGGGTGGCGTCGGAGTGATGTCTGCGGATCGACGTCACGCGCGTGCCCATGCGGACCGTCAGTTGCGCGGCCAGCGCCGCGCACACGCGCCCCATGCCACCCTTCAGCGTGTACACGGTGTCTTCACCGATCAGATGCGGCACCGTGGTCAGATAGAACAACGCCGAGAGCGTCTCCGGGTTGAAGCTGCGGGTCGCGCGAAACACGGGCTCGACCATCGTCTTCAGGACATTCGGGCCGATGCGCTCGCGCGTGAAGTCGGCCAGCGTCAGACGATCGAACGCCGGATCGACGTCCATCGCGCTGGTTGCCCAGTCGGGGTCCACGCGGCCTTTGAGCGCGCGCATCTGCAGCGCGTGACGGATCATCGCGAGCCGTTCGGTCAATCGCAAACCAGGCGTGGCGAGCGAGCGCGCCGACGGCATCAGCTCGATCGTATGGCGGCCGCCGCCGGGCGCGACGCATTGCGCAGTGAGGTTTTTCAACGGCACGAGCACGTCGCCGAGCGACAGGTCCGCGATCAGCCGGTTGAACGCCTTGCCGAACGGATAGACGAGCCGCGCGCCGCTATTGAATGCGATATCGCCGACCTTGCGGTCGCCCATCCGCCCGCCGACGACCTGCTCGCCTTCGAATACGGTGACCTGCAGGCCGGCTTGCTGCAACCGGTATGCAGCGGTCAGGCCGGCGATGCCGGAGCCGACCACGGCGACGGTGTGAGGACTGGAGGCGCGTGATGCGACGGAAGACAGAACCGCGGAGTGATCGATCGATGCGTTCATATTGGTTTGACTGGAGAGTTCGGGCATCGCATCAAGCCAGTGGCTTGCCGACCGTGGACGGCACCCGCACTTCGATCAGCTTGACGCCGGGGAGCGCGAGCGCGCGCGCGAGTGCCGGTGCGAAACCGGCGGTGTCGGTCACGGTGGCGCCGTCGGCGCCGAACGCACGCGCGAAGGCGGCGAAATCGACCGCGCCGAGCGCGGTGCCGGTCGCGCGGCCGAACATCCGGCGTTGCGCGCCGTCGATCGCACCATACGAGCAGTTATTCACGACGATCACGAGCAGGGAAAGGCCGAGTCTCACAGCCGTTTCGAGTTCTTCGGCGTGCATCATCAGGCAGCCGTCGCCGGCAATCGCGACGATCTGGCGAGGCGCGCTCGGCGTGAGCGCGGCGCCGATCGCGGCCGACAAGCCATAACCCATCGCGCCGCTCTTCGGACCCAACTGCGTGTGGTACCGGCGATGCTTCAGATACCGCTGCGGCCACACCGCATAGGCACCCGCGCCGGAAGTGACCAGTGCATCCGGTTCGAGCGCGGCATCGAGCGTCGCGTAGACCGAGCGCAAATCGACCGGACCTTCGCAGCGACCGCTTTCGATAAAGGCCAGCCGGTCACGCCGCGCAGCAGCGCACCATTCGCCACGCGCGTCGCGGAGTTCGGGTGCGCACCAGGCGGCACCGGCGGACGTGCCGCTCGATTCGGCCCACGCGGCGACGAAGCCGTTCGGGTCGCTTTGCACGGCGAGGTCCGGGTGATACACGGCGTTCAACTCGTTGGCCTCGGCGTGAATCTGCACGAGCCTGAACGCACCGCTGCGTGCGCGTGCCGGATCGATCAGCGTGAATCCTTTGAACGAGCCCGCGCCGACCGTATTCAATTCGCCGAGACGGCCGTTCAGCACGATCAGCAGATCGGCCTCGGCAATGCGTCTAGCCAGCGCCGCGTCGACACCCAGCCCGATTTCACCGATAAAACCCGCATCGTCGTGATCGATCAGGTCGCGGCGGCGGTACGTCGTCGCCACCGGAATCGCGTGGCGCGCGGCTAGCACGGTCAATTCAAGCAACGCATCGGCTTGCCATCCGGTGCCGCCGACCAGCAGCACCGGCTGCTTCGCGTGCGTCATCATGTCGCGCAAGGTGGCGAGGTCCGCGGACGCAATAGCCGGTCGCGGCAGTCGGGGCAGCACGGGGTCCGCGACGACCGCGCGCTGCTGCGCGATGTCTTCGGGCATCACGAGCACTACGGGGCCGCGTCGGCCAGTCATCGCGACGTGCCACGCGCGCGTCAGCATTTCCCCGATGCGTTCGGGCGCATCGATCACGCCGACCCATTTGGTCAACGGCCCGAACACACGCTGGAAGTCGTCGGGGTTCAGCATCGCCTCGCGGCCCGACGACTCGCTGCCGGCCTGTCCGACGATCATGATCAAGGGCGCGCTATCGGTATAGGCCGTGTGAATCGCCAGCGTCGTATTGAGCGCGCCCGGCGCGCGTGCCGCAAGGCAGATGCCGGGCTGGTCGCTCATCTGACCGATCGCCTGGGCGGCGTAAGCCATGCCCGCTTCGTGACGGAAACTCGCGAGACGGATAGACGGCGCGCGCACGGCGAGCGCATCGACCAGTTCCAGAATGCCCTCGCCGGGGATGAACGTCACCGCGGGCACGCCGAAGCCGCTCAGTGCATCGGCAAGGATAGCCGCGCCATGACGGGCGGCCGGCTGGGCGTCTTCCGCGTCGGGGCGGACCCCGTTTGAAACGACCTTCGAATTCACACTGACTCCAATTGCAAATACCGAAACGCCCGTCGTGCGAGCCTCTGACCGCGCTCGCCCAACGGACGTCTCAAACACCGTCACCGCACGACGCTGCAACGTCATGCGATGCGGCGCGCCTCATCATGGCGTCGCCAGCCCTCATTAGAACCGATGAAAAATACCTGCGGTGACGGCAACCTGACGTTTGCTGCTCGACGCACCGCCACTGCCGCTCGCGTATTCGATGTTGGCATGCTGCGCATCGCCCGCTGCCAGCTGGAAAATCCCCGTGACGTACAACGCGGTGCGACGCGACAGGAAATAATTGTTGATGACCGAGAACTGGTGATATTTCGGCGAGAAGTCGGTCGGCTGGATGCTGCCGGTCGTGTACACGTAGTCGGCCGCGACCTGATAAGCCGGCGTGAAGTAGTGGCTCGCGTTCGCTTCGATGTTGGTGTAGCTGGCACGGCCGTGCGTAAGGCCGAGTTGCGCGACGCCCAGATTGTCGAAGCGGCTATGTGTGACGACCATCGCGACCGACGTGGTCTTCGTAATCGCGTACGAGCCGCCCGCGCCGTACAACTCCATGCTCGTCGGTGCGATGGCGTACGACACCGTCGGCGAATTCGCCGAGATCGACGCGAACTGCGAGGTGGTCCACAGGCCTTCGCTAGCGGCCGAAGCCGGGTGATTCATGCGCATGTAAGCGGCCGACAGTTTGAGCGGACCTTGCGCATAGTTCAGACCGAAGCCGACCGCGCTCTGATTGCCGAAGCTGCCCGCCACGCCGCCGAAGCTGTACAGCAAGCCCGCCTGCAAACCGCGATACGACGGCGACACGTACTTCACCGCGTTGTTGGTGCGGAACTGGTAGTTGAAGTTATTGTTGTCGCCGACCGTGGCGGTGTAGCCGTTCCACATGAGCGGCGACGAATACTGTGCGAGCCAGTCCTGCGTCAGGTCGTATTGACGGCCGAAGGTCAACGAGCCCCAGCCCTCGTCCTGCAAGCCCACGTATGCCTGGCGGCCGAACTCCCGGCTGCCCTGCGCGGCCGAGCCGGTGTTCGGATTGAAGCCGCCTTCGAGCACGAACAGCGTGCGCATGCCGCCGCCCAGATCTTCGACGCCCCGGAAGCCCCACCGGCTCGGACCGTTCGCCGTACCGATCGACGAGCCCTTGAGCGAGTTGTTCGAGTAGATCAGGCCTTCCATCAATACGCCGTACAGCGTGACACTGGAGCCGGAGGCGCTTTGCGCGTGAGCGGCCGCGGCCATCGAGAGAAGCAACACTGCGGAACAGATTCGTTTCATGTTAAAAGAGTCCGGTTGATACGCCAGTAACAGGCTGTGGGGCAGCCTCGGTGATGAAATAGTGGCGTGCTGAAACGTAGATGCAGCACCAGGACGAAGACTAAAAAGTGCGGGACGGGCTGACAATCGACTCAAAATAGTTAGAACCGATTTCCTTCATCTGAGAATCGCTTGACTAGAGCGAACTGAAAAGCGATTTAAGGCTTGCTGTAATCGTGGTCAAAGCCTGCGATGGCAGCGAGCCGCTACTTTTGATAGGCAATCGGAACTGTTTATTTTGTCGGTATGGGCGCATGCAAGCCGGGTGAAGACAATCGGACTGTCGCGGTCGTGGCGCGCTGCCGCGCTGGTCAGTTCGCCAGCCGCTGCCTGGCGCCCGCTTCGCTCTCTCCACCGTTTTCTTCAGGCTTCGACGACATGAACGTTCATCAAACCATCGCCCGGCTTGCCGGCATGCGCCTCAACCGTCTTGCACTGGCACTCGCCGCTGTTGCCGGCGTCGCAGCGTTGTCGGTCAGCCTGCCGGGCCGCGCCGCCGACGCGCCCGCGCCGCTGGTGGTCGGGATTGCCAACTTCGGTCCGCATCCGGCACTCGCTCGCACCATCGCGGGCTTCAAGCAGCAGATGGAAAAAGACGGTTACGTCGAAGGCAAAACTGTCAAATACGCGTACAGCGACGCAAATTTCACACCGAGCCTGATTCCGCAAACGCTCGCGCAAATCCTGTCGCAACATCCCGCGGTCATCCTGACCATTACCACGCCGGTCGCCCAGGCTGCCGTGCGCAATGTGAACGACGCCAGCATTCCGCTGGTGTTCTCGCAGATCACCGATCCGGTCAAAGCCGGCATCGTACCCGACTGGCAGCACGGCGGCGCCCGCATTACGGGCACGTCGAGCGCGACCGACTACCACGCCGTGCTGGCTTTCGCCAAACAGGTGTTCCCGAAGGCCAAAAGCTTCGGCGTGCTCTACAACGCGGGCGAAGTGAACGACGTCGCGGCCATTGCGAGCCTCAAGGAAGCCGCCGACAAGGCCGGTTTGACGATGGTCGCGAATTCCGTCGATTCGACGGTCGACGTGCCGCAACGCACGGGCACGATGCGCGGCGTCGACTTCTTCTATGCAATCGGCTCGAACCTCGTACAGTCGTCGTTACCGGCAGTGGCATCGGTCACGGACCGCATGCATATTCCGATTCTCAGCGCAGAACATGAGTTGATCCGCAAGGGCGACATCATTACGGTCGCCTACGCGCCGTCGTACGAGTCGCAAGGCGCGCACGCCGCCGATCTCGCGGTGCAGATGCTGCATGGCGCGAAGCCCGCGTCGCTGCCGACCTATCGCGCGGTGCCCTCCGACTACGTGGCGCTCATCAACCGTCGCAAGCTGAAAGAACTCGGCTTGCCGCTGCCCGCGACGCTGGATCAGTGCAACTGCTTCGTGAATTGACCATGACGCGCTCCTCTTCGCCACGACGACAACGCACTATTCACGGCGTGAGCCTCGGCATCCTGATGCTCGACACGGGTTTCGAGCGCCTGCCCGGCGATATCGGTCACGGCGCCACGTGGGATTTTCCGGTGCAGTACGCGCGGCTCGAAGGCGTGAGCGGGCCGGACGTCATCGCCGCGACCGGTGGCGACCTGCTCGCCGCCGCGCCGCTGCTCGACCGTTTCGTCGAAGCCGCGAAGGACCTCGCCGCGCTCGGTGTCGACGGCATCACGACGAGTTGCGGCTTTCTCGTGTCGTTCCAGCAGGCGCTCGCCGAGCGTTGCCCGGTGCCGGTCGCAACCTCCAGCCTGTTGCAGATTCCGTCGATCGCCGCGCTGCTGCCCGCCAGACAGCGCGTCGGCATTCTGACCGCGCGCGAAGTGTCGCTCACCGCGACGCATCTTCGCGCGGCCAGCGCTCCGCTCGATCTGCCGGTTGCGGGTCTCGCCGAAGACAGTCGTTTCCTGCGCAACAATCTCACGAACGCCGCGAGCGTGAGTTTCGACGAACAGGCCGCCGACGTACTCGACTGCGCCGGGCGCCTGTTGACGGCTCATCCGGAGGTCGGCGCGATCGTCAGCGAATGCAGTAACTTCGCGCCGTATTCGGCGTTGGTCGCGAAACGGTTCGACGTGCCGGTCTTCGACATCGTGTCGATGATCGAATGGTTTCACGCCGGGCTGCGGCCCCGGCGCTGGTGAAAGCCGGCTTCTCCTTCAGATGAACGTGCGCAACGCAATCGCCGGGTCGCCCAACGCTCCTGGCTCGACGATTTTTCCCGACGCCATCAAACGCCGGCATGCGCCGATGTCACGCCCCGCGTTGACCGCCGCCACCGCCTCGATCTTGCCGCCCGCACCCAGAGCAAGCAGCGTGAGCGAACGGTTGTCGGCACTGCGGCGCGTCACCAGCGTCTGCTGCGGATCGAACAGTCCCAGCGTTTGCAGATTGCAATCGTACTGATCCGACCACAGCCACGGGATCTCCGCGTACGTCTGGGCTGCTTCGTCGTCGAGCATGTTGGCGGCGGCGATCGCCGGCTGGTTCTCCGCGACCTGCCACGACTCCACCCGCAAGTGACAGCCCAGCAGAGGATTGAAATGCCGCGTCACTTCGCCCGCCGCAAAAATCGCAGGATCGCTGGTGCGGCACGCAGCATCCACGACGATGCCGTTGTCGACTTCGAGCCCGGACTGCTGCGCCAGTTCGACGTTCGGCACGACTCCGATACCGATCACGACGACGTCCGCGACAATCGCACCGCGGCTGGTTTCGACGATCGTTTCGTTTAGTGCTTCGTTTTGCGCTTCAGAACGATGAATGCCCTGCACGGCCGTGCCCAAACGCACATCCACACCATGCCCTGCATGCAGCGACAAAATGAATTCGCCGACCGCTGCCGGCATCGACCGTTGCAACAAGGCTTCGGCAGGTTCGATGAGCGTGACGCTGCAACCCAGCGTCGCCGCCGACGCCGCGACTTCCAGACCGATAAAGCCGCCGCCGATCACCGCGACCCGCTTGCCCGGCAGCAGCACGGCACGCAACGCGCGCGCGTCCGCCACCGTGCGCACGTAATGCAAGGGCACGCGCGTTTCGTCGACACCGGGAAAACGGCGCACACGCGAGCCGGTTGCGATCAGCAGGCGCTCGTACGCGAGCCGGCTGCCGTCGGCCAACTGCACCGTACGCGCCGGCCGGTCGATTGCCTCGACCGCCACGCCCAGACGCAGTTCGATACGCTGGGCGTCGTACCACGCGCGATCGCGAATGAAGGCGCGCTGCTCACCCGCTTCGCTGGTGAGTGCGTCTTTCGACAGCACCGGGCGGTCGTACGGCAACTCCGGTTCCGCACCGATCATCACGACGCGTGCGTCTTCATTGAGCGCGCGCAATGTCTCGGCTGCACGCCGCGCGGCGTGACCCGCGCCGACGATCACATACGGTTCACGCGACATGAATTTCGACCTTGCCCGCGACGATCCGGATCGGGTACGTGCGCACTGCTTCCGTCACCGGCGCGCAACGCGGCGCGCCGTTACGGATGTCGAACAGGCCCTGATGCAGCGGACATTCCACACAACCGTCCTCGACATAACCTTCCGACAACCGTGCATGACCATGCGTGCACAGATCGTGCAAGGCAAAGACTTCGTCGCCGAGACGGAAAATCGCCACCGGCTTGTCGCCCGCTATGACTGCGACAGGCTCGCCCTCGGTGAAATCGTCGAGCGTGCCGAGCGCTTGCCAGCCGTCTACTAACTGTTCCATCGCAAGCTCCTCAGATCGGCGTGGCGAGCAGGGTCTGCACGCGCGAAGTATCGTAAATCACGCGCTTGGCCTTGTAGCGCAGACCATCGGGTGTACGCACCACGCGGTCGTAGTACTTGCCCGCCTGATACACGCTCGACTCGCCATTGGTGCGCGTCTGGATCACCACGTAGTTGCTTTCCGTTTCGATCACGCCGTCTTTCTCGCCGATCACCGCGAGCCCCGACGTCATGTGCCGGTAGCTGTGCTCTTCGAAAATATTCGCGTTGCGCAGCGACACCACGCGGTCGCGCAGCATCTTCTGGTTATTGCAGTAGATGATGCCGATCGGCAGACCCATATCGGCGTTTTCCTTCGGCACGATTTCGTACAGGCAGTCTTCCGTGAACAGCGTGGGCCACGCTTCGAGCCGGTCGTTATCGAGGTTGTTGATGTATTGATCCTGCAGCATGTGCAGTTCGAACCACAGCTTCATCTGTTCCATGTCCGTTCTCTCCTGACCTCAATAGCCCATCAGTTTCTGGTAGCCAACCCAGAACTTGCGGATCAGACTTTCGGTGATGACCGTGTCCTGCTGGTCAGGATTGCCGCGCGACATTTCGATGACCGAGGTGGCGTCCGCATCGCGGATGGTGCCGCGCTGCACGAGTTCGGTCGCTTCGGTGTCTTCCATCGAGATATAGCCGGCCGGCCCGACCAGATTCGCCTGCTTGATGCGCAGTTCGCGCATCTCGGGCGTGTCGTCCGTGTAGCCGAAGAAATGGAAGATCAGTTCGAAACTGTTCGGCCCTTTCGGCAACAACTGACGCGCGACCAGCGTGTTGTGAATCTGCTGGATTACCAGTTGCGGGAAAATCGGCTGGATGTGGTTGGTCGTGTCTTCCGCGTATTCGGAAATATGACCGAGCACGCTGTCGTCTTCGAGCGAGAAGCCCTCGTCCATCGAGCGGATGTTCTGCTGCTTGTAGGCCGCCGACGTATCTTCGCCGGTCTTCGTCACGGTGATGATGCTGTGCAGACCATGCGTTGCGTCGGGAATCGAACGCGCCTTCATGCCCACGCGGAAAATATTGAAGGTCGTATGGAACAGATGCAGCATGCTCGCGTGATACGGATCCTTCACGTTCTCGAAGTAGAGCTTCCAGTTGGACTTGGAGAACTGCCGCGTGCAGCCGAGATATTCGATCGGCTTGTGGAAAATGCGATCGACCCACGGGCGCATTTCGGCGCCGAGGTAGTCGGCAAGCGGTCCGACTTCTTCGCTGAACGACGCGAAGACGAGGCCTTTATAGCTCTCCACCCGCAGCTTTCTCAAACTGTGGTTCTTCGGGTCGAAGTCGGCCGGCATGCCGGTCATGCCCTTCTGGCCGCGGCGGAACGGCACGCCCAGCAGGTTGCCGCTATTGTCGAAACTCCACTGGTGATACACGCAGGTGTGCGAGGTCGCGTTGCCGCGCGCTTTGCGGCACACCGACGCGCCACGGTGCGCGCAACGGTTCACCCACGCAGACAGGCTGCCGTCTTCGAGACGCGTGACCACGACCGGCGTATCGCCGACGAAGGTGCTTTTGTAGTCGCCGGCATTCGGAATCTCGGCTTCGAGCGCGACGAAATTCCAGGTCGGGCCGCGGAAAATCCGTTCCTGTTCGCGGTCGTACACCGCCTGCGAGCTAAAAACCTTATAGGGCACACGCGAACCGTCGTCGTGCGGAAACACCACGGCGTCCGAATCGAGCCGGTTCATGGGGCGAAGGGGGGACTCAACCATTTCCACGGTAGTTTCTCCATATTGTGTGGGACGCGTGTGCAAAATAAACTCTGCACTGCATGCGTGAAGCTATTTTTGGAGCGTCAAAATGAAGGGTCTATCCGATTCTGGCAGGTTGACGCCCCGCTTATCCGTTTCAGGCAGATTTACCTGGCCGCTCGTCGTTCGAGCCGGCTTGCCCTCCCTGTCCACGGGCTGTTATGCACCAGACTGACTTTCTTCCCCACGCGCTGCGGCGCCATCGGCTCTTCGAGTCGACCGACATCGACGAAACGCGCGAGCTGATTTCGCGCGTGATGCAGCCGCATTCGCTGATTCCGTCAGGACGGGGCAACGGTCGCTCGCATATGGATTTCGTCAAGATCGGCCGGCTCGGTATCGGCACGATCGCATTCGGCACGGCCATGCGCGTCAACGTGGAAGAGGTCGACGGCTATTACCTGATGATGTTCTGCATTTCCGGCGAAGCGGAAGTGAGCGTCGCGGGCCGCAACGTGCGCGTGAATAGCGAGCGCGGCATTCTGCGCGCGCCCGGCGAGCCGTTCAGCGCGCTGCTCTCGCCCGATTGCGAGCAACTGGTCATGCGCATCGACCCCGCGTCTTTCCGCGGCGACGACGACGCGCGCAAAGCGCCCAAACGCTTCGACCCGGTGGTGCCGCTGTCGAGCGACAGCATGCGGGCCTGGAAAGAACAGTTGCGGCTGGTAGCGAGTTCGCCGGAATTGCTCAGCAGCGCGTGCGCCAATTCAAACGTCGGTTCGAACGTGGAAGCGCTGCTGGTCAGTCTGCTCGACGCCGGTCGCACGAATAGCGCACAACACTACGCGGACCGCGTGGGTGTACCCGGCTTCGTGCGCCGCGCCGAAGAATTGATGCACGCGCAACTGTCCGCGCCGTTGCGTCTGATCGATATCGCCGAAGCGGCGGGCGTGCCGGTCAGAACGCTCTGCGACGGCTTCCTGCACTTTCGCCAGACGAGTCCGATGCAATACCTGAAACAACTGCGGCTCGAACGCGCGCGTCAGGCGATTCTCGAATCCCCGTCCGACGTCCGCATCGCCAGCATTGCGCTGGATTGCGGGTTCAGTCATTTGGGACGCTTTGCGATCAGCTATCGCGAACGCTTCGGCGAGTTGCCGTCCGACAGCGTCCGCAAGCGGTAGGCGATCAGCGATAAGCTGGAAGCGAGCGTTACTTCCCCTCGGCAACCAGTTCGTTGCCCGCCAGCAAACCCGGCAACTCCAGCAACGTGCGATGCGCGCCGCCCTGCTCCACAGCGCCGGCGTAAGTCGATTGCACGGCGAGCGCGATCGACTCCACCGCTTGCGCGTCACTTGCCATCGTCACGTAGTAACCCAGGTCCTTCAACGCATTCGACATGTAAAACGGCATGCCGGTCGGATCGCCCTCCAGCAGCGACGGACGCAACCGCTCCAGCGCCACGCCGCCACCGCCGCCCTTGGCCAGCACGTCGACGAAGGTTTGTGGATCGACACCGGCGCGTTGCGCGCACGCGGCCGCCTCCGATAACAGCGCAATCGTCCCCAGCGAAACGAAGTTGTGCAGCAGCTTCATGCTGTGCCCCGCGCCGGTCGCGCCGACCCGCGTGATATTTTCAGCGAACGTTTCGAGCAGCGGCAGGATGCGGGCGAACAGGCCCGGTTCCGCGCCCACCAGCAGGTTCAACCGTCCCTCGTGCGCTTCTTTCGCGGTGCGGGTCATCGGCGCGTCGACGAAAAGGCCGCCGGCTTCGGTCACGCGCGCCGCCATTTTGAGCGTCGACGCCGGCACCGCCGTCGAACAGTCGATCACGATCGTCCCCGGCTGCAGTCCCGCCAGCACGCCGTCCGCTGCGCCCAACACCGCTTCGACTTCGGGTGAGCCGGTCACGCAGAGAATGACGATGTCGGCTTCGCGCGCCAGCGCCGCACCGCTCTGCACGGTTTTCACGCCGCTCGCGCGCAGTTCGTCGAGCGGCTGGTTGCCGGGGTGTTCGACTACCGTCAACGGGTAGCCGTGTTTGAGGACGTTGCGTGCGATACCGTGACCCATCAGGCCGATACCGATCATTCCGATGCGCTGCGTCATGCTGATCTCTTTGAGTTTGTTGAGGCGTTCAGGAAGGTGAGTGCCGGCGAGTACGATTCGCCTGGGTCAGCGGTTAACGAGCCGTTTCGGCAGCATCAACGTCAGCACGAGCCCGGCGACCAGACAGCCGACCATCGAGAAGATCGGCAAGGTCATGCCGCCCGAGCTTTGCTTCAGATAGCCCACCACGTAAGGTCCGAAAAATCCCGCAAGATTGCCGAAGGCGCTGATCCATGCGATGCCGATGGCCGCCGCCGCGGTCCCGAGTACCGCCGTCGGCATGCTCCAGAACAGCGGCGGAAACGACAGCATGCCGGCATTCGCAATGCACAGCGCGAGCACGCCGAGCCATAAATTGTCGTGCCACAGCACGGACAGCGAGAGGCCCACAGCGCCCATCAACAGTAATGCCGCGACGTGCAGACGGCGCTCGCCGCGACGGTCCGCGCTGCGGCCGAACAGCACCATCACGACCACCGCCACCGCATTGGGCAGCGCGGCCAGCAGACCGATCACCAGATCGCTTTTGATACCCATCGAGCGGATCATGGTCGGCGCCCAGAACGTGTAGCCGTAGATGCCGAACACGTCGAGAAAATAGATCAGACAGAAGGCCCAGACCAGCCAGCTCGACAGCAAGCCCTTGTGATTCGCTTCGGCCGTGACGGCGCGGTCTTCGGCGAGCACGCGCGTGAGCAACGCCTGTTCGTTGATGCTGAAGTGCGGACTGCGCGTGACGTCGTCGTCGAGCCCGCGCCAGGTGTACACGGCGGCGAGAAACGCCGGCAGCGCCTCGAGGATGAAAATCCATTTCCAGCCCGGCAACTGCATCGCGCCGTCGAAGTACTGCATGATCGCGCCGGTCAACGGCGAGCCGATCAGCCCCGCCAGCGCCAGCGCCGCGTAGAACAGGCTGAGAATGCGCGCACGCCGGTGGCGTGGAAACGACTGGCCGATGTAATAGACGATGGCCGGAATGAAGCCCGCCTCGGCGACGCCCAGCAGACAGCGCATCACGTAGAACTGCATCGGCGTCGAAACGAACGCCGTCAGCCCGGAGACGATGCCCCACGTCAGCACGATGCGGGTAATCCAGCGTCGCGCGCCGACCCGTTGCAGGATCATGTTGCTCGGCACCTCGAACACCACGTAGCCGAGAAAGAAGATGCCCGCGCCAAAGCCGAACACCGCGTCGGAGAAGCCCAGTTGCTGCGCCATCTGCAACTTGGCGAAGCTGACGTTGACGCGGTCGATATAGGAAGTGATGTAGGCGAACATCAGGATCGGCAGAATCCTGAGCGCCAGACGGCGAAACACGGCGTCTTCGGTCACCGCGTCGTGCGGCGGAATAGCCGGCTCCGCGCCGCCGGAAGGGCGAATCGCATCGATGTCCACGTCTTGTCTCCGTTATTGGATATCTGGCCGGGCCTCGCGCGGTGCTGCCGGATTCGTGGACGGCAGGTCGCGATGGCGGGCCGCATCAATCTACCGCCTGCGGCGCGCGAGCGATATGCGAAATCCTTGAAGCGGGCGTTCGAATACTTCGAACGCCTGTCACGCGGGCCGGCAGCGCGCCGCACCCTGCGCGCTCCCAGGGTATTCCTTGAGTCCGCCGCGCTTCCCGCCGTTCGCACGAATGCCATACTGCGCGGCATGATTTGTCACGGAGTATCCGCTTTTGTTCGATCTCACTTCACTGGCTCTGTTTCTGCGCGCCGTCGAAATGGGCAGCCTGTCCAAAGCAGCGCAGCAATCGCATATGTCGTTGTCCACCGCGAGCCGGCGTATCGCGCTACTCGAACACCACTTCCGCGTGGCGCTGCTGAACCGCACCTCGGCCGGTGTCGAGCCGACGCCCGCCGGTGAAGCGCTCGCCCGCCACGCGACCGGACTCCTGCTGAAAACCGATGCGATCTACAGCGAGTTGTCGGACTACACCAAAGGCTCCGTCGGCCGCGTGCGGGTGTTCGCCAACATCTCGGCGATCAGCCAGGATTTACCCGAACATTTGCGCGCGTTCTCGCAGCGCTATCGTGACATCAAGCTGCATATCAGCGAACTGCGCAGCACCGACATTCTGCAGGCTTTACGCGAAGGCCGCGCCGACATCGGCGTGGTGACCTCGCAGGTCGCCACCGAAGGCATTCGGCTCGCACCGTATTGCACCGACCGCATCAGCGTCGTCGTGCCGCAAGACCACGTGCTGCAGGGCGAGGAGATCGAATTTTCCGCGCTGCTCGAACACGACATAGTCGGCCTCGACGACAAGGCCGAGGTCACGCGCCTGCTGGTGAAGGAAGCCGCGCTGCTCGGCAAGAGCATCCGCTTTCGCGTGCAGGTGCAGAGCTTCGAGGCGATGTGCCGGCTGATCGCCGTGGGCCACGGCGTCGGCGTGCTGCCCGAAGGCGCGGTCCGGCTGTTCCGCGAGCCGATGCAACTGCGCTTCATCCGCCTGACCAACCCATGGGCCGAGCGCGTGATGTCGGTCGGCATGCGCGCGGGCGCCGCGCCGTTGCCGGCGCGCATGCTGTTCGACTTTCTGAGCGCCATGGCGCCCGCCACGATCAGGCCGCCCGCGACCGGCGCAACGGTACGATGACACCGCGGCAAGCGGTATCGCGACAGCAGGCCCTTGCGAATATTCGAAGACTCCCGTTCCCCGATTCGCACTTCCTCCGCGCGCCGCCGTCCAGTAGATTGGTACGATAACTATGGAGACAGTATGACGACGACGCACAATATTGCGGTGATCGCCGGCGACGGCATCGGCAAGGAAGTGATGGTGGAAGGGCTGCGGGTGTTGCGCAGTGTGGCCGCACGCTACGACATCGGCCTTCACTTCGACGAATTCGCATGGTGCACCGATTACTACGTGCAGCACGGCACGATGATGCCGACCGACTGGGACCGGCAGATCCAGAAGCACGACGCGATTTTCTTCGGCGCCGTCGGCACGCCCGACATCGTGCCCGACCACACCGCCGTGTGGGAATCGATCATCAAGATCCGCCGCGATTTCGACCAGTACGTGAACCTGCGCCCGGTCCGCCTGATGCCCGGCGTGCCCGCGCCGCTCGCGAACCGCGTGCCCGGCGACATCGATTTTCTGGTCGTGCGCGAGAACACCGAAGGCGAGTATTCGTCGGTGGGCGGCCGCATGTTCGAAGGCACCGAGCGCGAATTCGCGACGCAGCAGTCGGTGTTTACACGTACGGGCGTCGACCGCATCCTGAACTTCGCATTCGAACTGGCCCGCAGCCGGCCGCGCAAGCAACTGACCGCGGCCACCAAGTCCAACGGCATTTCCATCACCATGCCGTATTGGGACGAGCGGCTTGCCGAGGCGGCGAAACGTTATCCCGACATCGCGACCAACAAGTTTCACATCGACATTCTGTGCGCGCACTTCGTGCAACATCCGGACCGCTTCGACGTGGTGGTCGCGTCGAATCTGTTCGGCGACATCCTGTCCGATCTCGGGCCGGCCTGCACCGGCACCATCGGCATCGCGCCGTCGGCGAACCTGAATCCCGAGCGGCGCTTTCCGTCGCTGTTCGAGCCGGTGCACGGCTCGGCGCCCGACATCGCCGGGCGCGGCATCGCCAATCCGATTGGCCAGATCTGGTCGGCGGCGATGATGCTGCAGCACCTCGGGCGCGGCGAAGCGCGCTACGAAGCCGCCGCACGAAGCATCGTTTCGGCGATCGAGAGCGTGCTCGCCAACGGGCCGCGTACGCCCGACATGGGCGGCACCGCCAATACCATCGAAGTCGGCACGGCAATCGCCGAAGCCGTCGACCAACACGCGCTGCTGACGCAATGAGCGGGCGCATTACCGACGCATTCGGCACGCAATGCACTGATCACGGAGTCATCATGGAATTTCGTCATTTCATCGGCAACACCTGGAGCGCGCCCGACAACGGCGCGACGCTCGACGTCATCGATCCGAGCACCGGCGAGCCGTTCGCCGCGATCGGCCGCGGTAATGCCGCCGACATCGACGCGGCGGTCGTCGCGGCGCGCGGCGCAATGGGCGAAGCGCTCGATGGTCCGTGGGCGACCCGCTCGCCCGCCGAACGCGCCGACCTGCTGTTCGCCTACGCGGCGGCCGTGCTCGAACACGGCGACGAACTCGCCCAACTCGAAGCGCGCGACACCGGCAAGGCGCTCAAGACCGCGCGCACCGACGCCGCCGTGCTGGCGCGCTATCTGCGCTACTACGCCGGCTGCGTCGACAAGCTGCACGGCGAGACCCTGCCCTACACCACCGGCTTCACGGTGCTGACGATCCGCGAGCCGATCGGCGTGACCGGCCACATCATTCCGTGGAATTACCCGATGCAGATTTACGGCCGCAGCGTCGGCGCGTCGCTGGCCGCCGGCAATGCGTGCGTCGTGAAGCCAGCCGAAGACGCCAGCCTGTCGATCTTGCGGCTCGCGGAAATCGCCGCGGAAGTCGGCTTCCCGGCCGGCGCGATCAACGTGGTCACGGGGCTCGGCAGCGAAGCGGGCGCAGCCCTGTCGGCGAACCCCGGCATCGGCCACATTTCGTTTACGGGCTCGACCGTGACCGGCGCGCTGGTGGCGCGCACCGCCGCCGACCGCCACTGCCCGACCGTGCTCGAACTCGGCGGCAAGTCGCCGCAACTGCTGTTCGACGACGCCGATCTCGACGAGGCGTTGCCGGTGATTCTCAATGCGATCGTGCAGAACGCCGGGCAGACCTGCTCGGCCGGCAGCCGGCTGCTGATCCAGCGCAACATCTACGAACAGGTGATCGAACGCCTGGCGGAGCGCTTCGCCGCGCTGCGCTCGGGGCCGCCCGCGATGGACCTCGACATGGGGCCGCTCGTCAACGCGAAACAGCACGCGCGCGTGCGCGGTCTCGTGCAACTCGCGGAGAGCGAAGGCATTCCGGTGGCGGGGCGCGGCAAGATCGTCGTCGAGGCGTCGCGCAGCGGCTTCTTTCAGGAAGCGGTGCTGTTCCGCGACGTGCCGCCGCAAAGCCGGCTCGCGCAGGAAGAGATTTTCGGTCCGGTGCTGGCCGCCATTCCGTTCGACGACGAAGCCGACGCCGTGAAGATTGCCAACGGCACGCCTTACGGACTCGTCGCCGGCGTCTGGACGCGCGACGGTTCGCGCGGTTTGCGGCTTGCGCGCAAGCTGCAGGCAGGCCAGGTCTTCATCAACAATTACGGCGCGGGCGGCGGGGTCGAACTGCCGTTCGGCGGCGTCAAGGCGAGCGGGCACGGTCGCGAGAAGGGCTTCGAGGCGCTGTACGGCTTCACCGCGCTGAAGACCATCGCGATCAAACACGGCTGACCCAACGCGCATCCGACACCATGGCGACTCTCAACATCATCGGCGCGGGGCGGGTCGGCAAGACGCTGGCGCATCTCATCGTCGCCAATCGCGTGCTCGAGATCGGCGATCTGTACGACAGCGACAGCGCGCACGCGCGCGAGGCGGTCGAATTTATCGGCGCGGGACGGCCGGTGGACGACCTCGGCGCAATGCGCGACGCGGATATCTGGCTGCTCTCGGTGCCCGATATGCAGATAGCCGCGGTGGCCGGGCAACTTGCCGCGCGGCTTGCCGAACGGCTTGCCGAACGGCGCACCGCTCAGCGGATTGCGGCTTCCGCGTCGATCGCCGTGCATTGCAGCGGCGCGCTCGATGCGGAGATCCTCGCGCCGCTAAGGGCAATCGGCTGGCGCGTGGCGAGCGCGCATCCGATGCTCAGCTTCGCGCATCCCGGCACGGCCGTGTTCCAGTTCGAGAACACGCCGTGTGGAATCGAAGGCGACCGCGAAGCCTGTTCGGTGTGGAGTGAAACGCTCGCCGCGATCGGCGCACGCTGCTTCGAGATTGGGCCCGGCAGCAAAACGCTTTATCACGCGGCGGCGGTCGTGTCGTCCAATTTTCTGCCGATCCTGGCGGCAATGGCCGTCGAGTTATGGCAAGCGGCGGGCATTCCCGATCCGTTGATTCAGGACATGATGCATACGCTCACGCGCAATGCGGCCGACAACGTCGTGGCGCTGGGCCCGCAGGAAGCGTTGACCGGACCGGCCGCGCGCGGCGACCGGGCGGTGGTCGACGCGCAATCGCATGCGGTTGCCGGATGGGATCCGGTGGCGCGCGAGGCTTACGACGCGCTGTCGTTGCTCGCGCAACGGCTTGCGCAGACGGGCAAGGTGCAGGCGGGCTGACGCGGCGAATTGCTTATATTTTTGTCGCACGTTACGCTGTGGCTCCAATTCGGTCCGCGCGTTCCGCCAGAGCCGGCGCCATCAAGCCGCCATGAAAAGCGACCTGTTCGAAGACCTCGTCACCAAGTCGGCAGACAACTCGCCCGACGCCATTTTTCTCGTCAACCAGCAGGGCCGTATCCGTCATGTGAGTCCCGCGTGCGTGGAGATTTTCGGCTACCAGCCGAGCGACTTCGTCGACCAGTTCATTATCGATTTCGTCGTTGCCGCCGATCGGGACGCGACCATTCGCGAAGCGAAAGAAGTATTGGCGGGCCGCAAGCGGGTCGGTTTCGAGAACCGTTACCGCCATAAGAACGGCAGCGACGTGTACCTGAACTGGTCGGCTCGCTGGCTGGAACACGAACAACTGCGGGTCGGCGTTGCGCGCGACGTGACGGAATTGCGCCGCCGTCACAATGTTCCCGACGCATTGCTGGCGGTGCTCGCGCCCTATGAGCGCAAGGTGCTCGAACTGTTGCTGACCGAGGCAACCGAGAAACAGATTGCCGAACGACTGGGTCTTGCCGTCTCCACCACGCATTCCTACATCACGACGATTTTCCGCAAATACAGCGTGCGCGGTCGCGCCGGTTTGATGAGCTTGTGGCTCAGGCATCTATCGACGGGTGGGATACAGCCCGGCGATAAATAAAACGCGGTTGGTATGAGCCGGCATTTTCGAATGCGCTGACTTGCAGCAAGTCCGCCGGCTTTGCGCTCGTGACGGACTCGGGTCTTCTCTCAGGTTTCTAGCGGGCCCGGCATAGCGTGGCTCGACGTTCGTGTTCCCGACACTGTCGTGACCGCTGCCTCGCTGCTCTCCGGATTCCGCTGCGGATGTTACCTGAGTCACCGTGTCTCACCTACCCTGCTAATCAGCAGGGTGCTGCGAGTTTTTCGCTGTTATTTCAGTGCTTGCAGCAGGCCGAGTTGCGCGATGAAGCCGGCTTCGTCTTCCAGACAGCGCAGGTCGAGCAGAAACCGGTTGTCGGCAATCCGCCCGATGACCGGCACCGGCAAACGCCGCAGCCGTTCCGCAAGTGTGTTGAGCGCTGAACCGGAGCGTGTGCCCACGGAGCTCAGCGCCAACGCCGCGCTGGGAATCACGTCGATCGGCAACGACCCGCTGCCCACCTGGCTCGCCACAGACACCACGTCGACCTGCCACGCTGCGCCGGGCGCCGACGCGCCGCGCGCCGATGCGCCGGGCGCCGCTGCGCCGGGCGCCGCTGCGCCGAGCGCCGCTTCCAGATGCGGCTTGACGCGCTGCGCGAGCGCCTCGATGTCTTCGGCCGAACGCGTGAGCAGGCGCAGCGTCGGAATGTCGTGAACTAACCGGTCCGGATGCCGGTAAGCGATCAACGTGGCTTCGAGCGCGGCGAGGGTCAGCTTCGAGACGCGCAGCGCGCGCTTCATCGGATGCCGTTTGATGCGCTCGATCAAATCCTTCCTGCCGACGATCAAACCGGCCTGCGGTCCGCCGAGCAGCTTGTCGCCGCTGAACGTGACCACGTCCGCGCCGGCTGCAATGACTTCGCGGACGATCGGCTCTTTCGGCAAGCCATATGCGCTCAGGTCGATCAGACTGCCGGCGCCGAGGTCGACGACCAGCGGCAAGGCATGCGCATGGGCGATGGCGGCGACCTCTTTCTCGCTGACTTCCGCGACGAAGCCGCTGATCTTGTAGTTGCTTGCATGGACTTTCATGAGCGCGCGCGTGTCGGAGGTGATCGCGCGTTCGTAGTCGGCCGGATGCGTGCGGTTGGTCGTACCGATCTCGACCAGTCGCGCGCCCGCGCTACGCATGACGTCGGGCACGCGGAACGCGCCGCCTATCTCGACCAGTTCGCCGCGCGAGACGATCACCTCGCGCTCGGCCGCCAGCGCGGTCAATACGAGCAGGACGGCGGCTGCGTTGTTGTTGACGACCGTCGCGGCTTCGGCGCCGGTCAGTTCGGTCAGCACGTCGTCGACGAGGTCGTCACGGTCGCCGCGGCCGCCGCTGTCGAGGTCGAACTCGAGATTGCAGGCTTCACGTAGCGCCATGTTGACGTGTGCCAGGGCGGACTCCGGCAGCAACGCGCGGCCGAGGTTCGTATGCAACACGGTGCCGGTCAGATTGAATACGCGTCGTAGGGAGAAGGTGCTGCGCTTGTTTAGCCGCTCGGCGGCTTGCTCGATGATCTCCGGGTCTTGCGGCGCGCAGAAATCCGGCTCGGGGAGATGGGCGCGCAAATCGTCGAGCACACCGCGAATGGCGTCGATGCTCGCGGTCCGGCCGAAACGCTCGACCAGCCCGGCGAATTGCGGGTCACGCGACAGGCGGTCGACGGAAGGAAACGGGCTCGACGGTTTGCTGATCGACATGGGCGGTGGTGGGTGAGGAGGTGAAAGACTGCTGGACTGGATGTCTGGGCGGGGCCCGGTCGTTCATTATAGTGAGGCGGTTTGAGGGGGAGGTTTTTCGGGGGTTGCGATGCGACGCGCGGTCGATCCGGCGATCGTTCGCAGCAAAGTAGTACGCCCAATTCCCACTCTTTACACCGGCTCCATCCCGTGCGCCCGTTTCACCCCAGCAGCCTCAGCAGAAGCTAAATAACCAATAAGCGCCCGCGCAGCCTCCCGCTGCACACACGCCGTACAAATAGCCGCCGAGAACACCGTAACCACGTCGACATCACCCGGCAACATGCCGACGATTTCGATCCCCGGCACATGCAACAGTTCGCTGTATTGCTGGAAACCCAGTTCGACCTCACCGCTCGCGATCAGCGAACCGACAGGCACACCCGGCGCCGCCAGCACGATACGTGATGCGATCGCGTCGGCAATGCCCCAGCGCTCGAACAGATTCGACAGATGCGTCCCGCTGGGCCCCGTCGAATAGCCAACGCTACCTGCAGAAAGAACAGCCCTGCGCAGCGCCGCTTCATTAGCGATATCGGGCCTCGCAGTACCGCTCGCGACTGCCACCGCCACCTGCGAGCGGGCGATATCGACCCGGCTGTCCGCCACCAGCCGCCCGGCTTCGATCAGCCGCGCAATTGCATCGGCCGCCAGCACGACCACGTCGAACGCCTCGCCCTCCAGAACCCGCCGCGCCGCTTCCACGCCGCCCGTCGCTTCGATCGCCACGGCCTGCCCCGCATCGCGGGCGTAGCAGTCGACCAGATCGACCAGCAGGTTACGGGTCGCCATCGACGAAATGCCGCTGACCGTGTGACTCGTGACTGGATCGTGCAAGATGCCCGGCAAACTCTTCATTCTCGATAACGCCGTTCGGTGCGCGACTCAGTGCGCGGTATTGGGTTGCACGGACGGTTCACCGACCCTCGCGCGCTGTGCCAGCAGGATCGCCACCGCCGCCAGCGTCGCCGGCACGGCGAGCATCGCGAGAATCGCGCCGAACTGCAGTCCGAAACCCAGCAACGCACCGCCGATCGCCGAGCCGAAGATGCTGCCGAACCGGCCCATGCCGAGCATCCAGCTCACACCCGTTGCACGCGCAACGGTTGGATAACGGCCGGGCGCGAACGCATTCAGTCCCGTCTGCGCGCCGCTCATGCAGAATCCCGCAGCAAACACCAGCAATGCGAGCGACGAAGACAGCGCACCGATCCACGCGAGCCCCAGCACACACAATCCGCCGCCGAGATACGCCGCGCTGATCACCGGCGCCGGGCGCACCTTATCCATCATCCAGCCGACCAGAATCGCGCCGATGGTTCCGCCGATCTGGAACATCGCCGTCACGTTGGCCGCGGACGACACCGTCAAGCCGGCGTCTTTCATCAGCGTCGGCAACCAGCCCGTCAGCAGATAGATGACCAGCAGCCCCATGAAATACGTCACCCACAACGCAGCCGTCAGCACGCCGTAGCCGTGCGAGAAAAGCACGCCGATGGGTTTGCGCGTGGGCAGCGGCGGTTCGCTGGACACGAACACTTCGTCGCCGGCAAAACGCTCGCCGCATACCCGGCCCAGTACTTTGCCGATCCGCTCGGGCGACGCGCCGCGCACCGCGAGCAGCCGTGCCGATTCGGGCAGGAGCCACACTTGCAGCGGGATCAGTACGAGCGGCAGCGCGCCGCCGAAGATCAGCACCGAACGCCAGCCATGGTCGGGAATCAGCCAGCCGGCAACGAAGCCGATCAGTGCGGAACCGAGATTGAAGCCGGTGAACATGATGGTGATCAGCAGCGAGCGCTTGCGCTGCGGCGCGTACTCGGAGAGCAAGGTCGTCGAGTTCGGCATCGCGGCGCCGAGCCCAATGCCGGTCAGCAGGCGCAGAACGGCCATCTGCACCGGCGACTGCGTGAACGCCGTCGCGATGGTGAACACGCCGAACAGGAACACGGAGGTAATCAACACCCACTTGCGGCCGATGCGGTCGGAAGCCGGCCCCGCGGCCAGCGCGCCGATCACGAGACCCAGCGGCGCCGCGCTCATCACCAGACCGAACGCGGGTCGCGAGATGCCCCAATCGTGGATGATCGAGGGCGCGACGAAACCCATGATCGCGACGTCCATGCCGTCCGCCGTCACCACGAGAAAGCACAGCGCCACCAGTAACCACTGGTAGGGCGAAATGGATCGCCCGTCGATAAATGCCTTGATGTCGATTGTTCGTCTTGTAGTCATTGATTTACTTCTGCCTCCTTCATGCAACGGGTCAGGACTCTTGTTAGAAGCGCGTGTGAATACCGATGCGGGCGATGGCCTGCGTGGCGTTGCTCGACGCGCCATCGGCACTGTTCAAGCCGTTGATCTGCGCCTGCGCCCCGGCGTTCGCACGCTGATACAGGCCCAGCACGTAGACCGTGGTGCGCTTGGACAACGCATAGTCGACATTGCCGCCGACCTGGTGCGCGTGGTTGTCGTCGACGGTCTGGTTGCCCTTCATGTACATGTACGACACGCCTGCGCTGAGTGCCGGCGTGAAGTTGTAATGCGCGCCGAGCGAGCCTTCGTATATCGCACCGCCGTTCGCCGAGTTGTGCACGGTCGTGAACAGCGCATTGGCGATCCACGAACCAAACCGGTAGTGCGTGCCGACACCCCAGTTGCGCACGCTCACGTCGGCGGCGCCGGCCGTGTAGTACTTGATGTTGGTGAACGCGGCATTCGCGCCGAAAGAACCGGCGGCATAGTTCAGTGCGAAGCTTTGTGAGTTACCCGAACCAATCGACCCGGCCACGCCGCCGAAGCCGTACATGGCGCCCGCGCTGAAGCCGCCGACAACCGGCGTGACGTATTTCACCGAATTCGCAACGCGCTCGCCAGCCATGCGGTCCCAGTCGAAATCGCCGGTGGCGTTCGACGGCAATGCCAGTTTCTTGAACGGACCGGCACGAAAATCGTAGAAATGGCCCGAGATTTCCGCGGGATCGTCGCCGGCGAAATACAGCGAGTCCGTCATGAAGTCGTACTGATTACCCAAGGTCAGCTTTCCGAGCCGGTCGTTGACGAGCCCAACCAGCGACGTCCGGCTGAACAGACTCGAATTGGGCATGAAGCCGCCGTTGTCGACCTGAAACTGATCGACCAGTTCGAAGATCGCCCTGGTGCCGCCGCCCAGATCTTCAACGCCTTTGAAGCCCCACAGGTTCGGACCGTTCACGCCGTCGTCCATCTTGACGTTGTGCTTGCCGGCCTGATTGCTCACATATGAAATGCCCGTATCGATCATGCCGAACAGCGTCACGCTGCTCTGCGCGTGCGCGGCTGTCGTCGCCAACGTGGCGCTCAACAGCGCGAGGCCGACTTTCTTGTTGCTCTTCACCTTCTATCTCCAGACACTTTTTAATTGGTTTTGAATTCGTCGCCTGCTCAGTTCTTATTGCTCAGTTCTTACTTTTTCCCGTGCTGTCCCAATCGAGTTTCCCCGCCGTTTTTCCGGCGACCGAATACAGCGCGCCGGGTGCGTTACGGGTCTGCTGAAACGCTTCCAGCGTTTCACCGCGCATGGCGGCGTAGATGTGCAGATTCGATACGCCGGTCACCGCGCCGAGTTTCTCGAGCATGAAAAAGATCACCCCGTAATGCAGCAGACCGCGCCAGTCGCGACGGCGAATCAGATCGCGCTCGGTATCGCTCAGGCCGGCCGCTTCGAAGCTCGCTTCGGGGTCGGCAAGAAACGCTTCGCGATGCGCGGGTTCGACCATCCGGTGCAGGTAGTCGTTGATGCGATAGGCACGCACGGCGACTTCGATCGAGAACGGATACGTGCCTTCCAGCTTCTCGACATCGGTCAGTTGAACCGCCATACGCTGACGGTGCCGCTCGATGACCGACGGCTTCGTTTCATTCCCTTCGCCTTCGTAGATAGCCGTCGCAATCCCGGCCATGGACGGCAGGTAGTAGCTGCGATGCTTGCACACGACGTTCGCCGACAGCGCGCCACGCATGGTGAGCCACATGACCACTTCCGCGCCCTCGAAGCCGCCGAGTTCCGCGTATTCGGCAATCGTCATTTCCGCCAGTTGTTCGGGGTCGTTCTCGAACAGATCGAGAAAGCGCTGATCCCATGCCGTGTTGTTGAAGCCCGCGCGCTCGCCGTGAACCTGGTGCGACAAACCACCGGTCGCAACGATCGCCACCTTCAGGTCTTCGGGATAACTTTCGATGGCACGCCGCAATGCCTGACCAAGCTTATAAAAACGGCGCGCGCTGGGAACCGGCAGTTGCAGCACGCCCATTTGCAGCGGCACGAGTTTCACGGGCCATTCGGGCTTGTGCGGGCACAGCATCGACAGCGGCGAAAAGCAGCCGTGATCGAGCGGCTTGTTCTGGAAGAACGACATGTCGAACTCGTCGGTCATCAGCGAGGTGCCGATGTGCGCGGCCAGTTCAGGATGTCCTTTTATCGGCGGAAGATCGCGTGCGCCACCGCCCTCGTCGGCGACCTGCCATTGCGGCCCGACGCCGAGCGTGAACGCCGAATAGTGGTCGAAGAAGAACGACGTGACGTGATCGTTATAGATGACCAGCAGCACGTCCGGCTGCTTCTCGGCGAGCCAGTCGGCGAGCGGTGCGAAGTTGTCGAAAATCGGCGCCCATACGGGATCGTCGCGCTTGTTCTTGTCGAAAGCGAAACCGATCGTTGGGGTGTGCGATGCAGCGATGCCACCGATGATCCTTGCCATGCCTGTACTCCTGAAAATTCCAGATGCCGCCGGACTCACGCTCACGCCCGGCGAATACTCGATAAGGTGCGCACCGCGCAAAACCGGATGAATCGGCTAGGGAACGCGTGCAGGGGAGACAGCATGCCGCCCCGTTGGGAAGCGAATATAGAAATCGCCGGTAGCGCCCGGAAGGGAGGGTTAACCACGTGTCATTGCGATTATCCGCTCCGACTGAACGCCCCGGCGGATCGCACAGGCGCTCGAAAAGCCCTGCAAGCCGCGCCGGAGCGAGCGCGGTCGTCATCGCGGCAAGCCGGCTTTTGCGCGGAACGATAAGCCGCGTTGCTTGCAGCCCATAAATAGAACAGATGGCTTGCTCAGGCACATCGCAAATCGCGACAGGCAAGTACTCAAGGTTAACCACGATTTTTTCGACCTCGTGCCAACCGTAAAATTTATGAAATGATATTTCTCCTAGCGAAATACTCGATCAACCGGTAGATCACCATGACGACATCCCTCTCCGCCCCACGTCTCAATCCGCCTGCCGATGCGGAGCAGGTGGGCACGCCGTCCTTTCTCGGTGCGACTGCGCGCCGTTTGAAGGCGCGGCCGGAAGATCTGCGTTTCGAGACCGGCCCGGAAGACACGTATCGCGCCACGCTCTACAACATCGAAACCTTCTTCGGCTGGGTCAGCGATTCGGCTGCATTCATCGACGCGTTGGGCTGATCCACGCGGACAGGCACGCAGCGCCAGCGATGCGAGGCGTCGCATTCACCTTTAGCGACATAGAAGAAAACGGAGACCGTCATGCTCACCCCTCGCTCGTCTGCTCTCGACCGTTCCACGTTATCCACGCCCGATACCGTGCAATCGGACGACGTGTATCGCAAGGTCGCCCGGCGCGTGCTGCCGCTGCTTTTTCTCGGCTATATCCTCGCGTTTCTCGACCGAATCAACATTGGCTTTGCGCAGCTTTCGATGAGCCGCGAGTTGAATCTCACGCCGCAGCAATACGGTTTCGGTGCCGCGATTTTCTTTGCGGGCTATCTGATTTTCGAAGTGCCCAGCAATCTGCTGCTCGAAAAAATCGGCGCGCGCCGCACGCTGTCGCGCATCATGATTCTGTGGGGTATTGCGTCGGGCTCGATGGCGTTCGTCGGCAGCGCCACGCATCTGTATATCGTGCGTATTGCGCTGGGTGCGGCGGAAGCCGGCTTCTTTCCAGGCGTGCTGTTGTACCTGACGTACTGGTTCCCCGCGGGACAGCGAGCCCGCATCATGTCGATCTTCATGCTGCCGCTCGCGTTCGCCGGTTTTATCGGCGGCCCGCTATCGGGATGGATGATCGGCAACATGCCAACCGTGCTGGGCCTGAAGGGCTGGCACTGGATGTTTCTCGTCGAGGCGGCGCCCTCCGTCGTGCTCGGCTTCGTGTTGTGGTTCACGTTGCCCGACGGTCCAAACGACGCAAAATGGCTCAACGAGACCGAGCGCGACCTGATCCGTCAGGGACTCGACGATGCCGCGCCGACTGCTCCGCACGGCAGCCGGGCGCCATTCTGGTCACTGCTCGCGCGGCCACGCGTGTACGCGCTGTTCATCGCCTACTTCGCGTTGAACGCCGGCATTACGACCATCGGCGCGTTCTTGCCGGCCATCGTCAAGAGTTCCGGCTATGCGAGCGCGGACTTTCAGATCGGCCTGCTGGTCGCCGTGCCCTATCTGGTCGCGGCGCTCACCATGTACCTTTCGTGCCGCAGCGCGGACCGCCGCCGCTCGCGGCTTATCTGTCCGGCCGCGTTCGCACTCGGCGCGGCCGGTTATCTGTGCGCGGCGTCGCTGCACGGCATCGGCGGATTCGGGCTGGGGCTCGTGATGATGGTAGCCGGCGTGCTCTCCGGTTATCCACTGTTCTGGGCAACCGCGTCCGACATGCTGCCACGCGATACCGCGGCGGGCGGCATCGCGCTCGTCAGTTCGGTGGGCATTGCCGGTGCATTCTGTGCGCCGATCATCGTCGGCAAGCTGGCGGCGGCGAGCGGCGTGTACACCGCGTCGCTGCTGGTGATGGGGACGTTTCTCGCCATCGGCGCCGTGGCGCTCTTCGTCGTGCATCGACATGCTTCCGTCTGACGCCACACGATGCGAACGCGTGCGACGCTAGCGGTGAACGATATCGGCGGCGATCTGCCTGCTGAGTTCGATCAGTCGTGCGCCCCATTTCGCTTCCAGTTCGTTCAGCGACATGGCCGACGAATGCACGACCAGGTTCACGCTGGCCACCGGTTCGTCGTTGACGATGACAGCGACGGCGAGCGCCCGCCCATTGGTGAGCGTCTCCTGATCGGCCACCGCGTAGCCGCGTTTTTTGACGTTGGCCACGAGTTTGCCGAAAGCGGCTGCATGGCGCGCGAGGTCGAATTCGTCGTCGCCGCGCGCGGCCAGCTGGTCGATGAGCGCCAGCCGCCGCGCGTCCGGCAGGCTGGCGACGAACGCGCGTCCCAGTGCCGTCTTCAGCAAGGGCACGCGCGAACCGGGTTTGCGATTCACCGACAGATAGCCGGGCTCGCGGCTGGTGTTGAGTATGACCATTGCGTCGCCGTCGAACACACCGAGTTCGACCGGCCAGCCGGCGGCCGCGCGCAATTCGTCGAGCCGGGGACCGGCGACGTCCATCAGCCAGCGTTGCGGCTCGTAGCCGTTGGCGAGACCCAGCACGCGCGGTGTCACGGTGTAGCGGCGTTGCGCGTCGCCCGCGTTCAGATAACCCGCGTGCTGCAGCGTCTCGACGATACGGACCAGCGTCGGCTTCGAAATACCGGTCGCGCCGTGCAGGTCGCCGATGGTCTGCGGACCGCGGTCGTTGATCGCGTGCAGGACCTCGAGGCCGCGCAGCAGCGCGCCGATCGGCTCATAGGAAGGCATGGTCCGGACTCCGTGGTGACATCGAGAACTGGCGGCAATAAAGCAGAGATTGTAGGGGATCGGCGCGGCTCATTTCCAGCAGGCGCAGCCGGATCGTTTAACGGAACAGGTGGAGTGACGAACATGAGTGGACCTTTGGCAGGCGTACGTGTGCTGGATCTGACCTCGGTGGCAATGGGGCCGTACGCCACGCAGATTCTCGGCGACATGGGCGCGGACGTGATCAAGATCGAAGCGCGGCAGGGCGATGTGTTCCGGCATGTGTCGCCGTGCGCGAACGAAGGCATGGGAGCCGCGTTCCTGAATCTGAACCGCAACAAGCGCAGCGTCGTGCTCGATCTGAAGACGCCGGAGGGACATGGCGCACTGCTCGAACTCGTGCAGAACGCCGACGTGCTGGTCTTCAACGTGCGGCCGCAATCGATGCGCAAACTCGGGCTGGACTACGCGACGCTTGCCGCGCTCAATCCGCGGCTGATCTATTGCGGTGCGTACGGCTTCTCCGAAGCCGGTCCATACGCAGGCCGTCCCGCATTCGACGACATCGTGCAGGCCATGAGCGGCGCCGCGTCGCTGCAAGGCCACGGCAGCGCGGACGGTCCCGCCTACATGAACACGATTCTCGCGGACAAGGTCGCGGGTCTGACGATCGCCTATTCGGTGTCAATGGCGCTGTACGAGCGCGAACGCTCCGGTCAGGGGCAATCCATCGAAGTCCCGATGTTCGAGACCGTGGTGTCATTCCTGCTCACCGAGCACCTGGCGGGCAAGACGTTCCGGCCCGCGCGCGGCGACACCGGTTACGACCGCGTGCTGTCGCCGCACCGGCGGCCCTACCGGACAAAAGACGGCTATCTGGGATTGCTGCCGTACACCGATGCGCAATGGCGCCGCTTCTTCGAAGTAGCCGGATGCGCCGGCTATGCCGACGATCCGCGCTTCGCGAAAACGGCGGCGCGCAGCCGCCATATCGACGCGCTGTACGAGATCGTCAATAACGTGATTGCTTCGCGCGGTACCGATGAATGGATGAGCCTGCTCGGCGATGCGGACCTGCCGGTGACGCGCGTGGTGAGTCCGGACGAGTTGCTCGACGACCCGCACTTGCAGGCCATCGGCTTTTTCCGCGACGACGCGCATCCCACGGAAGGCGCGATTACCACGATGTCGATTCCGGTGACGTTCTCACGCACGCCAGGCGACGTGCGGCGGCTGGCGCCGAATCTCGGTGAGCACACCGAGGAAGTGCTGGGCGAGCATACCGCGGCGAAGAGCGGATGACCGCACGATCCGACGCCCAGGTTGAACGGCGGCCTTCGCTGCGCCGCCGTGCCACCGTCTTGCCGCTTTGCGTCGATCAGAACTGCTCGATCCACGTCGCCAGACGGTCGGCGGGAAACTCGGTGCTGTGCTGGATCGGGCGCAACACGACGGCATTCGCTTCCCGCACGGGCTCGAACGCAATCGCATTGCCGTCCAGCCACAGCAGGCTCGCGAGCCATGCCGCGTGCCCGGCCGATACGGTTGCGCTAGCCGGATCGCCGAGAAATTCAGCCAGCGCCGGCAGGTCTTCCCAGACGAGCGTGTCGCCATCCCGACGAACCTTCACGCCCGCTTTTTCCAGCACGTCGGCGAGCGCCGCTACCGCGTTGCCCGGACCGGGTTCGACGCGCCGCTCGCGCAGCGCGGCAAGCGTGGACGCTACCGCGTGACCGAACACGCCGCCGCGAGACCCTTCGCTCGCCACCAGATCGGAGTAGTCGATCAGCAGCCAGTCCGGCTCGCTGCCTTGCACATCGGCGAGCACCGCGGCCGCGAGATACGTCTCGACAGGCTGGAACCGCTCGGGGCCGATCAACGTGGCCGACAGCGAACGGATCAACCCGATGCGCGTGGCCAGCGTCTGCTTTTGCAGCACGCCGAGCTTTTCGCGCATCAACTGGTCGCGCTCCTTGCGCAGTTCGGCCAGTTCGAGCGCCTGCTTCAGTTCGATGCGCAGCGCGGTGATGTCCCACGGCTTCTTGATGTAGCGGTGGATATGACCCAGGTTGACGGCCGCGACGGTCTGGTCGATTTCCGAGTACGCCGTCGTCAGGATCCGCACGATATGCGGGTACCGTTCGCTCGCGTAGCGCAGCAGTTCGTTGCCGAATTCGCCCGGCATGCGCTGGTCGGAAACGAGCACCCCGACCCTGTGGCCGTGCGCGTCGAGTAGCGCCTTGCCCTCTTCCACCGAGCCGCCGGTCAGCACCGGCGCCAGGCTGCCGATGGCGCGCTGGAAATATTTGACGGCCGTGGCTTCGTCATCAACGAAGATGATCGCCGGTGCCGAGTCTTGCGTGGCATTCGCTTCGTTCATTAAAAACTCCTGTCCATTTGACCTTTGATATGGGGGAAATCCAGCATGACGGTGGTACCTCCCCCTGACGTGGACTCGATCCGGATGCCGCCACCACAAGACTGCATGACACGGTTGCAGAGAATCAGGCCCAGCCCGTTGCCACCCGATTTCGCGTGGGTGGTGACCGGGTCCGTCAACAGCCGGTTCTTGATCTCAGGCGGAATGCCTGGGCCGTTGTCCCACACGCGGATGCTCGGGGTCGGCCCGGCCAGCACGGTAAAGCGCACCGCCGGCGAGGGGACCTCGGAGAGCGCGCGCAACGCGTTGGACAACAGCGAAGACAGCACCAGCGCCACGCAGTTCGGCTGCGTCGTCACGGCGAAGTCTTCGATTACCTCGACCTG
The DNA here is from genome assembly GCF_900996245.1 of Paraburkholderia sp. BCC1886. Lineage (GTDB taxonomy): Bacteria > Pseudomonadota > Gammaproteobacteria > Burkholderiales > Burkholderiaceae > Paraburkholderia. The sequence continues at coordinate 23,261 of NZ_CAAJGK010000096.1, read as the reverse complement.
GATCCACGAACGTTGCGTGGTCGCGAACGGGTAGGTGTCGAGCAGGGCGGCGACGAGTCCTTCCGCCGTGATCTCGCTGCGGGCTTCGCTCTCCGCCGGTTGGCGCCGGCCGTTGTGGATCGAGCGCCAGAACGACGAGAGCACCGCGATGCAATACTGCGCGCTCTCGCGCATCGCCCGGGCGGCGCCGTCGACATCGCGCGGCCCGTCCTGCTCCACGCCATCGCCGCTTTCAATGCTGCGCGCGTTCAGCGCGATGGACGCCAGCGGCGTATTCAGTTCATGCGCTAGAAACGCGAGGGTTTCGTCCATCGCCGTGAGGCGCTGATTCTGCAGCGCGCGTTCACGATAACGCTCGAACGCGAGGCGCAATGTATCGCGCACCGCGGCGACCGTCAGCGGCTTTTCGAGAATGCGGAATACTTCGCCCGTGTTGACCGTTTGCATCAGCACGTCTTTGTCGGCGTAGGCCGTAACGAGAATGCGCACGATGTGGGGGTAGTCCAGCGCGACCTGCCGCAGCAGTTCGCCGCCGTCGCCGCCGGGCATGCGGAAATCCGTGACCAGCACGGCGATGCGGGCGCTGTCCTGCAGCAGGATAGCGAGCGCTTCGGCGCTGGTGCGCGCCAGCAGAACCTCGTAGTCCGCGCCGACCGTGCGGGCAAAATACTTGCACGCCAGTTCTTCGTCGTCGACGTAGAGGAGAGTGGGCCGTGCGGCCAGGAGGTCGTTCATGGCCGGCTCACGCGACACGCGACAGATCGAAGCTGAATGCCGCCCAGCTTCCCAGTTCGCTCTCGGCAAAGAGCCGGCCGCCATGACGCTCGATGACGGTATAGCTGATCGACAGGCCCAGACCCAGACCCTGGCCTACCTCACGCGTCGTAAAAAACGGTTCGAACACGCGGGCGAGATGTTCGTCCGCGATGCCGGGGCCGTTGTCGCGCACCGTCACGTGCAGGCGTTCTTCCTGCCAGCTCACCGTGATGTGGATTGCCGGCTTCTCCGTGCCGGCCTTGCGCATGGCGAGGACGGCGTTGGAGAGCAGGTTGATCAGCACGCCGATGATGGCCGCTTCGTCGCCTTGCACCAGCGTATCGGCGGGCAACTCGCGCGTCACGGCAACCCCGCGCAACTCGTGCGCGATGAGGCGGATAGCGGAGTCGAGCGCTTTCTCGAACAGGAACGGCGTGCCCACTTCCGCTTCGGCGCCGGGCTTGCGGTACGCAAAGGTCTTCAGGTCCGACACGATATGCTGGATGCGCTGCATGCCCTGGCGCGCGTCGACGAGACATTCGAGCAGCGTGGGTTCCGCTTTCGCCACCGGTTCTTCCAGCGCGACCTCGATAGCCATCAGACAGAAATTCACCGGGTTGTTCACTTCGTGCAGCAGACCCGCGGCCAGCGTACCGATAGCCGCCATTTTCTCCTGCTGCAGCAGTTGCCCCTTGATGTCGAGCAACTGACGGTTGATGACCTCGAGCTCGTTATTCTTCTGCGACACCTCGGCCTTCAGGCGAAACAGCATGAAGCGCACACGCTCGTTGAAGAACGTGTAGACCGCGCTCGCACCGGCGGCGAACAGAAGCAGCAGCAGATTGACCGTCATCGTGCCCGACGGCAGGATGCCGACGGGATGCAGCATGCACGCGATCAGGTACAGGAAGCACGACAGCAAGCCGAAGATCAGGTTTTGCCAGAGCCCGAAGGGCAACGCAATGCCCGACGCGAAAATGGCGAGATTCAACCCCATGTAGTACGGCGACAGCACGCCGTCGGTGCGCCAGATCATCCATGAAATCATGACCTGCGGCAGCAGCAGCCACGAGAGCGTCAACCACGGCGCGAAGCGGCGTCCGAACGGCGTGCCGAGCAACAGCACGATGCCGCCGATCAGCAACGAGACGAGCACCCGCGCAAACGCGAACGCCACCTCGTACTGCGGATATTGCGCGAAATCGAGGCCCACGCCGAGCAGCACGAGCACGATCGCCGTGTACGCGCCTCCCCGGCTGAAATTCACACGGAAATCCGCCAGCTCGGTTTGATAGCCTGTTTGCAGTTGACGCGTACTCATGGATGGATGTCTACGGACGTGTCAGAGGATCGTGGCTTCCGCGAACACATTCACTCCGGTCTCGTCGACGTAGAGTTTGTGTCCCGTGGACTGGGTGGGCAGCAGCGAACTCATACCCGCCTCGTTCCGGTAAATCAGGTACCACTCGAGCAGATGTTCCATGCCGTACTTCTCGGGATTCATCGAGTGCACGTTGGTGACCAGCAACTGGCCGTCGGGTTTGGTGCGGGCTGCGAAGTAGCTCAACAGGCGCGCGCAGACCTTGTCCGACAGATAGTCGAACAGACCCGCACAATACACCGCGTCGAATTCGCGCAGCGACGGGTCGGGCGTGATCTTGCGTTTGAGCAGGTCGTGCACCGACTGATGCACCGTCTCCACCGACACCTTACGCCCGGCTTCACTGGCCGAGCGTTCGATCGACTCTTTTGTGAACGCCAGCGTTTCCTCGCTGAAATCCACCAGCTGGAAAGACAGCAGATCGGGTCGGTCGAATTCGCGCACGAAGCGCTGGATTTCGAACGCCGGTCCGCAACCCACGTTGAGCACGCGGAACGGCCGGCCCGCACGACGCGCCTTTTCGGCCTGGCGTGTCAGGAAGTCGATGAGCAGCGTAATACGGTTGCGGTGCGCGGTGGCGACCGCGGCCTTGAGGAACGCCGTATTGACGATCTGGAAGTAAGTGGTCGGCCCCTGCTGCGGGTCGCTCAGAATCTGGTTGACCATCTCGTAGTCGCCGGCGTAACCCAGCGGCTTGGTGAAGGTCCGGTAGACAAAAGGCGCGCGCAGCAGCAGCGGATGCAAAGCCGATTGCGCGTACGTGCGATGCACCGGCGCCAGTTCGGCATCCACCAGTTGAGCCTCCCCCTCCAGACGCACGAGGTAGGACTTCACCTTCTGCATGATGGGCGTCGCGAGCTCGTAAAACAGATCTTCGCGTAGCCGCCCGTCGGCTTTCGGCAAACTTTCCGTCAGGTCGACCTGCTCGACCCAGCGCGAGACTTCCGAAAGAAACGCGCGCATTTCATTCACGACGATCTGATAGTCGCGGCGAATGTTGAATCGGGCGTCCCAGTCGCTAATGAAGAGTTCGGCTTCGCGCCCGACCGACTGAGGCTCGTTGGACAGTACGCTCAACTCGCGCCACTCGTCGATCAACGCTAGTGACACCACCGCGGTCAAACCGGTGTTCACGAGACTGACGACAACCGCCTTACCCAGATAGGCGTTCTTGCTACCCATGCGCACGCTGAGGTCGCTTAATACCTCGCTGACCTGCACGATGGAGTAGGGGTTATAGACCTCCATGACCAAAGACTTTCGCTGGAGGTTGATGATGGTGCCACGCACCTGCTCGCGCTGCGAGTTGCGGAAGCTGACAACCGGGTCGATTTGCGTCTGAGAGTACACGGTAATAGAACCTGAGGAATCCGGGAAACGCAGTTGGGTGTTCGGAGGAGTCCACTGAGTAGCCGTCGCAATGAATGCGAATGCGACTTTGAATGCGCCATGGACGTGATTCAAACCAGCGTTGCACTTGAAACACCAAGACCCTTGTCACACAGGTTCCGGCGGGTCTGAGTGTACCATCACAACGTTTGATTTGAGGTCACGTCAAATTGGAATAAAGCACTGGCTAGAGCGACTTTTGCGAACGGAGTGTACGGGAGATAACGTAACGCGAGTTGGATTATGCGCATTGATTGGATGCGGCTTATCGACCCGGCGCAGTAATGGACTCAATCCGGTTCAATTGCAAAATGCCACTCGGTGATTTCGTGAAATAGCTCGCCGGGTCGCAACACCGTATTCGGAAAAGCGGGTTGATTAGGCGAGTCGGGAAAATGCTCTGCTTCGAGCGCGAATCCGTCGCCCTGACGATAAGCCTTTCCCGTTGGCCCTACCGCATTGCCTTTCAAACTATTACCGGTATAGAACTGTAATCCCGGCTGCGTCGTATAAAGCTCGAGAACGCGGCCGCTCGCCGGGTCGGTTGCGCGCGCGGCGAATTGCGGAATGGACGGGCTGGATTCAGCGGCTTTATCCAGCACCCAGTTGTGATCGAAACCGCGCGCATAGATCATTTGCTGAAACGGATCGCGCAAGCGCTCTCCAATGACGATGCGCTCGCGCAGGTCGAGCGGCGTGCCTTCCACCCCGGCTATTTCGCCGGTCGGAATCGACATGGTGTCGGTCGGCGTATAGCGTGAAGCGGCAATCTGGATAGTTTGTCTTTCGATGTTGCCGCTACCCTCGCCCGCAAGATTGAAATAGCTGTGATTGGTTAAATTGACGACGGTGGGTCGATCGGTCGTCGCGCGATAGTCGATACGGAAAATATTGTCGTCGGTCAGCGTGTAAGTGACGGTGACCGTCAGTTCTCCGGGGAAACCGTTCTCCTTGTCCGGACTGATATAGGTCAACACCGCGCCGGCACCGTGCGCGACCTCGATCGGCTCCACTTGCCAGACTTTGGTGTCGAAACTTGCCGGGCCGCTGTGCAGCGTATTCGGCGTGTCGTTGACAGGCAGTGTGTATTCGCTGCCGTCCAGCGTAAAGCGCCCTCTTGCAATCCGGTTCGCGTAGCGCCCGATCAACGCGCCGAAATGACTATCAGGGTTCAGCTTTTCGTAATCGGCCAGCGTGGCGAAGCCGAGCACGATATTCGCTACCCGGCCATCGCGACCCGGTGCGAGCAGTTCGCAGATAACACCGCCGTAACTCAGGAATTTGACGGTAATGCCACGGGAATTGCGCAGCGTGTAGCAGGTGACCGGTTCGCCGTTATTCGTCGTGCCGTAAGGTTCTCGTGATAACGATGCGTGTGCCGCCGTGTCGCCTGAATGCATAGCTGCTCCTTTTGCGTTTTGTTATGGGTGGAGTCAGCCCGCGCGCCGGGCCGCCTTCACGTAGTTCGACATGAACGTTCGTGTTCTGCCGTCTGGAAACAGAATCGCCACCTGCTCGCCGTTCGCGAGCGCCACCTCTCCCGCGCCGAATCTCGGGACACGGACCGCGTCGCCGGGTAGCCATGGCTTCGGTCGCGTCAAATCGTTCGCGAGGTTCGCTTCCAGCAATGCGTCGCCCACGGCAATGTCGGGCTTACCCACCTCGATTTGCGGCGGATTCACGCAATTGTCGCAGACGCCGCAGCGCTGCATCGAAGGCGTATCGCCGTAATAGTCGAGAATTTCGCGCCAGCGGCATTCACCGGTTTGCGCGTAGTCGATCATCCGTTGCAGGGTCGCCTTGTCGCGCACGCTCATGGCTTCGAATTGCGCGACCGCTTTCGTGACCGCGTCGTGCGCGCTATCGCGGATGCCGTCGTGCAATCGCGGACGATAACGCCGCTGCCGGTCGCGACTCGCCACTCGCGCGTCCACCAGCATGCCGAGCGCGACTTCCAGTTTGCCGCCGCCCACTTCGGGCAACGCCGCTTTGAGTCTGGCGAGGGTAACGCCTGCGGGCACTTCCTTGCAATGGGCGACGAGGGTGTCGTACAGACGCTGAGCCAGTTCGATGCCCGGATAGCGGCCGGCGAGGAAGAACTGCTGGATGCGCCGGTCGTTCAGATCGAACAGCAGCACGCAGTCGGCCGGTTGCCCGTCGCGCCCGGCGCGGCCTGTTTCCTGATAGTAAGCATCGAGACTGCCCGGCATCTGATAATGCAGCACGAAGCGTATGTCGGCCTTGTCGATGCCCATGCCGAACGCGTTGGTCGCGACCATCAGGCGCGTCTCGCCCGACATGAACGCGTCCTGAGCGGCTTCGCGCGCGCCCGGACTCAGCTTGCCGTGATAACGCGACACGGACTCGCCGGCTTCCGCGAGCACCGCATAGATTTCCTCGACGTCGCGTATTGTCGCCGCGTAGACGATGCCGCAACCCTGGATCGACGAAACCACGTCGAGCAACTGCTCGCGTTTGGCCTGCGCCGCGCGCACCGAGCCGTCCTTGCCGCCGCCCACGCTGACCTGGACCACGCGATAGCGCAGGTTCTCGCGCAAGGTGCCGGTGCGCACCACGCGCGGATCGCGCAATCCCAACGAGCGGGCGATATCTTCGAGCACGGGGGCAGTAGCCGTGGCGGTCAGCGCCAGCACCGGCGGTTGCCCGAGCGCCTTGACCGCATGAACGATCTCCAGAAACGCCGGCCGGAAATCGTGGCCCCATTGCGAGACGCAATGCGCTTCGTCGACCACGACCAGGCCGACGCCGTGCCCCTCGCGCGACTGCAGCACCTCCATGAACGCCGGCTGCGCCAGCCGCTCCGGCGTGACGAATACGATTCCGCCCTGGCCTTCGCAGATACGTCGCAATGCGTCGCGTTCCTCGCGGCTGCGCAACGTACTGTTCACCAGCGTGCAATCGATACCCGCGGCCACCAGTTTGTCCGCCTGATCCTTCATCAGCGCGATGAGCGGCGACACCACCAGCGTCGTGCCGTCGAGATGCAAGGCGGGCAATTGATAACAGAGCGACTTACCCGCGCCGGTCGGCATGGTGGCGAGGGTGTCGCGCCGTTCCAGCACGCTGCGGATGATGTCTTCCTGACCGGCCCGCAAACGTGCGATGCCGAACATGTCGCGCATGGTCTTGCGCATGCTGCGTAGCCGCTGCTCTAACGTCATGCGGTTTTCTTCCTGGAGTGTGGGAGGGGCGAAGCGGCTTTGGTTATCGCCGCACGGCGCCTGGTGGCCGCTTCGTGCCGCTTCGTGGCCGCATTACAGCCGCGCAGTGTTGTCGCCGACCGACCGGCTGCCGACCGCATCCAGCTTGCGTTGCAACTCCGCCTTGCGCGTGACCATCTTTGCGCCGAGCTCGTGCAGATCGAGTTTCGTTTTGCGCAACTCCGGGAAGAGCTCTTCCTCTTCTTCCTCGACGTGATGGCCGACCATCTCGCTCATCACTTTGAAAGTCGCATCGAAACCCTTGTCGCCGGCTTTCATCGACTCGAACTTCGCAATCAGGGTTTTGACGAGAAAGTGCTCGATATACGCTTCTTCGACATCGAGCTTGTCGCTGTCGGGTAATGCGCGTTGAGCGGCGGGATATAACAGTTCTTCTTCGAGAATGGTGTGAATCGACAGCTCTTCACAAGCGCGTTGCACGAGTGTCGATTTGGCGTCCAGATCGTCGTCTTTTGCGCGCTTGAATGCGTCGAACAGTTTTTCGACTGCACGGTGCTCGCTTTCGAGAAAAACGAGTGCGTCGGGAGCGTCGGTGCCAGTGTCGGCGTTGGCCCGGGTCTTGTGTTCTGCTGTGGCTTGCATGTTGATCTCCTCGTCGATACGGTTAGCCGCAGGAGTGACTGCGGACCTTATCGTTCGAGCAACCGCTATGCCTATGCCGGTCGGCCGCCGAGCAGCTGGAAAATCAGGTCTTCGAGTTCGGTCAGTTCGGCAGGCTTCCGGCACACCGCGTCGAAACCGACTCTTTGCATTTCCAGCACGTGATCGCGGGTATCGAATGCAGTAAACGCCAGCAGCGGAATCTTCGAGGTCGCCTCGACTCTGCGCAGCGCGGCGGCCACCCCAATACCGGACAGACCGGGCATGGCGACGTCGAGAACGATGCAGTCGGGAATCCACGCTTTGGCCTCGCGCAGCGCGTCCGAGCCATGGTAGACGGTGCGCACGCTCATGCCCCCCGCTTCCAGATAGGCGCTGAGCGCGTCCGCGGACGGGCGGGAATCGTCCACGACCAGCACGCGGACCGGCTCGGCCGCCGGACGAAGTTCGATGGGCAGGCCCGTGGGGACGGCGGGTGGCGTTGGATTTTCAACCTGGGCGTTCAAGATTTTTCTCCCGCTGATGGCGTGGCGACGTAGGACCGACCAGACCACTGCGCAAAAGTCGTTCCCGGACCGCGGCAACTGCGAAAGCGACGCCCGGACGGCCGGCTAGCCCGCCGTCGCCGCCGCTTTGGCCCGCGCCTGATGCAGTTTCCTGTAACTGTCGATCAGCCGTTGATGCCGGTCGAGACCTTCCAGTTTCAGACTCGTCGGCGTCAGTCCGAAGAAGCGCACGCTGCCATCCACCGAACCCATGACCGCGTCCATCCGGGCGTCGCCGAACATGCGGCGGAAGTTGAACGCATAGTCGTCCAGTTCGAGCTCGTCATCGAGCAGCACCTCCAGCACCACGTTCAAGGCCTGGTAAAACAGTCCCCGCTCGACCGTGTTGTCGTTGTACTGCAGGAAAGCGCCCGTCAATTCCTGCGCCTCTTCGAACTGCTGCAAGGCGAGATGAATCAACAGCTTCAACTCGAGCACGGTGAGCTGGCCCCAGTCGGTGTTCTCGTCGAATTCGATGCCGATCAACGTGGCGATATCGGAGTGCTCGTCCAGTTCGTTGTTCTCCAGCCGCTCGAGCAGCGCCGCCAGAGCGGCATCGTCCAGACGATGCACGTTCAGAATGTCTTCACGAAACAGCAGCGACTTGTTCGTGTTGTCCCAAACCAGATCTTCGACCGGATACACCTCTGAATAACCCGGCACCAGAATCCGGCACGCTACGGCCCCCAGCTGGTGATACACCGCCATGTACGACTCTTTGCCCATGCTTTCGAGAAGGCCGAACAGGGTCGCGGCTTCATCGGCATTGGAGTTTTCACCCTTGCCGGAAAAATCCCATTCGACGAATTCGTAATCCGATCGGGCGCTGAAAAAGCGCCACGACACCACACCGCTCGAATCGATGAAGTGCTCGACAAAGTTATTCGGTTCCGTCACGGCATTACTGACGAAGGTGGGCTGAGGCAAGTCGTTGAGGCCTTCGAAACTGCGTCCCTGCAGCAACTCCGTCAGACTGCGCTCCAGCGCTACCTCGAAGCTCGGGTGCGCGCCGAACGACGCAAACACACCGCCCGTGCGCGGGTTCATCAACGTGACGCACATGACCGGGTACATGCCGCCGAGCGACGCGTCCTTCACGAGCACCGGAAAGCCCTGCTCTTCCAGTCCCTGAATGCCGGCCAGGATGCCCGGGTATTTCGCGAGCACTTCTTGCGGCACGTCGGGCAACGCGTATTCGCCTTCCAGGATTTCGCGCTTGACCGCCCGTTCGAAAATTTCCGACAGACATTGCACCTGCGCTTCGGCGAGCGTATTGCCGGCGCTCATGCCATTGCTGACGAACAGGTTCTCGATCAGGTTGGACGGGAAATACACGACTTCGCCGTCCGAATGCCGCACGAACGGCAGCGCAACGATGCCGCGCTGCTTGTTGCCGGAGTTGGTGTCGTACAGATGCGAGCCGCGCAACTCGCCGTCGGGGTTATAAATTTCGAGGCAATACTCGTCCAGAATGCCGGCCGGCAGCGCGTCCTTCCGGCCGGGCTTGAACCAGCGCTCGTTCGGGTAATGCACGAACTCCGCATTGGCGATGTCTTCGCCCCAGAACGCTCCACCATAGAAATGGTTGCAGTTCAGGCGCTCGATAAACTCGCCCAACGCCGAGGCCAACGCGCTTTCTTTGGTCGAGCCCTTGCCGTTGGTGAAGCACATCGGCGAATGCGCGTCGCGAATATGCAACGACCACACGTTCGGAATGATATTGCGCCACGAAGCGATTTCGATCTTCATGCCGAGGCTCGCCAGCAGGCCCGACATGTTCGCGATGGTCTGCTCCAGCGGCAGATCCTTGCCGACGATATAGGTGCTGGCATCGGTAGCCGGCTTCAGCGTCAGCAAGGACTGAGCGTCGGCGTCCAGATTCTCGACCTCTTCGATCACGAACTCGGGGCCGGCTTGCACGACCTTCTTGACCGTACAACGATCGATGGAACGCAGGATACCCAGGCGGTCTTTTTCCGTGATATCCGAGGGCAACTCGACCTGAATCTTGAAGATCTGCTGGTAGCGGTTTTCCGGATCGACGATATTGTTCTGCGAGAGGCGAATATTCTCGGTCGGAATATTGCGGGTCACGCAGTACAGCTTCACGAAGTACGCGGCGCACAAAGCCGACGAAGCCAGAAAATAATCGAAGGGGCCCGGCGCCGAACCGTCGCCTTTATAGCGGATGGGCTGGTCGGCTACGACCGTGAAGTCATCGAATTTGGCTTCCAGGCGGAGCTTATCGAGAAAGTTGACTTTAATTTCCATGGGGAAATTCCAAAAACAGGTTTGCCGGACCCTTGGGATATCGCGCTCACGCCAGGCTGTCGCGTGCGGAGAGGGACTGCGGCTGAAAATAGGGACTACCCCGAAGGGAGTGTCTGGCGGAAGGCAGCCGGAGTCGAACCGACCTGAGAACGCTTGACGTCCTCAACTGGATTTGAAGTCCAGCCGCACCACCGGGTACGAATGCCTTCCCATGGTGACTGAGTTCTACCGGTTTTTACCGGCGTCGGCCGGCATCCCGGGCACGATGCAGCCGGATTATAGCCGCTTCGCCTGCGCCCGGACTTCGGCGGCGCGAGCCCGCCGCACCGCTCAAAGCAGGTCGAGCCAGCGGCTGTCGGGCCGCAGCACATGCAGGCCATTGTGAAACCGCGTATAGCCGACCCGGTCGAAAAACTCCAGCAGCTGGATCGAACGCTTTCTCCCCAGCCCGGTGACGTCGCGAAACGGCGCGGCAGCGACCGTTCCAGCGTTGTTCCGCGCTTCCGCAGCCGCGATCGACGCCAGTTCGCGGATGGTCTGCAACGGATAGAACAGATCCCGCACCACCTGGAACAACTCGCCCTGGCGCGCGAGTTTGCGCAATAACTGACGCACGCGCTCTTCGGGCGCGCTATACGTGGCCGCCAGATCGCGGACCCACGGCGGCTCGAAACGCCCCGCTTCGAGCGCGGGCAGGCAACGCGCCGCGAGCGCGCGGTCGGCCTCGTCGAGCGTAACCGCATGACCCGGCAGATGCAGCCACGGTCCCTGCTTGACGATGTCGCCACGCGCAGCCGCGTTATCGACGAGCGCACGCCACAGCAGATCGTCCGCGAGCGGCGCCGCGATGCGTCGCAACCGCGACGCGTCCGGGCCGAGTTCGTCCGGCGAGCGCACGTGATAGTGCTCGAGCGCGTCCGTCAGGCGCGCTGTGAGTGCCTGCCATTGCGCGTCGGCGACCAGTAGCGCGTCGTCGCCGGCAAGCGGCACCGTGTGCGTGTCGGGCGGCAACACGAGCGCCGCTGCCGGCATGCCGGTCAGCCGCTCCAGCAGCGAACGCGCGACGCCGTTCGGCGCGCGCGCGAGGATCGCGTCGAGCGTGCCGGTATCGAGCAGCGTCTGTATCGCATCGAGCCAGGCCAGCCGTTCCGGCGAGCGGCGCTTGCGTACGGCGCCGAACGGATCGAGCACATGGCCGCCGCCCACGGTTCGGTTTGCCTGCGCGTTGCGCACCACGAAGCGATCGCCGGGCAACGCGCACATGGGTCGCTCGAATACCAGCTGGACACGCCCGCTCTGGCCTGCAGCCAGTCTGTCGCCATCGAGCAGCGCAACGTGCGCGACCTGATGCTGCGTGCCGAGATGCACGTGCAACGGCGCCCAGTGCTCGAGCGTCAGCGACGCGTCGGGCAAAAGTCGCAGCGTCACGTCGAACCGCTCCGATGCCTCGGCCAGACGCGGATCGACGATCCAGTCGCCGCGGTCGATCGCGCTCTTCTCGATACCGGCGAGGTTCAATGCGCAGCGCTCGCCCGCATGGCCGGTCCCGGCCGGGCGGTTCTGTGCGTGAATGCTGCGGATCCGCACCGGTTGCTGCTTCGGCGCCAGCATCGAAGTCTCGCCGACCGTCACGCGACCGGCGACCACGGTTCCGGTCACGATCGTGCCCTGACCCGCCAGCGTAAAAACGCGGTCGATCGCCAGCCGGAACAAACCATCGTCGCGACGCCGGCGCCATTCGGCAGCGGCGGCATGCAGATGCGCCTTCAACGCGGCGACGCCGGGGTCGTCGGGACTCAGGGCGTTGGTGGCGAACACGGGCGCGTCGCGCAGCGTACTGCCGCTTATAAATGCGCTCACTTCGGCTCGCACCTCCGCAAGCCGCTGCGGGTCCACGCGGTCGATCTTGGTCAGCGCAACGGCACCGCGCCGGATGCCGAGCAGTTCGACGATCGCCAGATGCTCGCGGGTTTGCGGCATCACGCCGTCGTCGGCGGCGATGACCAGCAGTGCGAAGTCGATGCCGCTCGCGCCGGCCGTCATCGTGTGGACGAGCTTCTCGTGACCGGGCACGTCGATCAGGCCGAGCACGTCGCCGTTCTCGAGCGGCACGTAGGCGTAACCGAGTTCGATGGAAATGCCGCGTGCTTTTTCTTCTTTCAGCCGGTCGGTATCGACGCCCGACAGCGCGCGCACGAGACTCGTCTTGCCATGATCGATATGCCCCGCCGTGCCGACGATCATGCTGGCACGCCCGTCATTCTGCGGACTCGTCGTCAGGGTTGGTTGCGTCCTCGCTCTGCTCGGGCCACAGCCACGGATGCGGCGACGCGCGGCGATACCCTTCGGCGCCCATCAGCAGGTCCAGCGTGAGACTCGCGAGGTCGTCCGCGAACGGCTCGAAATCGTAGTCTTTCGACTGGATGCCGAGCTTGCGGTAGGTGTGGCATTCGTCGCACGACTCGGCCTTCAGCGCGGCCTTGTCCGATTCGCTTTCGCGCGTGGCCTGGTCGGCGTCCGGCGAACCGACGACGTGATACGCAATGCCTTTGGTCGAATCGCAGTTCGAGCATTTCGCCCGCACCATGTGCCACTCGGTCGCGCACAGACCGCATTGCAGATAGCGGTAATTGTCATGCTGTCCGCCGACGCGCACGAGGCTCGCCACCGGATGCGAGCCGCACACGGGACACAGGCCGAGCGTCTCGAGATACGGCACCGCGCGTTTGTCGATGTCGGCGGCCAGATCGGTCCACACCACTTGCAGCGCGGCCATGATGAAGGGGGCGCTGGCCGGATCGACTTCGCCGAAACGCTGTGCGAACAGCGAGTCGGCCTGCGCTTCGAGCGCGGCTTCGTCGAGTCGGCGAAGCTGTTCGAACAGGGCGGCGAGCGGCTCAGTCAGCGGACCGGCGGCTTCGACCCGGTCGAGCAGTTGCAGCAGGACCGCGCGCCAGGCCGGATCGCGCGCACCCGATAACGCGGGCACGAGCGGCATGGAATGCGCCTGGGCGCTGGCGATCAGTTCGGCGCTCGGCGGCCGCGCCTTGAAGCCTTGCAGAACGTGTTGCTGCGCGTCGGCGAGCGCGGCCATCAGACGCAGATAGCCGGCAATCGGATTGTCGCGGGCCGCCAGTTGCCGCAGCCGCGCGGCGCGCGCCGGAAACACCGCGAGGCGTTCCGGCATGCGCAGACGGGGAATCGCCGTGTGATCGAGCGATTCGATATCGCCGGCTTCGAGAATGCGTTGAACCACTGTGTCGACCTCTTGAAGCTACAGACGGCTTGATTTGCCGATGATCTCTTTGAACCAGTTCGGATGATGCTTGCGCGCCCAACCGTACGTGACCGTACCGCGCGTCATCGCTCCGATGGAACCTTTGATCCACAGCGCCGCGTAAATATGCACGACGATCCCGACGATCAGCACGAAGGCCGCCGCCGCATGAACCAGCGCCGCCGCACGAATGATCTCGATCGGAAAATAGAACGAGAAATAGCGCCGCCAGATGACGATGCCGCTCGCGAGCAACAGCAGCAGGCAAAGCACCATCGTGAAGAACAGCAGCTTCTGGCCGGCGTTGTATTTGCCGATGGCGGGCAGCCGGTCTTCGCGATTGTTCAGCACGTCGCCGATCTGCTTCATCCATTGAATGTCCGCGCGGTCCAGATAGTTGTGGTGCCAGAAGCGCAGCGCCAGAATCAGGAACGACAGGAACATCACACAGCCCACGAACGGATGCAGGATACGCGTCCATTGTCCGCCGCCGAAGATCGCGTAGAGCCACGACATCGCCGGATGAAACATGGCGAGGCCCGAGAGCGCCAGCAGCACGAACGTGATCGCGGTAATCCAGTGATTGGTGCGTTCGTTGGGCGTGTAGCGCTGGATCAGGCTGTTGCCTTTCACATCCCGCAGCACCGCGGGTTCGCCGCGGCGCTCATGAGGTTCAACGTGTTTCATTAGATGCCTCCCGCGAACGGTCTGCTTCATCGGCTTCATGCTGGGCTTCGGCTTCTTCCGCCTCGCTCACTTCGTTCGGCCCCACGCGCGTGTAGTGGAAGAACCCGGCCAGCGCCGCGAACGCAATGCCGGCCAGCGCCAGCGGTTTGGCCAGTCCCTTCCAGATGGCGACCATCGCGCTGATCTTCGGATTCTGTGGCAAACCGTGGTACAGGTTGGCCTTGTCCGCATGATGCAGCACGTACATCACGTGCGTGCCGCCCACGCCGGCAGGATCGTACAACCCGGCGTTCTGGAAGCCGCGCTCCTTCAGGTCTTCCACACGATCGGCGGCCTGCTGCTTCATGTCCTCCTTGGTGCCGAACATGATTGCACCGGTCGGGCAGGTCTTCACGCAAGCGGGTTCCTGGCCGACCGCCACGCGATCCGAACACAACGTGCACTTATACGCGCGGTTGTCCTGCTTCGAAATGCGCGGCACGTTGAACGGGCAACCGGTCACGCAGTAGCCGCAGCCGATGCATTTTTCCTCGTGAAAGTCGACGATGCCGTTGGTGTACTGCACGATCGCGCCCGGCGACGGGCACGCCTTGAGGCAGCCCGGGTCTTCGCAGTGCATGCAGCCGTCCTTGCGGATCAGCCATTCGAGATCGCCTTCGGTGTTCTCGTACTCCGAGAAGCGCATCACCGTCCACGAATGCTCGGACAGATCGCGCGGGTTGTCGTAGATGCCGGTCGTGGTGCCGATCTCGTCGCGCAGATCGTTCCATTCCATACAGGCCGTTTGACACGCCTTGCAGCCGATGCATTTGGACACGTCGATCAGCTTCGCGACGGTGCCCGTAACCGGCTCGCGCACCTGCGGTTCAGGCAGGGTCGTGGCCGACAGGCGTTTGATATCCAGTGATTGCAGTGCCATCTCTTCTCCTTATGCCTTTTCGACCTTGACGAGGAACGACTTGAATTCCGGTGTTTGCGAATTCCCGTCGCCCACGGAGGGCGTCAGCGTGTTGACGAGATAGCCCGCTTTGGCGAGCCCCTTGAAACCCCAATGCAAGGGCAAGCCGACGGTCTGCACTTTTTTGCCTTCGATCATCAGCGGTTTGATCCGCTTGGTCACGAGCGCCACCGCGACGATGTGGCCGCGATTGGACGACACCTTCACGCGGTCGCCCGCGACCACGCCCACTTCCTTCGCCAGGTCCTCGCCGATCTCCACGAACTGTTGCGGCTGCACGATCGCGTTCAGGCGGGCGTGCTTGGTCCAGTAGTGGAAATGCTCGGTCAGACGGTAGGTGGTCGCCGTATGCGGGAAATTCTCGTGCGTGCCGAACGCCGCCCGGTCGTCCGGGAACACGCGTGCCGCCGGACTGCTGACGACCGCCTTGTTGTCCGGATGCAGCGGGTTGTAGCCCAGCGGCGTTTCGAACGGCTCGTAGTGTTCGGGGAACGGCCCTTCCACCAGACCGTCGCGCGAGAAGAACCGCGCCACGCCCTCCGGATTCATGATGAACGGGTTCATGCCGTTTTCCGGCGGTTCGTCCACCTTGAAGTCGGGAATGTCCGGACCGCTCCACGTCTTGCCGTTCCACGCGATCAGCTTGCGGGTCGGGTCGAACGGTTTGCCCGCGACATCGCACGAAGCGCGGTTGTACAGAATCCGCCGGTTCGCCGGCCAGGCCCACGCCCAGTTCAGCGTATTGCCGATGCCGGTCGGGTCCGAGTTGTCGCGCCGGCCCATCTGGTTGCCGGCCTGGGTCCACGCGCCGCAGAAAATCCAGCAGCCGCTCGCCGTGCTGCCGTCGTCGCGCAACTGCGCGAAGCTCGCCAGCTGCTCGCCCTTTTTCGCGAGGACCTTGGTCTTGTCGGTCGGATCGGTGACGTCGGCGAGCGCCTTGCCGTTGAACTCCATCGCGAGTTCTTCGGGCGTCGGGCTTTCCGGGTTCGAATACGGCCAGCTCATCTTCAGGATCGGGTCGGGATACTTGCCGCCGTTCTGCTGATACGCGCGGCGAATCCGCAGCCACAGCCCCGACATGATTTCCAGATCGCTCTTCGCTTCGCCCGGCGGCTCGGCGCCTTGCCAGTGCCATTGCAACACGCGGCTCGAACTGACCAGCGAACCGCGTTCTTCCGCGAAGCAACTGGTGGGAAGACGGAACACTTCGGTCTGGATCGAGGCGGGATCGACGTCGTTGAACTCGCCGAAGTTCTTCCAGAACTCCGACGTTTCGGTCGCGAGCGGGTCCATGATGACGAGCCACTTCAGCTTCGCCAGACTCGCGCCCACTTTCGCCTTGTTCGGCGCCGCGGCCAGCGGGTTGAAGCCTTGTGCGATGTAGCCGGTCATCTTGCCCTGGTTCATCAGCTCGAAGACCTGCAGCATGTCGTACGACTTGTCGAGTTTCGGCAGATAGTCGTAGCCGAACTGATTGTCGGCGGTGGCGTTATCGCCCCACCACGACTTCATGAAGCTGACGTGGAACGCGCGATAGTTACGCCAGTAGCTCAGCTGGTTCGGCCGCAACGGCTGGGTCGCGCGCTTCGTGATGAACGCGTCGAAGTCCTGTTCGGCTTCCATCGGCAACGTCATGTAGCCGGGCAGCAGATTCGACATCAGGCCCAGGTCGGTCAAACCCTGAATGTTCGAGTGACCGCGCAGCGCATTCATGCCGCCGCCCGCAATGCCGATGTTGCCCAGCAGCAGTTGCACCATCGCGCCGGTGCGGATGATCTGCGCGCCGACCGAGTGATGCGTCCAGCCGAGCGCGTACAGGATCGTGCCGGCGCGGCCGGGCACCGCGGTCGATGCAAGCATCTCGCACACCCTGAGGAACTTCTCCTTCGGCGTGCCGCAGGCGCGTTCGACCTGCTCGGGCGTATAGCGCGCGTAGTGCTGCTTCATCAGCTGATACACGCAGCGCGGGTGCTGCAATGTCGGGTCGACTTTGGCAAAGCCGTCGTCGCCACGCTCGTAGTCCCACGTCGATTTGTCGTAGCTGCGCTTCCCGGCGTCGTAGCCGGAATACAGGCCGTCGGTAAACGAGAAATCTTCACGGACGATGAACGGCATGTCCGTGTAGTTCTTCACGTACTCGTGCTGAATCTTGTCGTTCGTGAGCAGATAGTTGATCACCCCGCCCAGGAACACGATGTCCGAGCCGGTGCGAATTTGCGCGTAATAATCCGCGACCGATGCCGTGCGCGTGAAGCGCGGATCGACCACGATCAACCTTGCCTTGCGATGCGCCTTCGCCTCCGTGACCCACTTGAATCCACACGGGTGCGCCTCGGCCGCATTGCCGCCCATCACGAGAATCACATCCGCGTTCTTGATGTCGACCCAATGGTTCGTCATCGCTCCACGGCCAAACGTCGGGGCAAGACCTGCCACCGTCGGACCATGTCAGACACGCGCCTGATTATCGAATGCGAGCATGCCAAGACTACGGATAGTCTTGTGCGTCAGATATCCCACTTCATTGCTACCGGCGGATGCTGCGAGCATGCCGGTGGTCAGCCAGCGGTTGACCGTCTTGCCGTCCGCCGTTTTTTCGACGAAGTTGGCGTCGCGGTCTTCCTTCATCAGCCTCGCGATGCGGTCGAGCGCGTCTTCCCAGGAAATACGCGTCCACTCGTTCGAGCCGGCCGCGCGATGCTCGGGGTACTTCAGACGGCTCGGGCTATGAATGAAGTCGATCAGACTTGCGCCCTTCGGGCACAGCGTGCCGCGATTCACCGGATGATCGGGATCGCCCTCGATATGGATGATGCTGGATTTGGCGTTCTTGGCGTTGTCGCCCAGACCGTACATCAGGATGCCGCAGCCGACCGAACAGTACGGACAGGTATTGCGGGTTTCAGTAGTGCGCGACAACTTGTACTGACGGACCTCCGCTAACGCGGGTGCAGGCGAGAAACCCATCAGGGCAAGGCTCGATCCGGCAAGCGTGGTAGCGGAAACCTTCAGGAATTGTCGCCGGGACATGTGGGGCATGTGGGTCCTCAGCTTTTTGTAGGTGCTGGTGGCGATTATAGTGGCCGCGATGCCGTCGTGCAGCGCGAAAAGTGTGGCGATGACAACGATCCGGGTATTGTTTCTGCTGCGTCGTTGGGGTAGCTCAACTTTGACCGGACGATCGACACTCATGGACTCTTCTCATTCAGCCGGCGCCTTCAAACGCGCGTTTTTACGTAGCTTTTACTGCGTGACCGGACTCGGCGTTGCATGGCTGGGTTCGACTGGCGCCGCTTTTGCGCAGATCACTCAGGGCAATGGGTCCGGGCAGCAGGAGAATCGAACGTCGGCCATGGGATCGGCGGCTGACCCGGCCGCCTCGACCGTGCATGAGTCGTACAAGCCGCAGACCAAAGACGGCGCATCGGCGAAGGGGCGCGGCAAGACCGCCGGGCAGGGGCATAAGACGCAAGGCGCGGGCGGTTTCGAGAATGGGCTGTATGGGACGGGGGCGGGGAGTAACAAGTGATGGCTTGCATCGGTGGTCCGCTGCGTGGTCGCCGAACACCCGCCATAATGCGGGGGTTTCCCAGCCTGAGCCAAGCCCTGCCATGACCATCAAGCCGTCCAGCCTTACCCCGATCGGCGCCGCTGCGCCGCGTTTGACCAGCCTCTCGCATGGCGGCGGTTGCGGCTGCAAGATCGCGCCGGGGCTGCTGGCCGATCTGCTCAAGCGCAGCGCGCCTCTGCCGTTTTTCCCCGATCTGCTGGTCGGCAACGATACCGCCGACGATGCCGCCGTTTATCGGCTGAACGACGAGCAGGCGATTGTCGCCACCACCGATTTCTTCATGCCGATCGTCGACGATCCCTACGACTTCGGCCGCATTGCCGCGACTAACGCGCTGTCCGACGTCTATGCGATGGGCGGCAAGCCGATCATGGCGCTGGCGATCGTCGGGATGCCGATCAATGTGCTGCCGCACGACGTAATTGCCGAGATCCTGAAGGGCGGCGAATCCGTTTGCGCCGACGCCGGCATTCCGCTCGCGGGCGGACATTCGATCGACTCCGTGGAACCCATCTATGGTCTCGTGGCGATCGGCGTGGTCGATCCGCGGCGAGTCAAACGCAATGTCGGTGCGCGAGCGGGCGACGTGTTGATCCTCGGCAAGCCGCTGGGCGTGGGTGTGCTGTCCGCCGCACTAAAGAAAGACCGGCTGGATTCAAACGGCTATGCGGCGATGATCGCGGCCACCACGCAACTGAATCGCCCGGGCGCGTCGCTCGCGGCGCTCGACGGCGTGCATGCATTGACCGACATCACCGGCTTTGGTTTGCTCGGGCATACGCTGGAGCTGGCGCGCGGCTCTCATTTGACTGCGCGGTTGCGCTATGCGGACCTGCCGTGGCTGCCGGGTGTCGTCGACTTCGTCGAGGCCGGCATATCGACCGGCGCGTCCGCGCGCAACTGGGACGCGTACGGTGAGCACATCCATCTGCCGTCCTCGTTGCCGTCCGGCGCGCGCGCCTTGCTGACCGACCCGCAGACGTCGGGCGGACTGCTGGTGTCGTGTGCGCCTGAGGTCGTCGACGACGTGCTGGCGCTGTTTCACGCCGATGGTTTCGGCGCGGCGTGCGTGATCGGAGACATGGCCGATGGCGAGCCACGGGTCGACGTGCTCTGAGCCGTTTTTGCGCGCGCCGCGCTGCTTGGCCGGCATTTTCGGCGCGTGCGATAATTCGGCCTTCGCTGCCCGTCGTTCGTACACCGTATTTTGAAAAATCTCCTCGTCACACTCGATCAAGCCGCGAATTTCGATGAAATCATCGACGTGCGCACACCTCTCGAGTTTGCCGAAGATCACATTCCGGGTGCCATCAACGCGCCGGTATTGAGCAATGAAGAGCGCGTGCGGGTCGGCACCGCGTACAAACAGGTGTCGCCCTTCGAAGGCACGCGTATCGGCGCGGCACTGGTCGCGCGCAATATCGCCCAGCATCTCGAGACCACTTTTGCCGACCGGCCGCGCAACTGGCGTCCGCTCATTTATTGCTGGCGCGGCGGCAAACGCTCCGGCTCGATGACCACGCTGTTCAACATGATCGGCTGGCAGGCCCGGCAACTGGACGGCGGCTACAAGAGCTACCGGCGAGCCACGCTCGACACGCTCGCGGTGCTGCCCAGAACCTTGACCTATATCGCGCTCGTGGGCCCGACCGGCAGCGGCAAAACGCGTTTGCTCGCCGCGCTGCGCGAGGCCGGCGCGCAGACGCTCGACCTGGAAGCGCTGGCGGCGCACCGCGGCTCCCTGCTCGGCGCATGGACGGGCGTGCAGCAACCTTCGCAAAAGAGTTTTGACACGCAACTGGTCGCCGCCCTGCGCGGATTCGATCCGGCCCGGCCCGTTTTCGTGGAAGCGGAAAGCCGGCGGATCGGCTCGGTCGAACTGCCGCCCGCGCTGCTCGAAACGTTTCATCGCGGCGCGTGTGTCGAGGTGCAGTCGAGCCGGGAAGACCGTGCGAGGTTCCTGCTACATGACTATGCGCATCTGTTCGACGACCCCGATGCGCTTAAATCGCAATTGCAACGTCTGATCGGTTTGCACAGCCGCGAGCGCGTCATGGGCTGGCAGCATCTGGTCGACGACAACCAGCGCGCCGGTCTGGCTCACGAACTGATCGAGCGTCACTACGATCCGGCGTACGCACGGAGCAGCCATCAGCATTTTGTCCGGCTGCCGCAAGCACTATTATTGGATTTCCGGCCCAACGACGACGATGTCGTCCAGCAGGCCGCAACGCTCCTGACCCGGCTCGACCAGCGCGCGCTCGCCGCTATCTGATTTAACTCAACGATCGACATCATCATGCAATCAACCCTTCGGCAACCGCGCATTGCACTCGGCTGGATCGTCTTCCTGCTGATCGCCGTCGTCGGACTCTTCTATGTGAAGTGGTTCCCCTATTACAACCGCGCGTTCGTGGCGGCGAGCCAGCATTCCATCGGCAAATCGATCCTGATGGGTACCTCGGCGAGCGCACCGGCTGCTTCATGGCAAGCCGCCATCGACTACGCGCTCGCCTACGGCAAGGCGATCTGGCAGGCGATGGTGCTGGGGCTGCTACTCGGCTCGGCCGTGCAGGCGCTGATCCCGCCGCAATGGGTCGCGCGAGCGCTGGGGCGCAGCGATTTCAGCAGCGTCGTGAAGGGCGGCCTGATGTCGTTGCCGGGCATGATGTGCACGTGTTGCGCGGCACCGGTCGTCGCGGGATTGCGCGCCCGTCAGGCGGCGCCCGGCGCGGCCATCGCGTTCTGGCTCGGCAATACCGCGCTCAACCCGGCCACGCTGATTTTCATGGGTTTCGTGCTCGGCTGGCAATGGATGGGGCTGCGACTCGCGCTCGGTCTCGTGATGGTGTTCGGGCTCGGCTATCTGGTGAATCGCATGGTCACGCCGAAGGAGGCCGAAGCATCGCGCGAGGCCCTTGCGCAGCTGGTCACGATCGACGCGCCCGGCACCGCTTTCACGCGCTGGCTGAAGATTCTCGGCGCGATGACGCTGCGGCTCGTGCCGGAGTACATCGTGCTCGTGCTGATTCTCGGCGCGGCGCGCACGTGGCTGTTTCCGCATATCGGACCGGACATCGACAACAGTCTGCTGTGGATCGTTGCGTTGGCGATAGCGGGCACTCTGTTCGTCATTCCGACTGCGGGCGAAGTGCCGATCATTCAGGCGATGCTGTCGTTCGGTATGGCGGCGGGTCCGGCGGGCGCGTTGCTGATGACGTTGCCGCTCATCAGCGTTCCGTCCATCGCGATGCTGAGCCGCTCGTTTCCGCGACGCGTGCTGACGGTGGTGACCTTGGCGGTCGTCGTGTGTGGCGTGGTAAGCGGCCTGCTGGCCGTCGCGTTGAACTTCTGAGCATGAAACAGATCGCCGCATTTGCCTTGACGAGCTGGTCGGCCGCCGCCCTGCTCTACTTCGGCCAGCATTCGGTTGCGTTGATCGTCGTGAGCGGCGTCGTGGCGCTGGCAGGCTTCGACCTGTTTCATCCGGCGAAGTGACGCGTCAGGACTTGATGCCGCTATTGCGTGAGCTGAATTCTGACTTCTGATTGGGTTTAGGTTTGAGTTTGGTCGCGCGAGGACAGACGGTGCGCTGAGGTGTGCTGCTGGAACATGATCGTAGAAGAAAGCGGAACCGCTTTCTTCTACGTCACGATACGTCGTTGGTAGGCTCGATTGGATTCGAACCAACGACCCCCACCATGTCAAGGTGGTGCTCTAACCAACTGAGCTACGAGCCTTTAGAGGCGCGAATTATAGAGAGTTCGCGCGCGTTGCACAAGAGCGTTAATCGCTCTTCGACTGATGCCCGTTCGAGCACGCACTCGACCCGCACTCAACCCGCACTCAACCTTTTGCGATCGGCGCCGTTATTGCATTTGCACAGGCAAACATTCGACCGTCATGGCACAACCGATTCCATTTTCCCGACACTCAGGCGCAGCGCGTGCGCGGCATGCGAAGGCCATGCTGTTGCCGATCGCTCGACCCATCGCCGACGATCTGGCGTTGCGCGTTCATCTCGCGCTGGACGCGCTACGCCGCCATGCCGGCAGCCTGTCCGATGCGCAGACGCTGACGCAGATCATGTTGCTCAGCGGGTTTCTCGCGGACTGCGGCTTTGGATCGGCGACCAGAGAACAGTTGGGCTTTGCGGAGCGCGCATTGGCTGAAGTGTTCGAGAACGGACGAGAGACGGGCCTGTGGAAACTCGACGGAGACGGTTTCGCTTTGTTTGCAGCGCTTGCGACCAATTACGACGAACAGCTGCATCGCGCTCCCTTGTGGGCGATCACGGATGCTAGTGAAAGGCTCGACAGGTTAACTGCGGGAATGACTTTTCAGGCGCCGGTGAGGAAGCGGGCTTAGCAAGGGTGGCGGTTATTGGTTCGGTGTTATTTTTCGCGGTCTTTCACGGTCTTTTCTTCGAGCCGTAAACGCAGAAACCCCACCGTTGACGGGTGGGGTTTCTGTTGCTGCTGGGGAGCCTGACGATTACCTACTTTCACACGGGAATCCGCACTATCATCGGCGTGGAGTCGTTTCACGGTCCTGTTCGGGATGGGAAGGGGTGGGACCGACTCG
>NZ_CAAJGK010000095.1 GCF_900996245.1 Paraburkholderia sp. BCC1886 | reverse complement strand
CACTGAGCACGGATCAGGTCGGCGCATTGACGTCCGCACAGGTTGGCGCGTTGACCACGACGCAGGTTGGCGCACTGACGACGGCGCAGGTCGGCGCGCTGTCCACCGGCCAGATCGGTTCGCTGTCGAACGCGGACGTGGCGGCGTTGAGCACGGATCAACTGGGTTCGTTCACCACTGTCGATATCGCGGCACTGAAGACGGCGCAGGTCGCGGCATTGACGACCGCGCAGGTCGGCGCATTGAGCAACGACCAGCTTGGCGCGCTGACGTCGACGCAGGTCGGCGCGTTGACGACCACGCAGGTTGGCGCATTGAGCACGGCGCAGATCGGTGCGTTGTCGAGCACGCAGATCGGCTCGCTGTCGACGAAGGACGTCGCGGCACTGAGCACGGATCAACTGGGTGCACTCTCGACGGACGACATCGCCGCATTGAAGACCGCGCAGGTCGGCGCATTGACGACCGCACAGGTCGGCGCACTGACCACGGCGCAGGTCGCGGCACTGACGAC
>NZ_CAAJGK010000094.1 GCF_900996245.1 Paraburkholderia sp. BCC1886 | reverse complement strand
ACCAGCGCCTCGCGCTCGGCCTGCCAGTAGGCCAGCGGCACCAGCAGCTTGCCGGCCGCCAGCGCGTCCACCGCGGGCAGGGCGCCGTCCTCGGCGGCCCGCACCACTTGCCATGCGTCGTCGATCACGGCGCGGCTCTTGATAATCGAAGCCATCTGCTAATTCCTCGTTGCTTAGGCGTGGGCCGGCTGGCGGGCCGCGTAGACGCGTTCCTTGAACGGCGCGAGACCGATACGCTGGTAGGTATCGATGAAGCGCTCGCCGTCGATGCGCGATTCCACGAAGGTGTCGACCAGCGTGCTGATCACGTCCGGCACTTCATGCGCCGAGAACGATGGGCCGATCACGCGGCCCAGCTTCAGGCCATCCGCGCCGGTGCCCTGCTCGCCGCCCAGCGAGATCTGGTACCACTCGGCGCCGTCCTTGTCGACGCCGAGGATGCCGATGTTGCCGACGTGATGATGACCGCACGAGTTCATGCAACCGGAAATATTCGGCGACAGGTCGCCGAGGTCGTACA
>NZ_CAAJGK010000093.1 GCF_900996245.1 Paraburkholderia sp. BCC1886 | reverse complement strand
TGCCCCCCGAGGACAGCAGGGCAAGCGCGATGCGAGACGCCGCTGGCCGGCACTGGGCCGTGGCGTTTCCTCATGTCGGCGGCAACTACATGGCGGAGCACTGGCTCGCGACGTATGCGGCGTTGGCGCTCGACGTCGATGGCGCGGCCGGCGTTTGACGGCAAGATTCCCGCTTCGCCCCTCGTCATGATCACTGCTGGCCGATCAGCCTGCCGGGGTGCCGCCATTCCTCTGCTGATTGACACGAAGACCCGCGGCTCGTCCGCCTTCGAGCGGCAGGGGACGAAGGCGTTTGCGCGAAGGCAAATTCCGAGGTGATCGGATTGCAAATCCCCCTTCAGCCGGACAGTTACGAGCCGTAAACAAAAAGTAAGAAATATCTGACGACGCTCGGGAGCCGCAATGAAAAACATGAAAGTATCCAGCCGCCTGATCATCGGATTCGGGTTGTTGACGATCCTGTTGCTGGCCGTCGCGGCGGGCGCGTTCTACGGGCTCGGACAGCTCAACAGCCAGCTCGA
>NZ_CAAJGK010000092.1 GCF_900996245.1 Paraburkholderia sp. BCC1886 | reverse complement strand
CCGACCATTCATGCGCACACTCCGGGCAAGTGTAGAGGCTCCCATCTTCGTATGTGAACTCGGAATTGCATTTTGGGCAGGGGGGCAATGCGCTCATGTGTAATCCTTGGTGCCTGACGAGGGCAATGAAAGCGCGAAAGTATAGCGTGTCCGGTACGTTGGTCATCCTGCCCCGCTCACCACGTCACCATGTTGAGCGTCCGCTTTCGGGATGCCTGACCGTCGGCTTTGGGTTGCGGATTCAACCCGTCGATGCAACGAATTGATGAAAACGTTCAGCCGGTGTATCGAAGTCTAGTATCTTCCTCGGGTCGAAATCGATGCCGGCTTCACGCCGGACGCAGCGGCTCAAGCGTTGATCGGGGCGGCCTTGTCCGGCAGTTCCCTTCCCCCAAGACATCAGAGCGATGCCGGACACCTGATCCAGCCGACGAATCGACTTCAGCCGGCTCATGGAGCATACCGCGAGGTCGATCAGCCGAATCGGCTGGCGTACCGCTACGGGCGGTGAGACGCATCCATGT
>NZ_CAAJGK010000091.1 GCF_900996245.1 Paraburkholderia sp. BCC1886 | reverse complement strand
GAAAAAGCCCGCGCCACGCTCGCCTCGGCGAAGACGAAAGCGGACCGTTACACGGAACTCGTGAAGATCAACGCTGTGAGTAAGCAGGATTACGACGATGCCGTCGCCGCCGTCCGAGAAGACGCTGCCGACGTGACGGCCGACAAGGCGTCGCTCGAATCTGCACGTGTGAACCTCGGCTACACACGTGTGCGGGCACCCATTTCCGGGCGCATTGGTGCATCCAGCGTAACCGAGGGGGCGCTCGTCACCTCCGATCAGACCACTGCGCTCGCCACCATCCAGGCGTTCGACCAGATGTACCTCGACGTCACGCGCTCCAGCACTGAGTGGCTGAAGCTGCGTAAGGCCTTCGCTTCCGGTCGCTTGAAGAAGACAGGAAGCGACAGCGCAGCCGTTACGCTCGTGATGGAAGACGGCACTGAATATACTCACCTCGGCACCCTGCAGTTTTCAGGCGTGACCGTGGATGCAACTACGAGTTCGGTTACACTGCGCAGCACATTCCCGAACCCCGAACGCGAATTGCTGCCCGGCAT
>NZ_CAAJGK010000090.1 GCF_900996245.1 Paraburkholderia sp. BCC1886 | reverse complement strand
CGCCTCCCCAATGGAAATCGGCATCTCCCGGACAAGCCCTTCCCACCTGGCACGGATCTCGCATGTATCACGCATCCTATGTTTCGGCGTGCACCGAAACACTACCCATTACCCCCGGCTGCTCGCACGAAAACGCGGGCTGCGGATAGCGATGACTTTGCAGTTTTTGCCAAAAACCGGAATAACGATGAACAATTTTCAACACGAAGGCTCGGCCGGCGGCGGCCGATGCGGCATCGGCGCCGAGCGGCTGCCGCTTCGCGGCGACCTCGGCAAGATCGCAGCGCCCTTTGTCGGATCGGTTTATTCGGGATCGGATATGAACGAAAAGCATGGTGAAGGCGGCCTGTTCGGCCTGGCGCAAGTCCTGGGCGGCGCGCCTTCGGAACGTCAGGCAGCCGGCGGCAACCCGGGATCGCTCGCCAGGCCGTTCGAATGCCTGGGCCGGACCTGGATCGTGCATCGGGCCAGCATGGCTAACCTTGGCGACATGCCGCGCTACGACCTCGTCGACATGGAAACGGGCCGCAGCCAGGGCCAGGTCG
>NZ_CAAJGK010000089.1 GCF_900996245.1 Paraburkholderia sp. BCC1886 | reverse complement strand
TTGTCGTCGAGCAGATTGAATTTCATGCCCACTTCGACCTGCTGGCTGATCTGCGGGGGAAGCAAGCCGCCGCCGAATTGCATCGCCGTGCCTGGCTGGAAGCCGCGGTTGTAGCTGGCGTAGGCCGCGACCTCGGAGGTCAGTTCGTAGAGCAGGCCGAGGCTCGGGCTATAAGCGTTCTGATGGTTTCCCGCCGGTGGGTTACCGGCGTAGTTCGCATGTGTCAGATACGTATCCCGGCGCACGGACGCGAGCGCATGGAAATTCCGGTAGGAAAACTGATCTTGAAGATACAAACCGGTTTGGGTGTAGAAGCTCGCCACATCCGGCGCCAAGCTTGCAACGTCGGACGTCGGGAACACAAAGGATCCGAATACATTCGGAACCGAAATGAATTTCGTGGTCGTGGCGTCGGACTGATACTGGCTGTAACGGAGCACATCCCAACCCGCTATCACCGTATTTTTCACTTCGCCGATATTGAATTTGCCACGCAGGTAGTTCTGAAAACTACAACTGTAGAAATCCGACAGCGAATCGAAACTCATG
>NZ_CAAJGK010000088.1 GCF_900996245.1 Paraburkholderia sp. BCC1886 | reverse complement strand
GCCGACGTCAGTTCCGGACGGTCCAGCTTCGTCACTTCGCGCGAGACGAACTGCGAGATGCCGCTGTCGGCTGCGGCTTCGATCTTCTCGACCGTCGCGCTGCCGCCTTCGGCTGCGACCGCGTCGAAACCGGTCGTGCGGACCGTGATGACCTTGATCGGGTCAGCCGATTGCACGGTGGCGATTGCATTACCGGCGTAGATGGGACGCTCGAACGTGTCAGGGCTATCAACAGCAGTGATATCGCTGATCTGCGCGACGTCGAGCCTGGCGGCGATACGCGGGGCGATGTTCTTGCCGTACGGCGTAGCGGGCGCGAGGATGTGCGTGTAATCCTTCGCGATGTTCAGCACGGTCGCCTCGATATTTTCAGCGAGGCCGGCTTCGAGCTGCGGTGCGTCGGCCAGCAGGACTTTGCTTACGCCTGCGATCTTCGCTGCTGCATCTGCTGCAGCCTGAGCGTTGTGACCCGCGACCAGCACGTGAACGTCACCGCCGATTTTCTGCGCAGCGGCGATGGTGTTCAACGTCGCCGGCTTGATCGACGCATTG
>NZ_CAAJGK010000087.1 GCF_900996245.1 Paraburkholderia sp. BCC1886 | reverse complement strand
GAAACGGCTTGACGCCATCGCCGAATCGCGTTTCGATTGCGAATCAGCAGCTTAGCGGCGCACGGCGCGGCTGGCACGGTCCTTGCAAGATCCGGCGCGGCAACGATCAATCGTCAGGAGGCAGTCGATGGGCAATTCCCAACTTTCCAGCGCCGGCGCGCGCTTTCGCGCCGCCGTGGCGGCCGAGTCGCCGCTGCAGGTGGTCGGCGCGATCACCGCTTACGCGGCCAAGATGGCCGAGGCGAGCGGTTTCAAGGCGGTCTACCTGTCGGGCGGCGGGGTGGCCGCCAATTCGCTCGGCATTCCCGATCTCGGCATCAGCACCATGGACGACGTGCTGATCGACGCGAACCGCATCACCAACGCCACCCAGCTGCCGCTGCTGGTCGACATCGACACCGGCTGGGGCGGCGCCTTCAACATCGCGCGCACCATCCGCTCCTTCATCAAGGCGGGCGTGGCGGCGGTGCACCTGGAGGACCAGGTCGGGTAGAAGCGCTGCGGGCATCGCCCGGGCAAGGAATGCGTGCCGATCGACGAGATGGTGGACCG
>NZ_CAAJGK010000086.1 GCF_900996245.1 Paraburkholderia sp. BCC1886 | reverse complement strand
GCGCCACCGCGACGTTCTCCAGGTCGATCGAGCTGATCCACTCGCCGCCCGACTTGATCACGTCCTTGCTGCGATCGGTGATCTGCAGGAAACCGTCGGCATCGATGGTGGCGACGTCGCCGGTGGGAAACCAGCCGTCGACCAGCGGCGAGCCGCTGCCGTCGAAATAATGCTCGACCACCCAGGGCCCGCGCACCTGCAGCTCGCCGAACGCGATGCCGTCCCAGGGCAACTCGCGGCCATCCTCGCCGACGATGCGCATGTCCACGCCATAGATCACGCGCCCCTGCTTCTCCAGCGAGCGGCGCCGTTCGGTCTCGTCGCGCTGCGTCTGCTCCCAGGTCAGCCGCGCCAGAGTGCCGAGCGGCGACATTTCCGTCATGCCCCAGGCGTGGATCACCTGCACGCCGTAATCGTCCTCGAAGGCACGCAGCATGGCCGGCGGGCAGGCCGAGCCGCCGATCACCGTGCGCTCCATGGTCGAGAAGCCGGCACCCGATTCGCGCAGGTGGTTGAGCAGGCCCAGCCAGACCGTCGGCACGCAGGCCGAGCAGGTCACGAGTTCGG
>NZ_CAAJGK010000085.1 GCF_900996245.1 Paraburkholderia sp. BCC1886 | reverse complement strand
TTGCGCGTGCGCTTCGTTGACAGGTCCAACCCAAGGCCCAGTTGCGTCATCAGCATTCCCCTTAACTATCCCTCTTCCAGGATAGTTCACACTTACGTCAACGCCAGGACTTTTGCAGACCTTCCCTAACAGCAGCACGGCTGCCGTCGCGAGTGCCGCAACGGCTCCCGATACCGCCGCGTGAACCGGACTATAGCCGGCGCTCAATAGCAGACCATAGACGAGCGGTCCGAAAATGCCGCCAATCGGGCCCGTCACACCGATATACGCAGCGCCGCTGCCGCGGATGCGAGTCGGAAACGATTCCCCGATGTACGCGAACAAAGGCGCGGCGGCGCCCTGCGCAAAGAACAGAATCAGCGAATAGCACACGACGACCGGCACGAAGCCCTGCGCCACGAAAAGCAGCAGCAGCACGCAAACCGCGGTAAGCACCTGTGCGCCGATTACCGTCTCGCGCCGCCCGATGCGGTCGCCGAGCCAGCCGAGCACGACATACCCCAGAATCGCGACTGCATTGCCGATGAACACCGTCCACAGCGCGCCGCTCAATGCAATGCCTTTGGTTTGCGCGAGGATACTGGTAGCCAGCACGGTCATCTGCGAATCTGAAACGATCTTGAAGAAGAACGCGAGGCCCAGCGCAATGGATTGCTGGCGAAACGGTTGGCTGAACAACTCCGCGTAAGTGTTCCTGCTGTCACTACCGAGGCTCAGCGACCACTTCTTGCCCAGCGCTTCGGCACTGTCGGCTTGCCCTTCGCGCCGGAGTTGCCGCAGATGTCGAAGCTTCAGAAAGTACGGCGATTCCTTGAGGCCCATCCGGAGAAAGAACACGACGATCAGCGGGAATGTGCCGATCAGAAATACCGCGCGCCATCCAAGCGATTCAGTAAACGTGCCGGCAATGGCCGCGGAAAGCATCACGCCTGCGGGCCAGCCGGCCTGTACCAGACCGTACAGCACGCCCTTGTTGCGTGCACCGAACATCTCGTTCAGATACGCCGCATTGACTGCCTGTTCCGACATGCCGAAACCGGACAGCGCGCGGATGCCGATCATGGAAAGCGGGCCCGCCGCAATCGAAGCCAGCCCCGAACTGAGCGCGGCACCCGCCGTCGTGGCGAATAGCGCATTGCGTCGTCCCCATAGGTCGATCATCGGTCCGACGGCAAGCGCCACGACGAGCGAGCCGAGCGAGATCGCGGTGACGACGAAAGACGCCGTGGCATTCGACCAGCCGAACGACTTCTGAATCACCGGCAGCAGGTTGCCGAAGGTAATCAGATCGTAGACCGCAAAGGTCCACGAGAGGAATGCGACGATGGCGGTATACGCCACCGTGCGGTTGCTGGGGGCTTCGAACATGGCGGGATCGGCCGACGTGCTGGCGACGCCGCTCGTCAGCGGAGCGGTGGGAGTGCGGGACATGGCATGACCTCTTCAGAGATGTCGTGACCGACGCGAGCAGGCAAGCCGCTCGCACACGGCTTGCATTAGAACTTGTGACGGAGACCGACTTGCAACGCGATCTGATTGGCGCTGTTCGACGCAGAGAGCGCGTTGAGCGATGCCACCGCGGCCTCGCCGAACGAGTTCGTTCCCGATGCGTGCTGCCAGACCAGCACGGAATAAAGATCCGTACGCTTCGACAGATAATAATCGACGCCAATATCCGGCTGGCTGTAATGCGCCCGTTCGTCTTTCAGATAGTTGTAGGACGCGCCGAGCAATAGCGACGGTGTCGCCCAGTAGCGGTAATTGACCTCGATGTCCTGAAATTTGAAGTTTCCGGCCATCGGCGTGCTGGCGGTTTGTTGAACACCATCGAAACGGATGCTGGTGTACACGAAGCCGAACGTCGACTTGCCGAGCGTATAGGCTGCGCCACCGCCGAAGATCCTCAGGCGTTCGGCCGATGCATAGCCGCCATAGACCGGATTGGAAACCGGATTCACGAAATCGGCTCCGGTAGCGGCGGTGCCCCCATAGGCCGACACAGCCGGATCTTTAGCATTGAGATAACTGACGCCTGCATACAGCGGTCCATTTGCGTATTTCGCCCCCACGCTCCAGAGGCTGTCGCGCCCGAAACTGCCCGCCACGTTGCCGAACCCGTAGCTTCCGCCCGCGGTAAAGCCGCCATAGCTCGCGCTGGTGAATTTGATTGCGTTATCGGTCTGGAACGACGTGCTCAGATTGTCGATATCGCCGGCATGGGCGCCCATGTCGCCGGACCAGGTATTGTTGGACGACAGCATGCCCAGGTAATCGGCGATCGCATCGTACTGACGACCGAGCGTGACCGTCGCTGCCGGCGTCGACAATCCGACGAAAGATTGCAGTCCCCACAGGCGCCCCCCTTTCCCCAGCGTGCCGTTCTCGACATTGAAGTTGTTTTCGAGGGTGAAGATCGTCTTCAATCCCCCGCCGAGATCTTCCGATCCGGTGAGCCCCCAGCGGCTGCCCATCAGTTCGCCTTCGGTCGCGAGGAAGGCGTGCGAGCCGTTGATATTGCTGACGTAGGTAATGCCGGAATCGATGACGCCATAGAGCGTCACACTGGATTGAGCCGATGCGACGCCCGAGAGCAAGCTCGTCCCTATCAGTAAAACTAACTTTTTGGACATGACTACTCCATTGCCGTTTAATTGCGGTTTAACAGTTGACGCGAATTGGTTTTGACTACGCGATGGCGTCCAGCCAATGCCGGGCGATTTGCTCTCGGGTGGCGATCCATGCGCCGCCTTTGGCTTTCATATGATTCAGGATGGTGTCCAGTGCGGCGATCCTTCCGGGCCGCCCGATCATTCGCAGGTGCAGGCCGATCGAGAGCATGCGCGGCTGGTCCGCGCCTTCCTTGTAGAGCCAGTCGTACGCGTCGCACACGTATTCGGAAAAAGAAGCGGCCGTGGCGAAACGGTCGGTGTGCTGGAACTGCATGTCGTTGGTATCGAATGCGTACGGCACCACCACGTAGGCGCCCGGGTGCTGTGGAACCGTGAACGGCATGTCGTCGTTGTAGGCATCGCTGTCATACAGAAATCCTTCCTCGATCAGCAGACGCCGCGTGTTGACGCTAGGTGACGAGCGCGTGTGCCAGCCGACAGGGCGCTGGCCGACGGTCTGCTCGATAGCCGCGACGGTACGTCTGATGACGTCGCGTTCCTGCGCTTCGGACATGCCCGCGTGACTTTGCCAGCGGTAGCCGTGCGCGGCGATTTCATGGCCCTGTGCCACCGCATGCCGCGCCAGCCAGGGCGATCTTTCTACCGCCCGCGCACAGGCGCTGACGGTGCAAGGCGCATCGTAGGCGGCGAGGAGCGCTGCAATGCGCCGATAACCGGCCCGCGTGCCGTATTCGAAATGGCTCTGAATACAAGGGTCGACGCCCTCCTGCAGCGCATCGACTTCGTATACCGATTCGTTCACGAGATCGCCGTCACCGACCGCGAACTCCGCGCCTTCTTCGAAATTCAATACCAACGAAACGGCCACCCGTGCGCGCTGCGGCCAGCGCACGTCCGGTACTGTTTCGCCATAACCGAGGAAATCCCGTTTGCCAGAAATCACCCTTCGCCTCTTTTTTTGATTGTGCACAATCTGCTCGAATGCGTGCACAATACCTCAGCCAAAAAAAGTGCAATTAAAGGTAAACCCTAACCAATTCGACCTATGAATTTGCTTGTTCTAAATCCCAATACCTCGGTTGCCATGACTGAGAATCTGCTTCGACAGATCGGATCGATACCGGCTGTTCACGCACGCGGCAGCACGGCCAGTTGGGGGGTGGAAGTGATCGCTACGTACGCGTCGTTTGC
Source organism: Paraburkholderia sp. BCC1886 (assembly GCF_900996245.1). Taxonomy (GTDB): domain Bacteria; phylum Pseudomonadota; class Gammaproteobacteria; order Burkholderiales; family Burkholderiaceae; genus Paraburkholderia. Next base: position 431,318 of record NZ_CAAJGK010000085.1, on the reverse strand, counting down.
GATCGCGGCGCATGCCGCCATCGACACCTGGGCAACGCTCGCCGCCGCCGACGTATCCGGAATCGACGCCATCCTGCTCGGCTGTTTTGGCGACCCGGGTCTGGCGGCTTTGCAGGAGTTGGCCCCGGTGCCGGTCTATGGGCTCGCGAGTTCGGCGATCGAACAGACAGCAAGAGAGCCGGGGAAATTCGCGGTCGTTACAGGCGGTCCAGGCTGGCGACCGATTCTCGATCAACTCGTCGGCTCGCTGGGGCTCGCCGACCGCTATGCCGGCACCTTCACGGCGCGGCTCAACGGCCTCTCGATGCTGGCGGATCCGGTGGCGACGGCCACGCTAATCGACGAACAGATCGCCTGCGCGATGCGCGCCGGGGCTGAGCGCATCATTCTCGGCGGCGCCGTGTTTGCCGGGCAATGTCATCGCTTCACCAGCAAAGGACCGCTGGTGGATTGCCTGGAGGCAAGTCTGGAATGGATTGCGACGCAGCCCGTGACGAGTCGTGCGCACGATGCGCTGCCGGCCATCCGGTCGCATGGCTTGAGCGATTCACTGGCCGGGTTATTGCAGCAGCAGACCCGTTAGGCGAGACCCACTGCCGGGCGGCAGCGGCTTATTTCCGCTTGCGGGCCGGCTTCGCGAGCGGCTCGCGCACCGCATCGCGCGCGCGGCGCAGTACGTCGTCGCTATCGAGCGTGCGCGGCGTCGAATTCGGTTGCAGTCGCGTTTCGATTAGCGACAGGTGAATGTGCATCATCTTCGACGCGCGCGCCATGTCGCCTTCCTGAATGGCATCGACGATCTCATGATGTTCGTCGCAGGCGCATTGCGACGCGCTATCGGGTTCGAAGAAAGCCACGAGCATGGAGGTACGGCTAATGAGTTCCTGCAACTCGCGAATCACGAACGCGTTGTTGCAAAAGCCTGCGAGTATCTGATGGAACTGTCCGGAGAGCTGAATCGAGCGAGCACGATCGCCCGCAGCGAGGGCTTGCGCTTCAAGCTCGCTATGCTTGCGCAACGTTTGAATTTGCGTCAGCGTGAGCCGCCCTGCCAGACGGGCGACGACGCCGCCCTCGACGATGCGGCGCGCTTCGTAGATCTCGCGCGCCTGCGAAAGCGTGGGGTCGGTAACGAACGCCCCCTTGTTCGGGATCAGGTCGATCAGACGCTCATGGCCCAGCCGATGGAGTACTTTGCGAACGCGTTCTCGTGAGACCTCGAAGATGGCCGCGACGCGCGTTTCGATGAGCTGGGTGCCGGGCGGAAGTTCGCCAGCAAGCAAGGCTTTCGAGAGCGCCTGATAGATAAGATCTTCCGATTCAACCATAGAGCCAGGAGTGAGAGAGGGGATGAGCCGCGCCTTGCAACCCGCCGGTCCGCTCCGTTGCATCGACGGTCATCCGGCAAGACCGCCAGTTTAACCATTAATGCGCCCCGCCGATTTTCTCTATCGCTTGCCGCATGCTGACTTCGGACCGAAGCGTCCCGTCCGCTACGGGTGCCCTCACCCAATTGCCCGCCGCACCGCCGGTATCACTTCCGCCGCGAACAGTTCGATCGACTCCCTCACCCGACCAAACGGCAACCCGCCGATATCCATCTGCGCCATATAGCGTTGATGCCCGAACAACTCGTACTCCATCAGAATCTTGTCGACGATCTCCTGCACGCTGCCGACGAACAGCGCGCCGCGCGGCGACGCAAGCGTCTCGTAGTCGGCGCGCGACATCTCGGCATAACCGCGCGGCAGATTGCTCGACATATAGCGCCGGTAGTACGGGAAAAACTCGTCGCGCGCCTTTTTGCCGTCGCGCTGCACATGAAAGTGACCGGCAATCGACACCTGCAGTTGCGCTGCGGTATGACCGGCCGCCAAACCCGTCTCGCGATACAGATCGACGAACGGCACGAAGCGTTCCGGCGATCCGCTGATGTTGGCCAGATTCAACGGTAAGCCCGCGCGGCCTGCGCGTTGCGCGCTCGACGGCGTGCCGCCCGCCGCGATCCAGATCGGCAAGCGCTCGCGCAAAGGCGGCGGCATGATCCGCGCACGCTGCAACGCGGGCCGATGACGGCCCGACCAGTTGATGGTTTGATCGTGATCGCCGTGCGCTGCGTCGATCTTGCAGAGCAATGCCAGCTTCTCGTCGAATAGCGACTCGTAGTCGTCCAGTTCGTAACCGAACAGCGGAAACGACTCTATATACGCGCCACGTCCCACCAGCAATTCAGCGCGGCCGCCCGAGATGAGATCGAGCGTGGCGAATTGCTGGTAAAGCCGCACGGGATCGTCCGAACTGAGAATGCTCACCGCACTCGTCAAGCGGATGCGCCGTGTCAGCGCCGCAATCGCACTCAGCATCACGGCGGGCGACGACACCGCGAAATCCGCACGGTGGTGTTCGCCGACACCGAACACGTCGATGCCGGCTTCATCGGCGATACGCGCCGCCGCCAGGATTTCGTCGATGCGCGCTTTCACGAGCGCGCTGTCCGCTGACGGTCGCGCCAGATCGCCGAACGTATAAATGCCGAATTCGATCACTTGAGTCCCGGTCGGTCGTGTTGACAATCGACGTTCAAGCGGAACGCACGGTCGGCTTCAGCGCGAAGGCGCCGTCACCGAGCAGCGCAAGCACCGCTGCCGCCACCGCGAGAAACACCGGGTATTCCCAGCCGCCGTTCGCGTTGGTGAACATCCAGCCGTTGCCGAAATGCACCGTCGACGCCGCGAACAGTTCGAACACCGCCAGCAACGCAACGACTCGCGTATACACACCCGCCAGCAGCAACACACCGGCGACGATTTCGAACGCGATGATCGGCCACGCGAACAAGCCGGAAAAGCCCACGGATTCGAAGTATTTCGCGGTGCCGGCCGGCGTGAAGATCAGCAGCTTGGTGAGCCCGTGGGCAACGAACATCAGGCCCAGTGCGACGCGCAGGACGAGAGCGGAATAGGGAGCGGTGCGGGTATCGGTCATGATGGCTTCCAGTTAGTCGAGATGAGTTTGCTGGCTGACCCAGCGGGAAAAGTCGCGAACGATGTCGGCGTTCAACGTATGGCCGACGGGGTAAAGGCAGGTGTCGTGCGGTACGCCGAGGCGGGTCAACCAGGCATCGGCGTGCTCGGCGAACGCGACGGGCAGCTTGTCGTCGTGACGGCCGTGTGCGATAAATGCGGCCACGTGGGCGAGCTTGTCGGGCGACGCCAGATGCGGTTCCAGCTCGGGCAGAATGCGGCCGCTCAGAATCGCAAAGCGCGCGACGTCTTCCGGCGCGGACAGCGCCACGCTCGCGCTCATGATGCCGCCCTGACTGAAGCCCGCGATCAACGACAGAACTGGCGCATCGTTATTGCCGCCGGCGTCCGCGCGGTTCAGCGCACGCACCAGTTCACGCAAGCGCAGCCGGCTCTCGTCTGCCTGGTTCGGATTGATCACCGGCCCTTGCGGGCCGAAGCGCACCTGAAACCACGCATGCTGCCCAGCGCCGAGAGCGATCGGCCCACGCACGTACACGAGTTCGATGCGCTCATCCAGTTCGTCCGCGAGCACCATTAGATTTGTTTCGTCTCCGCCCACGCCGTGCAACAGAAACAGCCGGCCAATGGGTCGTCCGGCAGCAGGACGCAAACGGTACGAGAGGCCCGAAGCGACATCATCGTGCAGGGTGTCCGCCGCAAGGACCGGAACTCCGGTGAGAGGTGCTGCCATGCCGTACTCCTTGTTGACTGGTTGGTTCGATGTGCAGAGTCTATTGACAATAAAAAACACGATAAACCAAGCAAAGAGGATTGGATAAGTTCACAAGAGGAATGAATCGGCCCATCTTGCAGACGCACGTTTTCGGGCCGATGCACCGCCGCAGTCCCGGGCGCGCCCCAATGCGGATCGTGGTTCTAGGCTGACAAATGACTGGCCGAATCTCCGAATCTGGCCGTCATGAACCGTTCCCACATTCTCGGCCATGCAGTCCAGCAGATCGCGCCAACAACGGTTCCCACCAGGACAGCGTGTGATTTGCGGCCCGGAAGTCGCTAAAGACGTCCCTGTTCCGTCGATGCCGGTGCGCAAGACTCGCGTGCCTCGCCGCGGACTTCATTCAAGGACGGCCGCCATGCGACTCAAGAAAATTCCTGTCACGGTCATTACCGGCTTTCTCGGCGCGGGCAAGACCACGCTGGTCAATCACATCCTCGAGACGACCCGGCCGATGCAGATCGGCATCGTCGTCAACGAATTCGGCGAGGTGGGGATAGACGGCCAGTTAATCGTGGCCGACGAAGAAGCCGTGGTCGAGATCAACAACGGCTGCGTCTGCTGCACCGTGCGCGCCGACCTGGTGGGCAGCGTGCGCGATCTGCTGGCGCGCTACGGTGACCGGCTGGAGCGCCTCGTGGTCGAGACCTCGGGACTCGCCGATCCCGCGCCCGTGCTGCAAACCTTTCTCGCCGATCCCGACTTGCGCGAAAGCGTGGAGCTAGAAGCCGTGGTCGCCGTGGTCGACGCATGTCATGCGCACGCGCAACTCGGCGACGACATCGCGCGCGAGCAGATCGTGTTCGCCGATCGCATCGTGATCAACAAGACCGATGCCGTCACGCCCGCACAGCGCATCGAGCTAGCCGCCACGATCGCCACGCTGAACCCGACTGCCAGGCTCGATTTCACGACGCATTCCGCTATCGACGTGAGCGGCCTGCTCGGTGTGCGCAGTTTCTCGCTCGACAACCTCCTCGCGGTCGAACCCGATCTGCTGGACGAAGGCGCGCATGACCACGAGCACGACGACTCGATCGCGTCCTGCGCGTTCGTGATGCCAGGCGAAGTGGACCCGGAACGCTTCAACCGCTGGGTCAATGGGCTGGTGCAGAACCACGGCGCGCAATTGCTACGCATGAAGGGCGTGCTCAATATGCGCGGCGAAGGAAGGCGGCTCTATTTCCACAGCGTGCACATGTTGATGGATAGCCGCTTCGGTAAAGCCTGGGCGCGCGACGAAATGCGGGAAAGCCGCTTCGTGATGATCGGCCGCGGTATCGATGCGGCCGCCATGCGGGAAGGTCTGCTCGACTGCATCGAAGAGCCCGTGCCTCACTGAGTTTCGATTCACTGGATCGTTTTATCACTGGATGTACCCCTCTTTTCTCTCTTACTCGAGGAGCAGGTCAATGAAGAAGCCCGAAGCATACACATTGAGTATCGGCGTGCTGGCCGTCGCCGACACATGGCTCACCGGCACGATTTTCCCGGTGCCGGTTTGGGTCACGTTTATCGCGTGGGCGTCGTTCTTCGTGCTCGGCGGCGGCACGGCCGGGTTCGTCAAAAGCGTCGCGTCGAATCTGAGCGGACTGGTGATCAGTTCGCTCACGCTGCTCGGCATTGCCACGATGACCACCACGCCATTCGGTGTCGCCGTGGCGGTCGGTCTCGGCAGTGCGCTGATGGTGCAGGCATCGAAGATCAAATTGCTCGACATCCTGCCGGCCATCGTGTGGGGCTTTGCATCGACGGTCGGCACGACCGTGGCCACCGGCAAGCCCATCACTTTGATCGGACCCGGCAACCCGGCGCTGGTCGCGGCAGGCGCGCTCATCACCGGCGCGCTGTTCGGTTTCGTCTCCGAATTGCTGGGCGATGCGCTGTGCTTCAAGCGCGCGCATCAATTGAGTTAATCCGAATTTCAACTGCTTGCGGAGCCTAACGTGAAACTACAGCATCACCTTGGCGGCATCGAAAACCTCGGGCCGGTCAGTACCGAAACACGCGTGTTCGTCGAACCGTGGGAGAAACGCATCTTCGGCATTCACACTGTGATGATGGCCGAGAGCGCGCATCTTGCGAACGCACTGCATGCGTATCCGGTGAAGGATCTGCCGACTGCTTTCAAAAGCGACTGGACGTGGGCGTCGTTGCGAACCGGCGCCGAAGACATGCAGCCGTTCGAGTACTTCAAGTATCGCTATTACGAAAAGTGGCTGGGCGGTATCTCGCAGTTCTTCGTCGATCAGGGCTATATCAGCGCCGACGAACTTACGGAGAGAACCGCTTATTTCAGCGCCCATCCCGACGCCGCGTTGCCGAGCAAACCGAATCAGGCAATCAGTGCGCAGATCGACGCGTATCTGAAGAAGGGCGATTCCGGCGCGCATGCGCTGGATGGCGAAGCGCGTTTCAAGGCCGGCGACGCGGTGTGTATTGCCGATCCCGAAGCCGTCGACCATACGCGCCTGCCCGGCTATCTGCGCAACAAGCGCGGCGTGGTCGATCTCGTCTATCCCGGTGCATTTTCGTATTTCGTCTCGACGGGTCCCGACGGTATCGGCGAACCGATGCCCGTCTACCGCATTGCATTCGATGCCGCCGATATCTGGGGACCCGGCAAGAGCGAAACCCATACGACGATCTACGCGGACCTGTACGAAGCGTACGTCCTGCCCGCTGCGTGACACCGCGCCGCGAAACCCGAATCATCACGATAGAGAGAACGACATGACGCAACTGTTCCAGTTTCCCGACGACCGGGAAGCATCGAGCGCGGCCAAAGTGCGCGCGCTGGAAGCATTGTTGATCGAGAAAGGCGTGATAGGCAGCGATTCAGTCGACGCCGTGCTGGGTCACTTCGAAACCATGGCCGGGCCGTTCAACGGCGCGAAGATCGTAGCCCGCGCGTGGGTCGATCCGGCGTTCAAACAACGTCTGGTCGACGACACGCCTGCGGCAATCGCCGAACTCGCGTTGCCGCTCGGCATGGCCGGCGCCGAGGGCGAGCACATGGCCGCGGTCGCCAACGACCCCAACGTTCACAACCTGATTATCTGCACGCTGTGCTCCTGCTACCCGTGGCCGGTGCTCGGCCTGCCGCCGTACTGGTACAAGGACCCCGTGTTCCGTGCGCGCGGCGTGCGCGAGCCGCGTGCGGTGCTGAACGAATTCGGCGTCGACGTGCCTGCGGAGAAGGCCGTCAAGGTGTGGGACAGCAGTGCGCAGATCCGCTGGTTCGTCGTCCCCGAGCGGCCCGCGAATACCGATCATCTGAGCGAAGCGGAACTGGCCGCGCTCGTGACGCCGGAATCGATGATGGGCGTAGCGCTGGTGGCCGCGCCTGGCGCCGCTGCTCACGCGGGTACTTAACAGGAGTCGGCGATGTTCACACGCTTCGAGGAATACGCCGCCGCGTCGATGCTCGGCGCCGCCGATTCGCCGCCGCGACTCGACGGCAAACTGTTCTTCACCAACCGCTGGGAGCGCGATGTGTTCGGCCTCGCGTTGTCGTTGTCGAAAGCGGGCTGCTTCGAGTGGGAAGATTTCCGGCAGAGCCTGATTGCCGCTATCGCCCGTTGGGAGAATGCGCCGGCCGACTGTGAGAATCCGCCGCACTGGGACTATTACGAGCGCTTTCTCGAAGCTTTGCTGACCGTGGTCGAAACGAGCGGCGTGCTGTCGCGCGACGAACTCGCGAAGATCGTGATGGCGCGGCGTTTTGCGCAAGGCGGCGCACCGGCTTCGCCTGCCATAGCAACGTGACGTTATTTTTAACCCTGTTTCAAAGGACTTTTCTCATGAACGACACCGTTCTTCATCCTGACGTCGAATTCACGCCCATTCCACTGCGGCAACTGCTGCCGTGGATTGTCTTCGGTGGGCTTCTCATGTTGCTCGCGCTGTATTTCGTCGGCGCGGAAGAAGGCGCGACGTCGATCGTGCCCGGCATGTATGTGCATGAGTTCGTGCACGACGGCCGTCATCTGCTTGGTTTCCCCTGTCACTAGTCAACGAGGTCGTCATGGTCGGAAAACTGTTGGTACGTGGAATGCTCGCGGGCGTCGTCGCCGGATTGGTGACGTTCGGGTTTGCGAAGATCGCGGGCGAGCCCCGCGTGGACCAGGCGATCTCCTTCGAGTCGCACGAGGCCGCCGCGCGCGGCGAAGCGCCCGAGCCGGAACTCGTCAGCCGCGCCACGCAAGCGGGCCTCGGTCTCGCGACCGGTGTGGTGAGCTATGGCGCGGCGTTCGGCGGCCTGTTCGCCCTGACCTTCGCTTACGCTTATGGCCGTGCGGGACGCAGCGGAGCGCGGGCGCTGTCGGCGAGTCTCGCCGTGGCGGCGTTCATCGCGCTTTCGGTCGTGCCGAACCTGAAGTATCCGGCGAACCCGCCATCGGTCGGCGACCCCGACACGATCGGCTATCGAACGGGCTTGTACTTTCTGATGATCGCCGTGTCCCTTGCGACGATGGTGTTGTCGTTGCAGATCAGGCGGTTTGCGTTGACGCGGTTGGGTGCATGGAACGCGTCGATCGTGGCGGGCGCAGTGTTCGTGGTGGTGATCGCCGCGGTGGAAATCGCGCTGCCGGCTATCAACGAAGTTCCCTCTGCATTTCCCGCTTCGTTACTGTGGCAATTTCGTCTGGCGGCGCTCGGCATGCAGGCCATTCTGTGGACGACCATCGGTTTGCTGTTCGGCGCATTAGCCGAACGGTGCCTGCCCTCGACGCACGATTTGGCTGCACAAGCGCGTCTTGCGCGAAGTTTTATGGCCGATGGTCGGGCCTGATGATTACGGATAGACTGACTTGACGCTTTCTACTCGTACCACCATCGCGGAGATACGGCTGTGAAACGAATCAAAATCGGCATGGTGGTTTTTCCGGGTTTCCAGTTGCTCGACATTGCCGGCCCGAAGGATGCCTTTGCTGAAGTGAAGATACTCAGCAAGGGCGAATCGGAATATGAAATGCTGACGGTGGGCACGACGCGCGGGAGTCTGCAATCGTCGAGTGGTTTGACCATCGTGCCGGATCGCACGATTTTCGATGTGTGTCCGGAGTTCGACACGATTATCGTGCCGGGCGGTTTGGGTATTTTCGAAGCGTTCGACGATCCTGCGCTGAGCGGATGGCTTAAGGATCAGCATAAGCGTTGCCGGCGCATGTCGGCGATTTGCAATGGACTGTTTGCGCTGGGGTCGGCGGGGTTGCTCGACAATCGTGTGGTCACCACACATTGGATGGATGTGCCGCGGCTCGCGGCGACTTTTCCGCGGGCGCGGATCGAGCCGGATCATATTTATGTGCAGGACGGGAGTATTTTCACGACCGCTGGGGTGACGGCGGGAATCGATTTGTCGCTTGCCATGATCGAGGATGATTTTGGGCGGCAGATGGCGCTGGATGTTGCGAAGTATCTGGTGGTGTATTTGCGGCGTGCGGGTGGGCAGTCGCAGTTTAGTCCGCTGCTGGAGGTGCAGGCTTCGCCTTCTTCACAGACGCTGGCGTTGCAGCAGTACATGCTCGATAACCTGAGTGTCGAACATACGGTGGGGTCGCTCGCCGAGCGGGTGCATATGAGTGTGCGGAATCTGTCGCGGACTTTTGTCAAGGAATGTGGCGTGACGCCGATGACTTTTTTGAGTCATGCCCGGATTGATGCGGCGAGGCATTTTCTGGAGTCTTCTAACTTGCCGTTGAGGGAGATTGCGAGGCGGTGTGGGTTTGAGAATACGGATGGGTTTCGGAGGATTTTTCAACGGCGGTTGCAGATTAATCCTGCGGAGTATCGGGAGAGGTTTCGGTCTAGTGGGGTTCGGGTGGGGGAGGAGGTGGGGGTGGAATGAGGGTTATTTCGTTACACTAGGGTATTTTGTTTGGTCTGGATTTCTTTGGCCTTTCCTTGATTTGGTAGTGGTCTATTAGTGTTCCCCCTGTGCGGGGGGGCACTTACTTCTCTTTGCCGCCGCAAAGAGAAGTAAGCAAGAGAAAGCGGCTCACACCGCTAATTCTTAAGCGGGAACCGCGGCGTTTCCTCGGTAGTGGTCCATCTGGAATCTGTGTTCTCGCACATTCCACGTTAGTGACACAGCAGTCATTCTTCCGGCGGCGCTTCGCGCGCCCCCCGTGTTTTTTTTCGGTACTTCTGCGCTCCTTGTTTTTTCTTTGATTTGTGATTTGTGCTGCTGAAAATTCTGGAGGCTCTTTGCGTTTCGTCCTACGTGGCTAGCGGGGGCGGCTGATTGTTCCACGTCATCTGGCAACCCAGAATGCTCGGTCAGAAAAGGCCCACGACTCCGGTCGCTGAATTTCCGTTATGCCAACACGAATTTTAGGGCGCCGTGATTTTCAACTCCCACACTCCGTCGGCCGACGCCGCTTTTTCCGCTGCACGTTTAGCCGACGCCCACACCCATCTCAATCTCGCGCTCCAATCCGCTCCAGACCGGGCAGACCTTTGGGAACACGCAGGCCTCGTAGCAGCCATGCGCGGGGATTACATCCGCGCCGAAGCGTTCTACCACCGTGCTCTTCAACTATCCGGAAACACCGCAACCTTGCATCGCAATCTCGCTGATTGCCTAAAGCTCGCCGGGCGACTCGTCGAAGCAAAAAGCCATTACGAGCAAGCGCTCTTTTTGGCACCCGGCCTCCACCACGCCATTCGTAACCTCGCCCGCATCAACGCCGAACTCGGTGAAACCAGGGAAGCCGCAGACTATTGGCTGCAAGCATGGTCACTCGACCCATCTTCTCCGCAAGACGGTTTCGATCTGATCGATGCACTCGCTAAAGTCGACGATATCACCGCACTACACAAAACCGCGCTGCAGATTCAAGCGTCGCATTCAAACGATATCGGCACGCTGGAATTACTATGTCTGACGCTCTACCATCACGACCGGTTCGCCGAGATGTTGACCGTCGCCATCAACGGATTGGCCACGCATCCAACAAACGCCAAACTGCACCACTATGCCGCGCACGCACTCAGCGTACGTGGCAAAGTCGCCGAAGCTCTGGTTCATAGCAACGAAGCAGTCCGCCTGGCACCACACGATCCGACTCTGCAAATCCAGCTAGCCTGGCTCGAACTCAACGAAAGCGAGTATCGAGAAGGTTGGGCGCGTAGCAACCTTCTCTATACGCTACCCGCGGCACGGCACACTCGAGTCTTCCCCGACTTCCGCGTGTGGAATGGAGAAGCAGTGAAAGGATGCGAGTTCTTGCTCGTCGGCGAACAGGGGCGCGGCGACGAAATCCAGTTCATCCGGTTTGCTCATTGGCTTCAAGGGAACGGCGCCGTTGTCGATGTGATGGTGAGCGAACCCATCGCCCGCATCGCCGCGAGCATGACCTGCATAAGGACCGTTTTCACGACGTTGCCGTCCGGCCCTTACGACTATTGGAGTCATATGCAGAGAATGCCCGAGCATATGAAACTCAACATCGCGATGCTGCCCATCGCTATGCCCTATATTTCCGTCCCACCTCATCTCACCGATACCTGGCAAAGCCGGATCGAAAACATCTCACCTTCACGCCGTCCAGACGACGGGCGACGAATTGGCATCGTATGGTCAGGTGGTCCCAACAGTCTCCTCGACCGCTTCCGCTCGATCCATCTCGACGCATTCAAACCACTGTTCGAAGTTCCCGGCACATCATGGTTCTCGCTTCAGAAAGGCGAAACCGAATGCGAAAGTGAAGCACTGTCGGGCACTGTCGATCTGCACACGCTCGGACCGGATATCGGCGATTTTTCCGACACGCTCGCAATACTGAATACGCTCGACCTGTTAATAACCGTCGACACTTCCGTCGCTCATCTCGCGGGCGCCGCCGGTCTGCCCGTCTGGGTTCTCATCCCCGCCTACGCGCAATGGCGCTGGCTACAACACCGCACCGATAGCCCCTGGTACCCATCGATGCGCCTCTTCCGTCAACACGACCTCGGCCAATGGGAACATGTCATCGACGAAGTGCGGGACGCGCTGATCGAATGGTGTAGTCGCTCCAAAAACCACTGCGCGATCTGAAAGGTAAATTCGATCCATTCGTCAGTGAATTTCCTTTCAACTTGATCTAAAATCAGCGCACCGCGAATTCCACCGCGCGGCAAATAAATGCAAAACGAATCACCGCACTGGCCAGTGCGGCCAACAGCAGCCCAGTTCTCGCCGGTAGAGAGGCCGTCCCGAACTGTCGACAACGATTAATCGAGCTTTTAAAAAAGAGCCCCACCATGCAGAGCAGCTATAACTTTGGTCTGGTCGCCATTTCCCTGATCGTCGCGACACTTGCCTCCTTCACGGCAATCGATCTCGCCGACCGGCTTTCCATCCTCGCCTACGCTCGCGCCCGCCATGTCTGGCTCGCAGCGGGTGCGCTGGCAATGGGCATCGGTATCTGGTCGATGCACTTCATCGGAATGCTGTCTTTTTCTCTTAGCATTCCAATCGGCTACGACCTCGCCATTACCTGCTATTCGCTTCTCATCGCAGTACTCGTCTCCTGGTTCGCTTTACACATCGTCACGCGCAAACGTTTGAAGGTGACCCATTTGCTCGCGGCTGGCGTGCTGATGGGTGTCGGTATCGCCGGCATGCATTACATGGGCATGGCCGCGATGCTGATGGACCCCGCCATTCAATACACGCCATCCGTCGTCGCAGCATCGCTCGTCATTGCGATCGTCGCCTCCACCGCCGCGCTGTGGGTCGCCCATACGCTGCGCGGCACTGACCAGAAACACGTGATGTCCAAGCGGATCGGCGCAGCCTGCGTGATGGGCATCGCCATCGCCGGCATGCACTACACCGGCATGGCCGCGGCGAATTTCCCGGTTGGCTCGATTTGCGGCGCGGCGAACGGCATCAAGCCGCAATGGCTCGCCGCCGCCGTGATTTCATTCGCGTTTGCCATTCTCATCGTGACACTGCTGCTTTCGCGTCTCGACGCCCGAGTCGCGTTTCTCGCCAACTCGGTTGCCCGCCTCAACGATCAAATCGATCGCGTACGCGGTCCGTCGCATTGACCTGGCTATCGACGCCTGACACAGCAACTCATGCAGCCGCTTCCCGACGTAAGCGGCTGCCCGGAACACGCGCCGCCGCAACCAGATACTCGACGCCTTGTTCGAATGCAAGCGTCACCTGTTCTCCGTTACGCAAGCGGATACTCATCGTCCGATCCCGCTCGTCTCGCGAACCCAGCACGACCAGAAACGGCACCCGCTGCTCGCGTGCGTCGACAATCTTCTTCTCCAGCCGCTCCGGCCGGCTATCGAGCGCCGTGCGTAATCCCACGTCCTCGAGTGCCTGCATCGCTTCACGCGCATAAGCGACATTCGCTTCGCTGATCGTCGCCACCACGATCTGCTCCGGCGCGAGCCATGCCGGCAGCCAGCCTTCATCATGTTCGAGCAGCATTGCGATAAAACGCTCCATGCTGCCCAACACCGCGTGATGAATCATCACCGGCCGCACGCGTTCATCGCGCGCGTCGACGAATTCCGCATCGAGTCGCTCGGGCAGCACGAAATCGAGTTGCACCGTGCCGCATTGCCAACTGCGTCCGCGGCTATCCACGAGATGAAACTCCAGCTTGGGGCCGTAGAACGCGCCCTCGCCTTCCAGCACGTCGAACACCAGACCGGCGGCACGCGCCGCATTCGCGAGCGCCTCTTCCGCGCGATCCCACACGTCGTCGTTGCCCGCACGCATCGCGGGCCGCGTGGCCAGCGCCACCTCGAAGGCCGCGAAGCCAAGGTCCTCGTACACGCCACGCAAAAGGTCGCAGAATCCGACGACCTCGGCTTCGATTTGCACCTCGGCGCAAAACACGTGGGCATCGTCCTGCACGAAAGCGCGCGTGCGCTTGAGCCCTTCCAGCGACCCCGACGGTTCGTCGCGATGACAGGCGCCGAACTCGCTATACCGCACGGGCAAATCGCGATACGACCGCACCCGCTGGTTGAACACCTGCACGTGACACGGACAACTCATCGGCTTGAGGCTCAGTGCGCGCCCTGCTTCGGCACCGGCGAGCGAATACATGGCCGCGCCGAATTTCTCCCAATGTCCGCTCTTTTCCCACAGAGAACGCGCAAGCAATTGCGGCGTGCGAATTTCGCGGAAGCCGGCGCGACGCATACGGGCGCGAATAAAGTCTTCGAGCACGCGGTACAACTCCCATCCGCGTGGATGCCAGAAGACCATGCCGGCGCCCTCTTCCTGCTGGTGAAAAAGGTCGAGCCGGTTACCGAGTACGCGATGGTCGATGTCGTTCATAAAGACGCTCCGTTGGGTTCGATATTGCAGATGACGCCGCAAACGGAGGTCCAGAAATGCCGAAGGCCCCGTCCGTTTCCGGCGGGGCCTTCGGGGAATGCCACGGCTTCGTGCTTCTAGCGTGCGCAATCTCCAGACGACCCGCCTGTGAAGGTGGTCGTCGTGGTGGTGATGGCAGCGAAGGGAACGAGGTGGAAGTCCATGGGCACGACAATAAAGGATGCGGTCGCGATACGTCAACCCATCGGCTGAACAGACTCGCGTATCGTCGAAGGCCTACGTGCCTACTTCGAACGCCTCACCCGTTGCAAAGAACGTCCCGCCCGCCACGTAGTGACACGTACGCAAATCGGGGTCGTCGCCGAAGTGCCAGCGGTTATTCGAATACACGCGCTTGTCCGCATAGGCCGCCACCACCTCGCCGATGATCAGATCGTGGCGTTGGCTATCGTCCGGTATCACCTTGCATTCGAGCCACACGATGCACCCCGCCAGCATCGGCACGTCGATACGTTGCGCTGGGAATGTCTCGAGATCGAACGCCGAAAATTTGTCGAGATCGGCGCCGCGATTCGAGCCGACCGCGAGCGTCTCTGCGGCGAAGCCACGGCTCGGCAGTTGCAGTCCGAACACGCCGCCCGCTTCGATGAGTTCCCGTGTGAGAGTCGGCCGGTCCACCACCACGACGACTTTCGGTGGATCGAAGTCGAGCGGCATCGCCCACGATGCGGCCATGACATTGGCCCGTCCGCCGTGCGCGCTGGTGATGATCGTCACCGGCCCGTGATTCAGTAACTGCGTAGCCCGCGGCAATTCCACGGGCTCCCGGATAATGTCCATGCGTACGTTTTCCGCGTCAGAAGAATGAACGCGATTGTAGCGTCATGGTCGCGCCAGACGTCGGCCACGCCGACGTCTGGCCGATGCGTCGCATACCTCCATCTCTCAATGCGGCGCTTTGCCCGTCGTGCCGGAAGTCCCTGTGGTAGCCGCGGTACCCGCGTTCCCATTCGGCAGTGCATCGAGCGGCTTGTGCTGTTCTTCGCCGAGTCCCGGGAAGAATGCGTTCCACGCGGCGCGCACGCCTTGCGCGGCGGTTGCTTCGGCGCTGATGGTTTCCGCTTCGGCTTCGGGCACGGTCGACGGGTCGGCGGAAAGGCCACGCCAGTGCGTGAAGACCAGCAACGGCTTTTCGGTCCACAGACCATCGCCGAATTTTGCAAATGCGGTGTCGCCGCTGGTGAGTTGCACCTCGTACCAGCCTTCACGGACGGGCGTATGGGCGGCAAGCTCAAACCACGCGGTCGGTTCGATTTCCTTCATGTCGTCTCCAGTCGTCAAGCGTCAAAGATAAGGACAATGGGGCATTCTTCATGCCCGGGAATCATGGCAACTCGACGAAGACCCAACGGCGGCCCGCCGTGTTGCGGCGCAATGCGCAACGCGCATGATGCGTGGACGATCCATCGACATCGCGAGACAGGATCGCCGCACGCAGACGACACGATAGCGCGACAACCCCACGCGGACAAACGTAAAAACTTACACGCGACGCGGGATATCGCGTGCGATGCCACGCGTCGCGCGCGAAGCCTTCCGGGGCTTGCGATCGGTCCGTTTGGCCGGAGCGGCCGAGGCGGCCAGCTCCGCGAGTGTGCGGATAGCCGGCGCGAGTTGCTCGGCCGGCGTGCTGCCGTAGCCGATCACGAGGCCGTTCGCCCGCGTGTCGTCAGGCTGCGCAAAGCTGGACAACGGGCGCGGATTGAGCCCGTGGGCGAACGCCTGTTCGGTGAGCCTCGCATCGTCGATGGAAGGCGGCAGCCTGAGCGTCAGATGCATGCCGCACTCGCCGCCCAGCACCTCCGCTTGCGCGAAATGCTCGGCGAGCGCTTCGCGCAAAGCCTGCTGACGCTGCCGGTACAAACGCCGCATGCGGCCCAGATGCCGCCCGAACTCCCCGCTCTGGATGAAATGCGCCAGCGCCAGTTGTTCGAGCCGATGCCCGCCGCGCAGCATCTCCTGTAACGCGGCGCCGGTGTGGGCGGCGATGGTCCGCGGCAGCACGACGAATCCGATGCGCAGCGCCGGAAACATGGTCTTGCTGAACGACCCGACATACAACACTGGCGCGTCCTCGACCAGTCCCTGCATGCTGGCGATCGGCTCGCCGGTATGACGGAATTCGCCGTCGTAATCGTCCTCGATCAGCCAGGCGCCGCAGCGCCGCGCCTGCGCGATCAATTCGAGCCGGCGCGCCACCGACAGCACCGCGCCGGTCGGATATTGATGCGCGGGCGACGTGTAGATCAGCTTCGGCGTCTGCGTGCGCCACGCCTCGGCGGGCACCGAAATGCCCTCGGCGTCGACGGGCATCGGCAGCGTAATCAGATCGCCGACATGGAAAGCAGCCTTGGCGCCGCGATAGCCGGGGTCCTCCATCCACGCGATGTCGCCAGGATTGGTGAAGAGCCGCACACACAGGTTCAAGGCCTCTTGCGCGCCCTCGGTGATCACCACCTGCGCGCCTTCGCAGCGCACGCCGCGCGCCATCCGCACATGCGCGGCAATCGCGTCGCGCAGCGCCGTTTCGCCGGCCGGCGGGCCGTAGCCGAGCGCGAGCGGCAACGCGCGCTCCATCGCCCGTTCGAGCGCGCGGCGCCACGCGGGCAACGGAAAGCGGTCGAGCGCGGGCGTGCCGGGTGTCAGCAGCAAGGTGTTGTCGGTCTGCGCGCGCGCCGACCCGAACCGGCGAATGCGCGCGGCGTAGACCACGTCGGCCGCGCCCGCTTGCGACGCGGGCTGCCCAGGTACCGCCGATGTCGCAAGCGGGCTGACGCGCGTGCCCTTGCGGTCGGCCACGACGTAACCGACCGCGGCGAGATGTTCGTAGGCAATCACCGCGGTATTGCGCGACACGCCCATCTCCGTCGCCAATAGTCGCGACGACGGCAGCAGCGAGCCCGCTGGCAGGCGGCCGCCGAGAATCGCCTGCTGCAAACGTTCGATCAGTTGTTTCTGCAAGGGCGCAGGCCGCTCGCCGCCAGCATGCTTATCCGCCGGAGACAGCAGCGGGCCGATGATTTCGATCATGGGTGACTCGGTTGGACCTATCGAATAGCGTTCGGGTGGATCTTTTGAACATACCACGTTTGCCTTATCGTTCCACGTCAGTCACGATCTACGAAACCCTGGAGAGCACACATGGAATCCCGACTCAACGCGTTCGAACAGCCGGTCGGCGCTCCGGTACCCGGCTGGAACGGCGCTCAGGCGCCCGGCCCGGCGCCGCTCGCCGGCCGCTATTGCCGGATCGAGCGCGTGGACGTGGAGCGTCACGCCGAAGACCTGTACGAGGCCTACCGCCTCGCCGCCGACGGCCGCGACTGGACTTACCTGGCGGTGGGTCCGTTCGACAGTCTCGCGGCCTACCAGGAGCATCTGACGCGCGCCGCCGCTTCCGCCGATCCGCTGCATCACACGGTGATCGACACGGCGACCGGCAAAGCCGTCGGCACGCTGGCGCTGATGCGCATCGACCGGCCGAACGGCGTGATCGAAGTCGGCCACGTGACCTACTCGCCGCGCCTGAAACGCACGCGCATCGCCACCGAAGCCATGTTCCTGCTGATGCGTGAAGTGTTCGAGACGCTCGGTTATCGCCGCTTCGAATGGAAATGCGACTCGCTGAACGAACCGTCGCGCAGCGCCGCGCTGCGCTATGGCTTCAGCTTCGAGGGGATTTTCCGGCAGGCGCTGGTGTATCGGGGACGCAACCGCGACACTGCCTGGTTTTCGATCATCGACGGCGAATGGCCGGCGCTGCGCGAGAGCTACACGCGCTGGCTCGACGCCGGCAATTTCGATGCACAGGGTCAGCAGGTCGAACGGCTGGCGGACCTGATCGCGAAGACGCGCACCGCGGCTTGACCTAAGCGCGCTCCGCCGGCCGCCGCAGGACGATGGTCGGTAGGCCTTTGTACGTGGTGCGCAATTGCTCGCGATAGCCGCACTTATGCGCGACCCGCAGCGACGGCTCGTTGTCCGGCGCGACGATGCACGCGGTTTCGCCGTCCGGCCAGTGCGCGTCGGCCCATGACAGCGCGGCGCGCACCGCTTCGGTGGCAAAGCCGTGACCGTGCACGGCCGGGTCCAGCGCCCAGCCCACTTCGGGCGTGGCCAGCAGCGACGGCTCGATGTCGCGGTGATAGTCGGCGAAACCGACTTCACCGAGGAAGCGGCCGCTGGCTTTCTCCCGCACGACCCAATAACCGTAGCCCAGCATTGCCCAGTGACCCGCGTAGCGCAGCAAGCGCGCCCACACCTCTTCACGCGTGAACGGCTTGCCGCCGATATAGCGGATCACGCCGGAATCGGACCACATGGCGTAGCTGTCGAGAAAGTCGTCGACATTGTGCGGACGCAGGATCAAACGCTCGGTCGCGAGTTGCATGAGGTGCGTGGAGGGCATGAGGTGGGCGATAGAGTTGGCGCGAATCATCGCAGGCTTTCACGCCATTTCGATAAACCGCGCGAGGCACGGGTTGCGATTGGCCGGCGACCACGCCAGCACCTGTTCGATCAGCGGCGCATCCACCAGCGGCCGGAACACGACACCCGCGAGTTGCGCGCGACGCATCGAGGCGGGCACCAGCGCCACGCCGACGCCTTCGTCGACGAGACTCAGCACGGTCTGCTGCAATTGCACTTCGAAGCGGATATCGGGCAGAAAACCGCCCGAGCGGCAGTGTTCGAGGATAGTCGCGCGCAAGGTAGGCGCGACCTCTTCGGAGGACAACACGAACGGCTCGCCGGCCAGTTGCGCGATCGACAGGCGCCGCGCTCGCGCTCGCGGATGGTTGCGCGACAATGCGACACACAACGGCTCAGTCACGATAGTGCGCGTCACCAGCCCTTTATCCTGTGTGCTGGGGAACAGAATGGCCGCGTCGATCTGGCCGGCCAGCACCTGGGCCGCGAGATCGTTCGACACCACTTCGCGCAGATGCAGCGTCACGTCCGGATAGGCCGCGCCGAATGCCCGCGCATAACCGGGCACCACGCTGTAGGCCGCGCACATCGTAAAGCCGATGGCGAGCTTGCCGGCCTCGCCGTGCGCCGCCGCCTGCGCATTGCTGACCGCCTGCTCCACCGACGCGAGAATCGCCCTGGCGTCGGCATAGAAGCGCTCGCCCGCCGCCGTCAACGTGACGCTGCGCGGACTGCGGTCGATCAGCTTCACGCCGAGACTGCCTTCGAGCGCCGCGAGTTGCCGGCTCAACGGCGGCTGCGACAGATTCAGCCGCGCCGCCGCGCGCCCGAAATGCCGGGTCTCGGCGAGCGTCACGAAATAGCGCAGCGGCTTGATGTCGATCACGAAGGTCTCATGCAAAGAGGAGCGGCGCTGCGTTTTACAACGATGCAGAAAAGGTATCGTCGAGCGCATTAAACAGTATTGGATTGTATCAACGCAAATCACTACGCTGGCGGATCGTTTCCATTCCGCCTACTTTTTCCGCACTGCTCCCCGATGTTAGCTACCCTCGAAATCCTGCTGCCCGTGTTCGGTCTGATCCTGGCGGGCTTCGCCTGTCGACGCGGCGGCGTGCTCGGACCGAACTCGGCGTCCGAGCTGAACCGCTTCGTGGTCTGGCTGGCGCTGCCGGCGCTCCTGTTCGATACGATGGCGCGCGCCACGTGGCAGCAGCTATATCAACCGGCATTCGTGGCGACGTTCTCCATCGCATGCGTGGCCGTGTTCGGGTTGATCCTCGCCGTGCGGCTCATGAACGGCCAGCATCTGGCCGACGCCAGTGTCGATGCGATCGCGGCGTCGTATCCGAACACCGGCTATATCGGCTTTCCACTCGGCGTGATTGCGTTCGGTCCGGCCAGCCTGACGCCGACCACCATCGCCACGATCCTCGTCGCCTGCGTGCTGTTCGCAATGGCCATCGTGCTGATCGAAATCGGCTTGCAAACCGAACGCACGCCGCACAAGCTCGGGTTGAAGGTACTCAGCTCGCTGGCGCGCAATCCGCTGATCGTGTCGCCGATTGCCGGCGTGCTGTTCGCGAGCCTGCACGTGCCGCTGCCGCAAAGCGCGGAAACTTTTCTGAAGCTGTTGAGCGGCGCGGCCAGTCCGTGCGCGCTGGTCAGCCTCGGCCTGTTTCTCGCGGAAAAGCGGCCGTCCGCCGCCGGCGCGAGCGGGGTGTCGCTGCTGCTGACCGGCGTCAAGCTGATCGGCCAACCGGCGCTGACGTGGTGGCTCGCGGAGCGCGTGTTCCATCTCTCGCCGACGCTCGTCGAAATGGCGGTCGTGCTGGCCGCGCTGCCGACCGGCACCGGCCCGTTCATGCTCGCGGAGTTTTATCGACGCGAAGCGCACATCACCTCGCGGGTCATTCTGCTGTCGACGGTGGGCTCGGTGGTGACGCTGTCGTTGCTGCTGCTGTTGATGGGACATCGCACCTGACATCGGCTGCACGAGCCGGTTCGCCGCCGCGCGCTATGCTTCGGCCACGGGCCGCGCCGGTCCGCGTTCCCTCACGCGACGTACCGACGACCCGCCGCCATGCCCGAAGCCCGACCACCCGAACTCCACGACGACGCCGATGCCCGTTCGCTGGCGCGTCACTATCCGCGCGGCTTGCGCATCGACGCGCATTCGCACACGTGGGCGCAGGTGCTGTACGCGGTATCCGGCGTGATGTGGGTCGAAACTGGCCGCGAGGCGCTGATCGTGCCGCCGCAGCGCGCAGTCTGGTTGCCGGGCGGCACGCTCCACTCCATCCACATGATGAGCGACGTCGAGATGCGCAACCTGTATCTGCACGAGCGCAACGTCGGGCATCTGAGCCGGCGCAGCGAAGTGTTCGAGATCAACGGGCTGCTGCGGGAGTTGATTACATCGATTGCTGAACACGAGCGCACTCAGGCGCGCGACGACATCCATCGCGATGCCGCGTACCGTCTCGCGATGCTCGAACTGGGCTACGCACCGCGCTCGTCGTTGCGGATCGCGCTGCCCGACGCCGCCGACCGGCGCCTCGACGCGCTATGCCGCGCCGTGATCGACAATCCGTCGAACACGGTCAGCTTCGAACAGCACGCAGCGTCGGTGGGCGCGAGCGTGCGCACGCTGGCGCGGCTGTTCACGCGGGAATTGGGCGTGGGCTTCGCGCAATGGCGGCGGCAAGTGCAACTGGCGGTCGCCCTGTCCGGTCTCGCGGAAGGCCGTCCGGTGAGCAGCATCGCGCGTTCGCTCGGGTTTCAGCCGAGCAGCTTCAGCGACATGTTCCGGCGCGAACTGGGCGCCGCACCTACAGAGTTCGATCCGCAACGCACGTTGAACGACACGGGCTCCGCCGACGAGCCTTTGCCACGCGTTGTCCGATAATCGAAAGTCCTTGTCTTCACGTTCTTCTGCCGGACACTTAGACTGCGCTCATTGCTGCACCCCGCAGCGCGCGATGGCAACACAGCACGAGGACCCTCAGCGATGAAAGCAATTCAGTTCAAATCCCATGGCAGCCCGGAAGTGCTCGAGTACCTCGATCTGCCGACGCCGCAAGCCGACGCGGACAATGCCGTGGTCCAGATCAAGGCCGCTTCGGTCAACCCGAGCGACGTCAAGAACGTGTCCGGCCATTTCGATCACACGGTGCTGCCGCGTACGCCCGGCCGCGACTTCAGCGGTGTGGTGGTGGACGGTCCGCAGGAATGGCTCGGCGCCGAGGTGTGGGGCACCGGCGGCGACATCGGCTTCACGCGCGACGGCACGCACGCCGAATACATCAAAATTCCGCTTGGCGCGCTGTCGCGCAAACCCGGCACGTTGAGCCACGCGGAAGCGTCGGCCATCGGCGTGAACTTCGTGGTCGCGTGGCTCGGCACGGTCGAGTACGCACATCTGCAAGCAGGCGAGACACTCGTCGTGATCGGCGCGGGCGGCGGCGTTGGGGGGGCGGTCACGCAAATCGCGAAGGCACGCGGTGCGCGCGTGATCGCCGTCGATCGTCATCCGCTCGATCCGGCGTCGCCGGCGGGCCGCCTGCTCGACCACTACGCGCCGTTCGACGACGACGTCGCCGCGCAGGTGCGTGCGCTCACCGGCGGCGCAGGCGCGGATGTCGTCTACGACACGGTCGGCGGCGTGGCCTTCGAAACCGCGCTGAGTCTCGTCAAGCGACGCGGCCGCGTGCTGGAGATCAGCGGCACGGGCAAGCGCCGCGTCGAGTTCGACCTGATCGACTTCTATCACAACGAAACGCAACTGCTCGGCGTGGACAGCGCGAAGCTCGGCGTCGCGGCATCGGCGCCGCTGATGACGGCGCTGGTGGAAGGCTTCGAAAGCGGCAAACTGCAACGGCCGGCAATCGCACAAAGCTTTCCGCTCGACCAGGCACGCGCCGCGTACGAGGCGGTGGCGGCCGGCACACGCGGCCGCGTCGTTATCACGATGTAAGCGTTGCAACGAGACGCAGGCCGCTTTTCCGTCGACGGGCGTCACACGCTAAGATTGCGCTGGCCGGCCTGCATGCGCGATCCTGGCGAACCAGCGCAGCCCGGCGACCAGAAGAAACACCGTGCCTCGGAGAAGCAGATGCCTGAAGAATTTGAAGTGCATGGTCCGCACGACCATGCTGTCGAACACGCCGGTCAGCATCACGACGAAGACCCGTTCGCGAGCCGCATGGCCGTGATCACGGCCATTCTCGCGACGATCGGCGCGTTGTGCGCGTACCAGAGCGGCAATAGCGAAAATCTCGCGCTGTACTACAAGAACGAAGCGGCCATCAAGAAGACCGAAGCGTCGAATCAATGGAACTACTACCAGGCCAAGGGCGAGAAGCAGAACCTCGCCGAACTGGGTGCGGCCTTGTCGGTCGGCAATGCGGAGGCTCACGCGAAGTTCGCCGCCGACGTCGATAAATACAAGCAGCAGAAAGAACCCATTCGCGCGAAGGCCGAAGAGATCGAGAAGGAAGTCGTCACGAGCGACGCGCAAAGCGAAGTGCTGCTGCACGGTCACCATCGCTGGGCACAGGCCACCACGCTGATTCAGGTGGCGATTGCGCTGTCGGCCATTACCTTGCTCACGCGTAAGAACTGGCTGCGCAACCTGACTTTCCTCGTTGCGGCTGCGGGTGTGGTGTCGGGCGCGGTCGCGCTGTTCGCGGCTTGAGCGCCGCTTGATCGCGGCTTGATCGCGGCTTGAGCGGCGCGTCGCGCACGGCGTATCAGCGCCCGATGCTGCGCGCGCGTTCCAGCAACAACTTCCGCTCGCGCAGGTTGCGCGTCAAAGCGGCGGCCCGCTCGAATTCCGCGCGGGCCTCGTCGCCGCGACCGAGCTTTTCCAGCAGATCGCCACGCACACCCGGGAGCCACGGGTAATGCGCGAGCGTTGCATCGGCCGCAAGTTCGTCGACGATCGCAAGGCCGGCGGCGGCGCCCTGCAACATGCCGACCGCGACCGCGCGATTCAGCGCCACCACCGGCGAGGGCGCGACTTGCATGAGCGTGTCGTACAACGCCACGATGCGCGCCCAATCGGTGTCCTCGGCGCGACGGGCACGCGCGTGACAGGCGGCGAGTCCGGCCTGCAATGCATAGGGCCCGCTCGCGCCGCCCAACGCCTGCACGGTATCGAGCGCGGCAAGTCCGCGGCGAATCAGCAGCGCATCCCAGCGGCTGCGGTCCTGATCGGGCAGCAGCACCGGACGACCGGCGGCATCCGTGCGCGCGTGCAGCCGCGAAGCCTGGATCTCCATCAACGCGACGAGGCCGTGCACTTCGCTCTCGTCCGGCACGAGGCCGCTCAAGACCCGGCCGAGTCGCAACGCTTCTTCGCAGAGCGCCGGGCGCATCCAGTCGTCGCCGGCGGTCGCCGAATAGCCTTCGTTGAAAATCAGATAGATGACTTGCAGCACCGAGGCGAGCCGCGCCGCGCGCGCGTCCGCCTGCGGCACGTCGAACGGCACCTTGGCCGCGCTCAACGTGCGCTTGGCCCGAACGATGCGTTGCGCGACCGTGGCCTCGGGCACCAGAAAAGCCCGTGCGATTTCGTCCGTGGTGAGACCGCCGAGCAGACGCAAAGTGAGCGCGACGCGCGCATCGGTGGAGAGAACCGGGTGACAGGCCGTGAATACCAACCGAAGCAGATCGTCGCCGATATCGTCGGCCCGGGCGGCGTCGAGGGTATCGACGAAATCCGGCACGATGTGCGCCTCCAGCGCGTCGAGGTCGTGACCCAGCGCCTCGTGTTTGCGCGCGTGCAACGCATCCTGGCGAAGGCGGTCGAGCGCGCGGTTTTTAGCGGCGGTCATTAGCCACGCGCCCGGATTGTCGGGGACGCCCGCGTCGGGCCAACGCTCGAGTGCAGCCACCAGCGCATCCTGTGCGATCTCCTCGGCGAGCCCGACGTCGCGCACGATACGCGCGACGTGAGCGATGACCTTGGCGGCTTCGATCCGCCAGACGGCTTCGATCGCACGATGGATGGCCGGGTTCGTCACGGGCTCAGCGCGCGGCGCCCGGGCTCACTGCCGTCCCGCTTCCAGATCGCGGAAGCGATCCAGTTCGGGGCCCGGCGCGAAGTCGTCGAGCTCGAACAACTGGCGGATTTCGATCTCGCCGTCCGCGTGTTCGCCGAACGGCGACGGAAAGCGCCGTGCCCATTCCATCGCCTCTTCGCGCGAGCGAACCTGGATCAGCGTATAGCCGGCGATCAATTCTTTGGTCTCGGCGAAAGGCCCGTCGACGACCGTCCGCTCGCCGCCGCTGTAACGGATTCGCCAACCTTTCGAGCTGGGTTGCAAACCGGTGGCGTCGAGCAGCACGCCGGCCTTGGCGAGTTCTTCGTGGTAGGCGCCCATTGCGGCCATTAGCGGCGCTTCGGGCATTTCTCCGGCTTCGCTGGCAGCGGTGGCCTTGACTATGATCATGAATCGCATCGTCCTCTCCTCTGTGTGGTGAACAAGGCGCCGCACCGGCGCCTTACTCTTACGACGAGCCACGCGCTGCCGGATCGACATGCCTCTTCAGATATTTTTGAGCCGATGCTGGGCCGGTAGTGATCAACAGAAACAAGGTCCGAGCTGGCGGACTTCGACCGTGCACCACGACGCCGCGGGGCAAGCCTCGGCGATGGCCATTGCTTCTTCACGGGTGTCGCAGTCGAGCAGGAAGAAGCCGCCGATCATTTCCTTCGCTTCCGCGAACGGCCCGTCGAGCCAGCTCGGTTCACCGCCGCGAACCTGCACGCGCGCGGCGTCGTGGCTCGCGGTCAGCGATTCGGCGCCGAGCAGTTTGCCGCGGGCTTTCAGGTCGGCGGCATAGCGGAGCATCTGATCGTAGACTTCGCGCCCCGCGGCTTCGCCACGTTCGGCGCGCTGCCCGGGAGGTTCGATGATGAGCAGCATGTAGGACATGGCGTCTCCATGGGATCGCAGTGCGTGCCCGATGAGTTGTCAGGCGGATGAAAGCAATCGGTGGACGCAGTCTAGCAAGCGCGGTGGGGGACGGCAAACAGGCATGTCGTCAAGCCGCTGGTCATCCGCATCGGATAGATGCCGCTGTTGGCGACGTGCTAACCGACGCGGATGTTCGAATCGAGCGCGACGCTTACGCGATTTCAGTCACGAAGCTCTCGCGACTGCGGCGCACCTTCTTCAGGTTCACGAGCCAATCGCCCTCGGTCGCGCGATAACCCAGCGGCAGCATCACGACGCTGCGCAGGTTCTTCGCTTTTAACCCAAGAATTTCGTCGACCGCTGCCGGGTCGAATCCTTCCATCGGCGTAGCGTCGACCTCTTCGAACGCCGCTGCAATTACCGCTGCGCCGAGACCGATATAAGCCTGCCGCGCGGCAGCCTGGTAATTCGCTTCCGTACCGCGCTCCGCCACGATGCCCAGCAGCATCTGGCGATAAGCCTCCCAACCTTCGTTCTTGAAACCGCGCACGTCGTTGGTCAGGTCGAACATCATATGCACGCGCTCGGGAGTGATATCGTCCCACGCCGCGAATACCAGCAGATGCGAGCAGTCGGTCACCTGAGCCTGATCCCACGCCACCGCGCGGATTTTTGCGCGGATTTCCGCATTGCTCACGACCAGCAATTCAAACGGCTGAAGCCCGCTCGAAGTCGGCGCCAGTCGCACGGCTTCGATAATGCGTTCGAGCTTGTCGGCGGGCACCGCTTTCGTCGCATCGTACTTCTTGGTTGCATAACGCCACGCTAGTCTTTCGTTGACTGTCGTCATCGGGGTACCTTCGGAAAGAGTTAAAAAAAACCCGCTCATTATGGACGACCCGCGTTATACGTGCTTGCGGTGCGCGAGACGCAAAGGGACTTGCTGAATCCGGCCGAACACTTTAATTTCGCTAACACCTGCACTTAACGAAACTGAAATGACCGATTCCGCGGATATCCGTTTCCTCCTCACCATCCAGCAGAACGGCACTCTGATTGGCGCCGCCCGCAAGCTCGGTCTCACGCCTTCCGCGGTGTCCCAGCGGCTGCAGCAACTCGAAAAGAAACTCGGCAGCAGGTTGATCGACCGGACCGCACGCAAGCTGATGTTCACCGAAGAAGGCAAACTTTTGTGTCTGCGCGGCGCGGAACTGATCCAGCAACTCGACGCCTTGCTGGAAGATCTGCGCATTCAGCACGGCGGCCTGGTCGGCACGCTCAAGGTCAACGCGCCGTTCGGCTTCGGCCGCCGCTATCTCGCTCCGGTCATCGCCGACTTCCAGCAGGAAAATCCCGACGTTGACGTGGCGCTCACGCTCTCCGACCGGCCGCTGACCGAAGCGGACGACCGTTTCGATATCGTGGTGCACATCGGCGAGTTGCGCATGTCCAATCTCGTCGGTCACACCATTGCGCCCAACGGGCGATTCGTTTGCGCGTCGCCCGCGTTCGTCAAACGCTTCGGCCAACCGGAGACGCCTGACGATCTCGCCCGCCTGCCGTGCATCGTGCTTCGGGAGAACAACGAGGACGTGACGTCGTGGCATTTCAGCAAAGGCAAAACCAGTCGCAGCGTGCGAGTGACGTCGAAGCTCAGTTGCAACGACGGCGATGTAATCCGCCGATGGGCATGCGAAGGCCGCGGCATCATTCTGCGTTCCGAATGGGACGTCGCGGACGATCTGCGGCAAGGCACCCTCGTCAGATTGCTGCCCACGTGGAAAGCGCCGGATGCGAACGTCGTTGCACTCACGCACAACCGCTCCGGCTTGCCGCGAAGAACGCGGGATTTCATGCAGTACATGCAGCAACGCTTCCGCCCGCTGCCGCCATGGCGCGCGTAACGACCCGCACGGTCAATTAATCTATCTGAATGATTGAGTTAGCCAGGCTTAACTCATAAGAGGATGTCGAAACCTATAATCGATCGCAACTCTGGATTCCGATTATCAAGGTTGATCCCGTGAACGACTTCGACTCTTCAACGCATGCCCGCTATCCGAAAGCGGTCCTCTTCGACCTCCTGACCGCGCTGCTCGATTCGTGGACGCTGTGGAACCGCGCGGCCGGCTCCGAACAGGCGGGCCGCGCGTGGCGGGCCGAATATCTGCGGCTGACCTACGGTTGCGGCCAGTACGTTGCCTATGAAACGCTGGTGGAGCAGGCGGCGCAACGAGTCGGCCTTGCCCTGTCCGCGCCGCAAGCACTCGAGGAACATTGGCTCGACCTGGCGCCGTGGAGCGGCGCGCTGACTGCGCTGCAACGACTGCGGCCTCACTGCAAGCTCGCCGTCGTCACGAACTGCTCCCGCCGACTCGGCCGGCAAGCGGCTGCGCTGCTGCCCGTGCAATGGGACGCGATCGTCACGGCAGAAGAAGCCGGTTGTTATAAGCCCGATCCGCGCCCTTACCGGCTTGCGCTCGATGCACTGAACGTCGCGTCCCGCGACGCCGCCTTCGTCGCGGGCTCCAGTTACGACATGTTCGGGACCGCGGCCGTCGGGTTGCGGACCTACTGGCATAACCGCATCGGCTTGCCGCTCGTGCCCGGCGCACTAAAACCGGATATCGAGTCGCCGACACTCGATTCGCTCGATGCGTGGGCCAGCCGCCGCACGTCATCGCTCCAGAACAAAGACCACGACACGCCCTGACATCATGACCCTCGATCTACTGGATACTCCCGCGGCCATCATCGACGTCCGCCGGATGACAACGAACATTGCCGCCATGCAGGCGCGGATGAACGCGTTGGGTGTGAAATTCCGCCCGCACGTGAAGACGTCGAAATGCCTCGACGTGGTCAAGGCGCAAATTGCAGCGGGCGCGCAAGGTATCGCGGTTTCCACGCTGAAAGAAGCGGAGACGTTCTTCGCAGCCGGTATCACCGACATTCTTTACGCCGTCAGCATCGCGCCCTCCAAACTCGCGCGCGTCGCGGCGCTCAGACAGCAGGGCTGCGATCTGAAGATCATCGTCGATAACACGAGCGCCGCTTCGGGCATCGTGGCGTTCTGCCAGAGCACGCATGAAACGCTCGAAGTGTGGATCGAAGTGGATACCGACGGGCATCGCTCCGGCATTACGCCGGAAGAAGACGCGTTGCTGGATATCGGTCGCATTCTGCACGCGGGCGGCGTCGAAGTGGGCGGCGTGCTCACGCATGCGGGTTCGAGCTATGAACTGAACACGCGGGAAGCATTGGCAGCGCTCGCCGAGCAGGAACGCGCGGGCTGCATGCACGCCGCCGAACGCCTGCGCGCAGCCGGCATTCCATGCAACACGGTCAGCGTCGGCTCGACGCCGACCGCGCTGGCTGCCCGCCAACTCGACGGCGTGACCGAGGTTCGTGCCGGCGTCTACGCGTTCTTCGATCTCGTCATGCATAACGTCGGCGTGTGCCCGATCGACGATATTGCGCTGAGCGTGTTGACCACGGTCATCGGTCATCAAACGGATAAAGGTTGGGTCATCGTGGACGCGGGCTGGATGGCAATGAGCCGCGACCGCGGCACGTCGAAACAGTCTCACGATTTCGGCTACGGTTTGCCTTGCACGCTGGACGGCACGCCGCTGGAAGGTTTCGTGCTGATCGGCGCGAATCAGGAACATGGAATTCTGGCGCCGATCGACGCCAATTCCGCTTCACACAACGCCGATCTCAAAGCCCGTTTTCCAGTGGGAACGCGCCTGCGCATTCTGCCCAATCACGCTTGTGCAACCGGTGCGCAATTTCCCGAGTATCACGCGCTGCACCCGGACGGCGATCTGGCAGTCTGGCCTCGCTTTCACGGTTGGTGATTCGGTCGAAAGAGTTTTTCTAACGCGTACCCGCATTTAATCTGCTTTGCCTTCGACAGTCGCCATCGTTATTCTTGCGGCACCGTCACACGAAGGTTCGCTCCATGAATACCGTAACGCAGGCACCGCTCATTCTGATTACGGGCGGCAGTCGTGGCGTCGGCGCAGCGACTGCGCGCCTCGCCGCCGCGCAAGGCTACGACGTCGCAATCAGTTTTGTCTCCAACGAACCGGCCGCGCTCGCGGTGGCGGCCGATGTCGAAGCACTGGGCCGGCGTGCTCTCGCCATGCGCGCGGATAGCGCGGACCCGGAACAGGTCGCCCGGCTATTCGCCGCAATCGATCGCGAGTTCGGCCGCATCGACGTACTCGTCAACAATGCCGCCATGCTCGCGCGGCAGTCTCGCCTGGAAGACCTCGGTTTCGAGCGCATGCAGCGGATTTTCGCGGTCAACTCGATCGGCCCGATTCTCTGCGCGCAGCAAGCGGTCAAGCGCATGGCGTTCCGTCACAACGGGCGAGGCGGCTCGGTGATCAACATCTCGTCGGCGTCGGCGCGCCTCGGCAGTCCCAACGAGTATGTCGATTACGCTGCGTCTAAAGGCGCGGTCGAAACCTTTACGACCGGTTTCGCCAAAGAAGTGGCGCGCGAAGGCATACGCGTGAATTGCATTCGCCCGGGACATATCTACACCGAGATGCATGCGAGCGGCGGGGAGCCGGGACGGGTGGATCGCGTCAAGGACTCGATCCCGATGGGACGCGGCGGTCAACCCGAAGAGGTGGCGCGCGCGATTCTGTGGCTGGCGAGCGCCGAGGCCTCGTTCATCACCGGCACGTTTCTCGACGTGACGGGCGGGAAGTAAGTTGAAGTAAGCGCACCGACGTGCCCCCGACACGAAGCCCGCATTTGCGGGCTTCGTGTCTATTCGTCGTGTCTTTTGTTGCGTCTGCGTGGTTACGCCTTCACGAACGCCAGCAAATCCGCATTCAGTACGTCTGCATTCAACGTCAGCATGCCGTGCGGCAAACCGGGATACGTCTTCAGCGTACCGTTCTTGAGCAGCTTGATCGATTTCAACGCGGCGTCGGCATAAGGGACGATCTGGTCGTCTTCGCCGTGCAACACCAGCGTCGGTACCGAAATCGCGCGCAGGTCGTCGGACTGATCCGTTTCCGAAAACGCCTTGATGCCGTGGTAATGCGCGAGCGCGCTGCCCATCATGCCCTGCCGCCACCAGTTCCG
Source organism: Paraburkholderia sp. BCC1886 (assembly GCF_900996245.1). GTDB lineage: Bacteria > Pseudomonadota > Gammaproteobacteria > Burkholderiales > Burkholderiaceae > Paraburkholderia. The sequence goes on along the minus strand of NZ_CAAJGK010000085.1, from coordinate 400,739 downwards.
GATGACGCCGTCATGCACGGTCGCGCCCGCACGATTGAAGCCGTAGAAAGGACCGGCCGGCACGTCGACGAAGAACTGTGCGCGATTGTCGGCGAGCGCTTTGCGAAAGCCGTCGAATACTTCGAGCGGCAAACCTTCGGGATTGGCTTCGGTCTTGAGCATGAGCGGCGGAACCGCGCTCACCAGCACCGCTTTGGCGACGCGGCCGGCGGGCTCGCCATGCTTCGCCACATAACGGGCGACTTCGCCGCCGCCGGTCGAGTGGCCGATATGCACGGCATTGCGCAGATCCAGAGCTTCGACAACCGCGAAAGCGTCCGCCGCGTAATGGTCCATATCGTGACCCTCGGGCACCTGGGACGAACGCCCGTGGCCGCGCCGGTCATGCGCGACGACGCGATATCCGTTCGCGACGAAGAACAGCATTTGCGTGTCCCAATCATCGGACGACAACGGCCAGCCGTGATGGAACACGATGGGCTGCGCGTCTTTCGGACCCCAGTCCTTGTAGAAAATCTCGACGTTGTCTTTCGTTGTGACGTACGGCATATCTTTTTCCTCTTCGACGTTATTGAGTGGAAACCGGTCCAGCATCATCCGGCGACAGGGGTGAGACCGGAGAAGGATACCGGTTCAGAAAGACATTCGGCGCAGTACTCCGCCAACGCCGCGACTTTGGCCGGTCTCGCACGTGCCGAGGGCGTGACGAAGTACAAGCCGCCACGCGTCAGATGCCAGTCGGGAAGGATCGCTTCGAGGCGTCCGTCGGCAAGATACTCGGCGGCAATGAAGTCCGGCAATTCGGCTATCGCAAGTCCCTCGAGCAGAGACGGCAGCAACGCATCCGCATTGGTCACACGTAGCTGACCGACAGGCGTAATCGCCTCTTCCTCTCCTGTGTCGTTAGTAAAGCGCCAGACAGCGCTGCGTGCGCGATAGGCATACGACAGGCATGGCCGTCCAACCAGGTCGCGCGGATGTGCCGGCCGTCCATATCGGGCGAGATAGTCGGGCGACGCGACGACACGTTGCGATACCGCACACAGGCGCTTCGCGATAAGCGACGAGTCGGGTAACGCCGCGATTCGCAGCGCCGCGTCGAAACCCTCCGCGACGATATCTACCGTGGCGTCCGAGAGATGCAGATCGACGGATATGTCCGGATAGCGCCGAAAAAACTCTGGCAGCAGCGGCGCAACCCACCGCAAACCAAACGACATCGGCACGGCGAAGCGGATCAGTCCGCGCGGCTGAACCGACATCTCGCGCGCCGCGTTCTCGGCCTCTTCCGCTTGCCGATAGATATCGCCGGCCTTTTCGCAGATCGTGCCGCCGAATTCGGTGAGTGCCAGTTGACGCGAAGTGCGGTTGAACAGCCGCGCCCCGAGCCGCGCTTCCAGCCGGGCGACGCCGCGCGACACCGTTGCGACCGACACCCCCATGGCGCGCGCCGCCGCGGCGAACGAGCCTTCTTCGGCCACCTTGGCGAACATCGCCAATCCTTCGAAATCCGGGATTCTCGTCATTTCATTTTTGCAATGATGGTTTGCAATCAATTCTATTTCGGATATGTCGCCGTGTCGATATTCTCCTCACATCGCTTCGCCACTCGACGAAGTACCCAACGGAAACGAAGGAGAAACACCATGACACGCAGACTCGAAGGCAAGATTGCACTGGTCACCGGCGGCACGAGCGGCATTGGCCTCGCCACCGCGAAGCGCTTTGCGGCAGAAGGCGCACACGTGTATATAACCGGCCGCCGTCAGGCCGAACTGGATGCAGCGGTCGTCGCGATCAACGAAGTCGGGAGCGCGACCGGCGTTCGCGTCGATTCCTCGAAGCTCGAACAACTCGACGCGCTCTATGAGCGGATTCGCGGCGAGAAGGGCCGCCTCGACGTGCTGTTCGCCAATGCCGGCGGCGGTTCGATGCTGCCGCTCGCCGACATCACCGAAGCGCATTTCGACGACACGTTCGACCGCAACGTAAAGGGCACGTTGTTCACCGTGCAGAAAGCGCTGCCGCTGCTCGCTGCCGGCGCCTCGGTGATTCTCGCCGGGTCGACGACCACGATCGAAGGCACTGCCGCGTTCAGCGTCTACTCCGCGTCGAAAGCCGCGATTCGCGCCTTCGCTCGTAGCTGGATTCTCGACCTGAAGGACCGCAAAATTCGCGTCAACACAATCAGCCCCGGCGCGACCAGAACGCCTGGTCTCGTGGAACTGGCCGGTCCGGACAAGGCAGCCCAGCAGGGTCTCGTCGACTATCTCGCTTCGCGCATTCCGATGGGACGTGTCGGCGAGCCCGAAGAAATCGCCGGCGCGGCGCTCTTCCTCGCCTCTGACGACGCCAGCTTCGTGAACGGCATCGAACTGTTCGTGGACGGCGGCCAGGCGCAAATCTGAACGCGTCAACGGGCGCGAGTGCACCAAATCCACCAGCGCTTCGCGGGAGCGGCACGATCGTCGCTCCCGCATAGCCCACCCGGAGACCGAGCCATGCTCGAACATCGGCCGTATGAGTCGCTCGGCGGGATCGGGCGCGACTGGCTAAAGGCCAGACTGCATTTCCGCTTCGGCGAACTCGGGCGTCCCGAGCACGATCCGCTAGGCGCGCTCTACATCTGGAACGATGACGAATTCGCGCCGCTCTCGGGTTTCGGCATGCATCCGCATCGCAATGTCGAAATCGTCACGTATGTGTGCGACGGGGCCATTACACACGTGGACAACGTTGGCAACGCGGCCCGCATCGAGGCAGGCAACGTACAGGTGATGAGCGCGGGCTCAGGCGTGCTTCACTCGGAACGCAACGAAGAAGCGCAACCGACGCGGCTTTTTCAGATCTGGCTTGCGCCGCGCTCCACGGACGGCAAACCGCGCTGGGCGACGCGCCGCATCGACGCTGGTGAAGAAAGCGGGCGTTTTGCCGTGCTCGCCAGCGGCGAGCACGCTGACGTCCGGGCTGGCGCGTTGTTCATCGATGCCGACGCCCGTGTGCTCGGCATGAAACTGCGCGCCGGAGACACCTTCGTGCATGCGATGCCGCCGCGCTCGCAGGCCTATCTCGTGACCACCATCGGTCGTCTCGACGTTGCTGGCGTCTTTATGGCACCGCGCGATGGCCTGGCCGTGAGCGAAAGAACGTCGCTCACCATCACGGCTGTCGACGACACGGCCATCGTCATGGTGCAACTGCTAGCACCGGCCCATCTGGATGCTTCATAACGCGCTGTCGTATTCCACCGTCACCGCCCACGCCGGATCCTCGTGCTTCGCCCAATACGCGTCGAACAACGCACGCGTGAGCGGACCCGGCTTGCCATCGCCCACCAGCGCGCCGTTGAGTTTCGTCACCGGCATGATGCCGCCGGCCGTCGACGTAATGAAGATTTCATCGGCGCCGCGCAACGCAGTCTCGCTCATGTTGCAAGCATGAGCGGGCAGGTTCATCGCTTCGGCCAGATCGAATACCGTGCGCCGTGTAATGCCATGCAGCACACCGCGCTCCGGCGTATAAAGCTCGCCCTCGTTCACGATGAAGATATTGAAGCCCGGACCTTCGGCAATATCTCCAGCGGTATCCTTGATGACCACCGTTTCCGCGCCCGCATCGTAGCCTTCGAACAACGCCGTCACCAGATCGAGCCAGTGGTAGTTCTTGATTTGCGGATCGACGGATTCCGGCGGAATACGCCGCACCGTATCGATCACATGCAGATGCAGCCCTTCTTTCAACTGCCGCGCGTTCGCCACCGACCCATACGGCACCGCGAATGCGACGAACTGGTTGATCGCCTCGCGCGGGTCGCGACTAAAAGTTGGCGAGATGCCGCGCGTGCAGAGCATTTCCACATACGCATTGCGCAGGCCGGAGCGCTTCACGCATTCCACGAGGACGTCGCGTATTTCGTCGTCGGTGAGACTGACGGTGAGCCGCAGTTTCGCGAGTGAACGGCGAAAGCGCGCGAGATGAAGATCGAGTCTGAAGAACCTGCCGTTCCAGACATGGACAGTGTCGTACGTCACGTCCGAATGCAGCAGGCCCCAGTCGAGCACGGAGATCCGTGCTTCGGACATGGGCATGAATTGGCCGGCCATGTACGCCACGCCGGTAGGATAGGTCAGGCCGTCGATGCGGCCGATGTCGGCGCCAGTTGTCATCGTACTCATCGTAGTGTTAACCCGGTTGCGGAACGTAGTCGACCTGTTGCATGAAGGCGTCGCGATCCGCCTCGAACGCACGGCGATGCACGAACGGATTAGCGCCCGTCGCGCGGTCGAAAGACAGCAGGCCGTTCAGATGATCGATCTCATGCTGGATCAGTTCCGACTCGGCAGGACTCAGCCTTTCCTTGCGGTAACGCTCGCCGTCGAGCGCCATGTATTGAATCGAGACCGACGCATAGCGCTCCACTCTCACGAGCATATCGGGGAAGCACATGCAGTCGTCCCACAGCGTCATGCGCGTCTCGCTTTTCCAGACGATCTCCGGGTTGAGAATCACCGTCGGCCAATCCGGCAACGCGAGGCCGATCATCCGTTTGCCGATGCCGATTTGCGGCGCGGCAATCGCACGGCCAAAACCATGTTTGGCGCGGAATGCGCGAATCGCTTCGCCGAGCGACCCGGCATCGCGCAACACGTCGGGCGCGGTGACATCGACCACCGCAACGGCGATCTCGCGCAACGAAGGCGAGCCGACCGGAAGAATGTCAGTCGTCATTGAGTTACCTCGGCGAGTGCGATCTTGTTGCCTCCTTTGAAAGTCGAAATGGTGGCCGACGGTGCGCGAAGATCGCCGTGATCGTCGAATGCAATCTGACCGGTCACACCCTGGAAGGCCACTTGATGCAAGCCTTCGACGATTTTTGCCGGGTCGGTGGATTGCGTCTGCACCATCGCGTGATAGATCGCCATCATCGCGTCGTAGGCATACGGCGCGTAGAGCTGAATCGGCTCGTGATACGCCGCCTGAAAACGATTCGCGAACGCCGGACCGCCAGGCATTTTAGCGACCAGGCGGCCGCCGTCCGCGCAGACCAGATTGCCGTTCAGCGCATCGCCGGCCAGCTTCTGGATTTCCTCGGTGCACAATCCGTCGCCACCCATCAGCGGAATATCCAGTTGATACTTGACCATCTGCTTGAGCATCGGACCGCCCTGCGTATCCATGCCGCCGAAGAAGATCGCGTCGGGCTTCGTGCCTTTGATCAACGTGAGCGATGCGCCGAAATCGAATGCCTTGTCCGTCGTATATTCGCGCGCGGCGACCGGAACGTTGGACTTGCCGATGCCGTCGACGAACACATCGGCAATGCCTTGCCCGTAAGCGGTGCGATCGTCGATCACGGCAACGCGCTTCACGTGCAGTTGATTGGCCGCGTATTGCGCGACCGCGGTACCGAGAAACGTGTCGTTCGCCAGCATCCGGAACGTGGTGCGGTAACCGAGATGCGTGAATTGCGGATTGGTCGCCGAGGGCGTGACTTCGGCAATATGCGCCGCCGAATAGAGCCGCGCCACCGCGATGGACGTGCCCGAATTCTGATGGCCGACCACCGCGCTCACGTGATTGTCGATGAACCGCTGCGCGACCGTGGTGGCGGTTTTGGGGTCGGCCGCATCGTCTTCGGCGTCGAGCACCAGCTTGATCGGCACGCCGCCAATCACGGGATGCGTTGCGTTGATTTCGGCCATCGCGAGTTGGATACCGCGCTGGCTGTCCTTGCCGAAATGCGCCTGCGCGCCGGTCAGCGCGCCCGAGTAACCGATGGTGATGGTGGTCTCTGCAAACGCGGCGGCGCTGCAAGAGGACAGTAGACAGGCGACGACTAATAGCGGTTTTTGCATGATATTTTCCGGTGTGCCTCAGGCTGTTGATCGATGCTACGATTCTAGGGAGGCACCGCGAAATCCAATAAAGCTGCACCCGTGGCCGACTTTCGCCGATTTCTTTTTTCCGGATCAAAACGAAATTATGATGGCCACGACTGCCGGCGCGCTCGACGACTTCGATCTGCGCATCCTTTCCATCCTTCAGAACGACAACCAGATCAGCAATCAGGCACTCGCCGCTGAGATTGGCTTGAGTCCGCCCGCGTGCATGCGTCGCGTCAGACGGCTGCGCGACGAGAAGTACATCGTCAAGGATATTTCGGTGGTCGATCCGAACAAGGTCGGCTTGCCGCTCACCATGCTGGTGATGGTGCAGGTCGAGCGCGAGCGCGTCGACCTGCTGGACGAGTTCAAACGATTCCTGAGCGCCCTGCCGGAGGTCATGCAGTGCTATGTGGTCACCGGCAAGGCGGATTTCGTCCTGATGATCTCGGTGCGCGACATCGACCACTACGACGAGTTCGCGACCCGCGTGTTCAGGCAGAACCAGAACATCCGGCACTTCGAAACGATGGTGGTGATGTCGAAGGTGAAGGTGGGCTTTTCGTTGCCCATCGAGGTGGCCGGCTAGTCGGGCGGCGGTTGCACACCCCGTTTCGCCTCAGGCCGCGATTCCGTTCTGCTGCTCGAACACTTCCTGACCCGGCGCGTCCGGCGGATTGATGCCGCGGCTACGGTAATAACCCGTGTATTGACTGCACACCGAATGCACGCGGCGCAGTTCGTCCACCGCATGCGGATGCAGATCGACACGCAGATTGACCGCATCCAGATGGTCCGACGCCGTCACGATCAACGCGCCCGAGCGTTCCGGCAGCGCGCGCGTGCCGTTGCCCTGGCCACCCGCGTCACGGCCGGCCTCGAGTGCGCGTAGCAGGCGCTCTTCGAACGGCCGCGTCGCGCTTTGCTCGAAGGCGTCGGCCATCGCCTCGACAATGGCCGCGCGGCTCAACACGTTGCCCATCGCCACGTACCCGTCGCCGATACGGTGCCCCGCCCAACCGCGCGTGTGCTCGCCCGAATGACAGCTTGCACTGCCGTCCGCTGAAATCACCCCGATCTGCCGATACGATGCGAAGTCGTCGTCGCGAACCAGCGCGTCGCTCACGTATTTCGCCGAGTGGCCGAGTCTGAGCAGATTCAGCGCGAGCGCGTTATTGGTCGTGCGCACGAACGCCTGGCTCATCGTCGCGCCTGCATAGCGGTCGAGGCCGTCGCACCACTGTCCGACCGCGACCGAATACGTCGCGATGCCCAATCCGTAGCGGCCGGTGTCCGGACACTTGGCAAGAATGCTGTAAGTCATGAGTTTTCCTGTTTCCCGATTCGATAACGCTGTTGCTGAGGCTCGATCATTCGCTCTGCGCCGTGCGACCGGTGTCCGGCAGCCAGAACAGGACGATGCTCGTGAAAGTGAGACACACCACGACGTACCACGCGGCCGGCATGATGTTCGCGCTAATGCCGACGAAGTACGTCGAAACAAATTGCGCGATCACGCCGGAAAGCGCGACCCCGAGGCTGTAGACGATCGCCATGCCGGTCGCCCGCGCGGAGGCCGGAAAAAGCTCGGTCATCCAGCCGATGGCGGTCGCGCCGCCGAACGCCGCGAGCGCGGCCAGCACGCCTTCGACGATCAGCAGGCGAGTCACCGTCGGGTCGGCCTTGAGCCACACGAACAGCGGCACGACCGCGGCGATCACGAGTACGCGGGAGATGAGAATCACCGGCTTTCTGCCGATGAGGTCGGAGACGAAGCCGCCGATGGGACTGACCACGAACCCGACCAGCCCCGTCACGACACCTGCCATCATGCTGTCGGCCTGAGACAGGCCAAGCGACTTCATTGCGATGATGGGCAGCGAAAACAGAATGATGAAATTCGCCGAGGTGCCGCCGAACGTGAGCAGCGTGCCGAGCGTCAGCTCTTTCGCGTGAGCCATGAGAATCGTGAACAGCGAGCGGCGCGCCGTCGCATCGGGCTTCAGATGCAAGGTCTCGTTGATGCGCATGCGAATGTAGATACCGACCGGCGCGATGATCGTGCCCATCAGAAACACCGTGCGCCACCCCCACGAAGCGAGCGCCTGCGGGTCGAGGTAGCGCGACAGCAAGGAACTGACGATCGCACCGAATGCGATGCCGAGGCTTTGGCTCGCGAACTGGAAGCTGCCGAAATAGCCGCGCTGCCGCGGGCCGGCGTATTCGACCAGCAGCGCCGTGGAGGCACCGACTTCGCCACCCGCCGAAATACCCTGCAGGATGCGCGAGAGCAGGATCAGGATGGGCGCCCAGATGCCGATGGTCGCGTAGGTGGGCGCCAACCCGATGATCGCCGAACTGAGCGCCATCATGCCGACCGTCAGCGTGAGCGCGGCCTTGCGGCCGATCTTGTCGGCGTACACGCCGATCAGCACGCCGCCGAGCGGCCGGAAAAAATAGCCGATGGCAAACGTACCCGTCGACATCACCAGTTGAAACAGCGGACTCAAAGTCGGGAAATACAGTTTGCCGAGCAGCACGGCAAAGAAGTTGTACGCGGTGAAATCAAAAAATTCGAGTGCGTTGCCAATGGTCGTGGCAACGATCACCCCGGCTCCGGAGATGGTTCGCGAAGACACTTCGTCGTCCTTTCCGGCAGCGTTGGTGGCTATGTTCATAGTCGATGTCCTGTAGCGTATTCGACAAGTTTGTCGTTACAAAAAGCTCGGTACAATCAGGAAATTGCTAACCGTCTTGTGGATTTTCCTAAGGAACGCCATGCGCTTCGACGTCTCTGACCTACGTATCTTCAAAGCGGTCGTCGAATCGGCGAGCATGACCAAAGCAGCCTCGCGGGTTCATCTGACCGTCGCATCGGTCAGCGAGCGCATCAGGCAAATGGAAGATCAGGTCGGCGTTCCGTTGCTGTCGCGTTCGCGTTCGGGCGTGGTCGCCACGGAAGCAGGTCGCGTCCTGCTGCATCACGCGATCAAGGTGCTCCGCCAGGTCGATTTCATGAACGAGGACCTGGTCAGTTTCACGAGCCGGTTGCGTACCAACGTGCGGCTTTACACCACCACGTACGCGGTCTCCGAAATCCTGCCGAATGCCGCGCCCGCCTTTTTCGCCGACAACCCGAATTCCGATCTCATCATCGAAGAGCAGCACAGCGAAGACATCGTGTTCGCCGTGGCGGGCGGCAGCGCGGAAATCGGCATCATCGGCGAGTTCGTCGAGACCGGCTCGCTCGAGGTCGTGCCGTTGCTGGAAGACACGCTCGTCGCGTTCACGGGCAACCAGTTCGCCGCGGAAGTCCCGTCGCGCTGCGCGTTCTCCGACCTGCTGTCGTTCGATTTCCTGGGCCTGGGTCCGGGTAGCCGTCTTCAGGAGCAACTCGAATCGCACGCGCGCGAAGCCGGCACATCGATGCGGTACCGTGCACGGGCCCGCAATCTCGATGCGATCTGCCGGCTGGTGTTCAACAACGTCGGCATCGCCATCGTTCCGCGCCGCGTCGCCGCGCGCTTTCACGGCAGCGAATGCCGGATCGTCGAACTGAGCGACGACTGGACCGCGTACAACACGAGCGCCGTCGTTCAGAACCGCGCCAATCTGCCCAACACCGCCGCATCGCTGCTCGAATGCCTGATCGCAGCATCGCCTTGATGCACGCGCGGTGCGCCTAGAACTTCACGCGCAGCCCCGCGATAGCCGCGATTTGCGAGGCCGTCGACGAAGGCGAAAGCAGCGTGATGTTCGCAACCGCCGGACGCCCGGTGGAATCCGTTCCGCTAGCGTGTTGATAAACGCCTGTCACGTAGACGTCGGTGCGCTTCGAGAGAAAATAGTCGAGCCCCGCCGCCGCCTGTTGATAGCGCACGTGATGAATGCCATAGCCATCGGTGAAGTCGTACGCCGCGCCAGCGAGTAACGCCGCCGTGATCTGATACTTGTAGTTTGCTTCGACGTTATGGAAACGCGCGTCGCCTCGCGCCGCGACCGTCGTGCCCACGCTATCCGCGCCGATGTTCTGGAACGCGGTATTGCTGTAGGTCAGGCCGAACGTCGACGCGCCCAGCGTATAAGCTGCGCCCGCCGCGACAATCTGCTGGCGGCTCGCGGATGCATAGCCGCTCAGGACCCGCGACGTGATGTTGCTCGCCGTCGTGCTCGACGCCGCGTTGTTACCGAAGAACGAGAAGTTCGGATCGGACACGTTCGCATACGCCGCGCCCACCGAGAGCGGTCCCGACGACCAGCGCGTGCCGACTGACCAGATCTGATTGCGGTGAATATCGCCTGCCACGCCGCCGAGGCTGTACATACCGCCGAGCGTCAATCCCGCGAGCGTGCTGCTCGTGTACTTGATGGAATTGTTGGTGCGATTCGTGTTGTTCATATTGTCGAGATCGCCAGGGTGCGCCGCGAACGATGTCGCCCATTGCGTGCCCGCTTCGAAGAGCCCCGTGAAGTCGACGATCGAATCGTACTGCCGCCCCAGCGTGAGCGAACCGGCTTGCGACTGCGACAGACCGACGTACGCCTGTCTGCCGAACTCATCGTTACCCTGACCGAATTTTCCGTTGGCGAGACTGAAGCCGTTTTCGAGCACGAACACGGCGGACAGACCATTGCCGAGGTTCTCGGTCCCGCGTAATCCCCAGCGGCTTCCCATGATGTTGCCGCTATTCATCTGCAGTTGCGAATGACCGCCCGCGTTATTCGAATAGACCAGACCGTCGTCGGCCACGCCGTAGAGTGTGACGCTGTTTTGCGCCTGTGCGCTCGTGCACAGCATCACCATCAAGGCACCACACAGAGAGTATTTTTTCATCATTGTCTCGACGATTCGGGGCGACGCCATCGTGCGCCGTCGGGGGGTTGATTACCGGAAGCTGCGAGATGCTGCCGGAAGCTTCATGAGCGAAAGCTCACGACGGCCCGAAGTTTTCCCCTTCAATTTCCGCAACTCAATCTGGAATTGCATGCGCCCAGCTTCGGAAAATCCTGACGCCGGGAGGTTCAGGATTTTCCGAAGCTGGCCCCGACGCATTCCTGATGGCCAAAACTTTTTGACAATGAAAGATTGAAAAAGGAGCTAGACGCTTTCGATCCATTTCCACACCGATACTTTCCGACCAGGAGACTTCCATGAAAACGACGCCCAACCTCACCGCTTTGCAAACGATGATGGAGCAGCTGAAACTCGATGCGATCGTCTGCACGAGCCCGGAGAACTTCACTTATCTCGCCGGCGCTTTCGTCACGACCATCAAGACGATCCGTCCACGGCAGGCGCACATGATCCTCACTCGCGACGGCCGGGCACGCGTGGTGGTGTGTTCGATCGAGGAAAGCCTCGTGCGCGAAGAAGGCTGGTGCGCGGAGGTGCGCAGTTACACGGAGTTCATCGAGGACCCGATCGACGTACTGGTCGAAACGCTCGATTCGATGAAATTGCAGCGCGGTACGCTCGGACTCGATCTCGACTACTTGCCGGCACTCTCGTTCGGCCGGCTGCGCTCGGCGTTGCCCGGCGCGAATTTCGTCGATACGACCGAACAGGTGGCCGCCATTCGCGCGGTGAAGTCCGACCAGGAGATTGCGTTACTGGAGAAGATTGCGCGGCAGACTCACAAGGCCATTGTCGACGGCCTGGCGGAGAGTCGCGTGGGCGAAACCGACCGGACGATTGCCAACCGCATCATCAAGCGGATGTTCGACGAAGGCGCGAATGGCGTGCAGCATCTGCATCTCGCATCGGGCAAGCGCACGCCGCTGGTTCACAACCACCCGTCGGACGACGCGACACAGACGGGCGAGATTCTGCGCCTCGATATCGGCGGGACGTATGGGCAGTATGCGAGCGATGTCGCGCGGACCTACTCGACCGGCAAACCGCTGCAACACCATCGCGATGTTTATCGCACGCTCATTGAAATCCAGCGCGACACGATCGCGCAGATGCGTCCGGGCGTGCCTGCCGAACAGATCTATTTCGCCTGCAAGGACGCGTTCGAAACGCGCGGACTGCCCTGCACGCTTCCGCATATCGGCCACTCGTTCGGTATCGAAGCGCATGAGCGTCCGATGATCCGCCCCGGCGAAAAGATCCTGCTGAAACCCGGCATGGTCATCAACATCGAACCGATGACGCGCGATGCCGACGGCAACTTCTATCACACGGAAGATCTGGTCGTGATCACCGAAGACGGGAACCGCCTGTTGACCCACGGTCTCGCGCCGCTCGAGATTCCGGTGCTGGGCGAACCGCTCGCGCTCGGCGCCTGAGCGACGTTTCTTATCCACGACACGAGGAGCCGACATGCGCGCCCGATGGTTAATTGTTTCCTTGCTGTTCACAGGCGGTGCAATCAGTTATCTCGACCGGGCAGCGCTGTCGGTAGCTGCGCCGCTCATAGCCAAAGCGCTCGATCTCGATGCCGCGCATCTCGGCATCGTGTTCAGCGTGTTCTTTCTCGGCTATGCGCCGATGTCGTTCATCGGCGGCGCCGCGGCGGACCGGTTCGGACCGCGCCGCGTGCTGCTGGTTGCCATGACGATCTGGTCGATCGCGTGTGGCGCGACCGCCGCGGCCACCACGCTGGCTTTTCTGATCGTCATCCGCCTGATCTTCGGAATGGGCGAAGGGCCGTTCTGCGCGACCGCGGTGAAGATGGTCTCGCATCACTTCGAACCGGAACGTCAGGCGAGCGCAATCGGCCTGGCGTATGCCGGTCAACCGCTCGGCGCGGCACTCGCGGGACCGATCGTCGGACTCGTGGCAACCCTGTACGGATGGCGCACGTCGTTCCTCGTGATCGCATGCTTCGGGCTTGCCTGGGTGCTGTTGTGGTATCTGTTCGCGGCGGAGCGTCGCCCGGCCGCGGTGCCCGTCGTGGAGCAAAGTGCGTCTGTCGAGCAGGCGGCCGGGTCTGCGCCCGACCGCCCCGGCTTGCTGAAGACGCTGCGACATCGCTCGATTATCGCGACCTGTATCGCGTTTTTCTCCTACGCGTACGTGCTTTACTTTTTTCTGTCGTGGTTCCCGACGTATCTGGTGCGAAGCTACCACCTGTCGCTGTCGGAGATGGGCTTTATCAGCATGATTCCGTGGCTCGCCGGCACGGTCGGACTCGCGGCAGGAGGCGTGCTGTGCGATGCGTTCTCGCGCTTCATCGGCAATCCACTGCTTGCGCGCAAGCTGCTTATCGGTGTGTGTCTGTTCGTCACGGCAATATGTGTCGGCTTTGCCGGGCGCGTGACGAGCGTCGTCGGCGTGATGGTGCTCATGACGATCGGCGTGTTCGCGCTTTACGTGACGTCGAGCCTCTATTACGCGCTGGTGTTGAAGATCGTTCCGGACCAGGTGTCCGGCGGCGTGAGCGGCTTCATCAATCTGACCGCCAACCTCGCGGGCGTCGTCGCCCCGATGGCGACCGGCTACATGCTGACGTGGAGCGGCAGTTTCTCGGGAGCGTTCGCACTGGCAGCGGGCGTGGCGGTAGTCGGCGCATCGGCGATCCTGCTATTCGTGCGCGCTGAAGAGAAGGTGCCGGTACCGGCGCACCTGGGCATGCAGAAAGGGTGACGTCGACGTGAACCGGCAGGTCGCACCTCGGCAGGGTGTCAGGGCGTGCGCGGCAGGCCGTTACGCGTCAGCATCTGCCCCATCGCACCACCGCCGCTATTGGCCGTGCTGAACGTCCACTGCAAATCGAACGGCGCCTTTACCGGCGATGCCTGCGTCAGAACACCGACCGCGTGCACGCCGTATCGCATGCCCCGCGCCAGCGGCTGCAATGGCGTGCAGACCGCCGTGTTGCGCCCGGTATCGGCGATACCGACCGGTGCGATCCGGCAAGCCACCCGCTTGCCGGCTGCATCGGTCAGGCTGAGCGACGTCAGGACGATGTGCGCGTTGGGTCCGCCCGACAGCGTGATCGGGTAACCGACTTCCGCGCCGCCATAGCCCGAATTCGCGCCCATCGGATCGGGCTGTTCGATATCGACCCATGACGAAGGGGCGTCGGCCTGGCCGTCGTACGGATAGGCGATCAGCTCCGCATCCTTCAGAACCGGCGCGATATCGGCGAAGTCGACGACGGTGATGCCCTCCTTCTGCACATCGACCGCTTCACCCGCGCGAGCCCAGTCGAAGAAGACGGCGCCACGGTGATAAGGCGCCGCAAAAATCTCCGCAATCGCCGATGACGGTTGCTCAAAACCGCCGAATACCGCGAGCACTTCGCTTGCGCCGTAAACGGGCGTGTGAACACGCACACGCGTGGTGACATCGACGCCGGTAAAGCCTTGAGTGCCGGCAATTTCATCGTGCCCGCGAGCACCGTTCAGACGCAGGTATTGCGCGTGCGCCCTAGCGGCAGCGGCGACCGCCGCGTCGCTTGCTATCGGAGGCAAACCGACTTCCGCACGGCGTGCGTTGATATAAGAGAGCGGATTGCCGGTAAGCGATGCATCGAACCCGTGCGGTCCCGATGCCGGATGCAAACTGATCGGCAAGCCGGTATAGGGCACCGCCGCGGGCGTTGCCGCCTGGCGGGATGATGCGCAGCCCCCTGCCGCCAGTACCACGACTAAAGCCATGGCACGGATGGGGTATCTATTAATTCGCATAAAACGGGTTCGGTCCAGACGATTTTTTCTGCCCCGGCATTCTAATGAATCAAATAGCGCGTGTGCATGTGATCGTTAATCGGACGACGACACGACGCCGCTGCTTTGCAGTATCCTCCCAACGCGTCGACGCGCCGTCGCCGGTCACTCCGGCATCGCACGTGATGCCCAATTAGATCAACCAAGAGAGTAGCGGGGAAAACCATGTATCGATCGTCAATGCGCACCGGCATCGCCGCCGCCGTCGCTTGTGCCGTATTGCAACTGAGCGCCTGCAGTGGCGGCGACTCGGGCACGGGATCGGGCACGACGACGACGGTCACCGCCACCTCGGTCGGCGGCACGGTGGCGAGCGGCACGGCGCTCGTCGGCGCCACGGTCACGTTGACCGACGCGACCGGCACGCAGGTGAGCGTGACCACCGACACCAAGGGCGCATACACGATCCCGCTCAGCGGCCTCACCGCGCCGCTCCTGATCGTCGCAAAAGATGCCGCCGGTCTGTCCGCACCGCTTTACTCGGTGCTCGCGCAGGTGCCGGCCGGTAGCGCGCCGGCCGTCGCCAACGTCACCACACTGACGACCGCGATCGCCGCCATGCTGACCGCCTCGGGAAATGCGGGCGATCTCGCGTCCACCGCGACGCTCGCCAAAGTCACGCTGGCGAACGTGCAACTCGCCACCATCACGCTCGACACGATTCTGGCCAGCATCCTCACGCAGAACGGGCTGCAGACCTCCGGCTTCGATCCGATCCGCACCGCATTCACGCCGAACCATACTGGCGCCGATGCAGTGATCGACACCGTATCCGTCGTGCCGGCCGCGAGCGGCGGCTCGCTGCTCGTGTCGAATGCGGCAACCGGCACGACCATCGCGCTGAACAGCAAAACCACGTCGTCGGTCACGCTGGCCGCACCGAGCGTCGCGGCAAATTATCTCGAGCCGCTCGCGTCGTTGCTGACCGCGTGCGCGGCAAGCGGCACACTCAATACGTCGTGCTCGCCCGCGATCGACGCCGCGTATCTCGAAGGCGGCTCGACTGACCTGGCCATCGCGCACGGCGCGACGGACGCGGCATTCAGCGGCGCCGTATTCGGCTCGCCGCGCACACTGGCGTTCTTCACCCGCAACGGCAAGCAACTGGCTTTAGTGCGATTGCCCGTCACGCTGGCGAGCGGCGTGGCAACCGTGCTCTACAGCATCGCGCAGCCGCTTGCCACGCCCGTGACGGTTGCCGGCGGCACGCAACTGAGTTGGGATCTGATCGGCGATCAGTCGTCGTACGCGGTCGACATCAATTCGCAAGTCACGCAGCGCAGCTTCCTCGATACGCGACTCGGCGATGTTCACCGCTACGAGTCGGGTCTCGCCATCGGTATTTCGACCACGCTGAATCCGGCGGTCTACTCGGCGTCGGTGACGGGACCGGGTCTGACCGCGCCGGTCTGGCTGACGCGACGCACCGCGCTCGGCAACAGCACGCTCGGTCTGACCGATGCGGCCACCACGACCGCGCCGGTATCGCCCGCGACGACCAGCAGCAACACGGCCTTGTACCGCTGGTCGTGGGAATCGCTGTCGTCGTCGGCGACCTTCACGCCGTCGACCACGACCGGCTATTACGCCGCGCAATCGGTCGATGCGAGCACGGTGCCGCTCTATGCGACGTATGTGGTCACGTTCTACGACAAGAACGGCGCACAGCTTGGCCAGTCGTCGGTCATCAACCCCGGCGCGCCGTTGAACGCCGTCGCGGGCAGCGCCGTGCAATGGCCAACGCTGTTGTCCGATTTCGCCACGCAGTTCCTGACGCCGACCGGTTCACTGGCTGCGCAACAGTATGCGATGAGCGTCACGTGGTCGAGTCTGGTGAATGGGCTCGATGTCGCGTATCCGGTGTCGTCGGTGCAGATTCAGGCAACGCCGGGCACCGCCGACGCATCGACCACGACGATCGACGGCTTTTCGAACGGCACGCCGAATAACACCACGGTGGGTCAGTATCAGACGACGATCTCGGCGGGTGTCGACGCGACAGGCACGCAAACCTGCACGAATTGCCCGTTCCCGGCGCTCACCACGGGTGGATCGCGTGCCGTGCTATTGGGTGGTGCGCAAAGCGGCGTTCGCTACTACAACGTGACGCAGTACAACGACTGAACGTCGCTCCATGAAAAAAACGCCTCGCGTGAGGCGTTTTTTTTCGTTCTAACGGCGAGGCGAGGCGCGGCAGCCGATGAAACTCAGGCCACCGTTTCGATCACCGCGTGAGCCTGAGCGGAGCGCATCAGGCCTTCGATCATCTTGGCTTCCGCGGCCGCGATCTCGCTGAGCGAAGCCGCCGCGAGTTGTTCGTCGAGAATCGCCAGCGCGGTACACAGGCGCGCGTATTCGCTTTCTTCGAGGGACCACGCGCCGTCGCGGCGTTCGCGCGCATCGATCAGCACCAGGGCCGCATGGGCGCTTTCGATGTCGGCAAGCAGCGCGTCGCCGAGGCCGACGCGGGCCAATTCTTGCGAGACCAGCAGATGCCGGCTCAACGTCGTGTGGAGATTGCGCGAGCCGTGGCCGCGCCGGAACGCATCGAGGGCTGCATAACACTGCAACAGCATGGCGGAAGTAACGGGTTCGTGTGCGGTGCGGCTATAAGTGAGTGAACGCAGCAGCGGCGACATGGCCGGCTGGTTGAACTTACGGACTCGCGATTTACTGGACATCGATTCAAACTCCCTTCGCTAACTCTTGGCTTTGCCACTGAACGCTGCTTCTCTCCGGTGGCAAACGTCGCCGGTTTCCCGGCGACTCGACAGGCCTCTAATATGAGACTGTGCAACCATCATGGCAAGCGACTATTAAGACAAACTTAAGCGATGGAAGTCGGTTCGAAACAGCGAAATACAAGGGCGTACTCTACAACGACGAAAAAAAAGTCCCAAAAAAAACCCTGTTCCGGTGAGGGAACAGGGCCTGACAGGATGGAACAGTCGTGCTCGCGCGTGGATGCTTGCCGACCTATGACCACCAAAACCAATCTGCTCTTTTGACTTGTACTACTGCGATGCGCTACTGCTGCTTCTTGTAACCACTCTCATTGCAGCTCGGTCCCTCGCCTTCACTACGCCCCGCTGCAACCCCTCGTTATTTCACTTCGAATTCGCGCTGCACACTGCCATCAACGGTACGGTTCAACACGATGCGGGGGAAGACCGCATCGATGGGCTCGGTCAGTTGTCGCGCCATGGAAAACAGTTTATGTGAGCAGGCAGAAAGGCAATTGGGCGAAGCGAGGGGGATAGGCAGGCTACTTCGGTGAATCGACGTAACACGGCGAACCGGTTAGATGGAGTGGGTGTTTTGCAAGCTGCGAGTGCGCCGCATTGCGCGGCGGCACCGCAGAAAACCCGACATCCGCGCTTATCCGCGAGCCGCGAAGTCGCTAATGGTGAGTAAAACTTTTTCGCCGGGCCGCGCCAGCATTTTTCTCTCGGCGACGGCCGTAATGCGTTTGCGTCCGTCGGCGAATGTCTTCAACGTGCGTTCTTCGCCGGCTCCGCGTTGTAACCAGAAATGCTGCTCCAGCGCCTCTCGTGTGACCGCGCATTCCAGATCGCGTCCGCGCGTCGACAGCAGGAAAATCACCGCGCGTCCATCCGACGAGACGCTGGGTTCAAGCTCGATAATCTCCATAGCCCACCTCGCAAAGTTCGTTAAGCCGTTCGCCGTGTCGAACGAACACCACCGGGAAAACTGAATTGCCGCCGTGCGCCCGACTGACCCGACTCAGGGTCAGGCCGCCGCAGCACTCGCCGCGATGTCGACGTTCGGCTCGACGTCCGGCTCGACGTCCGGCTCGACGTTCGGCTCGTTAGCCGCTGCGGCGTGCCGCGCTGCCGTTGCAGACAGAAGCACCGACGCATGCGCCGAATCGGACGTCACTGCCGGCACGCCGAACGGCGCACTCGACGAAACACGGACAGGACCGCTCAACCCGCGTGGACGCCGCGCGCAGAAATCATGCAGCAACGTGCGCAAACTTTCGGTCATCGCGTGTTCGCTTCTTTGCACGCCGCGCGATACGCCCGACATGGCGAGCCATGAGTGCGGCGGTCTCAGTTCGTGACAAACGCCGCGTACATCTGAAAAGCGGAGGCAACCGGTGTCGGCGTAGAAGGCGAGCGTCATCGCGTCGCCACCCACCCCGCGCGTAACAATGTGTGGTTTGGTCTTCAGCATTTTTCGTTTTTTGCCAGATGGACGCCGCTCCTGGCCGGATCGACGTCTCGCGCACGAGGTTCGATTGAACCGTGCGCGTCAATAGACTGCCGACAAGGCAAAAGCAAAGCGCATGCCATCGATGCAACCCGCGCTGCGCGGGCATCCGGCGAACGTCGCTGCACGCTGGTTGCGCACGTCTGCCGAGATTGTCGCTCGTGTTCCGGGTGCGCCGTTTGCGCTGCAAACACCGGCCGCGCCTCATGGCTGCGTACCCGGTTCGACTTCCACTCGCGTCGGCGTACCCCGGAGTGCAAGGTAGCGACTTACTGGCATTGCCGTCGACGGCCGGAGGACTCAGGCCGCGTCGCGTGGTAAAAACGCGCTGCTGGGACGACAATTCGCGTCAATTCTTACTAGCGGATAATCGGGCGATCTCGACGCTGGAACCCAAGGCTCGGTGAAGTACCAGCGTTCGGCCCGACGCCGAACCGTGAGTTTTACATGGCAAATGTGGCGCGCGCGGCCGCGGAAACTCAAGCAGAATGAATGTCGGATAGACACTAACCGCAGACTGATAGCACCGGACCCTCATGACCTTACGCGATACTTCCGCCATCGAAAGCTGGCACGCCCACATCTACTTCGATGCAACGAGCCGCGACGCCGCGTGGGCTTTCCGCGAACAGATCGAAGCCCACTGGACCGACAAGCTGCAAGTGGGCCGCTTTCACGAGCGACCGGTCGGCCCGCATCCCATGTGGTCGTTCCAGCTTGCCTTCACGCACGCCCTGTTCGCCGAGGCAATCGGCTGGCTCACGCTCAATCATGGCGCGCTCGACGTCTTCGTTCATCCGAACACGGGCGACGCATTACGCGATCATCGCGATGCCGCAGTATGGATCGGGCACTCGCATGAACTGGTGTTGAGCGCGTTGCGCTGACGCACGTCGCGTCACCTGCGGGTCACATCGTCGAATACGAACTACACCAGCCGCGCCCGGCAACCTGTTTCGCCGCGAACAGCACGCAACCGCCATAAGCATCGGTGGGCTTGCCCTGATACAGCGTGCAACTGGCGCAGGTCTGGCCTGCCGCGTAAGCGGAAAATCTTGCCTTGTCGACCTTCGACGCGTCTTCTTTATAGCCGACGGCCTGCGCCTTGGGATCGGTTTCGCTGAGACGGTCGGCAGGCTCGGCGAACGCGGCGCACGATAACGCCAGCGACGAGCCGACGCCGACACTCAACAACAAAAAATGGCGACGCGATGTTTTCATTTTGATAAACGGGAAAGTGGAGGACAGGGCGGCGCAATCAATCGAGAAATTGCGTGAATCGTTCGACCGGCACGCGCTCGGTGCGCAGCCGGTTGACCAGCGCATGGTTGTCGGCGAAACCCAGCGACATGCCGCACACCAGTTGTTCCGCCTCGGACAGCCCGAGATGCCCGGCGATCACGCGATGAAACTGGGTAAACGCCACCTGCGGACAGGTGTCGAGCCCGCGCCCGCGGGCTGCGGTCATGATGGCCTGCAGGAACATGCCGTAGTCGAGCCAGCTGCCGCGCTCCAGCACGCGGTCGATCGTGAAGAACAACCCCACCGGCGCACCGAAGAAACGATAGTTCTGCGCATGCTGGGCATGCATGCGAACCTTGTCGCCCTTTTCGATGCCGAGCAGACCATACAGGTCCCAGCCCACTTTGCGGCGACGATCGATATACGGCGACACCCATTGCCGCGGATAGTACGGATAGTCTTCCCGATACAGCGTGTCACGCTCGGGATGATCGTAAGCGGCGAGCAGCGCGTGTGACAGTTTGGCGAGCGAGTCGCCGGTCACCACATAGACCTTCCACGGCTGCGTATTCGTGCCGGACGGCGCACGGCTGGCCGCTTCGAGAATCGCTTCGATCTCGGCGCGCGGCACTGCGGTGGGCAAAAACGCGCGCACTGACCGCCGCGTGACGAGCGCGGCATCGACTGCATTGGCGGGAGTGGTCATGGGGAGATTCCGGCTAAGCCCGAAGGCGTGGCGATCCGCAACGATTCTAGCGCGAGCGACGCTTGGACTGCTCTGGAAACGGCAACGCCTCGACCTGCGCCGCGCTGCCCGCGCCGCTCGCGCCGCCCGCGTCGACTGTCAGCCTTGCTGCGACTTCTGCAACACCTCGACCAGTTGCAGCGGATCGTACGGCTTGCGCAGCGCAATGGCATGCGGCAGCACTTCGCGCTGCTGCGGCGTCAGCACGAGGTCGTAACCCGTCAGAAAGATCACCCGCAGATCGGGCCGATCCCGGCCCACCTCGAGCGCCAGGTCGACGCCGGATTTACCCGCGAGCCCCACGTCGGTGAGCATGACGTCGATGGCCTGCTCGCTGAGAATCTGTTTGGCGTCGTGCTCGCCTTCCGCCTCGAGAATGTCGAGATCGAACGTGCGCAGCAATTCGGCCGTACTCACTCGAATCAATTCGTCGTCTTCCACCAGCAAAATACGCATTTTCTTCTCCCCGGTGAAACTGTCGGTCTGCTCTGACGCAGCGGGTTGTTCTGGCGACTCGAGCGACGCCATCTCTTCCCGCTGCGGATTCTGCGTCTGCAACACATAACGAACCTTGCGAGCCAACGCTTCATGCGCGTACGGCTTGCTCAGCAGTTCGATGCCTTCGTCCAGCCGCCCCGAGTGGACGATGGCATTGTCGGTGTAACCCGAGGTGAACAGCACCGCGATAGACGGCAGCCGCTCGCGCGCTTTGCGCGCCAGTTCCGTGCTGCGCAGCGGACCCGGCATCACCACATCGGTAAACAGCAAATCGATCGGCACCCCGCTTTCGACGATGGCCAACGCACTTTGCGCGTCCTTCGCCTTCAGCACGCGATAACCGAGATCGGCCAGCAACTCGACCACCGTGGTCCGCACTTCCTCGTCGTCCTCGACGACCAGAATCGTTTCCGTGCCGCCTTTTGCCGGTCCGGCGACGACGTGCGTTTCGAGGTCTTCTTCCTGACGCACGCGCGGCAGATAAACGCGGATCGTCGTACCGTGGCCCGGCTCGCTATAGATCTTCACATGGCCGCCGGACTGCTTCACGAAGCCATACACCATGCTCAAGCCGAGCCCGGTGCCCTGACCTTCCGGCTTGGTCGTGAAGAACGGTTCGAACACCCGCTCACGCACTTCGGCCGACATCCCCGCGCCGGTATCGGTGACCGCGAGCATCACGTATTGGCCCGGCGTCACGTCCGCGTTGCGCTTGGCGTATGCATCGTCGAGCGAGGCGTTGCCCGCTTCGATGGTCAGCCTGCCATGACCGCTCATCGCGTCGCGGGCGTTGATCGCGAGATTGAGCAGCGCGTTCTCCACCTGGAACGGATCGACCAGCGTATTCCACAAGCCGCCCGAGACGATGGTTTCGATTTCGACGCCGTCGCCCAGCGCACGCCGCAGCATGTCGTCGAGTCCGCGGACGAAGCGGCCGAGGTTCACCACCTTCGGCGCGAGCGGCTGACGTCGTCCGAACGCCAGCAATTGCGACGCGAGATTGGCGCCGCGCGCCACGCCGGCGAGCGCATTGCGCACGCGTTGCTCGGCCTTCTCCGCACCCGCGACGTCTTTCGCGAGCAGTTGCAGATTGCCGCCGATCACCTGCAGCAGGTTGTTGAAATCGTGCGCGACGCCGCCGGTGAGCTTGCCGATCGCCTCCATCTTCTGCGCCATGCGCAGCGCTTCTTCCGCATGCCGGAGCGCCTCGGTGGTTTCCTTGTCGGCGGTCACGTCGCGGCCTACGCCGTGAATGCGCTCGGTGTCGGGATCGAGCGCGAGCGTCCAAGCGACCCAGCGCCAGCTTCCGTCGATCCGCTTGAAGCGGTTTTCGTAGCGCACGGGCACGCCCGTACGACGCAATTCGGTGAGATGCCGGCCGACCGTCTCGATGTCGTCGGGGTGCACGAGGTCCTGGTACGCGCGCGACATCAGCCACGTCGTGTTGTGACCGAGCGCGTGACTCCACGACGGGCTCACGCGTTGCAAGCGGCCTTCTATATCGGCCACCACCAGCAGGTCTTCGCTGAGCTCCCACAAACGGTCGCGGTCCGCGACCGTTTCGATGACACGGCGCTCGAGTGTCCCGTTCAGATCGTGCAGTGCACGCTGCGCCCGGGTACGTTCGGCGATTTCGCTCTGCGCCGCCTGATACAGGCGCGCATTGTCGATGGCGATAGCGGCCTGCGCGGCAATGCCGGTCACGATGCGTTCGGCACGCTCGGTAAATACGCCGACGTCCGGATGACCGAAGAACAGACCGCCGACGACCTCGCCATTGCGCGACTGCACCGGCACGGCGAGATAGCTGCGCACCTTCAGATGCCCTTCGGGCATGCCGCGATGCGGCGCGTTGAGACCGTAGCGCGGATCCTGCGTAATATCGTCGACGCGAACGATACCCTCGCCGCCGAACGTGGGCGCGAAGATCGCCGTGTTGCGCGGCATCGGAAACTGCGCAAACGAATCTTTCGACACGCCCGAGAGCGTGTACAACATGTAGCTCGCGCCCTGTTCGTCGAGCACGTTATAGAAGAACGCACCGAACGCGGCACCGGTCAGTTCGGTCGCGGCGTCGGTCACGATCTGCACCGCGCGTTCTAGATCCAGTTCGGCCGCCACGGTCGAGCCGACGCGATTCAGTATCTCCAGCGTGCGGGATTCTTCACGCAGCTTCATTTCGGTTTCGCGGCGCAGTCGCGCGAGTTGCAGATTGCCCGACACGCGCGCGAGCAGTTCCCGCGCGGAGAACGGCTTGGTCAGATAGTCGTCGGCGCCCTGCTCGATGCCGTCCACACGCGCTTCCTCGCCGGCGCGCGCAGACAGCATCAGCACCGGCGTATCGCACAGCAGCGGGTCGTTGCGCAACTCGCGCAGCAGGCCGAAGCCGTCGAGCCGCGGCATCATCACGTCGGACAACACCAGGTCGGGAGGCGAAGCGCGCGCGGCTTCGAGGGCGGCCTGACCGTCGGCGGCGAGTTGCACTTCGTGACCCGCCGCACGCAGGATCCGGCTCATGTACTCACGCAGATCGGCATTGTCGTCGACCACCAGCAAACGCGCGACGGCCTGCGGCCCCGTGTTGGCGGCGGCCTCGCCGCCCGGCGTCGCGGCGCTGCGCACGTCGCCGAGAATTTCGTGCTCCGGGCTCCAGCGCAAAGCAGCGTCGACATAGTTGCGCGCGTGCTGGCTCATCGCGGCATGGGTCGCGGCCTCAGTGCCGGCATCGTGCAACCCGGCCGACGCGACGCCGCGCGGCAGCGTCACCGTAAAGCGGGCGCCCTCGCCCAACGTACTCTCGACGCGCACCGCGCCGCCATGCAGCTTCACGAGCTCCTGCACCATCGCGAGTCCAATGCCGCTGCCTTCCACCGAGCGGCCCGGCGCGCCCGCCACGCGATGAAACCGTTCGAACAGTCGCGGCACTTCTTCTTCGGCAATACCGATGCCGCTGTCGCTGACGCTGACCTCGACGTTGCCGCCGGCCGCCTCGCTAACCGTCACGCGAATCGTGCCGAAGAACGTGAACTTGTACGCGTTCGACAGCAGGTTCATCACGATCTTTTCCCACATCTCGCGATCGATCTGCACGACCACGGGCGTAGAGGGAACCTCCACTACGAGCCGCAAGCCTGCCGTCTCGATCGCGGACTGGAACAGCGACGCGAGTTCCGCTGTAAACGCGCCGACGTCGGTGGGTTGCGTGTGAATCTGAATGCGTCCCGCCTCGATGCGCGAGAAGTCCAGCAGCGCATTGACGAGCCGCAGCAGGCGCAAGCCGTTGCGATGCGTAATCTCGACCAGCGCGCGGTCGTCGGTCTGCCCGCCGGCTTCGCTCGATGCATCGGCGCCGGTGCTCGTGGCCAGTTGCGGACGCGCCAGCAGTTCTTCTAGCGGACCGAGCATCAACGTGAGCGGCGTGCGGAATTCGTGACTGATATTCGAAAAAAACGTGGTCTTGGCACGGTCGATTTCGGCCAGTGCTTCAGCGCGCCGCCGCTCTTCTTCATAAGCCTGTGCATAGCCGATGGCGGCGCCGATCTGGCCCGCGCACAGATTCAGGAAGCTGCGATACGAGTCGTCGAATAACCGGTAAGGGTTCAGGCCGACGACCAGCAGCACCGCAGGGGCGGTCTCGCTGCCGGCCGACACGGGCAGCACCACCGCGTGTTCGGGCGGCAGAGGCCACGGACCGCCCGGCAAGCTCACGCCGAATCGCTGCGTCAGATTGCGGACCGACTGCGGCGCCTGACTTTCAAACGCCTCTGCGAGCGGCCAATGCGGCTCGTCGTTCGTGTCTGCGTTGGCGTCCTCGTCCTGGTAAAGAAGCGCCCTGGCACCTTCGAGTATTCGCATGCTCGCCGGCGCAGCCGGATGACCCGGCTCGATGCCGGCCGAACCCACCAGCGTGGCCGTGTCGCTGCCGGGCTCGGCCGCATACAGCAACGCGAACGGCAGGTCGTGCGGATTCGAGCACAGCGCACGCATGCAGAGTTCGCACGCCTCGCGCCAGTCGCGGCCGTCCGGGCTGGCCGCCGCCAGTTCTTTCAGCAATGCGAGTTGCCGTTCGCCGAACACCTGCATGGTGCCGTCGCTATTCGCGCAGATGATGCCGCCGGGTAAGCCGTCGTCGCCGGGAATCGGACTGTACGAGAAGGTGTAATACGTCTCTTCGGGAAAGCCGTTGCGCTCCATGATGAGCAGCTTCTGTTCGACGAAGGTGCCCTCGGCGCCATTGAGCGCCGTGTTCAGGAGCGGCTCGATATCGGTCCAGATTTCACGCCACACCACGCGGGTCGGTTGACCGAGCATGGCCGGGTGCTTGCCGCCGATGATCGATTTGTACGCGTCGTTGTAGAAATAAACGAGCTCGTCGCCCCAACCGATCCAGATCGGCTGACGCGACGTGAGCATGATGCGGATGGCGATCTTCAGGCCTTGTGGCCACGTGTCCGGCGCGCCGAGCGAAGTGCGGGTCCAGTCGTAGGCTCGAATCAAAGCGCCCAGTTCTCCGCCGCCGGAGAGAAACGACGGCATGGCGGGATTGGCAGGCAGGGTGTTCGACATGAAGCTGTCCGGCTCTTTCAACGCGATCTCCTCGACGCGGCGGTGTCATTGTCGTGCGGACCGGGCGTTGCAAATCCGGTGCCTGACACGTGCGGCTGGTGGTTCGTCGGAGCCTCGGCCAGATTCGATGGCCGACCGGCCGCTCAACCATCGGCAGCAACTTTCGACGTGGGGCGATTTTCGCACGGAGCAGCACGCGGCAGGAAGGCGAGTGCGCGCGCAAAGGCCTACAAAAGAAGGGGTTTTCGAAGCCGATTGAAAGTTTGGTGCCGTAGATGCGGCGAGCGACGCGGTGTCAGGACACGAGAGCGTCGATGTCTCGTGCAAGCACCGGTAAGAGGTACCTTGCAGCCACGCGGGCAAGGCGATTTTCCCGAGGCGGCGAGGCGAGGTACGCCGCCGTGCTCGATGCGCGGCGGCGCCAAACAAACAGACCAGTAAGCGTTAGCTCAATCCCATGCACACGGCGGCGACGATCGATCCAATCACCAATACCGCGCCAACTGTCTTGCGTTTATTCAGTTCGGTCCACAACAACACGCCCGTGAGCGACAGCAGAATGATGCTGCCCGCCAGCGTATCGATCAGCAGCACCCAGCCCACGCTCAGGCCGACGCCTTTGTGCAGATTCGTCAGCGTCGCCATGAACGAGTTCTCGTTGTGCCTGACCGTCACGTAGTCGCTGCCGACCCAGTACTCGGCCGACGTCGTCTCTTTCGGCGAGGCGAAATTCAGTTGCCAATGCTCCGGCTGAACCAGCGTGCGATCGCCCCACTCCACCGGATGCGAAGGCTCTTTCTGCACACGGCCGAGCGTGCCGGCAATTTTCAGCTCGTGCTTGAGCCAATTGCCGAGTTCGCGCGGATTCCCGGGCGCGGGTTGCGGCACCGACACTTGTGCGACCGACACTTGCGGCGCACCCGTCGACACACGCAGCGGCCCGGCGCGATGGTTCAGGAAGAAACCCGTCGTGCCGAACAGCAACCCCAACGCGGCGCCCCACAAGCCGACCCAGCCATGCACCTTGCGCAGCCATTTGACGAAGGTGGCGCGGCGCGAACGCTGCTGCCGCGCATTCAGTTCATCGGGCGAAAGACGGTGCGGCTCACGCGCGGCGGCGTCGCTACCATGCGCCGGTTGTAGATTCAAAGCCTCGGGTACGCTCACGTTTCGCTCCAGGTACGCAACAGATTGTGATAACAGCCGACGAGGCTGCGGCGCGCGGCATCGTCGGCTTGAGTGGCATTCAGACGTTGAATGGCGGTGTCCAGATCGAACAGCAGCGCACGCTGCGTGTCGCTGCGCACGAGGCTTTGCGCCCAGAAGAAACTGGCGACGCGCACGCCGCGCGTGACCGGCGTCACCTGGTGCAGGCTCGTGGCCGGATACACGATCATGTCGCCGGCCGGCAACTTGACCTGCTGCACCCCGTATGTGTCTTCGATCACGAGTTCGCCGCCGTCGTAGTCGCCCGGGTCGGACAGAAACAGCGTGACCGACACGTCGGTGCGCAGCTTCACGCCGTTGGGCAACACCCGCACCGCACCGTCGACATGGCTGCCGAACTGCATGCCGCCTTCGTAACGGTTGAACAGCGGCGGGTACACCTGGTTCGGCAACACCGCGCTGATGAACAGCGGATGACGCTCGATGGCCCCGACGATCACGTCGCCGAGTTCGCGCGCCACCGGCGAATGCTCGGCGATCTGCTGATTGCGTTTGACCGGCGCGCCCTGATAGCCGGCGGTCGCGCGGCCATCCACCCAGGCGTCGCCGGCCTCGTCGAGCCGCTCGCGCACGAAGCGCAACTGCTCGGCGTTCAATACATTCGGTATGTGCAGCAGCATCGTATTTCCTCGGTGTCGGCTAGCCGCTTACAAAATGAAAAGCCGCTAGCCTAACCTATCGCACCGGTGTGTATCAGAAGCGATAGTCCAGCGTCGCCAGCAATGCGCGACCGATACCCGGCACCGAGCGCCCGCCGTCCGACGGAATCAACGCGTCGTAGTAGCGCTTGTTGGTCAGGTTCAGCAGGTTCAGACGCACGTCGTACTTCTTCGCGTGGTACGCCGCGGTCACGTCCCAGCGCGTATAGCCGGGCACTTCCACGTAGTTGGTGTTCGACGCATAGCGCGGCGACATATAGGTCGGGCCGCCGCCCACTTCCCAATGCGGCGTGATGGCGTAGGTGGACCACAGCGTCAGCGTATTGCGCGGCGTGTTCGCCGGCGTGTGACCCTGCGTGCCGTCGAGCGCCTTCAGAATGACCGCGTCCATGTACGTGTAGCCGCCGAACACCTGCCACTTGTCGGTGATGTGTCCGGTCACGCCGGCCTGGAAACCGTCGACGCGCACGTCGCCATCGAGTTCGTATTCGGTGGGCGAAACCTGGGTGCGGGCATTGTCCATTTCCTCGCGGAAGAACGCCGACGTCACCGAAATATTGCCGCCGAACAGGTCCCACTTGCCGCCGACTTCATACGATTTGGTCGACTCGGGCGCGAGATTCTGCGTCAGGTTGGTGACGGTCAACGCTTCGAGCGACGGGTCGAACGACGTGCCGTAGGACACGTAGTACGACTGCCAGTCGGTCGGCTGATAGATCACGCCGGCGCGCACGCTGGTAAAGAAATTGGTTTGCGTAGCGTAGTTCGGCAAGCTGACCGAGTTGTGGATCTGAGCCTGGAAGCGATCCCAGCGCAGCCCGCCGATCACCTTCCAGTGCTGGCCCAGCGACACCGTGTCGTTCAGGTACGCGGCGATTTCGTTCGAACCGGAGTCGGCGTAATTGCCCACCGTGGTCGTCACGCCCGCAGGCGACGACAGGTACGCCGGGTTCACCATCGACACGACCGGCAGGTTGTTGCGCGTGTAGGCCTGGTTCGAATAACTGTCGTGACCGAGTTCGACGCCCGCGATCATGTCGTGCTTGAGCGGCCCGGTGTCGAACTTGTATTCGACCATCGTGTCGTTGTACAGCGAATGGTTTTCGATCACCCGGTCATGGCTTTGCAACTTGATGAACAGTTGCGACGGCGAGAGCCTCGTGTAATTGCCGTTCGTCAGTGCCGGGCTGGTCGCAAGCGGGCCCGTCAACACCGCTTGCGGCGCGGTTTCGCGCGCGTCGGTCAGCGAGTGCGAGAACTGCGTCTGGTTGGTCAGCGTCAGGCTGTCGGAGAACTTGTGCTTGACCGCCACGTTGAAGGTCTGCACGTCCTGGATCGTCCGGTCGGTAGTCAGACCGTAAAACGTGTTCTTCGACACCGGCGACGGATGGCCGTTGAGTGCCTGCACGCCGTAGTCGGGCATGTCGTAGTTGTGCTGGATCAGCGCGGAGATCGTCACTTCGGTCGGCGTGCCGATGCCGAAGCGCACTTCCGGCGCGATGCCGTAGTCCTTGTTGCGCATCTCGTCGCGCGACGAGCCAAGGCTCTGGCCGAACGCGTTCAAACGGATCGCCGAGGTGTCGGTCAGCTTGTGATTCACGTCGACGGTGGTGCGATAGCGGTCGTCGGTGCCGAGGGTCGTCGACACTTCCGCCGAGTCCTTCAGGTTAGCTTTCTTGCTGACCTGGTTGATCACGCCGCCGGTCGATCCACGCCCGAACAGCATCGAGGATGGGCCGTACAGCACCTCGAGTTCTTCGAGGTCGAACGTGTCGCGATAGTACTGGTTGCGATCGCGAAAGCCGTCCAGGTAAATATCGTTCTGTGCGGTGAAGCCGCGCAGGTTGACGTTGTTACCGATCTGGCCGCCCTCGGCCGCGCCGATCGTCACACCCGGCGCATTGCGCAGCGCATCCTGGAACGACGTCGCGCCCTGCGACTGCAGCATGCTCTTGTTGATCACCGTGACGGTCTGCGGAATATCGCGCAAGGCGGTCGGCGTCTTTGCGCCGACGGTCGCACGCTCCGCCTGGAAATCCTGTTCGGTTTGTCCTGCCACGCCGATTGCCGGTAGCGTCCCGTTGTCCCCTGTTGCCGGCGGCGAACCCGGCTGAGTAGCCGGCTGCGCCGTGGTCTGAGGCGCGGTTTGCGCGAGCGCGGGCGTCGCGAACGGAACGGCAAAAGCTAGCGCTAACGCAGTCGCGAGCGGCGTGTGGTTGAACATTGGAAATCCCGTCAGATAGGCGTTTGCCGGATCCGCATCGAGGGCACGGGATCGCTGACAACGCATTTGGCTGGCTGACCGGTCGACTGCCTGGTGCAGCTTCGACGGGATGGCTGGCTGGTGGTTAATGAGAATCGATATCATTCCCCACGCATAAAAATTGTTCAATCGCAGAATGCTTTACCGGTCGACGCAAAGTGATGCGGCGCTTTTACTACCGTAGGGATTTCGTAATTTATCTCACCTCGACGCGACGATTTATTACATACCGAAAGCGTCGGAATGAACGATAACGCTGGGCTTGCGCGTTTAGTCGGACAATTAGGAAGCAGGCTTACTAACGCGATATGCCGCCTAATTTCTTGCAAAAACTTTCCTGGTTATTTGCGCGGATAACAGCGTCAGCGTCGTATCAGCAGAGAGCTATGCAGAAGACAAGAGATCGACTGCCGCGAAACTTTCAGTTTGCCAACACAAAACTCCGTTCGAGCTTTCGCGAAAAATCGCGCGCGATTTAGCATTTTTACAACACTTTACGGAGAGCTTGACTGCTACGCGTGCCGTCGAGGTAATCGAAAGCCACTCGCCGCGTGCGTTGCACACGCGGCGTCCAGCATAAGAAGAAGCGTCAGGC
This sequence comes from Paraburkholderia sp. BCC1886, assembly GCF_900996245.1. Classification (GTDB taxonomy): domain Bacteria; phylum Pseudomonadota; class Gammaproteobacteria; order Burkholderiales; family Burkholderiaceae; genus Paraburkholderia. Next base: position 370,153 of record NZ_CAAJGK010000085.1, on the reverse strand, counting down.
GAAATGGCCGGTGCGCTCGTTGGCTTGCGGCAACTGCCGCGTTTCACGCACCGAGCGCGGATGCCACAAGCGCGCGCCGCCTTCGATACCCGCATCGTTCGAGACGGTCGCCACGTTGGGCGGCAGATCGATTTTGAGCCGCGCCGCATTGCCGCCGCCGATCCACAGTTTGTCGTAGTTCACCAGCGTGCTCAGAATGCCGATCACTTTGTGAACGCGGCGATTCCAGCGCTTGTTGCCGATCTTCTCGCGCGCCGCATCGCCGATGTATTCGTCGTAGGCCACGCCTTTCTTGCTGACGGGGTGATGCGCCAGTTCCAGATGCGGCATCAGTTCGCCGTCGCGAAACAGCGCCGTGCCGGCGCCGGTGCCGAGCGTCAGTACGAACTCGATGCCATGCCCTTCGATGGCAGCAAAGCCCTGCATCTCCGCGTCGTTGATCATCCGCACCGGCAAGCCGCCCAGGCGTCTCGCCAGCGAGTCCGCAAGCGGAATGTCGTGCCATCCTTCCTGCCCGAAGTGCGGCGCCGTCAGAATGCGGTTGTTGCGCACCACGCCCGGAAAGCCGATGGAGATCAGCGTGGCCGGTTCCTGCGCGACGAGCGGCGTCACGAGGTCCGTCAACGTATCCACCAGTTGTTCGGGCGTACACGGATGCGGCGTTGCCACGCGCACGCGCTCGGTTTTCATCTGCCCGCTCGCATCGATGATGGCGGCCTTCAGGCCCGTGCCGCCGACGTCGATCGCCAGAATCCGTTCGCTGGTGCTCTTCGCTTTGGTCGTGCTCTTGACCGTCGTTTTACTCGTCTTACGTGTAGGCAAGATGTCCCCCCGATTGAATGACGTAATGATGGCAGGTGCCGATGCGCGTTCGACGCGTTACTTCTTCTCCGGCGTCGCTTCTTCGCGCAACAGCCGCCAGGCGTGACCGTCGCGCGCCAGCAGCGCATCGGCTTCGGCCGGGCCTTCGCTGCCGGCCGCGTAGCCGTGCACCGGCACCGCGCCGCCGGTTTTCGGATGCAGCACGTCGTCCACGGCAGCCCAGCTCGTTTCGATGCTGTCGGCGCGCTGGAACAGCGTTTCGTCGCCGAGCATGCAGTCGTACAGCAAGGTTTCGTAGCCGACGTTGGCGCGTTCCGCGAAAAAGTCCGCGTAGTCGAACGACGATTTCACCGCGCCGATCTGCATCACCGGTCCCGGCGTTTTCACGTTGAAGTCGAAGCTCGTGCCGTGCGCGGGATCGATGCGCAGCGTCAACACATTCGGCGTGAGCGCATCGACCGGCGTGTCGCGAAACAGCCGGAACGGGACCGGCTTGAGTTGCACGGAGATCTCCGTGCGGCGCGCGGCCAGCCGCTTGCCGGTGCGCAGATAGAACGGCACACCCGCCCAACGCCAGTTCTCGACGAACACGCGCGCGGCGGCATAGGTTTCCGTCGTGCTGTCTTTGGCGACGTCCGGTTCCTCGCGATACCCGACGCCCGCCGGTCCTTTCTCATACTGACCGAAGACCACGTCGTCCGGCGTCAGCGGTTTGATCGCGTCGAAGATGTCGGCCTTCTTGTTGCGCACGGCTTCGGCGTCGAACGAATTGGGCGGTTCCATCGCGACCATGCCGAGCAACTGGAACAAGTGATTCGGCAACATGTCGCGGAACGCGCCGGTCTGCTCGTAGAACGCGCCGCGTCCTTCCACGCCGATGGTCTCGGCCGCGGTGATCTGCACGCTGTCGATGTATTCGCGCCGCCAGACCGGTTCGAACAGTGCATTCGCGAAGCGCACCGCGAGAATGCTCTGCACCGTGTCCTTGCCCAGAAAGTGATCGATGCGATAGACCTGCGACTCCTGCGCGAACGACAGAATGTGTTCGTTCAGATCGCGGGCGGAAGCGAGGTCGGTGCCGAACGGCTTCTCGATGACGAGGCGGCGGAACCCGCTCTTGCCGTCGTCGCTTTCCTTCAGCAGTCCCGCGCCGCCGAGATGTTCGGTAATGGGTTTGAAGAAACGCGAGCTGACCGCGAGATAGAAGATCACGTTGCCGCCGGACGACTTCTCGAGCTTCTGTTTCAGTTGCGTGAAGACGTCGTCGGTTTCGAATTCGCCGGCCATGTACTCAAGACGTTGTGCGACCCAGTCCCAGGCCTTGTCGTCGAGCTTACCGGCATGAAAGGTACTCGCCTTGTCGGCGGCGAACTGCTGCAGCGACTTGTGCAGGTCGTCCACCCACTCCTTCGTCTCGCGCTCGCCGTGATTCACGCCGATGATCTTCATGCCGTCGTCGAGCAGGCCGTCGACTGCGAGGTTGTAGAGCGCGGGCATCAGGAGCCGCTTGGTGAGATCGCCGCCTGCGCCGAAGATGACGAGCGTACAAGGCGGTGCGGGACGCTTGCCGGCCGGCGACGCCGGTTCTGCATGCGCGGTCGAGCTGACCTTGGCAGTGGGCTCGGCCTGATTGCCGGAGCGGTCGGAAGTTGAAGCGGTGTTCGGTGTAGTCGGCATAGGATTCACTTTAGGAAACCAATGAAACGGACGTGGTGTATAGCAGTGACCACGCTTGAACCCACTCAGTTCAAAAACGACGCAACCAGCGCGATGCGAGGACGCTGGTTCAAGGCTGCCGCCTCGTAGGCGTTATGTAACCTCCGGCGCGATCGCGGGCTTCGCTGGCGCCGACGCCGGCGCAGGCGAGCGCTCCGGGTCGCCGGTCATCGGCAACGTACCGGAGGCTGCCTGCGCACGAGGCTGTAGCAATAACGCGACCAGCCCGCTCCAGCCCGTCTGATGCGAAGCGCCGACGCCGCGCCCGTTATCGCCATGAAAGTACTCGTGGAACAGGATCAGGTCGCGCGAGCGCGGGTCGGCCTGCAACAGCGGGTACGCACCCATCACCGGCCGCTCGCCATCCTTGTTGCGCAGAAACAGCGTCGTCGCGCGGCGCGCCAGTTCGTCGGCGATGTCGTTCAGCGATAACTGCTTGCCGGAACCCGTCGGGTACTCGACGCGGAAATCGTCGCCGTAATAGCGGTGGAACTCGTACAGCGATTCGATCAGCAGATAATTCATCGGCATCCAGACCGGCCCGCGCCAGTTGGAGTTGCCGCCAAATACGCGCGAGTCCGATTCGGCCGGCAGATACTTCACTTCGAAACTGTCGCCATTGTGTTTGAACACGAACGGATGGTCGCGGTGATAACGCGACAACGCCCGTACGCCGAAGTCGGACAGGAATTCGCTTTCGTCCAGCGCGCGGCGCAGCAGCGCTTTCATACGGTGTCCGCGCAACAGCGAGAGCAGCAGCGAATTGCCCTTGCCCGGTTCGTTCCAGCGCGACACCAGCTTCGCCAGATCGGGGCGATGGTCGAGGAACCACACCAGCCGTTCGCGCAGACCCGGCAGACTGCCATGCAACCGCTCCTCCAGCACATGCACCGCGAACAGCGGAATCAGCCCGACGATGGAACGCACGCGCATCGGCACATCGGTGCCGTCGGGCAGGCGCAGCTTGTCGTAGAAGAATTCGTCGCCGTTGTCCCACAGGCCGGTTTCGCAGTCGTCGTCGCTGCTCACGGCTTCGGCGATGTACAGGAAATGCTCGAAGAACTTCACGCCGATATCGACGAACACGTGGTTCGCGTACGCGAGTTCGAGCGCGATACGCATCAGGTCCAGTGCGTACGCGGCCATCCACGCAGTGCCGTCGGCCTGATCGATATGACCGCCGGTCGGCAGCGGCGACGAACGGTCGAAGATGCCGACGTTGTCCAGCCCGAGAAAGCCGCCCTGGAAAATGTTGTGACCGTCGGCGTCCTTGCGGTTCACCCACCACGAGAAATTCAGCAACAGCTTGTGGAACACGAGTTCCAGAAAGTCTCGATCGGCATAGCCGGTCAGCGCCCGGTCGATTTCGTAGACCCGCCACGTAGCCCACGCATGCACTGGCGGATTCGCGTCGCCGAGCGCCCATTCATAAGCGGGCAACTGGCCGTTCGGATGCTGGTAGCGGTCCTTCACCAGCATCAGCAATTGCCGCTTCGCGAAGGCCGGGTCGATCAGCGCGAACGCTACCGCATGAAACGCGAGGTCCCATGACGCGTACCACGGGTATTCCCACTTGTCGGGCATCGAGATGATGTCCGCGTTGCACAGATGCCGCCAGTCCGCATTGCGACCGTGCTTGCGCGATGCCGGCGGTGCGGGTTGCAGCGGATCGCCTTCGATCCAGCGGTGCACGTCGTACTGGTAATACTGCTTGGACCACAGCATGCCCGCGAGTGCCTGACGCTGCACGAGGCGCGCATCGGGATCGGCGATCTCGTGCTGCAGGGCGCCGTAGAATTCGTCAGCTTCGGCGATACGGCGCGCGAACAGCGCATCTGCGTCGAGCGGCTTGTCGTCGGGACGCGACTGCAAACGCCAGCGCATATACACGACCGCGCGACCGTGCGGCCCGAGTTCGATCGGTGCGTGCGCAGCCGCCTTGGTGCCCGCGTCGTGGCGAATCGCCTGTTCGTCGCCGTGAACCACGTAATCGTTGAAGCCGTCCTTGAACGGACCCGTGCCGTCCATGTTGAAAAGACGCTTCACGTTGGTGTCGTTTTCGCAGAACAGCCACGCCACCTGCGGCGCGTCCTTCGACCATGCCGTGACCACGATCGGTTCATGGCCATGCAGATGCCCGACCACTTGCGCGGCACCGCTCGCGCTCTTACCGGCGGTCAACGAAGGCTTGTCCGCGTTTTCCTTCCACGACCAGGAATTGCGCGCCCAGATTTGCGGCAGCACGTCGAGCGACGCCGCCTGGTCCGCGCGGTTCTCGATCGTCACGCGCATCACGATATCCTCGGGACCCTGCTTCGCGTATTCGACCTGCACGTCGAAGTAACGCGAATCGTCGAACACGCCCGTGTCGAGAATCTCGTACTCCGGCATGTCGCCGCCGCGCCGCGCATTTTCTTCGATCAGGTCTTCGTAGGGATAAGCGGCATGCGGGTACTTGTAGAGCATGCGCATGTAGGAATGCGTGGGCGTGCCGTCCACGTAGAAGTACAACTCCTTCACGTCCTCGCCGTGGTTGCCCTGCGCATTGGTCAGCCCGAACAGGCGTTCCTTGAGGATCGCATCCTTGCGATTCCAGAGCGCAAGCGACACGCACCAGCCGAGTTTGTCGTCGCCGAAACCGGCAATGCCGTCTTCGCCCCAGCGATAGGCGCGGCTGCGCGCGTGGTCGTGCGGGAACGAGTCCCATGCGGTGCCGCCCTCGCTGTAGTCTTCGCGCACCGTGCCCCACTGACGTTCGCTGAGGTAAGGTCCCCAGCGCTGCCAATGAGCGCATTCGGCCGAATGCAGACGGGAACCTTCAATGGTGGCGAGCAGATTGGCAGCGCGCAGCGGTGGCATGACGACGTCCTTGCATCAGATCTGGCGTGGCGATAGGACACACATCCTAGCGTGGTTTAGTCGAAGGCGGGCGGCAACCCGGCAAGCAGCCGCTCGACGCGCAGCAACTCACCGAGCGACCAGGCCTGAAACGGCGTGCCGGCGGCCGCATGCGGCGCGTCGCCATCGGCGATCTCGGACAGGTGATCGAGACCGGCATCGTTCAGATGCGCATGGAGCGGTTCGAGGAAACGCGTTCGGGCTTCTTCGCGCACATCCGCCGTCGATGCGCCGTGCACTCGCAGCCATGCTTCGACGAACGGACCCAACAGCCACGGCCAGACCGTTCCCTGGTGATACGCACCATCGCGTTCCAGCGGCGTGCCGCCGTAATGGCCGCGATAAGCCGGATCGGAAGGCGCGAGCGTGCGCAAGCCGAGCGGTGTCAGCAGGTGGGCTTCGACCTGATCGAGTATGGCCTGGGCCGTCGCGCTGCCTTTCTCGATGTCGAACAACGGGAACGGTAGACCGCCTAACGCGAAGATCTGGTTCGGGCGGATCGAGCGGTCCAGCTTGCCGGGCTCGAAATCCGCGTCGACGTTATCGAACAGCGCTTGCGTGTCGCGATCGATGAAGCGCGTATGAAACGATTGCAACGCGCGTTCGGCGGCCGGCGCCCATTGCGCGTTCCACGCGGAGGCGATCCGCAGCGCGTTGATCCATAGCGCCTGCACTTCCACCGGCTTGCCGATGCGTGGCGTCACCACCCAGTCGCCGACCTTCGCGTCCATCCAGGTCAGTTGAACGCCGGGAACGCCGGAATCCAGCAAGCCATCCGCGACGCTCGCCTTGATATTGAAGCGCGTGCCGTGGGTATAGCCCATGAGGATAGCCTCCACGGCGGCTCGCAAACGCGTTTGCGTCGCCGTGCTCGCGTGCGCTGTCGCCAGATAGTCGTGGACGGCGACGATGAACCATAGCGACGCATCCACCGAGTTGTACTCCGGCGTGTCGCCGTAATCGGGGAAGCGGTTCGGCAACATGCCCTCGGAGAGCACGCCCGACCATTCGAGCAGGATCGCTTCGGCTTCGTCCAGTCGGCCCGTTGCGATCAGCAAGCCGCGCATCGCGATGAAGGTATCGCGGCCCCAGTCGGTGAACCACGGAAAGCCCGCGAGGATCGTGCGGCCTTGGTTGCGCGCGACGACGTAGGCATCGGCGGAGCGTTGAAGAAGAGAAGGAAACGCGTTGCGGCGTTGGAGTTCGGTTTGAGCGAGGGCGGTGGCATGAGCGGCGGCCGCGGTCGGCGGCGTCGATGTGCTCAGGATCATCACTGCCGACCCTTGCGAGAGATCGAAGCTGAATACGCCGGGCGTCGCGAGGTCTTCGCTGAAATCGAGGCCACGCTCGCGCTCGCGAACGTAGCAGAAGTTCCGGTACCAGTCGGGAGCATGCGCGTAGGTACCGTTCGTCACCGCGTGAACGACCGGCAGATCGCCATACGGTTGCCAACTCGCGCCGCTCGCATCGGCACTTACCTGGGCGTTGAAATCGAATGCCGGGTTTTCATGATGCAGCGCGTGGTAATCGCGGCCCGACAACAACGGCCTGACTTTCAGCGTGAACGCGCTCGACGCAAGCGACGCCGTGTCGCCCTCCAGTTGCCAGCGCAATACGGTTTCGCAGGTCGCTTTGCTGACGAACAGTTCGGCGACGAGCGTAGTGGAGGCGTCGATACGTATGCGCCACGTCGGCCACGGCGTGGTATCGAACGCGAGCAGAGTGGGCGTGAGGTCCGGATAGACGAGGTCCGGCGCGTACCGTTGCATGCTCGCGGGATAGCGCGCGCCGTTCGCTTCGAGCCATGCCTCCACGCCGTTCACGAGCACCACCCGACCGCCCGGCGCCCGCGTGGCAGCCAGCAGCAACGCGTGATAGCGGCGCGTGCGCAGCGTGCCGACGGTACCCGACGCGAAGCCACCGAAGCCGTCGGCCTCCAGCCATTCTTCTTCGAGCAACGTAATGTCGAAAGGTGTGTCGATGCGTGTCATGAGTTCACCAGGGTGGGCCTTATCGTCGATCTTCGCGCAACCGTACAAGACTTCGCTTCTCGTGGCAGCGACATGACCATTTTCATTCGAAGTACTTTCCAGATCCTTTCAACCAACCCACGTTTTTACGCAATTTTCACCAGGCGCAAACGTTTCACAATTATTTCTTGAAAGGATTGGAGACTGCATCCGCTTCCACAAAAACCGGATGCCCCATGAGACAAAAACTCCGCCCACTCCGCATGGCCAGTGCGGCTTTGGCTGCGCTCGCCGCGTTGACACTCGGCGCGTGCGGCGCGGACGACGCCGCTTCGGACTCCGCGAGCGGCTCGACTGCTGCGAACACTGCTTCAGACACTTCCGCTTATGCGGATGTGGCAAACGCGGCGAACGTCCCGGCACGAAACGCCGCGACATTGCCCGCTTCCGCACCGCTTGCCGCGGACCCGCTCGCCGCCTCCGACGACGTGATTACACAGACCATGCAAGCCAGCCTCGCTGCGGACAACCAGCAGGTGAGTCCTGTCATGCGTTACGCGCCTGGCGACAGCGCCGGCAGCCACTAACCCGATTCCCCCGGCGCGCGAGCCGCGCTATTCTTTTTTCCCGCAGAAGGTGATCTTCGATGACATCCACTAGCCGTCGCCGTTTCCTGCAGACCGTCGCTTCATCCGCCGGTGCTGCCGCCGCGCTCACCGCGCTGCCCGAGTCGATTCGCAATGCACTTGCCGTCCCCGCGTTTTCCCGCACGGGCACGATTCGCGATGTCGAGCACATCGTCGTGTTCATGCAGGAGAACCGCTCGTTCGACCATTACTTCGGCCATCTGCGTGGCGTGCGCGGTTACAACGACCGCTTCCCGATTCCGCTGCCCGGCGGCAAGCCGGTGTGGTATCAGCCGTCGAAGGAAGACCCGACCAAGCCGGTGCTGCCGTTCCATCTGAACACCGCGACGACCAGCGCTCAATGCGTCGGCGATCTCGATCATAACTGGTACCCCACGCATGCCGCGATCAACAACGGCCGCTACGACCAGTGGCCGGTCAACAAGACCGACATGACGATGGGCTACCACCTGCGCAGCGATATTCCGTTCCACTATGCGCTGGCCGATGCGTTCACCGTGTGCGATGCCTATTTCGCGTCGCTGCCCGGACCCACGCACCCGAACCGCTCGTATCTGATGACCGGTATGGTCGATCCGAGCGGCAAGTTCGGCGGTCCGCTGCTCGACAACAACGATTTCGTCGATGGCGACGTGCCGCCGAGCTATCAGTTGTTGTCGTGGACCACTTACCCGGAACGTCTGCAGGCCGCCGGCATTTCGTGGCAGGTTTATCAACAGGGGCTGACCGGCGCCGATCCGCTGAACGGCAATTACGGCACCAACATCCTGCAGAACTTCACGAACTTCATCAATGCACAGCCGGGTACGCCGCTCTACGAGCGCGCGCAGACCGTGCGCACGATCGACGATCTGAAAGCCGACGTGCTCGCGAACAAGCTTCCGCAAGTGTCGTGGTTGTGTCCGCCTGCCGCGTATTCGGAGCATCCGAAATACACGCCCGCTTACGGCGCCGAATACACCTCGCAGATTCTGGATGCGTTGACATCGAATCCCGAGGTGTGGAGCAAGACCGTGCTGTTCATCATGTACGACGAGAACGACGGTTTCTTCGATCACCTCGTGCCGCCTCAACCAGCGACGACGGCCGCGCAAGGCAAGTCGACGGTCAGCACCGAAGGCGAAATTCATAACGTCGTGAATCCCGCGCGCGGCGGCAGCTATACCGCCGACGGCTTGCCGTACGGCCTCGGCCCGCGCGTGCCGATGACCGTCGTTTCGCCGTGGAGCAAGGGCGGCTTCGTGTGTTCGCAGGTGTTCGATCACACCTCCGTGATCCGCTTTATCGAAACGCGCTTTGGCGTGCATGAGCCGAACATCACAGCATGGCGTCGCGCGGTGTGCGGCGACCTGACCACGGCGTTCGACTTCCGTACGCCGGACTCGAAGGTGCCGACGCTGCCCGATACCAGCAACTACAAAAGCATCGCCGATAACCAGTGCGCGAGTCAGCCGGCGCCGACCGTGCCCGCGACGCTGGGCGCAATCGATCCCCAGGAAAGCGGCATTCGTTTTGCCCGTGCATTGCCGTACGAGTTGCACGTGAATGGGCATGTGGATACGAAGAAGAATACGTTCGCCATTTCGTTGGGCAATACCGGCGATCAGGGCGCGCATTTTTATGTGTACTCGACGAATCGCACGGACGGTCCGTGGCGCTATACCGTCGAAGCGGGCAAGTCGCTCGATGAGACATTCGATCTGACGACCACCGATGGTGTGTACGCGTTCGAGGTGTTCGGGCCGAACGGGTTCGTGCGCAAGTTTGCGGGCAATGTGAAAGGGACGGGCGCGTTGCCGGAAATTACCGTGCAATACGATGTGGCCAACGGAAACGTGTTCCTGAAGTTCGCCAATCAGGGACGCGGGATTGCACGCCTGACGGTGACGGACAACGCTTACGGCGCGCGGACGCGGCCGGTGCTGGTGCCCGCGCATCTGAATATCGAAGAGGCGTGGGTGCTGGCTTCGAGTCATCACTGGTATGACTTGACGGTGACCAGTCTCGATGACGATGGGTTCTCGCGGCGCGTCGCCGGGCATGTGGAGAACGGTCGCGCGAGTATCAGCGATCCGGCGGCGGTGGCGCCGGTGCTGGTGGTGGGGTAAGCGGAAGGGAAGAAGCGCGGGTGGCGGGCTCGCGCTTTTTTTATCGTGGTCTGTCGGAGTTGCGATTGCGCTTTCGCGCCACGCTAGAACTGTGAGGTGGCCTGCACGCCCAGCGTCGCCCGGGAGTTTGGGAAACCGTTGGGTTTATAAACGGGTACTCCAACGAACAGGTCATACGAGACGCCGGCAAGGCGGGAAGGCAGGCCTCCCCGGATGCCGATCACCGCGCCGGCCAGTTGTGTTCCAGCGAGGAACAGAGTGTTCGGTCCGAACACATGCCCATAGTCGATGCCTGCGTACAGCGTCTGGTTTGTTTGTCCGATACGCCATTGCAGTTCATTGCGCCAATAGAAGCCTTTCTCGGCTGCCAGCATCGTTTCACCATCGAAACCACGCACCGTGTAGCGGCTGCCGATGGTGAGGTCGTCCAGATAGAAGAGCGTGTCGTTGGTGAACTGCGCGTGCATGGTCGTGACATAGCGGAACTTCTGTTGGGCGACCGCGAACGGCACCGAGAGATTCGCGTCGAGCACGGCCATGTGAAACCGGTACGTCGGGCCGTTAGCGTAGGGGTCAGGCATTGCACCGAGCCCGCCGATACCCTGACGATATGCAAGCGTGCCATCGAACTGCGACGCGCCGAAGTAGTGCCGGTCGGTCAGGCCCGCTTCGATAAACGTGTTGTTGCGATGCTGCTGCGGTATGTCGGTGTCGTCGATGAAGCTCGCCCCGAAGCGCTTCGATAGCTGGAACTCCACGCCGAACACGTCGCTTTTGCTGCGGCTCAATACACGCGATAGCCTGAGTGCGGCTGTCTGCGAGTTGCCGCTGGACACGAACGTCTGGTTCACGCCAGCGATGTTCTGGTAGTAGGTGTTCGTGTTGCCGGACACTGTGGCCGTCCAGTAGCCCCATGGCAGCGAATACGAACCGTTGAAACCGTGCGAGCCTAGCGACTTGTTGGCGAACGACAGGTCCTGATTCGCACCGACCGTGAACAGGTCGTTGAGGCCGAGCGGATTGTCGATGCCGAGGCTCACGTTGCCTTGCCACTTGCCGGTGGCGTCCGTGCCCGAGTTATCGATGGAGGCGACGAAGGTCCATGGCTTCGAGCGGTTAACGGTCACGATGACATCGCTTTCGCCGGGGGTGTCGGTCGGCTCGATCTTAATGTCCACTTCCTGCGAAGCGACGCGTTTCATTTGTTCCAGGCCCTGCTCGAGGTCGTGCAGGTCGAGCAGATCGCTTTCGCTTATCGGGAATACGGTTTTCAAGGTGCCGCGTGTGGTTGGATCAGCACAGCGGAGTTGGTGCAGAACGCCGGGGATGAGCGCCAGGGCCAACGTGCCGTTAGACAAGTCCTGAGGTGATGCGAGCACTCGGGTAGTCGCATATCCTCGGCTGAGGATTGCGTGCTGCAGACCCTCGATTAGTGTGCCGATGCCGGCCGTGCCGATGCATTCGCCGCTGTAGTGATCGAGCCATTTGCGCGCGAAGGCGAAAGGGTCGAGTGGCAGGGTTGAGGCTCCCGCCGTGCGTACAGCGTCAGGCAAAGTTGTTGGGACATCGAGTTCGAATTTTTTGATGCGGAAGCATGGCGTTTCGACCGGCAGCAGCGGATAGCCCTCGATCTCTGGCAGCGTCGAACGCACGGCGGGAGCCTGCACGGTTGCGTCACGCTGCTGCGCGTCGCGTTGTTGCTGGATCTGCTGGTTCTGCTCGGCGTTGGCACGGGCGGCGGCGGCTTCGTCGGCTGGCGTCGGGACGTGCTGGGCATTTGATGCGAGTGATACGAAAGCTGTGAGCAAAACAGCAAGTTCCCGGATGCAGTTCTTCACGACAGATCTTTTCCCCGACGCGGATTTCTGGACTGAAGACGCGAGTCTGCCAGAGGGTGCGATCAGTCCATCTCAATTAGGTCGGATCACGAAGCGAATTGGTTATGCCGGGGTTGGGGGGTTTGAAGGGAGAGGGGAACGACAGCGGGAAAAGGGCTTTTGTGCTCCCGCGGCTCAACCAGTTTTTATCGGAAGAGGAATAGACCGTTCGCGAATTCGTCGGTGTGCAGGTGGCGAATACGCGAAGCGCACTTCATACGTGTTGGTTGAGAGCGCCGGGAAGAATTCTGGCTTAATGTTGAGCTTGGCTCGCGCACCGAGTTTGCACGCCTCCCATTTTTTGTTGTGGATGTGCTGCATGACTTTCCAACCTCGGCCCTCAAGCGCCATCCGATATCTGTCAAATAATTGATCCGTCTATGAGTCGGCACTGATGTTTCGCGTCAGGGACGCTACGCTCCCGCGATCCAGGTCTTTTCGGACACCACCTTCTCAACCATACCCAGCATGTAGTCCATGTCCGAGTTCATCAAATTAAACTTGCGCGAGACATCGGTTGGGTTGTTGGTTCGCTTCATTTCGGTTCATCCTGTTTATCGTCTTCGGTTTTGTAGCTCTCGCGCGCCTTCTTGTAGCTGTTGTCGAAGGGTTTGATGTTAAGCATGTGGGCGCGACTCGAAATTCCGCCTACAGCCATTAGCCCAAAGCCCAACAGGAAAGCCGCCATCCTGAGCCAGCGCGGCAACCAATCGAGCGCGAGGCTCATGCCGAATGCGGTAAGTCCGACCACGAACAACGTAATGCGTACCCAGCCAGATAAATTTCCGGCCTCAACAAATCTCATTTCCTTGTTCCATTTGAATTTACATTGAATATCGAATTGGATTGACGAGTTATCCAATCTTGGATTTGTGTCGAATATGGAGCGTTGTTAAGTGTAGTTGCGACTCCATTGACCACCAACGATGCTGTCGGAGCGCGGTCCGCTGCGATCTGGCCTGCTAGTGCCACTGCGCCTTGATATGTGTACTGTCCGACGTTAGGCCGCACCAGTTGCGATACCCCGTCTGCAGCAATGCCTACTACCGTAGCACCGAAGGCAATTTCACCGAAAGCAGGGGCCAACGGAGACGGTGATACTGCGCCGGTTGCCGCAGCAGAACTGATCCATCCGGCAGTGTTAGAAACCATTGAAGCCGTGTCGGCGCTCGTATTCCGCATGAAGTCCGCGTCCGATTTATCGAACTTCGTGAACGGGCCGGTGATGTTAATCGAGCCGCTTCTAGTCTGCTGATACGAGAACTGGCTCGGCACTCCACCCGGCGAAGCGCTGTTGTAGTTCTCCAGAATATACGACTGCAACTGCGGATCGGCCTGCGCCGTAACCTGCGTGAGGATCGGTTTGCCGTCCGCCGCCGTCCCACCCGATATCCACTGTGCACTCGAGTCCGTAGGGACCTGACCAATCAGGGTGGTCGGTGCGCCCGACTCGTTCGCCCCGTTCACGGTGACGCCCATGATACGAAGCTGGTCCTCGACCTGCGCCTGGGTGTACTGACCGCCGCTCTTGTCCTCGATCTGCTTTGCCAATGTTTTTTCCTCAGGATGCAATTGCCGGTTGTACCGGTCAACGTTGTAGCCAGAGAACGCGCCCGCGTCGCCACCCACCGCGGCAGCCGCGCCCGTAGCAATCGCGTTCGCGACGATGTTGCCAAGCGCCGTGTTCATGTTGGCGTTGCCGGTCGGGTCCGAGTTTGCAATGGCGCCACTCAGAACATTGAGTTTTCCCGCTGCAATCGACGCGCTACCTCCACCCGCTGCGCCGCCGATTGCGTTACCGCCCGCCAGTCCGGTCACGAGTGCCGCGCCGGCTGCCTGCATCGCTGCCCGATATTTGCCGCCCGCCGCCCATTCAGGATCGCCCGTCGCCGTGGCCTGCACGTCGGCAGAGTCACCGATGCGCCGGGAGACGGCTTCGCCTGCCGCGCCCGCTGCGGCCATCATGTCCGATTGACGTTCGAGCAGGTTGTTCACGTCCGGCAGTGTGGCAACCGTGCCGTTTGTCTTCGAAGTGTCACGGTTCAGGCTCGCAACGTCCTGCGTCTGGTGGTCCGCATCGGTGATGATGATGGTGCCCGCACTGACGCCGCTACGAGTCCTCACGCTATCGCTACCGCTATCGTTCTGACTCAGCATCGGCGCGGGGCCACCCGCATTAGGCCCATTCGCCGTGGAACCCGAACCATGGGTGCTGTAGTTCGCGCCGCCGTCGCCGGTCGTTACCCCCCCGCCGATACCCCCCGTGTGTGCGTTATAACTCGACGAGTTCTGCATGTCGCCATACGTCAGCGTGCTCGTCGAAAGCGTGGTCTTCGATGCGTCGGCGTCGCTTGCAATCACCGCACCCTTGAGCGCCGTATTCCCCTCGACATTGATATTGAACCCACCGTCCCCCGCCCGGATGCCAGCCTGTTCATTCACTCCCGCATAGCTACCACTGGCGTTCGCACTGGTATGACTGAAACTCGCGCTGCCACCGCCCTGGCTGATCGCAAAGCCACCGCCCGTGCTCTCCTGATGCGCACTGCTCGACATCGTATCCTGCACGCTCTCGATACTCAGGTCGCCGCCAACATCGGCATTCACCCGGCGACCATTCACCTTCGATCCGATGATGTTAGTGTCGCCACCCGAAATGATCGTTGCGGTATTCGCCGCCGTCACGTACGTGTTGTTCTGCATGGCGGTGTCGCTGATGCCATTGCCGTGTGCCCTCGACATCGACGCATCGACCCCGAAGCCCTGCGTACCATAGGAGATACCGACACTCGCGCTGCTGGACTCGTTGCTGCTGCGCGTCGAGTCGGTATCGGTCGTATTGACGAGATCGACCCGATTTTTCGCCGCCAGGATCACGTCGTTCGCGTTCACGTTCGACCCTGCAATGGTCAGGTTGCCGCTCCCCTGCGTGTCGTCTCCGGCTGCAACAAACGCAGCCGTGCCGCCCGATGTGGTGCGCGATCCTCGATGGGTGGTGCTGTCCTCGGCGTAGGTGTTCTTGCTGTGGCTGCTACCGTAACTGAGTTCGATCTTGGCCGATGGCGCCTGGCCGTTGGCGAGCGAGTCCAACGCCGCGCGAGCCGCGCCAACCGAATCAATCGCACTGCTCGCCGCCGCCATGCCGTGCAGCGCTGCCGCGCGATCGTCTCGGCGGTGGCTCGCAGCATGCGCCTGATCGACCGTGTTGGACACCGCATCGATCACCGGTGCCTTGATCGCGAGCGTAAACCCACTCTGTTTGACCTCGTGCGAATCGTCGTGATGCATCGTATCGACGGCAGAGTCAATCGTGACGTTGGCGCCGGTGCCGGTGACATTCTGCGCGGCAACCAGATCGCTACCCGTGACATGCAGGTCCTTGCCGGCGGTGATGTTCAGACTGCCGTCGAGCGAACCAACCGTGCTGCCCGCGTTCATTACCGTGGCGTCGTGCGCCGTATCGGTCTGCGTCCTGCTGCCTACCGATATGCCGATCCCTCCGCCCGTGCCAAAGCCGGACTCGTGTTTCTGGTAATAGCTCGCTGTACTCTGCGTATCCTGCGACGTCGTGATCGCGACGTTCCCGCCGGCCGCCAGTTTCACGTCGTTCGTACCCGCGACGGTCGAACCCTTCACGCTCAGGTCGCGACCCGCGCTGACCGTAACCGTATCGCCAGACACGGTGCTTCCCACTCCAATGTTCGCTTGCGTGCTCTGCATCGTGTCGATGGTCGATCCATGCACGAAGCTGCCGCGCTGCGACTGAGTAGCCGAGTACGAATCATGTTCCTCCCGGCCTTCGCTAATCACCACGTCACCCGAGGCCGCGATGGCTGCTGCACCCCTACCCGCCGCCAGCGACGAACCCGTGAGCGTGACATGGCCTTTCACGGGATCGTCGCTCAGGGCCGCAAGCGTGGCATTGCCGCCCGCGCTGATATTCGTCCCGACTGCCTGTTCGTCGTAACTGCGATCGGCCTGCTTGCGGGCTTTGTCGTCCATCGCGACATTGTTGTAGGTCGCGGTGTTGGTGGCGGTCGTTGCTGTCAGATTACCGCCCGCGACCACGGCCATGTCGCTACCCGCGACGACCGTTGCGCCCTTGAGCGTCGTATCGTTGCCGCTTTGCATCGCGAGGTCGCCGCCAGCGCTGATGCCGCTGGTCTGGTTGAGCGTGGTACTGGTTTCCCAATGGTGCTGGTCGTTGTTCGCCACCGACTGCAACGTAGCCGACTGCACGGTATCCACCGTCATGTCGTGCCCCGCTGCAATCTGCGCATTACCGCGGGCAGCGATACTCGCGCCATGAACCGCGAGGTCATTACCCGCCACGACTACCAGGTCCCCCGTGGACGCAATCGTGCCCTGTGCGCCGAGCAGGCTCTGGCCAACCATGCTGTTGCCCGCCACCGAACCAACGCCTACTGTATCCACCAACGTAGTGTTCAAAACGTCATGCCCGGCGAGCACGGCCACGCGGTTACCGCTGATACGTCCCGACGCGTTAACGACATCGTTCGTAGCAGAAACCAAAGTGGTGCCACTGTCCGCACTGCTGCCAATTGCGCCGCCCCGGTTCAAAATATCGGTCGCGGCAATAACAGTCTGCGTCCCGCCCTTGATAACGCCCGAGTTCGTTGCGCTGCCCGAAGCGTGAATCTGCACATCATCGGCGGCGATCAGCGCCCCGGTCGGCCGCAAATCGTTCGCGTGTATCTGCGCCAGATAAACGACTGGAGCCAGCACCTCCTGCGTGCTGCCATCCGGCAGCGTCACCGTCTGACTCACCAGCCAGACGATGTCGCTGGTAAGTGCATCCATCTGCGCGGCGGTCAGCGCCAGCCCCGGTTCGAGATTGAATGCCTTCGCGACGTTCACACCGTTACTCATCAGCGCGCGATACTCGTCCTCGTTGCTCGTATAGCCCTGCAGATAGACACGTCCCGTGAGTTGCGTGATCTGGTCGCGCACCATCCGTTCTTCATACACACCATCGCCCAGCCGCTTGATGGTCTTCAAAGGATCGACACCGAGCGCAGCCAGCATGTAGTCGCTCGAAATAAAACTCGTGTAGCGGGTGAGCCGGGGATCTGTGACAACCAGATACGACGCGCCAGGCGCGGTATTGAAGGTGTACAGGCCACTCGACGGCAGCGTGATACTGAGCGCGCCGCCCGGTCCGGCGATGGACTGCAGCGCATCGACATTCTGTATCTCGCCCGTAGCGAGGTCGACGGTCTGCGCACCTGTGCCAGTGATGCCGCCTACGCTCCCATTCGCGCCCAGCGTGCCGCCCGTCGCACCGGTCGCCGAGTTTGCCGCGGCCACGTTCGTATTGGCGATATCGGTCGCGCTGATCTGCATCGAGTTGTTCGCGACGATCGTGCCGCCCGTGCCGCCGATGGCGACCGGTGAAAGGACCATCGACGGCTCGACTACCGTCCCCACGTCTCGAGCGACGTTCTCGTTCCACGCGTAAGTCGAAACGATGTCCTGCTTCTGGTACTGGTAGAGCGTCTGGCCGATGTTGTTCACCAGCGTGCCGCCATACTTGCCACTCGTGACATCGCCTTGCGCGTCTGCGCTACCAATCTGGATCGAGCCGCCCGCGCCGATTGCGCTGTATTCGTTGTCCAGCGTGCCGACGTTTGCAAACACGATATTTCCGCCCGCCATGATCTGCGCCTGCTGCGCCTGCGGGCCAGTTACCCGATCCTGCTGCGTGGTGGTCGTCGTATCGCGTGCAATCTCGACGCGCTGGTATCCCTTGTGCGCGTCGTTACGCGATGCGTATTCGGTGCCGGGATCGTAATTGACGGTCGGATCGTAGCCGTCCCAGTAGCTGACGGTGATCGAACCGTCCGTGTTGGTCGTCAGCGAGTCGTAGTAAATGGTCGTAGGCTGACCGTCGATGTTCACGACCAGCAGCTTGTCGGTCGCATCCGGACCGAACCTCTGCGACACGACATCTGCGCCGGAGAAGGTCGTGTCGAGCGGCGCAAGATAGCCGCTGTCCCACATGGCCTGCGTACAGTAACCCTTGTCGGCGCCCGTCGTCGTACAGGTCAGGTACTTTGAGCGCTTGGTTCGATGTTCGGTTTCGACACGGGTTGTCACCGTCTCCACCGTCGGCGCTGGCCGCGTGTTGGTCAGCCTGTGCGTGGCGACCTCGACATTGCCCTGCGCCTCGATGGTCGACTGGTCGTTGATAACGGAGTTGCTGCGATTTGCGAGCAGGCCGTTCACATCGCGCGCACCATCCGCAGCAATATGGATGTCCCCCAGGCTGAAAAGGTTTGCGCCACCCGTGTTGGAGATATCGCCACGCGAGTACAGATTCAGTTGCGAAGCCGCGGCCATCACGGCGGCAGCGCCCCTATTGCCGATCGAACCGGCGTTCAGCGTAACCATGTTGCCGGTGATCGCTGCCGTGTTAACCAGCGACCCGCTGGTCGTCGCAACGATATCGCCTTCGATGCGGCCTTCATTGTTGATCGCGTTCGCAGCATTGACCGTCGTGGTCGACGAATTCAGGTTTGCGCCGGCAAGGTTGTCGACGCTTGCCGCGTCGACCGTCAGCGCGTTCACCGCACCGAGCGTGCCCAGATTCGTGAAGGTGCCTGCTGTCGTGAACGTCAGGTCGTGGTTAGCCTGAATCTGGTTGCGGCCAGTGAGCGTGTAGTCACCGTTGACCGTGACCACACCGTCTTGTCCGGCGATGATCCTGCCATCTCCCGTGAGCAGGTTCGTCACGACCGACAGATTCTGGTCGCTGCCAATCGCGCCATTCTGGTTCGCCAGCGTGTCCGCATTGACGGATACCGAGCCACCGCTTCCGGTATCGTTGCCGATGCGTCCCGACGTGTTATCGAGCGAGCCGACGTTCAGGGCAATCGCACCGTTCCCGTGAATCGACCCGCCCGCATTGACGACGCCTGCGTGAGCGCCGTTCAGCGTGACGTTGTTCGAACCCGACAGGGTCGCGTTGGTGTTGTCCGCGAGCTGGGCGATATCCAGCGTCAGGTCACGGCCCGACACGATCTGCCCGCCGTTCGTGTTCGACAGCGTGTCCGCGTTCACCGTCAGGTCGCCGTTGCCGCCGATAGTGCCCGCGCCAGCCACATCGCCCGCATTGCTGTTCACGAGAGTAGCCGCGCTAACCGTCGTTGCGCCGGAGCCGGAGTTCGCGATACGCCCGTTCGTGTTGTCGAGCGATGCGCCTGTCACCTGCAAAGTGGTGTCTGCACCATCCGCCTCGATCTGGCCACCCATGTTGTCGATAGCGCCTTGCGCAGACACGGAGACAGCGCCACCGCCCTGGATCAGACCTGCCCGGTTGTCGAGCGTGCCAGCGGACTGCACCGTGGCCGCGCCGCCCGCCGCGAGTGTGCCGCCACGGTTCGATACGGCACCGGAACGGACATCGAGCGCGCCATTGGTCGCAATCGTGCCGCCCGTGTTGTCGAGCGAACCCACATTGACGGAGAGCGCGCCTGAGGACCGCAGTGTGCCGCTTTGGTTCTGCAAGTCCCCAGTTGCGGCGACGTCGAGCGCACCGCCCGACACAATCTGCCCATCACGATTGGACAGTGCGCCCACCGTCACGGTCTGAGCACCGCCCGAGGACACTACACCGCCGTCGTTCGTGAGCGTTCCGGAGGCGCGCGCGTCGAGCGCGGCTCCCGCCGTCACGGTTGCGCCCGACAGGTTCAGGCCGGCGCCGGTGGCCGACAGTGCCAGCGCATCGTTAGCCGAGGTGCGACTTCGGGCGAGATCGACCGACACGCCGGTCAGCACGGCATTCCCACCCGCCGCATTGCGACCGGTCGCGGCCAGCACGCCACCCGCCGTCACCGACAGGTCGCCGGACCGCGCGAGGCTGCCATCCCCGTTCACGCCTGCGCCGAGCGTGCCGGTCGACGCGACGCTGCCCGCATTCACAGTCGTGTCCTGCTGCGCCGCGAGCACGCCGCCGTTCGTCAGCGTGCCAGACGTGTTCGCAATGACATTCCGTTGCGCGTAAGTCGTGCCACTGTTGTCGATGCCGCCTGACGCAGAGAGCGTGATGTCGCCGCTCGCATTGGTCTGTCCCGTCAGGATGAGCTTGCCCTCCGCGGTCACCGTGAAGTCACCCGCCTGCGCCGCCAGCACGCCTTTGCTAGAAACACCTACGCCCGCTTCCGTGCCCACCAGCACGATACTGTTCGCGTACATCCCGCCGATCTGGCTGACGTCGATGGAGATATACGGAGTCAAACCCTCACCGGCGATGGCAGTCGTATCGAGCGCCTCATGGCCGATCCGGTTAGCCCCCGCAATGACGTTCAGGTTCTTCGCATGAATCGCGGCGTTCGCGTGCATGACACGCGACAGCAGATCGATCTGATCGGACGCACTCGCATCGAGGCCTGCACCTTGGACATCGATGCTGCCGCCTCTTACATCGAAACCGGCAAGCGAGCCATCTGCCGCATAGTTCGGCGTCCCCGTCGTCAAAATCGCGCGAGACGTGTTGATAAAGCCACCGCCGTTCACGCTGATGCCGGACCCATTCGCGATCACCACCTCGGCGCGCTGCCCCGCGACCTCGACATGACCATTGATCTGGCTCGCCGCGCTGCTGTTGACCTGATTGACGATCACCCGAGCAGCCTGACCAGCACCCAGATTCGGATTCCCGTTGATCATCCCCGCCTGCTGCGTCTGCACGAGCCCTGGCGAGTTGTTCAGGATAGCGCCACGCGACTGCACATCGAACTGGCCATACGTGTTGATCGACACGCCAGCCCCCGAAGGCCGGTTGATATCCACCTGCGGCAACCCATTACGCGTCTGCACCACCGAAGGCGCTTGCTCACCGCCCGGAACGATCTGCGCCGCCGACCACGCGGGCCATACACCGACGAGCATCAACGCGACCTCTGGCAGGCAAGCCATCACCTGCTGTGCTTTTCCACCCCAAGCGGTCTCCGCCACTGCAACCAGCATGTCTCTCGATCGGCTGAACACCAGCCGGTGTCTATTTCTGTTCATCTGCCGCGTCTTTATGTTTTTTTACCGACGTGCAATTTATCGGCAGACCCACGCACGCAGCTCGACGCATCCCGCCAAAACAACATATCGAATCAAATCGGATTACTCCTATCGACCCTCCCCGCGATATCGAGCACGACACAGGAAACCCGCCTACTTATCCCCAATTTTTGTTGACAGCTTTGTGAATAACTCCGGGGCTACTAGCCTAAGTGCCTGAACGTAATCAACTTCTCCCCCAAGACACCAGTGGATGCACACCAACCCACCATAGCTTTATCCACAGTTAATGTTTGCAAGCCTGTGGACAACCTGAGCACAGCCTACCCAAGTCACTGATCCCGCAAACGAATCGCCCGACGGCTCGGCAAGTGGCACGCTCCCGCCGCTGTGATAAAACCTAAGCCTCCTACCCATTCCCCAAGCGCCTCCTCATGTCCTCCGTCATGGGTTTCAAACTCGTCCTGCTGTCGCTCGTCGCCATCATCGGACTCGAGCTTCTCGCCAGGCGGCTGCGCCTGCCGCCCGCGGCGGCGCTACTGGTCGGTGGCGCAGCCATGGCCTTCATGCCGGGCTTGCCGCGCTTCAACCTCGACCCGGAACTGGTGCTGGTCGTGTTCCTGCCGCCGCTGCTCATGGATGGCGCCTACACGTCGGTGTGGGACGAGTTCAAACGTCACCTGGGCGGCATCCTGCTGCTGGCGATCGGCGCTGTCGCGTTCACCACCCTCACGGTCGGTCTGGTCGTGCATTGGGTGGTGCCCGCGTTGCCTTGGGGTGCGTGTTTCGCGCTCGGCGCGATCGTCTCGCCGCCCGACGCGGTCGCGGCCAAAGCCGTGCTCGAACGGGTCGCGTTGCCACGCCGTCTGATGGTGCTGCTGGAAGGCGAAAGCCTGCTCAACGACGCGGCCGGCATCGTGCTGGTGCGCTTCGCGGTGGCCGCGGCGCTGACGGGCTCCTTCAGCGCGGAACATGCGCTCGGCCGTTTCGCGGTGCTGGCGTTCGGCGGTGTCGCCGTGGGCGTCGCGCTCGGCTTCGTGGTCGTGAAGTTGCTGCGCTATCTCGACGACGCATACCTCATCATCACCGCTTCCACGCTCTCCGCGTGGATCAGCTACATCGTCGGCGATATGCTCGACGTGTCCGGCGTCATCGCCACCGTCAGTTGCGGAATGATGCTCGGCTGGCATCAGCACGAAGTCTTTACGGCGTCGGTGCGCATGCGCGGCACCGCCTTCTGGCAGGTCATCATCTTTCTGATGGAAGCGCTGGTGTTCATCCTGATCGGACTGTCGCTGCGCGGCGTGATCGTGCGGCTAGGCGGTCTCGGCGATACGTTGAGCACGCTTGCGCCCGCCGTCGGCGCAGTCGTTGGCGTCGTCGTGCTGTCGCGCTTCGTCTGGGTCTTCGCTGTGGAAGGATGCAAGCGTCTGGTGGGTCTCGCAAGGCAGCGCGGCGGCCAGCGCGGCGGACAGCGCGACGGCCGACCCAAAAGCGCCGCATTCGACTGGCGCTCGGCCACCGTCACGAGTTGGGCCGGCATGCGCGGCGTGGTCACGCTGGCTATCGCGCTCGCGTTGCCGGAAACAATGCCGGGCCGGGATCTGATTCTGGTCGCGTCCTTCGCGGTGATTCTCGTGACCGTGCTGGGGCAGGGGACGACGATCGGCCTCCTGATCCGCTGGCTCGATCCCGACCATGGGGCTGACAGGAACGCCCGCCACCTGAGCGAGCCGCAAGCCTGGGCGCGTCTCGAAGCGGCGCAACTCGCGGCGATTCAACCGCTGGTGCACGGGCCCGACGGCGACGTGATCCATCCGCGTTTGCTGGAGCAGTACAGCTATCGCGCGCGCATCACCGAGAGCTTTCAGCACGAAGCCAACTTCCCCGCCGACGCGCGCGCCGCCCATTACGGCGTGATCCTCGCGGCGGTCTCGGCGGGCCGCGTCGAATTACTGCGGCTGCACCGCACCGGCCTGATTCACGACGAACTCCTCACCCTGCTGGAACACGACCTGGATTTGCAGGAGATCGCCGCGCTGCACGGCAAGGGTTAGGAACAGCACTCGCAGTCTTTCCACGCCGACCCGAGAATCATCGTGCAGAAGTTGCCGCGATGATAATGCGGGTCTTTCAACGCCAGCACGTCGGCCTTGACGTTGCCGAAGGTCGTCTCCGGCTTGTGAATCGTGCCCTGCGCGAAGGCGTCGATAATGCCTTCCTTGAAATGCGCGCCACGCGGATGCGCATGCACCACCTCATGCCGATGCTGTTCGCTGAACTCGTCGTACGCGAGCCCCAGCACATCCATCTCGACGCCCGCCGTCACCAGCGCGACCACCGGCTTCATATGCTGCGGAATGCCGGGCGTCGTATGCAGCGCGATGGAGTTCCATACCTGATCGATATCGTCTTCGCCGATGCCATGACCGTGCAGGAAATCGCGCGCCGCATTCGCGCCATCCACTTCGAAGCGATCGTGCTCGCTGCTATACGGCGCCACCAGTCCCATGTCGTGAAACATGGCGCCGATGTAAAGCAACTCGGGGTCGTACTTCAACTGCTTGCGTGCGCCGGCCAGCGAGCCGAACAGAAACACGCGGCGCGAGTGGTGATACAGCAGGTCGGTTTCGGTGTCGCGTACGAGTTGCGTGGCTTCGCGCGCCATCATGCTGTCGGGAATCTGAATGCCTGCGATCGTGGTCATGGAAATACTCCTTGAAGGGTTCGGATGAACGGAACGCGCAGGGCTTGGTGCAGCGAAAGCGCGTTTGGTATGCTGGCTCGCGGCGCCCGCCTGGCAGGCCGCGCGTCCAATGAAGCCAGTATTGGCCAACGGGCGGGTCGGGACAATCGCCGGGCACCGTCGAACCCTGCCAGGCGTACGGCGTTGTCTGCCGCAGGCTGTGAACACCCGTTTTCATCCAAGGAAGCTTCGATGCCAACCGTCGCGATCGCGATCTTTCCCGGTGTGCAGGCGCTAGACGTCGCCGGTCCGCTCGACGTCTTCGCCGAAGCCAACCGCTTCATCGACTCCACCGATCGTTACGAGATCGCGTTGCTCAGCGCAGAGCCGGGGCCGCTGCGCGCAGCGAACGGCATGACGCTCACGGCCGACGCCACCTTCGACGACACGCAGACACCCTTCGATCTCGCGCTGGTCGCGGGCGGCCCGTCGCTACCCGAAGGCGCGGCGCCCGAGCCAAGTCTGCTGACATGGCTCGGCCGGGTGGCGGGTCATGCGGATGCACAGGGCTGCCGTTACGGGTCGATCTGCACGGGCGCCTTCGTGCTCGGGCATGCGGGCCTGCTCGAAGCCCGGCACGTAACCACGCACTGGCAGCACGCGACGCAACTCGCCACGCAATTTCCCAACGCGCGGGTCGATCTCGACCGCATTTATCTGCGGGACGGGCCGCTCGTCACGTCGGCGGGCGTCACGGCCGGCATCGATCTGTCGCTCGCGCTGGTCGCCGAGGACCACGGTCCGCATACGGCGCTCGCGGTCGCGAAACGGCTCGTCGTGTTTGCACAGCGGCAGGGCGGACAGTCGCAATTCAGCCCGTATCTCACGGCGCCCGCCGACGACACGTCGCCCGTCGCCAAAGTGCAGGCGCACGTCATGCAACACATTCGCGAGAGCTTCACGGTGAAGCAACTGGCCGATGTCGCGGGCATGAGCGCGCGCAACTTCGCGCGCGTGTTCGTGCAGGAGACCGGCGTGACGCCGCACGAATTCGTCGAGCGCGCGCGCGTGGATGCCGCGCGTCAGTTGCTCGAAAGCAGCGCCGCAGCGCTCAAGGCCATCGCTTACGACTGCGGCTTCGGCACGGCCGACCGTATGCGCATCGTCTTCACGAAACGCATTGGCGTCACGCCGATGCAGTATCGCGAGCGGTTTCATTCGGCGTGAGTCTGGTGTCGGGGACACGCCGGCGTCGTGAGAAAATGCTCGCCTCTCCCAGCCCGATTTCAAGGAACGACATGACCTCCCCTACTCCGTCCCGCGCTCCGACCCGTGCCATCGTCACCGGCCATACGCGTGGCGTGGGCGCGGCGCTCGCCGAACAACTGCTCGCGCGCGGCATCGCGGTGCTCGGCGTGTCGCGTGCGCGCCATGCGACGCTCAAGACCCGCTTCCCCGATCTGCTCGAAGAAGTCGAACTGGAACTGGCCGACTCCGCGCGCGTCGCGCAATGGATCGCGACCGACGCGTTGCGCGCTTTCACGAGCGGCGCACACACCGTCGTGCTGTTCAATAACGCGGGCGTGGTGCAGCCGATCGGTCCGATCGAAGGACAGGCGGCCGTGGATATCGCCCTCGCCGTCAGTCTGAACGTCGCCACGCCGCTGATGCTGGCAAGCGCCCTCGCCGCAGCCAGCACCGATGTGAACGACCGGCGCATCGTGCATATCTCGAGCGGCGCGGCGCGCAACGCGTATCCGGGCTGGAGCGTGTACTGCGCAACCAAGGCGGCGCTGGACCATCACGCGCGCGCGGTGGCACTCGACGCGAATCGCGCGCTGCGCATCTGCAGCCTCGCGCCGGGGGTGATCGATACGAACATGCAGGAACAGATTCGCGGCAGCGGCGTCGAGCAATTCCCGTTGCGCGACAAGTTCGAAGACCTCAAACGCAATGGTCAACTCGCAACGCCGGAGCAATGCGCAACCCAGTTGCTCGACTACGCGCTCAGCGACGCTTTTGGCCAGACGCCGGTCGCCGACATTCGTGAAGTGACGAAACCGGCCTGAAAAAATCGCGCGCCCGGTTCCCGAAAAGCCTCACCTTTGGACGTCTTGATGCGACTGGATAAGCAGGAAGGATGGTCCAAAGGTGTTTCGCGCCGAACTCCCGTCACGGCGGCGTTTGAGCCGGATGCCCTTGTGGGCGTGACTTTGCGGCGGCACAGGCAGATTTGGGCGTAGCGATCAGCGGTGAGTCCGCTTCACTGCCTCGACTCACGCTCGCGAGCCCCCGAAAAACCTCACCTTTCGCCCGAAGCAATGCGGCTTGCGCGACCAGGAGCATGACCGGCGCTCCCGAAAAAGCTCACCTCAAGCGTTTGGGGGCAGGTCGCAAAAGCATGCTGGGCGGGATCCGGTGATCGCGAAACGGGCCACTCCCGGAAACTCTCACCTTTAGAACGATAGGGGTGGTCGGGATACCCAGGCAAGCCCAACGCTTGCGGAGGCGAAGTCCTCCGACGGGCAGCGTGAAGTTAGCAGCGCACTTCCAACTGGCTACGCACCGGTACATCAACCCCCGACCAGCGCAATTTCCAGTGGTTCTTTTACTAGACCCGTGTTCTTACGTATTCGTAGCGTAATCGGGCCGGAATCAGCCGACGTGTACGTATCTTGCGATACGCAGAGGATCGCTGTGATGCGAGCGTTCTTTCCCGGGACAGCACAAGACAGAAAATCACTCGAGCGCGACCGGCAACTCGCTCTCGAGAAACGCCATGGCGGCTCGCGTCTTCAGCGGAACCGGGCGCGCGAACAACGCGTGCAGGTCGAATCCCGGCACGGTGTATCGAGGTAGTAGTCGGACGAGTCGACCGCTCGCGATTGCCTGCGCGCAAACCGGCTCCTGCAGCACACCAATCCCTGCCCCGGCGACAATCGATTCGTAGACGGGGCGCCAATGACTGGCATTGATGGCAGGGCTGATCCGGGCGGACACCTGATCGTGCCCGCCCACGAGGCGGACGAAGCCATCGCCGAA
Source organism: Paraburkholderia sp. BCC1886 (assembly GCF_900996245.1). Taxonomy (GTDB): domain Bacteria; phylum Pseudomonadota; class Gammaproteobacteria; order Burkholderiales; family Burkholderiaceae; genus Paraburkholderia. The sequence continues at coordinate 343,354 of NZ_CAAJGK010000085.1, read as the reverse complement.
CAGCCCCATCACGCGGATAAACGGATGATCCATCAGCTCGTCCGGTTCCCGTGGTGTGGCGGCCTGCGCCAGATAGTCGGGGGACGCGACCAGCACACGCCGGACGTGACCAAGATGCCGCGCGATAAAGCTGCCCTCCCCGGGTTGCCCTAGTCGCAACGAGATATCGACGCCCTCGGTGACCGGATCCACGATCCGGTCGTTGAGCACGAGGTCGATATTGAGTTTAGGGTGCGCCTTGCGCATTGCGATCAGGATGCGCGGCATGACGACTTCGCCAAGACCCTGCGGCGCTGCGATCCGCAGTAGCCCGGCAAGTTCGTGACGCCCTTCCGACACGGCTGCACAAGCGTCATCCGCTGCATCGATGACCCGCTTGCTGCGCTCGTAGAACAGCGCGCCCTCGTCCGTGCACGACACGACCCGCGTATTTCTGCGCAGGAGCCTGACGCCGAGATGACGCTCCAGCCGCTCGATCCGTTCGCTGACGGCCGGTTGCCCAATGCCCAGGTCGCGCGCTGCTTTCGACATGTTGCCGCGCTCCACCACCCGGACAAATATTCGCATCGCGCTCAGGATATCCATGCGGCCGATCGTATCAGTTTCTCCGATAAGTGATATCGGCAGCGGACGGCTACCGGGACGACCAGGCGGACTCTACTGTATCGACTCACCGCTAACCGCCCGACCCTCCCTCATGTCACGACTCGATCTGAAACGCCTTGGTCCCTGCCTGCTTGCAATCGCCATCGATGCGATGGGCTTTGGACTCGTCTACCCGATGATGTCCGCGATTTTCAGCGATCCCCATGCGGGCATGCTTGCCGCTGACACGAGTCCGCTGCTGCGCAACTTCTATCTCGGACTCGGATACGGAATTTTCCCGTTCTGCATGTTCTTCGGTTCCTCGTTGATGGGCGAGTTGTCCGACGGCTACGGACGCCGCGCGATCCTGCTACTTTGCCTCTCGGGCCTCGCGGTCAGTTATGGGCTGATGGCAATCGGTGCACTGATGTCTTCGGTGTGGTGGCTATTGCTCGGACGAGGACTGAGCGGGCTGATGGCTGGGTGTCAGGGGATCGCACAGGCAGCGATCACCGACATGAGTACGCCCGAAAACAAGGCCTATAACATGAGCATCATGTCGATGGCCTTCAGTGCGGGCGTCATCGTCGGACCGGTGCTGGGCGGCGTCACGTCTGACCGGACAGTCTCGCCCGTCTTCAACTACGGCACGCCATTTCTGCTGGTCGGCCTGCTCTCGGCGCTCTGCGCGGTCTGGACCTGGGTGTCCTATCGTGACGCCGATGCCGCATCGGGCAATGCGCGCATCGACCTTGCGCTGCCGTTGCGGATTATCTATCAGGCGGCGACCAACAAGGACGTTGCCCTACTCTCGGCAGTGTTCTTCCTGATGCAGGTAGGCTACGGCCTTTATCTGCAGACCATCATGCTGGTGCTGCAAACGAGGTTTCATTACGCGAGCGCGCAACTCGGGCTATTTAGCGGCGTGATCGGCGTATCGTTCGTGCTCGGTCTACGCTTCGTCGTTCGCGTGATGCTCCGATTCTGGCGGGTGATCGACATCGCTAAAATGGGCCTCGTCGTTGCCGGCGTGTGCCAGATTCTCTCCGCCCTGTTTCCTCACGAGATCGCACTCTGGTGCCTCGCGACTCTCGTTGGTTGCTTCGATATGGTGGCGTACACGACGATGTACACCGCATTCTCCGACGCCGTCACGGCAGAGCGTCAAGGATGGTCGCTCGGAGTCGCGGGATCGGTGATGGCGATCGCATGGGTCGTGACCGGCTTGCTAACCAATCTGCTGCCGGTGGTGGGGGACATTGGCCTGCTGCTGACCGGTGGAATAAGCTTCCTTCTCAGCGCGCTGATGATGCTCTTCTACGGGCAGCGAGACGGTCGCACGCCGGAAGCAATGAGGAGCAACGCCATCTCGAAGGCGCCCTCCTCCGGGCACCGATCACCCCGCTGACGCCGCCCCGATCTTCCCGCTCACCGCCTTCAACCCAAAGCTCGCGACAAACGCCAGCGCTGCACAGGCACTCATGAAATAAGCGGGCGCAGTCACGTCCCCGGTTGCCGAAATCAGCCACGTCGCGATCAATGGCGCGGTGCCGCTGAATATCGTGAAGCTGACATTGAACGATATCGCGACACCGCTGAACCGCACGCGCGTCGGAAACATATCGGCGATGATGCACGCGAACGTGCCGTTGGCGAGACTGCCCGCCACACCGACGAGCGCCAGCAACACCACGACGTCGATCGAATGATGAGACGCGACGAGATAGAACGGGTAGCTCAGCACCATCAGCAGCAGCGAGCCGAAGCGCAACAGATGCCGGCGCGGCAACTTGTCGCCGAGCCAGCCCGACAGCAGGATACCGGTCGACACCACCGCGAGCCCGACATTCTGTCCAATGGCAACACGACGCGGATCGTAATGCAGCACCCGGTCGAGATAGGCCGGCATATGCGCGAACAGCAAACCGTTGAACGCCGCTGTCACCGCCGTCGTGGCAATGCCGAGCAACACCGGCTTCCAATGGTCGCGCAGCAATTCCGACAGCGGATGCTTCGCCGCCAGATGCTTCATCTCGGCAAACGCGGGCGTTTCTTCCAGCTTGCGGCGCAGCCAGAAGCTCAACAGACCGATCGCGCCACCGAACAGAAACGCGATGCGCCAGCCATAGGCCGCGATATCGTCGCCGGTCAGCACGTCATGAACCGTCAGGTTGACGGCCGCCGCCAGCAACACGCCGGAGTTCACGCAGAAGAACACGATGCCGCACACGAAGCCCGCGCGGCGCGGCACGGTTTCGACCACGTACGTGATGGAGCCCGGCAATTCGCCGCCGAGGCAGAAGCCTTGCACGAGCCGCAGCAGGATCATCAGCACCGTGGCGGTGATACCCCAGGTCGCGTAGGTCGGCACGATACCCATGCCGATCGTACACATCGACACGACGATCACCGACACGATGAACACGCGTCGCCGCCCGTACTTGTCGCCGAAATAACTGAGCACGATGCCGCCGACCGGCCGCGACAGATAGCCGATCGCGAACACCGCGAACGACAGCATCAGGCCGACAATCGGATCCTGCATGGGGAAAAACGCGCGGCCGATAAACTGCGCGAAGATGCCGTACACGACGAAGTCGTAAAACTCGAGCGCGCCGCCGAGACTCGCGAGAATGATCATGCGCCATTGCGAACGCGTGAGCCGCGTGGGCGCATCGGTGGGAAAGCGGGCCGATTCAAGACTGGACATGGTTGTCTCCTGCGAGCCGGTGCGCGGGATTGCCACGCTCGCGGCCTCGCCTGTTTCTATTTTTATGAGCCGCGTCCCGCTGCATGTTGCGCAGGGCACGCGGCGCCGGCAATCACTGCTGATACTGCTGATACTGCGAATACCGCCGAACTACCGACTTACGACTCGAGCGCGACCGGTTGCTCGAGCAACACCTGAACGATCTGCGAGATATCGGCTTCACCGAGCCCGCGATCCACGGCGTCCTTCAACAACTGCCGCACCGCCTCGACGGCACGCAACGGCGCGCTGGATTCCTGCGCCAGTTCGGCCACGGCATCGAGATCCTTGAGCATGATCCTGATCGTGCCCGACGGACTCGCCGGCGGCGTCAGCATGCGCGGCAATAACGTCTGCAACAACACTGAGTCGGCCCAGCCGCCTTGCAACGCAGCCGGCATCGTAGACGCGTCGATGCCCGCGCGCTGCGCCAGCACGCAAGCTTCGGCCACGCCCGCAATGGTCGTCACGACGATCGCCTGATTCGCGAGCTTGGTGGCCTGACCCGCGCCCGTATCGCCCATGCGCGTGACGCGCGCGGCATACGTGCGCAACACCGGTTCGATTGCCGCGATTTCTTCGGCGGCCCCACCGCACATAATGGCCAGCGTGCCCGCAGCCGCACCGGCCGTACCGCCGGAAACCGGCGCATCGATCCACACGCCGCCGGTCGACTCATGCCACCGGCTGGCGAAGCGCAGCGTCTCTTTCGGCGCGATGGTCGAGTGATCGATCAGCACACGCGGCGCATTCGATGCGCGCGCGAGACCCTGATCGCCGAACACGACTTCTTCGACCGCACGGCCATCGCCGAGACAGAGCATCACGACGTCGCTCGACCCGGCGAGTTGCACGGGCGTCGCGGCAATCGTCGCGGCGGCATTCGCGCCCGGCTCGTTCCATTGCGTCAGCTTGGCGGCCGAACGGTTCCACACCTGCAACGTGTAACCCGCGGCGAGCAGACGCCGCGCCATCGGCTCACCCATCTTGCCGATGCCGCAAAAGCCGACGCGCGGCGCGTTGGACGCCAACGTGGCGCTCATGCTTCTGCCTCGCCGATCGACGCTTCGTACGGCCACTCCACCGCACCCGAGTGCGTGACCGCGCCGAGATTCGCCGGCCGCACCAGCACTTCGTATTTCTCCAGCGCGCCACCGAGATGGCCGCGCACGAACGGTTTGGTTTCTTCGGCACGACGCGCCAGTTCGCCTTCGGTCAGATCGACGTTGAGCGTGCCCTTGTGCGCGTCGATATGAATGCGGTCGCCGTCGCGCAGCAAGCGGATCGGGCCGCCCGCCGCCGCTTCCGGTCCGACGTAGCCGATACACATGCCGCGGGTCGCGCCGGAGAAACGGCCGTCGGTGAGCAGCGCGACTTTCTCGCCCATGCCCTGACCGTAGATAGCGGCCGTCACGCTGAGCATTTCGCGCATGCCGGGGCCGCCCTTCGGGCCTTCGTTGCGGATCACCAGCACGTCGCCTTCCTTGTACGTGCGCTTCGAGACGACATCCATGCACGCTTCTTCGGTTTCGAACACGCGCGCCGTGCCGCTGAATGTCATCGACTTCAGGCCCGCGGTTTTCAGGCACGAGCCGTCCGGTGCGAGATTGCCGCGCAACACGACCAGACCGGCGTTCGGGCTCAACGGTTCGTTATGCGGACGCACGACGCGGCCATCCGGACCGGCGAAGGCTTTCAATGCGACCTCGAGCGTTTCACCGGATTGCGTGAGCGTATCGCCGTGCAGGTAGCCGCCTGCCAGCAACGCGTTCAGCACCGCCGGCACGCCGCCGACGTGATACAGGTCCAACGCGAGATATTTGCCGCCCGGTTGCAGATCGCCGATCAGCGGCGTGCGCGCGAGCACTTCGGAGACGTCGTCGAGCGTGAAGCGGATGCCCGCTTCGTGCGCGATCGCCGGAATATGCAGTGCGGCGTTGGTCGAACCGCCGGTCGCGGCCACGGCCGCGCACGCGTTTTCGAGGCTCTTGCGGGTGACCAGATCGCGCGGCAGCGGGCCGCCGTTCTTCAACGTGTTCATCACCGTTTCGCCGGCGCGGCGCGCAATCGCGATCCGTTCGGCGTAGACGGCCGGCACCATCGCCGAACCGAGCGGCGCGAGACCCAGCGTTTCGGCGACCATCGCCATGGTGTTGGCCGTGAACTGGCCGGGGCAGGAACCGGCGCCCGGCGTGCAGCGCTTCTCGATACCGCGCAGCGTTTCGAGCGACATGTCGCCACGTTGCGCCGCGCCGACCGCTTCGATCGCGGTGAGGATGGTGGCTTGCGAGCCATCCGGTGCGATGCCCGGCAGCATCGCGCCGCCGAACAGAAACACGCCCGGCACGTTCACGCGAACCATGCCCATCAGAATGCCCGGCAGCGTCTTGTCGCAACCGGCCACGCCGACGAACGCGTCGTAGCAATGCGCGCGCACGAACACTTCGACGCTGTCCGCAATGATCTCGCGCGACACGAGGCTAAAGCGCATGCCCGAGTGATTCATCGAGGTGCCGTCGGACACCGAGATCGCCGAGCCGCGAATCGGCACGCCGCCGCCGGCCGCCACGCCGAGCCGGACATTGTCCGACACCGAGTTCAGCGACATCGAGCACGGCGTGTTCTCGCCGAACGTATCGACGATGGCGACGAACGGCTTTTCGATCGCGGCGTCGTCCAGACCCGTAGCGCGCAGAAACGCGCGATGCGGCGTACGGGTAATGCCCTCGGTGACGGTGCGCGAACGGTGTTTGTGAAGATTGCTCATGGGGAATCCTGGTCGTGTTGTTAGGCGCTGCGGTGGCGTGCCGGGGTGGCGTGCTGCGGTGGCGTGCTGCGGTGGCGTGCTGCGGTGGCGTGCTGTATGGCCCGTTCGCGTCGCTCGCCGCGTCGGCCGGCCGACGCTTGAACCCGGCGTTCAGCCGGTCAGCCGTTCAGCCGTTTAGCAGCAAGCCGTTCTCGGCGGCAATCACCTGGCCGGTCATCGCCGGCGCGTGCGCGGTGACGAACCAGGCAAGGTCGGCCACTTCGCCCGGCTGCGAAACGCGTTTGAGCGGCGCGGCCTGCGTCAGCGTGTCGACCACTTTCGCATAGGCCGCTTCGCCCAGCACGCGGCGCGGCAAACCGTCGTCCACCATGCCGGGCGCTAACGCGTTCACGCGAATATGCGGCGCGAGATTGCGCGCGAGCGACAAGGTCAGCGAATTGACCGCGCCTTTCGACGCGGCATAAGCAATCGAGGAGCCGGTGCCGTTCAGCGACGCCAGCGACGAAATGTTGATCACCGACGTGCTCTGCGTCGCCGTCGCGCAATCGCGCAGCACGGGCACCGCAGCGCGCGTCATCTGGAACATGCCGATCAGGTTCACGCGATAGACGCGTTCGAATTCCAGGTCGTCGATCGCCGCGAGGTCGCCATGCGGAATGAAGCGCGTGGTCCCCGCGCAATTGATCAGCGCGTCGATGCGCTGCCATTTCGCCGCGACTGCGGCCACCGCCTTCACGCACGACGCGTCGGAACCCACGTCGACGTCGTACACCAGCGTGTCCGCGCCGAGTTGCCGGCATTGCGCTTCGACGGCGAGCGCCGAGTCGCGCGTGCTGTCGTCGAAGTTGCCGATCGCCACCGCCCAACCCGCGCTCGCAAAGCGCAGCGCGGTGGCCGCGCCGATGCCGGTCGCCGCGCCGGTGACCATACAAACCTGCTGCGTCATACTGCTCTCCTCAAGCTGTTTTCTTTCGTGCGGCCGGCATGGCCATGACGATCACGGCGGCCAGCACGAGCGCGCAGGCGAGCACGATCATGCCCGGCAGCAAGGTGCCGGTCGTGTCCTTCAGAAAGCCGATCACATAGGGGCTCACGAAGCCCGCCAGATTGCCGGTGCAATTGATCACCGCGATCGCCGCCGCCGCGCCCACGCCGCCCATCAGCGCGGTGGGAATGCCCCAGAACACCGGAGCGATCGAATTGATGCCGATGGCCGCGACCACGAGTGCCGCCATCGAGAGCCAGACGTGCGTGCCGAGCAGCACCGAAGCGAGCATGCCGGCCGCGCCGAGCAGCGCGCACACGGCCACGTGTTTGCGGCGTTCGTCGTGCTTGTCGGCATGGCGGGCGATCAGGATCATCGCCACCGCGCTGATCAGCGACGGGACGGCCGACAGCAGGCCGATATTCGCGACGCTCACCACGCCGCTCGAGCGGATCATGGTCGGCAGCCAGAACACGAGACCGTAGTTGCCCATTGCAATGCAGAAGTACAGCAGGCCGAGCAGCCACACTTTCGGATTGGCAAACGCGCCGCCCACGGTTTGATGCGCGCGGGTCTGCGCGTCGGCTGCGAGGTCGGCGGCCAGCAGCGCCTTCTCGTCCTTGTCGAGCCAGCTCACCGATTCGATCTTGTCCTGCAGAATGAAAAACGCCGCGATGCCGACCACCAGCGAGGCAATCCCCTCGATCAGGAACAGCCATTTCCAGCCGGGCAGACCGTTCACGCCGGCCAGCTGCTGCATGATGTAGCCCGATAGCGGACCGCCGATCGCGCCCGACACCGGAATCGCCGCCATGAACAGCGCGATGATCTGCGAGCGGCGGTTCGACGGGAACCAGCTCGACAGATACAGCACGATGCCCGGGAAGAAACCCGCTTCGGCGACGCCGAGCAGAAAGCGCAGCACGTAGAACGAGGTGGCGCCGCTCACGAACATGGTCAGGCACGAGACGATCGACCAGGTGACCATGATCCGCGCGATCCACACCCGTGCGCCGACGCGATGCAATGCGATATTGCTCGGCACCTCGAAGATGAAATAGCCGAAGAAAAACACGCCGGCGCCCGCGCCGTAGACCGTTTCGCTCAGCGAGAGATCGGTGAGCATCTGCAGTTTGGCAAAGCTCACGTTGACACGGTCGATATACGCGACGATGAACGCGAGGAACAGGAACGGCACGATCCGCCAGGCCAGCTTGCGATACAAGGCGGCGCGCTCGGCGGATTCGGCGGGGAGAGCGGGCTGTTGGGCGCCGCCGTAGACAGGGGTACTCATGGGGTGTCTCCTTCCGCGCGCTTGGAGGCGCGCTGTGGTCGCGGCGCTGCGGTGCGTGATTTGTATCCGGTTATACCCTGAGTCATGCGGCCAACCCTGACTGCTATGCTCGAATCGTTCGTATCACACGCTACCGTCCTGCCGATGTGGAAGAGTAGCCGCATTGCCGCCCTCACCGCAAATCACCGTTTCGGCGCAGGTCATTACCTTTCAGTTATAGAAACCGAGTTAACCCTGATGGTCACCACGGAAAACGACGCGATCGACCGCTTTTTTCGCAGCGGTCTGAAGCTGCCGCATCTGCGAATTCTCGTCAGCCTGGCGGAGCTCGGTCAGGTCACGCGCGTCGCCGCCGCTTTTCACGTGACGCAGCCGGCCATTTCCAAACAGATCGGCGAAATCGAGGAAGCGCTCGGCGTGCCGGTCGCGCGGCGAGTAGGCAATGCGGTCGAGCTGACCGGCATCGGCAAGGTGATGGCCGCGCGCGGGCGCGAAATCCTGCGCCATATCGAACTGGCGCGCCGCGACGTCAGCGCGCTGACCACTGGCACCGCGGGCCACGTGCGGCTCGGCGCGGTCGTGACGATTCCGCAGCCGCTCATCGCTCACGCGGTCGAACTGTTCATGCGGCGCGCGCCGTCGGCGACGCTGTCGTTCGTCGAAACCACGCTCGACAAGCTCATCAAGATGCTCGACGAAGGCGAGCTCGATCTGGCGCTGGGCCGCAATCGCGTCGTCGACCAGCAAGGGCTGTTGACGCAGGAGACGCTGCACCGCGAGCCGTTCGTGTTCGTGGTGGGCGGCAGTCATCCGCTCGGCAAGGTGGATCTGCCGGTGAGTTGGAGCGACTTGCGCTCCGCACGCTGGATTACGCCGATTCGCGGCTCGCCGGCTTTCGCAACGCTCGCCGAAACGCTCGCGGAGCAAGGCATTCCGCTGGATCGCAGCGCGGTGGAATCGAGTTCGCTGAGTCTGAACCTGACGCTGCTGATCGGCGGAGACTTCGTGTCGATCCTGCCGCTGTCGGTCGCGCGGCATCACGTGCGGCGCGGACGCATGCGCGTCCTGCCGCTCGCGCCGCTCGAACCGCTGGGTGAAGTGGTGCTGGTCTGGCGCGCCGATACGGCTGCGCCGGCGGCGGATCTGTTCAGCGATTGTCTGCGGGAATCGTCGTCGGAACTGCTGGAGGGTGAGGTGGAGTGAACGGTGCGGGCTCACTCGTCGTCGCGAGCGAGCGGCTCCCGAATCTTCTCACCTTTGATGTGGCGATCCGGCTTGCCGGAGCCGCTGCGCAGATCAGGCAGCCAGTGCGGATTGTTCCGACAGCGCGTATCTGGAACTGGCGAGCACGTGAGCCGGCACCGCGACATGCGCGCGATGCACCAGTGCGCCGCCGCGGAACATCAGCAGATCGCCAGGTTGACAGGCGGTCCACACTTCGTCGGTGAGCGGCGTGGTGGCGATCACCGCGGTACGATCGGCCGGCGTGCCGCGCTCGGAGAAATCGACCGACAGGTCGCCGTCCACCAGACGGGCACTCGAAAACGGCCAGTGGCGAATCACATACGAAAGACGCGTCGAGCAGAACGCGTATTGCGCCACGCCATTGGACAGGACGAAATTGAAGATGCCGAACGGGTTCAGCACGCGGGTCGCTTGCTGGATGACTTCGAATACCGCGTCGAGGTCGTCCACGTCGGCATTCGTCAGAAAATGCGCATGCAGGCGGTTCATGATGAAGCAGAACGCGGCTTCGCTATCGGTCGTGCCGACCGGCTCGTACGGCCCGGCTTCGGGCTTGTCGAGTGGACGCAGGTCGCCGTTGTGGGCGAACACCCATTGCTGGCCGCGCAGTTCGCGCATGAACGGATGGCAGTTTTCCACCCGTGCGCCACCCTGTGTCGCCTTGCGGATATGCGCCACCACGTTGCGCGACTTGATCGGATGACGCGTCAGATAATCGGCCACCGGCGACTGGCAAGCCGGTTTTTCATCGACGAACACGCGGCATGCGCGCTCTTCGTAAAAGGCCACGCCCCAGCCGTCGACATGATGATCGGTCAGACCGCCGCGCGCGGCAAAGCCTCGCAGCGAGAAGCTGACGTCGGTCGGTTCGGCGCAGTTGAGGGCGAGCAGCTGGCACATGATCGGCGAGTCCTATTCGAACCGCGCCGGTCGCGTCGACGTTGCGCTGGCGCGCTTCGACGGGCGATTCAACGTGCTTGGTGCAATTGCTGCCGTCATGCTGTGGGACCTCCGATCGTTACCGTTGCGCCAAGATAACGTGTTTCTCGGGTCCAGGTTATAGCGATTCCTGCTTTGCAAATCATCGGACGCGCAAGGGCGGCGGCCCACGCGGCGGCGGCTCCCGTAAAACCTCACCTCAAGCCGGTTCGCCCTGCTGTCGTGGCTTTCAGCCTGCGAGTCTGCGGAACGTTTCCAGCACCGCCTCGCCCTTGAACGGCTTGACGATCCAGCCCTTTACGCCCGCCGCCTTGCCGCGCTCCTTCATCGCCGGGCTGCTTTCGGTGGTCAGCATGATGACGTTGACCGTCTGGTTCGCCAGTTCGCCGCGGATTTTCTCGACCATCGTCAGGCCGTCCATGTTCGGCATGTTGACGTCGCTCACCACCAGTCTGATGCCCGGGCTCGCCTTGAGCTTGGCCAGACCGTCCTTGCCGTCCACCGCCGTGTCGACGTCCAGACCGTTTCGCTTCAGAAAGCCGGCCACTTCGTCGCGCACCGCGCTCGAGTCATCCACCACCAGAATTTTCGACATGTTTTTCCTATGACAATACTCAGAACAGTTCCAGCTCGCCGCTGGTTTCTTCCATGACGCTCGTGTCTGCGACGAAATCGATCGGCGCGTGCGCGCAGACGCAAACGGTCGCGGCCAGTTGCGCCTCGCCGTTCAGCACGATCGAATACGACGCGAGCCACCCCGGCTTCAATTCACGCAGATGCGGCAGGCAGCGCGCGCTCAACACGTAAGGCGTCGACATGCCGAGATCGGGGAAATAGCGCAGCAACGCCTGATTCATCGCGCCGCAACACAGGTTGCAGGTCTCGAGAAAGACCTCCTCCAGCGGCCGCTCGTCGAGCGCATCGAGGTAGTAGCCGCGCGTGCCGGCGTCTTCGTCGAAGTGCAGAAGCAGCAGCAACCGGTATGCGATGGACGAGATGGTCAGCGCCACCACCCGCGTGTCGCGCGTCGCGCCTTCGCCCACCTCGATCAGCGGCGCGATCTCGCACGTGTCGCCCGCATTGCGGACCAAACGGGTCCGCGCGGACTCGCGGAAGATGCGCTCGAAACTTTCCTGCGCCTGAACGGTGATCACGTCGCTTCCTCGTGCAAGGCCGAACAGAACTGATGGCTCAGCGACTCGACGCTCGCCAGCGACGCCGCGATCATCTTGCCGCCCGCCTGAATGTCCTGAAACGTCGACGCGGTCGTCAGGTCGTTGCGGTGCAGGCTGTCGCGGTAACTCTTTGACAGTTCCTCGGAGCGCGCAGCGAGCGCGCGCACCTCGCTCGCCACCACGGCGAAGCCGCGGCCGGCCGGGCCCGCGCGCGCCGCTTCGATCGACGCGTTCAGCGACACGATCACCACGTGCCGCACGATCGACGACAGTTCCTGATTCTTCGCGTGCATATCGTGGTTCTGCGTCATCAGCGAGATCATCTGCTCGTGCCAACGCTCGAACGTCGCGCCGAGGCTCTTCAGACGCGCGGCCTCGCCGGCGATATGGCGAGCCTGGTTGGCCCACTGGGCCCGGTCGCTGGCGGCCGCGCTGAACGCGCTTTCCAATGCGTCGACACTCGCGGACCGCTGGGCGAGCGCCACGCGCAACTGGTCGGCCGACGCCCCGAGTGCCTGCAACGCTTGCTCGCGCTCGCGCAGTTCGGCGTCACGCGCGGCCTGCGTGGCTTCGAGCGCATCGATTCTGGCTTGCGCTTCGGCGCGCACCTGCGCCGCCCGTTTATTGCCGTGCAGCCTGTGCGCGACGAACGCCAGCAAAGCCGTTGCCGCGCCGCTGGCCAGCACGGCCAATCCGTATTGTTGAATCGACATCTTGCCTTCCTGAGTCTGGTTGCGCTGCTGGCGACGCTCAATCCACCATTGCGTCGAGTTGCGATGCGTTATTCGCAGCGCTCGCGGCCCGTGCCGCGCGGTCGAGCGTATCGACCGCCACGCTCTCCGGCAGACGGACGATCGTCTCGAACTGGCGGAACGGCGCACCCGGCCGATCGTCGGTCAGGCGCAGTTCGATGTGGCCGTGCGCGCGCTTGAGGAAGTCGCGCACCGCGTCCATGCCGACGCCACGGCCGGATACTTCGGTAACCGTCTCCGCCGTCGAAAAGCCCGGCCGGAAGATGAACTCGGCAATCGCTTCGTCGCCCACGGCTTCGTCCGCGCCGATCCAGCCGCGCTCCATCGCGATGTGGCGAATGCGCGCCAGTGCGAGCCCACGGCCGTCGTCGCGGAGCTTGAGTTGCAAGGCGCCGGCGGCGACGTCGACTTCGATTGCGATCGTGCCCGTCGCCGGTTTCCCTTGAGCGCTGCGAGCGTCGGCGGTTTCGATGCCGTGGTCGAGCGAATTGCGCAGCAGATGCATGAACACGTCGTGCAGAATGGCGCACGCGTCGTTGCGCAAACGGTAACCGTGATCGGCGATCAGCACGCGTGGCGGCGCCTTGCCCAGTTCCGCGGCAAGCGACGGCAACGACTCCAGCACCGACGACAACGCGTCCTGCACGCTGTCGCTGCCCATCGAGCGCAGCGTCAGGCGCAGCCGGTCGTGCAGCGATTGCAGCGCGGGCGCCTCGGGCGCCGGCGTGTCGTCGAGTAATGCGAGCGTGTGTTCGATCGTGTCGCGCTCGACCATCACGAAGCGCGTTTCGCGCGCCAGCGGCGTGCCGGGACGGCCCTTACGGCCAAGGCTCTGCTCGTTGATCTGCGCGTAGCTCTCGATCGCGTCGCGCACCCGCGTGAGTTCCTCGATCAGATGCGCCTGGTCCCACTGGCGATCGGCGTCCGGCTGCCGCAGCGCGTGATAGCTCTGCTCGGTTTCATGCACGACGCTCGTCAGATGCTGCAGGTTGTAAGTGCGCGCGTTGCCCTTGATGGTGTGCATGTTGCGGAACAGCGCGGCAATGGCCGAGTGATCGGCTTCCGAATGCTTGCGGATGATGCGCTCGTTCTCGCTGACGAAACCGGCCGAACTCTCGATGAAGTGATGAAACTTCTCTTCGCCCACCGCGAGAATCTCGCCGATCATGTCCAGACGACGGCGCTGTTCGCTTGCCTGCGCGGCGAGCTTGCGCAACTCGGTCACATCGCGCACGCAGAGCATCAGGCGCACGATGGTGTCGTTTTCATCGGTGATGGCCGACCAGTTCAGGTCGAGCACTTTCACGCGGCCATCGGGCATGCGCTTCGCAATCTCGTTGACCAGCACGTGCTGGTTGAACGCAAAGTTGATGCAGTCCTCACCCAGACACGCATGCACCGCCGCTTCCACCTGCGCGCGCGTGTCCGAACCCAGGTCGGTGTCCGACAGCACGAGCTCGATCAGGTCGCGACCGGCGATCTCCTGCGTCTCGAAGATATCTTCCAGATAGGCCGAATACTCGGCGTGGATCACGCCGCCGTCGATCACCGTCAGAATGCCCTGCTGCATGTTCTGCAACATGGCCTGAATGTCGGCGGTCTTCTGCTTGAGTTGCGCCGAGCTCGCTTCGATTTTGCCGATCATCCCGTTGAACGCGACGATCGAGCGGCCGATTTCGTCGAGCCGGCCCACCGGCACGCGCCGCGTGAAGTCCTGGCTCGCGGCGATCTCGCTCATCATCGCCTGCATGCGGCTGAGCGGGCGCGTGATCTGCCGGTACAGCATCGCGCCGATCAACGTGAGCAGCACGATCGCGACGCCGGTGACGAGCGCGATGGCCGTGGCGGTCGTGGCGAGCGTCGCGTTCAGCGCGGCGATGGCGTCGTCTTTCTCGCGGTTCTTCTCGACGCGCAAGGTCTCGACGATGCCTTCGAGTTCGTCGCGATACTGCGCGACATTGGCGAACAGATAGGCTTGCGCGAGTTCGTTCTTGCCCTCGGCCTTCATCTTTGCGGTATCGGCGATAGCCGCGAAGTAGTTGCCGAGACTTTCGTTGGCCTGTGCGACGAGGCCCTTTTGCGCGTGACTCGCTGCGTCGTTGGCCTGCACGGCGAGCGCCTGTTGCAGCGAAGTTTTCTTTTTGCCCAGTTCGTCCTGGGCCTGGCTCACCATGTTGGCGTCCGGCGCGTAGACGAGCGTCATGATGGCGAGTTGCACGTCCTTGACCTGCGAGACGAGGTCGGCGGATGCGAGCGCGCTGGGAACGACGCCTTCGGTGACCTTGCGCACTTCGGTCGCGCTGCCGCGCGTCTGATAGACCGCGTAGCCGCCAATGACCGATAGCGCGACGAACATCAAGACAACCAATAGCGTAATGCGATGACGGATCGTCACGGTAAAACCCCCGATGCTGGCCTATGCATCGGCCCTCGATCGGGGCCGTGCTTTTGAAAAAGTCTGCTCTCGTGCGGAGCACTGGCCATTATTCCGGTCGCATGTTACTCAGCGATGACTGAATTAAATCTCGATCGCGAAGACCTATGCGCCGGCTCCCGGATTCCCTCACCTTTCTGGATGAAGTGAGCGCACAGGTAGCGATATCGTCACCTCGGACTCATCGCACCGGCTCCCGAATTCCCTCACCTATGGCGTTGCGCTTCGCGCGAGACGGTCCCCGTAATAAACTGTAAGCGCACATAAGAACCCGAAACCGCCGTCGCGATGCGATTCGCTATATTGCAGCGTGCCTCAGACGCGCGCGCGTATCTGCGTATCTGAGTGTCTGCCACTTACCGTTCTTTTTGATCAGGGCCCAGCCATGTCCGACCCGTCCATCCAGGTCTTACTGGTCGACGACGACGCCGACCTCCGTGACCTGCTCAGAACCTTCTTCCAGCAACGCGGCATCGAGATGTCCGTGCTGCACGACGCCAACCACCTCGGCCGCCGGCTCGAACGCGAGCGGCCGTCGATCATCGTGCTCGATCTGATGATGCCGGGCGTGGACGGCCTCACCGCGTTGCGTCAATTGCGAGCGAGCGGCGACACGATTCCCGTGATCATGCTGACCGCGCGCGCCGATGGCGTGGACCGGGTAATCGGCCTCGAACTCGGCGCCGACGATTATCTCGGCAAGCCTTTCATGCCGCAGGAACTGCTGGCGCGCATCCATGCGGTGCTGCGCCGTCACGCGCAACCCGCACCGGCAGCGGCCGCGGCGGCGGACCAGCGCGAAGCGCTTCGCTTCGGCCGCTTCCGGCTCGACTTCGCGAGCCGCACGCTGTTTCGCGATGACGAAGCGCTCAAGCTGACCGGCAGCGAATATGCGCTGCTCGACGTGCTTGCGCGGCATCCGATGGAAACGCTGTCGCGTGGCCGGCTCGTCGATCTGCTGCACGGCCCGCATTCGGAAGTGACCGAACGCGGCATCGACGTGCCCGTGTGGCGCCTGCGCCGATTGCTCGAAGACGACCCGGCCAATCCGCGCCGGATTCAAACTATCCGCGGTATCGGCTACATGTTCGTCCCCGGCGGCAGTCAAGATGAAGAACCCCTTTAACACGCTGTTCGGTCAGCTCTCGTTGATGACGGTGAGCCTGATCGTGATGGTGCATCTGGTCTTCATGGTTCTGGTGGACCGCGAGCGCGGTCAGATCGATACCGGTCATGCGCAGCGCGCCCTCGCGCTGGCTGTCGAGGCGCAGCATGTCGGGTCGATACCGGCCTCGACTATCTCGCGTGACTTGCGCATTGCCTATGTGAATGCGGGCGACGCGATTGCAAACGGATGCCCCGCGCCGTGCAGCGACACGTATGGACCGTTCGAAGACAGCTTGCGGACCCGATTGCCGGCAGGCAGTCACGTCGTGGCCGACCCGAAGAACGGCAACGTCTGGGTTCGCTACGGCGCCAATCCCGCCTGGCTGAAACTGCAGAGTTCGGTGTTGCCGGCGCGGCGTTTTCTCAGCGCGTCGCTACTCACGCTGGTGTTTGCGGTCTGTGCCGCGCTGTATGGCGCCTGGCAGTTGCAGCGGCCTTTGCGGCGTCTCGCTCATGCTGCGCGGGAGTTCCGTATTGGTCATCGCGCGCCGGTGGTCGCGGCCAGCGGTCCGCGCGAATTGCGCGAGCTGATCGGCGACTTCAACCAGATGGTGCATGAACTCGCGCAAGCCGAACGCGAGCGCGCCGTGATGCTGGCGGGTGTCGCGCACGATCTGCGCGCGCCGATTACGCGGATGCAGGTGCGTGCCGACTTGCTGCCGGACGAAGCGAACCGCCGCGGCTTTCTGCGCGATTCCGAATCGTTGTCGCGAATCGTGACGCAATTCCTGGATTTCGCGCGCGAGTCGGCCGATACCTCACCGCGTACCAGCGTGGATGCGCATTGCCGTAGGCATTATGGCGACAGTCTCGCGGACGATTCGCTGGTGCGGCTGGATTTGCAGGCGGGAGAAGACTTCGGTTTGCCGCTCGTCGACCTCGACCGGATTCTGACGAATCTCATCGAGAATGCGCTGACGTATGGCGAGCCGCCGGTCGAGATTTCCACGTCGCGGGTCGACGGACAATTCATGCTGACGGTGCGCGATCATGGCGGTGGGATTCCTGCTGCGCAACTGGATCGCGCGTTGCAGCCGTTCGTGCGACTCGACGAGGCGCGCAGCGGCGATGCGCACTGCGGCCTCGGTCTTGCGATCGTGCGACGCCTCGTGCGATATAACGGCGGCGTTTTTCATGCGGGTAATGCCGCGTCGGGTGGGTTCGAGGTGTCGCTGACGTTTCCGGCGTGATCAGCCTTGGGCTGTGTTGCTGGGGATGACGATGGAGCCGTGGAAGCCGTCACCGCCTCCGCCTCCGCCACCGCCACCGCCGCCGGGGCCACCACCGCCGCCGGGGCCACC
The DNA here is from genome assembly GCF_900996245.1 of Paraburkholderia sp. BCC1886. Taxonomy (GTDB): domain Bacteria; phylum Pseudomonadota; class Gammaproteobacteria; order Burkholderiales; family Burkholderiaceae; genus Paraburkholderia. The sequence continues at coordinate 325,961 of NZ_CAAJGK010000085.1, read as the reverse complement.
GCCGCCGCCGGGTCCGCCGCCGTGGTGGTCACCGCCACCACCGCCTGGCGGCGGTCCCCACCAGCAGCCGCTCAAGGTCGCGCTCAGAGCGGCCAGTACCGCAATCGTCAATAGTTTCTTCATGCTTGCTCCTTCGGTAGATCGATCAGTCACGCCGCGGACGTTGCCTTGATGCCGAACAACATGCCGACGCGTTGGTCACAACTTATCAATCACAGCGGGATCATGTTTTACGAAGACGTTACAAGGTCGGCGCGATGAGACGCTCGTCGTGACGTCGTGGATGAGGTGCTTTCGGGCTTAGTCGCCTGTGGGGCGGAGATACACGTGGGATAGATGCGAGGGTGCGATGCGGGCGAGCCGTTCACCCTTTGTTCGGAAATGGAAGAGCGTGTAAGGAGATGGCGCGGCGGGTGATGTTTTGCAGCGAGTGCATGAAGGACGTGGCGAGGTCCTGGAAAAGCTCACCTCCTGGATTCGCTCACCTTTGCGCGGTCTCCTGGAATTCCTCACCTTTCCTCGTGATGGGCGTCTCCTAAAACTCCTCACCATCCTGGAAGAGCTCACCTTCGCCGCGCCTTCCATAGAATCAAAACTTCACCTTCACCTGAAACCCCACCGTGAACGGCAGGTTATCTGAAGGAATCGGCGGGATGACGATGAAGTTCGCGCCAACGCGTTTGTATTCGACCATCACGATCGGCGCCACCACCGGTCCGATCGTATGGTTGCGCCCAAGACCCCAGTTGCCGTAGTTGTAGCCCGAAATAATCCCGCCAATCGCGGCGATCCGCACGATCCCCCAGTGCGCGAACTCCGGCGCCCAGACGCCGCCGCCATAATAAGAAGGCCGCCGCAACGAGTTGCGAAAGCCCCCGGCGGTCACGGCCCACTGATTGTTGATCCAGCACTCGACGCCAAGACCCGGATTGAACTGCTCGAAGTCGGTGTTCGGATCGGGGTCGATATGGTACGAGCCGAGCATCGCATCGACCCATATCCCGCCCTCGCACCAATCGCCCGCGTGCGCCGTCGAGGCCATGGCCAGACCCGCGACGAGCGCCACCGCCGTGCGCCGGATGTGTGTTTGAATCTGCCGAAAGTGCATGTCTTCTCCGCCACCGGTCGAGCGCCGGGGTCATCGGTGTTTGTGTATTGCTGCTTGCTGTCCGTCGCGCACTGTACCTCAACCCGCGATTGCGATGTCGAGGATGCGCTCGGACGACTGGCATGCGGACGCCCGTGACGAGCGCGTTGCAACGATAGCGGAAAACCGATGGCAAGCGGATGAAGACAGGCGAAAGCGCGGCTCGACAGCCGCGCCGGCTCAGAGCCCGAGATCGGAGAGGCCCGGATGATCGTCCGGACGGCGGCCGAGCGTCCAGTGATACAGGCGGTCGGCCTCGCGAATGGGCAGATCGTTGATGCTCGCGTGACGGCGCGCCATCAGCCCATGTTCATCGAACTCCCAGTTCTCGTTGCCGTACGAGCGGTACCAGTGGTTCGAATCGTCATGCCACTCGTAGGCAAAGCGCACCGCGATACGGTGATCGCTGAACGCCCATAGCTCCTTGATCAAGCGGTAGTCCAGTTCCCTTGCCCATTTGCGCTGCAGCAGCCCGACAATCTCCGCACGACCCTGGATGAACTCGGCGCGATTGCGCCACACGCTGTCCGGCGTGTAGGCGAGCGAGACCCGTTGCGGGTCGCGCGTGTTCCAGCCGTCTTCCGCGGCGCGCACTTTCTGGATCGCGGTGTCGCGGGTGAACGGTGGAAGCGGAGGGCGGGTTTCGATGGTATCGGCCATGATCTTTTCCTTGCGAGGTTTGGTTGCGAGTTCAGGTTTGTCGGGAACGCTAGGACTATTGCCGGGACTATTCGCGCGCGTCGAGGGCGTCGAGCAGGACCTGAGCCGCAGCCCGTGCATCGAGCGCAGCGTCGGCTTCTCCACTGACCAGCGCCACGGCAATCGCACCGTCGAGCAGAATCAGCCACTGTCGGGCGAGGCGCGCGCTTCGCCGCGAATCGAGTTGCAACTGCGCGGCGTAGTCGTCGCATTGCGTGCGCACGAAAGCGAGCAGACGCTCCTTGTGTTCGCGCGCCACGACGCGGATGGGATCGTCCGCAGAGGCGATTTCTCCGGCGGCGTTGAGAAACGCGCAGCCATGAAAATCCGCCGACATGAACCACTCGCGCAACACGTCGAACATGCCGAGCAGCCGCTTGCGCGCTGTCGTGCCGCGACGGTGCGTGCCCGCGATGAACCAGTTCATCCAGCGTTCGTCGCGTCGCTCGAGCGCGGCCGCGACCAGCGCGTCTTTCGATTCGAAATGTGTGTAGAAACTCTTACGGGCCGTGCCGGACTGCTTGACGATGGCGTCGACACCCGTGGCATGAATGCCGCCCGCGTAGATCAACGCTTCGGCCGCCTGCAGTAGACGCTCGCGGGCGCCGCCGGTTGGAACGGTGTCGGTCTCAGAAGCGGTTCTAGCAGCGGTTTCAGTATGTTTGGCCATCCGCGAAGAGTAGAACGATCATTCTCCCGCGTCAACATTTTTCGTGCCGACGGTGTATGTTGTGGTCTCCATCAGCCGACGGGAACGAACCTCATGCTCTCTTCAAACATCCGGGCAGTGCTCGGCCGCGCGTTGCTCGGCGTGACCGTGTTCACGGCGGTGGCATGTACGCCGGTGCAAGTGCTCACGCATACGGTCAGTCAGAACGAAACGCGCGTGCCCCCGGGCCAATATGCGCTCGATCCGGACCATTGCAGCATTACGTTCGATGTCGATCACTTCAAGTACACGCGTTTTACGATGCGCTTCGACCGCAAGCAGGGACAACTCGACTGGCACGATGGGGGAATGGACAGCAGCGTCGCGACGATCGTCGTCGACGCCGAAAGTGTCGACACGAACGTGCCGGCGCTGGACAAGATGGTGAAAGGCGCGAACATGCTCGATGTGTCGCGTTATCCGGAGATCCGTTTTGTCAGCACGCACTTCGAACGCAGCGGAGAATCGCGCGGCACGTTGACGGGTGATCTGACGATACACGGGGTCACGCAGCCCGTTTCGCTCGATGTGAGCTTCAACGGCTTTGGGCGCGATCCGCTGAACAAAAAAGACACGCTCGGGTTTTCCGCAGACGGCCATTTCAGCCGCGCGAAGTTTGGTTTGTCGACGTGGTATCCGGCGGTCGGCGACGACATTCACGTGCGCATTCAGGCGGAGTTCGTTAAAACGCCCGCAGGCGCGTAAGCACGGTGCGGGCGTTTTTATTGGCGATCGGGCAGACGCTTGCGCCTTAAGCGTTAAGCGGCTGCCGTCCAGTCGAGAATCACCTTGCCACTCTCGCCCGAGAGCATCGTCGCGAATGCCTGCTGATAGTCGTCGACCTTGAAGCGGTGCGTGAGAATCGGCGAAAGATCCAGACCGCTTTGCAGCATGGCGACCATCTTGTACCAGGTCTCGAACATCTCACGGCCGTAAATGCCCTTGATCTCGAGGCCTTTGAAGATCACCTGGGTCCAGTCGATCGCCGTTTGCGCGGGCGGAATGCCGAGCAGCGCAATCTTGCCGCCATGGTTCATCGCTTCGAGCATGCTGGTGAATGCGCTCGGCACGCCCGACATCTCGAGACCGACGTCGAAACCTTCGGCCATATGCAATTCGGCCATCACATCGCCGAGCGATTCGCGTGAGACGTTGACCGCGCGCGTCGCGCCCATCTTGCGCGCGAGTTCGAGTCGATAGTCGTTGACGTCGGTGATCACCACGTTGCGCGCGCCGACATGCTTCGCGATGGCGACGGCCATGATGCCGATCGGGCCGGCGCCGGTAATCAGCACGTCCTCGCCGACCAGATTGAACGACAGCGCGGTATGCGTGGCATTGCCGAACGGATCGAAGATTGCGGCCAGATCGTCGGAGATTTCCGGCGGAATTCTGAACGCGTTGAAGGCGGGAATCACAAGATATTCGGCGAATGCGCCTTCGCGATTCACGCCGACGCCGACCGTATTGCGACACAGATGGCGGCGGCCGGCGCGGCAGTTCCGGCAGAAGCCGCAGGTGATGTGGCCTTCGCCGGACACCCGGTCGCCAATCGCGAAACCGCGGACCTCCTGGCCCATTTCGACGATTTCGCCCACGTATTCGTGGCCGACGTGCATGGGCACCGGAATGGTTTTCTGCGCCCAGTCGTCCCATTTCCAGATGTGGATGTCGGTGCCGCAAATCGCCGTGCGCGTAATGCGGATCATCACGTCGTTATGACCGACTTCGGGCTTGTCGACATCGGTGAGCGTGAGGCCGGGCGCGCGTTCGAGTTTTGCCAGTGCTTTCATGAATGATGGGCTCCGTTTCGGATCAGGCGGCAATCACGCCGAGTTTCCGGCCGACGCGCGCGAAAGCATCCACCGCGCGATCGATCTGTTCCGGCGTGTGCGCCGCGCTCATCTGCGTGCGGATGCGCGCGCGCCCTTTGGGAACGACGGGGAACGAGAAGCCGATGACGTAGACGCCTTCTTGCAGCAGCGCATCCGCCATGCTGGAAGCCAGTTGAGCGTCGCCGAGCATGACCGGGATGATGGGATGTTCGCCCGGCACTAGCGTGAAGCCGAGCGCGCTCATCGCCTCGCGAAAACGCGCGCCGTTCTCACGAACACGGGCGCGCAACTGGGCGCCTTCATCGCTGGCAAGCAGGTCGAGTACTTCGAGCGAGGCGGCGGCGATACTCGGGGTAAGCGTGTTGGAGAACAGATAGGGGCGCGAGCGCTGGCGCAGCAACTCCACGATTTCCTTGCGCGCCGCGACGTAGCCGCCCGATGCGCCACCCAACGCTTTACCGAGCGTGCCGGTGATGATGTCGATACGCGAGAGCACGCCGCAATGTTCCGGCGTGCCGCGTCCGTGTTCGCCGACAAAACCGACTGCATGCGAGTCGTCGACCATGACGAGCGCGCCGTAACGGTCGGCCAGATCGCAGATGCCGGCCAGGTTGGCAATGATGCCGTCCATGGAGAACACGCCGTCGGTCGCGATCAGCTTGAAGCGTGCGCCGGCGGCATCGGCTTCCTGCAGTCGCGCTTCGAGATCGGCAAGGTCGTTGTTCTTGTAGCGGAAGCGCTTTGCCTTGCAAAGCCGCACGCCGTCGATGATGCTCGCGTGGTTCAGTTCGTCGCTGATAATCGCGTCGTGTTCGTCGAGTAGCGTTTCGAACAGGCCGCCGTTCGCGTCGAAACAGCTGGAGTAAAGAATGCAATCGTCCGTTTGCAGGAAGGCGGAGAGCGCCTGCTCGAGTTCCTTGTGAACCGTTTGCGTGCCGCAGATAAAGCGGACCGATGCCATGCCGAAACCGTCGCGCTCGAGACCACTTCGCGCTGCCTCGATGAGCCGGGCATCGTTCGCCAGACCCAGATAGTTGTTGGCGCAGAAGTTCAGGACTTCCGCGCCATTCGCGAGCCGCACGTCCGCCGATTGCGGGCTGGCGATCACGCGTTCGTTCTTGTAAAAACCGTCGGCGCGAATCTGTTCGAGTGTGCCGCGCAAATGGGCAAGGTAATGATCACGCATGAACCAGACTCCTTCCTGAATGAGTGAGTGCGGCCTGCGTGGCATGTTCGCCCACGCGGCGGCCTGCTATAGTCGGCTGTCAGTTTTATCGGATATTTTCGTTTTTTCGAACTAAATTCCGGTATATCGAAAAACTCTAAACGATGGGTCAGTAAATGGCAAGTTCGGGTATCCGCCGTGCGGCAGGCAAAACCCCGGTTCCCGGAGGCGTATCGGCGAGCAATGTATCGGCTTCCACGGTTGCGGCGCCGCCGCGCGTCGGCGAGCAGATTCAACGCCTGCGCGCCGAGCGGCGGATGACGCTCGACGACCTGTCGCGCGCGGCCGGCGTGTCGAAATCGATGCTGTCGGAAATCGAACGCGACAAAGCGAATCCAACCATCGCGGTCGCCTGGCGGCTGACCAACGCGCTTGGCGTCAGCCTCGATTCGCTGTTCGCGCCGCAAAAAGCGCCGGAGGCGATCGCCGTTTCTGGTCCGCACGAGATTCCGACCTTGAGCGGTCACGAAGCCAGGTATCAGTTGCGGGTGTGGGGGCCCATCGAGCTGGCGGGCAAGTTCGAGTGGTACGAACTCACGTTGCAGGCAGGCGGAGCGTTGGTGTCGAATGCTCATGAACCCGGTACGCGCGAGCATCTGACGGTGCTGCAGGGAGCGATTGAAATCGAGGCCGCCGGCACGACCCGGCGTTTGAAGGCGGCGGATACCGCGCGCTATGTCGCCGACGAACCGCACGCGATACGCAACGTCGGCAAGAGCGAGGCGAAGGCTTTGCTTGTGGTGATTCACGGCTAGGTCCGAGGCTCACCGCCCGAAACCTTGCTGACTCGCACGAGGCGGCCCGCGGCGAGGAGTTGTCGGATTCCAGGCTGTGCTCGCGGTTGCGTCGAACACTGTATATTTGTACAGTACGGGGTATCGATTGGAGCCGATCATGAACGACCTGACCCCTCACGCGAGCGCCCGGACCGACCACTCGCTCGCCGCGCTGCGCTATCGCACTGCGGCGCGCGATCTCGAACATATCGTGCGTAATATCGCGGCACGCTACATCGTTCAGGCAGTGCCGCTAACCTGGCGCCTGCTGCATGGCATCGAGGCCGAAGCCTTGGCCGATCTCGGCTTTGCCAGCCGGCACGACGCATTAATGCTGGGGTTGTTTCAACGGCCCTCCGATATCCCGTATCCCGAAACGGACGAGGCGGTCGACTTCGGTACGTCGACGGCATTGCCTGCCGTTTTCGCGTTCGCGGTATCGGCTTATGAAGAAGCCGCGCGCAAAGCCACCTCTACGACGCTCGACAATCCGTTGCCGAAACGGGCGCGCGCCTGGGGAGATTGAATCCGGGCGGGCTCGACCGGTTGGCAAAGCGCCGATTCATCTACAATGCGCGCAACTAACGGAACGAATGCCCATGTCCCCTCCGCATCTTTTCGAGCCCGCGTCCAAGCCCACGCCATCGACCGACCTGTTCGACCAGCAGCGAGAAGACTGGCGGCGAAACCCGCAGATAGCGTTCGATGCCTGGCTCGCCAAACAGCATTTCCGTCAGTCCTCTGCGAGTGTCTATCAGGCGCAATGGGGGCTTTTTCTGGACTGGATCGGCGAGCGGCAGAAAAATCTCACCACCGTGGATACCGCAACGATCGCCCAGTTCGTCGCCAGTCTTCCGATTCGCAAACCACAACGGGTGCGTTATTTGAGGCTGATCGAGCGCGTGCTCGATCACGTCCGCGAGATCGAATCGGCTTCGACCAATCCTGCACGCTTCATCGCCCAAGACGGCGATGCGGCCTGGCGAAACGCCCGCGACAACGAACCGACCGGCTTTCTGAATCATCGGGAACGCGCAGCGTTGATCGCCGAGCTTTTCGCCCCGCTGCCGGATTTGTCCGCCGCACAGCGTTGGCGCGAGCGGCGCGACCGTGCGCTGGTCGCCGTCTTTCTCGGTGGCGGAGTGAAAACCGGCGAAGCGGCCGCGCTTACGGTTAGTTGCGTGCGGGAGGGGTCGCCGTGGGTCACCATCGAGTCCGCGAATCCCATGCAAACACGGCGCACACGACTCGCGCCGTTCGCGGTCGCCGTGCTCGACGCGTGGCTTGCCGAGCGGCGACTTTCCGAACTGCCGGGCAATCTCGTGTTTCCCGCCGCGCCCTCCGGACGCCCGATGCACAAGGCGACCATGCTGCGGGCAATCGATGCGCTGGTGGAAGCCGCTGGATTCGCCGCATCACGGGGCTTGCGCGCCAGTCCGCATACGCTGCGCAATACGTTCGCGGCGGAGTTATTCGAGAACGGCGTCGAGGCGGAACTGGTCGGGCAATGGCTGGGCTTCGTTCAGCCAGTGTCGTCCAACCGGTTGTATCGAGCGTGGCAAGCATGGGCGGATCAGCAGGAATTGTCGTCTGAAAACGAACCGGATCCGGCCGCCCTGCCGATGGCCGCACCCCGGCGTGATGGCCGTCTGGTCAGAAAACCGGGAGCGGACGAGGCCTGAAAGTCCTCACCTTTAGTCTCCCGAATTTCCTCACCTTAAGCGGGTCCTGCGGGTCACGACGACGCCGCAACCGGGTCGTTTGCTTCGAAGCGGCTCAGTGCTTCGAGGCGAGACTCGGCGAGTCCCGACGAATAATCACACTCCGGGCATTGCAATTCGAAGCGGTGATCGACTTGCGAGAGCTCCGGCTCGCCTTCCTCGCACTTCGGGCAGTGCGGCGGCAACGGCACGTGACCGTCGACCGCGGTGCCGATCGCGCGTAGCTCTTCCGGGGAAAGTCGTCCCGATCCGGCCAGCGAGCAGAGTAGCTGCGCAATCGACGGATCGATCCCCTGTTGTGCCCGCAGCGTCGCGACTTCCTTGCTCAATGCGTCCAGTTCGTCGGACTGCTCGCGCAGTTGCGCGTCCAGCCGATCGCCGCGCGCCTTGGCCGTTGCAATCTGCTGAATGAACTCGAATTCCTTGCGACTCGCGTCGCGCACTCCCGTTTGATACGTCGCGGCCATGCTGCGCAACGAGTCCAGCTCGACCAGCATGGGCTTTACGCGGCGCTCGGCCTCGCCGACCGCGTCCTTGATTTGCTGGGCATAGTGCTCGGTGCGCTCGCGCAACTCGACATGCAAGGTGTCGATCCGGTCGCGCAAGCTGCTTTGGCTCACCAGTTCGGTGTCGAGACGTTGCCGCAACGCGTCGTTCTCGCGCTCGAGGCGCAAGACGTTGGCGTGCAGCCCTTGTTGCTCGCTGTTGCCTTGGGTGGTGGCGCTGGATAACGCGGTCTCGAGTTCGCGAATGCGTTCCCATGCGGATTGCGCGCGTTGCTCACTTCGCTGGATCGCTTCTTCCGCGGCTTCCCGACGTATTTCCGCTTCACGAACACGAGAATCGGCAGTGTTCATCTGATCGCGTAGGTCGCTGCGTTCGTCGTCTAGCGTCACGCGCGCCTGGGCGACCGCTTCTTCGAAAAGTGCGCCGAGCAATTCGCCCGCACGTTCTTCCAATGCTTTCGGGATGGCGCCGGCGCCAATCTTGATGCGCGATGCGTTTCGGATGCGCTCCCAGAAGTGATCGATGTCTTTCGGGATATCGCTTGCGCTGCCGGATTGAGTCAGATCCCGGACTGCGGTCATGGACGGGCGAATGCCCAAATCGAAAAAGAGACGCTTGCAGGCGTGCAATGAAAGCTCTTGCCGTCGGGCTCCGCCTTCCCGCATGACTTCAAGCTCGCTGCGAATGGCTTGTTTTTCCTGATCCAGATTCATCGACACCTCGATACTTGCTCAAAAGTGTTCGGATAATAACAATTTACGTAACGTTCGATACGATTTTTCAAGTGGCAAGGTTGCGGTGCGGTTTTTTGATCGTGTCTTGCCAAAAGGTCCATCACGGACTCGCCTTTGGCTTAATTTCCCGTGAAACAAAACTAAGAGTTGGCCGTAAATCTTTGTATACAAAAGGGTTTGGTGCCCATAGGAGTGTTTGCGCACTGTTTCACGGAGAGAGTGCCTTGCCTGGTGCTGGGTTGCAAGCATTTTTCCGAAGGACACTCGGGAAGCGCTAGAGAGTAATAAAAGTAAACACCTTTGAACCCATGTTAAAAACGTTAACGCCACGGCAAAGCCTTACCAGGCTGGGGTTTCAGACCGATGAGGTGAAGCTTTACGGGAGTGATGGTGAGCTACCGCGGGATTCAGCAGTGATGAGGTTCGGGAGGCTCGGTGAGCGGGTGCGGGACAGAACGTGAGCAGGTTCAGGAGCCGGCCTGAAAGTGTAGTAATTCCAAAGGTGAGGTTTTTCGGGACATTCGCGCTGTGAACCGCCCGACAGCGCACGATTGAAGGGAGCGCGTGACGGTCGGTGACCGGTGAGGGCTTTCGGGACTTGCCCAAACCGGGTTTTTCGGGTGTTTTGATGGTGCGTAAACCCCGTTGGTGAGGCATATCGGGAGCCAAACGCCATCGAGGGTGAGATTTTACGGGGCATGAGCCTCGTTTTTGCCTTATTTTTGTGCAACGCGGGGGTAAGGTGAGGTTTTTCGGGAGCAGAAGGGGCCGGGGCGGATGGAATCGGGATGTCGATGCGAAACGCCAGATGAGACGGCTATTGGCAAAGGTGAGGAAATCCGGGGGCGTGGTCGGCTGCGCGGGATCGCGGTCGACCTTGGGGCATGTTGTGCCTTCAGGTGAGACTTTTCGGGAGCGATTTCCAGGTCTTTGGGCCGCTTAGGTGAGGAAATACAGGATGAGAACCCGCTCTGATGGCCGGAAAAGCCCTACTGGTGCAGTTTCGACATGGAATCGTCGAACCATAGAAAACTCTCAAGGTGAGGTTTTTCGGGACTATGTCGGGTGGGTGATTTGAAGGTCGATCTGGGTGGGAATAAGGGCAAAGGTGAGATTTTTCGGGAGGCGAGTGGAAAATACGAAGCCAGCTATATTCGATAAGTATATGAAAACATGAATCTATTTTTGATCGAGAAGCATAGGTGAGCGTTTTCGGGAGCGTGTTGTTGCGGACAACCATCTCGCCCAAGAAAGGCAAAGGTGAGGCTTTTCGGGAACCGTTATCGCCGCTTCTCTTCGACCATCGCTCGGAAAACGGCGTCGTTTGGCGCGATGCGTGAATCTAAAGGTGAGGATATTCAGGGGAGATCCGGAGCGTTTGAAGATCGCGCTATGTTCTGCGGTATGCGTCGGGCCGGCGTCGCTTCCGCTGCAGGCCGGCTATTGAGCCCGGTTACGGCGCATCGTAGCCCTCGTCGAGACGGTTTCAGCGCGAACGGGTACTTCGGTCCTGTGAGCGATCTACCCCGCTACGTAGCGCGTCGGCATCGCGCCGGTGATGTCTCCAGCCGCCAAGTTCGTGAAAAAAATTTGAGGTGAGAAGATTCGGGATGGATTGGGTCCGGTTCGCGACAACCGTTAAAACACCGCCAAACGCCTGGCCCGCGACGCAAAAGGATGCAGCGAACCTGGACCCGAATCGTCGAGGTGAGTCTTTTCGGGAATCGTTCGAGGTGAGTCATGCTTCGTAAACTCACTTCACCCGCAACGGTGAGAGTCGAGCTGTAGACGCTTATCACCACAGCCGGTATGCTCTCGCCAAATCCCTCCTCGACCTGACGCATGGCCACGAAGCGCGCGAAGAAGACCGATGTAGTCAGCCCGAGCTCGGCCGAGTTGCGCAAAGCCGTCGAGGCGATCGCGATTCAGCCCAAGAGCGGCAAAATCACTCTGCTCACCCGCAAGCTGTTCAACGTGCTGCTCGCCGTTGCGCAGCAGGCAGACGAATCGGGCGACACCTACCGGGCCTTGCTCTCCGACATCGTCGCTAACTCCGCCTTCGATTCGAACGACACTGCGCTCGTCAAGGAGCACTTACGACGCATGGTGTCGGTTCAGGTGGAATGGAGCACGGGCACGTCGAGTCAGAAACCCGGCCGGAAATGGGGCATCTCGACGTTGATTGCGGACGCCGAAATTCTCGAAGATCCGACGACCCGTCGCGTCTGGGTGGAGTTCTCGTTTGCGCCGAAGATCAAAAAGAAGCTGCTCGATCCGGTCCAGTACGCGCGATTGAGTCTTCAGTTTCAAAGCCAGTTGCGCAGTAGCGCCGGGTTGGCGCTCTACGAAATCTGCGTTCGTTACCTGACCAATCCGAGCCACCTGACCATGCGGGAATCGTGGGACTGGTGGCGGCCGATTCTCTCCGGTACGCCCGATACCGAAGCGGGCGACGAAGCGAAGCGTGAGTACAAATACTTCAAGCGCGATTACCTGCGCCCGGCCATTGCCGAGGTGAATGCGGTCACCAACATCTTCGTCGAACTGATCGAGCATCGGGAAGGACGCCGGGTCGCCGAAATCCAGTTCAGGGTGACAGAGCGCAAGCAACCGATGCTGGCGCTCGACGAGCATCCGAACGTCTTCGACAGCACGCTGGTCGACCGGATGGTGAAGATCGGCATTCCGCTAAAGGAAGCGCAAACGCTATACGCCGACAGCGAGGAAAACCGCATTCGCGCGGCTTTGCAGATGACCGAACAGCGCATGCGCAGCACGTCGTTGCCGGCGGTGCGGAGCGCGCCGGCTCTGTTCAAGGACGCGCTGAAAAAGGGTTATGCGCCGCCGGTCGAGGTGCTGCCTACCGCGGGTGGCGCCAAGGCCGCCGTGGCCGCGCCGGCCGACGATCTGAAAGCGCGTCTCCTGAGCGAATACTCGGCCTACCGCCGCAAGGAAGCCCGCGAACTTTACGAAGAGCAAGGGGAGATGGAGCGCGATGTCGCGCGGCAGTCGTTCGAAGAGGACGAATTGCCCGGTATGGGTTCGCACATGCGTGACGACTGGCGTCGTCGCGGACTGGATTCGAAAATCGTGGAGACCGCGTTCTTCGACTGGTTGGCTCGCAGGACGTGGGGCGAACCGACCGATGGCGATCTGCTTGCTTTCACCTTGAGCCAGTCTCGCGCGGCTTGATCGCTGAATGGTGGTGAAGGGGCGGGGGCTGGCAACCGGGTCAGGTTGCTGGCAGCCTCCCGGCTTCTTTCATTTGATCGTCACTTCAGCATCTTTTCGATCTGTTTGAGAATCTCGTCGCGTTTTTCCCGCGTGAGCCCTTTCAATCGCAATTCGATCCGATCGTCGCCGTACGACTTGAGATCGCCCACCGACACCCCGCCGAGTTTGATCTCGAGTCGCTGCGCGTAGCGTTGGCGACCCGCTGGCTTGCTGCTCTCCTGAGCGGTGGCTCGACCCTTCACGATGTCCGCGACCTGACGCGTGCTGAGGTCGTCCGAGAGAATCTTGTTGATCAGCCGCAGCGTTGCGTCGGCGCCGCGAGCGGTGTGATAGCGACCGACCTGATACGCCATGTTGGAACCAAAGCGGTCAGGGCGCGCGACCATCTCGTGCATAACGGCTTCGGGCAGCTTGGCGACGGACAGCGCAACGGCGACTGTCGATTCGTCGAGGCCAAGGTGTTCAGCGAGTTCTTTCTGACTCTGGAAATGACGGTCGTCGAGAAAGCGCTTCCAGACGACCGCATTGTCGAACACAGTTTGAGAATCGCGCTGGACATTGAGATCGTAGCCGAGCTTGTAGCTCTGGATGCCGATTGGAAGATCGATGACGATCGCCTTCACGGCTTCCTTGTTGGCTTCCTTCAACGCGCGCACGCGTCGGCCACCATCGCTGACGAAATAGGTGCCGGGATTGTCGTAATCGGGAATGACGTGAATGGCTTGCTGTTGCCCTTGCTTTGCCAGGTTGACGGCCAACTCCGCGATCGACGATTTCACGTAGAAATGTCGCGGGTTGAACGGACTCGGCTTGATGGTCTTCAGCGGCAACTCGATGACCTGGCCGGGTCGATATGCGTGTTCGGTTCGCCATGCGCGATACGCGGCAGATTCGTTGGCGGCGTCGATCGTGTCGGAGTCGGCAACGTTGTATGTGGCGCTGGATGTTGTTGCACGCGAGAGCGCTTCCGTTCCGGCCGGTCCGTTTTTGACCAGACCGTCGATGGCGTTCAGCCTGTCGAGCGCAGTCCGTTTTTCGCTGCTGGTCGTATCAGGACGTGCTTGAAAGCCTTTGGCAAATTGGGAGGGTTTCATTCAGGGTCCTTTATGCGCATAAATTCACGGGAGCAAGGCGGCGATCTCGTTGGCGCACGCCCTGACTTCGATGGCAGCGAGCTTCGCGCCGCGATCGTTCATCTGAAGCACAGTCTGTCCTAACGCCATCGCCTGTTTGTAGGCTTCGCGCGTGGGGATCTGGGTTTTCAGCAACGGGAAGCCAAGTTCTTCGAGAGCGCGTTTTAGTTCGCGCGTCAGCATCCGTTTCTCTTCTGTCTTGTTGAGGAGGAACACCGCGCGCAGATCTTCGTTCATCACCTGCGCTTGCTGGACGAGTTTGACGAGACCGACGCTCGACCAGTAATCCGCTGGCGAAGAGGACGTGGGCATGACTGCCACGCTGGCTGCCAGGAGGACCACGCCGGATACTTTTTCGGTGATGGAAGGTGGGCAGTCGACCACGATGATGTCGTAGTCGGCCACGAACTTCTTGATCTCTCGGTGGATCTGGCTGCCCGCTTCGGAGAGGTTGATGACCGGGAATGGGATGCCGTTGTCGCCGGAGGATGCGCTAGCCCAATGAACCAGAGTGTTTTGCCCGTCGGCGTCTACGACGAGTACGCGCTTACCCTTCTCATGAAAAGCCGCGCCGAGGTGCATCGCGATTGTGCTCTTGCCGACTCCGCCCTTCTGCTGTGTGACCGCGATGATTTCTGCTGCCAATCTTCACCTCCTCTTTTTAGACGCAAACGGATTTTACCTGGATGAATTGGCATTTCAATCGTTTTTGTGTAAACACAAGAACGATTAGCCGATCGGCCTAGGTTTATGCGCATAAAGAGGCGAGGGCGGAGGTTGGCGCGGACGAGGGATGGGGGAGCTTTGATAGAAAGTCTGTCGCTAAAGGTGGCAGAAGGTGTTGTGATACACCTCGGCCGTGTTTGGACAGAGGATAGATCGGTCGTAGTCGGCGAAGGTCGCTGCTTGCGATTCGAGCAGAGGTTCTCAGGCGAGCGCGGACGCGTCACCGAACGCGCGACAAAATGCCGAGACCGCCGAGACCGCCGAGACCGCCGAGACCGCCGAGACCGCCGAGACCGCCGAGACCGCCGAGACCGCCGAGACCGCCGAGACCGCCGAGACCGCCGAGACCGCCGAGACCGCCGAGACCGCCGAGACCGCCGAGACCGCCGAGACCGCCGAGACCGGCCGCGACGGTTTATGCGCATAAAGTCGGCTTGCACCTGCCCTGCTTGCCGACGCGGTCCGAGAAACGAGTCAGGCGCGGGTTGCTTGCGTCTGCATCGACGGGATGCAATCCATCCGCAGATTCCCCCGCATCGAAGCGACCGAAGTCTCGCCCCCCGCCAAACTTTATGCGCATAAACCCATCCCCTCACCCCGGGTAAAATCCCCCGACCCCTAGCTCGCACCGATAACCCGCCACCAAACCGCAGCCACACCCGACCTCATGATCACGATCTACCACAACCCCCGCTGTTCCAAATCGCGCGCCGCATTAGAACTGATCACTGGCGCTTACAACCCGTCAAACGAGCCCACCGAAATAGTCGAGTATCTGAAGCAGCCGCTAACGGTCGCCGAGCTGGAGCAACTCAACGAAAAGCTGGCGTGTCCCATCCGCGAAATGATTCGCGACACCGAGCCGGAATACAAAGAGCTCCGACTCGCCGATACCTCCCTAACGGACACGCAACTTTACGAAGCTCTGGCGGCTCACCCCATCCTTCTGCAACGACCCATCGTAGTTCGGAACGGCCGAGCCGTGATCGGCCGCCCGCCCGAAAACGTCGCTGCACTGTTCTCATGAGCCAGACGAGGCCCGCGGCCAGACTTATGCTTTAGCCGACAACGCTGCCTCCGTCGTCACGATCTTCTTCGGAATTAAACGCAAGTCGGTAAACGTATCGGCTATACGCTGTTGCTCCGCCAGCACACCCGCATCGACCGGTTTATAGATGTGCTCGTAGTGCCTCAGTCCAGCTTCGATCACGCTCGCATCCAATCCCTGAATCGGCGCAAGCTGGGCGGCAGCCTCGCCAAAGTGACCGCGCACCCATGCGCCTTCTCTACTGACTTCGTCCATCGTGATCGCCAGCACGTCGCCGTGCTGTTCGGCAAAAGGTCGTGCACTCAAGAAGAATTGATGATGGCTGGCAATACCTTGGGCATCGGTCAGCAGGCGAGCGTTCGACTGTCGCTTCGCCGCTTCCAGGAATGGATCCCAGATTGCCCATGCGTCGATTGCGCCTCGCTCGAACGCAGCGCGAGCATCGGCCGGTGCAAGATAAACCGGTTCGATCTCGCTGAATTTCACGCCGCTTTTCTGCAGCGCCGCGATCAGAAACCAGTGCACATCCGAGCCCTTGTTCAACGCGATCTTCTTTCCCTTCAGATCCGCCACGGTTTTGATCGGCGCATCCTGATGAACGAGGATACCTTCAGCATGCGGCGTCGGAATTTCATATGCGGTGTAGACGAAGTTAGCCCCCGCAGCCTGAGCGAATACCGGCGGCGCCTCACCGACATAACCGAAGTCGATCGCCCCGACATTCAGCCCTTCCAGCAATTGCGGCCCAGCGGGAAACTCGGTCCATTTGACGGTGATGCCAAGCGGCGCGAGACGCTTTTCCAGCGTGCCGTGCGATTTCAACAAAACCAGTGTGCTTGCCGCCTTCTGATATCCAATGCGAAATTCCTTGGCCTGCGCGCCAGCGGCTAGTGCCGGGCTCGAAGCAAAAGGAAACGCGGCAGCAACGATCGAAGCGCCTACGCCGGTAAGAAAAGTGCGCCGTGTCAGCAGCGGAAGATGGGACATAAAAAGAAGCTCGTCTAAAGAACGGACGCAAAACGGACCGATTGACTAAAACGATAAATCCTCTGCTCCATTAGACGAACCGATCATTTCGCATAAGCAAATCACGCTGCGAACGAGAGGCTGACGCCCCTTGACGAACCGGCTCAACCTGCAGCCCCGCGAGCCCGGCTGTTTCCCATCATCGCCCGCCGCTACAATCCGTCATCCCGAAGCGGCACCGGCCGTCCCAACAAACCAGGAAGAATCGTGACTCCGATCACCACCCTCGCGCCATGGGCCGCCCATGACACCCAACTCATCCTGTCATGTGTGCTCGGACTCGCGCTGATCATCGTCTTTATCAGCGTGCTGAAACTCGCCCCGTTCCTGTCGATCCTCGTCGGCACCTTCGCCGCGGGCTTCTCCGCTGGACTGCCGCTCGAGGCGGTGGCGAGTGCGTTTAGCAAAGGCGCGGGTGCCTTGCTCGGCGACGTGGGCATCATCATCGCGCTTGGCGCCATGCTTGGCGCACTAATGGCGGAATCCGGAGCCGCCGACCGGCTCGTTTCCACGATTCTCAAGCACTCCACGCCCCGCACCTTGCCGTGGATGATGGCGCTGGTCGCACTCATCATCGGCCTGCCGTTATTTTTCGAAGTCGGCCTCGTGATGATGGTGCCAATCATCTTCGTGATGGCGCGCCGTTCGCAACAACCGATTCTGCGTATCGCCATCCCCGCGCTCGCTGGCATGACGACGCTGCATGCGTTGTTGCCGCCGCATCCGGGTCCACTGATCGCCGTCAGTGCCTTGCATGCCGACCTCGGCTTGACGCTCGGGCTGGGTCTGATCGTCGCGATTCCTGCGGTCATTCTGGCGGGTCCGTTGTATGGCATCTGGCTCTCCAAACGCATGCACGTGGTCGAGCCGAAAGAAATGAGCACGCTGTTTCCCGAGCAGCAGGACGCCGCCGGGCAGCCTGGTTTCGCCATCTCGCTTCTTACGATTTTGCTGCCGGTCGCGCTGATGCTCGGCCGCACGGTTGCCAAGCTGCTGTTGCGACCCGAGACTCTGCTGTTCGATACGCTGAATTTTCTAGGTGAGCCTTTGGTCGCGCTGGGCCTCACCGTGCTGTTCGCGGTCGTTGCGCTTGGCTGGTCTCGCGGCATGGCGCGCGAAAGGGTCGGCGGGATTCTACGCAAAAGCTTGCCGCCGATTGCCGCGCTGCTGCTGACGATCGGCGCGGGTGGCGGCCTGAAGCAGGCCTTGGTGGTCGCGGGCATCAGCACGACGGTCGGCAAGATAGCCGTCGGCGCGCATTTACCGCTGATTTTGCTGGCCTGGCTGATTGCCGTGGCATTGCGTCAGGCAACCGGCTCCGCGACGGTGGCCACCACGACGACCGCCGGTATCGTTGCGCCGGTCGTCGCGGGCCTCAGCGCGACGCACAACTCGCTGATGGCGCTGGCGATCGGCTCGGGCTCGGTGTTCTTCTGCCATGTAAACGACGCCGGTTTCTGGATGGTGCGCGAGTATTTCGGCTTGCAACTCAAACAGACGGTGCTGGTGTGGTCGGTTCTCCAGACCATCGTTTCGGTCGTCGGACTGGTCTTGACGTTAGTGATGTGGACACTGTTGACCTGACCCGGAGGCCGCGCACGTAAGACCCGGAAGTCTCCCAACGATTTAGAAACTCGTGCCACCAAAAATGGAGCAACCATGCTTGAACTCAGACCTTCTTGCGAAGGATGCGGCAAGGCTTTGCCGCCGAACGCCACCGACGCGATGATCTGCACCTACGAGTGCACTTTTTGCGAAGTCTGCGCGCTCGGCACACTGCGCAACGTGTGCCCGAACTGCGGCGGCAATTTTCAGCATCGCCCGATCCGCACGCGGGCGCAGCTAGTAAAGCATCCGGCAGGGCACGAGGTCCATCCGATCTCAATCGACACCGTTGCACACGATGATTTCTTCGAGCGCTACCGGGACACGCCAGCAAGCAAACGTTGATCGCAGATTATTGCGAAAATTGAAATCTGATCGTTTAAAAAATCCAACGATCGATAATTATTGCGATATTTGAGAAAATATCTTTTCGTATTAAGTGTTTGTAGGGAAACCCCGAATTGCTAATCTCCTCTCCATCGATCGCACCTGATCGCGAACCAACGCCGAAGAGGAGTAGCACCATGAAACGCATTCTGACCGCCCTGATCGCTTCCGTCGCTCTGTTTTCCGCCGCATCGGGCGTGGCCAACGCTGCTGCTCCGGCGCAGTGCAACGGTCCGGCATCGTACTGCAACGTGTTTTTCGGTAACTGATCAAACCGGTCCAGCAAGTGCCGCAGGCGATCGCCGCCAAATGAAAAGGGCGCCCATTCGGGCGCCCTTTTCCGTTAACCCGTGTTCGCGCACTGCTTTGGCACGACCTAAGCAACAGTCGCGCCCGCGCTGCGAATCCGCGAGGATTTGCTCTATTAACGTGTTACAGTAGGTCAACCGCCGCCGCTCCACGAGTGCGCTGGCCGTTCCTCACGCAATCCCCTCGCTTGTCCCGCGCCCTGAATGAACAGGGTCCCTCCTCTACCAACCTCGCGTCGATCCGTTGCCCTGTTGCAAGTTGTCGCCTTCGATGTAGCGTCCACAACTCGCCGCACTTTGCCCGCATCGCCGCTCACCTGTTTTTCGTCGAAACGCCGCCGGTTCGCAGGCAATCCGCCGCACAGCGCGACCTTCACGAAAGACCTCACGGAGACGACTACCATGAACAACACGATCCGAAGCTACCGGGGTCTCGAGATTTATCCGCTGGTTTATCCGCACCAGCCGCGTGGGGTCGATGGCGTGCGCCACTACGATTCCGGTTTCGATGCCGCCGTGCGCATCTGCCGCCGCGGCACCGACGATACGGTGACCAGCAGCCGGGTATTCCGCGTGCCGAGCGGTTCGCCGTTTGGCGCAGCGGGCGATGCGCGCATCGCCTCGGCGAGTTACGCCGAGCGGGTCATCGACGGTATGGTGGCCGGCCAGTCGGTTGCCGGACTCTGATGCGCGCGCCGATGCCCAGTTACGCTACCCGGCGCGCACAAAGCGCCAACCCTCCCGCTCTGCCGGGCCGTGCCAATTATCAGGTTATGGCGTCGTCGCGCCGTACATCGAGCGGTACGGTGCCGACTTTGAAAGTGATCCGTTTGAGTGACGAACGGGTGATCTACCCGTTCCAAGGCCATGCGGACATGCCGTTTTTCGACGATGGCGAAGCCGCGCAATCCTATGCCGAAGCCTATGGCTGGCAACTCGTGGATGGCGACATCGCCGTGCCGGAGTAAGCGCCGGCACTAATCGCGGGCGGCAGCGCATCTAACCCGGCGCAACCGTCAGCGCTTGCCGCCGCCATCGATACCGCCTCCCTGCCGCCATACCTCCTTGCCGCGTTCCGACAATTCGCCGGAGCTATGCTCCGCGTCGGCCTGCGTGCCATCGACAGCCATGTCGCCACCGGGTTGCTCCTGTGCCCGCTGCTTCTGCTTCTTGCGGGCGGCAACGGCTTCGTCGTGCGATTTGCCTGCGTAATCGAGTGTCATGATGGGCTCCTCCAAAGTGGGCTCCACTCTCGTTGCAGCAAGCGCCGTACTTGCTCTCGCGATTCCCGACTACCGCAGACCCTCCCGGTCGCGTTTCCGCAAAACGCGGTGACCACATTTGCCTCAATTCGTTCCGAACCGGAAGCAGGCTTGATTGACAAGGCAAAAGTCCTAGTTATCCACAAGGTTATTCAGTGAATCTGTGGATAACTTTGACGGCTGGCGTTTTATCCACTGCCGCAGCGCATACCTTAGTCACAAGCCGCCAGAGGCTGGCGGAATGCGCCCCGCAGCCCAAGCTCTGCGGCTTTTGCCTATGATGGACGGCTCGTACCCCTTTCGCGCAGAATGCGCCACTCATCGAGGAAACGAACATGGCTTATCACATTGCAGTTGTCGTCGGCAGCCTGCGGCGCGAGTCGTTCAATCGCCAACTCGCGCAAGCGGTGATTTCGCTCGTTCCGGCAGACTTCACTTTCGAATTCATCGAGATCGGCACGTTGCCGCTCTACAGCCAGGATTACGACGCCGACTATCCGGAGGCAGGCAAGCAGTTGAAGCAGCGGGTGGAAGCCGCCGATGGCCTGCTATTCGTCACCCCGGAGTACAACCGTTCGATCCCCGGCGTGTTGAAGAACGCGCTCGACTGGGGTTCGCGGCCTTGGGGAACGAATTCGTGGGGTAACAAACCGGGCGCGGTCATCGGCACGTCGCTTGGCGCGACCGGGACGGCGCTGGCGCAGCAGCATCTGCGCAATATGCTCGCCTATCTCGATGTCGCGACGTTGGCGCAGCCCGAAGTCTTCATCAAGCACGACGCCGCCGTGATCAACGAGAAAGGCGAGATTCTGAACGACGGCACCCGCAAATTTCTGCAGGGATTCGTCGACCGCTACGTTGCGTGGGTCAAGCGACACGCCGCCTGAGCGGTTGCCCGGCGCGTGTCGCCCATCCTGCCGTCTGGTCCTCAGACGTGGTGATGGCCCGTCACGCGCTCCCAACCGTGGCGAACGGCCAGCTTGAAGCGTTCCCACGTGCTGTCGGGCGAGGTGGTTTCCCAGTGACGGCGAGCTTCCGGTTCGACGTCTTCCCAGTGCAAGTCCCGATAACGCGTGTCGTGGCCAATCTCAGCGCCATAACGGTAGGCCGGCACGTAGTCCTCGTAGCGGGAACTCTCCTGCGCGTATTGCTCGTCGAAATGCGAGCGGAAGTCTTCCTCGTATTCCAGATATTCGTTTGGAATGGTCGCGCTCGCGTGACTCACGGGCTCGCCCGCGTTGGGTACGACTTCAGTCGGTTGCATCACCGCACCCGAGCCCGGCATCGAACCAACGGCGATCGGGCTGCGACCGACATCGTCCACTAACGGATCCACCACCGGACCGCCGACCGGATCGGTCAGCGGGCGCTCGGCCAGCGGGGGCGGGACGAACGGTTCGGCATCGGTGTTGCCCGGCGGCGGCGAATAAACAGGATCGATGACGGGGTCGACGCGGGGATCAACCGTAGTAACAGGCCGCGTCGTCGCCGTCGTGGACGTCGTGACACCCGAGGTCGTCACGCTCGACGAATAAGGCGTGCCCGACGCCACCGCGCCTATGCCAAGCTCATCCAGAATCGAGTGGTCGCGCGAAGCCGGCGTGGCCGGGTCGAGCTCCGGCGCCCGCTCGCCGATATCGGTCGCGCCCAGACGGGCAAACGTGCTGCGCGCGAGTTCCGCGTGCGATTCGCTGGCCGCATGCACGCAGACCAGTACCGCGCCGCGCCGCACGGCTTCGGCGTAACGGGCCGTGTCGGGCGGCCGTGGGCCGCTCGCGAACAGGCTGGCGAGGAAGCGTTCGATGTTCGCCAGCATGCCGGCGCCGGCGACTTCGGTAGCAGCAGCGCCGACGCTCGGCTCGGCGTTCGTCTGCAATTCGATGGTTTCGCGGGCAAAGCCAGTGTGCACGAGGGTGTCGCGCGCGGCTTCGGCGTCAGTGTAGGTATCGAATAACCCGATCACGGTGTGTTGCATGGCTGTCTCCCGACGTATCTGGGCGGATGGACGGAGCTGAAAGCCCCGCCCGGCTTGTTCCTGCTCGTGACGTCATGCCGCAACGATCGTGCCGCGGTCTTCGCGGAGGCCACACAGATGGCGACCGGGCCCGCTGCACCGTGTATCCAGGTACGCCGCGCATGGAGAGCAGATGGCGCGCGTTTTTACAAACGCGCGATGAACCCGGGACAAAGCCGGCTGGCCGCGGTTCGACCCGGAGCTTTGGCCTGTCCGCTACGACTCCCGCTGCCTGGCCGGGTCGCCGCCGCTTTGCGCCAGATCGCGCTGAACGCCTTGCAGCAGTTTGTCCAGCAACGCGATATCGAAGGGTTTGGAGAGCACACGGACATCCGCCTGCCGGGCGCGGTCGAGTTCTTCGGCGTAACCGGTGACGAGGATGACCGGCAGCCGCGGATCCAGTTCGTGGATCGCCTCAGCCAGATCGATGCCGTTCATCGAGCCGGGCATATGGATGTCGGAAAGCACGAGGTCGAACGGCCGCGCCGCGCCGCATCGCGCATCGCGAAAAGTGAGCGACGGTTGGTCCTGTGCCGCGTCGAACAAACGCAGCGCGATGTCGGCATTGAGCACGCGGGTGACCTGGTGGCCCATCATCTGCAGCAGCGCTTCGGTGCCGGCGGCGACTTCTTCGTTGTCCTCGACCAGCAGAATGCGCAGGCCCGGCGTCGCCGCGCGATTCTCGCCAGGCGCCGACGCCGGCGCGGGCTCGACGACTTCCGGCAACGCTGCCGAGCGCGGCAGGTAAAGCCGCACCGAAGTGCCCGCGCCGACCGCGCTGTCGATCGCCGCGAGCCCGCCCGAGCGCTCGCAGAAGGCGAACACCTGAGGCAGGCCGAGGCCGGTGCCCATGCCCGTCGGCTTGGTCGTGAAAAGCGGCTCGAAAGCGCGGGCCAGCACTTCGGGCGCCATACCGGTGCCGGTGTCTTCGAGCGAAATCTGCACGAACTCGCCGGTCAGCGGAAAACCGTCCTGGGCACGAAACTCCAGCCGGGTGGCGCGCACCGTGAAGCGTCCGCCGGCCGGCATCGCGTCGCGCGCATTCACCGCGATATTGATCAACGCGAGTTCGAGTTCGGCCTCGTCGACGCGCACCGGCCAGATATCGGCGGCCACGTCGATCACCAGCGCGATGCGCGTGCCGAGCGACGAAGCCAGCAACTCGCGACACGCCGGCAGCCAGCGGTCGAGCGCGAGCGTCTCGTTGCGCAACGGTTGCTTGCGCGCAACCCCGAGCAGTTGCCGGGTGAGCGCCTGGCCGCTTTTGAGGGCGCGCTCCATCGCCGACAACTCGCGCTCGAAGCCCGCCACGCCGCGATGCCGGACAATCTGCACGTTGGCCGAGACGATCATCAGCAGGTTGTTGAAGTCGTGCGCGACGCTGCCGACCAGCGTGCCGAGCGCCTCCATCTTGCGGGATTGCCGGTACGCGGACTCGATCGAGCGGCGCATCGACGCTTCGGCCTGCCAGCGCGCCCACGCTTCTTCCTCGGCGCCGAGCCGTCGCAGCGACAGCCAGATCACGCACCACAGCGCGATGGACGGCGTGAAAAGCGACAGGATCAGCACGCTCAGGTGCCGATACCAACCAGCCCAGATGGCCGACGCGCTATAGCTGCACAGCACGTAGACGGGATACGCGCCGACGTGACGGAACGCCACGATCAGACGCTCGCTCTGGCCGTCGCCGTCGTCGTCCGCCTGCATCTCCACGACGCCGGTGTGACGGCCTTGCCGTAGCGCTTCGGCAAACGACGAGTGCGGCGGCATGGTCTCCGGTTCGCGCGGCATGTGCGGATAGTGCGCGAGCACCGCGCCGTCTTCGCGCACGAGACTGATGCTCATCGGCGAGACGTCGCCGCCGCCCAGCAGTTCGCGGTAGAAGGCGGCGAAGTAGTTGGGCCGCAGCGCAACGGTCACCACGCCGGCAAACGCGCCGTCGGGCGCGTGCCGCGCCACGCCCATGTTGAACACCTGTTCCCCGGCCACATGCCCGGTCATCACCTTCGACACGTGGTCGAGGTCGCGGCCGTCGCGCACACCGGTGAAATCCGCGCGATCGACGATGGACACCGCCGGCACGGGAAAGAAGCGGCTGCTCGCCAGCAGCGCGCCGCCGCTGCCGAAGATCGACACCGCCGCGACTTGCGGATAACCGCCGCCCATCAGGCGCAGCTTGTCGTGAATGGCCGCCTCGCCGGCGCGGATGTCGCCGTCGCTCAGGCCTTGCGTGAGATCGACGATGCGCGCGTCGAGCGTTTCGTTCATGTCGAACACTTTCAGCGCATGTTCTTCGGCGACGCGCACGGTGCGCAGCGTGATGTCGGTGGCTTCTGCTTCGCGCGTGCGCAGATCGCTCGCCGACATGACGACCACGTACAGGAACGGCAGCACGACGGCGGCGGCCAGCAGCGCAATGAGCGTGACGCGGCGGACCTGGAAGTTCTGTTCCGGCACGACCGGAAACGGCGCGGCCTGCTGCGGGTCGTCGCCGTGACGGCTGGGCTCAGCGGGGTTGAACCGGTCGGGTGTCATGGTCGCTCATACCAGTCGGTTTGGAACAAACGGACGGAAACCGGGAAGCAGTGGTGGGTGCAAGCGGAAGCATACAGCGTGACGGTACAAGTTACCGCGCTCATTGCATCGCGTGTGAGATTTCGACCGGCTGAAATCAGTGACAAATCGCCGGGCGCAAACGTACACAAAAGCAGAAACGCGGAGAAATCTCCCGTTTGTGCGAGAGAACGACTCGAAAGACCGGGTGAACTGGAAATTCATCGCCATGAACCGGAATTTGTCGGGTTGCCTTTCCGTGCAATTGATTTGAGAATCGCCCCCATCGGAAAATATGCGCCCTTCATTTTCGGGGCCCATTTGCCGCCAGGGCAGCCCGACCACGCCTACCGCACGAACAGGCTCTCAGCGCAGGCTCCGTTTCCGCCTCTCATAGCCGGCGCCCGGCGGACAGCCCGGCGCGCTAAAGAAACGACTGCGCCGCGCCGTTAATCCGCATAAATTCATTTCGCATAATCGACCGCCCCATGTCTTTGCCCATTGTGATCGCCGACGATTCGCTGCTTGCCCGCAAGGTGCTGACCAAGGCATTGCCGCCGGACTGGGAGGTCGACGTGTCGTACGCGTCGAACGGACGCGAAGCGCTCGGCCTGTATCGCGAGGGCCGGGCGTCGGTCATGTTCCTCGATCTGACGATGCCGGACATGACCGGCTACCAGGTGCTGGAGGCGCTCCAGCATGAGGATTTGAACACCTTCGTGATCGTCGTCTCCGCCGATGTTCAGCCGATGGCGCAGTCGCGCGTGCGCGCGCTCGGGGCGATGGCGTTCGTCGCGAAGCCGGTGACGCCCGAGGCGCTACTCCCCATCCTCAAGGAGTACGGGTTGTATGTCTGAGCCAGTGCTGAACGAAGATCAGCGCGACGCGCTGCAGGAGGTCGCCAATCTGGCGATGGGCCAGGCCGCCACGCGTCTCGCGCGGCTGCTCGACGCGTTCATCGAACTATCGGTGCCGCGCGTGAAGGTGGTGGCGGTCGCCGAGGCGGCCGCGGCGTTGCGCGAGATGACCGGCATCGAGGATACGGTGAGCGCGGTGCGCCAGGGTTTCCGCTCCGACATCAAGGGCGAAGCGCTGGTGATCTGCCGCAGCGACAGCATCGAAGAACTCTGCGCGCTCGTGAGCGACCCGTATGCGAGTTCCGCTTACGAAGCGGTCAGCCAGCAGGAATTGATGTTCGACGTCGCCAACGTGCTGACCGGCGCCTGCGTATCGTCGATTCTCGATCAGCTCGGCCGCACGCCGGTGTTTTCGGCGCCGGGTCTGCTCGGCGCGGCGCTGACGCTCGACGAGGTGTTCCAGCCCGGCGTGCTGCAATGGGAAGTTGCGCTGCTCGTCGAAGTGAATTTCGCGCTGGAAGACCACAGCTTCCGCGCCCACCTCGTGATGCTGATGGCCGAAGAATCGATCCGCCAGATGAACGGCGCGCTCGACGCGCTGCTGTCCAGCCTATGACGCTGTCCGCCGTTTCGTTGAGCGACCTGGTGGTCGAGCGGGTCGGCTTCGGTCTGTTCGTGCTCGACCGCGACATGACCGTGCTGATGTGGAATCGCTTCATGCAGGACCACAGCGGTTTGACCGCGGAGCAGGTGGTCGGTCAGTCGCTCTTCACGCACTTTCCCGAACTGCCGCGCGTGTGGCTGTCGCGCAAGATCGAAAGCGTATTCCAGCTGGGCAGCTTTGCATTCAGCTCGTGGGAACAGCGCCCGTATCTGTTCAAGTTCGATCACGACCGGCCGATTACCGGCGGCGTGGACTTCATGCAGCAGGACTGCACCTTCATGCCGCTCGTGCGCGATCGCGAGGTGGTGGCCGTGTGCGTGACGATCTCCGATGTGACGCACGTCAGCATCGTGCAGCGCGAGCGCGAGGAAGCGGTCGCCAAGCTGCAGGAGTTCGCCAATCTCGACGGCCTGACGGGCATCGCCAACCGCCGTTTCTTCGAAGCGCGGCTGCGCGACGAATACACGCGCTGGCAGCGCTACGGCGGCGAGATGTCGGTGCTGCTGTTCGATCTCGATCACTTCAAGACCATCAACGATCAGTTTGGCCACGGCGTCGGCGACACGGTGCTGCGCGTGATGGCGCAGCGCGTCGCCGGCGTGGTGCGCGCGCAGGACACGTTCGGGCGGTTCGGCGGCGAGGAATTCGCGTTGCTGCTGCCGTGCACGCCGCTCGAGGACGCGATGCGCGTCGCCGAGAAAATCCGCTGCACGATTGCGGATACACCGATCGACGTGCAGGGCCGCAGCGTGCCGGTCACCGCGAGCGTCGGCGGCGCGGCTGCGCGCAAGGGCGTGCCCGCCTACGACGTGCTGATCAACGAAGCCGACGCGGCGCTTTACAGCGCGAAGCGGCAAGGGCGCAACTGCTCGGTGGCGTTCGTCTAGGCTCCGGGCGGGGCGCGGGCGCCGCAAGACAGCGGCCTCTTACAAACGTTGATATACTTTTCGCCGTTTCCGGCCTGCCTGCCGGGTGTTTCGCGCCTGTTCGCGCGCGCCGGCCGCCGGTCCCAAGCGGCCCTCAGGGGTCGTGGCAAATCCTGACGGATTCCGGGTCGCATCCAACTTCATGAACGCCTTTCAGCGGGCGCCTCCAGCGGAGATCGTCTTGGCTGTTTCCAATATCACCGTGGACGATACAGAAGTCGACGCCGCTGCCGCTACGTCCGGCAGCTCGTTCTACCTCGCCATGCGCATCCTGCCGGCCGCGCAGCGCGATGCCATGTATCAGGTCTACGCTTTCTGCCGCGCCGTCGACGATATCGCCGACAGCAACCTGCCGCGCGCCGAACGCGCCGCCGGGCTCGAGCGCTGGCGTACGGACATCGACGCCTGCTATGCCGGCGCACCGCGCGCTTCGCTGCGCGCGCTCACGCGACACATTCACACCTTCCACCTGCAACGCGACGACTTCCACGCGATGATCGACGGCATGGCCATGGACGCGGCCGCCGACATCTGCGGCCCGGACGAAGCCACGCTCGACCTGTATTGCGACCGCGTCGCGAGCGCCGCGGGCCGTCTGTCGGTGAGGATATTCGGGATGCAGGAAGAGCCCGGCCGTCTGCTCGCGCACCATCTGGGCCGCGCGCTGCAACTCACCAACATCCTGCGCGATATCGACGAAGACGCCGATATCGACCGTTGTTATCTTCCGCGCGAATTGCTCGCGCGGGAGGGCATCGCGGTGTCGAACCCGCACCAGATCGCCGCCGAACCGGCGCTGCCGCGCGTCTGCGCGACGCTCGCCGAACGCGCCCAACGCCACTTCGCCGAAGCCGACGCGATCATGGACCGCGAGCCGCGCGCCCAGGTGCGCGCGCCGCGCATCATGTCGGGCGTCTACCGCGTGCTGCTCGAGCGCACGCTCGAGCGCGGCTTCGACCTGCCGCGTACGAAGGTCGACAAGCCGCGTTTGCGTCTGCTGTGGATCGTCGCGCGCTACGCGTTCTTCTGAGCTTCTGAGCTGATGAAGAAGCTCGTCCACGTGGTCGGCGCAGGTCTTGCCGGCCTCGCCGCCGCCGTGCAGTTGCAGCGGCGCGGCGCGCAGGTCGTGCTGCACGACGCGGCGGTTTACGCGGGCGGGCGATGCCGCTCGTACTACGACAGCCGGCTCGGCGCGACCATCGACAGCGGCAATCACATGGTGCTGTCCGGCAACGCCGCGACGATGAACTACCTGCGTGCAATCGGCGCGGTCGACGAACTGGTCGGCCCGGATCAGCCCGAGTTTCCGTTCGTCGACCTGGCGACGCTCGCGCGCTGGACCGTACGGGTCTCGCCCGGCCATCTGCCGTGGTGGATTTTCGATGCGGCTGCGCGCGTGCCGAACACCGGTCCCGCCGATTACCTCGCGCTCGTGCCGCTGCTGTTCGCGCGGCCGGGCCGGAGTGTCGGCGAGACCATGCGTTGCAGCGGCGCGTTGTGGGACCGGCTGCTGCGGCCGCTGTTTCACGCGTTGCTGAATGTCGGACCACGCGAAGCGTCGGCGGAACTGACCGGCGCCATGCTGCGCGAGACTTTGCTGGCAGGCGGCCTCGCATGCCGGCCGCTGGTGGCGCGCAACGGGCTCGGCAGTGCTTTCGTCGATCCGGCGCTGCGGCTGTTGCAGCACGGCGGCGCAGCGATCCAGCTCGGCTCGCGGCTGAACGACATCGTGTTCAGCACGGACAACACGCGGGTGCAGGCGCTGCGTTTCGCCAACGAACACGTCGCGCTGGCGCCGAATCAGGCGGTGCTGCTGGCCGTGCCGCCCGAGGTCGCGCCGACCCTCGTTCCGGGCCTGCGTGCGCCGAACCGGTTTGCCGCGGTCGCGCATGCTCATTTTGCCGTCGAGCCGCCGCTCGGCTTGCCGCCCATCACGGGCCTGCTGAACGGCACCGCCGGCTGGCTGTTTGCCACCGATGGCCGTTTGTCCGTCACGGTGAACGCGGCCGAGCGCGTACTCGACATGCCGCGCGACGAGCTCGCGCGCACGCTGTGGGCCGAGGTAGCGCGCGCCGTGAATCTGCCGGTCGACCCGCTGCCGGCCTGGCAGGTCGTGCTGGAAAAACACGCGACCTTCGCGGCGCTGCCGGATCAGGACACGTTGCGTCCCGGCACGCGCACGCGCTGGAACAATTTGACGCTCGCGGGCGACTGGACGGCCACCGGCCTGCCCGCGACGATCGAAGGGGCGATCCGCTCCGGCCAGAAGGCCGCGGACCTGCTACTGAATCAACCGATGGAACGCCGATGAACGACTTCTCTCAAGACCCGCAACTGGATGCCGCGGCGCCTGCCGTGCTACCCGAGCTGGCGCATCTGACGCTCGATTTGCCGGCGAGCGCCGCCGTGCCCCCGGCTTCGCAGGCTGCAACGCAAGACCCCGCGCTCGACGCCGTCGTCACCCGCGCGACCGACGCGATTCTCGCCGCGCAGCAGGCGGACGGCCACTGGGTCTACGAACTCGAAGCCGACGCGACCATTCCCGCCGAATACGTGCTGCTGGTCCACTATCTCGGCGAAACGCCGAACCTCGAACTGGAACAGAAGATCGGCCGCTACCTGCGCCGCATCCAGCTCGCGAACGGCGGCTGGCCGCTCTTCACTGACGGCGCACTCGACATCAGCGCCAGCGTGAAGGCCTACTTCGCGCTGAAGATGATCGGCGACCCGGTCGATGCCGAGCACATGGTCCGCGCGCGCGACGCGATCCTCGGGCATGGCGGCGCGGAAAACGTCAATGTGTTCACGCGTATCCTGCTGGCGCTGTTCGGCGTTGTGTCATGGCGCGCGGTGCCGATGATGCCAGTCGAAATCACGCTGCTGCCGCAGTGGTTCCCGTTCCATCTGTCGAAGGTGTCGTACTGGGCGCGCACGGTCATCGTGCCTTTGCTCGTGTTGAATGCGAAGCGGCCGCTGGCGCGCAATCCGCGTCGCGTGCGGATCGACGAGCTGTTCCGCGGTGCGCCGGTCAACACCGGCATGAACGAGCGGGCGCCGCATCAGCACGCCGGCTGGTTCACCTTCTTCCGCGGCGTGGACGTGTTGCTGCGCGCGGTCGACGGGCTGTTCCCGCAAGCCACGCGCGAGCGCGCGGTGCGCGAAGCCGTGCGTTTCGTCGACGAACGGCTGAACGGCGAAGACGGCCTCGGCGCGATTTTCCCAGCCATGGCCAACTCGGTGATGATGTACGACGTGCTCGGCTATCCCGCCGATCACCCGAACCGCGCGATCGCGCGCCGGTCCATCGACAAGCTGCTGGTGATCAAGGACGACGAGGCGTACTGCCAGCCGTGTCTGTCGCCGGTGTGGGACACCTCGCTGGTCGCGCACGCGTTGCTCGAAACCGGCGAGGCGCATGCCGAGCAGGCCGCTGAACGCGGTCTCGCGTGGTTGCGTCCTTTGCAGATTCTCGACGTGCGCGGCGACTGGATCTCGCGCCGTCCGACGGTGCGTCCCGGCGGCTGGGCGTTTCAGTACAACAACGCGCATTACCCCGACGTCGACGATACGGCAGTGGTGGCGATGGCCATGCAGCGCTCGGCGGATCTCACGCACTCCGACGTGGACCGCGACGCGATTGCGCGCGCGCGCGAATGGGTGGTCGGGATGCAGAGCAGCGACGGCGGCTGGGGTGCGTTCGAACCGGAAAACACCCAGTACTACCTGAACAACATCCCGTTCTCGGATCACGGCGCGTTGCTCGATCCGCCGACGGCTGACGTGTCGGGCCGTTGTCTGTCGATGCTCGCGCAACTCGGCGAGCTGCCGCAGAACAGCGCGCCGGCCCAGCGCGCGCTCGACTACATGCTCAAGGAGCAGGAGCCGGACGGCAGCTGGTACGGCCGGTGGGGCCTGAATTACGTGTACGGCACGTGGACCGCACTGTGTTCGCTGAACGCCGCGGGCATGCCGCACGACGACCCGCGCATCCAGCGCGCGGTGCAGTGGCTGCTGTCTATCCAGAATCAGGACGGCGGCTGGGGCGAAGGCGGCGAGAGCTACAAGCTCGACTATCGCGGCTACGAGCGCGCGCCAAGCACCGCGTCGCAAACCGCGTGGGCGTTGTTGGGGCTGATGGCCGCCGGCGCGGTCGATCACGAGGCGGTGGCGCGTGGCATTGCGTATCTACAGCGGGAACAGCGCGAGCATGGACTGTGGGACGAGACGCGATTCACGGCGACCGGCTTTCCGCGCGTGTTCTATCTGCGCTATCACGGCTATCGCAAGTTCTTCCCGTTGTGGGCGCTCGCGCGCTACCGCAATCTGACGCGCGCCGGCACGACGCGCGTCACGGTCGGGATGTAACGGATGTCGTCCGGAATTGCGCCGACCGCGGCCGGCGGTCGCAGCACCCGGCCGGTGATCGTCGTGACGGGCATGGCGTTCGAAGCGCGCATCGCGCGCGGCGACGGCGTCGAAGTGGTCTATGCGGCGCGCGCCGATCTGCTGGAGCGCGCGCTCAGCGCGGTGGTAGCGCGCGGCTGCGCGGGCATCGTCAGCTTCGGTACGGCGGGCGGCCTCGCACCCGATCTGGAGCCGGGCGCGCTGATTATCGCGGACGCGGTCGACGGGCCGTTCGGACGATTGCCGACCGATCCGGCATGGGCCGACCGGCTGGCCGCGGCGATGAGCGGCCAGCCGGTCGGGGCGCGTCTGCGGCGCGGTTCGATGGCGGCGGTCACGGCGCCGCTCATCAGCGCGGACGACAAGCGCGCGTTGCACGGCTCGACCGGCGCGCTGGCGGTGGATATGGAGTCGCACATCGCGGGCGCGACGGCAGCCGCGCATGGCGTGCCGTTCGCCGTGTGCCGCACGATTGTCGATCCGGCGTGGCGGACTCTACCGTCCGCCGCGACAGCCGGCTTGCAGGACGACGGCAGTACCGCGCTCGGGCCGATTTTGCGGGAATTGCTGCGCCAGCCGTCGCAGCTTCGCGGACTGATTCAGGTGGCCTTCGACGCCCGCGCGGCGCGCACGACGCTGGTTAAGGCCCGCCACGCAATGACGCTGGCGGACGCGCTCCGTTTGTAATTCAGCCCTTATTGAAAAACTAGGGAAAACCCTTATCTCTGGTAAACTGTCAGTGTTAACCCTAGGTCGGCGGCTTCGCTACCGGCTTTCGGTGCCATCAAGCACGGAGTACCAGATGAATTTTCATACGAGAAAGTGGGTCAAGCCCGAAGACCTCAACCCGAACGGCACATTGTTCGGCGGTAGCCTGCTGCGCTGGATCGATGAGGAAGCGGCCATTTACGCCATCTGCCAGATGGACAATCAACGGGTCGTCACCAAGTTCATGTCGGAGATCAATTTTGTCAGCTCGGCACGTCAGGGCGACATCATCGAACTGGGCATGACCGCCACGCATTTTGGGCGGACCTCCATCACGCTGCGCTGCGCAGTGCGCAACAAGATCACCCGTAAAAGCATTCTGACTGTCGAGAAAATGGTGTTCGTGAATCTCGACGAACACGGCGAGCCGGCGCCGCATGGCCGCACGCAAATCCGTTACGCCGACGAAGCGTTCAACCGTTATCGCGAAGATTCGCGGCCGGTGCCGCAAGGCCCCGCAGCGGTGGAAGAAGAGTTGGTGGTGACGCGAGGCGAAGTCGACAGCCTGCATTGAGTGGGATGGTTCGAAGCGGAGCGCCGTTCCGGCGCTTCCGCCTTTCTTCCGAGTTTTACTGCGCAGCCGGCGCCACAGGCGCAGCCGCGCCCGGCGTAGTGCTAGCCGGGGCCGCCGCTGACGCCGGGGTATCGCCCGGGTCCGCATAGTTAGGCAGTCCCGCCGGCGCTGCCGTGGTGCTTCCCGGGGCTGCCGCGGGCGCACCGGTGGCGCCGTCGCCCGGATCGTCGTAATTCGGCAAGCCGGAGCCGGCCGCGCCCTTCGGCGTC
The DNA here is from genome assembly GCF_900996245.1 of Paraburkholderia sp. BCC1886. GTDB lineage: Bacteria > Pseudomonadota > Gammaproteobacteria > Burkholderiales > Burkholderiaceae > Paraburkholderia. Next base: position 292,910 of record NZ_CAAJGK010000085.1, on the reverse strand, counting down.
GCAGCTCCCGCGCCATTCCCATCCTGATCGTCGTAATCCGGCAGCGGCGCGGCATTACCGTTCGAGCCGCGCAGACGGGCCTGACGCTGCTGCGTATACGCGTCGCGCACGAACGAATACTTGTCGAGCGCCGCCTGCTGCAGCAGGTCCGTCGCGCCCAGCAGATCGGAGCGCACGCTGACGAACTGCAGCACGTACAGCGGGTTACGCACCGCCGGTTCCATGTAGTTCAGCGGATTGAATTTCACGTCCACGATCAGTCCCATGCTGTCGCGCACCGTGCTCGGGCCGAACAGCGGCAACACGAGATACGGACCCGAAGGCACGCCCCAGTGGCCGAGCGTCAGACCGAAGTCCTGATGATGCTTCGGCAGCCCGGCCGGCGTCGCCCAGTCGATCAGGCCGCCCAGACCGAACGTCGAGTTGAAGGCGAAGCGCACGATATCTTCGGTCGCGTCGGTGATCTTCAGTTGCAGCAGCGCATTTGCGGCGTTGTTCAGGTCGCCGAGATTGGAGAAGAAGTTGCTGACGGCGGTGCGCAGCGGCTGCGGCGTCACCTTCTGATAACCCTTCGCAACCGGCACGGCCACGTATTGGTCGAGCCCGTCGTTGAACCTGAACACGACCCGGTTCACCGGTTCGAACGGATCGCCGGGTTTTCGGTCGGGGCCGGTGGCGCAGCCGGAGATCAGCCCGGTCGCGGTGAGCGCCAGCACGGTGGTACGCAGCTTCATGCTTCAATTCCCTTGTTTTTCTCGCGACGTGCGCGCGGCTTGCCCATCAATACCGGTTGGAATACGACTGCGCCGATCAGCGTGCAAAGCAGCGACAGCGCCAGCAGACGTCCCATGCTGGCCGTCCCCGGATGGTGCGATAGCCACAGGCTGCCGAACGCCGTCGCCGTGGTCGCCGCGCTGAACAGCACGGCGTGAGTGAGACTCGATTGCAGCAGGCCGGTTTGCCCGTTGCGCCAGGCCATCACGAAGTAAATCTTGAAGGCCACGCCGACGCCGAGCATCAACGGCAGCGCAATGATATTCGCGAAGTTCAGCGGCATGCCGAACACCACGCACAATTCCAGTGTCACCAGCGCCGAGACCAGCAGCGGCACCAGCGTGCGCAGGACGTCGCCGAGGCGCCGCAACGCGATCCACAACAGGATGGCGATCGACAGCAGCGCATAACCCGCCGCTTGCAGGAACGCCTTGATGATCGTATCGGCCGAATGCAGGATCGAGATCGGTCCGCCGATCGCGCCCGGTTCCGCCTTTTTCACCGCGTGGGCGAAGCGGGCGAGCATCGCGTCGTCGTTCGGATCGGTGCCGGGTTTAACCTTCGGTGCGATGTCGACCAGCGCCCGGCCGTCTTTCGCGACCCAGCCTTTGGCGATATCGGCAGGCAGGTTCTCGCGCGTAATCTCGCCCGGTTGCAGCAGATCGGCCAACTGCTTCAACGCGATCCGCAGCGGTTCCGACATCGCGGTTTCGGCGCGATCGCGCGTGGCGGCATTCGCGGTGGCCAGCTTTTGCAGCGTCGTCGAGAGATGCTTCGCCTCGGCCGCGCCCGGTCCCGGATGATCGTCCGCCGCCAGCGCGAGCTGGTTGGCCGCGCGCTTCAGCGTATCGACCCGCACGGCGTCGGTCGCGGCCGGCGCGCCGGCCTGCTGCAGCGCCGGCAACAGTTGCTGCGCGGCGCTGGCCACGAGCATCAGCTTCTGATGCTGTTCGGTGGGAACGTAGGTGTCGAGCGTCGTAACGCGGCCGACTTCCGGCAATGTGCGCAAACGCGCGGCCATCTGATCGGCAGCGGCCAGCGACGGCGCGAGCACATGCACGTTGTTCACCGCGGCTTGCGGCGAATCCTTTAGCGAGAGCAGCGTTTCCATCGACTCCGTATGCGGGTCCTTCAGGTGCAGCGGGTTGAAGTCGAAGCGCAGATGGAACAGCAAAGGCGTAGCGCCGATCACGACGATCAGCGTGCCGATCAGCACCGGCTTGCGGTGCCGGGCGAGAAAATCGTCGACGGGCGCCAGTTGCCTGAAGCCGGGCGAAGCAGCTTCGCCCGGCGGGTTGAACACTTTCAGCAGCGCGGGCAACAGCGTCATGTTGGTCAGATAGGCGACGAACATGCCGACGCCCGCAATCTCGCCCAACTCCGACACACCGCGATAAGCGGTCGGCAGAAACGAGAAGAAGCTGAGCGCGACCGCGACGGCCGCGAGCGTCAGCGGCACGCCGATGCTATGTGCGGTGTGCGCGAGCGCGGCCGAGAGCCGGTCGTCGCGGTTGCGCTCTTCGCGATATTTCACGCCGAACTGCAAGCCGAAGTCGACGCCGAGCCCGACGAACAGCACCATGAACGCGACCGAAATCATGTTGAGCGCGCCGACCATCAGAAGACCGAGCGCTGCCGTAATCGCCAGCCCGACGAACAGCGTAATGAAGACCGCGGCGATCATGCGCCCCGAGCGCAGCGCGAGCCACAAAATGATCAGCACGACGACGATCGTGCCGATGCCGTTGAGCGCGGCGCCGTCCTTGACGGAGGCGAACTCTTCGTCGGCGAGCGGCTGTTCGCCGGTCAGCCGCACGCTGGCGCCGTAACGCGCATCGAGATGCAGCGACGCGGCCGTATTGCGGATCGCCTGCGTCGCGCTCGCGCCTGGCTCCAGCACGTCGTAATTCACCACGGGCTGCACGATCACAAACGCACGCGCCGGATTGCTCGCCGTGCTCCTGTCCACCAGCGAGCGCCACGAAAACACCGCGGGCTGACCGGCCAGCACGCGGTCGAGCGTGTCCGCGCTTTGCGACAGCAGATGGCTCATGTCGGCGAGCTTCACCTGACCGAGCTGCAGCGGCAGCAGCAGACTCGTCGTGAGCGTGCTGGCGAGACCGGTCAAACTCGGGTCGTGGGCGAGGGCGTTGACCAGCGGGCGCGACTGCACCAGCTGCGAGGTGGTCGACAGCACTTCATCGGTGGAAGGGAACAGCAGGCCGTTGTGATCGAAGAACGCGCCGCCGGTGGGCTGCGAGACGGCGACGAACTCTTTCGAGTCGGCTTTGAGCGCGGCCGTCAGCGCGTTGGCGGCGGCATCGGCGAATTCCGGCGCGTGCGCTTCGACCACGACCAGCACGGTCTGGCCGCGATCCGGGAAGGCGTCGTCCATTGCGTGTTCGAGCCCGGACCACTGCGCGTCCGTTTCGATGAGACGGCTGATATCCGTATTGATCTTGAAGTGATGCGCGACATAGAAGCCGCTCAGCACCGCGAGCACGAGCGAGAGCAGGATGATCCGCAGCGGATGGCGCACCGAATAGGCGACGAGACGGACGATAGATGACTTCAGCATGTAGGCGGACTGGGCCTTATCACGGGGTGAGTTGTTCGGGAAAGTGCACAAGTATACAGAGACGGACGATCCCGCTCGTGTTCCCTGGCAAACGCAGCGCGTGGCGGGACCAATCGGGACGAACCCCGGGCACAACCCGGAGACCAGCAGGGCCCAACCCGGGCGGGAACGCAATCCCGATATACTGGTCTATTGTGCTTTCGCCGACGGACCCGCAAACGGGCTTTACCGAGCATGGGCTTGCAGGTAGCGTCGGCGCTGACTTTTCTCAGATCCTGGCGAGCGTATGAAACGTTATCTGTCTGCTTTTGTAGTAGCGGCCGTGGTGTCCACGGCGGCGTATGCGCAGAGTGCCCCCGATGCGGTGGTCAAGAGTGCGGTGGAAGGCACGGTCGCCGCGATGAAAGCCGATCCGCAAGCGCGCGGCGGCGATATGGCAAAAATCACGCAGCTGGTGGAAACCCGCTTCCTGCCGGCCACCGACTTCCAGCGCACCACGCGCATCGCAGTGGGTAAGGCATGGAGCACCGCGACACCCGAGCAGCAGAAGCAGCTCTACGACCAGTTCACACTGCTGCTGGTTCGCACATACGCCGCTTCGCTGTCGCAACTGCGCGATCAGGACGTGAAGTTCAAGTTCTTGCCGGCTAACGTGCCCGCCGGCGCCAAGGACGCCGTCGTGCAATCGCATGTGATGAGCAACGGCGGCGACGACGCAATCGATTACCGCATGACCCGCAGCGCCACCGGCTGGAAGGTCTACGACATCAACATGATGGGCGCGTGGCTGATTCAGGTTTATCAGACGCAGTTCGCCGACCAGTTGAACAAAGGCGGCGTCGACGGGCTGATCAAGTTTCTGACCGCTCATAACGCACGCAGCGCGGGCTGAGTCTTCCTCGCTGGTCCCACATGCCCCATGAAAAAAGCGCGCTGGCCGAAAGGCTAGCGCGCTTTTTATCGTCAGCGTGCAGAAATCAGGTCAGTGGACCGAAGCCGTCTGAACCTTCTTGCCCTTACCCGTGCGGCCGATTTCCTCGAGCTTGATCTCGACGTGACGCGAGAACACGTATTCGGCGGGACGTTGCTTGTCCAACGGAATGTCTTCCGTGAACGCGCCGGTCGTCTTCGGACCGCGCAGGCTCACCTTCAGCGCCTTCAGCGGATGCGCGACCGTATCCATCACGGCCGTCGCTTCGAAGCCGCAGTGGACCATGCAGTCCGCGCACTTCTCGTAGTTACCCGTGCCGTACTTGTCCCACTCCGTCGTGTCCATCAGTTCCTTGAAGGTCTTCACATAGCCTTCGCCGACCAGATAGCACGGCTTCTGCCAGCCGAACACCGTACGCGCCGGATTGCCCCAGGGCGTGCATTCATACGTCTGATTGCCGGCCAGGAAGTCGAGGAACATGGCCGACTGGCTGAACGACCAGTTCTTGCCGTTGTTGCCGCGCTTGAAAATTTCGCGGAACAGATGCTTGGTCTTGTCGCGGTTCAGGAAGTGCTGCTGATCCGGCGCGCGTTCGTACGCATAACCCGGCGACACGGTAATACCGTCGACGCCCATTTCCTTGACCGAGTCGAAGAATTTGGCCACGCGCTCCGGCACGGCGTCGTTGAACAGCGTGCAGTTGATGTTCACGCGGAAACCACGGCGCTTCGCTTCCTTGATCGCGGCAACGGCCTTCACGTACACGCCTTCCTGCGACACCGAATGGTCGTGCGCCTGTTCGTCTCCGTCCAGATGCACCGACCAGACGAAGTACGGATTCGGCTGGTAGTCGTCCATTTTCTTTTCCATCAGCAGCGCATTCGTGCACAGGTACACGAACTTCTTGCGCGCGATGATGCCCTTGACGATTTGCGGCATTTCCTTGTGCAGCAGCGGCTCGCCACCAGCGATCGAGACCACCGGCGCGCCGCATTCGTCGACGGCGCCAAGACATTCTTCCAGCGACAGACGCTGGTTCAGGATGGGATCGGGATAATCGATCTTGCCGCAGCCATTGCAGGCAAGGTTGCAGCGGAACAGCGGTTCCAGCATCAAGGCGAGCGGGTAGCGCTTATTGCCAGACAGATGCTGACGCATGATGTATGCGCCGACCCGGACTTTCTGTAGCAGCGGAATAGACAAGACGTCCTCCTTAAACTTCGCGTGCAGCGAGTGGTTGCATCAGTTTCGACGGCAACTTGAATTCGACTTTTTCTTCACGGCCCGCCATCGTCGTGACATCGACGGGCCCCAATGCGCTCAGCGCATCGATTACGTTTCTGACCATTTCTTCCGGTGCCGAAGCACCGGCCGTGACGCCGACCGTTTGCGCATTGGCAAACCACTCCGGCTTCACTTCCGAACCGTCGGCGACGAGGTAGCTCGCCACGCCGCTTTCGCTGCCGATTTCGCGCAGCCGGTTCGAGTTCGAACTATTGGTGGCGCCCACCACCAGCAGCACGTCGACCTCTTTGCTCAGTTCCCGCACGGCAGCCTGACGATTTTGCGTGGCGTAGCAGATGTCGCGCGTATCGGGTCCGACGATGTTGGTGAAGCGGCGCAGCAGCGCATCGATAATGCCACGCGTATCGTCCACCGACAGCGTAGTTTGCGTCACATACGCGAGCGGCGTGTCGAGCGGCAGGTCCAGATGGGCGACTTCGGCTTCGCTTTGCACCAGCAATACCTTGCCGGGAATCTGACCGATGGTGCCTTCCACTTCCGGATGCCCGGCGTGACCGATAAGAATCAGCGTGCGGCCCGCGGCGACATATTGCCGGCCTTGCACGTGGACCTTGGTGACCAGCGGACAGGTGGCGTCGAGTATATCGAGGCCGCGCTGTTCCGCATCGCGCTCGACGGTTTGCGCCACACCGTGCGCGCTGAAAATGGCGACGGCGCCGTGCGGCACTTCATCGAGTTCTTCGACGAAACGCGCGCCTTTCGCACGCAGATTGTCGACCACGTGACGATTGTGGACGATCTCGTGGCGCACATACACGGGCGCGCCGTGTTGCTGTAGCGCGCGATCGACAATCTCGATTGCACGGACAACGCCCGCACAAAAGCCGCGGGGCTGGGCAAGGATGACTCGCATAAATGGGCGAACTCCGACTGACGCGGGCTGTGAAGAAGTCGGTAACTGTGACTCGATCGCCGCGATCATCTATCTATTTAGTTGACGTCTTGAGCCCCGGCGTCGGGCCGGTACAGCAAAACCAAACGCGCATTCTAACGCTATCAGCCGGGCTTTGCTTTGAGGGGGCCGGCTGGTGGCCCGACTCACCGGCTACGAGTGCCACCTACGCTCCGTGAAGGCCTCCCGATTGCGCCCGCGTGCAGATGGCAATGATTACACGCTGCGCCGCTTTATCGGAACCCTTAAACTACGCGGTCCTGCGGCGCCCGTTGGCGCCCACATTACAGAAAGGTTTCGAGGCTCGCTGGATGGACGTCGATCAACACGAATACTTTCCGGTGCCGAAGGTCTTGCTGCCGAAGGCGCTGCGCGCGCCGGTCGACATAATTTATCAGGTTGTGCGCACGGCCGCCGATCTGGCCGACCAGGGCGACTGGAGCGCGGCCGAGCGCGATGCGCGTCTCGCCGATTTCCGCGCCGGGCTCGACGCCGTGGCCGGGCGGCGCGCGGCGCCGGTCCATGCGCTCCTATTCGGCAAGCTCGCCGGCGTGGTGGCGCAATACAAGCTGCCGCTCGCGCCGTTCTACGATCTGCTCGACGGCTGCGCGCACGATATCGATACGCACCGTTACCCGGACCGCGCCGCGCTCCTCGACTATTGCCGCCACTCGGCGAATCCGGTTGGGCATCTGATGCTGCATCTCGTGAAGGCGGCCACGCCGCGCAATCTCGCCGATGCCGATGCGATCTGCACCGCGTCGCAACTCATCAGTTTCTGGCTGGACGTGTCGGCCGACTGGAAAAACGATCGCCTGTATCTGCCGCTGGCCGATCTGCAGCGCTTCGGCGTGACCGAGGCGCAAATCGCCAAAGGCACGGTCGACGATGCCTGGCGTGCGCTGATGGCGCACGAGGTGGACTTCGTGCGGGCGACGCTGGTGCGTGGTGCGCCGCTCGCGTTGCGCATTCCCGGGCGTCTCGGTATCGAATTGTGCGGGGCCGTGCACGGCGGTCTGCGCTTTCTCGAACGGATCGAAAAAGCCGGTTACGACGTGTTTCGCGAGCGCCCGGTGCTCAATACGTTCGACTGGTGCGTCGTGGCGGCGCGCACGCTGATGATGCGGCTCTCGCGCCGGGTCGGCGTGGCGGCGCGTTCAATCGAAGGGAATGCCTGATGGTCGTCGTTCTGTTTCTGCTCTCCTGTGTTTCGCTGCTGATCTGGGCCGTCCTGCTGTTCGCGCGCGGCGGCTTCTGGCGTGCGCGTCCCGCCGCGCCGCTCGCGGTGACGCCGCGCGACGCCTGGCCGGCGGTCGCGGCCGTGGTGCCGGCGCGCAATGAAGCCGACGTGATCGCCGCGGCGGTGACCACGTTGCTGCAGCAGGACTATGCGGGCAACTTCCACGTGATCGTGGTCGACGACCACAGCACCGACGGCACCGCCGAGGCCGCGCGCGCTGCCGCGTTGCAGTTGCAGTGTCCCGACCGGCTCACGGTGCTCACCGCGAAGCCGTTGCCGACGGGCTGGTCCGGCAAGGTGTGGGCGCAGTCGCAAGGCATCGAAGCCGTGCGCACGCTCGGCCTGCCCGCCGACTTTCTGCTGCTGACCGACGCGGACATCGGTCATCCGGCGGACGCCGTCGCGCAACTGGTGATCCGCGCCCAGGCGGAGCAGCGCGACCTGGTTTCGCTGATGGTCCGGCTGCGTTGCGATTCGTTCTGGGAAAAGGCGCTGATTCCGGCTTTCGTGTTCTTCTTCGCCAAGCTGTATCCGTTCGCATGGGTCAACAATCCGCGCAATCGCACGGCGGCGGCGGCGGGCGGTTGCATGCTGGTGCGGCGCAGTGCGCTGGAAGAAGCGGGCGGCATCGAGTCGATCCGCGCCGAACTGATCGACGATTGCAGTCTCGCCGCGCGCATCAAGCATCGCGGCACGGGACGTCATCCGATCCGGCTGGATGTGGCGGCGCGCAGCGTGTCGCTGCGTCCGTACGATAGCTGGCGCGAGATCTGGAACATGATTGCGCGGACCGCGTTCACGCAATTGCACTACTCGCCGCTGCTGCTGGCCGGAACGCTGGTGGGCATGGCGATCATTTATCTTTTGCCGCCGCTTGCCGCGCTGGTGCTCGGCCCGACCGGCTGGCCCGCATGGCTTGCATGGGCGGCGATGTGCTGCGCGTATGCGCCAATGCTGAGCTATTACCGCCGTTCGCCGTTGTGGGCGCCGTTTCTGCCGCTGGTGGCGCTGTTCTATGTCGGCGCGACGTTTGCGTCGGCGGTGCGTTACTGGCGCGGCAAGGGCGGGCAGTGGAAGGCGCGCGTGCAGGCGCCGGTGCAGGACCGCTGACCTGCGTGATGCAGGCGATAGTGCGGGAACGGTTCGAAAAAAACGGCGCTTCGTTCGAAGCGCCGTTTTTTTGTTCATCAGCCTTTGGTGAGCATCATGTAAAGCTGAATGACCATATCGGGTGAGAACGAGAACGGCACCCAGCCGTGCCCGGTGTGCCGCATGACCAGCAGACGGTCGCCGTTCGACTGTTTCTGCACCGCCATGACCGGATTTTTCGTGGAGACGAAACGCCAGCCCGGTGGAATGCCAGGCGCCACCTCCGGCGTCATCGACGCGCGGGCGTTCGACAACTGCTCGATCAACTCGCTGATCTGCTCGGGACGCAGCGCGACGGTCTGGCCGCCGATCGTCAACGTAATGCCGTCCTTGATAGGGCGATTGATTTCGAGCGTGGGTTGCAGCGCCGGCGCGGATGGCGCGGCCTCGGCGGACTCTTTGGCCTCCGCGGGTACCGCGGCATCCACCGCAGCGGCGACCGCCGTTTCGGACGCATCGGACGCAACGGACGCATCGGACGCGACAGACGTTTCAGAAGGAGTTTGTTCGGCCTGCTGCGGGGCCACGACAGCCTGGATGAGCTGATCGACGCCCACTTCCAGCGCGCCGAGCTGTTCGTGAAGATTCATGCGAGGTTTCTCTGGTAAGACCCGCGATTTTACCTGCTGCACGTGGGCTTTTACCCGCTGCAAACACCGTGACGTTGTAACAAAATGCTGGTTGGCCGCGAATTAGCCTTTCAGATAACCCGCCTGCCTGAACCAGTCGAGCGCATCGCGCAAGCCCTCGCGATACGGCCGCGCACGAAAACCCAGTTCGCGTTCCGCCTTCGCCGACGTGAAGTACATTTTGTTTCGCGACATCTTCAGCGCATCGACGGTCAGGAATGGCTCGCGCTTCGTGACCTTGGCGACGGCCTCCGCGCCCATCGCCAGCGGATAGAGCGGCCAGCGCGGCAGACTGAGCGTGGGCGCCTTGCGGCCCGTCAGCGCGGCGATATCCGCGAGCATCTGCTGCAAAGGCAGATTTTCGCCGCCGAGAATATAGCGCTCGCCGATCTTGCCGCGCTCCAGCGCCAGGAAGTGGCCGGCCGCGACGTCGTCCACGTGCACGAGGTTCAGGCCCGTATCCACGAAGGCCGGAATCTTGCCGAGCGCCGCTTCGACGATGATGCGGCCGGTCGGCGTCGGCTTCACGTCGCGCGGACCGATCGGCGTGGACGGGTTGACGATGACCGCCGGCAGACCGTTTTCGGCGATCATGCGTTCCACCGCGCGCTCGGCGAGCACCTTGCTGCGTTTGTAGACGCCGATGGCCTGATCGGCCTTGACCGGCGAAGTCTCGTCCGCCGACGCGCCCGAGTGCGTGACTTTCAGCGTGGCCACGCTGCTCGTATACACGATCCGCTCGACGCCTTCATGCAAGGCCGCGCGCATGGTCGCTTCGGTGCCCTCCAGATTCGCGCGTTCGATGTCGAGCGGATCGGGCGCCCACAGTCGATAATCGGCGGCCACGTGAAAGAGATAGCGCACACCGCGCAGCGCGTTGCGCATCGACGCTTCGTCGCGCATGTCGCCCACGACGATTTCCGCGTCGAGCGCTTCGACGTTCTTGCGCGGGCTGCTTGCGCGCACCAGCACCCGGACCTTGAAACCTTTCTCCAGCGCGATGCGCGCCACCGACGAGCCCACGAAGCCGGACGCGCCGGTTACGAGCACGAGATCGCGATTCTGTTCGGACATTCTGTTGATTCCCTGCGTGACAGTCGCCGGATTGTACGTGGCGCGCGCGTGAACGGCACCCCGGACACTGCAAGCTCGCCGCGACCCGACTAGAATGCCCGCTTGAAAGAATGTCAGGAGAAGACGGCATGGCCCCGGATCTGGATCAGCGGATCGAAACGTACTACGTGCGCGTGCGCGGACACGTGCAAGGCGTCGGCTTTCGCCACGCGACCGTGCGCCAGGCGCATGCGCTCGGTATCAGAGGATGGGTGGCGAATCTCGAAGACGGTTCGGTCGAAGCGATGTTGCAGGGCTCGGCCAACCAGGTGGACCGGATGCTGTCGTGGCTGCGTCACGGACCGCCGGCGGCGCGCGTCACCGAAGTGGAAGGCGAGGAGCGCGCGAACGATAAACGCTACGAGCGCTTCGAGCAGCATTGAAGCGCGCGTCTGTTACTTCGCGACCAGCAGACTCTCCGCGAAGCCCCATTCCTTCTCGACCCATTGATGACTGCAGGTGAAGCCCGCGCCATCGGCGATCGCGGGCATTTCGTCCGCGCTGTACTTATGGCTGCTTTCGGTCCAGATGGTCTCGCCGGCTGCGAGCGACACCGTCAATTGCGCGGCGCCCACGTGCGCCGTCACGTCGCGTTTGGCGCGCAGATGCATCTCGATGCTGCGCGCGTCCGGATTGAAGCGCGCCACGTGTTCGAATGCGTCGAGCGGAAAGTCGCCGTCGAGTTCCCGATTGATGCGCGCCAGCAGATTCAGGTTGAAGGACGCCGTCACGCCGATCGAATCGTCGTAGGCGGCCACCAGCACCGGCGTCGGCTTGAGCAGATCGGTGCCGAGCAATAACGCGTCGCCGGGCGCGAGCATGCTGCGAATCTCGCGCAAGAAGCGATTGGCGGCGAGCCGGCCGAAGTTGCCGATCGTGCTGCCGAGAAACAGCACGAGCAGACGCTCGCCCTTCGAGCGGTTCTGGCTGACTTCGGCGAGCCCGGCCAGATAATCGCGTTCATAACCGACGATCGAAATACGTTCGATGTCGCCGAGTTCGCGCCGGCACAACTGCAATGCGCTGCGCGAAATTTCAATCGGGTAGTAAGAAGTGGGGCGCTTTTTACATAGCGCTTCCAGAATGCGGCGGGTTTTGCGGCCGCTGCCGCTGCCGAGCTCGGCGACCGTCACATCGTGCGGCAGGTGCGCGACGATGTCCTCGGCGTGTTCGGTGAGCAGGCGCTCTTCGGCTCGCGTCACACCGTATTCGGGCAGCACGGTGATGACTTCGAACAGCGCGGAACCCACTTCGTCATACAAATATTTCGACAGCAACTCCTTTTGCGGGGCGTGGGTCAGGCCCGCACGAACGTCAGCGGCGAAGGCGGCGCGTTGTGCAGCAGAGGCGTCGGCCGAGGCGTCGTGCAACAGGGCAGGTTGAGTCATGCTGTCTCCAGAAATCGTATTCGATGAGCGGCAGGGCGAACCTCGGTTCGTGCAGGTGCGGACCGACCGCGAGAGCAAGTTCGAGCCTGACGGCAGGCTTCGATTTGCGCAGCCAATCTTCGTAGCAAGAACCGCGCTTGAGCGGAGTGTCGAGTTGCCGTCTAGAATGCCGGCTTGGTTTCAGCCCCGCAGCGACCTGCACCGACCTGCCGTGCAGCACTGCGGCCGCTTAAGAGACTCGCTATAAAACTCACGACAACACTCGACACGATGACAACGATAAAAACCGTTTCGCGACAGGCAGCATTTAGCCGGCAGGCCGCGCAGTGAGCGAGTATGACCCAAAGCGCGGCATCGCGTTGTCGGTCGGCGCGTCGGCGCTGTTCGCGTTGCTCTCCGCTTATGCCACGTTGCTCAAGCCGCTGAGCGGCCTCGATATCTTCGCGTGGCGCATCGTGTGGACCGTGCCGTTCACGTTCGGCTTCATCGTGTTGCGCAAACGCTGGCCGATTTTCCGCCACCTTCTTTACCGTGTAGTGACCGAGCCGGCACTGGCCCTCTCGATGCTCGTTTGCGCGGGCTTGCTCGGGGCGCAGTTGTGGGTGTTCTTATGGGCGCCGCTGCACGGACGCATGCTCGATGTCTCGCTCGGCTATTTCCTGTTGCCGCTCGTGATGGTGCTGGTCGGACGGTTCTACTACCACGAGCGGCTCGATGTTTTCCAGCGCCTCGCGGTTGCGTGCGCCGCGCTCGGCGTGGCGCACGAATTGTGGATCACCGGCGCTTTCTCGTGGCCGACCGTGCTCGTCGTGTTCGGTTATCCGCCGTATTTCGTGCTGCGTCGCAAGATCGGCGAGGATTCGCTGGCGATGTTTCTGCTCGAGACGATGCTGTTGCTGCCCGTCGCACTCTTCGCGTTGATCACCGGCGGATCGCTTACGCTGATCGCCGGCCGCATCGATATGTGGTGCGTGCTGCTGCCCGGACTCGGCGCGCTCAGCACGGTCGCGCTGGCTTCCTACCTGCATGCGAGCCGCTTGATGCCCATCGCGCTGTTCGGCATTCTCGGTTACGTCGAGCCGGTGCTGATCGTTCTGGTGTCGATCGCCTTGCTCGGCGAAACATTGAGCGCCGCGCAAATGGCCACGTATATTCCGATCTGGATGGCGGTCGCGTTGACGATGGTGCATAGCGTGCGAGTGTTCCGGCTCGCACCGCAATGAGTGCAACGCAATGGCCTAATGCGGTGACGCACTCGTCGTCGGGTTGATGCGCGTCTCGCCGACCTGCGCTTCGATTGCTTCACGCAGGCGCGGCCGCCAGCCGAAGCCGAACAGCGCTTCGGCCAGCACGAACAACGGGCCGATCAACAGGCCGATCACGTCGTCGACGAAAGCCGGCTTGCGATGTTCGTAGGCCACGTGGCCAATGAACTGGAACACCCAGCCGACCACGAAAAGACCGATTCCCGCGGCAAGCCACACGAGCGTGGACTGCGCCGCAAGCCATTCGCCGATCGCGACACATAGCGCCGACACGAACGCCATCATGATGCCGAGCGGCACGTCGAGCACGAGGTAATAGAGCGTGGCCGCGGCGAACAGCACCCATGCGGGCGAGAGCGCGAAGGACAACGTGCCGATGCCGAAAGCAGGCCGGCTCAGCAATACGGCCAGGGCCAGCACGATCATTGGAATGCCGATGAAATGCGTGGCGATATTGCGGCGGTCGCGATGGTAAGCCGCGTATTGCGTAAGCTGCTGCGTCAGCGTTCTCATGAGTGCCGCTCCTTGACCAAAGGCAGCATAATCGCGGGCAATCGAAATGGAAACCATCGGGTAGCCGACAATCGTGCAAATCGTGCAGGAAGCCGTCTCATGACCGCGAGTCTTTCATCGACCGAGCTTGCCGTGCTGCTCGAACGCAGTGCATGGTTTCGCGCGGCGCCCGCCGGCCTGCAGCATCAACTGGTCGAGGCCGGGCGCGTGCTGCGTCTGGACGGCGGTCAACGGCTTTTCACACGCGGCGATTCCGACGACGGTCTTTATTGCGTGCTCGATGGACTCATGCGCATCGGCGCGGCCAGTGCGGCGGGTAAGGAGGCGTTGCTCGCGGTGATCGAACCCGTGAACTGGTTCGGCGAGATCGCGCTGTTCGACCATCGGCCGCGAACCCATAACGCGTATGCCGAGCGCGATTCCGTGCTGTTTCATATGCCGCGTACTGCGCTCGCCGCGTTGCTCGAGCGTGCGCCCGAGTATTGGCATGCGTTCGGTTTGCTGCTTACGCAGAAGTTGCGGCTCGCATTCGAGGCAATCGAAGAAGCCGCGTTGCTGCCGGCCGCGCCGCGTATCGCGCGCCGCTTGCTGCTGATGGCCGGCGGCTACGGCGAAAGCGGCGGCATGTTGCGGCAGGTGCTGAAGGTGCCGCAGGAAGATCTCGCGATGATGCTCGCCTTGTCGCGGCAGACCATCAACCAGGTGTTGAAGCAGTTCGAAACGCAGGGCGCGTTGAAGCTGCGTTACGCGGAAATCGAAATTGCCGATGCGCGCAAGCTCGCTGCGCTGGCCGGGCTGGATGCCGCACCTGACTGACCATGCGTTCGAGTCGCGTTACTTGAACGGATTGTCGACCACGCCCGGTTTCGCATCGGGCTCGTCTTTTACTTTTGCCGGCAGATTGCCGTCGGCCTGCAACGTAGCGACGATTGCATCCACGGCCTGTTTCAACGCAAGCGCCGCCTTCAGGCCGCGTTGATCTTTCGTCAGTTCGAGTGAACCGTTCAGCACGATGCGGCTGCTGCCATTGGTCACGCTCAGCGCGTCGCCCTGAATGTTGAGGACGTCGTCGTCGTTCGAATAGGGTTTAAACACCTTTCAGTCCTCCCGGACGTTGATCTTTCAGATTCTCCGGTATGCCGGGAAAGCGCATGCCCGAAGCCGCTTCGAGTTCGTGAACCGTTCTGATGTCGTAACGGCTGGTGGAGACGTTGTCCACCATCACCGCGAACGCCAGTTTGCGCGACGGTACGTAGACGACCTTGAACAGTTGGGTCGGGACGAACACGCGCGTGGGTCCGATGGTCTGCAACTGCTGGCCGCTGAAAATCGGTCCGGTGACCACATACGTGTCGTCGTACGAGGTGGCGATTTTGCGCACGGACGTTTCGATGCGCGCCCACAGACGCTGGTTGTTCTCGCGATTCTGCGGCACCACGTTGGCGAGCGAGAACGATTGTGCCATCGCCTGCTGATTCCAGCGATTGCCCGCCGGACTCATATGAAATACCCGGTACGGATTCATACTTATACGGAGGTCGGCTATTGGCGGAACGCGCATGGCGAGTAGCCAGCGCGCGACCACTGCGTCGGGCGTCACCATTGACAAAAGATGCCTCGTTGAATTCGAGGCGGTTTTTCACAAAGAGTGGCATCGCGCGACCAGCACGTGCCACGGAAAGTGAAATATCCGTCGCGCACTGCCGAAGTCAGTGAAAAAACGGTCGATCAGCGACGGGCAAGGACCGGCCAGAAGCGGTCATTACCAAAGGAAAGAAGCGGACACTCAACGCCGACGCCAAGTTTGGATAGGTGGCCTGCCGACGTAAGTCGACTCATGCGACGGACTAGCTCTCTCCTGTATGCAGCTTGCCAACCTCAGGATACGAGGCGAGTTGTGCGAGTACAGTTGGCAAGAACCACTCCCGCACGAGTTCCTCGTACATACTGGAAAGATTGCAAAGCCGGTGCCAAACGTATTCCTCACAGTACTGTTTGAAGTGATCGAGATCTTGGTGCTCGATGCCCGCTGCGAGGTTCTGTCGAACGTCTTCCAGCTCGTTCAGACTCCATTGCATTGGCTCCCAAAAGTCGTGTCCCCGCCATACCTCCTGACGCAATGCGCTCTCAGTAAATACACGGAGCATTTCAAGATCGTCCTCAGCAGATGTCGTCGGATTGAAATTAGCTAAACCTCTTGTTCTTTCAATCTCCTTTTTCTGAAAGGCAAAGCGCGTAAACGCCCCATACATCTTTGCTCGTTTTCCATAGGCCCTAAGCGGGACCAAATTGACATCGCGCGGCAATATTTCGTTTTGGATAGGGATTTGAAGCTGCTTAGAACTTTTTTCGAAAAATGATGGATCTTCGGGCAGGATGATCTTTTCGAGATAATCATTCAAACAAACAAAGAAAGCGCGTTCAGTCTGGATATCAACAAGTATTAGTAGTACGGGTACCGCAGGTCCTAGAAGTTCAACAGTCAAGAGGTCAGAAACATCAAGCTGAAAGTTTGCGACTGCTATGTCGATGTACTCAGCTTTGTTTTCCGATAGCGTTCCCTTCGCTACATTGCCGCGGGAATAAGCACGCCTAGTTGTGTAATGAACCGAGTCGGAAGCTTTGAGTTGTACGTAGAAGTGCTCGCCAAGCGTTTCGGCAACTTCCTTGGCTTCGTCAACGTAGTCGAAAAGTTCAACAACGCAATCAATTCCGTAGTCCGGTCCGTACTCGTGTATCACCCATGCCTCTGGGATTTTTTGCCTCAGCACGCGAAAGGAGATCTCTTCTTTGACTTGATTGAAGGAGCGACGTTTAACGGTTGCCATGGCTGTTTTTTCGGGCGGGATCAGTGTTCTTACGGAAGAGGTTCAATTGACTAGTTTAACCTTCAGAGCAGTTCGACTGTAATGCTATCCGATAATCAAAAAACAGGCTCAATAGAAATGCCACACCGTCTGTCTGACAGATCGCAGCAAGCTGTTTGAGACATCGTCCAAGTGACTGCTAAGGGTCGCGTGCTGCCGATCCCGGCCGTGTGAGATTCAGGTGGTCTGCCATTTGCATGAGTCAGTGATCGGCCAGAAGGGGGGCTCGCTGGACGGTGATAAATGGCTGAAACTCGGCTGCTACCGGTCATTCGACCAATTTGATTTCGGCTAGTATATTTGCCGCTTGATAACACAGAATCCCTTCATTTTTCTCGCCAATCAACAAGCGCATGAGCCAATTGGACTACGACATCACAAACTACGCCTGGCTTGATCACGAATCAGTTGGTTTTCCGGACAGCCACTTGCAGTCGCTTGAACTCTTCAGGGAAAAAGTTGTTCGACCCTCACTTCAAGCGCTTGATGCAGAGATCACCAGGCTTCATGCAAGCGACGATCCAGCAGAAATCTTTATTACTGACGACTATGCTGAGCTCTTCCAAACGACCGTTGAGGGTTACCTAATCGCAGTGCAGTCGATGTGGGAACGTGGGCTGCGAGCGATGTTGATTCAGCGAGAGAGGAAGCTAACCAACACGCCTAACGCCCACGCTTTGGAGCGGGCAACTTGGGAAGGAAAGCCGCACAGCCTGCAAGATCACTTCGTTCGGCTGATGGGTGTTCCACTTCATGCGTTCGACATCTTTCCGGACCTCGACATCCTACAAAATCTGGCGAACGCTATCAGGCATGGCGACGGTGCTTCCGCACGGAAGGTGCATGAGCTTTGCCCGAAACTCTGGTTCCACTGGATAGAGCCAAAAGAAGTGTTAGTAGCAGGTCCCTACCGTATCGTTGGACCGCACGATGGCCCCAAGCATCCGCCCTTCGAAGCCATTACTCTGCCCGAACGCCTCTTGGAACAAATGATCCAATCAGCGATGTGGTTTTGGGAAGACATCGAGCACATGCGCTGTAATTCTTTCAAGCGAAAAAGCCCGATTGTGGTCGCCAAAATATCAACGTGGCAAGCCTGCCGCGTGCGCCGGTGCAGTGCGCGGGTCTGGCACCGTGCTGACGGCGCGTTTCCGTGAGATGCGGCCTAACTTAATCGTTGATCTGTTGAAAACATCATGGAGGGTTGCACACATCCTGCCGCTACTGGGCGTGCGCGTCGCGTAGATTCATCCTAGAGCGCCATCGCCGCAAGGCCATATGGGACGATGGCCGATGAGCTGTAGGTCACCCGCAGTTTCGGGTCGTCATCGAATCCGTCATTTTCGACATGCGCCGTGGCAGCCAGACAATAGCTCAGGTCAGCAGCGGCCGTCTATCTGGCCTTTGCGCTGTCATGAGGCGCCCTCACCGGGTTACGAACGCCGACCGGATATGCTCGTACGGCGGCGTTGCCGACAACTGCAGCAAAATATTTCCGGATGCGCCTCGCCCTACCGTATCAAGATTCCCCGATCTCGAGCCGTTAATCTTGGTCTGACACTGGGACAATCTACCTGCTGCCTTCGGGGCACGTCGGCGGTTGTACAAAAGGCGTTAGCAAGGCGGCACTCCTCGCGTAGAGCAAGCTGCGTCGTCTTCGGCTTGGAGAGGTCATGAATCAAGCTGTACGATTACACTCAAAAAAACATCGTTATGCATCCGAGATACTGGATTGAACTACTCGTATTGAGCTTCCGGCGGCCTATCGTCCGTCTGGCCGTAGTGTTCGTAGGTTTAGTGGCAGCAACCAAGCTAGCCACTACCGGAAGTGGCTCGAAGTACGTTGCTTCTGCACTTTTGATATGGATGCTCACGCAGATATTCCACGAATGGTTAAAGTGTTGGTCGCTCTTCCGGTACAGGATTGGAAGGCGCTTCATGCGAGTAATGAAGGCCTTAAGGCCACTTAGGGAGGTTCCTCCCGACGTACCGATAATTTACGGCGGACTTATGATGTATTCGCTCGGGTCCCTTGCTCTGGTGATGCTAGGACGGCGTTCGAATTTTCTCTCTACGCCCGCCGAGATTACAACGGTTGCAACCGCCGCAGCGTTTGGCGCATGCAGGCACGGATATGCCACATTTAAAACTATAGCGAGATGGTGGTGGAGTAAGGCGCTGGGGAAAATTCTGTATCTTTCGGCAACAGCATTTTGCGTATGGCTTGGTCACGCTGACGCAACGCGAATCACTAGAAGCCTCGCACACGCTGATGCGAAGTACTTTCCAAGCTTTGTTGGCTTGCTGTCATCTTGCTGCTTTTGCTTGCGTTTTATGCAATGCGTGGCAGCTTTAGTGTTTCTTTGTGCACTTGCGCAGTTTTCGCTCAATTTTCCAAGACTAGTTTTGCGCAATACGGGCAATAGTTTCTCATGGTGGCGTGCTGGAGGACCGGGCAAGCTGCACCGCTGGTGGAGACGCATTCGTGACGGCAGCAACGTGGTCAGTAATCGGAATATTATCGCCGGGCCGCGGCTACGAGAATTGAGTGAGCTATTCACTCCGATTGCCCTCCTCATTGTGTCCGTCACCTTAGTAGTGGCGCCGCAGGAACTTATGAATGGGTCGGTTGCTCACGATTCTTTAATGCGGATACTTGCCGCTATGGAATATACGGCAGATGGAAGTTGTACTGATATTCCGGACGATATTCCTACCGTTCATGTTGACGAAGGCTATGTGTCAGTGGTCAAGCAGGTCAACGGCGAGCCTAGATTTACACGACAGGTTTGTCGCCCGCGCGTAACGTGACAGGTCGAGTTGCCGACAGCATCACCGCCATAGCGCGCTGACATTTAGCTTCGCGAAGGAGCTTGACGCCGTGCTCAAGCATTAAGTCGACGGTTCGGAGCGTCTCTGAATACAAAGACGCTTCAGTTGTTGCGTGCATATCAAAAGAGTACTTTTCCACGGTGTTTCAGGCAATACGCGTATATCTTTGGTCTACCACTCTCATCTAGCGCTATCCCTTGCGAGTAGTTGACGTGATAAGACTGAGGTTGCGCGTAGATTAGCTCTGCCGTCCCCTCGAGCCGCATGGATGCCATTGCCATACCGAGAGCGTGTGGCTTTGGGCCAAGCGGGACGAGGTCTAGGTCTCGAAATTGTCCCCACGCATAGAGGCGTTCAAAAACCTCGAAAGCATCCATCCCATGAACGCGGTGAATCTCCGTACCGAACGGCTTGTCTGCTGGCATCAGCTTCGACAATAGGTACCAGTTTCTGCGAAAGGCAGGCGAAGCAGGCGGAAACGGAAACAGGAAGTCCAGTTTTGAGTTCCCCGCTTTTTCGAGAAGTCCTTCGATGCTAAGTGCCGTATATCCGACTCCCACAAACATACGCGGCGAGTTTCGTAGCCGTTGAACGCGGCCGAAGCCTTGGAGCGCAGCCGGAGGCAGAGCGTTTTCGCAAAGCGCAGCTTCTGGATACTGCTTAGCAGCGGCGTACGTCACGACAAGGTTCTGAACCTTGGCGCTATTTACTAGTTGTTTCAATGCAAATAGGAAGAAACGCTTGGGCAGCGTCGTGATATCAAGAACCACGGACTCAGAACCATCGGGGTTAAGTTGGTCCAACGAAAGTACTGACCCTAGTTGAGAAAGGAGATCCGCCTCAATGATCGCGGTGCTCTGCGCGCTCAAGGAGGCGCTGAGGGAGTCGAAGTTGGCCTTAACGACGGGAGCTGCTTCTGTCCATGATTCCGACGGAGGATTTGAGATCTTGTACAACGTGGATGATTTGATTCGAGGACCGTTCGAATTCATCAGATCGACGAGTGCGATGCACCGATCCTCAAACGAGGCGGAGGTTATAACATGCCATGCTTCGATGCCGATCTTGGGAAGGAGCCAGCCAATGGAGCCCCAGGGTCTCAGATTCATAGTTGTTAGATCCCCGGCAATCCAAGTTGCGTGTCGTCCTTAAATGAGCTTGATTCGCGGAAGGACGTGCTTTGCCGCTTTTGATTTGCATACAAAAGCTGAATTTCCTGCGGTGACGAATAGATAGGCTCCTTGGTTCTGATGTGGGGTATTCTGAATAATGGGCAAAGAAGGGGATGCAAGTACCACTTAAGCCGAGGCGCTTGGTCTCGATGCTTCGTGGTATGAGCTGACTCCAATAGATCACCGTGATCTCGACAGGATTTTATTATCGACACAATAAAATCTTCAGCGGAGATATCCGATTGCAGTAGGCTGAAGCCTGAGTGTCCAGGGTACGATAACGCCTGGTCCTCAAGCATCCTACGCCTGAACCAACCTCCTAGCACAGTGACCAGACGGGTGCGTTGATCGGCTTCTAACCCCACCTGAATTTTTTTGAACCAAATCTGGCTAGCCTCGGTGATGCCGATAACTTGGTCATCTACGGAAAAGCGCGGAAGTGCTGATCTTTTATCAGCGTCTCCTGGATTGCGGCGCTGCCACGTTGCCCAAACAGTTTTGCAAATTGTCATAAAGGCCAAAATATTATGACCTGCGAGATCGATAATTTGCCTTTCGCCGCTCCAAACTAACGCCTGTTGCCGCTCGCCGGCTAGCTGCATAAGAGCAATCTCATTTCGTTCCTTCACCCACCATGGGCTCTTTCTCCACGGCAAACCAGTAGCTTGCATGCCATTCTGCGCGATCCGCCGGCGCTTCTGTATCGCTTGCCGCAACCACGCCTCACCGAAGCGAGCTTCCAACGGGTCACCGCCGTTCCAAAGGCTATCAAGATAGGATTTCCATTCGGGAGCCCATGATGACTCGGCTCGCACCAGACTTTTCGATCCGCCTATATACCGTCGGGCCCGATCAGCAGGTTCCATCGAGCGTCCAAACAACACCTCCATGTCGTTGCCATCTACTTTAAATCCCGCACCTTCCAATCGTTTTCGCAACACGTCCTTCGCCAGCGTGGGGAATTTCCACTTCTTTGTGTGCTCTCCGCGACGCAAGATCGCGTCGAGATCGACTACGCTGTAATCGCGAAGTTCTTCCAGCGGAGCACCACTTCCCCAAGCAGTCAGATCCGCCTTCCAAGCATAGTGTCTCGTACCAATCCGATATGCGACCCGAGGGTCACGGCGGGCCAACGCCGAATTTATCACCTGCCTAAAAACATGCCCGAGCCCCGTGTGCCTCTCCAATTCGAAAAGTTCCTCGTGCTGATCTATCCGCAGGAGCACTAGTGTTTCGATCGGAAGAATTCCAGACTCGCGTAGAGCAGATGCCAATTCGGCCATGGGGACGCCAGCGGTGGAGCGGCTAGTCTCGATCTCGTCCGGCAACTTATCAATATTAAGGTTGAAGTAATTTTTGTGAGCGCGCAGCCGGTCTTCGAGACACTCGATCGCCCGATCGATCGTCGCGCATTTCTCATCGACGAATCCTGACCAACCTTCCCCTTTAAATAACGCTGCGAAGAGTGAGAGCTGACACTCGCCAGTTAGATTAACCGGCACCTCTTCCAAAATTTTGTGGTCTTTCGCTTGCTCTTGGGCTAAGTATGAAACATTTTTCAAAAGATCTAAGCAGAGAAGCGAATTTAAATAGTCAGCAAAATTGGCCGCAACAATATTTGCTCGCTGGTTCTCCGGCAATTCCGCTGAACGTGCAGCGACCAACGACGAATTTTCTCTTGATAGCTGCACGCCGGCCGAAATAAATTGCCGTTGTTTCAACGGTACAGGATACTTCGTTTGGCTATGCGCGTACGCTACTCTCGTAGATGTCTCCAAGAGATTCAGGAGCATGCTTTTTCCACTACCTTGTCTGCCTTTAAGCACAACATGGCCTCGAGAAAATAGCTCCTCCGTATCACTTACCAGAATCGGACTAAACATACGAACATAAGCCCATGGGTCCAATATCTCAGTTACCCACAGGTCATGAAATGGGTTATCGAATCTGAGCGTAGCCATTAGACTCTCCTCTTTCGGGGAAACAGTGGGAAAGGCCAAGTCTCGCTTTGTGCATGAAAAATTGGCGGAGTATTATTTGGGCAGTTGCTGTACGAGCTTGCTAAGCTACCGACCTTGTCGTATCCATAGGCCCCGCCGTTTAAATTGAATCCGCCTTTTTTGTATCCATAATCCATAGCCTTTCTGAAACCGTCAAAAGATTTAGGTTCATTTTCGGATACCATCTCGCCAATCAGACATTCGGAATTAAGAACAACGACGGGCGAGTAGGTTAGCCGACCACCTGAGTCCAAAGCCAGTTGCCGCAGGATCTCATCGCCCGGATGACAAACAATGAGAGGGATCAAAAGGATAGGGCCGGGAAATGCCTGCAAGGCGAATTTCGCTGCTCTTTCACATTGCTGGCCGGATCCAACAAAGTCTTCGAAGAGTACTAGATATTTGATATTTTTCTTTGAGACGTATTTTTCAATTTTGTCCCGATCTCCGAGTTGTTTCAGGCTCAACCAGTCCGGCCTCAAAGATTGGCTATCGATGCCGGTTCGATGCAAGAGACTATTTATTCGCAAGCTGTCCGTGACCGGGCAAGGCCAGCAAAAGTCCGCCTCCGCTTGAAGAGCGGTCGGGAAGTCTTCGGCAAATATATCTAACCCAGCGTGATCGGACAGCCACCGAAGGAAGATGTGCTGGACGGCGCAGCGATATAGTTCGTCTGTCTCATGCTGCCCGACGAAGAAGAAATAGCGCAGGCCATGGAATGCACTCCACCTGTGCTCGGGTTGGTCAAATCCTGCCACCCACCGATCCAAGCGTAGGATAAAATCCATGCCGTCGTCTGCGGGGACGGCTTTAGTCGGCTCATACTGATTGAACAAAAACTCGGCCTGAAGCTCGTAGAGTTGCTTCAGGCGTACTGTTTTTTGACTGTATTCCACCGAGTACTGGATCCAACTGTCGATTGGACTTTCCGGATAATTCATCAATTTTCCCAAGACGGCAGAGATAACTAACCCATCATTTGAATAACGGTTTTATAGTGTCCGCTATGAATTTAGCCATGGGTGGCGGAACAGCATTTCCAATCATCCGATAACTATCGACCGGACGTCCGTCAAAAATAAAGCTATCGGGAAATCCTTGAATCCGAGCAGCCTCGCGTACCGTGAAACTCCGGTGTTCGGAGGGATGAAGAAAATATCGAGGATCTCCAAAACGAGTGTCGACTGTCAAGGACATCGAGTTCCAATCTAGCCTTCTATACTTGCCATTGAATGTATTGGCAAGATCGTAGGCGTCATCTATTTTTCGCATATAACCGCGACGAACTAATCCTTTAACAAGGTTCGTTGCACCCGCGCCAATTTCCCTTTTCAGAGAGGTGATCGAAACAGGGTCGGCGTCGCCTGTGTCACGTATCCGTTCACGCCGCCTCAGTTTCATTGTCACGTGCAGCAGGGCGCGCTCATCGAGCGTCGTGCTACCGAACACCTCAGGGATATCCCATGTATGTATGGACGCTTTCCCGCCGCGAACATTGCAAAGTTTCTGACCTCGTCCTATACGTTTTGCGATTAGATAGTGAGACGAATCGCGGGCAAGTCGTCTCGGGTCATGTTGGGGAAGTCCTTGCATGTTGCTAAGTACATCCCCCAAAGTTTGAGCGTCTGATTCCGGCTCTTTAAAGTCCGGATCAGTTGACCCTGTCCATGCCATCATTATTACGCGCGAACGGAGCTGAGCTAAACCAAGATTGGAAGCATTGAGCTTTAACGTTTTGGTGTGGTAGCCCGCATGCCTAAGCATTTGCTCTAGCTGAAGCCAATACGCCTTATGCTCGCCAGATAGTGCTCCAGCGACGTTCTCTGCAATGAAAACGCGTGGCTTGACCGAGATTGCGAGCCGGCCGGCATGCAAAAGCAAAGAGTTGCGTGGATCATGAAGATCTCGCTTTCCCGCTGTCGAGAAACCCTGACAAGGTGATCCAGCGACAACTATCGCGGGTTTGCCATATTGCAGAAGCTGTTCTTTCGTTATATCGCGCAAATCTGCGACGACTCCAGCATCTCCCAGATTTCTTGTATGTACATCAATAACTTTTTTATCAATGTCGAAAGCTTGTACGCAGTTAAATCCGGATTCTATAAACCCAGAATCTAGGCCGCCACACCCCGAAAATAAGCTAATAAATTTTGGTTTTAGGCTCATCGCGCAATAGAAACTTTGAATTCTGGGTATTGTATTTTCCTATAGAATCTGGAATCTACCAAGCCATTAAAGCTGTTGGCATACACTTAGGTCTTGAGTGTTGGGCCCCCGCGACACTTTGACCTGTCGGGAGCCCGGCCAAAGTGCTGCTGCGCTGCAAAGCTGATGTGGGCGAGCATTGCAATTCCTTACGGTGCGGACCAGATTGGGACAGAGACGCGGGGCGAAGCCAGCATCGCGTGACCATCGCGCAATAGCGTCCGACAGATCGGTTGGCTACTGATGCTACTGTATCTGCTTCGACGCGGTGGCGGGTGGCAACTGGGCTCCAGCGGTGCGAGGGACGCAGGTGCTGCTGTTGGAACGACCGTTGCTGGCGCAAAGCGTATCTTCTTGGAAAACGAATTCCTACTTGAGGTTATTTGGTCGCGCCCAGCGGGACCCTCGTAAGTCCGGCATCGAACGCGTATGCTTCGGATAAGACTAAACAGATGTGGGGAAGCTATGCCGCCTGACAAATTGGGACGCTTCATGCGCAGCCAAGAGTTCCTGGATCGCGCAAACGAAGCCATCGCGCGCGCCGTAAGTGATTTGCATTTGAAAGGGATTCGAACCTCCTATCTGGATCGCGAGGCCGGTCGAGTCGTTGATGTCGCTCCCGACCGGCCAAAGACAGCAGATTCCTGAGTTTTTCGATTTGCTGGGAATCCGTTTCAGTTGGCTAGAGGCGAAACAGGCGTGCGAGCCGTCCTTTTTTCGGCTGCAGCGCGCGCGTCTCCGATACGATCGGGGTCGTATCTGATTCTGCAGTCGTGGCGTGCAGAGGGCGTTCACCAGACACCACGAGTTGCAGTGTTTCGGCGGAGTAGTCGAATTTCTTGCCACCTGCGACCCACATGTCGATGGGAGGCCACGCGCCAGTCACAAAGTAGTATGCGAGTTTGCGCGGATCGTACCAATGGTCGCTCGCGAATTTGACCAACTCCCAGTAACGCGTGCTCTCGTAGGGGGTACCAACGTTGTCAGTTCTGCGGCAACGCCACACAGCATCCTCTCCGGCGTAACCTGCGTCGCAGTCAATACGGTACGTGAACGAGCCTGTCCCTGGATCGTATGCGATACGCTCTTTGATGTCCGCGAGGGGGCGAATGTTGCGCCGGTCCTTTACCCCTTTGATCTTCGCCGTCGCAGTGACGGTGAACAATTTCTCTCGCATCATGTTGTACTTAACCTGTTCGAAGTGCTGCGATTCTAGTTGTTCGGCTCATTCCGACTCACAAGATACTAACGAATCTGCCTGAGGCGGATCAAATCTTGAAAAGCACCGCCGCATCTATTTCCGCTGCGACGCCTTCCTCCAATTGCAGGCCCAAAACATCCATTATGCGGTCAGCGATATCATCCTTAAAGTTTCGATCGCCTCGAAAATTGAGCCGTCGATTCGCGGCTCCTGCTATTACGTCTGCAAGCTGTATAAGAGCGCTTTCTTTTGACGACACCGCGTTGAAGCGCTCGTCAAGTGTTACTCCATCGAGATGGGCACGTTCGACCCCTTCTGCTACCGTATTCCGAATCTCTGATAATACGATTCGGTCAATCGATTGTTCCTCGTCCACCGTCACCCCAACGTGGCGCGGTACCCCAACCCGCCCGCTCTCGATCTCGTGACGCAGACCACGCACCAGCATCATCTCGTGCAGCCGCTGCACGATTTCTTCAATGGAGCGTCGGGTGTTGCGCTTGGGCATCGCCATCAATTTAAAGCTCAGATATTCCCGGTTCGCAGCCACAATATTCAGGTACTCATCCACAGCGTGCAAATCTCCACGGCCAAACGCGGAAAAGTGCATTTCACGCTTCGCAAATTTCGAACCAGCCTGCCAATCTTTGATGGCCTTAGTCACGTCATAGACGGCACGCCCATTCAATACCCAAACTGAACCAATGATCACGTGCTCCTCGTTCTTGCCAGTCTCGTCCGAGAAGACTTGCAGCGTTTGCCTTGGCGCGTCATCACCTAATACCGCCTCACGCATGTCGTCTTCGCGGTTCTTGCGACGCCGTCGTATCTGGTCTTCGGCTTGAAACAACTCATATTCGTTTTGAATCTTCGCCCGCGCCCGAACAAGAAACGGAACCCGATCGAGTTTAAAAAAATCTGCTGGTTTGATTCCTTCTGGGTTGTACAGTTCGGGCTGGAATGTCTCCCAGTATTTCAGAGATAGCGTGACGTCACTATTGCGAGCAGCGGGATGCAAATTAAGGATATGCGCGACTCGCGTCTGCTGATTTGAAAAATCACCACCGGCAAGTGATGCAATCAAACTCTCTTTCGCTTTAAGCCGAGCGGCGGCTCGTTTGACTTCGAGATCGACGGCGGCTTCTCCCTCCGGCGCGTCGGCAGGTCGATAAGCGTTTTCTGCGTTTTGGTCTTCCATTGATGGCCTCTCGTCTTTATTTATACAACGCTATGCATTGCCCGTCTCTGCGCCACTCCAAGAGGCACCCTCTCGTCGTTTTTATATTGATTGTGCGCTCACTTTCGCGACTTCAGTGTTCGTCTGATGCGTATTGCATGACGCAAAGTGCACGACAAAACTACGGTGCAGGAGTGATATACCACACGGGCGGCACCGTTACCGGCGGCGGCCTTGGCCGGCCGCACGCTGCCTTCACGACCGGCGCAACGCGGGCCGCTCTCACACTCCGGCAAATCCAACGATTCCCGTCAAAGTCCGCCGCGTCTAGTTTATTCGGTTCCACGTCGTCTGGCGCGTGATCGAACTTGTTGGCAAGTTCTTGATTTATGAGGACGCCCAGTCCAACAGTTTCCGCTCCCCTGCAGAATGCCCTAGATGCGCTCCGAGCGTGTCCCGTTTGCAATTTTGCATCTTAACGAGGTCGGCTTGAAGCGGAGACGCCATGATTGTCTAGAATCGCCTGAATCGCGGTAGCGAAAGAAGGGGGGAATAGCTTGTCGCCATGATCGTTCTGCACGCTGCCGTCTATGGCCACTTGCAAGCCTTGCTGCGCAAGGCGAGTTTTATCGAGGCCTTTTCGCAGAGCGTTGAGCAGGCGCGGAGATAGCGCTGCGGGGGCGTTTTCATTCGTCAGGCTCGGTCGTTGCGTCTCCGCCGCTACTGGGATCTCTGCCTTAGGTAATGCGGTTCCCACCTGAAATGTCTTGAAGGCGGCGTGTAGGTTGTCATTGACCACCTTCAGTCGCTTAGCTTCATCGAGTGCCACCCGGAGGATCGATCGAATACTGGGATCGGTAACCAGTGCTAGGGCCTGCTCCACGTTAGATTTGGTTTTGGCCACGTATCGAGTTGCACCACTGACCGCGTTCGCGTACGCGGTGATAATTTCCCGATAGTGAGCGCCTTGGGTATTTCGAAGACTCTGCGTCTTTGGTCCGTCGAGCTTTTCTAGGCGTCGCCCCACTTCAGCAAGAGAGTAGTCTCTGCCGCCCTCGTCCTGAATCATCTTGAGCACCTCCCATAACTTATCGAGGTTCTCAACTTTGGACGATTTGGTTGTCATGTTTCTGTGCATCTGATAAAGCTGTCGGGCATCTCGCAAAATGTCGAGGGTCGTTGAGGCATATTGCTTGGTCATGATTGTTCCAATACATGCGGAGATCTGGCCGAAGCCAAGGTCTTGGGCTCTAGGCGCTCTAGTTCGCCCATAAAGGCTTTGTCCAGCCCGAGCGCTTGCAGCGTGGTACGGCCGTCGACTAGTGCGTGTACTGTGCTTAGGTCCAAACGGGCATATAGAAATCCGGCCATGGCGTTGGCCACATGAAGGGTGGCTTCGTCATCGAGCAAAGAGAGGCGCGGTTCATGCCCGGAATTGCGAAGCATTCGGTCAAACAGTCTCGCTCGTTCAAGATTCGGGCGCTGCCAGTTGATATGCAAGCCGTCGAATAGCGTTGCACTTGTGCAGATGCGATTGAGCTGATCGAATTCGTGGCTTTCAGACAGGACGGCTTCCAGCTGTCCGGTGCCGCCCGCCGCAACGAGCGAGAGACCATCGCCAAGGTACCTGGAAGCGATGTGAAGACATTGTTCGGTGAGGGCATACGCTGACTGAAGGCTCAAAGCAATACCGTCCACCTCTGCTGTCGCTGATTCGAAAGCAGTTTCAGCAAGTTCCAAATCTCGCTGCTGATGGAAAGGCCTCTTCTCCCCCAGAACAGCTGCGTGGACGTCGACTAATGTGTCGAAATTCACTTGAGCTTTCTCGAACGTGAAGGAGGCTTTCTTTAGCCGATATGCCAAATCATTTACATGCGCCTCCAACCCAAAGAGGAAGGCTGGACCGGTCATAAAAAACCGGCAACGTGTGCAATTCGTAGCGCCGCCTGGTACAGCTTGATAGCGAGTGACGCCGACGGCGGGGTCTGTGACCGCCAAGCCTTCATGACAGCGTTTGGCCGCGACAGGACAGATTCCGTGGTCCATGACCAGCATCCCCACACCAGTTCCGCTTGCTGTCGCGTCCAGTGCGGAGGGATGCCGAAAGGCAACAGCGTGCTCCAGTTCCTGCCGACTGGCTCGCTTAATGAAGCCAGCCATTTCCGCCTGTGACTTACGTTGACGTTCCAGTAACGCCTCGTCCATACGCAAGCTCAAAGTCTCCGCATTGATCTTTGTGTAGTAGAGAGTCATCAGAACAGTGGCGTGGCCGACGATCTTCATTAAGTATTCCGGCGGAACGCCTTCTTCGTACATGGCGGTAATGATGGAGACCCGCAGGCTATGCAGATCGAAGGTCGCGGATGTGGGCTGCCCCGTATGGTCCCGGGCCAGAATCAACTTAATAGCGTCGCCATTGCTGAGATTTTCGCCCCCCTCCGCTAGGCGATGCTCCATTTCGTCCATTAGCTTCAGCCACAGATTGCGCACACGCGTATCGGTTATAGGCAGGTCCGGACGAGTCTTGTTGGCTGGGTCACGAAACAGGAAGAAGTTGGACCCCATCTTGGCAAGATCGTCGGCATGCTTGATCTTCTTTAATTCAACGATGTCAGACCACGCGGTAGGTCCTTTTACCGGATTGTACTTCTCCTGCCAGTTGCGCAGGTCCTTCAGGAGTTTTAACGCGTCCTTCTTCTCCCAAGGCATGAGATAGCCCTTCACAACGCTCTCAATGTCCGCGGTCTTGTTGGTATTGAAATAGAACACTGCGCCGTCAGTGCCATCCCTGCGCTTATACTTTCGGAACACGCCACGTTCAATTGGTTTTCCGGCAACCGGTGGTCGATGAACGCCTTGGTTAATTTCCCACAGATCGTCGCATTCGTAGCGAAAGGTATCTCCTTCTCCACTATCGAGCATGCGTACCTGGTAGGTTCGGGCGGGCAACAGGAGTTTGATCAGGATGGCGTACGCCCTCACTGGGCTCCACACCGTGTCGAATTCGCCGGTTTCCGGATTTAGCCATCGGAAAGCATCGTTGATACGCCCAGCTTCTTTGGCCCAAGCGAAGTCGTTCTCCGTCAGAATGTGAGCTGCAAGGCAAATCATTCGAGTCGGCATGGCCTCCCTATGGGTTTCGCCTTTATTCACGTTCTTGTAGCTTGGCTTCGGAAGTGGATTTACAAAACCCGGCATCAAGATGGGAACTTCATTGTCGTTCGGCTGGGCGCAGACCTTGAAGAGCACTTCGTTCAGGAATTCGTGGATAACTGCCATGACTTGACGGCCCTTGTTCCCAGGCGTGACGAACAGCGCCTCCGGCCGTCGCCGGACGTCAAAATACTCGGCCGGATTGCGCGGCAATTCCGGATGATCAAGGTAATGCTTTAGAAAGTTGTTGAGAGAAGACTTCCGTTTTCGGAAGTTTGTTGGATTGGTTTCTAGATGCTCAATGGCTAACCGCGCCCAGCTAGCCATTGCGGGGTCATTCGAGACCAGCCAGGCGAAATTCTCGTCTCGCGCTAGATGACCCATCTTGGACTTGAAAAAGCCGAAGTCTTCGGGAGCCCAGCTAATGGCTTGCTGATGGTGTTCTTCTCGCAAGACATTCAACACACCTTGAATTCCAGTGGAACGCAGTTTGCCGCGCCGAGTACGGTCCTCTATAAGATAAAACGTTTTCGGGGTAATGTCGCCAATTTCCATGATGCCGGCCCGCGACAAGATGTGGTCCAAGATGAATCGGAAGTTGGCTGCGTCGTCTGTGCCGCCTCTGTTCAGATACGAGCGAATCCGCGTCAGATAGGACAAGGGTTGTTCGGTGAATCCTGGGTTGGCCAGCATTAGCGCAGGATTGGAAAACGGAACTTGTTCTTTCGCGGGCCAGGCGATAGCGCCACAAGACCAAAGTTGCAGGAGCAGCACGACCAGCAGTTGCTGGAAAATATGCACTGAACTGGTAGTCAACCGATCGCGATACTGGATAACAAGGACGGCGTGCAACGCCTCGGCTACGTCCTCACGAGACCGGCATTCAGCCAATACCGCCACCGCCGCACGCAGTCGTGGCGGAGGACGCCTTTCGGGAGGAGCCGCCTCGATCTTTCTCAGCCAGCCAGTCGCAATCGTTGCCACGTCTGCAAAACTGATGACGGGCGATACGAGATACTGGTCAAGCGCATCGTTTATATATATGGTTCGGCCGGTCAGTTCGCTGGTCGCGACGGAATACTGGTCGAGCTGGCAAATCAGAGTCATTCGGCTTCCTTAAATTCAGGCAACGTCGAAATTGACACCTTGTCAATTGCGTCAACCACCCTCGCGAGACCTAGCTGGCGATAGACCTCTTGGCTTTTGGAGTTAAGGTGGTGCATCGCGACTTGCCCTTCCTTGTCGCCTAAGCCGAGTTCATTAAGCCACTGACCGTAACGGTGTCGGAGTCCGTGGCTTGACGTACCAGCCCATTTAGCAGGTGTTAGCCCAATACGACGTACGGCGGACCTGAACGAATCGTCAAAGCCCTCTACGCCCAAGGGCTGGCCGTGCTTGGTGACGAATGCCCAAGGAACGTGCGGAGTGACGGGCCGAACATACTGAATATAAAACCGCCATAGTGTCAGGAAAATCCGTCCGGCATTCCTATCAACCCAGATGACCTGGAAAGCTTTGCGTTCTCGGTGTGTCAGCAGACATCCTTTCCATCCAGCATGCCGACGGCCAGTTTCCCGAGTCAACGGTTTTCGGCCTCCGCAAAAGCGTTGCAAAAAGTCGGCGCGGACGATCTTTCGGCGGTTTCCGGTGAATGGGTCAGTGTATTCGGCCATGCCATCGCTAGGGTCGTGGATCAAAACAAGCGCCATGTCTGGATGGTCCGGATCTACGAATACATCGTCAGCCCACAGGTGGAGGGGCTCCGAGGCGCGGCAACCACCGTAGGCACACAGCAGCGTAATGAGGATGTCTCGCAAGTTGTATTTCACCCATGGTCGTGGGTCGCCTTCGTTACCGGGATTGGCAAATCCATTCCATAGCAAATCATTCAGACGGTCGGCTGGAAAAGCCTTGGCTTCTTCCAGCATCCCATTCCGCGTCCTAGGCAAGCCAGCCTGGCGCACTGCGAAAACACTTTCGGCAACTCGGCGATGACTCTTCGTGTGCGCCAAGAGAGAGCCGCTCTTCTGTTTATTCCATTTGCGCCAGAAAATAAGTTGGTCAGCGGCCGATGCTTGATGATGAATTGGGTTCAGCATCGTGGCGCTATGACGGCGGCTTAACCAGTCGCTCAACTCCAAAAGTGCGTTTATTAGCCGTTTAAGATTTTGATGACTGGTCGGCGTCCAGTTCAGCCCGTGGACGTCCAGGCAATTTTGGTATGTGCCAAAGCGTAAGTCATGGACAAATGCCGTGTAGAGCAGGCTACGTTTCGATGTCTCCTCGAACTCATCCGCCCGCACCGAGAGCCATTCGATGAACCGCCCCGCTGCTTGGGCGTAGCTGCGCTCGGAGGAAAGAGAAACGCACTTTTCTCGGAAAAATTCGAGAAGTGGTTCAAACGGCACCGAGCCAACGAGAAGCAAGATGGTCGGTGTGTCTGCACGGATATTGTCCCGGACGAGAACAGATTCCGTATAAATCATTGGGATGATGAACCCTCGATTTTCAGGAGCGGCCGACCGAACCGGCCACCGGCAGATCGTCCAAAAAGTGCAGGCCGGTGGCGCTCACGAACGTTGCGTAGTCCAAAGGCCGTTCGATTCCAGTTTGAGCATTGGGAAGAACATAAGCCCACGCGCGCCGTGAAGACTCGTCATATACCAGCTTGAACAATCGGGTGGGCACCCACACCTTGTTTTTTCCAATTGTCGAGTAGCCCTGATCAAAGAGCGGGCCGGTAAAAACGAAGACGTTTCCTTTCGCTCGTCGGGCAAACTTCCGGACGTCGCCTTCGATTTTGTTCCAGACCTTTCTGTTATTTGTTGGGTCTTGGGGCACCATGTTCGAAAGCGCGAAT
This sequence comes from Paraburkholderia sp. BCC1886, assembly GCF_900996245.1. Taxonomy (GTDB): domain Bacteria; phylum Pseudomonadota; class Gammaproteobacteria; order Burkholderiales; family Burkholderiaceae; genus Paraburkholderia. The sequence continues at coordinate 259,666 of NZ_CAAJGK010000085.1, read as the reverse complement.
GACTGAGCCATTGCCTTCTGATTTGGTGCGTCTGCGGCTGGCGCCTGATGCCCTCGGTCCAATGACGGGTGCTGGCCCCGGTAGTCACTCAGTTCCGCGCGACCGCCTTGGGGAATGCGCGGGTCAGGATAGAACTGATTGGTCCGTTCTTCACTCTTGGCATCCTGAAGCTGGGCCGCTGTCAGCCGCTCGACAACCACCAGCGGCGTTTTGCTGGTTTTCGAGTACACCACTGCAAAGTTGTCCGAACACAGCGCCAATGGTTTCATATATGCCGCCACCTGACCAATGTCTAGTGGCTTTCGCGCCGGGAATTGTTCGATACAAGCTTCGAATGAAAGCTGCTTTTGCGACAACGAATATAGAGCCAGCGCTTCATTCCGTCCGAGGGGGTTAGCGCGGTGCTCTTGCCTGTCATGCGGTATAGCGAGCTTTACGAAGTCCCGCAGGCCGCGACTTTCAGTGACCCCGATCGAGAGCAGCAAGAAGGCTGTCAGGCACGCCGCTATTTTGCGTACGGTCATAACTTCCCAATTTGGACTATTGGGGACCGAGTATAGGGTGTCGAGTATAAATACTCAAATGCAAACAGTGCTATACCGCGTTGAGTATATTTTTAACCGGGTATACCATGTGACCGCGATCGAAGCCGCTGCGTTTATAGTCCGCGAGCGTCGCGCCTTCGCCTTCCGGCAGACGCGCGTCTTCGAAGAACTTGTTGGTGCGCACCATGTCTTTGGCCGCTTCGATGTGATCGCGCGTGAGATGCTCGGCCGACCACAGCGGTCCATGCGTGAGACCCGAGTGCAAGACCGCGAAATCGCTATAGCAGAGCAGGCGCGTTTTCGGCGCCATCTTCTGATTGGTCAGAATTGGCCATTGCGCGTTCGGTGTGAAGTCGGAGCAGGAGGGCGCTGCGCTGGCGTGAGCGGCGAGCGCGAGCAGCAGGCAGGAAAACCACTTCTTCATGAGTAGGCGGGACGAGGGCAGGGCGCAAAAGTATAGCGTCGCGCGGGAGATCGTCGGGAAATAACGATGCGCTGCAGCAGACCAGTCGCACGCAAAAAAACGGGCCGCTTTGCAGCGACCCTAATGCGTGGAGTTCGTACTGTAGGCGGGCAAACTTAAGTCAGGCTTAAATGAGGTTCAGGCGAGATCCAGCGCCCCCGTCAAATCCCCCAATGGCGCGAGGCCGTTCTGCGCAAACGCGCGATCGCGCTGAACCACGCCATCCAGCGGCGCCAATCCATGCACGCGGCTGATCAGCCGGAGAATCGAATTCGTGTCGTACACCGTGTGGTCGACGTAACCCTTCTTCGCCAGCGGTGAGATGACCAGCGCGGGAATGCGCGACCCCGGGCCCCAGCGATCGCCCTTCGGCGGCGCGACCGGGTCCCACCAGCCGCCGTTCTCGTCGTGCGTGACGATCACTACGGTATTGGCCCACTGCGGCCCGCGCTGCAGATGTTCGATGATCGTGGTGATGTGACGGTCGCCCGACTCCACGTCGGCATAGCCCGCATGCATGTTCAAGTCGCCCTGCGGTTTATAGAACGTCACGGCGGGCAAGCGCCCCGCGTCGATATCCGCGATCAGGCGATTGGTCGACGCGTCGTTGCCAAGCCCCGCATCGCGCAGATACTTGCGGCGTGCAGCCGTGCCCGGCGCGTAACTGGCAAAGTAGTTGAACGGTTGATGGTGGTACTGAAAATCGGGCACCGCGCCCGTGTCCTGATGATCGAGCGCGTATTGCCACGCGCCGCTGTACCACGCCCAGTCGATTCCCTTGTCCGTCAGCCGGTCGCCGATCGTCGCGTAATGCTGCGGCGGCAGCACGCGCGGATTGGCGGGGTCGGCGAATGCAGGGTTGCCGTTTTCGGCCGGCCGCACATTGCTCGGCTGATACGGCGGCGCAATCGTGTTGACCGCGTAGCCGTCGGCGGTGAACGCGCCGTCGTTGACGAAAACCGGGGGCCCGTCGAGCGCGGAGGCGGGCGAGTCCGCCGCCAGCTTCAGCCGCGTGCCGGCCGGGTCGTCGCCTTCCACCACCGAGGCCAGCTTTTTCGCGGGACTGTTGTGAATGTCCGGGTAGAACGGCGCCTGCGCGGAGATCAGAAAAATGTGGTTCATCCACGAGCCGCCGAACGCGGCCATGAAGAAGTTATCGCATAGCGTGTATTGCTGCGCGAGACCCCAGAGGCGCAGCGTGTCCGCCGAATTGCGATAGTGGCCCATCACGAGCCCGCCGGAATCGCCCCATGCGGCGAACTGGTTGTTGCGTCCGGCGTTGATCTGCATCTGGTTCTGATAGAAGCGATGCACGAGGTCTCGCGTGATCACGCCGCTGGGTAAAGGCGCGCCTTGCGCATCGGTCAGATGGAACGGCCCGTTACGCAGACCGACGATATGTTTCTCGTCGATCATGTAGCGCTTGCCGTCCACTTCCTGCGCTTGCGGCACGAGGCCGCCCCAGATCGCGGGCAGGCGCGGCAGCGGCGTTTTGCCGTCGCGATCGAGTTGCAGAGAGCGCTCGGCACTCACGCTGTCGAGCGGATGCTGGACGCCGGGGAAGTTGCCGTACAGATTCGCGAAGCTGCGGTTTTCCGCGTAGATCACGACGATCTGTTTGACCTGATCGCGCAGCGCGGCATCGAGCCGCAAGTCGGCCGCGCTGCGATTGGCTGTGTCGCCCGACGTGCCTGACTCGGTCTTGCAACCGCTCAGTGCCAGGCCGATGCCGACCGCGGCGAGTCCGGTGAGTACGCGGCGGCGCTCGGGGTCGTCTGGGGCGCTGCCGGCCGTTGGTTCGGAGTCAGGTGGGAGCTTGGCGTCGTGGTCTGTCATCGGTGGGCCTCGAGTGGGCTTCGGGTGGGCAGCGTCGGGAAGGCGAGAGAGGTGGCTCAGGTTGAAGCACGTCGCGTGACGTCACGATTTCACGTCAGCCGGCGCTTCACGCGCCAGCTATGGTGCGTTGCGTCGACTGCGAGCAGCAGCCAGTGTCGGGCGTCGATGGGATGGCGTTTCTGCGTGGCATAACCGTCTACGGCCAGCTCGATTTCGTCGAACGTGCGTCGATGGCAGGTGGCGTGCGCGCCTGAGCCGTCGGCGAATTCGACCCGCGCGGCCGCACCGCGGGTCGGTTCGGGAAGATGCGCAATGCTTACGGCACAACCCGGATAAAGGTGCGAGTCGGCAACCTGAATCTGAATGGAATCGGACATGATGTAAGCCTCCGCACGCCAGGCGTTGCCAACGCACGAAGCCTGAGTCTCGCGCGCCGGACCGGTTCAAAGCATAGCACCGCGTTTGCTGGCGGCGGCACGCCGGAGGGCATGGCTCACCACATATGCCGTGCCGCCCGCGCGAAGAGGGGCGAGTGCTTCGCGCTATCATGCTGGTCCGTACCCGACGAACAGCAGACACGGCAGCCAAGATGGCAAAAGAAGAGCAGACAGGAGCGGTACGCAAGGCAGCGACGCCACGCGCTGCGGCGTCCCGACAGGACGTTGTCGATGCACCCGATCCAGCAGACTCCACCGATGAAGAAAACACGGGCGGTCCCACCTATCTGGTGCCGGGTCTGGAGCGCGGCCTGCGCATCCTCGCCGAATTCAGCGCGCGCGAACCTGTTCTGGGTGCGCCCGAGTTGTCCAGGCGCATCGGCATTCCCCGCACCACCACGTTCCGTCTGTTGCAAACGCTCGAGTCCCTGGGGTTTCTGGAGCGAGTGAACGGCGACCGCCATTTCCGGCTGAGCATTGCCGTGTTGCGGCTTGGTTTCGAATATCTGAGTTCGCTGGAACTCACCGATGTCGGCACGCCGCTGCTCGAACGTTTGCGCGATGCGACCGGCTTCAGCACGCATCTGCTGATTCGCGATCGACGCGACGTGGTGTTCGTCGCGAAGGCGCAGACTCACGAGCCGATGTTCAGCTCGGTGAAGGTGCACGTCGGCACGCGTTTGCCCGCGCATGCGACCGTGCACGGCCAGGTGTTGATGGGCGATATGAGTTTCGACGAGTTGCGCGCGTTGTATCCCGAGTCGCCGCTCGAGCGTTACACCGAGCGCACACCGACCACGGTCGAAGAGTTGTACGAACGCGTGCGTGAAAGCGCGACACTCGGCTATGCGTTGAGCGAAGCGTCCTTCGAGCGCGGCATTTCCGTGGTGAGCGCGCCGGTGCGCGATCAGAGCGGCAAGATCGTCGCCGCGTTGACGGTCACCATTCCGCGCTCGGATATCGGCGAAGCCGATGAGCGCGAGCCGCTGGTCATTGCGGTATGCCAGGCGGCGCTCGAATTGTCCGAGCGCCTCAGCTATCGACCGCGGCCGGACGATCCGACCGCGATTCAGGCGCGCCGCTCACAGGGTTGAAGCCCTAAGTTCGAAACATCAGAACGAGTGGTGGATGCCGCTCAACAGGATCGTCTGATTGCGGCCGCTCGACACGCCAGCCGTAAAGAACGCGGCATCGGTGTTCGAGCCCGCGCGCTCGTAGAGCGCGTTCACGTACACCTGCGTCGACTTCGATAGCGCGTAGATATCGCCGATTTCGAACTGCGTCCAGCGATGACCCGCCAGGGTCGTCGTCGCGGCGCCGCCGGCAATGCTGTTGAACGGCGTGAACTGATAATTCGCGCCCGCATCGTAGCTCTGGTACGTATCCGAATGGCCGGCCGACTCCAGCTTCACACGCGTGTACAGGCCATGCACCAGCAGCTTGCCGAACTGGTAAGACGCGCCCGCACCCATGTTTTCCACCTTGTCCGCCGTGTAGCTGGCGGCCGCGATACCCTGGAAGTTGGTGATGCCGGTCGTGATAATCGACGGCGTGCGGTTGTGCTCGTTCGCGTAGGTCGCGCCGGCCTTGAATGGGCCGTTCGCATAGGTCAACGCGAAGCTCAACGTCTTGCCGGTCGAGAAGTTGGTCGTGTTGCCCAACCCCATCATTGCGCCCACGGTAAAGCCGTTGAAACTCGTTGAACGAAACTTCACCGAATTGTCGAACGGCACGACACCGGTATCGGCGAGTTCGTCGAGATTGCCCGGGTGAAACGCATACCAGCTTGCCGCCAGATAAGCCGTGCTCAACGGACCCAGCACGTCGAAGCTGAACGGCGTCTGATGGCCGAGCGTGACCGTGCCGACCTTATCCGAGCTCAAACCCACGAAAGCCTGGCGGTTGAACAGCGTGCCGGACTTGGCCATCGCGCCCGTCGTCGTGTAGAAGCCATTTTCCAGCTGGAATACGGTTTTCAGACCGCCGCCCAGGTCTTCGACGCCCTTCAGGCCCCAGCGGTCCGGCTGCATGTTGCCTTGTTCCTCGATCCACTTCGAATGACCGCTCGCATTGCTGATGTACGCAACGCCGGCATCCAGGCTGCCGTATAGCGTCACGCTGCTTTGCGCCCACGCGCCTGTCGTTGCGCAGATTGCCGTCAAGCCGGCCGCAATGATGTGCTTCACCGTTGATTCTCCCGATCCCGCGACGAGTGGCATGCGCCGATATCGCCGACGTCGATCCATGCTTTAGTTGAATGCAGCGTTGGGTTTATGCGCCAAAACTGCTACGATTTGTTCCACCTATGGGCGTGTGTATCGCCTATGGAAAAGTATAGGCACGCTGAAATTGGTCAAAATAAAAATCAGAGGTCCGTACAAACCCCATGGCGACGGTTTCCAGGCAAGCTAAAAGCGCGTTAGAACCAAGCCCAGCAAGCTTGTGGACGCACTTCGCCTGCGTACTCCGCCACTGCCGCCCCCGTGTTGTAGAAACCACACACAGTGTTTTCCCTCACTCCCGCAGATTTTTATTTTTTTCCTGCACCACCCAATCCTATAATTATCCATACACGAACTGATGTTCCTTATATGGAACACAGAGCTACAGGAAAGAGGTGAGAAATGACTGAACAGTGGCGCTGCGCCGGCCATACCGGCGAACTGTCCGAAGACGCGCCGATCGAGTTCAAGCTCGACGGCACCGAAATCGGCATCTACAAGGTGGGCGATGCGCTCTATGCGCTCGAGAACGTCTGCCCCCACGCGTACGCATTGCTGACGCAGGGCTTTATCGACGGCGACACCGTCGAATGCCCGCTACACGAAGCCGTGTTTCATATTCCGACCGGCAAATGCCTGAAAGAGCCCGGTGGCCGCGACCTCAAGATGTATTCGGTGCGCCTGGCCGGTGAAGAAATCCAGATCAAGGTGGAATGACATGGCCGAACACATCGTGAACTTCAATCCCTTCCTGAAGCCCTGGCTCGCACCGCAGCCGAACAACGTCGCCGGCAAGGGCGTGATCGAGAAGCCGGGCGAAAGCGGCAACTTCATCTGGCAAAACCGCAAGGCCGAGCCGACTCAATACGAAAACGACTTCGGCGATGCGCTCGAAAAAGTGTTCGAAGCCGGCGCGCTGGAATTGCAGGAAGTCGCCGACGGTTTGAACCACGTGGGCTTCCGGACGCCGGATGGCAGCGCGTGGGACGCCGAGCGTCTCGCCGTCGAATTCCGTCTGCTCGCCGACTGAGCGCGCTTTCCCGATCGACGTATTCCGATCTACGTATCCCGCTTTCGTCTCTGGAGTCTTTTCATGACGTCCCCTAATACAACGACTCAAGGCGCCGCCGATCCGATCCAGGCGTATCTGGATCGCGGCCTGCGCAATTACTGGTATCCCGTGGCACCGAGCTGGCAGGTCGGCGATGCGCCGGTCGGCGTCACGCGTTTGGGCGAGCAGATCGTGCTGTGGCGCGACAAGGAAGGCCAGGTGCGCGCGCTCGAAGACCGTTGCCCGCATCGCGGCGCGCGTCTGTCGCTCGGCTGGAATCTCGGCGGCAGCGTCGCGTGCTGGTATCACGGTATCGAGGTGGATGGCGGCGGGACGGTCACGCGAGTGCCGGCGGTGTCGAACTGCCCGCTGGAAGGTCAGAAGTGCGTGAAGTCGTATCCGGTCGAAGAGCATGCTGGCGCGATCTTTCTGTGGTTCGGCGACGAAGCCCACAAGGAACCGGCGCCGCTCGTGCTGCCGGACGAGCTGGTCGGCGCCGAGTACGCGAACTTCCTGTGCATGTCGAACTGGAAGTGCAATTACCAGTATGCGATCGACAACGTGATGGACCCGATGCACGGCGCGTATCTGCACGCGACATCGCACTCGATGGCCGAAGGCGACAAGCAGGCCGACATGCGCGTGCGCAAGACGGACACCGGGTTGATGTTCGAAAAGGTCGGCCAGCGCGATGTGAATTTCGACTGGGTCGAACTCGGTGAAACCGGCGCGCTGTGGATGCGCCTCGCGATTCCGTACAAAAAGAAGTTCGGCCCGGGCGGCAGCTTCGGCATCGTCGGCTTCGCGGTGCCGGTCGACGAAAAGAATTGCCAGGTGTACTTCTGGCGCACGCGCAAGGTCTCGGGCTGGCAGCGCGATGCATGGCGCTTCCTGTATCGCAACCGTCTTGAAGGTCTGCACTGGGCCGTGCTCGAGCAAGACCGCTACGTGCTCGAAAGCATGGCGCCGGATGCACGCGAACACGAATTCCTCTATCAGCACGACGTCGGCATGACGCGCGTGCGCCGCATGTTCCGTCAGCGCGCGCAACAGCACTTTGCCGAACTGGATGCGCATCGCGCGAAAGCGGCAGAGGCTGCAGCAGCGCAAGCTCAATCTCCGGCTCAAGCGCAAGCGCCGCAAGTCGCCGAAGCAGGCCACAGCCATGCATAACGAAGCCGCTGCCGCACTCCAAGGCCGGCGCGTTCTCGTGACGGGCGGCGCGCGCGGACTCGGCGCGGCGTTCGTGCGCTCGCTGGTGCAAGCCGGCGCGCAGGTCGTGTTCGGCGACGTGCTGCATGCGGAAGGCGAGGCGCTCGCCGCTTCGCTCGCGCAGCAAGGTCACGCGGTCACGTACCTGCCGCTCGATCTCGCCGATCCCACGAGCATCCAGCAGTTCGCGAAGCAGGCAGCGGAGCGGCTCGGCGGACTGGACGCGCTGATCAACAACGCGGCCATCACCAACTCCGGCGGCAAGTTCGCCGACGAACTGTCGGTCGACACGTGGGACGCGGTGATGAACGTCAACGTGCGCGGCACATGGTTGATGAGTACCGCAGCGCTGCCGTATCTGCGTGAATCGGGGCGCGGCAGCATCGTCAATATCGCGTCGGACACGGCGATGTGGGGCGCGCCGAAACTGCTCGCGTACGTGGCCAGCAAAGGCGCGGTGATTGCCATGACGCGTTCGCTCGCACGCGAATTCGGCGCGCATCAGGTGACCGTCAACGCCATCGCGCCAGGTCTCACCGAAGTGGAAGCGACGGCTTACGTGCCGGCCGAGCGTCATCAGTATTACCTGCAAGGCCGCGCGCTGACGCGCGCTCAGGTGCCCGACGACGTCACCGGGCCGGTGTTGTTCCTGTTGTCCGACGCCGCGCGCTTCGTGACTGGCCAGTTGCTGCCGGTCAACGGCGGCTTCGTGATGAATTGATCTTGTCGAATCGAAAGGAGAAAGAGATGGCGGACGCCGATATCGAACGCAAATCGTGGGAACAACCCGCGGACGCGAGCTTTGAACAATGGCTGGACAGCCGCGTGGCACGTCTGGAAACGCGTCGTTACGACTGGGACGCGCTGAAGTTCCAGGCCGACTACGACCCGAAGTATCGCCGCGCGCAAATGCGCTACGTAGGCACCGGCGGCACGGGTGTCGCGAAGGACATGAACACGGTCCCGGCCGGCGGCTTCACGTTCTCGACGATGGTGATTCCGGCCGGCAACATCGGCCCGAGCCATATTCATCGGGATGTCGAAGAAATTTTCTTCGTGCTGCGCGGCAAGATGAAAGTGATCTGCGAGAAAGACGGCGAGACGTGGGAAGCCGTGCTCGGCGAACGCGATCTGATCTCGGTGCCACCGGGCGTGTACCGCACGGAAGTGAACATCGGCGAAGAAGACGCTTTGATGTGCGTGATGCTCGGTTCGGCGAAGCCGGTTACACCGACTTATCCGCCGGATTCGCCGCTGGCTTCGCTCAAGCGCTGAGCCCCGGCCACAGCCACAGCCACACCCTTAGCCCCGAAACGTAAAACACCCGCGAAGGAAACCATGTCCGCCGTCCCGTCCGCCAGCATCGCCGATCAGAACGCTTCGCTCGAAACGCGCCTCGCGCGCTTTCCCGCGCAGCAGGTCGGGCTGGCTTCGCAACGTGTGCTGAGCTATCGGGAAGCGCACGGCGCCGACAGCGCGGCGTTGCCGCTGGTGCTGCTGCACGGTATCGGCTCGGGCGCGGCTTCGTGGGTGCAGCAGTTCGAGGTGCTGGGCGCGGCGCGTCGTGTGATGGCCTGGGATGCGCCGGGTTATGGCGTGTCGACACCCGTCGCGCCCGAATCTCCCGCCGCCGCCGATTACGCAACGGTGCTCGAAGCGTGGCTCGACGCACTTGGTATCGAGCGTTGCGTGCTGCTCGGCCATTCGCTCGGCGCGATTATCGCGGGAGCGTTTGCCACGAGCTGGCCGCAGCGCGTGGCCGGACTGCTTCTGCTATCGCCCGCCGGCGGTTATGGCGAGGCATCCGCGGAAGTGCGCGAGACGAAGCGCGATCAACGTCTCGCGATGCTGAACGAACTGGGACCGCAAGGTCTCGCTGAAAAACGCAGCGCCAACATGGTGTCCGCGCACGCGAGCGACGAAGCCCGCGCATGGGTGCGCTGGAACATGGCGCGGGTCGTTCCGCAAGGCTACGCGCAGGCGACGCATCTGCTCGCCAACGCCGATCTCGCGAGCGACCTCGCGCGCCTGGATGGCCGGCTTGCACAACCGCTGGTGCAAAAGCTCGCCCTCGCGGTCGGCGCGGAAGACACCATCACACCGCCCGCAGCCTGCGAGCTACTCGCGCGGGCCGCCGGTACATCACTGCAGGTCGTACCACGCGCGGGGCATGCCGGTTATATCGAAGCCCCCGCGGCGTACACCGCGATCATCGACACGTTCTGCCGCGATTGCGACGGACAACGGAGCCAATGAATGACGCCCGACACGACTAACGCCGAGCGCGACGCGGACGAAGACCGCAACGACACGAGCAACGACACGAGCAACGACAGCGGCGGCGATACCGCCTACCGCGTGCCCGGACTCGAACGCGGCCTGAAAATCCTCACGGAGTTTTCGCCACGCGAGCCGGTGCTCGGTGCACCGGAACTGTCTCGACGGTTGAAGATCCCGCGCACGACGGTCTTCCGTCTGTTGCAAACACTCGAGTCGCTCGGCTTCCTCGAGCGCGCCGATAAAGACCGCAATTACCGGCTCGGCGTCGCGGTACTGCGGCTCGGTTTCGAATACCTGAGCTCGCTCGAACTGACCGACCTCGGCCTGCCGATCATCGAAGCCTTGCGCGACGAGACCGGCCTGACCAGCCACATCGTGATTCGCGATGGACGTGACGTGGTTTTCGTCGCGAAGGCGCAAAGTCATGCGCCGATTTTCAGCTCGGTCAAAGTCAACGTCGGCACACGCCTGCCCGCTTATGCGACCACCCACGGTCAGGTGCTGATGGGCGACATGACGCTCGACGATCTGAAAAAGCTGTACCCCGAGCCGGAACTGGAACGCTTCACGAAGCAGACCCCGTCGACACTCGACGATCTGTACGAGCGGATTCGCGACGACGCGCAGCGCGGATTCGCGATTAGCGAGTCGTCGTTCGAGCGCGGCATCTCAGTGGTCAGCGCGCCGGTTCGCAACGACACGGACCGCATCGTCGCGGTCATCACGACGACGATTCCGCGCCACGAGATCGACGCGTCGCTGCTCGACAGCGGCCTGATCGACAAGGTTCGCCGCGCGGCCGACGAACTCTCGCAGCGGCTCAACTATCGGCCGAAAGCCGGCCCGAATGCGGGCAGCCAATACATGAAGGCATTGGGACTCTGATGATTCAAATCGACTTGACCGGACAGGTTGCCGTGGTGACGGGCGGTTCGTCCGGCATCGGCCTCGCGACCGCCGAACTGTTCCTGCAGGCAGGCGCCTCGGTGGCGATCTGCGGGCGCAACGGCGAACGCCTTGCACAAGCGCAAGCGACGCTTGGCGCAAAGTTTCCGCAAGCGCCGCTGCTCGCGCAAACCTGCGACGTGCTGGACGCGCAACAGGTCGCCGCATTCGCCGACGCGGTGCAGCAGCGCTTCGGCCGCACCGACATGCTGGTGAACAATGCCGGCCAGGGCCGCGTCTCCACCTTCTCCGACACCACCGACGAAGCCTGGCGCGAAGAACTGGACCTGAAGTATTTCAGCGTGATCCGCCCGACCCGCGCGTTCCTGCCGATGCTGCGCGACGCAGCCGGCGCGGGAAAGAACGCCGCCGTGGTCTGCGTGAACTCGCTGCTCGCGCAACAACCCGAGCCGCACATGGTCGCGACGTCGTCGGCGCGTGCCGGTGTGTTGAGCCTCACCAAGTCGCTCGCGGTCGAACTCGCGCCGCAGCGCATCCGCGTGAATTCGATTCTGATCGGCATCGTCGAGTCGGGCCAATGGCGCCGCCGTCATGCGAAAGAAGCGCAGCCGGGCCAGAGCTGGGAAGACTGGACGGCGGAGCTGGCGCGCAAGAAAAACATTCCGCTGGGCCGCTTCGGTCGTCCCGAAGAAGCCGCACAGGCGCTTTTTTATCTGGCTACGACGCTGTCGTCCTATACGACGGGCAGTCATATCGATGTTTCTGGAGGCGTTGCACGACATGTCTAACAAAACCACCGTTGGCGAGCTGATCGCCGCTTTTCTCGAACAGTGCGGCGTCAAAACTGCATTCGGCGTGATCTCGATCCACAACATGCCGATCCTCGACGCGATTCATAACCGCGACAAGATCCGCTACGTCGGCGCGCGCGGCGAAGCCGGCGCGGTGAACATGGCCGACGGCCTCGCGCGTGTGTCCGGCGGTCTCGGCGTCGCCTTCACCAGTACCGGCACCGCGGCGGGTAACGCAGCGGGCGCGATGGTCGAAGCACTGACGGCAGGCACCGCGCTGCTGCATATCACCGGTCAGATCGAAACCGAGTATCTGGATCAGGACCTCGCGTATATCCACGAAGCGCCGGATCAACTGTCGATGCTGCACTCGATCTCCAAGGCCGCGTTCCGCGTGCGCTCGGTCGAGACCGCGCTGCCGACGATCCGCGAAGCCGTGCGCATTGCGCAGACCGCGCCGAGCGGTCCGGTCAGCGTCGAGATTCCGATCGACATTCAGGCCGCCGAAATCGAATGGCCCGCCGATCTGGATGCGCCGCACGTCACCACGCTCACGCATTCGAGCCAGCGCGTCGCGCAACTCGCCGAGCAACTGGTGAAGGCGAAGCGTCCGTTGCTGTGGCTGGGTGGCGGCACGCGCCATGCACGTGGCGCGGTCGAGCGTCTGGTCGCGTTGGGCTTCGGCGTCGTGACCAGCGTGCAGGGTCGCGGCGTGTTGCCGGAAGATCACCCGGCCTCGCTCGGCGCGTTCAACGTGCATGCGGCGGTGGAAAGCTTCTACAAGACTTGCGACGCGCTGCTGGTCGTCGGCTCGCGTCTGCGCGGCAATGAAACGTTGAAGTACAAGCTGGCGCTGCCGCAACCGCTGTATCGCATCGACGCCGACGCGCTCGCCGATAACCGCGGCTATCGCAACGAGATGTTCGTGCACGGCGATGCATCGGCAGTGCTGGAAGAACTCGCGACGCTGCTCGAAGGCCGCATCGCGGTGGACGCTTCGTTTGCGCAAGACCTGGCCGCCGCGCGTGAGAGCGCGGTCGCCGACGTCGGCAAGGGTCTCGGCCCGTACAGGCAACTCGTCGACGCGCTGCAAAAAGCGGTGGGCCGCGATTACAACTGGGTGCGCGACGTGACGATCTCGAACAGCACGTGGGGCAACCGCATGCTGCAGATTTTCTCGCCGCGTGCGGGTGTGCACGCGCTGGGCGGCGGTATCGGGCAGGGCATGCAGATGGGTATCGGCGCGGCGCTCGCGGGTAACGCCGCGAAGACCGTGTGCCTGGTCGGCGACGGCGGCCTGATGGTCAACGTCGGCGAACTCGCGACGGCCGTGCAGGAAGACGCCAACGTGATGATCGTGCTGATGAACGACCAGTGCTATGGCGTGATCCGCAATATTCAGGATGCGCAATACGGCGGCCGCCGCTGCTATGTGGACCTGCATCAACCGGATTTCGCGCAGTTCTGCGAGAGCCTGAAGCTCACGCACTACCGCATCAAGTCGCTGGATCAGGCCGAAGACATCATCGGCCAGGGCATGGCGAAGACCGGTCCGGTGCTGGTCGAAGTGGACATGCTGTCGGTCGGCTCGTTCGCGACCGCGTTCGCGGGTCCGCCGGTCAAGGAGAAGGAGCCGGAACATGCGTGAGGCTGACTACGCGGGGCATCACGCACCCGTCGACGTCGCAATGATCGGCTTCGGCGCGATCGGCCAGGCGGTGTATCGCTCGGTCGCCAACGATCCGATGGTGCGTGTGTCGCACGTGATCGTGTCCGAACGCAATCGCGCCGCCGTCCAGGACGTCGTGGGCGAGCACGTCGACGTGGTGACGTCGGTCTCCGCGCTGAGCAGCCAGCCGCATTTCGCGCTGGAGTGCGCCGGGCATAGCGCACTCGTGGACCACGTGGTGCCGTTGCTGAAAGCAGGCACCGACTGCGCGGTGGCGTCGATCGGCGCGCTGTCCGACATGCTGCTGCTCGACGCGCTGTCCGCCGCCGCCGACGAAGGCGACGCTACGCTCACGCTGCTGTCCGGTGCGATCGGCGGGGTGGACGCGTTGTCCGCCGCGAAGCTCGGCGGTCTGGACGAAGTGCTGTACACGGGCCGCAAGCCGCCGAACGGCTGGCTCGGCACGCCCGCCGAACAGGTGTGCAATCTGCACACGCTGACGCACGAACAGGTGATCTTCGAAGGCAGCGCGCGCGAAGCCGCGCGCCTCTATCCAAAGAACGCAAACGTGGCGGCGACCATCGCGCTCGCGGGTCTCGGCCTCGATCAGACCACCGTGCGTCTGATTGCCGACCCGAACGTGACGCGCAACGTGCATCGCGTGGTGGCGCGCGGCGCGTTCGGCGAGATGTCGCTGGAAATGTGCGGCAAGCCTTTGCCGGACAACCCGAAGACTTCCGCGCTGACCGCTTATAGCGCGATGCGTGCGCTGCGCAATCGCGCGGCGCGCTGCGTGATTTAAGAACCGGCTCACCCGCCGACTAGTTGAAGCAAACCGGAACGACCGACATGACTCACTTCGATACCAGCCTCGTGCCCAACGGCGATATTTTTATCGGCGGAGAATGGCGGCAAGGGCGCGGCAACCCGTACAAAAGCCTGTATCCGGCGGATCAGTCGGTCAATATGGAAATCTCGACCGCGAATGCCGACGACGCGCGCGAAGCCGTCGAAGCGGCCGATATCGCATGGCGGCGTGCCGACTGGTCGGGTCTGAAACCGCATCAACGTGCGCTGGTGCTGTATCGCATCGCCGACCTGATTACCGCGAAGCATGAAGCGCTCGCGCAACTGCAGCGTCGCGACAATGGCAAGCCGATCGGCGAAACCCGCGTGCTGGTGGCGAGCGCCGCGAACACGTTCCGCTACTTCGCGGCCTGCCTCGAAACGCTCGACGAAGAAGTGACGCCCTCGCGCGGCGACTATCTGACGATGAGCATTTACGAACCGGTCGGCGTGGTCGCGGCCATCGTGCCGTGGAATTCGCCGATCGCTTCCGACGCGCAGAAGCTCGCGCCGGCGCTCGCGGGCGGCAACGCCGTCGTGTTGAAGCCGGCCGAAGTCACGCCGCTGATCTCGCTGGCGCTTGCGCGCATCTGCGAAGAAGCCGGCGTGCCGAAGGGTGTCGTGAGCGTGGTGCCGGGCAAAGGCTCGGTGATCGGCGACGTGCTGGTGCGTCATCCGCTGGTGAAGAAAGTGTCGTTCACCGGCGGCACGGAAGTGGGCCGCGGTATCGCGCGCCTCGCCGCGGACAAGCTGATGCCGGTTTCGCTCGAACTCGGCGGCAAGTCGCCGACCATCGTGTTCGACGACGCCGATCTCGATCACGCGGTGAACGGTGTGCTGTACGGCATCTTCAGTTCGTCGGGCGAAGCGTGCATTGCGGGTTCGCGCCTCTTCGTGCAGCGCTCGATTTACGACGCGTTCATGAAGCGTCTCGTGGAAGGCGCGCGCAAGCTGCGCGTCGGCGACCCGTCGCGCGCGGAAACGCAGATGGGCCCGCTCATCACCGCCGCGCATCGCGAGACCGTCGAGCGCTACGTGGCGCTCGGTCTGGAAGAGGGCGGCCGCCTGTTGTGCGGCGGCGAGCGTCCGGTGGGCGACGGCCGCGAGGCGGGCACCTATTTCCAGCCGACGATTCTCGAAGGCCTGACCAACGAAGCGCGCATCTGCCAGGAAGAAATCTTCGGGCCGGTGCTGGTGGCAATGCCGTTCGACGACGAAGCCGCTCTGTTGAAGGAAGCGAACGACAGCGTGTTCGGCCTCGCTGCCGGCATCTGGACGCGCGACTACAAGCGCGCCTACCGGATTGCCCGCGCACTGGAAACCGGCACAGTGTGGATCAACACCTACAAGCTGTTCTCGATTTCGACGCCGTTCAGCGGCTGGAAAGAAAGCGGGATGGGCCGCGAGAAGGGGCGCCTGGGCATCCGCGAATACATGCAGCAGAAGAGCCTTTACTGGGGCTTGAACGACGCGCCGCTGGCGTGGGCGAACTGATACAGACACCCGGGTTACGCAGGTTACGCAAGTTACGCAAGAGGCACGGTATGACGATTCTCGGCATTGAACAGATTATTTACGGCGTGACCGACCTGGCCGCCTGCCGCAAATTTTTCGCGGACTGGGGCCTGAAGGAAGTCGCGCACGACGACAACCAGGCGCGTTTCGAAACGCTCAACGGTTGCACCGTGCTCGCGGTCGAAGCGAGCGATCCTTCGTTGCCGCCCGCTTTCGAAGACGGCCCAACGTTGCGCGAAGTGACCTGGGGTGTGGCGACCAGGGCGGAACTGGACGAACTGCGCGGCCGCTTCGCCGGTCAGCCCGGTCATTTCGAAACGGATGATGCAGTCGGCTGCATCGACCCGAACGGCATGGCGATTCGCGTCGAAGTCACGCGCAAGCGCGAACTCGACGTGCACGGTTCGCCGTCGAACGTGTGGGGCCAGACGCTGCGCGTCGATCAGCCGTCGCCGATTTACGAACGCGCCGAGCCGGTCGAAGTGGGGCACGTCGTGTTCTTCACGAACCAGCTGGCCGCGCAGGAAAAGTTTTATCAGGAACTGCTCGGCTTCGAGATGTCGGACCGTTATCCGGGCCGCGGCGCGTTCATGCGCTGCGCGCCGCACGGCGGCCATCACGACATTTTTCTGCTGGCGTTGCCCAACGGTAAGCGCGGTTTGAATCACGTCGCATTCACCGTGCGCGATATTCATGAAGTGTTCGGCGGCGGCATGCATATCAGCCGCTGCGGTTGGGACACGCAACTGGGACCGGGGCGTCATCCGGTGTCGTCCGCGTACTTCTGGTACTTCCAGAATCCGGCTGGCGGTCTGATCGAGTATTACGCCGACGAAGACCAGCTCACGCCGGAATGGCAGCCGCGCGATTTCGAACCGGGTCCGACCGTGTTTGCCGAATGGGCGATCGACGGCGGCATCGACGGCAATACGCGTCGCCAGGTCAATGCGAAAGCGCCGGAAGGCAAGTTCATGACGGAGCAGAAGAAATGACGGACGCCGCGCTCGAGAAGGCGCAAGCCGCCCACGCCGGTCTTGAAGCGCCGCAGACCATCGTCGTGATCGGCGGCGGTCAGGCGGCCGGCTGGATGGTGAAGACCTTGCGCAAGCAGGGTTTCGACGGCCGCCTCGTGATGATTGCCGATGAGACTCACTTGCCGTACGAACGTCCGCCGCTGTCGAAAGCCGTGCTCGCGGGCGAAGCGGATATCGACACCGTGCGCCTCGTGAAGCCGGACGAATTCGCTGCGCTGAACGTGGAGGCCTGGCAGCCGGATTGCGCGAGTTCGATCGATCGCGACGCGCGCATCGTGCGCACGCAGTCGGGACGCGAAGTGCATTACGACCGCCTCGTGATCGCGACCGGCGGCGCGGCGCGTCGCCTGCCCGCGAGCCTCGTGAAGACCTCGCACATCGCTTATCTGCGTACGCTCGACGAAGCCGTCGCGCTCGGTGAACGGCTGCGCGCCAGCCGGCGCGTGCTGGTGGTGGGCGGCGGCTGGATCGGCCTCGAAGTCGCGGCGACCGCGCGCAAACTCGGTGTGGACGCAACCGTCGTGGAAGGTGCTTCTCGGTTGTGCGCGCGCTCGTTGCCGCCGATGGTGTCGGACTTCCTGCTTGAGTTGCATCGTTCGAACGGCGTGGACGTGCGTCTGAATGCGGTGCTTGTGAGTATCGACGATCACCCGACGGAAGCCGGCCGCATTCGCGCGACGTTCGCGGATGGCGCGACGCTCGACGCCGACTTTGCCGTCGCCGGCATCGGTCTGACGCCGCATACGGCGTTGGCCGAAGCTGCGGGCGTGGCGGTCGACGACGGCATCGTGGTCGATCATTTCGGCGGGACCGACGACCCGCGCATCTTCGCTTGTGGCGACGTCGCCAATCATCCGAGCGCATGGCTCAAGCGTCGCGTGCGGCTCGAGTCGTGGGCCAATGCGCAGAACCAGGCGATTGCCGCGGCCAAAGCGATGCTCGGCACGTTCGAACCGTACGCGGATATTCCGTGGTTCTGGTCCGATCAGTACGACGTCAATCTGCAGATACTCGGCGACATTCCCGCCGATGCGCAGCTTGCCGTGCGCAGCGATCTGCCGGGCAAACGCGCGACGCTTTTCCATCTGGAAGACGGCGCGATTCGCGGCGTGATCGCCATCAATACCCCGCGCGAGTTGAAGCTCTCGCGCAAATGGATGAACCAGGGCCGCACGATGGACCTGGCGACTTTGACCGACGCCACTACGGCACTTGCCTAACCACATTACGGACGGCACCACCGCATGAGAACCATCGACCAACCCATCGGGGACCGCAGCAGTGCCGGCGTTTCAGGCGCCGTGACTCGCGGATCGATCATCGCTCGCCTCGAGCGCCTGCCGAAGAATGCGATGCAGGTGCGCGCGCGCATCCTGATCGGTCTCGCCACGTTCTTCGACGGCTTCGATGTGATCGCGATTGCGGCCACGTTGCCGATCCTGATCGCGAAGTGGCATCTGACGCCGTGGGAAATCGGCTTTCTGATCGGCTCCGGCTCGGTCGGTCAACTGATCGGCGCGTTCGTGTTCCCGTGGTATGCCGAGCGCAAAGGGCGTGTGCGGGCGATTGCGTTGAGCTCGGGAATTATCGGCATTACGAGTATTGCCTGCGGTTTCGCGCCGACGTTCGCGGCGTTCCTGGTACTGCGTGTGATTCAGGGTTTGGGGCTTGGCGGCGAGTTGCCGGTGGCGGCAACGTACATCAACGAAATCAGTCGCGCGCATGGGCGCGGCCGCTTCGTGCTGCTGTATGAGATCGTGTTTCCGGTGGGACTGCTGGCGTCCAATGCGTTGGGTGCGTGGATCGTGCCGCGTTTCGGCTGGCAGGCGATGTATTTCATCGGCGGCATGCCGTTGATTCTGTTCTTCGTACTGCGCAAGCTCGTGCCGGAATCGCCGCGCTGGCTCGCCGAGCGTGAACGGATGGCCGAAGCCGACGACGCCGTGCATGTGTTCGAACGTGCGGTGAAGGGTCCGTTGCCCCCGGTCGCGCATTCGACCGAGTTCGAGACGATGGTGAACAGTCATCCTAAGCGCCGCATGGCCGATCTGTTCGGGCCCGCGTATCTGAAGCGCACGCTGGCGGTTGCGATGTTGTGGATTACCTGCGGCTTCATTCAGTACGGTCTGTCGACGTGGCTGCCGACGATCTATCGCACGATTTATCACGCGCCGCTGCAACTGGCGTTGAATCTGGCGGTGGCCGCTTCGGTACTGGGCGTGGTGGGTTCGTTGGCTTGTGCGTTGCTGGTCGATAAGGTGGGACGTAAGCCGATTATCAATCTGTCGTTCGTGCTGTGCGCGTTGTCGTTGTTGCTGGCGGGGGTGTTTCATGCGTCGTCGGTTTATGTGGTCGCGACGTGTTGCGCGTTTTCGCTGGGCTTTCTGGCGTCCGGGTTTATCACCGCGTATGTTTATACGCCGGAGCTTTATCCGACGAGTATCCGTGCAATGGGTTGTGGTGTCGGCGGCGCGTGGCTGAAGGTGGCGGCGATTTTTGCGCCGACTATCGTTTCGAAGACGATGATCGGCGGCAATCTGGAAGTGGCGTTTTATATTCTGGCGGCGGTGCCGTTTCTGGCAGCGGTCGTCGTGCACTTTCTCGGGATCGAGACGAAAGGGAAGGTGCTGGAGCAGTTGGAGGCGTGAGGAGTTTGGTGGGCGGTTGATGTCGTGATACCGCGATTGTAGGGAGGCCGAAGGGCGCACTGGGTGGTGCGCCCTTTTGCTTTTTGGGGGCCTTGGATTGTAGGGAACTTCCTACGTTACGTGATGATGCGTCGCATAGGAATTGGGTTTCGGTTTGGATATCGTCGTTGGGTAGGTTGGTGACGGGGGTATCGGTTATGCGGGGCTTATTTCTCTGGATTCTGTTCGGTGCTGGGGGCGGGTTGTGGGCCTTTGCCGCGTCGGCGCAGGCTGACGAGATTGCCTATGCGTATGACGCGCTCGGGCGGCTTGTTTCGGTTTCGGTCGCGGGCTCGGTCGCTTCGTACGACTACGATGCGGCCGGGAATGTCATTGCGATCCGACGGGCGGTGAGCGAGGTTGTGCCGCCTTAGCGGAAACGCGTGCGACGGCTTTTCATTCCGCTTCTGCCTTTCGTCTCGTTCGGGAATCTCCATGTCAGTTATCGATCCCCTCGCGGCGCGTCGCGCGCTGCTGCGTCCGTTCGTCCTGCTTCTGTTCACGCTGCTATCGTGGCTGGTTGCACCGCAGGCGTCGGCGAACCAATTCTGCGATTCCCGATACAGCGCGGCCGGTGCGTATCCGGCGAATCCGCAATGTCCGCTGAAGGCAGCAGCCGCCGATTTTGGCGGAATGGGTGGCTACGTCTGCGGCGACCCCGATGTAATTGCGGCGTATTGCAGCGGCCCGTCGGATAGCGATACGAGCGAGCCGGTATCGCCGGAAGACAGCATGCCGGATGCCGCCGCAGGTTCGGGCAACTGCTCCGCTGACGCATCGGCCGGGTGTGGCAACAGCACGTCGGGTGCCGATCCGGTGAATCTTTATACCGGGCAGTTCTTCCAGTACACGCATGACCTGTCGGTGGACGATTCAGCCGGTGCTCTGGCGCTGACTCGGGTGTATCGCACCGGCGCGTATGACGCATCGGGCCGACCGCTCGCGGCGGCGTTCGGTGTCGGGATGGGCCTGACCTACGACACGATGCTCGCAATGAGCGCCGATCGTGAGCGACTCGAACTGCGGCAGGCGACCGGGATTCGCGTGCCGTTTGCGCCCCGGGCGGGCAATCGGACCTGGGACGACCTGACCAGCCCCGGCGAGTATTACCGCGCGCGGATCGATACGACCAGCAGTTCGGTCATGACGCTGACGCTGCGCGATGGACGCACGCAGCAGTTCACGATATTTGGCAGCGTGTACCGGCTGACGCGTCTGCAGGATCGCAACGGCAATGCGGTCGTGATTGCGCGGGACAGCGGTACGGGCGCGTTGACGGGTGTGACCAGCCCGAACGGGCGCGTGCTCAGGTTCACGACGCTGACAGGCAACCGCGGCACGCCGCTGGTCTCACGCGTGAGTGATCCGCTGGGACGGGTGGTGGCGTACCAGTACGACAGTCAGGACCGGCTCGTCCAGTGCACCGATGCGGGCGGCGGCGTCTGGCGATACGGGTGGGACGCGCAGAGCCGTCTCGTTACCGTGACCGATCCGCTGGGTAACGTGCAGGTGACCAACACCTACGGCGATGCTGGCGATGTCAAGGACCGCGTGGTCGCACAGAAACTCGCCGATAACAGCACGTTTGATTTTGCGTACACGATCGCGGCCGGCAAAGTAAGCCGCACGGAGGTTAAAGACCGTCGCGGCAGCATCCGCCGTCTGGATTTCGATGCAAACGGCCGTGTACTGCGCAATGAATATCCGGCGGGACTCGAGATCGCGCAGGTACAGACGTTTGTCTATGACACGACGGGCCGGGTAACGAAGCTCGCCACAGCGGATCGTCAGTACGCATATACCTACGATGCGAATGGCAACCGGACCAGTGAGGCTGACCAGTACGGCACGCTGCTCACGCGCACGTTCGACGACAGCAGCCGGTTGCTTACCGAAGCGCAGGCGGGCGATCCTCAGCGTGGCGTGAGTACGCGTTACGCGTACGACGCCCGAGGCAATCTGCTCAGCGTGACCGACCGCTCGGGCCATCGCACCACGTGGACGAACGATGATCAGGGCCGTGCGCTCACCGTCACCGATGCGTTGGGCGGCGTGACGAAGTACGCGTGGGGCGGAGCCGACCTGCTGGCTGTAAGCGATCCGCTCGACCGGACGACACGCTTCACGACGGACGCGGCGGGTCGCGTCACTGCGGTGCAGGATCCGCTGGGCAATACGACGCGCCGCACGCTCGATGCGCTGGACCGCACCACCGACGTCACCGATGCGATGGGCGGGGTGTCCCGTCTGACATGGGACGCCAGTGGTCATTTACTGAGCGAGGCCGATCCGAAGGGCGTCACCACCCGCTATACCTACAACGCGACGGGCCGTCCGCTGACCCGGACCGATCCGCTCGGCCACACCGACACCTACACATGGAACAGCGCGGGACAGCTTGCCACGGTACGCGATCGCAAGGGCCAGTGGACGACCTACACCTATGACGCGGCCGGCCGTGCGCAGCAGACCGACTTCCAGTCGGCACCGGGCACGCTGCCGACGCGAAGCTGGATGTATGACTGGAACAAGGCGCTGAACAGACTGGACAGCACACGGGACCTGTTCCCGACCGCCGATGGCCGGCACGAGAAGGAAACCGATACGCTGTTCCACTACGACGGCGTGACGGGCAGGCTCACGCGCATGCTGGAGATTCCGAACATCCAGGGTGTCTGGTCATTCCGGTACGCCCCGGACACGCGGGAAGTCGTCGGACTCGATATGCCGATGGCGACGGTCGAATACAGTCGCGATGCCGATCACCGCCTGACGCAGGTCCAGTACACGGTGAACGAAGAAGCGCCGCGTAACTTCGGCTATGCGTATGACGCGCTCGGTCGGCTCGTTCAGGCGACGCTGGCCAACGGCATCACGGTCACCTATGCGTGGGATGCAGCCAGCCAGCTGACCGGCATCACGTACACGCGGTCCGACGGCAGTGTGCTGGGGGACCTGACGTATGGCTACGATCTGGCCGGTCGTCGAACGAAGGCTGGCGGCACGCTGGCGAAGGTCGATCTGCCGCAGGCGGTCGACGATGCGCAATACAACGGCGCCAACCAGCTAACGCGCTGGGCGGGCAAAACATTCTCCTACGACCCGAACGGCAATCTGGTTAGCGACGGCGTCGACCAGTACCGCTGGAATGAACAGGGGTTGCTGGGCGCAATCAGCGGTGGCGTGACGGCGAATTTCGCCTACGACAACTTTGGGCGGCGCATCGACCGCACGGTCAACGGTCATCGGCTGCAGTCGACGTGGATCGGTCACGACCTCAACTTCTTCATCCCGGATGACGACCGGCTCAAGCGTATTCGTGTGTTCTCGCCGTACCCCGGGAGCGCCGTGGATGAGTTCCTGTTCCGGCGGATCGGCGACGATGATAGCGAGGACAGATACGCGCTGCGCGACGCGACCAACAATGTGATCGCGCTGACCGATAACGCGCAGCAGATCCGCACACAGTACCGGTACGATCCATATGGTGTGACGACGCAGACGGGTGCGGCGGATGTGAACTCGCAGCAGTACACCGCACGGGAGAATGACGGGACGGGGCTGTATTACTATCGGCAGCGGTATTACAGTCCGGGCACCGCGCGGTTCATCAGTGAAGATCCGATCGGCTGGGCGAGTGGGCAGACGAATGCGTATGCTTACGTCAACGGTAATCCGCTGCAGTTCACGGATCCGTTTGGGTCGCAGGCAATTCCCATCTTGCCGCCACCTCCACCGACTGGGCCGGGTTGCAGTTCGGGTTCGGCGGGCGTTCCAGATTGGTTCAACAATCTGTTTAACGGGCCGACTTTCAATAGGCCAAAAAATCCACCCGATGAGGGCCCGGCAAATGGTTGGATTGGGGGCCCCCGGCGGGGGCGCGATTACGGACCGGATGGCTTGCCGCAACGTGACTATGACAAACCGCATCAAGGCAACGAAGTGGATCATGTGCATGAATGGCCGAGGGGCGTACGCGAGGAACCGGGGCGTCCTTACTCACCGTGGCCCCGGGAACCTTGACGCACGGGAGCGCAACGATGATTGATTTCTCGGGTTTCGTGGAGGCGCATGTCACCGGCATCCTCTTTTCTGAGGACGATAAACGCATGAGCATATTTTTCCGCGGACAAGCCAGGCATTGCTTCACTCTGGTTGCGGAAGGGGTGGATCGCTTTGTTGCTGACAAATTCCGCGAGCAGAACATTGTTGACAGAATTCATCTGTGGGATTCGGCGAGTGAGCCGAATGACTATTGGGATTCGCTAGCGCTTCTGCTGTCCGGAGTGCGCAGTGACGAGAGGAATGAGGCAGTCTGGTTACCAGTGATTGAACGCGAAGTGGCTGCTATTGAACGAGGGGAAAAAGTGTTCGTTGAGATCGAGCCTGTGTATGGCGGATGGATTGTTTTTCTTGCAGCGAGCATAGCCATAAACAAGTAGATTTGTTTGTGGATCAAGTTGTGGCAAAAGAGTCCCATTCGCGGTCCTTCTGTATCTGAAGCGGGGTAGGTCAAGCTTTCCGATAGAGTTCGACCTCGACCCACACGCTCGCGCCTCCGTAGCCCCCAAGGAACCCGCATGCCATTCCTCACCCTCAAAGCCACGCATCGCGCTCATCGTGACGATATTGCCGACCTGACCACCCGGCGTCCGCTGCCCGGTCCGGCCATACCGCATCTGAATCCGTTCCTGTTCCTGAATCATCACGGCCCGCAGGTGTACCCGCCGCACAACGGCGGGTTGCCCTTCGGCCCACACCCGCATCGCGGCTTCGAAACCGTGACGTTCGTGGTCGAAGGCAGCCTCGCCCATTCCGACACCGGAGGGCACGAGAGCGTGATCGATGCAGGTGGTATCCAATGGATGACGGCCGGCAGCGGCCTGATTCACGCAGAGCTATCGCCGCAGTCGTACATGGAGCAGGGCGGTCCACTGGAAATCCTGCAGTTATGGCTGAACCTGCCCGCCAGACTCAAGATGACGCAACCCCGCTACATTGGCTTGCAGGAACGCGATATCCCCGTCGTGAGCACGCCCGACGGCGAAGTGCTCGTTCAACTGATCGCCGGTGACTGGCAAGGCGTACGCGGTCCTGTCGATTCGCTGACCGACACCTTCATGTCCGTTATCCGGATGCCGGCAGGAAGCCGGATTCAGTTCGACCAACTCGAAGGCCGCCAGATTTTTCTTTACGTCGTTCGCGGCCATGTTTCGATCGGCGAGCAACGGGTTTCGCAGTTCAATCTGGCGGAACTCAATCGTGACGGCGACGCGCTGGAACTCGCTGCAGAAGAGGCGTCGGTTCTGCTATTCGGACATGCCGAAGTGTTGACCGAGCCAATCGCGTCGGGCGGTCCTTTCGTGATGAATACCCAGCAGGAGTTGCGCGAGGCAGTGGCCGATTTCCACGCTGGGAAATTCAACGTTCAGGTGACGTAACAAGACGATCAGGCGACCCCGGAGCGCAACCATCCAGAATTTGGTATATCCGAAAATATGTGCTTATAATAAAAACTAAGTCCAATAAATGTTGCTATAGCGTGAAAAATTCCCGCCCGACTTCGCTGTTGCCGTTTGCCGTCGAGGACGCGCTCGAAGCCTTGGGCGAGCGCGTCGCCGTCGCGCGCAAAGCACGTTACTGGACCCAGGCGGACCTGGCCGTCAAAGCAGGCGTGGGGCTGAACACCATCGTCAACATCGAGGGCGGCGCGCAAACAGTGCAAATCGGCAGCTGGTTTCTTGCGCTTTGGGCGATGGATCTGCTCGATGCAGTCGAAGGCGTTGCACGTCTCGAAGACGATCCGGAAGGGATGGCCGAATTGAAGAAACGTCTGCCGCGCAGAGTGAGAGGGCCGCAGTCGTGACGACCGCCCGTTCGAAACCGGTCTGGTTCTGGCCGCCCGGCTCATGTGAACCCGTGCTGGCGGGCGTTTTTTCGTGGGAACCCCGGCTTGGCCGGTTTAGCTACGACCGCGATTACCGCGCGCTGCCGAACGCCATTCCGCTCGACCCTCTGCGACTGCCATTCACGCGTTCCACACGCGCCGCAACGGAAACCGCTAACAATGGCGTATTCGGCGTGTTCCGGGATGCGTCACCGGAGGGTTTCGGTCTCGCACTGCTCGAGCGCAAAACGGGCCGGTCGCTGGACGAACTGGACCGCCTGGAACAGGCGCCGGGCGATTCGGTTGGCGCTATCGAGATTGGCGACGATATTTCTCAAAAACTCGAATGGCGTCCGCCACCCGTTCAGCGCCTTGTCGATGCACTCGAAAGGTTGCCGGATACGCGTGGAGATGGTGTCGCAGCACGAGAGGCGAGCGGCTTGCCCGGCACGAGCATGGGTGGAGAGCGGCCGAAAATGACGGTGATCTATCGAAATGAATGGTGGTTGGCCAAGCTTCAGGACCGCGCAGACCTGCCGCACTATCCCGCCCGCGAATTCGTGGCAATGCAGCTTGCAACCCATTGCGGGATCGAAGTTGCACCGGTCGAATTTGAACGCGCGGGAGACCGCGAATTCATCGTGGTCAAACGATTCGATCGTTCGCGCACAGATGCCGGCGTGATGCGGCACGCGTTCGCCAGTGCCCATACCGTTCTGCATCTGGGGCGGGGAGAAGTTCGCGGCGACCGCTTACGCTCGTACCCTGGCTTCGCTCATGAATTGCGTCGATGGAGCGGCGCCGCAGGTCAGGACGTCGTGCCGATGCAAAGAGAATTGTGGCGGCGTATGGCGTTCAATGCGTTGATCGGCAACGGCGACGATCATCCTCGCAATCATGCCGTATTGCATCGTGACGGCGCGTGGGGTTTATCCCCGGCTTACGATCTCGTCCCTCATCCACAGCATGGCGGCACGCTGGCCATGGCGATGAACCGTGACGGCGCAGCGATCATCAACGTGGAAAACGTGCTTGGCGCATGCGAAACCTTTGGTTATGCGCGGGAAGAGGCGGACATCGATTTGCGGATCATGGCTTCGCGCATCATGCATGGCTATGAATCGGTGTTGCGTGAAACAGGTCTGGATTCCAACGATATTCCAGACCTGGCAGCCTCGTTCAATCTCGCGCGTACGGTCTGTGAGTCGGCGGGCGCATCGTCACAACTGATCGCATCATGGGAAACCCCCGCCCCCAATCAAAGCCCCTTGCGATAAACCACGAACCCCGACTTATCCGCAACCTGATCGTAAAGCTTCATCGCGGTTTGATTCGTCTCATGCGTCTGCCAGTAAACCCGCTGTGCACCATCGGCCTTCGCCCTTGCATACACCGCTTCGATCAGCGCCCGACCCACGCCCTCACCCCGCGCCGATTCGACCGTGAATAAATCCTGCAGATAGCAGATAGGCCCCGTCATCGTCGTATGCCGGTGATAAAGAAAGTGCACGAGACCGAGCAACCGGCCGCCGCTTTCGGCGACCATCGCATGCATCGGTTCGTAGCCATCGAAGAAACGCCCCCACGTCGTGTCGGTCACCTCGCGCGGCAACGCCGTCTCCCCCGAGCGGCCATAAAACGCGTTATAGCCGTCCCATAGCGGCAACCACGCGTCGAAATCATCACGCTCGATCAGGCGAATTCGAATCGGTTCAGACATGCGCAAAGCTCCTGCAGCCGGATAGTGGGCGACGCCACGAAGTCCGTCAGCATAAGAAATTTTCTGCGCGAGTGTTAGCGCCAGAGCACGCTGAAACATTAGGACCAGCGTCGGCGCCTGTGAATCAATGTTTGCGATGGGTGTTCTGACGCAGCTTGTCGCGGACTTTCTTCGCTGCAAAGAGGGGCACGTAGTCGAAGACGCGCGCGTCGTGCCGATAGTCGGCCAAGGTGTCGGCGTACATCCGGGAGACCGTTTCGGCGGGCGTGTCGGTCTCCTCCGCAATACTCTTCACCACTTCGTCGATATTCGGCTCAGGCTGAGACATGGACTTCTCCGAAAAGATGGGGACATGGCGCGGACACGCAGAGTTCGTATTAGAGAACGCGCCTTGCGGCGATACCAATTGAATCGATCTATCGCAGGGTCCGTCTCACAGAGATTTTTGTCTTGCGATGCGGCGAACGCAGCGCGGACAAGACTTCGCATCTTCATCGCGCCCCGCGCGCATCCATCCGGCCCTGTTGAACGTAATACTTATACAAGCCGCAACCCGCAACCTGCTCCAGAAAAAGCCGAGGCTGTCTCCATGCGCCGTTTTGCTTCTATGTCCTTTGCCACTGCCGGCGTCGCCGCAATCGCGACCGCATTGCTGTTGTCGCTGGCGGGTTGTTCCAACGATCCGCCGAATCCGAATCCGCGCGCGAGTCAGCCGCTTGCGACCGTTCCCGTCGACCTGCCCCGTTATATGGGACGCTGGTACATCATCGCGCTGATCCCCTATTTCGCAGAACGCGATATGGTCGGTAGTCATGCGGAATGGAACTTGCGCGCCGACGGCAAGATCGACGATTCGTACTACGGGCACAAGAAAAGTTTCGACGCGCCGGAAAAGCATTATCAATTTCTCGACACGCCGGTGCCCGGCAAGGACGGCGGCGAGTGGAGCGTGCAACTGTTCTGGCCGATCCACGTGACGCAACTGACGCTCTACGTCGATCCCGACTACCGCTACACGATTCTTGGCTATCCCGGCAAAAACCTCGGCTGGATATTTTCGCGTGAGCCCGACATGAGCGACGAGGTCTACAAGTCGATGCTGGGCCGTCTCGATGCGATGGGTTACGACACGTCGCGTTTCAGGCGCGTGCCGCAGCGGCCCGATCAATTGGGCAAGCCGGGCTTTGCAACGCCGGGCGAGAAGGATTGATTCCGCAATTAACGTCGACCGCGCACGACATGCCCGACCCACGCGCAAACGCATCCGGCCGAACTTTCGCCGCGTATAAACCGCAAGACTTAACTCCGAGGACCGCATGTCGCCAGCCGTCACCGCGTTGATTGCCCTGATCCTGCTGGTGTTGATATTCAGCGCCGTGTGGGCGTGGCAATTGAAGACCGAAAACGCCGGCATGGTCGATCCCGTCTGGGCCTATTCGCTTGGTCTCGTCGCGGTGTTGTATGCCGCCCTCGGCACGGGCGACCCGCTTGCGCGCGGACTCAGCGCACTCGGCGGTCTGGTGTGGGGCGCGCGACTCGGCACGCATCTATGGAAGCGCAACTACGGCAAGCCGGAAGACGCGCGTTACCACCGCTTTCGCGAGCAATGGGGCGACAAGGCGGCCAGCAAGATGTTCTGGTTCTTCCAGGCGCAGGTCGTCATTTCGATGTTGCTGTCGATTGCCTTTCTCGTCCCCTCGTATCGCAGTACGACGCCGGCGCCTGGTTGGGCCTTGCTCGCGGTGGCGCTGTGGGTCGTGTCGGTCGCGGGCGAAGGGATTGCCGACCGCCAGCTCGAACGCTTCAAGCAGGACCCGGCCAGTCACGGCCAGGTATGCCGGGTCGGCTTGTGGCGCTACTCGCGGCATCCGAATTACTTCTTCGAGTGCGTGCATTGGCTCGCTTATATCGCGCTGTCGATCGGCACGCCATGGGGTTGGTTCACCCTGTTGCCGCCGCTGTTGATGGCGTTTCTGCTGCTCAAGCTCTCCGGCATCCCGATGCTCGAGGAAAGCATGGCGAAGCGTCGCCCGGGCTACGCGGAATACATGCGGACCACGAGTGCACTGATCCCGTGGCCGCCGCGGCATTGAATCCAGCGGATCCGACCACACCGCATCCACGTGTTCATTCCAACCAAAAAAACAGCAGGAGCTAGTCCGATGAGCGCTTCCACCACCGGTCACACGATGCCGCCCAACGCACCCGCCGAACCGGGCGACGGCTGGCTGATCCAGAGTTGCGAGCGTGGCTGGCTGCCCGACGGCCTGATCCGCTTCGGCATGCGGCAATTGATGCGCCAGCGTCTTCGCGACGAAGCACTCGATAACGGCGAGTTGCGCGCGCAACGACTGAACCGGCTGCTCGACGACTTGCGCGCGAGTCCGATTGCCATCGAAACGCAAGCGGCCAACACGCAACATTACGAAGTGCCGGCGTCGTTTTTCCATGCGCATCTCGGGCCGCATCTGAAGTATTCGTGCTGTCTGTACCCGACTGGCAATGAAACGCTCGCGCAGGCCGAAGCGGCCATGCTCGAGCGTTACGCGGAACGCGCCGAACTCGCCGATGGTCAACGCATCCTCGACCTGGGCTGTGGCTGGGGTTCGCTGTCGTTGTGGCTGGCGGCGCGCTATCCGCGTTCGCAGATCGTCGCGCTGTCGAACTCGCATGGCCAGCGCGCGTTTATCGAAGCGCAGGCGGCCGAGCGTGGCTTGCACAACCTCTCGGTGGTCACGGGCAATGTCGTCGAATTTGAATTCGACACCGCGCAACTGGGCGCGGGATTCGACCGCGTGGTGTCGATCGAAATGTTCGAGCACATGAAGAACTATGGCCTGTTGCTCGCCAAGATCTCACGCTGGATGCGCGACGACGCCAAGCTGTTCGTGCATATTTTCGTGCACCGTACACTTGCTTATCACTTCGAGGTGCAGGACGGCAGCGACTGGATGTCGAAGTACTTTTTCACGGGCGGGACAATGCCCTCCGAAGCGCTGCTGCTGAACTTTCAAGACGATCTGCGCATGGAGCGGCAATGGTGGGTGAGCGGCACGCACTACGAACGCACGGCGAACCACTGGCTCGCCGCGCTCGATGCGGCGCGCGATCGTGTCATGCCGATGCTGGTGGATACCTACGGCGCACGCGAAGCGGCCGTGTGGCTGCAACGCTGGCGCATGTTCTACATGGCGGTGGCCGAGCTGTTCGGCTATGCGAACGGCAACGAATGGGGCGTCGGCCATTACCGTTTCGTAAAACGATAGTAAAGGCCACCTTCCCGCAAGGCGGTAAAACAGCCAACTCCGGTTTCCCCTAACATAGCGCACAGCCAACACCAACCTGCGCGTCGACAAGG
This sequence comes from Paraburkholderia sp. BCC1886, assembly GCF_900996245.1. Lineage (GTDB taxonomy): Bacteria > Pseudomonadota > Gammaproteobacteria > Burkholderiales > Burkholderiaceae > Paraburkholderia. The sequence goes on along the minus strand of NZ_CAAJGK010000085.1, from coordinate 229,207 downwards.
GGGAGACAACGATGTATCGGCTAGCTTTCGTTCTGTTTGCGACGGGTGTCATCGCTGCGAGCGCAGCGATCTCCGCGCATGCGCAGGAAACCACCGCCGACTTCACGGCGACGTCATTCCATTTTTCCGACGGCAGCACGCTTCCGCAAATCCGCATTCATTATGTGACGCTCGGCACGCCGCAGCGCGATGCTCACGGTGAGGTCACGAACGCCGTGCTGCTGATGCACGGCACGACCGGCACCGGCCAGGCGTTTCTCACGCCTGCCATGCGTCGCGAACTGTTCGCGCCCGGCGCGCCGCTCGATGCGCGCCGCTACTTCATCGTGATACCCGACGGCCTCGGCCGCGGCGGTTCGACCAAACCGAGCGACGGCCTGCATGCTCGCTTTCCGCATTACGGCTACGGCGACGTGGTCGAGGCCAATCACCAACTGCTGGTGGACGGTTTGCACGTCACGCATCTGCGCCTCGTGCTCGGCACGTCGATGGGCGGCATGCAAACGTGGATGTGGGGCGAACGCTATCCCGACATGGCGGATGCGCTGATGCCGATTTCCAGTCAGCCGGTCGCGATGGCGGGCCGCAACGGGTTATGGCGGCAGATGGTCATCGGCGCGATCCGGCACGACCCCGGCTGGCAGGACGGCGACTACACCGCGCAACCGACGCAGTGGCTGCGCGTCATGCCGATTTTCACGCTGATGACCGGTAACCCCGCGCGCATGCAGGCGAGCGCGCCGGACCGGGCGTCGACGACACGCTGGTACGACTCGCTGGTGGCCGACGCCGGCCATACCGACGCGAACGATGCGCTGTACTGGTTCGAATCGTCCTGGGATTACGATCCGGCGCCGCAACTGCCGCGCATCCGCGCACGGCTCATCGCGGTGAACTTCGCCGACGATCTGATCAACGCGACCGATCTCGGCGTCATGCAGCAAAGCGTCGCGAAGGTGCCGCGCGGGCGCTTCGTCGAGTTGCCCGAAACCGCGGACTCGTACGGGCATCAGACGCTGGCGCATCCCGAGGTGTGGAAGCCTTATCTGATCGAACTTCTGAATGGCGCCGCGAAATAATCTGAAACACACTGCCCCGCGCGCACGACGGGAAAGCGGCACACTGAGAAGTCTTTGTGTCGCACACGCTTTTTTCGCGGCACGCGCTTTTTCAAACTGCTTTCATCGAACCCGCCTTTGCGAACGGAACGAGCCATGAGTCGACACGTCGCTACCCCGAGCGCCATCACTGAACCGCTGCCGCCCACGCGCTATACGCGTACGGCGATGGCGCTGCACTGGCTGATCGCGCTGCTGATCATCGTCAACGTCTGCCTGGGCTTAAGTGCGGAGTCGTGGCCCGACGACTGGGTTCGTCCGGTCGTGGACACGCACAAGTCGATCGGCATTACGGTGCTCGGTCTCGCGCTGCTGCGCATCTTGTGGCGCGTGTCGCACCGGCCGCCGCCGCTGCCGCGCGAATTTCCGTCGTGGGAAAAAGTCGCGGCGCACGTTGCACATTTCCTGCTGTATCTGTTGATGATCGGGCTGCCGCTTTCCGGCTGGCTGCACGATTCCGCGTGGAAAGATGCGGCGACGCATCCCATGCGTCTGTTCAATCTGTTTCCGTGGCCGCGTATCGGCTTCGTCATGCATCTCGATCCCACGCTCAGGGAAAGTTTGCACGACCGCTTCGGCGCGTTGCATACGTGGCTCGGCTACGCGCTGTATGCGCTGCTGGCCATGCATATCGTCGGTGCGCTGAAGCACCAGTGGATCGACCGCAAGTCGGTTTTGAAACGCATGCTGCCTTAGGTCATTTTGTGAAGAACACACTCGAACAGGCGCTTGCACTCGCGTCCCCGCGCATCCGGCCGAGGCCGACCACGCTGTTGAGCACGTTGATCCACTTCAGCGTGGTCGTGCTGTGGGCGCTGCTCTTCGCGCGCGCGTTTTTTCTGCAGGGCGCGCTGGCGTGGTCGACCGGCATTGCTTACGTGGTGTACGACACGTTGCTGCTGGCCTTCGTCACGTGGAAATCGCTGCCGTTGATGCACCGGCCGGTTCCGCTCGATGCCGATGACGACGTGCGCCGTCTGCCGGAAATGGGCGTGATCGTCGCGTCGCATAACGAGGCGTCGGTGCTGCCGGTGACGATCGCCGCGTTGCTGCGTCAGGCCCATGGCGTCGCGCAGATCGTCATCGCCGACGATGGCTCCACCGACCACACCGGCGTCCTGCTCGCCGAACGTTTCGGATTGACGCCCGCAGCGGAAGGCGTGCTGAGCGCCGCGAGCGCACAGTACCCGAACCTGTACTGGCTGCGCGTGCCGCACGGTGGCAAGGCGCGCGCGCTGAACGCGGCCATCGCGGTCATGACGACCGAAACCGTGATGACCGTCGACGCCGACACGCTGCTCGACGACGACGCAACCTACGCAATGCGCGCCGCTTTCGCGAACGCACCGAAGCTGGTCGCGGCGGCGGGCATTCTCGTGCCGCTGTGCGGAAAAACGGTGTCCGGCCGCGTGTTCCAGTGGTTCCAGACTTACGAATACATGCGCAATTTCATCGCCCGTTTTGCGTGGATGCGCGCCGACAGTCTGTTGCTCATCTCGGGCGCGTTCGCGTCGTTCAAACGCGACGCGCTCGTGGAAGTCGGCGGGTTCGATCCGCAGTGTCTGGTGGAAGACTACGAACTGATTCACCGCTTGCGCCGTTATTCGGTCGATCACGGTCTGGGTTGGGACGTGCAGGTGGTCGGCGGCGCGCATGCGCATACCGATGCCCCCGACAACCTCGCCAGTTTCCTGCGGCAACGGCGGCGCTGGTTCGCGGGCTTTCTACAGACGCAGTACTGGAATCGCGACATGACCGGCAATCCGCGTTACGGCACGCTCGGCATGCTGATGCTGCCGGTCAAGGCCATCGACACGATGCAGCCCATCTACGGGCTGACCGCGTTCGCTTTGCTGCTGGGCTTTCTGTTCGGCGGGCATGGCGCGATCGTGGTGTCGATTTTCAGCGTGATCGGCGTAAAAACGGCGATCGACCTGGCGTTCTATTTGTGGAGCATTCATCTGTATCGACGCTGGACGGGCGAGCGGACCGGCAATAGCGTCGGGATGGCGGTGCTGGCGGCGATTGCCGAGCCGTTCACGTTTCAACTCGTACGGCATCTGGGGGCGGCGCTCGGCTGGCTGCAATTTCTGCGCGGCGGACGCGCATGGGGCGTGCAGCGCCGCACCGGACTGGCGGCGCGCGACGAGCCCTGAGCCGCAAACGCCACGGTTCCGCCAGGCCCGCAGCGAAGCGGGTAGCCCGGCGGGGTCGTTACCCGAACCATGCGACGGCGGCATCTAGTAGACTGGCGGACGATGCCGCCCCGCAACTTGCAGGGCGCAACCCTCTATCCGCCCGTGCACGGAGGCTCCATATATGCATGCTGTCCCCCCGCTTGAACAAGACCTGGTCGATGCGCCCGTCGACACCTCGCCTGCTCATGCTGCCGCATCGCCTGAAGTCATTCCCGCTGCTCCCGCCGAATCCGCTCCATCCGCTCATTCCGCCGACACCACCCGCACGTCCGCCAGCGAACGCGCGACGCTCGAGGCTGTCAGCGGTGCGCCGGTGCGCGATCTGCGGCGCGTGGGGATTCACCCGGACTTCTGGTATCCGCTCGCGTGGTCGCACGAAGTGAAACGCGGCAAGACCCATGGCGTGACGTTCGCGGGCGATCCCATCGTGCTGGCGCGTACGGAATCCGGCAAGGTGTTCGCGCTGGAAGATCGTTGCGCGCACCGTCAGGTGCCGTTGCATCAGGGCGTGGTGGACGGCGAGTCGATTCGTTGCGGGTATCACGGCTGGACTTACGACTGTTCCGGCAAATGCATCGACGTGCCGTATCTGGGCCGCGAACGTTTGCCCAACGGCGTGCGCTCGTACCCTTGCCGCGAAGTGGAAGGTCTGATCTTCGTATTTCCCGGCGACGCGGCTCTCGCGGAAGAGCGGCCGATTCCGCCGCTTGCCGCCGTCGCGGACCCGAAGTACAAGACGCGCCGCTTCGGCCGTCCGGTGAATTGCCATTACTCGTTCATGCACGAGAACCTGATGGACATGAACCATCAGTTCCTGCATCGCCGCCAGATGGGGCAGATGCGGGCGCGTTCGGTCGGCCGGCGGCGCGGCGAGAACTGGGTCGAGGTCGATTACACGTTCGCGCGGATGGCGGGTCAGCAGCCGATCGGGGAAGCCATCGTGTTCGGTCAGAGCCGCAAGACCGGCGGCGATAACGACAAGGACGTGATGACGATCCGCACCGAGTATCCGTATCAGACGCTGCAGATCCGCACGTCCGATCAGACGCTGGTGATGAGCCTGTGGATCGTCTACGTGCCGCTCGATCGCGAGCAGCGCACCAACCGCACGTTCGGCTTGCTGTCGATCCGCAAACCGGGCATTCCCGGTGTGCTGAATCTCGCATGGCCACTGCTGGTCTGGTTCACGGAGCGGATTTTCAAGGAAGACCGCGAGATCGTCGAAGCGGAACAACGCGCGCACGATTCGCAAGGCGCGGACTGGAATCACGAGGTGTTTCCGGTTATCAACGAACTGCGCGCGTTGCTGCGCGAGGGCGGTGCGCCGGATCAGATCGTGGGCGCCGGCACTGGCGATACCGCGATTATTCGTTTCTGGGACTCTCGCCAGGGCAATCCGCTCGCGAAGAGCTAAACGCGCTTGCGATTCAACGCGGCCGCCCGATCGGGCGGTCGTCATGTCTGTTTCTTCCTCCCTCAGCTTGTTCGTTAAGACACGCTCTCCGGCAGTCGTCGGAAATGGCGTGGCTTTCCACATCGAAAAATCTTTTTGTCCAAACGCCCAGCCTCTAAAATATTCCACATTAAAAACAGTTGTCCATATGTGGAACAAATCGACGATTGAGGCGAAGATCTCCATGCGTAATCATCCGGGCGAGCGCAGTGTCGGGCCCACCGACTTCCTGATATCCCGCACCGACCTGAAGGGCAATGTCACCTACGCGAACGCGGCGTTCGCTCAGGCAGTGGGATATGAAGTCGATCAGCTCGTCGGCTTTCCCTACGCACGACTGGTCCCGGCGTTTTCCCCGCGCGCCGCGTTTCTGGATGTTCGCGCGACCATCGACGTGGGTCGTCGCTGGGAGGGCGTCAACGTCAATGTGTGCAAGGACGGCAGCCTGCTCTGGACCGTGACGAATATCGCGCCGTGCTGGCGCGACGGCAAGCTGATCGGCTTCACCTCGTTGCGCTCGCAAGCATCGCCGCAAATGATCGCCGAGACGAAGCAGATGTACGCGCAACTGAACGGCCCCGACGGTTCGCGCTACGCCATCGAGCGTGGCCGCCTCGTCAGAAGCGGTCGACTCGCGCAGTCGCTGCGGGTGGTGCGCCGCATCGTGCCGCGTTCGACGCTGACACTCGCGCCGCTCGGCGTACTCGCCTGCCTCGTCGTCGACCTCGTGGAATGGCTGTGGCCCGGCTCGCCCAACGCGCGCGCGATCGGCGCGGGCGCGCTGGTGAGTGCGGCCGTCCTGAGCCTGCTACAGACGCGTGCGCTCAAGCGCTCGATTCTTGCGCCGTTGAACGAAGTCACCGATTACCTGTACCGCGTTGCCGCCGGCGACCTGTCGGAGCGCTTCGATGCAGGTCGCTCGCGCGCCTTCGAACCGGTCGCCCGCGCCTTGAATCTCACGCGCGCGAGCCTCTCGCTGATCGTCGGGAACATCAGCCACGGCGCCGGCGAACTGGCCGATGCCACCCGTCAGGTCGCGGCGGGTAACGCGGATCTGTCGAACCGTACCGAGCGCGCGTCGATTGCGCTGCAAACCTCGGCAACCGAAATGCAGGAATTGACCCGCACGGTGAGTCAGAACGCGATCCACGCCGGTGAGGCGGCGCGCATCGCCACGGGAACCGCGGGGCTAGTGCGCGAAGGCGCGGAGCGCATGGAGCACGCAATCGAAGCGATTCGCGACGTGGCGAAAAGCTCGGAGAAGATCGTCGAGATTACGAGTCTGATCGACGGTATTTCCGCGCAGACGAACATTCTCGCCATCAACGCGGCGATCGAAGCGGCACGGGCCGGCGAGCAGGGCCGCGGGTTCGCCGTGGTCGCCGCCGAAGTGCGCGTGCTGTCGCAGCGTACGGCCGCCGCGGCCCATGAGATCGCCACGCTCGTGGGTCGTTCGGTCGACAACGTCGAACACGGCCGGGTTCGTGTCGAAGAGGCGGGCACCGCGACGCAATCCATTGCGCAAGCGGTTCAGCAAGTCGATCACCTGATGCTCGAAATCTCCACGGCTTCCACCGCTCAAAGTCAGGGCTTGCAGCGCGTCAGCGACGCGATCTCCACGATGGATGCCGACTTGCAGCAGAACGCCGCGCTCGTCGAGCAGGCGACGGCAGCGGGGGAATCGTTGAATGCGCAATCGGCGATGCTGGCGTCGTCGGTGGCGATCTTCCACTTGTAATCGTGTCGCATTGCGCGAGCGATCTCAGCCATGCAGCGCAAGTCCCTTCACGGCCTTGTCCACCGCTTTTTTGGCGCCATGCAGCGCCAGGCCCACGAATTCGAAGTGGCTCGTGTCCTGAGCGCGAAACGCCTCGCGGTTCGCCGCATCGTGGCCGGTGGCAAACATCGGCTGCACGTACGGCACGATGTCGAGTTCACGCGTGAGCGCCTGCCGATGCGCGGCCTGCAAGCCGGAAAGATCGGCGGCGAATACGAGCATCGGCTGGCCCAGCATGCGGCCGTATACATGCCCCGAGGCGTCCTCGTAAGGCTCGCCCAGCGCTTCCGGTATCGCGGCCGCCACGCCGGTCGCGAGAAAGGCGACGACGTTGAGTTTCTGCCAGACCGCCAGATCGTCGCGCACGATCAGCGCCACTTTGGTATCGAACATGAAGGTTCCTCCTTGAAGCGCCGATGGTGCTGGAACCGCGGCGATCAGTCTGGAACGTTTGTGCACATCTGGCGATAGGCCGCCGGGGTCATCCGGTAAGCACGGTGAAACCAGCGGCCGAGATGACTCTGATCCGAGAAGCCGACCATCGCGGCAACCTGCGCGGGCCGATGCCCGCTTGCCAGCAACCGGCGCGCGGCGCGCAGACGCAAGCGCACGAGATAGGCATGAGGCGACGTGCCGAACGTGCGCTTGAACTGCCGCGTCAGACGGAACCGGTCGATACCCGCGACGGTTGCGAGTTCATCGAGTCCGAGGTTGCCGTCCATCTGTTCGTGCAGCAGATCGCGCACGCGCAGAGCCGCGAGCGGCGCGGCAAGATCGCGGCTTTGCACGTGCGCGTTGCGCAACTGGCCGCCGAGTCGGCTCAGCAGGCGGTCGAGCGTCTCATCGCGCGCGAGCCGGCCTTCCTCGTGATGAATGGCGAAGAACGCAGCCCGAATGGTTTCGACGAGGTCTCGATCGTCCACCAGCGTGTGGCTGAAAGCGGCCTCGGCGCCGCGCAGGCCCGGCAGATTCAGCCGGCGCGACGCCTGCTCGACCCAGCCTTGCGGCAAGTACAGCATCGCGTACGTGAAGCCGCCAGCTTCCGGCGCATGACCGTCGTGCATGGCACCGGGCTCGATCAGGATCGCGCGGCCGGGAATGCTCGTATGCAACGACCGATGACACTGAAAGCGCTGCACGCCTTGTTCGGTGTAGCCGATCAACATGTCGTCGTGGTCGTGCGGATCGTAAGCGTGGCCGCTGAAATGCGCGCGCAATGCTTCGATGCCCGTCTCCGGATCGCGCCGCGCGACGAGCCAGTGATCGGTCCGATCGTTGAATACGGTTGCGCCTGTCATTCGGTCCTCCGGTTGGGTCGGCCTGTCGTCCGGCATGAGATGGTAGGGCATCTGGCCGGAAGCGGGCGCCGGGACGTCCATATGCAGCCGTTGCGCCGCGTCAGGAAGTAATTCATCTCCTTACGATGCGCAATTCGTCACGCACGGGCGGCGATAATGCTCGTGCCGTAGAGGACAGTGCCTGCGCGCAGCTTGACGCAGATCGGCGTGAGCGGCCGCGCATCCGTGTAGTATTTCGTTTTTTCCCAATTGCCAGCATGCCCGTGAATACGCAACAGATCCCCGCGCGCCCGCGCAAATCCCTGACTCTTCTTCAAATGCTCGGCCTGATCGGCGGTATTGCGCTGATCGTCGCCATCGTCCTGAACCAGTTCGTCTGATTCTTTCGCCGAGCCTCAGCGTCATCGCGCTTCCGACTTACGCCGGCGTTCGCCGCCGGCATCATCGACATTCCGATTTGCCATGTACAAGAAGGGCGTAGCCGTAGAAATCCAGTTCTCCCCCGAGCGGCTCAACGACGGCGCGGGCGATCCTTACTGGATCGACCTGACCCAGGCCGAGGCGCAACGTTTGCTCGAAAGCCTGCAGGCGCGTCTAGCCGATAACAACGAGGCTACCGCTGCGCCGCTGGTCGTAAGTCTCGACGAAACGGCCGCCGCGCCTGCCGCGGCCGATACCGGCGCGGCAGCGACAGCGGCGGCGTCCGCCGCCGCGGACGACTTCAAGCAGTGGGTCTGCGTGATCTGCGGCTGGATTTACGACGAAGCCGTCGGCGTGCCGGAAGACGGCCTCGCGCCGGGCACACGCTGGGAAGATGTGCCGGCCGACTGGCGTTGCCCGTTGTGCGACGTGGGCAAGGAAGACTTCGCGCTGGTGGAGTTCTAAGCGCCTTCCGGGAAGTCCGCGCCGATCGTCGTGGCTTCCCATGCGTCGAAGTCGCCGCGCAGGAAATCCAGCTTCTTGCGCGCCAGTTCGAGCGCGGTTTTACCGAGCAGCAGGCGCAGCGGCGGGTTGTCCGACAATGCCGCGTCGATAATCGCCTGCGCCGCGCGCACCGGATCGCCCGCCTGCTTGCCGCTGCGGGCTTCCGTTTGCTGACGGCGCTCGCCGGCCGTGCCCTTGTAGTCGTCGATGACCGTGGCCGACTGTTTGATCGACGGGCCGGCCCAGTTGGTGCGGAACGGTCCCGGTTCCACGAGCAGCACGCCAATGCCGAGCGGCTTTACTTCGGTGGCGAGCGATTCGGACAAGCCTTCCACCGCGTATTTGGTGGCGTGGTAATAACCGGTCGCCGCGAAGCTCGCAATGCCGCCAATCGACGACACGTTCACGATCAGTCCGCTGTGCTGCGCGCGCATGATCGGCAGCACCGCCTTGGTCATGTCGACGAGACCGAACACGTTGGTCTCGAACATCGCGCGGACCTCGTCGTCTTCTCCTTCCTCGATCGCGGCCAGATAGCCGTAGCCCGCATTGTTGACGAGCGCGTCGATGCGGCCGAAATGTTTTTCGGCCTGCGCCACCACGTTCTCGATATCTTTCGGTTTCGTCACGTCGAGCGCGAGGACCAGCGCGCGGTCGCCGTGTGCTTCGGCGATGTCCTTCACCTTCGACGGATCGCGCGCGGTGACCACGGCGCGCCAGCCGCGTTCGAGCACGAGCCTGGCCAGTTCGCGGCCAAAGCCGGTGGAACAGCCTGTGATCAGCCAGACGGGGTTGTCTCGATTCATCATGTGAAAACTCCTTGGATGACGTGCAGTGGGGTAGATGACAAACAGCTTGCATTGCACACGCGCAGTCGACGTCGGTGTACGCGCAGGCGGCTAAGACAGGTTAGGCAGGTTAGACAGGTTAGCTCGAAACGTGCCCGAGCCCGTGATCCGTGACCGCGATCAACGCGCCCGCACGGTGCGCGTGTACGACGCGATCATCGTCGCCAGTTCCTGGGCGGCGGGCGTAAGCGGCATGGCGGCGCGCTGCAGCAGGCAGACGTTCTGATCGACCGGACGTTCGCGCACGTCGATGGTCGTGAGCGTGCCCGCAAACGGCCCGCGTTTCGCCACCACCGACGACTCGAGCGACAAACAGTCGGTCGCGCCGACCAGATGCAGCGTCTCGTACAAACCTTCCACCGTCGCGACGATTCGCGGCGGCGGCAAGCCATGCCGTTCGAACAGATGGCTCAGGCGGTGGACCTGCGGATCGTCCGTGAGATTCGGCGAGCGCGTCGTCACCCACGTGCAGCCCGTGAGTTTGGCGAGCGATGTCGCGCCCGCTTGCGGATGACCTTGCCGGCAGACGATCACCGGATCGGACGCATAGAGCGGCGTGACCGACAGATCCGCGGTATCCGTCTGCTTCGACACTAGCGCCGCGGCGAAGTCCAGCGTGCCTTCGCGAATCCACGAGATCATCATTCGCGACGTGCCGGTCCGCAGATGCACGGCGACCTTGTCGAAGCGCTGACGGAATTCCATCAGCACCGGCGCGAATGCGTCGATGAGCGGCTCGGTGGTCATGCCGAAAGTGACGTCGCCCACATAATCGCCGCGCAATTGCTGCAGTTCCTGCTCGGCCCGCTCGCATTCGCCGATGATCGCGCCGGCGCGTTGCAACAGACGCTGGCCCAGCGCAGTGAGCGTGATGCCACGATTGGTCCGCGTAAAAAGCGTCGCGCCCAGCATCGATTCGAGGTTCTGCACCTGCTGCGTGATGCCGCTTTGCGCAATGCCGAGCGCACGCGATGCGGCGCGCAAGCTGCCGTGCTCGGCCACTGCGATGAACGCGCGTAGTTGTGAAATCGTCATCGCCATCGGCGAGTCCTGTCCGGTGATCGGGAAAGGTGATCATGATAGTGCGAAAGGGGCTTCTTCGATGCGCGCGGGCGGCATAGCATTCGCGGGTATTTTTCCCCACCTTTCCCTGCGCCCCATGAAAACTCTGCTGATGATTCTGAGCGCCGCGCTGACTTTCAGCGGCGGCGCGTTCGCCGCTGACGCGACTACCTTGCGTCTCGGCATCGACCCGAGCTATCCGCCGATGGACGCCAAGGCGCCCGACGGCAGCTTCAAGGGCTTCGACGTCGATCTCGGCAACGAAATCTGCCGGCGCATCAACGCCCATTGCCAATGGGTCGAACTCGAATTCGCCGGAATGATTCCCGCGTTGCAGGCCCGCAAGATCGACGCGATTCTTTCGTCGATGGCCATTACCGGGAAGCGCGAGCAGCAAATTCTGTTTTCCTCCAAGCTCTTCCAGTTCAAATCGCGACTCGTCGCGCGTCAGGGTTCGCCGCTTGCGGGTGGCGTGAATGCACTGGCCGGCAAGCAGATCGGCGTACAGTCGGGCACGCAGTTCGAAGCCTATGCGTTGAAGAACTGGGCGCCACAAGGCGTTCATGTCGTGCCTTACAAGGGGCAGGACGAAGTGTTCGCGGACCTGGAAAACGGGCGGCTCGACGGCGCGTTGCTCGGTTCCGTGGAAGCGGATATCGGCTTCCTGCGCACGCCGGCGGGGAAAGGTTTTGCGTTCGTCGGCGAGCCGCTTTCGATGGGCGATCGCGGCGTCGGCATCGGCTTGCGCAAGGACGAGACGAGCGTGCAGGCGTCCATCAACGCAGCGATCGCCGCCATGCGTCAGGACGGCACGTATGCGCGCATCGCGAAGAAGTATTTCGACTTCGATCCGTACGGCAACTGATTTCCCTTCTTCCCATTTGATCCTCCGCTCATGAACCAGCAATCGATTCCGCTTCTCTCGCCGGCCATTGGCACGCACCGCGAACTGGTGTCGTTTCATTTCGGCTCTGAAAATAGCGGGCAGAAAATCTACATTCAATCGTCGCTGCATGCCGACGAGACACCGGCGATGCTCACCAGCGTGCTGCTCAAGCGTCGTCTGCTCGAACTGGAACGGCAGGGTGCGCTGGACGCTCAGATCGTACTGGTGCCGGTCGCGAATCCGGTCGGATTAGGGCAGGTCGTGATGGGGCAATTCGTCGGCCGTTTCGACCTGGGCAGCGGCAAGAACTTCAATCGCCACTTTCTGCAGTTTTCGAAGCTGGCGGCGCGCGCCAAAGCATTACTGGGTGCCGATGCAACGGACAACCGGCGCATCGTTCGCGAACTGATCGCGGAGCAACTGGCGCAGGCCAAAGCATTGACCGAGTTCGACTCGTTGCAACTCGCGCTGCTGAAACTGTCTTTCGACGCGGACGTGGTGATCGACCTGCACTGCTCGCTCGAAGCCGCGATGCATCTCTATACGAGCGAAGCGGCGTGGCCAGAGTTCGAACCGTTGTCGCGTTATCTTGGCGCGCAGGCTTCGCTGCTGGCGACGAACTCGGGCGGCGAATCGTTCGACGAGACGCATAGCCTCGTGTGGTGGACGCTGCAGCAGGAACTGCCCGCCGATCAACCCGTGCCCAACGGCGCGATTGCGGTAACGGTGGAATGCCGCGGGCAACGCGACGTGTCGTACGAAGTTGCGCAGGCCGACGCCGATGCGATCGTCGATTATCTGGTCTGGCGCAAGGCCATTCGCGTGGATGCCGTCAAACCGATGCCCGAGTTGCTGGCTCCGGCCACACCGCTCGCGGGCAGCGAGCAGTTCTATGCGCCGGTGAGCGGTATTCTGATTCACCGCGCGCAGATCGGCGAAACGATTCGCGTGGGCCAGGCGCTGTTCGATATCGTCGATCCGTTGACCGACGAAACCACGACGCTGTTCAGTCACACGGAAGGCGTGTTCTATATGCGCCGGGCTATCCGCTTCGTAACGGCCGGCGCGCCGCTAGGACGCGTGACGGGCGCCAAGGCTTTCAGGACCGGCGTGCTGCTCGGCGCCTAGTTGTTCACCATGGCTTGCAGGCGCTGCTCGACGAGTTTCGCGATGTCCTGATTGTTGCGGTCCATGATCAGCAGATGGCTGTTGCCGTGAATGCCGATTCGCGGCAAATCCAGAAACTCGCTGCGCGTGCCGGCTTCATGCAAGGCGAGGTGATAGCGTTCCACTTGCGCGCGATATTCCTGCCAGTTGGGCGCGCGCTCATCGATAAAGTCGCCCCAGATAAACAGATGCGGCGGCAATGCGCGGGCCGCCGAACTATCCGGTGACGTAGCCGGTGCATTCGTAGCATTCGGCGCATTCGGTGGTTCGACGGCGACTACGGCTTCGATCAACTCGGGGAAACGGCGCGCGCACTCCAGCGCATAGGCGGCGCCCTGGCTATGACCGATCACGACACACGGTCCGACCCGGCGTAGCAAGGCTTCATACGCGGCGAGCGCCTGCTGTTGCGTCGCTACCCACCGCGGCACGAATTGCCGGCCGAACTGTTCGAGATGTTCGACGGGAAACTGCTGACCCTCGTGGGCGTGCGCGACGGCAAGCTTCTCAATGTCGTTGCCCGGATAGCCGCCCTCGGGTCCAAAGCGGAAGTGATGCCAGATCGAATCGAGCGAACGATGCTCGGGCGCATCGGGCAGGACCTGCGGATACGCGGGCCAGCCGGAACGTCCGCGCTCGAACGCATCCGACACCAGCACGTCGTAGTGCGCGCGCAGGAAGTAGTCGAGCCAACCGGGGCCGCCATCGGGGCGGTCTTCCCAACTCGCGCCCGACAGGCCGCCGCCATGCCACAACAGAACCGGCAGCTTTGAACGGGGCGCGGCCTGTTGATAATGCGTCACGTACATCTGGCCGACCATATGGTCGCCGTTCATGCTCAGGGACCTGGGTTTGTCGCCGGGCACGCGAACCACGGCGGTCTCGGGAAAACCTGTCACTCTCTGCCGTGCGCCACCAATGTGAAAGCCACGGATTGCTTTGAGCGAAATGTTTTCTTGTGTCATGTGGGTGGGCCGGCGCGGCTAGGCAAAGGCGAATTTTATTCGCGGCGGTGTTGGGCGTGTACCAGGTTTAACTCTTGAGCGCCGCGTCCCACACCGTCATCACACGCGTGATCGCTGCCTCCAGTACCGGCATACGTATGCCATCGCGAACCAGCGTCGACACGCCGAGCAGGAAGCTGTCGAACACTGCGGTCAGTGCACGCACGTCGGTCTGCGCCTGCAGATCGCCGGCGGCGATGCCCCGCTCGACGCAAGCCTTGATGCCCGCGCGGGTGCGGGCCCGCGAGTCGAAGAGCGGCTTGAGCACCGCACTGTTTTCCGGCGAGCATGCACTCATTGCACCGAGCGCGACCATGCAACCTTTCGGGTGTCCGCGTTCGCATTGCATCTTCGCCGATCGGCGCAGCGCGGTTTCAATCGCGTCGCGCGGCTTCAGTTCCGTGTTCCAGAGGCACTCCGTCACCTGACCGTGGGTTGCGAGGTAGAGGCTCACCGTCTCCTGAAACAGCGCTTCTTTCGATCCGAAAGCCGCATAGAAGCTGGGCGCCGAGATGCCTTCGCCGATGCTCGCCTTGAGCTGGCTCAACGACGTCGATTCGTAACCACGTTCCCAAAAAAGATGCATCGCCTGCGTGATCGCAGCATCGCGGTCGAACGTGCGAGGGCGTCCCATCTGTCCCATGTGTCGTCTCCTCTTTACATGGACATACATACTATTTGATACAGAAGTCGTTGACAAGCTGATCGCTCCTGGCCTACATTTGTACTGGTCGATATATAAATCGGGGTTGAGTCATGAACATTGCTTTCATTGGCATCGGCAGTATGGGGGCGGCCATCGCGCCGCATCTGGTCGCGGGCGGCCACGCTGTTTCCGTCTGGAATCGCAGCGCGGCGGCTGCCTCTGCACTGCATGGCGTCACGGTGTTGTCCGCGCCGGCCGAGGCATTCGTCCATCACGACGTCGTCATCACCATGCTCGCGGACGACAACGCGGTGCGCAGTGTGATTCTCGACAGCGGGGCGCTCGACTCGGCAGAAAGCGGTGTCACGCATGTCGTCATGTCCACTATCTCTCCCGCATTGGTCGAAGAGTTGCAGCATGCGCATGAGCGGGCCGGAGTCGCCTATGTCGCCGCGCCGGTGTTCGGCGTGCCGGCAACGGCGGCTCGCGCGGAACTCAACATTCTCGCTGCGGGCGCGGACGAAGCGGTCGAGCGCGTCATGCCGCTGTTCGAGCTGATCGGCAAGAAGGTGTGGCGCCTCGGCACCGATCCGCGCCACGCCAACATCGCGAAAATCGCGGGCAATCTGATGATCACGCAGGCGATCGAGTCGATGGCCGAGGCCACCGCCTTGACGGAAAGCTATGGACTCGCGGCTTCCGACTTTCTGGCTGTCGTCACGCAGACGCTGTTTGCGAGCCCGAGCTATCAGCGCTACGGCAGGAATATCGCGCAGGGCAGTTACGAGCCGGGTTTCAAGCTTACGTTGGGCCTGAAAGACGTGAACCTGGCCTTGCAGGCGGCCGCCGAGCGCATGGCAATTTTGCCGGGCGCGCAGATCGTGCGGGAGCACATGCTCGAAGCGGTTCGCGACGGTCTCGGCGACAAGGACTGGTCGATTCTGGCGCAAGCGGTGCACCGTCGCGCGGGACTCGGCGGCACGCGTGGCTGATCGCGACTGTTTTTCTAACCTGGGTTATTCATGAATCAAACGACTACGTCCCACCTTGGCGACGCTGCCGCACGGCCAGCCGAACGGCCAGCCGAACGACTTCCGCTAGCCGCACTGCTGGCTCTGGCGATGACGGGCTTTATCTGCATCCTCACCGAAACGTTGCCGGCCGGGCTGTTACCGCAGATCGGCAGCGGCCTGAATATTTCCGCCGCGCTCGCCGGTCAGATGGTCACGGCCTACGCGCTGGGCTCGCTGCTCGCCGCCATTCCGCTGACGATCGCGACGCGCGGCTGGCGCCGCCGCAGCGTGCTGCTGCTGAGCATCGGCGGCTTTCTCGTCTTCAACCTGATTACCGCGGTGTCGTCGAGCTTCGTCGTGGTGATGGTCGCGCGCTTCTTCGCCGGCGTGTCGGCGGGGCTCGCGTGGAGTCTGCTCGCGGGCTACGCGCGCCGCATGGTCGCCCCGCACTTGCAGGGCCGCGCGATGTCGGTGGCCATGGTGGGCACGCCGGTCGCGCTGTCGCTCGGCGTGCCGCTGGGCACGTGGCTCGGCAATCTCGTGGGCTGGCGTATCGCGTTCGGCATCATGTCCCTGCTGACGCTGGTGCTGATCGGCTGGGTGCTCGCAAAAGTGCCGGATTATCCGGGGCAATCCGGCGCGAAGCGACCGCGCCTGCATCACGTGCTGCATACGCCCGGCGTGCGACCCGTACTCGGTGTCGTCGTCATGTGGATGCTGGCGCACAACGTTCTCTATACGTATGTCGCTCCGCTCGTGAGCGCGGCCGGACTCGGCGGGCGTGTCGACGTGGTGCTGCTCGTGTTCGGCGTGGCCGCGCTAGCCGGCATCTGGATAACCGGACGGTTCGTCGATCGTCATCTGCGTGGCGCCGTGCTGGCCAGTCTCGGCGCCTTCGCGGCCACCGCGCTCGTGCTCGGTCTCATGCCGGGTTCGGCCGTCGTCGTGTTCGTGTGCGTCGGCGTCTGGGGGTTGAGCTTCGGCGGCGCGGCCACCTTGCTCCAGACCGCTCTGGCCGATGCCGCCGGCGAGGCCGCCGACGTTGCGCTGTCGATGAACGTCGTCACCTGGAACAGCGCCATCGCCGGCGGAGGTTTGCTGGGCGGCGTGCTGCTCGGGCGGTTCGGTGTCGGGTTGTTCGCGTGGGTCGCGTTGGTTCTCGCGTTGGCCGGACTCGCGATTGCCGCAGCGGCTCGCTCGCATGGCTTTCCGCGCGGGGATAGAGCGTCGAACGCCGTGGTCGCAGGGCATTGAAATCGCGAGGGCCCGATGCCGCCGTCCGGTTCAGTCCAGCGGCGGCACCCGGCCCTCTGCCAGCGTCTTCAACAGACGCTCGCGACGACGTTCGAGGTCCGCGATCTGGCGTTCGATGGACGCCAGCCGCTTGCGTTGCGCGCTGGTGGTTTCGGTGCAGGTACTCGCGCCTTCGATCATCCGCATGCAGTCGGGAAAAGAGCGGATATCGGCCAGACTGAAACCCGTCGCGATCATGCGTTGTATCTGCCTGACCTGGCCGACTGCGGCGACTGGAAACATCCGGTAGCCATTGCCGGCGCGAACGGACGTGAGCAGGCCGTGATCGTCGTAATGACGGATCGAGCGTACGCTGGCGCCCGTTTCGATCGCGAGCTCGCCGATAGACAACACGTTTTGCCGGGTGGATTGGATCATGGCAAAAAGAATAGCAGCTTCCGCTTGACCCTCACACCAGTGTCAGCGTCGAGACTAGGGATAACTCAACTCCTTTCCCGAGTCCTGCTCATGGTCCTTTCCTTCTTTAGTCGTAGTCTCGCCGCGCTGCTGCTGACGCTCGGCACGCTTGGCGTATCGTCCGCCGCGCTAGCCGAATCGAAAAACTACACGGTCACCGCGCCCGACGGCGTGGCGCTGGCCGTGCAGGAGGCCGGCAACCCCGCCGGGCCGGCTGTCGTGCTGATTCATGGCTTGCTCGGCAGCCGCCTGAATTGGGCGGCGCAGGTCGATAGCGCCGAACTCGCGCGCTACCGCATCATTACTTACGACCTGCGCGGTCACGGGCTGTCCGGTAAGCCGACGGACCCCGACGCGTATCGCGACGGCCGGCGCTGGGCGGACGATCTTGCCGCCGTCATCGCCGCCTCTCATGCGAAGCGGCCAGTGCTGGTCGGCTGGTCGTTGGGCGGCGCGGTGATATCGAACTATCTGGCGGCGTACGGCGATGGCCGGATTGCCGGTGCCGTGTATGTCGACGGGGTGATCGAGTTGAATGCGGCGCAGATCGTCGCGCATCCGCAGGTGTATCGCGACATGACTTCCGCCGATCTGAAGACCCATCTGGATGGCGAGCGCACTTTCCTCGCCCTGTGCTTCCAGACGCAGCCCGACACGGTGACGACTGGGCGTTTGCTTGCCAATGCGGCGCTGGCGTCATGGACAATGCAGAGCGCCGTTCAGTCGATGACCGTTGCGGCGGCCGACGCTCTGAGCAAGGTCCACGTGCCCGTTCTGCTGATCTACGGCGCCCATGATGCGCTGGTCGATCCCGATGCCGCGATTGCGCGGGTGAAGGAGTTGGATCCGCAGGCGCGAAGCGAACTGTATGCGAATGTGGGCCATGCGCCGTTTATCGAAGACCCGGTTCGATTCAATCGCGATCTGGCGGCTTTCATCGAGAAAACATCGGCGCAATGAGCGAAGCAGTGTGGCTCCGCCACGATTCGATGCCGCGTTATCGAACCGCAGTATTGCGATGACGGGCGATGCCGAGGTGCCTGTGCGTGCCCGCATTGCCGCCATCTCCGGCTGTAACGAGACAGTTGCCGCCGTGCGATTTCGCGCGGTACAAAGCCTCGTCGGCGGCGGCAAGCAGATCGGACAATGTGGAGACGTCGCTCGTCGAGTGAGCGAGGCCGATGCTGACCGTCGCGTGGATTTCAACGCCCGCGCTCCGATGCGAGACCGCAACGGCGAATCGCTGCACGACAGCCTCGCCCACCGCTTTCGCACGCAAGCCGTCGACTCCCGGCAGCAACGCGGCGAACTCTTCACCACCGATGCGCGCCAGAATCGTCTCCGCGCCGACCACCTGACGCGCGATGCGGCTAAACGACTTCAGCACTTCGTCGCCCGACTCGTGGCCGTAGCGGTCGTTGATCGCCTTGAAGTGATCGAGGTCGAAGGCGAGCAGCGACATGGGTTGCGGTATGGGCTGAGACAGCAGCTTCGACTCCCTGCTGGTGCGGAGTACCCGTGCGCCTTCTTCGAAGAACCAGCGGCGATTGCCGAGGCCGGTGAGGTAATCCGTCAGCGATTCCCGTAGAAGCTGGCCATGCGCTTCTTCGCGGACGAGGCCCAGCAAGCTCATGGGCAGCACCACGGAGTACAGCACGCCCTCGTACATCGTGATCTTGCCGACCACGATCAGGAAATCCAGGCCATACACGTTCGCGAGCCACGGCAGGATGAACGATCTGAAAGCGTAGAAGAGCGCATGAGAGCCCGACACGACGGCCGCGATGTGGCGCGACTGGACCGAAGACGTGCCGTTGCTGCGCCAGAGTTCCCGGGCGGTGATACCGCATGCCACGGCGATGGGCACCGCGCTGCCGTACGCCCACATGACGCCTTCTCCCGGCACGCCGCCGAGCATCCACGCCGCCGCAAGCACGATCAGCATGCCCACTGAAACCGCGCCGTAACGGCGTCGGCTGAGCGCGGCTGCGCCGCGCAGGATCAGCAGATACCCGCTGACGATCAGCAGATTGCTTAGTGCCGAACCCGTCATGCCGGGCAGGTCGCGACGGAAAGCCGCAGCCAGACAGCCGAGGGCGAGAACCGCATAGGCCGAGGCGAATATCCGCAATTCCCTTGCGCGCCCGGGATGCGTTCGGGCTTCCCATAGCGTCATGCAGGAACTGGTGAGGAGCGTTCCGATGGCGAGAAGATAGAGGGTGATTAGATCGACATGCATCCTGACGTAAGGCCTTACGCCGGGTTTCGCGGCGGCAGCGCATTTTACGTCAAAAAGTTTTTGCGGCGACGCGGGCGAGGGCGCCGTAAAACTGTTCTCGTGGGCCGATGAAGCGGACGGATTGAAAAGTCGCTCCGCTTCATCGCCAGGTTATTTCCTTCCCACCAGATACGTCACGCCATTCGGCCCGTACCGCTCGGAATGCGGCTTGCCCGCAGGCAAATGAAAAACATCGCCGACCTCATAAGCACGTTCTTCTTCATCCGTGCGAATGTGCATGCCGCCATCCAGAATCAACGCTTTCGCTTCGAAAGGATGGGCATGCACATCCATCGTGCCGCCGGCTTCTTTGGTAACGGCAACGGCTTCGGGAAAGCCGTCTTTCGTCAGGCTTTCGGTAAACGTATCGCGGTCCATGGCGGCTCCGTACATAGTCAGGCAGTGGTGGAGAGCTACTGTATCGCTATCTGGAAAAATTCGCCCGAGGGTCGTTCACTGAACGAACGCCTTTACTTCAAGCTTCTTTGCCGCCTCCTGCTGCCGCTTCCTGTGCCTGCACCTGCAACACCGCATCGCGCTTATCCAGCAGATGCTGCCGCAAAATCGCGCTGAGCCGTTTCCCGTCGCGCGCCTCGAGCGCCTTGAGCATTTCATCGTGATCGTGAATCGCGCGATCCCACTTAGGCACCTGAAAATTCGAGCGAAACCGTAAAGCCTGCAACCTGCGATTCACCGAAATGTAGGTCTGCCTCAGCGCCGAATTCCTGGCCGCTTCATTGATCTTGTCGTGAATCGCCTGATTGCGGCTGTAGTACCCAGCCAGATCGTTCTGAGTGCGGCAAGCGAGCATCGCGTAATGCAGTGCCTTGATGTCGGCCAGTTCCGCGGCGGTCATCCGCTCGGCCGCCAGTTCGCCCGCGAACGCTTCCAGCCCGCTCATCAATTCGAAAGTCTCGCGCAACTCCGCTTCCGACATCTTCGACACCGATGCGCCGCGGTTCGGCGAGATCTCGATGAGACCTTCTGCGGCCAATACCTTGAACGCCTCGCGCAAGGGTGTGCGCGAAATGCCCAGCGTCTCGCACAACTCGCGCTCGTTCAGCTTCTTGCCGGGTTCCAGCGCGCCCTCGACGATAAAGCGGCGAATGTGCTCCACCACCGTGTCGTGCAGACGCTGCCGCTCCACTTTCGGCATGAGCGGGGCAGCGGTCAAACCCGCATCCAGATCCGAATTTTGCATACAAAAAGCCCTTTACTTATTGGGTTCGGATTTTATCGTATGCCAAAAGAATAGTTAATAGCGCGGGTAAACACGGGTAAAACCGATTGAGTTTGCCCTTGGGATGACGCTCGTTCGTCTGATATAGTTTTTTGAATGCAAAATTCAATCGGAGACGTACTATGCTGAAGCTCGACTTTCATCCCGCCGGCCGTCACTTCCTGCAGATCCCGGGTCCGAGCCCGGTGCCCGATCGCATTCTCCGGGCGATGAGCTATCCCACCATCGACCATCGCGGTCCCGAGTTCGGCGAACTCGGCCTGAAGGTGATCGACGGCATCAAGAAAATCTTCAAGACGCAGCAGCCCGTCGTGATCTATCCGGCGTCCGGCACGGGCGCATGGGAAGCGGCGCTCTCCAACACGTTGAGCCCCGGCGACCACGTGTTGATGTTCGAGACCGGCCACTTCGCCACGCTATGGAAGAAGATGGCCGAAGCGCTCGGCCTCAAGCCGGAGTTCCTCGGTTTGCCGGGCATCGAAGGCTGGCGTCGTGGCGTGCAGCCGCAACTGATCGAAGAGCGTTTGCGCGCCGACACCGGGCGCACGATCAAGGCGGTTTGCGTCGTGCACAACGAAACCTCGACGGGCGTGACGTCGGACATCGCCGCGGTGCGCCGCGCGATCGACGCGGCGGGTCATCCGGCGCTGCTGCTGGTCGACACCATCTCGGGCCTCGCCTGCGCGGATTATCGTCACGACGAATGGGGCGTGGACGTCACGGTGTCGGGCTCGCAGAAGGGTTTGATGCTGCCGCCCGGTATCAGCTTCAATGCCATCTCGCCGAAAGCGTTCGCGGCCAGCAAGGAAGCCAAACTGCCGCGGAGCTTCTGGGACTGGGCCGACATCGTCGAGATGAACAAGACGGGTTACTGGCCCTACACGCCGAACACGAACCTGCTGTACGGGCTCAACGAAGCGCTGGAAATGATTCTCGGCGAGGGACTGGACAACGTGTTCGCGCGTCATAACCGGCTCGCCGAAGCCACACGACGTGCAGTGCGCGCGTGGGGTCTCGAGATTCAGTGCGCTGACCCGTCGGTCTATAGCCCGGTGCTGACCGGCGTGATGGTGCCCGAAGGCGTGGATGCCGACGCGGTGCGCAAGGTCATCTACGAACGCTTCGACATGTCGCTCGGCACGGGTCTGGGCAAGATGAAAGGGCGCATGTTCCGCATCGGTCACCTGGGCGATTGCAACGACCTGATGCTGATGGCCACGCTCGCCGGTTGCGAAATGGGCCTGAAGATCGCGGGCGTGCCGCTCAAGGAAAGCGGCTTGCCCGCCGCGATGGAATACCTGAGCCAGCCGCTCGAGACAGCTGGTCTGAAAGCCGCGGCGTAAGCCGGGTACAGGAAGCGAAGCAAAAGCGAGGCAATGCGCACGGCGCATTGCCTCGACAACGAACGACGAACAACAACGCTCGACCGGAAGGGGCAAGAACCTTTCCTCAGGCATCCGCACGACAGAGGCGGCCCTGAACGACATGCAATGCGCCCGCGGGATGTAGCGCGACGGGCAACGACGAAGCGCGCCATTCAGGCGAGCCGTCGATAGACTGCCATGGAGAGAGACGATGAAGCGGTTCCGTGTGACCAGTGCGACCAGTATCGTTCTAGTGATGCTATGCATCATGTACTTCATCACTTACCTCGACCGCGTCAACGTCAGCACGGCGGCCGCGGGGTTCGGCAAGGAATTTCATCTTTCGCATACGGAAGTGGGCCTGGTGTTCTCGGCCTTTGCTTATCCGTATCTGCTGTTTCAGATCATCGGCGGCTGGGTGAGCGATCGCTTCGGCGCACGGCGTACGCTGCTGTTCTGTGGTGCGGTGTGGGGCGTCGCGACCTTGCTGACCGGTTTCTCCGGCGGCCTGATTTCGCTTCTCGCCGCGCGTCTGCTGCTCGGTTTCGGTGAGGGCGCCACTTTCCCGGCAGCGACCGCGGCAATGGCCCGCTGGGTCGCAAAAGAAAAGCGCGGCTTTGCACAAGGCATTACGCACGCTGCCTCGCGCATCGGCAATGCGATTGCACCGGGACTCATCGTGATGGTGATGGCGACCTGGGGCTGGCGCGAGTCGTTCTACATTTGCGGCGTGTTCAGTCTGGTGTGGGTCGCGGTGTGGGCGATCACGTTCACCGAACATCCGAAAGATCATCCGCGTATCACGAGCGAAGAACTCGCGGTGCTGCCGGTTCCGAAGCCGAAAGTCACCGGTGTGCCGTGGGGCAAACTGTTTCGTCGCATGGCGCCGGTCACGATCGTGTACTTCTGCTATGGCTGGACCCTGTGGCTGTTTCTCAGCTGGATTCCGCAATACTTCCTGCACAGCTATCACCTGAATCTGCAGAAGTCGGCGATCTTCTCTTCGGTGGTGTTCTTCGCCGGCGTGATCGGCGATACGCTCGGCGGCATCGTGACCGACGCGATTTTCACGCGCACCGGCAGCCTGAAACGCGCGCGTAGCTGGATGGTGTCGCTCTGCATGCTGTTCTGCCTGTTCTCGCTCATCCCGCTGATGTTCACGCACAGCCTTTATCTGTCGATGGCCTGTCTGGCATCGGGCTTCTTCTTCGCCGAAATGACCATCGGTCCGATGTGGGCGATTCCAATGGATATCGCGCCGGAATGCTCGGGCACCGCAAGCGGCATGATGAACACAGGCTCGGCGTTGGCCGCGATCATCTCGCCGGTCGCCGGCGGATTCCTGATCGATTACTTCGGAAGCTGGGAACTGCCCTTCGTCGGGAGCATGCTGTTGATGGCAATCGGTGTGGTGCTCGCGTTCCGTATGCAACCGGAGAGCAAGTTCGCGATCGGTACGGCGGAGGAATCGCCGGTGCCGACCAGCCTCGGCGTATGAGCGGCGCCTTTTCTTTTTATCTAAAGCTTCTATGACGACTTCTCTAAGCCAGCGCCTCGCCGACGCACGCCGCGATCACACGACACTCGACACGTTGCCGTCCGACCAGGTCCCCGCCGGCTTCGATGCCGCTTACGCCATCCAGCACGAGATTCTGAGCCTGTCCGGTACGCGCATCGCCGGCTGGAAAATCGGTGCGAAATCCGCGACCGGGCCGATTCAGGGCGCGCCGCTGCCGGACGTCGATGTGCATGCGGACGGCGCGCGTTTGCGCCGGGCCGACTTCGCCTCGCTCGGCCTGGAACTCGAAGTCGCGTTCCGCTTCGACCGCCGCTTCGAACCGTCGGCCACGCCGTATAGCGAAGCCGACGTGCACGCGGCAATCGGCTCGTTTGGCGCGACCATCGAGATCGTGGCGAGCCGCTATGCCGACTGGCCTAAAGGCGACAAGCTCGCGCAACTCGCCGACCTGCAGAACAACGGCGCGCTGATCGTGGGCGAATTCACGCCGTATCGCGAGGACTTTCCGTACGTCGCGCCTTCGCTGACATTCGATTTCGACGGAGAGAACGTCGTGCTGGCTTCGCCGGCTAATCCCGCAGGCGATCCGCGGCGGCTGCTCACATGGCTCGTGAATCACGCGAGCGCGCGCGGCATCGCGGTGACGCCCGAGATGATCGTCACCACGGGCTCGTACACGGGAATGTTCTTCCCGCGCGGCGCGGGCACGGCGAGCGGACGCATCGAAGGGCTGCCTCCCGTGAGCGTGACGCTCGACTAGCCGGTTCTTCTCAAGAAAGGCCGAGGACATGACGAATCCGACTTCCGCTTTACTCGTCAAACCGGTTCATCTGGTGCCGTCCGCGGCACGCCTGACGAGTCCGCTCGCGCAACTGTTGCGCAAGTCCTTGCGTGGCGACGTGCTGTTCGATGCCGCGAGCCGCGGCCGCTATGCAACCGACGCCTCCATCTATCAGATCACGCCGATCGGCGTGGTCGTGCCGCGCGATCAGGAAGACCTGTACACGGCGCTCGACATCGCCCGCAGTGAGAACGTGCCGCTGCTCGCGCGCGGCGCGGGGACGAGCCAGTGCGGTCAGACGGTGGGCGAAGCGCTCGTCGTGGACACGAGCAAGTGGTTGAACAACATCGTCTCTTTCGATGCCGACGCGCGCACCGTGACGGTCGAGCCCGGCGTGGTGCTCGATCATCTGAATGCGTGGCTCAAACCGCACGGCCTGTGGTTTCCCGTCGACGTGTCGACCGCTGCGCAATGCACGATCGGCGGCATGGCCGGCAACAACTCGTGCGGCTCGCGCTCGATCGAATACGGCAACATGGTGCACAACGTCGAGGCGATCGACGCGATTCTCGCCGACGGCAGTCACGCGCGACTCGCTTCGCTGCGCGATGCGCCGACGGGCGCGCGCATGCAACAGATTCTCGCGGGCGTGAAGCAGATTGCCGAACGCGAGCGCGACGAAATCGTGGCACGCGTGCCGAAGGTGTTGCGACGCGTGGCAGGCTACAACATCGACCTGTTCGATTGCCAGAACCCGCGCGCGTACACCGACGACGGCATTGCCAATCTCGCGCATCTGCTGGTCGGCTCCGAAGGCACGCTCGCGTTCAGCCGGCAACTCACGCTCAAACTCGCGCCGCTGCCCGCGCACAAAACGCTGGGCGTGGTCAACTTTCCGACTTTCCGGCAAGCGATGGCGCTCACGCAGCACATCGTCAAGCTCAAGCCGGTCGCCGTGGAACTGGTCGATCGCACGATGATCGATCTCGCGATCAGCAACCCCGCGTTCCGCCCCGTGATCGAAAAGGCGCTGGTGCGCGAGCCGCAAGCCATTCTGCTGGTGGAATTCGCGGGCGAGGATCGCGACACGCAACTCGCGTCGCTGCGGCAACTGACGGAACTGATGGCCGATCTCGGTCTGCCGGATAGCGTGGTCGAGATGCCGCAGGCGAACGAACAGAAAGCGTTGTGGGAAGTCCGCAAAGCCGGCCTGAACATCATGATGAGCATGAAGGGCGACGGTAAGCCGGTGTCCTTCATCGAAGACTGCGCGGTGCCGCTCGAGCATCTGGCCGACTACACGAGCCAGCTGACCGAGGTGTTTCATCGGCACGGCACGGAGGGCACCTGGTATGCGCACGCAAGCGTCGGTACGCTGCACGTGCGGCCCATTCTCGACATGCGCCGCGACGGCGCGCTCAAAATGCGCGCGATTGCCGAAGAAGCGGCGGCGCTGGTGCGCGAATACAAGGGCGCGTATTCGGGCGAGCATGGCGATGGCCTGTGCCGCGGCGAATGGGTGGCGTGGCAATACGGGCCGCGTCTGAACCAGGCGTTCGCCGACATCAAAGCGCTGTTCGATCCGCAGAACCGTTTCAATCCGGACAAGATGGTGCGTCCGCCGAAAATGGACGATGCACGCAACTTTCGTTTCGCGCCGGGGTATCAGGTGCCGCGTATCGAAACGGCGCTCGACTGGTCCGCTTGGAATGTCGAACGCGACCCGTTGACGGGACAGGAAACGGCGCCCGGCAGCGGCAACGATTTGTCGGGCGGACTCGCGAAGGCCGTGGAGATGTGCAACAACAACGGCCATTGCCGCAAGTTCGACGCGGGCACCATGTGCCCGAGCTATCGCGTGACGAAGGACGAGCAGCACGTCACACGCGGACGCGCCAACACACTGCGGCTCGCGATCTCCGGTCAGCTTGGCGAAGCAGGGCTCGCGAGCGACGACGTGAAGGACACGCTCGACCTGTGCGTGTCGTGCAAGGGCTGCAAGCGCGATTGCCCGACCGGCGTCGACATGGCGAAGTTCAAGATCGAAGCGCGGGCGGCGCGCGTGCAGCGTCATGGTCTGCGTCTGCGCGACCGGCTGGTCGCGTTCATGCCGCGCTATGCGGCGACAGCGAGCCGTGTGCCGGGGCTGATGGCGCTGGCCGACAACGTACCGTTGGTGTCGGCGTGGTTGAAGCGTTCGGTGGGACTCGCGCCGCAGCGTTCGCTGCCGCGCTTCAAGACCTCGTTTTTATCGGGCGTGGGTACCCGGACGAACGCTACCGGAAGCAGCACGCTCAAAGAAGTCCTGCTGTTCGTCGACACGTTCAACAACAACATGGAGCCCGAGAACGCGCGGGCCGCGCAACGCGTACTGGAAGCCGCCGGTTACACGGTCCATTTCAACACGCGTCAGGGCGAGCGGCCGGTCTGTTGCGGACGCACCTTCCTTGCAGCGGGTCTGGTCGACGAGGCGAAGCAGGAAGCGCGGCGCATGCTCGATCTGTTCCGGCCATTCGTCGCGCGCGGTGTGCCCATCGTCGGTCTGGAGCCGTCCTGTTTGCTGTCGTTGCGTGACGAGTTCCTGCACTACGGTTTCGGTGAAGAAGCGCAGCGTCTGGCGAGCCATGCATTTCTGTTCGAAGAGTTTCTGGTGCGCGAGCACGAGGCCACGCGTCTGCACCTTGCGTTAAAGCCTTTGGCCACGCGCGAAGCATTAGTACACGGACATTGCCATCAGAAAGCGTTCGATGCGTTCACGCCCGTTCAGACCGTGTTGAAGTGGATTCCGGAACTGACGGTCTCGACCGTGGAGTCGTCGTGCTGCGGCATGGCGGGTAGCTTCGGTTACGAAGCCGAGCACTATGAAACCTCGCAGGCGATGGCGGAATTGTCGCTGCTGCCCGCCGTGCGCAAGCTCGGTGGCAACGCGCTGATGGTCGCCGACGGCACCAGTTGCCGACACCAGATTCACGACGGCGCGAATGTCGAAGCGCTTCACGTCGCGCGCGTTCTGGCGATGGCCTTGCAGTGAGCCAGATTGTCGCAGGTGGACGGACGCGCCTCGCGTCCGTATAATCCCCGTCTTCTCAACCGAGACATCGCATCATATTCGCAGCACATTAGACTCCGTAAGAAGGGGTTGAATGCAGATTGTCTGCTGTCGCATTCGGCTCGTCCAATCCGGCAGTCGCGTCGAAACGGGGTTCCCGAACCCCACTGGTCGAGTCGCCCTTGCGCTGCTCGCCGCTCTCATCGATGGATCTGGCACCAGTTTTGCTGACTGGCTTGTCACCGGGAGCGTGATTGCTTTCCGCTCCCGCGCCGGGTTTCAACACGACCCGGCACCACTCGGTTCACCTCGCGGCTCCTGCCGCGTCCCGAACTTCCCATTCGCAGCGTCTTTCCAGACGCCTGTGCGGCGTGGCCTTGTGCGCGCGTCGCTCGAACCCGGAGGCGTATTTCCATGAATCATCGTCCTGCCAGACTGATCGGCAGTGTTGTCGCCATCGGTGTCGTCGTCGCGTTGTTGTGTCGCGCGATCGATCCCGCCGCGTTGCATCAATACGCGCCCGATCTGGTCTATTACACCGAACGGCATCTGCTGCTGGTCGGCTACTCGATGGCTGCGGCGCTCCTGGTCGGTATTCCATCCGGCGTGCTGCTCAGCCGGCCCGCGTTCGCGCGGCATGCCGAGCGCTTCATGCAGATCTTCAACATTGGCAATACGGTGCCGTCTCTCGCCGTGCTGGCCATTGCGCTAGGCATCTTCGGTATCGGCGATATTCCGGCGCTGGTAGCGCTGTTTCTCGCTTCGCTTCTGCCGATCACCCGCAATGCCTACGAAGGCATGAAGAACGTCTCGCCCGCGTTGCGCGAGGCGGCGCGCGGTCTCGGTATGACCGGCTGGCAGTCGCTCGTGCGCGTGGAGTTGCCTAATGCGATGCCGATCATCATCGGCGGCGTGCGCACTGCGCTGGCCATCAACGTGGGGAGCGCGCCGCTCGCTTACCTGATTGGCGCCGACAGTCTCGGCACGCTGATCTTCCCCGGCATCTATCTGAACAACGAACAGCAACTGCTGCTCGGTGCTGCTGCAACGGCGATTCTTGCGCTCGTGCTCGACGGCATCGTGTCGTTGGGCAGCCGCTATCTGCTCGCGCGTCGCGGGGTGGCTGCATGACGATATCGTTGCTTAAACAGAGTGTGCGATGGATTGCAGCGGGCGCGATGCTTGTCGCGAGTCTGCAGGCCAGCGCGGCCAACCTGGTATTGGGTGGAAAAAATTTCACTGAACAGTACGTTCTTACCGAAATCACCGCACAGTACCTGCGTGCCAAGGGTTATCAGATCGATGCGCGTACCGGCCTCGGCAGTGTGCTGTTGCGCAGTGCGCAGGAGAACGGGCAAGTGGACGTCGTGTGGGAATACACGGGCACGGCTGCGCTGGTCTACGACAAGCTCACTGAAAAACTCGATCCGAAAGCGATGTACGAGCGCGTGAAGGAACTCGACGCCAAACGCGGTCTCGTGTGGCTGCATGCGTCGCCGCTGAACAACACGTATGCGTTGGGCTTGCCGCAACAGGTCGCGCAGCAGACCGGCATTCACACGATCTCGCAACTGGCCGCGAAGCTGAAGGCCGAGCCGAACAGGAAGCACGTGTTTGCGATGGACGCCGAGTTCGCGAATCGTCCGGACGGTCTGAAGCCGCTCGAAGCCGCTTACGGCATGCGCTTTAGCCGCGCGGAGACGCGTCAGATGGACCCGGGCCTCGTGTACACCGCGTTGCATAACAACCAGGTGACGATCGGTCTGATCTATACGACGGATGGACGCGTGAAGGGCTTCAACATCGCCCCGCTCGAAGACGACCTGCACTACTTCCCCGCGTATAACGCGACGCCCGTGGTACGGCAGGCGATTTTGCAGCAGAACCCGCAACTCGCGACGCAACTGAATGCGCTCGCCGACACGCTGAACAACGACACCATGCTGGAGATGAACAAGCAGGTCGACATAGACGGCAAATCGGTGCATGACGTTGCAGCGGAATTTCTTCGCACGCACAAACTGCCCTGAGCGGAGACCTTTGATGACGCTATTCAACTATCTGTCCAGCAACTGGCCCGAGTTGCTGCAACTCACCGCACAACATGTGTGGCTGGTGGGGATCGCCGTGGGTTGCGCGATTCTCGTCGGCGTGCCGCTCGGGATTCTGATCAATCGCCATGAATGGCTCGCGGCGCCGTTGCTGAGTATCGCGACCGTGGTGCTGACGTTGCCCTCGATCGCGCTATTCGGCCTGATGATTCCGGTGTTCTCGCGCTTCGGCCAGGGCATCGGCGCGGTGCCGGCGATTACCGCGGTGTTCCTCTACTCGTTGCTGCCGATCATGCGCAACACCTACCTCGCGTTGCGCAACGTCGACGCCGGCATCAAGGAAGCGGGCATCGGCATCGGCATGACCGTGTGGCAACGGCTGCGCCTCGTCGATCTGCCGCTCTCGGTGCCGGTGATTCTCGGCGGCGTGCGAACCGCGGTCGTGATGAATATCGGCGTGATGACGATTGCCGCGGTGATCGGCGCGGGCGGGCTGGGTACGCTGATCATTCGCGCGATCGGCCAGAGCAACATGATGAAACTGCTGGTGGGCGCCGTGCTCGTGAGTCTGCTCGCGATCGTCGCCGACCTGCTGCTGCAAGCGCTGCAACGCTTGCTGACACCGAAGGGAGTACAGAAGACATGATCGAACTCGATAAACTGACCAAGACCTTTACGCAGAAAGACGGCCAGCAGGTGCGCGCCGTCGACTCGGTGAGCCTCGCCGTCGGTGAAGGCGAAATTTGCGTGTTCCTCGGACCTTCGGGCTGCGGCAAGACCACGACGCTGAAGATGATCAACCGCCTGATCGCGCCGACCTCGGGTCGCGTGCTGATCGACGGCAAGGATACGTCGGGTCTGAACGAAGTGGAGTTGCGCCGTCATATCGGCTACGTGATCCAGCAGATCGGTCTGTTCCCCAACATGACGATTGAAGAGAACATCACGGTGGTGCCGCGTCTGCTCGGTTGGGACAAGAAACGCTGCCGCGATCGCGCGGCCGAATTGATGTCGATGGTCGCGCTCGATCCGAAGCAATACCTGAAACGTTATCCGCGTGAGTTGTCGGGCGGGCAGCAACAGCGTATCGGCGTGATTCGCGCGCTCGCTGCCGATCCGCCGGTGTTGCTGATGGACGAGCCGTTCGGCGCGGTCGATCCGATCAATCGCGAATCGATTCAGAACGAGTTCTTCCAGATGCAACGTCAGTTGAAGAAGACGGTGATCATGGTGAGTCACGATATCGACGAAGCGATCAAGCTCGGCGATCGCGTGGCCGTGTTCCGCCGCGGTCAACTGGTGCAGTACGATCATCCGGACACGTTGCTCGCGCATCCGCACGACGACTTCGTCGGTGCGTTCGTCGGTCAGGACAGTACGTTGAAGCGCCTGCTGCTCGTGAAAGCCGGCGACGCCGCGACCCAACCGGAAACCGCGCGCGCTCAGACGCCGATTGCCCACGCTTTCCAGATGATGGACGAGAGCGACAACCGCTATCTGACCATCGTCGACGATCATCAACAGGCGCTGGGTTACGTGACGCGTCGCGCGGCGCGCGCGGGGCAGGGCACATGCGGCGATCATCTGACGCCGTTCAAGGCCACGGTCAGTGCGGACGAACATCTGCGCATCGTGTTGTCGAAGATGTACCAGTTCAATTCTTCCTGGATGCCGGTGCTGGATAGCGATAACCGTTATGTCGGCGAAGTCACGCAGGATTCGATCGCGGACTATCTGAGTTCGGGGCGCTCGCGTCGTCAGACGGGGCAGCCGGCAATCGTGTCGCCGGCGATTGCCGCGGCCGAAGCGCAGGCTCAGGCACACGCACAACACGGCTGACGATTCCGTCTTCATCGCTTCGCTTGCCATGCGGCCATCGCTTCGTTAAGGAGCGATGGCCGCGATCTTATGCGCGTCGAATTTGTTTCGAGCTTTGTTCGTCGAATCCGATTTTTTTACCAATTAATTTTCAGACTTTCCATGCGAGGATAAAAACGCCGATCGACCGATGCGCGCTTCGCCTAATTGCAAGGACGTCCTGCCGTGAAACTTTTATTGCATCTCGGCGTGGCCGCGCTGTCCTTAAGCGGGTTGATGTCCGCCGACGCTATAGCGCAATCGCAACTGATCTACACGACTTCGTGGATCGGCAACAGCTTCGGTTTCGGCGACGGCAAATGGATGCAGCAGGATATCCAGGCGATTGGCGTCGGCGCCGACGGCACGGTTTACACGAATGCGCCGTGGGACGAAAGCGGCAGTGAAATCGCCGCGTATCGCGGCGGCGACAAGCTCGCAGTGGCGGGTTCGACACATGGCTGGGGGGCGGCCGGCGGAGATGCCGTCGCGGTGAATCACACCTACCTGTATGCGGCCATGTCGATTGGCAACGAGAGCAATGCGCTGGTGGGCGCGGATTATCCGCCGGCGGACCTGACCTGGTTCGGCATTACGCGGCGCACGCTCGCCAGTCTCGCCACCGGCGCGCCGTTTAGCGGCGGCATCGGCAATAGCGCGAATGCGACGAAGAATAGCTTCCTGCCCGTCGAGACGGTCGCGACGGGTATCGATGCCGCCGTGCGCGGTCTGGCTGCAACCGATACCGAACTCTATGTGGCCGACACCTACGCCAATCGGATCGTCGTGCTCGACGCGAATACGATGCAGCCGTTGCGATCGTGGCCAGTCGGTTCGCCGGGCAAAATTGCGGTGGACACGGATTCGTCGTTATGGGTGATAAGTGGCTTCTCATCCGGAAGCCTAAGCATTCTTCACTACGCCGCCGATGGTACCGCGCTTGCCGATACGATTGCGTTGCCCGCCGGCTCGGTGCCGACCGATATCACGGTCACGCCCTCGGGCCAGATTCTGGTCGCGGATAACGGCGCTTCACAGCAGATACTCGTGTACACCAAAGATGCCAGTGGCCGGGTTCAGGCGGGAGTATCGATCGGTACGCGCAATGGGCTTTTTCATGCGGTGAGAGGCGTGCCGGGCAAAGTGCGCTTCAACGGAATCACGGGGATCGCGGTGGATCCTGCGGGCAATCTGTATGTCGCGCAGAACGGCGAGGGACCGCGACCGCCTGGCTCGGCGACGGTCGGCCAGGGCGCGGTGCTCGAGAGCTATGTTTTCAGCTCGCATGTTTTTAACTGGCGGCTTTACGGTCTGGTGTTCGTCGATAGCGCGGCGTTCGACCCGGCCGATCCGACTTCGGTGTACACGGGCTCGAAGCGGTTCACGCTCGACTACGGCCAGCCGGTGGGGAAGGAGTGGTCGTACACGGCCTTCACGCTGGACCGCTTCGATTATCCCGACGACCCGGCCTTCCACGAGCCTCGCGGCGTGCGCGGCGAGCCGATGGTACGGCGCTTCGACGGCCAGCCGTTTCTCTACACCCTCGACTCCGGCGCGCATTATCTGAACGTGTATCGCTTCGATGCCGCGCATGGCGATATTGCGATTCCGTCGGGCCTGCTGGCGCAGAATCCGCTGCCGGGCACGTGGCCGGCAGCGCAGCCGACGTTTGGTGAATGGCTATGGCGTGACAGCAATGGCGACGGTGTGGTCGACGCGAGCGAGATCAGCAGTAATCCGGCGACGGGCAGTACGGTGGGCAATGGCTTCTGGTGGGTGGATACGATAGGCAACGTATGGCTCGCGACGCCGACGAGCGGGGTTCGCGAGATGCCTTTGCAAGGCCTGGATGCGGTCGGCAATCCGGTCTATACGTACGCGAGTGCGACGATGTTTGCGATGCCCGCGCCG
Source organism: Paraburkholderia sp. BCC1886 (assembly GCF_900996245.1). Taxonomy (GTDB): domain Bacteria; phylum Pseudomonadota; class Gammaproteobacteria; order Burkholderiales; family Burkholderiaceae; genus Paraburkholderia. The sequence goes on along the minus strand of NZ_CAAJGK010000085.1, from coordinate 196,053 downwards.
TTCACGCGGCTTGCGCGACTGGTGTATATCGCGGCGACGGACACGATGTATCTGTCTGGATATACGAGCGCGATTCCGTACGACGCGACGCATTGGAAGGAGGCGGGACCCGTGCTCGCGCGATACGACAACTGGTCCTCGGGCACGCCGACGCAGCAGTATGCGATTGCGTTGCCCTGGAATACGCAGAGCGATCCGCAGACTACGACTGTCGGTGTGGCCGTAGCGGGCAATTATATTTTCGTCGCGGAGTTGTACACGGCGAAGGTGGATGTGTACGACGCGCGTAGCGCTCAGCCGGTGGGCTTCATGACGCCGGGCCCGAGTGTGGGCAATACGAGCGGCTGGGTGGACGTTTATCTGGGGATCAGCGCGGTGCAACGCGCGAACGGCGAGTACGTGGTGTTGCTGGAGGACGATGCGCGCGCGAAGATCCTGATGTACCGGTGGACGCCTTGACCCGCATCATCCCATCTCCACCCCGAATGGACGCCGTCGCCCGATCGGTATATAAAAGCGTGAAAGTATCGTCGTCCACGGTGCTGAAAAGGAGAGATGGTTCTTATGACGCAAGACTTCACGCCCAAGCCGCCGGCCGGTGATCGCCCCGATCTCGATCATCTCGACGCCGCGCTGACTCATGTCGATCAGCAGGTCTCGTCCGGCAGTATTGCAACGGGTGCTGCGAAAGGCATTCTGTACAGTCTGATCGAAACGCTTGGCGCGTTCGTCGGCGACCCCGATCTGCCCGAGCACGCGCGCTCCGGTTACGAAGGTCTGCTGGAAACCGCCCGCGAATTGCGCGCGAAACTGGATAGCTGAAGTCGCGTTCACATCGCGCTGTGATAAAAGGGTGCTTTGTCTTTCGACATCGCACCTTTTTTTATGCTCTCTGTGTCCGCTATCGCGCTGCTGGCCATCGGCATCGTCGTCGTGCTGATTACGCCGGGCCCGACCAACACGTTGCTCGCGGCGGCCGGTCTGCGCCAGGGCGTGCGTCGTTCGTTGCCGTTGATCGTCGCCGAGCTGGGCGGCTATCTCGTGTCGATTTCCGTGTGGGGCCGTTTTCTCGCGCACGCCGCGCATGCATTGCCGTGGCTGCCTTCGTTGTTGCGTGTGGCGGCCGGCGTGTACATCGCCTATCTCGCGGTGAATATGTGGCGCGCGGCCGTCGCGCTGCCGGATTCCGCGCAACCGGGCATCGGCTTGCGCACGTTGCTCGTGGCGACGTTGCTTAACCCGAAGGGCCTGCTGTTTGCCGGGACCATTTTCCCGGCCATCGCGTTCGTTCACTGGCCGGCGTATGGCTTTGCGATGCTGCTGTTCGCCTGCCTCGCAACGCCGATCGCGCTGGCGTGGATCGCGTTCGGCGCCGCGCTCGGCAGCGGTCAACTCGGCTGGCTGAATCCCGTGAAGTTGCAGCGTGGCGCGTCCATCGTGCTCGGCGTGTTTTCGTTGTCGCTCGCGTGGGCGGCGCTGCATTGAACAACGCTATGGTTTGAATCACGCACTCAATGCCGTGATCCACTCCTTTGGACCCGCGCCGATCTGCAAGTGCGGCGTAGCGTGCCAATCCGCGCAACGTTGCAGTGCGCGGCGTAAATCGTCGGCGAGTCGCGCGCTCAGACGCACGCCCGGTTCGATGTGCAGCGACTTCAACTCGAAGATGCCCGTGCTGCGATGCGCTTTCGCATCCACGCGACCGACCAGGCGGCCGCGGCTCAACAACGGCAGCACGAAGTACCCGTAGCGGCGTTTGTCGGCAGGCGTGTAGCACTCGATCGTGTAGTCGAAATCGAACAGCGCGGTGGCGCGCTTGCGGTCCCACACCACCGGATCGAACGGCGACAGCACGGTTGTCACCGTCGAGGTCAGCTTGCCGTTGGCCGCCTCGTCGAGCAGCGAAGCGTAGTCGCGAGGCACGAACGTGTCCTGTTTCCAGCCTTCCACCTGCACGGGAATCAATTCGCCGCGATCGGCGAGCGCATGCAGTTCATCGCGATACGGACGGCGCGGCAACCGGTAGTAATCGGCGACCCAATCGGCGCGCGCCACACCGAGCGCGCGGCAACTTTTTAGCAATAGCCGGTCGACGACGGTATGCGCCGGCGGCAGATCGCGTGCGTCGTTCCAATCGGGCAGCACGCGTTCGGTCACATCGTAGACGCGCTGAAAATTGCGCCGCTCGGCCACCATCAACTCGCCGGTCGCGAACAGCACTTCCAGGTGCCGCTTCTCCGGCTTCCAGTCCCACCAGCCGTTGCCCTTTCCCGCCTCGCGCGCGAAATCGGCCGAGCGCACCGGCCCCGTCGCGCGGATTTGCGCGAGCAGTTTCTCGATGTCGTCGCGGTATTGCTCATGCCACTGCGCGGCGTATTTCCAGCCCATGCCGCTCGGGTCGAGCATGCGATGGCGCAGCAGGCCATAGTCTTCGGTCGGCACGAAACAGGCTTCATGCGACCAGTATTCGAACAGCGCTCCCTCGGCGAGATGTTCGTCGAGCCACGTCTGAGGGTACGCGCCGAGGCGGCTGAACAGCACGAGGTAAGGGCTGCGCGCGACGACGTGAATCGTGTCGATCTGCAACTGCGCCATGCGCCGGATCGCGTCGAGCACATCCGCCTTCACGGCTTTGCGACGCGGCGGCGTGAGCAGACCTTGCGCGGCCAGATGCAGCGCGCGTGCAGCGGAAAGCGGCAGCGCGATCACGCGAGGCGGAAGAGGTGGTTAATCAATGTTGCGTCGCCCGGCAGCGCGTCGACGCTCGAGCGTTCAGGCGCGAGCGCATTCACCTCGATCCGCCAACGCACCTACGCTCCCAACGCCACGGCCGCCGCGACGTCTCCTTCGGCCACCGCCGTCGCCGCCAGCATCTGATGAATCTGCGCGACCACGGCCGCGCCTTCGCCGACCGCCGCCGCCACCCGTTTCGTCGATCCGGCGCGCGCATCGCCGATCGCGTAGACGCCCTCCACCGTGGTGGCCAGGTCGCAGGCCGACGCGCCGTCGCTCGCGGAGCCCGTCAGCACGAAGCCGTTCGCATCGAGGCCGACGCCACACGTGCGCAGCCAGTCGGTATTCGGATCCGCGCCGGTGAACAGGAACAGATGGCGCGTGTCGATATGATCGGTGCCGTCGGGTAGCGGCTTCTTTAAACCGACTGCCGACAGACCGCTATCGTCCGCCTCCAGCCGGCCGACTTCCGATTGCGGATGCACGAACACGTTCGGCAACGAGCGGATACGGTCGATCAGATAGCGCGACATCGTCGCTTCGAAGCCGGTGCGGCGGATCAACACGTGCACCTTGGCGGCGTGGCTCGCCAGATAGACGATGGCCTGGCCGGCGGAATTGCCGCCGCCGACCACCACGATCTGCTGGCGTTTGCACAGCTTGGCTTCGACCGGGGACGCCCAGTAATACACGCCGCGTCCGTCGAATTTGTCGAGACCGGCGAGCGCGGGACGCCGGTACACCGCGCCGCTCGCGATGACGATCGCGCGCGCGGAGATGTGGCCGCCGCACTTCAGCTCCAGCCGATGCGGCGACTCGGCGCAATGCAGCGCCTTGACGTGCACCGGAATCGCCATATGCGCGCCGAACTTCTGGGCCTGCACGAACGCGCGGCCTGCCAGCGCCTGGCCGGAGATGCCGGTCGGAAAGCCGAGATAGTTTTCGATTCGCGAACTCGCGCCCGCCTGACCGCCGGGCGCGCGGCTGTCGAGCACGATCACCGAGAGTCCTTCGGACGCGGCATACACTGCGGTGGCAAGGCCCGCCGGTCCCGCGCCGACGACGGCGACGTCGTACACCACGGAATCGTCGAGATCGGGCAGCAGGCCGAGACAGGTGGCGAGTTCCGGCATGCTCGGATGACGCAGCACCGACCCGTCCGGGCAGATGACGAGCGGCATGTCTTCGCGTTGCGCGCCGAATTGTTCGATCAGACGCAGCGCGTCTTCGTCGCGTTCGTCGATCACGGAGTGCGGATGGCCGTTGCGCGACAGAAAGCCTTGCAACATCACGAGCCGGGAGTCGCTGCTGTTGCCGATCAGGATCGGGCCGCCCGCGCCCTTTTCGATCAGCGAGACGCGCCGCAGAATCAGTGCGCGCATGATGCGTTCGCCCAGTTCGGCTTCGGCGACGATCAGCGCGCGCAATCGGTCCGGCGGAATCAGCAGCGCGTCGAGTGGCGCGAGCGCCATGCCGTTGACCAGCGCAGGCCGTCCCGACAACTGGCCGACTTCGGCGAGAAAATGCCCGGCGCCATGTTCGCCGATCAGCACTTCGCGGCCGATCCCGTCGCGCTGATACACCTTCACGCGGCCGCTCAGCAGCACGAACATGCCGGGTCCGGTATGGCCGGTCTCGAACAGCAATTCGCCGGCTTCCCAATGACCGACTTCGCCGAAACGGCGCAGGCGGTCGATTTCCGCGCAGGTCAGTGCGGGGAACATCTGATGCATCCGGGTGGAAAGCGACGAAAACGGCGCGTCGGCGACGACGGCACGCGTAGCGTCCACGGCGGTGACGTCGGGATCTGCTACGGCGTCTATTTCTTGAGTCGACAGCATTGAACCGCTCCTTCAGCTTGATGCAGCTTCATTCTGATAAGTTCGATACGAAGGCGAGAGCGCGGCAACGGCGCGTGCAACGGCGCGTGCAACGCTCGCGCCTGGTCGCCACTGTCGTGGCGAAGGGGCGAGCGTACGGCGCGCAGCACGACAGCACGACTGCGCTATACGGCCTTTGGCGCGACGTCGTCCACGGCGACATGCGGCGGCGGCATATTGGGCAGCGCATCCACGGGCTTGCCCGAATCGCGCCAGGCTTCCATGCCGCCGCGCAACGGCAGCACGTCGGCGAAGCCGGCTTCGTTCAACTGTTTGGCCATCCATGCCGCGGAAATCTCATTCGGGCATGAGCAATAAATCACCACTTTCTGATCGTGCGGATATCTGGCGACGATCTCGTCGAGTTGCCTTTCGTCGGCGAACTCCGAGCCTGGAATCACGAAGGGATCGAGCTTGCGCTTCTCGTTCGAGCGGATATCGAACAGCACCGGCGTTTTGCCCGCCGCGACCAGCACGGCCAGTTCGTCGACTTCGATGCGCGCGGACGCGAGCTTGGCGATCAACTGCCGGCGGCGCACCCAACGATAAGTCGCATACGCGAGCAGCAACACGACGACCACCAGAGCCGCCGTGCGGCCAAGACGTCCGGCGATGCCGAACAGCATGTCGATCTGCTGGGCGAACAGCGCGCCGATGATCAGCCCGGTGCCCGACCACAGCGCAGCGCCGATGCTGTCGTACGTGAGAAAGGTGCGATAGCGCGTGCCCATGGCGCCGGCCATTGGAATCGACACGATCGACAGGCCAGGGACGAACTTGGCCACCGCCAGCACGCGCACTCCCCAACGGCCGAAAAAGCGTTCGGTCTTTTTCACGCAGGTGTCACGGGAAAGCGAGAGGCGGCAAATGGTCTTTAGCGTATTGCCGCCATATAGACGACCGGCGAGAAACCAGGCACTGTCGCCGATCAACGTGGCGAATATCGACAGGATCAGAACCGGTGCCAATTGCGTGCCGACCGAACCCGGATGCATGGCCGCCATGGCGCCGAACAACACGAGCGCCGGCATCGCCGGCACCGGCAGCCCGAGCGAGGCGGCGAGTACGTTGGCGAAGACGAGCGCCGGCCCATATTGCTCGACGAGGTCATGTAGCATCGGTCAAATTCCGCTGCCCTTTCGGGTACGGCGCAGGTTGGCGAAGCGAAGAGGAATTCGGGGATTATGGACGCATTTTCGAGACGTGCAAAACCCGCACAAAACAAGCCCTTTATCTGAGTGCGGATAACGTTATTGCAATACGTTGAAGCGATTTGCACGAAGGATTATTCGCGCGGCTAGAACGATCCGCGACCGGTTAAAACTTCGCGCTATGGAGACTGGCCGGAAATAATGCCCGGCTGCTTTCGGGCACACGCGCGGCATTGGGGTGTGCCGGCGCTCAGGAGGGGAAACAGGCGATGTGGAGGTTCGGTTTCAACCCGAAGCGCCACACCGCAAACGGGTTTTACTGCCGATGATTATGCTGCTCGCCAGGGAGTTCGGCGCCATGTGCACGGATGGCCGCGATGAGTTCGGCCGGGGTGATTTCATAGCGCACTTCGCGGTGGATGCCTGGCTTGCGCTCGTCGACTTCGATCAGAAGAATGCCTTTGCCGTCTTCTGTCGATTCGAGGCGCAGCGAGCGTAGTTCGCGAGAAGTTGCGTCGTCGTATTCGGTGAGCAGGGCCATTGACCCGGAGGACCCGGTAGTGCGCATCGAAGTTGTCCTTGTTTCGTGGTTGATCGAGCCATTGTACGGGCACGAAAGCATGCCGTCTGTCGCGCCGCGTTCACGTTCGGCAATCAGTTTAACGCGACTGCCGACAACGTTAGCTGCATTTTTCGTGCCCCGAGGCGGTGCGCGGCTTCGGCCCGGCTGTCATGCGGATGACGCCCGAATCGGTTAAGAGGAGCGGGGGGAGAAGGCCAAGGACGGCGGCCAGCGCCACGCGACACAACCCCAGAGGCAAAAAAATAGCCCGTCCGTGAGAGGGCGGGCCATTAAACGCCGTTTTACTTGGGGTCAGTCGGTCCTTACCAAATATTGCGGACACTGACCAGGTAGATCGTGATGCGCCAATAGCTCGCTGTCGAGGTAGGGCTAATGCGGATCTGTCAGAGCAATGCGGCTTCGGCTGCTTCGGTCTGCTTCGGCTGCGGCGTGCTCCAAGCGGCGGCGCGCGCCGCAGGCTGCGCATCGGCAAGGGTGAACAGCCGCACCGCTTCGTCGAGCACGTCGGCCTGGTCGACGAGACGTCGCGCCGTGGCGGCGGCCTGTTCGACCAGCGACGCATTCTGCTGCGTAGCGCCATCCAGATGCGTGACCGCCTGGTTCACCTGGCGAATCCCCTCGGCCTGTTCGCCGCTGGCATTGGCGACCTCGACGATGATCGACGACACGCGGCCGACCGCCTCGTCGATTGCGCGCATCTGCGCCGTGGTGCGGGCCACCAGTTCGGTGCCCGCCGCGACTTCGCTGGCGCTCGCCTCGACCACCGACTTGATTTCCTTCGACGACGCCGCGCAGCGCTGCGCCAGCATCCGTACTTCGCCCGCGACGACCGCGAACGAGCGCCCTGCTTCGCCCGCGCGCGCCGCTTCGACCGCGGCATTCAGCGCGAGGATATTGGTCTGGAAGGCAATCCCGTCGATCACGCCAGTAATGTCCGCGATCCGCTGCGATGCCGCCGTGATACCGGCCATGGTCTGCTCGACCTGTCCCGCGATGCGGCCGCCGAGCGCCGCCGCATCCTGGGCGTCGCGCGCCAGATCGAGCGCGCGCACGCTGGCGTCGGCGTTGGCCTGCACGGTGGTGGTCAGCTGCTCCATCGTCGCGGCGGTTTCTTCGAGCGAGGCGGCCTGCAACTCGGTGCGGCGCGCCAGATCGACGTTGCCGCTCGAAATCTCGCGCGCATTGTCGAGCATGCCGGTGATCTGCGCGCGCACGTCGTAGACGATTGCCGCCAGATTCGCTTTCAACTGGTTCAGCGCCTGGAGTACGTCTCCGAGGTCGTCGTGGCGGCCGATCGGCAGGTCGGCGGTCAGGTCGCCCGCCGCGAGACGGGTTGCAAAACCGGCCATCGAGCGGATCGGCGTGCCGAGTTGCCCCTTCAGCACACGCCACGACGCGAGGTTGATCAGCGTCGCGACGCCGACCGCCATCCAGAACGGCGTCGGCGGCGTGCCTTGCCAGGCGGCGAGGCCGGTTGCCAGCAGCGCGAGCGGCGTGGCCGCATAGCCGAACGCCGCGCGGGTCGCCACCGGCAGACGCAGCATCGCCTGCAGCCGGCCGCGCAGACCGGTGCGCACCGCCGCACCGCGCCGCAGCGCCCAGCCCTGCGCCTGGCCTGCGCGCATCCGCGCGTACAGCGCTTCGGCGTCGCGCACCGCATCGCGTTCCGGTTTCACGCGCACGCTGAGGTAGCCGACCACTTTGCCTTTCTCGACGACCGGCGTGACGTTCGCCTGCACCCAGTAGTGATCGCCGTTCTTGCGGCGATTCTTGACCAGCGCGGTCCACGGCCGCCCATCGCGAATGGTCGTCCACATGTCGGCAAAGGCTTCGCGCGGCATGTCCGGATGACGGATCAGATTGTGCGGTTCCCCGATCAGCTCGTCGCGCGTGAAACCCGACACGGCGATGAACGCGGGATTGCAATACTGGATGCGACCGCTCAGGTCGGTCGCGGAAACCAGCATGTGAGAAGAAGGGAAGTCGTACTCGTGCCCGCTGACGGGCTGGTTGTTGCGCATGGCATTCCTTGCTGGTGCCGACTCGCCGGTGCCGACTGCGACGGCGGGTCGCGTACATCGTGCAAGGCATAACGGCAATTGGCCCTATGCGCTTTAGGGTTTCCCACTAAACCACTCAGGTTTAGTCCGTTTCGTGCCGTCAACCTCAGGTTCCTTGATGCCGGTCGGACAGCCGCATCGGACCTATGCTGGATGACGGTTTGCGCATCGGCAAAAGGACTACACTGCGCCGTTACGTGTCCCGCAGAGGCGGTAAATGGCAGGACGCCGCCCGTTTCGCAGCGGTCTGCCTGCGCAAACACATCCCACGCAGTGATGCAGAAAATCCTCGATCGCACGCAGGAATCGCTGGCGCAAGCCTTCGCGGCGCTTGCCCAGAGCGCGAAGCGGCAGCGTCGTATGTATCTCGCGACAATCGCGTCGCTGATGCTGATCGTGGTGATTTTCGCGCTCGTGCTGGCGGTGGTCGCCGGGCTGAAGCAACTGGAATATCGGCGCACGCTGGCGCTGCAGAGCGCCACCGATATCTCGCTGCTGCTGCAGCGCCAGGCCTCGTTTTTACGACGCGCCGAATTCACGCTCGATTACTACGACGGCACGGAGCAGGTGCGCGGCGTGCCCGCCGAATTCCAGCAGTCGATCGAGCAGCGGGGCGCGGCCCACGGGACGGTGAACGGGATCGGCGCGCAGTTCGATCTGCTGGTCGGCGAAGCGACGCGCGCCGCGTGGGGCGCGCAGCTGGGTGGCAAGCTCGGACGTCTCTACGAAGCCGCGCAGTCGACGCTGGTTACCCAGCAGGCTTTCGAGTTGCGGCAGCGCGCGCTGCTGATCGGCTTGACGGACGACTACGCGGCAATCTTGCCGGCATTGGCGCAGGCGGTCGGTTCGGTTTCGGGTTCGGCTCTGAATTCCGCCTCGACATCGGAAACCGCGCCACCACCGCCGCAAGCAGCGCTCGTGACTACCTTGCGTGCCACGCTCGAAAGCCAACTAGAAAGACAAACCGGCAAACGCTGGCCGGCCAGAGGCGAACTCGTCTGGCTCGGGCCGTACCGCGATCCGTTGCAAGGCGTGCCGGTCATTTCCGCAGTGAGCGCCTACTATCGCGGCGGGCAACCGACAGCGTTGATCGTCATCAACCTGCCGCTGGACGAGCTTGCGACGCGCGTCGCCCCTGCGGACGGCGCGGGCGCGACCCTGCTGATGAGCGGCGACCGGCGCATCGTGGTCGCTTCGTCGCCGCTGACGGCGCCGGTCGCCGACGCGTTGCAGCGGGCGGTGGCCATCACGCCTTTCCACGTGGTGCATTACGGCCGCCTCGGCGCGAGTTTTCACGAGCCGCTGAGACCGGGCTTCGGCATGCTGGTCGGCTGGCTATCCTGGAGCGCGCTGATCGTGGCGCTCGACTGGCAACTGGCCACTATCGCCTGCCTGACCTTGCTGATTCTGTTGGGTATCGCGGTTACGGCACGCGTGTTCGGACTGCGTCTGCTGCAGAGCGCGTTCGCCGAGACTTCCCGTGCGCTGGAGAGCGAAACGCTCAATCACATTCTGGTCAGCGCGACGCCGGTCGGTCTGTGCATCGTGCGGCAAAGCGATTACTCGATCCTCACCGCCAATGCGCTGGCCACCGGCTTGTTGCGGATCGAGCCCGGGGCAAGCCGCTTGCCATTGCCTATCGTCGGCGAATTCTTGGCGATGACGCCCGAGCGCCCGAGCGCGGCGGCGTTCGCGCAGATCGCGGCTTTCGTCGTGCCCGCGCCGACCCCGGCCCCGAATCTTGCGCAGCATCAGCATCAGCCGCCACCATCATGCGCCGCCGCCAGCGATGACAACACGACCCGCCCGCGATTTCTGCAATTCACCTACGCTCCCGCGCGCTACGACGGCGAAAGCGTGCTGTTTTGCGCGATCCTCGACGTCACCGCGCAGCACGCGCTCGAACAGCAACTGCGCGACGCGCAGCGAGCTTCCGAAGCGATGATGCGAGCGCGCACCAACTTCTTTGCGGCGATGAGCCACGAAATCCGCACGCCGCTGAACGCACTGCTCGGCAATCTCGAACTCTTCGCCCGCACGCCCGGGCTCGATGCGCACGCGCAGCGGCTCGCGACGCTGGGCATCGCGGCCAACGCGCTGCGCCGCGTGGTCGACGACATCCTCGATTTTTCGAAGATCGATGCGGGCGAAATGCTGCTGGTCGCCGAACCCTTCAGCGTGATCGACGAATTCGAAAACATCGCGCTTGCGTATGCGCCGATGCACGGCAACCGGGCGATCCGGTTCTATGCGCTGCTGTCGCCGACGCTCGAGCGCACGCTGATCGGCGACCGCATGCGCATTGCGCAGATCGCCAACAATCTGCTGAGCAACGCCTTCAAGTTCACGTCGAGCGGCAAGATCACCTTGCAGGCGCACGTGAGCGACGACGTTCACGGCGGCCCGACGCTGAGCTTCCGGGTCGCCGATTCCGGCACAGGCATGAGCGAGAACCTGCTGGCGCGGCTCTTCAAACCGTTCGTACAAGGCGACGCCGGCACGTCGCGCGGGACGTCCGGCACCGGACTCGGATTGGTGATCTGCGCGCGGCTGTGCGAGCTGATGGGCGGACGGATTGCGGCCGAGAGCGTGGTCGGCGTGGGCAGCGCGTTTCAGGTGACGATTCCGCTCGCCGGGCCGCCGGGCTCACAGCAAGTCGAGAAGCCGGCGCGGCGCGGCAGCGCGCTCGTGTTGTGCCAGGAGAAAGAGGCCGGCGTGCTGCTGAATAGCTGGCTGGATCGTTATGGTTGGGTCGGACATTCGCTGGCGTCGGTGGCGAGCGCGCAAAGCTGGCTGCAGGCGAATCGTCCGGCGCTCATGATCGTGTCCGGCGAATACGATCTCGACGCGATCGCCAGCCTGCGTGCGGTGCGGCCGCTTGGCGCCGTGTGGATTACGCGTGCCGGCCCGCATCGTCCCGAGCGGCGCGCCGACGGGGTGCTCGAAGTGAGCGCCTTCAACCGGGGCGCGTTTTTATCGGCGATCGAAGCGGCAGTGGAGGGCGGCGCGGATGCGAGTACCGCTTCCGCCGGGCCGACGGGTTTGCCCGCAGCGTCAATAACGTCGGCTGCGTCGGCTGCTACGACTGCGGACCCTGCATTGCGGGGACTTGCGATTCTGGTGGCCGAAGATAATCCGCTGATCCAGAGCCTGATCGTCGAGCAGCTTGCCGAGCTCGGCTGCGTGCCGACTATCGGCGTGGATGGCCAACAGGCGCTGAGCCTGTTCGAACAGACGCGCTTCGATGTGGTGTTGACCGACATCCACATGCCGGTGATGGACGGTTATGAACTGCTGGCCGCACTGCGGCGGCGTCATCCGGATACGCAGTTGCCGGTGCTCGCGTTCAGCGCGGTGACCGAAAGCGAGCCTGAAGAAAACTGGTCCGAGCGCGGGTTTAGCGGCTATGTCGCCAAGCCGGCTTCGTTGGCCGAGTTGCAGTCCGCTCTGCTTGCGGCGGTGGCTGGGCGCGACGGGGACGCGGCGAACGCGCAGAACGCATGGGTCGCGGATGCGCGTCCCGCCAGCGTCTTCGATCCCGACGACAAGGCGCGTTATGTCGCGATGCTCAAAGAGCATCTGCGCACGGACTTGCCGCGCCTGCTAGCAATCGTCGATGCCGAAGACCTGCGGGCGTTGGCCGGCTGGCTGCATAGCGCGAGCGGTGCGTTTCTGGTCGTGAAACACACCGGTTTCGTCGACCGATGCCAGCAGTTGCAAGCGCTCTGCAGAGCCAGCGAACACTGGAGCGCCGAGCTGGACGAACACGCGGTTTCCCTGCACGACGCGCTGTGCGAGCACTACGGACTCGATGATTGATCGGCGTGGCGTATGACGCGGCTAGCGCGTCTGCCGCGCACGTCGATCCGTATAGCGGACAGATCCGTCCGCTCGAGCGCGGGTGGCGGCGCCGGCATCCGGCCCGCCTCCCGCCTCCCGCCTCCCACTCAAACCAGCCCGGTCGCGTAATACAGGCCGATCACGAAAAACACCGCCAGCGTCTTGATCACCGTGACCGCGAAAATCTCGCGGTACGACTGACGGTGCGTCAACCCGGTCACCGCCAGCAGCGTAATCACCGCGCCGTTGTGCGGCAGCGTATCCATGCCGCCGCTGGCCATGGCGACCACGCGGTGCAGAACGTCCATCGGAATATGCGCGGCTTCCGCACCCTTGATGAACACATCCGACATGGCCGCGAGCGCGATGCTCATGCCGCCCGACGCCGAACCCGTAATGCCCGCCAGCGAACTTACCGACACGGCCGCGTTGACAAGCGGATTGGGAATGCTCTTCAATGCGTCGCTGACCACCAGAAAGCCCGGCAATGCCGCAATGACGCCGCCGAAACCGTATTCCGATGCGGTATTCAGCGAAGCCAGCAGCGCACCCGCGACGGCAGCCTTGGTGCCGACCGCGAAACGCTCGCGTACGCGGCCGAATGCGGTGACCACGACCATCACGACGCCCAGCAGCAACGCGCCTTCGACGGCCCAGATGGCGACCACGCTTTTGATCGTCGTGGTGACCGGCGCATGGATGCCCGGCAGGATCTCCGGTGCGATGGTGTACGACGTGCCGTACCAGTTCGGAATCCAGCGCGTGAGCAGGAAGTTGGCGACGCCCACCAGCACCAGCGGTGCGACGGCCAGCAGCGGATGCGGCAGTTGCTTCGACTCGACGCGCTCCGGTTCGTTGACCAGATTGGTGCCGTAGCCTTCGCCGGTCGCCATTGCCGCACGGCGGCGCCATTCCAGATAAGCCAGCCCCACCACGATGATGAACACCGAGCCGCTCACGCCGAGCACGGGCGCGGCCCACGACGTCGTCTTGAAGAAGGTGGTCGGGATGATGTTCTGGATCTGCGGCGTGCCGGGTAGCGAGTCCATCGTGAACGAGAACGCGCCCAGCGCGATGGCGCCCGGCATCAGCCGCTTCGGAATATTGCTTTGACGATACAACTCGGCCGCGAACGGATACACGGCGAACACCACCACGAACAGCGACACGCCGCCGTAAGTGAGCAGCGCGCACACCGCGACGATCACGGCGTTGGCGCGGGAGCGGCCGATATAGCGAATCGCGGCGGCCACGATCGACTCCGAGAAGCCGGACAGTTCGATCACCTTGCCGAACACGGCGCCCAACAGAAACACGGGGAAATACAGCTTCACGAAGCCGACCATCTTCTCCATGAAGATGCCGGTGAAGACCGGCGCGACCGCGGCGGGATCGGTGAGCAGAACGGCGGCGAGCGCGGCGATGGGCGCGAACAGAATGACGCTGTAGCCGCGATACGCGGCAAACATCAGAAACGCCAGCGCGGCGAGGACGATGACAAAGGACATGAAGTCTCCAAAGCTTGATTGTTCGATCTGTACGCCTTAGCGACACCGGCGCGACGACCCGGCGCCGATTGTACCCAAGCGTCTCGTAAACGGGACGCATAACCGCCGTTCAAACGGGGAAATGAGGTTAAACCCCTACGAGCAAAGCCTCTTGGAGATCTCCATCGTGAGATAACATCGTCTCCAAATAGAGACAACAGCAGAAATAACGATAGCCGGAGACAGCGACACCATGATGAACGACTGGGCAGGTTTGCCCGCCGCGTACGGCGACGTGCTGCGCCGGGCGATGGACTCGTTGTTTCGCACCTTCGAAAACTTTAGCGAAGGTACGTTTATCGTCGACGCCGAGGCGCGCGTCGTGTGGATCAACAAACGGTACGCGGCGCGCTTCGGTTTCGCCGATCCCGGGCAGGCGATCGGCCGCGATTGCGAAGCGGTCATTCCGAACAGCCTGATGCGCGAGGTCGTGAGCACCGGCAAGCCGATTCTGCTCGACATCCTCGAAACGGATCGCGAACCGCTGGTCGTGACGCGCCTGCCGCTCAAAGACGACGCGGGCGTGACGGTGGGCGCCGTCGGTTTCGCGCTCTTCGACGAACTGAAGGCGCTCACGCCGCTTTTTTCCCATTACTCGCGCGTCCAGGCCGAGTTGATCGCGACGCGACAGTCGCTCGCCCAGGCGCGGCAGTCCCAGTCGACGTTCGCGAGTTTCGTCGGCAGCAGCCCGGCGAGCCTCGAAGTCAAACGCCAGGCGCGACGCGCGGCGCTACTCGAAGCGCCGGTGCTGCTGCTCGGCGAAACCGGCACGGGCAAGGCGCTGCTCGCGCAGGCGATCCACGGGGCGTCGGCGCGGGCGAGCCAGTCGCTCGTGACGGTGCATCTCGCGGCGACGCCCGCCGCGGCGCTCGAAGTCGAATTGTTCGGCGCCGCGCCTGATACTCCGGCCGATGCGGCACAGGGTGTCGAGTCTCCAGGTCGCGCCGGCAAGCTCGAGCTGGCGAACGGCGGCACGCTGTTTCTCGACGAGATCGGCGAGTTGCCGTTGCCCCTGCAGGGCAAGCTGCTGCGCGTGTTGCAGGATCAGGCGTTCGAGCTGCCCGGCACGAACCGCAGCGTCCGCGTAGATTTGCGCATCATCGCAGCGACGTCGCTGGATTTGCCCGCGCTGGTCGCCTCGGGACGTTTTCGCGCCGACCTGTTCTATCGGCTGAACGTGCTGACTCTTCACGCGCCGCCTTTGCGCGAGCGGACCGCAGACATCGAAGCCTTGTCGTACGCCATGCTCGAAGACCTGGCGAACCAAACGCGCGGGCGCGCTCACTTCGAGTTGGCCGACGACGCGTTGCGCCTGCTTTGCGCGTACGACTGGCCGGGCAATGTGCGCGAACTGCGCAATACGTTGGAGCGGGCCGTGATGGTGGCCGATAGCGAGCGGATCGACGCACGTTTGCTGGCGCCGGTGATGGGTTCGACACGCGCCGGCAACCGGCCGGCAGCGCCGCCGGCGCTGGGGGAGGCGGCGCCGGGGAAAAATGCGGCGCCCGAGGCGTTCGCCGCCGCGTCGTGGTCCGATGCCATGGCGGCGTTCGAAAAGCGGTTTCTCACCGACGCGCTGCGCGCAAGCGGCGGACGGGTCAGCGAAGCGGCGACGCGCATCGGCATGGGTCGCGCGACGCTTTACAAGAAGATTGCCGCGTACGGGATCGAGGTGGAGACCGACCGGTAACTTCGAATGACGCGGGGTAATTACTGCATGGCACAATCGCGGCATCGAAAAACAAGATGTGAGCGGGGTTTGCCATGAAACACAGTCTCTTCTTCGTCGCATGCAGGGCCAGCGTTTCGCTGACGCTGACGGCAAATATCGCGATTGGCGCAATTGCCGCGATCGCCGCGATTGCCGCCCTGAGCGGCTGCAGCAGCAGCCCGCCGTTGTTCATGTCGGACGGCCGCGCGACCACACTCGTGCAGTGCCCGGTAGGTTCCGACTCGTGCGTGCAGCAGGCCAATGCCAGTTGTGGCGGCGCGTACGACACCGTGCGCGAGTCGCGCGACAACGGTACGTTCAGCCTTATCTACGCCTGCCGCGCAAAATAACTCCGGGCGGTCAACCTTGCTGACCGCCGGTTTTAAATCCGGAATCGCTTACCCGGTACGGAATTCCCTTTCTTGCTATTAATTACCGCGAAATCCGGCAAGCATTGCTGAATTTTGTTAGACTTCGCATTTTGCTGATTCCGGAATAGGGCATTTAAACCTCTTTAACAATTTTGGCTTAATCGACCGTGTAGTTTTAACAGTTTCGTTTTACGGATTAGGCCAAAATCTGGCGCGTTATGCTGACTCCGTGCGGAACCTAACGGAACGCGAAGATACGCGGCAGTATCGTCGTCTCGTAGCATGCAATGAATCCAGTTGGGCAGGTTTTCCGATGATTATCAGCGCCGCCGCATAACACAGAAATAATTGCCGTTTCTAATAAGAAAATGCGCGCGGTTCACGCGGCACACTTTATGCTGATAGCATTGCCTTGAAACTATTCAGAAGCAATACGGGGAAACACAATGAATCACCATCAACTCGAAAAAGACATTCTGCATCTCGAGCACGTTATCTCTCATATTTCCCGCCAGGACAGAATTCCGCTTTCATACTGGCGCAACCGGATCGACTCGGTATCCGGCGCGGTGCGTATGCCGGCTCAAGCCAGCCGTGTCAAACGGTTGAACGCGGCATTGTCGGTATTGGAAAGCGGGCAAAAAGCCTGAAGGTTCGTAGCGAGACAAGGTTGCGGCATGTGGCGCAGGAGTGAGTGCGATCGGGTACTGATTTCCACACAAGTGAGAGAATGACGGCGACCGGCCAGTGCCGCTTTACTCATGCTTCGCCTGCCGCGTTGGCATTCACGGCCGAAACCTACTCTCCGATCCAGGACCGACATGCAACCAGCAGGACTAGCCGCCGCGCGGCTCACGGCGTTGACCCATGCCATGCAAGGCTATGTTGAACGGGGTGAAGTCGCGGGGGTGGTGTCGCTGGTCTGGCGGCGCGGCGAGATCGGCTATTTCGAGCCGCTCGGCTGGCGCGACCAGGAAGCCGGGCTACCAATGGAGCGCGACACGCTGTTTCGCATCGCATCCATGACCAAGCCGGTAACCAGCGCGGCGATCCTGATGCTGATCGAAGAAGATCGGCTCGCGCTCGACACGCCGGTTTCTCTCTGGCTGCCTGAACTCGGCGCGCTGCGCGTGTTGCGCGATCCGAGCGGTCCGCTCGACGAAACCGATCCGCTTAAGGCGCCGCTCACCGTGCTCGATCTGCTTACGCATCGGGCCGGGTTTGCCTACCACTTCACCGCGAGCGGCCCGATGGCCGACGCTTACGCACAAGCCTTCAACGGAATCGACGCTCGCGGCGACGGGAGCGCATGGCTCGCGCGCATCGCCGGGTTGCCGTTGATGTTTCAGCCGGGAACGCGCTGGCATTACGGCATTGCGACCGATGTGCTGGGCGTGTTGATCGAGCGTGTCACCGGTATGCCGCTCGGCGACTTTTTCCGCACGCGCATTTTCGAACCGCTCGGTATGCGCGACACCGCTTTCTCCATTCCCGACGCGCAGCTCGGCCGGCTTGCCACGGCTTATGGCGTCGAGCCGGGTACGCAGCGACTGGTGGTCGAAGATCATCCGTCGGCGAGCCGCTGGTCCAGGACCGACCGGTTCCAGAGCGGAGGTGGAGGCCTGGTGTCGACGGCGCAGGACTATCTCCAGTTCGCGCAACTGTTGCTCGGCCGTGGACGGGTCGGCGACACGCGTCTGCTCTCGCATCGTTCGGTCGATCTGATGCGCTCCAACTTCCTGACGCGCGATCAGCGCCGCGTGCCGGCGTTCGGTCACGTCCTGTGGGCGGGCCAGGGTTTCGGTCTGGGTGTGTCGGTGGTCGACGATCCGGCGCAGCAGTTGCCGCTCGGCTATCGCTCGATGGGCTCGTTCGGCTGGCCGGGCGCATTCGGCACCAGCTGGTTCGCCGATCCGGTCGAAGAAATGATCGGCCTGATGCTGATCCAGCGGCGCGGGCTCGAACCGTTTCCGATGGCGGTCGACTTCGAACGCCGGGTCTACGACGCCATTGACATCTAGAAGCGCGGGGCGCTAACTGGCTCCGCAATGCTCAAGGGCAGCCGCTTCCGGCCTTCTCTATCCGACACTTTTTTCGTCTGATAGTGTGCGCACTGCACACAGTCCGTCAAATCGACCGGAGCATTCGCATGGCCTCTTACAAGCAGTTAACCGCCCAGCTCGAGAAACTCCATAAGGAAGTCGCGGCGGCGCGCGCGAAGGAAATCGCGGAAGCCATTGCCGAGATCAAGCAGAAAGTCGCGGAATACGATCTGACCGCCGAAGAGCTGGGTTTTTCGAGCAGCGGAGCACCGCCTCGTAAAAGCGGCGCGGCCTCGGGCTCGACTTCTTCTGTCGCGAAGTATCGCAATCCGAAGACCGGTGAAACCTGGAGCGGCCGCGGCCGTTCGCCCAACTGGCTGGTGGGCAAGAACCGCGAGCGCTTCCTGATCGACGCCTGAAGTGAAGTCGCCGGGCGGCTTTCCCGCACCGCTCGGCGGGTCCTGAAAACCCTCACCTTCGAGGGGGCGCCGAGTGTCGGGTGCGAGCATTCAGGCACGCTCGACGTGGCGCGCCGTTCTTCGTGGCGCCAGACGTATTGCCTTGCGAAGTAGGGTGTGCGCGACGCTTCGTTTCTTCGCGGCCACCTGGCGCCGCTTTCCTCAAAACTCTCGTTAGCCCCTGCTGGCGGGCCTTCCCAGGCGATGCGAAGTATCGTTGCCACGCCGCGTTCGCATACCGGCCAATGGGTTCAGCCAGCGTCATCCTCGTGCTGAACGGTTCTTCACCATGCCGGTCCGCGCGTCCCGTTTTGCGCTATCCGCACTGGGACCGTGTCGGGTCCCGGAAACCCTCACCTTTGCCTTCGACTCGAACACCGCGTCGAATTGTCCTAACGCGTTGACGGAAAGTCGGCATCGATCCCGCGAACACCCGTCGCCACGGGTTTGGCAACGTCCGAGAGACCCCTTGGAATCGTCCAAGTAAATAGGATTTGTCCTAACGACCGTCAGGATGCCCAAATATAGGATGCGTCCTACGCCGTCTCCAGAGGCGGCCGACAGTCCGTCGTACAGGCTGTCTTTTCTGACACGAACCGTTGAAACGTCGCGATGCACAGCGGGTCGGTCAGTTCCTAAAAACTAATCGGACATCCCATATGAAAGCCATTTTCAGCGCGTCCCGAATCGTCGTCTGCAGTCTTCTGTGTGTGGTCGCGATCGGCGCTCACGCGGCGGACGGCACCATCACCATCACCGGCACGATTACCGACACAACGTGCTCGATCAACGGCACGGCCACCGGTTCGGCGGCGGACAAATCCGTCGTGCTGCCGACGGTATCCGCCAGCAGTCTGGCGACCCAGGGCGCGGTCGCGGGCACTTCGAATCCGACCGACCTGACCTTCAATCTCACCGGTTGCACGGGCACAGCGACCAAAGCCGTAGCCCGCTTCGAAAACGGCTCGACCGTCGACCAGACCAATGGCTATCTGAAAAATCAGTCGGCGACGGGCGCGGCGACGAACGTCGAAGTCCGCCTGCTGAACGCGTCGATGCAACCCATCAACATCACCACTGGCGCGAACAACGACATCGCCACGAACGGCGCGGCCATCACCTCCGGTAGCGCCGCCTTGCAGTACTTCGCGCAGTACTACGCGACCGGCAAGGCGGCCGCGGGGGCACTGAGTACGTCGGTGCAATACACGATGCAATACCAGTAACCGGCGCATCGGGCGTTCGTTCGGGCGAACGCCTTTTTCCAATCAGCATTTGCGGATCGTGCCTGGGAGCAGACCATGAAGTGGTTTCAATCGACGAAGTCAGGACTCGCCTTCGCCGCGTGTTGCTTGACGGCCTCGGCCGTGGCGAGCGTGACGATAGGCGGAACGCGCGTGGTGTATCCGCTCGATCAGCGCGAAGTCACCGTGAAACTGGACAACGACAGTCATACGCCGTCGCTGGTGCAGGTCTGGATCGACGACGGCGACGCCGAGGCCAAACCCGGCGACGCCAAGGTCCCGTTCGTCATTACGCCGCCCATTTTCCGGATGGATCCGAAGAAAGCGCAGACCTTGCGCATCATGTATAGCGGCGAGGCGCTGCCAACGGACCGTGAATCGGTCTACTGGCTCAACGTGCTGGATATTCCGCCGAAGCAGGCCGACGCCGCCAGCAACTCGCTGCAACTGGCTTACCGAACCCGCATCAAGGTGTTCGCGCGGCCGGCCTCGTTACCCGGCAAACCCGAGGAGGCGCCCGCGCAATTGACCTGGCGTCTCACCGACACACCCGACGACGACCCGGGCCGAGGCCCTGGACGGGCGTTGAGCGTGTCGAACCCCACGCCGTACTACGTGTCTTTCAGCGAGGTCGCGGTCGAAAGCGGCGGGCGCACTTATCACAACGAACTCGGCGGCATGGTGGCGCCGCGGGCTTCGACCCGCTTGCCGATCGACGCAATGAACGGCGTGGCGTCGGATGCGAAGGTCCACTACACGGCGATCAGCGATTACGGCGGCGCGATCAGCGGCGACGCCGCGCTCGGCCACTAAGCCACAAGGCCGCTGAGCCACCAAACCGCTAAGCCACCAGGCCGCTGAACCACAAGGCCGCTGAGCCAAATACTCACCCCGACAACAACCGCCCCACATCCACCCCGTCGCCCGGCACCTCACCGCCAGGGCCGGCAAGCCTCACCGATCTGTCGCAGGGCGGCGTTCTCCGCCCATTTCAATCTCAGTTTCGCCCCGCCGCGAGCGCGCCCCGGCCAACGCTCGGGTCCCTGTTCGCCCGCTGGGAAGGATTGGACACATCGGATCATGAACGCTTCACGCCGCTCCTCGCTGCCCGCCAAAGCCGGCATTGCCCCGGCTTCGACCGGACTCAGCCCCGTCGCCGCGCTGGTGCTGACGAGCTTCGCGCTCGCCGGCGGAGTTTGCCCGGTGCGGGCGCATGCAGCGGAGGTCAACGACGCGGGCACGGCCGTCGAATTCGATACGACGTTTCTCCATTACGACCCGCATCAGCCGGTCGACGTGTCCCGCTTCGCGCACGGCAATGCCATCCAGCCCGGGATGTATCCGGTCGATATCTGGATCAACGACATTCGCGTGGCCCATCAGGACATCGCCTTCGTCGTGACTCACGAGGGGGGCAGTGCGCAGCCCTGCTTCGACCGCAAGACGCTGGAAGCGCTCGGCGTCGATTTCGCCCGGCTCGACGCGCTCGCCGGCAAGGACGCGTCCACGGCTAAAAACCCGGCCTCGGCGTGCATCGACCTGCAGGCGAGCGTGCCCGAATCGAGCGTCGAATTCGATTTCGCGGAACAGAAGCTGGAGCTAAGCGTGCCGCAGAAATACCTGCGCAGCACGGCGCGCGGCTACGTGCCGCCCGACATGTGGCAAAGCGGCGTGAACGCCGGCTTCGTCAGCTACGTCGCGAACACGTACTACACCGTCGGCAAGGGCGCGCAGTCGGCGCAGAACTATCTCGGCCTGAATGCCGGCCTGAATATCGGCGGCTGGCATCTGCGGCATCAGTCGTCGTTGTCGCAGAGAAGCGGGTATAGCGCGCAGTTCGACAATCTCGCGACCTACGTGCAACACGACCTCGTCGCGCTCAAATCGCAGCTGACGCTTGGCGACGGTTACACGACCGGCGACGTGTTCGACAGCGTGCAGTTTCGCGGCGCGCAGATCGCCACCGACGACCGCATGCTGCCCGAATCGCTGCGCGGCTACGCACCGGTCGTGCGCGGCACGGCCGAATCGAATGCGCGGGTCCAGGTGCGGCAGAACGGCCAGGTGATCTATGAGACCAGCGTGTCGCCCGGTCCGTTCGAAATCGACGACCTGTATGCGACGGGCTACGGCGGCAACCTCGATGTCGTCGTCACCGAGGCGGATGGCCGCACCACGAGCTTCACCGTGCCGTACGCGGCGGTGGTCCAGTCGCTGCGGCCGGGCACGACGCGGTTCTCCGCGACCGGCGGCCAGTTGCGCAACGCCGGGCTCGACAGTCAGCCGAACTTCGCGCAATTCACGCTGCAACGCGGCCTCACGAACCTGGTGACGGCTTACGGCGGCGCGGCGCTCGCGAACGGCTACGTGACGGCGAATCTCGGCGCCGCCCTGAACACGACGATCGGCGCGTTTTCCGCCGACGTGACCGGCTCGCAGACCCAGGTGCCGAACCAGGGCACGCAGCGCGGCACCAGCCTGCGGGTCGGCTACTCCAAATTCATCGATCCGACCAACACCAACATCGCGGTCGCGGCGTACCGCTATTCGACCGCCGGTTATCTGAATCTGTCCGACGCCGCGTCGGTGCGCGATCTGGCCATGCGCGGCCGCGACACCGACTCGCTCTACCGTCAGCGCAACCGTTTCCAGATGACGGTCAACCAGTCGTTCGGCGGGTACGGCACGGTGTTCGTCAGCGCGTCGGCCCAGCAATACTGGAATCGCAGCGGTAGCGACTCGTTCTATCAGGCGGGCTATACGAACGGCTTCCGGTTCGGCACCTACAGTCTGAGCGCCGGCCGCACGCGCAACGCGGACGGCTCGATGTCCAATCAGTTCATGGTCAGCACGACGCTGCCGCTCGGACACGTCCAGCACGCGCCCTTGCTGTCGACCAACCTGTCGACGTCGCGCGGCTATACGAATCTGCAGGCCAATCTGAGCGGCACGCTCGGCGAGAGCAGCCAGGTTTCGTACAACGCGTACGGGACGTACGGCACGGGCAACGGCCGCGACGGCGGCAATGCCGGTGCGAGCGGCGCCTGGCGCGCGCCGTATGCGCAGTTGTCGACGTCGGCGAGCGTCGGGGCGGGCGTCAGCCAGGTATCGGCGGCGATCAGCGGAACCGTGGTGGCGCATCCGGGCGGCGTGACGCTGTCGCAGACCGTCGGCGATACCTTCGCGATCGTCGAGGCGCCCGGCGCGGCCGGTGCGGCCGTGAGCAGTTCGCCGGGCGTGAGGCTCGACAGTCGCGGTTATGCGGTCGTGCCGTATCTCACGCCCTATGGCATCAATACCGTCGATCTCGATCCGAAAGGCAGTTCGACGGATGTCGAGTTCGAATCGACGTCCGAGCAGGCGGTGCCGCGGCTCGGCTCGGTGGTGATGCTCAGATACAGGACGGTCAGCGGACACGCGGCGCTGATCCGCGCGCCGCAACCCGGCGACAAGGCCCTGCCGTTCGGCGCGGACGTGCTCGACGGCCAGGACCGGACCGTGGGCGTGGTGGCGCAGGACAGCCGGATTTTCGCGCGCGGACTGGCGGACGAAGGGTCGCTCTTCGTGCGCTGGGGTCCGGCCGCGGCGGACGAGTGCCGGATCGATTACGTGCTGCCGAAGCCGACGGCGCACGGCACGGTGGCGTATCAACTGCTGGAAGGCCATTGCGTGCACGGCATGGTCCGTCAGACGGTCGCGGAGCACTCGCGCGGCGTGGCGTCGGCGCAGTCGGTCCAGTAGCACGGGCGGCCGCGGTGGTGAGTCGTGCTCCCAAGCGCCTGCCGCCGCCTGCGGAGCGGCGTCGCATTTCGCTCCGGCCTTCCGCATGACGTGTATCATTCGTTCCCTGCGCTGTTCAGCGCCGGTAATTTCCGTCTTGTCGAACGCTTGTTCGTGACCCGGTTCAGACACGGTCGATTCGCCTCGTCATACAGGCCGCCCGTCGGTCGCGCCGCTCAAGCGGCCGCGCACCGCCCGAACCCCTATCCGTGACCGCCAGCCCGATGTCAGTCTCCGAACTCAAACGCCGCCGCACTTTTGCGGTTATTTCCCACCCGGACGCGGGTAAGACCACGCTCACCGAAAAGCTGCTGCTGTTTTCGGGCGCGATCCAGATTGCCGGGACCGTGAAGGGCCGCAAGAGCAATCGCTACGCGACGTCCGACTGGATGGAGATCGAAAAGCAACGCGGCATTTCGGTGGCCAGTTCGGTCATGCAGTTCGAGTACGGCGACGCCGTCATCAATCTGCTCGACACGCCGGGCCATGAGGACTTCTCCGAAGATACCTATCGCGTGCTGACCGCGGTCGACGCGGCGGTCATGGTGATCGACGGCGCGAACGGTGTCGAAGCGCAAACGCTCAAGCTGCTCGAAGTCTGCCGCAGTCGCAAGACGCCGATCGTCACGTTCATCAACAAGCTCGACCGCGAAGTGCGCGAGCCGCTCGAATTGCTCGACGAGATCGAACAGAATCTGGGCGTGGCCGCGGTGCCGTTTACGTGGCCGATCGGCATGGGCAAGGAATTCCAGGGTGTGTACGACATCCAGCGCGACCAGGTTCGACTGTTCCGCGCGGGACAGGATAAAGCGGGCGGCGAGGTCGAAACCTTGCACGCGCCCGACGACGAAGAAGGCATTCGCCGCTTCGGTCAAAGCTGGGTGAAGGCGAAGGAAGAGATCGATCTGATTACCGGTGCGTCGCCCGACTTCGACCGCGAGCAGTTTCTCGCCGGTCAGCAATCGCCGGTGCTGTTCGGCTCGGCCATCAACAACTTCGGCGTGAAGGAAATTCTCGACGCGCTGGTCGACCTGGCGCCGCCGCCGTCGATGCGCATGACCGTGCAGCGCCCGGTCATGCCCGACGAGCCGAAGTTCACCGGCGTCGTGTTCAAGGTGCAGGCGAACATGGACCTGGCGCACCGTGACCGCGTGGCGTTCATCCGCGTGTGTTCGGGGCATTTCGAGCGCGGTATGGCCGTGAAGGTGACGCGCACCAACAAGACCTTCCGTGCGAACAACGTGGTGACGTTCCTGTCGCAGCGCCGCGAAACGGTGAGCGAGGCGTATCCCGGCGACATCATCGGTATTCCGAATCACGGCACGCTGAGTCTCGGCGATACGCTGACCGAAGGCGAGCAGTTGCAGTTCGTCGGTCTGCCGTTCTTCGCGCCGGAAATTTTCCAGACCGTCGAAGTGGTCGATCCGATGCGCGCCAAACAACTCGGTGAGGCGCTCAGGCAACTCGGCGAGGAAGGCGCGATTCAGGTGTTCCGGCCGGAAGTGGGCGGCCTGACGATTCTGGGCGCGGTCGGGCAACTGCAGTTCGAAGTGGTGTCGCACCGGCTGTCGACGGAATACAAGGTCGACGTGCGGATGGCGCCGGCGCGGTATCGCATGTCGCGCTGGGTGACCTGTAGCGATCCGGCGGAGCTACGTCGTTTCACGGATTCGTACGCCGCGCGGATCGCGCTCGATGCGTCCGATGCGCCGACCTATCTGGCTTCGCACGTGTCGGAGATCGAGGTCGCGCAGAAGGCCTGGCCGAAGATCGTATTCAACGAATTGCGCGAGCATTCGGGCGCGCCGTTCAAGAAGACGATGTGAGCGAGGAGAACCTGCGCGAGGCGGCCGTTACTGGTAAGTCATCGTGTAGGTCAGCGAGCCGTTCACCGTACCGAGCGTGATGGCGCCGGAGCGGTAGTACAGAACGCTGAACTGAAGCGGATAGTTGCCGCCGGTGGTGGCGTTGTAGGCGGTCAGCTTGGTCGCCTTGCCGAGCGCGAACGCCGCGCCGGCCTGATTCTTCAACGCGAAACCCACGCCTTTCGACGTCGATCCGTCGCTTGCCAGGAACGTCCCATTGGTTGCGTTGATCACGCCTGCCGGCGCATCGAGCTGGTAGGTGATGGACTTCATGCCCGCCGGACAGTTGTTCAGCCTGATCGTGAACGCCGTCTTTCCCGCCGAAGCGCCCACCGTCGCCAGATCTTTCGCCGTGATTCGAGGCATCTGGACCGTCGGCACCGCGTCGATCTGGCAGGTCGCAATGACCACGTTGGCCGTGGTGACGCGCAAGTTTGCGATCGTCAGGTTGCCCAGCCTCATGGTGGCGACTAGCGAGCCGTCGATGGTGCCGGCACTCACCGGTCCCGTCACGACCACCTGAACGCCCAATGCGGCGACGCCCGCGGACCCCCAACCCCATTCGCCGTTCCACGTTTCGCCGTTGCCTGCTCCCCAGTAGCGAAAGTTCGCGCCGTTGGTCGAGTCGTAGAAGCGCATACCGATGCCCGGTACGTTGGTCGCGAACGTATAGGGATTGCTCGACACCTGTTCGCCGCCGGTGACGCTGCGGTTCACCGTGCCGCCCGAGCTACAGGTGGCGTAGGAGGTGGAGGGCGGAATGGGTGCCTGCGT
This sequence comes from Paraburkholderia sp. BCC1886, assembly GCF_900996245.1. GTDB lineage: Bacteria > Pseudomonadota > Gammaproteobacteria > Burkholderiales > Burkholderiaceae > Paraburkholderia. Next base: position 170,014 of record NZ_CAAJGK010000085.1, on the reverse strand, counting down.
GGGCGGCGAGTAAAGGATCGTGCCGACCGTGGCGCCGAGCGGAACGGTCATCGAGCGAAGGGCAAACGTGTAGTCGTGGGTGGATTGCCCGTTGAGCCAGGTGCAATCCGCCTGCGCGGAGGGGATGCCGGCTGTCATGCCGAGCATCGCTATGACACCGTACCAGTGAACTGCAATGCTATCTGTCGGTTGATTCAACGACGACTCCCTGGGAGAAGGCAGGTTCGGTCGCGGTGGGCCGTTGCGGCTCACCAGCCTGGCTGGCGCGCCTTGGCGCCTTGCAGAGAATGACCGGCTTCGCTCCCGCCGAATATCGGACCACTCCGATTTACAGGGTCACCGTGCTTCTCGCATTCGGCCTATCCTCACGGAAACCCGCGCCCGCTGTTCCGCGCGTTCACCTCGTCCCGTTCCGCCGGAGTTCCCGTGACCGTTCGCAACCTCGATGCCCTGTTCCGACCGAAATCCGTCGCCGTGATCGGCGCTTCCGAACGGCCGGGCAGCACCGGCGCGATGGTGTGGGCGCGCCTGCTCGAAGGCGGCTTCGGCGGCCCGCTGTGGCCGGTCAATCCCAAATACGCGACGCTCGGCGGCCATGCCGTGATCCGCGATGCGGGCGATCTGCCCGAAGCGCCGAGCGTCGCCGTCATCTGCACGCCACCCGATAGCTGGCCCGGCATCGTTCACAAACTCGGCGGACTCGGCACGCGCGCGGCGATCATCGTCGGCGAGGCGCGCAGCGAAGCCGACCGCCTGCACGTGCGGCATGCGCTGTCGGCGGCGCGGCCGCATCTGCTGCGTATCGTCGGGCCGGGCAGTCTCGGCGTGGTGTCGCCGGCGCTGCGCGCGCATCTCGGCGCGCCGTCGTGCACGGTGCAGGCGGGCGGGGTTGCCTGGGTTTCGCAGTCGAATGCGCTGACCAACGCCGTGCTCGGCTGGGCGCACGCGCGCGGCCTCGGGTTTTCGCATGCCATCGCGCTGGGCGGTGAAGCCGATGTGGATGCCGGCGACGTGCTCGACTATCTCGCGAGCGACCCGGGCACGCGCGCGATTCTGCTCGAACTCGACACCGTGCGGGCGGCCCGCAAATTCATGTCCGCGGCGCGCGCGGCCGCTCGCAACAAGCCGGTGCTGGCGCTGCGCTCGGGTCGCGCCGATCCTGCCGACGCGCTCTACACCGCCGCGTTCCGGCGCGCGGGCATGGTGCGCGTGGATGCGCTAGACGATCTGCTCGACGAAATCGAAACGCTCGGAGTCGGCAGGGTCGCCGCGGGCGCGACGGCGACGTTGATTACCAGCGATCGTGGTCTCGCGACGCTCGCCTGCGACGCCTTCGCTGGCGCCGGCGACACGCTCGCGCCGTGGCCTGCCGAGGCCGCGGCCGCGCTCGCCGAAGCGCTGCCGCACGCGGTGCCGGGCAACCCGCTGCAACTCGGCGACGACGCCCGGCCCGAGCACTTCGGCCTGGCGCTCGAACTGCTCGCCGACCATCGCAGCACCGGCACGGCCTTCGTGGTCCATGCCTCGACGCATAGCGCGCCGGTCGACGAGGTCGCCCAGGCGTTGATCGCGAATCAACGCTTTGCGTATCGCGGCTTGCTGGCGTGTTTCTTCGGCGGCGTGGATGCGGCGACGCGCGACGCGCTCCACGCACAAGGGATTCCGGTTCACACCACGCCGCAGCGGCTTGCGCGCGCGTTCGCGCGGCTGGTGGATTACCGGCTCGGGCGCGAGTTGCTGATGCAGACGCCGGAGGGTCTGCCCGCGCGCATTCCGGCGGCGATCGACGCAGCGCAAGCGCAGGCGCGGGCGGTTCTCGCCGAAGGTGAGCGCCTGCTGACCGGCACGGCGGCAATACGGTTCCTCGAGAGTTTCGGGCTGGCCGTTATCGCGCCCGGCGGGGATTCGCCGCCCGATGGAATCGTCGATATCGCGGTCGAGTTGCACGACGACGACAACTTCGGCCCGGTGTTCCGCTTCACCGCGCCGTCGGCGGATGGCGTCTCCGAACCGTTGCGCGTGTACGGGCTGCCGCCGCTCAATCCGATCCTCGCGCGCGACATCGTGACGCGTTCGCCGTATGCGCGGCGTGTCCAACCGGAACCGGTGCTCGCCGCGCTCACGTCGCTGTCGCACGCGGTGTGCGACGTGAAGGAGATCGTCGGTCTCGATCTGACCATGCGGGTGTTCGAGGAGCGCGTCGCGATTCTGGCGCCGACGCTGAGCCTCGCGGCGACGCGCAGCCGGCTCGCGATCGTGCCGTATCCGCGACGCTTCGAGGAGACGCTCGACTGGCAAGGCCTGCGCGTGACCGTGCGGCCGATCCGTCCGGAAGACGAAGCGGCGCATCACGATTTCGTCGAAGCGATGACGCCCGACGATCTGCGTCTGCGCTTCTTCGGGGCGGTGGGGAGCTTCGACCATTCGCAACTGGCGCGCATGACGCAGATCGACTATGACCGCGAGATGGCGCTGATCGCCACGGTCACGAGCGACGAAGGCTTTACGCGCACGCTGGGCGTGGTGCGCGCGGTGGCGGATCCGGACAACGAGACCGCGGAGTTCGCGGTGGCGGTGCGCTCGGATCAGAAAGGTCGCAAGCTCGGGCAGCTATTGATGGACCGCATCGTCAAATACGCGCGGGTGCGCGGCATTCACTGGCTGGTGGGCGAGGCGTTGCGCGAAAACGGCCCGATGATCGCACTGGCGCGATCGACCGGTTTCACCGTGACGCCGACGGAGGACCGTAGCGTGGTGGGATTCAGAATGGCGCTGGACGAAGCGCGGGCCATTGGAAAGTAGTGAGCGGCGCCGCTTCTTTTTGCAAGGCTGGCGAGGCCAGCGTGGGCCTCGCACGAAATCACACAGGTTCTCTTTAAGCCGCCAGCTTCGCCGCCGCCTCGTCGACCTGCGTGCGCGTCAGGGCCAGCTCTTCCAGCCACGCGTCGGCGTACACCGCGCCGGTCTCGCGTTCCAGACGCGCGATGGTCGCCGCGCAACGGTTCGCGTCCTTCGGCGTGGCAATGAACGTCTTCACCGACTCGCCGCCCTTGAACGCGTCGAACAGCGGCACGCGGATATCGTCCGGCAACGCACGCGCGGTCCATTGATACGGCTTGCCGTTGTAGGTGAATTGCGGCGGCAGCACGCGCTCTTTCTTCGCGGCCGGAATCAGGCCGAACGTGCGCGCCGCGTCGCCGATCTGCTCGGCGGAAAACAGCTCGTCCGGGCCGATGTCGAATTGCGCGATGAAGGTTTCGATGCTTTGCATTGCGGCCGCGCGGTCGTCGCGGCGCTTCTGCGCGTGAGCGACGATGTCGCGCAGTTCGTCGGCTTCTTCGGGCGTGATCGTGAAGCTCGACTGCTTCTGCTGGAGTTCGGAAAAACGCTGGAATTCGGAATCGGTCAGAAGTTTCGCCATGGCTTATCGATGGGCGCGCATGGGGTGAACCAGGCGGCGTGGTTTTTGAAAGGGCCGCCATTCTAAACCATGTGCGCGCACGCCCGGGTTTCGTCGCCGCAGCGCTCTACCGCGGGCGCTCGCTCTCATTGCGCGGCAGGCTCCGCCGGCATCTCGCGATACATCGACAGCGCTTCGACGGTCTCGCGCAGGAGCGCCGTCGCCGCTTCCAGCGTGGGCGCGACGTACTCGTCGATACGTCGCAGATACGGGCAGGTCAGCGCGGCGATCGCCTGGCCCGACGGGCCGAGAATCGGGAACGTGACGTCGGTGACGCCGAAGGTCTGCTGGCTGTCTTTCTGCGAAAAACCCGCCGTGCGAATCTGCTCGCACGCGCGATCGAGTGCTTCGCGGTCGATCGTCACTTCGCCTTTCACTTTCGTATGTTCGGTGAACATCTGCTCGCGCTGTTCGGCGCTCTGAAACGCCAGGATCACGCGCCCCGAACCCGTATCGATCAGACCGACCCGCGAGCCTAGCCGCACCGACATGCCCCAGGTGCCGGGGCCGTCCACTTGCGCGATGACGAGCAGATTGCCGCGGTCGTACACGGCCAGGTGACACGATTGCTCGGCGGTATCGGCGAAACGCTGCATGATCGGCAAGGCTTCGGAGATCAGGCGGTTCATCGGCGGATGACGATGCGCCAGCGCGTACAGCTTGAGGCTCAACGAGTAACGATCGCCGGCCGCCGAACGCACGACATATTGCCGCGCGACCAGACGTTCGAGCATGCGATACATCTCGCTCGCGTTGCGTCCCAGCAGCTTGGTGATTTCGGCCCGTGTGAGTCCTTCCTTTTGCTCGGCGAGCAACTCGAGAATGTCGAGTCCCTTGTCGAGTGCCGGCGCGCGATAGCGGTCGGCGTCGTCCTTGTCGTCTGCGTCCATGGCGAGTGCGTGTCGGTGTGTTGTTCTCATTATCTGGTGCGTGAGTCTCGGATCGAGGCATTTACCTCAGGCGATTTAGCTCGTCCAGGGAAAACACGGACGCTTGTGCAGTGCACTTCGCTTGACTTCGAAAAGTCCGTATATGAATAATACGTTCATTGGTGAATGAGCTTACACCAATATTTTTAGAGCACCCCAGCATCCGCAGTCACCGCAATACACGACAAGAAAGCGCAGGACGCAGTGCCCGATTCCTATAACGGGCTCACGCAGTTCAACAACGCATAAGCAGGAGACAACCATGTCGTTCAGGAAAGGGCCGCAAAAGGCTCGTCGTATCAGTTCGTTCCGCCGTTCGCTATTTGCCGTCGCCGCCGCGACCTGTGTGGGCGCCATCGCGCTGAGCGGCCATGCGCAAGCCGCCGACGCAGGCAAGATCGGCCTCGATCTGCCGCTGCTCACTTCGCCGTTCTGGCAGTCGTACAACAACTACCTGCCGAAATACGCGAAGGACATGGGCCTCGATATTCTCGCGCCGGTCAATTCGAACGGCGATCCCGTCCAGCAGATCACCGACATGAACAACCTGCTGAACCTCGGCGCCAAGGGCATCGTGGTCGGGCCGCTGGATTCGGCGGCGATCAGCCGTGCGCTCGATGCGGCAGCGGCGAAGAACGTCCCGGTCGTCGCCGTGGACGTCGCGCCGACGCAAGGCAAAGTCGCGATGGTCGTGCGCGCCGACAATCATGCGTACGGCGAGAAAGCCTGCAAGTACATCGGCGAACACGTGAAGTCGGGCAAGGTCGTGCAGATCATGGGCGACCTGGCTTCGGTGAACGGCCGTGACCGCTCCGAAGCATTCCGTTCGTGCATGAAGGGTTTCCCGGGCTTGTCCGTGCTGGAAATCCCGGCGGCCTGGAAGGGCGACGTCGCGGCCACTGCGCTCGACAGCCTGCTGACCGCGAACCCCGACGTCAAAGGTATCTACATGCAGGCCGGCGGCGTCTACCTGTCGCCCACGCTGCAGACCTTGCGCCGCAAACAGATGCTGTTCCCGGCCGGCGATGCGAAGCATGTGGTTATCGTCAGCAACGACGGCATTCCACAGGAATTCGAAGCGATTCGCCGCGGCGATATCGACGCGACGATTTCGCAGCCCGCCGATTCCTACGCGAAATACGGCCTGTTCTATATCAAGGCCGCGTTGGCGGGACAAACCTTCAAGCCGGGTCCGACCGATCACGGCAGCAACATCATCCAGCTCTCGCCGGGTGTGCTCGAAGACCAGTTGCCCGCGCCGCTCGTGACGAAGGCGAACGTCGACGACAAGGCTTTGTGGGGCAACACCGTCAAATGAACGCGCCTTTGCCCCTTGCGCCCATGCCGTCGGTCGTCGAAGCGATGGCCGTCACCAAACGCTTCGGCTCGACGGCCGCGTTGCACGAAGTGAGCTTGCGCGTGTTGCCCGGCGAGTCGCATGCGCTGGTCGGGCGCAACGGGGCGGGCAAATCCACGCTCGTGTCGATTCTCACGGGGCTGCGCAAGCCCGATACCGGCGAGGTGCGTTTCAACGGCACGCTCGCGCCGTCCATCGCCGATCGCGACGCGTGGCGCGAACGCGTCGCGTGCGTGTATCAGCACTCGACCATCATTCGCGACCTGAGCGTCGCGGAAAATCTGTTCATCAACCGGCAGCCGTCGCGTGGCGGCATGATCGACTGGACAGCGATGCGGCGCGACGCGCGCGCGTTGCTCGACCACTGGAAAATCGACGTGCGCGAAGATGCGCGCGCCGGCGACCTCAGCGTGGAAGCGCGGCAACTCGTGGAGATTGCGCGGGCGCTGTCGTATGGTGCGCGCTTCATCATTCTCGACGAACCCACGGCGCAACTCGACGGCGACGAGATCAAGCGGCTGTTTCGCCGTATCACCGAATTGCAGCGCGAAGGCGTGACGTTTCTGTTCATCTCGCATCATCTGCAGGAGGTCTACGAGATCTGCCAGGCGGTGACGGTGTTGCGCGATGCGCGGCATATCGTCAGCGCGCCGGTGTCGAGTTTGCCGCGCGAGCAGCTGATTGAAGCGATGACCGGCGAACGCGGCGGCCTCGCCGTAGCGGACGCCGCCGCGCGCGACGCATTGCCGGCGGATACGCCGGTAGCGCTGCAAGTCGACGATCTCGTCGGCACGGATTACGAAGGGGTGTCGTTCGCACTGCGGCGCGGCGAAGTCGTCGGCCTGACCGGTGCGACCAGCAGCGGGCGCACCAGCGTGGCCGAAGCCATCGCCGGATTGCGCGCCGCAAAAAGCGGCACGATCCGCGTGGACGGTGCGACGCTGCCGCGCGGCGACGTGCCGGCCGCGCTCGCGCATGGCATTGGCTGCGTGCCGAAAGACCGCCATCACGAAGGCCTGGTGCTGTCGCAATCGGTCGCGGAAAACGCGTCGATGACGATTGCGCGTCTGCTCGGCAAATTCGGCATTGCGCCGCCCGCGAAGAAGAACGCGTTCGGCCAGAAGATGATCGACGCGCTCGGCATCGTCGCGCAAGGTCCCGAACATGTCGTGTCGGGTCTGTCGGGCGGCAATCAGCAGAAGGTCGTCATGGCGCGCGCGCTCGCGACCAATCCCAAGGTGCTCGTGCTGATCGATCCCACCGCGGGTGTCGACGTGAAATCGAAAGAGGCGTTGCTGTCCGTCGTGGACCGGGTACGCGAAGACGGCAAGGCCGTGCTCGTGGTATCCGGCGAACTCGACGATCTACGCACCTGTGACCGCGTGCTGGTCATGTTCCGCGGTCGTGTCGTAGCCGAATTCCCTGCCGGCTGGCAGGACCACGATCTCATCGCATCCGTTGAAGGAGTCAGTCTCCATGAAGAATAGTGCGCCCAGCGCCGCAGCATTCGGCAACGCGCCCACGGGCGCCACGCCGCCGCAGCCGGTGGCTCCGACGCCACAGGGCAAACGCGGCAAACGCGCGCGATCCGAACTCGCACGCCTGCGCGAACTCGCTCTTGTGCCCGCGCTGATTCTGCTGATCATCATCGGCGCGTTCGTGAGTCCGAGCTTCCTGACGCGGGCCAATCTCATCAGCGTGCTCGGCGCGTCCGCCGCGTTGGCGCTGGTCGTGCTCGCCGAATCGCTGATCGTGTTGACGGGCAAGTTCGATCTCTCGCTGGAATCCACCGTCGGCATCGCGCCGGCCGTCGGCGCCATGCTGGTGATGCCGGCGGCATCCGCGGGATTCGGCACGCAGTGGCCGGCGGCCGCCGGTCTGCTTGCGATTCTCGCGGTGGGCGCGGTGATCGGCTTTATCAACGGCTTCCTGGTGGTGCGTTTGCGGCTGAACGCGTTCATCGTCACGCTGGCCATGCTGATCGTGCTGCGCGGCATGCTGGTGGGGGCGACCAAGGGCGGCACGCTGTTCGACATGCCGCCGTCGTTCTTCTCGCTCGCCACCACCATCGTGCTGGGCTTGCCGTTGTCGGTGTGGCTCGCGGCGGCGGCGTTCGCGATTGCCGCCTTCGTGTTGCGCTATCACCGGTTGGGCCGCGCGTTGTACGCGATCGGCGGCAATCCGGAAGCGGCGCGTGCCGCCGGCATTCGCGTCGAGCGCATTACGTGGGGCGTATTCGTGCTCGGCAGCATGCTCGCGGCAGTGGGCGGCCTGATCGTGACCGGCTATGTCGGCGCGATCAACGCGAATCAGGGCAACGGGATGATCTTCACGGTGTTCGCGGCGGCGGTGATCGGCGGAATTTCGCTGGACGGCGGCAAGGGCACGATGCTCGGCGCACTGTCCGGCGTGCTGCTGCTCGGCGTCGTGCAGAACCTGCTGACGCTCGCGCAGGTGCCCTCGTTCTGGATTCAGGCAATCTACGGCGCGATCATTCTCGGCTCGCTGATGGTGGCGCGTCTTGCCAGCGGCGAAGGCCAGAACTGATGTCCCTCATCGACGGAGAACGCTTTTGACCGCCCGCCCCATGAATACCGACTCGCGTCTGATCCTGCTGAGCCCGGACGACAACTGCCTGATCGCCGGCGCGCGTCTCGAAGCGGGGACGACGCTCGACATCGAAGGCGAGCGGCTGACGCTCGGCAAGACCATCGAACTCGGCCACAAGGTGGCGCGTCGCGACCTCGCGCAGGACGACAAGGTGCTGCGCTACGGCGCAGTGATCGGACATGTGACGGAGGCGGTCGCGCGCGGTGCGCATCTGCATACGCACAACCTCGCGAGCGACTACCTGCCGACTTATACGCACGACTCGGGGCACGAGTTCGTGCACCACTGACGTCTACACGATGACGTGGCCGCTGGCCGCGCTGGAACGATCATGACCGACATCTCCGTAATATCCGCCGACGCGCAGCAGCCCATGCTGCAGGGCTATTTGCGTAGCGATGGCCGCAAGGGCATTCGCAACGTGGTGGCCGTCGCGTATCTGGTCGAGTGCGCGCATCACGTGGCGCGCGAGATCGTCACGCAGTTCCGCGAGCCGCTCGACGCGTTCGACGATCCGTTGGCCGAACGCGAGCCGCCCGTGCATCTGATCGGCTTTCCCGGCTGCTATCCGAACAGCTACGCGGAGACGATGCTCGAACGCCTGACTACGCATCCAAACGTGGGGGCGGTGCTGTTCGTATCGCTCGGTTGCGAGAGCATGAACAAGCACTATCTGGTCGACGCGGTGCGCGCCAGCGGCCGCCCGGTCGAAGTGCTGACCATTCAGGAAAAAGGCGGGACGCGCAGCACGATTCAATACGGCGTCGACTGGATTCGCGGCGCGCGCGCACAACTCGCGACGCAACGCAAGGTGCCGATGGCGCTGAGCGAACTGGTGGTCGGCACGATTTGCGGCGGCTCGGACGGCACCAGCGGCATCACCGCGAACCCGGCTGTCGGGCGTGCGTTCGATCACCTGATCGACGCGGGCGCCTCGTGCATCTTCGAAGAAACCGGTGAGCTGGTGGGCTGCGAGTTTCATATGAAAACTCGCGCGGCGCGACCCGAACTCGGCGATGAAATCGTCGCGTGCGTGGCGAAGGCGGCCCGCTATTACTCGATTCTCGGCCACGGCAGTTTCGCGGTCGGCAATGCGGATGGCGGGCTCACCACGCAGGAAGAAAAGTCGCTCGGCGCGTATGCGAAAAGCGGTGCGTCGCCGATCGTCGGCATCATCAAGCCTGGCGATATTCCGCCGACTGGCGGGCTGTATCTGCTCGACGTAGTGCCGGACGGCGAGCCGCGCTTCGGCTTTCCGAACATCAGCGACAACGCCGAGATCGGCGAACTGATTGCGTGCGGCGCGCATGTGATCCTGTTCACGACCGGACGCGGCTCGGTGGTCGGCTCGGCGATCTCGCCGGTCATCAAGGTGTGCGCGAATCCCGCGACGTATCGCAATCTCGCCGGCGACATGGACGTGGATGCCGGCCGGATCCTCGAAGGCCGCGGCACGCTCGACGAAGTCGGCCGCGAGGTGTTCGAGCAGACCGTGGCGGTGTCGCTGGGCGCGCCGTCGAAGTCCGAGACGCTCGGGCATCAGGAATTCATTCTGACTTACAAGACTTTCGAACCGGTCGGGCCGGCCTGCTTGCCGGCGGGTGCCGCACCAGCGCATCGTGTGGTCGCCATCGAGCCGCATTGAAGGGCGCTTGCGCATCGAACGTTATTCGATCGCGCAGTAACGCGTCCGCTTGTGCTAAAACACTACCCAAAAAGGAGACGCGCTCAATGACGGCAACGATCATCGACTCGAAGATCGCGCAGCGTCGCGGCATCGGCCGCGGGGCGCTGAAGGTGAGCGGCCTGGGGCTCGGCACGGCGCCGCTCGGCGGCCTGTACCGCGATCTGTCGGATGCCGAAGCGCATGCCACCGTGGCCGCCGCGTGGGACGCCGGCGTGCGTTACTTCGACACCGCGCCGCATTACGGCAACACCAAAGCGGAACACCGACTGGGCGATGCGCTGCGCGCTTATCCGCGTGGCGATTACGTGCTGTCCACCAAAGTGGGGCGTCGCTTCGTGCCGCGCGTCACGCCTTACGATCCGAACGACGGCTGGCAGAATCCGTTGCCGTTCGAGGCGATCTACGACTACACGCACGACGGCATCCTGCGCTCGTTCGAAGACAGCCAGCAGCGTCTGGGCATCGTCGATATCGATATTCTGCTGGTGCACGACATCGGCCGCGTCACGCACGGCGACCGGCATCCGCATTACTGGCGGCAATTGACTGAAGGCGGCGGGTTCCGCGCGTTGGACGGCCTGCGCTCGAGTGGCGCGATCAAGGCGGTTGGCCTCGGCGTCAACGAAGGCGCCGTGATTCTCGATGCGATGGCCGAATTCGATCTGGATTGCGCGCTGCTGGCCGGCCGCTACACGCTGCTGGAACAGGCGACGCTCGGCGACCTGCTGCCCGCCTGCGAAAAGCGCGGCGTCGGCATTCTGCTCGGCGGTGCGTTCAACTCGGGCATTCTCGCGCGGGGCGTCGGCGGCGATCTGAAATTCAACTACGGGACGGCGCCTCGCGAAGTGGTCGAGCGCGTCGCGCGGCTCGAAGCGGTGTGCGCGTCGTACGACGTGCCGCTCACTGCCGCCGCGTTGCAGTTTCCGTATGCGCATCCGGCGGTGTCCACGGTTTTGACCGGCGCACGCAGTGCCGACGAAGTGCGCGGGAACGTCGGGTCGTTCTCGCGGCCGATTCCCGCCGCGTTGTGGTCCGCGTTGCGCGACGAAGGTCTGCTCGACCGCCGCGCGCCCGTGCCGGAGTCTTGACGTGACGCCGACGATCGATGCTCATCAGCATTACTGGGACCCCGCGCGCGGCGATTACGACTGGCTCACGCCGGAACTGACGGCGCTGTACCGGCCACGCGGTCCGGCCGATCTCGCGCCGCTGCGCGAGCGCGCCGGGATTGCGCGGACGGTGGTGGTGCAGGCCGCGCCGACGCTCGAAGAAACGCGCTATCTGCTGGACATGGCGCGCGACGAACCGTCGATCGCGGGCGTGGTCGGCTGGGTGCCTTTGCTGTTGCCCACGGCGCCCGCGCTGATCGACGCGCTGGCGCGTGAGCCCAAGTTCAAGGGCGTGCGGCCGATGTTGCAGGATCTGCCCGACGACGCGTGGATCGCCAACCCGGATCTGGCACCCGCCATCGATGCGCTGATCGCGCACGATCTGGCCTTCGACGCGTTGATCTTCACGCGCCATGTCGACGCGATCGAAACGTTCGCGGCGCGGTTTCCGGCGTTGCGCATCGTGATCGATCATGGGGCGAAGCCGCCGATTCGTAGCGGCAGTGGCGGCGCCGGCTGGCAGGCCTGGGCGGATGGCATCACGCGGCTCGCCGCGCTGCCGCGGGTCTATTGCAAGCTGTCCGGCCTCGCCACCGAAGCCGCGCCGGGTTGGACCGACGCAACCCTGCAGCCCTACGCCGATCATCTGTTGCAGAGCTTCGGTCCCGCGCGCCTGATGTGGGGCAGCGACTGGCCCGTGCTCGATCTGAACGGCGATTATCAGCAATGGCATGCGACGGCGCATCGCCTGCTTGCCTCTTTGACCGAGGCCGGGCGAAATGCCGTTTTCGGCGGCAATGCCGCTAGTTTCTATCGACTTTAAGCATCGACTTTGAAGCCCAATCAACTGGAGCCGTAGATGACACAAAGACTGGCCGGCAAAACGGCCCTGATTACCGCGGCGGGACAAGGCATCGGTCTCGCCACTGCAGAACTGTTCGCCAGCGAAGGCGCGCGCGTGATCGCCACCGATATCCGCATCGACGGTCTGGCCGGCAAGCCGGTCGACGCGCGCAAGCTCGACGTGCTCGACGATGCGGCGGTCAAGGCGCTGGCCGCGGAAGTCGGCCCGGTCGATGTGTTGTTCAATTGTGCGGGCTTCGTGCATGCCGGTTCGATTCTGGAGTGCAGCGAAGAAGACTGGGACTTCGCGTTCAACCTGAATGCGAAGGCGATGTTCCGGACCATTCGCGCGTTCCTGCCTGGCATGCTCGAGAAGGGCGGCGGCTCGATCATCAACATGTCGTCGGCGGCGTCGAGCGTGAAGGGCGTGCCGAACCGCTTTGCTTACGGCGCGTCGAAGGCGGCCGTGATCGGTTTGACCAAGGCCGTGGCGGCGGACTTCATCACGCGTGGTGTACGCTGTAACGCGATTTGCCCGGGCACGGTGTCATCGCCGTCGCTCGAACAGCGCATCGTCGATCAGGCAAAGGCGCAAGGCGCGACACTCGACGCCGTGCAGGCCGCCTTCGTCGCGCGTCAGCCGATGGGACGCATCGGCAAGCCGCAGGAAATCGCCGCGCTGGCGCTATATCTCGCGTCGGACGAGTCGTCGTTCACCACGGGTCACGCGCACGTGATCGACGGCGGCTGGTCGAACTGATTCCCGACACTCACACGAACACTATTGACCGTAGAGGAAAGTGCAACGATGAAACTGCTTCGTTATGGGCCGAAGGGCCAGGAAAAGCCGGGCTTGCTCGACGCACAGGGCAAGATTCGCGATCTGTCGGGCGTGCTCGCCGATCTCGACGGCGCGGCGCTGACCGAGGCTGGTCTCGCCAAACTGCGTGCGCTCGACCCCGCTTCGCTGCCGGTGGTGGAAGGCAATCCGCGCCTCGGGCCTTGCGTGGCCCGCATTGGCAAGTTCATCTGCATCGGTCTGAACTACGCCGACCATGCGGCCGAATCGAACCTGCCGGTGCCGACCGAGCCGGTCATTTTCAACAAGTGGACCAGCGCGATCTGCGGTCCGAACGACGACGTCGAAATTCCGCGCGGCTCGAAGAAAACCGACTGGGAAGTGGAACTCGGCGTGGTGATCGGCAAGCCGGCGAAATACGTGGACGAAGCCAATGCGCTCGATTACGTCGCCGGCTATTGCGTGATCAACGACGTGTCGGAGCGCGAGTGGCAGATCGAACGCGGCGGCACGTGGGACAAAGGCAAGGGTTTCGACACGTTTGGCCCGATCGGCCCGTGGGTCGTGACGCGTGACGAAGTCGCCGATCCGCAGAATCTGAATTTGTGGCTGGAGGTGGATGGGCATCGCTACCAGAACGGCAGCACGAAGACGATGGTGTTCGGCGTCGCGAAGCTGGTGTCGTACGTGTCGCAGTGCATGAGCCTGCAACCGGGCGACGTGATCTCGACCGGCACGCCGCCGGGGGTCGGGATGGGCGTAAAGCCGAACGCGGTGTATCTGAAACCGGGGCAGACGATTCGCCTCGGCATCGAAGGGCTGGGCGAACAGACGCAGAAGACTTACGCGGCTGAGTGAGTTTGGGCGCTGTAACAGGCGCTCGCGGCGTTAAAAAACCCGGGCTGCTTTCGAGCAGGCCCGGGTTTTTCATGAGTTTGCGAATGACGGGGCGTTTGGGACGCGCTGAGGGCTTCTGTGAGGCGTCGTTCGGGGTGGGCGGTCGTGGTAGGTCCAACCGTCACGCGGCAGGCTCGTGTTCGCCGTTCTCGCCAATCCGGTTGATCGTGCCTTGCGCGACGGCCACCAGTTTCTCGCGATCGCCGTCCATCACGTAGACGTTGCACTGACAGGTCGCCTGCGAGCGTCCCGCGTAGACCACCTTGGCTCGCGCGATCAGCGTCCCGTTGAGCGCCGGGCGCAGATAGTTGATCTTGTACTCCCCCGTGACGACCTTCGGCCCGAGCGACAGGGCGCCGGCAAAGGTCAGCGCGTTATCCGCCAGATAGCTGATGACGCCGCCGTGCACGAAGCCGTGCTGCTGCCGCAACTCGTCGCGGATCGGCAGGCAGAGGGTGAGTTCGCTGGTGCCCGTGTGCATCAATTCGGCGCCCAGCAATACGCTGAACGGCTGGGCATGCAGCGCGCCGCGCGCCCGGTCGAGGAGGTCGGTCATCGTCTTTCCTTCGGGCGGGGCCCGCGGTGGCAGTCCCTAACCACTCTAGAAAGCGGCGCCGAGAGGCGTCAAGGTGAATCGGAATATCGATGCGACGCGGAAATCTCCGGGGCAGAGCGAGAAATGTCGGAAATGTGTGTGATGTACGCAACAGCGGGGCGTCGCGACGAACAGACGCAGCGGGTGTTTGTAGTCTCTGCAGGTTCAACCTGAACGCAAACGAGCTAAAACCGGAATAGAAAATGGCCCGCATAAGCGGGCCATTTTGCATCAGACGCAAGCGCCTAAGGGTGCCTCAACGTACCTGTCGGTACTTAGGCCGGCTGGATGTTCGCAGCTTGCTTGCCCTTCGGGCCTTGCTTGACTTCGAACGTCACTTTTTGGTTTTCTTGCAACGACTTGAAGCCGCTACCTTGAACTTCCGAAAAGTGCGCGAAAAGGTCTTCGCCGCCGTCGTCCGGCGTGATGAAGCCGAAGCCCTTTGCATCGTTAAACCACTTCACAGTACCTGTTGCCATTTTTGATCCAGTAAATGTTGTGTGTTGCATTCGCGACCGCTATTTCTCAACACGAGATCGAGCGCGAAGTACGAGTTGTATCACGTCTTTATGGCTGACGCCAATCAACCAGTATTCGGGTATTCCCGTGTTCGGGCATTTTTCCGCCCCGAAAGCCTTTCGAAGGACATGACGACCGGTAGGGTAAACTGGCTTTGTTACTCTTTCAGGAAAAACATTGAAACATTATCTGCAAGAAGAACTGACGTCGTTCTGGAGTCGTTTGACCCCCTATCTCGCGATATTGGAGTCTAAATCGTCTCAGGAAGGCACCCTGGACCCGGTCGGCCGCATCACCGTCGATACCGAGGAACGCCAGGCTTTCGCCCTCCACACCACCGATCCGAAGCCGCTCGGCGACCTCTCGGAAACCCCTACGGGGCAGAGTGCAACTTATATGCGTTTTAAATCGGCCGACAGCAGTTGGGGGCCGTGGGAACGCGAAGCGTATTAGGCGACCGGTCGGTCAAATAAGCCTCAGCGGTTCGGAATCACCCTCCCGCGGCAATGCTTCGTAAGCGGTCGCGAGGTGGTAGGGCGTGGTCGACGGCATCTCCGGTCGCATCACGTCCCCGCTGGCCGCTTTGCATTCGAACCATCCTCGTGGGCGCAGAAAACGCTGCTGGAAAAGCGCCATCTGCTGTAGCAAGGCGGCGCGCACGGTTGGGCTAGGGTGGCTCGCGAGCGCCCGCAGATATTCGGTTTGCGCCCAGATTCGCTGCGCCGGATCTTTTATCTCTCCTGTTTCGTCGAGCGACGCGTACACGCCACCGGTTACCGGATCGACCCCACGTTGTTGGGCAAACGCGAACGCGCGGGTCAGCGCCGCGTCGAGGCCCGACTCCGCGAACAGCTCGGGCGCCTGCCTGATGAGCCAATACCATTCGAACTGATGACCCGGCTCCAGCCGGTTATCCGCGGCGCCAATCGGCAATTCGGCGATGCAGCCGGTCGGCTCGTGCACGAAAGTACGCGCGATGGCATTGGCGAGGCGCCGTAAGGCCGCATCGAATGCGTTGTCACGGGTAGCTTCGCGGGCGACGAGCCACGCCTCGATCAGATGCATCAGCGGATTCTGGATCGGGGTGCCGGTCACGCTTGTGAAATCTTCGTTGAGCGCGGCGTTGAACAGATCGTGATCTGCGACGAAGTGCGCCTGAATCAGCGCAGACGTGCGATGCACGTGGTCCAGCGCCTCAGGGTCGCCGCTGCGCAACCCATAGTGCGCGCACGCGAAAATCACGAAGGCGTGCGTGTAGAGATCCTTCGTGGTGTCCAGCGGTGCGCCTCGTGCATCCACGCTGTAGAACCAGCCGCCATGGCGCGGATCCTGAAACGTGCGGGTCAGCGACTCGAAAAGCACGCGTGCATGACCGAGATCCCCCGCTTGCGCGAACACGAACAATTGCCGCGCGCAGGCCATTGCCCGAAAGCGCTCGACGGGCAACGGGCCGTGCGCGTTCGCATCGACGGCTTCATAGGGCAAGCGCAGCGTCGTGTCGAAGCCCGGGCCGCGCCATATGGGCAGCACCACTCCGTTGAAATGGTCGCGCAACGCGGCGGCGAGGGAAGTCGTCGTCGTGGCGGGGGAGTGGAGGCTCGGCATGGTCAGTCGATCGGATGCGGGTTGCAATTGCGGGTTGCGAATACGGTTGATGCGGCCGGGCAGGAAGACGGTGGTGTGCGCCGGACGGCCCCTCCGGCGTGCGGGCAAGCATAAAGCAAACGAGGCCCAATGACACTGCAACAACGGTGCGGAAAATACTTCAAATCCTTTCAGACGAGGATGAACAGGAGTGGTGACGGCAGGTCGATCGACCGGTCCGCCGGGCGGATCGCCGCTGCCCTGAAAAGCTCGCGAATGGCTTCGGCGGCGGTGGGCGGCCATGCGACAATGCGGGCTCGAAAAATTCCAACGGCATTGACAAGCGGTGACCGGCGCCCGCTTTCCGGCGACGACCGCGCTTCTCTCTATGGCAGATTCCGCAGCATCCCCGCAGTCCCAGCTTCGCCGCGCCGCTTCGAAGAAGCGTCGTCAGGCCCCCGTCCCGACCGAAACCGAAAACAAACTGGCGCGTGCCGCGCGCTCCGCCCAACGGCTCGCGCAATTGAGCGATGCCTCGCGCGACGACAGCACGCTCGACCTGTTCCCCGACGATCCCACTCGCGCCACGCTGGAGGCGATGAACATCGACCTCCGGCAAGGCACGCTGCATGGCTTCGAATTGCCCGATGTGGTGCTCGCGGCGGTCGGCGCGGTCGATGCGACCGACGCCGCCTCGCTGGATAGCCGTTCGCCGCGTCGGGCGTCGCGTGCCGGCCGCTCTGACGAGACGGGTTGGGTGAACGCGCCGTTGAGTGGGTTCGAAGAGGCGCCGGTGTCGGCGTCCGGGTCTGCGGATGCGTCCGCGCCAACTGTCGATTCCGGTTCGCTCGCGGACAAATCCGAGGCGGGCGAGGCGCCATTTTCCGCCGATTCGTCGACCACCCCAGCCGAACCAGCTGCCGTGCAACCTGCTGTGCCGCTCACGCCAGCGATGGCGGCGGCGACGGTGGCGCGCAGCGTGACCGCGCTGCGTCAGGCGGCCGAACCGGCTGGTGCGTCGAAGCTTGCCGAAAGCGCAGGCGGACGCGCAAGCAGTGGCAAACCGCCCCAGCGCTTTGCTGCCACCTTTGCCAAGGCGGCGACGGCATCCCGCACCGCGACGGCTTTCGAGAAAACGACGGCGACCGAAGCGTCTACAGATAGCGAGGGCACGCTGGACGCACCGCAGGTGGCCCCGCTCCGGGCCACACCGACTGCCCCAAGCGCTTTGGCGACGCCGACCGCGCCCACGCCGACCACGCCGACCACGCCGACCACGCCGACCACGCCGACCACGCCGCCCACGCCGCCCACGCCGACCACGCCGACCACGCCGACCACGCCGCCCAAGACGGACCCAACCCTCGACCTTCGCTCACCGTCCGCTCCCTCCGACGCCCAAGCCGCATCGCGTGGAGCCCAGCGCGCCGAAGCCGCTGCAGCCGCTGCAGCCGCTGCGGCCGCACTACGCGCCGCGCCGGAGCTCGACCGCGCGCGGGCGACGGCCTTTTCCGACACGGTGGATGCGCTCTACGGCGTCATCGCGGATCAGCGCCACGCCGCCACGGACCATTCGCGCCGGATGAAGTGGATGCTGTCGATCGTGGTGGTCGCGCTGCTGGTGACGGTGGCGATCGGTTTCACGCAAACCGTTCTGCTGATGCGCCTCACCCGCGAAACGACCGCCCAGCAGCAGCGCATCGAGCAACTCATGCAGAACCAGCAGGCCGCGATGACCAGTCTGCTCGATTCCCATCTTGCAATGGCGAACGCGGAGGCACCGGTGGAGCCAGCCGCCTCTGAACCGGCAGCCGTGTCGCCGACGCGCGCCGTACGGCCGGCTCGCGTCCATCACGCTCGCAAACCAAAAACCGCCAATCAGCATTAATCGATAAAAGGGACGTTGTCATGATGCGACGCATCACGACAATCACCGCGACGAAACGGCGCACCACCCAAAAATTGCTGCATTGCACTAGATTTGATATAGGGAAAACCCCTATAATCAGCACCTAAGGGAAAACCCTAGTCAATGCAGTCACCAACCGGGAGTCGCCATGAGCTTCATCTTTGCACTGTTCCAAAAGGTTAGCGATGCCTTCGCGTCGCCCCATCTGCCGCTGGATGCGGACTACTCGTACGAAGCGCGCAGCCGCGAAGCAGAACGCGTCCGCCGCGCGCAGTCCACGTTGTTCGGCATCAAGCTGAGCGATTGAGCGGCCATCGTCAGAAGCCAGAGCGTCAGGCTCGCACGCTTCAGCCGCTTTCAGCACCCAGCAACACCCAGCAACACCCAGCCAACACCCGCTGCATCCAGAGCCACGATCCGCGAAAAGCGAATCGTGGCTTTCCTTTTTAGACGCCTTTCATCGTTTCCCCCGGTCTAGCGGAATATTTCCGCGCGGAAATGAATGTAACCGGGCCTGTCGTTTCGTCGACGCCCGAATCCGGCGCGTTGCCCCGTATGCCTTTATAGACGGGGCTCGTCAGCCAGGCCTGCGTGAACTCATCCGGCCCTTTGTCGGAAATGAGTGCTTACAAGTGTTCACTTCCCGGAGCGCTTTCGGCAGTTAGAGTGATTTCAAGCGTACGGCGTCTGGTTCGAACCGAAGTTCCTTACAGGTCGACTAAGTACGGACGCTGGCTTGATCACACACTTTGATGGGAGGTCTCACTATGAAAACCTTTAACAAGACATCGCGTTCGCTTATCGCAACCCTTCTGGCTGGTGGCGCGCTGCTCGCGGCCGGCAGCGCCTTCGCCCAGGAGCGGGTGCTGGTCGAAAACGGCAGTCCTGCCGTCTACGGTCAGCCCCACATGATGCCGGTCGGCATCTCGATCAACCTTGGCTGGCATGGCGACCGTTACTACGACGGCCATCGCTACTGGAGCCACGACGAGTGGATGCGCAATCATCCGCACGACCACGATCCGCACCGCGATCACCATTGGGATCACCGCGGCTAAGCACAGCACTAGCGCCTGACGGCGCTACTGCCCGCTAAAGTCGCAACCTGCAAACGCAGGTTCGAAGCCGGTCTTTTCCTCACGGAAGACCGGCTTTGTCATGTTTGGGCAGGCGCTCGGGCACGCTGCGCTATGCTCCTGTGCTTTGATCGACAGTAGCAGGAGATGAGCGTGGACAAGGCAGTCATTGGCGTAGTGGGCACGGGTTTGATGGGCGTTGGCATCGCGACGCAGAGCGCGTTGCACGGACACAGGACGATCGTCCACGATGTCGATCCCGCCCGCCTCGCGAGCGTCGCGCCCAAAGCGCAAGCGGTGCTCGACGAATTGATCGACGCCGGCCGTATCGACCGGGCCGCGGCCCAGGCCGCGCTGGCCCGGATCGAAACTCATGCGCAACTCGACGCGATGGCCGCCGCGCAATTCGTGATCGAAGCCATCCCCGAGGTACTGGAGCTGAAGCATCGCCTGTATGCCGCGCTCTCGCCGCTGCTGGCTGACGACGCCATTCTGGCCAGCAACACGAGCGGTTTCCCGCCCGATCAACTGGTTTCTCCGCTGCGTGCACCTGAGCGATTCGTAATCGCCCATTTCTGGAATCCGCCGCACATGATTCCGCTCGTCGAAGTCGTGCCTGGCACGGCCACCGCGCCCGACGTCACGCAGCAAACCGCTGCGCTGATGAGCGCCATCGGCATGGAACCGGTGGTGCTTGCGAAGGCGATACCGGGTTTTGTCGGCAACCGTCTGCAGTTCGCGGTGCTTCGCGAGGCGCTGAACATCGTGCGCTCCGGTGCGGCGACGCCCGACGTGGTGGATCGCGTGATGAAGGCGTCGCTCGGACGCCGCTGGGGGATCGTCGGACCGTTGGAGGGCGCGGATATGGGCGGGCTCGACACGTTCCTCGATATCTCGACGCATCTGATGCCCGAACTCGCCAAGGACGAAGACGTGCTGGACCTGCTGCGCGAAAAGGTCGAGGCCGGACGCGTGGGCGTGCGCAGCGGCGCCGGCTTTTACGATTGGGACGACGCGCACCTCGAGCAGGTCAAGGCGGGCCGCAAGCGCGTGATCAGCCGCGGCTGAACGCCGGTCGCGGCATTGCCTTTGCTATGAGACCCGGACTAAGCAAGGCGCACCGAACCGCGCCTCATCCAACCGCAACGCACACTTCCCCAGGCACACTCACCATGTCTCACTACTTCTACGATCCCCAGGCCGGCCACGGTCTCCCGCACGACCCGTTCAAGGCGATCGTCGCGCCGCGGCTGATTGGCTGGATTTCCTCGCGCGATCAGGCCGGCACGCTGAACCTCGCGCCGTACAGTTTCTTCGGCGCATTCGCAACCTTTCCGCCGATCATCGGTTTCAGCAGCGAAGGCCACAAAGACAGCGTTTCCAACATCGAAGCAACCGGCGAATTCGTCTGGAATCTCTCCAGCAGAACGCTGGCCGAGCAGATGAACCGCTCGTCCGCGCCCGTGCCCCCGCACGTCGACGAATTCGAACTGGCCGGGCTGACTCCCGCGCCGGGACGCAACGTCGACGTGCCGCACGTCGCCGAATCGCCGGCCGCGCTCGAATGCAAACTGCTGCAGGTGATTCGCCTGCATACGATCGACGGCGAGCCGATGGATAACTATCTGTCGCTTGGCCAGGTCGTGGGCGTGCATATCAACGAGGCTTATCTGAAAGACGGTCTGTTCGACACGCAGGCCGCGCAGCCGATCATGCGTGCCGGTTATCGCGCCGACTACGCTGAAATCGGCGAGATGTTCCAGATGTTTCGCCCGACCGCCTGATCCGCCGCGCACGATCGCCCGGTCTCCGCGCACTCTGGCTCGCTTGATGCTTGCGAACGACGCTCCACGCGTCGTTTCCCCAAGCCGGCTCACTCTCCAGGAGCGCGATCATGTCTACCGAATTCGCCACGCAATTCAGTCATATCCGTCCGCAAGACACGTCCTACGAGGATCAGGGCTTACGCGACTTTTTTCTCTACCGCGATCTGGGCATTGCGCAGGCGACCGGCGGGAAGGTGCTTGCGCAACTCGTGAAGGCGAATCAGGCACCAGAGGAAGGCACGGGTTGGCACCGTCATGAGGCCGATTTCCATATCGTGATCATGCTGAAGGGCTGGGCGCGCTTCATGTACGGCGACAAGGAGACGCTCGTCGCGGCCGGCGACTGCGTGCATCAGGCGCCGGGCATCGTCCACTATCTGTTCGATTATTCGGAAGACATGGAGTACATCGAGATCGTCTCGCCGGCCGATTTCAAATCGATCGAAGTCGATGGGCCGTGCGCCGTGCCGGCGGCGAAACCGTGGAAGGGCGTGGCGGCGTGAATCGCGTGAGAGTCCACGTCACGCGGTGCGGGAGAGGCCAGTAAGCACGGCCGTCTCCCGCAAAACCCTGCTTTCGGGTCGGCACTTCTCGTCGGCCTTTCTCTCTAAGCCGCGGGCGGCCGCCGTCGCGGCGTCCGCGACGCCTGCGGCTTCGCAGCGCCGTTGCTTCGCGCAGCGCTCGCACGCTTGCGTGGCGACACTTTTCTCGCCGTAACCTCGGCTTCGACTTTGGCCCCGGGCTTTGAACCGGGCTTTGAACCGGCCTTTGAATCGGGCTTGGCCTCGGCGTTTGAATCGGCCTTGGATCCGACTCGAGCCTCGGCGTCGGCTTTGGACCCGGACGAGGCCCCGGCTTCGGCCTCAGCCACTTCCTCCACCACACTCACCTCCGCCTCGACCACCGCCGCCATCGCCGGCGCCGCCGCGGTCACTTCCGCGGCGCTCGCGGCCGCCATCGGCAACTGCACCGGCTGGATCGTGCGCGCCTTCGCTCCCACCAGCACCGCACGCGGCTCGTTGTCGTAAATCACGGCTCGCACCCGCGGATAAATCTGGCGCTCCCAGCGCCGTCCGTTGAACACGCCATAGTGGCCGACGCCGGTCTGCACGTGATGCGTCTTCAGATACGGCCGGAGCTTGTCGCACATGTCCTGCGCGGCGAGCGTCTGGCCGACCGCACAGATATCGTCCTTCTCGCCCTCCACCGTGAGCAAAGCAGTCCGGCGGATCTTCGATGGCTGCACCAGCCGTCCGCCGACCCGCAACGCGTGCAACGGCAACGCATGCTGCTGGAATACCGTCTCGACCGTTTCCAGATAAAAGTCCGCGGTCAGATCCATCGTCGCGAAATACTCTTCGTAGAACGTGTGAATCGTGTCCGCCTTCGCCGGATCGCCTTTTGCGCGTTCGAAGTACATCGTCTCGAATGAATCGACGTGGCGCTGCAGATTCATCGCCATGAATGCGGTGAGCTGCACGAATCCCGGGTACACCCGGCGATGCGCGCCCGCGAACCCGACCGGCACCGCGCTGATCAGGTTTTTCTCGAACCACTCGATCGGTTTGCTCTTCGCCAGCTCGTTCACGCGCGTCGGGTTGATGCGCGTATCGAGCGGTCCCGCCATCAGCGTCATGCTGGCGGGCTGCGCGGGATGATCGTCGGCGGCCATCAGCGAGACGGCGGCCAGCGCGGCGACGGTCGGCTGGCAGACCGCGAGCAGATGCGCGCCCGGCCCGATCGTCGCGGTGAAGTCGATCACGTGCTGCACGTATTCGTCGAAACCGAAGCGGCCCTGGCTCAACGGCACATCGCGTGGATTGTGCCAATCCGTGATGTAGACGTCGTGCTCGGCCAGCATGGTGCGCACGGTGCCGCGCAGGAGCGTCGCGAAGTGGCCGGACATCGGCGCGATCACCAGCACGCGCGGCTGCGCGACCGTCGGCGGCGTCGCCTTGCGAAAGTGCAGCAGCGAGCCGAATGGCGTTCCGCCGACCACCTCTTCGACGATCGCCACCGGCTTGCCTTCCGTCACCACGCTGTCGATACCGAAGGGCGGCCGCACGGGAGTGAGCCCGGCGAGCGTCATCAGTTCGCAGGCGGCGCGCAGCGAACGGCCGTGAGGCGTGTCGCCGAAGGCGGGCCATGCGTCGAGCGAATGATTCACCAGCGCCGCGCCGTGCCGCATCGGCAACATCATGTCAGCGAAAGCCTGGTATGTGGGATATGCGAACAGGTTCATAACCTTCGCACGAATGCAGAAAGGGAAGGAGCCCGAATAGAGGCAAGTCATGTGCCAATCGGGCGATGCGAGCCCGAGCGGCAGGCTGAACTGCGCATGCGCATCCGATGTACGTTGGCATAGCATTTGCGCGAGTCCCGTGGACGGCCCGGAATTGCCGCGCTTTGGTGCGCCGGCGCACGGCAGCGTGCACACGTAGTGGCGAGCAATGCATCGGAGCCCGACGCCCATCGCAAGGTCACGCGGCGGACGAGTGTCTCATCTGGAGGAGAAACGTATGGCCAATACCACGCTTACGATTAGCAGCAAGAACTATTCGTCCTGGTCGCTACGCGGCTGGCTGCTGGTCAAGTTCAGCGGCCTGCCGTTCGAAGAAGTCCTGATGTCGACCGACGACCCCGCGGCGCGCGCCGAACTGCTGCTGCTGTCGCCGTCGATTCTGGTGCCGCGCCTCGTTCACGACGACATCAAGGTATGGGACACGCTGGCGATAGCGGAATATCTGAACGAACTCAAGCCCGCGGCGGGTCTGTTGCCGAAAGATCTGCGCGCGCGTGCGCATTGCCGGTCGATCTGCGGCGAGATGCATTCGGGCTTCAGTTCGCTGCGCTCCGCCTTGCCGATGAACCTCAAGGCGCACTTTCCGGGTTTCAAGGTGTGGGCGCGCGCGCAATCGGATATCGACCGGATCGTCGCGATCTGGGGCGAATGCCTGAAGCAGTATGGCGGCCCGTTTCTGTTCGGCGAGCGCACCGCGGCCGATGCGATGTACGCGCCGGTCGTGACGCGTTTCGTCACCTACGACGTGAAGCTCGATCCCGAGATCGTCGACTATGGGCAGCGCATCATGGCGCTGCCGGAAATGCAGGAGTGGATTGCGGGCGCGCAGCAGGAAGTCGAGGAGATCGACGAACTGGACGTCGAGTTCTGACGCCGCCCGCGCCGTTAGCCGCTAGCCCTTGGCCGCTAGCCGCTAGCCCTTGGCCAATAGCTGTTACCCATTAGCCTTCAGCCGTGATCCCGCACCGCCGCGCGGCCGCGCCAGCCGCGCAGCAGCAGCGCGTTGGTCACGACGCTGACACTCGAAAAAGCCATCGCCGCACCGGCCAGCATCGGGTTCAGCCAGCCGAACGCGGCCAGCGGAATGCCGATCAGGTTGTACACGAAAGCCCAGAACAGATTCTGCCGGATCTTGCGCCAGGTGCGCCGCGAAATGTCGATGGCGTCGGCTACCAGCGCCGGGTCGCCGCGCATCAACGTGATGCCGGCGGCCTGCATCGCGACGTCGGTGCCGGTGGACATCGCGATGCCGATGTCGGCGGCGGCGAGCGCGGGCGCATCGTTGATGCCGTCGCCGACCATCGCGACGATGTCGTCGTGTTTCTTCGAGCCCGCGCCACGTGTTTTCAGGCTTTGAATCAGACGTGCCTTGTCGTCGGGCAACACTTCGGCATGAAACTCGTCGATGCCGAGCGCTTCGGCGACATGCGCCGCGCTGCCCCGGTTGTCCCCGGTCACCAGCACGCTGCGGATACCCATCTGCCTGAGCCGGTCGATCGCGGCGCGTGCGCCCGGTTTGACGGTGTCGCCGAAAGCGATCAACGCGAGCACCGCCAGCGGCTGCGGCGTCCGCTGGATAAGCCACGAGATCGTATTGCCCGCGCTTTCGAGTTCGCGAGCGCGCGCGGCTAGCGCGGGCGGCACGGCGAGGCCGAGTTCGCTTAGCCAGCGCGTGCTGCCGAGCGCCAGCCTGCGGCCGTCGATCTCCGCTTCCACACCGCGCCCCGCGACCGCGCGCGCGGTCGAGGGCGAAGGCGAGGGCGAGGGCGAGGCCGCAGCCGTAGCCGTAGCCGTAGTCGCAGCCGCAGCCTTAGCCGCAGCCGCAGCCGCAGCCGCAGCCGCAGCTGTAGTCGTAGCCGCAGCTGTAGTCGTAGCCGTAGTCGTAGTCGTAGTCGTAGCCGAGGCGGTAGCCGAAGCGCCGCCAGCCGTCTCGCCGACACGCGTCGCGTCGTAGGCCTTGACCACCGCGCGCGCCAACGGATGATCGCTGTGCCGCTGAATCGTCGCGGCCAGTTCGAGTGCGGCGAGGCGGTCGAGTCCGTCGAGCGGTTCGAGCGCCGTCACCGAGGGCTGACCGAGCGTCAGCGTGCCGGTCTTGTCGAAGGCGACGATGCTCACGCGATGCGCGGTTTCGAGCGCCTCGGCGTCCTTGATCAGCACGCCGCGCCGCGCCGCTACGCCGGTGCCGGCCATGATGGCCGCGGGCGTCGCGAGCCCGAGGGCACACGGACAGGCGATCACCAGCACGGCCACCGCATTCAGCACCGCGGTCTCGCCGCCCGCGCCGGCCAGCAGCCAGCCGGCCAGCGTGACGGCCGCGAGCAGCAGTATCGCGGGGACGAAAATCTCGCTGACGCGATCCACGAGACGCTGGATCGGCGCCTTGCCGGCCTGCGCGCTTTCGACGAGGCGGATGATGCGCGCGAGCGTCGTTTCCGCGCCGATGGCAAGCGTCGTCACGGCAATCGCGCCTTCGCCGTTGATCGACCCGGCCGTGACCGGATCGGCGGGCTGCTTGGCGACGGGCAGGCTTTCGCCGGTGATCAGCGATTCGTCGATATGCGTGCGGCCTTCGAGCACCGCGCCGTCCACCGGCACACGTTCGCCGGGCAGCACGATCACGACCGCCCCGACCCGCACCTGCGCGAGCGGCACGTCGCGCTCTTCGCCGCCGACGCGCACGCGCGCCCGTTCGGGGCGCAGCGCGTTGAGCGCGCGGATCGCGTCGGTGGTGTGACGGCGAGCGCGCGCTTCGAGCCATTTGCCGAAGCGCACCAGCGTGATGACCACCGCCGACGCTTCGAAATACAGATGCTGCATGTCGCCCGGATGACTGACGAGTTCGTAGACGCTGATCCCATACGCGGCGGAGGTGCCGAGCGCCACCAGCAGGTCCATGTTGCCGGCGCCCGCGCGCACCGCGCGGAACGCGGCGCGATAGAAGCGCGCGCCGAAGCCGAATTGCACGATCGTGGCGAGGCCGAGTTGCAGCCAGGGCGGCAGCATCGCGTGCAAGCCGAACCATTCGCCGATCATCGGCGCGACCAGCGGCAGCGCCAGCACGGCGCAAACGAGGACAGCAGTGAGTTCGTGGCGCGCCTGATCGCGCTGACGGGTGTCGCGGGCGGCGCGTTCGTCTGCGGCGGAAGGGGTGGCGGGGTCGGTGGGGTCGGCGCTGTCGGTGGCATCGACTTTGAGCAGGGTCGCTTCGTAGCCCGCCTTCGTCACCGCTGCGATAAGCGTGTCCGCGGCCAACGCGGCGTCGCTCACGTCGATGCTGGCGGTTTCGGTCGCCAGATTCACCGACGCGCGGGCGACGCCCGGCACCTTCGTCAGCGCTTTCTCGACCCGCAGCGCACAGGAAGCGCAGGTCATGCCGCCGATCGCCAGTTCCGTCTCCGGCAGCGTGGTAGTAGCCAACGGCAGGCTGGCCGGCGTGGCGTCGTAGCCGGCTTTGCGAATGGCATCGGCAAGGGTGTCGGGCGCGACGCCGGGTTCACTCTCGACATGGGCGCGCTCGGTCGCGAGATTCACCGACACGGTCTGGACGCCCGGCACTTTCGCAAGCGCTTTTTCGACCCGCAACGCGCACGAGGCGCAAGTCATCCCGCCGACGTCGAATTCGGCGGTTTGCAGGGGGTGCACGGCTGCGTCCGTGGCGGGTGGCGAGGGGGCAAGTTCGGTCATGGTCGGCAAGGCTCGTGCGGCTGGAGGCCGCGTCAGGAAGCCAGTATCGACCTTCCCATTGTGGGAAGGTCAAGAAGCGGGCTAATGACAGGGAAAAAACCTCATGCTGAACGCTTCGACAAGCGGGCGGCTCCCGGCTCGTTGTTCGCCCCAGCCATGGCCTTTGTGCTTGCCGGGCGGGAAAGGATACGATACAACCCGATGTTGTCGGCAACGCGAATCGTGGAGAGCTGGAGAGCTGCGCTGGGAGACCAGGCGGGACATCCTCCACCCAGGCCGCGCCGCATCGACGATGTCTCCCTCTGGACCGCACGATCCGCCTCCGCACGAATGATAAAAAATCGCCACGAACCGTTTTCGTTTCACTGGACCTGCGCATCGATTGCAGGCCTTGCCTTCCTCGCGGGCTGCGCATCGACGCCATCCAGCACGCAAAAAACCACGGGCTGGATCAAGGACGAAGTCGCCGATTCTTATGTGTTTGGCTATCCGCTGGTCCTGATGGGCGTGGCGCGCGACGCCGCGGTCGGTACCGGCCCGGGCCAGGCGCCGCTCAACACGCTGCGCCACGCGCAAGCGCTGCCGCCGATCGGCGCAGCGTATCCGGTGCGGCCCAGTCTCGACACGCTCGATTCGACCGGCTGGCTCGATGTCGGCACCGAACCCGTGATTCTCTCGTTACCCGATTCGCATGGCCATTACGTCGATGCGCGCGTCCTCGACATGTGGACCAACGTGGTCTGGTCGACCGCTTCGCAATTCGCCGTGAAGGCTGCGGGCATCAAGGCGCAGGCCATCGCGCTGGTCGGCCCCGGCTGGCAGGGCGAGTTGCCCCAAGGCATGACGCGGATCGACGTGCCGACCCGCAATGCATGGGTGAGCGTGCGCATCCAGTCGAACGCCGCGCGCGATCTGACGGCGGTTCGCAAGCTGCAGCGCGGCATTCGTGTGACGCCGCTAAGCGCTTATACGACCGATGCTCGTTCGGCTTCTTCACGCACTGCTTCCATCACACCGCCGCGCGCCAATGCCGCCGACCCGGCCGCGACCGGCGCCGCCAACACGCCGGCTTCGCAAGTCGCCGCGCTCGATGCGAACGGTTTCTTCGACCGCCTTGCGCAAGCGTTGCCGGAGAATCCGCCGACGCCCGCCGATCCGCATGCGCTGAAATTTCTCGCCGATCTCGGCGTCACGTCCGACGCTCCCGTCAAGCTGCCGAATGCGCCCGAGGCGATTGCCGCGGGTCTCGCCGACGGCCACGAGCGGGTCGTGACGGCGCCGTCGAATCTGCTGAACGGCAACGGCTGGAGCTGGTTCGGCGACGGCGTCGGCAGCTACGGTCCCGACTATGCGCTGCGTGCCTACGCCGCTTATGCGCAACCGGGGATCGGCACGAAGGACGACGAAGTGCGCGCGGTCGTCACGCAGGACAGCGACGGCCACGCGCTGAACGGCGCGAATCGCTATGTCGTCCATTTCGCGCCAAACCAGTTGCCGCCGGTGCGCGGATTCTGGTCGATCACCGCGTACACGAGAGACGGCGCACTGGGCGAAAGCGCGCCGGCGCGGCTGGCGGTTGGCGATCGCAATGGCGCTCGTCGCAATCGCGACGGCTCGCTCGACGTGACGGTGTCGTCCGTGCGCACGAAGGGCGGGAAGAGCGGCAAGGGCGGGGTGACGAGCGGTAACTGGTTGCCTGCCCCGCGTGCCGATCTGCAGCTTGTGCTGCGGCTGTATGCACCGAAACCGCAAGCTACCGACGGTACCTGGCAACCGCCGGCGGTCGTGCGTCAGTAAGCGGCGATCCGGCGGCCGGCGATCCGGTGGCCGGCAATCCGGCGGCCGGCGATCCGGTGGCCGGCGATCCGGTGGCCGGCAATCCGGCGGCCGGCGATCCGGCGGCCGGCAATCCGGCGGCCGGCAATCCGGCGGCCGGCGATCCGGTGGCCGGCAATCCGGTGGCCGGCGATCCGGTGGCCGGCGATCCGGTGGCCGGCATCCCGGTGGCCGGCATCCCGGCGGCCGGTGTCGCGCACGCAGGCACGCCGTTGCACGCCGCTACACGCCGCTACACGCCGAAGCCGGCCACGTTCGCCAACCATCGCCACCATCCCGCCACACCCAACCTACTCAAAGCGCGATCTCCGTCGCGCGGAAGATTGTGTAATCGCCGGCTTACATTTCGATCGGGTGCCGGGTTCCCAATTTATACTGCCGCTTGCGGGATTTTCGTTTTCGCGGCGGCCATGCCGTCGCACTACTCAAGACCGGGCATGGCAAGCATCAACAAGGCATCATTCGTCTCTTCCATGCAGACTGTGCGCGATGTCGCGCAGTCTCGCCGTACCCGGCATGTCTTCATCGGCCTGCTGATCTTCATCGTGCTGTTCGGGCTGCTCGGGTTCTTCGCAGCGCCGCCACTCATTCGCCATCTCGCCGAAAAGCAGATCGGTCAGCAACTCGGGCGGCCCGCCACGATCGGCCGCATCGCGCTCAATCCCTACACGCTCCGATTCGAAGCCGACCGCGTGCATATCGGAGAGCGCGGCGGCGCGGGCGATTTCGTCGATATCTCGCGCATCATCGTGCAGCCTTCGTGGAGTTCGTTGTTTCGCGGCGCGCCGATCGTCGATGAAGTGCAGCTCGATTCACCGCGCTTTCACATCGTCCGTTACGACGCGCAGCGCTTCAATTTCACCGACCTGATCGAGAAGTTTTCAAAGCAGCCCGCCAGCCCCGACAGCAAGCCGACGCTGTTCTCCGTGTCGAACATTCGCGTCGAGAACGGCCAGATCACCTTCGACGACAAGCTGCTCGGCGCGACCCATGTCATCGACCAATGGAAGCTCGGCATTCCGTTCATCGCCACGTTGCCGTCGAAGACCGATATCTTCGTCGAGCCGCTGCTGCGCGCGCGCATCGACGGCAGTTCGCTCGCCATCGACGGCAGGACCAAGCCGTTTGCGGCGTCGCGCGAATCGGAAGTGTCGCTGCGATTCGACGGGCTCGACGTGCCGCGTCTTATCTCGTACGTGCCGACGCCACTGCCGGTGATCGTGCAGTCGGGCAAGCTGTCGACCGACCTCAAGCTCAACTTCGTGATCTCCAACGACGCGCCGTCGCTGCGTGTGGCCGGCACCGTCGATCTGAGCGACGTGGACGTGCGCGATCAGGCCAAGGCGCCGTTCTTCGCGGCGCGCGCGGTGCATGTGGCGGCCGCGACGCTCGAGCCGTTGAAGAGCCTGTATCGCTTCGATGAAATTCGCGTCGACGCGCCGAGCGCGGCTCTGTCGCGCGACAAGGACGGTGTGCTGAGCGTCGAGCGGATGTTTGCGCCGGCTTCACCGGCGAAGACCGGGCCTGTGGCGGCGGCCGCGCCTGCGGCCGCCGTCGTCGCTTCGGGCGCTTCGGTTGCATCTGCTGGCTCGGCGGCATCGGCCGCCTCCCCACCCAAGCCTCCCGCGCCGCTCGATCTGGCCATCAAACGTTTCGTGCTCGCCGACGGCGCCGTTGCCGTTCACGACGAAGCCGCCGCGCGCCCGGTCGATATCGGCGTGCAGAAACTCGCCGTCACGCTGACCGACTTCTCCACACTGGCAAGCGCGCCCGCGCACTACACGCTGAACGCGGATTTCGATCACGCCGGCGGCTCGCTCGGCGCGGCCGGCGCGTTCGGACTCGCGGCGAAGACCGCCAGCGCAAAACTCGACCTGAAGTCGTTGAAGCTGCCGCTGCTGCAGCCGTACCTCGACACCGCCACCGCTGCACAAGTGACGGACGGCATACTCTCGGCAACGGTCAACCTCGGCGCGAACTGGGCCAAAACGCCTGTCGAAGTGATGCTCGCCGATACGCAACTCGACCTGCAATCGTTGAAGGTCGCGCTGCGCGGCGGCAACGCCCCGGTCATCGCGCTCGCGCAGGGCAAGGTGATGGTCAAAAAGATCGACCTCGCGGCGCGCACCGCCGCGATTGCCACCGTCGATACGACCGGGCTCGCGATCGACGCGCAACGCCTGAAAGACGGCAGCATCAACCTTGCCGCCCTCGCCGGTCCGCATGAGGCCGAGCAGCAGCGCACCGCGATCCATGCGGCGAAAGAGGCGCAGGCCGCCGGGCCTGCCTGGCACTACACGATCGGCGAACTGAGCCTGAACGGCGCGAGCGCCGATTTCACCGACTACACCACGCCACGCCCGGTCAAGCTGAGCGTGACGCCGCTGCAACTGAAGGTGCAGCAGATCAGCGACGACCTGAGCCGGCCGTTGCCCGTCGAACTGCAGGCCACCGTGAATCGCAAAGGCACGCTCGGCATCGCCGGTCAGGTCACGGCGACGCCGCTCAGGCTCGCCGTCAAGGTGGATGCCAACCGCCTCGATGCGGCGGCGTTCGAGCCGTACTTCGGCAGCAAGCTCAATGCGTTGATCGCGAGCGCGCTGCTCGATGCGAAGGGCGATCTCGCGCTCACGCAGTCGAAGGCTTTGCAGGCAAGTTATCGCGGCGACCTCGCACTCGTCGACGTGCGCATGCTCGACAAGGCGACGTCGGACCCCTTCGCCGGATGGGGCTCGCTGGCGCTGTCGAACCTCAAGGCCGACTACGACGAGCACGGCACGGTGGTGGACGCGGGCCGTGTCACGTTCTCGAAGTTTTATGGCCGCGTGTTGCTCGACGCGCAGGGCAAGCTGAATCTGTCGGATGTGGTGGCGCATGAAAGCGGCGCGCCGCAATCGTTGACGCGCGACAAGAGCGGCGGCGACCACGTCCAGTTGACGCCGCAGTCGGCTTCGACCGTGGCCGCCGCGTCGACACCGGCTTCGGCTGCGGTCGCGGCCTCCGGCACGCCTGCCACGGTCGTCGCTGCGACGCCGCCGCAGAGTCCGTTCAAACTGCGCATCGGCCAGCTCGTGCTGCAACAGGGCCGCGTGACCTACACGGATAACTTCATCAAGCCGAATTTCAGCGCGAACCTGGTCGACATTCAGGGCACGGTCGGCGCGTTCGGTACGCAATCCACCACCCCGGCGACCGTGGACGTCGCCGCGAAAGTGGCCGCGAACGGCCCGCTGTCGATTCGCGGCACGGTGAATCCGCTCATCGCCAAACCCGCGCTCGATCTGACCGCGAGCGCGCACGACATCGAGTTGACCAATCTCACGCCGTATTCGGCGAAATACGCGGGCTATCCGATCACCAAGGGCAAGCTGAACGTCGATCTGCATTACCGGCTCGACAACGATCAGCTGAATGCGGACAACCACCTGTTCATCGACCAGCTTACGTTCGGCGATCACGTCGACAACACGACCGCGACGAAACTGCCAGTCCGGCTCGCTATTTCGTTGCTGAAAAATTCGCGCGGGGAAATCGACGTGAATCTGCCGGTGTCGGGGTCGTTGTCGAACCCGGAATTCAGCGTCGGCGGATTGATCTGGCATGCGGTGCTGAATCTGCTGCAGAAGGCCGTGACCGCGCCGTTCTCGCTGATCGCGCACGCGTTTGGCGGCAATGGCGAGGAACTCGGCTATGTCGAATTCGCGCCGGGCTCGGCGAAACTGACGGACGCCGACAACAAGAAGCTCGACACCATCGTCAAGGCGCTCTCCGACAAGGCGTCGATCCGGCTCGACCTGATCGGCCGGGTCGACCCGGCCGTCGACGAACCGGCGCTGCGCACGGACTACGTCGATAACCTCGTCAAGCAGCAGAAGATCAAGGACGTCGTGGGTAACGGCGCAAGCGTCGATCTGTCGGAGGTCACCGTCGACCCGAAGGATTACGACCGGTATCTGACCAGGGCGTATAAATCAGCCGACTTCAAGAAGCCGCGCAACTTCGTCGGCCTGACCAAAAGCGTGCCGGACGACGAGATGAAGAGCGCGCTCGCCGCCAATGCGCCGATCGACGACGGTAGCCTGCGCCAGCTCGCGCAGCAGCGGGCGC
Source organism: Paraburkholderia sp. BCC1886 (assembly GCF_900996245.1). Taxonomy (GTDB): domain Bacteria; phylum Pseudomonadota; class Gammaproteobacteria; order Burkholderiales; family Burkholderiaceae; genus Paraburkholderia. The sequence goes on along the minus strand of NZ_CAAJGK010000085.1, from coordinate 136,882 downwards.
AGAGCGTGCAGCAATATCTTGATGGCAAGATCGACAGCAGCCGGATTTTCATCGTCGCGCCGAAGTTGAATGCCGATGGCATCGACGACAAGGGTGCGACGACACGCGTCGATTTCGGGCTCAAGTAACGGAACAGGAGACGCGCCGCGCCGATTTGTCGCAGGCGATCGGGGTCACGTTTCTGACGCCAATCTAAGATTGTTCCCATTCCCGTTGAGTCTGCGTCTGTTCATACTCGGAGCCTTCTTTAGGAAGATGCGCTCGACGCAGACAGTCAATGAAACTTCAGCTTTTCGCGCTCGTGTGCGCGCTGGCTCTGGCAGGATGCGCGGACCACGCTGCGCGTGCACGGCTCGGTATCGAAGATGCCACCGTGCTGAAGTCGGGAATCGGAACCTCGCAAGACGAAGCGGCCGGCGCAGTCAACGCGCAGTGGGTCGACACCTATTCGTCCATCTCCAACAGCCGCACGGCAATTGCGGCGCTTCAACAGCGGCTCGACCGCTTGCCGGCAGACCGGCACGGCTATTTTCAGGCGAAGGCGCAATGCTGGCTGGATACCGCACGGCAGGCACGCGACGATAACGATCGCTGGGGTTTCGTCGAAGAAGCAATTGGCCAGGCCGCGGCACTCACCCTGGGCGTCGAGAATGGCACGGTCTTATCCGCGGCGAACCCTGCGTTGCGCACGGTCTCGACCGTCAGGCCCGACCTGTGGAAGATCGTCAATACCATCAAGGCCGACCCGGTCATTGCCCGTTGTCATCAAGCGCAACCGCTGCTCGCCTGTGCCGAAGTCGGGTTAATGCAGGCCGGCCACGATGCGTGGATTCGCAGCTTCTCCCGCGCCGAACGGCGCTTGCCGAAGATACAGGACGATCTGCGGCAGTCCGCGCAAATCGCGCTGCAATGTCAGGCGAACCTGGCGACGGCGGCGCCTGTTATCGAACCTCAAGCTACTGTACTGCCGAGAAAGATTACATTGCGGGCCGACTCCCTGTTCCGCTTCAACGGCGGCGATGTCGCCGCCATCTTGCCCGCCGGCAGGCGTCAACTCGACGACGTCGCTGCCAGACTGAAAACAGCGTCCGCCGTGCATGAGTTGAAGATCACCGGCTACACCGACCGGCTCGGCACCGCGGCTTATAACCTGCGGCTGTCGCAACAGCGGGCGCGCACCGTCGAACTTTATCTGCGAAGTCATGGCGTGACGGTGCCGGTCTCCGCGCGGGGCATGGGCAGTGCGAACCAGCTGGTCGAGTGCCGGCAAACGCAGCGGGAAGCACTACGGCAATGCCTCGGACCGAACCGGCGCGTCGAAATAGAAATGGTCGTGGCGGCACCTTAGCCAAAACTGTTCTTCGTTCGAAGGCTGGCAATCAATCCAATTCTCTGCAATGTCCTGCCGCGAGGCGGGGTTGCTTTCTTACGTGCGTGTGAGTGCCGGCAGCGGCACTGACGCATGGGTATGACCGGGCCGACAAGGCGCGGTGCGTCACGCGGCTTCATGCGTTTTTTCGGTTGTTCGAGCGTGAAGGCGTTTGGCAACAGATGTTTCAGGTGGAAGGAAAATTATGTCGACTATTCTGGTTATCGACGATCATCCGGCGTTTCGTATGGTCATCAAGATGCAACTGATGCAACTCCTCGGCGTTGAAGACGTGATCGAGGCCGACAACGGGCAAACCGCCGTCGAAATGGCGCGCTTGCACAGTCCCAAGCTCGCGATTCTCGACCTCGATATTCCGCGCATTAGCGGGCTCGACGTGATTCCGCGTTTGAAGCTGGCGCATCCCGGCATTCGCGTGCTGGTGCTGTCGGGACACGATCCGGCAACCTTCGCGCCGCGGACCATGCGCTCGGGGGTGCACGGTTTCGTCGGCAAGTCGCAGGAAATGAAAGAGATCATGCGGGGTGTGGAGGCGGTGCTGGCGGGTTACACCGTATTCCCGGTGACTGCGAATGGCACGAGCATGTCGCCGACTTTCGGAACGGCGGCGGAAGAGGATCGCATCACGTTGTTATCGGACAAGGAACTCGTCATTCTGCAGATGCTTTCCAAGGGGATGTCGAACAAGGCGGTCGGGGACGCGCTGTTCATCAGCAACAAAACCGTCAGTAGTCACAAGACGCGAATCATGCAGAAGCTAGGTGTGAAATCGCTGGTCGAACTGATCGATCTGGCGCGCCGTTGCCGCATCGCGACGTCGCAATAATGCGGATGGAAGACGTGATGCTCGAGTCCATTTGCAACCCCGATTGCACTCCTCTTTTCGAAACGGCGCTCGAACTCGCTAATGATGACGAGGCGCTCGCAAGACGTCTGCTTCACATGATCGTCGAAACCAATCGCAGCACGCTCGATTCCTTGCGCGCCTGTGTCGCGGCCGACGATTGGGCCGGAGTGGGGAGCGCCGCGCATCACATCGCCGGGTCGGCGCGCATGCTCGGGCGTTACGGCTTGCTCGCCGCGCTGATCCACCTGGAAGGGACGGCGCGCCAGCGCGACATTCCGTTGCTGACGATTGTGCTGCCCCGCGTGGTCGATGCGATCGAGCATCTCGACAGGTCGATAGAGGAAACTCTGGGCTTCGATGGCGGGCTTTGAGTCGTGCATGCGCGAAAGTTGGTTTTGCCCTCGCATCAGTTTCCTGACCCGCTCGCAATACGCCATACCCGGGCTTCACTTCGCGCATTGCTCGATACCGTTCGTATCGTTCCCGTTCCCGTAGAAGCCGTGGCGTCACGATACCAGCTGTAACGCGCCATCACCTTGGGTACGTAGGTCATCGTCTCCGCGTACGGCGGTATCTGCCCACCATATTTCTGTACTGCACCTTCACCGGCGTTATAAGCCGCTAGCGCCAGCGGCAAATCGCCGAACTGGCGCATCAGTGCTTTCAGATAACGCGCCCCCGCCGCGATGTTCTGGCGCGGATCCAGTAAATCGGATGCGCCTTGCCGTGCACCAGTGGCCGGCATCAGCTGCATCAGACCCGTTGCGCCTTTGGGCGACATGGCGCGCGGGTTGCCACCGGATTCGACATCGATCACGGCCATCAGCAGCGCGCTGTCGACCTCTGCCGCTTGCGCGGCGTCGGCAATGATGGGCAGCAGTGCCATGACTCGCGACGTGGCTGTGCCGGAGGCTTCTGCTGCGGAAGACGCGGGTGGTCGTTCGCCCGGCTGGATCACGACGGAGCGTCGGTCCGAAGTGTCCGCGGCGGCGAAAACGCTTCGAACCGGTGTCGTGACATTCGTGCCGCTCATGCCAGCGATACCTTTACCGCCCCCCATCCCGCCGATCATCATGATCACGCCATCGTTCCTATGCGTGCGCGTCAAGGTTGCGTCGGCGGCGTGAACGGCGAGCGACAATGTCGCCATGCTCGCTGCCAATCCGAGCAGCAGCAATCGGCGAGACCACGCGCGATGCAGCGCGCCGCTTTGTTTTCGCGTCATCGTCAATTGCCCGACGGGTTGGGCGAATCGCTCACCGCGGACGCCCGCAGCGGCGTCTGCATGCGCACCATGGCTTCCGAATCCAGCGATATCGGCCAGCGACCCGTCGCCATCCCATCCGCCAGTTTGACTTTGCAGAGCACGTCGCCGTTTTTCGGCGCGCCGTACGGGTCCCGATCGACGTTGGCCGGTTCGCGCGACAGAATGCCCATCGTGCCGATAGTGCCGATCACGTTGGTCGCGTAATAGATGACCTTGTTCACGAGCGGCACGTACATGTCGTAGCAGTAGTGCACGTGAATTTTCAGCAGATTGGCGTCCTGGATATTCATCCCGGAACTGGCGCCGGCAGTCGACGAACTGCGGTACATCAGCGAGTCGTTGGGAATTTCGCTATAGGTTGCCGCCTGGTCCGCATAGTAGCGAGGCCGTGCATAGTCCTGGATTGCAGCGGGCGTCGGGTTGAGCACCGTGATGATGCTAAAACGCGCCGCATCGGTCCGGGCTTTCGCGAGCGCCTGGGAGACCCCGTCCGCGCTCGCCTGCCGCGCGTAGAGCGGCGCGAGCCCGCGCGCGAGTCCCGCGCGCATGGCTTGCATCGAACCATTGTTGACCGCGCCTTCGCGGGCCGCCTCGAGCACCGCGACGTCCAGCGTGGATTTCGCCTGGTACAGCAACACGAATTGCAATGTGCCGAAGCAGACGAACAGCAACAGCGGCGCGATGACGAGAAACTCGGTCATCGACTGGCCGCCCTGTTTGCCAACGCGTGCATGGCGCGAGAAGCGCCCGAAGCGCCAGGATTGGAGCGCGCTCACGGTGTCGCCTCGAAGGTCAGCGTGTCGCCGCGTTTCAGCCCATGATCGCGCGCCGCACCCGATGGCATTTCCAGCGTCTGCACCGCGCGCAGGCTGAACGCCATGCGTCGCCTGGGCAGATCGTGACGGATTGCCACGATCCGGCCGTCCCGGTCGAGCAGCAACACGTCGATGCAAAAGCGCATGCCGAACGTGTGCACCGACCCGCAGCGTTGCAGCAGCAGTGCCTCGTTGCGCGGCAGCCGGTCGCGGCCGAGCAGACCGCGCATGCGTTCGCACGCCGTTTCCGTGACGAAGACGTCGATACCGAGGTCGCGTCCCTCCACATGAAGCCGGGTTTTTTTCACAGCAAACCCTCCTGCACGAACTTCATCGCGATCGGGAATCCCAGCACGATGAACGTGATGGGAAAAATGAACATGAGCAGTGGGAAAACCAGTTTGACCGGCGCTTCCATCGCCTGTTTTTCCGCGCGCTGGAACCGTTCCGAGCGGCGTTGCTCGGACTGGAAGCGCAGCGATTTAGCGAGCCCCGAACCCATCCGCTCGGCTTGCACCACCGTGCCCACCAGATTCGTGATTTCCTTGATCCGCAAACGGTCGTCGAAACGGCGCAGTGCTTCCGTGCGGTTCAGCCCGGATTTCAGGTCACGCAATACGTGTTCGAGCTCCCAGCGAAGCGGACCCGGCGGCCCTTTTTCGACGGCCTTCTGAATGGCGCCATTGATGTTCAAGCCCGCTTCGACGGCGAGCGTCAGGAAGTCGAGGTAAATCGGCAGATGCTTGAGAATCTGCGCGATACGCCGGCGTCGCACGTCGCGTGTCCAGATGCGCGGATAGAAGTAGCCGAGCACGGCCACGCCGGCCAGCACGAGAATGGAGAACAGGCCGAGCGCGAGCATCAGCAGCAGCGCGACGAGCGAGGCCAGCACCGAAGCAATGATCGACAACGCAATAAACTGGCGTGCGTTCATCAGGAACGTGAGCGACGTGAGGCGCAGTTGCAGATCGGTTTTAGCGACCAGCTTCGGACTGAATTTGCCGCCGAAATGATGCACGACGAAGTTGACGATCGGCCATAACGGCCTGAGCGATTTCGGCAGCGGGTCGAGAAACGCCCGGTCTTCGGGCGGCACCGCGCCGGCCAGACCGTTGAACGATTTGTAGAAGATCGCGACGACGGCGATCACGCCGACGCTGACGCCAAGAGCAATGAGTAGCAGCATAGGTCACACGTCGATATGGGTAATCTTGGAGATGGAGAAGTAGCCGAGACACTCCATCACGCCGATCACGGCCAGCGTGGCCCATCCGACCGGCTCGTTGAATAGCGGCGCCATCGCCTTGGGCTCCATGAAACGCAGCACCAGCATCAGGAAAAGCGGCAGACAGGTCATCACGATGCCCTGCATGCGGCCCTGCGAGGTGAGGGCCTTGATCTTGCCTTCCATCTGGAGTTTTTCGCGCAACGTGCGCGCGACCGACTCCAGCGCTTCGGCGAGATTGCCGCCCACTTCGCGCGCGATGGTGACCGCGGCGGTCATCATCATGAAGTCGGGAATCGGAATGCGCTTCTCGACGTTGCGCATGGCGATGTCGAGGTCGATACCCAAACGGATTTCCCGCATCAACAGATCGAACTCCTGGGAAATCGGCGGAACGGTCTCGTGCACCACGGCTTCGAGCGCGGTCGGAAAACTGGCGCCGGCGCGCAGCGCCCCGGACATCATCAGCAGCGCGTCGGGCAGTTGTTTTTCGAGCGTCTCGATGCGCTTTTTGCGCATTCGCTTGAGGTACTTTTTCGGCAGCATCATCGCGATGGGCAGCGACGCCGCCGCGATCAGCAGGCTGTGGCTGAGCAGGAACACCAGGATCGGCAAGCCGATCATGACGACCATGCCCCACGCGGCCGCTTTCTGCCGGTTCACGAACACGAACGCATCGGCCAGCGACGACTCGATTTCGCCGGCCATCTGCCGCGATCCGGCCCTGAGCGTGGACGTGCCCATGCGCGACACGGTGAAGATCAGAAACACGATGCCGGCAAACGCCAGCACGAGAATGAGAGGAAGACTCATGACGTGACGCTCATTCGGGCTGGGTGAAGATGTCGGTATTGACCGGAATGCGCCGGCGGATCAATTCCTGATAGAAGTCGGGAATGTAGGCGGTCGGGACGAACTTGCCCATGATCTTGCCGTCCTCGCCAAAGCCTTCTTCGCGGAACACGAACACGTCTTGCAGCGTAATCACGCCGGATTCCATGCCGCTCACTTCGGTCACGTGCGTGACACGGCGCGAACCGCAGGAGAAGCGCGACTGCTGCACGATGATGTCGACCGCCGAGCAGATCTGCTCGCGAATTGCCTGAATCGGCAGATCGAGACCGGCCATCAGCGTCATCACTTCGAGGCGGGCGATGCAGTCGCGCGGCGTGTTGGCGTGCGCCGTGGTGAGCGAACCGTCGTGGCCGGTGTTCATGGCCTGCAGCATGTCCAGCGCTTCGCCGCCGCGGCACTCGCCGATCACGATGCGGTCGGGACGCATCCGCAAGCAGTTTTTCACCAGATCGCGAATGTGGACGGCGCCTTTGCCTTCCATGTTCGCGGGGCGCGCTTCGAGCGACACGAGATTGGGTTGCGACAGTTGCAGTTCCGCGGCGTCTTCCACGGTGACGATGCGTTCGTCGTCGGGAATGTAGCTCGACAGCACGTTCAGCAAGGTGGTTTTGCCCGAGCCGGTGCCGCCGGAAATGATGATATTGGCGCCCTGTTCGACAGCGGTATGGAGAAACTCGAGCATGTCCGGCGACATCGAACCGAACTTGATCAGATCTTCGCCGACCAGCTTGCGTTTCGAAAACTTACGGATGGTGATGCTGGGGCCCTTCAACGCGAGCGGCGGAATCACGGCGTTCACGCGCGAGCCGTCGGCAAGGCGCGCGTCGACCATCGGCGAGCTTTCGTCGATGCGGCGGCCGATTGGCGCGACGATGCGTTCGATCGCGCCGATCACCGCACGGTCGTCCGTGAAAATAACGGGCGAGCGCATCAGCTTGCCGGATTGCTCGACGAAAATCTCGTTGTGGCAATTCACCATGATTTCCGACACGGTCGGGTCGGCGATCAACTCTTCGAGCGGACCCAGACCGATGATTTCGTCGAAGACGCTTTTTTTCAGCGTATCGAGCGCGATGTCCTCGGTGCGAAAAGCGGGGTCGTTGTTCAAAATATCGTCCAGCGCCGCCCCGACGGTTTTGCGCAACTCGTCCTCTTCCATGCGCGCGACGTTCAGACGCCGCAGGTCGAGTGCGGCAATCACTTTCATGTGCGCCTGCTTGCGCAGTTCGATGCCGATTGCACTGTTGATCGGCGCTACCGGCAGTTCTGACGCCGCGGTGTTCCGCGCGTGGGCAGTGTGCATGCGTAGCGGCGCCTCGGCCGGCGTGCGAGCCGAGGTCGCCCCGGGTGGATGAGCACCGGCCGCGGGGCGGGTGAGCGAGGATTCGCTGGACTCGCCGGTTCGCGTGAGCGTGGCAGGGGAACCGGAAAGCGGCGGCGCGCTCGCCGGGACGGTGGGTTCTCTCTGCGCCGACGGCGCCGGGTTTTCTCGCCATGACGTTGCGGGCGCTGCCGGCTGCTGTGAATCGTGCGCCGTGTGTAAAACCTGTGGTGCCGGTTCTGAGTGTTGCAGCGGTTGCAGCGGTTGCGCGACGGTGACGCCACGGACGATCTTGATCGTCGTCATGCCGATCTCGATCTGGTCCGCTTCGGTCAGCGGGCCGTAGCGGGTGATCGGCGAGCCGTTCACGAGCGTGGCCGCAATGCCGCCCTGATCTTCGATGTAATAGGCGCTGTGTTCGCGGACGATACGCGCCTGCAGCTTGCCGATCAGCATTCCCTTGACGACCAGGTCGCAACTGGCGTCCTTGCCGATCGTGCAGCCGTGTTCGATCTGAAACGCACGCACCGGCGCGTTTCGCGTGTGTACCTGGAGGTTGAGCATATGGCTTGGTCCCGAAGTCCGGTTAGTTGACGGCGCCGCCGAGCGCGCCGACTTGCGGAGCGACCTTGCCGTTCGAAGCCGGTTGTAGGGAACCCTGCGGCGCCTGGGATGCGGCAGGCGCTTGCTGCGCTGCGCTCAGCATGCGAAGCGCGTCGGCGACGCCGGCCGGCGGAGTGCTGGCGGGGGCGGATTGGGGCGCGGGTCGTTGGGCGGGTTGTTGCGCGGTTTGTTGCGCGGGCAATGGTGCAGGCGGTCGCGCAGGTGCTGCGTCTGCCTGTGGTGGCGTGATGGCCGGGACCGAGGCTGGCACCTGGAGCGCGACCGGAGGCTGGACCGGGGCTTGGACCGGAGCGATCACGACCGGGGCTTGGACTGGAGCGATCGCGACCGGAGGCTGAGTCGCAGCCGGGACGGAAGCCAGGGCCGGAGCGCGAGCCTGCATCGGCGCCGGGACGACAAAGCGCGCCGGCGTGCTGCGAATCGGCGCGGGCAGGACTGCCGGTGTCGGCTCGATCGGCTGACGGGGCGGCACGCTGTGAGCGGCTTTCTCTTCGTCGTCGCGCAGAGGTTCCGGGTTGCCATAGCGATTGCGATACCCCTGATCCATCTTGTCCGCGCGCGTGAGTAATTCGGTATTGGGCGCGAGTTCCGGGTCGGAGATAACCGGCGTCACGAAAATGACGAGATCGCTTTTCTTCGCGCGGAAGCTGTCCGAGCGGAACAACTGCCCGATGATCGGCAACTGGCCGAGGAACGGCATGCCGTTGGAATCGTTCACCGCATCCGCGCTGACGAGACCGGAGATGGCGAGCGTCTCGCCTGCCCGCATCGAAATGTCCGAGCTGGTGTTGCGGGTCAAGAATCCCGGCATGCCGCCATAGGTCACGGTCGGATCGATCTGGCTGATCTCCGTGGTCAGGTGGGCCGAAATAATGTTGTTGGCATCCACGACCGGAATGATGCTGAGCTTGATGCCGTACTGCTTGTACTCGACATTGGTGGTGCCGAGCGCGCCCGCCTGCGGAATCGGCACTTCGCCACCGGCGAGAAAGCTCGCCGTGCCGCCGCTCTTCGTGTTCAGTTCCGGCGCGGCCAGAATGAAGGCATCGCCGTTGTCGATCGCGAAGTTGATCTGCGAGGTGATGTTCGACGCAATCCCTGCCAGGAAGTAGCTCGTGCCCGCGGTGACCGCTTTGGCTGCACCCGTGGCCACGCTCGCAGCGCCGCCGATCTGCGGGCCCTTGAATGCGCTGTCCCACGAAATACCCAGATTGCGCTGCGCATTGCGGGTGACTTCCATGATCTGCACCTTGAAGTGCACGGTTTTCTTGAGCGCGTCCCCTTCGTCGACGGTGGTGGTGTCGATCACGTTCGTCATGTCTTGCGTGGCGGCTTTGACGATACCCGCCATGTCGCGATGAACCACGCCGGACAGGACGATATTCGAACCAATTGCTTCGATACGCAGGCCGCTCACCGATTTCAGCACTTCGCGCAGCTGTTCGAGCGACGCATTCACTTCTGCCTTGGCGACGCGCACGGTGGTTTGCAACGCGATACCCTTTTCGTTCCACACCACCAGCGAGGTGATGCCGTCCTGTTCGCCCAGCAGCATCAGACTGCCGTCGACCACATTCGCGGTGAGCAGCTTGCCGTTGCCGATCGCGATGCGCTTGATCGCACCCGGCAGATGAAGGATGCGCACTTCGCCGCGAAACATTTCGAGGACGCGCGTACTGGCCGAAGCATTGTCGTTCGCCGCGGAATGGGCGACGTCGGCAAGCGCCGCCGGCGCAGCCTCGCACAGCAGCAAGCCGATGAGGACGGACGGCAGAACCCGGCGACGCAACCGCGTCGCATTGTGTTTGACTTTCATGGTGTGAAACCTGTGCTCGATACTTTTAGTTCTGCTTCGACGTGCCAGGAGCAACGGCCTTCTGCAGTTGTTGGGCGATGGCGTTGGCCTGCTCGTAGAGGCTCGACGGACGCTGCGATTGCGATTGCGTTTGCGATGACGCGGGCGCGGGCGCGGTTTGCGCCGTTGCGTTCCCCGGGCGTGGCGCCGACGTTGAGGTTGACGTGGTCGTGCCTGGTGGCATGCCCTGCGGGACGAGCGCCGTGCTGTCCGCGCCGCCACCCGCGATCAACTCCACGACCGGGCGAGCCGGGCCGCCGCCGACGGTGGCCGTGCCCTGAGCGGGGTCGATGAAGACGTCGCTTTCCTGCACGAGCGACGGTCCGTCACGGCCCTTGTCGTCCGAGTTACGCAGGATGAGCCGCAGCCCGCCGATCTTTTGGGCCAGCGCGATTCGCGCAACGTGATCGATAGGGACCTGGAGGGTGACCGTGGTGTACCCCATCCCCTGCTGCCGGCTCATGGCGCTGCTATTGGCGTTTGCCTGCTCCTGCTGCGCGGTGTCGTCCGCTTCGCCGGCGTCGCGATGGCGCACGTCCTGGCCCGTGGCCAGAACCAGTGCGTCCGGCATCATCAACTGCGCGACCTTCTTGTCGTCCGACGAGTGGTCCACGTGAAAGACCGTGCCGACCCAATACACGTCGACGCGATTGCCCGGACGCAACATCAGCGCGGTCGAGTTGACCGTATCGATTTCCACGGTCAGCGCACGCTGTCCCGGCGGCAGGATGTCGGAGAAGTCGCGACCGCGCAGCGCATCGATATCGCTGGCGCGCAGCGGCAGACCGCGCCGCACCGGCTTGACCAGATGCGATTTGCGGTACTGCTCGAAGTTATCGGCGCGAATCATGTCGTCGGAAACCAGGTCGGCTTCGATGTCGCGCGAAACGAAATCGTCGTTCGACAACGGCGTTCCGACATCGGCGTCTCGCGCCGGCACCACGACATCGACCTTGGCGGTCACGTTATGCGCGTCCATCTCGGCTTTGAGTTTGGTCTCGCGATCGTTCAGGTATTTGTACAGGAGGAACGTGAGTCCGCCTGCCACCAGCAAGGCAAGGAACAGCAGAACCCAGGAGTTCGCGAGAAGCGAGCGAAGTTTGATTTTCTTAAGCATGACGAATTCGACCGTGGCAGGTCAGGGAAGCGAAAGGGTGAAGCTATAAGCGCTAAAAAACGACTTGAAGCCTGAAATGAGCGCCGTGAAAGGCGCAACGGTATCGCCCGCGGCCAGCAGCAGAATGCCCACGAGCGCGGTCGTGACGACGAGGTATTCCGCATAAGCTTGTCCCCGCTGCCGGCGACGCCGCTTAACGGAAAACTCGATAGGTCGCGGATGTTGCATTTCAACGGCTCCTGATTACGTTGACGACTGCGACGGTGCGGCCGTCGCGATCGGAAAAGCTCACGTCCACGCTGTCCGGACCGTGCTGCATGGCGAAGGCCGAACCTTGGGCGGACCGGACGCCGGCGGAGGGGTAATCCGCCTGACGGCTCACGCTCGCCCACCCTTGCATGGCGAGCGCGTTGCGATAGCGCTGTGCGTTCCAACGCGCTTCGCCCGGCAGATCCAGCAGCCACGTACGCCCGGTCTGTCCCGGATCGCGACTTTCGACGTCCGAGACGACCTTGCTGTCTTGCGGTAGCGCAATCGCGGAGTCGGGAATGCGATGCTGAACCGGATCGCTGCCGACCCGGATCACGCTCATGAGTCCGCGGGTGCGTGTGCTGTCCGGCTGCGGCGGAATGCTGAGTACGTACAGACATTGATCGTCCAGCGCGCTGAGAAGGAGGCCCGAGGGACTGGTGCGGCCTTTGGCGGGCACGTCCTCGCGGACCCAGAACTCGCGGAACGCTCTGGACACATCACGAACGCTCCCGGCGAATTGCATACCGACGACCGACGTGGGCACGCCGTTCACGATCATGTCGCGACCGATGGCCTCCGTGCTTTGCGGCGGCACGGGGGTTTTGTTGCATGCGTTGCTGGCCAGCGCGGGCGCACTGGCCAGCATGCTGATCAACACGGTTGCCACGCGAGCCACGCGAACCACGTCAGGCGCGCCAGCGAAAGAATGTGAGGTCTTCATTGGCTCAGGCGATTCGACGGTACGACGTCCTGCTGAACGCGACCGAATTGCAGCGACGAGATTTCAGGTGCGTACTTCTGCAGCCCCAGATATCCGGCGGACGGCACCAGCGCGACATTCGCCGCCGGCACGGCACGGCTGAACAGCGCCTTGTTGCTCGCAGAGCCGTTCGGCGCCCATGTGTTGGTCATCAGGACATTGGTGTCAGAAAACGTCAGACCGGTGAACGCGGGTAACAGTCCGTTTTTCGGCCAGAGCCGTTTGAGCACGTCGCTGTCCTGCGCGACGGAAAGGCTGACCGTGCCGGATTGCAGTGTTCGGGTGGGGAGGGCCAACTGGGCGTCGTACGGCACTCCGCCGGCGGTGGGAACCTGCCAATGCGCCAGCGCCGAGCCGGTCCGGCTCGTTGCTGGATCGGCACTTACATTGGTGCCGACGGTCACGGCGTTGGCGGAACCCAGGAACGCCTTCCCACCGTAGTCCTGCCACATGGCCGGCTTCGAGGATGCCAGGCGGTTCTGCTGACGGTCCGCGCCGGCAACCGGCGCATTGTTCCCCACGAAGAGACGCTGCATCACTTCCGCTTTAAGCTCCGTATCCAGTTTGCTGGAAGCCAATGCCGGGCTGCCATAGGTGCCGGACCAGCCCTCCGTGGTGGCGGAATCCCCGACGAGGTTTTTCTTCGCATCACTGTCGGTCCACACCGTGCGTTCCCATGCGACGTAGCGCGAGCTCATCAAGGTCCGGTTGCGGACGTCGTTGAACTTGCCGAGCATCGCGATGGCGAGCAGCAGCACGCTCATGACCATGGTCATGGACAGAATGAATTCCACCATTGCCTGACCAGCCTGCGGCGCGCGCCGAATAGGGATGCGTTTCATGGCTTCGGTACCTTTGCGGCGGCTGAAATCTGGCTTGCCTGAGCCGCGGCGCGCTCGCTGTCGCTGACGGGGGCCAGCGCGGCTTGCCAATACGGACTGAACAGACTCGGGTACTCGGTTTTTTTGTCGGCGCGAGCCCACTGATCGGCATTCGTCAGTCCGCCGATGAGCGAGCCAACTGACGTTGTCTCGTCCGGTCGCACGAAATACGCGTTGGCACTAGAAAGCGCGTGCAGCGCACCGGACGCCGCGTTGTCGTCGACCTGCATGCGTCCGCCGCCGTGCAGACCGACGGTCTTCACGAGCGTGCTGCTATTACGGGAAACTTCGATCGTGATACGGGGCGCCCGGCCGGCGAGCGCCACACCGTTCACGTCCTGATAGGGAAGCAGGCCGCCGTTGGTCGGATCGAGGGACGTGCCGGGTCCGGTTCTGAACTGCTCCGCCATTGCATCGGGCACTTGCCAGCCGGGCGTTGTGCTGCCCGTGTAGCCGAAGTTGAAATAGCCGCCATAACCTTGCCAGTCTTGCCAGGCGGCGAACGGTGGGTTGGTCATGAAGCTCTTGATATTGCCGTTGGCGCTGCCACCGAACCCAGCTTCGGATTCGATCGCGCCAATGCAGCTGATCCGCAGGTGAGCCGTACTCGCGTCGATGGACTGCCAGCCCGCCTTATCGCTGCGTAACTGGGTGCCTCCATCGTGGGTGACGTTGATGGTGAAGGTGCTGTTCGCTTTGCCGCAAATGCCGATGGCGGTGTCGTTGAGTTGCTGGAAATTGGGCGCGACGCTGCGCACGGAACTGCGATTCTTGACGAAGCCGTCGAGAGTGCTCGCGTCCGTAACCACGTCCGCGAAACCGTCCGGGCCGATCTTGCCAGCGGGCGTGATCGTGGCCGTATAGGACTTCCACGCCGCGAGCTGCGCAGCATTGCGCGGACTGACGAAATAGCCGCTCGTGACATGCGTGTCCGGCTGGTTTTGCTGGGCGATGGCGTCGGCCGTATCGGGTACGGCGCTGAAGATGGCGGCGTGATAGTTGGCTTGCGCCGTGCTCAGCGAACGGTTCAGCGTGCCGATATTCCGGCCGACTGTGGGCAGCAACGCGTCCAGCGTCGCGCGTACCGGCGCGATGGCGCTTTTGCCGATCTGTTTCGGGCTGCTCCACTGAGCCGGATGGTCCGCGAGTTGGCCGACGATTTCGTCGATGTCGGACTGCGAGTAAGTGGAGTCGAGTTCGTCTATCCAGGATTTCAAGGCGACGACCTGCGCGGCGCTCACCTGGTTGGCGATCATCGCCCGGTTCGTGTAGGCCGAAAAATTGTAGTCGCGCGCCTGCAATACAGCGGCGCTGTATGCGGCTGCGTCGGCGGTGTTCTGAAGTTTGATTCTCGCGCTCGTCAACTGGAAAGAGTTGAACGCCACGTAAAGGCCGATACAACCGGCGAGCAGGAAGATCAGAGCAGGGACCAGCGCCTGCCCGCTGGCGCCGGCAACCCTGGCCCTGCCCTTTCGGGCAGAGCTTTTCATGATGAATGTCGCTAGTTCAAGAAGATTAGTTGGTGTTGTTGCTGTCGTTATATTTGCCCATGTTCTTGGTCTTGTTGGCGTTCGTGGTAGCCGTATTCGCGTTGGTCTGCGCCGTCGAGATGTTCGTTTGGGCGTTCTGGCCGGACATTTCCACGGCGAGACCGGCGGTCTGGTTACGCAGCGTCTGACCGAACAGCGAGTACACGCCGATGGCGGACACGGCGATGAGCGCGACGATGATGATGTATTCGGTCATGCCCTGACCGAGTTGCTTGTTTTTACGACGGATAGCTAAAAGTTTCATGAGTGCAATTTAAAAAAAGATTAATGCGAAAGTTGATGCGAAGAGTGAGTGTTGCCTGGACACGGCTTTGCGCGGCTTTTCGAATCGGATAGGGACGAGGGTTGGGGAAATGTCCCGTCCAAAGCGCTCGAGCAACAGTGTCGAAGCAAAGTATAGGAAGGGATAGGTCTTACAGGATTGCGAAATTTCTCAAACTGGCGTGGGTAAATGCAGCGATCTGCAAGACAGATTGAAGATGAACCTCTGTTTGCGACTGTCAAGTCAGGCCCAAGCTCCCGGAAGTACTACAAGCGCTGTCATCTTCAGCATCACCTTCCGGTGTTGCGGCATACGAACATGTCGTAAAAACGCGACGAGAAGTATTTCGAGAGGGCCCTTAAGCCTTTCTTGGTGAGACGTTAAAGCCCATCTGGATGCGGCTGTTCGACCATTCGCGATTTCTCCCGAGTTCATTCAGAAAATTCCTACGTCGATTTCGCTTTTCCTGATTTTTAGGGATAGAGCGGGCAGTTAGATTTGCGAGGCGTGAAAAGTCTGGAGCGAGCTTTATGGTCCGCGACCAGTTTTCTGCGGAGGTCGTGTGATTGCGATTTCACCAACTGAACTGCAAGCGGGGTTGGCCCGTTTTAGAGGAATGCAAGGGTAATGAACAAGGTATACAAATCGGTCTGGAACGCGGATGTCGGTACATATGTGGCCGCAGCTGAAACGACCAAATCTAGCGGGAAAAAATCGCGCGGCGGCAAGCGATTGCTGACGGAAACCGCGCTGGGTGATGACGCATCGCAAAGCCGTTCAGGCGCATTGAGGGTCGCGGGCATGGCAGGCGGAGCCTTTGCCATTGCGGCAACGGGTCTTACATTTAGCAGCCTTGCGCATGCTGCAGCGATGCCCGTCAACCCCGGCCCCTATAGCGCCCTGGCCGGCCAGGCTGGTGTCGAATTCTGCGCCTCCAGCGTCGCGTATGGCACCAATACTTCGGGGTGCAGTATTCCCGGCTCCATCACGCAGGCGCAGACCTCGACGACGCCTTATGTCGATACCGGGGTAGATGGCTTCGGTATGTTCGTGAGCTATGGCGATGGCTTTAGCGCAGTGAGCCAGCCGGCGTTCATGTATGGCACCAAAACTGGCGATCTCGTTCTTCATGGCAAGAACGGTATTTCCATGCTCGACAATGTGTTGATGTATGGAAAGCAGATCAAGAATCTTGGCGCCGGCGATGTTTCAGCGGCGAGTGCAGACGGCGTGAACGGCGCGCAACTGTATCAACGCACGCGCTACTTCAGCGCAAAATCCTCGTCCAGCGACGCGTCGACGGATGCGCGGGCAACGGGTCTCGATTCGGTGGCTTCCGGCCCGTCGTCCATGGCAGTCGGCAAGAATTCCAGCGCATACGGCGCTGGAGCGGCTGCGTTGGTATCCAACTCGGTGGCATTGGGTGCGAGTTCGATCGCTAGCCGCAACGACAGCGTATCGATTGGCTACTTGTCGGCAGACGGCAAAAGCCAGTACACAAGGCAAATCACCAACGTCTCCGCGGGCTCCGCAGGCACCGACGCAGTCAACCTCGATCAGCTGAACACGGCAATCGCAAGCGTTAACGGCGGCGGCGGTGGCGAGGCGACGCCCAATGCGGTCACCTATGACGATTCCGGCAGCGCATTGATTACGCTCAAAGGAACGTCGGGTACGAAGATCACCAACCTGACGGCGGGTGATATCTCTTCGGCCTGGAGCACAGATGCCGTAAACGGCTCGCAACTTTTCCAGACCAACCAGAATGTCGCGAACGTAGCAGGTAATGTTGCCAATATCGCCGGCAACCTGGCCAACGTGACCAACACGGTCAACAATATCGTGACCGACGGCATTGCGGGAAATCCGCTCGTGGTCGCATACGATTCGTCGGCTCGTACCAGTGTGACGCTCGGCGGCGTCGATAGCACGTCTGCTGTCAAGCTGACACACGTTGCCGCAGGCGACATTTCGTCCGCTTCCAGCACTGATGCGGTGAACGGCGCTCAGTTGTATCAAACTAACCGGAACGTGGCGAACGTTACCGGTGGGTTGGTGGACCTGTCCGGTGGCGTGACAAACTTGTCTCGCGACATATCGATCGTCACTAACACGGTGAACAACATCACCAACGGTGGTGGCATCAAATACTTCCACACGAAGTCGACGTTGGCCGATTCGTCGGCAACCGGCACGGATTCGGTTGCGATCGGTGGCGCAGCAAACGCATCGGCAACCAACTCGGTGGCACTGGGTTCGAATTCGGTAGCGAGCCGTGCCAACGCAGTGTCGGTCGGTGCAGCGGGCACCGAGCGCCAGATCGTCAACGTAGCCAACGGCACGAGCGCAACCGATGCGGTGAACCTGTCGCAACTGACGGCGATGGGCGCAAACATCAACACCAGCGGTGTCGTCACGAACAGCTTCGTCGCGTACGACGACACGAGCAAGGGCAAGGTGACCTTCGGCGGCGTAGGCTCGACGAAGGCAGTGACGCTGGCAAACGTGGCGAACGGTGTCGCAAACAGCGACGCTGTCAATCTGGGCCAGATGAATACCGCTATCGCCAATGCGTCGATCAGCGGCGGTGCTGGTTCACCCAATTCGGTCGTCTACGATTCGTCGGCACACGATGCGCTGACGCTCGGCGGCTTGCTCGCTGCAGCGCCGGTCGCCCTGACCAACGTGGCAGCTGGCGAAATCGCTTCGGGTAGCACGGCCGCCGTGAACGGCGGCCAGTTCTACAACACGGTCAACAGCGTAGCGGCAGCCATTGGTGCGGGCGCAACGGTCAATACCGACGGCACGATTTCCGCACCGGGTTACACGATCAGCGGCGCGACCTACAGCAACGTCGGCGACGCGCTCAATGCGCTCAACTCGGCCGCAGGCGATCTCGTTGGCGCAGCAAAGTATGTCAAGGTCGTTTCCGTGTCGGGTGCGGCATCGGCAAGCGGTAGCGAATCCGTCGCAATCGGTGGCAACGCGATGGCGACCGGCACGAACTCGTTGGCTATCGGAGCAGGTTCGATGGCCAGATACGATAACTCGACCGCCATCGGCGTGAACGCGACCACGGACGCAGCTAATACGGTATCTGTCGGTAGTCGAGGCGCCGAAATGCGCATCACCCACGTCGCGAACGGCGTGAATCAAACGGATGCAGCAACCGTGGCGCAGCTCGACGCATTGCAATCGCGACTTCTGCAGTCCTCGCAGCAGGGCGGCGGCGTCAGATCCCTGTTGCTGGCAGCGGCAGTGCCGGTCACGAATTACATTGCAGTCAGCACGACGGTCACTAGCGGTGCGAACACGTCAGCGTCGGCGGACCTGAACGCGATGGCAATCGGTCCGGTGGCAGCGGCAACCGGTGCCGGCGCACTGTCGGTCGGCGCAGGTTCGTCCGCCGGTAGCGACGCATCTACCGCGGTCGGCACGGGTGCCGGCGCTCTGTCGGTGGGTTCGACTGCAATCGGTTATAGCGCTTCGATCGGCGCCAACTCAGACAACTCGGTGGCGATTGGCTATAACTCGCGCGCCCAAGCCAAGAACTCCATGGCATTCGGTGGCAATGCGAGCGCCACGAGCACGGGTTCGGTCGTGATCGGCTATAACGCCTTTATCAACCCGTCGGCCACGAATGGCATGGCACTCGGTTTGAATGCGTCTGTCAGCGCGGTCAATGGCGTGGCGATTGGCTACAACTCGGTCGCCGACCGCGTGAATGCTGTGTCGGTCGGTAGCTCCAGCAAGCAGAATCAGATCACGTATGTGGCAGCCGGTACCAGCGGTACCGATGCGGTCAACGTTACCCAGTTGTCGGGTGTGACGACCATGATCGGCGGCGGCGCTGGCGTGAACTCGGACGGCACGATCAAGAAGCCGAACTTCACGGTCGGCGGTCAAACCTTCACCGACGTCGGTGCGGCAATTTCGGCGGTAGCGGCTGGCGGTACGGCTAATGGCGTGGTGTACGACACGACGTCCAAGACCAAGGTCACCCTCGGTGGCGTAGGCTCGACGAGTCCGGTGACATTGTCGAATGTCTCGAACGGCATTGCGAACAATGATGCCGTGAACGTAGCGCAACTGCAGGCAATGGGCGCGACCATCGGCACCAGCGGTGCAGTGACCAACAGTTTCGTCGCGTACGACGATACGACGTCGGGCACGATCTCGCTTAAGGGCGCGAGTGGCACGACCATCACGAAGGTGAAGGCAGGCGCACTGTCGGCGTCGAGCTCCGACGCTGTGAACGGCACCCAGCTCTTCCAGACGAATGCGAACGTGACGAACGTTGCAGGCAGCGTATCGAACGTCACCAACACGGTGAACAACATCACCAATGGCGGCGGCATCAAGTATTTCCACACGAAGTCGACGCTGGCCGATTCGTCGGCAACCGGCACGGATTCGGTGGCGATCGGTGGCGCAGCTAGCGCGTCGTCGACCAACTCGGTCGCGCTGGGTTCGAACTCGCTGGCTAACCGCGCCAATGCAGTGTCGGTCGGCGCAGCGGGTACCGAGCGTCAGATCATCAACGTGGCCAACGGTACGAGCGCAACCGATGCAGTGAACCTCTCGCAGCTAAAAGCGATGGGTGCAAGCGTCGACACGAGCGGTGTCGTGACGAACAGCTTCGTTGCGTACGACGACACCAGCAAGGGCAAGGTAACTTTTGGCGGCGTGGGCTCGACGAAGGCAGTGACGTTGACAAACGTGGCGAACGGCGTGGCGAACGCTGACGCGGTCAACATGGCGCAACTGAAGGCCATGGGCGGCACGATCGACACGAGCGGCAACGTGACCAACGCATTCGTGGCGTACGACGACACGACCAAGGGTAAGGTCACGCTGGGCGGCTCGGGTTCGACGAAGACAGTAACGCTGACGAACGTGGCCAACGGCGCGGCGAACGCTGACGCGGTCAACATGGCGCAACTGAAGGCCATGGGCGGCACGGTCGACACGAGCGGTAATGTGACCAACGCATTCGTGGCGTACGACGACACGACCAAGGGTAAGGTCACGCTGGGCGGCGCAGGTTCGACGAAGGCAGTAACGCTGACGAACGTGGCCAACGGCGCGGCGAATGCCGACGCGGTCAACATGGCGCAACTGAAGGCCATGGGCGGCACGGTCGACACGAGCGGTAACGTAACCAACAGCTTTGTCGCGTACGACGATACGACGTCGGGCACGATCTCGCTTAAGGGCGCGAGTGGCACGACCATCACGAAGGTGAAGGCAGGCGCACTGTCGGCGTCGAGCTCCGACGCTGTGAACGGCACCCAGCTCTTCCAGACGAATGCGAACGTGACGAACGTTGCAGGCAGCGTATCGAACGTCACCAACACGGTGAACAACATCACCAACGGTGGCGGCATCAAGTATTTCCACACGAAGTCGACGCTGGCCGATTCGTCGGCAACCGGCACGGATTCGGTGGCGATCGGTGGCGCAGCTAGCGCGTCGTCGACCAACTCGGTCGCGCTGGGTTCGAACTCGCTGGCTAACCGCGCCAATGCGGTGTCGGTCGGCGCAGTGGGTACCGAGCGTCAGATCATCAACGTGGCCAATGGTACGAGCGCAACCGATGCAGTGAACCTCTCGCAACTGAAAGCGATGGGCGCAAGCGTCGACACGAGCGGCGTCGTCACGAATAGCTTCGTTGCATACGACGATACGAGCAAGGGCAAGGTTACCTTTGGCGGCACGGGCTCGACCAAACCCGTAACGCTGACGAACGTTGCCGCCGGCGTGTCGAACCTGGACGCCGTGAACATGGCCCAGCTCAAGGCAATGGGCGTCAATGTCGACACCAGCGGTAATGTGACGAACAGCTTCGTCGCGTACGACGACACGACGCTCGGTAAAGTTTCGCTGCGAGGCACGGGCGGCTCGACGCTCACGAACGTCAAGGCCGGCGTATTGACGTCTGCAAGTCTCGACGCAGTAAACGGTGGCCAGTTGTTCCAGACCAATGCGAACGTCGCAAACATCGCGGGCGATGTTTCGAACGTGACCAATACGGTCAACAACATCACCAACGGCGGCGGCATCAAGTATTTCAACGCGAAGTCGACGCTGGCCGATTCGTCGGCAACTGGCACGAATTCCGTGGCGATCGGGGGGGCGGCGAACGCTTCGGGCGTCAACTCGGTGGCACTGGGTGCGAACTCGGTTGCGGGTCGCGCAAACGCCGTGTCGGTAGGTGCGGCCGGAACGGAGCGTCAGATCATCAACGTCGCGAACGGTACGAGCGGCACGGACGCAGTGAATCTCTCGCAACTGAAAGCGATGGGCGCAAGCGTCGATACGAGCGGTGCCGTGACGAACAGCTTCGTGGCCTATGACGATACGAGCAAGGGCAAGGTAACGTTGGGCGGCGGCTCATCGGCTCTCGCGGTGACCTTGACTAACCTCGCCGACGCCAAGATCAACGCATCGAGCACCGATGCAGTGAACGGCTCGCAGTTGTACAAGACGGCCAGCAGCGTCGCGGAAGCGCTCGGCGGTGGTGCGTCGGTGGCAGCAAACGGCTCGATTTCCGCGCCGGCGTACGAAATTACCGGTTCGACCTACAGCAATGTCGGCGATGCGCTGGCTGCTGTCGACGGTCAACTCGGCGATATCAACACGAACTTCTCGACGAACCTGAAGTACGTAAAGATTGTTTCGGCGAGCGGCGCGGCGCAGGCAAGCGGCGGCGAATCGGTGGCCATCGGCGGCAACGCAATGGCAACCGGGACGAACTCGCTGGCAATCGGTGCAGGCGCAGTCTCGAGATATGACAACTCCACCGCCATCGGCGTGAATGCGAGCACGGATGCAGCCAACACGGTGTCGGTCGGCAGCCGTGGTGCAGAAATGCGTATTACGCACGTCGCTAATGGCGTCAATGCAACGGACGCGGCTACGGTGGCGCAACTCGATGCATTGCAGACGCAATTGGTGCAGTCCACGCAACAAAGCGGCGGCGTGAGGTCGATGCTGTTGGGCGCGACTCCGGTCACGAACTACATTGCCGTTAGCTCGACCGTCACGGGTGGCTCGAGCACGTCCGCGTCGAACGACCTGAACACCATGGCGATCGGCCCGGCTGCGGCAGCAACGGGTGCAGGCGCGTTGGCAGTGGGCGCAGGCTCCATCGCCGGCAGCACGGCCTCTACGGCGGTCGGTACGGGCGCAACCATTGCGTCGATCAATGCGACCGCGATTGGTTATAGCGCGTCGGTGGGTGCCTACTCGGAAAACGCCCTGGCTATCGGCTACAACTCGCGAGTCGTGGGGAATAACGCCATCGCGATTGGTACGGAAGCCGGCGCTACAGCCGCAGGTGCGATTGCGATCGGTTACAACGCGTTCATCGACCGGGTTGCCACGAACAGCATGGCAATCGGCCTCAACTCGTCGGTTAGCGCGGCAAATGCCGTGGCGATTGGCTACGGTGCGGTCGCGGACCGTGCGAACGCGGTGTCGGTGGGTAGCAGGACCAGGGCGAGCCAGATCATCAACGTCGCGGCCGGTACGTCCGATACCGACGCAGTCAATCTGGCTCAGATGACGACGGCCATCAACGCGGCTGCAAGCGGTGGTTCGACGGAAGCGGTGGTGTACGACACCACGTCGCACACGAAGATCTCGCTGGGCAACACGGGTACGCCGGTAACGGTAGCGAACGTGGCAAACGGTGTCGCCAACAACGACGCGGTAAACGTGCAGCAACTGAAGGCGATGGGCGCGAGCATCGACACGAGCGGCCACTTCTCGAACGCGTTCGTCGCTTACGACGATACGAGCAAGAGCAAGGTGACGTTCGGCGGCGTCGGTTCGACCACGCCGGTGACGTTGACCAATGTCGCGGCAGGCGGCGTCACGTCGAGCAGCAAGGACGCTATCAACGGTTCGCAGTTGTACGGCGCGATGAGCAGCACGGCAGCGGCGCTGGGCGGCGGCTCGACGGTGGGTGCGGACGGCAAGGTCACCAAGCCGTCCTACACGCTGAACGGCGCGACCTACAGCGACGTGGGCGCAGCGCTGGTTGCGGCTGCTTCAACTGGCGGCAGCGGCGGCGATACGACCGACGCGGTGAAGTACGACACGTCGGCGCATGCCAGGATTACGCTGGGCAATACGGGCACGCCGGTGACGGTGGCGAACGTGGCGAACGGTGTGGCGAACAACGACGCCGTGAACGTGCAGCAACTGAAGGCCATGGGCGCCAGCATCGACACGAGCGGCCATCTGTCGAACTCGTTCGTCGCCTACGACGATACGAGCAAGAGCAAGGTGACGTTCGGCGGTGTCGGTTCGACCACGCCGGTGACGTTGAGCAATGTTGCCGTGGGTCAGGTCACGTCGAACAGCAAGGAAGCCATCAACGGCTCGCAACTGTACGGCGCGATGAGCAGCACGGCAGCGGCACTCGGCGGCAATTCGACGGTGGGTTCGGACGGCAAGATCACGACGTCCTACTCGCTGGACGGCAAGACGTACAACAACGTCGGTTCGACACTCGACGCAATGAATTCGAAGATTGCTACGGGTTCGACGGACGGTGTGGTGTACGACACGTCGGCGCATGACAAGTTGACGCTGGGCGGCGAAAACTCGACTACGCCGGTGAAACTCGCCAACGTGGCCGCCGCCACCAGCGACTACGAAGCAGTGAACCTCAAGCAGTTGAAGGACGCTGGTTTGAATGTCGACACGAGCGGCACCGTCACGAACGCATTCGTCGCGTACGACAACGCGACGAAGGGTTCGGTGACCTTCAATGCGGGTGGCTTGCCGACCCAGTTGAAGAACGTGGCCATCGGTACCGATCTGACCGATGCGGTCAACCTCGGTCAGATGCAAACGTATGTAGCTGACCACGGCGGCAACGGCACGACGAACGGCGTTGCTTACGACGACGCGTCGAAGAAGAAGGTGACGCTGGGTGGCGCAGGTGCCACGGAGGCAGTGACGTTGACGAACGTAGCGGCAGGTGCAAGCGCGACGGACGCAGTCAACTACTCGCAGTTCTCGGCCCTCGAAAGCCAGGTGAACAACGCCCTGAACGGCGGCGCGGGTAACACCACCTACGTGAACATCAACACCCCGGCATCGGGTGGCACGTCGGCGGCCGCCACCGGTTCGGACTCGATCGCGATCGGTAACGGTGCTTCGGCATCCGGTAACGAGTCGATTGCAATCGGCAAGAACACGGTGACCACGGGCGATAGCTCGGTCGCGATGGGTGCAGGCGCATCGGCGCCGAACACCAATGCGGTGGCCTTGGGTGCGAACTCGACCACGGATCGCGATAACTCGGTATCGGTGGGTTCCGCCGGTGCAGAGCGTCAGATCACCAATCTCGCGGCGGGTACGCAGGGTACCGACGCGGTCAACCTGAATCAGTTGAACAGTGCCATGGGCAATATGAGCAACTCGATCAACAACGTTGACCGTAACGCTGCCAAGGGTATCGCTTCGGCATCGGCGCTGAACATCGTTACGCCGTATCTGCCGGGTCGTACGACGGTGAATGCGGGTATTGCCAACTACCGTGGCTACCAGGCTGTGGGTGTAGGCGTGTCTCGCTGGAACGAGAAAGGCACGATCAACTACAACCTCGGCGTGTCCACTTCGGGCGGCAATAGCACCATCGTTCGCGCTGGTATCGGCATCGTCCTCGGCAACTAAGCCACGGCCGCAAGGCTTTGATTAGAAGTTCGAGACGTTAGCTGTATGGGTCGCACGGGAAGCTTCCGTGCGACCCTCTTTCCATGAGAAACAAACATGAAGTATTCACTCATTGCCATCGCGCTTGCCGCGATGCTCGCGGGATGCTCGTCATCTGCGACGCGCGATAAGTTGCAGATTCAGGATCCCACGGTGTTGCAAACCGGGTTCAACGCAACGCAAAGTCAGGCGGCCGGAGCGGTGACGCCGGCATGGATCGCCACGTATGGCGGCGCTAAAAACGGCGCGATGTTGAAGGATGTGCAGACGCGGCTGAACGCGCTCGGCGATCGCAAGGCCAATTATTTTGGCGACAAGGCGCAGTGCTGGCTCGATGCTGCCCACGACGAACGTGCTGCGCACGACGGCTGGGGCTTTGTCGAAGAGGCGCTGAACCAGGCCAACCGTTTGACCACCGCACTGGAAACCGGCCAGGGTCTCACGGCCGACAATCCCGACCTGCGTACGGCATCGATTCTCCGCCCCGACCTGTGGAAGCAGATTCTGGCAGTCAAGTCGTCGCCGCTTTTCCCGCAATGCCAGGAAGCGCAACGGTTGACGGCGTGTTCCGAAGTCGAACTGGTTCACGCCGGGCACGAAGCCTGGACGCGCGATTTCGATGAAAGCCAGCGTATCGTCGCCGGTGTGGAGAAGGGCATGCCCGTCGTCGGCGCCGCGCTCAATGCGTGCACGCCGCCGGTGACAGCAGCTCCTTCGCCGATTCCGCAGAAGATGACCCTGCAGGCCGACGCGACCTTCAGATTCGATCGCGGCGACCTGGCAGGCATGCTGCCGCAGGGCAAGGCCAAGCTCGATCAGTTGGTGCATGACCTCAAACAGGCCGACGACGTAACCGGTATCCGCATCGAGGGCTATACGGACCGCCTCGGTAGCGATAGCTACAACCGTCAGTTGTCGACCAAGCGGGCCGAGACGGTCAGGCGTTATTTGCAGAGCGGTGGCGTGAAGGTGCCGATGTCTGCACAGGGCCGCGGCAAGGACGACCCGGTGGTGCAGTGTAACGACCGGAACCGTCAGGCGCTGATCGACTGCCTCGCGCCCAACCGTCGCGTCGAACTGGAGTTCACGCACGGCGGCACGCAAGCGCCGGCGCCTTCCCAGGTGCAGAGCATGCGCACGACGCCGAGGTCGAAGGAGGCTTCGTTTGTCGAGCAGGATGACTGAAGCGCAAGGATGACCGGACGACTTCTGTACGGTTATTCCACCCATCTGTAGGCGTTTTATAGCTTGTCGGGAGCGCGAATCTGGTTCGCGCTCCTTTACCTTCTGCGCGTCTATCGAAGTTCGACTCTGCCTTTGGGAAATTTCGCGCGGTCGCGCAGGAAGAATCCCCATATATTGCGGAAATATCCGTCCATCTTGGCGAAAAAATGTTTCCGTAATGTTGTTAATATTTTAATCAGTTTCTGTTGGGCTATTTCGATTCAGTTTTACGCCCATTGCTGAATATTTAAGTGGAGCGGTAAATGAAGAGAATCGTAATCATCGACGACCATCCAATAATTCGAGGTACCATCGGCAAGGTATTACGTGCCGATCCCGAGCTCGAATTAATTGGCGAGTGCGGCGATGGCGAAGACGGCCTCAAGATGGTTTTAACGGAGTGTCCCGATCTCGTTATTCTCGATCTCGATATACCTCGTCTAGACGGACTTTCAATGATCCGTCGCATCCGCGCGCACGACACCAAAATTTGCATTCTGGTGCTGTCCGCCAAGCCGGAACATGTCATGGCGGGGTACACCCGTCATGCCGGCGCGAACGGCTATGTCGGCAAGGGCCGTGAAATCAGCGAACTGATTACCGCGTTAAAGACGGTTCTTTTCGGCTACGACTGTTTTCCGGCCGAAGCCAGCAGTTCCAATGCGGAGAGTGGTTTGGCTCTGTTATCGGCTCGCGAAGTGGAAGTCTTGCAGTTTCTCGCGCGAGGGGTCAGCAACCGCGATATAGCAAGTCGCTTATATTTGAGCGACAAAACAGTGAGTACTTATAAAGGTCGTATTCAGGAAAAGCTTGGCCTGTCTTCTCTGGCGGCAATGATCGAATTCGCCTCGTTGCACCGTTTAATTGATTGAGTTTGCAGGCTATGAACAATACGAGCCTGGCAGGTTCTTTCAACCGGGCGAACCGAGGTTTGCCGCGCCGCTTCAATCATGCCGGTTCGGCTTCGATTCGATTCGCCACGGTGCTGGGCTGTTTGTTTGCATTCATTTTCCTCTGCGTGTTTTTTATTCGCGCGAATGTGGCGGTGTCGAGCGAGAGCGTTCAGTACGGTACGCAAGTGCATGAAGTACCTCCAATGGTCACGTCGGAAGCGCGGGATGCCTTCGCCTCGACTGGCGGCAGTGGCAGTGGCAGTGACTCCGCGGTCACCTCGACATCAGCCGCGCAAGACGTCGTGATCGAACGACAAACGTGGTTGCTGACACTCGCTGCGCCGGTGGCGGTCGCACTGGCGGGAGCATGTCTGTCGCGTGCCGCGCTGAGAAGCGTCGCTGAGAAGCACGAACGGTTAATCGGCGAATGGGAGACGCGGTGCAAAGCCGCCCAAGCCGCCCAAGCCGCCCAAGCCGTCCAAGCCGCCCAAGCCGCCCAAGCCGCTCAATCCATCGAGCAGGCGGCGAATCTCACAGCAGTGCAACAAGCCACACAGCAAGCAAGCGCATCGGCGCAACTGGACCGGCTTTGGCTCCTGGGTTTGATACGCACCCACGCCGAGGCACCCCTGACCGCCATCACCGGTCTGCTCGACGCGCTCGGCGCGACCATGCCATCAGCCGAAGCTCGTACGGAATTGCAGTGGGTCCAATCGGCAATGCGCACATGGACCCAGGCGTTAGCGGATCTGCTGGACGCTTCCTCACTGGAATCACGCGCTTTCGTGCTGGATGAAAGTGTCACGCACGTGCGCGAAGTAATCGGTGGCGTCATCGCACTGCTGACACCGTCCGCCGCGCAGCAGGGCATGCGTTTGAGCGTCAGCGTGGAGTCGGGCGTGGCCGAGGCGATTCTCGCCGACGGCACGCGGCTCGGTCAGGTGTTCTTTTATATGGTCAACCGGGCAATCCAGTCCGGTAGCCGAGGCGACATCGCGCTCGTTGTGCGCGCCGAACCGGCGACGCCGGGCAATCAGCGCATTTTCTTCAGCCTCGAGGAAACCGGGGCGGGTGCGCCTTCAGTTGCTCAGGCTTCGAGCAGACAGCCTGGTTCGCTATCCCCGTCGGCGCAATCCGCCTACGCCGATTTCTGTGTGCCGCTTTGCAAGTTGCTGGCTCAGCGGATGCGCGGCGAATTTTCGGTCAGCGGCATCCACGCAAGTTTCAATGCCGACTTCCCTGTCGAACAGCGGAAAGTCCAGACTTCGCGGGCTGCTCACGTCGAGCGGGCTTCCTCGGCTAATACCGATGAGTCGATCGAGCGTCGCTATCTCGACTCGCTGGCTGACGAAGGCGTCGATATCCCGACGTTTTTAGGAGATTGGCGCGATGCCATGAACGACGACATCGAGCGCCTCGGCGTCCTGCGGCATGAAGGTGCCGAAACGGGCATTCAGGCTTTACTGCATCGATTGAGCGGCGCAGTCGGCCTGATCGGCGCGCGCGATCTGATGGAAGCGCTGCGGCAGGCAAGTGTCGAGCGTCCACCTTTCGACGCAAGCGCGCTCGACACACTGACGGCGCGCACCACCAGGCTGGTTGCACAACTCGAAGCCGTCCCCGACTCACGACGGAGCACCCTATGACGACCCGACCGCTGGCTTTGATCGAAGGCCGTCTGGCGCTTCCCAAGGCACTTCCATTCAACGGCGTTCCGCCTCCCTTCGGCTCGTGGCGACGCGCGTCGCCGGCCGCGGCGTCGCGTCAACCGCATCCGCTGGCATCCACACCCGCTCAGCAAGCGATGCAGGACGCCGTGCAACGCAAGCCGGCCTCATCGATGCGGGGCAACCCGTTTCCCGCTGGGGTGAAGCACGTCTTTCTCTACAAGTTGCCGAAGCAGCCTGACTTCTCTCATCGCATCGACGCGCAGTTGGTCGAGGCCAGACGTTATCTCGAGATGGGCAAGTCGAGGTTCGCGTCGTCGCGGTCCGATCATGTGCTCGGTGCAGCGATATTCGTGAGTTGCAGCATCGCGCTCGCCTGGTTGCTTGCTACCTGTTCGACACATGAGTCGGGCAAGGTGACGCCGCCCGTGCCGAACGCATCTCATGTGACGCCAGGCACAGCCGAAAAACGCTTGCCGCCGACCGCCGCAACGGTGCCGGTGTCGCGAGGAGCGGTGAGCCCCGCAACGCCAACGCAGCCCGTCGACGTGGAGAAGAAGGCTGCGCCGCAAGCCGTTGCTACGCTGTCGTCGCCACGCGACGAGCGTGGCCTCCGGGCCGCCGCCAGCGACGCGACGCCTCAGTCAGCAAGCCAACTGGGAACGCCTATCACTCGCGAAGCCGCTCCACTCGAGCGCCGGGCAGTGTCTGAAATCAATCCGCCAGCAGCGCGCTCCAGCGCTTTGCGGCCCGCGCCGCGCCCCGAACTGCGCCCGGACCGGCGTCCCGACCCGCGCCCCGAACTGCGCCCAGACCGGCGTCCCGACCCGCGCGTCGCCCCGAGTCCCCCCGCCCGCACAACGGCGACGGCGACGGCGACGGCAACCGCTCGCCCATCCGTATCGAAGCAACCCGAATGGACTGCTCGTCCACCCGTTCGCGACGACACTGCCGCACGTTCGCCCGCGCGGTCCCCGGACTCCGCCGCGCTACTGAACTGGGCCGCGCAACTGCGGCAAGCCCAGATCACAACCCGGGCAAACGTCCCGATCGCAGGCGACACGGACTGGAGCACCCATATGACCCAGCGCAGGATCACCGAGAACCCCGGGGCATTCGAACCCACCGGCGGGCAACCATAATCGCGCCCGCAAACCAGGCGCCCATAAAAAAAGCCCGGCCGAAAGGCCGGGCTTCTAAAGTCGGCTGCACCCTCCACAGGATGCAGCCCCTGCAAAACGCTAATCGCGGATATCTAATCCGGCGATCCTCAAGCAGCCAGCAGCGAACGCAGAACGAACGGCAGAATGCCGCCGTGCTTGTAGTAATCCACTTCGATCGGCGTATCGATGCGCAGCAGAACCGGCACGCGCTTTTCCTTGCCGTCCTTGCCGTGAATCACCAGCGTCACTTCCTGTTGCGGCTTGAAGTCGTCGCCCAGGCCTTCGACGTCGTACGTTTCTTCGCCGGTAATACCGAGCGACTGCACGCTATCCGAGCCCTTGAACTGCAGCGGCAACACGCCCATGCCGACCAGGTTCGAACGGTGAATCCGCTCGAAGCTGCGTGCGACCACGGCCTTCACGCCCAGCAATTGCGTACCCTTGGCCGCCCAGTCACGCGACGAACCCGTGCCGTACTCTTCGCCCGCGAACACCACGGTCGGCGTGCCGGCGTCGATGTACTTCATCGCTGCGTCGTAGATCGATTCCTGTTCGCCGCTCGGCTGATGAATCGTCAGGCCGCCTTCCACGCGCGAACCGTCTGCCTTCGCCGGAATCATCAGGTTCTTGATCCGGACGTTGGCGAACGTGCCGCGCATCATCACGTCGTGGTTGCCGCGGCGCGAGCCGTAGCTGTTGAAGTCGGCCTTCTGCACGCCGTTTGCCTTCAGCCACTTGCCTGCCGGCGAATCTTCCTTGATCGAGCCAGCCGGGCTGATGTGGTCGGTCGTCACCGAGTCGCCGAAAATGCCCAGTGCGCGCGCGCCCGTGACCGGTGCGATGCTGTCGGCCGGCGTCATCGAGAAGTCCTTGCCGAAGAACGGCGGCTCGGCGATGTACGTCGACTTCGGCCAGTCGTAGACCTGACCTTCTTCGCCTTCGATCTTGCTCCACAGGTCACCCTTCTTGGTGAGCTGCGAGTAGTTCTTGCGGAACGCGTCCGCGTCCAGCGCGTACTTGAGCAGGCTGTCGACTTCTTCGCTGGTCGGCCAGATGTCGCCCAGGTAGATGTCCTTGCCGTTCTTGCCCTTGCCGACCGGTTCGGTCATCAGGTCGCGCGTGATGTTGCCGGCAATCGCGTACGCGACGACCAGCGGCGGCGAGGCCAGGAAGTTGGCGCGGATGTTCGGGTGAATCCGCGCTTCGAAGTTACGGTTGCCGGACAGCACGGCTGCCGCGACGATATCGTTCTTCGTGATGGCTTCGTTCAGTTCCGGCGTCAGGTCGCCCGCGTTGCCGATACAGGTCGTGCAACCGTAAGCGGCCAGCGTGAAACCGAGCTTGTCGAGGTACTTCAGCAGGTCAGTCTTCGTCAGGTATTCCGTGACGATGCGCGATCCCGGCGCAAGCGAGGTCTTGATGTGCGGCGCGACCGTCAAACCGGCTTCGACCGCCTTCTTCGCCAGCAAACCGGCGGCCAGCAGCACGCTCGGGTTCGACGTGTTCGTGCACGACGTGATGGCGGCAATCAGGATGTCGCCGTTCTTCACGTCGACGCCGTTGGTCGTCGTGTATTGCGCGTCCAGATCGTCGGCCTTCTTGGCGAAACCGTTTTCGGCAACCGGCTTCGAGAACAGGTCGCTGAAAGTCGACTTCACGTGACCGATTTCAATACGGTCTTGCGGGCGCTTCGGACCGGCCAGCGACGGCGTCACCGTGCCGAGGTCCAGCGTGACGACCTTCGTGTAGTCGATTTCGCCGGCGTTCGGAATACCGAACAGGTTTTGCGCCTTGAAGTAGTTTTCGAAGGCGGAGATTTCAGCGTCGGTGCGGCCCGTGCCCTTGAAGTAGTCGATGGTTTTTTCGTCGACCGGGAAGAAGCCCATCGTTGCGCCGTATTCCGGCGCCATGTTGCCGATCGTCGCGCGGTCCGGCAGCGACAGTGAACGCGTGCCTTCGCCAAAGAACTCGACGAACTTGCCGACCACTTTTTCCTTACGCAGCAGTTCCGTCACGGTGAGGACCAGGTCGGTCGCCGTCAGGCCTTCGCGCAGTTTGCCCTTCAGTTCGACACCGACCACGTCCGGCGTCAGGAAGTACACCGGCTGACCCAGCATGCCGGCTTCCGCTTCGATACCGCCCACGCCCCAGCCCACCACACCGATACCGTTGATCATCGTGGTGTGGCTGTCCGTGCCGACCAGCGAATCCGGGTAGTACACCGTGTCCGCGCCTTCGGCCTTCTTGTGCACGCCGCGTGCGAGGTATTCCAGGTTCACCTGGTGAACGATACCGACGCCCGGCGGCACGACCTTGAACGTGTCGAATGCCTGCATGCCCCATTTCATGAACTGGTAGCGCTCGTTATTGCGCTGGAATTCCAGTTTCATGTTCAGATCGAGCGCGTTCTTTTCGCGGAAGTGATCGATCGTCACCGAGTGATCGACAACCAGATCGACCGGGACCAGCGGTTCGATCGACTTCGGGTTCTTGCCGACGCGCTGGGCGACGCCGCGCATTGCCGCGATGTCGGCGAGCAGCGGCACACCGGTAAAGTCCTGCAGCACGACGCGCGACACGACGAACGGAATTTCGTCGACGCGGGCAGCCGTCGGATTCCAGTTCGCGAGTTGCGTGATGTGTTCTTCGGCGATCTTCTTGCCGTCGTAGTTACGCAGCACCGATTCCAGCACGATACGGATCGAAACCGGCAGACGGTCGATCTTGATGTTCAGTGCCTTGCCGAGTTGCGGCAGGGAGTAGAACTTGCCTTTGCCGGAACCGCTGTCGAATTCCTTGAGCGTTTTGTGGAGGTTGTGGGCCATGGTGTTTTCCTTGGTTTGATCGCGGAACTACAGTACTTGACTAGATGACGGTCAAATCGACGTATTCATTGACCGGCATGGCTTCGAGCCTTGCCTGATCGAGCGACACGTCGAGAATCGCCAGTTGCTGCCTGACCGGAAAGCGGCGTGCGAGGTTGGTCCTGAACTTCTCGACCAGCAACGGAATGCCGTCCTCGCGCCGACGCTTATGCCCGATCGGGTATTCGACTACGACTTCGTCGAACGTCGATCCGTCGTTGAATTCGATCGTCAGTGCATTGGCGATCGAACGCTTCTCGGGATCGTGGTAATCCTTGGTGAACTGCACGTCTTCGACACAGTGCATCTTGCCGCGCAGCACATCGATTCGCGCGTCCTGCGCGACCGAATCTTCATAATCCGCGGCGTTCAGGCGGCCGTGGATCAACGGCACGGCGATCATGTACTGGATGCAATGATCGCGGTCGGCCGGGTTGTTCAGCGGGCCTTTCTTGTCGATGATGCGCAACGCCGCTTCGTGCGTGCGGATCGTGATGGCCCTGATGTCTTCGACCCGTCTGCCGGCACCCTGCAGTCGGGCGTGCAGCGTCATGGCCGCTTCTACGGCAGTCTGCGCGTGGAACTCGGCCGGAAACGAAATCTTGAACAACACGTTTTCCATCACGTACGTGCCGTACGGACGCTGGAACCGGAACGCGTTGCCTTTGAACAGCACATCGTAAAACCCCCAAGTGGGCGCGCTCAGCACCGAGGGGTAACCCATCTCGCCGGTCTTCGCGATCAACGCGAGGCGCACGGCGCGGGAGGTTGCGTCGCCCGCGGCCCACGACTTGCGCGAGCCGGTGTTCGGCGCATGCCGATAGGTGCGCAGCGCCTGCCCATCGACCAGCGCCAGCGACACCGCGTTGATCAGTTCGTCGCGCGAGAGCCCGATCATCTGACCGACCACGGCCGTGGAGGCCAGCTTGACGAGCACGACATGGTCGAGCCCGACCTTGTTGAACGAATTCTCGAGCGCGATGCAGCCTTGAATTTCGTGCGCCTTGACCATCGCGGTCAACACGGCTTTCATCGTCAGCGGCGCTTTGCCTGCCGCGATGGCGCTACGCGACAGCCAGTCGGCGGTCGCCAGAATGCCGCCGAGATTATCCGACGGATGGCCCCATTCGGCGGCGAGCCAGGTGTCGTTGAAATCGAGCCAGCGGATCATGGCGCCAAGATTGAAGGCAGCCTGAACGGGATCCAGCTGGAACGACGTGCCAGGCACCTTCGCGCCGTTGGGGACGATCGTGCCCGGCACGATCGGTCCCAACAGCTTGGTGCAGGCCGGGTAGGTGAGCGCCTCGAACCCGCAGCCGAGCGTATCGATCAGGCAGTAACGCGCCGTTTCCAGCGCGAGCGTGCCGTCGTCGATCGGGAAATCCAGGACGTAGTCGACGATATCGACCAGGACGGAATCCGGGTCGGGTCGCACGTTGGAAATCGGAGCGGACATCGGGGAGCTTTCCTGATGTGACGGATTAGTTCGTCTTGTTGATCGCGTTCGATTGCGTCGGAGCCGGCGCGCCCTGAATCATGGCTGCCGTCTTGCACTCGTCGGCCAGACGCGAGCTGTCCTTGTCCGAGAACAACATTGCCTTGGTCGGGATCACAACCAGATCCATGCCCGACGCTGCGTCGTGGAAGCGGTCCGCGCCCGTGGTGGTCGCTTCGCGCGGCAGGTTGTAGTTCTTGTTTGCCCAGTGAACCGTGACGATCTGGTCACGCTTCATGTCGCCTTTCAGATCGAAAGCCAGGCCTTCGTTGCACGACCACTTTTCCGCGCCTTCCGGTACCGGATCGACCGCGGCTTCCTTGGCCGGGTTGACCTTGCGCTTGAGCAGACGCTTCGGCTGCGGCCGTTTTGCAACAGCCTTCGCAGCCGGCTTCTTGGTGGTCGCCGTTTGCGCGGAGGCGTCAGTCGCGACGGTCAGCATCGTCGTGGACAGGGCGCCAATCACGGCGGCGATCATCAGTTTTTTCATGGAGAAAACCTTTCTATCTAATTTCAGTTGAGCAGGTCGCGGGCTACCGGTCCTGGCAACCGCGAGGTTGAACTGCACGCGCTCTCAAAGCGCGCAGCGACCGCTATTTTCCCCTATTTAGCGGCGCGCACTTCAAATTCTCCGGGACGGTGTCGCAAGCGGGCGTTAAGCGCTTCGCTGCAACGCGCGTCGATATGGCTTTCGATCTCGTTTATGTGCCGGCCTTTACCTCGGCGAACAGCGGCTGTGCGTCTTGCGGAACGGTCCGGCCCGTCGCCTGCGCGCGGCTCAGGACCGACCAGTAATAGCGGTAGCTGGCGCGGTCGTGCAATGTGTCCCGATAACGTGTCGGGCCCCATTGCGCGGACTGCGCGGCAAGCAGAATTTCCGTGGCCGTGACGATCTCTTCGTCACGCGGTGCGAACGCGGCGACGATCGCCTCGATCTGCGCCGGATGGATGCTCCACATGCGGGTATAGCCAAATTCGTTGCGGGCGCGGGCGGCGTCGCCGGCGACCACGCTCATATCGCGCACTTCGGTACTGACGTTATGCGACGGCACTTTGCCGAATGCATGGCAGGCCGCCGAAATCTCGAGCTTCGCGCGCCGCACCAGCGGGTGATCGAACTGACCGGGCGAGCGCATCGCGGTATCGGGAATCGCGCCGTTGTGCGCGGAGACGAAATCCATCAGACCGAAGCTGAGTGCTTCCACGCCGGGCAGCGCGGCCAGATCGAACACGCGCGTGAGCGCGCCGTGTGTCTCGACCAGCAATTGCACCGGCACCGGTTGTGCGATACCCAGTTCGCGCCGCGTCGCCTCGATGAAGGCGACCATCTCGGCAGCGTCAGGCACATTGCGCACTTTCGGCAAGGTGATGTAGGCGGGTGCGCGCTTTGCGGCGCGCAGAATCAGGCGCACGTCGTCGCGCCAGTGCGGATGATCGAAATCGTGAATACGAACGCCGACGCGGCCGAAACGGTCGTGTTCGCTACCCAGCAGCGACGCGACGAGATCCGCGTGTTCGGCTTCGCGGCCGACCTGCGCGCCGTCTTCACAGTCGAGCGTGATGTCGAAAACCGGCCCGAGTTGCTGCTGCAACGCGAGCGATTTCAGCATCAGCTTCTCGCTGCCGGCGTAGTGATCGCAAACGGGCAGCACGGCGGGCGGCGCTTCGCCGTCAAACAGCACTTCGGCGGGGGTGAGGGCGCGCATCTTCGGCGTCAGGGGCGTTGGAGTTGGAGATGTTCGATGCGCGCGATGCGCACGAAAAAAACCGGAACCCGCCGCGTTGACGCGTTGGCGTTCCGGTTTGACTGCATCGGGCGCTTAGCCGAGCAGATGTTGAACGCCGTCGCGTTCTTCCAGCAGTTCGTTCAGCGTGCCGTCCATCTTTTCGCGCGAGAACGCGTCGATTTCCAGACCTTCGACGCGTTTGTACTCGCCGTTTTCGCACGTAACCGGCACACCGTAGATGATGTCTTCCGGAATGCCATACGAGCCGTCCGACGGAATACCCATCGTGACCCACTTGCCGTTCGTGCCGAGCACCCAGTCACGCACGTGGTCGATCGCTGCGTTGGCCGCCGACGCTGCCGACGACAGGCCGCGCGCTTCGATGATCGCAGCGCCGCGTTTGCCGACGGTCGGGATGAAGGTGTTGCGGTTCCATTCGTCGTCGTTGATCAGCTTGGTCAGGTCTTGACCGTCGGCCGTCGCGACGCGGAAGTCCGGGTACATGGTCGGCGAGTGGTTGCCCCACACAGCCAGTTTTTCGATCGACGCGACCGGCTTGCCCGACTTGGCCGCCAGTTGCGACAGCGCGCGGTTGTGATCCAGACGCAGCATGGCGGTGAAGTTCTTCTTGGGCAGATCCGGCGCCGACTTCATGGCGATGTAGGCGTTGGTATTAGCCGGGTTGCCGACCACCAGCACCTTGACGTCGCGGCTCGCGACTTCGTTCAGCGCCTTGCCCTGAACCGTGAAGATTTCGGCGTTGGCCGACAGCAGGTCTTTACGCTCCATGCCTTTCGAACGCGGGCGGGCGCCGACCAGCAGGGCGACGTCGGCGTCCTTGAACGCGACCTTCGGATCGTCGGTGATCACGACGCCCGACAGCAGCGGGAATGCGCAGTCATCCAGTTCCATCACGACGCCTTTGACGGCACCTTGCGCTTGCGGCAGGTCGAGCAGTTGCAGCACAACCGGCTGGTCCTTGCCGAGCAGGTCGCCGTTGGCGATGCGGAACAGCAGGGAGTAAGCGATTTGACCTGCGGCGCCGGTGACGGCAACGCGCTTTGCGGGCTTAGCCATTTAGAAATCTCCTGGACGATGCGTTAGACGCTAGGGAAAAACGCCATTCTATATGGGCGTTTAGCGAAGCGTTGTGAAACACGGCGGAACAGACCGTTCGCGAGCGGCCCTGAAAAGTGGCGGGGCCGTGTGGCGCGTGGCGGCAAGACCGTCATGCCGGAAACCTGGATTGCCGAGCGGTAAAACGGGAAGCGGGGCGGTTGACGCCGCCGGTGGTGCCGGAAAGCCGCTGCACGGTGCGGGCTCCTGCAAACAGCGCGTTTTCGGCAAGCGTCTGGCCAAACTGATGGCGGCGAGGCGAAATCTGGACTGCTGGGGAACGGCATGGTGCAGTGTCTCCGGCGGTCGTTCCGGCGCAATACGGCGACATGAAAAACGGTGGCCGAATAGCGTTGAAAACCCCGCAAACCCTTGCTCGCCAGGGAGTGTAGGATTCGACAGACACAAAGTCAACATTATCTTATGTCTTATATAAGACATATCTATCGACGGGAAAACCCTAGACGCAACCCGACGCTTTATGATGAAATGCGCGCATGAATTCGAACCCGGCGAACACGACTCACCCGAACGGCCAGGCTGCCGCGGGCGAAGGCGTACCCGCTGCCACCCCTGCCACGTCGCCCACTTTCAGCCCTTTGTATCAGCAGATCAAGGGCTTGATTACGCAGAGCCTCGAAAGCGGTGAATGGAAGCCGGGCGAGATCATCCCCAGTGAAGTCGAACTGGCGGCCAGATTCAAGGTCAGCCAGGGCACCGTGCGCAAAGCGATCGACGAACTCGCCGCCGATAACCTGCTGGTGCGCCGTCAGGGCAAGGGCACGTTTGTTGCGACGCACAACGAAGACCGCGCCCAGTTTCGCTTCCTCAGATTACTGGCCGATGACGGCGCGGAGCATCCGCACGTCAGTCGCCTGCTCGAGTGCCGGCGGCTGCGCGCCTCGGCGGACATTGCGCGGCAACTCGATCTGAAGCCCGCCGATCCGGTGGTGCTGATCAAACGCCTGCTGCAGTTCGACGGCGAAGTCACCGTGCTCGACGAAATCTGGCTGCCGGGCGCCGTGTTTCGCGGGCTCACGTTCGAGCGGTTGTCGGAATACAAGGGTCCCCTGTACGCGATGTTCGAGACGGATTTCGGCACGCGCATGATCCGTGCGACGGAGAAAATCCGCGCGGTCGCGGCCGAACCCGCTGTGGCCGATCTGCTGCATGTGCCGGCGGGTTTTCCGCTGCTCTCGGTCGAACGCGTGTCGTATACATACGGGGACCGGCCGGTCGAAGTCCGGCGAGGTTGGTATGTCACAACCGGGTATTACTATCAGAACGATCTCAGTTGAATCGGGCTGAATACAGGTGACGTGTCCCACACACGTGCCTGTTTGAAGGCGTCTTCATCGCGCAATCTGTAACGGACCTGTAGTGGTTTTCGCTGCAGCGCGATATAAAAAGGCGCTAAAATTGCGGATTAGTGTGACTACATAGTAGGGGTCTAGCATGGCTGAAGCCGTAAAAAAACCGAGGCCGGAATTCCGGAACATCGGTGTCGGGCAGATATTGACGGCATACCGTCTCCCTCTAGCGGGGCGAGTGTCGATCTTGCACCGCGCGAGCGGTGGTCTGCTTTTTGTTTTTCTTCCGTTCCTGCTGTACCTCTTCGATCAGAGCCTGACATCTGAACTTAGTTTCGACGTATTCAAAGGTTTTCTCTCCCACATCATCATCAAGCTCATCACGCTCGTTCTGGCGTGGGCTTTCCTGTTTCACTTCTGCGCCGGCATCCGCTATCTGGTCATGGACACGCACCGTGCCGTGAGCAAGGAAGGCGGCAAGCAAACCTCCATCGTCGTTCTCGTCGTGTCGTCGCTGCTCACTCTCGCATTCGCGGCCAAACTGTTCGGAGCATTCTAAAAAATGGCAGCTAATAACCGAATTGGCCCGAAGCGTCTCGTCGTCGGCGCGCATTACGGTCTGCGCGACTGGCTCGCGCAGCGCATTACCGCCTGTGTGATGGCGGTTTATACGGTCATCCTGCTCGCCTGGTTCTTCGGCGCGCACGATTTCTCGTACGACGGCTGGGCCTCGATTTTCGCTACGCAATGGATGAAGCTCGCAACGTTCGTCACGCTGCTGTCGGTGTTCTATCACGCGTGGGTGGGTATTCGCGACATCTGGATGGACTATGTGAAGCCCGCTGGCACGCGCCTGTTCCTGCAGGTGCTGACGATCCTCTGGCTGCTCGCGTGTGCGGGCTACGCTGCGCAGATTCTCTGGAGAGTGTAAAAGAATGGCTGCAATCAAGAATTCTCTGCCGCGTCGCAAATTCGACGTGGTCATCGTCGGCGCAGGCGGCTCGGGGATGCGCGCTTCGCTGCAACTCGCGCGCGCCGGTCTGTCGGTCTGTGTGCTGTCCAAAGTGTTCCCGACGCGTTCGCACACGGTCGCGGCGCAAGGCGGCATCGGCGCCTCGCTCGGCAACATGAGCGAAGACAACTGGCACTACCACTTCTACGACACGATCAAGGGCTCCGACTGGCTCGGCGACCAGGACGCTATCGAGTTCATGTGCCGCGAAGCACCGAACGCCGTCTACGAACTCGAACACATGGGCATGCCGTTCGACCGTAATGCCGACGGCACGATTTACCAGCGTCCGTTCGGCGGCCACACCGCCAACTACGGCGAGAAGCCGGTGCAACGCGCTTGCGCGGCCGCCGACCGTACCGGTCACGCGCTGCTGCACACGCTGTATCAGCAGAACGTCGCGGCCAAGACGCAGTTCTTCGTCGAATGGATGGCGCTGGATCTGATCCGCGACGCCGACGGCGACGTGCTCGGCGTCACGGCGCTCGAAATGGAAACGGGCGACGTCTACATTCTCGAAGGCAAGACCACGCTGTTCGCCACGGGCGGCGCAGGCCGTATTTTCGCGGCGTCCACCAACGCGTTCATCAACACCGGCGACGGTCTGGGCATGGCGGCGCGTTCGGGCATCGCGCTGCAAGACATGGAATTCTGGCAATTCCACCCGACTGGCGTGGCCGGCGCGGGCGTGCTGATTACCGAAGGCGTGCGCGGTGAAGGCGGGATTCTGCGTAACTCCGACGGCGAGCGTTTCATGGAACGTTACGCGCCGACGCTGAAAGATCTGGCGCCGCGCGACTTCGTTTCGCGTTCGATGGACCAGGAAATCAAGGAAGGCCGCGGCGTGGGTCCGAACAAGGATCACGTGCTGCTCGACCTGTCGCACATCGGCGCCGAGACGATCATGAAGCGTCTGCCGTCCATCCGCGAAATCGCGATGAAGTTCGCGAACGTCGACTGTATTAAAGAGCCGATCCCGGTCGTCCCGACCATTCATTATCAAATGGGCGGTATCCCGACGAACATCAACGGTCAGGTGGTGGGTACGTCGCGCGGTCACGAAGAAGCGGTCAACGGTTTCTACGCCGTGGGCGAATGCTCGTGCGTATCGGTGCACGGTGCAAACCGTCTCGGCACGAACTCGCTGCTCGACCTCGTGGTGTTCGGCCGTGCGGCCGGCAACCATATCGTCAAGCACGTGCGGGAAATCAAGGAGCACAAGCCGCTGCCGGCCGACGCCGCCGATTTCGCGCTGTCGCGTCTGGACAAGCTGGAAAAATCGTCGTCGGGCGAGTACACGCAAAGCGTCGCGAACGACATCCGCGCCACGATGCAAGCGCATGCCGGCGTGTTCCGCACGTCGAAGCTGCTGGCCGAAGGCGTCGAGCGGATTCGCGAAGTGGCGGAACGGGTCGACAACATCCATCTGAAAGACAAGTCGAAGGTGTTCAACACGGCACGCGTCGAAGCGCTGGAAGTGGCGAACCTGATCGAAGTGGCTCGCGCCACGATGGTCTCCGCCGAAGCGCGTAAGGAAAGCCGCGGCGCGCATGCGCAAGACGACTTCGAACATCGCGACGACGAAAACTGGATGCGTCATACGCTGTGGTTCAGCGAAGGCGACCGCCTCGACTACAAGCCGGTGCACATGCAACCGCTGACCGTCGAATCGGTGCCGCCGAAAGCGCGGACCTTCTAAGGCACACGTCAAAGGAATTCAGAAATGGCTAAGCGTACATTTGAAATCTACCGCTACGATCCGGACAAGGACGCAGCGCCGCGCATGCAATCGTATGAGATCGAAATCGACTCGCACGAACGCATGCTGCTCGACGCACTGCTGAAGCTGAAAGCGGTCGACGAAACCCTGTCGTTCCGCCGTTCGTGCCGCGAAGGCGTGTGCGGTTCGGACGCGATGAACATCAACGGCAAGAACGGTCTGGCCTGCCTGCAGAACATGAACGATCTGCCGCAGAAAATCGTGCTGCGCCCGTTGCCGGGCCTGCCGGTCATTCGCGACCTGATCGTCGACATGACGAACTTCTTCAACCAGTATCATTCGATCAAGCCGTACCTGATCAACGATACGCCGCCGCCGGAAAAAGAACGTCTGCAAACGCCGGAAGAACGCGACGAACTCGACGGCCTGTACGAATGTATCCTGTGCGCCAGCTGCTCGACGTCGTGCCCGAGCTTCTGGTGGAATCCGGACAAGTTCGTCGGCCCGGCCGGCCTGTTGCAAGCCTATCGTTTCATCGCGGACAGCCGTGACGAAGCGACGGGCGAACGCCTCGACAACCTGGAAGATCCGTACCGTCTGTTCCGTTGCCATACGATCATGAATTG
Organism: Paraburkholderia sp. BCC1886; assembly: GCF_900996245.1. Taxonomy (GTDB): domain Bacteria; phylum Pseudomonadota; class Gammaproteobacteria; order Burkholderiales; family Burkholderiaceae; genus Paraburkholderia. The sequence goes on along the minus strand of NZ_CAAJGK010000085.1, from coordinate 95,315 downwards.
CGTCGACGTCTGCCCGAAGGGCCTGAACCCGACCAAGGCGATCGGCAAGATCAAGGAACTGATGGTTCGCCGCGCTGTTTGAGATGGACGAGTCACATCAGTCCGACCCTCTTCGCCGCGCGCGCCTTCGCTGGCGCGCGCGGCGCGGCTTGCTGGAAAACGATCTGATCTTTGAACGTTTTTTCGGCCGATATGAGCATGACCTCAGCGACGCCGACGTAGGCGCTCTCACCCGCCTGCTCGAGCTGAGCGATAACGACCTGATGGACTTGCTGCTCGCGCGCAAGGAACCGGAAGGCGACCTTGCCGACCCGGACGTTATCCGGGTGCTGGAGCTGCTGCGCAAGGACTGAGCGCTGCTTGTCCGTTGTTCCCGGCGTGCAATTATCGAAACCCTGTTTCCATACTTCGATTGAGGATGTGCTATGACCCCGTCAGATGTTAAAGCCACGCTATCGTTCAGCGACAATTCGCCGAGCGTTGAAATGCCGATTTACAAGGGCACTCTCGGCCCGGACGTGATCGACATTCGCAAACTGTACGGCCAGACCGGCAAGTTCACGTACGACCCGGGCTTCATGTCGACGGCGGCTTGCAATTCGGCGATCACCTACATCGACGGCGACAAGGGCGAGCTGCTGTATCGCGGCTTCCCGATCGACAACCTCGCTGAAAACGCCGACTTCCTCGAAACCTGCTTCCTGCTGCTGAAGGGCGAATTGCCCACCGCCGAGCAGAAAGAAGAGTTCGTGAACACCGTCACGAAGCACACGATGGTGCATGAGCAGATGCACTTCTTCTTCCGCGGTTTCCGTCGCGACGCTCACCCGATGGCGATTCTGGTGGCGGCGGTCGGTGCGCTGTCGGCGTTCTATCACGACTCGCTCGACATCAACAATCCGCGTCACCGTGACGTGTCGGCCATTCGCATGATCGCGAAGCTGCCGACGCTGGTGGCCATGGCGTACAAGTACAGCATCGGTCAGCCGTTCGCGTACCCGAAGAACGAACTCTCGTACAGCGCGAACTTCATGCACATGATGTTCTCGAACCCGTGCGAAGAGTACAAGGTCAACGACGTGCTGGTTCGCGCGCTCGACCGTATCCTGATTCTGCATGCCGATCACGAACAGAACGCGTCGACCTCGACGGTGCGTCTGGCCGGTTCGTCGGGTGCCAACCCGTTCGCGTGTATCGCTGCCGGTATCGCGTGTCTGTGGGGCCCGGCGCACGGTGGCGCGAACGAAGCCGCGCTGAACATGCTGGAAGAAATCGGCTCGGTCGACAACATCCCCGAGTTCATCAAGCAGGTGAAGGACAAGAACTCCGGCGTGAAGCTGATGGGCTTCGGTCACCGCGTGTACAAGAACTACGATCCGCGTGCAAAGCTGATGCGCGAAACCTGCCACGAAGTGCTGGAAGAACTGGGTCTGCACGACGACCCGCTGTTCAAGCTGGCCATGGCGCTCGAAAAAATCGCGCTGGAAGACGAATACTTCGTGTCGCGCAAGCTCTACCCGAACGTCGACTTCTACTCGGGCATCGTGCAACGCGCACTGGGCATCCCGACGTCGATGTTCACCTGTATCTTCGCGATGGCGCGTACGGTGGGCTGGATCGCGCAATGGAACGAAATGATCGCCGATCCGGAACAGAAGATTGGCCGTCCGCGTCAGCTGTTCATCGGCGACACGCAACGTGAAGCGAAGCCGCTCGATCAACGCTAAGCCGAACGCGTTTTCGGTGTAGATCCACGTCGCTGAAAACGCAGGAAAAACGCCCCGACGGGTCAAACCGTCGGGGCGTTTTCTATTGCGCTGCGGCATCGCGCGACCCGTCGGCAGCGTGCCGGGTAACGTCGATACAGGTATCGCTACTACCACCCAACTCCCTGTTTTTTATCGGTTTTCTCCCTGGTATAGGGGTTAAACGCGCGGCGCGCGTGGCATAATCGCCCGACACGGTCAGCCCCGCAGTCAATACTATTTCCCCGATACCATGGCACAGACTCTCTACGACAAATTGTGGAACACACACGTGATCCACACGGAAGAAGACGGCACGACGATTCTCTATATCGACCGTCACCTGCTGCACGAAGTCACCAGCCCTCAGGCGTTCGAAGGCCTGAAGATCGCTGAACGGCCGGTGTGGCGCATCAGCGCGAATCTGGCGGTGTCGGACCATAACGTCCCCACGACCGATCGCAGTCACGGCATTGCCGATCCGGTCTCGAAGCTGCAAGTCGATACGCTCGATACGAACTGCGACGCTTATGGCATCACGCAGTTCAAGATGAACGACCTGCGTCAGGGCATCGTGCACATCATCGGGCCGGAGCAGGGCGCGACGCTGCCCGGCATGACGATCGTCTGCGGTGATTCGCATACGTCCACGCACGGCGCGTTTGGCGCGCTGGCGCACGGTATCGGCACCTCGGAAGTCGAGCACGTGCTGGCCACGCAAACGCTCCTGCAGAAGAAGAGCAAGAACATGCTGGTGAAGGTCGAAGGTCCGCTGCCGCGTGGCTGTACGGCGAAAGACATCGTGCTCGCCATCATCGGCAAGATCGGTACGGCCGGCGGTACGGGTTACGCGATCGAATTCGGCGGCTCGACCATTCGCGCGCTCTCCATGGAAGGCCGCATGACGGTCTGCAACATGGCGATCGAAGGCGGCGCGCGCGCCGGCATGGTCGCGGTGGACGACACCACCATCGATTACCTGAAAGGCCGCCCGTATTCGCCGCAAGGCGTCGAATGGGATCACGCGGTCGAGTACTGGAAGCAGTTCAGGAGCGACGACGGCGCGCACTTCGACCGCGTGGTCGAGATCAATGCCGCGGAAATCGTGCCGCAAGTCACGTGGGGCACGTCGCCGGAAATGGTCATCGCCGTCGACGGCCGCGTGCCCGATCCCGAGCGCGAAAAGGATCCGGTCAAGCGCGACGCAATGGAACGCGCGTTGAAGTACATGGCGCTCGAACCGAACGCGCCGATCGAATCGATCAAGCCGGACAAGATTTTCATCGGCTCGTGCACGAATGCGCGTATCGAAGACATCCGCGCAGCCGCGTACGTCGTCAAGAAACTGGGCCGCCGGGTCGCACCGAACATCCGTCTCGCGATGGTGGTGCCGGGCTCGGGTCTCGTGAAGGCGCAAGCCGAGCGCGAGGGCCTGGATAAAGTGTTCATCGACGCGGGCTTCGAATGGCGTGAGCCGGGTTGCTCGATGTGTCTGGCCATGAACGCCGACCGGCTCGATCCGGGCGAGCGTTGCGCGTCCACGTCGAATCGCAATTTCGAGGGTCGTCAGGGCGCCGGTGGCCGCACTCACCTGGTCAGTCCGGCCATGGCGGCAGCCGCTGCCATCGAAGGGCATTTCGTCGACATTCGCAAGCTGGGTTGAGCGCAACATGCTTCAGACGAATCGCAGCACTCTATTGCGCCGCTTCGCACTCGGTTCGCTGGCTGGGCTTCTGCTCGGTCTGACCGGCTGCAACACGGTGCACGGATTCGGCGAGGACATGTCGCACCTCGGCAATTCGATCAGCAACCACGCTGACAAATAAGCGTTTTTTGATTTTTGCCGGCGATGCGGCAAACGGCTTTCAGGCCGACCGCGCATCGCCCGGACCTTAGACAGGCGGAAAGCGTCATGGATAAATTTACCGTACACACCGGCGTCGTGGCGCCGCTCGATCGCGAGAACGTCGACACGGACGCGATTATTCCGAAGCAATTCCTGAAGTCGATCAAGCGCACGGGCTTCGGTCCGAATGCGTTCGACGAGTGGCGTTATCTCGACCACGGCGAGCCCGGTCAGGACAACTCGAAGCGTCCGCTGAACCCGGACTTCGTGCTGAACCAGCCGCGTTATCAAGGCGCCACCGTGCTGCTGGCGCGCAAGAATTTCGGCTGCGGCAGTTCGCGCGAACACGCGCCCTGGGCGTTGCAGCAATACGGCTTCCGCGCGGTCATCGCACCGAGTTTCGCCGATATCTTCTACAACAACTGTTTCAAGAACGGGCTGCTGCCTATTCCGCTGACCGAACAGCAGGTCGATCATCTGTTCAACGAGACGTACGCGTTCAACGGCTTCAAGCTGACCATCGACCTGGAAGCGCAAGTCGTGCGCACGTCGGACGGCGGCACGGAGTATCCGTTCGACGTCGCGGGTTTCCGCAAGTATTGTCTGCTGAACGGTTTCGACGATATCGGCCTTACGCTGCGTCACGCCGACAAGATTCGCCAGTTCGAAGCGGAGCGTATTACGAAGCAGCCGTGGCTCGCGCATCGCATCGTCGGGTAAGGACGCTGGACGCGCGTTTCGCGCGTCTTTGGCGTGTCTGAAGCAGGCCCATCAGTCTCGAAGCACCCACATCAAGGAATTCGCATGAAGATCGCAGTGTTGCCGGGCGACGGCATCGGTCCCGAAATCGTCAAGGAAGCCGTCAAGGTTCTGAACGTACTCGGCGAGAAATTCGAACTCGAAGAAGCGCCGGTCGGTGGCGCGGGCTACGAAGCGAAGGGTCATCCGCTGCCCGATTCGACGCTGGCGCTGGCTAAGGAAGCCGACGCGATCCTGTTCGGCGCGGTCGGCGACTGGAAATACGATTCGCTCGAACGCGCGCTGCGGCCGGAACAGGCCATTCTGGGCCTGCGCAAACACCTGCAACTGTTCGCGAATTTCCGTCCGGCGATCTGCTATCCGCAACTGACGGCGGCGTCGTCGTTGAAGGAAGAGATCGTCTCGGGTCTGGACATCCTGATCGTGCGCGAACTGAACGGCGACATTTACTTCGGCGCGCCGCGCGGCGTGCGTGAAGCGCCGGACGGTCTGTTCGCCGGTGCGAAGGAAGGTTTTGACACGATGCGCTATTCGGAACCCGAAGTGCGCCGTATCGCGCACGTGGCGTTTCAGGCCGCGCAGAAGCGTCAGAAGAAACTCACGAGCGTCGACAAAGCGAACGTGCTGGAAACGTCGCAATTCTGGCGCGACGTGATGATCGACGTGTCGAAGGAATACGCGGATGTCGAGTTGTCGCATATGTACGTCGACAACGCCGCGATGCAACTGGTCAAGGCGCCGAAAGCCTTCGACGTGGTCGTCACGGGCAACATGTTCGGCGACATCCTGTCGGACGAAGCCGCGATGCTGACGGGTTCGATCGGCATGTTGCCATCGGCCTCGCTCGACAAGAACAACAAGGGCTTGTACGAGCCGTCGCATGGCTCGGCGCCGGATATCGCGGGCAAGGGCGTGGCGAATCCGCTCGCGACGATCCTGTCGGCCGCGATGCTGCTGCGTTATTCGCTGAACAAGGTGGAGCAGGCCGACCGTATCGAAAGCGCGGTGAAGAAGGTGTTGGAGCAGGGTTACCGGACTGGCGACATTCTCACGCCGGGTTGCAAGCAGGTCGGCACCGTCGAGATGGGCGACGCGGTGATTGCAGCGCTTTGACACCGGACAGCGGGCGGGTATTCATCGTCTTCCTGCATTGAAAGCAAAAGGCCCGCAAAACGGCCTTTAAAACGCGAATTGGCTCCGAATGGGGCCGATTCGCGCGTCATTCGGGCGATAGCAGCGAATCGCGTCGTCCGATTCGGTTTTTCGTGTATATTGTCGCGATGGCGCAAATCTCCACAATCTCCTCGATTGATAACCTGCACGGCAAGACGGCCCGTGCGGTTGAGTTCGCCATGAAGCACACCACGAAGCACGCCATTATCGGCAAATCCATTACCAAAACGATTACCCCGAAAACGATCACGAAACGCTGATCGTCCGTCGTGCCCGCTCATCTTCCCCGCGCGGTCACTGCGGGCAAAGATGCGGGGAAGTTTCCACTCGAAGGGTATGAAGTCATGAACGTAGGTCTCGTAGGTTGGCGCGGCATGGTCGGCAGCGTCCTGATGCAGCGCATGCAACAGGAAGGCGATTTCGACTTGATCGAACCGGTGTTCTTCAGCACCAGCAACGCGGGCGGCAACGCGCCGTCGTTCGCCAAAAACGAGACCAAGCTCAAAGATGCGACGAGCATCGAAGACCTGAAGAAGTGTGAAGCCATCATCTCCTGCCAGGGCGGCGATTACACGAACGAGGTGTTCCCGAAGCTTCGCGCGGCAGGCTGGAACGGTTACTGGATCGACGCGGCTTCGTCGCTGCGCATGAAGGACGACGCGGTCATCATTCTCGATCCGGTCAACCTCGACGTGATCAAGGACGCGCTGGTCAAGGGGCAGAAGAATTTCATCGGCGGCAACTGCACGGTCAGCCTGATGTTGATGGCGCTGGGCGGTCTGTTCCGCGAAAACCTCGTCGACTGGATGACGGCCATGACGTACCAGGCTGCATCGGGCGCGGGTGCGCAGAACATGCGCGAACTGCTGCAGCAAATGGGCACCTTGTACGGCGCGGCGAAGGAAGACCTGGCCGATCCGTCGTCGGCGATTCTCGACATCGACCGCCGCGTGCTGGCCGCGATGAACAGCGACCGCATGCCGACCGACAACTTCGGCGTGCCGCTCGCCGGCTCGCTGATTCCGTGGATCGACAAGGACCTCGGCAACGGCATGTCGAAGGAAGAATGGAAGGGCGGCGCGGAAACCAACAAGATCCTCGGCAAGCCGGCCATGGGCACGCCGGGTTCGATTCCGGTCGACGGTTTGTGCGTGCGGATCGGCGCCATGCGCTGTCACTCGCAGGCGCTGACCATCAAGCTGAACAAGGACGTGCCGCTCGACGAAGTGAACAGCATCCTCGCGTCGGGTAACGACTGGGTGAAGGTCGTGCCGAACGAACGCGAAGCGTCGATGCGCGATCTGTCGCCGGCGGTGGTCACGGGTACGTTGACGGTGCCGGTCGGCCGGGTGCGCAAGCTGGCGATGGGCGGCGAATATCTGTCGGCGTTCACGGTCGGCGACCAGCTGCTGTGGGGCGCGGCGGAACCGCTGCGTCGCATGCTTCGCATTGTGCTCGACAAGTAAAGTAAACTACGCGCTCACGACGCGTGGAAACTCAGGAAGCGTCGCCTTTGTGCGGCGCTTTTTTATTGTTCGCTCCGGATTATCTTGTCTGTCTCCTTCTCGTTTATTAACCGTAAAAAAGGGCTGCGCGCCGATGCGCCAGGTGTCCCGATGAACTTTCGACACTCCACCCTTCGGGCCATGTTCAACCGTCGAGCCATGGGCCGATTCGATCGGGTAGCCGCTGCTGCCGCGTTGACCCTCTTGCTGGGTGCCGGCGTGGGTAGCGCGAGCGCCGCGCCGGCTGCGGCGGCGAGCGCACCGGATGCCGCGTCGGCGCCGGCTGCCGTCGGCAGTCAGTTGACGGTGAAGCCCGGGCAATCGTTGAACGATCTCGCGATTGCCGTCACCCAGTCGCACGACAAGGCGACGCTCGCGCGCGCGACGCGGGCGCTGTTCGATACGAATCCGAACGCGTTCATGAAGAACGACCCGAGCCGGCTGCGGCTCGGCGCGGTGCTGACAGTGCCGGCGCTGGATGCGTCGGGGGCGTTGGTGGCGGCGTCGGGGGGCGCGGCGGCTTCGTCGGCTCCGGCAGCGTCTGTGTCGGATGGGGCTTCGGCTGCTGCGCCGAACGCGGCGGCTGTTACGAGTGGTGGTTCGGCTAGTAGCGTGGCACCGGGCCACGCAGCGGCTAGCGAGGTCGGCGCGATTGGTGGTGTTGAAGGTTCTTCGGCTGCGGCCGCGACTGGCGCCAGTGCTAGCGCTAACGTGGCTGGCTCCGATGCGGTTCAGACCGGTGCGGCAGCCAGCGGTCCCGGGTCGTCCACGGCGCCCACGGCGCCCGTCGCGGGCTCGCAAGCCGTGGGATCACCGGCAAGCGGCGCACACGAGTGGTCCGGGTCGATTCAGGCGCCCGCCAGTTCAGCCGTCGGTGCTTCGGGAAACGCGGCGGCAAGCGGACAAACTGCAGCGCAGCCGGCCACGCACGTGTCCAGTCTGCAACAACTGCTTGCGCTGAAAAATCGCGTGTTGATGGAATTGCAGAAGCATGGCATCGGCGGGTCGCCGGCTGGTACGAGCGCCTCTACTGGCGCACAACCGGCTGCCGGGACGTCTGCCGCAAACAATACGGCGACTGGCAATGCCAGCACGACGCCGGCGCACGATGCAGGGATGTCGCAAACCGGGTTGAGCGTGGCGGCGGCTGTCGGCGCGGCGCTGGTGGTGGTGCTGGCGGCATTGCGACTGCGTAGACGCAAGCGGGACGGCGAAGCCGAAGCCGCTGCGGCCGACCATGGAGCGCCGACGCCCGGCCAGGCTACGCCGGTGCCTGCAGCCTCGTCTGATGCGCAGGGGAACGCCGCCGCTCTGGCCGCGTACGAAGTTGCCGTCCACGATAGCGACGCGCCGACCCACGAGGTGGCGGAACACATCGCGTCGCCGGTGGACGTTGACCATGAGCCCACGGAATCGGCTGGCGCCATCGAACGCGAGTCCGCAGAAAGGGAAGCCACACAAGCCGCGCCGCATTTCGAACCGACCGACCATGATGGCGTCCGTCCGGAAGAGCCGCTGCCTGGCGTTCACGAGGAACATTTCGACGCCGCAACCACGGCGGCGAGCCTAGACGCTGCCTCGGCACTCGGAGCCGACGCACTGCCGCTGACGCCTCTCGAACCCGTGGAGCCGCACGACACCGCTTTCCACGAAGCAGCGCCTGCTCATGGTTTGCAATGGGACGACGAGCCTGCGGCGAACGTGCTGGAAGAACCGTCTACGCCGCTGCGCACGCCGCTGCGCACGCCGCTGCGCACGCCGCTGCACACGCCGCTGGAAGCTCCGCCGCCGCTAACCGATTTCGAGCATTTGCCGACCGCTTCCGATGAAGTTGCGCAAGTGGCGGTCGACCTGTCCAGCCGTGAGTTGCCCGCCCTGTTGCCACCCGAACCCGAACCGCTGACCGACGCCGAGTTCGAAACGACCGAGCCCTTCGAGCCCTTAGAGCCCTTAGCGCACACCCAGCCAACCGCTTTCGCACCCGTTCCGACGCTGTCGTTGCCGCCGGTCCCGACCGAGTTTCCGCGCGATGCCGTGGAGGCGTTCGGCAGCCTGGACATGCCTTTGCCGCCGCGCGTCGAGTCGTTCGACAACGAGGCCGACGGCAATTGGCAACACGCTGGTTCAGAGACCCCGCCGCCGGCTGTCCCGCTTGCGCCGGACACGCAGCCGCCTGCGCGGGTCGCGCCATCCGTCACCGATGAAATTGCCGCGGGCACGGCCGGCCACGCTTCCGTAGCCGGCTTGGGCGCGTTCGGATTCGGCGCGCTCAAGCTCGATTTCGATCTGGAGTTGCCGCCCGGCGCGGCTCAACCGCTACCCGCGTTCACGCAGGCGGATCTCGGCCGTATCGCGCGCAACAAGCTCGATCTGGCCGCCGAATACATCGACCTCGGCGATCTGGCGGGCGCGCGCACGCTGATCAACGAGGTGATCGAGGCGAACGATCCCGCTACGCGGACCGAAGCGCGCGCGTTGCTCTCGACGCTCGCGCCCTTGTCGTGACGCGGATAGCGCTCGGCGTTCAGTTCGACGGCTCGGCGTTCAGCGGCTGGCAGTCGCAAACGCATGGCCGTACGGTTCAGGACGAGTTGGAACGGGCGTTGTGCGAGTTTGCGCGAACGCCCGTCAATACCATCGTCGCCGGCCGCACGGACACGGGCGTGCACGGGCTCGGACAGGTCGTGCATTTCGACACGGACCTCGAGCGCACCGACGCGTCGTGGATTCGCGGGACCAACGCGTTCCTGCCGAAGTCGATCGCGGTGCAATGGGCAAAGCCGATGCCCGACGAATTCCACGCGCGTTTTTCGGCATTCGAGAGGACCTATTACTACGTGCTGTACGTGAACCCGGTCCGCTCGCCGATGCTGGACGGTCGCGTAGGCTGGAGCCACGCGCCACTCGATGTCGACGCGATGCGCGCTGCCGCGGTTCATTTGATCGGCGAACACGATTTTTCGGCGTTTCGCTCGTCGCAGTGTCAGGCGAAGACGCCAGTCAAGCAGATGTACGCAATCGACGTACGGAAGCAGGGCGACTTCGTGCATTTCCGCTTTCGGGCAAATGCGTTTCTGCATCACATGGTCCGTAACCTGATGGGTTGCCTGGTCTACGTCGGCCGTGGCCGTCACCCTGCGCAGTGGTTGGCCGACGTGCTGGCGAGCGGCGATCGCGATTGCGCCGCGCCCACTTTCATGCCGGACGGCTTATATCTGGCGCAAGTGGGCTATCCTGAGCAGTTCGCCGTGCCCGCGCCGCAAACCGGCAGCGTGCCATGGAGCACGATATGGACCGAACTCGCGCCAAACTGACGTCAATATGATGGTTACCGACAGCATCCCGAACGAAATTCCAGTGGTTTCAAAGGCCAGCGCCGTGCCGCGTCGCACCCGCATCAAGCTCTGCGGCCTGTCCCGGCCCGATGACGTGTCGTGTGCAATCGATCTCGGCGCGGACGCGATCGGTCTCGTGTTCTATCCGCCGAGTTCGCGCTCGGTCAGCGTTGCGCAGGCAGTCGAGCTGGTGCACGACGTGCCGCCGTTCGTCTCGGTGGTGGGGTTGTTCGTCAACGCGACGCCCGAATGGATTCGCGAAGTCGTCAGCAACGTCGGCCTGACGCTGCTGCAATTCCACGGTGACGAAACCGCCGATCAATGCGAAATGCTGGCCGGCGTCGCGGGTTTGCCTTGGTTGCGCGCTTTGCGCATCGCGACGGATACTCAACCGGCCGATTTGGTAAAATCGGCGCTCAACTATTCAGCAGCCAGCGGCCTCCTGTTCGACACCCATGTCGACGGTTATGGCGGCGGCGGGAAGGTTTTCGATTGGTCACTTATTCCAGCAGAGCTCGCGCGTCGGGCCGTTTTGAGTGGTGGGTTGAACGCGCAAAACGTCAATGATGCGATCCATTGCGTGCGCCCGTACGCGGTCGATGTCTCGAGCGGCATCGAAACCCCGGGCGCCAAGGGCGTGAAAGATCACGCCCGGATGGCGGCGTTCGTACGCGCAGTCCGCGCGGCAGACGCCGAATGAGTCCGGCGGCGCAGTGCCTCTCGAGCGCATTGCCCGCCACTGAGAAGAGTGATCACCATGTATAACTTGCCTGATGAACGCGGCCATTTCGGCCAATTTGGCGGCGTGTTCGTCGCCGAAACGTTGGTGCACGCGCTTGATGAGCTGCGCGGCGCGTACGAGAGATATCAGAAAGACCCGGAGTTCGTCGCCGAATACGAGCGCGAACTCAAACATTTCGTGGGTCGCCCATCCCCCATTTATCACGCCCAGCGCTGGAGCGAACTGCTCGGCGGCGCGCAGATTTTCCTCAAGCGGGAAGATCTGAATCACACGGGCGCGCACAAGATTAATAACGTGATCGGGCAGGCGCTGCTGGCCAAACGCATGGGCAAAAAGCGTGTGATCGCGGAAACCGGCGCGGGCCAGCACGGTGTAGCGACGGCCACGATTGCGGCCCGCTTCGGTATGGAATGCGTGGTCTACATGGGCGTGGAAGATGTCCATCGCCAGGCGGCGAATGTCTACCGGATGAAACTGTTGGGGGCGACCGTCGTGCCGGTCCAATCCGGTTCGCGCACGCTTAAAGACGCGCTGAACGAAGCCATGCGCGACTGGGTTACCAACGTCGAAAGCACGTTTTATATCATCGGCACCGTAGCAGGTCCGCACCCGTATCCGATGATGGTGCGCGACTTCCAACGCGTGATCGGCGATGAGTGCAAGGTGCAGATGCCCGAACTCGTCGGCCGTCAGCCGGATGCGGTCATTGCCTGCGTTGGCGGCGGTTCGAATGCGATGGGTATCTTTTATCCGTATATCGACGATACTTCGGTGCAGTTGATTGGCGTGGAGCCGGCCGGCGATGGTATCGAAACCGGGCGCCATGCGGCCTCGCTGCTTGGTGGTACTCCCGGCGTACTGCATGGAAACCGCACCTATCTATTGCAGGACGAAAACGGCCAGATCATGGAGACACATTCGATCTCCGCAGGCCTGGACTATCCGGGCGTCGGTCCTGAGCACGCGTGGCTAAAAGACAGCAAGCGCGCGCAATACGTGTCGATCACGGACGAAGAAGCGCTTAAAGGGTTTCACGACTGCTGCCGGATCGAGGGCATCATCCCGGCCCTGGAGTCCAGCCACGCCATCGCGTACGCGGCGAAAATCGCCCCGACATTGCCCGAAGACAAGGTGCTTCTGGTCAATCTGTCGGGTCGCGGCGACAAGGACATGCATACGGTCGCCGAGCGATCGGGCATTCAGTTCTGAGCGCCGCGGCGATGCGTGACGAGTTCGACGAGTTGACGCCAGCGGCGCAAGCCTTGGGCGAAACCCCGGCGGGAAGCGTGACAGCAGAGGTGTCTTCACTTCTGCCGCCAGCACCCGCCGGCATTCAACTCCTGAACCGCGATTTTTTGACCGATGCGGCGAACATTCCCGACGGCTCCGTCGACCTGATCCTTTGCGATCCGCCTTACGGGCTCGGCAAGGATTACGGCAACGACTCCGATATGCGTTCGGGCGACGACTTTCTCGCGTGGACGCGTAGCTGGCTCGAGTTGGCTATTCCGAAGCTCAAGCCGTCAGGTTCCCTCTACATTTTCTGCACCTGGCAATACGCGCCGGAAATCTTCAGTTTCCTGAAGACAAAACTCACGATGATCAACGAAATCATCTGGGACCGGCGCGTGCCGAGCATGGGCGGAACCGTGCGCCGTTTTACGTCGGTGCACGACAACATCGGTTTCTTCGCGGTCTCGAAGGATTATTTCTTCGATCTCGATCCCGTCCGCATTCCGTACGATGCAGTTACGAAGAAGGCGCGTTCGCGTAAGTTGTTCGAAGGTAGCAAGTGGCTCGAGGTCGGCTACAACCCGAAGGACGTCTGGTCGGTGTCGAGGCTGCATCGGCAACACGCCGAACGCGTCGCGCACCCCACCCAGAAACCTCTGGAGATCGTCGAGCGAATGGTGCTGTCCAGTTGCCCGAAGGGCGGTCGGGTACTCGACCCGTTCATGGGCAGTGGCACCACGGCAGTCGCTTGCGTGCGGCACCAGCGCGAATTCGTCGGCTATGAAATTAATGAAAGTTACTGCGCGATAGCGCGTGAACGCGTCAGTCTGGCGGCAGAACCCGCCGCGACGCCGCGCAAGGTTCGCAAGGTTTCCCTGAAGGCGGAAAAGGCCGAGCAGCAAACCGAGCCTCAATGAACGCGCAGTTACCCTCCATTCGAGAACACTCATGTCCCGTATCAAGAGCACGTTTGCTGCGCTGTCTGCGCAAGGTAAAAAAGGTTTGATCCCGTTCATGACGGCCGGCGACCCGGACCCGGCGCGCACGGTCGAGTTCATGCACGCACTGGCTGCTGGCGGCGCGGATGTGATCGAACTCGGTGTGCCGTTTTCCGATCCGATGGCCGACGGCCCCGTCATCCAGCAATCGTCCGAGCGCGCTTTGGCTCACGGCGTGTCGCTCCGTCACGTGCTGGCCGACGTCAAGCGGTTCCGCGAAACCAACGACAAGACGCCGGTCGTGTTGATGGGCTATGCCAATCCGATCGAACGCATGGGCGCCGAAGCATTTGCCGCCGCGGCGAAAGAAGCCGGTGTGGACGGCGTGCTAGTTGTCGACTACCCGCCGGAAGAGTGCGTCAACTTCGCCGAACAGATGCGTTCTGCCGGTATCGATCCCATCTTTTTGCTGGCGCCCACGTCGACTGACGAACGCATCGCCGAAATCGGCAAAATTGCCAGCGGTTACGTCTATTACGTCTCGCTGAAAGGCGTGACCGGATCTGCAAATCTGGACGTTTCCAGCATCGCGAGTAAAATCCCGGCGATCAAGTCGCGTGTGCCGTTGCCGGTGGGTGTCGGTTTCGGCATCCGCGATGCGCAAACCGCGCGTCTGGTAGCCGAAGTCTCCGATGCCGTCGTGATCGGAAGCCGGATCGTGCAATTGCTCGAACAAGCGGCGCCCGAAGCCGCCGTCGAAACGCTCACGCGTTTCGTCGCCGAGGTGCGCGAAGCGCTGGATAGCATCGCCACCGTTGTCCGATAACAGTTATTTTTGTCGTCTGTAGTGTGAGCGGCGGGCAAGTCCCGCCGTTCGTGCGACTGTTGCGACCGTTGACCCCAGAAGGATTCGATATGAGCTGGCTCGATAAACTGCTGCCGCCGAAGATCAAGCAAACCGATCCGAAAAGCCGCAAAGGCATTCCGGAAGGACTGTGGATCAAGTGCCCATCGTGCGAAGCGGTGCTGTACCGCAACGACGTCGAGGCCAATCTGCATGTGTGCCCTAAGTGCGACCACCACATGCGCATCGGCGCGCGCGAGCGACTCGACGGGCTGCTCGATCCGGAAGGCCGCTATGAAATCGGCCAGGAGATCGTCCCGGTCGACGCATTGAAATTCAAGGACAGCCGTAAATATCCCGACCGTCTGAAAGAAGCGATGGACGACACCGACGAAACCGATGCAATGGTCGTCATGGGTGGGGCTATACACACGCTGCCGGTCGTCGTCGCGTGTTTCGAGTTTTCGTTCATGGGCGGATCGATGGGATCGGTGGTCGGCGAGCGCTTCGCGCGCGGCGCCCAGAACGCGCTGGAGCAGAAAGTGCCGTTCATCTGCTTCACCGCTTCGGGCGGTGCGCGGATGCAGGAAAGCCTGCTCTCGCTAATGCAGATGGCGAAGACCACGGCCATGTTGACCAAACTCGCCGAAGCCAAATTGCCGTTCATTTCCGTGCTGACGGATCCGACGATGGGCGGCGTGTCGGCCAGTTTCGCTTTCCTGGGCGACGTGGTGATTGCCGAGCCGAAGGCGCTGATCGGCTTTGCCGGCCCGCGCGTGATCGAACAGACCGTGCGCGAGAAACTGCCGGAAGGCTTCCAGCGCTCCGAATTCCTGATCACGAAGGGCGCGATCGACATGATCGTCGACCGTCGCAAGCTGCGCGAAGAGATTGCCAGGTTGATGGCGCTGTTGAGCCACCAGCCGGCAGATGCCGTCGCATAGATAGTCCCGAGCGTCGCGCTGACTGGCGTCGCCCGAATGTAGAGAAGCTGGCAAAAATAGCGCGCCGCGAGAGTGATCAAGCGGCGCGCTGTCATTTCCGGGATAATCACGGTCTCGCAACGCTGTGGCGGCTCGATTGCCCCGGCATTGCTCGGCTCGCCCGCCGGCTTTGTGCGCATAAACTGCCTGCGCCTCCCCGCTCTACCGCCAAAAACCGATTCACTCGATGACCACATTCCCCACCCTCGACGCGTGGCTCACGCACCTCGAATCCGCGCATCCGGTCGGTATCGACATGGGTCTGGCGCGCATCAAGCAGGTTCGCGATGCGATGGCGTTCTCGTTTGCCTGCCCGGTCATCACCGTCGGGGGCACCAACGGCAAGGGTTCGACATGCGCGATTCTCGAATCGATTCTGATCCGCGCAGGTTTCTCGGTCGGCTGCCATACCTCCCCGCATTTGCTGTCGTTCAACGAACGCGCGCGAGTGAACGGCGAAATGGCTAGCGATACCGAACTGCTCACGCATTTCCACGCCGTCGAAGCCGCGCGCCTGAGCCTGCCCGAACCGGTGACGCTGACCTATTTCGAGTTCACGACGTTGGCAATCATGAGCCTGTTCGCCTCGCGCGATCTCGACGCCGTCGTCCTGGAAGTGGGACTCGGCGGCCGGCTCGACGCGGTCAACGTCCTCGATACCGATTGCGCGATCATCACCAGCATCGACATCGATCACACCGAATATCTCGGCGACACCCGCGAAAAAATCGCGTTCGAAAAAGCCGGTATTTTCCGGCCGGGCAAACCGGCCATCTGTGCGGATCCGGTCCCGCCGCAATCGTTGATCGATCACGCAGAAAAAATCGGCGCCGAGTTGTGGTTATTCGGCCGCGATTTTCGCTACGAAGGGCAGGCGGGCAGCGAGCGCCAGCAATGGAGCTACGTCGGCCCGACCATGCGCCGCTCCGCGTTGGCCTATCCCGCACTGCGCGGCGCGAATCAGTTGATCAATACGTCGGCGGCGCTTGCGGCACTCGAAGCGTTGCGTGAGCGCTTGCCGGTATCGGCGCAGGACATCCGCCTCGGTCTCGCCAACGTCGAATTGCCCGGACGTTTCCAGGTGCTGCCCGGCAAGCCCGCCATCGTCCTGGACGTCGGGCACAATCCGCACGCGGCTGCCGTTCTCACGCAAAACCTGGGCAATATGGGCTTCTTCCCCTACACCTACGCGGTTTTTGGGGCAATGCGGGACAAGGACATTGCCGGCGTGCTGGCGCACCTGAAGGGCGAAATCGACCACTGGTGCGTGAGCGATCTGCCGACTCCGCGTGCCGCGTCGGCCCGGGAACTCGAAACGGTATTGCGCGAGCACGGTGTCGGCGAGACGGCCGACAGCAGCGTGACCTGCCATGCGAGCCCGGCGGAGGCTTTCCAAGACGCGCTAAAACGAGCGTCAGAGAATGATAGAATCGTGGTTTTCGGCAGTTTCTATACGGTAGCGGGTGTGATGGCCTACCGTAAATCGCAGCAACACTGAACGGGCACCAGGCTCGAACCAAGCGATTCATGGGAATTTTCTCGTTCGGCAAGAAAGACGACGCACCTACCCGGCGCGGCGCAAATACCAGTTCCAACCGGGCCGCCCGTGGCGAGCGCGTGGAGCGGCGAACCCGCCGCACCGAGCGCGCGGTCGAGGCCGATGCGATGCTGCTCGACCCTACGCTGCCGGAAAAGCAGCGTGCGCGTCGCAGGCTGGTCGGCGCGATTGCGCTGGTCGTGGCCGCGGTCATCGTTCTGCCCATGGTGCTCGACTCGCACCCCAAGCCCGTCACCGACGACATTTCCATCGACATTCCCAGCCGTCCCGCACCAAAGGTAGCGAAGGCCGACGTCGATACGCAGGGCGGTGTAGCACCCGATAATCCCACCACGGCCGACGCGGGTCTCGCCGCCTCCGGTTTGGCTCCGGCGACATCGACTTCGACTTCGACGAAGCCATCGCAACAAGCCGCCACGCCGAGTGCAAGTCCGAGCGCGACCCCGACCCCGAGCCATAGCCAGCAAACCGCGAACACCGCACCGACCACGAACACCGGCAAACCGTCGGCAAAATCGTTGGCGCCATCGGTAGCCGCCAACACCGCACCGGTCGCACCGAAAACATCTGCCGCGCAGCGCAGTGCGACGACCACCGCAGCCAACACCGCATCGGCCGACGACGACTCGACGACGTCCTCCGCAGCCAAAGCGAACGCGACCACCGGCACGCCGGCATCGCCGCCCGGCAGCCGTTTCGAAGTTCAACTGGGCGCCTTTGCAAACGACGCCAACGCGCGCAATCTGGCTGCCAAGTTGAAAGCGGCAGGCGTGCCCGCATATACCGAACATCGTAAGCAGCCGGACGGCTCGACACTCACGCTGTTGCGCGCCGGCCCGTTCGCCGACCGTGCGGCTGCGAGCGCCGCGGTCGCGAAGGTTCGCGCAATCGGCCTGTCGTCGGGCACGAGCGCCGGCAGCGGAAATGGTGGTGGTAGCAGCAGCAGCAACGCGGCACAGTAAGCGAGCGATGTTCACTGCCTTCGACTACGCTGTAATGGCGGTGATCGGTCTGTCGGCCTTGCGCGGCGCCTGGCGAGGTTTTCTGTCCGAGATATTCGGACTGATCGGCTGGATCGCGGCGTTCTTCATTGCCTGCCGCTTCGTCGGTTACGTCGTGCCGTATATCCCAGCCACGTGGCCGGGCGGTGCGCTGACACAGTGGCTGCTGGCGTTCGCGCTGGTGGTGATCGGCGTGGTGCTGGTAGCGAGCGTGCTGAATGCGCTACTGAGCCGCCTCGTGCAGGCTACCGGTCTGGGCGGCGTGGACCGTTCGCTCGGTTTGATGTTCGGCCTCGTGCGCGGGGTCATTCTGGTGCTGATTCTGGTCGCCCTTGCCGGCTTGACCGAACTGCCCCAACAGGAATTCTGGCGCAACGCCTTGCTACGACCTTATGCGGTCGAAGGCGTGCACGTAATGAAACCGCTGCTTCCCGAGACGCTCGCTGCCTACGTCCGTGTGTGACGACGAGGCGGCCAGCCCGGAAAGCTCAGCAGAACTCCGGCGCATCCCCCGGCACAACCCGGTTGCCATCAGGCAATAGCGTGCAACGACGTGTAGCGCACGCAGCACCGTTTTCGATTGCGGGCACCGGGCGTCATGACGAATTTCGTACCTTTGAAGGACATGCCATGTGCGGCATCGTAGGCGTAGTTTCCCATTCTCCGGTCAATCAGCTGATCTATGACAGCCTGCTGCTTCTGCAGCACCGCGGTCAGGACGCCGCCGGCATCGCAACCGCGAACGGCAGCAATTTCCACATGCACAAGGCCAACGGCATGGTGCGCGACGTGTTCCGCACGCGCAACATGCGAAGCCTGCCCGGCACTACCGGCATCGGCCAGGTCCGTTACCCGACCGCAGGCTCCGCATCGAGCGAAGAAGAAGCCCAGCCGTTCTACGTGAACGCGCCGTTCGGCATCATCCTCGCCCACAACGGCAATCTGACCAACTGGCAGCAACTCAAAGATGAGATGTTCCGCATCGATCGCCGCCATATCAATACCAACTCTGACACTGAAGTAATGCTCAACGTGCTCGCGCACGAACTGCAGCTCTCCAGTTCCGGCCTGCAACTCGATCCGGCGGCGCTGTTCAATGCGGTCTCGGGCGTGCATCGGCGGGTTCGCGGTTCGTACGCGATCGTTTCGCTGATCGCAGGCTACGGTCTGCTTGGCTTTCGCGACCCGTTCGGGATTCGTCCGCTGTGTATCGGCAAGCAGGAAACGCCGGAAGGCGTCGAATGGATTCTGGCTTCGGAATCGGTGGCGATCGAAGGCATCGGCTTCGAGTTCGTGCGCGACGTGGCGCCGGGCGAAGCGATTTTCATCGACATCGAAGGCAACCTGCACTCGCAGCAATGCGCGAGCACGCCGAGCCTGAACCCGTGCATTTTCGAACTCGTGTATCTGGCGCGTCCCGACTCGGTGCTCGACGGCGTACCGGTGTACAACGTGCGTCTGCGCATGGGCGACTATCTCGCTGAGAAGATCCGCCGCGAGTTGCCCGACGTCGCGATCGACGTCGTCATGCCGATTCCCGATTCCTCGCGTCCCGCCGCGATGCAGGTCGCGAAAAAGCTGGGCGTGGAGTATCGCGAAGGCTTCTTCAAGAACCGTTACGTCGGCCGCACCTTCATCATGCCGGGCCAGGCCGTGCGCAAGAAGTCGGTGCGCCAGAAGCTGAACGCGATGGGCATCGAGTTCAAGGGCAAGAACGTGCTGATCGTCGACGATTCCATCGTGCGCGGCACCACCTCGCACGAGATCGTGCAGATGGCGCGTGACGCGGGCGCGAACAAGGTGATCTTCGCGTCGGCGGCGCCGCCGGTGAAATTCCCGAACGTCTACGGTATCGACATGCCGACGCGCGGCGAACTCGTCGCTCACGGCCGCACGGACGACGAAGTGGCGCGCATGATCGGCGCGGATCATCTCGTCTATCAGGACGTGGATGCGCTGAAGCAGGCGGTGCGCGACATCAACCCGGCGCTCAAGGAATTCGAAGCCTCGTGCTTCGACGGCAACTACGTGACCGGCGACATCACGACCGAGTACCTCGATCGCATCGAAACCGCGCGTCTCGCACCGTCCTCGCAATCGGATCGCGACGCCGCGAGCGAAGCGATCGACGGCGGCGCTCCGGCTCGCTCGCAGTTGCATCTGCAACTGTCGGTGGGTTGAGATGCTGGCGAGCCGCGCTCACTGCACGCCGTGCTGTCAGCGTGTTAGCATGGCGGCTTGCGTCGATTTGATCTCAGCTTGCGGACGCGGGGCAACCCAAAACAGCTAAAGCGAAGGGTGGAAAAAGCCGCAGTCATCCGCCTACGCTCCAGCTTGTCCCCGCACATGAAGCCCGCTTATGCCGACGCAAAGCGGGCTTTTTTATTGCTGTCATACCGTAGCGCGTACGCGTCACACGTTGAGTGATCGACGCGCACCGGATGCAGCCATGGACCACTGGAAACCAGAACCAACATGGACGACTCCCTGAACTTCGATACGCTGGCGGTCCGCTCGGGCACCGTGCGCAGCGACTTCAACGAACATTCGGAAGCGATTTTCCTGACCTCTAGCTTCGTCTTCGCGAACGCCGCCGACGCTGCCGAGCGCTTCAAGAAATCGGAAGACTATTACACCTACTCGCGCTTCACGAATCCGACGGTCTCGATGTTTCAGGATCGCCTCGCCGCGCTGGAAGGCGGCGAAGCGTGCATGGCGACGGCATCGGGCATGGCCGCGATCATGTCGGTGGTGATGTCCGAACTGCAGGCCGGCGACCATCTGGTCAGCTCGCAGGCGCTGTTCGGTTCGACGCTCGGCATGTTCTCGCAGATCTTCTCGAAGTTCGGCATTACCACGACGTTCGTCGATCCGACCGATCTCGACGCCTGGAAAAATGCCGTGCGCCCCGAGACGAAAATGTTCTTCCTCGAAACGCCGTCGAACCCGCTGACCGAAGTCTCCGATATCGAAGCCATCAGCAAGATCGCCAAAGCGGCGAATGCGCTGTTCGTGGTCGACAACTGTTTCTGCAGCCCGGCGCTGCAGCAGCCGCTCAAACTCGGCGCGGATGTCGTGATGCACTCGGCGACCAAATTCCTCGACGGCCAGGGGCGCGTGCTGGGCGGCGCACTGGTCGGCTCGAAGAAATTCATCATGGAAAAAGTGTTTCCGTTCGTGCGCAGCGCCGGGCCGACATTGTCCGCCTTCAATGCATGGGTACTCCTGAAGGGCATGGAAACGCTGTCGCTGCGCGTCGAAAAGCAGTCGGCGAATGCGCTCGAAATCGCGCGCTGGCTCGACACGCATCCGGCCGTGAACCGCGTGTTCTATCCGGGGCTCGAATCGCATCCGCAACACGCACTGGCCATGCGGCAGCAGAAGGCGGGCGGCGCGATCCTCTCGTTCGAGCTGAAGGGCGACACGCCCGAACAGATGCGTGCAAACGCATGGCGCGTGATCGACAGCACGAAGATCTGTTCGATTACCGGCAATCTCGGCGATACGCGCACGACCATCACCCATCCGGCGACCACCACGCACGGCCGCGTCACGCCGGAAGCGCGCGCGGCTGCGGGGATTAGCGAAGGCTTGATCCGTCTGGCCGTGGGCCTGGAAAACGCCGGCGATATTCGCGGCGATCTGGAGCGTGGCCTGGGGAGCTAAAGCGGCGGGGCGGTCCGAGGTTGGAGAATAAAAGCAGAACAGCGGGCCGCGCATTCGAATGCGGTTCGCCTGGCAAACCTCGGACTGACTCACTCAGTGACGCAATGTATGACGCAATGCGCGCCACTGTCCGGGCGCAAGTCCAAAACGTCGCGTGAAGGCGTGCGTATAGGCGCTCTGATCGCCAAAACCGATATCCAGCGCGATCGTGCTGAGCGAGCGTTGTGGCTCGGCGAGCAAGGCGAGCGACGTATCGAGTCGCAGGCGCTGCAAATAACGATGTGGAGTCTCGCCGAAAGCATCGACAAAAAGCTGATGAAAACGCCGCATGCCGAAGCCGCAATGGCCGGCGAGATCGGCAATGCGCAGCGGTTCCGATAAATGCGCGCGCAACCAGCGGTCGATACGCGCGAAATCCAGACCGCCGGCAGCGAGCGCGGCCGAACCGGTCGACGTCCCCGAATCGGCGACTAGCGCAGCGCCCAGGCGCGCGGCCGCATCCCAATGAAAACGCCGTGTATCGAGATCGCCTGCGGCGTCGCCGGTCGCGTGCGCCGCGATATGCCGCACCAGTTGCGTGAGCGAAGGGTCGATCGTGACGGCGCGCGCACGATCGAACAGGCGCTCCGGTACGGCGAGCGATGCCGCCGGCAAATCCAGCACCAACTGCCGGTTTTCGCCGATGCCCGCGTAATCGTGCCGCGAGCCTGCCGGGATCAACCAGGCGGACCCGGCGTCGATCTGCTCGGCGATGCCTTTCACCGCCATCACCATGGCGCCGTCCAGACCGAGCACGACCTGGTGAAAGTCGTGCACGTCCGACGCTTCGATTGCGCCATATCGGCGCAACGCAACGCTAGGGGAGAGGACGGTGGGGTGGTTCATCGCGCGCTTCGGCGGTTACAACGGTTACTACGTGCCGACACTCAAACGTCGAGCAGTTCGACTTCGAACACGAGCGTTGCGTTCGGCGGGATCACGCCGCCTGCGCCGCGCACGCCATAACCGAGTTGCGGCGGGATGGTCAGCTTGCGCGTGCCGCCGACTTTCATGCCTTGCACGCCTTCGTCCCAGCCCTTGATGACCATTCCGCCGCCGAGCACGAAGGCGAACGGGTCGTTGCGGTCCTTGCTCGAGTCGAACTTCTGACCGTCGGTCAGCCAGCCGGTGTAGTGCACGCTGACGGTCTTGCCCGCCACGGCTTCGGCGCCGCTGCCTTCGACGATGTCTTCGTATTTCAGGCCGGATTCGGTAGTCACGGTCGACATGGATTGCTCCTCGAGTCAAAAATGTAAAGACCGACATTGTAGGCGCGTTGAGGCCTTGCTGGAGGATTGCGTGTGGCATGCGGATTGCGTCGGATAGGCCGTCTGGCTAACTGGTTATGCCGGTACGCATGCCTATAATGGGGCTCCTTTTAACCATCCAGCACCGCCTGAGAGGGCTCGATCGTGACAACGTCTTCCACCGGGACGACCGGCGCAGCGCCGGCGCCTTCCGGCTTCCTCGTCTCTGACCGCACAGCTTATCTGCGCGCGGAAACCGCGCTTTTCATGCGCGATCATGTGCTCTCGCTGGTGTCGCACGATCTGCGCGGTCCGTTGAACGCCATTCATAGCTGGGCTTACGTGCTCGAGCGCAAGCTCGATGCTAACGATCCGAACGCACAACGCGCCGTCACCGGCATTCGCAATGGCGTTGATCAGCAGGTCAAATTGCTCGAGACGATCGTCGATGCCACACGTGCCGAAACGCGTTCGTTGACTTTGGAGCGTTCGTCGTTCTCGCTGCATCCTTTACTCGATGAAACCTTGCAGGAGGTCAGTGCCGGGCTTGCCCGCACGCGCGGCGTGACGGTCACGCTCGACTCGCAACTCGGCACGGAACAATTGAATGGCGACCGCGAGCGCCTCGCGGCGGCGTTGTGGCTGATGCTCACGTTCGCTGTCGAAGCGAGCGCTGAAGGCTCGACGGTCACGCTCACCGCGCGTGCGGACGGCAGCGCCCTGCATGCCACCGTCGCTTACGACGCGCACGCCACCGCGCTGGACGACCCGGCGCTGCCACATGTACTCGAGCCGTTTGCCCGCAAACAGGCACGCGAGCCGCGTGAGGCGAAGCGTATTTCGTGGGTGCTGGCGTTGTGCAAGCGTGTTGCGGAGGCGCATGGCGGCAACTTCGAGCAGGGCGATCCGGTAGCGAGCACGGCGGGCAACGGCGGTGCTGGGGTTGGCGATGCTGCTGCTGGTGATGCTGGCTCCGCGAATGTTGCCGTTAGTGCGACGCTGGCGCTGCGCGTGCCCTTGACTGCCACGTCGGCGCGCTGAGCTTAGCCCGGTGGAAACGTGACCGCGCGCGGCGTGTAGCTTTTCACCGAGCTTTCACCCTCTATACTGACAACTTTTGTTGCCGGAGCTTTCTGCTTTGATCCAGGTTGTCGCCCTTATCGGTGCGTTGTTTCTCGTTGCCCTCAACGGTTTTTTCGTCGCCGCCGAATTCGGCCTGGTCAAGCTGAGGCAGACGCGCGTTCAGAGTCTCGCGACCGAGCATGGCATGCGCGGACGTCTGCTGGCAAAAGTGCATGGTCGACTCGATGCTTATCTGTCGGCTTGCCAGCTTGGTATTACGTTGGCTTCACTCGGGCTCGGGTGGATTGGCGAGCCGGCTTTTGCCGAGTTGCTTACACCGCTATTCAAGTTGCTGGGCGTGGAATCGGAGAAGCTGATCCACGGCATCTCGTTGTTCTTCGCGTTTTCCTGCATTTCTTTTCTGCATATCGTGGTGGGTGAACTGGCGCCGAAGTCGCTGGCTATCCGCGAAGCGGAGAAGGTATCGCTGTGGGCGGCCACGCCGCTGTATGGGTTTTACTGGGCGATGTACCCGGCCATCTGGGTACTGAATTCGAGTGCCAATGCGGTATTGCGGCTGGCGGGTCTCGACGCCGACCATGGACACGACTCGCACTATTCGACCGACGAACTCAAGTTGATATTGCGCGGGCGTCGCACGAACGTCGTGAGCGAGTTGGGTTCGACGGGTGGTGCTTATAGTCAGGACGAGTGGAATACGATTGCGCACTCGCTCGATTTCTCGCGTATGACGGTGTCGGATTTAATGCGGCCGGCGTACGAGATGATTGCGTTGCGGCGCGACGTTCCTTTGCGCGACAACATGCAGGTGGTGGCGCAGCACCGGTTCAGCCGTTATCCGTTGTTCGAGGACGCCAAGGGCGAGCGGGTGGCGGGCATGATTCATTTGAAGGATCTGTTATTGGCTCGGCATGCGGGTAGCACGCTCGACGATCTGTCGAAGTATGCGCGGCCGGTGCAGTACGTGATGCCTGATATGCCGGCGCTCGATTTATTCAGGCGATTCCGAAAGGGGGCGCCGCATTTTGCGCTGGTGGGGCATAAGAATTCGAAGCCGATTGGGTTTCTTACTTTGGACAATTTGCTTGGTGCGCTGGTGGGACAGATTCACGACGAATTCAGGCAGGGCGACGCCGACTGGACGCGGATGGACGACGGCACGTTGATGGGCAAGGGGAGTTTGCCGGTGGTGTCGCTGGAGCGCGCGTTGGGGATTGATATCGATGAAGGGAAAGCGGAGTCGGTGGGTGGGTTGGTGATTCAGGCGTTGAATGATCTTCCATCGGAAGGGCAGCGGGTTGAGTTTGATCGGTTCGATGTGGTTGTTAAGAAGATGAAGGGGCCGAGGATCGTGCTGGTGAGGGTTTATCCGAAGGTTTTCGAGGATGAGGGGGGATAAAAGTTGGTCGTTGCACTGGGCTGCTTTTTCGTTGCACTGGCTTTTGGGCCTTTCCTTGATTTGGTAGTGGTCTATTAGCGTTCCCCCTGTGCGGGGGGGCACTTACTTCTCTTTGCCGCCGCAAAGAGAAGTAAGCAAGAGAAAGCGGCTCAAACCGCTAATTCTTAAGCGGGAACCGCGCGGGTTTTTTGGTAGTGGTCCATCTGGAATCCGTGCTCCCGCACATTCCGCGTTCGTGACACAGCAGTCATTCTTCCGGCGGCGCTCCGCGCGCCCCCGGGCCGGTATTAGAACCTTCGGTTTTTCGTTTTCCGTGGTGTACCCATCCGCGACGCACGCAGTGCGGAGTGGGAGCTGATGAGTGCTTTGTCACTACCGCGGAATGTGCGGGGGACCGGATTCCAGATGCACCACTACCAATGAAATGCTGGGGTTCCCGCTTAAGAATTAGCGGTGTGAGCCGCTTTCTTTTGCCTACTTTTCTTTGCGGCGGCAAAGAAAAGTAGGTGCCCCCCCGCACAGGGGGAACGCTAATAGACCACTAACAAATCAAGGAAAGGCCAAAAAAGCCAGTGCAACGAAAAAAAAGCCAAGTGCAACGAACCAACCCTTAACTCCGAGGCACCCCATCCTCAACCAGCAGTGCCACAGGCATCACCCCCACCGCATCGCGCAAAAACAAAGCCCCCTGTTCATCGACCTTAGGCGCAGCCGGACTCAACCAATCGAACAAAGCCCGCGCAGCGAGATCCCCCGGCACGATCACCGCCGTATCCCCCCAATCCTGAGGGTCGACTAAAGGCAGAACCCCATCCTCCCGCAGCAACCCCGCCGCCAGCCGGCTAGCAATAACTACTGCCCATGCATTCCCATTGCGCCGCGCAAATGCAATCACACTCCGCGCATGCTCGCCGCGCACCTCGAGCGGCAAATACTCGCTCTGCCTCAGCAACTCAGGCAAATGCGCGCGCAGCGCCAACACCCGTTGAATAACCGCCAGCTTCACCCGCCCATCGTGCCACGTCGACAAAAACTCCGAAGGCGGCGTCTGCGCAAGCCACGCCTCACGCTGAGCGAAATCCACCGGCCGGCGATTATCCGGATCCACCAGACTGAAGTCCCACAACTCCGTGCCCTGATACAAATCGGGAATCCCCGGCGAAGCGAGCCGCAACACCGTCTGCTGCAAACTGTTCAGCGCACCCGCCCGCCCAATCTTCGCCACGAATCCAGACAGCTCCTTCAGAAAACCATCACGCCGCTGCGGCGCCAGAATGTCGAACAGGAAATCGCGACACCCCGCCTCGTACGCTTCATCCGGCGCGAGCCAGTTGGTCTGCAGCTTCGCCTCGCGCAACCCCTTCAACTGCCACTGCGCAACACGCTCGGCCAGCGCCTTCACGCCGGCTTCGTCGTCCGGTTGCAAATCCGGCGGCCAGCAGCCCACCAGCGTCTGATACAACATCGCCTCGGCAGCCGGCCCCGGCGCCCAGTCATCACTCGTGTCCCGCCCCACACTGCTGATCGGCGTGCCATCCAGCGCGCGACGATGCGGCGCATTCAACGTCGACCACGCCCGCAACGTCGCACTCCACTCGGGCGCAATCTCACTCAGCACCGCCAGCCGCGCGCGTACATCCTCACCGCGCTTATGATCGTGCGTCGCCGTCGCCAGCATCGCGTGCGGAAAACGCTGCGAGCGTTCGAGATTGCCCGCGTGAAACCGCTCGACCGACAACGCAAATTCGCCCGGGTCCGAGCCTACTTCGTTGCGCGACAACAGCCGCCCATATCGATAGCATGCCGTGTCTTCCACGGCCTTCGCGGCAACCGGCGCGGTCAGTTGCGAGAACAACGTCTGCGCCGTCCGCCGCGATGAACTCGCATGACTCGGCGCCGAACCATTCGCCGCCGCAGACGATCCAGACGACGCAGACGATCCAGCCGACGCCCGCGCCGCAGGCGCTTCCTCCGCACTACCGCCCAGCCACGCATTCACGCGATCCAGCACGACATGATCGGCGCGCGACAGCGACGCCCTCGCACCCGCCAACGCCTGGTCGAAATACACGTTATCCGTGGCGCTGCGCAAGCCGTTCTGCGGATACACGCGATACACCGGAAAATGCACGACCAGTTCGGTCAGCACACGCCGCAACGTCGTGAACGTGAAGTCACGCGTCGTCAGCGAATCGCGTGCAATACGATGCAGCGCACGCGCCGCACGATCCAGTTCCGCCGACAGGTTCTCAGCCAGAATCTTGCGACGCGCGATCATCGCCTCGTCGGCGAAAAGCGGGCTGCGGCCAGTGAGTTCGGTCCACGTTTGCGCCAGCGTCCCGGCACCGGCGGGGTCGTGCAACAACGCGCCGACGTCGCTCATGAAGTCGTAACCGGTTGTGCCGTCCACCGGCCAGTCGTCGCGCAACGGTTCGCCGCGCGCGAGAATCTTCTCGACCACGACGTAAGGCGCGCTGTCGCGCAACTCGGTGAGGCGCTGCCGCAAACGCTGGCAATACTCACGCGGTTCCGCGAGACCGTCGACGTGGTCGATCCGCAAGCCGTCCACCACGCCTTCCTGATACAGCCGGAAAACCAGTGCATGCACGGCGTCGAACACTTCAGGCCGCTCGACCCGCACACCCGCGAGCGTCGAGATGTCGAAGAAGCGCCGCCAGTTCACTTCGTCCGACGCGGTGCGCCACCACGCGAGACGAAAGTGCTGACGTTCGATCAAACGATGCAGACGATCGCGCGATGCCGGCTCGTCGGGGGAATACGTTTGCAGCGCCAGCTGAATCGCGCCGTCGCCGTGTTGCGCGACGAATTCGCGCAACATGTCGCGCGCTTCGGCCGCGCGCGGCTGATCGGTGGGCTGGGTGGTCAAGCCCTGGAAACGCTCGGCCAGCGCGCTGAGGTCGGCGCGATCGCCGCTTTGCAGAATGGCCGCGTAATCGGTCGGACACACCGGAAACACATGCGGCCCGTAAGAGATATAGAAGCCCCCCGTATCGGCCGCAAATTTCATCGTGATACGGCCCGACGCGAGTTCTTCGCCGTACGACGCGCCGAGCGTCGGCAGCAGCACCTTGCCGCGCAACGCCGGATCGGGCGAATGCCAGTCGACGTCGAAGTGCCGGGCGTACGCACTATGACGGCCCCATTCGAGAATATCGAGCCACCAGGCGTTGCTGGAACCGCCGACGCCCATATGGTTCGGCACCATGTCGACGATCAGCGCCATCTCGTGCGCCCGCAACCTGTCGACGAGGCGTTTGAGGCCCGCTTCGCCGCCCAATTCCGGATTGACCTGGGTGTAGTCGACGGTGTCGTATCCGTGCATCGAGCCGGGTTCAGCCGTCGTGACAGGCGACGCGTACAGGTGGCTGATGCCGAGCGCGGCGAAGTAGTCGACGTGCTTCGCGGCATCGTCGAAAGTAAAGCCTTTATGAAACTGAAGGCGTAGCGTGGAGCGCGGAACGGTCATGGCGTGTCAGGCTCCGAAGAAGCGTTGGAAGGAGTGTGGGGAGTAGCAATAACAGCGCGTCGCGCATGCTCGACGGCCTGCAGGCGATCGCAGAAGCCGTCGTCCTGGAACATCTCGTCGACGGACAACGCCATCCGGCGTCGCCAGTTCGGATGCTCGTCGATCGAGCCGGGCAGGTTCGGCTGATCCACCAGCGCAAGCAGATCTTCGAGCGGGAACGTGACCAGCGGTCCGGGCGTCGCGGCGACGAACGCCAGCGCTTCGTCCACGGGCGGCTGGTCGACCGGCGGCGTATCGACATCGGGCGCGGCGACGCCGGCCTGCTGGAACGCCTGCCATAGCAACGCACGGTCGGCGGCGCGCTCTTCCTGCGCGACCGCTTCGGCATCGCGGCCGTCGGAGCGGGCCATGGTCTGACCGATTTTGTTACGCCACGTGATATCGCTGCCGCGCCACCAGCCGGCGACCGTCGGCAGATCGTGCGTGGTCGTGGTGCCGACCGCATTGCGATCCCATTCGTGCGGCGGCTTGAAACCCTTGCCGTCGTGCGCGCCTTCGAACCACAGCACGCGAATCCCGGCAATGCCATGTTCGTCGAGGCGTTCGCGAAAGCCCGGCGGCACGGTGCCGAGATCCTCGCCGATCACGATCGCGCGATGCCGCCACGATTCGAGCGCGATCAGACGCAGCAGATCTTCGAGCGGATAGCGCAGATACGCGCCGTTCGCCGCGCTCTCGCCTTCGGGCACGAGCCACAGTCGACGCAAGCCGAGAATGTGATCGATACGAATGCCGCCGGCATGCGCGAACGCGGCGCGCAACATGTCGATGAACGCGGCGAAGCCCTGGGTTCGCATCGCGCGCGGCGAGAACGTGGTGAGTCCCCACGCCTGGCCCGCCTGATTGAACAGATCGGGCGGCGCACCGACCGACACGCCTTGCAGCATGTCGTCCCGATACGACCACGCATGACTGCCGGCGCTATCGCAACCGACGGCCAGGTCGGCGATCAGTCCGACCGACATGCCGGCCTCGCTCGCCGCATGCTGGGCGTGCGACAAACCCTTGGCCGCGAGCCATTGCAGGAACAGATGAAAGTCCACTTCATGGCGATTCGCGTCGGCAAAGGCCTCGACCTCGGGGCTGCGCGGATCGCGCAATGCATCGGGCCAGTCGCGCCAATGACCGTGACCGTCTGGCTGCGAAAGCTGAACGGCCTGCAGCGCTTCGAAGCGCGCGTGATCTTCGAGCGCACGACCGGCCCGTTCGCAGAAGCCGTGGAATTCCAGCGCACGCTGCGTATCCTGCGCCCGGTCTTCGCTGCAAAAGTGCTCGTACAGCGCGCGCAACACCTTGAGTTTCAGCGTGACGGCAGCCGGCCAGTCGATCAGCGGTAATGCTTCGAGTTGCGACCACGTATCGTCGCTGCGGGCCGAGTCACGCGCGGCACGCGCCGCTTCCTCGCCGAACACCGCGGCCGGATCGATATGCGTGACGTTCAGCCATAAACGCGACGACGGCGAGTAGGGGCTGAAGCGGTTGGGCTCCGCGCTGAACATCGCGTGAGTCGGGCTGACAGCGAGGGCATGCGCGCCATGCTTCGCGCTTTGCGCGGCAATCTGCGCGAGCGCCGTGTAATCGCCGATGCCGCCGTCGCCGTCGCGACGCAAACCGTACAACTGCGCGGCGACGCCCCACAAAGGCGGCGCTTCGCCAGCGCTATCGGCATCGCCACCGTTTTCCCCATGCTGCGTGCGCCACGCATCCGCCACGGTATAGCAGCGTGCCGGCGCGACCGCCAGCGTGACACGCTGCTCGTTGAGCACCAGCGTGTGATACCCGGCTTCGTCGATCGGCGAGAGCAACGCTTCCTCACCCTTGGGCGCGGTAAATCGTCCATCGATAATCGAGCCGCTTTCGAGTTCGATCCGGTAGTGACTGGCCGACTTCACCGCGGCGGACGGCAGCGCAATACCGCGGCCGACTTGCGCGGTCATCAGCGGCGGCAATTTGCGGCCGGACGTTTCGGCTTCGAGCGCGGCGGCGCTCTGGCGAATCTGCGTGGCGTTCGCGCAGGGCAAACCCATCCGTTCGAGCAACACGGCGAGCGTGTGTTCGGGCACGCTACGGGTTTGATGATGCGCGTCCTGCCATTCGACCTCGAAGCCCGCGCGTTGCGCGAGCGTGACGATCGTGTCGTTGTTGGGGCGTCGGGTGGTCACTCGGAGCGCTCCTGTTGGCTGCTGGCAATGCGTGCATCGTGACGGGCCGCATAGCTGCCGACGTCGCCACTCACCCACGCGATGAACGTATTGGGCGGCAACGAACCGCTGTCCAGTTGCTCGTGTACGCGCGGCGGCGTTTCGAAAATCACCTTGCCGTCCGGCACTTCCGCGAGCGGCACACTGTCCTTCGACAGATTCAATGCAATGGACAGCGTCTCGCCGTCGCCGAGCCTCCAGCGCGCGACGAGCGCATGCGCATCGGCGCCATCGGCGTGGGTCAGCACGGTCGCACCGAGCGCCTTGCTGTGTTTGAGCCGCGGCGTAATGAGGCGGGCGCGCACGGCCAGTGCGGTCTGGTAGAAATGCAGCCAGTCGAGCCGGTCGCGCGCGTCGTCGCCGGCGCTCGTGTGAGTTGCTTCGACAGGCGGCGAAGACGCGGCGAAAGTCTTCACATCGTTCGGATCGGGAATCTGCGCGCGGCGCTTTTCGTCGCTGAACGAGGAGAAGCGGGCGAATTCACGGCGGCGTCCTTCGCGCACGGCATCGGCCAGCTCGCCGGTGTAGTCGGTGAAGAACAGGAACGGCTGGGTCGAGCCGTATTCTTCGCCCATGAACAGCAGTGGAATTTGCGGCGACAGCAGAAGCAAACCGGTCGCGGCGCGCAACGCGTCGTCGGTGGTCAGCTTGCGCAGACGCTCGCCGAACGCGCGGTTGCCGACCTGGTCGTGGTTCTGCAGGAACATCACGAACGAGGTCGGCGACAGATCGCCGCTCGGTTCGCCGCGCGGTGCGCCGTCGTGCAGCGGCGAAGGCTCGCCCTGATACACGAAACCTTCCGACAGCACGCGCGCAAGGCGGCGAATCGGTTGATCTTCGTACGCGTGGTAGTAGCCTTCGGTTTCGCCGGTCAGCAACACGTGAAGCGTGTTGTGCGCGTCGTCGTTCCATTGCGCGTCGAAATGCGTTTCCAGCAGGCTCGCGCTGTTGTGCTCGTTTTCGAGCACGAGGTGCACATGCCGCCCATGCTGCACTTTTGCGCGAATGTGGTCGGACAGTTCGCGCAGCCACGCATGATTGTCGATGGCATGCACCGCGTCGAAACGCAGACCGTCGATCCGGTATTCGTTGATCCAGTACGCCGCGTTGTCGGTGAAAAATTCGCTCACTTCGCTGCGGTCGAAGTCGATGGCCGGACCCCACGGCGTATGCGTGCCTTCGCGGAAAAACGGCTTCGCGTACGCGTGCAGATAATTGCCGTCCGGCCCGAAGTGGTTATAGACCACGTCGAGAAACACCATCAGGCCCAGGCCGTGGGCCGCATCGACCAGTGCCTTGAGTTCCTCGGGGCGGCCGTAAGCGGAATCGGGCGCATACGGAAGAACGCCGTCGTAACCCCAGTTGTGCTTGCCGGGAAAGTCGTTTAGCGGCATCAGTTCGATGGCCGTCACGCCGAGCGCGGCGAGTTCAAGCAAGCGCTTCTGCACGCCCGCATAACCGCCCATCGTCCCGACATGCAACTCGTACAGCACGGTCTCTTCCCAGGGACGTCCGTGCCAGCGGGTGTGCTCCCAACGGTAAGCGCGCGGGTCGATGACTTCGCTCGGACCATGCACGTCCTGCGGCTGGAAACGCGAGGCCGGATCGGGCACCGGTTGCTCGCCATCGAGCCGGAAGCGGTACAGCGTGCCGGCGCCGCCATCGACGGTCGCTTCGAACCAGCCATTGCCGCTCGGCGTCATGGCGTGCACGCCTTGCGCGGGTCCATTCTCGATGTCCACGTCGACGCGCGTGCAGGACGGTGCCCAGAAACGGTAGCGCGTGCGCGGCTTCGTGCCCGACGCGCCCAGCAACTGGGCGCCGAAGGGCAGGCAGTGCGCGTGATGATGCGCGTGCGGATCAATCGGTGTTTCGGACATGATTCTTCACCATTCGGTTTTGCTCGAGAGCTGCGTTTGTGCTTTTCGCCTGACCGACTGGTCGCGACTCACGTAGTCGGCGACGTATCGTCGGACGGCGCATGCGCGCCGGGATCCGGCGGCAGCGCGGTCAACAGGCGCGGTCCATGTTGCGGGCCGGCTTTCCAGCCGGCCTGCCAATCTGCTTCGCCGACCGGTTGCGCGGCCAGCATGACGAGGCCGTGCGCCGCCACTTCGATATCCGGCGACGCCAGCCGGAACGGTGCGCTTTCCGGCTCGGCAGTGTTCAGCAGCACGTGCCATTCCAGGTGCGGGGCCGGCGGTGTGAAACGCAGCGGTTCGGGCGCCGCGTTGAGCATCAGCAGCAAAACTTCGGTGGCGCCGTTCAGGCCAGGTCCGGCGCGTCGCAATGTGAACGCGCGACCTTCGGGGTCCTGCCATGCCTCGATGGTGAGCGGATCGCCGTGTTCGTCGAACCAGCCGACGTCGAACAGCCCCGGCAACACTTCGCGGTCGCCGAACAGAAAGCGCGTCTCGCGCAGCAACGGATGCTGCTTGCGCAGCGCGATCACGCGCGCGACGAATGCGGCCATCTGTTGCCCATCGGGCGATTGCGCGCGGTCCCAGTCGATCCACGAGAGCTCGTTGTCCTGGCAATACGCGTTGTTGTTGCCGTTCTGCGTGCGCAGCGACTCGTCGCCGGCCAGCAGCATCGGCGTGCCGAGCGCCATCAGCAGCGTGGCGATGAGAGAGCGGGCGACGCGTTTGCGCGTGGCGAGAATCGCCGGATCGTCGGTCGGTCCTTCGACGCCCCAGTTGCGGCTGCAATTTTCATTGTGGCCGTCGTTGTTGCCTTCGCGATTGGCTTCGTTGTGCTTGTGCTCGTAGGCGGTGATGTCGGCTAACGTAAATCCGTCATGCGACGAGACGAAATTGACCGATGCCCACGGTTTCCTGAAGCGCCGGTTGAACAGATCGGCGGAGCCCGTGAGGCGCGCCGCGAGATCGGGCCGCAAGCCGGCATCGCCGCGCCAGAAGCGGCGCACGGTATCGCGAAATCGGTCGTTCCATTCGGCGAAACCCGGCGGATGATTGCCGAGCTGATAACCGCCGGGACCGATGTCCCACGGTTCGGAGATCAGCTTGCGCGTCGACAGGATCGGGTCCTGGCGCAACGCATCGAAGAAGCCGGAGCCGGGATCAAAGCCGTGCTGCTCACGCCCGAGCGTCACGCCGAGATCGAAACGGAAGCCGTCGATGTTGAACGCCGTCGACCAGTAACGCAGCGAATCCATCACCATCTGCAGCACGCGCGGATGCGTCAGGTCGAGCGTGTTGCCGCAGCCGGTGTCGTTAATATGGCGTCGTTCGTCGCCGGGAATCAGCCGGTAGTAGCTGGCGTTGTCGAGTCCGCGCCATGACACGGTCGGCCCCATCTCGCCGCCTTCGCACGTGTGGTTGTAGACCACGTCGAGAATCACTTCGATACCGGCCGCGTGCAACTGGCGCACGGCAATGCGCATTTCGTCGAGCCGGTGCGTGCTGAGATAGGACGGCTCCGGCGCGAAAAACGACGCGGTGTTGTAACCCCAGTAGTTGCGCAGTTCGCGTTCGACGAGAAAGCGGTCGTTCAGAAACGCATGCACGGGCAGCAGTTCGACCGCGGTCACGCCGAGCTTCTGCAGATGGTCGATGAATTCCGGCGAGGACAACGCGGCGAAGGTGCCGCGCTCGTGCTGACGCAAATCGGCACGCAGCATCGACGCGCCGCGCACATGCGTTTCGTAGACGATGGTTTCGCCCCACGGCACGTTGGGCCGCGTGTCGTGCGACCAGTCGAACGCTTCGTCGATCACCACGCACTTGGCCATCGCCGGCGCCGAGTCGCGCCGGTCGATGGACAGGTCGGCGCGGTTCGAATGCACGCGATAGCCGAACAAAGCATCGGACCAGCGGAACTGTCCTACCAGCTTGCGCGCATACGGGTCGAGCAACAGCTTGTGCGGATTGAAGCGATGTCCCTGCTGCGGCTGATACGGACCGTGCGCACGAAAACCATAAGCGGTGCCCGGATGCGCGTTCGGCAAATAGCCGTGCCAGACCTCGTCGGTGCATTCGGGAAGCGGGTAGCGGCGGATTTCCTTGCGACCCGTTGGATCGAACAGGCAAAGCTCGATTTTCTGCGCGTTCGCCGAGAACACCGCGAAGTTGACACCGAGGCCGTCCCACTTGGCGCCGAGCGGATAGGGCGAGCCGGGCAGCAGCCGGTCAGGCATTGCGTGCGACATGTTTCCCCTTGCTGGTTCTGAGTGATCAGCCCTATCGCGGACCTCCATGCAACGAGCGCGCGGGTTGGCACCCGCGCGCTCGTCTCAACCCACCCGCTTTACTCGGCTCGCAATACGATGGTCGCCAGAGGCGGCAGCGTCAGCGCGGCGGAATGCGGCCGGCCGTGGCTGGAAATTTCCTCGGTGTGGATCAGGCCGCCGTTGCCCATGTTCGAACCGCCATAGACGCCCGCATCCGTATTGAGTACCTCGGCCCAGCGACCGCCGCGCGGCATGCCGACGCGATACCCCACTCGCGGCACCGGCGTCATGTTGCAGAGGACGACGACTTCGCGGCCCGCACCGTCGGTGCGACGATACGCATACACGCTGTTGCCGCTGTCGTCGCCGACCAGCCACTCGAAGCCGCCCGGCTCGGTGTCCAGCAGATGCAACGCGGGCTCCGCGCTGTACAGGTGGTTCAGATCGCGCACCAGCTTCTGCACGCCGTGATGGTTCGGATCGTCGAGCAGATGCCAGTGCGGCGACGCGTCGTGATTGAACTCCGCCAGTTGCCCGAATTCGCCGCCCATGAACAGCAGCTTCTTGCCAGGGTGGGTCCACATGAAACCGAAATACGCGCGCAGGTTGGCGAAGCGCTGCCACGTGTCGCCAGGCATCTTGCCGAGCAACGAACCCTTGCCGTGCACCACTTCGTCGTGCGACAGCGGCAGCACGAAGCGCTCCGAATACGCGTACACCATGCCGAACGTCAGCATGTGATGATGGTATTGGCGATAGACCGGGTTCTCTTCCATGTAATGCAGTGTGTCGTGCATCCAGCCCATGTTCCACTTGAACTGGAAGCCGAGCCCGCCGTCTTCGACGCGTGCGGTCACGCCGGGCCATGCGGTCGACTCCTCCGCGATGGTGATCGCGCCCGGCACGCCGGGGACGTAGCCGACTTCGTGGTTGAGCCGTTTGAGAAACGCGATCGACTCGAGATTCTCGCGGCCGCCGTAGATGTTCGGCACCCACTGATCGGCGGCGCGCGAGTAGTCGCGATACAGCATCGACGCCACCGCGTCGACTCGCAAACCATCCACGTGATAGCGCTTGAGCCACGCGAGACCGGACGCCACGAGGAACGCGCTCACCTCGTTACGACCGAGGTTGTAGATCATCGTGTTCCAGTCCTGGTGATAGCCTTCGCGCGGATCGGCGTGCTCGTAGAGCGGCGTACCGTCGAATTCGATCAGCCCATGCGCGTCGTTCGGAAAGTGCGCGGGCACCCAGTCCAGAATCACGCCGATGCCCGCCTCGTGCGCCTTGTCGACGAACAGCGCGAACTGTTCCGGTTTGCCGAAGCGCGCCGACGGTGCGAATTGCCCGAGCGGCTGATAGCCCCACGAACCGCCAAACGGATGCTCGGCAATCGGCATGAATTCCAGATGCGTGAAGCCCATGCTCTTCACGTACGGAATCAGGCGTTCGGCCAGTTCTTCCCAATCGAGCGCGCGGTTGCCTTCTTCCGCGATGCGCAGCCACGATTCCGCGTGCACTTCGTAGATCGAGATCGGCGAGCGCGGCGTCTGCTTGTCCGCCCGCGAATGAATCCAGTCGTGGTCGGTCCACGGGAACTGCTCGATCTCGTCGACATGCGCGACGATCGACGCGGTGCCCGGCGGCTTTTCCGTCTGCATTGCGCAGGGGTCGGCCTTCAACGGCAACGGATGGCCGTCGCGCGACAGCAGCTCGTATTTGTAGCGCGTGCCCGGACCGACGCGCGGTACGAACAATTCCCACACGCCGGCCTGATGCCGCAACCGCATCGGATGACGGCGACCGTCCCATGCATTGAAGTCGCCGACCACGGACACGCGGCGCGCATTCGGCGCCCAGACCGCGAAGCGCACGCCGGGCACGCCGTCGATTTCCATCGGCCGCGAGCCGAGGCATTCGAGCACGGCATAAGGATCGCCGCCCGCGATGCGCCCGAGCGGTTCGTCGCCGAGCACCGGACCGAACGAATACGTGTCCTCGACTTCCTGCTCGACGCCATGCCAGTCGATCCGCAAGCGATACGGCGCGGCCGAGCTCACGCGTCCCGAGAACAGTCCCGGGCGCAGCTGTTCGAGTTCGCCGAGCGTCGCGCCGTCGGCGCGCGCGACGACGGTGACCCGCGCCGCGTTCGGCAGGAACGCGCGCACGACCGGTCCCGCATCGGTCTGATGCAACCCGAGTTGCGAGAACGGATCGGGATGCCGCGCTTCGACGAGTGCGTCGATATCGAGCGGTTGGAGGCCTATGGCCGGATCATGCTCACTCATGGTCACCCTCGGCCGAATTAGGCGGTGTGGCGGCGCCGGGCGCCTGGGTGGAAGAATCTTGCGACGCGCCGGTATCGCCGAGCAGACGGCTCGCGAGCGCGGCCAGACCACGGACCGGCAAGCCGAGCCAGGTCGGGCGGTTCGCCGCTTCATAACGGATTTCGTAGGCGGCTTTCTCAATCAGGAACAGATCGAGCAGCTTCTCTTCGAATTCCGGTGCGACGAGCGGTTCGGGAGACGACGCGACTGCCGCGCGGTATTCGTTGAGGAACTGCTGCGTGGCGTGCGCGCGGAAGCGATCGAACAAGGCGCGCTTGCGGTCGGCCGTTTGCTGCGGCGCGCTTTCCGTCGTGGACTGCGCGGCGGCACTCGCATACGACAGCGAGCGCATCAGGCCGGCCACGTCGCGCAGCGGGCTCGACTTCTGACGACGCTCGTCGAGCGAGCGTGCGGGCTCGCCTTCGAAGTCGATCAGATAGGCGTCGCCCTGCGCAACCAGCACCTGCCCCAGATGGAAGTCGCCGTGAATGCGAATGCGCAGCGCGGCGGCATCGGCGGGAACCAGCTTGTCGACGGCCTCGACCAGCGCAGCGCGGCGGTCGATCAGGCTTTGCGCCAGCGCTTTGGTTTCCGGCTCGCTAATCTGCTCGATACGCGGCGCGAGCAGGTCGAGCGCGCTGGCGAGCATTGTCTGCGTGCCGTCCACCCACGCCTTCACTTGCGCGGCGTTGGCGGGTTCGGGCGCGAAGGCTTCGTCGTCGGTCGGCGACGCGAGCGCAACGTGCAACTCGCCGAGCCGCTTGCCGATGATGCCCGCGAGCGCGCTATAGCCTTCCATGAGAACGGCTTCGTTGCCGCGATCCGGCGTGGTCGACTCCGTGTCGACGGCAATCGCGAGTTCGTCCACCGAGCGGCGCAGATAGTCGAGCGACCAGTTCCACGCATCGCCCTGATTGTCGATGAAGCCTTGCAGAATACAAAGCGTATGCGGCACGCCTTCCGGATCGACGCGCACCACTTCGCCATACAGCGGCGCGGTATTCGCATAGCCGAGCTTGGTCAGATAACGGCTGATTTCCGCTTCGGGATGAATCCCGCTGGCGAGACGGCGCACCAGTTTCAGCACGGCCGCGTCGGCGATGATCAGCGAACTGTTGCTCTGTTCCGCCGCGAGCCAGCGAATCTCCGGCTGCTCGCCGAGCGACGCGAGTTCGTCGAAACGATCGGTCGGAATGAAGCGGATCTCGCTCTTCTGCACGGTCGGCACGACCGCGCGTTCGCGCAGCTTGCGCATCACGTTGTGCGCGAAGATGGGCAGCGCGAACGCATCCGTCAGATGGCCGACGTTGCGGCCGCGGCGCACGCGCGCCAGCGCGAGTTGAATGAAGAGCGGCGTGGTGGTCTCGCCACCCCAGGTAATCGCGATCGGCACCACATAGCGCTCGGTGTGGTCGCCGACATCCGCTTCGATCTCGGTGAACGCGAAGCCGCCTTGAGGAATCGTCGTGAGCGCGGCGAGGCGGACCGCATGCATCTTCTTGTCTTTCGACGCGAACCAGCGGCGGCGGCTTAGCCAGGACGGCAACACTTCGGATTCGAGCAAGCGGACGTTTTCCGGCGTCGGGCCGGCCTGGCCGTCGCGTATCACGATCGTGACGAATTCGGGCAGCGGCTCCGACGGCGCCTGCGCCCATGTCGGACGTTGTCCGCCCGGGCACAGCATGAACCACAGGAAACCGTACGGCGGGAACGTCAGCAGATAGGTCAGCTGGCCGATGGGCGGGAACACGGAATCCGCAGTCATTTCGATCGGCACCGAGCCGTTGAATTCCGACAGATCGAGTTCGACGGCTTGCGGTGCGCGCGACAGATTGGCCACGCAGAGAATCGGCGGCTCGCCGGGAATCTCCCGCAGATACGCGAGAATCTTGCGGTTCTCCGGCTTCAGGAAGCGGATCGTGCCGCGTCCGAACGTCTGCTTGGCACGTCGCGTGGCGAGCATGCGGCGCGTCCAGTTCAGCAGCGAATGCGGGTCGCGGCTTTGCGCTTCCACGTTCACCGCGTCGAAGCCGTACAGCGAGCCCATCACCGGCGGCAACACGAGTTGCTCGGGATCGGCGCGCGAGAATCCGCCGTTGCGGTCGGACGACCATTGCATCGGCGTGCGCACGCCGTCGCGGTCGCCCAGGTGAATGTTGTCGCCCATGCCGAGTTCGTCGCCGTAATAAATCACGGGGGTGCCTGGCATCGACAGCAGCAGCGAGTTGATCAGTTCGATACGGCGGCGGTCGCGCTCCATCAGCGGCGCGAGACGGCGGCGAATGCCGAGGTTCAGACGGGCGCGGCGATCGCTCGCATACGTATTCCACAAGTAATCGCGTTCGGAATCCGTGACCATTTCGAGCGTCAGTTCATCGTGATTGCGCAGGAAGATGGCCCACTGGTTCGATTCGGGCAAGTCCGGCGTCTGCCGCATGATGTCGGTAATCGGGAAGCGGTCTTCGCTCGCGATCGACATGTAGATGCGCGGCATCAGCGGGAAGTGGAACGCCATGTGGCATTCGTCTTCGTCGCCGAAGTATTCTTTCACGTCTTCCGGCCACTGGTTCGCTTCGGCGAGCAGCATCCGGTTCGGATATTCCGCGTCGATGGTCGCGCGGATTTTCTTCAGCACCGCGTGGGTTTCGGGCAGGTTCTCGTTGTTCGTACCGTCGCGCTCGACGAGGTACGGCACGGCATCGAGTCGCAGCCCGTCGATCCCCATATCGAGCCAGAACCGCATGACCTGCAGCACTTCTTTCAGCACGGCGGGATTGTCGAAGTTCAGATCGGGCTGGTGCGAATAGAAACGGTGCCAGTAGTACGCGCCGGCCACCGGGTCGTGCGTCCAGTTCGACGGCTCCGAGTCGATGAAGATGATGCGCGTCTCTTCGTACTTCTTGTCCGTATCGGACCACACGTAGTAGTTGCGATGATTCGAGCCCGGCTTCGCGCGGCGCGCGCGCTGAAACCAGGGGTGCTGGTCGGACGTGTGGTTGATCACCAGCTCGGTAATTACGCGGATGCCGCGCGCGTGCGCTTCCTGAATGAAGCGTTTGACGTCCGACAGTTGACCGTAGTCGGGATGCACGTTGCGGTAGTCGGCGATGTCGTAGCCGTCGTCGCGACGCGGCGACGGATAGAACGGCAGCAGCCAGATCGCGTTCACGCCGAGTTCGGCGATGTAGTCGAGCTTTGCGATCAGACCGGGGAAGTCGCCCACGCCGTCGTTGTTCGCATCGAAAAACGACTTGATGTGCACCTGATAGATGATCGCGTCCTTGTACCAGAGCGGATCGTCGCTCAGCGCCGCGGGCTTGCCGCGGCGATTCGTGCGGGCTTTCGCGGCGCCGCCGGTGGCGGCGTCCGTCTGGGTCGGCGACTTGGTTTGAGCTGGGTCGTCACGCTTCATGTCGCACCTTCCGTAGGAGTGGGTTTGTCAGCGTCTGCGTGATAGGCGCTGTCGGAGTCGCTGTCGGAGTCGCTGGCAGATTCATCGGGACGCTCGGCGGGCAGGCCGCCCAGCGGCGCGATGCGCCAGATGGAGAACGGCTGGCCCGAGCCGAGCCGGATATGCTGCCAGCGGCCGTGCCATTCGAAACGCGCGCCGGTCATCTGGTCGGTGACTTCCAGTGCGCCATGGTCGTGCAGGTTCCATTGCTGGAAAGTGTCCCACGACAATTCGACGTCCGCGCCCTGTTCGTTGAACGGATCGAGATTGATCGCGACGACGATCACGTTGTCGCGCGACTCGGTCGCTTTCTCGAAGAACAGGATGTGGTCGTTGTGCGCGGTGAGGAACGTCAGGCCGAGATGCGTTTGCAACGCCGGGTTCGCGCGGCGAATCCGGTTCAACGCCCCCACTTCGCCGACGATATTGCCGGGCCGGTTCCAGTCCCACGCACGCAGCTGATATTTCTCGGAGTCGAGATACTCCTCGCTGTTGGGGAGCGCCGCGGCCTCGCACAGTTCGAAGCCGCTATATACGCCCCAGACCCCGGCGAGCGTCGCGGCGAGCGCGGCGCGAATCAGGAAGCCCGAGCGTCCTTGCGACTGCAGATGGCGCGGGTTGATGTCCGGCGTATTGACGAAGAAGTTGGGCCGGTACGAATCGCGCGCGCCGGTTTGCGTCAACTCGGTCATGTACTCGATAAAATCGCGCTTTGATTCGC
Organism: Paraburkholderia sp. BCC1886; assembly: GCF_900996245.1. Taxonomy (GTDB): domain Bacteria; phylum Pseudomonadota; class Gammaproteobacteria; order Burkholderiales; family Burkholderiaceae; genus Paraburkholderia. The sequence goes on along the minus strand of NZ_CAAJGK010000085.1, from coordinate 53,783 downwards.
GCCACGTGAAATACGTGTACGACTGCGAGAAGCCGATCTTGCCGAGCCGGTTCATCATGCGCGGCCGGGTGAAAGCTTCGGCGAGGAAGATGGTTTCAGGGAAGCGCGCGCGCACGTCGCCGATCACCCATTCCCAGAACGGCAGCGGTTTGGTGTGCGGATTGTCGATGCGGAAAATGCGCACGCCCGCGTCGATCCAGAACAGGAACACGTCGCGCAGCGCGAGCCACAGGTCCGGCTTGGCGTCGTGCGCATAGAAGTCGGGGTTGACGATGTCCTGATACTTCTTCGGCGGATTTTCGGCGTAACGCAGCGTGCCGTCCGGGCGCCACGCGAACCACGTCGGATGCTCCTTCAACCACGGGTGATCCGGCGAGCACTGCACCGCGAAGTCGAGCGCGATTTCCAGACCGTGCTCGTGCGCGGCCTTCAGCATCGCCTTGAAGTCGTCGAGCGTGCCGAGTTGCGGATGCACGGCGGTGTGGCCGCCTTCCACGCCGCCGATTGCGTACGGGCTGCCGACGTCGCCCGGTTGCGCGTTCAGCGTGTTGTTGCGGCCTTTGCGGTTGGCCACGCCGATTGGGTGGATCGGCGGGAAATACAGCACGTCGAAGCCCATGTCGCGAATGCGCGGCAGCTTGGTCGTGACATCCGCGAAGGTGCCGTGGCGCGACTCGTCGTCGCTCATCGAGCGCGGGAAGATCTCGTACCAGCTTGCGAAACTCGCGGCGGTGCGCTCGGCGTCGATCTTGTAGATGACCGGGTCGCGGCTCAGGAACGGCCGGTGACGCGCGGCGGTCATCGCTTTCGCAGTGGTCGGCGCGAGCAGCAAAGCGAGCTTCGTCTCGGGGTCCGCCTTGGTGAACACCTTGACGATATGTTCGAGCGGCTCGGTCACCGCGCCTTCCACGGTTTCCACTTCGGCCAGCACCAGTGCGAACAGATGCGTCGCTTCGTCGAGTTCGGTTTCGACGGTCTGACCGGCTTTGAGTTTTTTCTGCACGTGCTCGACTAGCGACGCGAAGTCGTCGCGCCACGCGATCACCGTGAACTCGTGACGGCCCATGCGTTCGAGCGGAATGCGCGCTTTCCAGATATCGAGGCCGGCCGGCTGCGCCTGCGCCATCGGCGCTTCGTGCCAGACGGTTTCGTCGGCGGCGCGCCAGACGACGGCGGCCGCGATCTTGTCGTGACCTTCCGCGAAAATCGCCGCGCTGATTTCGGCGCGTTCGCCGATCGTCCGCTTGGCGGCGAAACGGCCATGCTCGACCGACGGCGACACGCTTTCGATCGCGACACGCGGTGCGGTGATCGCTTCGAGCACGGTCTTGCGACCGCTGCGTTTGCTGTTCGCCTTGTCGATGGGCGGCGCGAGGCGGATCGGCTTTTCGCTGATGGCGCGGAACACGCGCACCGCACCCGCCGCCAGCGTGAATGGCGTGAGGCCCGTGGGCGTGACGTGACCGGGTGCGTCGAGCGGCACGAAGCGCGTGAAGTTGCCCGGTATGCCGGCGAGGAAGCGCGCCGGATCGACGCGCAGCGGCGCGCCGAGTTCGGGGTTGATGGCGATCAACACCGCTTCCTGGGCGTCGCGCAGATCGGCTTGATCCGCGCGGAGCAGGACCGCGGCGTTCGCGCCGGGACCGCTCAGCGGACGCAATTCGCCGTTCGCTTGCAGCGTGTGCGTTTTACGCGCGACGTCGTTCACATGAGCGATCTGTTCGGACAGGTCGAAGCGTTTTGCTTGCACCGCAAGGGCGAATTGCGAAGCGTCGCCGCGACTCTGCGACATGGCTTCGCTCAGGCCGTATTCGAAACCCATCGGCATCAGCCAGCCAGTGCCGAGCACGGCCGACGTGAACAGCGCACGGCGATAGGCGCGCTCGACGATCGTGGCATCGTGCGCGGCGCCGAGATCGGCGGCGAGGCGGTTGCCATAGGGCGCTTCCGGGAAGGTGATCGGTCTGCCAATGCGTGCGAGCACCGCGTGCTCTTCCACCATCCAGCTGGACCGGAAGTCCCACCAGCGCACGGAAGAGAACACGCTGTCGAAGCCCGCGCCTTCGAGGCCGGCCAGATCGCTGCGGGCGAGGCCCGGCGTCGCGGCGAGAAAGCGGACGTCGGGATATTGGGCGCGCACCACGTCGCCCAGACGCCGCCACACCGAAGCGGGCACACGATGCGGCGAGTCGAAGCGAAAGCCTTTCACGCCGGCTTCGGCGAGCGCGAGCAACTGGCGGGTCCACCATTCGATCAGCGCGGAACCGCCCGGCGTCGATTCGTCGAAGTTCGCATAGGCGACGTTGTCCTCGCGATGCACGTGACGCGGGTCGAGCCGCGCCTCATCGGATTCGGATGGATGAAACCAGTCGGGGTGCTCGGCGAACAGCGCGCCGTCCGCCGCCATGCGGTCGATGACCAGATCGACCAGCAGGCTGATGTTCTGCTGACGGGCGGATTCGACGAGCTTGCGCAGCGCGTCGGTCGCCGGCTGATCGCCGGCTTCGAACACCGGATGCAGGCGTGCGTGATTGCCGACCACCTGTCCGTGGCCGGCCTGGCCTGGCTCGAAGAGATTGCCGATCAGTGCGTGGTCGAAGCCCAGTCCGGCCGCGTGGGCGAACTGCGCGGGCCATGCATCGAGCGGCCCGACCAGAAGTGAATGGAAAAAGTAGATCCGCGGCGCATACCCGTGTGGAGATTCCATCGGTGGTTTCCAGATTCGTCCTGCTGCGGTGTGGATGCAAGTGGCATGCGATCACAACGCTCATTGGGCTTCCAGAGCCAACTGCCGCGCAATGCTTGAAGCGAGGGCGCGTCTGGTCAATGTAGTGCAAAGATCGTCACGCCGCTGGCCAGTAAGAAGTGCTTTGATATCGAACGACGGCTGCACGAGGCTGGCCAGAACTATTCGCAGATTGCAGCAAACCGTGTGCCAGTGCGCGGGTGTGGATCGTCGGAAGTTGGGCTGGCCGAGGTCTCGGGGCGTTGCAATGCCTGAAGCGGCATCGGAGCCAGAGGCAGGCGCGTGTAAAAGAGGTGGGACGGGAGTGGGAATTACCTGCGTGTGGAATGGTGTGCGCGGGGGCGCTGGCCGCCACTGTCACGCGTTTGCCGCATAAGGGCGCCTCGCAAAAAGCGAAGGCGCGCCAGCTTCGCTCACGAGCCGAGCAACCCCGCGGCAATGTTCACGCACAAGCCCAGCACGGCCACGTTGAAGTAGAACGACAGGATCGACTGCGCGAGTGCGGCGCGCCGTATCGTGCGCGAGCGCAATACGACATCCGATGTTTGCGAAGCCACGCCGATGGTGAAGGAGAAATACAGGAAGTCCCAGTAGTTCGGTTCGAGTTGATGATCGGGGAATAGCAACGGCGTTTCCGGCGCGTTGGCGTCGTAGTAGAGCCGCGCGTAATGCAGCGTGAAGATGGTCGGGATCATGAACCAGGCGCCGATCAGCGTGAGGCCGGTCAGCACGTAATGCCAGGCGACCGGACCGCCGGCGCCTGCCGGTGCTTTGGCGGAAGCCAGTTCCATGACGATGGCCGCGACGCTGGCGATCGTCGCAATGCAGATGACGAACAGTACGACGCCCGCGTTCTCGTCGTCACGCCTGGCGAATTCGCGCACACGTCCTTCATCGGCGATGGCCATGTGTACCCAGATCAGCAACAGATAACTCCAGACGGCCGCGTCCCAGCCGGCCAGCACGCGCACCATGGTGCGCGTGCTGGCGGGGACGAACAGTGCAGCGACGATGCCGATCGCGAGACCGATCAGCATGCGGGGCCGATTGCGGAAAACCTGCGGATAGTATTTCGTGAGCATGAGGTACGCCGTATGGGTCGGGTGTCGCGGATTCTACTCGCGAGCCCAAGCCGGTTGTGGAAGAGGGGAGCGCCGTTTGCGTCAGTGTTCCGTATTGGGCTTGCGTGCCGCTTTCAGACGCGCCATGTGCACCTCGTTCACACCGTTATGCGGCGATTTTTTTGTTTCGCTTTACGCGGATTCCGCCGTCCGCGAGGTCGGGTTACGATGGGCACCGCGCATACGCATTCGTGTTGCCCCACTATCATCCGGTCATGGCTTCTGTACTTCCTACCTCTGTTCAGCCGGCCGCCCAGCGGGTCGTCGAGCATCATCCGGCCAATCTGCGCGGCCGCGACTTCGTCGTCGGCGATCTGCACGGCTGTATGGACGCGCTGCGTCACCTGCTGCGCTCCATTGCGTTCGATCCCACCTGCGACCGGTTGTTCTCGGTCGGCGACCTGGTGGATCGCGGCGAGCATTCCGAAGCAGCGCTGGCGCTGCTCGACAAGCCGTGGTTCTACGCCGTGCTCGGCAATCACGAAGACACGCTGTGCGCGGTCGCCGAAGGGCGCGTGCGGCGTCAATGGTGGTACGACATTGGCGGGATATGGGCGGCGAATGTGCCGGACGAACGGTTGCGGCACTACGCGGAGCGGTTGCGTGCGCTGCCGCTCGCGCGCGTGGTCGGCAGCGGCAAGGAACGCTTCAACGTGCTGCATGCCGAGTTCTTCGGCAGCGACGCCGATCTCGACGCCGGGAGCTTTTCCGCCGAAGCGCGCCAGCAATTGCTGTGGGGACGCGAACTCGCACTCGGCAACGGTGACCCGGTGCGTCAACGCGGTCTCTCGCTGACCTATTGCGGCCATACGCCAATGCACGATATCCGCCAGGTCGGCTCGCAGGTGTTCATCGACACCGGCGCGTTCGGGCAGGACGGCAAGCTCACGATCGTCGAGCCGAAGGCGTTGCGGCGCTGGTCGGTGTCGGTCGAGACGGCGCGCGCGGAAGGCGCCGCGGCGCTGCCGTTGCCTTGATCCGCCTTGATCTGCGTAATCTACGTGAGGCGCGTCAGCCGACCTGATTCAGCTCGAACACCATATCGACGCTCGACCCGTTCCAGTTGTACTCGAGATAGGCCGCGTGATGGCAATCGCGCAGTAACGTGGTCTTGAACGCGGCGAGGCATTCGCCTGCGCCTGCCCGATCCCGCACCGACGGATAGACGATGCCCGGCGCGCCTGCTTCGCGCACCGCGCGCCCGAGCGACTGGCCAGGCAGGTAATCGACGGGTGAGAGCACGGCCGGGTCCGACGTGCCGTCGGACGTTGCGTCGTTGCGCACGTCGCCGCGAATATCGACCACCGACCCTTGCGCGACCACGGTGTACAGCCGCATCTGCGCACGCGTGGGCGCTTCGTGGGTGGCCTGCATGAACTGGGCGGTGTGGTACCGCGTCTCGGCAATGGCGGTATCCCGTGAGCGGGCGCAATAGAACACCCCATAAGCGCCGTCGGAAAACCGGCTGCCCAGCGGATTCAGATGCGTGAACGCGGCCATGATCGGACCGTAGCCGGGGCCGAAACGGCGCTCCTCGCGCGGCACCAGATCGAGTTCGCCGATCTCGGTGCGCAACCGGTCGTTGGTCATGGCTTCGAGCGCGTAGAGGGCGTCGAAATCGTCCGGTGAGGCAACCCGGTCGAACAGATTGACGGCGGGAAAACGCGTGGGAATCACCCGATAGGCGGGCGACCAGTCGAGCTGCGCTGTCGGCCAGCGGTCCTGCCAATGCGATGGAGTCACGCCCAGCCGCCTCGCATGGCGTCGAGGTATTGGCGTACCGCCACCAGATCGCTGATATTGCCGGCCAGCATGCGGTCCAGTGCGCGCCGGCCGCCGAATGGCGGCGCGCTGTTGGGTCGCTTGACCCATGTGTCGGCGGCGGTGGGTTGCGGTAAGAGGATTTGCAGCGCCTTGTAGATGCCCAGCAGCAAGGACAGACGCTCGAGTGTGTCGCGACCGAGGCGCGCCGAAGCAGGCGACGCCTTCCATTTGAAGTAGGTGGAGCGGCCCGGTGAGCCTAACAGGACGATTTGTTCCTCGGCGCTCAAGTCCCAGTCGCGTGCAATGTTGAAGAACGCGCGCAGACCTGCCGCCGACATTTCCGTTAAGGACGGCTCCGAAACCGGCCGGCGAATGGGCGATTCGGATTGGGTGGCGCGGGCAGCGTGAGCCATGGGAGGTGAGTAAGTCCTGTTATGTACTGAAAAATGATATTAGTCTAAATCGAGATTTATGCAAGGGAATATAATCGCGGCTCGTTAGCTAATCGAAGAGCAGGAGAAGCAGGGGATGTGGGTTCGAGCAGTAGCAACGGCGGCCGCAGCGCTTGCCGTATGGTGTGTATCCGGTGCAGCGACGGCCGCTAACTATGCCGAAGTGTGGAATCCGCCCGAGGCGGCCGCGCATCATGCGAAGGCCGGGACCGGCAAGAAGAGCGTGAGCGCGAAGCATGCGTCGTCGAAGCTGAAAACCAGAGCGCACGGGAAGACGCCGCAGAAGGTTGCGGCTGTGCCGGGCCGGGGTCGTCAAGCGACGGCGCATGGCAGCGTGAAGAAGACGTCGGCGGAAAGTGCGGGCAAGGGCGCCGTGAAGGGCGCGACGGCTGGGGACCACGCCGGCAGGAGCAAGTCGCACGGTAAGGCGCCGCTGGTCGTTCAAACCAACAAACGGGATGTGCGGATCGCTAAGGCGAAGGCGCCGGTGCAAGGCTCGCGCCACACCACGAGCCTCGCGAAAAATCCCAATGCGAAGTCCTACACGCTTCAGGCCGGCACGCCGTCCGCTGCGCACAAACCTCTCGCGACCTACGCCGCGGCGACGTCCCGGCCCGCCACCGCTGGCCCGGGAGACAGTCCGGCCACGGCAAATAGCGGGTCGTTGCCGCCTATCCTGCATTGAGCGGCGTGTCGGCATTCACCAGGAAGCCGAAAGCCTGCTCCCTCAAGCGATCGTATCGATCACGCCGCCGTCCACGCGCAACGCCGCGCCGCTAGTCGCCGAGGCCTGCAGCGAGCAGACGTAAACCACCATGTTCGCGACTTCCTCGGTCGTCGCCGCGCGCTGGATGATCGAACTGCTGCGATGCTCGCGGACGAATTCGGTCGCCACCTGTTCGACGGTCTTGCCCTGCTCTTTGGCCGTGTCTTCGACCATCGCGCGGAAGCCGTCCGACAGCGTCGGTCCCGGCAAGACCGAGTTGACCGTCACGCCCGTGCCGGCCGCCTGTTTGGCGATGCCGCGCGCAATGCTCAACTGCGAGGTCTTCGAGAAACCATAGGCGAGCATGTCGGGCGGAATATTCAGTGCCGATTCCGACGAAATGAACACGACGCGGCCCCAGCGCCGCTCGATCATCCCCTTGAGATAGTGGCGCGTGAGACGGACACCCGACATCACGTTGACCTGGAAGTAGCGCTCCCAGTCGTCGTCGCCGGTGGTGAACAGATCGCCCGGCCCGAAAATACCCAGACTGTTCACGAGAATGTCGGCTTGCGGCACCGCCTTGGCCAGCGCATCGCAGCCTTCGCGCGAGCCGAGGTCGCCGGCAAAGCCGTGCAGTTTGGCCTGCGGCGCGGTTTTGCGGATCGTTTCAATGGCGCGGTCGACGGCTTCCTGCTTGCGTCCGTTGATCAGCGTTTCGGCGCCCGATGCGGCGAGGCCGGTCGCGATGGCGAGACCGATGCCTGCCGTGGATGCGCTGACAATGGCGGTCTTGCCCGATAGATCGATGTTCATGGTCACTCCTCGTAGATTCGACGTGGCGGCAATCGACGACGGCTCGTGGCCGCGTCTGCCGGATGCAAGGATGAATGCGGCAGCACGGCTTGTGCCAGTCGGCGGCGCGGTGGTGATCGGCGGGAGGAGGCTGGGTACGAAAGCCGCGCGGGCGGCCTTTCGCTGGACGGCCGGCGCGGCGGGAGCCGCACGCAGAAGGTCAGGCGATGGCCGCAAGGTTACTCGCAGGCGCGAGCGTATTGAATGTCTGCGACAACGGCGCGATGTCGCGGTGGGCCTTTCGCACCGCCTTCCACTTCGCGCGGATGAACGGCCGGTCGTGACCGGACACCGTCAGCGCGATGTGCGTGACCCAGCGCTGGGTCGGCACGTGAACACCATGGGTGAGCAGCGCGAGCAGCAGCAGACTCACCGTGACCGGCCACGCGGACAATTGTCCCGGCTTGGCCTCCCACGCCATCCGCACGAACAGCAGAGCGGCCAGCGCGCCGACCAGACAGCCCGTTACCGCTTCGGACGGCGAGTGCGCGCTCAACACCACGCGCGACAGGCCTACCGCAATGCCGACTGCCAGGCCCAGCAACACGCCGACGACGCGCAACTTCGACCGCGCGGGCAGGAACATCAGGAAAAACGCGACCGGATACACCGAGGTGGATAGCGTAGCGTGCCCGCTGACGCCTGTGAAATCCAGCTCGCGCACGCCGACACCCCATCCGAGAAACGCCAGCTTGGTGATGGTGACCACACCGATCGCCGCGCCGAGCAACAGCAGCCAGCCCGCCGCGAGCCGCCACGAGTAGCCGACCGCCAGCCAGAGCGCGATGGCCAACGCGAGCGGCAGCGTCATACCGGCGCCGCCGAGGCTGGTGATCGCGAACCACAGGTGGACGGGTAAATCAGGCATGGCTGAAGTGCGACCGGGGGCCGCATAGGATTGGGTGGATAAACGGGTGCTGCCTGGTTGCTGGTGCTGGCGCGCGCTCGACACCTGCGTCTGCCGCAAATTGACCGGCTCAGGCTCGCACGCCAATAAATTCCTCGCCAGTATAGACGGGCTGCGCCGGCGAGGTTGGCCGACGACCAAGCTATCTGTGCCCGGACGTGGGCTGGCGAACAAGGTCCTTCGGTGACGCTATCGATGGCCGACCGTTGGGTTCATCAAGCGGAAATTTCGGCGCGAAAGTGCGGGTCCGGCCTCCAGCATCGCACGGGGAATGGTGTTATTGTGCATTGCACAACAAAATGCCGTTCGGATGAACGGGCCCTGTCCCTTTTTGCGAGGTTATTCGCCGATGGCAAAAAGTCTCTCGAAAATCTGGCTGCGCGGTTTGAAGCGGCTGCTCGTCATCCAGACGGAGCAGACGCAGGCAACCGTTAAGCGCGCGACTACACGTCCGGCGCGGCCCGCAGCCAAAAAGGTTTCGGCCAAGGTCCGTCCAATCAAGCCGACTGCCGCGCTGCGTACGCCAGTCAAACGGGAAGCGCCGCGCACGCTGCGCGAATCTCGGGTGCGCCCGCGCGCTTCCGCCTGGGCAAGCGGTGCGTGGACCCGTTCGTTCCACTCGGCGCCGGCGGCGCCCGGGCGGTTGGTCAACCATCTGCAGTACGGGCTGTACATTCCGGCGGGGCACGAGTTCGAAACCATGCCGCTCGTGGTCATGCTGCACGGCTGCACCCAATCCATCGACGAATTCGCCGAAGGCTCGCGAATGAACGTGCTGGCGGACCGCTTCGGCTTCGCCGTCGTTTATCCCGAGCAGTCGAAGCATGTGCACTCGCATCGCTGCTGGCACTGGTACGACACGAGCGAAAGCGCCGGTGGCGCGGAAGCTCGCGCGGTGGTGTCTCTGGTGGACGCGCTAGTGGCTCAGCACGGTTTCGACGCTGAGCGCGTATACGCCGCGGGTATTTCCGCGGGCGCCGGGTTAACGGCTTTGCTGGCCGTCACCTATCCGGAGCATTTCGCCGCAGTAGCCATGCACTCGGGCCCGGCTTTCGGCGAAGCCCGCTCGGGCATTACCGCCATGGACGTGATGCGGCGCGGCGCCCGGCGTGAGCCGGCGGCGCTGATCGACGACAGTGTGGATGTCGCCCGCTATCCCGGTATGCCGGCCATCATCCTGCATGGCGACTCCGATCAGGTGGTCGCCCCGGTCAATTCCGAGCAACTGGCCATGCAGTTTCTCCGACTCAACCGAATTGTCGACGAAAACAGCGTCCGGAAATCCGGCGAAATGCGGGAAGATCGTAAGAATGGCGTGGTAACGCGCGATTACGTGCGTGGCGGACGCCGGGTAGTGCGCCTGTGCCGCGTACAAGGGCTCGCTCATGCGTGGAGCGGTGGCGACGAAGCGGTGCCGTTTCACTCGGCCACCGGACCCGACGCCAGCGCAATGATCTGGGAATTTTTCAAGCACCAGCGGCGCACGGGCACCGGTCGTATCGCGGAAAACGCCATGGCAGAGGCTTCTTCCGGCGGAAGATAAACGGCAAAAGACATTTTTGAAATGAGTTGGCGGCGACTAGGGTTTTCCCTATAATGCGGGTTATCCCTTAGGAGTTAACGCCTAATCTCATTGCCGAGGCCGACCATGTACCTGCTTAGCCGCCTGTTCCTGTTTCTCACCAAATCCCCCGATCAACTCGCAAAAGAACGTGCCGACGCCTTCCTGGCCGAAGCCACGGACCTTTACGACCTCGAATTCCGTATGCGCAAACTGGACAGCTCGGCACGTAATCGCCAGCCGTCCTGGATGGGCGAAATGGGTCAGTATTAAGTCGTCCGGGTCGGGCGCTCCGGTCGCCAGCTAGCGCAGCTAGCGAGTTTCAACGCGACGAACGCCCCCCTTTCGACTCTCCGCGCAATCTGCGCAAATCACATCTAGCGTGTTCTTACTTGCCGAAACGGGCTAGCGTGCGCTGCCGTGCTTCGGCGTGATCGACGATCGGCGCGGGATAGTCTTTTCCTAGCACCACGTCGAATTCCGCAAGCCGCTCCGCTCCCGCCTGCCATGGCGCGTGAATCCATTTCGCCGGCACTTTGGCGAGTTGCGGCAAATATCGCTTGATGAAGCGGCCCTCTGCATCGAATTTCTCCGATTGCGTCACCGGATTGAAAATCCGGAAGTACGGCTGCGCGTCGCATCCCGTCGATGCCGCCCATTGCCAGCCGCCATTGTTCGCCGAGAAATCGAAGTCGTTCAGCTGCTCGGCGAAGTAGCGCTCGCCGAGCCGCCAGTCCACGCCCAGATCCTTCACCAGAAAGCTCGCGGTCACCATCCGCAGACGGTTGTGCATGTAGCCCGTGCGATTCAGTTGCAGCATGGCGGCATCGACCAGCGGATAGCCCGTGCGCCCGTCGCACCAGGCGGCAAACGCTTCGTCGGCGTGCGAGCCGCGCTCCCAGCGCAGGCGGTCGTACTCTTCCTTGAACGACGCGCCGCTCGCCAGTCGCGGATGATGCGACAAAATCATGAAATAGAAGTCCCGCCAGATCAGCTCCGAGAGCCACGTCGACGACCCTTTACCGTCCGGTTGTAGCGACATCTCGTGGGCGAGCCGGGCGAGCGTGCGGATCGACACGGTGCCGAAGCGCAGGTGGAAAGACAGATAGCTCGGCCCTTTCGCCGCGGGAAAATCGCGGCGATCGGCGTAACTGTCGATACGGGTCTTGAAGTCGTCGAGCAGCTGCTGCGCACCGCTCATCCCAGTGGGCAATTCGAGCTCGGCGAGGTTGCTCGGCGCAAAGCCGAGTTGCTTCAGCGTGGGCAGTTTGCGGTCGAGTTTGCGCGGCACGGCGGCCAGATGTTTCGCATACGTATCGACGGGATAAGGCTTCAGGTCGAACGCGTTCAGTTGCTTGAGCCACGCGTTCTTGTACGGCGTGAACACCGTGAACGGCTTGTTCTGGCCGGTCAGCACTTCGTCGCGCTCGAAAATCACCTGGTCCTTGAACGTCAGCATCTGGCGCGACGCGTCGCTCAGTTGTTCCCGCACGGCCTCGTCGCGGGCGATTGCCACCGGCTCGTAGTCGTGATTGACGAACACGGCTTCGACGCCGAGTTCCGCGGCAAGCTTCGGCACCAGATCCGCGGGATCGCCGTACAGCACGATCAGACCGCCGCCCTTCGCGCGCAATGCCTCGTCGAGCTGGCCGAGCGACGCCAGAATGAACTCGATGCGGCGATCTTGCGGCTCCGTATCGGGATGCCTCGCCTGCCACGTATCGACTAGCGGTTGCAGAATGGTCGTGTCGAACACGAACATGCACCAGACACGCTCGCAATGCTTGAGCGCGTAGTAAAGCGCGGCGTGGTCGGCGCTGCGCAGATCGCGGCGGAACCAGACAAGGCCGGTATCGAAGGAGTCGTTCAGGCGTCGGACGCGTGTCATCGGGATCGTGGAGTGAGAAGCGCGGGCCGCTGCTGTCGGTTCGCGGTGCGCGTAGCGTGATGGGTGCGGCCCGCTAGCATAAACCGTCGAGGCCGTTGTGCGGGAATGAGGCTCGAATCGCGTGTCGCAATCGTCGTGCCTTTCTGGGATGAGCCTCGACAACGGTGGTTCATAATCCGCCGCTGCCGCTTTCTCGAGCAGATCACCGGAATTTCGCCTGTCATGCCTACCACTTCCTTGTCCACAGACCCAAGCCTCGCCCATTACGCGCGGGCGCTCGACGCCTATCAGTCGGGCCACTTCGAGGCCGCGAGCGACGCGTTGGCGAACGTCTTCGCGCTCAACCCGGATCATGCCGAAGGCTTGCATCTGCGCGGGTTAGTGGCATTCGCGCTGAACGACGCCGACTCGGCCGCGGCGTGGATCGAGCGGGCAATCGAAGTCGAGGCCACTGCCGTTTTCTACAACAGCTTGTGCGTCGTTCAGACGAGGTCGCGTCGCTTCATCGACGCTGTGAAGAGTGCGCGATGCGGGCTGGCGTTGAATCCCGGGTTCGACGTGCTGAATTACAACCTCGGGCTCGCGCTCCAGTTGCAGGACCGTCTCGAAGATGCCGCCGCTTGCTATCGGCGCACGCTCGAACTCACGCCCGACCACTCGGCGGCGTGCAACAACATGGGCACCGTGCTGAAGGCGCTGGACGATCTGCAGGGCGCCGAGTCGCATTACCGGCACGCTGTCCATCTCGATCCGCAGAACGTCGAAGCACGCAGCAATCTTGGTCACGTCCTGCTGGCGCTGGGTCGCTACGAAGAGGCGTGGCCTTACTTCGAAGATCGCTGGGCTGGCGTGAGGATGGCGATCGACCAGCCGCGTCACGATCGCCCGAGACTGCCGCTGCCGCAGTGGACCGGCGGCAGCGTAACGCCGCAGAGCGCGTCCAGTGCAGAAAAACCCCGGCGTCTGCTCGTCGTGCATGAACAAGGCTTCGGCGACAGTCTGCAGTTCGCGCGCTACCTGCCGATGGCGCTCGAGCGGTTTTCACAAGTTGGCTTTGTCTGCCCACCTCCGCTCAGGCGACTGTTCGAACAGTCGTTTTCGTCGCGCTGGCCCGACATCGTGCTGCTCGATGCATGGCCTGACGATCCGACGGAATGGGACTGGTACAGCCCGTTGTTGTCCCTGCCGATGGCCTTCGGTACCCGGCTCGACACGATTCCATCGCACACCCCGTATCTCCATGCCGATCCGGCTCTCGTCGCGTCGTGGCGCGAGCGTTTCGCTCGTCTGCCGGACGCGGACTTGCCGCGTGCCGGCATCGTCTGGGCAGGCGGTAACACAGGCTGGAGTGCGGACACCGCGCGCAGCCTCGTTTCCGCGCAGATTACGCCGCTGCTGGCGCTCGATCACGTGCGTTGGGTCAGCTTGCAGAAGGCGGACGACCACTCCAAGCGCGCCGACGCGAACAACACAGCGGGCCTGATCGACTGGATGGACGACGTCGCCGATTTCGCGGACACCGCCGCGCTGATCGCGAATCTGGACCTGGTCGTTTCCGTGGATACGTCGGTCGCGCATCTCGCCGCCGCGATGGGCAAGCCGGTCTGGCTGCTGAACCGTTTCGCCGGTTGCTGGCGCTGGTTGCGTGGGCGCGACGATAGTCCCTGGTATCCGGGCTTACGTGTCATCACGCAGCAGCGGCGCGGCGAGTGGAGCGACGTGTTGCAACACGTTATTGCCGATCTGCAAACCGCACCCCTCCGCCAATGACAAAGCGCCCGGCCTTTCTCGTAGAAAAGGCGGGCGCTTTTTTCACGGCGATGCGAGGTTCACGCGCATCGCCGCGTCATATCACGCTGCAACGTTGCTCAAGCCACTTCCAGGCGCACGTCGACGTTGTTGCGCGTCGCATTCGAGTACGGGCAAACCTGATGCGCTGCATCGACCAGTTCCCTGGCCGCGTCGGCGGCGAAGCCCGGTAGCGTCACGCGAAGATCGATGTCTAGCGCGAACCCGCCCGCGTCGTTCGGGCCGATGCCCACTTCGGCGGTGACTTGCGTGTCGGCCGGCAAGGCCTGCTTACGCTGGCCGGCGACGAATTTCATGGCGCTCAGGAAACACGCCGAATAACCGGCGGCAAACAGTTGTTCCGGGTTCGTCCCCGCTGCGCCGTTGCCACCCAGTTCACGCGGTGCGGCCAACTTCACGTCCAGCGCATTGTCCGACGACACGGCACGACCATCGCGGCCACCGGTGCTCGTTGCGCTTGCCTTGTAGAGAATGTTCATGGTGCGGCTCCTTTAGCTGGGTTATCAGGATGTGCATGCTTGCCGCTATCGGTTCGCCGGCCGTCTAAGGCGGCGCTCTATCGAAGCGGCATGCGAGTAAGATATCGCGCTAATCATTAGCGTGCAAATGAATTTGCAAATCGTTACGATAGCCACGCGACATAGCGTTGTCGAAGACGCGTGTTTACTGCTCCATGAAATCGTTGAGCGTGGTTCGCAGTCGCGTCAGATCGTTACGCAGACGCACCAGGAACTCCGGCGTCTGCTGGGTCGCGCAGAGAATTTCGCCCGGCAGCTCGCGAGCCTGGCGCTTGAGCGCAGAGCCGGCTTGAGTGAGCCGGATAAAGACGAGCCGTTCGTCCTCGGTGCCGCGTACGCGTTCGAGCAAGCCTTGCATCTCCAGGCGTTTGAGGAGCGGTGTGACCGTCGCCGAGTCGAGGTTAAGTCGCGCCGCCATGTCCTTGACGGTGACATCGTCGGCTTCCCACAAGACCAGCATGGCCAGATACTGCGGATAGGTCAGCCCGAGTTTATCGAGCAACGGCTTGTAGGCCTTCGTCATCGCGAGCGACGTCGAATAGAGCGCGAAGCAGAGTTGCTCGTCGAGCGTCAAAGGGAGCGAAGCGGATGAAGCGGGGCGCTGGGCCATGATGCCTCCCGACCAAAAATAGCGTGCGAATAGATTGCGCACGAATCATTGTGCCCGAATCAGCGTGTCGCAGGTCGGGCGGTGGCTATAGCGGGACTATGCCGGTCCGCTATCAGGCCGCGGGCGTCGTCGGCAGATCCGGCGCTTCCGGCGTCTGCACGCCGAAACAGCCGCGATACGTCGCGTAAAACGAGCAGTACAGCATGGTCGTGACGATCATCGTAGCGGGCATCAACACGGCGAACGCGAAATCGCCTGCGCCCATTGCCTGCATGATCGTGGAAAAACCGAGCGATACGACCATTGCCACCGCGAACCACAACGCGGCGAACACGATGAACGCGCCGCGATTGCGCCAGCAACTGACGACGCTGAAAAACATCGCCTTGACCGGCGGCACATCGTGCCACGCGACGAGAATCGGCGCGAACCAGAAAATCATCGCGACGGGAATGTAGAACGCAAGCGCGGCCATCACCCCGAACGGGATGTTGCTGTTGGCGATTGCATCCTGGTCCATGGTCGCGGTGCCGAGCATGACCTTCAGCAGCATGCCGCCGTCGGCGAGCGCCGAGCCGGCCAGCACCAGCGCCATCGCGACGACATAGATAATGCCCAGCACCAGCAGACGTTTCGTGGCCCCCGGACCATAGGAGTGAAAGCCGTCCACGAGCAGAGTGGGAAATACCGGCTTGCCCGCGATCGTGTTGCGGCACGCGGCCATGAAGCCGACCGCGACGCCCGGAATGAAGACCAGCGGCAACACGCCGCCGATCACCGGGATTTGCGACATCAGTGTCATCACCAGCAGATAGGTGAAAAACAGCGTCAGAAACGCGAGCGGATTCTTGCGGAACAGCCAGATTCCCTGCCGGAACCAGACGTAACCGGTTTTCGCGGGGACTTCGATCAGTTGCATGAGGGTTGGGTGCCTGAAATGCCTGAGGTGCCAGACGCGTCTGCAGTGCCTGGCGCGTCTGGGAGAGGAACGCCGGACAAACGTTCGCGCAGAATGCGTTCGAAATGACCGGGATCGTGCGGTTTGAGCAATTCGGCCGCGCGCGGCAGATAAAAATCATACAGGCGCGAGACCCAGAAGCGGTAAGCGCCGGCCCGCAGCATGTCGCCCCAGTGGCGGGCCTCTTCGACGGTAAACGGCCGTACGGACTGATACGCGCGCAGCAACGCATCGGTTCGCGCGAGGTCGAGCCGGCCGGTCACGAGATCGACACACCAGTCGTTCACCGTGACGGCAACGTCGAACAACCACTTGTCGCAACCGGCGAAATAGAAGTCGAAGAAACCGCCCAGCCTGACCGCGTGACCCGACTCCGGCGCCGCATGCGCGAACAGCGCGTTGTCGCGGAACAGGTCGGCATGGCACGGGCCTTCGGGCAACGCGGCGTAATCGGCGCTGGCGAAGAACGCGGTTTGATGCGCGAGTTCGGACGAGAGCAGCTCGCGTTGCGCGCCTTCGAGAAACGGCAGGACGGTCGGCACGGTTTCCTGCCACCACGGCAAGCTGCGCAGATTCGGCTGATGACGCGTGTAACCGCGCCCGGCCAGATGCAGACGCGCGAGCATGTGCCCGACCTCGACGCAGTGCTCGACCTTGGGCGCCAGCTCGGGGGCGCCTTCGAGCTTCGTGACAATGGCGGCGGGCTTGCCGTGCAGCATGCCGAACAGCGAGCCGTCGGCGCGTGGCATCGGATCGGGCACGGGCACGCTGTGCGCCGCAAGATGCCGCATCAGATCGAGATAGAACGGCAATTGTTCGGCCGTCAGCTTTTCGAAAATCGTGAGGACGTATTCGCCGCGCGTCGTCGTCAGAAAGAAGTTGCTGTTTTCAATGCCCGATGGAATGCCGCGAAACTCGACGACGTCGCCGAGATCGTAATGGCGTAACCATTCAGCAAGTTGGGGTTCGGTAACAGCGGTGAAGACAGCCATGCGGGAAACGTCGGTCAGGTTGATCGGACTGGCGCGTATCGTTCAGCGCCAGGGTAGAAGAGCGCTTGGATCAAGGCGCGGTAAGGTAGGCGGGCTTCGTCTGAAACCGTCCGGTGGTCGACGGACGATATGCAACCGGAAGCGGGAGCGTGAAACAGGTTCGGCCGGAACGGAAGCCCGCGCTCCGGCTTGCGCTCAGTAGCTCAGATGCACCGACGGCAGGCGCGTGCTGGCGCGGCCGTTGTCGCGCACGGTGGGCGATGTGTCGAGCGGCGCGCTCATCTGATAACGCGTGCCGAGGTTGGAGTGCACGTTGATTTCGACGGGCTTGCCTTTGTCGCGGAATTCGGTGATTTCAGTGCCGTTCGCGCTGCGCTCATAGAAGCTGGGCGTACGCGGCACGTTGATTTCGACCTTCGAGCTGACCTCGGCGCCGGGCCGGTTGATCTTGTCCAGGTCGGGCAGGCCGGCACGTTCGTTGGCGGACTGCGGCACGCCGGCGGGCGGCGTGTCGTCGACGGGCTGGGCAGCCATCGCGGCGTTGCCGAAGACTAGGGCCAGTGCCACGGCGACGGGAAGGAGCGACTTCATGGTGATTCTCCGATAGGGTCGCCCGATTCTAGCAAATCCCGCCTGGCAGAAGGTCGTCATCGGAGCACCATCGCCCCGTTAATTCCACCGCGCTCCGGCCATTTGGCGATCGTAACTTCCGTGGTAATGTCGTCGCATCAATAGGGCCGAATGAAACCGGGCGTAAGACGAAGAGGCAAACGACGATGAACAACGAGACCAATCAACGCGCGGTGCAGACTCCCGCCAACAGCTTCCCCACCGAGTCCTTCGAGGATGCCACCGAGGCCGTCACGCGTCTGTCGGCCATCTACGAAGCGAACACCTCTTTTCTGCGCGACGCCTTCGCGCGATATCGCCGCAACGAATCGTTCCAGAGCCGCGTGCGCGCCTGCTATCCGTTCGTGCGCGTGTGCACCGAAGTCAACACGCATATCGACTCGCGTCGTTCGTATGGTTTCGTAGCCGGTCCGGGCGTGTTCGAAACCACCGTCACGCGGCCGGACCTGTTCGGCAATTACTATCGCGAGCAACTGCGCCTGCTGGCGAAAAACCACCACGTGCAGATCGAAGTCGGCGTGTCCGACCAGCCGATTCCGATTCACTTCGCGTTCGCCGAGGGCATTCATCTGGAAGGCGATCTGGACCGCGAGCGGCTGTTCCTGATGCGCGACGTGTTCGACACGCCGGACCTCGCGCTGCTCGACGACCGCATCGTCAACGGCACTTACGAGCCGCTCGCGGGCGATCCGCATCCGCTGGCGCTGTTCACGGCGGCACGGGTGGACTTCTCGCTGCATCGGCTGAAGCACTACACGGCCACCTCGCCGACGCATTGCCAGAACTACGTGCTGTACACCAACTACCAGTTTTATATCGACGAGTTCGTCAAGCTCGGCCGCACGATGATGGCCCATACCGACGACGACGCGTTGCGCGCGTATCGCAGCGAATACACCTCGTTCGTCGAACCGGGCGACGTGGTCACGTACAACGAGAATCTCGGCGAACAGGCGCAGGAAGGCAGCGCGCCGCCGCGTCTGCCGCAAATGCCCGCGTATCACCTGAAACGCGCCGACGGCAGCGGTATCACGATGATCAACATCGGCGTGGGACCTTCGAACGCCAAGACGATCACCGACCACGTCGCCGTGCTGCGTCCGCATGCGTGGATCATGCTCGGGCACTGCGCGGGTCTGCGCAATACGCAGCGTCTGGGCGACTACGTGCTGGCGCACGGCTATGTGCGCGAGGATCACGTGCTCGACGCCGATCTGCCTTTGTGGGTGCCGATTCCGGCGCTCGCCGAAGTGCAGGTCGCGCTGGAACGCGCGGTCGCGCAGGTCACGCAGCTGGACGGCGTCGAACTGAAACGCGTCATGCGCACGGGCACCGTCGCCAGCGTCGACAATCGCAACTGGGAACTGCGCGACCATCGTGAACCGGTGCAGCGTCTGTCGCAAAGCCGGGCGATTGCGCTCGACATGGAAAGCGCGACGATCGCCGCGAACGGGTTTCGCTTCCGCGTGCCGTACGGCACGTTGCTGTGCGTGTCCGACAAGCCGCTGCACGGCGAACTGAAATTGCCCGGCATGGCGGATCAGTTTTATCGCGCGCAGGTCGATCAGCATTTGCAGATCGGCGTGAAGGCGATGGAACTGCTGCGGATGAACGGGCTGCATCGCCTGCATAGCCGCAAGCTGCGCAGCTTTGCGGAAGTGGCGTTCCAGTAACGCGAGCTCGCTACTGGCCGAAACCCGTCAGGCCGATCAGGCTGCCGGCGGCCAGCAACCACAGTGGGTGAATCCGCGTCTTCGACGCCATCGCGGCGGTGAACGCGGTGATAGCCCACGCAATAGCCGTCGGGTCGGAGGCTTGGGCAATCAGCGCCGCGCTCGCGGCGACGATGCCCGAGGTCACCGGCACCAGACCCAGTTGCGCCCAGCGCCGCCACGGGCGGTCCTTGAATCGGTCCCAGGCGTGCAGCGCGAGAACCGTCACGATCGACGACGGCCCGAACTTCGCCACCGATGTCACGAGCATCCCGGCCCAGCCGGCCACGTGCCAGCCGACCAGGGTAACGATCATCAGATTGGGCCCGGGCGCGGCCTGCGCCAACGCGAACAGCGCGCTGAATTCGCTGGCCGGCATCCAGTGATGCACGGTTACGACCTGCCGCTGCATCTCCGGAAGAATCGTGTTGCCGCCACCGAACGCCAGCAACGAAAGCTGACTGAAAATAATCGCGAGCGCGAGCAGGGTGTGGGTCATCTGGCGCTCCTCGAAGCGATATAGATGCTGAGCGGCGTCAGGACCAGCATGGTCGGCAGCAACGGCCAGCGCAGCACGGCGATTGCGACGAAACCCAGCACCGCGATCAGCATGCCGAGCGGTTTGCGGCGCAACGGCAGCACGATTTTCACCGCCATCGAGATCAGCAGGCCCGCTGCGGCGGCGGCCAGACCGGCAAACAGATGGCGCACGTGCGGGTCGTTCTGCGTATGTTCGTAGAGCACGCCCAGTCCGATGACGACGAGCGACGGCCCGGCAATCAGCCCGAGCAGACCGGCCAGCGCGCCGCGAATGCCCTGAAAGCGCATGCCGATCGCCACCGACAGATTGATGATGTTGCCGCCCGGCAGGAATTGGCACAGACCGAGCAGATCGGTGAATTCCTCGGCGCTCAGCCAGCGGCGCTGTTCGACCAGCGCGCGCCGCGCAAGCGGCAGGGCACCGCCAAAAGAAATCAGCCCGAGGCCGAGAAAGCCGGCGAAGATCTGCTGCGACGTGGGGGTGGGCGCCAGATCGGGCTCGGAGGAGGGGAGTTCGTGGTTCATATGGCCAGCTTTTTATTCAAGCTCAGGAGGGTAGCGCCGAACGGCTCGCGCACAAAACGATTTTTGCGCCCGCCCTTGTGACTTAGAATCACAAGCATGGCGCGAAATCTCCCTCCCTTTCCGGCGCTACGCGCCTTCGAAGCCGCCGCGCGGCATGAGAGTTTCACCGCCGCCGCCAACGAACTGCATGTGACGCATGGTGCAATCAGCCGGCAGGTGGCGGCCTTTGAAATCTGGCTCGGCGTGCAGGTGTTCCAGCGGCGCGGCAAACGCGTGCGGCTGACCGACGACGGTCGTCGCTATCTGTCGACCGTGCAGGCCGCGTTCGACAGCATTGCGCTCGCCACGGATCAACTGCGCGATACGGGCGTGATCCAGGTGTTACGTGTGAGCGCCTTGCCGACCTTCGCGATGAAATGGCTGCTGCCGCGCTTGCATCAGTTCCAGCGCAAGGTGCCGAACGTGGAGTTGCGGCTGTCTACATCGAACGCGCCGGTCGAGACGCTGGACAGTTTCGACGTAGCCGTGCGGCGCGGCCCCGCGCATTGGCCGAATTGCGTGAGCGGCCATTTTCTCGGCGAAAGCGAAGTGCCCGTATGCAGTCCCGCGCTGCTGCAACGTCTGCCGATTCATAGCGCGGACGATCTGGCGCGGCATGTGTTGCTGCATTCGGATACGCGGCCGGACGCGTGGAGTCACTGGCTCACGGCGGCGGGCGTCAACGTTAGATGCCGCAAGAAGCAGTCGTTCGATCACTTCTATCTGGCGTTACAGGCGGCGGTGGACGGACTGGGCGTCGCGCTCGGTCCATTGCCGATGCTGGCCGACGAACTGGCCTCCGGCCGGCTGGTCATGCCGTTGCCGGGGCCGCGTGTGGATGCGCGCGGTTACTGGTGGGTGGCGCGGCGTGAGGTCGCGCATGCGCCGTTGGTGGCGCTGTTCTGCGAGTGGCTGCAAACACAGGGCGATCAGACCGCGCAAACGAAAACGGGCGACCTTCCGGACGCCCGTTGACAGTCAAACCGTTGCAGTTCTACTGCGAAAGCATTACAGATAAAACATCCGGTCGTCGTCGGACTTGGCCGGTTGCGGCTCGGCTTCTTCGCGGTCTTCGTAGAACTTCAGCACCGCTTCGAGCACCTGGTCCGGATCGTCGATGACCTGCATCAGGTCCATGTCGGCCGGATTGATGAGGCCCATTGGCGTAAGCGAGTTCTTGAACCAGTCTAGCAAGCCTTCCCAGAACTCGGCGCCCACCAGAATGATCGGTACGTGGCGCGACTTCTTGGTTTGAATGAGCGTGAGCACTTCGGCCAGTTCGTCGAGCGTACCGAAGCCGCCCGGCATGACGATGACCGCGTCCGAGTTCTTCACGAACGTGACTTTGCGCGTGAAGAAATGGCGGAAGCGCAGCGAGATGTCCTGCCACTGATTACCCGACTGCTCGTGCGGCAATTCGATGTTCAGACCGACCGACGGCGCCTTGCCCGCATGCGCGCCTTTATTGGCCGCTTCCATGATGCCGGGGCCGCCGCCGGAGATGACCGCGAAGCCCGCGTCAGACAGTTTGCGGGCGATTTTCGCAGCGAGTTTGTAGTACGGCGAAGTCGGTTTCAAACGTGCTGAACCGTAAATGCTGACGGCCGGACGAATCTCCGAGAGGTACTCGGTCGCCTCGATAAACTCTGCCATAATCGTGAACATCTGCCACGATGCGCGGGCCTTCTTGGCTGTCGCGCGCTCTTGATCTGCGAGTGATCGCAGACTCGGAATCACTTTTCTCTTAGTCATAATGCCTGAAGAACGAGTCCTGGAATCTAAGCTGGGAACTGAGCTGGAAGGAAAGACCCTGCTGTTGGTCGACGGTTCGAGTTATCTGTACCGGGCCTACCATGCGATGCCTGATCTGCGTGGACCCGAAGGTGGGCCGACGGGCGCGCTGTATGGAATGATCAACATGCTACGGCGCATGCGCAAGGAAGTCACGGCAGAGTATAGCGCGTGCGTGTTCGACGCCAAGGGCAAAACGTTTCGCGACGACTGGTACGCGGACTACAAGGCGAACCGTCCGTCGATGCCCGACGACCTGTCGCGGCAAATCGAACCCATTCACGTGGCCGTGCGCGCGCTCGGCTGGCCGTTGCTGATGATCGAAGGCGTCGAAGCCGACGACGTGATCGGCACGCTCAGCACTGCGGCAGAAAAGCGCGGCATGAACGTGATCGTGTCGACCGGTGACAAGGATCTGGCGCAGCTCGTGTCGGATCATGTCACCCTCATCAATACGATGACGAACGAAAAGCTCGATCGTGCCGGCGTGCTCGCCAAGTTCGGCGTGCCGCCCGAGCGCATCATCGACTATCTGTCGTTGATCGGCGACACCGTCGACAACGTGCCGGGCGTCGACAAATGCGGGCCTAAAACAGCCATCAAATGGCTCACGCAATTCGAAACGCTAGATGGCATCGTCGCACATGCCGACGAGATCAAAGGTGCGGTAGGAGACAATCTGCGACGTGCGCTCGATTTCCTGCCGATGGCGAAAAAACTCGTCACTGTCGATCGCCATTGCGATCTCACCGACCATATCGTGTCGATCGAAGAAAGTCTGCAAAGCCGGCCGGAGTCGCGCGAAGAACTGCGCGACGTGTTCGCGCGGCACGGCTTCAAAACCTGGCTGCGCGAAGTGGAAATCGCAGACGCCGTGGAGGGTCCGGAAACGGACGTGCCGCCTGCGCTGTCGGTCGACCATGAACGCCACTACGAAACCGTGCAGACGTGGGAACAGTTCGACGCGTGGCTCGCAAAAATCGAGGCGGCCGAACTGACTTCGTTCGACACCGAGACCACCTCGCTCGATCCGATGACCGCGCAGATCGTCGGTCTGTCCTTGTCGGTGCAACCGGGTCATGCGGCTTATGTGCCGCTCGCGCATCGCGGCCCGGACGCGCCCGTGCAACTGCCGCGCGACGAGGTGCTCGCCAGAATCAAGCCGTGGCTCGAAAGCGCGGAACACAAGAAGGTCGGCCAGCATCTGAAATACGACGAACAGGTGCTCGCGAATTACGGCATCGAGATGCGGGGTATCGAACACGACACGCTGCTGCAATCGTACGTGGTCGAATCGCATCGCACGCACGACATGGACAGCCTCGCGCTGCGCCATCTCGGCATCAAGACGATCAAGTACGAAGAAGTGGCGGGCAAGGGCGCGTCGCAAATCGGTTTCGACGAGGTCGCGCTGGACATCGCCGCGGAATACGCAGCGGAAGACGCCGACATCACCTTGCGTCTGCATCTCGCGCTGTACCCGCAAGTCACGGCCGAAAAGACGCTGGATTACGTGTACAGCAAGATCGAGGTGCCGACTTCACGCGTGCTGCGCAAGATGGAACGCACCGGCGTATTGATCGACTCGGAGAAGCTGCGCGCGCAAAGCAGTGAAATCGCCACGCGTCTGATTCAGCTGGAGAGCGAGGCCTACGTACTGGCCGGCGGCGAATTCAATCTCGGTTCGCCCAAGCAGATCGGGCAGATTTTCTTCGAGAAGCTCGAGTTGCCGGTGGTCAAGAAAACCCCGAGCGGCGCGCCGTCCACCGACGAAGAAGTGCTGCAAAAGCTCGCCGAAGATTATCCGCTGCCGAAGATTCTGCTCGAGCACCGCGGGCTGTCCAAGCTGAAGTCGACCTACACCGACAAGTTGCCGCGTATGGTCAACGCCAACACGGGGCGGGTGCATACGAACTATGCGCAGGCCGTGGCGGTGACGGGGCGATTGTCGTCGAACGAGCCGAACCTGCAGAACATTCCCGTGCGCACCGGCGAGGGCCGCCGCATTCGTGAGGCGTTCATCGCGCCGCCGGGTCACAAGCTCGTGTCCGCCGATTACTCGCAAATCGAGTTGCGGATCATGGCGCACATTTCCGGCGACGAGTCGTTGCTGCGCGCGTTCTCGCAAGGCGAGGACATTCACCGCGCGACCGCGGCCGAAATTTTCAGCGTTACTCCGCTCGAAGTATCGAACGACCAGCGGCGCGTCGCCAAGGTCATCAACTTCGGGTTGATCTACGGCATGAGCGCGTTCGGGTTGGCGGCGAATCTCGGCATTACGCGCGATGCGGCCAAGCTGTATATCGACCGTTACTTCGCTCGTTACCCGGGCGTCGCGCGTTACATGGACGAAACCCGTCTGAGCGCGAAAGCGAAGGGCTACGTGGAAACCGCTTTCGGCCGGCGCCTGTGGTTGCCGGAGATCAACGGCGGCAACGGACCGCGCCGCCAGGGAGCGGAGCGCGCGGCCATCAACGCGCCGATGCAAGGCACCGCGGCCGACCTCATCAAGCTGTCGATGATCGCCGTGCAGGACTGGATCGAAGCCTCGAAGATTGGCACGCGCATGATCATGCAGGTGCACGACGAACTGATTCTCGAAGTGCCGGACGCCGAACTGTCCGAAGTGCGTCAGCGTCTGCCGGAACTGATGTGCGGCGTCGCATCGTTGAAGGTGCCACTGGTGGCCGAAGTCGGCGCCGGTTTGAATTGGGAGGAGGCGCATTAACCTGCTGGAACGCGCTGTGCTTCGTGCCATGCACGACACGTCGGCATACACGGGAGAGTTCGATGCATCGATTTATCGTCGTTGGCGGGGGCGCAGGTGGTCTGGAACTGGCAACACGTCTAGGCGATCGTTACGCGCCTCATAAGAACAAAGGCAATGTGCGAGCGCAGGTCACGCTCGTCGACCGTAACCCGACGCATATCTGGAAACCGCTGCTGCATGAAGTCGCGGCCGGCAGCATGGACCCGTTCACGCAGGAACTGGAGTATGCGGCGCAGGCGCGCTGGCATGGTTTCGAGTTCCAGCAGGGCGAACTGATCGGGCTGGACCGTGCGAAGCGTCGTCTCACGATCGGCGCGGTGCCCGACGAGGACGGCGCCGAGTTATTACCTGAACGTGAGCTGGAATACGACACGCTGGTCATCGCGATCGGCAGCACGACGGCGTTCTTCGGCGTGAAGGGCGCGCCGGAATTCTCTCTGGCGCTCGACACGGTCAGTCAGGCGGAGCGCTTTCGCAAGCGGCTTATCGCAGCCTGTATTCGCGCCGATCTCCAGGTGCATGAACCGGTGGAGGCGGCTGTGTCCACGTCGGTTTCTACCGAGCCGCGCATTCAGGTCGCGATTGTCGGCGGCGGTGCGACCGGCGTCGAACTGTCGGCCGAGTTGCGCAATACGGCGCAGGTGTTGTCCGCGTATGGGCTGCACAAGCTCGATCCAAAACATGACGTCGGCATCGTGCTGATCGAAGCAGGGCCGCGCATCCTGCCGGCTTTGCAGGAACGCGTGTCGACGGCGACCGCGGAACTGCTCACCAAACTCGGCGTGAAGCTGATGACCGGTGAAACGGTGGCCGAAGTCGCACCCGGCATCATCCGCACCGCGAGCGGCCATACGGTGCGGGCCGATCTGACGGTGTGGGCGGCGGGCATCCGGGCGCCGGCCATTCTGAGTCAACTCGACGGCTTGCCGGTGAATCGTCTCGGTCAACTCACCGTGCGGCGCACGCTGCAAACCGAAATCGACGACAACGTATTCGCGCTCGGCGATTGTGCCGCGTGCCCGTGGCCGGGCAACGAACGCAACGTGCCGCCGCGCGCGCAGGCGGCGCACCAGCAGTCCACGTTTTTGCTGAAGGCGCTCACCGCGCGGCTCGATAACCAGCCGCTGCCGGAATTCACCTACCGCGACTTCGGTTCGCTGGTGTCGCTCGGCCACTTCAGCGCAGTCGGCAATCTGATGGGCGGGGTGATCGGCGGCAATATGCTGATCGAAGGGCTGTTCGCGCGCTTCATGTACATGTCGCTGTACCGGCTGCATATCGCCGCGTTGCATGGCTACGCGCGCATGATGCTCGATACGGTCGCGCACTGGTTGCGGCGTACCACGCTACCGCGCGTCAAGCTGCACTGAGTTTTTCGGCCAGCATCGTCGACAAGGTGGCATGTGCAACGGGATACGGTTGAGGCGTATCCTGTTGCCTCCAACGTCACCCGAGGAGCGCCGCATGCTGAAACCCGAGATCGACAGCCTTGTCCCGCACGTTCCCTTCAATCGCCGTACGTTCATCAAAGCCGCACTCGGCACCGGCTTCGCCGCGGCTGTCATGCCGGTTTCCGCACAAACCATCCATACCGATAGCGACGGCCTCGAAGCCGGCGAGATCGCCGTTCGTTCCGGCGACACGCTGGTGCCGGCGTATCGCGCGCAGCCGAAGGGCAAGACGCATCTGCCGGTGATCATCGTCGTCCATGAGATTTTCGGCGTGCACGAACATATCGCCGACGTGTGCCGTCGTTTCGCCAAGCAGGGTTATCTCGCGATCGCGCCGAATCTGTACGAGCGGGAAGGCGACCCGACGGTCTACACGAGCATGCAGCAACTCAACGAACAACTGGTCAGCAAGGTGCCGGACGAGCAGGTGCTGGCCGATCTCGACGCGACCGTCGCGTGGGCCGGACAGAACGGCGGCGATCTGAAGCGGCTGGGCGTGAACGGGTTCTGTTGGGGCGGCCGGATTGCGTGGCTCTATGCCGAGCACAATCCGCAGTTGAAAGCGGGCGTGGCGTGGTACGGCCGCGTGACCGGCGCGAAGAACGCGATGACGCCGAGCAATCCGCTCGATCAGGTGGCCGACCTGCACGCGCCGGTGCTGGGCTTATACGGCCTGCAGGACCAGAGCATTCCGCAAGACACGCTCGAGCAGATGAAGCAGGCGATCGCGCAAGGTCCGCAAGCCGGACGCGGCTCGCAATTCGTCGTGTACGACGACGCGGGCCATGCTTTCTTCGCCGACTACCGGCCGAGTTACAAGAAGGGCGACGCGGAAGATGGCTGGCGTCGCGCGCTGGTTTGGTTCAGGCAGCATGGAGTGGCGTGAGCGTCGGGTCGTGATGCTCCTGGTATCGTCAGCCTGACGTAGGCTGACGATAATGCCTCACCGCTGCCACTAACCTGTTATGGGTTCGCGCCCGTCGCGACGGGACGCTTCGGGTCCGCGCTCCATTCGCTCCACGAGCCCGCATATAACGCCGCGCCGTGCAGGCCGGCGATTTCCATCGCCAGTGCATTCACGCAGGCCGTAACGCCCGAGCCGCATTGCAGCACAACGTGTTCGGGCGGCGTGTCGGCCAGCAGGCCGTGAAATTCTTCGCGCAATGTATGAGCTGGCTTGAAGCGGCCGTCGGCGGTGAGGTTGTCCTTGAAGAAGCGGTTGAGCGCGCCGGGAATATGGCCGCCCACGCGGTCCAGCGTCTCGTTCTCGCCTCGATATCGATCGTTCGCGCGCGCGTCGACCACGACGCGTTCCTTCGAGCCGAGATTGCGCTCGACCGTCTGCACGTCTACCGTCACCGAGAGCGGCGCGCCGGCCTTGAAGTCGCCGGTGTTTTGCGCAGGAGCATCCTGTGTGAGCGGTTGACCGGCCGCTTGCCAGGCCTGCAGTCCGCCGTCGAGCAGCGCCACCGCATCGTGACCGAGCCAGCGCAACAGCCACCACGCGCGGGCCGCGTACATGCCGCCCTGGGCATCGTAGGCCACCACTTGCTGGCCTTGCTTGAGGCCGCGGGATTCGAGCGTTTCGACCAGCCGTGCGCGATCCGGCAACGGGTGGCGGCCATTCGCACCGGTCTTCGGGCCCGACAGGTCGCGGTCGAGATTCAGATAATGTGCGCCCGGCAGATGCCCGGCCAGATAGGCTTTTTCGCCCGCCTCCGGGTCCGTCAGTTCGAACCGGCAATCGATCAGAAAGACGCTGCCTGGCGCGGCGCTCAGACGCTCCGCGAGATTGGCCGCGGAGATCAGGGTGGTGTAGTGAGTGTGGGGCATGATGTCTCCTGAACAGGCGATGACGGCTCCGTTCCCGCGGCTCGTCGCCGCCGGCGATGGCCGAACGATTCCGTCAGTCTAAACAAAAAAAGACGGACCGAAGTCCGTCTTTCCTGAATCGAAGCGGCTCAGATCGCGCCGAGTTCGCGTCGCAAGAACTCGTGGAAATGCTGCATGCCGTCTTCCATCGGGCTCTGATACGGGCCGACCTGCGATTCGCCGCGGTTCATCAGCGCGCGGCGGCCTGCGTCCATGCGTTCGGCGATCTCGTCGTCTTCGCGCGCCGTTTCCATATAGGCGGCGCGCTCGGCTTCGACGAACTCGCGTTCGAACAGCGCGATTTCCTCGGGGTAATAGAACTCGACCACATTGGTGGTTTGCTGCGGACCGCGCGGAATCAGCCACGACACGACCAGCACGTGCGGATACCACTCGATCATGATGCCCGGGTAGTACACCATCCAGATCGCGCCGAATTCGGGCGGATTGCCGCCGCGAAAACGCAGCACTTCGTCGTGCCATTTGCGGTACGTCGGGCTGCCCGGCTGCTCGAGATCCTTGTGCACGCCGACGGTCTGAACGCTATACCACTCGCCGAATTCCCACGTCAGATCGTCGCAATTGACGAAGCTGCCCAGGCCCGGATGAAACGGCGCGACGTGGTAGTCCTCGAGATACACCTCGATGAACGTCTTCCAGTTGTAGCTGCACTCGTGCACTTCGACGTGATCGAACATGAAGCCCGAAAAATCGAAATGCTGCTTGGTGCCGAGGCGGGCGAGGTCGTGCGCGACGTCGCGACCCTCGGCCTCGAACAACAGACCTTGCCAGTTCTGCAGCGGCGTGGCGCCGAGATTGAGGCACGGGTTGTCCGCGAAATGCGGAGCGCCGAGAAGCTGACCGCTCAGATCGTACGTCCAGCGATGCAGCGGACAGACGATATTCTCCGTCCGGCCGCTGCCGTTGAGCATGATGGCTTGCCGATGGCGGCACACGTTCGACAGCAGTTCGACCTGCGACTGCTGGTTACGGACGAGCACACGCCCTTCGCTCTCGCTAGGCAAAGCAAAATAATTTCCCGCTTCGGGCACCATGAGATCGTGGCCGATGTAGCGAGGACCTTTCTTGAAAAGGGTGTCGATTTCGCGCGTAAGAAGCGCTTCGTCAAAGTAAGCCGTGACTGGCAGCTGGCTGTGAACAGACCGCAACTGCAATGCATTGCTCAGATTGGACATTCCCACTCCCGATGAAGACGTGAAAGCAGTGAACAACCCAACCATCGAAGATTCGATTTAGGGAGCCCGCGATTATACCTGGTTCCCCGTTTCAGGGGCGCTTAAGTGCCTGATTTGGGTCAAAAATGTCAAGAAAGTTCGAGACTTCCGTCGCAGACTAATAGATTTTTTTCTGCGAGACTGCGGGGGCGGAGTGCCCGGGCAAACCGCGCGCCGGTAAGGCGGAAGGCTGCGAGCGGATCGGAAAAGGCGCTTTTGCCGTAGAATGTCCGACTTGTTTTAATTTTGCGACTATTCATGGCGAAGACCGCGTCGAAAGACCCAACTGCAGACTCAACCGCAGACCCAACTGCAGATTCCCCTGCAGATTCCCCTGCAGCGTCCGCGGGTGGCGTCGACAGCGCGCTGTCGCCCGAGAGCTTGCCCGAAAACTACGAAGCCGCGCAGGCCGAACTCGAAGGGCTGGTGGCGCGTATGGAGAGCGGCAATCTGAGCCTCGAAGAGTCGCTCACCGCCTATCGGCGCGGTGCGGCTCTGGTGGGTTTCTGCCAGCAGCAGCTCGAAAAAGTCGAGCAGCAGGTCCGCGTGCTCGACGGCGAGACGCTCAAGCCGCTGCCCGTGAATAGCGCAGGCACAACAGCCGCTGCCGACAGCGGGGACGACCTATGACATTCGAACAATGGACACGCTCGACGCTGGACCGCGTCGAAGCGGCACTGGAACATTACCTCCCCACCGAGGCCACCGAACCGGCCACGTTGCATCAGGCCATGCGTTACGCGGTGCTCGGCGGCGGCAAGCGGGTGCGCCCGCTGCTGTGCCACGCGGCCGGTGAGCTGACCGGCGCGCGCGCCGAGTGTCTCGACGCCGCGGCGGCCGCGCTGGAAATGATTCACGTGTATTCGCTCGTGCACGACGACATGCCTTGCATGGACGACGACGCGTTGCGTCGCGGCAAGCCCACGGTACACGTTCAATATGACGAAGCGACGGCGCTGCTGGTCGGCGACGCGCTCCAATCGCAAGCTTTCGTTGCGCTGACATCGGACGTGCTGGCGTTCGTTCAACAGGCTGCGCTGGTGCGGGAACTGGCGTTGGCGAGCGGCTCGATCGGCATGTGCGGCGGTCAGGCTATCGACCTCGCGAGCGTGGGACACGCGCTGTCGCGCGCGCAACTGGAAACCATGCATCGCATGAAGACGGGTGCGCTGCTGCGCGCCGCGGTGCGCATGGGCGCGCTGGCGGGCGAAGCGCCGGATGCCGACGCGATGCGTGCGCTCGACGCCTATGCCGCTGCAATCGGTCTTGCGTTTCAGGTGGTCGACGACATTCTCGACGTCACGACCGATTCCGCGACGCTTGGCAAAACGGCGGGTAAAGATGCGAAGGACGGCAAGCCGACCTACGTATCTATCATTGGTCTGGAGGCATCGCGTGCGCTCGCAGCGCAACTACGCGCCGATGCCCACGCTGCGATTGCGCCGTTCGGCGCACGGGCGCAGCGCCTGGCCGAACTGGCCGACCTGGTGGTGAACCGGGTCAGCTAAACGCGAAAGCCCGCCGCCTTGCAGCTTCGCGAGGAGCCGCATGTATGAAGTGCGGGCGCGTAAGTTTTCCTACAATGGAACGACGATGTACGACTTGCTGAAAACCATCGACGACCCGGCTGCCTTGCGCCGCCTCGATCGCCGTCAATTGCAACCGCTTGCCGACGAGCTGCGTGCTTTCGTGCTCGACAGCGTCTCGCAGACGGGCGGCCATCTTTCGTCAAACCTCGGCACGGTCGAGTTGACCATTGCGCTGCACTACGTGTTCGACACGCCGCGTGACCGGATCGTCTGGGACGTGGGCCATCAAACTTATCCGCACAAGATCCTGACGGGTCGCCGCGAGCAGATGCCTACGCTGCGTCAGTTCGGCGGCATCTCCGGTTTCCCGAAGCGCGACGAGTCGGAGTACGACACCTTCGGTACCGCGCATTCGAGCACCTCGATTTCGGCCGCGCTCGGCATGGCGATCGCCAGCAAGCTGAAGGGCGAGAACCGCACCGGCATCGCGGTGATCGGCGACGGCGCGATGACCGCCGGCATGGCCTTCGAAGCCATGAACAACGCGGGCGTCGAAGACGACGTGCCGCTGCTGGTCATCCTGAACGACAACGACATGTCCATCTCGCCGCCGGTCGGCGCGTTGAACCGCCATCTGGCGCGTCTGATGTCGGGCCGCTTTTATGCCGCGGCGCGTGCCGGCGTCGAACGCGTGCTGCGCGTGGCGCCGCCCATGCTCGATCTGGCGCGCAAGCTCGAAGAACACGCGAAGGGCATGATCGTGCCGGCCACGCTGTTCGAAGAGTTCGGCTTCAACTACATCGGCCCGATCGACGGTCACGACCTCGATTCGCTGATCCCGACGCTGCAGAACATCAAGGAATTGCGCGGTCCGCAATTCCTGCACGTGGTCACCAAGAAAGGCCAGGGCTACAAGCTCGCCGAAGCCGATCCGGTGCTGTATCACGGGCCGGGCAAGTTCAATCCCGCCGAAGGGATCAAGCCGGCCACCACGCCGTCGAAGAAAACCTACACGCAGGTGTTCGGCGAATGGCTGTGCGACGCTGCCGAACTGGACCCGCGTGTGGTCGGTATCACGCCGGCCATGCGTGAAGGCTCGGGCATGGTCGAATTCGAGAAGCGCTTCCCGGAGCGTTACTTCGACGTCGGTATCGCCGAGCAGCACGCGGTGACGTTCGCCGGCGGTCTCGCCGCGGACGGCATGAAGCCGGTGGTCGCGATCTACTCGACCTTCCTGCAACGCGCTTACGACCAGCTGATTCACGACGTCGCGCTGCAAAACCTGCCGGTGGTGTTTGCGATCGACCGGGCGGGTCTGGTCGGCGCGGACGGCGCTACGCATGCGGGCGCTTACGATCTGGCGTTCCTGCGCTGCATCCCGAACATGACGGTGATGGCCGCATCGGACGAAAACGAATGCCGTCAGATGCTCTACACGGCATTGCAGCAGCCGAATCCGACGGCGGTGCGCTATCCGCGCGGCGCCGGTACGGGCGTGGCAACCGTCAAGCAGATGACGGCGCTGCCGCTCGGTAAAGGCGAGATCCGTCGCGAGACGTCGCAGCCCGCCGGCAAGCGGATCGCGATTCTGGCGTTCGGCACGATGGTCGCGCCGTCGCTGGCTGCGGCCGAGCAACTGGACGCCACGGTGGCCAACATGCGCTTCGTGAAGCCGCTCGACGCCGCGCTGGTCCGCCAGCTGGCCGAGACACACGACGCCATCGTCACTGTGGAAGAAGGCTGCGTGATGGGCGGCGCGGGTTCGGCTTGCGTCGAAGCGCTGCTGGCCGAAGGCGTCGCGCGACCGGTGCTGCAACTGGGCTTGCCGGATCGCTTCATCGATCATGGCGACCCGGCCAAACTGCTCGCCGACTGCGGTCTCGACGCGGCCGGTATCGCCCGCTCGATTCGCGAGCGCTTTCTGACCGGCGGTGCACTGGCTGGTCAATCGACGGTGAAACGCGTCGCCTGATGGCGGGCGCGTTCGGCGTCGTCTTTAACGTCATCGCTGTGAACGTCGACTAGCAGCGTCGACTAGCGACTTCTCCATCTCGACGCGATGAACCTTCGGGTTCATCGACCGACGCCGGCAGGGGCCGGCGTTTGCCGTTGCGCGCGCTGCCCATCGCCTGCCGCGCACGGTTGCCAGGCGTCGTTCTCCCTGACCTGGGCGTTGCCAGGCCGTCACGTTGCGTACGGCCAGCCTCCCAAGCTGCGGAAAACCGGACGACCCGGCGTCTTCCCGAAAGGACAAAAACCATGAACCAGATGAACCCCGCCTTCGTGATGCCCGACGTGCAGAGCACGCCCGACACGCGTCAGATTCCTATCCAGCGCGTCGGCGTCAAAGGCGTGCGTCATCCGCTGACGGTGCGTACGCCCGGCGGCGAAGCGCAACCGACGGTCGGCACCTGGAACCTCGACGTGCATCTGCCCGCCGACCAGAAGGGCACGCATATGTCGCGCTTCGTCGCGCTGCTCGAGGGCAACAACGCGCCGCTCGAACCGGCCAGTTTCCGCACGCTGCTCGTCGAGATGCTGGCAAAGCTCGAAGCCGGGGCTGGGCGCATCGAAGTGTCGTTCCCGTATTTCGTGAACAAGACCGCGCCGGTGTCGGGCGTGCAAAGCCTGCTCGACTACGAAGTCACGCTGACGGGCGAAACCCGCAATGGCGCGACACGGCTGTTTCTGAAAGTGCTGGTGCCGGTAACGAGCCTGTGCCCGTGCTCGAAGAAAATCTCGCAGTACGGCGCGCACAACCAGCGCTCGCACGTCACGATCGACGCCGAACTGGCCGGCGACGTGGCCGTGGAAGAACTGATCCGTATCGCCGAGGAAGAAGCGTCGTGCGAGCTGTGGGGCTTGCTCAAGCGCCCCGACGAGAAGTTCGTCACCGAGCGCGCGTATGAAAACCCGAAGTTCGTGGAAGACCTCGTGCGCGACGTGGCGCAGCGTCTGAATACCGATGAACGCATCGTGGCTTACGTGCTCGAAGCCGAAAACTTCGAGTCGATTCACAATCACAGCGCCTATGCGGTGATCGAGCGGGATAAGCGGGCGGTTTGAGCGGGCGGAATTTGCCTGTCGTACACGTTGAAAAGCCGCCCGGCTCAAACCGGGCGGCTTTTCTATTTCAGCGTGCCAGCGAGGTCAAATCCCAGCGCGGCTTTACGGTGAATGCGTAGTCCTTGCCCGACTGCTCCGGCCAGCGCTGCAGGCGCAACGCGCCGGCAAGCGCGATCATCGCGCCGTTGTCGGTGCACAGCGAAAGATCGGGGTAATGGACGTAGAAGTTGCGCTTTTTCGCGGCCGCCGAGAGGGCCTCGCGCAGTTGCCGGTTCGCGCCGACGCCGCCTGCGACTACCAGCCGGTTCAGCTTGGTGCGCTTGAGTGCGGCCAGCGATTTGGCCGCCAGCACGTCGACGGCGGCATCGACGAAACCGCGCGCCAGATCCGCTTTGTCCTGCTCGCCGATATTTGCGCCGCCCAGCTTCTTCGCCTGCGTGAGCACGGCGGTTTTCAGCCCGCTGAAGCTGAAATCGAGGTCGCCGGAATGCAGCATCGGACGCGGCAGCACGACTGCGCCCGGTGTGCCGGATTCGGCCAGTCGCGAGACTTCCGGGCCGCCCGGGTAGCCGAGGCCGAGCAGCTTGGCGGTTTTGTCGAAGGCTTCGCCGGCGGCGTCGTCGAGCGTCTCGCCGAGCGTCTCGTAGACGCCGACGTCGGTCACGCGCATCAGTTGCGTATGGCCGCCGGACACCAGCAAGGCGACGAACGGAAACGGCGGCGGCTCGTCGACCAGCAGCGGCGACAGCAGATGCCCTTCGAGATGGTGAATGCCGATCGTCGGTTTGTCCCAGGCCATGGCCAGCGAGTTGGCGACACTTGCGCCTACCAGCAACGCGCCCGCGAGCCCGGGGCCTTGCGTATAGGCGATCGCGTCGATCTCGCTGCGTGCCGTGCCGGCCCGCTCCATGACTTCTTCCAGAAGCGGCAGCGCGCGCCGGATGTGGTCGCGCGACGCCAGTTCCGGGACTACGCCGCCGTATTCCCGATGCATCGCAATTTGCGAATGCAGCGCGTGCGCGAGTAATCCGCGCTCTGTGTCGTAGAGCGCGAGACCGGTTTCGTCACAGGAGCTTTCGATGCCGAGAACGAGCATGGTGCGCGATGCCTGGTAAGCGGTGAGTGAGGACTGAGCGAGCGTGGCGCGGTCCTGCCAAACGCAGGAAATGGCAGGAAACCGCGATTCCAGCGGCCGGGCAGCGGAAAAGACAAGCCTGAAAGTATAGCAGCGCGGCCAGAGCGCCGCGGACGCGCAGGTACAATGCGGCCCCATGGAATCCTTTGACATAGCGGTAATCGGCGCGGGCGCAGCCGGCATGATGTGCGCGGCCGTGGCCGGCCAGTCGGGCGCGCGGGTCGTGCTGATCGA
This sequence comes from Paraburkholderia sp. BCC1886, assembly GCF_900996245.1. Taxonomy (GTDB): domain Bacteria; phylum Pseudomonadota; class Gammaproteobacteria; order Burkholderiales; family Burkholderiaceae; genus Paraburkholderia. Next base: position 18,367 of record NZ_CAAJGK010000085.1, on the reverse strand, counting down.
TCACGCCGAGCGCCTCGCGGAAAAGATCCGCATCTCCGGCGGCGGCCGTTGCAACTTCACCAATCTGCATGCCGGCCCGGCGAATTACCTGTCGGCTAACCCGCATTTTTGCCGTTCCGCGCTGGCGCGTTACACGCCTCGCGACTTCATGGACTTGCTCAAGCGCCATCACGTGACGTGGCACGAGAAGCACAAGGGGCAGTTGTTCTGCGACCAGTCCAGCGAGGCGGTCATCGACGTGCTGAAGCGCGAATGCGACGCCGGGCGCGTCGCGTGGCGCATGCCGCTGTCGGTCGACCAGGTTCGGCAGGACGCCGAGCACCGCTTCACGCTGGACACGCCCGCCGGGCCGATCGGCGCGCGCGCGTTGATCGTCGCGACCGGCGGGCTGTCGATCCCGAAGATCGGCGCCACCGACTTTGCGTACCGGCTCGCCAAACAGTTTGGCCACAAACTGATCGACACGCGGCCGGCGCTGGTTCCTCTGACGTTTGCCGCCGCCGACTGGGAGCCGTTTTCGGCGCTATCCGGCGTCTCGCTGGAAGTGCAGCTCGCAACCGGCAGCCGGAAAACCGTCGCGCAATTCAACGAAGATCTGCTGCTGACTCACCGCGGTCTGTCAGGCCCCGGCGTGCTGCAAATCTCGAGTTACTGGCAGCCGGGCGAGCCGCTTCACATCGACCTGCTGCCCGAGCGGGACGCTACGGCGGCGCTGCTGGAAGCCAAAACCGGCACGAAGCGGCAAATCGCCAACCTGCTCGCGGAATGGGTGCCGCAACGGCTCGCTCATGTCTGGCTGGACACCCACCAGATTCCCGCCGATGCCCGCGTGGCCGATTTGCCGGACAAGACGCTTCGGCGTATTGGCGAGGCGCTGTCGCGCTGGACGTTGACGCCCAACGGCACCGAGGGCTACCGGAAAGCGGAAGTGACGCGCGGCGGCGTCGACACCCGCGAACTCTCCTCGGCGACGATGATGAGCGCGCGTGCCGCCGGCCTGTACTTCGTCGGCGAAGCGGTAGACGTGACAGGCTGGCTCGGCGGCTACAACTTTCAATGGGCGTGGGCGTCCGGTGTGGCGGCCGGTCAGGCGGCCGCGGAGTACGCCCGGGCAGCCTGACGCGCAATGGCTTTGCAGGCATGCTCTGCTATACTCCTGAACCTTCACGAGGTTCGGTTTTCCACAGGAAAGCGGGCATGGCAGCGGTTCGGGTGTGGTGAAACGCAACGGCCGGCCTGCTAGCAAACCACCCAAAAGTTCTACAGATTCTGGCGTTGCCGCGGTTCCGGTTTAGCGGAGCAGCAGCATCCAACCGGCGCCGGCGCAACAATGTGCCGGCGCGGAAAACACGGCCCTTTTCGGGTCAGTCGGCCGGGTCGCATCCATTACGCAAGTCGCGCACATCGTGCCAACCCGCTTGAGGAAGCTGTCCCAAGCGGGCGTTCGTGTTCAGCGTGTCGATGCGGTCCGCCGGCGGTTTTTTCAAATTCCAACGCATTCGGGTGAATCATGAGTCTCAAAGATCAGATCAATGACGATATGAAAGCCGCCATGCGGGCGCGTGAAACCGAGCGTCTCGGCACGATCCGCCTGCTGCTGGCCGCGATCAAGCAACGCGAAGTCGATGAACGCATCACGCTCGACGACACGGCCATCACCGCCGTGGTCGACAAGATGATCAAGCAGCGCAAGGACTCCATCAGCCAGTTCGAAGCCGCCGGCCGCACGGATCTGGCGGACAAGGAAAAGGCCGAGCTGGCCATTCTCGTGGCGTACATGCCGGAGCAACTGTCCGACGCGGACATCGCCGCCGAAGTGCAGGCCGCGGTCGCGCAAACCGGCGCAGCCGGTCCGCAGGACATGGGCAAGGTGATGGGCGTGCTCAAGCCGAAGCTGGCCGGTCGCGCCGACATGACCGCCGTCTCCGCGCTGGTCAAAGCCGCGTTGACGAAGTAATTCCCGTATTTTTCGAACTCCCCATGCCGCTTCTGGCGGCGCGTCGCGGTTCGAGCTTTTCAGGTTGCGTCATTTACCGTGATTCCTCCGTCATTTCTGCAGGACCTGCTCAACCGCGTCGATATCGTCGACGTGGTCGGCCGGTATGTGCAGTTGAAGAAGGGCGGCGCGAACTTCATGGGGCTCTGTCCGTTCCATAACGAGAAAAGCCCGTCTTTCACCGTCAGCCCGACCAAGCAGTTCTATCACTGCTTCGGCTGCGGCGCGCACGGGACCGCCATCGGCTTTCTGATGGAACATGTCGGCTCATCGTTTCCCGAGGCGGTCAACGAACTCGCGCAATCGGTCGGTCTCACCGTGCCGAACGAGCCGTCGCCGGGCTATGGGGGCGGGGGCGGCGGCGGGGGCGGTTCGGGCGGCTATGCGCCGGCGGCCTCCAGGGCGGTCACCACGGCGCTGTCCGAGGTGATGCAAACCGCCTGCGACTTCTACCGCAAGCAATTGCGCGGCGCGCCCGTCGCGATCCAGTATCTGAAGAAACGCGGTTTGACCGGCGAGATCGCGGCCCGATTCGGACTCGGTTACGCGCCGGACGGCTGGCAGAACCTCGAACCCGCTTTTCCGAACTATCGGGACGATGCGCTGGTCGAATCCGGTCTGGTGATCGTCAGCGAAAAAGCCGACGCGCAGGGGCAGAATCGCCGCTACGACCGCTTTCGCGAGCGGATCATGTTCCCGATCCGCAATGTCAAGGGCCAGGTCATCGGCTTCGGCGGACGCGTACTGGACGGCGGCGAGCCCAAGTATTTGAATTCGCCGGAAACGCCTCTATTTAACAAGGGCAGTGAACTGTACGGGCTGTTCGAAGCACGCCTTGCGATCCGCGAACAGCATTACGTGCTGGTGGTCGAAGGCTACATGGACGTGGTTGCGCTGGCCCAGTTGGGGTTTCAGAACGCGGTCGCCACGCTCGGCACGGCCTGCACGCCGGTTCACGTGCAAAAGCTGATGCGCCAGACCGATACGGTCATTTTCAGCTTCGACGGCGACTCGGCCGGCCGGCGCGCGGCGCGGCGCGCACTGGACGCCTGCTTGCCGCACGCGGCGGACAACCGGACCATCCGGTTCCTGTTTTTGCCGTCCGAGCACGATCCGGACAGCTATGTGCGCGAATTCGGCACCGAGGGTTTCGCCGAGCAGGTCGAGCGCGCGATGCCGCTGTCGCAGTTCATGCTGAACGAGGTGCTGACGGGCAAGGAGCTGGACCAGCCGGAAGGTCGGGCGCGGGCGTTGTTCGACGCCAAGCCGTTGCTGCAGGCCTTGCCCGCCAACGCATTGCGCGCGCAGATCATGCACATGTTCGCCGACCGGCTGGATGTGCCGTTCGACGAGGTGGCCTCGCTGTGCGAAGTCGACTCGCGAATCGCCGCCGCGGCCCGTGCGGCGCCGGCGCGTAAAGACCGCCGCAGCGTGACCGGCATCGAAGAGAAGACGCTGCGCAATCTGGTGATGTACCCGCGCACGGTCGGCGTGCTCGACGACGAGGCGGAGCAGGCATTGCTAACCGTCACCCGGCACGGCGAACTCTTCGAGGAAGTGACCACGCATGCGCGTGCCTTGGGCGATTCGGCGGAATTCCAGTTGCTGTCGGACCTATTGCGAAATGGCGCAAATGCCCCAACTTTCGAGGAAATCTTTCGCAAAATTCTAGACTATGATGAAAACGTCCGGGATTTGCTGCTGAAAGACCCGGAGGATGCGACCGTTATCGAGGAACGGCGCGAGCAGGAACGGATCGTCGGCGAGGAATTGAAGGCGGCGATTCTGAAGATGCGGTACGACGCTTATTGCGACCGTCTCGAGCAGCTTTCCCGGCAATCCCGGCACACGCCGGAGGAGTTCGCGGAACTCTCGGACCTCAATCGCAAACGGGCCGACATGAAGCGCCAGCTCGGCCTGTAAATGGGTCGATGAGCGGGCACTGAAACGGGCTGAAAGGCAGGTTCCAGGGCGGGCTTGCACCTAGGCCCGCAAGCGGGGAGACGGAAACCCGGGTGGTACAATCGAAGGTTTCTAGCGGTCTGTTTTTCAAAGGTTTTCCTAGCAAAGGCGAAAGGCGATGCGATGGCAAAGACTCAAGGTGAAATTTCAGGCAAAAAGAAAGCAACCGGCACATCAGGCTCATCGGATTCACGAAAGCCGACCAGAAAGGTAACCGGGGCCAGTTTAGTTTCTTCCACCAGAAAATCGTCTTCCGCGAGCGTCGCAATTCATGCCGGGAAGCTGGCTTCTACCACGGCCGCTGCGCGAGCGGCGTCGGCGGAGTCAGCGAAACATGTACCACCACCGGCCAGTGAGCCGGGTGTCAAAAGCGCAAGGGAAGCGGCTGCCGCGCGGGACGATGCGGTAGTGCGCGAGACTTCAGTATCCACGGTTCGCCAGGCTGCTGTCCACCAGCCGCGAGTCGAGACTACAGCCGGTACGGCGAACTCCATGACGAAAAAGCTGAACGAAGTACCCGTCGAAGACGACGCAACCCAAAGCGAAGAGCCCGCTGCGGCCGTTCCGGCCAAGGTTGAAAAGGCTAAGGCTCGCGATCGTCGTGCGAAGGAAAAAGCCCTGCTGAAAGACGCGTTCGCGTCGTCGCAGCCTGGCACGGTCGAGGAACTCGAGGAACGTCGCTCGAAACTGCGCGCACTCATCAAGCTCGGCAAGGAACGCGGTTTCCTGACCTACGCCGAAATCAACGATCATCTGCCGGACAATTTCACCGAAACCGAGGCGATCGAAGGCATTATCAGCACGTTCAACGACATGGGCGTGGCGGTGTACGAACAGGCGCCCGATGCCGAAACGCTGCTGCTGAACGACAACGCGCCGGCCGCCTCGTCGGACGACGAAGTGGAAGAAGAAGCGGAAGTCGCGCTCTCCACGGTCGACTCCGAATTCGGCCGCACGACCGACCCGGTCCGCATGTACATGCGCGAAATGGGAACGGTCGAGTTGCTCACGCGTGAAGGCGAAATCGAAATAGCGAAGCGTATCGAAGACGGCCTGAAGCATATGGTCATGGCCATTTCCGCGTGCCCGACCACCATCGCCGATATCCTGGCCATGGCCGAGCGCGTCGCGAACGAGGAAATCCGCATCGACGAACTGGTCGACGGCCTGATCGACGCCGACGCGGAAGACGTCGACGGTTTCTCCGCGCAGGAGGCGGAAGCCATCGAGAGCGAAGACGAGGAAGTCGAGGAAGAGTCCGACGAAGAAGAGGAAGAAGACGACGGCGCGGCGCAAGCCACCGCCAACGCCGCGCAGATGGAAGCGCTCAAGCGTGCGTCGCTCGAGAAGTTCGCGATGATCAGCGAATGGTTCGACAAGATGCGTCGCGCGTTCGAGAAGGAAGGCTACAAGTCCAAGTCGTATCTGAAGGCGCAGGAAACCATCCAGAACGAGTTGATGAGCATCCGCTTCACCGCGCGTACCGTCGAGCGTCTGTGCGACACGCTGCGTGCCCAGGTGGACGAAGTGCGTCAGGTCGAGCGGCAGATTCTGCACACGGTGGTCGACAAGTGCGGCATGCCGCGCGCCGAATTCATCGCGCGTTTCCCCGGTAGCGAAACAGACCTGACGTGGGCGGACAAGATCGTCGGCGAAGGTCACGCGTATAGCGCGATCCTCACGCGTAACATTCCGGCCATCGTCGAGCAGCAGCAGCGTTTGCTCGATTTGCAGGCGCGCGTCGTGTTGCCGCTCAAGGACCTGAAAGAAACCAACCGTCAAATGGCGGCCGGCGAACTGAAGGCGCGTCAGGCCAAGCGCGAAATGACCGAGGCCAACCTGCGTCTGGTTATCTCGATCGCGAAGAAGTACACCAACCGTGGTCTGCAGTTCCTCGACCTGATTCAGGAAGGCAATATCGGCCTGATGAAGGCGGTGGACAAGTTCGAATACCGTCGCGGCTACAAGTTCTCCACGTATGCCACGTGGTGGATCCGTCAGGCGATCACGCGGTCTATCGCGGACCAGGCACGCACCATCCGGATTCCGGTTCACATGATCGAAACGATCAACAAGATGAACCGTATTTCGCGGCAGATTTTGCAGGAAACCGGTCTCGAGCCGGATCCGGCAACGCTGGCCGAAAAGATGGAAATGCCGGAAGACAAGATCCGCAAGATCATGAAGATCGCGAAGGAGCCGATCTCGATGGAAACGCCGATCGGCGACGACGACGATTCGCATCTGGGCGATTTCATCGAAGATTCGAACACGGTGGCGCCGGCCGACGCGGCGTTGCATGCCAGCATGCGCGACGTCGTGAAGGACGTGCTCGACTCGCTCACGCCGCGCGAAGCGAAGGTGTTGCGCATGCGCTTCGGTATCGAGATGAGTACGGACCACACGCTCGAAGAAGTCGGCAAACAATTCGACGTGACGCGGGAACGTATCCGTCAGATCGAGGCCAAGGCGCTGCGCAAGCTGCGTCACCCGAGCCGTTCCGACAAGCTGAAGTCGTTCCTCGAAGGCAACTGATCGACACCCGCTGAACCGGCGCTGCGGTTTGGCACCGGCAAAGAGCCTCCGGTCGTGGCGCTTAGGCGTTGCGGTTGCGGAGGCTCTTTTTTCGTGTAGTATGTCGGCCAATCAGTGATTAGGCCCGGCCTTCAGACCGGGTCTTTTTCTTGGGCCGGACGCCGTGCTGGTTGCAGGCAGCGGACTCATAATCCGCCTCCGAAAGGACACCGTCGGTTCGACTCCGACCCGGCCCACCACAAGTTTCGCCTCTCCCGTCTCAACAGCATGTGCTAGCCGCGTGCCCTCTGGCGCGCGACCGACGACCCAACCAGGTCACAGGATCGCAACGCGCCGTCTTCGCCCGATCCAGTGCCCGGCTCCGCTCCCAATCGCCTGTCGATCCTTTCGTGATTCAAGCCTCTATGTCGAGAAGACCCTCTCCCGAACAACGACGCGAACTGGGGACGTTTCTGTCGAGCCGTCGCGCCCGCCTGCAGCCTGCCGAGTTCGGCCTGCCGGAAGGCGCACGTCGCACGCCGGGCCTGCGACGCGAAGAGGTCGCCGTGCTCGCGGGCGTCAGCGTGAGCTGGTACACCTGGCTCGAGCAGGGCCGCGACATTCAACCGTCCGCCGATGCGCTGCGTAGAATTGCGGGTGTGCTCAAGCTCGATGCCGTCGAATCGGCGCATCTCTTCGCGCTGTCCTCACGCGAGTTGTCGCAGGTCGCCACCGGTACCGGCGTCAGCGACGGACTCGAACTGCTGGTCCGCTCGATCAACTTCCCGGCCTACGTGCGCAACACGCGGCTCGACATCCTCGCGTGGAACGACGCGATTGCCGACCTGTTCGTCGACTACGGGTCGCTTGAGCCGCACGAGCGCAATACGCTGCGCCTGCTGTTCCTCTACAAGCCGTACCGCACGTTGATTCTCGATTGGGAACAGATGACCCGCGGCATGATCTCCGCCTTTCGCGCCGCACGCGCGCAGGCGCCGGACAAAGCGCCCTTCGACAGTCTCATCGACGAGCTGACGGAATTGAGCCCGGAGTTTCGCGCGTGGTGGCAGGACACCGACGTCAAAGGTTTCGACGAGGGCGACAAACGGCTGCGCCATCCGGCGGGCGGCCACATCGAGTTCACCTACGTGGCGCTCACGCCGACCGGCAGACCCGACCTGTCGGTCGTGACTTACATCCCGCGAGTCTCTGGCAGGGACTCCGACTCATAGGATCACAAGACGCCTTCTTGGCCCGGTTTGATTTGCCTAAAGTGACGCCAGTGCAGCAACTTTCCCACTGTCCTTCACTTCTTCGAGGCAATCATGTCGAACCTGAACACTCCCACCACGATTGGCGCAACGTCACGTAACCCCGCCACCGGCGAGTTCATCGCGCACTACGCGTTCCAGACGGCGGACGAAGTCGAACGCCTGCTGGAAAACAACGCGGCAGCCTACCGTCTGTGGCGCGCCACGCCGATGACCGTGCGCGTCGAAACCTATCGCCGCCTCGCCGCCACGTTGCGCGAGCGCTCCGAAGCGCTGGCTTCGGTGATCACCGCCGAAATGGGCAAGACGCTCGCCGCTGCCCGCGCCGAAGTCGCAAAGTGCGCCGCGGCGATCGACTGGATTGCCGAAAACGGTCCCGCATTCCTCGCCGACGAAGCCGCGCCGGTCGATGGCGACGACGACGTCTACGTCTCGTACCTGCCCATCGGATCGATCCTCGCGGTCATGCCGTGGAACTTCCCGCTGTGGCAAGTGATTCGCGCCTCGGGCCCGATCATGCTGTCCGGCAACGGTTTCATCCTCAAGCACGCCGGCAATGTCATGGGCGCGGCCTACGCGTTGCAAGACGCTTATGAAGCCGCCGGTTTCCCGGCAGGGTTGTTCACGAATCTGAACGCCGACAACGAAACGGTGGCGCACGTGATCGAAGATTCCCGGGTCGCCGCAGTCACGCTGACGGGCAGCATGCGTGCCGGCTCGGCAGTGGCGGCGACCGCCGGCAAGGCGCTCAAGAAGACCTTGCTGGAACTGGGCGGCGCCGACGCCTTCATCGTGCTGGCCGATGCGAACATCGACCTGGCCGTCGAGGCGGCCATTGAAGCGCGCTTTCAGAACGCCGGTCAGGTCTGTCTGGCAGCGAAGCGCTTCATTCTCGAACGACCCATTGCCGAAGAATTCACGCGCAAGTTCGTCGCGGCCGCGGCGCAGATCAAGGCCGGCGATCCGCTCGATCCGTCCAGCACGATCGGCCCGATGGCGCGTCCCGATCTGCGTGACGAACTGCACGACCAGGTGCAGCGCACGATCGCGGCGGGCGCGACGCTGCTGCTCGGCGGCCGGAAGGTGGAAGGTGTCGGCAACTACTACGAGCCGACCGTCCTCGCCGATGTCGCCCCCGGCATGGCCGCGTTCGACGAAGAAACGTTCGGCCCGGTTGCCGCCATCACTGTGGCTGATAACGCCGAGCACGCAATCGAACTCGCCAACACCAGCGACTACGGCCTCGGCGGAAGCCTCTGGACGAACGATGTCGCTGCGGCCCGGCGCATAGCGCGTCGCTTCGAAACGGGTGGCGTGTTCATCAACGGATTCTCTGCCTCGAACCCGCGCATTCCGGTCGGCGGCGTGAAGAAGAGCGGTTACGGACGCGAGCTGTCGCATTTCGGTCTGCGCGAGTTCACCAATCCGCAAGCGGTGTGGGTGAAGACGGTCGACTGATCCGCGACGCCGTTAGCTGTCGATCCATCGTTCGAATCATCGAGGAAATGAAATCATGGCCACTCAATCCGTTAGCCCCGTCCTGCAGCCGGCCACCATCGGCCACCTGGAACTGAAGAACCGCATCGTGATGGCGCCGATGACGCGCAGCCGCGCCGACGACGCCGGCGTGCCGCCCGACTACGCCGCCGACTATTACGCGCAACGCGCCAACGCCGGCCTGATCATCACGGAGGCGACCAATATTTCGGCGCAAGCTCGTGGTTATCCGCGCACGCCGGGTATCTGGACCGATGAGCAGGTGGTTGCGTGGAAGCAGATCACGGACGCCGTTCATCGGCGCGAAGGGAAGATTTTTTTGCAGCTGTGGCACACCGGCCGGATGTCTCACCCCGACATGCACGACGGAGCCTTGCCGGTAGCGCCGTCCGCGATCAGGCCGCAGGGGCAGATACGCGTGCACGACGGTATGAAGGATTTCGTGACGCCGCGCGCACTCGATGCCGACGAAATCCCGGGCATCGTCGAGGATTATCGACGGGCCGCGGCGAATGCGAAGCGCGCGGGCTTCGACGGCGTCGAGATTCATTCCGCCAACAACTATCTGCTCGAACAGTTCGTTCGCGACAGCACGAATCACCGGACCGACGAATACGGCGGCTCGATCGAAAACCGGTTGCGCTTCCCGCTCGCGGTCGTCAAGGCGGTGATCGACGTGTGGGGCAGCGAGCGCGTGGGTATCCGAATTTCGCCCGTGACCACGTCGCCCGGAGAAACACCCGTCGATAGCGACACGATGTCGACTTTCGGTGCCTACCTGAGCGCTCTGTCGGAGCTTGGACTGCTGTATATCCACGACATCGAAGGCGTGACGCAGGTGAGCCGGGAGACCGGTAGCGAAGTCAGCTTCAGCGAGCTTCGCAAGCGGTTCAACGGTGCGTACATCGCAAACAATCAGTACACGTTGAGCCTTGCCGAGAAGACGCTGGCAAGCGGCGATGCCGACCTCTTCAGCATCGGACGTCCGTTCATTGCCAATCCCGATCTGGTCGACCGGTTACGCGCCGGCGCGCCTCTCGCCGAAGCGCCGAAAGAGTACTGGTATGGCGGCGATTCGACCGGGTATTCGGACTGGCCCGACATGCGTCGTTGATCCTTTACCCCCTCTGTTTTTTTCGAAACCTCTGGAGCTTTGACATGAAACCCGCAACTACCCTTCGCCGTATCGCTGCTGCCCTTACCCTCGGTGCCGCGACCCTGACCTCGCAGCTCGCCGTCGCCGCACCGGTCAAAAACGTCGTACTGGTCCACGGATACTTCGCCGACGGCTCGGGCTGGCAAGCCGTATCGAAGATACTCACCCGTGACGGCTACAAGGTCGCCGTCGTGCAGGAACCCGAAACCTCGTTCAAGGACGACGTCGATGCCACCACGCGGGTCGTCGATGCGCAGGACGGTCCCAGCATTCTCGTCGGTCACAGCTATGGCGGCGCGGTGATCACCCAGGCCGGTAACGACGCCCGTGTTGCAGGTCTCGTCTACGTATCGGCATTCGAGCCGGACGCCGGTGAAAGCCTCAAGGATCTGGTCACGCGGATGCCGCCCGCGGGCAAGTCGATCAAGGCGACCGACGACGGCCACCTGTATCTCGACCCGTCGCACTTCCGGGCCGACTTCGCCGCCGACGTGCCGGCAGCCGAGACCGCCTTCATGGCGAGTTCGCAGGTCATGCCGTCGGTTGCATCGTTCACCGCGCCCGTCACTGAGCCGGCGTGGAAATCCAGGCCGAGCTGGGCCGCCGTGGCGACCGAAGATCGAACCGTCAACCCGGACCTCGAACGCTGGATGGCAACGCGCGCGAACAGCACGACGGTCGAAGTCAGGTCGAGTCACGTCGCGTACCTGTCGCATCCCGCCGAGATTGCGAAGCTGATCGAACAGGCGGCGGCCGGCAGCGGAAAGCGGTAGTTTCATAAAAACCGCTTGACTATCTACTTATAGGTAGATAAAGTTCGGCTCATGAACACGAACACATCCGTACGCGAACAGATCCTGGACCATGCGGTCACGCAAATCATGCTGCGCGGCTACAACGGGTTTAGTTATCGCGACCTGTCCACGTTGGTGGGTGTGAAAACATCGAGTATCCATTACTACTTCCCGTCGAAAGACGATCTGGTTCTGGAAGCGGTCAATGAGTACAGCAAGTCGGTGTTCGCTGCCGTGTACGCGGTGGACGAAACCCTGCCTGCGGATGTGAAGTTGAGCAAGTACACCAAGCTGTTCGGCAAAACGTTGGGCGATGGCAACCAGATTTGCCTGTGTGGCATGCTGGCTGCGGACATCGAATCGTTGCCCGAAGAAATCCGCCTGGCCGTCAAGGCGTTCTTCAAGGCTAACGAAGAATGGCTGACTAAAGTGCTGAAGCAGGGCGCGCAGGAAGGCACCCTGGCGTTGAATGGCAAGCCTGAGAATGCAGCACGTGCGTTGTTTGCGGCTTATCAGGGTAGTGTTCTTGCCAGCCGTCTGTTTCGTACGAAGTCGCGCCTCGAAGACGTCGAGGCCACGTTGAAGATTACGAAGTAACGTCGTGTACTGGGGTGGTTTGCCACCTCTTTATTTATACCCGGTTATCTACCTGTACATAGATAGATAACCGGGTTGGTCGTAAGACCGTCGAGCTGTCGCTTTTTAAACTGTTATCTATCTAGTAGTAGATAAATTTCTCTCATACCTGAATTGGAGTTTCATCATGTCGATCGAAAAAGTTCTCTACCGTGCTCACGCTCATGCAACCGGTGGCCGCGATGGCCGCGCAGTCGTCGCCGACAGCGCGCTGGATTTCAAGTTGACGACGCCGCGTGAACTGGGCGGTGCAGGCGGCGAAGGGGCAAACCCGGAACAACTGTTCGCGGCCGGCTATAGCGCCTGTTTCCTTGGCGCGATGAAGTTCGTCGCGATGCGCGACAAGATTTCGATTCCGGCTGACGTGGCAATCGACGGTAGCGTCGGCATCGGCGCGATTCCGAATGGCTTCGGCATCGAGGTGGAATTGAAGATCTCGCTGCCGGGCATGGAGCGCGAAGCGGCGCAAGCGCTGGTCGACAAGGCGCATATCGTGTGCCCTTACTCGAATGCAACGCGCGGCAACATCGACGTCACGTTGACGTTGGTCTAAGCCATCCAACAGAACATTGCTGCCAATCCATCGAGAAACGGGGAAATACCATGAAGTCCTTCAAGCCTTTGTTAGTCGCGGCCGCCCTGGCTGCCAGCACGACCTTCGCCGCTGCCGCAACGACCGGCGCGCCGGCCAGACCGGATCGCGTGACGAGTGACTTCCTGCATGCGTTGAATAGCGGCACGGGTCCCGCAATCAATACACTGCCGCCCGCCAAAGCACGGCAAGTGTTGATCGACGCGCAGAACGGCGTCAAGGTGGACCTGTCCGGCATCGACGTCAGCACGAAAACCATCGATCAGGACGGTGTTAGCGTTGCGTTGACGATCGTGCGTCCGCAAGGTGCTTCGGGCACGTTGCCGGTCTTCATGTTCTTCCACGGCGGCGGCTGGATTCTCGGCGACTTCCAGACTCATGAGCGACTCGTTCGCGATCTGGTCGTGCAATCGGGCGCCGTGGCCGTGTTCGTGAACTACACGCCGTCGCCGGAAGCACGCTACCCCGTCGCGATCAACCAGGCGTATGCCGCGACGAAATGGGTTGCCGCGCATGGCGACGAAATCGGTGTGGATGGCAAGCGGCTGGCGGTGGTCGGCAACAGCGTCGGCGGCAATATGGCGGCGGTCGTTAGCCTGATGGCGAAAGACAGGCAGGGACCGGCCATCCGCTTCCAGGGGTTGATGTGGCCTGTCACCGACAACAACTTCGAAGACGGCTCGTACAACACGTTCCAGCAAGGCCATTTCCTGACCCGTCCGATGATGAAGTGGTTCTGGGACGCCTACACGAAAGACCCGAAACAGCGTAACGAGGTCTATGCGTCGCCGCTGCGCGCGTCTAACGACGAGTTGAAGGGCTTGCCGCCGGCGCTGATTCAGGTTGCGGAGTCCGACGTGTTGCGCGACGAAGGCGAAGCCTATGGCCGCAAGCTGGACGCAGCGGGCAACGAAGTGGCGACCGTGCGTTACGACGGCACGATTCACGACTTCGGCTTGCTGAATGCGCTCGCCGACGACGCAGCGACGAAAGCCGCGACGCGTCAGTTGGGTAACGAATTGAAGGCGCGATTGCAATAAAACTGGATGCCGAATCAGGCCAATAAGCAGGCAATCAGCAGGCGCCGCCCGTCGTGGGCGGCGCCTGCTTTTTTTCGGTTAAGTTCAGATGAGCAACTCTACCGACTGCAACACATTGCGCGTTTGCGAGGACGTCGATTCGAAGCCTTCGCGTATCGTCTCGATCAGACAGTCGATGAAGCACTCGGCCGCAGCGCTCAATGGATGCCCTTTACGCGAAATCACGCTGACCATCGCATCTTCGAGTTGCTCGCGTAGCGGAAAGACGCACAGGTTCTCGCGCACCGCGCTGACTTCGACCAGCGGCCAGGGGAACACGCTGACCATATCGGTCTTTCTGAGCAGCGAGATGGCAATCGAAAACGAATGCGTCAGATGAAGCTTTCGCGGCATGGCGACGCCATGACGCGTGAACATGTTTTCGCTTAGCGAGCCTTCGTTGGTCGGGTCCCACGTCAGGATCCAGTCCTGATCGATCAATTCGGCCAGTGAACGGGCGTCCGCTCGCGGATGCCCCGCTCGCGCCACGAGCGCACAGGTCGACGAAAACAGCGGGCGGTACTGGAAATCGACACCGGGTACACCGGGCGCCGGCCGGCCCACGAAGAAGTCCAGACTGCCGTCGCGCAGCCGCGGGTTCGCAATCGACAGCAAGCCTTCGAAGAACTCGAGCTGAACATCGGGCATGCGTGCGCAAAATCGCGTCACCGTGTCCGGCAAGAACGTAATGGCGATCCACGGCGTCACGGCAACGACGAGTTTGCCTTCGGGCGCGCCGCGCATCGTGTTCATGGCGTCCTGCGCGCGTGCCATTTGTCCGACCATGAGCCTTGCGTGCACCAGCAGCGCCCGACCGCTCTCGGTCAGCGTGACGCCCGAGGACGTACGCAGCACCAACGGCATCTGCACGCTTTCTTCGAGTTGCCGAAGACTCTTGGTGACGGCGGCGGGCGATGCATTCAGCGCACGCGCTGCGCCGCGAATCCCGCCCGCGTCGGCAATGGCGACGAGCGTGCTGAGTTGATGGAGTTTCATGCGTGTCGGTGGATTCCCATGAGTGGACCGGAATGCAGTGGCGTGTTCGCCAAAAGTTGCCACGTTCACGATTCTAGCTCTCGCTCGCCGCATTCTGGCGGGATACGGTAGGGGCTCACTCGCGATCGAACCGCTCTCCACAGGGGATTTCATGAAGCAGCTTCTTCTTTCGGCCTTATGCGGGCTCGCGCTGTTGCCCGCCGTCGTTCACGCGCAGGATCAGCAGACGATCCGTTTTGGCGTGGATCCGAGTTATCCGCCGTTCGAGTCGAAGGCGCCGGACGGGACGCTGGTCGGGTTCGATATCGATCTGGGTAACGCGATCTGCGCGAGCCTCCACGAAAAGTGCGTGTGGGTCGAACAGAATTTCGACAGCATGATTCCCGCGCTCAAGGCGCGAAAGTTCGATGCGATTCTCTCGGCGATGTCGGCAACCGCGGCGCGGCGTCAGCAAATCGACTTCAGTGACAGGCTGTACAGCAGTCCCTCGTCGCTGATCGCGCGCGCGGGATCGAAGCTGTTGCCGACCGCTCAGGCGCTCAAGGGTCAGCGGGTTGGCGTCGTGCAGGGCTCGACTCAGGAAACCTTCGCCAAGACCGAATGGGAGCCGAACGGGGTGACGGTGGTGCCGTATCAGACGCAGGACCAGATCTATGAAGATCTCACGAACGCGCGGCTCGATGCGTCTTTTCAGTCGGCCGTGCAAGCCGACTTCGGTTTTCTGAAGAAGCCGCGCGGTCAGGGTTTTGCGCTGGCCGGCGAGCCGGTCAAGGACAGCCGCGTGTCGGGTGACGTGGCCATCGGCATCCGCAAAGGCGACACGCCGCTCGCGACGAGCATCAATCAGGCGATCGTGGCGATCCGGCATGATGGGACGTATCAGAAAGTTGCCGCGAAGTATTTCAACTTCGATATCTACGGCGAGTGATTCGGGCGTACGGTGGCGGTTTATCGCAGGAGGCGGGCATGGTGGACAGTGTGAGCGAGCGGGTTGCGCGAGCGGTGACGTCGGCGACGATCGACGATTTTCGCCGCGACGGCGCGGTGGTCATCCGCCAGATCTTCACGCAGGACGAAGTCGCGCTGCTGGGCAGAGGGATCGAGAGCAATCTGAAAACGCCGAGCCCGCGCGCGAAAGTCGCGAGCCGTCCCGACGATCCAGGCTGGTTCTTCGAAGACTTCTGCAACTGGCAGGAAAACGACGCGTATCGCGACTTCATTTTCGAATCGGCGGCGCCAGCGGTGGCCGGTGCGTTGTTGGGCAGTGAGACGGTGCGGCTCTATCACGATCATCTGCTCGTGAAAGAGCCCAATACGCGGCAACGTACGCCGTGGCATCAGGATCAGCCGTATTACAACATCGTCGGCGGCGACAACGTGAGCATGTGGATTCCAGTCGATCCGGTCACGCGCGAGTCGACGCTGGAATTCGTCGCGGGTTCGCATCTCGGACCGTGGCTCATGCCGCGTACGTTCATGGACAACCAGGCGAAGTGGTTTCCCGAAGGCAGTCTCGCCGATCTGCCCGACGTCGAGGCGGATCGTGCGGCGTTTCCGATCGTGGGCTGGGACCTGCAACCCGGCGACATGGTGTGCTTCAACATGCTGACCTTGCATGCGTCCGGCGGCGTGAGCGGGCAGACGCGTCGGCGTGCTTTCTCGGTGCGTTTCGTCGGCGACGATATTCGTCATGCGCCGCGTCCGTGGCGTACGTCCCCCGACTTTCCGGGTCTTGCGGAGAGTCTGCCGGAGGGTGCGCCGCTCGATCATCCTCTGTTTCCGGTTGTCTGGCAGAACGCGTAGCGCCATACAATGACGGGTTTCTGTCTGTGAATTCCTGCGCGGCGTTCCCGCTGCGCGCAGCACTCGTCGAGGAATAGATGAAGTACGGCTTTGCACATCGCCCCGGGTTCGACCGGCTCCGCGCGCAGTTTCTGGAAGCCGCGGCGGCGGCCGGCGCGACGCTCACGTCCTGCGCGCATCCTTTGAAAGGCCCTGGTGGCGAAGCACTCGCTACCGATGTCGCGTGGCTAGGTGCGCCCGATGCGCAGCGCGTGCTCGTGTCGATTTCGGGCACACATGGCGTGGAAGGGTATTACGGCTCGGCGTGTCAGAGTTCGTGGCTGTATGAGCTCGGCGCGCGCTCGTTGCCCGAAGGCGTCGCACTGTTGATGGTGCATCTGATCAATCCGTGGGGCACGGCATGGTCGCGGCGCGTGAATGAAGACAATGTCGATCTGAATCGCAATTACGTGGACTTCAACGCGCCGCTTCCGGTGAACGCGCGGTACGAGGCAATCCACGAGATTTATACCTGCCGCGATATCGACGGTCCCGAGCGGCAACGTGCCGATCGATTGCTGGCTGCGCAATTCGAGTCGATCCGCGCGGCGGAATATCAGGCGATTGTCGGAGCGGGGCAGTACGTGCATGCCGACGGCGTTTATTTCGGCGGGACAGAAGCGACGTGGTCGAACCGGACATTACGCGCGATTGCGGAGCGCTTCCTGCAACCTGCGCAAGTGGCTATTGCATTCGATCTGCACACCGGTGCAGGCGCCTTTGGTCATCCGATGTTGATGGCGATTGCGCAGCGTCGCTATCCCGCACTCGCGGATGCAGAGGCTTTATACGGGCCGTGGCTCTATACGTTGGTGACCGGTTCCAACGCGGCTATTAGCGACACCGGTGTCGTGGCGCGTGCGGCGGGCTATACGTCGCAGGCGCTGCTCGACACGTTGAGCTCGACGCATTTGATGCAACTCGTCATCGAGTGCGGAACGTATCCCGACGCGCCGATGCATAAAGCACTACGCGACGATCACTGGTTGCATCTGTATGGCGATCCACTCGACGCTACGGGTAGAGCGATCACACAGGCGCTATTCGAATCGTTCATGCCCGCCGATGACGATTGGCGCGCGGTAGTCTGGCAGCGCACACGTCAGATCTGGGAGCGCGCACTCACCGCGTTGCCGGGCATCGAAAAAATTAATTCGTGAATAGGGTTGACCATTAGAAGATCGCCCTGCATAATTCGCCTCCCGTTAGATGACGGACGCGAAGAAAGCAGAGCTTCTGAGCGAATGATCTTTAAAAATTAACAGCCGATAAGTGTGGGCGCTTGATGCGCGATGCGCCGGCGGGCTCTTCGGGGTTTGCCGGGTAAAGCGAAAGTATCAAGTCTCACACAGTAATGAAAGGAAGGTTTGATCGTCGCAAGATGGTTGAACAATTCGTCAGTACGTTGAGTGAGCGACCGGTTTCGAAAGAGACCGAAAAACAGTAACAGGTTTGAACTGAAGAGTTTGATCCTGGCTCAGATTGAACGCTGGCGGCATGCCTTACACATGCAAGTCGAACGGCAGCACGGGGGCAACCCTGGTGGCGAGTGGCGAACGGGTGAGTAATACATCGGAACGTGTCCTGTAGTGGGGGATAGCCCGGCGAAAGCCGGATTAATACCGCATACGCTCTACGGAGGAAAGGGGGGGATCGCAAGACCTCCCGCTACAGGGGCGGCCGATGGCAGATTAGCTAGTTGGTGGGGTAAAGGCCTACCAAGGCGACGATCTGTAGCTGGTCTGAGAGGACGACCAGCCACACTGGGACTGAGACACGGCCCAGACTCCTACGGGAGGCAGCAGTGGGGAATTTTGGACAATGGGCGAAAGCCTGATCCAGCAATGCCGCGTGTGTGAAGAAGGCCTTCGGGTTGTAAAGCACTTTTGTCCGGAAAGAAAACCTTCGGGTTAATACCCTGGGGGGATGACGGTACCGGAAGAATAAGCACCGGCTAACTACGTGCCAGCAGCCGCGGTAATACGTAGGGTGCAAGCGTTAATCGGAATTACTGGGCGTAAAGCGTGCGCAG
>NZ_CAAJGK010000084.1 GCF_900996245.1 Paraburkholderia sp. BCC1886 | reverse complement strand
ACCGTCGTCAGCGCGCCGACCTGATCGGTCGTCAAGGCCGCGACCTGGGTCGTCGTCAGCGCTGCAACCTGCGCCGTCTTAAGTGCTGCGATATCCGACGTGGACAGCGCGCCCAGTTGATCCGTGCTCAGCGCGGCCACGTCTTTCGTCGACAGCGAGCCGATCTGCGTCGTCGACAATGCGCCGATCTGCGCGGTGCTCAGAGCGCCCACTTGCGTCGTCGTCAATGCGCCAACCTGCGTGGCCGTCAACGCGCCGACCTGGTCATTGCTCAGTGCGCCGACCTGCGTCGTCGTCAACGCGGCGACCTGTGCCGTCTTCAATGCAGCGATATCCGCGGTGCTGAACGAACCCAGTTGATCCGTGCTCAGTGCGGCCACGTCCGCGTTCGACAGCGCCGCAATCTGGCCAGTCGACAACGCGCCGACCTGCGCCGTGCTCAGTGCGCCGACCTGCGTGGTCGTCAATGCACCAACCTGCAAGGCCGACAACGCGCCGATCTGGTCATTGCTCAATGCACCGACCTGAGCCGTGGTCAACGCGGCCACCTGGCCCGTCTTCAACGCGGCGATTTCACCTGTTGCCAGCGCACCGAC
>NZ_CAAJGK010000083.1 GCF_900996245.1 Paraburkholderia sp. BCC1886 | reverse complement strand
CGACCGCGCCGTTCGCGCCGATCTTCACGACCGCCACCGAGGCGTCGGCGCCGGCCGACCAGCCGTCCGTGCTGCGGAACTTGTCGAGCGCCTCCTGCGTCATGAACAGGAAGATCACCGCCTTCGACTGCGCGCCCGCCTGCAGGCCGACCGACAGCGACGAGGTGTTGTAGTAGCCCACCGTGCTGCCGCCCACGCGCAGCGCGCCGTTGCCCGACTGGGCGCCGAGGATGAAGCCGGCTTGCAGCACGCTCGGGAACACCAGCACGCCGCGCGATTTCGCGACCAGCTCACGCGAGCCCGGCACCGTCGTGTACAGGCGCGAGAGCGTCGCGTCGACGCTCGAATTGATGGCCTGGCGCTTCGACGCATTGGCCGCGGCGCTTTGCGGTTCGTTCGGCGGGGTGGTGGTGCAGCCGGCCAGGGCGAGACCACCGATCACGACGGCGGCGGCGGCTTTCATCACAAGTGCTTGACGCATGGTTTGTTCTCCCTCGTTGAAGGTTGGATTTTTACGTGTTGGCCAAAGGGGGCGGTGTGCCGAATCAACGGCGCGCGAGCAGCAGGCCCGCGACGAAGGCGAGACCGGCGACCACGCCGGCGGTCTGCC
>NZ_CAAJGK010000082.1 GCF_900996245.1 Paraburkholderia sp. BCC1886 | reverse complement strand
GGTGCGCCAACAGCGCTTCGGCGCTCGTCGCGGCGGTGCCGGCCTGGGGCGCCTTCGGTGCCTCGGGTGCGGGCGCAGCCAGTGGCGCGCTCGCGGCGGCGGCCTTCTCGTCGACATCGTCGACGTCGTCTTCATCCACGTCGCGACCGGCGGCCGCCTTCGCGCCGGTCTTGCCGTTGTCGGAGCCGGCCTCGATGCTGAACGGGATGAAGTCGGTCGAGGGCCAGCCGAACAGGTGATGGCTGCCGAGCATCAGCACGATCGCCAGGCCCGCGGCGAACAGCCCCGCCAACAGCGCATAGCCGCCGGTGAGCAGCAGCAGGTAGAACATGAAGGGCACCAGCAGCAGCAATTGCAGCAGGCCCAGCCCGGCGATCGAGGCGAACACGCGCATCAGGTTGCCGAACGAGCGGCGCGTCTCCCACTGGCGGAAGTTGGCCTGCGCGCGCAGCTCGCGGGCGAGCTTGGCGGGGTCGCCCAGCGCGGCCACCACCTCGGGCTCGCTTCGGCCGGCGGCCAACGCGTCGCCGATGTACTCGCGGTAGTCGGCGACGATCTCGTCGACCACGTGCTTCGGCAAACTCCGCAGTTCATGCCGCAATTGCTCGATGAATGCGTCC
>NZ_CAAJGK010000081.1 GCF_900996245.1 Paraburkholderia sp. BCC1886 | reverse complement strand
TCGAGCAGCGTGTAACGGCCCGCAAGCAGCAGGCAGTCGAAGTCCTGCTGACGGATCGCTTCATGAGCGACCTGCCATTCGTTCACGCCCAGTCCCACCGCTTTCACGACGCCCTCGTCGCGAAGCTTCAGCAACGCCTTGGACGCGCCCTTCATCGCCGCGCCGAACATCTCCGGCTGACGCTCGCCGTGAGTGAACACGTCGATGTCGTGGATCAGCGCGATATCGATATGCTCCAGCGCCAGACGCTGCAGGCTGTCCTCGATCGAGCGCATCGTGCCGTCGTAGCTGTAGTCGAAGACCGGTTCGAACGGCAGACCATCGACCCACGGTTCGAAGTTGATTTCCGCGCGCTTGCGCGGCTTGAGCAGCCGGCCGACCTTCGTCGACAGCACGAACTCCTCACGCGGATACCAGCGCAGTCCCTGCCCGCAACGCGCCTCACTCAGGCCGTGGCCGTACATCGGCGCGGTGTCGAAGTAATGCACGCCCGCGTCCCATGCCGCCTTGATCAGCGTAGCGGAATCTTCCTCGCTGATCGGCCTGAAGATGTTGCCGATCGGCGCCGCGCCAAAACCCATCACCGTCGTTTCCAAGCCTGAACGCGGCCATTTCCGCTTTGCTACCGGATCCATC
>NZ_CAAJGK010000080.1 GCF_900996245.1 Paraburkholderia sp. BCC1886 | reverse complement strand
TCGCCGTTCGCGGGCGCGACCCATTCGCCCGCGATGAAGTGCCTTGCCTCTTCCATGCCTGCTCCTGGCTTCTGGGTATCGAGGTACGACCGAAGCTGCCGCGGATGCTGGGGCGGCGATGCACGGCAGGCCGGGCGCGGCGATCGCGGCAGCCGCGGGGCCTGCATTTTGTTCGCGCCGCGGGCCAGTGTGCACCTAACTTCGCCGGAGCGCCATCGGGTGATTGGCTATAATGGCGGCTCTTCGCGGGGGCGAGATCGTTTGCACCCCGTCCCGTTTTCCCATCGTCATGCAGAGAGCGCTCATGAGCTTCAGCAATGTTCCGGCCGGCAAGGATCTGCCGCACGATTTCAACGTCATCATCGAAATTCCGGCGCAAAGCGACCCGGTCAAGTACGAGGCCGACAAGGTTCTCGGCCTGCTGGTGGTCGATCGCTTCGTCGGCACCGGCATGCGTTATCCGGTCAACTACGGCTTCATCCCGCAGACGCTGTCGGGCGACGGCGATCCGGTCGACGTGCTGGTGATCACCCCGTTCCCGCTGCTGGCCGGCTCGGTGGTGCGTTCGCGCGCGCTCGGCATGCTGCAGATGACCGACGAGTCGGGCGTCGACGCCAAGCTGATCGCCGTGCCGCACGACAAGGTGTGCCCGATGACGGCCAACCTCAAGT
>NZ_CAAJGK010000079.1 GCF_900996245.1 Paraburkholderia sp. BCC1886 | reverse complement strand
AGCGCACGCCTGCAGAATCCGATGCGCTGGTCAGGAGCCATCCGTAACTGGCATCTGGAAGACGTGGTCTATCTGAATCCGGAGCGCGCCCTCGCCTCAGCCCGAATGTATCAGCAGGTGGCGTAACGGTTCATGCGACAACTACCTTGACACACACCGGCCGCCGCAAAGAAAAGTAGGCAAAAGAAAGCGGCTCACACCGCTAACTCTTAAGTGGGAACCGCGCGAGATTCATGGTAGTGGTGCATCTGGAATCCGTGCACTCGCGCATTCTGCGGTAGTGACAAAGCACTCATCAGCTCCCACTCCGCACTGCGTGCGTCGCGGATGGGGACACCACGGAAAGCGAAAAACCGGGGGTTTTAATTCCGTCCCGGGGGCGCGCGAAGCGCCGCCGGAAGAATGACTGCTGTGTCACTAACGCGGAGTGTGCGGGAGCACGGATTCCAGATGCACCACTACCGAGGAAATGCTGCGGGGCCCGCTTAAGAATTAGCGGTGTGAGCCGCTTTCTCTTGCTTACTTCTCTTTGCGGCGGCAAAGAGAAGTAAGTGCCCCCCCGCACAGGGGGAACGCTAATAGACCACTAGGGAAGGTCTGCAAAAGTCCTGGCGTTGACGTAAGTGTGAACTATCCTGGAAGAGGGATAGTTAAGGGGAATGCTGATGACGCAACTGGGCCTTGGGTTGGACCTGTCAACGAAGCGCACGCGCAA
>NZ_CAAJGK010000078.1 GCF_900996245.1 Paraburkholderia sp. BCC1886 | reverse complement strand
TCGTCAATAAACACCAGCAGCGTGCACGCTGGCGCCCGGTCTTCAAACCACCGGTGATCGCTGCCATCGATCTGGATCAGCTCGCCCAGGCACGAACGCCGGTTCCTCGGCTGATGGATCTTGGGTGGACGTTGTCGGCGCGGCGTCCATAAGCGCGCGTCGATCATCAAGCGCCTGACCGTCTCCTTGGCCAGCTTCAGGTTGTGGCACTCGCGCAGCTTCTCGCAGGCCAAGGTCGGCCCGAAATCAGCGTAGCGCTCCTTGATGATGGCTACGGCTCGCACCGCGACTCCTGCATCAATCCGGTGATTGCTCGGCTTGGCGCATCTGCCCGAGATCAACCCCGGCGGTCCTTGTTTGCGCAGACGTGCCGCTAAGCGTCGAACCTGACGCGTCGTCAACAATAATCGCTCGGCGGCTCGCCACGGCTTGAGGTGCCCGTCGACCACCGACTGAATCACTTTAAATCGGTCCAACTCGCGCATCGTCATGGTGATTCTGTCCGTCGCCGCCATCGTAGCCTCCGGCGCCGTGGGAATCGAAGCCGGCTAAGCTTAAGCCGCCGAGAAGCGGACATTTGAATGTAGCTAGAAGCGGACATTACAACTTAGCTGCTACATTGTTTGTCGAGGCTAAGTTCAGATGTCCGCCTTCGGGCTAAGTTGAAATGTCCGGTTTTGGGTCGAGAATGATCTCTGTAGAAGGCAGTTTCCCCACCGCGGCTGCCTGCCTTTCAGAGGTTCGCAAGA
>NZ_CAAJGK010000077.1 GCF_900996245.1 Paraburkholderia sp. BCC1886 | reverse complement strand
AACCCTGCATCCACAGCGGCGCGCGATGCGCCGAGTGCGGCGTTCAGCTTGTCGGCCAGAGGTTCGAGCACCTTCGTGTAGTTCTCGCCGCTGCCGAGACCCCGGCCACCCGACACGATGATCTTCGCCGACGTCAGTTCCGGACGGTCCAGCTTCGTCACTTCGCGCGAAACGAACTGCGAGATGCCGCTGTCGGCTGCGGCTTCGATCTTCTCGACCGTCGCGCTGCCGCCTTCGGCTGCGACCGCGTCGAAACCGGTCGTGCGGACCGTGATGACCTTAATCGGGTCGGCCGATTGCACGGTGGCGATTGCGTTGCCGGCGTAGATGGGACGCTCGAACGTGTCAGGGCTGTCAACAGCAGTGATATCGCTGATCTGCGCGACGTCGAGCCTGGCGGCGATACGCGGGGTGATGTTCTTGCCGTACGGTGTAGCGGGCGCAAGGATGTGCGTGTAATCCTTTGCGATGTTCAGCACGGTCGCTTCGATATTTTCAGCGAGGCCGGCTTCGAGTTGCGGTGCGTCGGCCAGCAGGACTTTGCTCACGCCTGCGATCTTCGCTGCTGCATCCGCTGCAGCCTGAGCGTTGTGACCCGCGACCAGCACGTGAACGTCACCGCCGATCTTCTGCGCAGCGGCGATGGTGTTCAACGTCACCGGCTTGATCGACGCATTGCCCCCCAAGGGGACCTGCTCTGCTGCGTCGTGTTCTGCGATTACCAGATTCGTCATTACCCTGTCTCCTTCACAGCACTTTGGCTTCGTTCTTCAGCTTCTCGAC
>NZ_CAAJGK010000076.1 GCF_900996245.1 Paraburkholderia sp. BCC1886 | reverse complement strand
ATGCGAAACGCGCGCATGTCCATGAAAATGCGCATCGCCATCGATTCGCCGGTCACGCCGCGTCCGCCGAGCACCTGGACGCTGCGATCGACCACCCGCCACAGCGCCTCCGAACACACGACCTTCGCACGGCTCGATTCGTAATTGCCGCGCTCGCCCTGATCGAGCAGCCACGCCGTCTGCCAGATATGCAGACGCGCGGTCTGCATGTCGATATCGTTGTCGGCCAGCATGAAGCCCACGCCTTCGTGCTCGCCAAGCGGCTTGCCGAATGCCTCGCGCTGCCGCGCATGATCGAGCGCTTCGTCGTGCGCGCGGCGCGCCTGGCCCAGCCAGCGCATGCAGTGCGTGAGCCGCGCGGGCGCAAGCCGTACCTGTGCATAGCGAAAGCCTTTGCCCGCCTCGCCCAGAACATCGGTTGCCGGCACGCGCACGTTCGTGAACGACAACACCGCGTGACCGCCGGCGAAGCAACTGTCCATCGCATCCATCAGCCGCTCGATACGGATGCCTTCGCGATTCATGTCGGTCAGGAACATCGTGGCCGACCCGTCTTCCATCTTCGCCATCACGATTGCGTAGGTTGCGCCCTGCGCGCCGGTGATAAACCACTTGGTGCCGTTGATCACGTAGTCGTCGCCATCGCGCACGGCGGTCGTGTTCAGCATCGCGGGATCGGCGCCGGCGCCGGGCGCGGGTTCGGTCATCGCGAAACACGAGCGGGTGTGACCGGCCACCTGCGGCGCCAGCCAGCGCGCTTTCTGCGCGGGCGACGCGACGCTTTCCATCAGGTGGATATTGCCTTCGTCCGGCGCGTGAATATT
>NZ_CAAJGK010000075.1 GCF_900996245.1 Paraburkholderia sp. BCC1886 | reverse complement strand
ACGGATCAACTGGGCGCGCTGTCCACGTCGGATATCGCAGCACTTAAGACGGCGCAGGTTGCAGCGCTGACGACGACCCAGGTCGCGGCCTTGACGACCGATCAGGTCGGCGCGCTGACGACGGTTCAGGTCGCGGCGCTGTCGACGCCGCAGGTTGCGACGCTCAGCACGACCCAGGTCGGTGCGCTGTCCACGGGCGATATCGCAGCATTGAAGACCGCGCAGGTCGCATCGCTGACCTCGGCGCAGGTGGGCGCACTGAGCACGGCGCAGATCGGCGCATTGACGACCACCCAGGTCGGCGCGTTGACCACGGCGCAAGTCGTGTCGTTGTCGACGGATCAGGTGGCGGGGCTCTCGACCGGCCAGGTAGCGGCGCTGACGAACACGAACATCGCGGCATTGAGCACGACGGAACTGGGCGCGCTGTCGACGGCGGATATCGCCGCATTGAGAACATCGCAGATCGCGTCGCTGACGACGGATCAGGTGAGCGCGCTGAGCACGGACCAGGTCGGCGCATTGACGACGGCGCAGGTAGGGTCGCTGACGACCGGCCAGGTCGGCGCACTGAGCACGGCGCAGGTGGGCGCGCTGTCGACCGATCAGGTCGGTTCGCTGTCGGCCAGGGATGTCGCGGTACTGAGCACGGATCAGCTGGGCGCATTGTCGACGGCCGATATCGGCGCGCTGAAGACTGCGCAGGTTGCAGCGCTGACGACGGCGCAGGTTGGCGCGTTGAGCACGGCGCAGGTCGGCGCACTGAGCACGACGCAGGTCAATGCACTGACGACCGTGCAGGTGGCGGCACTGAGTACGGCTCAGGTCGGCGTGTTGTCGACGGGCGATATCGCCGCGTTGAAGACCGCACAGGTTGGCGCATTGACCACGGCACAGGTTGCCGCACTGAGCACGGATCAGGTCGGCGCATTGACGTCCGCACAGGTTGGCGCGTTGACCACGACGCAGGTTGGCGCACTGACGACGGCGCAGGTCGGCGCGCTGTCCACCGGCCAGATCGGTTCGCTG
>NZ_CAAJGK010000074.1 GCF_900996245.1 Paraburkholderia sp. BCC1886 | reverse complement strand
CGCCACCATCAATCCTGAAAAGACGATATGACTGCCTGAAAAGTGTTACCCATGTCCCGGCACGGGTGTTACCTATGTCCTGAGTCCATACACCGCCGCAAAGAAAAGTAGGCAAAAGAAAGCGGGCTCAAACCGCTAACCATTAAGCGGGCCCCGCGCGGGGTTTCTGGCAGTGGTGCATCTGGAATCCGTGTTCCCGCACATTCCGCTCTTGTGACAAGGCAGTCATTCTTCCGGCGGCGCTTCGCGCGCCCCCGGGTCGTTCTACCACCTTCGGTTTCTCGTCTTCCGTGGTGTTCCCATCCGCGACGCACGCAGTGCGGAGTGGGAGCTGATGAGTGCTTTGTCACTAACGTCAAATGCGCGACGGCACGGATTCCAGATGCACCACTACCAAGGAAATGCCGCGGTTCCCGCTTAAGAATTAGCGGTGTGAGCCGCTTTCTTTTGCCTACTTTTCTTTGCGGCGGCAAAGAAAAGTAGGTGCCCCCCCGCACAGGGGGAACGCTAATAGACCACTAACAATGCAAGGAGAGGCCAAAAAGCCAGTGCAACGAAAAAACCATCACATAACCGGCGAATGCAAATGATGCGGATGCTCCAACGTCTCCGCCACGACCCGCAAAGCCTCTCCACACTCATCGCGAGTCTTCGACCCACCCAAACAAACCCGCATGGCATTAGGCGGATTCCCATCCGTTGAAAACGCCGCCCCGGCCACCGCAGCAATCCCTTGCCCCCGTAACTGCAAAGCAAGCTCGGAAGCACTCCACCCTGACTCAACCGGCACGGGCAACCAGAGATGAAACCCATCCTGCTGCGCCTCGAACGGCCACGCCGCCAACACCCTCGCAGCAATCCCCTGCCGCGCCCGCGACTCGCTCCGAATCGCATTCAACATATCCGCAGCAGTTCCATCCACGATCCACTGCGTAGCAATCGTCACCGTATAAGGACTAGCCATCACCGTAGTCGCCCGCAACGCCCCCGCGAGCCGCTGCGTTTGCCGCGCCGTCGGCGCATGCAGATGCGCAACCCGCAACCCCGCACCAAAACTCTTCGACATCCCCGTCACGTAATACGTCAACTCAGGCGCAAAGCTAGCCAACGCATCCGGCGCACTATGCGGCAACATCGCATAAGCATCGTCCTCGATAATCGGCACGCTATAGCGCAACGCCACATCCGCAAGCGCTTCGCGGCGCTTGTGCGTCAGCGTCAACGTACTCGGGTTCTGCAAAGTCGGATTGCAATAAAACGCACTCGGCTTATCCGTCTTGCAAAGCGCTTCGAAAGCATGCGCAAGCGGTCCTTCGTCGTCGCGCGGTAACGCCTGCAAGCGCACGCCGAGTTGCGCGGCAATCGCCTTGATCCCAGGATAAGCCAGCGTGTCCAGACAGATCGTGCCGCCCGGCCGCGCAAGCTGCGAAACCAGCGCAACCAGCGCGCTGTGTATGCCCGGACACACCAGCACGTTCTGCGCTTCACAATGCGGCACACGCCGTCTCAGCCACTCGGCGCCCGCATCCTTATCGGCCGCCGACCCACCGAAATCCTGATAACGCAATAACTGATACGGGTCGCTTTCGCTCATCAGTCGCGCCGCAGAATCCCGCAGACGCATCGCGAAATCGGGCGGCTCCGGCGGCGTGTTCATCGACATCTCGATGCTGCTGCCGCCCGACAACGGCAACGTGGCCGTGCGGCCGCGTACGAACGTCCCGCTGCCGGCGCGCGAATCGAGCAGGCCACGCTTCTTTGCCTCGGCGTACGCGCGCGCCACGGTCGTGTAATTCAGCGCGAGTTCTTCCGCGAGATCGCGCAGCCCCGGCAGACGGTCGCGCGGGCGCAACCTGCCGGTCGCAAGGTCTTCTTCGATCAGATCGGGAATCGCAAGGTAGGCAGGCTTGCGGATGTCGGCAAGACGTTTGATCCAGTGATGCGTGGGGCTGCTCATGACAAGGTCGCTTCGGCTAGATGAGTTGATCGCATTCGTATGCGATCAATGATCGGATTGATCGTCCGTGGTGAATGACTGCACCACCCCGACTCCTTCGTACGATGCAATCGCACCCGGCTGGTGCGATAACGCGGCCTCGACGGCGACGGCGCGGTACGGGTCGAGTCAATGCAAACTCCGCGCCTAAAAAATTTTTGTGTCGGACTTCGAATCGAGACGCAATTGATCGTCAATTGATCGCATGAGCGCGACCGATCAATGGCACGGTGGTTGCATTGGGAGAAGCGCGTCGCGTTCGATCGCACGCGTTCATCTACCCAGCAAACCAGATCGGAGAGTGTCATGCCAGCCGTCAACAAACCGCTGCATCAGAAAGGCGATTACCTTGTCGACTACGAAGAGAAAGTCTTCGAAGACGTGAAAGCCGAACCGGGCGAGAAAGCACTCGTCACGTTCCACACGGTGGCGTTCGAAGGCTCGATCGGCTTCGTCAATCTCTTGCAGGCCACGCGTTTGCAACGCAAGGGTTTCGACACGTCGGTGCTGCTGTATGGACCAGGCGTCACGCTCGGACTGCAACGCGGCTTTCCAACGCTCGGCGACGAAGCGTTCCCCGGCCATCTGAACTTCAACAAACAGCTGACGAAGTTCATGGAAGAAGGCGGCAAGGTCTACGCATGCCGTTTCGCGCTGCAGGCGCTCTACGGTCACGGCGAAGCTTCGCTCATCGAAGGCATTCGTCCGATCAGTCCGCTCGACGTGCTCGATATCCAGCTGCTGCATCGCAAGGATAACGCGCTGGTCATCCACACCTGGACGGTTTGAGCCGAGGCCGGTGACCACTATGTCCGACAAACGCATCGTGCGCGCCGCGGCAGTCCAGATCGCACCGGACTTCGAGAAGAGCGGCGGCACCCTCGAGAAAGTGTGCGAGGCCATCGGCAAGGCGGCACGCGAAGGCGTGCAGCTCATTGTCTTTCCCGAAACCTTCGTGCCGTACTACCCGTACTTTTCTTTCGTGCGGGCGCCCGTGGCTTCCGGCGCGGAGCACATGAAGCTCTACGAGGAAGCGGTGGTCGTGCCGGGCCCCGTCACGCAGGCGGTGGCGGAGCAGGCGCGTTTGCACCGGATGGTGGTGGTGCTCGGCGTCAACGAACGCGATCACGGCAGCCTCTACAACACGCAGCTGATCTTCGACGTGGACGGTCAGCTCGTGCTCAAACGCCGCAAGATCACGCCGACTTTTCATGAACGCATGATCTGGGGGCAGGGCGACGCCGCGGGCCTCAAGGTCGCGCATACGGGCGTCGGACGCGTGGGCGCGCTCGCTTGCTGGGAGCACTACAACCCGCTGGCGCGCTATGCGCTGATGACGCAGCACGAAGAAATTCACTGCAGTCAGTTTCCGGGTTCGCTGGTCGGCCCGATCTTCGCGGATCAGATCGAAGTCACGATCCGCCATCACGCGCTCGAGTCAGGCTGCTTCGTGGTCAATGCAACCGGCTGGCTGAGCGAAGCGCAGATCGCGTCGATCACGTCCGACACGAATCTGCAAAAGGCGCTGCGCGGCGGCTGCAACACCGCGATCGTGTCGCCGGAAGGCCAGCACCTGGCGCCGCCGCTGCGTGAAGGCGAGGGCATGGTCATCGCCGATCTGGACATGAGCCTCATCACCAAACGCAAACGCATGATGGATTCGGTCGGCCACTACGCGCGGCCCGAATTGCTGAGTCTCGCGATCAACCGGCGCCCCGCCGAAACCGTCTCGCCGATGCCCGTGTGGTCCGCGGCGTCGAACCACGACGGCCTGTCAACCTTAGGAGAGTGCGATGAGTTCCAGCGAGACCCTGTCGGCCGAGAGCCGGCAATTGATGACTGAATTGCAGTCGGCCGGTTTGCGGCTGGTGTCGCCCGACGCGGGCGCCGCGAGCCGGCGCGGCGGCGCGGGTCCGTCGGATCACAAGGCCGTGACGGTCGATGGCGTGACGATCATGGTGCCGGTGCATACGAGCACCGCGTGGCATTCGCCGTTCGTCGCGCAGACGCCGGACGCGCAGGGCGCGAGCGCGCTGTTGCGCGGCACGATTCCGATCGCCAGCATCAGCTTCCCAAAAGCGCCGCGCTTTTACGGCATGCAGACGCTCGACGGCGTGCCGTACTCGCATATCGCGACGCTGCATAGCTCGGACGTGCTGGCGACGACCGTGCTGCAAACCTGCATTCGCTACGAGAGCCGGCGCAAGAGCTGCAAGTTCTGTGCGATCGGTCAGTCGCTCGCAGCGGGACGCACGATCGCCCGCAAGACGCCCGAACAGCTGGCCGAAGTGGCGCGCGCGGCGGTGCTGCTCGACGGCGTGAAGCACATGGTGCTGACCACCGGCACACCGGCCACGTCCGACCGCGGCGCGCAGATTCTGTGCGAGAGCGCGTTCGCGATCAAGGCGGCCGTCGACCTGCCGATCCAGGCGCAATGCGAGCCGCCCGACGACGACCGCTGGTTCGCCCGCATGAAGGCGAGCGGCATCGACACGCTGGGCATGCATCTGGAAGTGGTGACCCCGGCGCTGCGCGAACGCATCATGCCGGGCAAGGCGAGTGTGCCGCTTGCGCGCTACATGGAAGCATTCAGGGCGGCGGTCGCGGTATTCGGGCGCGCTCAGGTCAGCACCTATATCCTCGCGGGTCTCGGCGACACCGCGGAAGCCATCCTGACGATGTCGCGTGAACTGATCGAGCTCGGCGTGTACCCGTTCGTCGTGCCGTTCGTGCCGATTAGCGGCACGCCACTCGAAAGCCATCCGGCGCCGACGCCGGAGTTCATGAAGTCGGTCTTGCAGCCGCTCGGCGCCATGCTGAATGCCGCGGCCATGCGTTCGAGCGATATCAAGGCGGGCTGCGGTAAATGCGGCGCGTGTTCGTCACTGTCTTCGTACGAGGTGTGACCATGTTCGGCGAAGCGATTGCAGGGGTAGCGCTCGATGGCGAAGTCGCTTTCGCGGCGTATGCGCCGAGCGAGTTCCGCATCAAGTGGACGACGCTGGACTGGGAAGCGGACGAAGCGTATAAGCTGCGCCGCGCGGTGTTCTGCATCGAGCAGGGCATTTTCGTCGGCGACGATCGCGACGACATCGACCGGCACGCGCAGCAACTGGTGGCCGTGAGTTGTGTGGCCGGCATGCCGGAACAGGTGGTGGGCACGGTACGCATTCATCGCGACGAACGCGGCCCTCACCAGTGGTTCGGTTCGCGGCTCGCGGTGCATGCGGCCTTCCGCCGGCACGGCAAGATTGGCGCGACGCTGATCCGTCTCGCGGTGAGCAGCGCCCATGCGCTCGGCTGCGAAACGTTTCTCGCGCACGTGCAGAGTCAGAACGTGCCGCTGTTTCGGGCGCTGCATTGGGATGCGCTCGCCGAAGAAAGCCTGCTCGGCCGGCCGCATCATCTGATGCAGGCGCAACTGGACCGGTATCCGCCGTGTGTCACGCCCTTGTCCGGATTCGTTACGCGGGTCCAGCACGTCGCGACGCCGGCAAGGAGCGTTGCATGAGCGTCGCCGATCTCGTAGCGGGCTTGCGCGAAAGCCGCGGGTTTCGCCATAAGACCGATATCGTCGACGTGGTGTCGTCGCTCGCGCGGCATCTGCCGCGGGGGTCGCGCGATCTTGATCAGGCGGTCGCGCTCGGTGACGACTGCGCGGCGCTCGATTGCGCGGCGCTCGCGGATGGCACGGGTTATCTGCTGTTCGCGATCGAAGGCATGGTCAGCGACTTCGTCAGCGCGATCCCTTGGTTCGCTGGTTACAGCAGCGTAATGGTCAATGTGAGCGACATCTACGCGATGGGCGGGCGGCCGCTCGCAGTCGTCGATGCGTTGTGGAGTTCCGGCATCGACGCCGCACAGGAAGTGCTGGCCGGCATGGCGGCGGCGTCCGTCGCGTATGGCGTGCCGATCGTCGGCGGTCATACGAATACGCGTAGCGACGCGGCGCAACTGGCGGTGTCCATCGTCGGCCGCGCGAATGCGTTGCTGTCCAGCTTCAACGCCAGACCCGGCGATAGGCTGATGATGGCCGTCGATTTGCGTGGCCGATTCGAAGAGCCGTATCCGTTCTGGAATGCCTCGGTGAATGCACCGCCCGGGCGCTTGCGTGCCGATCTCGAACTGTTGCCGCATCTGGCAGAAAGCGGTCTTTGCGATGCGGCGAAAGACATCAGCATGGCCGGCACGCTCGGCACCGCGCTGATGCTGCTCGAATGTTCGAAGGTGGGCGCGCGGATCGACCTCGACCGTATTCCGAAGCCCGACGGCGTCACGCTGGAAAGATGGCTCACGGCGTTCCCGAGCTACGGCTTTCTACTTTCCGTTCGTGAAGAGAACGTGCAGAAGGTGCAGGCGTTGTTCGACTCTCGCGAGCTTGCCTGCTCGGTCATCGGCACGCTGGACGCGACGCGCGAAGTGGTCGTGCACCGCCAGGGCGACGCCGCGCTGCTATGGGATTTCTCGTGCGAGCCGTTTATCGTCGCGCCGGGCGGTGTGCAATGACCGGGCTGCGAATCGGCTTGTTGACGCACTCGGTCAATCCGCGTGGCGGCGTGGTGCACACACTGGAACTGGCGAGCGCATTGAGCGCGCTCGGTCACGATGTGACGGTGTTCGTGCCGGCGGTTCCTGGCGAGACTCTGTTTCGCGAGCCGGCGTGTCGCCTCGTGTACGCGCCCATCACGTTGCCGCAAAGCGATACGGTGGCGATGGTGGCGGCGCGTATCGACGCGTTCGAGCGTGCCTTGCTCGCACACGACGCAGCGGCTTTCGACGTGCTGCATGCGCAGGACAGCATCAGTGGGAACGCGTTGGCCGGGTTGAAGGCGCGCGGCGTCGTTCACGGTTTTGTGCGGACCGTGCATCACCTGGATCGTTTCGATCATCCGCAACTCGCAAGCTGGCAACGGCGTGCGTACGAACACGCGGACCAGGTGCTATGTGTCAGCGCAAGCTGGACGCGCGAGATGAAAGCGACGCACGGTATCGAAGCCGCGACCGTGTCGAACGGTGTCGATTTGCGACGGTTCACGAAGCACGCCGATGCGGAGGACGTCGCGCTCGCACGACGCCTCGGCCTTCGCGGCGATGGACCCATCGTGCTGTCGGTCGGCGGCATCGAAGCGCGCAAGAACACGCTGGCCTTGCTGGAAGCATTCGCTGTTTTGCGCCGCACGTTGCCGCAAGCGCAACTGGTCATAGCGGGCGGCGCGAGTCTGCTCGATCACGACGCTTATACGCGCCGTTTGCTGGAGCGCGCCGCGCAACTCGGCCTGTCTCCCGGGCCGCACGAAGCGGTGATCGTAACCGGTCCGCTGGAAGACGCCGTCATGCCCGCGCTGTTCCGTCGTGCCGACGTGCTGTCGATGGTGTCGTTACGCGAAGGCTTCGGCCTCGTCGTGCTGGAAGCGCTTGCGAGCGGCACGCCTGTCGTCGCGTCGGCCATCGCGCCGTTCGACGAGTATCTCGACGACACGACCTGTTGCTGGGCCGACCCCACCGACGTGGCGTCGATAGCCGACGCGTTGCTGCGCGCGTTGCGCCCGGATAGCGGTATCGATTTCGACCACGCCGTGCCGGCGCTACTGTCGCGCTTTAGCTGGTCCGCGAGTGCGCGGCTTCATCTCGACGCGTATCGCGAGTTCGTCGCGAAGCGTCCCCTGTTATCCATCGATTGAGGATTCGCGATGCCTGTCATGCACTTTCGCATTCAATGGCCCGATGGCGACGAGGCCAATTGTTATTCCCCGTCGCTCGTCATCAAGGATTTCTTCGCGCCCGGCGAAACCTATCCGCTCGACGATTTCGTCGCGCGTTCGCGGCAGGCGCTCGGCATTGCGTCCGAGCGCGTGCGCGAGAAATTCGGTTTTGCCTGCTCGGCCGCGATGGACCAGCTCGCGCAGATCGAGCACAGCGCGGAGCGTTTTCGCGATCGACCGGACGCCACCGTCAAGGTGATCGAGTTCAGCTAGCAGCCAATTTTTCAGAGGACGCATCATGTCGAATCCAGCAACTCATGCGCGCCCGAACGGGCATTACAGTGTGCTCGTCATCGGTGGCGGCCAGGCGGGGCTGTCGGCCAGCTACTATCTCAGCGAGGCCGGTATCGATCATCTGGTCGTGGAAAAGCAGACGCTCACGCATACCTGGCGGCAACAGCGCTGGGACGCGTTCTGTCTCGTCACGCCGAACTGGCAATGCGCGTTGCCGGGTTATCCGTATCGCGGCGACGATCCGCACGGCTTCATGAAGAAAGACGAGATCATCGACTATCTCGACGGCTTCATCGCGCACGTGAATGCGCCGGTGCTGGAGCATGCCGAAGTCAAACGCGTGAAGCAGCGCGAAGACGGCGTGTACGCCGTGTCCACCACGCAGGGCGACTTCACTGCCGACCAGGTGGTGGTCGCGTCGGGCGGCTATCACACGCCGATCGTGCCGCGTCTTGCGGAACGCCTGCCCGCGCATATCGTGCAACTGCAATCGTCCGCGTATCGCAACCCGCAAGCGTTGCCCGAAGGCGCGGTGATGGTCGTGGGCACGGGGCAATCCGGCGCGCAGATTGCCGAAGACCTGCATCTGGCCGGACGCAAGGTCGTGCTGGCAGTGGGCGAGGCGCCGCGTTGCGCACGCTTTTATCGGGGGCGCGACGTGGTCGACTGGCTCGCCGATATGCAGTATTACGACATGCCCGTCGAAAAGCATCCGCTGCGCGAAGGCGTACGCGACAACACGAATCACTATGTGACGGGCCGTGACGGCGGGCGCGATATCGACCTGCGCCGTTTTGCTGCAGAGGGCATGGAACTGTATGGCCGGCTCGACGATCTGCGTGACGGGCAATTCCGTTTTGCACCGACGCTCGCGGCCGCTCTCGATTCCGCCGACGCGACCTATAACGGCATCAACACCAGCATCGACCGCTTCATCGAGAAGCAGGGTATCGAGGCGCCCGCAGGCTCCGCCTACGAAGCGCTGTGGCGGCCC
The DNA here is from genome assembly GCF_900996245.1 of Paraburkholderia sp. BCC1886. Lineage (GTDB taxonomy): Bacteria > Pseudomonadota > Gammaproteobacteria > Burkholderiales > Burkholderiaceae > Paraburkholderia. The sequence continues at coordinate 477,544 of NZ_CAAJGK010000074.1, read as the reverse complement.
GCCGAAGAGCGCACGGCGCTCGGTCTGGAGGAGAGCGGTATTGCGGCCATCGTCTGGTGCATTGGCTTCACGCCGGACTTTAGCTGGCTCGATGCACCCGTTTTCAACGGACGCGGGTACCCGGCGCACACGCGCGGCGTGACGCCGATCGACGGTCTGTACTTCGTCGGCCTGCCATGGCTGCATACGTGGGGCTCGGGGCGCTTCTCCGGCGTCGCGCGCGATGCGGAGTTCATCGTGCAGACGATCGAGGAGAAGGCCCGCGAGCGGGCCGCCATGACAGCGGCCGTGGCCGCGTAACCCCAGCCGCGTATCAGGAACCCAGCGCCGGATCGCTCGTGCTGATCCTGCCGGTTTCCACGTGGCCGGCAATACGGCGCGCGAACAATGGGTCGGTGTCCACGCTGATGCTCAGGTCGTACCAACCGTGTGCATTGCGCAAATCCAGGTACAGTTGCTCGGCGTCGCCTCCGCGCACCGCATGCCGGATGACATTGCCCGGGTCGTACGCATTGACGATCGTGAACTGGCAACGCGCGCTGCCCGAGTTGTCGAGCCGCAGTTGCAGATTGCCGTTGGCCACGTCATAGCCCTCGCTCGCTTCCGGATGCGCGCTTTCCGCGCCGAGACCGAGCCAGCCGCTACGCGCTGCCGGCTTGCCGGCGAAGCGGCGTAGAAAACCGTTCGGACCATACACGGTGAAGTCGTACGAGCCGTCGATATTCAAAGGCATCGTGTCCTGCAAACGCTTGCCCGCTTCGACGGTATAGGTGCGCGGCGCATCCAGACTGTGCGCGGTATAAACGAGGAACGCCGCGCCCGCGTCACCGGTGTTCACGAAGCGCAATGTCAGTGGATGACCCGCGCCCTCGCTCTGCACACGCACGAACAGTTCGTACGGCAGCGCGCGTGCGAGGCGCACGCCGGGCTCCTGCTTAGGCACGGCCTGCACGAGCGGCGGCAGCGGCACGTAGTCGGCGTGACGGTTCTGATCGGGCGGCGCATAGCCGCTCGTGGCCGGCAGCGCCGGCACGGCGTCGTTCGGCGTTTTGAAGTTGAACGCCGAGGTGAGGTCGCCACAGACCGCACGGCGCCACGGCGTGATATTCGAATCGGCGAGATCGTGATGTTCGCCGAAACGCTTTTCGATAAAGCGGATCACCGACGTATGGTCGAACAGTTGCGAGCACACATAGCCGCCTTTCGACCACGGCGACACCACCAGCATCGGCACGCGCACGCCCAGTCCGTAGGGCGCGGCCGGCGTGGTCGCGTTGCCCGGAAAAATTTCGTTGCCGACATCGACGGTCGACAGACCATTCGCGCTCGAAGCCGGCGCGAACGGCGGCGCCATATGGTCGAAGAAGCCGTCGTTCTCGTCGTAGTTGATGAGCAGAACGGTCTTGCTCCAGACATCGGGATTCGACGTGAGAATCTGCAGGACCTGATCGATGTACCACGCGCCGTAGTTCGACGGCCAGTTCGGATGTTCCGAATACGCTTCCGGCGCGACGATCCACGAGACCTGCGGCAGCGTGTTGTTGGCGACGTCGCGCTTGAGAATGTCGAAGTAGCCGTCGCCTTGCGCCGCGTTGGTGCCGACGCGGGCGTTATCGTAAAGCGGATTGCCCGGCTGCGCGTTGCGATACTGATTGAAGTACAGCAGCGAGTTGTCGCCGTAATTGCCGATATACGGATTCTGCGTCCAGCCCCACGAGCCATTGGCGTCGAGCCCGGTGCCCATGTCCTGATAGATCTTCCACGAGATGCCCGCGTTTTGCAGCACTTCGGGGTAGGTGGTCCAGCCGTAACCGAGTTCGGAATTGTCGATGACGGGGCCGCCGCCGCTTCCGTCGTTGCCGACCCAACCGGTCCACATGTAGTAGCGGTTCGGATCGGTCGGGCCCATTAGCGAGCTGTGATACGCATCGCAAATCGTGAACGCGTCGGCGAGTTGATAGTGAAACGGAATGTCGTCGCGCGTGAGGTACGCCATCGTCGTGGTGCCTTTGGAGGGCACCCATTGATCGTAGCGGCCGCCATTCCATGCCGAGTGCGTGGTGCCCCAGTCGTGCGCCAGATCCTGCAGGAACTGCAGTCCGAGATTCGGTGCGGTGGGATGAAACGGCAGCACTTCGCCGAGACCGGCCGCGAGCGGCTGGTGCCACACGGACTTGCCGGTGGGCAGGTTGATCGCGCGCGTGTCGCCGAAACCGCGAACACCCTTGAGCGTGCCGAAGTAATGGTCGAACGAGCGGTTCTCCTGCATCAGGATCACGATATGTTCGACGTCGTGGATCGTGCCCGTCCGGTTGTTGGCGGGAAGGGCGAGGGCGTTGCGGATGCCCAGAGGCAGCAGGCTCAACGCGGTGGCTGAACCGGCTGCGTGCGCGGCGGAGCGCAGAAAATCACGGCGATTTTTCGATGTCATGGTGGCGGCTGTCGGTGGGGAGAAGAGCGGCTAGGTGTCGGTGAGGCTGCGAAGCGGGCGCGTCAATCCACGGTGTGAACGACGGGCGTGACGAGTGGCGCGGTGGCTGCGGCGGACAGGCCGGGATCGTCGCCCGATGCGGGCATGGCCGGGCTTTGAATGGTCAGCGCAGAGGGTGCGGGAGAGTCGGCGGATGGCATGGCGGGGAGTACGGTCGCCGCGTTGTCGGCGGGACGCACGGCGGCACTGAGTGAAGCCGGTGCCGCGGCTGTTTTATCGTCGTCGTTACCGCACGCGCCCAACGACGTGACCGACACGATCGCGATCAGCATGTAAGCCAAACGTTTGCGTCGCGACGCAGACGTGAGAGTCGACACTTCGGACATGGCCATGTCTCCAGCACTCAAAGAGCACACACAGATTACGAGTAGGAATGCCGCGGCCTCTGCGTGCCCGATCCGGCGATGGAGAAGGATAGTCGCCGGGTCGTGTAACTTTTGTGAAGCGCTGGTAATCGTTGGTGAGCCGGTATCCGAATTGAGGATTGTTGAGGATGCACCGGCTCATCCGTCCGAGGCTCGCGGCCCTTAACTCGTTCCCATCGCGGGATCGCTGGTACTGTCGGCGCCGGTTTCCACGCGACCCGCGAAGCGCCGCGCGAATCCGCCCGACACGGTCGCCGTGAAGTCGTACCAGCCGCCCACCGAAGCGAGACTCCAGTACGGCTCGACCTGAGTACCGGCAGGGACCTCGTAGGTCCACGGACCGTCGGTGCGATAAGCATTGGAGTTCACCACGAAGCTCGCGCTCGCCGTACCCGTATTCATGAGCGTGAGGTAGACCGCGTTGCTCGACACCTCGTAGCAGACGCGAATCTCCGGATTCGCACCCGTGCTCACCGCGCTCACGTTGCCCTGAAAAAGCCGGTGGAAACCGCACGGCCCGAGCACCCACAGGTCGTATTGGCCCGCGTCGTCGGTAACCGCGCTCCACGAGTCGGACAGTTGCTTGCCCGCTTCGACCGTATAGCGACGCGGCACGCGGTCCAGATGCAAGCGGTCGTACACGTGAAAGACCGCGGCCGCTGCGCCCGTGTTGCTGAACACCAGCCAGATGTTTCCACCGCTCACATCCGCATTGGCGCTCACATGCAGTTCGTACGGCAACGCGCGCGAGGGGCGGGACGTCAGCATCTGTTGAGGCAAGGTCTGCGTCGCGACCGAGGGCACGGGTACCGCGCCGGCCGTGCTTTGCTGCGTGGCCTGCGCATCCGCCGTCGCTTTGGTCGGGGCTGGGATGGTCGGGACCGGATCGTCGTTGGGGGTGCTGAAATTGAACGCGGAGAACAGATCGCCGCACACGGCGCGTCGCCACGGGCTGATATTCGACTCCGTCACACCGAACCGACGTTCGATGAAACGCAGCACCGAGGTGTGGTCGAACACCTGCGAGTTGACGAAACCGCCGCGGCTCCATGGCGAGATCACGAACATCGGCACGCGCGGGCCGAGCCCATAGGGCAAGCCGTCCGGTGCTTCGCTGCCGCTATTGCCGGGCGGGACCGGAAAGTCGAAGTAGTCGTATTTCGTGTCGGTCGTCGACTTGCCGGCATACGTGCCGTCCGTATTGCGGACCGGCACGGCGGGCGGCGGTGCATGGTCGAAGAAGCAGTCGTTCTCGTCGTAGTTGACCAGCAGCACGGTTTTGCTCCACACGTCCGGGTTGGCCGTCAATGCGTCGAGCACCTGCTGCACGTACCACGCGCCCTGACCCGGCGTGGAGACGCCGGGGTGTTCGCAATACGCTTGCGGCGCGACGATCCAGCTCACCTGCGGCAGTTGTCCCGCCGCGATGTCGTCGTTGAACGACTGCAGAAACCCGCCGTCGGGCATCGTATTGCCGATGCCTTTATAGAGCGGCTGCGTCGCATCGATCGCGCTCGTGTAGACGAGGTCCGGCGAGCCGGTCACGGCCTCGTTGACCTGGCGATATTGTTTGAAGCCCGCGAGCGGGTTGTCCGTGTAGTTGTCGGGCATGTTCTCGTAGACCTTCCAGCTGATCCCGGCGGCCTGCAGGCGTTCGGGATACGTGGTCCACGTGAGTCCCGTGGTCGAGGGTGCGAGGCTGTCCCAGCCGTCGTTATTGACGACCGATACGCCCGCGCCTGCCGACGGACCGTTCGAGCCGGTCCACATGAACATGCGGTTGGTGTTGGTGCCGCCCGGCAGCGAGCAGTGATACGCGTCGCAAATGGTGAAGGCGTTGGCGAGCGCGTACTGGAACGGCAGGTCCGTTTGCGTCAGATAACCCATCGATACGTCGGCCTTGTACTGCGGCCAGTGCGTCATTCGACCGTTGTCCCACGCCTGATGCGCATCGCTCCAGCTATGCGCGCCGCCCACGAGCAGCGCATTGCCCTGGGTCGAATCCAGATGAAACGGCATCACGACACGCGTGCCGTCGCTCTGTTCGAACACGGAGCCACCGCCGGGTTGCGGAATCGTGAAGCGGTCGGAGTAGCCGCGCACGCCCGGCAGATTGCCGAAATAATGATCGAACGAGCGGTTCTCCTGCATCAGCACGACGATGTGCTGGACGTCGTTGATCGTGCCGGTCGTATTGTTCGCGGGAATCGCCAGGGCGCGGCGAATGGAGGCCGGAAAAGCGGCGAGCGCTGCGGCCGCGGTCGCGGCATGCAGAAAATTGCGTCGGCTCAGTGTCTTCATGTTGATTGCGTTCTCAAGGTCGACAAAGACTTGCAGCGGAATCCGCGGCGAACGGATTCCATGCGGCGTGCAGGCAGAAAACCGTGCGGGGTCAGGGCGCGCAATGCATGGAGCTCGACGGCGCCGTGCTGGATGCGCCCGACGCGGGGCAGTCGGTCGACGCCGGTCCGCTCGCGATCGGTTGCGGCGCGCTCGCGCCGCCCGAACCGGCAGCGGCTTCGCTACCGGCCTGGGGTGCGCCGTCGTGCGGCGAGTCGCCGCCGCTGCACGCGCCGAGGGCGCAGCAGCCGCTCAGCAAAAGCATGGCCAGAGCCGAGCGCGTGGGGGGCCAGTGAAAAGGAGCGAGGTTGGTTCGATCGTTCATGTTGGCGCGGCTCCGGTTAATGGATCAGTGTGGAAAGCGGCTTGCCCGACTGGTCGACGCTTTGCAGTTCGGACTCGGTGACGATCCGGTTCCACAGCGCAAAGTCTGCGAAGCCTTCCGCGACCGGCGGCACGGTGGCGCACGCGCCCGCGGTATAACCGCCGCTGTAGGTGCTCGCCGCCTTGCCGCAGGCTTCCATGTAGTACTGGCCGGTGCCGTCTTCGTTCAGGCCGATTACGCCGGTGCCGAGCCCGGTCATCTTCGCGAGGTTGATGGTGACCGCCGTGCTGGCCTTCTGCTCGCCGAGTACCGGGTCGAACACATAGGCTGTCATCGTCTTGCCCGTCGTATCGATGGCGAGCGCCACGTACACCCACTGATTCGCGGTGATGCTCAGGCTCTGGATGTCGTTGCGCGTCGTGCCGTCGGCGATGTTGAAGCGCGGATTACAGGTCGTCGCGGACGAGCCGGGAAAGAGTCCGATGGCGAGTCCCGGGTTCTTGCCGGACTGATAGTTCTTGTTGCCGATCACCGGCGTACCGTAGCCCGCGACGTTCGTGCACGAGGTGTAGAACCAGAAGCCGAGCGTGAACTGCGCCTGGGCGGTGATGTCGGTGGTTTGCGCGATGCGGTAGCCGTCGTAGCCGAGCGCGTCGACCGTATGCGCATCCACCTGCAGGCCCTTGCCGCCGAATGGATCGGCGATCAGCGTGCCGCCGTTCGCATCGCTCTGGAAGGGCGCCATGGTGGTCGTGTTCAGCTTGTCGACCGGCGGCAGCGCACCGAACGGGTAATAGGACACGAGACCCGTAGTGAGCGTCGTGGCGAGCGGCGGGGGCGGCACGACCTGCACATAGTCCACCGAGGCGATCGTCGAGACCGGGGCGGTGCCCGCGACGACCGTATAGTCGAACGGATAGGTGCCGCTGGCCGTGAGACCGAGCTGGCTATCGGTATACGTCGCGGTGCCCGCCGGCAGCGTGGCGATGGTCTGACCGCCGCGCAACACCGTGATGCCGCCCGAGGCCGGCGCGACCCAGTTCAGCACCAGGCTGGCCTGATCGCTGCCGGTCGTACCGCTTAGCTGCGAGACGGGCGTGTCGCCGATCATCTCGCCGCCGTCCATCGCATACGTCGAGGCGTCCGGCGAGGCGCTGCGGTAGGCGAGCACGGTCGGTGCGATGTCGGCGATGCTGGCGCGCGTGTAGAGACTGGCGAGCGTCGCGGGCCTGGTCGTATCGCCGAGCAATGCGTTGGGCGTCTGGTTCATCGCCACGAAGCTGGTCGCTTCGCTGAGCAGGGGCAGGCCATCCGCACCGCCCGCGGCGTTCAGACCGTGGCTCGCGGTCACGACGACGAGCCAGCGTTCGTTCGCGCGCTTCGCTATTTCTGCCTGCAGCTTGCCGAGCGCGCTGTCCAGCTGCGCGATCGTGCTGGTATAGCTCGTCGAAAACCCGGTGGACAAAGCCGCATCCTGCGCCGAATGATATTGCGCATACACCAGCGAATAGCCGGAGTCGATCAGGCTCAATGAGTTCTGGGTGACACAACTGTCGACGCCGGCGCAATTCACCAGCGCATCGAGATAACCCGCATTCTGTTCGCTCGTGAGCAGCGCGGCCAGTTTGTTCGAGCCAGCCGCCACACCGGCGAGTCCGGCGTTGGCCGCCTTCAGCGTAGCGAACATCGTCGGCGCCTGAATGTCCTGGCGCGATGCATCCGAATACACCTCGTGCCGGTTTGCCCACGTGCCCGTTACGATGCTGGCCCAGCCAGGCGTGTCGAGATTGGCCTGTTGCGTCGCCGTGCCGTTGACGCCGCCGCTATAGGCGGGCGCATAGGTGAGCTTCGACAGATTGGGCAACGTTCCGGCCGCGACGCCTTGTTGCAGGGCGTCGTACGTCACGCCGTCGAGTTCGACGACGAGCACCTTGCTCGATACCGTCGTCGACGGATCGGACGCACCGGATGCACCGGATGCGGGCGTCGCGGGAGACGTCCCCGATCCTGTGCCTGCGCCCGCGTCGGTCGTTGCTCCGGACGAGCCGCTATTACCGTTGCCGCCGCATGCGCTCAATGCTGCCGCAATGGCGAGCATGGACGCGTACCGGCTTATCGTTTTTCTGATCATGCAGTTCCCCAAGCGAGTTGACGAGTGTGGTTCTGAACGGCGGCGTGTGAAGACGCCGGCTCCGTTCTCTCTGAATCGATTTGCGCGGACGTGCTGGTGCAACGGTGGCGACTTGCGAACCGTCGAACGCGTTGCGGAATGCGTGAATAGTGCGATGAGGCGAGCGTGCTCTCACCCCGCGGCGAGCCGTTTTCCGAATCGGAGTGATGTGGCAACGTGTGGATATTTGCAAATTATTGCAGTTGCGTCTAGCTAAAAAAATTAGCGGATGTCATCATCGCGACATGCTGGAATGCCGCCGCCACGCGTGGTGGGTAGTGGGCTTCGGTAGTGCGGCATTGGCCTGCGTTATGATCGATTTTTATTGGCCGCTGTTTTTCACTTCGTCTTCCTATGTCCCTCGTTCACTACGCTGAGCCTGGCGAGATCGCCGGTTCCGACGGAGCCGTTCATGTTCGCTAAAGAACGGCATCGACGCATTCTCGCGCTGCTGCGCACGCTCGGCGATGTCACCGTGGAGCGCATCACCGCGGAACTCGCGGTATCGCGCGAGACCATCCGGCGCGATCTGCTCGAACTCGAAGCATTGGGGGATGTGCGCCGTATTCACGGCGGCGCGAGTCTCGCGGAAAGCGAGCCGCCTATCGACGTGCGCGCGGCTTCACGCGTGAAAGAAAAACGCGCTATCGCGAAGGCCGCTGCAGCGCTCGTCGAGAGCGGTCAAACCTTGTTCCTCGACGCGGGGACGACGACATCGATACTGGCCGGCGTTCTCGCGTCGGTGTCGGGACTGCATATCGTGACCAATTCCGTCTCGGTTGCCGAGCAACTGGCGGCGGCCGGCGACGCCGGTGCCGGCAATGCCGACGTGCACCTCGTCGGCGGCGGTTTCAATCCGTCGGTGCGAGCCACGTATGGGTCGAGTACGATCGCGGAGATTCAGCGCTTTCACGCCGACCTTGCGTTCCTCTCTCCCGTCGGCGTGGATGCGGAGCACGGTGCGACGAGTTTCGTCGGAGAAGAAGCGGAAGTGGCGCGCGCGATGAGCATGAACGCCCGTGAAACGGTCATCGTCGCCGACTATACGAAGATCGGCACGCGCAGCCGGGTCGCCTATTGCCGGCCCGACCAGATTGCATTGCTCATCACGAATAGCCGCGCGTCGAAGCTGGCCTGCGCGGAAGCCCTGGCGCGCAACATCCAGCGCGTGACTTACGTGTAGCGCGGAGTGCCGCGCCTTTATCCTCGTTCTGAAACGAATGCCGCGATGGCCTCGTTCAACTCGACGGGAGCGTCGCGATGCGGCGAGTGACCACAGGCGTCCAGTTTGACGAGCCGGGTTTGCGGCACGCGTTGCGCAATCGTCTCGATCTGCGCCATGGTGGCGTAATGATCGTCGTAACCTTGCACGGCGAGTAGCGGACACGCGATGGTGTCGAGCAAGTGGTCGATACGCCATGATCTGAACGCCGGGTCCAGCCAGATATCGTTCCATCCGTAGAAGGCCGAATCCACGTCGGCGTGATAGCGGCTGAGTTTGCTGCGCAAATCGGTCGTTTCGTAGAGTTGCCGGGTTTGCGCGATGCTTTGAACCGCGATGTCTTCCACGAACTCATGCGGAGCGATGACGACGGCGCCCGCCAATGTATCGGGGAAGAACGCGGCGTACAGCAGCGCGATCGAGCCTCCGTCGCTATGGCCGATCAGCCACATGCGCCGACGTTCTTCGGGGGTGATATGCAGGCTGTCGAGCAGGGCCGGCAGAACCTCGCGCGCCTGCGTCGCGAGGTAATCGACGGGCCATTTTTCGGTGGACGCACGCGGTGTAGAGAGGCCATAACCCGGCCGCGAATAGACGAGTCCACGCATGCCCAAACGCTCGCACAAGGACTGCGGCCAGTCGCGCCACATGGCGACCGAGCCGAGTCCTTCGTGCAGGAAGAGGGCGATGGGGGCATGGGCATTGGCTTCGTTGATCCAACGGTATTCGATACGTAAGGGGCCAAACGATGCGGTCGCAGATGCGGTCGCGGGCAAGGTGACGAAGCCATGGGAGGGTGTGACAAAACTCGTGGAATTGGTCTGCATAATTCGGTTGAAGACATTTAGCCGGCGTGTGCCTGCCGATTATCTAAGATCACGCCCCGGTCATTTATTTGCTTCGCGTCGACACCGCCCCACACGCCCGCAACACCAACTGCACCACTTCCTCGGTCGTCGCCTCGAAAACCTTTTGCGTGAGCGCGCGTTTACCCTTCAACGCGCGTATCTGCGCATCGAAGTCGGCGTAGTGCTGCGTCGTGGCCCAGATCATATACATCAGCGTTTGCGCACTCACTGGCGCAAGCAGACCGCGCGCGATCCAGTCGTCGATCACCTTCACGCGGCTATCGAGCCATGGCTTGACGCTGCCGGTGAGAATGTCCTCCATATGCACCGCGCCATGAATGATCTCGCTCGCCCATACCTTCGAGCCGAGCGGACGGCGGCGCGACAACTCCATCTTCGCGCGTACATAGCCACCAATCGCTTCCACCGGATCGTCGCTGCATTCGAACGTATCGGCCGCCTTGTACCAGTCGTCGAAGACGTCTTCGAGCACGCGCCGATACAGCGCGAGCTTTGTCGGGAAGTAGTAATGAAGGTTGGCTTTCGGTAAGCCCGCACGTTCGGCGATCATTGCCGTGCTGGCGCCATCGAGACCGCGCTCGGCGAAAACCGCCTCGGCACACGCCAGCAGATGCGCTTCATTCGACTCGCGAATATGCGCCTTGCGCCGCCGCAAAGGCGCACGCGTTTCGTCGTTTTCCGTAGTGCCGGCAGCCACGTCGTCGTCTTTCATGTTCACCCTGAGCGGCAGGCGTGCCGCGTCGCGCTTCATTCTAGTCGTTTGGCGCGGCCGGAACACGCGCATTCTCACACTTGCACAATGGCCGTGCTGCAATGCAATGGCACGCTTCTCGCTATATTTGTCCGTGCGAGAAAGGCATTGATTTGGCGAAGTTAATCGGCTACAACCTGTCCAGTTGGACAGGATTAGGATTGCGGCCGATACCCCAGGGTTTGCCCTTTGCATGTGAAGCGATCGTCGGCCACGAGCCTGCACCGCCACCGTGCGGCGACGCCCCAAAACCTGCCGACCATGCACCAGTTTCATGTCGGTTCACCGAAAGGAGCGAGACGAATGAACGCGGTATCCGAAGCGCTGAAGGACACGTCCTCACGGCGCGCAGTACCCGATACGTCGATCAAGGTCGACGGCAAGCGGTTGTGGGACAGCCTGATGACCATGGCAAAAATCGGCGCGACCGAGAAGGGCGGTGTCTGTCGCCTGGCGCTCACCGATCTCGACAAGCAGGGTCGCGATCTGATCGTCAGTTGGGCGAAAGAAGCAGGTTGCACCGTGAGTGTCGACAAGATGGGCAATGTGTTCATGCGGCGCGCCGGGCGCAATCCGGATGCGTTGCCGGTCATGACCGGTTCGCATGCCGACTCGCAGCCGACCGGCGGTCGCTTCGACGGCATCTACGGTGTGCTGGGCGGACTCGAAGTCATCCGCAGTCTGAACGATCACCACATCGAAACCGAGCATCCGGTGGAAGTCGTTATCTGGACCAACGAGGAAGGCTCGCGCTTCGCGCCGGCCATGGTCGCGTCGGGTGTGTTCGCGGGTGTCTTCACACTCGACTACGGGCTCTCGCGCAAGGACGTGGACGGCAAGACGCTCGGCGAAGAACTCGAACGCATTGGCTACGCGGGCGATCTGCCATGTGGTGGCCGGCCGCTCCATGCCGCGTTCGAATTGCATATCGAGCAGGGGCCGATTCTCGAAGCGGAACAGAAAACCATTGGCGTGGTGACGGACGCGCAAGGGCAGCGCTGGTATGAAATCACGCTGACAGGACAGGAAGCGCATGCGGGCCCGACGCCGATGCCGCGCCGGCGCGACGCCCTGCTCGGCGCCGCGCGTGTCGTCGATCTGGTCAATCGCATCGGGCTGGATCATGCGCCGTTCGGCTGCGCGACGGTCGGCATGCTGCAGGTCTATCCGAACTCGCGCAACGTCATTCCTGGCCGCGTCTTCTTCACCGTGGACTTCCGTCATCCCGACGACGCCGTGCTCGCGGAGATGGACGCCGCGTTGCGCAAAGGCGTCGCGGAAATCGCCGACGGCATCGGTCTGCAAACCGAACTCGAGCAGATCTTTTATTACGCGCCGGTCGCGTTCGACGCCGATTGCGTGAACTCCGTGCGCGCCGCCGCTGAACGCTTCGGTTATCCGCATCGCAATATGGTTTCCGGTGCGGGGCACGACGCCTGTTATCTGTCGCAGGTCGCGCCCACTTCGATGGTGTTCGTGCCTTGCGTGGACGGCATCAGTCACAACGAGATCGAAGACGCCACGTTCGAATGGATCGAGGCGGGCGCCAACGTATTGCTTCACGCGATGGTCGAACGCGCGTGCGAGCCGGTTTCATAACGCCGCATCGCATCACGCTCGCGCATGACGCGCGAGCGCCGGATTCGTCGTACCCATAAAACAGACCGTTCCGGTTGCGCTTCTCGCGCAGCCGGCAGGCACGGTCACGTCCTCACAACGAAGAAGGAACGTATATGGCTTTCAAGCAAACCGGCGATATCGCCGCGCAGCGCCTGTCGCCCGAGCAATTGTCCTGCGAGTTTTCCGACGTCTCACCGTTGCTCGACGCGAGTGCCGCGGCGGCTGCCGCGAGTCGCTGCCATTACTGTTACGACGCGCCGTGCGTGAACGCCTGTCCGACGCAGATCGACATACCCAGTTTCATTCGCAAGATTGGTAACGGCAACCTGAAGGGCGCGGCGGTGGATATTCTCTCGGCGAATCCGCTGGGCGGCATGTGCGCGCGAGTGTGTCCGACCGAGATTCTTTGTGAAGGAGCGTGCGTGCGCAACCATCAGGACGCGAAGCCGGTGGCCATCGGTGCGCTGCAACGCCATGCAACGGACTGGGCGATGGCGCGCGGCGAAGTCCTGTTCGAACGCGCGGCCGATACGGGCCGGCATATCGCAGTAATCGGCGCGGGACCGGCGGGGCTCGCGTGCGCACATCGTCTCGCGCTCGCCGGTCATCGCGTGACGATTTACGACGCGCACGAAAAGGCGGGCGGCCTGAACGAATACGGCATCGCCGCCTATAAAACCGTCGACGATTTCGCGCAGCGTGAAGTGGCGTGGCTGTGTTCGGTGGGCGGCATCGAGATTCGACACGGCGTCGAACTGGGCCGTGACATCGATCTCGCGACATTGCGCAAACAACACGATGCGGTGTTTCTCGCGGTCGGCTTGACGGGTGTGCGAACCCTCGCGATGGAAGGCGAAGACCTGAACGGCGTGTTGAACGCGGTGGACTTCATCGAACAGATTCGCAGCGCGAGCGACGTCGGCACCGTGCCGGTGGGTCGCCGCGTGGTGGTGATCGGCGGCGGCAATACGGCGGTGGACGCCGCGGTGCAAAGCCATAAGCTCGGCGCGACGTCGGTGACGATGGTGTATCGGCGCGGCGTCGAGGCGATGAGCGCGACGTGGGCCGAGCGCGACTTCGCGCAGACCAACGGTGTGACGCTCGCCACGCACGCCACGCCGATGCGTTTGCTCGGCACGGACGGCGTGGTCAGCGGTGTCGAATTCGAGCGCACGACGAGTGAAGGTTCGCAGGAGCGTTTCGTGATCGAGGCGGACATGGTGTTGAAGGCAATCGGTCAGACGCTGGTGGCAGTCGGACTCGAGCGCGAACTGCTGACGCTCGACGGCGGCCGCATCGCGGTCGACGGGGAGGGCAGAACCTCGTTGCCGGATGTATGGGCCGGTGGCGATTGCGCGGCGAGCGGCGGCATCGATCTGACGGTGCAGGCCGTGCAGGACGGTAAGGTGGCCGCCGCCGCCATCGACGCACAGTTCGCCCGTACGGCCATCAAAGCCGCGTAGTTCGAACACGACGACACCGCTTCGCACCAGACAAAAACAGCAGTCCCCAAGGAGCCGAACATGGCCGATCTGCGCTGTACGATTGCCGGCATTACTTCGCCGAATCCCTTCTGGCTCGCCTCCGCGCCGCCGACCGACAAAGCCTATAACGTGAACCGCGCATTCGAAGCGGGTTGGGGCGGCGTGGTGTGGAAGACGCTAGGCCTCGACCCTCACGTGGTCAACGTCAGCTCGCGCTACGGCGCGGTGCAATGGAACGGTCAGCGCATGGCCGGCCTGAACAATATCGAACTGATCACCGACCGTCCGCTCGACATCAATCTGAAGGAAATCGCTCAGGTCAAACGCGACTGGCCGGACCGCGCGATGATCGTCTCGCTGATGGTGCCGTGCAACGAACGCGACTGGAAATGGATCCTGCCGCTGGTCGAAGATACGGGCGCCGACGCGGTGGAGCTGAATTTCGGCTGCCCGCACGGCATGAGCGAACGCGGCATGGGCGCGGCGGTCGGTCAGGTGCCCGAATACGTGGAGATGGTCACGCGCTGGGTGAAGGAAGGCACGAAGCTGCCTTGCCTCGTCAAACTCACGCCGAATATCAGCGACATCCGGTTGGGTTCGCGCGCGGCCTATAAGGGCGGCGCGGACGGCGTGTCGCTGATCAATACCATCAATTCGATCGTCGCCGTCGATCTCGACGCGATGTCGCCATTGCCGATGGTCGACGGCAAGGGCACGCACGGCGGTTATTGCGGGCCGGCCGTGAAGCCGATCGCGCTGAACATGGTGGCCGAAATCGCGCGCGACGTGGAGACGCCGAATCTGCCGATCTCCGGCATCGGCGGTATTTCTTCGTGGCGCGACGCGGCCGAGTTCATGGTGCTCGGCGCGGGCAGCGTGCAGGTGTGCACGGCGGCGATGCACTACGGTTTTCGCATCGTGTCGGATCTCGCCGACGGTCTGTCGAACTGGATGGATGAAAAAGGCTACGCCACACTCGACGATATTCGCGGGCGCGCGGTGCCGAACGTCACCGACTGGAAGTATCTGAATCTCAAGTACGACATCAAGGCGCGCATTGATCAGGACAAGTGCATTCAGTGCGGTCTGTGCCATATCGCCTGCGAGGACACCGCGCATCAGGCCATCATGAAAGAAAAAGATGGCGTCCGGCATTTTGAAGTGATGGACTCCGAATGCGTGGGCTGCAATCTGTGCATGCATGTGTGCCCGGTCGAGGAGTGCATCACGATGGAGCGGGTCGATAACGGCGAGTACGCGAACTGGACGCAGCATCCGAACAACCCGGCGCGGGTAAATGCGGGCAGCGTTAGCGGTTCGCAAGCCGCCGAACTGGCAACCGAATCGACGCATGCGCACGCTGTCAAAGCCGCCTAACGCGCATGCCTGATAAAAATATCCGGCCCGACGCATCGCCAGAATCGGCAAGGGCCGCGACGATCGAGTGGAGATACTTTCGATGAAGCCGACAGCGCAATCCGTCGATCCGCACTTCGCGGCCGGCGTGCAGGGCAGCAGCCTCTATAACGACGACCTTGCGCCGACCGGCGTCGCGCAACGAACCTGGAAGTGGTATCACTTCGCCGCGCTGTGGGTGGGCATGGTGATGAACATTGCCTCCTACATGCTGGCTGCGGGCCTGACCGAAGAGGGCATGTCGCCGTGGCAGGCGGTGGTCACCGTGCTGCTCGGCAATCTGATCGTGCTGGTGCCGATGCTGTTGATCGGTCACGCCGGCGCGAAGCATGGCATTCCGTATGCGGTGCTGGTGCGTTCGTCGTTCGGCACGCAGGGCGCGAAACTGCCGGCGATGCTGCGTGCGATCGTGGCGTGCGGCTGGTATGGCATTCAGACGTGGCTCGGCGGCAGCGCGATTTACACGCTGCTGAACATTCTCACCGGCAACGCGCTGCATGGCGCGGCCTTGCCGTTCCTCGACATCTCGCTCGCGCAACTCGCGTGTTTCCTCGTGTTCTGGGCGCTGCAGATCTACTTCATCGTGCACGGTACCGACTCGATCCGCTGGCTCGAAAGCTGGTCCGCGCCGATCAAGATCGTGATGTGTCTCGCGCTGGTGTGGTGGGCCACGTCAAAAGCGGGCGGACTCGGTTCGATGCTGGCCGCGCCGTCGCAATTCGTGCCGGGCGGCAAGAAAGAAGGGTTGTTCTGGGCGACCTTCTGGCCGGGCCTCACGGCGATGGTCGGTTTCTGGGCGACGCTCGCGCTGAACATTCCCGACTTCACGCGCTTTGCCCGCAGCCAGCGCGATCAGATCATCGGCCAGTCGATCGGACTGCCCGCGCCGATGGCGCTGCTCTCCGTCATCTCCGTGGTAGTGACGTCGGCCACCGTGGTGATCTACGGCAAGGCGATCTGGGACCCGATCGATCTGACGAGCCGTATGACGGGCATCGGCGTCGGCGTTGCGCTGATCATCCTGACGCTCGACACGATGTCCTGCAATCTCGCGGCGAATCTGGTCGGACCGGCCTACGACTTTTCCAGCTTGTGGCCGAAGGGCATTTCGTATCGGGTCGGCGGCATGATTACCGCGACCATCGCCATCGTAATGATGCCGTGGAAGATTCTCGCCACCACGCAGGGCTATATCTTCACGTGGCTGGTCGGCTACTCGGCGCTGCTCGGTCCGGTGGCGGGCATCCTGATGGTCGACTACTTTCTGATTCGCGGCACGCGCCTCGACCCGCGCGCATTGTTCGACGAGCACGGTGAATACAGCTACACGAATGGATGGAACATCGGCGCGGTGGTCGCGCTGGTGGTCGGCGTGTTGCCGAATCTGCCGGGTTTTCTGCACACGGCATTCCCGGCGTCGTTCCCGAACGTCCCGGCCATCTTCAATACGCTTTACACGTATGCATGGTTTGTCGGCCTCGCGTTGGCCTCGATCGTCTACAGTGCGTGGATGAAACTAGGCAAGGGCTCGAGCGCGCGCATGGCGAACGCGTGAGTGGCCCTCAGAAGCGCAACGACAGACATAGCACCGAAACCAGCAGTTCCTAAGGAGGCGGCAACATGGCAACCCTGATTCGCGGCGGCACCGTTATCGACGCGGAGAATACCTACCGCGCGGACGTCTTGTGCGCGGACCCGCAGGACGGCGGCACGATCCTCGCCATCGGCACGGACCTCGAAGCGCCGGCCGGCGTCGAGATCGTCGATGCAGGCGGGCAATACGTGATGCCGGGCGGCATCGACCCGCACACGCATATGGAATTGCCGTTCATGGGCACGACGGCGAGCGACGACTTCTATACCGGCACGGCGGCCGGTTTATCCGGCGGCACGACCAGCATCATCGACTTCGTGATACCGAGCCCGAAGCAGTCGCTGATGGAAGCGTTCGGCGAATGGCGCGGCTGGGCGGAGAAGTCCTCGGCGGATTACGGGTTTCACGTCGCGGTGACCTGGTGGGACGATTCGGTGCATCGCGACATGGGCACGCTCGTGCATGAACACGGCGTGTCGAGCTTCAAGCATTTCATGGCCTACAAGAACGCGATCATGGCCGACGACGAGGTGCTGGTGAACAGCTTCGCGCGTTCGCTCGAACTCGGCGCGCTGCCCACCGTCCACGCGGAAAACGGCGAACTCGTGTTCCAGTTGCAGCGGCAACTGCTGGCCAAAGGCTTTACCGGACCGGAAGCACATCCATTGTCGCGGCCGCCCGAAGTCGAAGGCGAAGCAGCCAATCGCGCTATTCGCATTGCGCAGGTGTTGGGCGTGCCGGTGTATATCGTGCACGTCTCCGCCAAGGAAGCGGTCGACGCGATTGCACGCGCGCGCAGCGAGGGCTTGCGGGTGTTCGGCGAAGTGTTGCCGGGCCACCTGGTGATCGACGAAGCGGTGTATCGCGATCCCGACTGGAGCCGCGCGGCCGCGCACGTGATGAGCCCGCCGTTCCGTTCGGCCGAGCATCGCGAGGCGTTATGGCGCGGTTTGCAGGCGGGACAGTTGCACACCACGGCGACCGATCATTGCGTGTTCTGCGCATCGCAGAAAGCCATGGGCCGCGAAGACTTCACGAAGATCCCGAACGGTTGTGGCGGCGTCGAAGACCGGATGGCGGTGCTCTGGCATCACGGCGTGAATGCCGGACGTCTCACGCCGAACGAGTTCGTGCGCATCACGTCGACCAACGCGGCGCAGATTTTCAACTTGTATCCGCGTAAAGGCGCGGTACGGGTCGGCGCGGATGCCGATCTCGTGGTGTGGGACCCGAACGCGAGCAAAACGATTTCGGTGAAGACGCATCACCAGAAGGTCGACTTCAACGTGTTCGAAGGGATGACGGTGCAGGGCGTGGCGATGCATACGCTGACACGCGGCGCGCTGGCTTGGACCGACGGCGACCTGCGTGCCGTGCGCGGGGCGGGACGCTATCTGAAACGTCCGCCGAATTCGGCGTACTTCGACGCGATCCGCGTGGCGAACAAGCTGAAGGAGCCGCATCCGGTGGAACGTTGAACAACCGGTTCGCCCGGTGCGCATCTGAATGACCGGGCGAATCGTTCGACGCGACAGTCCGCGTTCAACTCGCCTGCGCGTCGACAGCCGGCAAGGCTTCGCGCGCGGCTTTCGCATAGCGGTTTTCCGGCCGCGGCAAGCCGAGATTTTCCCGCAAGGTCCGGCCTTCGTACTCGGTGCGAAACAGGCCGCGCCGCTGCAGTTCCGGCACCACCTGCCCGGCGAATTCCGTGAGGCCGCCGGGCAGCCACGGCGACATGATGTTGAAGCCGTCGGCGCCTTCTTCCTCGAACCATTGTTGCAACTGGTCCGCGATGCTCTTTGGTGTGCCGACCACTTGCTGGTGGCCACGCGCGCCGGCAATGCGCAGATACAGATCGCGAATCGTCAGGTTCTCGCGCCGCGCCAGATCGAATAGCAGACGCTGGCGACTCTTGCCGCCGTTGGTCTCCGGTAGTTCCGGCAGCGGCCCATCGACCGGATATGCGGACAGATCGACCCCGCCCGACATGTTGGAGAGCAGCGAGAGACCGACGGTCGGATGAATCAGGTCCTGCAGCGCGGCGAATTTCGCGTCGGCTTCTTCCTGCGTGCGGCCAATGACCGGAAAAATGCCCGGCATGATCTTCAGATGATCCGGCTGGCGTCCGTATTTCGCGAGCCGGCCTTTAACGTCGCGATAGAACGACTGCGCTTCCTCGAGCGTCTGATGCGCGACGAAAATCACTTCGGCGGTTTGCGCGGCCAGTTCGCGGCCCGCGTCGGAGGCGCCTGCCTGCACGACGACCGGCCAGCCTTGCGGCGAGCGCGCGACGTTCAGCGGCCCGCGTACCTTGAAGTGCTTGCCCTCGTGGCCGAGCACATGCAGCTTGTCCTGATCGAAGTAGATCCCGCTCGCCTTGTCGCGAATGAACGCGTCGTCTTCCCAGCTATCCCACAGGCCGGCGACGACGTCGTAGAACTCGCGCGCCCGCTCATAGCGCACCGCGTGATCCGGATGCTGTTCGAAGCTGAAGTTGTGCGCTTCCGATTCGGTGTTCGACGTGACGAGATTCCAGCCCGAGCGTCCGCCGCTCAGATGGTCGAGCGAAGCGAACTTGCGCGCGAGGTTGTACGGCTCGTTGAAAGTGGTCGAGACGGTGGCGATCAGGCCGAGATGCTTCGTCACGACCGAGAGCGCCGAGAGCAGCGTCAGCGGTTCGAAGTGGTCGGCGCGCGCGGTGCGCGACAGCGAATCCAGTCGTTCGCCGCGCACGCTAACGGTATCGGCGAAGAAGATCGTGTCGAAGCGCGCGCGTTCGGCAATCTGCGCGAGTTCCGCGTAATGAGCGAAATCGAGGCCGCCGCTCGCGTGAGCATCGGGATGCCGCCATGCGGCGATATGATGGCCGGTCTCCATCAGGAACGCGCCCAGTTTGATCTGACGCTTCGGCTTATTGTTGTGGCTCATCGTTGCTCCGTGATTTAAGGGCGCTGGCTGCTCTTCGCTGGCTGCTCTTCGCTTGTGCTCTTGCTTGTGCCTTATTACCAGGCGAGCCGCCATTCGGTGATCGGCGGACTGACCGGCGCGGCATGCGCGGCCGGCGCGACTGGCGTGCCGCCGCCGGATGGCCGGTCGTCGTTCGCGTCGTCGGCAGGGTCCGCGGTCTCGGCGAAATCGGCGAGCACTTCGTCGCGCAGACGGATGAAGCGCGGATCGTGCCGCTCGCGCGGACGCGGCAGCGACACGTCGACAATCCGTTCGATGCGCCCGGGCCGCGGCGCCATGGTGACGACGCGGTCGCCCAGATACAGCGCTTCGTCCACGTCGTGCGTGACGAGAATCATCGTGATGCGTTCGTGGGCCCAGATGCGTTGCAACTCGTTTTGCAGACGTCCGCGCGTGAGCGCATCCAGCGCGCCGAACGGCTCGTCGAGCAGCAGCACGCGCGGCCGGTTGACGAGGCCGCGGGCAATCGCCACGCGTTGCGCCATGCCGCCCGACAGTTGATGCGGATACGCGTTTTCGAAACCGTTCAGTCCGACCAGCGCGAGATGGTCGGCTACCGCCTCGCGCTTTTCCTTCGCGGACAGCGGCGCGTTGCGTAGCGCCGCGAGCACGTTCTGCGCGGCGGTGAGCCACGGAAACAGGCGGTGATCCTGAAACACGATGCCGCGTTCGAGCGAGGTGTCGCGCACGCGTTCGCCGGCCACCACGATTTCGCCGCGATAGTCGGTGTCGAGTCCGGCGATCAGTCGCAGCAAGGTCGACTTGCCGCAGCCGCTCGAGCCGACCACGCTGACGAATTCGCCGGGGCGCACGCGCAGATTGATGTCGTCGAGCACGGCGAGCGGGGCGCCGCCGCGTTGCGGATAGTCTTTGCCGACATGCAGGATGTCGAGCCCGTCGGAGACGGTGGCGGACGTGGTCATGGGCGATCCTGAGTGGGTTGCGTCATTGGGCGGATTGCTTGAAGCGGCGCGCGAAAATGGCGCGTTCGGCGGCGCGTGCCAGCGCGTTCAACGCCCAGCCCGTGATGCCCACGACGATCACGCCGAACAGCACCAGGTCCATGCGAAACTGCTCGCTGCCGTCGATCAGCGTATTGCCGATCCCGCTGCCGGCCACCAGCAGATATTCGGCGCCGAGCGTCGCAAGCCAGGAGTAGATGAGAGCGAGGTAGATGCCGGTGAAAATCGACGGCAACGCGGCAGGCAGGATCACTGCGCGAATCAGTTGCAGGCGGGAATAGCGGAATGCCCGCGCCACTTCGATATACGCGCGCGGCACGGCGTGAATGCCGTCGCAAGTGTGGGCCGTCACCGGCAGCAATGCCGCAAGCGAGAGGAAGACCACCTTCGCGACATCGCCGAGACCGAACCAGACGGAGATCAGCGGAATCCACGCGAACAGCGAAATCTGTTTGAAGGTATCGAAGCTCGGGCCGATGATTCGCGTGGCAATGCGCGAGAAACCCAGCACGCTGCCGAGCAGCAGGCCGCCTGCCGTGCCGATTACGAAACCGCTCGCTTCCCGCGCGAGCGACGCGGAGAGGGCTTTGACCAGCGCGCCGCTGACGATCTGCTGCCAGGCGGTCGCGAGCACTTGTCCCGGACTGACGAGCAGGCCGCTTTTCACCAGATGCGCTTCCGAGACGGCCCACCAGACAGCCATCGCGACGAGCGGCAGAACGGCGCCGCGCCAGTCGATCCGGCGCGGTTTGCGTTTTATACGCGCACTGCGCTGTGCGGCCTTGACGAACGAGGCGGGCGCGCCGCAATCGCAGGCGGAGGAGGACGGCGAAGCAGCCGGTTTCGACGGATCGGCACGCTTGAAAGAGAAGCGGGTCATCGAGTGTTCCTTGTCAATGTGCGGTGAGCGCGGGGAGCGAATAACCCGCGTCGCCCTTACTCGCGAAACGCGGAAGGCTGACCACGCCGCAAGCGCGCTTCGAGCGCATCGAGCAGGCGGTTCATCGCGAAGCCAATGGCGCCGACCACGACGACCGACGCCATCACCAGATCGAGCTGGAACAACTGCCGGCCGTACACGATCAGATAGCCCAGACCTTCGGACGAGGCGACCAGCTCGACCACCACCAGCGCGAGCCATGCTTTGGTAAACGCGAGCCGCAAGCCGGTGGCGAGCGTCGGCACCGCGGCGGGCAGCACGAGATAGACAATCCGCTGCCAGCGTGTGTATTCGAACGCGCGCGCCACTTCGTCGAGCGCGGGCGGCGTCTGCCGGAACCCTTGCAAGGTGCTGAGCGTGACGGGCACCAGCGCCGCATGCGCGATCAGGATGTATTTGAGCGGCTCGCCCACGCCGACCAGCAACAACAGGAACGGCAGCCAGCCGAGTACCGGAATCTGCACGAGCGCGTTGAAGCTCGGCAACACGTACGCCTCGAGCGTGCGCGACAGACCGAGCGCCGCGCCGATCGTAAAACCGACTGCCGTGCCCGCTGCAAAGCCGAGCAGCACGCGTTGCAAACTGATCAGCGTATTGCGCAGCAGGTCGCCGCTGCGCGCGAGTTCGACGAACGTGTCGAAGACGCGCGCCGGCGGCGGCAGAATCTGCGGCGCGATCCAGCCGCGTTCGCAGCCGATGCTCCAGAGCGCGAACAGCACGGCGGGCAGAAGCCACGGTGCGAGCCGCCATAACAGCGAGCGCAACCGGGCATTGCGATGCCATGGCGCGTGCTGGTCCTGCTGCGTGCCGGTGGCCTCGCGAGATTCGCGGGCTTCACGCGCGGCTGTAATGGCGGGCTGGCTCATGGGGGCTCCGGTTAGCCAAGCGGTTTGCCCGCTGCGTCGTAGGGGGTCCAGTAGTGCTCTAGCTTCTGCGCGTGCAGCGCGTTGTCGAGATATTTCGGCTCGAACCAGCTGTCGACGTCGACCGGCTGACGAATCAGCTTGAGCTTCAATGCGTCTTGCGCAACCGACTTGTAGCGCGCGACGATGAACGGGTCGAGCAGTGGCGAGTCGCGGTCTTTCAGCGTCTGATTGGCGAACTCCGCCTGCCACGACGAGTACGGCACGCCGCTTTTCGCCCACAGCTTGAAGAGCGCGTCGCGATTCGCTTCGTCGGACGACCATTGCGAGTCCTTGACGAACACATTGACCACGCGCTGCACGACATCGGGATGCGCGCGATCGAAATCGTCGAGCACCAGCAGATGCGATTGGCGCGTGAGTTGCGGCCCGTCGTTCTGCGATTCGTAGATGATTTTCGCAAGGCCCTGATCGCGCAGCTTGTACAGGTGGTAGTCGTTCACCGACGCATCGATGCCTTTGGACGCGAGTGCCGCGAGCGAGCTGGCCGTGTCGAGGTTGATCACGCGCAGATCGCGTTCGTCGAGCTGGTTCTTCGCGAGCGCGTTGTCGACCACGAGTTGCAGATTGGTGCCGCGAAAGATCGAGACACGGCGGCCTTTCAGATCCTTGATGCCATGCACGTCGGAGTCCGGCGGCACGGCGATCTTGATGCCGCTGCGCACGCCCGACGCGAGAATGAGGCGGGTCTTGAGGCCGTTGGCACGCGCGAGCACGGCGGGCAGGTCGCCTTGCAGCGCGAAGTCGAGCGACTTGTCGGCAATCGCTTCGTTGACCGCGGGGCCCGCGCCCTTGAAGAACAGCCATTCCACCTTGATGCCGTCGGCTGCGAATTCTTTTTCGAGCGACTGGCGCAGTTGTACGGTCGCCGCGGGCGAGCCGCCGAACGTGGGTGGATCGCCCGTGCCTTGCTGCGCGACGCCAATGCGGATGACGGCGGGTTTGTCGGCATAGGCATGACTGGCGGCCAGCGAAAACATAGCGACCGTGAATAGCGATTTCAGCAAACGGATAGCGCGCATGCGATGGATTTTTCTGATGTGATGGACGGTGCCGGCCAAGGACGAACAGCGCACGAACAGCGCACGAACAGCGCACGAACGGCAGCGTTAGCAGGGGCGACTGGCGCGAATGAGGCAGAGACATTCTTGTCGAGGCGACTCGTCAGGACAAGCAAGTAATCGAGCTATGCTTATGGCCGACGATGTATTTGGCGGCGTTGGGGCAGGAGTTGTGGATGCTATGACGCCGGGATAAATGTCGATGCGTCTATCGGGATCGTGGCGGCATCGACATGGGTGGTCATGCAGAGAATTTCGGCGCGTGCCGCACGAAGAGTCGGCGCGAAAAAAACGGGCGCCGAAGCGCCCCTTTGATCAGACCAGATAAAACCTCAGCGGTCCGGCAACTAGACTGCGATGCGCTCCGCTGCTTCGTTCAACGCGATTTCGAAGAAACGCGCTTGCGCTTCGGGATTGGCGCGCGCATATGCACGATTGACGCCGCTGATGACCGCACGAATCGACGCGGTCACCAGATTCGCATCGACGCCCACGCCGAACGCGCTGCCCGCCACATCCGCGCCGGCCATCTCGGCAACGGCGATCGCGCGGGCATCCGCACCTTGTGTGAGTGCGCGCTCTTCGTAGTGCTGGATACGCACCGGAGCACCGATGGCGTGCATCAACGCATCCAGCGGACCGTTGCCCTGGCCGTTCAACACACGCGGCGTTCCGTTGATCTCGACCGTGAGCTTGATGTGCTCGCGTCCGTCGCGCTCCGACAGGCTGTGGCCGATGTAGCGGATCGGCGCGGCGTTCTGCACGTATTCCTGCTGGAACAATTCCCAGATCTGCGTAGGCGTGACTTCGTGGCCGCTGTCATCGGTGTAGCGCTGCACGGCCGAGCTGAAATCGACCTGCAGGCGACGCGGCAACACGACGCCATAGCTCTGTTCGAGCAAATACGCGATGCCGCCCTTGCCCGATTGACTATTTACGCGGATCACCGAGTCGTAGGTGCGGCCGAGATCGCTCGGATCGATCGGCATGTAGGGCACTTCCCAGATGGCGTCCGGCTTCTGCACGGCGAGCCCCTTCTTGATCGCATCCTGATGCGAGCCCGAGAACGCGGTGAACACCAGATCGCCCACGTACGGATGACGCGGGTGCACCGGCAACTGCGTGCATTCCTCGGCAGTGCGCGCGACTTCGTTGATGTTGGAGAAGTCGAGTTCGGGGTCGACGCCTTGCGTGTAGAGATTCAGCGCGAGCGTCACGAGATCGACGTTGCCGGTGCGCTCGCCGTTACCGAAGAGGCAGCCTTCGATACGATCGGCGCCGGCCATCACGGCGAGTTCGGCGGCGGCGACCGCGGTGCCGCGGTCGTTATGCGGGTGGACCGAGACGATCAGCGAATCGCGGCGCGCGAGATTGCGGTGCATCCATTCGATCTGGTCCGCGTAGACATTCGGCGTCGACATTTCGACCGTGGCGGGCAAGTTGACGATGGCCTTGTGATCGGGCGTCGGTTGCCAGATGTCGAATACGGCGTCGCACACTTCGCGCGCGAATTCGAGTTCGGTGCCGCTGAATACTTCGGGGCTGTATTGCAACGTGAAGTGCGTTTCCGGCGCGGCATCGGCGAAACGCTTCATGGTGCGCGCGGCGCCTTGCGCGAGTTCCTTGACGCCGCTCTTTTCGAGGTTGAACACGATGCGGCGGAATTCCGGCGCCGTGGCGTTGTACAGGTGAACGATGGCGCGCGGAACGCCGCGCAAGGATTCGAAAGTGCGTTCGATCAGGTCGTCGCGGGCCTGCGTGAGCACTTCAATGGTGACGTCGTCGGGGATGTGACCGCCTTCGATCAACTCACGCACGAAATTGAAGTCGGTCTGCGATGCGGACGGAAACGCGACTTCGATTTCCTTGAAGCCGATCTGCACCAGCGTCTTGAACATGCGCATCTTGCGCTCGGCGTTCATCGGCTCGAACAGCGACTGGTTGCCGTCGCGCAAATCGGTGCTCATCCAGATCGGCGCACGCGTGATGCTGCGCGACGGCCATTGGCGATCCTTCAAATCGATAGGTTTGAAGGCGGTGTATTTGGTGGCAGGGTTCTTCAACATTTTCATCATCCTTGGAAATCGACCTGAACAGGTGTGTCGACCGGACGACGAAAAGACAAAGTGAAGCCGCCGGTCGGGAACCGGTGCTAAGTCTTGACTGGGGGAATTCAGCGGTGCGTCAGGTAATTCAGAGAGCAGCGCGCGGCAGCAGACCTAGCCCGGTAGAGCGGGCTAGTAGTAGCGATAGGGTGGTCTGGGCGCGGTACATAGGGCGCAATGGGAACATATTATCGAGACGGCGTCAAGCGCCGTCCCGGTTCGATGGACCTCCGACTCGCCGGTTACCTGGGCTTAACGAAACGTAAGGTCATGCGGTCCGACTCGCCGATGGCCGCGAAGCGGGCCCGGTCGGCGTCGCCGCCCTCGTAGGACGGCGGCAGCGACCAGACGCCGTGCGGATAATCTTTGGTGTCGCGCGGATTGGCGTTGATCTCGCTCTTGCCCACCAGCACGAAGCCGGCGGCTTGCGCGTGTTCGATCACGTAGGCTTCGGTTACGTAGCCGGTGTCGATGGTTTGCTGCAGCGTTGTGCCGGGCGCGGCGCGATGTTCTTCGACGCCGAGTAGTCCGCCCGGTTTGAGCGCCGCGTAGAACGCGCGCAGGTTCGCGTCGATCTGGCCGTCCTTTATCCAGTTATGAATGTTGCGGAAAGTCAGCACACGGTCGACGCTCGCATTGGCCGGAAAGCCGCTGAACTGGCCTGCGCGCAGCGTGCCGACCACCACGTGCCCGTAGATGGCCGGGCTCGCCGCCAGCTTGCGTGCGAAGGCGGCGCGGCCGGCCTGTTCGCCGGAGGATGGCGCCGCGCCCACGCCGTCGTACTGTGCTTCGTACAACGTGCCGTGATCGTGCAGATAAGGCGCGAGGATCTCCGTGTACCAGCCGCCGCCCGGTGCGATTTCGAGCACGCTTTGCGACGGCGCGAGTTCGAAGAATTGCAGCGTCTGCTGCGGGTGGCGATAGACGTCGCGCGCGCGAGCCGTGTCGCCGCGTTGCGGGCCGGCGATCGCGGCGGTGAGTTGGGGTGTGTTTGGGGCGGCTGTGGTAGCGGAGGGGTTGAGTGCGTCGGGTGCGTTGGGTGCGTTGGAGTTGGCGCACGCGCCCAGCAGAATCGCGGCGCTGATTATCGTGAGGTTTGCGAGTTTCGCGCGTAGCGCGCGAGTCTGAAGAACGGGGATAGGGCGGTCGAAGGTCATGGCATCCATTATCGGGCGCGATCGGCGGGGAAAGAAGTCGGCAATGGGCATAAGGATATGCGCGGATCGGGTTTGGAGTCGCCGATGTGCGCACCCGTCGAATCCGATGGCGCGGGCCGTGCGTATAAACAGGGTGACTGGCGTTTGCTGGACATCGTCACGCACACCCGGTCGCCTTCGTTCACTTTGCTGGAGACGGATATGAAACGAACCTCGAAAATGTCGGGCCTCGCGGGCCTCGCGGGCATATGGCGGCCGGTCGTGTGCGCGATTGCATGTGGCATCGCAGCACACGCGGGCGCGCAAGGCCTGAGCGTGCAGGACGATACGAATGCGCCGCAGAACAATCCGCGCTTGATGCCGAACGCGGCGCGCGGCAGCGAGTATCCGACGCACGGCAATCAGCAGGCGGGCGAGATGAATCTGAATCCGACCGATCCGCGCGCGCAACTGGTTAACGGCTTGCCCAACAATACCAACGCTGGCGGCTATGGTTCGCCGCTGGCGGGCGTGCGGACTTATGTGCAGCCTTCCGGGCCGGCTACGCCTTCCAACTGAACGATGTTTGCGGTGACGGTCGTGCTGCATCGCGCGGATGGCGGCGCATCTCCGCACGCACCATCGCTACAAGCCGAATACGATTCGCAGCGTATCGTTCTGCGCGATGACCGAGACGCCGATCGTGAGCAGAATCAGCGGCAGCAGTGCCTCGCCATACCGCCGGATCGGTGCGCCGAGCAACGGATGTTTGACGAGCCAGACCGCACCGGCGCACCACAGGCCGATCATCACCACGAAGGTCAGCGAGATCAGCGCGCCTTCGGTATGAGAATGGCCCGCGTACAGCGGCACGTAGACGGCGAGATTGTCGGAGCCGTTGGCGAGCGCGACTGCGACGACGGTCCATGATGTCGAGCCGGTTTTTGGAAACGGGGGAAGCGGTGGATCTATCGAGCTTTGCGCTGGCTCGTGCTGCCGGCGTTCTACCCGACCGTTACCGAAACGCTGCCCTAGCTTGACCAGCCCGAGCCCGACCGGCAGAAAGCCCAGCAGGCCCACGTAGCCGGCCGGCAGATGCGTCAACACAGCGGCGAGCAATGCCGAACCGATCACCAGACCCAGCGAGCCGATGCATTGCCCTGCAATGACATGACGCCGCCGGCTGCCTGCCTCCGCGAGGAAGGCGAGCAGCACGAACAGGTTGTCGATATTCGTCGCGACGTAGGCGCCGATGGCGAGCAGGGTCAGGCTGAGCATGCAGGGGAAACCGGTCGATCGTGGAGTGGAAAAGCATGCGTGCGGGCCGCCGGGATGGCGGGTTGTGGGGGGAACGCCCGTCACGGCACGGCGGCAGGTCAATACCATGCCCATCCCGATTGCGGCGGTCAAGTCGCCGACGCTATGGATGGTCCTGCCGACGGTCCTGCTTTCGGGCAAATCGGTAAGCTACAATTGCCGACGGCTTGAAAAACGGAATATCAATGAAGATTCGGATTCTCTCTATCGCTTGCGTGACAACGGCCGCCGCGTTGCTGGCAGCCTGCACCGCCGTCTATAAGAACTCGGATGCATGCGAGCAGACAATGCGAAGCAAGCTGGCGGAAACGTCCCCGGATACGCTGAAAATTTCCCACACGGGAGCGGGTATCGACGGATCGCGAGTCGTCGTCGAAGGGGCGATCGAGCACGTGGTGACCGCGGCGGAAGCCGCGAGCGAGGCGGCAGCGACGGCTGCCGCGGCTGCGCAGGCTTCTGCTGTGCAGGCGGCGAGTGCGGCAAGTGCGACGAATGCGGCAAGTGCGGCAAGTGCGACGAATGCGGCAAATGCGGCAAGTGCGACGAATGCGACGAATGCTGCGAGTGCCGGCAGTAGGGCGGCGAGTGGCGCTTCGGGAGTGAAGGACGCCTTTGGGGCTCCGGTTGCGGCAGAGGCCTCCGGTGCGTCGGCCGTGCAGGCTGCTTCCGGTGTGGCGGCAACGTCTGCCAAGTCCACCAAATCGACCAAGCCGAAGACGACGACGGAGGCGGCTGCTGGCGAATGTACGTTCCACGGACGTTCGCTGGCCGTGTTCAGCTGGCTCGCCCCGGCGAAGCTGGCAGTACCACCGGTCGATACTGCGGCCAGCGCGGCTGCCCAGTGATGCAGGTTGATGCGGTTAGAGCAAATCGCGAAAGGCGCAGGCCACCCGCAACGGTGATTGCCCGATTGAACGCGACCGAGGCGACCACTCTGGCCGACCGCATCCAGCAACGCCCGCTAACCCTCTGTCGCGCCGCGGCTACCCGCGGCTACCAGCCGCTACCAGCCGCTACCCGCCGCTACCCGCCGCGCCGCTAACCCTCTCTTAAACCGCCGCTTCCACGCGGCGTTTTTTGTTTTTGCGCGTCCGACCCATCGCTTCCAGCACCCGCTCAGCGAACGCCTCTGGCCGCCCTTCGAAGCACCGCTGCACGGCTTGCGTGTCGATCAGATGCTGCCGTAGCGCCCGGCGCTCATCGTGCCCGTCGATCATTCGCGTGGCCGCGGTGATGTAGTCGTCGACGGTATCGGCGATCGTCCACGAAGGCACGCCGACGCGTTCGAACAACGCGCCGTCGATGCGTTCGAACACCTCCGGACCGCGCCGGCACACACCGGGCAAACCGAGCGTGAGCGCGTCGACGATGCCGTTGGTATTGCCGAACGGAAATGGGCTGAGAAACAGATCGGCCCGATTGACGCGCGCCAGATACTCCGCGTATCCGTGAAAGCCGTGCACGACCGCGCCCGGCAACGTCCGGCCGATGACATCGCGCATACGGTCGAGCGGCAACCCGGACTGCACGCCGCTCATGAAGTGGAACTCGACGGGCGAGGCGGCGCGCGCGGCGATGTCGCGGCACGCGTCGAGAAAGCCCGGGTTCAGTTTCATGGCGCTGGCGGTGACGATAATCTCTACGGTGTCGCGCGCCGGCGGAATCTGCGCGACGATGGTCGGCAGCGCAACCGATGGCCGGTACGGTTGCCCGTCTTTCGGCAGCGTCAGCAGACGTTCGCTGAAGCACGCCGGGTCGCCGACGTAGTCTTCCTCGACGCTCACATAGTCGATCTTGTCGGAGTGCGTGGTGGCCGGATGCCCGAGCCCCGCGATCTGCAACGGTGCGATGCGCAAATTCGACAGGAACACGGTCAGCACGAACATGCCCACGCTCGGCATGTAGAGCACGTCCGGCTGTTCGGCTGCGGCGAAGTCGCGCAGCGTGCTCAGGCATTCGCCGACGTATTCCGGCTGCTCCAGTTCGATGAAGCGGTCGAAGCATGCCCGCCCGGTGTCGTCGAGTGCGTAATCGAAACCGAAGCCGACCACTTCGAAATGCTCGCGCGCGGCTTCGATCGTGCGCGAGTGGGTGCGGTAAATAGAGTGCGCGCCGCCGAACCATTCGAGCACGACCATCATCAGCGGTTTTTTCTTGCCGCGGCCGGCGGCACTTTTTTGCGGCGCAGGCCCGGCGACAGGTTTCGGCAACGGCATGGCCACGTCCGTCAACCCAAGCTGCTGCAGCTTGCGGCGCACGAGCACGTTGATGTCGCGCTTGATTGCATGGCGGCGCGGCGTGTCCGCGTAACTGCAGAACATATACGCGTGATGCAGCAGCGCGGTGGGCAGGTCGTCGAGGTCGTCGATCTGTTGCAGCTTGCCGGGCAGCCATTCGATCAGCGCTTCGCGCTTGACGTGCGCGCTGGCCGATCCTTTGAACACGGGCGCGAGCAGCACCAGCGCGAGACCCGCGGCAAGCGTTTTGTCGAACGCCCACAACGCGGCAAAGTCGAGTTCCAGTTCCGACTCGGTCGAATACAGCACGCAGAGTTTCTCGACGAAACCGTCGCCGGGCAGAAACGCCGTATCGTCACGCCCGCGCGGATTCAGATGCGCGGCGACGTGATCGGCATTGCCGAAAGCCGTGGCCGAAAACACGAGGCCGACCCACTCGTGCAGGGTCAGAAAGAATTTGAAGCACTCGGCGGGCAGCTTGAAGCCGGGGTCGGCGAACAATGTGGACGCGGCACTCGCCAGCCGGGTGCAGAAGCGCGCGCGTTGTTCGTGCGCGGGCAGATGGGCAATGCCGGAAGCGAGGAAGTCGTTGTCGATCAGACCACGCTTCTGTTGCAGCAGCGCGAGCGCCGCCAGCAACTGGATGGTCGCTTTGACGTGCTGGCGGGTATATACGAGCTGCTCGAAGTGATCGAGCGAAAAGGTGGCGTCTTCCATCATCGGGCTATGTCAATGTTCGGGGCCGGGCGTCTTGCAAGCGGCGCCCGAGCGGAGACGCAAATTATCGCCGCGGATAAATATCAAATTTGTCCGCAGCGACGATTTGAGAATTTTCCCCAGCGAATGCGGCGAATGCTGAGCAGACGTCCTAGAACGCGTAGTACGGTCCCGGGCCCGCCGACGTCACGCGCGTGGCGATGGCGGTGAACACGCGTCGTCCGTAGAAGAACGGCAGGCCCCAGCCGAAGCCGTTGCTGGACACGCCGGCCAGGTTGTCGAACGCATTGTTGGCCGACGCGAACAGGGTGCGCGAGTTGCCGATTTCGAACGTTACTGCGCTCGTCGACCCGTCCGTGCCGGCAATCGACGCGTTCGCCGCCTGCGTCGAGCCGGGGCAATACCAGTAGCCGCATTGCGGCAACTGCGTGTCGCTGAAGAACAGGCCGTTCGAGCCGCTGTCCACATAGCTGCGCGGATAGGTCTGCCCGGCGCTGGTGGTGACGACATAGCCGGTCGAAGCATTCGCCTTGATGACCGACGCGGCGCCGAGCGTGTTGTTCGCCTGCGTGTCGATCCCGAAAATAAGCGAACCCGCGACGGTCGCGGCGCCGCCGTCGGCGACGGCGGGCAGGTCGATCACCACGCCATTGTTGTCGAGCGCAAAGCGGCTCACCGGATTGGTCACCTGCTGGGCCAGCGGCTGGGGACTCGCGGTGCACGCGCCACCGGCGTCGCAACGGTAGTACCAGCGCGGCAACGCGGCCGTGACGCAGGCGCTGCCGCAGTCGGTGGCGAACAGGCCGACGCCGAGTATGCCGTTGGCCCGCAGGCCGGCCACGCTCGTCATCGCGCGGCCCGATGCGGCGCAATCGGCGGGCACAGTGGGCAGCGCCGGGTCGGCGATCGTCTGGACCGGAATCGAGGCCGCCAGTTGCCCGGCCATCCGCACGTCTGCGCTGCGAATCGCGCCCCACGTATAGCCGCCGCCGAACACCGCGCATTCGCCCGCGACACCGCTGCCCGACGCAACGGCCGCGAGCGGCACGCTCGCCGGCAGCGCCGAGGCAAGAATCCGTAAGCCGTGCGAGCCGGTGTCGACCTGAATGTTATCGATCGTCGCGCAGTTGTCCGTGCCGGGCGCGCAGATCGTCACGCTGGTCGTCAGCATGTTGCGCGTCAGCCCCGGCGCGCTGGTTACGACGATGGGCTGAACGTTGGGCGTGTTCGACTGCGGGACCGAAGCGTTTGCGCCAGCGTCCGACGCTGCCGACGGCTGGCTCACCAGCGTACTGCTGGCGGCGCCCGGGATACTGGCCGGCGCGGCATTGGCCGAGGCGGGCGCGGTGGGCGAGCCGCCACCGCCGCCGCAAGCGGTCAGCACGGTGCAGACGAAAAACACGAGACACGCGGCAAACATGCGATGAGCGGCAGGCATGGTAAGAGCGTCCTTTGCGCGAGCGGAGAGGCGGGGCGATCAGGGAAATAACAGGTATGTCAGGCGCGTGAGGTCTGCCGGGCGGCAGCGGCTTGCGCCGTTACTGAAAATCGGCGGGACTCACGCCCGGCGGCAGGGCGGCCGGCAGCCACGCCCGGCCCATGTAGCCGCGCATCGGACCGCCGGATTCGACGATCACGTCCGGGCGCGCCACCCGCGACGCGTGCAGATTGCCGTCGGCGGAGGCCGCGGCCACACCCGTCTGGTACGAGTCGGCATAGCGGCCCAGAAGCTCGCGCAGATCCGGCATCGTCGGACCTTCCCACGCATACGCGACGATTTCGCCGGTATTGGTCGCGTACTCGTTGAGGGTCGTGTTGCCGGAGTCGGTCAAGGTGCGCATGCGCAGCGCGCCGTTCAGCAGCGTTTTCGACGCACTGGCCGACGACGCCGGCTGCACGCCGCCCAGTTCGGCATGCGCATCGCCCTGGACGCAAAGCAGGGCGACGAGCGTCGCGGACACAACCAGAAACGGGCGAAAAGCAGGGTGAGACATAGCGGTCGGCCTCGCGGTGGGGAGCACTCAGGGGTTATCGAGATGTCGAATTCAAGATATCACTCAGGTTTCCTGACCGTTACGGGACGGCGGGTTGGCGGCTTTATGAGATCCTAAAAAGGCCCGGCAGGCGGCTGGGAAGTTCCTTTTAAAACAATGATCTGACGATCAGGTAAGGCACTTCTTACAGGCCGTTGGGAAATGTTGTGGATTGTTAAAATCGCCGGCTTTGACGCGGCTCGATCCGTCGTCGAAGCCCAATGCAATCACACCGTGGCGTCGTCCATTCGATGGCCGGCTCCTGTGTTTTTGCACATGACCCGTCGGGATCGGTAAAATGTTGGGTTGATCCACGGAAACTTGCCGTGGCGTAGCGGAAGGATTCCCCGAACATGACTGATCTTCGTCTTACCAAGCGGTTTGCAGTAATGCTGATGGCAGGCGGTCTGGTCGCCTGCGGCACCTCGTCGCCGACCAAAATCGACTACAAAAGCGACTCGAAATCGAAGCAGGTTTCACTTGCGGTACCGCCGAACATGATCGATGAGACGGCCGATCAGCGTTCCCTGCCTCCGCAGGGCGGCGAAACCTCGTTGTCCGCGCTCAAGCAGGTTCAGGCGCAGGCGCCGGCCAGCAACACGCTGACCGTGGTGCCGCCGGTCACCGGCATGCACATCCAGCGCGACGGCACGGAAAGCTGGCTCGTTATCGACAACAAGGCGCCGGCGGCGGCCTGGGCGGCGATCCGCCGCTTCTGGCAGGAACAGGGCTTCCTGCTGGTGGTCGACCAGCGCGACAAGGGCGTGATGGAAACCGACTGGAACGAAACCCACGCACAGATCAACGACGGCCTGATTCGCAACACGCTGTCGAAGGCAATGGGCAACAGCTACGTCGCGTCGGAACGCAACAAGTACCGCACCCGTCTCGAGACGGCGCCGAATGGCGGTACGTATGTGTTCATTAGCCAGAAGGGCATGCGTGAAGCCGTCACCGGCACGAACAACGACTCGACCACGTGGCAACCGAAGCCGAACGACCCGGGCCTCGAGCAAGAATATCTGAAGCGCCTGATGGCCACGCTGGCACTCGCCGATTCGCGCGCGCAATCGGGCCAATCGGCAGATTCGCAGCAACTGTCGCCGGCCGGTGCGCAAACCGCGCCGAACGTGGCGCCGGGTGCTAAATCCGCGGCTGCGGCCACGGCGGCGCAGAACGTCGCGCTTTCCGCCCAACCGGCACCGGCCACGCCGGATTCGGAACTGGTCAATTCGCCGGCCGAACTGTCGGCCAACGAGCTGACGCTGGGTGAGTCGTACGACCAGGCTTGGGCACGCGTGGGCATCGCCCTCGACCGCAGCAATTTCACGGTGGACGACCGGGATCAGTCGCGCGGCCTGTACTTCGTGCGCTATGTCGATCCGCGCGATATGACCTCGGCCGAACAGGGCTTCTGGAGCCAGGTTTTCCACGGCAAGAAGGAAAAGGTTGCCAAACAGTATCAGGTGAACGTGCGCGCGGTCACGTCGAACCAGACGCGTGTGGCCGTCGTCGATACGAAGGGCAATGTCGACGAAAGCCCGCAAGCCAAGCAGATCATGAGCTTGATGGCCGATCAGCTGCACTGAGCGAGAAACCGCCGGGACGCCCGTTCGACGGGCGTCTCCGGATTCGCAGCAAGTTGCCGGATGTAAAGAAACCCCGCCAGGACTCCAGCGTCCGGCGGGGTTTTTTTAAGCGTGCTTACCGTCCGCTGCGGCATCGCCGGCTATCCCGCGTTGTCGCGCACGCGTTTTGCTTCTCAGCGAGAACACCGGCGTGAACCGGTACTCAACGGGAGTGGGCCATGTTTGACGTTATTCCTTACTGGATGTGGGCGGCGAGCTTGCTCGTCCTGGCGCTGGTCTGCGGCGCAGCCTTGAATCCGCGCGAAAGCACGCGCCGGCCGACTCTGCGAGGCGCGCGTCACGCGAGTAGCAAGCTGGCGCAGCGTGACCGCTCGCCGGTTCGGTGACAGGCCGTTCTAAACACGATTCCGCGGCCGCGCAATGCGGCCGCTGCGATGCGCCCGCATGTAACGTGACGTTACCCCGGTGACGTAACTGCCAGGACTGGCCAGACCCCTTCTCAAACCCCTCCGCGTTGCTACCAATATCAATAACAATCAAGGGCTTGCGAGCGCATCCCATCGACATTCTGAAACTGGCACGTAAGCTGCTTTTATAGACTCATAGGGCCGGATTAGTTGATCCGATGTGAGTTTGCGGTGCGTCCCAGGCGACCTCCCCAAATCATTGTTGCCCCGGCCCGCAGCCGGGGCCGAGCCCGACATCGGCCTGCGCGTTGCGCGCGGCCTCAGTGGCCCCGTCGCCTATCCTCGTAGGGCGACGGTTTCGCCCGCACTCCGACGGAGTGCGGGCTATTTTTTGTGCTGCCGGATGACAGGGCGAGCGCTCCGCAAAAACACCGGGAGCGTCGCGCAAACAGGAAGACTTCAGGTATCGGCGCGCCGCGTGTGCTGCCACGGCAGACGTTTGATCACCCCGGTGGCGAGCGCGGTGCCGACGAGAATCACGCCGCAGCCGACCAGCATGCCCGGCGATACGCTTTCGCCGAGAAACAGCGCGCCCCACAGGATGCCGAAGACCGGAATCACGAAGGTCACCGTGATGGCGCGTGCCGGGCCGATCACCGCGATCAGGTGGAAGAACAGCATGTAGGCGACGCCCGTGCAGGCGACGCCGAGTGCGATCACCGCGCCCCACGACGAGAGCGACACCGGCGTGGCCGGCCAGAAGATTACCGCGAGCGGCAGCAGCACGATGGTCGCGCCGGTCATGGTGCCGGCTGCGACCGTCAGCGCATCGACGCCGCCCAGATGACGCTTGGTGTAGTTGGCGGCAATGCCGTACAGCAGGGTCGCGCCGAGCGCCGCGGCTGCCGCGAGCCCCGTGGTCAGCGGCGTGGCCGCCGCACCATCGGGCGCGGCGATCTGGTCCCACACGAGCATGAGCACGCCGAGAAAACCGATCACCATCCCCAATGTGCGCAGCCCGCTCAGACGATCGCGCAACCAGACGAAGGCAACCAGGGCGCCCCACAACGGCGTGCTTGCATTGATCACGGAGGTGACCCCGGCCGACAGCGTCAGTTCGGCATAAGCGAACAGGCAGAAGGGCGCCGCCGAATTGAGTACGCCGACCACCAGCAGCGGCCACGCGCGAGTGCGCAGCAGCGTGGCCGACTGGCGCCACGGCCGCCGCGTCAGCAGCATGACCCACAGGAACAGGGCGCCGATACCGACCCGCAGCGCCATCAACGGCGCGACGCCGAAGTCGCCGACACCCATCCGGATGAACAGGAACGAAGCGCCCCAGAGGGCGGCGAGAATCAGCAGTTGCAGCAGGTTTTTGGAGTTCATTCGGGAAAGGCGCAGGGCGCGGTGGAGTCAGGACGCCCGCGCATCGTAGCAGCGCGTTCACACGAAACGTTTCAGGCCCGAACGAAATGGCAAGAAGCCGGAGAGAGGCGGGAAAGCGGCAGGAGACGAACTGGGAACCGCGGGGTAGCGGCGAAGACCAGCTCGGCGCTTCGCCGGCCGCTTTTCGGCCTCGCTCGCGTGCGCTGCGCGGCCGGAAGCGATGGCGTCGATAGGCGTCATCGTAAGCGCCGCCTGGGCTCGGGCCTAACGAGCAATTCTCACGCTGTTGTGAGAAAAATTACGATGTGCTTTCGGGTGGGTAGGCCGCCGGGCGTTGAAATGGTCTGCCGCGGGCCCGCGGAGCGTGAATTGATTTGCGCCGCGGGCGCTGCTGTTCGCAGACCGCCCGCGGTTCATTCAGGTCAATGCGGGATCATCCACTGCAAATAGTTCTGCTGGAACCACACCAGTACGCCGAGCAGCACCGTTAGCAGGATCGAATGCTTGAAGGTCTTCGCGAACACCACGCCTTCCTTGCCTTTGAGTTCGGTCGTCGCCACGCCGGTCGAGATGTTCTGCGGCGAGATCATTTTGCCCATCACACCGCCCGACGAATTGGTCGCCGCCATCAGGATCGGGTTCAAATTCAGTTGGTGCGCTGCGACCACCTGCAGATTGCCGAACAGCGCGTTGCCCGACGTATCGCTGCCCGACAGGAACACCGCAATCCAGCCGAGGAACGCCGACACCAGCGGGAAGATCGGTCCGACCGACGCCACGCCGAGGCCGAGCGTGTAGGTAAGCCCCGAGTAATTCATCAGATAGGCCAGCCCGACAATGGTCGCCACCGTGAGAATCGCAATTCGCGTCTGTACCCACGTGTCGGCCACCGCGCGGCCGAATTCGCGCGCGCTCAGGCCCACCACGAACGTCGTGATGAGCGCGGCCACCAGAATCGCGGTGCCCGTCGCGAGCGGCTGGAAGTCCCAGATCGCGCCGTACGGCGTGTTGTACAGCGTGATGAACACGGCTTTGTCGAGTCCCGGCCACGGAATCTTCACGTCGCCGATCAGGAACACTTTCGCGACGGTCCAGACGATCACCACGACCGAGACGATGATCCACGGATACCAGCCCTGCGCGCCGCCGATCTTGCCGCGTACCTCGCCGACGCGGTCGATGTTCACGGCGAACTTCGGATCGGGCGCGGGTTTCCAGACTCGCAGGAAGGCGATGGTCAGAATCAGCGAGACCATCGACGACAGCACGTCGGTCAGGCTGTAGTTCACGTAGTTGGCGGCGACGAACTGCGTTAGCGCGAAGCTCGCGCCGGACACCAGCAGCACCGGCCACACGCGCAGCATGTTGCGAAAGCCCGCATACACGCCGATCACGTAGAACGGCAGCAGCAACGCGAAAAACGGCAACTGGCGGCCGACCATTTTGGCAAGCGCGTCGGCGGGCAGATGCGTGACCGCGCCGAGC
This sequence comes from Paraburkholderia sp. BCC1886, assembly GCF_900996245.1. Classification (GTDB taxonomy): domain Bacteria; phylum Pseudomonadota; class Gammaproteobacteria; order Burkholderiales; family Burkholderiaceae; genus Paraburkholderia. The sequence goes on along the minus strand of NZ_CAAJGK010000074.1, from coordinate 439,632 downwards.
ACCGTGATCGGCACGCCGAGCGCGCCGAAGGCCACCGGCGCGGTGTTGAAGATCAGCGTGAAGGTGAGCGCCTCGAGCGTCGGAAAGCCGAGCAGGATGAGCAGCGAACTGGTGATGGCGATCGGCGTGCCGAAGCCGGAAATGCCTTCGAGCAGCGCGCCGAACGAGAAGCCGATCACCACCAGCACGACACGCCGGTCGTTCGGCAGGTTGTCGATCATCCACATGCGGAACGCCGCGAAGCGTCCGGAGCGTTGCGCGATGTTGTACAGCAGGATGGCGGTGACCACGATCCACATGACCGGCCAGCAGGCGAACACGGCGCCCGCGGCGACGGAATCGATCGCGAGTCCGATTGGGAATTGCCATACCGTGACCGCGACCACGAGGCCGACGATCAGGCCGGCCAGCGAAGCCTGCCACGCAGGGCGGCGGGCCCAGCCCAGCAGAACCAGCACGACGACAATGGGTAACACGGCGACCAGAAACGAAAGCGGCAGGGAGTTGGCGACCGGAGTGAGTAGCTGGTGGAACATCACGTCTCCTTGATTGTTGTTCGGAATCGACGCGGTGCTGCGCGGTACGGTGCGTCGCTCTGTCAGGACGGACGGGCGTCGGCGCGTTGGAAAGACGTCGGCGGCGCTTTTAAACGGATACTGCAGGCGGCTCTGCCAAGCATAGGGCGCGGGCGTCGCGCGTCAAGGAGGGAAACTACCCGCGCGGAAGGCGGTGAGTTGGGAAGGGGCGCAGCGAGAGGATTGATCTGCAAGAAAAAAGCGCCGCAGAAAGCGGCGCTCGTCAGGCTTTAGTGATGGTAACCGTGGCCACCGCCGTGGCCGCCCCATCCGCCACCGCCGCCCCAACCCCAGCCGAAGCCCACGCCGATCGAGACCGAAGGCGCGTAATAGCCGGGATAGCCATACCCGTAGTAAGCCGGATAGGCCGGATAAACCGGTGGGTAATAAGCGGGATAGACCGGCGCATAAGTGACCGGCGGTTGCGCGACCGCATAGGTCGGCTGCGTGTTTTGCGCGTTGTTGTATTGCGAAGCGGCTTGTGCCTGTTGCGCCTGGGTTGGCTGCGGGCCTTGCTGCGCAGCGTCCGCATCGCCGCCGGCCGGCACTGCGGCCTGCCCCGGCGCGAGCGGCGCGGTCGCGTAATACGGCGAATAACCGGGATAAGCACCGGGATAGTACCCGTACGGGTAATAACAGCCGGACAGCATCAGCGCACAGGCCACACCGCCGAGCATCAGGCTCGCGTGCGGAAGCCGCCGCCCGAGCGAACCGGCGCTCGTCCGAAACGAAGAAAAATTGCCGCGAGACTTCATGACGCGCTCCTGGTCGATTCACCGCCGTTTAACGGCGTAACTCCGCGAGCTTACGCCGCCGTCGGCTGCGCGCCATTGCAAAACCGTAACCGCATATTTCGACGTGTTGCCGGCGGACGGTTTGCCGGTCTGGGGACCACCCGGCGACGCATCCAACACGCCGCCGCGCAACGCGCTAAAGGCCTCTTACTTCCCAACCTGATTGCCGATGATGCCGCCCGCCGCCGCGCCACCCACCGTCGACAGCGCACTGCCGCCGAGCGCCGCACCCGCTGCGCCACCCACACCGGCGCCGATCGCGGTATCGCGCTGACGGGTGGTCATGCCGTCACACGCCGAGAGGCTGGCGACAACCGCGACGAGCGCGGCAAGCGTACCGATTTGACGGATCGATTTCATGATGCTGACTCCCTGAGTTCTGTTTGGAAAATTCACCGGATCACGGCCGCGCCGCGTGTCGGCGGACTGTCGGTTTCGTAACCTGATGATTCTTCCGGGAGCACGCGGCGTGCCACCGTCCGCGCAAACGAGAAAGCCCGCCAGTGGCGGGCTTCGATGCTGCAATGCGGGGTTCGAACCATCGGCGCACCGTAGTTTCGGTGCGCCAAAGGCATCCCAACCTTACTGCCGCTGATAAATCTCGGCGCCTTTTTTCATGAACTCGATCGACTTCACTTCCATGCCTTTTTTCAGGGCTTCGTCGTCGGTCACTCCCTGTTGCGCCGCGAACTCGCGCACGTCCTGGGTGATTTTCATCGAGCAGAAATGCGGGCCGCACATCGAGCAGAAATGCGCGACCTTGGCCGAATCCTTCGGCAGCGTTTCGTCGTGGAATTCACGCGCCTTGTCCGGGTCCAGACCGATGTTGAACTGGTCTTCCCAACGGAATTCGAAGCGGGCTTTCGACAGCGCGTTGTCGCGCACCTGCGCACCCGGATGCCCCTTCGCCAGATCGGCGGCGTGCGCCGCGAGCTTGTACGTGATGATGCCGGTCTTCACGTCGTCCTTGTTCGGCAAGCCGAGGTGCTCCTTCGGCGTGACGTAGCACAGCATCGCGGTGCCGAACCAGCCGATCATCGCGGCGCCGATGCCCGAAGTGATGTGGTCGTAGCCCGGCGCGATGTCGGTGGTCAACGGTCCCAGCGTGTAGAACGGCGCTTCGTCGCACCATTCGAGTTGCAGGTCCATATTCTCCTTGATCAGTTGCATCGGCACGTGGCCCGGGCCTTCGATCATCGTCTGCACGTCGTGCTTCCACGCGATCTGCGTGAGTTCGCCTAGCGTCTTCAGTTCGCCGAGTTGCGCTTCGTCGTTGGCGTCGTAAATCGAGCCGGGACGCAGGCCGTCGCCGAGCGAAAAGGCCACGTCATACGCCTTCATGATTTCGCAGATGTCTTCGAAATGCTCGTACAGGAAGCTTTCCTTGTGATGCGCGAGGCACCACTTCGCCATGATCGAGCCGCCGCGCGAGACGATGCCGGTCATGCGTCTGGCCGTCAACGGCACGTATTGCAGACGCACGCCCGCGTGAATCGTGAAGTAGTCGACGCCTTGCTCGGCCTGTTCGATCAACGTGTCGCGGAAGATTTCCCACGTCAGGTCCTCGGCCTTGCCGTTGACCTTTTCGAGCGCCTGGTAAATCGGCACCGTGCCGATCGGCACCGGCGAATTGCGGATGATCCACTCGCGGGTTTCGTGAATGTGCTTGCCGGTGGACAGATCCATCACCGTGTCGCCGCCCCAGCGGATCGCCCACGTCATCTTGTCGACTTCCTCGCCGATCGACGAGGTCACGGCCGAGTTGCCGATGTTCGCGTTGACCTTCACGAGGAAGTTGCGGCCGATGATCATCGGCTCGCTTTCCGGGTGATTGATGTTGTTCGGAATGATCGCGCGGCCGCGTGCGACTTCTTCGCGCACGAATTCCGGTGTGATCGAGGTCAGACCGTTCGGACCGAATGCGCTCGCGCCGAATGCCTGGCCCGGGTGCTGGCGGCCCATCATGGCAGCCAGTTTTTCGCCGTTCGGGCCGCTCGTTTTGAGACTCTCCAGATACTCGGCACGGCGCTGGTTCTCGCGAATCGCGATGTACTCCATTTCCGGCGTGACGATGCCGCGGCGCGCGTAGTGCATCTGCGAGACGTTCTTGCCGGCGATCGCGCGGCGCGGCGTGCGGTGCAGGCCTTTGAAGCGCAACTCGGCGGTCGCGGTGTCGGCCGCACGCTCGCGGCTGAAGTCGCTCGACAGGCCGGTCAGCGCTTCGGTGTCGCCGCGCTCTTCGATCCACGCCTGACGCAGTGCGGGCAGGCCGTTGCGGATGTCGATCTTCGCGTCCGGATCGGAGTAAGGGCCCGAGGTGTCGTACACGTACACCGGCGGATTCTTTTCGCCGCCGAAACTGTCGGGCGTATCGGACTGCGAGATTTCGCGCATCGGCACGCGGATGTCTGCGCGCGAGCCGGTCACGTAGACCTTGCGCGAGTTCGGCAGCGGAGCGACGGCGGCTTCGTCGACGTGAGCGTCGGCGGAAAGAAACTTCGGATTGGCGTTCAAGGTGATCTCCTTTATCGACCCGGATGCACGAGGCGATGCCCGGGTCCCATGCAAATGCAATGTGGGGAGCTAGGCAGGAGACGAGACGGAAGATGTCGGAAATCGCGAGAGGATGAAGCCATACAACTGGAGCGAGTTCCGTACGCTTCCCTGCGCTGGCATTATCCAGATCAGGTTCAAAGGGTATTTCTCACCCACGCAACACGGCTAGACGACTGCCATGCTACGCAGGACCCCCGCGTTAGCAGCGCACACGATACACCGGGCGGCCGACGCTTGGCAACCCGTCGTCGAAAACGCGCCGCGGTGTGGAAGGCAATGAACGCTCGTGCGATGGGGCGCATTTCACCGGACAAGTCGCTGGAAATTCACGGCAAAAGGCACAGCAAAAGCCGCGGCAGGTCGCGCGAAACTTACAGCGTGAAATCGTCCGCGGCTTCGGGCTGGAACAGAATCTTGTCGAGCTTCAGCACTTTCTCCGTGCCGCTCGGCGGCGTGAAGCGGATCTTCTCGCCGCGTTTGGCGCCCAGCAACGCGAGTCCGAGCGGCGAGAACACATTCAGGCGTCCTTGCGCGAAGTCGGCGTCGGGCGGATACACGAGCGTCCAGGTCATGTGCTCGTCGGTGGCTTCGTCGATCAGCGTGGCTTGCGAATTCATCGTGACGACGTTGGCGGGAATGTCGTGCGAGTCGACGATCACGGCACGTTCCAGCACGTCGTCGAGCATGTCCTGCAGTTTTGCGTCGGCGCCCGGCGCGCCCGCATGTTTTTCGAGGCGGGCAACGTCGAGTTCGGTGAGGAAACAGGTTTTCGTCTTTTTCACGATGGGTACTCCAGTTCGATCTGCAGATGAGGGGATAGCGTGCGGATGAGATCGGCCCGGAACCCGACGACGCGGCTCCGGACATGGGTGGAGCAGCGTTAGATCGGGCGCCGGGCGGCGTGGAGCGGGAGCGTTCGGCGTGGCTCGTGAAGGCGGCGCAGTGCGTTTTCCGCGCGTGCGCAACCCGGTGCGCGGCGCGGGCGCAAACGGGTAGGGGCACGGAAAGCGGGAAAACGCATGGGCAATGGAGGCGAAGTCGGGGAGGAAAAGTCTGGCGCCGCCGTGGCGACGAAGAAAGGGGAATGTTAGCACGGTGCCGCGCCACACCCGCCGGGGCACTTTGCCGTCCAGTCTCGATGCGCCGATGCGCGGTAGATCAGGCGCCTTTCGCTTTGTTGCAAGTACGCCATAAAGTTACGATTCTCCGGCGCGATGCAGTGGACGCTTACTGCATAATTCGGGGCGCGCCGACGTCCGACGCAGATCTGCTGCTCCCTTACCGTTCCGCCACCATGTCCGCCAGCCTCGCCCAACCGACCGCATCGCCGATGCGGTGTCCGCCGTCCCGACTTCGGGCTCCCAGCGGAGGCGATGTTGCAGTTCGGGCCGCCTGTCCCGCCTCCCGACTGGTAACCCGATCACACGTTCCACCGGCACGGGCGGACTGAACGCATGTCGCCGCAACTGCCTGGCCGCTCTCCACGCTTCCCACGCTTTCCCCTTCTTTCGCTGCGTTTGCCGCAGTCCCGCAACGGCCAGATCGCGCTCGCGCTCGCCGTCGTCTATCTCGTGTGGGGCTCGACTTATCTGGCCGTGCATGTCGCGCTGGGTTCGTTCCCGCCACTTCTGATGTCGGGTCTGCGCAACCTGTTTGCCGGCATCGGGCTGTTCATTTTCGCGGCACGCCGCAAACCGGTCTGGCCGGGCGCGATCGAAATTCGCAACGCCGGTCTGGTCGGCACGATGCTGGTCGGTTTGTCGAGCGGGATGCTGGCGTATGGCATGCGTACCGTCGGCACCGGCACGGCCGCGGTGATGGTCGCGACCGTGCCGCTGTTCGCCACGGTGATCGCTGCGGTGGCGGGTCGCAAGATCGGCCGCAGCGAATGGTTCGCGGTCGGGCTCGGGCTGGTCGGCATCGCGATTCTCAGTCACGGCGACAACGCGCCAGGCTCCGCCGGCGGCAGCCTCGCGATTCTCTGCGGCGCGTTGTTCTGGGCCGGCGGCGCGCATCTGGCCGGACGTCTGAAGCTGCCGTCGGATCTGTTTCTGTCGACGTCGTTGCAGATCGGCCTGGGCGGCGCGATGTCGACGATGGTTGCGTGGGTGTCGGGCGAGCGCATGCTCGAGATTCATTTTCTGCCGATGCTGGCGTTCGTCTACCTGATGCTGATCGGCACCATGTCCGCGTATGTCGCGTACGGTTTTCTGATCCGCCACACGAGCCCGATCATCGCCAGCAGTTGCATGTACGTGAATCCGGTGGTGGCGGTGGCGCTCGGCGCGTTGCTGCTGGGCGAGCCCGTCACGCATTCGACGGTGATCGCCACCGTCGTGATTCTGGCGAGCGTGGGCTTGTCGTTCTGGCTCGACTATCGCAAGAAGGGACGCGCGTGAAGCAGGCGGTAATCTAAAGCGCCGCCGCGAGTTCGGCGCCTTCGCGAATCGCGCGCTTGGCATCGAGTTCGGTCGCCACTTTGGCGCCGCCGATCACGTGATAACGCGGCCCGCCGGGCACCGGTCGCTCAGGTGCGCCGGCCGATGCCGATGCCGTCGCCGACGCGGCTTGCGGCAGCAGTTCGCGCAACGATTCCTGCCCCGCGCAGACGACGATCGTGTCCACCTCCAGCCACTCTTCGACGCCTGCGCGCGCGATCTTCAAACCGCGCTCGCCGATCTCGCGATACGACACGTCGCCGAGCATCGTCACGCCGTGTCTGGCGAGCGTCGCGCGATGCACCCAGCCGGAAGTCTTGCCGAGTCCCATGCCGAGCTTGCCCGCCTTGCGTTGCAGCAACCAGATCTGCCGCGCGGCTTGCACGGGCGCGGGCGTTTTGAGACCGCCGCGCTCGCTCACCGACAGATCGACGCCCCATTCGTCCAGCCATGCGTCGCGCGGCATCGGCAGCGGCTCGCCCGCGCGATGCAGCAGAAACTCGCTGACGTCGAAGCCGATGCCGCCCGCGCCGATCACCGCGACGCGCGCACCCACCGGCGCACCGCGCAACACGTCGACGTAAGAGAGCACGTTCGGCCCGTCGATGCCCGCAATTGCCGGGCGTCGCGGCACGATGCCGGTGGCGACGATCACGTCGTCGTAAGCGCCCGCAGCGAGCATCGCGGAATCGACGCGCGTGGCGAGCCGCACGTCGACGTGATGCCGCTGCAACTGGCTCTGAAAATAGCGGATCGTCTCGCTGAACTCTTCCTTGCCGGGCACGCGCATCGCGAGATTGAACTGGCCGCCGATCTGCGGATGCGCTTCGAACAGCGTCACGCGGTGCCCGCGCGAGGCGGCCACCGTCGCCGCCGACAAACCCGCTGGACCCGCGCCGACCACGGCAACCGAACGCACCGGTTGCCCGGCCGCGAGCGGCCGGTAGACCAGTTCGGTTTCGTGTCCCGCACGCGGATTCACGAGACAGCTCGCCCGCTGGTTTTTGAACGTGTGATCGAGACAGGCCTGATTGCAGGCAATACAGGTGTTGATTTCATGCGCGCGCGAGCCGGCTGCCTTGGCGACGAACTCGGGGTCGGCAAGCAGCGGCCGCGCCATCGACACCAGATCGCCCGCGCCGTCCGCAAGCAGTGACTCGGCGAGCTCGGGCGTGTTGATCCGGTTCGAGACGATTACCGGCACGTTGACAGCGGCCTTCAACCGCTTGCTGAGCGCCGCGAAGGCCGCGCGCGGCACGGAGGTGACGATGGTCGGCACGCGCGCCTCGTGCCAGCCGATTCCGGTATTGAAGAGTGTCACGCCGGCCGCTTCGAGCGCGCGCGCGACCTGCACGGTTTCGTCCCAGGTGTTGCCGCCTTCCACGAGGTCGATCAGCGAAAGCCGGTACACGATGATGAAGTCGCGGCCGCACACGGCGCGCACCCGTTCGACGATTTCGCGCGCGAGGCGCAGGCGGTTTTCGATACTGCCGCCGTAACGATCGGTGCGCCGGTTGGTGCGCGGACAGAGGAACTGATTGAGCAGATAGCCTTCGCTGCCCATGATCTCGACGCCGTCGTAGCCGGCGCGTTGAGCGAGCCGCGCACAGCGCGCATAGTCGCGCACGGTGCGGGCGACGCCGGCGGTGGTGAGTGCGCGTGGCTTGAACTTCGAAATCGGCGATTTGATTGCCGAAGCGGACACGACGAACGGTTGATAACCATAGCGTCCGGCATGCAGGATTTGCAGCGCGATCTTGCCGCCTTCCGCGTGCACGGCGTCGGTCACCAGCCGATGGTTGCGCAGGTCGAACACCGAATTGAGCGTGCCACCGAACGGCAGCAACCAGCCTTGCCGGTTCGGCGAGATGCCGCCGGTGACGATCAGCCCCACGCCACCTTTGGCGCGTTCACGAAAATAGGCGGCGAGTTTCGGGTAATTCCAGAAGCGGTCTTCCATCCCCGTGTGCATCGAACCCATCACCACGCGGTTGCGCAAACGGGTGAAGCCGAGGTCGAGTTCCGCGAGTAAGTTTGGGTAAGACATGCCGGGCGCCGTGTAAGGTTGGGATGCGCACGAACGATACACCGCACACTGTGCCACTCGATGCGAAGAAACTTTCTAATTCGTGCAACTGCTTGACCTGAAAGACCTTTGCAAGGAGCACGACACCTTGTCGACCGCCGCGGCACAGGCATTGCTCAATGCGAGCGTCCTTTGACACGGACCGCGCCAGCCAAAAAATGGCGCGATGTGCGCAGGGAAAAAAGGAGGGGTGTTTCGTTGCAGAGGACCGCGCCACGACGTTCAGCGACCGGTGAACGTCGATTAAAACGGCCGGCTTTCCGACGGCGAACGCCTATCAACCAGAATGGGTCGAGCACCCACCATCGATATAGGTGAACACAATGAAAATGATCCGAACCATGGCGGCCGTCGTTGCCGTCGCATCCGTACTGAGCGCATGCGGAGGCGGCTCCGACGACGTAGGCAAGGAGCTCGGCCTGACCAACCCCGAGATCCATTTCATCCACGCCATTCCGAGCGGGCCGGCCGTGGACTTCCTCGTGAACGGCAGTGCGCCGTCGGGTCAGACGAACATCAGCTATAAGGGCGTCACGAACTTCACCAATATCAATACCGGCTCGATCAACGTGGGCTACGCCGCGACCGGCACGACCACGGCGCTCTCCAGCGGCAATTTCCCGGACGTGTCGAAGGGCCACGAGTACACCGTGCTGGCGTTGCCGGGCGTGACCGGCACGGACATCGGTCTGATCGACGATCCGTTCGACAAGGGTCTGCTGTCCAACAGCGCACGCGTGCGTGGCTTCAATGCGTCGGCTAACGCGACGAACCTCGACCTGTATCTGGTGCAGGCGTCCAACACGAGCATCAGCGCCGTCTCGCCGACGATGTCGGCTGTCGCATTCAAGAGCGCGGTGCCGGCCAGCGGACAGGATTCGATCTACGTGTCGGGCGGCCAGTACGTGTTGATCGCGACGGTGGCCGGCAGCAAGACGCCGATCTTCCAGTCGCAGGCATTCTCGCTGTCGAACAATGCCGACTGGCTGATCACGTCGGTGCCTATCGCCGGTGCGCTGAGCCAGTTGCTGCCGGGCCAGATCCATCTGCTGATCGCGCAGAACGGCAACACGAGCACGCCTAGCGTCGAGTTGACGAACTCGTTGACGGGCGCTTAAGCAGGCGCATCGATCCCGCTTCGTATTGCATCGACCAAACAGAACAGAAGCGGACAGGTCCGGGGGAGGACACAGCGGCGGTCCACGCAAGTGGGCCGCCGTTTTGTTTTGGCGCTGCGCAGTCGCCATAAAAAAAGCCCACCGCGTTTTCACGCGATGGGCGATGCCTTGACGGCTTGCGCTGCACCCGGCCAGAAAAGCGCTGGCGGGTGGCGCGTCTTGTTTAAAGCGTAAGTCCGGCTTACTTGGCCTGCTCGGCCGTATTCGAGATGGCGTGACCACCCGAAGAGATGTCCTGACCCGCGCCTGCAACCGTGTTGCAACCGGCAAGCGCAGCTGTCCCTGCAATGAGAAGCAAAGCGATCAGTCGATTCATGAAAGTTCTCCTTGTCGAGAATGCATCGGTTGACGTGCTGCTATCGAGCGGCACGTGCTAGCTGCGCTAGCTGTCGTCCGACCGGGGCTTACGCCAGTCGATCCGGTCTGACTGCATGTTAAAAAATCGGCAAAGGGTGCGCTGTCAGTTGCGTCGCGATTCTCCTGTAGGCGCCCACCGGACTTTGCGTCGGCGTCGTCCTACACGATGCGGGCGAGGCCTGTCTGGTGCCGGTTCACACGGTGCTCTTCGACGGCACCGCGGGCGGCAGATCGATCGACGGTGTCGCGGTGCTGACACTCGGCATGCTCACGTCGATGTCGGTGCCGCTCGGCGTGCCGCGCCGGATATCGAAGCGGCCGCCATGCGCCGCGACCCGCTGGCGCATGCCGAGCAGGCCGTGCGTGTGAGTCCGCTTCAGATCGGCCGGCATGATGCCCACGCCGTTGTCCGCGATATGCAAGGCCACCTCGCCGTCGCCGACCTGCAACGCGATCGACACCTTCGACGCGCGCGCGTATTTGGCCGCGTTCGTGAGCGACTCCTGCGCGACGCGGAACAGCGCGATCTCGGTCTGCTCGTCGAGCTTGATGTCGTCTGCGGGCAGATGCAGTTCGAGCGTCCAGCCGTTGCGCTGAGCCGCTTCGTCCGCGAGTGTGCGCAGCGCGGTGACCAGCCCGAAGTTGGCGAGCACCGTCGGCCGCATGTCTTCGATGATGCGGCGCTTCAACGCAATGCCCTGGTCGAGATTAGCCAGCGCGCGCCTGAGCTTCTCGGAGATGTCCGGCTCGCTGTCCTTCAGTTTGCGGTTGGCCCACGCGACATCCATCTTGCTCGCGGTGAGGATCGCGCCCAGTTCGTCGTGCAGTTCGCGTGCGAGCTGGGTCTTCTCGTTCTCGCTGACCGCCTGCAAGTGCCAGCCGAGCGCCTCGAGTTGCCGGGTGCGTTCGGCGACCAGCTGGTCGAGACCTTCCTGCTGCGTGATCAGTTGACGCTGCACGCGTGCCTGGCGATCGAGCTGAATGCCGAGGTTACGGAACAGCAGAATGAACAGCACGATGTTCAGCGCCGATAGACCGGCCGCGCACAGCGTGGAGATACGTTGATCGGCCCGGCTCGCGGCGAGCGCATGCTGCGCGCGACGGTCTTCGTTGTCGCGCAGCAGCAGGAGCGTGCTGTCCACCAGGGTCGCGCCGGCCGGGTCGGCCTGACTGATGGGCCCGCACGCCGACAGATCGAGCGGATGAGGCGCGGCGCGCTGCAATGCGTTTGCTCCGGCGCCAATGCGCGCGTCGATCAGCGAAAGAATCTGGGTGAAGCTCGCGAGCTCTGCGCTGTCCGCCTTATTGCTGCGATAGAAGCGGCGCAACGGCTGCTCGTTCTCGCGTATTCGTGCTGCGCTCGCGCAGAACTCGTGCGCCGCGGCGTCCTGTTTCGTGAGCAGGAATTCGCTTTGATGCTCGCTCAGCCGTGCTAGCTGACTGGCAAGCGTGCTCAACTGGACAGTCACGTCGCGCGCTTCGAGCGCGGTTTCGTACTCGGCGGCAATGCGTTCGCGCGCCGTTTCGAGAATCACGAGGCCGCCCACGGTGATGACGATCGCCACTGTCATCGCGATCGCCCAGCTGCGATTGCGCATCCAGTCTGCCAGTCGCGTAGCGGCGCCGGAGCGCGGCGCGCTCGACGGGTTCGGCCGATCGGGCGGGTTGGGTTGCGGGGTGGACAGGCTGGGCACGTTCGCTCCTGAGGTGGTCCGTGAGTGTAGACGATGCGTGCATCAGGTATGAAGGCGAACCATCGGAGCGCACGATCGACGGATGACGTAAAGCGGCCGTCAGCTCGTGTAAGCGGATTCTCACACGAAAAACGGCGAGTGTCGGAATGCGCCCGGCGTGACGGCTCGATAGGATGGACCCGATCGTTCAACTATTCGTTCTGGAGGTAGCCATCATGCTGAAATGGGCGTTGTTCTTCGCCGTCGTGGCCGTGATTGCCGGCCTTCTCGGCTTTACCGGCGTAGCCGCAGGCGCGGCTGCCATTGCCAAGTTCCTGTTCGTCGTGTTCGTGATCCTGTGCGTGGTGTTTCTCATCCTCGGCTTCGTGGTGACGAAAAAGATCATCGATTAGCGCGCCGGGCCGCGAGCCCGGCGCCTCGACCTGGTTTTCGTCACGCTTCGCTTTACGCGGAACTCAACCCAGCACAAGAGAAGGAGAGTCGCCATGCTTCACTATGCCGTCGTCTTTTTCGTGATCGCAATCATCGCTGCGGTGTTCGGTTTTACCGGTATCGCCGCAGGCGCGGCCGAAATTGCCAAGATCCTGTTCTACATTTTCCTGGTCGTGTTCGTAGTGACGCTGCTGCTCGGCGTATTCCGTACCTAGACCCGAGGCGATGCCCTCGACCGGCACGTCAGGCGCGATTCGTGCGTGACGTGCAGTTCCCATCTACCGGATAAAGGAGAAATTCAATGGCAAATGCAACTGATGCTCAAGGTACGAAGTCCAGCGATCCGTTCGTGATGGACATCGACAGGATTCGCGCCGATGCGCGCAAGCATATGTCCGATGGTCCCGTGACACAAAGCTACGGCGCCGATCGCGACACCGTGCTCAAGCTGCTCAACGACGCGCTGGCGACGGAAATCGTCTGCACATTGCGTTACAAGCGCCATCACTTCATGGCCAAGGGCATCAACTCCGAAGCCGTGGCAGCCGAATTCGCCGAGCACGCGACGGAAGAGCAGGAACACGCCGATCGCATCGCCGAGCGTATCGTGCAGTTGGGCGGTGAGCCCGATTTCGCACCGGACGGCCTGAAGTCGCGCTCGCATTCCGAATACAAGGAAGGCGACAGCCTGACGGACATGATCAAGGAAAACTTGATCGCCGAGCGCATCGCTATCGATACGTATCGCGAGATCATTCACTACCTCGGCGAGAAGGACGTGACGACGCGTCGCCTGTTCGAAGAAATTCTGGCGGTCGAAGAAGAGCACGCCGACGATATGGCGGATTTGCTGGAAGGTCGCGAGTAAGCGAGTCAGGCAGTCATTGGGCGGATGGGACGGCGCGCGGGGTGACCCGCTGCGACGCGTCTCGCCGCCGCTGTGTTGGCTCGCCGTATCGGCTCGCCGTATCGGCTCGCCGTATCGGCTTGCCGTATCGGTTCGCCGTACTGGCCGGGCCAGACCCGCGGGTCATTACAATAGCTGCTTTGGAGCGATTCCTTGCACGGACACCAGACCGATGATTCGAGTGTTGATAGCTGACGACCATGCCATCGTCCGGGGCGGCTTCAGGCAGTTCGTCGCCGATGAGCCGGACATGTGCGTCGCCGCCGAGGCTGCAACCGGCGACGAAGCCATCGCGTTAGTGCGCGAGCAGGCGTTCGACGTGGTGCTGCTCGACATCGCCATGCCGGACAAGAACGGTATCGACACGTTGCGCGTCATCAAGCAGGTGCGCCCGGAGCAGGGCGTGCTTATTCTGTCGGGTTATCCGGAGAGCCAGTATGCAATCAACCTGCTGCGCGCAGGCGCGAACGGTTATCTGAACAAGGATTGCGAGCCCGACGAAATCGTGCGGGCGATCCGTTCGGTGGCGCGTGGGCATCGGTATCTGTCGGAAGCGGTCGCCGATACACTGGCCGACAATCTCGACAAACCGTCGGCGGGCCGGCCGCACGAATTGCTATCCGAGCGCGAATTCCAGATCTTCTGCAAGCTCGCGGCCGGGCGTCTTCCGACCGAGATCGCAGACGAGTTGCATCTCTCCGTGAAGACCGTGAGCACCTATCGCGCGCGTGTGTTGGAGAAGATGCGGTTGGCTAACAATGCCGATCTGACTTATTACGCGATCAAGAACGGCTTGATCGAATAATGAACGATCGAAACAGGGCGATGAACAGCGAATCGAACTCCAGTGTCGTACGACCCAGCCACGCGCCTCTGCGCGTGCTGCTGATCGAAGACTCGCCGCTGATTCGTCGCAGCCTCGTCGAGGCCATCGACGCGTCCGGCTTCCTGCAGGTCGCCGCCTACGCCGACTCCGCCGATCAGGCCATCGCGCTGCTGAACGACGAAGCGTTCGACGCGGTCATCGTCGACCTGCAGTTGAAGGAAGGTTCGGGTGTACCGGTTCTCGCTTACCTGCAACGGGAAGGGCTGACCGAGTCGATGTTTGCCGCCGTGCTGACCAATCACGCGTTGCCTGCGTATCGGGCGCGCTGCGAGCAATATGGCGTGCGCCACTTCTACGACAAATCGTTCGAGTTCGACCGCGTGCTCGATGCGCTGCACGAGTATGCGTCGGCGCGTGGCGACGAATAACATTCGCCCGCACTCCTCGTGATCAGCCCGCTGCCGTGCGCGAAGGCAAGCGCAAGTGATTCCACGCAGCCAGTCCGGCGAATGCCACGCCAGCCACACTGACGCCGAGCCAGCCGAATATCGGCCAGACCACCGCGCCGACTCCCGAGCCAACTGCTCCGCCAATGAAATACGCGACCATGTACACCGTATTCACGCGACTGCGTGCATCGGGCTTCAACGCGTAGATGCGCGACTGATTCGAAATCTGCGCCGCCTGCACCCCGATGTCGAGCACGATCACGCCGATGACGAGGCCAGCAATACTGGTCGCCGACACGCCAAAGACCACGAACGAGATCGCGACCAGCGCGATGGATAACGTGATGATGGCGCGCGGTCCGCGCCGGTCGGCGAATTTGCCGGCGAGCGGCGCGGCCATCGCACCTGCCGCGCCGACGATCCCAAACAGCCCCGCCGCTTGCGGTCCGAGATGAAAGGGTGCACCCGCCAGCAGCAACGCGAGCACCGACCAGAAGATGCTGAACGCGGCGAACATCGCAGCGCCGGTGAGCGACGCTTCACGCAACGCGCGATGCTCGACGACCAGATGCCACATCGAAACCAGCAGCTTGCCGTAGGGTAGCGTCGAGGTCGGCTGGCTCCTGGGTAGTCGCAGGATGATGACCACGGCCAGCAGGATCAGCACCACCACCGAGATCGCGAACACCGCGCGCCAGCCCAGATATTCCGCAATCACGCCTGCTGCGGTTCGTGCGAGCAGGATGCCCAGCAGCAGCCCGCTCATGACCACGCCGACCGCATGACCGCGCCCGGACGGCGGCGCGAGTTCGGCGCCGAACGGCACGGCCTGCTGGGCAATCGTGGCCAGCACGCCGATCGCCAGACTGGCGACGATCAGCACGGCGAGCGAAGGAGCAGTGGCCGCGACGACGAGCGCGACGCAGATGCCGGCGATCTGCAGCAGGATCAGCCGGCGCCGGTCGAAGCGGTCGCCGAGCGGTGCGAGCAGCAACATGCCGGCCGCGTAGCCGAGTTGCGTGACCGCGGGCACTGCGCCGACCCACGACGCGCTACGGGGAAACGACTGACGCAGATTGTCGAGCAGCGGCTGGTTGTAATAGATGTTCGCGACCGAGACGCCGGCGATGGTGGCAAGCAGAAACAGCAGGCCGCGCAGCGACCGGTTGGCGGAAGCGGGTGTGGCAGCGTCGGGAGTGGACATGAGAGCGGGAATTCGATGGACCGGCCCATGCACGGTCCTTGAGCGTGCCGATCATACCGGAGCGGGGCACATCGTGTGTCGCTCTGGCGCATTGGTTCGAGCGTCGCAGTGAGGATGGGGGCGAGTGCATGCGCGTGCACGTGCGCATGTGCGTCGCCGGCGAAATTGAGATGGTGGTTTGGCGATTGTTCGTAGAATGCCGCCGTTTCCCGACACGATGCAACTTCGATTTGATGAACACGACGACAAAGCCGGTGACGAGCGCGCGAGGCGGCTGGCTGCCGGTCGTACTCATCGGACTGGCAGCCTGGGTGCTGAGCACCGCGATCGCATTACGTGAGCCGCTGAAGCTGATGCTCGAATGGGAGTTGCTGGCGGTGTTCGTGCGGCCGCAGACGCATGGCTGGTATCGCACCGTGATTGCCATGGTCGGATGCGACGTGCTGATCGGCGGGTTTATCGTCGCCGGAGCGGGGTGGATCGCGTTGCTGGCGTGGCGTCGCTCGGTGCGCTTTCTCATGCAGGTGCAAGCGTGGTTGTTGACGATCGTCGTGCTGCGAGCGGGCGCCTATCTGCTTGGCGATTACATGACGCACGCAATCGGCATTGCGATCGCGATACCGTTCGGCGGATTCGCTCAGGCTGTCGTGGTGGCCGGGCTCGCAATACCGTATTTCAGATTGTCGCGGCGCGTCCGGGAAGTTTTTACGAAAGCGTGAGCGGGCGAGGGTGTCGAGGTAGTGGTAAGCGGGTCTGCGTGAGACCGGCTTGGTGGGGGCGGGGGGCGATGGTAGAATTCGCGTCCACGTAAGTTTGCGCCCCCTGCCGGGGTGATGAAATTGGTAAACATAGCGGACTTAAAATCCGCCGCCTCACGGCTTGCCGGTTCAAGTCCGGTCCCCGGCACCACAATATCAGCAAGGCTCTCGGCGTTTTAGCTATCCCCGGCGTCTTCACCGGGGGTGTGGGTTTTTCTGCCTCATTCCGAACGTCTGATTTCCTCCTGCCTCTTGTCTGGTGGCCCCGGCGCAAAGCGCGGATCCGGGGTTCCTCGACTGACTCAACTGTCAGCGTGTTCAGACATTTCAACTGGCTGATGATCTTTCAGCCAATCACGCAGCGCGTCGTTCATGCGCGTTTGCCACCCATCACCTGTCGCTTTAAATCTCTCGACTATGTCTGCGTCGTATCGGACAGACAGCAAGACTTTTGGCTCATCGAGCCGCGGTCGGCCGCGCGCGCCCATCTTTTTCATCTTCTTAAAATCTTCGGGCGGCACTTCGTACGTGTCGGGATCTTCGGCAATGCCGCGATTGATTGCCGCGTCCTCTTCGTCCGTCGGCATGATGATCTTACGTTTGCTCATAGCTTTTCACCTCGCGTTTGTTCGCTTTCCGGATACTGATGATGTGCATTGAATTACCGCGCTGCGTCAGCACGATGCAGTAAAGGCGCTCATTGATGATGCCGAAACCGACCTCGCGCACTTCTTTATAGTCGGCGCGAGTATCGACATACAACATCAACTCTGACCAGTCCAGATTCGCCGCAAATTTCAGCGGAATCCCGTGCTTGCGTATGTTCGTTTCGTTTTTCCTTGGGTCGTACGTGATCTGCATTCTATTAATTGTAGCTACATTTAACGCCCGGAATCAAGAATTTTTTGTAGCTACGTTAAGTTATGGGTTGAACCGGCTCTTTCGAGGTCAGCTGAAAAGCGCAATCGGAGTTTTTGCGTCTCGCACTTTGTAAGCCATCCTTATGACTGGACCTGCGGCTTCCCCGTTCGCCCCCATGACAAAAAAGCCCGTACGGTCTAATCCGTACGGGCTTTTTCCATTCGACCGCCAACCCAACCCAATCAGATCAGAATCAGGTCCCGCCATGCCCGCCATCGTTCGCCGTGAGCCTCGTCCGCTCATCCGTGATGATGAACGAGCGCAGGGCCGCGGCATCGGCGAAATCGGAATACCGTCCCGACGAATCCAGTAGCACCATCACGAGCGGCCGCTCGGCCACGGTCGTTTGCATCACGAGACAGATGCCCGCCTCGTTGATAAACCCGGTCTTCTGCAACCCGATCTCCCAGCGCGGGTCGCGAATCAACGCATTGGTGCTGCGATACGCGATATTGCGTTTGCCGGTGTCGACCGTATAACTCCGATCGGTCGAATAAGTGCGGATCATCGGATACTGATAAGCCGCCTCGACCATCTTCACGAGATCGCGCGCGCTCGACACGTTTTTGCTGGTCAGACCCGACGGGCTTTCGAAGTGCGTGTCCGTCATGCCCAATGCTTTGGCCTTTGCGTTCATCGCCGCGATGAAGCCGGGCCGTCCGCCCGGGTAGTAGCGCGACAACGCAGCCGCCGCGCGATTCTCCGACGCCATCAGCGCGATATGCAGCATGTCGGCGCGGCTGAGCGTCGAGCCCACCGCGAGACGCGAGCCCGTCATTTTCTCGTAGTCGCGATCCTCGTCGGTCACCGTGATGGGCTCGGTGAGCGACGCCTTGGAGTCGAGCACGACCATCGACGTCATCAGTTTCGTAATCGACGCAATCGGCACCACCGCAGCAGAGTTCTTGTCGAACAGCACGTCGTGCGTGTGCTCGTCGATGACATAGGCAACCGTCGAGCGCAACGCGGGCTTGCGTTGCGCATCGGTCATGCCGAACGGCGCGCTCGACAGCGGCCGCCGTTCGAACACGGCCCGCCGCACACCGCCGTGAAGGCGAGCAGCATGCTTCGCTTCGTGTGCGGACTGCGCGTGCACGGGTTGCGAGACCCTCGTCGCAACATGTTTCGCCGCGTGTTTTGCCCGGTGTTTGACTGGCTCGTGGGCGGCATTCGCCGTCGCGGCAAAAGCCATGGGCGAGGCCAGCAAGCCGGAAGTGAGAGCGGCAACGGAGCAAAGCGCGCCAAGCGCAGCGAATGCAGGTTTGAGACGCAGGCGGGGCAGCGGCCACGCTCCGGCCTTCGGTGGCCGGGTGGTATGAATGCTCATTGAACCTTGGGATTTAGTAAGGCGGAAAACAGGCCCGGTGAGTTTAAGTTCTTATCGAAAAATCGGCAATTACGCGGGCTTACGCGCAGGTTTCGAAACCGGAAAACCAGAACACCAGCCCGCCCAGGCGTTACCCGCTCGCGCCGACCTCGAAAATCCGTTCGTCCACTTCCGCGCAGGAGCGCACGCCGAGTTGACCGAGCGTGCGGTGAATCTCCGCGCTCAGCAGCGTGAGCATATGGGCGACACCGGCTTCGCCCGCGGCGGCGACCGCGTAGAGCAAGGGACGGCCGATCATCACCGCGTCGGCGCCGAGCGCGAGTGCCTTCACCACGTCCGTGCCGCGCCGGAAGCCGCTTTCCGCGAGCAGCGCAGTGTGCTCGCCGAGCGCGGCGCGCATCGGCCGCAGGACATCGAGCGCCGAGCAGCAGCTATCCAGTTGACGGCCACCGTGATTGCCCGCGACCACGCCATCGGCGCCGGCATCGCGCGCTCGCAGTGCGTCGTCCACGCACAGCACGCCCTTGACGAGCAGTTTGCGCGGCCAGAGCCGGCGAACCCACGCGATGTCGTCCCATGTGAGCGTGTCGGTCATCTGGCTGGCGATGTATTGCGAGCCGGCTTTGGCGCTGGCCGGCGCGCTGGCCGCCGAGCCCGCCACCGCGCCTGCCGCCGCGCCGGTCGTGAAGCCCTCGATATTCGAAAAGCGCGGCGCGCCGTGCGGCACCATCACGTCGAACAGCCAGCGCGGATGGGCCAGCACGTCGAGCTTCGAGCGCAACGACAGTTGCATGGGCCGCGTGAAGTTGCGCTTGTCCCACTCGCGGTTGCCGAAAATCGCCGCGTCCGTGGTGACGACCAGCGTGTCGTGATCCGCCTGTAACGCGCGCTCCACGAGTTGTTCCGTGCAGCGGCGGTCTTTGAGCATATAGAGCTGGAACCACGGTTGGCCTTGTAGCGCATGACTCGCCTGCGCGACCGTTTCGAGGCTCACGTTGGACACCGTGCTCAAGGTCGACGGAATGCCGTGTCGCGCGGCGGCGCGCGCGATATGCAGATCGGCGTCGCGCGTCAGCATGCCGTTGAAGCCGGTCGGCGCGACGACGATCGGCGAGCTGATCGGTTTGCCGAGCAGCGTGGTGCCCGTCGTGCGCGCCGACGTGTCGACGAGCGTGCGCGGCGCGAAGCGATAGTCGTCGAAGACGCGCCGGTTGTGCGCCATGGTCCGTTCGTCTTCGGCGCCGCTGTCGACGTACTCGAACACGAAATGCGGCAGTTTTCTTTGCGCGATCAGGCGCAGTTCATCGGCATTCAGCACGCGGGCCAGGTCGCGGCCGGTATAGAGGCGTCGTTGCATGGCGGTCAGCGTCCTTCGACTGTGCGAGTGTGTTCCTCGCGCGATGAAGCGACCTTGCACGGTTTGCCGGACGTGGCGATTCTAATGGCCATCTGTTGTCTCGTAGTTTGTTGTTGGCGTGATGGGATGAAACGGAAAAACTCAGTCCGCGAGGCTGTCGGCCGGCTTGCGCGCGGCCAGTTGCGCGACGAGATCGCCCAGCGCATCGCGGTAGATCGAGGCCGGGAAAATCTGCGTCGACAGTGCGTCGGCTTCGGCGGCGCCCGTCGCGCTCCCGGCTTCAGCCGGTGTTCCCGCCTGTTGTTCGAGCGTTGCGCACAGCAGGCCGAAGTCGTGCAGCAGTTGGGTCTGCTGTGCGCTCGCGCCGGTCAATGCCGCGCTGAGCGTGCAGCACCCTGCGTAGGCGGCGGCCATCAGCGTGCGCGGCTGGTCGGCGGAGGTGATCTCGTGCGGAGCAAAGCGGTCGCGCGTGGCGGCGACCACCATGCGCTCCGTAATATTCGCCACTTCCGCGATGCCTTTTTCCAGTCCTGTCCCCGCGATCAACCGGAAGGCCCGGCTGTAGAGCAGGTCGCCCAGCAACACGCCGATCGCGGGTCCGAGCGACAACATGGGTTGCGTGGAGGAAGCCTCCTGTTTGTCGGGCAGGCTCGCATGCGCGCCCAGCGACAGCACGATCAACTCCATGGCGGCGGCGAAAGCGTGAGCGCCGGGGGCCAGCGGCGCGGTCGGCGCCAACGCCCGCGCGGTCAGCAGAAGCAGCGCGCTCGGCACGTGTCCGTGGCTGTCGACCGAGTTCGAGACGAGCGAATCGACGAAGCCGAGATGCGCGGATTGGTCTGCTTCGATGAGTTGCACGACGACCTGGAGGTCGGCGGCAACAGGCTGTTTCCAGGCAGAATTCGCGTGATGATTCATAGGTGTGACGAGCCCCGGGGCAAATGCTGTTTCATAAGTTCCGGGCGATGCTAACACCGAAGCCAGGCGTCGCGCAGCGGCGCCTGCCGGCGCGCCGTTCGCAGATTGTGCGCGGGCTTCGTGTTATGAATGCAACTGCGTTTGCACCCGCGACTGCACCCGCGTTTGCAACCACGTTTGCAACCACGTTTGCACCCGCGTTTGCAACCACGTTTGCACCCGCGTTTGCACCCGCGTTTGCACCCGCGTTTGCACCCACGTTTGCAACCGCGTTTGACCAGACCGCCGCCGCCAAACAATAATGCGCGGGTCGTCCCGTCACTGACCCATCAACTGGTGTGCGCATTGTCACAGCTGAAATACCTGAGCGGCTATCCGCCGGAACTGCAGGAGAAGGTCCGCAAGCTGATCGCCGGCGAGCGGCTCGGCGCGTATCTGGCCGAGCGCTATCCGCACGGCCACGACGTGCAGACGGATCGTGCGCTGTACGAGTATTGCGCGAACCTCAAGCGCGAATATCTGCGCAGCGCCGAGCAGATCGACAAGGTCACCTACGACAGCAAGCTCGACGTGATGCGCCATGCGCTAGGTCTGCATACGAGCATTTCGCGCGTGCAGGGCGGCAAGCTGAAGGCGAAGAAGGAGATTCGCGTGGCGTCTCTGTTCAAGGGCGCGGCGCCCGAGTTTCTGAAGATGATCGTCGTGCATGAACTCGCGCATCTGAAAGAGAGCGATCACAACAAGGCGTTTTACCGTCTGTGCGAGTTCATGCAGCCGGGTTACCACCAGATCGAATTCGACCTGCGGCTGTATCTCACGTATCGCGATCTGACGAAGCGCGACACCTGAGTTCGTCGGTCCATTCAGGCCGCGATCGCTTCGCTCGCCTCGACAATCGACGCCCGCAACAACACCGGAATCGATTTCGAAGTCGGCGTCCCCGCGCCGTCGGCCACCGACGATAGCGGCACCAGCGGATTCGTCTCCGGGTAATAGGCGCCCAGACAACCGCGCGGAATGTCGTACTCCACCAGCAGGAAACCGTTCGCGTGACGCTCGACGCCGTCGGCCCACACACTCGTGATATCCACCCGCTGACCCGCAGCGAAGCCGAGCATGGCCAGGTCGTCCTTGTTGGCGAACAGCACGCGCCGCTGACCGAACACGCCGCGATAACGGTCGTCTAGGCCGTAGATGGTCGTGTTGTACTGATCGTGCGAACGGGTCGTCATCAGGGTCATCAGACGCTCGCCGTGTTCGGCGCGGGCGCGGTGGATCGGCGTGTCGGTGGCGATGGCGTGCACCATGAACTGTGCCTTGCCGCTCGGCGTCTTCCAGATGCGCTCGCGCGAGGCCACGCCCAGATGAAAGCCGCCCGGCTGCTTGAGCCGTTCGTTGTAGTTCTGAAAACCGTCGAACACCTGCTCGATGCCGTCGCGAATCAGCGCGTAATCGGCCGCCTGGGCGAGCCAGTCCACTTTCGCGCTGCCGAGCGTGGCGTGCGCCATCCGCGCGACGATCGCGATTTCCGACAGCAGGTTCTCCGAAGCCGGTTTGTTCATGCCGTATGAAATGTGCACCATGCTCATCGAGTCCTCGACGCTCACGCCTTGCGCCACGCCGTTCTGCAGATCGACTTCGGTGCGCCCGAGGGTCGGCAGAATCAACGCGTCGCGACCATGTACGAGATGGCTGCGGTTCAGCTTGGTGGTGATATGCACGGTCAGCGCACAGGAGCGCATCGCCTCCCACGTACGCGGGGTGTCGGGCGTCGCGATCGAAAAATTGCCGCCCAGCCCGATGAACACTTTGACCTTGCCGTCGAGCATCGCCTGAATCGTGTTGACCACGTCGAGCCCATGTTCGCGCGGCGGCTCGAAATCGTAGACCTTGCCGAGCCGGTCGAGAAACGCCTGCGTCGGCCGCTCCTCGATGCCGACCGTGCGGTCGCCTTGCACGTTCGAATGCCCGCGCACCGGACACAGTCCCGCACCGCGCCGGCCGATGTTGCCGCGCATCATCATCAGGTTCGACAGCAGTTGCACGGTCGGCACGGAGTTCTTGTGCTGGGTGAGTCCCATGCCCCAGGTCGAGATGACCGCGCGGCCTTTCACGTAGATGTCGGCGAGCTTCAGCACCTCGTCGTACGGCACGCCCGACTCGGCGACGATGGCCGCCCAGCTTTCGGCGCGCAGGTCGTCGGCGAAGGCGTCGAAGCCGACCGTGTGTTCGGCGATGAACTCTGTGTCGAGCACGCGCTCGAGCCCCGAGGCGAGCGCTTCGTCGTCGAGTTCGACGACGCGCTTGGCGACGCCCTTGATGAGCGCGAAATCGCCGCCGATGGTCGGACGGATGAACACGGAGCTGATTTTCGTGCTGCCCATCGTGAGCATTTCCACTGGATGCTGCGGGCTCGCGAAACGTTCGAGCCCACGCTCCTTGAGCGGGTTGATCGACACGATGGTCGCGCCGCGTTTCGCGCACTCGCGCAGTTCGCCGAGCATGCGCGGGTGATTGGTGGCCGGATTCTGACCGAAGATCAGCAGCGTATCGGCGTGTTCGAAGTCGTCGAGCGTGACCGTGCCCTTGCCGATGCCGACCGTGTGCGGCAAGCCGCGGCTGGTCGCCTCGTGGCACATGTTCGAACAGTCGGGGAAGTTGTTGGTGCCGTACATGCGCACGAACAGCTGGTACAGGAAGGCGGCTTCGTTGCTGGCGCGCCCGGAGGTGTAGAAGGCGGCTTCGTCGGGATCGTCGAGCCGTTTCAGATGACGGGCGATCAGGTCGAACGCTTCGTCCCAGCCGATCGGCACGTAGCGGTCGCGCAGCGCGTCGTAGACGAGCGGATCGGTCAGACGGCCGTGCTGTTCCAGTTCATAGTCCGACTGGCCCATTAGCGACTCGACCGTGTTCGCTTCGAAGAACGCCGGCGTCACGCGCTTGCTGGTGGCTTCGGCGGCGACCGCCTTCACGCCGTTCTCGCAGAACTCGAAGGTCGACGCATGCTCGCGGTCCGGCCACGCGCAGCCCGGGCAATCGAAACCGTCCGGCTGATTCTGCTTGAGCAGCGTGCGGTAGTTGCCGCCCGTCACCTTCTCCTTGAGCAGGTTGATGGCGACGTACTTCAGCGCGCCCCAGCCCGCGGCCGGGTGCGTGTACGGTTCGATGCGAGCGTCGGGTTTTTTCATGGTCTGTCTGCCGGGTTCAGCAGGAAAGTGGGTTTTTTTGGGCTTTTGAGCCGATGCCTGCAAGCCTACTGTATTCCCTTGTCGGAGCGGAACACAGAAAATCGCAAACAGGAGGGATACAGTGGCCGGCTTTTGGCCTAGACTGCCGGTTCCGCTGCGGCGTTCGCGATCGAGACCTGATGTCATGAAGCTGTACGAAAAACTCGCCGATGAAGTGGCCGAAGCCATCCGCCGAGGGGTGTTCGCGGTCGGCGAGCGGGTGTTGTCGGTGCGGCAGGCGAGTCGGCAACATGGCGTCAGCATCAAGACCGTGCTGAATGCGTACGCGCTGCTGGAAAGCCGCGGGCAGATCGAAACGCGGCCGCAGTCCGGCTATTTCGTGCGCGAGGCTGCCCAGACGGCGCTGGTTGCCGCGAGCGGCGCGCCGTCGAAGCACCGCGATGTCGACCCATCCAGCCTGCCGGCCGCGCCGCCCGAGGCCGCGGCGGTCGACGTGAGCCGCCTCGTGCTGTCGACGCTGCGCAGCATCCGCGCGCACGATGCGGTGCCGCTCGGCTCGCCGTATCCCGACCCGTCACTGTTCCCGTGGCGGCGCATCAACCAGTACGCGAACGCAATTGCGCGGCGTCATACCAGCTGGAATCTGATCGACGACCTGCCGCCGGGCAACCCCGAACTGATCCGCCAGATTGCGCGGCGTTACGCTGAAAACGGCTTGCCGGTGGACCCGGACGAGATTGTCATTACGCTCGGCGCCACCGAGGCGATCAACCTGAGTCTGCAGGCGGTCGCGCGTCCCGGCGACACGGTGGCGGTCGAATCGCCGACCTTTTACGCGATGCTGCACGCGATCGAACGGCTCGGCATGCGTGCGATCGAGGTGGCTACGCATCCGCGTACCGGCATCGACATCGACGCGCTCGAGCAGGTGATCGCGCGGCAAAAAATCGCCGCCTGCATGGTGATGCCGAATTTCCAGAATCCGCTCGGCTTCCAGATGCCCGACGAGCGCAAACGGCAACTGGTCGATCTGCTCGCAGCCCACGGGATTCCCGCGATCGAAAACGATGTCTACCAGGAACTGTATTTCGGCGATGCCCGTCCGTCGACGCTGAAGACTTACGACACCCAGGGGCTGGTCCTCCACTGCGCGTCGTTTTCAAAAAGTCTGGCGGCGTCGTACCGCATCGGCTGGGCCATGCCGGGGCGCTTCCGCGCACAGGTGGAAAAGCTCAAGTTTCTGAACACGCTGACCACGCCGTCGGTGCCGCAAGTGGCGGTCGCCGATTATCTGCGCCAGGGCGGTTACGACCGGCATCTGCGTCACGTGCGCAAGGTTTACCGGCAGCAGGCTCGCATCATGACCGCGATGGTGCAGCGGTTCTTTCCGGCGGGCACTCGCATGTCCGAGCCGCAGGGCGGCTACGTGCTGTGGGTGGAATTGCCGGGCCAAGTCGATTCGATGCGGCTTTATCAGGCGGCGCTCGCGCGCGGCATCACCGTCGGACCGGGGATGATGTTCTCGAACCGCAGCGACTTTCGCCATTTCATCCGGCTCAACTACAGTTATCCGTGGACCGCGCAGACCGAAGCCGCCTTGAAGACCTTGGGCGAACTGGTCGCGCAGATGGCCTGAACGGGCGAGGAGCAAGACATGCAGCAAGACGACGAACTCGACCCGGTGCTGGTGGCCGTGCTCGCACAACTGTGGCGGGCTTATCGGCAGAACGCGGAGCCATCGCGAGGCGGCGCGGACAGAAACGCCTGGTCGCTCGCGAAACTGTCCAAACAGGCGGGCGTGCCGATGAGCGGATTACGGCGCTACCTGACGACGCTCGGCGACGGCGGTCTGGTGGAGACGACGTTCGACGAGGCAGGGACCGGCAGCGCGCGGCTGAGCGAGCTTGGCGCGAGCGTGTGCGCCGAACTGTTCGAAGCCGGCGCCGGGACGGATGCGCCGCTACCTTAATACGCGTTTCGTTATGGGCGAGATAACGGATCATAATTTTGCCGCTGAAATTGGCCTTCGAACATGAGCGCCTGTGTCGCGATCCCGCCTCGGGCGGACCGGGTGGGACCGGCACCCACACCCCATCTTCGGAGAGTTCATGAAAACAAAGCTGGCGCGTGCGCTGCATCGTTCATTGCGCATCAAAACCGTCCGGACCGTGTTGTCGGCGACGCTGGCCGCCGCGCTGGCCGCCACGCTCGCGTCGAGCGCCATCGAAGCCTCGGCGGCCACACCGGCGCCGCTCGGCATCGCGTTCGTCTACCTCGGCAATCCCGGCGACGCCGGCTGGACTTACGCGCACGAACAGGGCGTGAAAGAGGTCGAGGCCAAATACGGCGACAAGATCAAGGTGACACGGGTCGAGAACGTGCCGGAGTCGGCGGATTCGGAGCGCGTATTTCGCGACCTCGCGTCCAAGGGCAACAAGATCGTGGTGGGGTCGAGCTTCGGCTTCCAGGACTTCGAACTGAAGGTCGCGAAGGACTTCCCCGACACCGTGTTCGAACATGCGACCGGCTACAAGAAGGCCGCCAACTTCGCCACGTACGACGTGCGCACGTATCAGAGCGCGTACCTCGCCGGTCTGGTCGCCGGTTATACCAGCAAGACCAACACGCTCGGTTTCGTCGGTTCGGTGCCGGTGCCCGAAGTGGTGCGCAACATCAACGCGTTCACGATGGGCGCGCGCTCGGTGAATCCGAAGATCCACGTCAAGGTCGTGTGGATCAACAGCTGGTTCGACCCGGGCCGCGAAAAGCAGGCGGCCGAAACGCTGATCGGCCAGGGCGCCGACGTGTTGATCCAGAACACCGATTCGACCGCGACCATGCAGACCGCCGAGCAGAAGAAAGTGCACGCGTTCGGCTGGGACTCGGACATGAAGAAGTTCGGTCCGAACGCGCAACTCGGCGCGTGCGTGAGCAACTGGGGCGTGTACTACACGCATCTGGTGGATCAGGTGATGTCGGGGACGTGGAACAACTCGCCGGTCTGGTGGGGGCTCAAGGAAAAAGCCATCGATCTCGCCGACATCAACACCAGCGCCGTGTCGCCGGCCGCGCAAAAGGCGTTGAGCCAGAAGCGCGACGACATCGTCGCCGGCAAGTTCGATCCGTTCGCCGGCCCGATCGCCGATCAGACCGGCGCGGTGAAAGTCGCCGCGGGCAAGTCGTTGAGCGATGCGGAACTGTCGCGTCTCAACTGGTTCGTGGAAGGCGTGGACGGATCGCTGCCGAAGTAAGTTTTCTACGTTACCGTCGGGCTCGATCCCGGGCCCGACGATTCATCGATGGAGAGTACCCGTGAGTCTGACCGTCTCGAACGAGGCCGCCGCGCAGGCGGCCACTTATCCGCCGCAGGGTCTTACGCCGACGCACGAGCAGATCGTGCGGCATCTGCGGCATTCGAGCCGGGTGGCCGAGCGGGCGACGCTGCTGGGCCATCATCCGTTCGGTGCCGTATTGGTCGGCCCGGACCAGGAAACGGTGTTGATGGAGCAGGGCAACGTCGACACGGTCAATCACGCCGAGTCGGTGCTGGCGCGCGTGGCAGCGTTGAATTTCACGCCGGCTTATTTATGGAGTTGCACGTTGTACACCTCGGTCGAACCGTGCTGCATGTGCGCGGGGACGATGTACTGGGCGAACATCGGGCGGGTCGTGTTCGGCATGACCGAGCAGCGTCTGCTGGAAGCCACGGGCGATCACGGAGAGAATCCGACCATGAGCGTGGATTGCCGCTACGTCTTCGATCATTGCCAGAAGAAGGTCGAGGTCATCGGGCCGGTCGCCGACGTGGAAGGCGAGGTGATGGAGGTGCAGCGGCGCTTCTGGAGTAGCCGGTAGCGCTTCTTCGGGCAGTGACTAACGGCCGCCCCGCCCGCCTCGCGGGCGAAGCGCTGTCCGTTTTTATTGTTCGCTGTCCGCTCGCGCGTCGGTCTGCTCCGGCGCGAGCATCGCGACACCGCAGAACCAGTCGCCGCTGTGCGGCGCGGAGCGCCAGCGGCTCGACTGATCCTTGATCACCGTCGCGCATGGCGCGTTCATCACGATGCCGGGTTGCGTCGCCGTGCATTGCAGCGACGCGGTCTCGAGACGGGCTGCGGCAAGCACGGCGCCTTTGTGCCGTGATGCCGGCGCGGGCGACGCCGTCGAGTCGACCGGTGCGACCGGCGCAAGCAGGGTCGCCGTTTTCGCGGGCTCCACCGGTCCGGTTTGAATCAGCTGTTTCAGTTCTTCGATACGCGTCGCGTACCACGTCCCCAAACACTTCAAGTCGCGGCAATTGGCTTCGCGCCACGCCCATTTGCGATCGCTGTCGTTCAGAAAGGCCCGCCGCTGGCCGGGTCCGCCGCTCTGACTATCGCTCACCCGACGACGCACTTTCCAGTAGAGTTGCCCGAGCGCATCGTCGAGCTTCGAGAGCGTGGGGTCGTTGCAGATCAACTGCTCGGTCGGCGAGTGCGCTTTGCCGCAGTCGAAGCTGGTTGCATGAGCGGGCTGCGCCAGCACGAGAGCGGCGATCAGAAGAGGGCGAACGATATTCATGGCGATCCGGCAGGTAGGGTTTCACATGCCATGGATGATCGTTCGAAGTGCCTGCGCGCAGCGGCCCGAAAACGTATGTCTTCGCGTGAGTGCTTACCAGATGTTGCCGGCCGGACTCGGGCAGGCACGCGCTGTGCGTCTGCATGCACGCCACACGCTCGACAAGAGACATACGGCATAAGACATAAAACGGGAGAAAGAATGAAACGACAACTCGTTCATTGCATCTACGCGGCGGCCGGCCTGCTGGCACTGCCCACTCTGGCTTGCGCACAATCACAGGCTTATACGGCGGGCCCGGTCAACGTGCACGCCGGCCCTGCTTCCGATTATCCGGTGGTGGTGCAGGTGCCCGGCGGCGTGCCGCTCACGGTGATGGGATGCCTCAGCAACTATGAATGGTGCGACGTAGCGGCGCCTAATCTGCGCGGCTGGGTGTATGCCGGGCGTTTGAATTATCCGTATCAGGGGGGCAATGTGCCGTTGATGAACTACGGCACGGTGATCGGCTTGCCGATCGTCTCGTTCTCCATCGGTTCGTACTGGGGCAACTACTATCGCGGACGGCCGTGGTACGGCCAGCAATCGCGCTGGTCGCATCATCCGCCGCCGCCGCCGCCGAGACCCGGCGCAGGCCGCCCGCCTGGCGGCGGTCGTCCGGGCGGGCCGCCGCCGGGGCACGACGGTGGACGTCCGGGTGGCCCGCCGCAGGGCAATGCCGGAGGGCGTCCGGGTGGCCCGCCGCCAGGCAATGCCGGAGGGCGTCCGGGTGGCCCGCCGCAAGGCAATGCCGGAGGGCGTCCGGGTGGCCCGCCGCAGGGCAATGCCGGAGGGCGTCCGGATGGCCCGCCGCAGGGCGAGCAAGGCGGTCGTCCGGGCGGCCCGGGTGGTACGCAACCCGGGCATGAAGGGGGACGTCCGGGTGGTCCACCGCAGGGTAATGCCGGCGGGGGCGGGGGCCGTCCCGGCGGTCCGCCGCAAGGTAACGCCGGTGGTGGTGGCCGTCCGCCCGGCAACGAAGGCGGCCGTCCTCAAGGCGGACCGCAAGGCGGTGGTGGTGACCGCCATGAAGGCGGTGGCGGTGGCGGGCAACGTGGCGGTGGCGGTGGCGGCGGTGGCCGTCCTCCCGGCGGTGGCTAACGCGTCGCAAGGCTGGCAGGCGGGGCAACCGTCACAGAACTTTCCCCAGGCCTGCCGCCCGGCATAACCGTGATGAGCCGCTCAGACCGGCTCCAGAGATGAAGCAACCGATCGCAGGATCGATTGCGGGAACGATCGGGACAGAAACGGCAGGACCGACAGAACGGACGAGGCGGCGCTCGCGCTCCCCGTCCGACTGCGTTTCTTTCGCCCGCGCGGCGGCGTTCCCAATTATTATGCGCAATGCTCGCGTATACCCCGGTGTGCCGCGAAAGCTAAATTGCCGATGTTGGGTTGGGGGGCGCATTTATGACAGGTGATACACCATCTAGCAACGCGGCGGTGCAACCGTCCGGGGGAATCCGCTGCCGGCCTGACCAGGCCGAAGAGCTGCTCGCGTCGGAGCGCGCCGTGTTGCGGCTGATCACCCGCAACACGCCGTTGCCGGAACTGCTCAACGAAGTCTGCCGGCGCGCGGAAGCGCTGCTGGGCGAAGGCGCGAGCTGCTCGATCCTGCTTCTCGAAGCCGACGGCGTGCATGCGCGAGTGGGCGGCGCACCGACGCTGCCGGCCGGGTTCAGCGCCGCGATCGACCATGTGATGATCGGTCCGTGCGTGGGTTCGTGCGGCACGGCGATGTACGAGCGCCGTCTCGTCGTGGTCGAAGATATCGAAACCGATCCTTTGTGGGCGGATTATCGCCATCTGGCGTTGCCGCTCGGTCTGCGTGCGTGCTGGTCGGTGCCGTTCGAAAACGATGCCGGCGTGATGCTCGGCGCTTTCGCCGTCTATCACCGCACCCGGCGCCGCCCGAGCGCCGAAGAAGAAGCGATCTTGCGCGACATCGGCCACAGCGTCGGCGCGGCGGTCCATCAGGACGCCATCGCGCAACGTCTCGCGCAAAGCGAAGAACACTACCGTCTGGTGGTCGATCACCTGAACGAAGGCATCGTGGTGCAGTCGCGCGACGGCGTGATCCTGGCGTGCAACCCCAGCGCGCAGCGCATGTTGCGCACGAGCGCGGCGGTCGTCGGCCAGCGTGTCCACACCGTGATGAAGCGGTCGTATCACGAAGACGGCTTGCCGATCGATCCTGCCGAGCGCCCGACTGCCCAGGTGTTCGCCAATGGCCAGCCGAAACTCGGCGTCACGGTGGGCATCGAACTGGTGGACGGCACCGTCGTGTGGATTACCGAAAACGTCGTGCCGATCGTGAAGTCCGGAGAAACCGAGCCGGGTTCGGTGCTGATCTCGTTCACCGACATCGGGCCCGTGCGCGAAGCGCAGCGGCAACTGCGCTTTCTCGCGACACGCGACTCGCTCACGGGCTTGTTCAATCGCGCGTATCTGACGGAACGTCTGCACGACATGTTCGACATGAAGCCGGCGGCCAGCGCAAACGAACTGGTCGGCGTCGGCCTGCTGTTCGTCGATCTGGACGGCTTCAAGAAGGTCAACGACACCGCCGGTCACGAAGCCGGCGACGCGCTGCTGTGCAGCGTCGCCGAGCGGCTGTCCGCGTGTATCGGCCGCGACGACATGCTGGCGCGCGTCGGCGGCGACGAGTTCGTCGTCGTGGTGAGCGGGTACGACGACACCGCGCATCTGATCGGACTCGCCCGCCGCATTCTCGAGATGATCGCCGTGCCGTTCGCGATTGCGGACTACGAGTACTACCTGGGCGCGTCGATCGGTATCAGTCTGTTCCCGGACGACGGTCAGGACGTCGCCACGTTGATGCGTAACGCCGACTCGGCCATGTATCACGCGAAACAGCGCGGCCGTAACAACTTCCAGTTCTTCACCGCCGAGCTGAACCAGCATCTGCAACGCCGCTTCACGATCGAACAGTCGTTGCGTCGCGCGCTCGCCGCGGACGAACTGAGTCTCGTCTATCAACCGATCGTCGACAGCCGCGACGGCCGCACGATCGGCGCCGAAGCGCTGCTGCGCTGGTACAACGCGGAACTCGGCAACATCTCGCCGGCGGAATTCATTCCGGTGGCCGAAGACGCGGGCCTCATCATCCAGATCGGCGACTGGGTGCTGGCGCGGGCCTGCGAGCAGGTCGCGCAATGGCGACGCACGCTGGCGCCGGAACTGATCGTCGCGGTGAACCTGTCGCCGCGGCAGTTCAACGACAATCTGCTGGATCGTATCCAGCGATGTCTGGCGCAGTCCGGGCTGGAACCGGCCGCGCTCGAACTCGAGATTACCGAGCGGCTTCTGATGAGCGATAGCGAAACCGTCCTGCCGACATTGAGCGCGCTGACCGAAATGGGCGTGCGCATTTCGGTCGACGATTTCGGCACTGGCTATTCGTCGCTGTCGTATCTGAAGCGCTTTCCGTTGCATAACCTGAAAATCGATCGCTCTTTCGTCGCGGGTCTGCCGGATCATCGCGATTCGATTGCGATCACCCAGGCGGTGGTCGCGATGGCGCATTCGCTCGGCATGAACGTGACCGCCGAAGGCGTGGAGACGATCGAGCAGGCTGCGTTTCTGCGCGGCATCGACTGCGATAAACAGCAGGGGTATCTGTACAGCCGCCCGGTCGGGGCGAGTGCGTATGCGCGCAGTTTGCTCGATGCGCGTACGGACATGGCCGAAGCGCGGTAATCAGGTGAGCGTTTGTGTGCAAGGGCATGCGCAGCGGCATGCGCAGCGGCGTGCGCGCGATTGTTCGCTTTCACTAACAAGTGCCTTCGCGATCGGGCTATTTATCGGCTCGGGCAGTCTGCCTAGAATCCTCCCATCGAAACGTCAATGGAGCGGGGAGCCGAAGCGGCCCCTCGCGATGGGAACCGTCATGCCAGCCGCAATCAGGAATCAGCTTTACCGGCCATCGGTGGTCTTGCCGATGGTGGCCCTCATGCAGGTGATGGTGTCGCAGGACTTCAATCTCGGCCAGGTGGGCTGGGTAGTGGCCACCCGCGGCGCGCAAGCCGCGCTGCAGCGTTCACGCGAATTGATCTGCGCCGTGCATTGCCACGCATGACACGCGGTGTCGTTCAAGCTGGCAGCGGTATGTTCTTCCTGATGCAATAGCGCGGCGCGAGTCGAGGCGAGCCGAGGCAAAGGGGAAAGTCGCGGGTAAGATGCTACGACTTTCACTGGAGCTTCGGGAGCGTTGCCATGCCACAGCACTTCGACTCAATCGTGATCGGCACGGGCCAGGGCGGCGCGCCGCTCGCCGTTCGGCTGGGCCAGAGCGGGCGGCGCACCGCGGTGGTGGAACGCGGCGCGTTCGGCGGCACCTGTGTGAACGTCGGCTGCACGCCGACCAAATCGTATGTGGCGAGCGCCCGCGCCGCGCACGTCGCGCGTCACGCGGCGGAACTGGGCGTGCAGGTGAGTGGGGCGGTGAGCGTCGACCTCGCGGCGGTCAAGGCGCGCAAGGACGGCATCATCGGGCAGTCGCGCGACGGCGTCGAAAAGTGGCTGCGCGGCGCCGACAACGTGACGGTTTTCAACGGGCACGCGCGCTTCACGGGCGAGCACACGCTTGCCATCACTGGGCCTGACGGTGCCCTGCTCGACGAACTGAGCGCCGACGAGATTTTCATCAATACCGGCACACGTGCGGTCGTGCCGCCGCTCGAAGGGCTCGAGCGGATTCGCTATTACACCAATTCCAGTCTGCTCGAACTAACCGAACTGCCGGCACATCTCGTGATTGTCGGGGCGAGTTATATCGCGCTCGAATTCGCGCAGATTTTTCGCCGCTTTGGCAGCCGCGTCACGGTGCTGGTTCGCGGTGATCGCGTGCTGGCTCGCGAGGATGCGGATTTCGCCGAGTCCGTGCAAAACGTGTTGACGCGCGAGGGCATCGAGTTCGTGTTCGGCGTCGAACCGGCTCGGGTCGAACCGCATCCGCATCACCCGGACCGTGTTTGCATCGGCTTCGTGCAGAACCGGCCCGCGCTCGAAGCCTCGCATCTGCTATTCGCGACCGGCCGCGCGCCGAATACCGACGACCTCGGGCTGGCGGCTGCGGGCATTGCGACCGACGCGCACGGGATAATTCCCGTTGACGGCGAGTTGCGCACCCACGTGACGGGCGTGTGGGCGATCGGCGACGTGAACGGGCGCGGCGCGTTCACCCATACGTCCTACGACGACTTCCAGATCGTCGCGGCGAATCTGCTGGATGGCGGTACGCGCTCGGTCGATACGCGGATCATGGCGTATGCGGTGTTCGTCGATCCCCCGTTGGCGCGCGTCGGTTTATC
Source organism: Paraburkholderia sp. BCC1886 (assembly GCF_900996245.1). GTDB lineage: Bacteria > Pseudomonadota > Gammaproteobacteria > Burkholderiales > Burkholderiaceae > Paraburkholderia. The sequence continues at coordinate 405,738 of NZ_CAAJGK010000074.1, read as the reverse complement.
GGAAGCCGATGTACGGCGCTCCGGCCGTGCTGCGCTGCTCGCCACGATGCCGATGACGCGCGTGGGCCGCGCGCGCGAACGCGGCGAGACCGATGGCTTCATGAAGGTGCTGGTCGATCCGCACAGCCAGCAGATTCTCGGCGCGGCGATTCACGGCATCGATGGTGACGAAGCGATTCACACGTTCATCGACATCATGACGGCGGGCGCACCTTACCCGACGTTGCAGTACGCGATGCATATTCACCCCACCATTAGCGAGCTGGTGCCGACGCTGTTCGGCGGACTCGAGCCGATGCTTTAGGTGCGCCGAAAGCGCATCGACAAAGCGTCGGGCCATCGCGGATAATCGCGAGCGGCGCGGGCCGTCCACGACAGGAAGACGGGCTGGGCGCCTTACCTCATTCATTCATATTCAGGAAGACGACCGATGGGCAAGGGACGCGTCGAGGCTTTCAGCGATGGCGTGATCGCCATCATCATCACGATCATGGTGCTCGAGGTGAAGGTGCCGGAGGGGCACGACCTTGCTGCGTTGACGCCGTTGATTCCCGTGATGTGTGCTTATGTGCTGAGTTTTATTTACGTCGGGATTTACTGGAACAATCATCATCACATGTTCCATGCGGTGCAGAAGGTGAATGGCGCGGTGTTATGGGCCAATTTGCATCTACTGTTCTGGTTGTCGTTGCTGCCGGCGGTTACGCATTGGGTTGGTGAGAATCATCTTGCAGCGTGGCCGATGGCGATGTATGGGGTCGTGCTTTTTATGTCCGCGATGGCGTATTTTATTTTGACGCGGGTGTTGATTCGGGAGCATGGTCGGGAGTCGACGATTGCCAGGGCGGTTGGGAATGACTTTAAGGGGAAGGTGTCGGTGGTGATTTATCTCGCGGGGATTGCGCTGGCGTTTTTCGCCCCTTGGGGGGCGGCGGCGCTTTATGCACTTGCGGCGGGGTGGTGGTTGGTGCCTGATCGGCGGATTGAACATTTGGTTGAGGGGTGAGGGTTTTTTCGTTGCACTGGCTTTTTGGCCTCTCCTTGTATTGTTAGTGGTCTATTAGCGTTCCCCCTGTGCGGGGGGGCACTTACTTCTCTTTGCCGCCGCAAAGAGAAGTAAGCAAGAGAAAGCGGCTCACACCGCTAATTCTTAAGTGGGAACCGCGGCATTTCCTTGGTAGTGGTGCATCTGGAATCCGTGCCGTCGCGCATTTGACGTTAGTGACAAAGCACTCATCAGCTCCCACTCCGCACTGCGTGCGTCGCGGATGGGAACACAACGGAAGTCGAAAAACCGAAGGTGGTAGAACGACCCGGGGGCGCGCGAAGCGCCGCCGGAAGAATGACTGCCTTGTCACTGAGGCGGAATGTGCGGGAGCACGGATTCCAGATGCACCCCTAGCAAGGAAATGCTGCGGGGCCCGCTTAAGAATTAGCGGTGTGAGCCCGCTTTCTTTTGCCTACTTTTCTTTGCGGCGGCAAAGAAAAGTAGGTGCCCCCCGCACAGGGGGAACGCTAATAGACCACTAACAAAACAAGGAAAGGCCAAAAAGCCAGCAAACCAATGCAACAAAACCCAAGCCGCATAGGCGTAATAGCCGACACACACAACCTCCTGCGCCCCGAGGCGCTCCACTACCTATCGACTTGCGAAGCAATCATCCACGCAGGCGACATCTGTACCCCAGAGATCCTGGACGCCCTCCGAAAAATAGCCCCTCTCACCGCGGTCCGCGGCAATAACGACACTGGCGAATGGGCCCAATCGCTCCCAACGCATGCGAAGCTCACGATCCAGCAGGTGACCATCCTGGTCGTCCACGAAATGGCCGACGTAAGCGGCTACCTGAACGCCGACCCGAATCGCGAGAACATCCGCGTAGTGATCACCGGCCACTCCCACAGACCGTCGATAAACGAACAGGATGGCGTGCTCTACATGAACCCCGGCAGCGCCGGACCGCGCCGTTTCAAGCTCCCCATCTCAGCGGGAATGCTGATAATCCATGGCTCGCAAGTCAGCGCGAATTTCGACCTGCTGCCAATATAAAAACGAGGGACCGGCAAAGCTGCCGACCCCTCGTTTTCAACGCCCATGCGCGCATGCGCGCCAGCTATGGCTCGCTAGCAAGCGCAGCGCACACCCCACGTATCACGCGCGCGCCGTCGCGTTCGCCGCATACCGTTCGTCCATTTCCGCGGCTTCGCGCTCGCCGCGCAACACGGCATGTGCTTCGGCACGCGTCGCGACGCTCGGGCCCGAGCCCAGCAGCGGCTTGCGCGCAGTCTCACGCAGCGCAATCACCGACACGATGCCGATCAGCGATGCACCCATCAGGTAGTACGCCGGCATCATCAGGTTGCCGGTGTGATCGACCAGCCACGCCGTCACGAGCGGCGTCGTCCCGCCAAACAGCGACACCGAAATATTGAAGCCGATAGCCAACGCGCCATAACGGATCTTCGTCGGAAACAGCGCCGGCAACGCCGACGGCATCACACCGGTAAAGCACGACAGCAGCACGCCCAGAATCATCAACCCGCTGAACACCGGCAGCACCGTGCCCATGCGGATCAGCAGCAGCGCGGGAATCGACAGCGCGAACAGCCCCACGCAGCCGAACAGCATCACCGGCTTGCGGCCAATCGTGTCGGACAGACGGCCGGCGGCGAGCGTCATCGGCATCATCAGCACCATCACCAGCAGCACGAGGAACAGGCCGTGCGTTTCGTTGAAGTGCAGCGTGGCCGACAGATAACTCGGCAGATACGACAACGCCATGTAATCGGTCACGTTGAAAATCAGCACGAGGCCAACGCACAACAGCAACGGCTTCCACTGCTGCGCAAGCAGATGACGGAACGACTGCTTGGGCAATGCCTTGTCTTCGGCTTCGCGCTGCTCAGCCTGCTTCTTGAATGCGGGCGTCTCTTCGAGCTTCAGGCGGATGTACAAACCCACCAGACCCAGCGGACCCGCGATCAGGAACGGCACACGCCAGCCCCACGACAACAGCGCATCGCTCGACAGCGTCGCGGTCAGCACCGCCACCGTGCCCGCGCCGAGCACGTAGCCGATCAGCGTGCCGAATTCGAGGAAGCTGCCCATGAACCCGCGGCGCTTGTCCGTCGAGAATTCCGCGATGAAGGTCGCCGCGCCGCCGTACTCGCCGCCAGTCGAGAAGCCCTGCACCAGACGCGCGACCAGCAACAGCACCGGCGCGAGAATGCCCACGCTGCCGTAGCTCGGAATCAGGCCGATCGCGAAGGTGCCGAGCGCCATCATGATCATGGTCATCGCGAGCACCCGTTGACGGCCGATCCGGTCGCCGAGCGGGCCGAACACCATGCCGCCGACCGGCCGCACAAGGAAAGCCGCGGCGAACGTGCCGAAGGTGGCAATCAACTGAGCCGACGGACTCGACGACGGGAAGAACACCTTGCCGAGCGTGACGGCGATGTAGCTATACACGCCGAAGTCGAACCATTCCATCGCGTTGCCGAGCGCCATCGCGCCGACGGCCCGCTTGAGGAGGGATCTATCGACGACCGTGATGTCGTCGAGCGAAAGGCGTTGCTCTTCTTTGTGGTGTCGCCAGAAGCCGTTGCTGGAAGCGCTCAAGATTGAAACTCCAATGACTGCGACGAAACGCGGGAGCGTCCCGTCGCGGGTGCAGGGGAAGTGCGGTTTCGCGAATGACGCAAAAAATGGCGATGGCATCCCGTCGCCGGCCATGCGGCGATAGGGGAGGGGCGGTCCACCCGACCAATCGGCCATGACCGATCGGAGAAATAGAAAACGCCCGTGCCTCGCGAACGATTCGCGAAAAAACACTCGTCTAGATTGTGCTGACTGTTGCTTCTGCGTGGCCGTGGAAGGGGGGCAGAAACATGAGGACGCCGGGTGGCTGGAAGCTGACCCACGCGCCGCTGGAAGGCTTGAAACGAAAAAGGCCGGTGTATGTTTCCTGGCCCGGTTGGCTAAGGCTCGAAAGCAGCTCGAAAGCAATGGCCAACTGGGCGAAGAGGCGACCGACAAGCCTTCTTGTATAAAAACTGTTCGATTCAGGCGCCTTGCCGGCCGGAAAATGGCGCGCAGGCACAACTTGAAAAGAACGCGAATGAAGGTGAATTGCTGTTGGAACGGTGCACATGTTAGCACGATGAACGAGGATCGTGCAAACCCCAAGTCCTGCCGGAGCGTGGGTCGAGGCGCGCAATCCCTTACCGGGCGGGGGATCGGGCGGATTGAGGCAGTCTGTAGGAGCGGCTTAAGAAGAGCCGAAAATGTACCGTTTAGACCAATTTAGGCGGCCGGAAAGAAGGCTGCCGCGGCGCGAAAACAGGCAAAAAAAATCCGCGCACCGGGCGCGGATCTGGGCGTCTTCCGCGCTCGCTTTGAGAACGCGCTTCGCTGGCTCAAGCCGGGGGCGGCGGCACGTAACCTTGCGCGGTATCCGCGCCTTCGCCGAAGAAGAACTTCTCGGTCTGCTTCATCAGATATTGACGCGCGCGCGGATCGGCCATGTTCAGGCGGTTTTCGTTGATCAGCATGGTTTGCTGCTTCAACCAGGCCTGCCAGGCTTCCTTCGAGATGCCTTCGTAAATACGCTTGCCGAGTTCGCCGGGCAGCGGCGGGAAATCGAGACCTTCGGCTTCCTTGCCGAGCTTCGCGCATTGAACCATACGAGTCATGCTGTGCTTCTCCGTTAATCGATGTAGGGGTGGGCAGTCGCGTTGGCGGGACCTCTGACGGGCCCGTTCAAAGATGCTTCATCAGCACCAGCGATTTGCGCTGCCAGTTATAGAGTCGGCGACGGTCTTCCGGCAGGTCGTCGACTGTGACCTTGACGAAACCGCGCTTGAGAAACCAGTGTTCGGTCCGCGTGGTAAGCACGAAAATGCGCGTGAGGCCGCGCGCCCGCGCCCGTTGCTCGATGCGCTTGAGCAGACGTTCGCCGTCGCCGGTGCCTTGCGCTTCGGGCGACACCGTCAGGCAGGCCATTTCGCCGATGCGCTCCTGCGGATACGGATACAGCGCCGCGCAGCCGAACAGCACGCCATCGTGCTCGATGACCGAGAAATGATCGATATCGCGTTCGATCTGATGGCGGCCGCGCCGCACCAGCGTGCCGTCGGACTCCAGCGGTTCGATCAGCGAGAGAATGCCGCCGACGTCGTCCGGCGTCGCTTCACGCAAGCTTTCGAGGTTCTCATACGAGATCATCGTGCCCACGCCGTCGTGCAGGAACAGTTCGAGCAGCAGGCTGCCGTCGAGCGCGTACGGGATGATGTGCGCCCGTGCCACGCCGCCGCGGCAGGCGCGGATCGAGTGCTTCAGATAGAAACCCGCGTCGCCGGTGACTTCACCGCTTTCGTGCAGCTTGTAGGCGTCGTCCAGCGACAGTTCGCGGACGAGTTCGGTGCCTTCCTCGCCGGTTTGCATGAGGCCCGGCGTTTCGGTCAGGAACACGATCTTGTCGGCACGCAGCGCGATGGCGGCGGCCGATGCCACGTCTTCCATCGACAGATTGAATGCCTCGCCGGTCGGCGAGAAACCCAGCGGCGAGAGCAGCACCAGCTTGCGGCTGGCGAGCGAATGGCGGATGGAATCCGCGTCGATTTTGCGCACCACGCCGGTGTGGGCGAAGTCGACGCCGTCCAGAATCCCGACCGGGCGTGCCGTGACGAAGTTGCCCGACACCACGCTGATGTGCGCATGCGCCATTGGCGTGTTCGGCAAACCCTGGCTGATGGCTGCCTCGATATCGAGCCGAACTTCGCCAGCCGCTTCTTTCGCCGATTCGAGCGCCCTTGCGTCCGTGATGCGCATGCCGTGCGAAAACTCGGATTCCACGCCGTGCAGACTCATCTGCTCTTCGACCTGCGGTCTCGAACCATGCACCAGCACGATCTGGATGCCCATGGCCTGCAACAGCGCGATATCGGACACGAGCGCATTCAGGAGACCCTGATGCACAACCTCGCCGCCGAAACCGACGACGAAAGTCTTGTTGCGAAACGCATGGATGTAAGGGGCGACTGAGCGCATCCAGTCGACAAACTGCGCGTGTTGTGCGAGGTTTTCCGTCGCTCCGGCGGGGGCCGGAACGCTCGCGGGCGCGGGGACGAGGTCGGGTTGGGAATTCATGCCGGGGATTATAATGCGCCCCCATGTCGAATGTACCTAAAAGTCCCGCAGCGGCGAACGAGAAAACGGCGCCGGCCGCCGAACCGGTAGAGGCTGGCGACGCGACGCGGCGCGAGCCGCGCAATCGCGATTCCGCACCAGCGCAGAACGCCGCCGCACCCCGGCGCGACCCGCGCGCGCCGCGGTCAGGCGAGGCGCAGGCCGAAGGCAAGGAGCGCAACGAGCGCAAAGACCTCAGCCAGCGCAAAGACCTCAACGAGCGCAACGAGCCCAGCCAGCGCAAGGACCCCAACCAGCGCAAGGCCCCCAACCAGCGCAAAGAGCTTGACGAGCGCAGCGCGCAGCGCGAGCCACGAACGCCTCGGCCACCGAAGCCACCGAGGCCACCGCGTGTCGTCGTGGCGAATCCGGTTCCGCCGATTACTTTCCCCGAAGCATTGCCGGTATCCGCCCGACGCGAAGAGATCGCGAAGGCCATTGCGGAGAATCAGGTGGTGATCGTGTCGGGTGAAACCGGCTCGGGCAAGACCACTCAGCTGCCCAAAATCTGCCTCGCGCTGGGTCGCGGCCTGGGCGCGGGCGGCGCCGGTCTGATCGGTCATACGCAGCCGCGCCGGATCGCCGCGTCGGCCACTGGCCGTCGTATCGCCGAAGAACTCGGCACGCCGTTCGGCGAAGTGGTCGGATACAAGGTGCGCTTTACCGACAATCTGTCGTCCGGTGCGTCGGTCAAGCTGATGACCGACGGTATTCTGCTCGCCGAAACGCAAACCGATCCGCTGCTACAGGCCTACGACACGCTGATCATCGACGAGGCGCACGAACGCAGCCTCAACATCGATTTTCTGCTCGGCTATCTGAAGGAAATTCTCGTCAAACGGCCCGATCTGAAACTGATCGTGACCTCGGCGACGATCGACGCGGACCGCTTCGCCCGCCACTTCGGCAGCGAAGAGAAACCCGCGCCGGTGATCGAAGTGAGCGGCCGTCTGTATCCGGTCGAGGTGCGCTATCGGCCGGTCGTGGAAGACAGTCCCGCGATCAAGGCGGCACAGGGCGGCACGGCGGGAACCGCGGCAACCGCGGCAACGCCCGTGAACCGGGGCGACAATCGCGAACGGCCCAAAACCCAGCGCGAAGCCGACCGCGATCTGATGGACGCGATCGTGGATGCCGTCGACGAGCTCTGCCGCGAAGGCCCCGGCGACGTGCTGGTGTTCCTGCCCGGCGAGCGCGAGATTCGCGATGCGGCGGAGGCGCTGCGCAAACACCACCCGCCGCATACGGAAATTCTGCCGCTGTTCGCGCGGCTTTCCGCTTCCGACCAGGAGCGCGTGTTCCGCATTTCGAACACGCGGCGCATCGTGCTGGCCACCAACGTCGCCGAAACCTCGCTGACGGTGCCGGGCATTCGCTACGTGGTCGATACCGGCCTTGCGCGCGTGAAGCGCTACTCATATCGCAACAAGGTCGAGCAGTTGCAGATCGAGTCGATCTCGCAGGCCGCCGCGAATCAACGTGCCGGGCGCTGCGGGCGGGTGGCCGACGGTATCTGCATCCGGCTGTACGAAGAGAGCGATTACCTGGGACGCGTGCGCTTCACCGATCCGGAAATTCTGCGCTCGTCGCTGGCCTCGGTCATTTTGCGGATGAAGTCGCTGCATTTGACGGCGATCGAAACATTCCCGTTCATCGAGCCGCCGCCGGGCCGCGCGATCGCCGATGGCTATCAACTGCTGAACGAACTCGGCGCCGTCGACGACGACAACCGGCTCACGCCGCTCGGCCGCGAACTCGCGCGCCTGCCGCTCGATCCGCGAGTCGGCCGGATGATTCTCGCCGCGCGCGACCAGCAGGCGTTGAAGGAAGTGCTGATCATCGCGAGCGCCTTGTCCGTGCAGGACCCGCGCGACCGGCCGATTGAAGCGCAGGAGCAGGCGGACCAGGCGCATCGCCGGTTTGCCGACGAGCGCTCCGAATTCCTGCAATGGCTGAAAATCTGGAACTGGTTCGACGAGGCGATCGCGCACAAGAAGTCGAACAAGCAGTTGCATGAAGAGTGCCGCAAGAATTTTCTGTCGCAGGTGCGCCTGCGCGAGTGGCGCGACGTGCATTCGCAACTGCTGACGGTGGTGCGCGAACATGGCTGGCGGCTGAACGAAGCCGAGGCGACGTTCGAGCAGATTCACCTCGCGCTGCTGACCGGTCTGCTCGGCAATATCGGTCTGAAGGCCGACGACGAGCCGTATTACCTCGGCGCGCGCGGCATCAAGTTTTATTTGTGGCCCGGCTCCGCGCTGGTGAAAAAGGCCGGCAAGTGGGCGATGGCCGCCGAGCTGGTCGAGACCAGCCGTCTGTACGCGCGCTGCATTGCGAAGATCGAGCCGGAGTGGATCGAGAAAATCGGCGCGCATCTGCTGAAAAAGTCGCTCTCCGAACCGCATTGGGAGAAGCGCGCGGCGCAGGTGTCGGCGTTCGAGCGGGCCGTGCTGTACGGTCTGCCGATCTATCACCGGCGGCGCGTGAGTTTCGGTCAGCAGGACCCGGAGCGGGCGCGCGAACTTTTTATTCGCGGCGCGCTGGTGGAAGGCGAGTTCGACACGAAGCTGGCGTTCTTCGCGCACAACCGCAAGCTGCTGGCCGATATCGAGCAGCTCGAACACAAGTCGCGGCGGCAGGACGTGCTGGTCGACGACGAGTTGATCTTTGCTTTCTACGATCAGGCCTTGCCGAAGGGCATGCATACCGGCGCGGCGTTCGAGCGCTGGTATCGCGATCAGGTGAAGGCGAGCGGGCAGCCGGAAGACAAGTTGCGTCTGCTGTATCTGTCGCGCGACGATCTGATGCGGCACGAAGCCGCCGGCGTGACCACCGACCTGTTTCCGAAGCGGATGACGATGGCCGGCGTCGAGATGGCGCTCACCTATCACTTCGAGCCGGGCACGCCGCGCGATGGCGTGACGCTCGCGGTGCCGCTGTATGCGCTGAACCAGGTCGATGCGCGGCGTTGCGAATGGCTCGTGCCCGGCATGCTCAAGGAGAAGACGCAACTGTTGCTGAAGTCCTTGCCGCAGAAGCTGCGCCGCCATTGCGTGCCGCTGCCCGAGTACGCGGCCGGTTTCGTCGAGCGGCACGCGGGCGTGCGCTTCGGCGCGGGCGGTCTGCTCGAAACGCTGATCGCGGATGTGCGCGAGCAGACTCAGGTCGCGATGAAGCAGGCGGATTTCAAGCTCGAGACCTTGATGCCGCATCTGTCGATGAACTTCAAGGTGATCGACGAGCACGGACGGCAACTGGCGATGGGCCGCAATCTGTCGCAATTGCGCGCCGAGTTGGGTGGTCAGGCGCAGCAGCATTTCCAGAAGATAGCGTCGAGCGCGGCTGGTGCCGCGTTGGCCGACGCGGGCGGCGGTGGAGGCGTGGCCGGGCCGGCGACGCAGGGTCTGGGGGCCGCTGGTTCGGGTTCCCGTGGCAAGAGCGGGGCTGCGGCCGGGCCGCAGACGGCGGTGGGTGGAGGGGCTTCGGGTGCTTCGGGTGCTGCGGGTGCTACGGGCACCTCCGGCACCGCGCTTTATGAAAAATTGACGACTTGGAATTTCGGCAAGCTTCCCGAGTTGCTCGAAATTCGTCGTGGCGGGCAGACGCTGTTTGGTTACCCGGCCCTCGTGGATCGCGGTACGCATTGCGACGTCGAGGTGTTCGATTCGCCGGATGAAGCCGCGCGTATTCATCGGGCCGGCCTGCGTCGGCTGTTCGCGCTGCAATTGAAAGAGCCGATCAAGTATCTGGAAAAAAATCTGCCGGGGCTGCGTGAAATGGCGATGCAGTTCATGCCGCGTGGCACCCAGGAAGAACTGCGCGACCAGTTGATCGACACGGCGCTCGATCGCGCATGCCTGCAAGACCCGCTGCCCGCGGATGATGCCGGCTTCCACACCCGCCGCGACGAAGGCCGCAGCCGGTTGACCTTGCTCGCGCAGGAAATCTCGCGGCTCGTGGGGCAAATACTCACGGAATACGCGGGCGTCACCAAAAAGCTGGTGCAGGCTAAACCGTTCGCTGCGGCTTACGCGGACATGCAGAGCCAGCTCGAAGCATTGATCGGCAAGCGCTTCGTGGTGGATACGCCGTATGCGCAGCTTGCCCATTTCCCGCGCTATCTGAAGGGCATTGCGTTGCGCATCGACAAGCTGAAAGCGGACCCGGCTCGCGATGTACGCCAGTTCGCGGAATATCAGCCTTTGCTGCAGCACTATCAGCGCGCGGTCGCCCAGCGCGGTGGTGTGCTCGACCCACGGCTCACGGAATTCCGCTGGCTGCTCGAAGAGTTGCGCATTTCGCTGTTCGCACAGGAGCTGCGCACGCCGATGCCGGTTTCGGTGAAACGACTGCATAAAGTATGGGAGTCGATGCAGCGGTGAGGGCGGGGCGGCCAGCGTTCGCTCCAGCGTCGCGCCAATGGCGCGACGCTGATCGCTCACCAGGCCGCCGTAGCGACTGTCGATACCTGCTCCGCTTGCTTACCAGTGCACACCCGCGCCGATCGATGCGCCGAACTGGCCGCGCGAATCCGTCGTGCCCTGTAGCTTGTAAGCCCATTTGCCGGTATCGGATAACTGGGACACGCCGATGGCCAATGCGGATTGTCCACCGTACGTGCCGCCGGCCAGTGCCACCATGCCATGACCCGGTAACACTGCTTGCGGCAATCCCGCCATGGCGAGAGCCGACGCCGTGCCGCCGTAGGAGTCGCGCCGGGCCGAGCGCACCTGATCGTCGGTATAACTGTTCGCCTGACTGACCGTGCTGCTCATGCCGCGCTGGAACTGCTCGACATTGACCGCGTCGGTACCTTGCACGCCGGCCGCGACGTTGGTTATCTGGCGCTCCGAACCGACCGCGCCCACCGATACTGTATTGGCCCGGTCAGCCACCGAGCCCTGGCCAAGCGCAACCGAATTGTCGGCGGTGGCCGTGGAGTAGGCGCCCAGCGCCGTCGCGTTATCTCCGCTGGCATTCGAGTTCGCCCCGAGCGCCGTGGCGTTCGTGCCGGTGGCTTGCGCGAATGCGCCGGCCGCGACTGACAGCGTGCCCGAAGCCTCGGCGGCCGTGAGTCCATAACTGTCGGCTTGCGCGCTGAACCATGGACTGGTGAACGGGCCAACGGGAATATTGATGACCGCGCCGGCGATTGCCTGATTCAACTGGCTGACGTTGACCGCGTCGTTCGCGTCCACGCCGGTCGCGACGTTGTGCAGAACCGTGCCACCGCTGGCCGTATCTCCACCCAATGTCACGCTATTGCGATCGACACTGCCGTCGCCATTCCGGTCATAGAGAACCGCGCCGTCGAGCTGCGCTGCGTTCGCGGCGCCCTGGTCGCTGACTGCCTTAAGCTGGGCGAAGTTGACTGCGTCGGTATCTGCCGTGCCGGCCGCTACGTTAGTGATCTGACGCTCGCTGCCCGCCGAGCCCACCGACACGGTATTGGCCCGGTCGGCTAGAGAGCGGGCGCCGAGTGCGACCGCATTGTCGGCGATCGCGCTGGCAGTTTGACCCAGCGCGATTGACCGGATGCCGGAAGCGTTGGCGCTCGCGCCCAACGCCACGCTGAAATCGCCACCCGCCCATGCATTCGGTCCTGTGGCCACGCTGAAATTGCCACCGGCGCTTGAATTCGTGCCTGCGGCGAAACTCAGGTTGCCATCGGCGCGCGCGGCGCTGCCGATGGCAAGCGACAACGCTCCTGGATTGCGCGCATCGTCGCTGCCGTCGTTCAGTCCATTGCCCGCCGCCTTGAAATAGCGCGAGGCGTTTGCGCTAGCCGCTTGTAACTGGCTCAGATTGACCGCGTCCGTGGCCGAGGTGCCGGCTGCCACGTGGGTGATCTGACGCTCGGCGTTTGCTGCGCCAACCGATACCGCGTTGGCCCGGTCGGCGAGCGAATGTTGGCCGAGCGCCACCGAGTTGTCGGCAGCGGCGCTGGCCAGATAACCGAGCGCCACGCCGCCCACGCCCGCGACTGCCGATGATGCACCAAGCGCAATGCCATTGGACGATGAGGCCGTCGCCGAGTGCCCAAGCGCGATGCTATCGGAAGAAGAGGTCGTCGCAGCATGCCCAAGCGCAATGCCATCGGAAGACGAAGCCGTCGCGGCATGTCCAAGCGCAATGCCATCGAAAGACGAAGCCGTCGCGGCGTGCCCAAGCGCGATGCCATCGGACGACGAGGCCGTCGCCGCGTGTCCAAGCGCGATGGCGTCCACGGCAGCGGAGTGCGCCGCATAGCCGAGTGCGACCGAGCCGTCTGCCGCTGCCACCGCCGATGTTCCGGCTGCCAATGCCGCCAGTCCGCCGGTCTGGGCGCGATAGCCGAGCGCGACCGATGTCGCGCCGCTAGCGCTGGCGTAGGACCCAATGGCTGTCGTGTCGGTGTCCGCAGCGCCTGCCTGAGTGCCCAGCGCGATCGACTGGGTGCCTTGCGCGCTGGCTGAATAGCCGGCGGCGAACGCGCTGGCGCCCCCGGCATTCGCGATGGTGCCTGTCGCGATTGAATTGTCACCCTGCGCCTCTGCTCCCAGGCCGGTGGCCACGGCGTTTTCGCCCACCGCGCTCGAGCCGGTGCCAGTCGCAATCGCGTTGTTGCCGTCCGCGGTAGCCAGCAGCCCGGTGGCGATTGAGTTGTCGGCGAACGCATGCGCTGCGGCGCCTGTCGCGATTGCGTTATTGCCGGTGGCGTTGGCCTGCACGCCGGTCGCAATCGCATCCTGTCCGACCGCGCGTGCGGCGAGGCCGTTTGCAATCGATCCCTCTCCTTCGGCATTCGCGGTAACGCCCATCGCAATGGCGTTGTCGCCCTGCGCAAGAGCCCCCTGACCGGTGGCGATCGACTTGTCGCCGAGCGCCTGCGCCGAGGTTCCGGTTGCAATCGAGTTGTCGCCCCCGGCGAGTGCTTGCAGGCCGGCGGCGAATGCGTTTTCGCCCTCAGCGGTGGCTTGCAGACCGAGTGCGATAGCGTGCAAACCTTGCGCGTAAGCCGCCACGCCGGCTGCGATCGAACCCGGAACCATGGCGATCGCGTCGGCGTCGGCGCTGCCATTGACCGCGCCCGCAGCAAAGTAATTCGTGGCGTGCGCGGCTGACGCGCCACCTACCCATACCGCCGCGGCAAGCGAGGCACGGATTGCCGCTTTGCGTGCCGATATGCCGGGCTGTTTCGAACGACCTGTCTCAGGGACGGTTGCCCGCGTAGAGGATGTTTCACACCAGACCGATTGGAAAAGCTTATGCATTTTTGTACGACTCCTCGGTGTAGTGAGTGGATGGGAGTGAAAAACGGGTAATCGGATTGGCCGTCATCGCCCTGATAAATCGCGCAAATTACGAGTTGCCGAGCGAACCGCGGTACGACCGCGGGCTCGTGCCGATTCCCGATGGAGCGGGTTTGATTTGCGCGCCGAAACGCCGTGTCACGCCGCTGGATCCACGAAATCGGGTGAACGGGCGATGAGCGGAAGGGATTTTCTCGCCGACTACGAAAAGGCGGAATAAGCAAACTCTTAAACCGGTAAAAATAATCAGGCAGTCTTATTTTTAGCAGAGTTTATCGAACGGAAATAATCAGAAAAAGGAATTGTCTCGTTCTGTCGAGTTATGATTTTTATCAGGCGAGATAAGTCTCGTCGTTTTAAATTTGATTAGGATTTAATAGGACTATTTCTTAAGCTTGCTGGCAAAAGCATGAACAAATCCGATCAACCCCCCATTACGGGTGGGCGGAAACACGACCAACGTCAACCGCGAGCCCCGGCAATCGTTCTACAATGTCGGCTGTTCTCCGAAGTGAGTTTTCATGCGTAAAATTTTTCTTTCCCGCTTGGCCGCTACGTTCGCGATCGGGGCATCACTCGTGGCCGCGACAGGTTTTTTCTCTCCGGCTGCGCACGCTAATAACGTCATCGTGCTCAATTCCGGCGAAGCCACGCTGAGCCTCATCGACGAAACCACGCGGCAGGTGGTTGGCACGGTGCCGACGGGCAAGGAACCGCATCACCTCATGTCCACGCCGGATAATTCTTCGCTTATCGTCGCGAATTCGGTATCCAACAATCTGATGTTCGTCGACCCAAAAACGGGCCAGGTGCAACGCTGGGTCGAAAACATCGAAGACCCTTATCAGATCGGCTTCGCGCCAGACCGTAAGTGGCTCGTTACCACCGGTTTGCGGCTCGACCGACTGGACATTTATCACTACGACCAGAAAAACCAGATGACGCTGGCCGCGCGCCTGCCGCTCGCGGTCATGCCCAGCCACCTGGCATTTACGAACGACAGCAAGACGGTCTTCGTCACCTTGCAGGTGTCGGGTGAACTCGCGGCGGTCGACCTGGCTACGCAAACCGTGAAGTGGAAGATGAAAGTCGGCAAAGTGCCGGCCGGTTTATGGATGACGCCCGGCGACAAATACCTGCTGGTCGGCATGACCGGCGCGGACTACGTCGCGGTGGTCGACTGGCGCAATCAGAAAGTCGTCAAGACGATCCCCACGGGCAAGGGCGCGCACAACTTCCGCTCGCTCGCCGACGGCAAGCACGTCGCGGTCTCGAACCGCGTGGCCAGCACCATCAGCATCATTGACGAAGACGCGCTCACGAATGTCGGCGACATCACCGGTTTGATGCCTGGACCGGACGACATGGAACTTTCCGCCGACAAACGCTATCTGTGGGTTACGTTCCGCTTCGCGAAGCACATCGGCATCATCGACCTGAACTCGCGCAAGCTGATCCAGACTATCGCCGTCGGCCGTTCGCCGCACGGCATCTATTTTTATAATCGTGCCCCGGTTACAGCGCCCAATGGCGCTTGACCCGGGCCGGCACCATCAGGTTTGAAGATTTGCTGTAGCACGCCTTGAACGTAGCCACCAGGCCAGCGCCATGTTCCATCTGATTTTTTCTTCTCTCGACAGCTTCGTCTCGGCGATCCAGACGCTGCTGTACGTCGACATCGTGCAGCCGCTGATGTACCGGTTCGAGCTGATGGACTACGACGAAGACACGTACGACGCACTCTATTGGGTAATCGTCGGCGTGCTCGAGGTGCTGGCGATGTACGCGGTGCTGCGTCCGCTGGAGGCACTGCGGCCGGTGGAGAAGTGGGAAAGCCGCAAGGCGGTGCGGGTCGACGTCATCTACACGTGGATCGCCAAGCTGGGCATTCTCAACCTGTTCTTCTTCTTTGCGCTACAACCGCTTTTCGACACCGTGCAGGGCTGGCTGCGGCTGCACGACATCGCCAACATCGAGTTCGACAATTTGTGGCCGGGCGTCACCACGCAGCCGCTGGTCACGTTCGTGATGTATCTGCTGGTCATCGACTTCGCGGGCTACTGGTATCACCGCTGGGAGCACCGGTTCGGCGTGTGGTGGGAGTTGCACGCGGTGCACCACAGTCAGCAGCAGATGTCGCTCTGGTCCGACGACCGCAATCATCTGCTCGACGACATGCTCCAGGCGTCGTTCTTCGCGCTCATCGCGCTGGTCATCGGCGTGCCGCCATCGCAATTCGTCGTGCTGGTCGCCATCACCAATCTCGCGCAGAGCGTGCAACACGCGAATATCCGCATGTATTTCGGCTGGCTCGGCGAGCGTCTGCTGGTCAGTCCGACTTTTCACCGCCGTCATCATGCGATCGGCTACGGTCACGAAGGCCTGAACTACGGCTGCAATTTCGGCGTGCTGTTTCCGTGGTGGGACATGCTGTTCCGCAGCGTCTCCTGGAGCCGTGAAATGGAGCCGACAGGTATCCTCGATCAGCTCGAGGGCCACCGGTACGGCGACGGTTTCTGGGCGCAACATTGGCTCGCGTTCGTGCGCATCGGCCGCCGGCTGTCGCCGAAGCGCCGTTCCGAAAACAGCGACACCGCTCGCGTCTGAACCCGCGCTCGACTCTGCGCTTGATCCCGCGTTTGCTTCCGCGTTTTGCCCCTGCCGTTGCCCCTGCGCATGCCCCTGCCGTTGCCCCTGCCGTTGCCCCTGCGCATGCCCTTGCGATTGCGCCTGCGCATGCCCCCTGCGCATGCCCCTTGCGATTGCACCTGCACCCGTCCTCACGCCTACCCGCTCCCTCCCACGTCGCCGGTTTGCCCGGCGGCGCGCCTCGTGGTTTATCCTGTCCACTTTTGTGTGCGCAGGGTGGGCCAGCGGTCACGGCGCTGCGCCGCGCGTTCACCCACCGTTTCTCTCACCGGTTCTGAATCGCATGAATGACCTGTTGCGCTCGTTCGGACGTGCGCTCGCGAGCGTGCTTCACCCGCGCATGCTTTGGCTGACCCTCATGCCGTTTTTCGCGGCGACGCTCGGCTGGGGCGTGATCCTGTGGTTTTCGTGGCAGGCGCTGATCGGCGCGACCCGCACCTGGCTGGAAGGCTGGTCGTTCACGCTCACGCTCTATCGCTTGTTCGACTGGCTCGGCTTCTCGGCGCTGCACGCGGCGATCGCGCCGTTCATCGTGATTGCGATCGCGATTCCCCTCATTGTCGTGACCGTTTTGCTGCTGATCGCGACGCTGTCGATGCCCTCGGTCATCCGTTTCCTGTCGGCCCGGCATTTCCCCGGGCTCGAAATGCGCCGCGGCGGAACATGGTACGGTAGCCTCGGTCAGGCGCTGTGGACGACGGTGGTCTGCCTCGTGCTGCTGGTCGCCACGTTGCCGCTGTGGTTGGTGCCGCCGTTTTTCGCGCTGATTCCACCGCTGCTGTGGGGCTGGCTGACCTACCGGGTGATGAGCTACGATGCGCTCGCGCTGCATGCCAGCGCGGACGAACGCCGGGCGCTGGTGCGGCGCTTGCGTCTACCGCTGTTGCTGATCGGCATTGCGAGCGGTTTGCTGGGTTCGCTGCCGACTTTGCTGTGGGCGTCCTCGGTCTGGCTGATCGTGTTGTTCCCGGTAATCACCGCGATCACCATCTGGATTTACGCTTTCATTCTCGTTTTTTCGGCGCTGTGGTTCGGCTATTACTGTTTGCGCGCGTTGCAGCGGCAGCGGGCGCAAGAGCAGGGCGGCGTGCAACAGACGGCGCCGGTTCCCTACTGATCAACCTTGAACAACCCAAGAGGCGGCAATGGCATTTGGCGTCATTATCATCGGCGATGAAATCCTGTCGGGCAGACGTGTCGACAAGCATCTGCCGAAGGTCATCGAATTGTTGGGCGCGCGCGGTCTTTCGCTCGGTTGGGCCGAATATATCGGCGACGATCCGGAGCGCATCACCGCCACACTGCGGCGTACGTTCGCTTCGGGCGACATCGTGTTTTCGACGGGCGGTATCGGCGCTACGCCGGACGACCACACCCGGCAGTGCGCGGCGGCCGCGCTCGGTGTGCCGCTCGAACTGCATCCGGAAGCCGCCACGCTGATTCAGGAGCGGATTCGCGAGATGCATCCGGCGAACGCGGCGGCGCCGCTCGATCTGGATTCGCCGGAGAACCGGCATCGCCTGAATATGGGCACCTATGCGCAAGGCGCGTCGATCATCCCGAACGGCTACAACAAGATTCCGGGCTTTTCGATCAAACAGCATCACTTCGTGCCGGGTTTCCCGGTCATGGCTTGGCCGATGATCGAGTGGGTGCTGGACACGCTGTACGCGGACATGCATCACGCGATGCCGCATGCGGAGAAGTCGTTGCTGGTGTTCGAATTACCGGAGTCGCGCATCACGCCGCTTATGGAAAAAATCGAACACGATTTTCCGGGCGTGCGCGTCTTCAGCTTGCCGAGTGTCGGCGACGCGGAGCGCGGCGGGGTTTATGCGCGGCATCACATCGATCTGGGCGTGAAGGGCGAACCCGAAGCGGTGGCCGCGGCCTTCGTCAAATTGCGCGAAGGCGTGCACCTGCTCGGCGGCGATATCGTCGAGCCGGAAGCGGCGGCAGCGGCAGCAGCAGCGGCGAAACCGCGCGACTGAAGAATGGCGGGCAGGCTCCCCGGCCGCCCCGCTGACTTATCTCAATGCCATCTCAGTGCCACATTCCCGGGTGAGGATAGTGGCAGTCCCACAAGCGGGTCTCGTCGCGTCCTGTCTTGCTGGCCGCCAACCCAGGCATCGACCCGGGCATCGACTCAGGCGCCGATCCATGGCAGGCCCCGAAAGCACCAGCCCGACACGGTCTTCCGATGCCCCTGCCCATTCTTGTCGCCTTCGAAGCCTTCCAGCAGATCGAACGCCTGACCGAATCCGGCCTGTGCGGCAGCGACGGCGGCGAGCTTCGAGCGGGCGGCGCTGCGGCACAGAAACAGCACCGGCGTGTCCGGCGAGGCCACTTGAGCGAGTTGGGCGAGGAATTCCTGATTTGGCACCGCGCCCGGATAGCGGGTCCATTCCACGTGCGCGTACTGTCCGTCGCCGATCACCGGGCGGCCGACCCAGTCGAGTTCGGCGCGGGTGCGCACGTCGACGAGACGCGTACGAGGATCGAGTTGCAGCAGTTCGAATGCTTCGGCGGGAGACAGCGCGCCGGCGTAGGGCAACTGGTTGTCGGCGCGGCGTGCGTCCGCGAGGGCGTATAGCTGTTCGAGCGTGCTCATGAGCGCAAAACTCCTTCGGGCCAAAAGGGCATTCTAGCGCGCTGCCGACAGCGAGCAGAGCCATCGGTGCAACGACAGGAGGCAGTCGGGCTCATAATAAATATGGTCCATTTTGGTGCAAAATCGTTAAAATGCACCGTCTTGAAACGGCACATCGAGTCACTTCCCACGCTTGCACGATATTGGTGCTAAATGCGACCGTGGAATTTAGGGGCTGCATTCTCCACGGTGCGCTTTTTCCCCGCGAATGCGCGCGTCATGCGGATCTGCGCCGGGTTGGCGCATGGATGGCATGGAAGATGCTTATTTGGTCCCGATCGATTTGTCCCGGCATTTTTTTCTGCTCCACTGCGGCGATCCGGGGTGGACGCGCAGGGGCGGGTCAGCTAGATTGGGCGGCGGCTGAATCCGCCGAATTCGTTAATCCAGGAGATAGGTTATGAGTAAATCCGTGGCCGACGTCGTTCAACTCGTCAAGGACGAGGACGTCAAGTTTGTCGACTTTCGTTTCACCGACACGCGCGGTAAAGAGCAACACGTTTCGGTGCCGGTGTCGGCATTCGATGAAGACAAGTTCGAAAGCGGCCATGCGTTTGACGGTTCGTCGATTGCCGGCTGGAAAGGCATCGAAGCATCGGACATGTTGCTGATTCCGGACCCGAACACGGCCTTCATCGACCCGTTCTTCGAAGAATCCACGCTGGTGCTGACTTGCGACGTCGTCGAACCGGCTGACGGCAAGGGCTACGAACGCGATCCGCGTTCGCTCGCGAAACGCGCGGAAGCCTACCTGAAGAGCACGGGTCTGGGCGACACGGCATTCTTCGGTCCGGAACCCGAATTCTTCATTTTCGACTCGGTCAAGTGGGGCACGGATCAGTCGGGCACGTTCGTCAAGATCGGTTCGGAAGAAGCACCGTGGTCGTCGTCGATGGATTTCGAAGGCGGCAACACCGGCCACCGTCCGGGCACGAAGGGCGGCTACTTCCCGGTCGCTCCGGTCGACACGTTCCAGGACATCCGTTCGGAAATGTGCCTGTTGCTCGAACAGATCGGCATCCCGGTCGAAGTGCATCACCACGAAGTCGCGGGTCAAGGCCAGAACGAAATCGGCACGAAGTTCTCGACGCTGGTTCAGCGCGCCGACTGGCTGCAGCAAATGAAGTACATCATCCACAACGTCGCGCACACGTACGGCAAGACGGCGACGTTCATGCCGAAGCCGGTGGTCGGCGATAACGGTTCGGGCATGCACGTTCACCAGTCCATCTGGAAAGACGGCGCCAACCTGTTCGCGGGCAATGGCTACGCAGGTCTGTCGGAATTCGCGCTGTTCTACATCGGCGGCATCATCAAGCATGCTCGCGCGCTGAACGCGATCACGAACCCGTCGACGAACTCGTACAAGCGCCTCGTGCCGCACTTCGAAGCACCGGTGAAGCTGGCGTACTCGGCTCGCAACCGTTCGGCATCGATCCGCATTCCGCACGTGTCGAACCCGAAGGGCCGCCGAATCGAAACGCGTTTCCCGGATCCGATGGCGAATCCGTACCTGTGCTTCTCCGCGCTGATGATGGCGGGTCTGGACGGCGTGCAGAACAAGATTCACCCGGGCGAAGCGGCCGACAAGAACCTGTACGACCTGCCGCCGGAAGAGGATGCAAAAATCCCGACCGTGTGTGCCGGCCTCGACCAGGCGCTGGACGCATTGCACGCAGACCGCGAGTTCCTGACGCGCGGCGGCGTGTTCACGGATTCGATGATCGACGCGTACATCGAACTGAAGACGGGCGAGCTGCAACGCTATCGTCAGTCGGTGCACCCGATCGAATTCGAAATGTACTACTCGCTGTAAGTGGCAAGCGCGCTTCGCCCGAACTCCGGCGAAGCGCACTGCCGACGCTCGCGATCGGTCACGAAGGGACGGCGGCGCCGTCCCTTTTTTGTTAGACCGGGAGAACGTTTGCGGTACGCAGAAGGTGCCGCGTAGAGCCAGGCAGGAAGCAGCACCCCTGATTTATCACCATCTCCTATCGGCCAGACTGCAAGATGGTTCTCAAGAATCTGATCAAGGCAAGAAAAGGACACGAGCAGACGCTATCGGACGACGCGCAGCTGGTTGCGTCCGGTTTGCTGCCGGGTTTCGAGGCGTTGCCGACGGTCGTGCTGGTGCTCGACAAGCGCACGCTGCGCGTCGCGTATGCGAACCCGTCGGCCGAAGCCATGCTCGAACTGTCGCGCCGGCAACTCACGCAGATGGCGTGGCCGGATGTTTTCATGAACGGCGACGAGCTGGTCGCGACCATTTCCGCGATCGCCGCCCATCGCTTTCACGCGACGCATCTGGACACGGTGCTCGAACGTCCTGGCCACGAGCCGCTGCATGTGCATGCGATCGTCGGCTATCTGGACAGCGCGCAGGACTACGTGCTGCTCGAACTGTTCGAGAACGAGCGCCACATGCGCACCGACCGCGAGGAGCGCATTAACGACCTCACGGCGGTCAACAAACAACTGATTCGCAATCTCGCGCACGAGATCAAGAATCCGCTCGGCGGTATTCGCGGCGCGGCGCAACTGCTCGAGTTCGAACTCGGCGAGCGCCAGCGCGACGAGCTGCGCGAGTACACGCAGGTCATCATCAAGGAGTCGGACCGGCTGCAAACGCTGGTCGACCGGCTGCTGGAGCCGCACCGTCATCCGCATATCGTCGGCGACGTGAACATTCACGAAGTATGCGAGCGGGTGCGTCAGGTGATTCTCGCGGAGTTTCCGCGCGGACTCACCATCGAACGCGATTACGACGTGAGCGTGCCGGACCTGCGCGGCGACAAGGAGCAACTGATCCAGGCGCTGCTCAACATCGTGCGCAATGCGGCCGAAGCGCTGCGCGAACGCATCTCGCAAGGCGACGCGCGTATCGATTTGCGCACTCGCGTCGCACGCAAGATTACGGTGTCGAAACGTTTATGTAAGCTGGCATTGGACTTGCGTATTACCGACAACGGCCCGGGCATTCCCGAGGAAATCCGCGACCGCATTTTCTACCCGCTCGTGTCGGGGCGCGAGGACGGTAGCGGTCTTGGATTGACGCTCGCGCAGACCTTCGTACAACAGCACGACGGTCTGATCGAAGTGGAAAGCCGGCCCGGTCACACCGAGTTTCAGATCCTGCTGCCGCTCGACTGCTAACACCGCATGCATCTCAAGACTTCTGACCGACCTATATGAAGCCGATCTGGATAGTAGACGACGATCAATCGATTCGCTGGGTGCTCGAAAAAGCACTTGCGCGTGAGAACTTTGCCACGCGCAGCTTCTCGAATGTGCGCGACGCATCGGCGGCGCTCGACCTCGATAGCCCACAGGTGCTGGTGTCCGATATCCGGATGCCGGGCGGCTCGGGCCTCGAACTGCTGCAAACCGTGCGCGACAAGGTGCCGGGCCTTCCCGTCATTATCATGACCGCGTTCTCGGACCTCGACAGCGCTGTCGCCGCGTTCCAGGGCGGCGCGTTCGAATACCTCGCCAAGCCGTTCGACGTGGACAAGGCGGTCGAACTGATCCGTCGCGCGGTCGACGAAAGCATGCGCGGCGAACAGACGTGGGACGAGCGCCCCGCCGAAGCGCCCGAGATGCTCGGCCAGGCGCCGGCGATGCAGGACATGTTTCGCGCGATCGGCCGTTTGTCCCATTCGGCGGCCACCGTGCTCATTACCGGCGAATCAGGCACCGGGAAGGAACTGGTCGCGCGTGCGTTGCACCGACATAGCCCACGCGCGAACGGTCCTTTCATCGCGTTGAACACGGCGGCGATTCCGAAAGATCTGCTGGAATCCGAACTGTTCGGCCATGAACGCGGCGCCTTCACGGGCGCGCAGGCAATGCGTCAAGGGCGCTTCGAACAGGCCGAGAACGGCACGCTGTTTCTCGATGAAATCGGCGATATGCCGTTCGATCTGCAGACACGTCTGTTGCGCGTGCTCTCCGATGGACAGTTCTATCGCGTCGGCGGCCACAATCCGTTGCGCGCCAACGTGCGGGTGATCGCGGCGACTCACCAGAATCTCGAATCGCGCGTGCGTCAGGGACTGTTTCGCGAGGACTTGTATCACCGTCTCAACGTGATCCGTTTGCGCTTGCCGGCGTTGCGCGAGCGCAGCGAGGATATCCCGCTGCTCACGCGGCACTTCCTGCAGAAAAGCGCGCGCGATCTCGGCGTCGAATCGAAGCGCGTCTCCGAAGAGGCCCTGGCTTATCTCGCCGCGCTGCCATTTCCGGGCAACGTCCGGCAACTGGAAAATCTCGCTAACTGGCTGACGGTGATGGCGCCGGCGCAGACCATCGAGATCAAGGACCTGCCGCCCGATCTCGGTCCGGCCCAGGCGGGCATGAACGAGCTGTCCGGCGGCGGTGGCGTACTCGGCTCGGGCGATGCGCCGTTTAGCGGCAGCGCGACGGCGAATGGCGCGAACGGCGTGGCAGGGGCGGGCGGGGCCGCGCATCCTGCCGGTGCGACGGGCGTGCCGGTCGTGGCCGCCGGCAGCGCGTGGGAGGGCGGCTTGCGCACGGAAGTCGCGCGCATGCTGCGCGAGAACGCAGCCGACGTGATGGACGAACTCGCGCGCCGTTTCGAAGCCGCGGTGATTCGCGAAGCGCTCGACTTCACACGCGGGCGCAAGGTCGAGGCGGCGGAGCGCCTCGGCATCGGCCGCAATACGATTACGCGCAAGATTCAGGAGCTGAACCTCGAACCGTGAGTGGTGGGCTCGCGAAGCGAGCAACGCGGCAGACGCTGCTTCGCTCCCCCACAGGAGCCGGAGCAGCGCTTTTCCTCTCAATGCTGTTTTGCCTAGGGCCGCCGCCGCCCTCAGGGCATAATCGACGCTGTTTTTCGCCCGACAGCCGACGATGCCCAAACCCTTTGCGTGGCCCCTTTCCCCCGATCCTTTCCTGTCGCTCGAGGCGCTCGACGACCCCAAAGCGCTTGCCTGGGTCGAGCAGCAAAATGCCCGCACTCGCGCCGCCTGGTGCGCGAGCGCTGAATTCACCTCCCTGAAGCAGACACTCGCGCAGGCTTATTTGCCGCGCGAGCGACCGGTCATTCCCGACCGCTGGCAGGACTGGGCTTACGACGTGTGGCACGACGAGCGCAATCCACGCGGCATCTGGCGACGCACGACCTGGGCCGCATGGCGCAGCGGCGCGCCGGTCTGGCAGAACCTGCTGGACTTCGACGCGCTGGGCGCCGCTGAAAACACGCCGTGGGTCTGCGTCGAACTCGACATTCTTTATCCGGACGGGGACCGCGCGCTGATCACACTGTCGCCCGGCGGCTCCGACGCGCAAGTGGTGCGCGAGTTCGATCTCGGCACGCAGCGTTTCGTCGAAGACGGCTTCGTCATCGCCAAGGCCGGCAAGCACACGGCGTCGTGGATCGATCGCGATACGCTGTACGTGGGCTGGGACAACGGGCGCAAAACGCTCACCCGCTCCGGCTATCCGCGCGAAGTGCGGCGCTGGACCCGCGGCAGCGCGCTGGCCGATGCGCCGGTGGTGTTTCGCGGCGGCTTCGACGATATCGCGGTCGAAGCGCACTACGATCCGCTGGATAAACGGCACACGGTCGTGCGCAGCGTCGACTTCTTCGATTCGCTGACCTATTACCCGCAGAACGCCGGCGACGTGCTCGACGAGTGGCAGCCGTTCGAGGTGCCGGCGCACGTCGCGGTGGGCGGTTGGGAAGGCTGGATGCTGCTCGAGCCGCGGCTCGACTGGGACTGCAACGGCACGCTGTTCGCGGGCGGCGCGTTACTCGCGATTCGCGAGGACGCGTTCCTGCGCGGCGAGCGCGAGATGACGGTGCTGTTCACGCCCACGACGCGAACCTCGGCCTGTTCGTGGTCGCATACGCGGCATCATCTGGTGGTGTCGTATCTGGAAGAGGTCGACAGCAAGACGCTGCTGTGGACGCCGACGCAAGCCGCCGATCGCACATGGCATTGGCAGCAGCGGCCGTTTGCTTCGCGCGACGGTTTGCAGGCCGGCGTCGCGCCGATCGAGCCGACGCTGAACGACGAAGTGTTCGTCGATACCGACGATTACCTGCAACCGCCGGCTTACTGGCTGACCGATCTCTCGCGCGACGATCCGAGCGATTGGGAGTTGCTCGAACGCTGGCCGACGCAGTTCGACGCGAGCCCCTACGTCGTCACGCGTGCGCACGCGATTTCCGCGGATGGCACGCGAGTCCCTTACACGGTGATCGGGCCGCGCAACGAAAACGGTGAGTCCGGCTCGACGACGCGCCCTTGTCTTTTATACGGCTACGGTGGCTTTGCGATTCCGCTGCTGCCCGATTATCTGACCGGCCCCGCCATTGGCTGGCTCGCGCGTGGCGCGGTCTACGTGGTCGCGAATACGCGCGGTGGCGGCGAGTTCGGCACGCCATGGCATATGGCGGCGCAGGGCGAGCATCGGCAACGTGCGTTCGACGATTTCATCGCCGTGGCCGAGGCGTTGATCAGCACGGGCGTGACCACGGCGGCGCAACTCGGCATTCAGGGCGGCAGCAACGGCGGCCTGCTGGTGGCGGCATGCATGGTGCAGCGGCCGGAACTGTTCGGCGCGGTAGTGTGCGAAGTGCCGTTGCTCGATATGAGCCGTTACCATCTGTTGCACGCGGGCGCCTCGTGGATCGACGAATACGGCGACCCCGACGTGCCGGAAGAAGCACAGGTGCTGGCCGCTTATTCGCCGTATCACCGGGTGGGCGAGGGCGTTGCGTATCCGCCGGTGCTGTTCACGACGTCGACCGCGGACGATCGCGTGCATCCCGGGCACGCCCGCAAGATGGTGGCGCGTATGCAGGCGTCGACTGCGCAGCCGGAGCGCGTCTGGTATCGGGAAGACACGGAAGGCGGGCACGGCGGCTCCGATGAACTGGAGCAGGCCGAGCACGACGCGATGGCGTTCGAGTTTTTGTGGCGAAGTCTGAACTAGCCGAGTTGAGCGACCACCGGCGCGTGGTCCGACGGTTGTTCCCACTTGCGCGGGACCTTGTCGATATCGCACGAGGTGCAGATGTCGGCGAGTGCTTTCGTCAGCAGAATGTGGTCGATGCGCAGTCCCGCGTTGCGGCGGAACGCCATCATCCGGTAGTCCCACCACGAGTAGAGTTTTTCCGGCTGCTCGAATTGACGGAATGCGTCGAGTAAGCCGAGTTCGATCAGCCGCACGAACGCCGCGCGTTCTTCCGGCGACACGAGGTTCTGACCTTCCCACGCTTTCGGATCGTGCACGTCGCGGTCGTCCGGTGCGATGTTGTAGTCGCCGAGGAGCGCGAGTTTCGGATGCAACGCCATTTCGCTTGCGATCCAGTCGTGTAGTGCGGCGAGCCAGCCGAGCTTGTAGACGAACTTCTCGCTACCGGGCGCCTGGCCGTTCGGAAAATACGCGGAGACGATGCGTACCCCTTCGACAGTCAAGGCAATCACGCGTTGCTGCGGATCGTCGAAGCCGGGAATGTTGCGCACGACGCTGCTCTCGTCGACCGCGAGACCGTCGCGAACCAGAATACCGACACCGTTATAGGTTTTCTGACCGGCGAACCAGCTGCGGTAGCCTTTTTCCGCTAGTTCGGCGCGCGGGAATTTATCGTCGGTCAGCTTCAGTTCCTGGAGACACAGCACGTCGGTGCCGCTGCTTTCGAGCCAGTCGATAACGTGTTGCTGGCGCACTTTGAGGGAATTCACATTCCACGTGGCAATCTTCATGACGTTCTCACATTCTTGCTAGGCATGGCTTGGCGGGGTCTCGTTCCCGTGATCCGGTTCTTGCGGTGCGCGTGATGCCAGTCAATGTCGTGACTGACAACCCGGCCATTCCGCTGGCTTCGCATCTTATCGCGCGTAATGCCCGCGCGTGAAATTGCAGGCGATTCGTGCTGAAAATAAAAGCGTGATCGCGCGATGCTGCGGCGTATAGTGACTGATCTTTCAACGCGGCACTTACGTTCATCGGGGACGCTCATGGCACAGCTTTATCCTGCGCTTTATAAGGATTTCGAAGTACACCCGCTGGTGTTTTCGCGCGCGTTCGACAAGTTCGATGGACACAAGCGGCACGCGGAAGGGTACGACGTCGCCGTGCGTGTATGTCGTCCCGGTGCAATCGGCGGCTCGAAGGCAAGCCGAGTATTTCGCCTCGTACTGGCTTCGACGTTTTCGGATTTCGGTGTGGCTAAACGCAGCGCGAGTCAGTATGGTGCCGACATCATCGACGGCAAGATTGCGGGTGCAACGGTCGATGATCTTTGAGTGAGGCGGGTGAGTTGCAGGTGAGTTGCGGGTGAGTTGGTACGCTGTCTTGCATGAAATAAATGGTGTGAGGGTTTGACGTGTAGAGCCCCAGCCGATATACTCTTTTTCTCTGGCGCGGGGTGGAGCAGTCTGGCAGCTCGTCGGGCTCATAACCCGAAGGTCGTAGGTTCAAATCCTACCCCCGCAACCACTTCTCATAAGACACATTTTCGGCAGCACAGACGAGCAGCCGCTTGGAAATGTCGTTATAGGATGCGAAGTAGGCATCCTCCTTCTGTTCTATGCCGATCGGTCCCATCAACGTCGCAATGATTCGTTTTGCCTCGTTGGTCGCGTCGCCGGTTAGTGCCTCTTTCAGTTCCAGCGTTTTCTGCCTCACCCTCTGAGAAACTTCCGTGAACAGGTCACGGCGGCCCTTCGTGCGTGCCAGTAGCTGAGTCAGCTTTTCGCGCTCGGCTTCCGACTGCTCGAGCCGTTCAATAATCGCCGCCGAAATTCCAATCTCTGCAAGCGCCTGGGTCAAATTGCCGATTTCCCTGGTCAGCGACTCGATTTTGTCCTTCGCCTGCTTTTCCGTTTCCTGTGCACCTAATAGTTCAGCAGCAAAAAATCGACGCACCGCCGAATCAATATCTGCCTGCGCTTCATCCGAACAGAGTTCCTGACGCAGCACATTAAGCAATCGCTCGTCCGTCTGCTCACGGAAGATATGCATGCCCTCACACGCATGCGCTCCGCGCTCCTTGCGGGTTACGCATCCATAATATCGTCGGTTAACTGACACCATTGCGCCGCCGCATTTAGGGCAACGCAACAGGCCACCGAAAAGCGATTTTGGAAACCCACCTTTCCCCGACGTGCCTGCATTAAGACGGTCCGCGCCCATGCGCGCACGCACGGCGCTCCAGAGTTCGTCAGAAATAATCCGGTAGTGGTCACGCTTTACGGTTTTCCATTCGTCCTGTGGACGATCCTGCTGCACGCGCACGCGCACGCCCGTATCCGGGTCTTTGATCCACTGCGACCGGTTCCAGATGTAGATGCCGATATAGGTCGAGTTGTTGAGAATCCCCGATCCCTTGCGCGGCGAGCCATACAAAGCCGAGCGCATCCACGTTGAATTGCGCGGCGACGGCACATTCAGGCGATTCAGTTCGTCGCAAATCTGGAAGGTCGACCAGCCTGCGGCAAACTTCTCAAAAATGAACTGGACCCAGTGGGCCTGTTCCTCGCTTACAACGTAGTCACTGCCAGCGTCGGTCTTAACGATGTCGTATCCGTAGCTTTTGCCCCCGGCGACGAATCCGCGCTCGACCTGTCCTGTCTGTCCGCGCAGCGTCTTGCAGCGCAGGTCATCAATATAGAGTTCGTTCACAAGACCGCGCACTGCGCGCTGCACCTTGCGGCTGCTAGAAGTGGAGTCATACGAGTTGGACTGCAAATGCATGGACTACGCGTTTTCATCTTGGGCCTGATGACATAGACGAATTTCAGAAAAAGATGGCCGAGGCCTCGGCCATGGAGACTGATCAACAGTTGACGACGGCTTCGCGCAAGATGACGTAACAGTAATTCAGAACTGAGCCGTCATTTGGAACCCGACCGTGAATCGCGCGGTCGGGAATCCTGCCGGCTTGTAGACTGGCGTTCCCGCGAACAGGTCATACGAGGCGCCCACAAACCGCGACGGAATGCCGCCGCGAACTCCGATCACCGCACCCGCCAGTTGCGTCCCCGCCAGTGCTGCCGTGTTCGGCCCGAACACGCGCCCGTAGTCGATCCCCGCATACAACGTTTGTCCCGTCTGGAACACCGGCCATTGCAATTCGTTGCGCCAGTAGAAGCCGCGTTCGGCCGCGAGCATCGTTTCGCCGTCGAAGCCGCGCACGGTGTACCGGCTGCCGATGGTCAGGTCGTCGATGTAGAAAAGCGTGTCGTTGGTGAATTGCCCGTGGAACGTTGTGACGTACCGGAATGACTGGTTCGCGATGGCGAACGGCACCGACAGGTTCGCATCGAGCACGGCCATATGGAAGCGGTACGTTGGGCCGTCGATATACGGGTCCGGCGTCGCGCCCAGGCCGCCGATGCCCTGACGGTAGGCGAGCGTGCCGTCGAACTGCGCCGCGCCGAAGTAATGTCGGTCTGTCCCGCCGAATTCCAGAAACGTGTTGTTGCGCGCCTGTGTCGGTATCGTCGTGTCGTCGATGAAGCTGTCGCCGAAGCGCTTCGATAGCTGCACGTAGCCGCCGAGCACGTCGTTCTGGCCGCGTGAGAGCACGCGCGCGATGCGCAGCGCGGCGGTCTGTGAATTGCCGCTCGAAACAAACGTCTCGTTCACGCCCGCAATGTTCTGGTAGTAGGTGCTCGTGTTGCCCGACAGGGTCGCCGTCCAGTGGCCGAACGGAATGGAGTACGAACCGTTAAACCCGTGCGAGCCGAGCGCCTTGTTGCCGAACGACAAATCCTGATTCGCGCCGACCGTGAACACGTCGTTCAGGCCAAGCGGGTTATCAATGCCGAGGCTGACGTTGCCTTGCCATTTGCCCGTCGACGACGTGCCCGAGTTATCGACCGATGCCACGAACGTCCAGGGCTTCGCACGCTTGACTGACAGGACGACATCGCTTTCGCCGGCCGTATCGGTCGGCTCGATCTTCATGTCCGCGTCCTGACTCGCGACGCGTTTCATCTGCTCCAGACCTTGCTCCAGATCGCGCATGTTCAGCAGGTCGCCGCCGCTGACCGGAAACGCGTTCTTCCATGTTCCCCACATCGAAGCGTCGGCCAGACGAACCTGTCGCACGAGACCCGGCACGAGCGCGAACGACAGCGTGCCGGTCGTCAAATCCTGCTGCGGCACGAGTACGCGCGTGGTCACGTAGCCGCGACTCAGCACTGCCTGCTGTAGTGCCTTGCTCAGTATGTCGATGCCTTGCTTGCCGACGCATTGCCCTGTGTAGTGGTCGAGCCATTCGCGTGCGAAGGCGAACGGGTCGAGCGGCAGCGCGGATGCGCCTTTTGCGTGCGCTACGGCCGGCAGCGTGTCGGGCACGTCGAGCGCGAACCGGTCGATGCGGAAACACGGCGTTTCGGCTGGCAGCGCTGGATAGGCTTCGATCTTCGTCACGGTCGAGCGCACGGCAGGCGCCGATACGGCGGCTTCGCGCTGCTGCGCGTCGCGTCGCTGCTGCTGGTTCTGTTCGGTTTCGATGCCGCCGAGGCTTTGGCCCTGCACATTGGGCGCGAGCGCGACCATAGCCGTTAGCGGCAGCGCCGCCAGGCTCTTTCTGATTTTCATAGAGGATGCGAGATAGAGCCGGACCCGTCAGGGACCGGCGTGCTGATTAGTCTGGGTGCGAGTCGTTACCGACCAGACGACAATTTCTCGTAGAGCCAACAAACTGTTCCACCGAAGAACCCCATGAATAAAACGAACAATGACATTCTCTCGATCCGGTGCAATGATGGAACGCTATAAGGGATGTCATTGAACAGCCACTGGATTGCGGGGCCGATGAAAAATTCACTAGCAAGAACGACGAGCGTCATTCCTATCAGCCAGATGAGGAAAAAATAAATCCAACGATAGAAGCTAATTTTACGGTTCATTTTTTCGGCACTTGACTGTTTTGAACTTTATTTTGGACTGCCCCGCCAGCCTTCTCCTGAACTACTCCGGCTGCTGCATTGGCGATCCAAGAGGGAAGTACGTTCGGAGGCACGGACTTAGATACGCCCATTCCTATGTCGACCCATTCTTGGCGATACCAAGGATTCATGAAACCATTTAGGCTACTCTCGATCTTCGAACCAATGGGGTAGCCGATCATAGTGCCGGCTGCTGCACCAGCCATTGAGGCATTCGGGTTCTGTCCAGCAATACCGGAACTTGCAAGAGCGCCGCCAGTATTGATAAGCAGGGCTGGCGAGAACCCCATTCCCGTCGCGACACCACCTGTTACACCAGCCATTGCCATACCCGCCCAATCAAACGGCTGATTGCCTGCCACTTGTACGGCGCCGTTCGCACCCATTCCAATAACGGAACCCGCTGCCATTGGACCTAACGTGGCGAGATTGCCACCGCCAGTAACTACTCCTAGTCCAATCATCCCAGCACCCGCGATAGTGGTACTTATCGGATTGTTCTTTACGTTGTTGGCGACAAGGTCGTTGTACGTGACCCCCTTGTTAAGTTGCCCCTGTCCAGCGTCATACGCCTGCTGATTGCTCGCGATGTACTGGCTGTTGTAGCTGTGGTTAGCATACTGCGGGTCATTCTTGTATCCATCGCAGTTCAGGTTCTTGCAGCCGATGATCGAGCGAACCTCGTAGTCATGCACGCCCCCGGACGCGTCTGCCGTCTGCTGATCGGAGTTGCGCTGAAGTTCGGCAACGATGCGGCCTTCAGCTTCCTGTTCGCTGATGCCTAGCTGCTTCGCGACGATCTTCGCGTCCTTCTTCGCCAGCACGTATTCGTCGGGGTGCAACTGCCGGTTGTAGCGAACACCACACCCCGACACGCCCGCCGTTGTCGATACAGGTTTTCTCCTGACGCGACAGGAACTTGCAAACCGGTTTTCCGTGATGCGCGTTTCCATCCGCAATTTTTTTCCCCGACGCGGGTTCTGGCCAGAAGGCGCGAGTTTGCCAGAGGACGCATTACGTCCATCTCAATTACATCGCATCACGAAGCAACTTCGTCCCGCCTGGTTTGCCCGTCTCGCTGCTACCAGAGTTGACCAGAACGCTTGTGCTCTCATCCGATGAACTGCTCGGGCAGAACGTCGCCCGACACGGCAAACGCGGCCCGTCCTCGAAGCTGCAACAGCAGATCGAGGCAATCAGCCAGCCATCAAAGGCGCGGCAACGCTTCGTGTCCGACATGCTTGAGACGGTGCTGGCACAGACCCAGCCGTAAGGAAAGAGATTTAAAGCAGTAGAAGAAGCGCGGGCCGCATGGGCGGCAACCCATACAGCCCGCTGACCACTACCAGTTCACTTGGAGAACTGATCATGGCTGACGCCAATCTTAAAGCATTGACCGCTCATCCCGAGCGACACGCCACCATCCAGCAGATCATGCGCTGGCGACCCAGCCCGAAACCGGGCCGACCGTGGCGAACTCCCACGTTTTTTCCGTGGCTGCGTATCGCCGGCAAGTGGCTTGAGCAGGCCGGCTTCGATCCCGGCCAGCGCGTGAGAATCGAGGTCGAACACG
The DNA here is from genome assembly GCF_900996245.1 of Paraburkholderia sp. BCC1886. Classification (GTDB taxonomy): domain Bacteria; phylum Pseudomonadota; class Gammaproteobacteria; order Burkholderiales; family Burkholderiaceae; genus Paraburkholderia. The sequence goes on along the minus strand of NZ_CAAJGK010000074.1, from coordinate 373,451 downwards.
GCAGGCTCGTCATCACGCCAGATTGAACGACGCTACAAACGACAAACCCAGCATGAGGCTGGGTTTGTTGCTTTAACTGAAGAAGAACTTTTTAATCAACAATCCACTTATCAAGGCGAACGCGGCTCCAACACAAATCCAATAAGCTAGCTTTTGTCCGCGCGTCATTTTCGCCCATTGCTCAGGGGTTGGACCTCCACCTGCGGCCATTTAAGCCTCCTTAGTTACTTTCCTGTGGTTTGAGTGGAATGCCCCCAAGGAAGCACGCCAAAGCTGAATGCGCCCGGTGTTCCAACGCCAACCTCCAATGCCGTTGAGCCGCCATAAGCATGTGTTACAGCACCAAAGACGTTGATACCGAAAGGTGTTGGTACAGAGATAAACGCTTGATTTCCGTCGCCCGCCAAGAAGTTTCGCGTATCTTCGGCGCTTTTCGCTCCAAAAATGTAACCGATTGAACTACTGAAACCAGGTTGATAGGAAACAGCCGATGGATTTGTCATCGAAACCCCACCGGATATATAACTCGACCCATCGTAAAGATTTAAGGCAGCCGTACCGCTTCCTGATAGAACGCTGACGCTCGTTGTTGCATAGTCCGGCGCAAGTCCTCGGCCGTGTTCGCCAAATCCCGCCGAATAATCCCCCGTGTTGAATCCCGGCGAGAACGGCCCATACGGATCAACCTTCGGCGTAGCCGCCTGCGTGCTCGACGTGCCCCAGCTATACGGCGAGTTTGCGCCGCCCGTGCTTTGCGTAATTAGGTCCTGCACCGCTTTCGACGGCGTTGCCAGCATTGACGGGTCCTGCACCAGATAATTCCCCGTGCTGTCCGTCACCAGCTTCATCCCGGCCGTGTCATAAACCGCGCCCGCAGGCGTACTCGCGTTCAACGGCACAACAACGCCCGTCGCAGCGATTTCACCATACTGGTTGTTGTTCGCCGCGCGCATCCCGTTCTCAATCTGCGCCGCCGTGATCGGCGAACCATCAGGGTTCGTCAGCCCCTGATCCTTCGCTGCCGCTGCGATCTGCTGCGCCTTCGTTTTCTCAGGCTGATGCAACTGCCGGTTGAACCGGTCGACGTTGTAACCCGAGACGGCACCCGCGTTGCCGCCGATAGCGCCGCCCGCACCTGTAGCGATAGCATTCGCGACGATGTTGCCGAGCGCGCTATAAGCGTCAGCGCTACCAGTCGGATTTGCGCCTGCAATCGCGCCACTCAGTTCGTTCAGCTTGCCCGCCGCGATGGAAGCGATAGCCGCGCCAGCCGCACCGCCAACCGCATTCCCGCCCGCGAGTCCGGTCACGATAGCCGCGCCCGCAGCCTGCATCTCCGCACGCGCAATGCCGCCTTCCTTCCACGCATCCATGCCGGCTTGATCGCCGCTGGCTTTCGCCTCGTCGTACTTCGACTGCGCAAAGTCGCCCACGCGGCGCGAGACCGCTTCGCCCGCGGCGCTTGCCGCTGCCATCATGTCGGACTGCCTGTCGAGCAGGTTGTTCACGTCAGGCAGTTTCGCAACCGTGCCGTTCGTGTTCGTCGCATCGCGCGACAGACCTGCAACGTCCTGCGTCTGGTGGGCCGCGTCCGTCACGCTGATGTTGCCTGCGCTGATCGCGCTGCGCGTCGTCGCGCTGTCACTGCCGCTGTCGTTCTGGCTCAACATCGGCACGACCCCGCCCGTATTCAAGCCCGACGTGCTGCCGTGCGTCGCGTAGTTCGATCCCCCGTCACCCAATGTCACGCCGCCGCCAATACCACCCGAATGCACGTTGTAGCTGGAACTGTTCTGGATGTCGCTGAACGTGAGAGTACCGGTCGAAAGGTTATTGTTCGCTGCGTCCGCCGTGCTCGCAATCGTCGCTCCCTTCAGGTCGGTAATGCCTTTGACGTTGACGTTGAATCCGCCTTCACCTGCCTGAATGCCGGCTTGTTCGTTCACACCCACATAGTTGCCGCTTGCGTCGCCATGCTGTGAACTGAAGCTGCCGCTCGCGCCGCCCTGACTGACCGAGAAGCCGCCGCCCGAACTTTCCTGATGCGCCGCGCTGGTCATCGTGTCCTGCACGCTGGCGATGTTCAGGTTCCCGCCCACGTCTGCATTGACCTGGCGCGCGTTCACGTTCGCACCAATGATGTTCGTATCGCCACTCGACAGAATCGTGGCCGAGTTACCTGCATTGATGTGCGTGTTGTTCACGATGGCCGAATCGCTGTTCGCGTTGCCGTGCGCCTTCGACATCGAAGCGTCAACACCAAAGCCACTCGTACCATACGAAATTCCGACGCTCCCACTGCTGGACTCGTTTGTGCTGCGCGTCGAATCCGTGTCGGTCGTATTGACCAGATTGACCTTGTTGCTGGCGGCGAGAATCACGTCATTGGCGTTCACGTTCGAACCGGCAATCGTCAGGTTGCCGCTTCCCGGCGTGCCGTCTCCCGTGGCCGCAAAGGCTGCTGTGCCGCCCGCCGCGACGCTCGAACCGCGATTCGTGGTGCTGTCTTCGGTGTAGGTGCTCTTGCTGTGGCTGCTGCCGTAACTCAGTTCGATCTTGGCTTCCGGCTTCTGTCCGTTCGCAATATCGCCGAGCGCCGCGCCTGCCGCACCGAGGGAATCAATCGCGCCACTTGCAGCAGCCATGCCGTGAAGCGCTGCCGCGCGGTCGTCCTTACTGCGGCTGGCTGCACGCGACTGGTCGACCGTGTTTGAAATTGCGTCGATGACAGGCGCCTTGATCGCGAGCGTGAAGCCGGATTGTTTGACTTCGTGGCTTTCGTCGTGGTGCGCTGTATCGACGGCCGAATCTATCGTCACGTTCTGGCCCGTGCCCGTGACGTTCTGCGCCGCAATCAGGTCGCTCCCCGTTACGTGCAGGTCTTTGCCTGCCGAGATATTCACGCTGCCATTAAGCGAGCCGACCGTGCTCGCATTGTTCGATACGGTTGTATCGTTGGCAGTGTCCGTTTGCGCGCGCGTGCCGTAAGAGATGCCGATACCGCCGCCCACGCCGAAGCCCGTGCTGCGCTCGCTGTAGGATGACTGTGAGGTTTGAGTATCCTGTGATGTCGTGATTGTCACGTTGCCTACCGCGGCAAGGTTCACGTCATTCGAGCCAACAATCGTGCTGCCTTTTACGTTGATGTCGTTGCCGCTTGCAATTGACACCGCGTCAGCAGACACGAGACTGCCCTGCGAAAGCGTAGTGGTCGTGTTGCTCGAACTCGCGACTTCCTTGCCGCTCACGACGTTGCTGTGCCTGTGCTGCTCCTGTGAATTTTCGACGTGCGTTTCCGTCGCTGCGGCGATGTTGACGTTGCCTGTCGCCGCGAGCGTCGCGGTTCCCGCGTCGAGACTGATTGCGCTGCCCGTGACGTTGATGTCCTTGCCCGCTGCCACGGTCAGCGAATTGCCCGCGTTGAGCGTGGTTGCCGTGAGCGCGTCGTCCGAGCGGTGCAGCGATTCCGAGTAACTGCCGTGGCTGTCGCTCCCCGAACTGTTGCTGTCCGTGGTCGACGTGGCTTTCGCCGCCTGCAAGGTCACGTTGCCGTTTGCTGCAACGACGCCGCCGCCTGCCAGATTGATGTTTGCGCCGGTCGCCGTCAGGTCGCCGCCGACACCAATCAACGACACGCCGCCGACGTTCACAGAACTGCCGGTCGTCTGGTTGATATCGGTGTTCGACACGCCGTTCGCGCGCTCGACAATCTTGTGTTCGCCAGTCTGCACCGAGCCGATGTCGTAGTTGCCGCCCACGGCCATACCAAGATTGCCGCCGACGTTCAGGTTGCCCGCGTTCTGTTCGAAGTTGCCGCCCGTGACGATGGCGGCGTTGCCTGCCACGTTCAGGTTGGCAATCGGGCCGAGCGTCGACGTGGTGCGCGTCGCGCCGGTTGCGCTGACCTGGTCAACCGTCTTGACCGCCGTGTTCAGCAGAAGGTCGCCGCCCGCGTTCAGCGCAAGACTGCCCGCATTCACGGTCGCCGAAGTCAGGTCAATATTGCCTTTCATGTTCAGCGACATCAGGCCGCCGCTTTGCAGCGTACCGAACGCGTTGCTGATCTCGTTGCCCTGAATCGACATCGTGTTTCCGGCCTGCACGGTGCCGCTGTTCGTGAAGGTCTGCGCGTTCTGGATGTCGATGTCGGTTGCCGCGATGAGCGGCCCGTTCACATTCTGCTGGCTGGCCTTCGCGAGATAGACGACGGGCACAAGAACCTGCTGACCGTTGACGGTCTCGGTCTGCATGATGATGACGTTGCTGGTTAGCGCCGCCACCTGTTCAGGCGTCAGACTCATGCCGAGCGGCAGGTCGAGCGACTTCGACAGCGACGCGCCCGCCGCAAGCAGCGACTCATACATGCCCTGAAGGTCGGTGTACGGGCCGAGTACCGCCTTGCCGGTCAGTGACGTAATCTGGTTGCGGACAAGCTGCTGTTCGTAGAAGCCATCGCCCAGCCGCTTCTCTATCGTCTGCGGGTTCAGGCCAAGCTGTTGCAGGTAGTAGTCGCTGGAAATGAACGTCTTCTGGTTCGTGAACGCCGGATTCGTTTCGATCAGGTACGTTGCCCCCGATGCGGTCGCGGGGCTGAACAGGCCGCCCTGGGGAACTGAGAGGTTTTGAAGAACGTTCTGCGCCGTCGCGCTCGCAATCGCCGGGTCGACCATGCTGCCGCCACCACTGACTGATGCCGCGCCAGACTTGCCGCCGCTCGCGTTGCCGCTGATACCGTTGATATTTACGCCCGACATGGCCTGACCTGGCGCAAGATTCAGCGATGGCACGCCGGCATTGCCTGCCGTGTTGTCGATGCTGATGCCGTTACCGGAAAGCGTGCCGCCCGTCACAAACGATGATTCGTAGTCTGGGAGTGAGTAGGGGCGGATATAGGCCGGCGCTGCCTGCGTATAGCCGCCTGGCCGCGAGCCGACGAACGGAGCATCGCCGAACGGCAATTGCCAGTCGTGTTCGGTGTTGTCGTAATTGTTGTAGTGATACTCGCCGGAATACGTGACCTGCACCTGGGGAGCCGTTTGACCCTGCCAGCTATTCTGGTCGAGCGTCATGGGCGCGGCGATGTTGCCGACCGCTGCGACCGCGCTCCAGTAGTTCTGGAACAGTCCCACGTTGGACGCGTCGAGATTACCGCCCGAAACAATCTGCGCCTGCGGGCTGATACCTGCGATCAGGTTCGCCAGCGCAACGCCCGTGTAGGTGGTGTACTGGTAGGTCGAATTCCATTGCCCACCGTGGGGCGGATCGGTATAGACGCCGCCAATGCTATTCGGGTCTTGCACGCCGACCTGGCCAGTGCGGCCGGACAGGCTGATGCCAAGTTCGTCGAGCAGCACCGGCGCGACCGGCTGGTTCAGGCCGGTCGTCGTCATCGTCGTGCGGGTATTCGTCACCTGAGCGGCGTGCAGTTCCATGTCGCCCGCCGATTCGATCAGGGCCGACTGGTTGCGGATCAGGTTCGCGTTGATGTAACTTCCATCTGTGTTCTTGCCACCCGCCAGCACCACCTTGCCGAGACCGTAAATCGCCGTGGTCGCCTGGGTGTCGGTTGCCGTGGTGTCGTCGCGGTTTTCGATGTCGTTCGACAGCAGTTCGAGCGTGCCGTTGCTGTCGGTTGCGCCAATCAGCGCAGTCGGCCCGGTGTTCGTCAGCGATTGCGTCGCGTTGAGCGAGACGCTGCCGCCGACCACCGTGCCCGTGTTTTCCAGCGTATTCGAGTGCGTCGTGAGCGTGCCGCCCGCCATCATGACGCCGCTGTTCTGCACGTCGGCCGCGTTGACGTTCAGGTTGTTCGCGGCTTCGACGAGTGCGTTGTTGCTGAATGTGCCCGGCAGAGTAAAGGTCAGGTCGTGACCGGCGTTGAACTGGACATCGGGCGTGGGCGCAAAATCGCCCTGAACGGTCACAGCGACATCGTTCGCTGCGCTGTAGCTGCCGCCGCCCGTGAGCGTCGCGGCATTCACGGCCAGGTCATGCGTCGCGCCAATCTGGCCGTTCGCGTTCGTGACCGCGCCTGTCGTCTTAATTGCGACATCGCCATTCGAACCTGCGAAACTCCCAATCTTGCCGCCGCTGTTGTCGACGGTGTCGCCTTGCACCGTGACGTCCGCGCCGCTGACCTGACCGTTCTGCGTATTGACGAGCGCCGACGTGTCTACGGCAACATTGCCGTTGCCTGTGATGACGCCGCCGCTGTTCAGGGTCTGGCTGCCGCCATGCACGGTCATCTCGCCCGTGCCGAGATTACTGACGAGGCCGTTCGTGTTGTCGAGCGCTGCGGCCTGAATGCCGGACGTGCTGGTGTCGCCAGCCGCGCCCGTGCCCGACTGAATCTGTCCGTTGGTGTTCGTCAGCATGCCGCCGCTCGCGAGCGTCAGCGACGAAAGCGAGCGAACCGAACCTTGCGAGTTGTTCAGGTCGCCCGCGATGTTCGCCGAGATCCGGCCTTGCGCGGCGAGCACGCCGTTCGCATTGTTCAGGCTCGCAGCCTGTGCGTCGATCTGGCCCGCCGAAATGATCTTGCCGCCGACGTTCGAGAAGCTGCCCGAACCGTTGCCGGGTTTGATGGTCAGCTTGCCAGTGCCCGCGTCGATGATCGAGCCGTCATTGTTGTTCAGTGCGCCGGGTGCGAGCGTGAAATCCGTGCTGTTGGTTTGCAGCGTGCCGCCGTTCGAATTGTCGAGCGCGCCGCTGACATCGAAGCCCATCGACGACGCACCATATTGCGTGATGTTTCCGCCGCGATTCAGCAGATCGGTCGCTTTCAGCGCGAGCTGGTTCGCTTCGATATCGCCGCTGCTGTTGTCGAGCGTCGTCGTTGCCGTCAGCGTGAGGTCCGGCGCGACAATCGAGCCGCCGCTGTTCGTGAGCGATCCTGTGCTGATTGTTTCCTTCGTACCTGCACCGATCTGGCCGCCGTTGTTGTTGAGCGTGCCGCTTGTGATGGTGGTGTCCGTGTTCGACAGCAGTTTGCCGTTCGCATTGTTCAGCGCGCCGCCGACCGTTGCAGTCAGGCCGTTCTGCCCGATGACCGAGCCCGCCGCGTTATTCAGCGTGCCGCCCTGGACTGTGCTCTGGCCGTTCGTGGCGATCCTGCCGCCGACGTTGGAGATTGCTCCCGCGCCGTTGCCCGCGTTGATCGACAGCTTGCCGGTCCCGGCGTGCGTAATCGTGCCGCCGTCGTTGTCGAGTACGGCCGGTGCAAGTGTCAGGTCCGTGCTGTTGGTTTGCAGCGTACCGCCCGCCGAGTTGTCGAGCGTGCCGGATACATCGAGCGTCATCGCGCCGGTTCCGGTCTGCGTGATCGTGCCGCGGTGATTAACGAGGTTTGCTGCGTGCAGCGTGGACTGGCTGGCGCTCGCGGTGCCCCCGCTGTTGTTGAACGTGGCGGCCGAAAGCGTGAGCGCGCCCGCCGTGCTGAACTGGCCCGCGTTGCTGAGCATCGACCCGGCCGAGAGCGTCAGGTTCGCGTTGTTCGCGAACGTGCCGCTGTTAAACAGGGTTTGCACGGCCGACGCAATCAGGTTCTGGACAGCAGTGATAGACCCGGCATTGGCAATCTGTCCGGCTTGCAGTGCGAGGTTGCCATTGCCGCTTATATTGCCGGCCCCGGTGCCGCTCGCGCCGTTGTTGAGCAGGCCGGTCGTCGTGATGGAAACACCATCTGCGTTCAGCGACGCAATGTGACCGCCCGAGTTGTCGAGCGCCGCGCTCGATGACGCGAGCGCGCCCGCAGCCTGCATCGTGCCGCCCTGGTTGATCGTCTGGCCCGCGACGTTTTCCGTCAGCGTGCTACCTGAGACGATTTGACCGCCACGGTTCGAGAGTGCGCTCGCCGTGATGGTCTGCGCACCGCCCGACGACATGGCGCCGTTGTCGTTCGTGAGCGTGCCCGCGGCGCGTGCCGTCAGCGCAGCGCCCGCGGTCGTGGTCGCGTCCGACAGATTCAGGTCGCCGCCGTTTGCCGCGAGCACGAGCGCGCCGCTCGCAGAGTTGGTCGCGCCCGCGAGATTGACCGCCGCGCCGCTGACGCGTGCATTGCCGCCCGCGACATTCCTGCCTGACGCGACGACAGTGCCGGACGCGTACACATTCAGGTCGCCCGTCTGCGCGAGCGAGCCGTCGCCGTACACGCCAGATGCGAGCGTGCCGGTCGAACTCACCGAACCGGTTTTTGCTGTCGTGTTCTGCTGCGCGGCAATCATGCCGCTGTTGGTCAGCGCTCCCGACGCGGAGAGGTTAGCGTTTTGCCGCGCGTAGGTCGTGCCGCTGTTGTCGATGTCCTGTGCGCTCGCAACGATGTTGCCGCTTGCATTCGTCTGGGCCGCCAGTACCAGCTTGCCCGCCGATGTCAGCACGAGGTCGCCGGCATTGGCTGCGACTACACCCTTCAGGGAGACCCCGACCCCGGCCTCAGTACCCACGAGTACGATACGATTTGCATACATTCCGCCGAGACTGCTTACGTCGATGGAGACACCAGGTGTGGAACCCGTGCCCGCGATCGGCGTCGCCGCGAGTGAGTCGCGGGCGATGCTGTTCGCACCAGTCACGACGTTCAGGTTTTTAGCGTAAATCGCGGCATTAGCCTGCACCGCACGCGCAAGAAGGTCGACCTGGTCGACATCGGACGCATTCAGCCCCGCACCCTGGATGCTGATGTTGCCACCCGACACACTGAAACCCGCAAGCGAACCATCCGGCGAGAAGTTCGGCATCCCCGTGGTCAGGATTGCGCGTGACGTGTTGATAAAACCACCACCGTTCACTGCAATCCCGCTTCCGTTTGCTATCACAACTTCTGCACGCTGGCCGGCGACTTCCAGATGTCCATTGATCTGGCTCGCCGCGCTGCTGTTGACCTGATTGACGATGACGCGCGCGGACTGACCGGGGCCGAAATTCGGGTTGCCGTTAATCATGCCCGCCTGCTGCGTCTGCACCGTCACAGGCGAATTGTTCAGGATCGCGCCTTTCTGCTGCACGTCGAACTGGCCGTAGGTATTCATCGAAACGCCAGCACCGGACGGCCGGTTGATGTTCACCTGTTCAAGTCCGTTCGGCGTTTGTACGACCGTAGGCGCGCGTGCGCCACCCGGTACGATTTGTGCGCTCGACCATGACGGCAGCACGCCGAGTAGCGCAAGTGCCGCGAACGCGATCTGCCGCAAAGTAAATAGCGCACCGTGACGCGCGGGATGATCGCCGCGGCGTTCCGTAGTCTGTCCACTTTCTTTTCCCGTAGCCGTGGCGGTTTCCTCGACGGCGACAAGCATGTTTCTCAGTCGGCTGAATACCAGCCGGTAGTTATTCTTGTTCATCTGGCCTGTTCGTTATGCTTATCTGTAACGCTGCGTAAACTAGCGCCAGATGAAACGAACAGGCTCGACATGACCGTCAGTCTTGAGCTATATACAACGGTTCAAAGCAAATCAGACTCGTCCTATCGAGCATTGCCGTGAGATGACGTAGCTTGGGCGGCCACAAAAAAACGCCCGCTCAAAGGCGGGGAAAGGAGCCGACCGCCCAAGGGAGGAGGTGGGCGAGGCACGCGTGTGACGCCCCGAGTTTTGGCTGACATTGACGCGTTGTCTGGAAATGTCGTTGTCAGGCGCGAAGTCAGCGTCGTCTGCTTGTTCCGGTTTAATCCTCCTTCTGCTTGTTCTAACTGAACGACAATCATCTGTCGGCACGTCGAAGTTTTCGCGCGCGCCGAGCCTGCCCAGTTATCGCTCGCATCACTCAGTCACGCTTACGTCTAAACACCGTCCGCTTGTTCCCATAGAGTCTTCAAGCGATCGACGAACCATCTGCCCGCCGGTCCCGGCGGCTGCGACGGCTGGTGATACACCGACATGGTCAGCATCCAGCCGCTCGGCGGCATGTCGTCCACGTCCAGAACGACCAGTGTCCCTGCCGCGATGTCCTTCTCGACCATATGCAAGGGCATGCCTCCCCATCCCACGCAATCTTTGAGAAACGCGTATTTCGTCGACAGGTCAGCGAGGCGCCACGTCGACGCCGACGCCACGCCGAAGTCACGGCCGGCAGTCAGATCGGAACGATCGGTCAGCACCAGTTGAATATGCCTGGCCAACTCCCGCCGCGGTATCCGATGGCCCACGCGAGCAAGCGGATGCGACGCCGATGCGACCGCGACTAGCGGCAGTTCGCCAATCCGTTCGCTAACCAGCGTGGGGAAAGCCTGCGGCAGCGGCGGCAGAATCCCTAAGCTACAACGCCCGTCCAGAACCGGTTGATAAGCCGCCCCCAGACCTTCGACGAAAAGTCGCAGCGGCGTCAACGGAAACTGCTCCGCGAATGCTTTGGCGACGGCGCTGATCACCGTCGTCGGAAAGAAAACATCGACCACCACCGAGAGTTCCGGCTCCACGCCCGAAGTCATGAGTCTCGCGCGTGCCTTCAGCGTGTCCACGCCGGCGACGATGTTGCGGGCATCGGCGAGCAGCAGCACGCCCTCCGCTGTGAGCTTCGGAAACCGGCCCGAGCGGTCGAACAGCACCACGTCCAGTTGACTTTCCAGTCCACCGACCCAGCCGCTCACTGCGGACTGTACGCGGTTGAGCTTGCGGGCGGCCGCCGAGAAGCTGCCTTCATCCACGGCAGCGATGAAGGTTCTGAGCTGATCCAGCGAAATTCCGTCCAGCATTGCTTTGTCACCTATCTCTAAGGTAGATGGATTGTATCGTGATATACCGGCTTCTCAGATGCACGGGGCGCTGCGATGATTCTTCCCAACGCAGCGACGTTCTCGTTTAGCGCAAACCTCTCAGGAGTTGTCATGACTTATTCCATCATCGGCAGCGGCAGTGTCGGCGCCGCCATCGCACATCGATTTGCCCGCAGCGGCATCCCGGTCGGCATCGCGAATACACGTGGTCCGCAATCGCTCGCGCCTCTGGCCGGCGAGTTGGGTGACAAGGTGGTTCCTCTCACGTTGCAGGCCGCGCTCGAGGCTGACGTGATCATTCTGGCGGTCCCATTCCGCGCCCATCGCGACGTCGCGCGGGCAGCGGCCAGCTGGCAAGGCAAAGTCGTGATCGACGCCACCAATGCCTACGGCGTGCCGCTCGACGAGCTGGACAACCTGCCGTCTTCGGCGGTCGTGGCGAAAGCGTTCGCGGGCGCATCGCTCGTCAAGGCCTTCAATCATCTGCCCGCGAAAGTGCTTGCCGAAGATCCCGTCGGCGCCGGCGGCCGCCGCGTGATCTTTCTTGCCAGCGACGACGACGCTGCCAGCGCAACGGTCGCGAAACTCGTCGAGCGGCTCGGCTACGCGGCGGTCGGTCTCGGCCGGATCGCCGAAGGCGGCCAACTCGTGCAGGCCCGCGACAAAACCTGGGCGCCGCTGATTTTTCAGGATCTCTTCAAGAAGGCGCCATAAGCCATGTATGACCATGTCATCTGGCCGGAGCGCTACGACCCGAAAACGTCGGCCATTTACGCGCTCAACGACATCGACGTGAAAGCGCCGCCCGAAGTGGTGTGGAAGCTGCTCGTCGACGCGACGAACTGGGCGAGCTATTTCCCGCCCGAAGATCAGGTCGAGATCCTGTCCGGCGAGTCCAAGCTGGCTTTGGGAACCCGCTATCGCCGCGTGACGGTCGGCTTCCCGATGAGCCTCGAAGTCACCGAATGCGTGCCGAACCGAAGGCTCGCCTGGGCGACCACCGTCGACGGCGATGCAACCGGCTCGAGCGCTTATCACGGCTGGGTCATCACGCCGACGGAGCAAGGCTGCCACGTGCTGACGGAAGAGACGCAGCAGGGCGAATGGTTTCTCGACGTGCTCGGACGGCAACATCCCGGCGGGCTTTATCGCTATCACCAGGAGTGGGTCGAGCGACTCGCGCGTGCCGCCGAGGCGGCGGTCGCAAACAACGTCGGGTGATCGTGCCAGTGCGCGGTAGTCATGTACCCGTTCGGCGGAGCGATCTTGCGAAAGCCGCGCTCGAGTTAGCGGCATCGGCCAGGCGCTCGACATGAAAAAAGGCGCCACAGGCGCCTTTTTTTATGTCGCTACCAGCGCTTACGAGCGCGTGGCTTCGAACAGGAACCACACACGCTCTTCCGTCTGATCGATCCAGTTCTCGATCAGACTGGCGGTCGCGACGTCTTCCTTGTCGTCGCACAACTCGTGCAGTTCGCGCATGTACTTGACGAGCGACTCGTTGTCGCTACGCAGTTCGTTGAGCATCTCGATCGGCGGAACGAAATCCGCGTCGTTATCGGCAAGGCGCTTCAGCGTACTGATTTGTCCGACGGATCGCAGCGTCGTGCCGCCGAGCTTGCGCGCGCGTTCGGCGATCGGATCGATCATGTCGTAGACGAATTGCGCCTGGTCGTCGAGCAGCAGGTGATAGTCGCGAAAGTGCGGGCCGCTCACGTGCCAGTGGAAGTTTTTCGTTTTGACGAAGAGTGAAAAGACGTCGGCCAGCAACTTCGTCAGTCCTTCGGCCACTTCCTTGCGCGCGTCGTTGCCGAGGTCGGTCGGGGTGGTCAGTTTGGCGGATGCGGCGCTCGGTTTTTTCGTCGATGTAGCCATGGAAGCTCCAGAGTTCAAGAAAGAGGTGAGACGGGTTTTCGTCGACAGGTGAGTGGGACGCACGTCGCGTGCCTGGTTGCATCGGCTCATCGGAACCTGTCCGGTTTCAACTCGACGAAGACGCAACCCGATGGCCCGTGTTTTCCCCTACGTCTTCCTTGTTGACTCGAAGGGCGGCGCACACCACACTTCGTTGCAAGGTGTGATCACAGGTCACACATCTGGTAAGGAGTCGTTTTTCTCATGGCACAAGGCATCCCCCGAGCCCCCGCACGAGTCCCGGCACGCGAGCCGGGCGACTCGCTGCCGCTCGAACTGGTGGCACGCGAAACCATGGCGGGGCGCGTTTACGCGCAGTTGCGCGAAGCGATCATGACGGGCCGTTTCGCGCCGGGCCAGGCGTTGAGCCTTCGCGGTGTCGCGGAAGCCGTCGGTTCGTCGACGATGCCCGTGCGCGCCGCGCTGACCCGACTGCAGGCCGAAGGCGCATTGATCGACGGTCCGGGGCGCGCACTGATGGTGCCGCCCATGACGCTCGATCTGCTCGACGAATTGCGCGATGTACGGATTTCGCTGGAAGGCTGCGTGGCGAAGCGCGCTGCATCGCGAATGACGAAGGAACACTTGAGCACGCTGCAAGCCGTCTTCGACGCCATGGACGCGCATGTCGAAGCCGGCGATGTCCCCGCGTATCTGCGCAGCAACTTCGAATTTCACATCGCCATTTATACGCACGGCGCGAGCGACCTGACGCTTGCGACCATCCAGAACCTGTGGATGCGCATCGGACCGTTTCTAAACCTCGTCGCGCCGGATATTCCGCATATGCGTCTGTCGATGGCGGCGCACAAGAAGATCGTCGAGGCGCTCTGGCAAGGCGATGGCGAAGGCGCGCGAGCGGGTATCGAAGAAGACATCGGCGGCGCGGCGGCCGACTTGCAGGAGCGCCTGCAAAGCAGGGAGGCAGCACGGGCATAGCTGGACAGGTGTACTTGCAAGCCTCGAAAAAACATCAACGGAGACAGGCATGACGGTTCTGCAAATGTTGAAACCGCACGCGGGATTACGCGTGCTGGTCACGGGCGGCGCATCGGGTATCGGGCTTGTCATCGCGCGTGCTTTTGTCGATGCCGGTTCGCGCGTGCATGTGTGCGACGCAAGCGCGGACGCCACGACCGCGCTGCTCGACGCCGAAGCAGGCGTCGAGTTGAACGCGATCACCGCGACACTTGCGGATGTCGCCGACCGCGCGGCAGTCGACCGGGTCTTCGACGACGTCGCGACACAACTCGGCGGCCTCGACGTGCTGATCAACAACGCGGGCATTGCGGGGCCGACGGGGGGTATCGACGCGATGGACGTCGGCGAGTGGGAACAGACCATCGATGTCAATCTCAACGCCCAGTTCTATTTCGCGCGGCGCGCGGTACCCCTGCTGAAAGAAGCGCGCGACGGCGGGTCGATCATCGCGATGTCGTCGGTGGCGGGGCGGCTCGGCTATGCATTCCGTACGCCGTACTCCGCGACCAAGTGGGCGGTGGTGGGGCTCACCAAAAGCCTCGCCATCGAACTCGGACCGGACAACATTCGCGTCAACGCCATTCAGCCGGGCATCGTGAAAGGACCTCGCATCGAGCGGGTCATCGCTGCTCGCGCCGTGCAACTCGGTCTCTCCTACGAAGACATGGAGAAGCGCTACCTCGAGACGATCTCGCTGCGCCGCATGACCACGCCGGAGGAAGTCGCCGCGACTGCCCTGTTCCTGTGTTCGCCGGGCGGCAGCGGCATCTCCGGGCAAGCCATTTCGGTGTGCGGCAACGTCGAAACGCTTTAAACACGTCTCTCAATTGCAAAGAGGTCTGAAAACCATGGCTACCAAGCGCAAGGTCATCATCACCTGCGCGCCTACGGGCGCGATTCATACTCCGTCGATGTCGCCGTATCTGCCCGTCACGCCGCAGGAAATCGGCGATGCGGCGCTGGCTGCCGCGAAAGAGGGTGCGGCCATCCTGCATCTGCATGCACGCGATCCCGTCGACGGCCGGCCGACGCAGGACCCCGCCGTGTTCCAGCAGTTCCTGCCGCGCATCAAGGCCGAGACCGACGCGGTGATCAACATTACGAGCGGCGGCAGTCCGCACATGACTGTGGAAGAGCGTCTTAAGCCGGCGCATCACTTCAAGCCGGAAGTGGCATCGCTGAACATGGGCTCGATGAACTTCGGTCTCTATCCGATGCTCGATCGTTTCAAGGAATTCAGGCACGACTGGGAGCGCCAGCATCTGGCCAACAGCCGCGACCTGATCTTCAAGAACACCTTCAAGGATATCGAATACATCCTCACGTCCTGCGGCGCGAACGGTACGCGTTTCGAGTACGAGTGCTACGACATTTCGCATCTGTATAACCTCGCGCATTTCGTCGATCGCGGGCTCGCGAAGCCGCCGTTCTTCGTGCAGAGCGTGTTCGGCCTGCTCGGCGGTATCGGGCCGCATCCCGAAGATCTGATGCACATGCGCCGCACCGCCGACCGTCTGTTTGGAAGCGACTACGTGTGGTCGATCCTCGGTGCGGGCCGTCATCAGATTCCGCTCGCGACACTGGGCGTGGCGCAAGGCTCGAATGCGCGTGTCGGACTCGAAGATTCGCTATGGATCGAAGCCGGCAAGCTGGCCGAATCGAGCGCGGCGCAGGTCGTGAAAATCCGTCAGGTGATAGAAGGCCTGTCGCTCGACATCGCGACGCCCGACGAAGCGCGCGCCATGCTCGGGCTCAAAGGCGCGGACAACACGAATTTCTGACGCATTCCTTCAACTTCGACGGCGGGGATCGCTATGACTGTGCCCAAACTCAAAGTGGTCGCCATGCCGACGGGCTGGCTGACCGTCGACCGTTCATCGCAGATCTACGGCCGGTATTACGGTCAGCAGATCAAGGTGCCGGTGTGGTCGACGGCGATCGTCGGCGGCGACAAAAAGATCGTCGTGGACACCGGCATTCACGACCCCGGCTGGGTGTCGAGCTTCGTCTGCCCGTGCGAGCAGGCGCCCGAAGAACGTCTCGAACGCGCGCTGCGGGAGTACGTCGGCTGGAGCGCGGACGACGTCGATATCGTCATCAACACGCATTTGCACTACGACCATTCGGGCGGCAACACGCTGTTTAAAAATGCGCGGTTCGTCGTGCAGGCCACCGAATGGGAATACGCCGGCCGGCCGCTGCCGACCCAGTCGACGTTCTATCAGGAGTTTCTGATCGGCCGCGAACCGCTTGGTTATTTTCGCTGGCAGTTCGTGCATGGCCTCACCGATATCGCGCCGGGCGTGCGTGTCGTCCCGACGCCGGGCCACACGCCGGGGCATCAGTCCGTTGCCGTCGATACCGCCGACGGGGTGGTGCTGATCGCAGGCGATTGCGCAAGCTGCATGGAAAACATCGTCGATCTCGTGCCGGTCGGGATCGTTCATGAGACCGCGGCCGAACTCGCTTCGCTCAGGCGAATCAGGCAGATCGCGGACTTCGTCATTCCCGGTCACGACCCGAATGTCGTGGCGGGGTCCGCCGGCATCGCACTACCCGCAAGCGCACGTCTGAAGCACGTTGAAAGTTAGTAGTACCGGAATAAATAACCATACATTGGGTTGGAGGAAGACATGAAAACGCTGACGAACACCATCCGTCGGGCGGCAAGGTTCGCGCTCGGGGCCGCGTTGCTGGCGACGCTGACGGTCTCGCATCAGGCATCCGCCGCGGAGAAATACAAGGTATTTCTGTCGATGAGCTATGTCGGCAACGACTGGCAGACCGAAGCCGCCAACATGGTCAAGGCCATGGCCGCGACACCGGGCCTGAAAGACAAGGTCGATCTCGAAGTCCAGGTCGCCGGCACCGACGCGCAAAAGCAGATCCAGCAGATCAATTCCATGGTGCAGGCGGGCGCGAAGGCGATCGTGATCTATCCCATCTCGCCGACCGCGTTGAACCGCGCGATCAGGAATGCCTGTTCGAAGGGCGTGATCGTGGCCGCGTACGACGGCGAAGTCACCGAGCCGTGCGCGCACAACGTGACCATCGACCAGAAGCAGGCCGGCACGGTGACCGCCGAGTGGCTCGCGAAGACGATCAACGGCAAGGGCAATATCGTGCTGATCAACGGCGTGCCGGGCACCTCGGTGGATCGCGCGCGCACGGAAGCGGCGAAGGCGGTGTTCGCTAAATACCCGGGTATCAGGATCGTGGCCGAAGGCACGGGCATGTGGAGCCAGGCGACCGCGAAGACCGAGTTGTCGAAGATTCTCGCGACGAATAGCTGGGACAGGATCGACGGCTTGTGGATGCAGGTGGGCTGCTTCACGGCTGCCTCGATGCAGCTGGAAGCCGGCATTGCCGACGACAAGGTCAAACCCTGCGCGGGTGAATCGTCCAACGGCCACCGCGTGCAGATGTTGCCGCCGGGCACGGTAAAGGGCGAGGGTTCGTATCGCTCGATCGGCTACCGGTCCATCTCGTACGGCTCGCCGCCGTACTCGGGCGCACTGGCGCTGAAGATGGCGGTCGGCAAACTCGAAGGCAAGGAATTTCCGCCGCACGTCACGCTCAAGCTGCCGCTGGTTCTGACCGCGGAATCGAAACTCTGCAAGACGGGCGCTATCGACGAGCTGAAAGCCGGGTGCACGGCATTCACGCCGGACAAGGTGCCGCCGGGCTGGTTCGCCGACATCTACTCGAGCGAAACGAGCGAGGTCGGCTTCAATGCGGCGCTGACCGGCAAGCCGGACTAAGGAGCATTTCCATGCAGAGTCATTCACTGGCGGCAGACGGCAGCCTGGCGATCGATCTGTCGAACGTGACCAAGCGCTTCGGCGCAACGGTCGCGCTCGCCGACGCGTCGTTTCGCGTCAGACGCGGCGCCGTTCACGCGCTGCTCGGCGAGAACGGCGCGGGCAAGTCGACGACGGTCAAGCTGCTCTCGGGTTTGATGCAGCCGGACGAGGGCAGCATCTCGATCCTCGGTCGCAGCGTGACCCTGCGTGGTCCGCGGGACGCGCATCGGGCCGGCGTGCAGACCGCATTCCAGGAGATGACGCTGGTGCGCGACCTGACGGTCGCGCAGAACCTGCTGATGTCGTACGAGCCGACCGGATGGTTCGGCCGCATCCGTCAGCGCGAAGCCCAGCGGCAAGCGGCGGAGTGGCTCGATCGGCTCGAACTGGGCGATGTGCGTCCCGGCGCCTATATCCGCGACCTCGCGTTGCCCGTGCGTCAGAAGATCGAGATCGCCAAGGCACTCGTGCGCAAGCCGGACGTGCTGCTGCTCGACGAGCCGACCTCGGCGCTGTCGGGCCGTGACGTGTCCTGGCTCGCGCGCCGTATCGAAGAGATGAAGGCGCGCGGCGTGACCTTCGTGTTCATCACGCATCGCATGCAGGAAGTGCGTGAGTTCTGCGACAGCCTGACGGTCTACCGGAATGGCCGCGATGTGGGCGCATTCGACACCGCCGCCATCTCCGACGACGAAGTCATTCGTCTCGTCATCGGACGCTCGATGGAAGCGAAGTATCCGGTAAAGCTCGCGTCTCCCGCCGTGCTGGCGACGCCCGCGATGCAAGCGCGCGGCATCCGGATGGACGGCGTGGTGAACGACTTCGACCTGACCTTGAAAGCCGGCGAAGTGCATGGCATCGCAGCGCTGCAAGGCATGGGACAGCGCGAGATTTTCGAGGCCCTGTTCGGCGCGGCGTTTATCGATGCGGGCCAGATTCTCGTCGAAGGAAAGCCGGTCACGCTGACCTCGACGGCGGATTCGCTGAAAGCAGGCATCTCCACCAGCTTTCTGCCGGAAGACCGCAAGACCGAAGGTCTGTTCCTGCGACTGCCCGGAGGCGAGAACGTGTCGTTGCCAGTCATCAGGCGCTTCACCCGTTTCGGGCTGATCGATCGCAAGCGCGAACGGTCTGCCATCCAACGCGTGCTCGCGCAGATGGAAGTGAATCCGCGCGCCGAATACAAACCTTGCCTGTCGTTCTCGGGCGGCAACCAGCAGAAGATCGCGATGGCGAAATGGTTGCTCACGCAAAGCCGCGTGTGGCTGATGTTCGATCCGACGCGCGGTATCGATGTCGGCACCAAGCATCAGATTTTCGTGCTGATGCGCGCGTTCGCCGCGGCCGGCGGCGCCGTGCTGTTCTATTCCACGGACGTCCCCGAACTGGTCAACGTATGCGACCGCGTGACGGTGGTGTATCGCGGGCGCAATGTCGCCGAACTGGATGGCGATGCGCTCACCGAAGAAAACGTGATGCGAAAGATGCTGGCGAGCTGAAGCATCGCGAGCCGGATCAGGAACCAGAGGTCGATCATGAAAATTGCAATGGCGTCACACGACAAAGACATCGTGCGGCCGGGTGCGCACCTCGGTGTGCGGGCGCGCGTCGATCATTATCGTGGACTGATCATCGCCATCGGCGCGCTCGTCGCGATGCTGATCGCGTGGGTATCGTTGTCGGCCACGCCGGTGGGCCTGTACGACGTCGGCTCGGTGATCTCGAGCAGCGCGACGCTGGCGCTGGCGGCGATCGGGCAGACCATCGTGGTTCTGAGCGGCGGTTTCGACCTGTCGGCGTCCGCGGTGGTGTCGCTTGCGAACGTGCTGGCCGTGCACTTCGTGCAAGGCACGCCCGTTCAGCAATGGGGCGGCGTTGCGCTGATTCTGGCGATAGGCGGCGCTATCGGTCTGATCAACGGGGCGCTGATCGCGTGGTTCCGGCTGCAGTCCATCGTCGTCACGCTGGCGACCATGTTCATGGTCCAGGGCCTTACGCTGCTGATCCAGAACAAACCGGGCGGCAGTATCGGCGAGCAGTTCGGCGGCTTCATCACGGCGGACCTGATTCAGGACAAGGTGCCCATGTCGGCCGCCGTGCTGGTCGTCGCGCTGCTGGTGTGGACTTTCGTGAAGCGCACGCGTTTCGGCGTCGGTCTCTACGCGCTGGGCAGCGACCCCGATGGTGCGTACTCGAACGGGATGCCGGTGCGTGGCTACCGGATCGCCACGTATGCGCTCGCCGGCATGTTCTACGCGGCGGCGGGGCTGTACGTGTCGGCGCAGACGGGTTCCGCCGATCCGCTCGTCGGCCGGCCGTTACTGCTGTCCATGTTCACCGCGGTCGTGCTCGGCGGAACCTGGCTGGGCGGCGGGCGGGGCGGTTGCGTGGGCACGGTGTTCGCGGCCATGACGCTGATGATCACCGTGAATATCCTGCTCGTGCTGAACGTGTCCGCGTTTTTCACGACCATTGCCGAAGCGGTGATCCTGATTCTGGCCGTGCTGGGATCGTCGATCGGCAAGCAGTCCGCGGTGCATCGCTGCGCGCAGACTGCCAGCCGATGGTTGAGCGCATGGCGCACCGGGACACGCGCCACGGACGATCCGCACGCGCGGCGCGTGAACTTCGAAGTCGAAGATTTCCGGCCGCTGGAGAACACCGAACTCAAGGGCCGCGCCGTATCGGACTGGATAGAGCGCAATCGCGAATGGGTCAAGTACGTGGTGCCCGCCTACCTGCTCTTTTTCGCGGTCATTGCGATTACCGGTGTGGTGTACGGGCCGGGCGTGCTGGTGAGCGCCAATTTCTATACGAGCCTGCTGACGCTCACGCTGTTCCTCGCCATCCTGGGCCTCGGCCAGGGCGCGGTGATTCTCACCGGCGGACTCGATCTTTCCGTGCCGTGGCTCATCACGTTGTCGGGCGTGTTGCTCACGGGTCTCACGCACGGTCTGAACGAAGCCGCCGTCTGGGCCGTTCCGCTCGTGCTGGGCGCGGGCCTGCTCGTGGGCATTTTCAACGGTGTGGGCGTGGTGGTGCTCGGCTTGCCGCCGATCGTCGTGACGCTTGCCGCCAACGGCCTGCTGCAGGGCATCACGCTGATCTATTGCAACGGCTCGCCGCAAGGCTGGGCGCCGTCGGCCATCAGCAACTTCACCAACGGCCGCTTCGGGCCGTTGTCGCTGGCCGCCTGGTGCGTGCCGTTGTTCCTCGCGGTTGCGCTGTTGCTCCTGCATCGCACGGCATTCGGACGGCGCGTTTATGCGGTCGGCAATTCGCCGGTTGCCGCGAGACTCTCGGGCGTGCGAGTGGGCGCGACGCTGGTGGCCGTGTATTGCCTGTCGGGCTTGTGCTCCGCTGCGGTCGGGCTGTTGCTCGCCGGTTTCAGCAGTCAGGCATTTCTCGGCATGGGCGACCCGTATCTGTTGCCGTCGATTGCGGTCGTGGTGGTGGGCGGCGCCCTGATCACCGGCGGGCGCGGCCATTATCTCGGCGTGTTCGGCGGCGCCCTGCTGCTGACCGCGCTCGGCACGTTGCTGGCGGGAACGACCGTGCCGCCAGCCGTGCGCGACATCATCAACGGACTCGTGGTCCTCGCAGCCGTGATCACGTTGCGCGACAAGAAAGCCTGAGAACTCAAGGGAGCCGACTATGGGCAGCAACCGTGTGGCGGTGGTGGGAGCGGGGCGCATCGGACGCGCGTGGGCCATCGTGTTTGCGCGCGCGGGGTTCGACGTGCGTCTGCACGATGCGGACAACGCGATGCTCGATGGCGCGATTCCGTCGATACGCGAGAGCCTGCTGGATCTGCGGGAATATGGCCTGATCGAAGAACCGGTCGAGCAGATCGTCGCCCGTTTGAGCGCCTGCGGGAAACTCGGCGATGCGGTGCGGGACGTCGATCTGGTGCAGGAGAACATCGCGGAAATCGTGGAGGTGAAGCGCACGTTGTTCGCCGAACTGGACGCGCTCACGCGTGCCGACACGCTGCTCGCGAGTTCGACGTCGGGCTTGCCCGCCTCGACCTTCACGGAGGAACTGGCCGGCCGCGCGCGATGTCTGGTGGCGCATCCCGTGAACCCGCCTTCGCTCGTGCCGCTCGTGGAGTTATGCGGCGCGCCGTGGACCGCGCCGGCCACCATCGAGCGCGCTCGCGCAATCTATGAAGCCGCCGGACAGCAACCGGTCACCGTCACGCGTGAAATACCGGGATTTCTGTTGAACCGGCTGCAAGGCGTGTTGCTCGACGAAGCGCTCAGCCTCTATGCAAGGGGTTACGCCAGCGCCGCCGATCTGGATACCGTGATGCGCGATGGCCTCGGATTACGCTGGTCGTTCATGGGTCCGTTCGAAACCATCGACCTGAATGCACCCGGCGGCATCCCCGACTATGCAACGCGATATGGCGCGATGTACCGATCGTTCGCGAAAGACAGCGTGCCGTTCGACTGGGCGCCCGACAGCGTGGCGCGGCTCGACGCCGAACGTCGCGAGGTTTTGCCGCGCGACGAAATAGAAAACCGCAGCCGGTGGCGCGACCGGCGGCTGATGGCCTTGCTGGCGCAGCGCCGCGCGGAGGCGAAGGCCGCGATGGCGTCGACTGCGCAAGCGGATGAATAACCGGAGACGACCATGATCGAAACGCGCCTGATTGTCGATGCGAACAATCATCTGGGTGAAGGGCCGCTGTGGGATGTCAGGGAGCAGCGCTTGTACTGGATCGACAGCACGGCCGCCGAGATCAACAGTTGCCGCGCGGACGGCAGCGATATCCGGCGCTACTTCGTGCCGCGTCACATTGGTTCGATGGCGCTGCGGGAGCAGGGCGGTGCCGTGGTCGCGCTCGCCAACGGTCTGCATTTCTACGACTTCGACGCGCAGACGGTCGAGCTCATCGCCGATCCGGAAAGCGACGACAGCGAGACGCGCTTCAACGACGGCAAGGTGGACCGGCGCGGACGGTTTATCGCCGGGACCATGGCTTACGACTTCGACCGTTACGACGCCGATCGCGGCCAGCGGTCGAGCCGCAGCGGCGCTTTGTACCGGCTCGACACCGACGGCCGGGTCACGCGGCTCGATGGCGGCATCAGTTGCTCGAACGGTCCCTGCTGGAGCCCGGACAACCGGACCTTCTATTTCACCGATACCTACGACCGGCAGATGTACGCGTACGACTACGACATCGAGACGGGCGCCGTCGCGAACCGGCGCGTGTTTGCTTCGGCACGGGATAGGGCGGGGACGTTCGATGGCGCGACCGTCGATGCCGAGGGGTACGTATGGTCGGCGCTGGTGTTCGGCGGACGCATTCTGCGATTTGCACCGGACGGCAGGCTGGACCGCGTGGTGCCTTTTCCGGTGCGCAATCTGACGAGCGTGATGTTCGGCGGCCCGGATCTGGATATTCTTTTTGTGACGACGATGGGCCGGCCGATGTGGGGCATTCCGCAGAAGGAGCGGGATAAGGGTGGGCTGTTTGCGGTTAGCGGATTGGGTGTGGTGGGGTTGGCGGAGCCGCGGTTCGGGGGGTGAGGGCGATGGGTGGGGAATGAGCACCTGGCCTGACGAAAGCGCGCAAGCGTATCCCGACGAGCTTCGCGCGACCCCCGCAGCCAGAAAAGAAACAGCCCCCCGCGCCCAGTCGGCTATCATGCCTGTCCTCCTCGAAGTAGCTTCCTATGATTTCCGTCCGCAATGTCACGCTGCGCCGTGGCGTCAATGTCGTCCTCGACAACGCTTCCGTCACCTTCACCCCTGGCGAAAAGATCGGCCTCGTCGGCCGCAATGGCGCCGGCAAGTCGTCCTTTTTCGGCCTTCTCAACGGCACGCTGCACGAAGACGGCGGCGAGTTCTCGATTCCCGCTGCCTGGAAGATGGGCCAGGTCGCGCAGGACATGCCGGAGACCGAGCAAAGCGCGACCGATTTCGTGATCGAGGGGGACACCGTGCTGCTGGCCGCGCAGGCGGAAGTCGCCGCCGCCGAAGCCAGCGACGACGGCATGCGCATGGCGCACGCGTACATGGCCCTGCACGACGCCGGTGCACACGACGCCCCCGCCCGCGCGCAGGCGCTGATCCAGGGTCTGGGCTTCAGCGCCGCGCAACTGACCCAGCCGGTCAACAGCTTCTCCGGCGGCTGGCGCATGCGACTGCAACTGGCGCGCGCACTCATGTGCCCCTCCGACCTGCTGCTGCTCGACGAGCCGACCAATCACCTGGACCTCGACGCGCTGGTCTGGCTGGAAGCGTGGCTCAAGCGTTATCAGGGGACCCTGGTCGTGATCAGCCACGATCGCGAATTCCTCGACGGAGTGACGCAGGTGACGGTCCACGTCGACAACGCCAAACTCGTGCGCTACGGCGGCAACTACAGCAAGTTCGAAGAGATGCGCGCCGAACAGATGCTGCTGCAGCAGGCCGCGATGGCCAAGCAGGCGGACAGGATTGCCCATCTGCAGAAATTCATCGACCGTTTCAAGGCCCAGGCCTCGAAGGCGAAGCAGGCGCAGAGCCGGGTCAAGGCGCTCGAACGCATGGAGAAAATCGCCCCGGTGCTGGCCGACGCGGAGTTCACGTTCGAGTTCAAGGAGCCGCTCAACGTCCCGAACCCGCTGCTGTCGATGCTGGACACGAGCTTCGGCTACCCGCCGCCGGCCGACGCGCAGCCGGGCACGCCGCCGACGGTGATCGTGCGGGGCATCAACCGGTCCGTGCTGGCCGGGCAGCGCATCGGCATTCTCGGGGCGAACGGGCAGGGCAAGTCGACGCTGGTGAAGACCGTGGCGCACGAACTGGCGCCCATCGCCGGCGAAATCAGCGAGGGCAAAGGTCTGAACATCGGCTATTTCGCCCAGCAGGAACTCGACGTGCTGCGTCCGCTCGACACGCCGATGGAACACATGATCCGCCTCGCCAGAGATACGCCGGCGCACCAGCGTGCCCCCGGCCAGAGCGGCACCGAACAGTCGCTGCGCACGTTCCTCGGCACCTTCAACTTCAGCGGCGACATGGTGCATCAGGCGGTCGGCTCGATGAGCGGCGGCGAAAAGGCGCGGCTCGTGCTGTGCATGATCGTGTGGCAGCGTCCCAACCTGCTGCTGCTCGACGAACCGACCAACCACCTCGACCTGGCCACCCGCGAAGCGCTCGGCATGGCGCTCAATGAGTTCGAAGGCACGGTGCTGCTGGTCAGTCACGACCGCTCGCTGCTGCGCGCGGTGTGCGACGAGTTCTGGCTCGTCACCAAGGGCGGCGTCGAGCCCTTCGACGGCGATCTGGACGATTACCAGCAGTTCCTGCGCGACGAAGCGCGTCGGATGCGCGAGCAGGCGGCCGGCGGGGAGCAGAAGGTCGCCTGAGCGGGGTCGTCTCGTCGAGCGACGGAGCGAGCGGGAAGGGCGGCTGTCGAGCTGCTGTCTGCCTTCACGCAACGAAGCGCTTCGGGCTCGACCCCGTCAAACGACGAAACATGGCGATGAAGGCCGACGACGACGCATAACCCAGATCGAACGCGACCGATTCGACGCTGCGTCCGTCCCTAAGCATCGGCAACGCGGCGACGAAGCGCAGCCGCTGTCGCCAGTCGGTCAACGACATGCCCAGTTCGCGCTGGCAACGGCGAATCAGCGTGCGTTCGGTCAGGTTCACGAGCGCGGCGAGTTCGGCGATGGTGCGGTTATCGGCGGGATCGTCGCGCAACCGTTGCAGGATCGTGTTGAGTTCCGCGTCGTCGCTGTGCGGCACGAAGCTACCGGTCGTGCGGCACGTGGAAAGCTGATCGACCAGCACACGCAGCAGTCTTGCGCGGGCGGGTTGCGGCTGCGGTTGCGGCGCATCGGTCTGCGCGTGCGGTTCACGCAGATCGCGCAAGTGCTCGAGGATCGAACGGACCAGCGGCGTCACCATCACCGCGCACGATTCTTCGGGCATGCCGTGGCACAGATCGCGGCGGATATAAACCGAGCAATGCACGGCTTCCTGATGATTGAAGCCCGTGTGTTCGATGTCCGGCGCGATCCACAGGCCGAGATGGGGCGGCGCGATGAAGTGTGCGTTGCCGGCTTTGACCTCGGTGACGCCGCTGTAGGAATAGACGAATTCTCCCCATGCATGGCGCAACACCGGATAGGTTGCATGCGCCGGCATGTGCTCCGTGCGGAAGAAAACCGGCGCCGGCAGCTGGTCGGAGAAAGGCGGCAGCCGCACATGGGCTGTCGGAGACGGTATGCCGCGTTGCACAGTTGACGTCCTCGCGCGATCGAATGTCAGTTTGGCACTATATCGTGCTAAACGGTTCAGTCGATACTGTGGGCCGTCGAGTTCGGGGTGAGCATGAGAAAAACAGTCGATGGTCGGGCGGCACTCACGATGGTCGCGCTTTGCATGACGTGGAGCCTGCAGCAGGTGGCGCTCAAGGCATCGGCCATCGATGCGGCGCCCGTGTTCCAGATCGCCCTGCGTTCCGGCGCCGCTGCCGTGATGGTTTTGCTCTATGCGCGCCTTATCGTGCGCGAGCACTGGCTCAAGCGCGGCATGCTGATGCCGGGCGCCGCGGTCGGCGTGCTCTTTGCCATCGAATATCTGTGCGTGGCGCAAGGCCTGAACTGGACCAGCGCGTCGCACATGGTCGTATTCCTCTATACGGCGCCGCTTTTCGCGGCGCTCGGCCTCCATCTGCGATTACCCGACGAACGCCTGAGCCGGTTGCAATGGAGCGGGATGGGACTCGCGTTCCTCGGCATCGTGCTGGCGTTTCTCGGACCCGCGTTGCTGGATTCGCATTCCGCGCGACTTCCCGCGTGGATGTGGGGCGATCTGCTCGGCCTGTGCGCCGGGACGATGTGGGGCATGACGACCGTCGCGGTGCGAACCAGCCGCCTGAGCGAAGCGCCCGCCACGCAGACGCTGTTTTATCAGCTCGCCGGCGCGTTCGTGATTCTGCTGGCGGCTACCGTGCTGCTCGGCAAGACGCACTTTCACGGGTCGCCGGCGCTGTGGACGAGCCTCGTCTTCCAGACCGTATTCGTCTGTTTCGTGAGTTTCCTGGTCTGGTTCGCGA
This sequence comes from Paraburkholderia sp. BCC1886, assembly GCF_900996245.1. GTDB lineage: Bacteria > Pseudomonadota > Gammaproteobacteria > Burkholderiales > Burkholderiaceae > Paraburkholderia. The sequence goes on along the minus strand of NZ_CAAJGK010000074.1, from coordinate 346,981 downwards.
TGTTGCGCCGCTATCTGGCCGCGCGGCTCGGCGTGCTGTCGTTCATGACGCCGCTGTTCGGCGTGGTGTGGGGTGTGGTGCTGCTGAACGAGCGGCTGAGCGCCGCTTTCGTGGCGGGCGCGGTGCTGGTCTGCGTCGGGCTCGTGGTCGTGAACGGCGATGCGTGGATTAAAACCTGGCGAACGCCATGGCAGCGCCGGGTGAAGTCTCCTCAAAAAAGTGCCAGTTCCCCGTAGCAACTTTCCGTGTAGGATACTGTATATCCATACAGTCTTTTCCTACACCTCATGCCCGCCGCCGCCAGCACTATACCGGAAGCCATTCACCCGTCCCTGTGGCGGGCGTCCCAGCTTGCGCGCGGCCGTGGCCGCGTCGTCGAAACCGGCTATCCCGCGTTATCGGAACAGCTTCCGGGCGGCGGCTGGCCCATCGGCGCGCTGATCGACCTGCTGGTCCAGCAAGCCGGCGTCGGCGAATTGCGCCTGCTGCGGCCCGCCCTCAGCACGCTGGGCAAACGCCCCGTCGCGCTGGTTCAGCCGCCGCACACGCCCAACGGACTGGGCCTCGAATACATCGGCCTCGCCCCGGAACAACTGCTGCAAATCCGCGCGTCGAAAACAGCCGACGCCCTGTGGTCCGCCGAGCAGATCCTGCGTGCCGGCAGTTGCGGCGCGCTGCTTTTCTGGTCCCAGCACGTCCAGACGTCGTCGCTGCGCCGGCTTCACCTGGCAGCTCAATCGGCGGAAACGCTTTTCTTCATGGTTCGCCCGCTGGCCGCCGCGCAAGACGCTTCACCCGCCGTCCTGCGCCTCGCGTTAAGACCCGACAAAGACGGCCTCACGGTCGATATAACCAAGCGACGAGGTCCAGCACGCGCAGAACCTCTGTCGATTCCCCTCCAACCCACACCTGTCCTGTTTTCGCACCATGCGCGTATTTCTCGCCGTCCACTTGCCCCGGTTGCAACTCGAGGTCTTCCGGCCAAGGTGGCTGCCTGAGCCCGAGCACGGCAGCGTGGTGCTCGAGCGCGACAAGGTGCTGATTGCGGACGGCGTCGCAAGGTCGGCGGGTATCCGCCCCGGCATGAAACGCGGCGGCGTGCTGACGCTCGCGCCGGAGGTCGACATGCACGAACGCGACCCGGCTCGCGAACACGCCGCGCAACGCGAAGTCGCGGTGGCGCTCATGCAGTTCTCGCCCGACGTGGCCGTGCTCGACGAAGCCGTCGTGGTGGCCGACATCGGCGCGAGCCTGCGTCTGTTCGGCGGGCTGCTTGCGATCTGCCGGCAGGCGAAAGCCATTCTGGCGGCGTTGGGCTTCACCGCGCGCATCAGCGCGGCGCCCACCGGGCAGGGCGCGTGGCTGCTCGCCAAACACCGCAACCGGCGGGTGTTGAAACTCGACTCGCTCGACCGGCAACTGTCCGCCTTGTCGTTGCTATCTGTCCCGGAAATAAGACCGTTCGCAGACTGGTTCACGGGACTCGGCTGCGGATCGATCGCCGATGTCCGCAGGCTGCCGCGCGCGGGCTTGCAGCGTCGTTGCGGCGAGCATCTGCTCGATTCGCTCGATCGCGCATTCGGCACGGCGCCCGAGTTGTTCGACTGGCTGGAATTGCCGCCGACCTTTGCCGCGCGGATCGAAATGCCGGATCGCATCGAACACGCGGAGGCGGCGCTGTTCGGTGCGCATCGGCTGATCGTGCAGCTTTGCGGCTGGCTGTGCGCGAAACAACTGGCGCTGACGGGCGCGACGCTGTTTCTGGAGCACGAGCGCGGCAGGCACGCGATCGAGCCCACCTCGATCTCGATCGCGCTCGGCGAGCCGACCTGGCGGGAAGAACACCTGGTGCGTCTGATCAAGGAGCGGCTCGGTCGCATCGAGGAACTGAGTGCGCCGATCATCGCGCTGCGGCTCGTCGCCGCCACGGTTCAGCCGGCCATTCCCGAGTCCGACACGCTGTTTCCCGAGCCGGGCGGCACGGCCGAGGATCACGCCCGGCTGGTCGAACTGCTGGTCGCGCGGCTAGGCGAGGACAACGTGCTGCGGCCCGCGCCGACCGCCGATTACCGGCCGGAAATCGCGAACCGCTGGGTGCCGGTGGCGAGCGCGTCGAAAGGCACGGCGCTGCCGCACGGACTTCCGCGGCCCACCTGGCTGCTGGAAAAACCGGTGCGCCTGCTGATGCGCCAGCATCGCCCGTTCTATGGCTCGCCGCTTCGCATGGTGTCGCCGGGCGAACGCATCGAGTCCGGCTGGTTCGACGGCGAACTGATGACGCGCGATTACTTCGTCGCGCAAGGTGTGGACCAAAGCTGTTTCTGGATCTATCGCGAGCGCGTCAGCAGCCGCGACGCCGAAGACGACCAGCGGTGGTTTCTCCACGGCCTGTTCGGTTAGCGCGCCGGATAACCCGCCATGGATGCCACTTTCTCCACGCTGCCGGATTACGCGGAACTGTTCTGCTTTTCCAATTTCACGTTTCTGCATGGCGCGTCGCATGCGGAAGAACTGGCGCAGCGCGCGGCGCAACTCGGCTATGCCGCGCTGGCGATGACCGACGAATGCTCGCTCGCCGGCGTCGTGCGGGCCCACGTCGCGGCGAAGGAGTCGAAGCTGCCGTTTATCGTCGGTTCCTATTTCCGCCTGACCCACGCCGACGGGTCGCCGGCTTTCGGACTGATCCTGCTCGCCAGAAACCGCGAGGGATACGGCAACCTGTCCGAACTGATCACGCTGGCGCGCACCCGCGCGCCGAAGGGCGAGTACCGGCTTTCGCCCCACGATCTCTCGCGGCCGGACAAGGAGAACCGGCATCTGCTCGGCATGCCGGATTGTCTGGCGATCCTCGTGCCCGACTTCCCGGCGAAAGAGGACGTGCTGGACGCGCACCTCGAATGGCTCGACGAGACATTCACCGGTCGCGCCTGGGTAGGGCTGGTGCTGCATCAGCGCGCGATGGACGACATCCATCGCGGCGCGGTCGAGTTCGTCGCCCGCAATCGGGACGTGCCGGTCGTGGCGCTGGGTCATGTCGTCATGCACGTGCGCTCGCGCAAGCCGTTGCAGGACACGATGACGGCGATCCGCGTGCGCAAGCCCGTGCACGAATGCGGCTACGAGCTCGCGCCGAATGCCGAACAGCATCTGCGTTCCCGATTGCGGCTCGCCAATCTCTATCCGGACGACGCGCTCGCCGCGACGCTCGACATTGCCAGCCGCTGCACGTTCTCGCTGGACGAGTTGCGCTACGAGTATCCCGACGAACTGGTGCCGTTCGGCATCACGCCGACCGCGTATCTTCGCCAGGAGACTTACATCGGCGCGCAGCGGCGCTTTCCAGCGGGCATCCCGCACAAGGTTCAGGAGCAGCTCGAACACGAACTGGAACTGATCGCCGAGCTCGAATACGAGCCATATTTTCTGACCGTGTACGACATCGTGCGTTTCGCGCGCAGCCAGCACATTCTGTGTCAGGGACGCGGCTCGGCGGCGAATAGCGCGGTCTGCTATTGCCTCGGCGTGACCGAGGTCGATCCGGCGCGCGGCAACATGCTGTTCGAGCGGTTCATCTCGAAGGAGCGCGGCGAGCCGCCCGATATCGACGTCGATTTCGAGCATCAGCGGCGCGAAGAAGTCATCCAGTACATCTACGGCAAGTACGGGCGCGATCGCGCGGCGATTGCGGCAGCGGTCTCCACTTACCGGCCGCGCGGCGCGTTGCGCGAGACGGGCAAGGCGCTCGGTGTCGATCCGCAGATCGTGGACGCGGTGGCGAAGTCGCATCACTGGTTCGATACGAGTCAGGACCTGCTCAAGCGCTTCACGGAGTCGGGCCTCGATCCGGACAAGCCGCTGATTCAGGCGTGGGCCCGGCTCGCGTCGCAGTTGCTGAATTTTCCGCGTCATCTGTCGCAACACTCGGGCGGCTTCGTCATTAGTCGCGGCAAGCTCACGCGGCTCGTGCCGGTCGAGAATGCCGCAATGGTGGATCGCTCGGTCATCGAGTGGGACAAGGACGATCTGGAATCGCTTGGATTGCTCAAGATCGACGTGCTCGCGCTCGGCATGCTGTCGGCGATCCGGCGCGCGCTCGATCTCGTGTCGGAAAAGCGCGGCGAGCGTTTCGAGATGCAGGACATTCCGGCCGAGGACGAGGCGACCTACGACATGATTTCGGCGGCCGACACGGTCGGCGTGTTCCAGATCGAATCGCGCGCGCAGATGAGCATGCTGCCGCGCATGAAGCCGCGCAGGTTCTACGACCTCGTGATCGAAGTCGCCATCGTGCGGCCGGGGCCGATCCAGGGCGGCGCGGTGCATCCGTATTTGCAGCGTCGCCAGGGCTTCGAGCCGGTCAGCTACCCGAGCCCCGCACTCGAAACCGCCTTGGGTCGAACGCTCGGCGTGCCGATTTTCCAGGAGCAGGTGATGCAGGTCGCGATTCTGGCAGCGGGTTTTACCGCCGGCGAAGCGGACCAGTTACGCCGCGCGATGGCGGCCTGGAAACGCAAAGGCGGTCTGGAAAAATACTACGACCGCATCGTGCTCGGCATGCAGCAGCGCGGCTATCAACTCGCGTTCGCGGAGGCGATTTTCGAGCAGATCAAAGGCTTCGGCGAGTACGGTTTTCCCGAGAGTCACGCGGCCAGTTTCGCGCTGCTGGTCTACGCGAGCAGCTGGCTCAAATGTCATGAGCCGGAGGCGTTTCTGGCCGCGATGCTGAACAGTCAGCCAATGGGTTTCTATTCGCCGTCGCAACTGGTTCAGGATGCGCACCGGCACGGCGTCGAGGTGCTGCCGGTCGACGTGACCGTCAGCGGTTGGGACTCGTCGCTCGAATATGGCGAAGGCGCGGCGCAACCCGCGGTGCGGCTCGGTCTTTCGTTGCTGCGCGGCATGAAAGACGGTGCAGCGGAGCGGATTGAAAACGCGCGCGCGGTTCGTCCCTTCACGACCGTCAACGACCTCGCGCGGCGCGCGCAACTGGACCGCAAAGACCTGCACGTTCTCGCCGACGCCAATGCGCTGGCGTCGCTCGCGGGCAATCGCCGCGAGGCGCTCTGGCAATCGGTCGCGGCCGTGCCGGACAAGGACATGCTGTGCGCCGCCGCGATCGACGACGAGACGCCGGAGCTGGGCGCGCCGACCGAAGCCAACGACCTGGTCGCCGATTACCGCTCGTTCGGGTTGACGCTCGGCCGGCATCCGCTGGCGTTGCTCAGGCCGCAATTGCAGGCGAACCGCCTGATGCCGGCCTCGACGCTGCGCACGTATCGCGACGGACGGCTCGCGCGAGGCTGCGGGCTCGTGACCGTGCGCCAGCGTCCCGGAACCGCCAAGGGCGTGATGTTCGTCACGCTCGAAGACGAGACGGGTAACGTCAACGTGATCGTGTGGCCGGGTCTGCTGGAAAAGCAGCGCAAGGAAGCGCTCGGCTCGAGCCTGCTCGCCGTGTACGGGACGTGGCAGTCGCAAGGGGAAGTGCGCCACCTCGTGGCGCACTTCCTGGTCGATATGTCTCATCTGCTGGGCGGCCTGCACTCGGTAAGCCGGGACTTTTTCTAGCCGGATGCGGGTTGTCGGTATCATCGGACCAGCGAACGGAGGCGTCCATGTGCTATTCGGCTCAGATTCAGGCGGACTTTCGGCAATACGTCAGGATGTTCGGCGCGCAGATGAGCATCGAGGAATTCGCGCGACTTTTCTTCGAACGCGCCGAGGGCAGCAAGGCGAAAATTCCAAAGGGCATGGAAGACGCGTTTCGCGCGCCGCAATCCGATGCCGAGCGCGACATCGCGGCGCTCATCGCGAGCTTCGATACACAGCAGACGGCGCAACTGGAGCAAGACCTGTTCAGGCAGCGCACCCGTCTCGCGGATGCCGAGCGCACGCTGCAAACGCGAGTCACGAAGGCGGCCACCGAAAGCCGGCGGATTGCGACGGACAAGATCGCGTGGACGCTTGGCCGTCTGGACGATTTGAAGCGAACCGAGCCGCAGCTTCGCGACTCACGCATTTTCCCCGGTCATTACGCGCCGGTGATGGTCATGGAAAACGGCTGGCGCGTGATCCGGCCGATGCGCTATCAATGCCGTCCCGCCGGAAAGCCCGCGTTTTACGATGTCAAATTCCCCGGCACGTACAACGCGCGGCGCGACAACCTCGAAGGATTCTGGAAGCCGCTGTTCGGTTACTTGCACGGAGTCATGATCGTGAGCGCGTTCTACGAAAACGTCTCGCGCGCGAGGCTGGAAGGCCGCGAACTCGCGGCAGGAGAGCAGGACGAGAACGTCGTGCTCGAATTCCGGCCGGACCCGCCGCAGGACATGCTGGTCGCCTGTCTCTGGTCGCACTGGACGAGCAAGGGCGAAGCGGACCTGCTGTCGTTTGCGGTTATTACCGACGACCCGCCGCCCGAAATCGCGCTGGCCGGTCACGACCGCTGCATCATTCCCATCAAGCCGGAAAACGTCGATGCATGGCTAAATCCCGAGCCCGGCAATCTGGCCGCGGCGTATGCGATTCTCGACGATCGGGAACGCCCGCGTTATGAGTACCGGCTGGCGGCCTGAGCGGCCTCTGCGGCCTCAGCGGCGTTAGCGCTGTCATGCCGCATCGATCGCCCATTGAACTGCCGCCTGCGCATGCAGCGCGGTGGTGTCGAACACGGGCAGCGCGGAGTCGTCCGGTTTGATCAGCAAGGTAATCTCCGTACAACCGAGAATGACGGCTTGCGCGCCGCGTGCCGCCAGGGTGTCGATGATCCGTCGATACACTTCGCGCGACGCATCGCTCACCACGCCATGGCACAGCTCGTTGTAAATGATGCGATGCACGTCGTGACGTTCGGCTTCGGTGGGAATCAGGACATCGAGCCCATAGCGCTCGCGCAGACGGTCTACATAGAAAGCCTGTTCCATCGTATAGCGCGTGCCGAGCAGACCGACGCGACCGATGCCCGCCGCGCAAAGCGCAACACCCGTCGGGTCGGCAATGTGCAGGAACGGTATGCTCACGGCCTGCTCGATCGAACTCGCCACGCGATGCATCGTGTTGGTCGCGAGCAGAACGAGATCGGCGCCGCCACGTTCGAGTTGCCGCGCGGCGTCGGCCATCTGCTCGCCGAGCGCGGGCCAGTCGCCGGCGCGCTGTGCGGCTTCGATCGTCGCGAAGTCGAGCGTGAGCAACAGGCTGCGCGCATTGTGATGGCCGCCGAGCCGGTCCTTCGCATAGCGGTTCAGAAGCCGGTAGTACTCGGTGGACGATTCCCAACTCATTCCGCCGATCACGCCGATGGTTTTCATGTGTCTGTTCCGCGAAGAGAAACGCTAGCCGGTGGCGCACGAGTATAGGTCGGCATGCGACGCCGGCGCCGGTACGGATAAGCCGCCGCGCGCCGGTACACGAGGCGGGCGTTTTGGTCCGGACGCATGTCCGAAGCACAACAGAAGCAGACCCGAAGCAAACCCGAAGCACGCCCGAAGCCGAGAAAACCCGCCGCACGTTTTCTGACGCCGATAGAATCGACAGCACTTAGAAGCCGCTCGAACGAATGAGACCGGCTCAACAGGAGCGATACATGGACCTGATCATCCGCCACGCGATGCTGCCGCCGAGCGCCGCATCGCACCAGAAACACCCGGTCGACATCGGCATCGAGGCCGGTCGCATCGTCGCCGTCGAGCCGACTCTGGCCGCGAGCGCACGCGAAGAAATCGACGCGGCGGGCTCGCTCGTCACGCCGCCATTCGTCGATCCGCACTTTCATATGGACGCCACGCTGTCGTACGGTTTGCCGCGCGTGAATGCGTCGGGCACCTTGCTCGAGGGCATCGCGTTATGGGGTGAGCTGAAGCCGGACCTCACCCAGCAAGCGTTGATCGAGCGCGCGTTGCAGTACTGCGATTGGGCGGTCGCGCGCGGGCTGCTCGCCATCCGCAGTCACGTGGACGTCTGCGATCCGCGATTGCTGGCCGTCGAGGCGCTGGTCGAAGTAAAGCGGCGGGTCGCGCCGTATCTCGACTTGCAACTGGTCGCCTTTCCGCAAGACGGCATCCTGCGCAGCGCCGGCGCGTTCGACAATCTCAAGCGGGCGATTGCACTGGGCGTCGACGTGGTCGGCGGCATTCCGCACTTCGAGCGCACGATGGCCGATGGCGCGCAGTCCGTGCGGCTGCTGTGCGAATACGCGGCAGAGCAGGGCCTGCGCGTCGACATGCATTGCGACGAATCGGACGACCCGATGTCGCGTCACATCGAAACGCTCGCGGCCGAAACGCATCGGCTCGGTTTGCACGGGCGCGTGACCGGTTCGCATCTGACGTCCATGCATTCGATGGACAACTACTACGTCAGCAAACTGTTGCCGCTGATGCGCGAGAGCGGCGTGGCGGCGATTGCCAATCCGCTGATCAACATCACGCTGCAGGGGCGCAGCGATACGTACCCCAAGCGGCGCGGCATGACCCGCGTACCGGAGATGATGGCGGCCGGCATCACGGTCGCATTCGGCCACGATTGCGTGATGGACCCGTGGTACAGCCTCGGCTCGGGCGACATGCTCGAAGTCGCTCACATGGGCTTGCACGTGGCGCAGATGACGGGCGTCGACGGAATGCATGCGTGTTTCGATGCGGTGACGGTGAACGCGGCGCGCATTCTGGGGCTGGAAGGCTACGGTATCGCGCCGGGCTGCGCGGCCAATCTGGTCGTGCTCGACGCGCGCGATCCGGTCGAAGCAATCCGCCTGCGCGCCGCGCGTCTCGCGGTGGTGAGCCGCGGCAAGGTGGTGAGCCGCGCGCCGGCGGCGCGGGCGAGTTTGTCGCTGGAAGGACGGCCGCAGCAGGTCGATTTCAAGCTGCATCGCGGGTAGTGTTTTTGCGGACGCGACGATGAAAAAAGCCGGCGCCTGTTTGCACAGGTCGCCGGCTTTTGCGTTGCCACCTACGATGCGTCAGGCCACGCTCAATGCGCCGCGCCCGGCGTCATGCCGTTATGACGCAGCAGCGCGTCGATATTCGGCTCGCGGCCGCGGAACGCCTTGAACGATTCCATTGCCGGGCGGCTACCGCCCACTTCCAGAATCTCCTTGCGATACCGCATGCCGGTCGCCTGATCGAGCACGCTGCCGCTCGCGTTCTGCGCGGCTTCTTCGAACGCCGCGTAGGCATCCGCGGACAGCACTTCGGCCCACTTGTAGCTGTAGTAACCCGCCGCGTAACCGCCCGCGAAAATATGGCTGAACGTGTTCGGCCAGCGCGAGAACGACGCTTGCGGAATGACGTGGAAGCGTTCGTTGATCTCGCTCGCGAGTTCGGTTGCGCTCTTCGTGCCGCCTGCATCGAAGTCGATATGCAGTTGCATGTCGAACATCGACAGCACGATCTGGCGCAGCGTGCCGAGACCGCTCTGGAAGTTCTTCGCGGCGAGCATCTTGTCGAACAGGTCGCGCGGCAGCGGTTTGGCCGTTTCGACATGCGAGGTCATGTCGGAGAGCACGTCCCACTCCCAGCAGAAGTTCTCCATGAATTGCGACGGCAGTTCGACAGCATCCCACTCCACGCCGTTGATACCCGACACGCCCAGTTCGTCGACGCGCGTGAGCATGTGATGCAGACCATGCCCGAATTCGTGAAACAGCGTGATGACTTCGTCGTGCGTGAAGCAGGCCGGCTTGCCGCCGACCGGTGCGGAGAAGTTGCAGGTGAGATACGCGACCGGCGTTTGCACGCGGCCCTGCGTGTGCTTGTGACGGCCGCGCGCGTCGTCCATCCATGCGCCACCGCGTTTGCCTTCGCGTGCGTACAGGTCGAGATAGAACTGCGCGACGAGCCCGCCGTCCTGGTTTTCGACGCGGAAAAAGCGCACGTCCGGATGCCACACGGCCGCTTCGTCACGGCGGATGCGCACGCCGAACAGCGTCTCGGTGACCTTGAAGAGACCCTTGAAGACGGCGTCTTCCGGGAAGTACTGTTTGACTTCGTTTTCGGAGAACGAGTAACGCTTCTGACGCAGACGCTCGGCGGCGTAGGTCGTGTCCCACGGTTGCAGGTCGGTCATGCCGAGTTCGTTCGCGGCGAACTCGCGCAACTCTTTCCAGTCCTGTTCGGCATGCGGACGCGCGCGGGTCGCGAGGTCTTCGAGGAAGGCCATGACCTGCGCCGGCGATTCGGCCATTTTCGGTGCCAGCGAGACTTCGGCGAAGTTCGCGTAGCCGAGCATGTGCGCTTCTTCGGCGCGCAGCTTCAACTGGTCGGCGAGCACCTGCGTGTTGTCCCATTCGGGCTTGCCGTTGCCGTATTGCGCGCCGAGTTCGGACGCACGCGACACGTACGCGCGATACATCGCTTCGCGCATTGCGCGATTTTCCGAATACTGCAGCACGGGGAAATACGACGGGAAATGCAGCGTGAACTTGTAGCCGGTCTTGCCTTCGCGTTCGGCGGCTTCCTTCGCGCCTTCGATCACGTCTTCCGGCAAACCGGCCAGTTGCGCTTCGTCACCCGCGGCGACCAGATACGCGTACGCGTTCGTCGCATCCAGCACGTGATCGGAAAACGCTTTGGACAACGCGGCCTGGCGTTCCTGCAGTTCGGCGAAACGCGGTTTCTGGTCTTCCGGCAATTCGGCGCCCGACAGACGGAAATCGCGCAGCGCATTGCCGAGGATTTTCTTGCGCTCGCCGGTGAGGGCCGCGAAATCGTCGGCGGCGTTCAGGGCCTTGTATTTGTCGTAGAGCGCCAGGTTCTGGCCGACGCTCGACCAGAATTCGGTCACGCGCGGCAGGTTTTCGCCGTAGGCGGCGCGCAGTTCGGGGGTATCGGCGACCGCGTTCAGGTGGCCGACCACGCTCCAGGCGCGCGAGAGCGGTTCGGTGGCGCGTTCGACCGGCTCGACCACGTCGGCCCATGACGCAGGCGTGATCGGCAGGGCCGCGCGTTCGACGGCGGCGCTGGCATCGGCGAGCAGCACATCGAGGGCGGGCGTGACATGTTCGGGACGGATTTCGCCAAAGCGCGGCAGGTCGGAAAAATCGAGGAGCGGATTGTCGTGAGTCGAGGGGGTAGTGGACATAAGGCTTCCTGTCTGACGCGGGTGAATGACGCGCATGCTCGACGCGATTGATACGAGTAGGGCGACGTGCGGTTGATCGGCGGCTCGCCCGGCTTTTCGCCCGACGAAACGCCCGATAGGGACAGTATTGGGGCGGGTAGGCCGATTCCAATCCGTTGGCCGACAAATTATCAGATGTCGGGGCGGTGCGGGGGCCAGCCTGTCTCGCCGGCGTGCTTTGTGCGACGGCGAACGGTCCGGATTGCTGCCATGCCGCATTCTGGGGTCTCGCTGACGCTTTGCGGCGCCCACTGTCCGAGGTATCGATGAACCCGCTTTCGCACGCTCTCTCGCGCAAGGGCAACAATTTCGACCTGGTGCGGCTGCTGGCGGCCATCGCGGTCGTTTATGGCCATTCGTACATTCTGCAGGCGCCCGACGGCGCGACCGACTGGGTTGAACGCGCGCTCGGCTTCGACGGCTTGGGCGCGCTCGGCGTCTACGCGTTTTTTCTGCTGAGCGGCATGCTGGTGACGGCCAGCTTCGATCGCCAGCGTTCGGTGGCGCGCTTCGCCGCATTGCGTATCGCACGGTTGTGGCCGGCGGTGGCGCTCGGCTCGCTCGTGACCGTGTTCATCATCGGGCCGCTGTTCACGACGCTGCCGCTGCGCGAGTATTTCGCCGACGGCATGACGTGGGCGAATCTCGACAACTTTTCCACCATCGTGCTCAAGGCCGGTTGGGCGCTGCCCGGCGTGTTCGAGCACAACCGCTTTCCCGTCGATATCTGCGCGCCGCTGTGGACGCTGCCGCTCGAAGTGCGCTGCTATCTGATCGTCATGCTGACGGGCTTCGTCGGGCTGCTGTCGAGCCCGCGCGGCATCGCGCTCGCGGCGCTGCTCGGCTGTGCGGCGTTCGTGCTGCGGGTGCACGTGCCGCATCTGGAGATCGGTTTGCGCGATTTCAGCGAAACGCCCGGCGGCTATTCGTTCTGGCCAGAGCCCTTCTTCATGCTGGGCATGCTGCTGTATGGATGGCGCGAACGGATCGATATCAACGGGCTGACGGCGCTGGCGTTCACCATGGTGTTTCTGGTGTTCCGCGATACGGCCGGCGGCCAGCCGCTGTTTTATCTGGCGTTCGTGTATGGCGTGCTGTGGGTCGGCACGACGCCGCTGCTGCGGCGTTTCGTGCCGCGGCATGACTACTCGTACGGCATTTATCTGTACGGTTTCATGGTGCAGCAGTGCATCGCGAATCTTGCGCCGCAGTGGAGCCATGTGACGGCGCTGCTAGTGGCTGCGCCGTGCATTCTGGCTTGTGCTGCGCTGTCGTGGCACGGCGTGGAGCGGCCGGTGCTCAAATGGTGCCGGGCGCGCCTCGCGCGCCGGTCCGGTCCGCTGGGTGCGGAGGTGGCGGCGCGCTGAGGTAGTGGGCTGAAGCGGTGGGCTAAAGCGGCGCGGAGGTTTTCGTGCCGCCTTGCTGCTTCAGTTCGTCGCGGTGTTGGCTTCGGCCTGATCGGCTTCGCGTTCGGCCGCTTCGACCGTATTGACCAGCAGCATCGTAATGGTCATCGGGCCGACGCCGCCCGGCACCGGCGTGATGTAGCCGGCCACTTCCTTCACACCGGCGAAATCCACGTCGCCGCACAGCTTGCCGGCGTCGTCGCGATTCATGCCGACGTCGATCACCGCCGCGCCCGGCTTCACCATGTCCGCGGTGAGCACGTTGCGCAAGCCAGTGGCGGCCACCACGATATCCGCGTTGCGCGTGTGCGAGGCCAGATCGCGGGTCTTGCTATGGCAGATCGTGACCGTCGCGCCGGCTTCGAGCAGCAGCAGCGCCATCGGCTTGCCGACGATGTTCGAGCGGCCGATCACGACAGCGTTCGCGCCTTGCAACGGAATGTCGTACGCGGCGAACATTTTCATCACGCCGTATGGCGTGCAGGGACGAAACAGCGGCCGGCCGGTCATCAGCGCACCGGCATTGGCGACGTGAAAGCCGTCCACGTCTTTTTCCGGCGCGATTGCCTCGATCACCTTGTGACTGTCGATATGTTTGGGCAGCGGCAACTGCACCAGAATGCCGTGGATGGCCGGATCGTTATTCAGTTCGTCGATGCGTGCGAGCAACTCTTCTTCCGGCAGATCGGCCGGGTAGCGGTCGAACGACGAGCCAAGACCGTTGTCGTGACAGGCCTTGACCTTGTTGCGCACATACACTTCGCTGGCCGGATTGTCGCCCACCAGCACCACGGCGAGGCCCGGTTGATGGCCACGGGCAGTGAGGGCGGCGGCGCGCGTGGCGAGGTCGGCGCGCAGGGTCTTGGAAAGGGCTAGGCCGTCGATCAGTTTGGCAGTCATGGTCGGTCGAGAAGGGCAGATTGGAAAGCGGAGGCACGCCGTGAGCGCGGCAGCGGAGTCGGGCACCGTTGCGAAGTGCGACATTATACCGGCCTCGTCGTGCGGCTTAAGCGGCAATCGCGGGCGAGGGCGGGGAAGAAAAGCAGGCAAAAAGAAAGCCCACGACTGCTCGTGGGCTGCGGCACGCGGCGCGCCCTGACGGGCACGCCGGCTCTACGTTTACTGCGCGGCTTGCGGCTTGTTCGACAGCGCCAGACGCAGCAGGTCGGCGACGGTGTTCACGTTCAGCTTCTCCATGATGTTGGCGCGATGCGCTTCCACCGTTTTGATGCTGATGCCGAGGTCGTCGGCGATCTGCTTGTTCAGACGGCCGGCGATGATGCGCTCGAGCACCTGGTGCTCGCGTGCGGTCAGCTTGCCCAGACGTTCCGCGGCGGCGCGCTGTTGCTGGACGCTGCTGCTTTCGCTGCGCGCCTTGTCCAGCATGCGCTCGACCAGCTTGCGCAGTTCGGCCTCGTCGAACGGCTTTTCGATGAAGTCCATCGCGCCTTTCTTCATGGTCGACACGGCCATCGGCACGTCGCCGTGACCCGTCACGAAGATGATCGGCAAAAGCGTGTTGTCGGCGATCAGGCGTTCCTGCAGTTCGAGACCGCTCATGCCGGACATCCGCACATCGAGGATCAGACAGGCGATCTGGCCCGGATGCTGATGCGGCTGCCACGCGTCGATGAACTGCTCGGCGCTGGAGAAGCATTGCACGCGGTAGCCGTTCGCCTCCAGCAGCCAGCGCAGCGAATCTCGCACGGCCTCGTCGTCGTCGACGACAAAGACTGTTTCCTGTGTGGTGACTGGGCTGTTCATAGCTCTCCCGTAACGGTTTGTGGTGTCGGCGCCCGTGACCCGCCGTTGCTCGGGTCGTCAGGCTCTCCAATGGGCAGACTGCAATGGAACGTGGCGCCTGTGATATGGCCGTCGGATTCGACGTTGTTGACGACCCACAGACGGCCACGGTGCGATTCGATGATCGAACGGCAAATGTTCAGCCCCATGCCCATGCCATCGGACTTGGTGCTGTAAAACGGTTCAAAGAGACGCTCGGCGGTCGCTTCGTCGACCCCCGGCCCCTGGTCGACGACGCTGATGCACACGAAGCCGTTCTCCAGTCGCACGACGACGCGAATGACCGGATCGACGGCGTTAGGGCGGGCTTCGGCCATTGCTTCGGCGGCGTTCTTCAGCAGGTTCACGAGCACCTGTTCGATCAGCACCGGGTCGACGTGAATGACCGGCAGCCGCGAGCGCAGATCGGTGACGATACGGATGCGCCGCTTGCGCGCTTCGATTTCTGCGAGACCGATGGCGTCCGCGACGATATCGGACACGCGCGCGGCCTGGCGCTTCGGCTCGCTGCGTTTGACGAACTCGCGAATGCGCTTGATGATCATGCCTGCTCGCACGGCCTGCTGGGCGGTTTTTTCCAGCACCGGCAGCAGATTGTCGGGCGTGGTGCGCCCCGATTTGACCAGTGCGACGGTGCCCGAGCAATAGTTGTTGATGGCGGCGAGCGGCTGGTTGAGCTCATGCGCGAGCGACGAGGCCATTTCGCCCATTGTCATGAGCCGGCTGGTGAACTGGAGCTTTTCGTCCTGCTGACGCGACAGTTCCTGAGCCTGCTTGCGCGTGGTGATGTCGGTCGCGATCTGCATCTGCGCGAGGTGGCCGTCCACCCACTGGATGTACTGACGGCGCACTTCGAACCATTTCTGGATGCTTTCCACGTAGATTTCCTGCGCATCGGCGGTACTTTCGGTCAACGCGGCCGCGGGTAGCCCGGCATAGGTATCCACCATATCGATGGAATCGGACGACGCCTGTGCGCTATCGAACCCGCCGCCCGCTAATTCCAGATGCCCGTCCGGGCGAATGCCGAACAGATGCCGGTAGTAGCGGTTGGCGAACAGCAGTTCGGCTTCGTCGGCGGCCAGCACGGAGACGGCGGCGTCCAGGCTTTCCAGCACCGTGGTGAAGCGTTCGTGCGCGGCGGCCAGTTCTTCGCGCGCGCGTTTCGGCTCGGTGATGTCGGTCATCGACGACATCCAGCCGGTCTGACGGCCCGAGCTGTCGATCAGCGGCGAGACGTAGAGGCGCGCGTGGAACGACGAACTGTCTTTGCGGCGCACGCGCAGTTCGAACCCCGAGGAGGGCGCCTTGCCGCGCAGCGTCATGTCGAGCTGGCGCTGCATTTCCGGATAAGCGTCGCGCGGCCAGTAAGCGAACGGCGCGTGCTTGCCGACCAGATCGCTTTCATCCCAGCCCGTCATGCGGCAAAACGCCGGATTGACGTGGGTGATGCGGCCGTGCATGTCGAGCACGCGCATGCCGATCAGCACCGAGTTTTCCATCGCGCGGCGAAAGAACGCTTCGGCGTACAGCGCCTGCTGCGCTTCGAAGCGTTGCCGCGTGTGTTTCCACAGACTCCAGAGACTCCACAACACGAAACACGACAGGCCGGCGACGAGCCAGACCAGCGTGTTGTTGGTGAAGTTGGTCATCTGCGGATACGCGTACACGCGCACCGAGACGCCCTGACCGGGCGGGTCGAGCGGCAGGTCGTAGAACATGTCGCGCGGCAGGCGCGGACGGGTGGACGTGGTGGTCAACTCGCGGTTGTTCACGTCGATGATCGAAATCTTGTACTTCGCCGACAACTCAGCTGGAATGTCGTGCTTCAGGATGCCTTCTACCGAGAACACGGCGGCAATCGTGCCGAGAAATTCGCGGTCGCGATACACCGGGGTTTGCAGCGTGATGTAGCCGTTATGCAGGTCGTCGTAGATGAGCGGCGAGTAGACCTGGCGGCGCGTCGTGCGGGCTTCGGTAAAGGCCGCCTTGACGGCTTCGTCCATCTGCGCGTCGTTGGGTTTGGCGAGCCGCTGGCCGAGTACCGGCAGCGGGGTATTCGGCCAGCGCGGCTGCTGCTGGCTCGTGTACCAGTTCATGTAGAGGATCTCGGGATGACCCTGCATGATGTCCGCGGTCGTCGTCTGGAACGACTGCGGGTCGCCGTGGCCGGCGACCAGGTCGCGGGCAAGTGCCTGAACCTGTTCCTGCGCGCCTGTCATGGACAGGCGGATTTGCTGCTGCGCCCACGCGACGTTGCGGTACAGCGTGTCTTCCTGTTGCTGCTGCTCGCGCCGGTTCAGACTCCACAAAATCAGGCTCATGACGACCAGAAAAACGAGGATCGACAGCAGCGGCGTGAGCAAATAGGAGTTCGACCACCATGGTCCATGGTGCCAGCGGGAGGACGGCGTCGAATCCGCCGGCGTACCGGCGGTGCGCGCCGAGCGAGCGAAAAGCCGTTCGGTCAACATGCGTGGCATTGTAGCGCAGCGTGTGCCTGGCAAATGGCGCAAAAAAGCGCAGAAAGTCAGGTTATTCGGCGCAAACTAGCCGATGTATCTGTCGATCGGCAGTCAAATCAGGTTGCGCCGCAACAATTTTCCGCATTGTGAGAAGTGATCTCGTAATTCGAAAATTTTGTTGCACGGACGTCGGGACCCCTTTTACAATTCGGCCGAAGCTGCCGCGGCCGTGCTTTGTCCGCGTCGTCTGTTCAAAGAGCGTTCCTCTATATCCAGGAGACGAGCATGTCCGCTGTACCTGATGAAGTCATGAAATATGTCGCCGCCGAAAAGGACGACGATCCCCAGGAAACCGGCGAATGGCTGGAAGCGCTGGATGGCGTGATTTCTGCTGTGGGCCCCGACCGCGCTCACTACCTGATCGAAAAGCAAATCGAATTCGCCCGCGTGCACGGCGAACACCTGCCTTTCTCGGCAAACACCCCCTACATCAATACGATTCCGGTCGCGCGTCAGGCGAAGATTCCCGGCGACCAGGACATCGAACACCGCATTCGCTCGTACACCCGCTGGAACGCCATCGCGATGGTGTTGCGCGCCGGCAAGGAAACCAACGTCGGCGGCCATATCGCCTCGTTCGCCTCCGCCGCGACGCTGTACGACGTCGGCTTCAACCACTTCTGGCATGCGCCGTCGCCTGAACATGGCGGCGACCTCGTGTTCGTGCAGGGCCATTCGTCGCCGGGTGTGTACTCGCGCGCGTTCCTGCTCGGCCGTCTGAAAGAAAGCCAGCTCGACAACTTCCGTCAGGAAGTGGGCGGCGAGGGCATCTCCTCGTATCCGCACCCGTGGCTGATGCCGGACTTCTGGCAGTTCCCGACCGTCTCGATGGGCCTCGGCCCGATCATGGCCATCTATCAGGCGCGCTTCATGAAGTACATGCAGGCGCGCGGTATTGCGAAGACCGAAGGCCGCAAGGTCTGGGCGTTCCTCGGCGACGGCGAAACGGACGAACCGGAATCGCTCGGCGCGATCGGGATGGCCGGGCGCGAGCGTCTGGACAACCTGGTGTTCGTGATCAACTGTAATTTGCAGCGCCTCGACGGTCCGGTGCGCGGTAACGGCAAGATCATTCAGGAACTCGAAGGCGAATTCCGCGGCGCGGGCTGGAACGTCATCAAGATCGTCTGGGGCAGCCGTTGGGACTCGCTGTTCCAGCGCGACAAGTCGGGCGCGCTGATGCGCCGCATGATGGAAGTCGTCGACGGCGAATATCAGACGTACAAGTCGGAGTCGGGCGCGTTCGTACGCGAGCACTTCTTCAACACACCGGAACTGAAGGCGCTGGTCGCCGAATGGTCCGACGACGAAATCTGGAACCTGAACCGCGGCGGTCACGATCCGCACAAGATCTACGCGGCGTTCACGGAAGCCACGCAAGCCAAGGGTCAGCCGACCGTCATCCTCGCGAAGACGATCAAGGGCTACGGCATGGGCGAAGCCGGCCAGGCCATGAACATCACCCACCAGCAGAAGAAGATGCAGGTGGAGCAGCTGAAGAAATTCCGCGACCAGTTCCGTCTGCCGATCGCCGACGAAGACCTCGTCAACCTGCCGTATCTGAAGTTCGACGAAGGCTCGAAGGAACTCGAGTACATGCGTGCGCGTCGCCAGGAACTCGGCGGCTATCTGCCGGCGCGTCGCCAGAAGGCGGACTCGCTGCCGGTGCCGGCGCTCGACGTGTTCGAGCCGCTGCTCAAGGGTACGGGCGAAGGCCGCGAGATTTCCACGACGATGGCGTTCGTGCGGATTCTCAACATCCTGCTGAAAGACAAGGCGCTCGGTAAGCGCGTCGTGCCGATCGTGCCCGACGAGTCGCGTACCTTCGGTATGGAAGGCCTGTTCCGCCAGATCGGTATCTGGAATCAGGACGGCCAGAAGTACGTGCCGGAAGACTCCGATCAGCTGATGTTCTATCGCGAATCGGAAACCGGTCAGATTCTGCAGGAAGGGATCAACGAAGCCGGCGGTATGTCGGACTGGATCGCCGCCGCGACGTCGTACTCGACGCACGGCGAGATCATGATTCCGTTCTACATCTTCTATTCGATGTTCGGCTTCCAGCGCATCGGCGATCTGGCATGGGCGGCGGGCGACATGCGCTCGCGCGGCTTCCTGCTGGGCGGCACGGCCGGACGCACGACGCTGAACGGCGAAGGTCTGCAACACGAAGACGGTCACTCGCTGCTGTGGGCGGCTTCGGTGCCGAACTGCATCAGCTACGACCCGACGTTCGGTTACGAACTCGCGGTCATCATGCAGGACGGTCTGCGTCGCATGGTCGCCGACCAGGAAGACGTGTACTACTACATCACGGTGATGAACGAGAACTACGAACACCCGGCGATTCCGCAGGGCGAGTCCGTAGCGGCCGACATCATCAAGGGCATGTACGCGTTCCGCAAGGCCGAAGCCGACAGCAAGGCGCCGCGCGTTCAGTTGATGGGCGCGGGCACGATCTTCAACGAAGTGATCGCCGCCGCCGAACTGCTGAAGAACGACTGGGGTGTCGCCGCCGATCTGTGGAGCGTGCCGAGCTTCACCGAACTCGCGCGCGAAGGTCATGAAGTGCAGCGCTACAACCTGCTGCACCCGACCGAAGAGAAGAAACTCTCGCACGTCGAGAAGCTGCTGAAGGACGCGCAAGGTCCGGTCATCGCGTCGACCGACTACGTGCGTGCGCTCACCGAGCAGATTCGCGCTTTCGTGCCGCAGAAGTTCGTCGTGCTGGGCACCGACGGTTATGGCCGTTCGGACACCCGCGAAAAGCTGCGCCACTTCTTCGAAGTGGACCGCTACTGGGTCACGGTTGCGGCACTGAACGCACTCGCAGACGAAGGCACGATCGAACGCAAGGTCGTCGCCGAGGCGCTCAAGAAATACAACCTTGATCCCGCCAAACCCAACCCGATGACCGTCTAAGGCATCCTTCCCCGTGTGCTGCAGCGCGTGTTGGCCCCTGATCGACAGGG
This sequence comes from Paraburkholderia sp. BCC1886, assembly GCF_900996245.1. GTDB lineage: Bacteria > Pseudomonadota > Gammaproteobacteria > Burkholderiales > Burkholderiaceae > Paraburkholderia. The sequence goes on along the minus strand of NZ_CAAJGK010000074.1, from coordinate 327,160 downwards.
GCTGGCCGCGTGCGCGGCCCAGGAGACACTAACAATGAGTCAAGCGATCGAAGTCAAGGTGCCGGACATCGGCGATTACAAGGACATTCCTGTGATCGAGGTGCTGGTGAAGGCGGGTGATACCGTCGAGAAAGAGCAGTCGCTCGTGACGCTGGAGTCCGACAAGGCGACGATGGACGTGCCGAGTTCGGCGGCCGGTGTGGTGAAGGAAGTGAAGGTCAAGGTCGGCGACAACGTGTCGGAAGGCGTGTTGATCGTCGTGCTGGAAGGGGCCGAGGGTGTTGCTGCTGCGCCGGCTCCCGCTGCGGCGCCGGCTCCCGCAGCGGCTCCCGCACCCGCCGCTGCACCGGCCCCCGCCGCTGCGCCCGCGCCCGCTGCCGGTGGCGGCGTGCAGGACATCAAGGTGCCGGATATCGGCGACTACAAAGACATTCCTGTCATTGAAGTGTCGGTGAAGGTCGGCGATCGCGTCGAAAAAGAGCAGTCGCTGGTGACGCTCGAGTCCGACAAGGCGACCATGGACGTGCCCAGTTCGGCCGCCGGTGTCGTCAAGGAAGTGAAGGTCAAGGTCGGCGATAACGTGTCGGAAGGCTCGGTCATCGTCGTCCTGGAATCCGAGGGCGGTGCTGCTCCGGCGCCCGCTCCCGCTGCGGCACCGGCTCCCGCTGCCGCGAAGCCTTCGGATGCGCCTGCGGCACCGTCGCCCGCTCCGGCCGCACCGTCCGCGCTCGCTCAGGCGCCGTCGATTCCGGCTGGCGAAGGCGGGGCGCGTCATGCGAGCCACGCGTCGCCGTCGGTGCGCAAGTTCGCGCGCGAACTCGGTGTCGATGTCACGCAGGTGCAGGGCACGGGTCCCAAAGGCCGCATTACGCAGGCCGACGTGACCGCGTTCATCAAGGGTGTGATGACCGGTCAGCGCAATGCGCCGGCGGGTGCGGCACCCGCTGCGGCCGGTGGCGGCGAGCTGAATCTGCTGCCTTGGCCGAAGGTCGACTTCACGAAGTTCGGACCGGTCGATCCGAAGCCGCTGTCGCGCATCAAGAAGATCTCGGGCGCGAACCTGCATCGCAACTGGGTGATGATCCCGCACGTCACGAACAACGACGAGGCCGATATCACCGATCTCGAAGCGCTGCGCGTGCAGTTGAACAAGGAAAACGAAAAGGCCGGCGTGAAGATCACGATGCTGGCGTTCGTGATCAAGGCGGTCGTCTCCGCGTTGAAGCAGTTCCCGACGTTCAATGCCAGCCTCGATGGCGATAACCTGGTGTTCAAGCAGTACTTCCACATCGGATTTGCTGCGGATACGCCGAACGGGTTGGTCGTGCCGGTTATTCGCGATGCGGATAAGAAAGGCCTGATCGATATCGCGAAGGAAATGACCGAGCTGTCCAAGGCTGCGCGTGACGGCAAGCTCAAGCCGGATCAGATGCAAGGTGGATGCTTCTCGATCTCCTCTTTGGGTGGGATTGGCGGGACGCATTTCACGCCTATCATCAATGCGCCTGAAGTCGCCATTCTCGGGTTGTCGCGCGGTGCGATGAAGCCGGTCTGGGATGGGAAGCAGTTTGTGCCGCGGTTGGTGTTGCCGTTGTCGTTGTCCTATGACCATCGGGTGATCGATGGCGCGGCGGCGGCTCGGTTTAATGCGTATCTGGGTGCGATTCTTGCCGATTTTCGGCGTGTGATTCTTTGATCGACGGTTGTCTGTAGAACTTGAGGCGCTTGTGGTCTGCCTGGGTTGCCCCTGCGCGGGGCGACACCTGCTTTTCTTTGTCCCACGGGATTACGGCCGCAATCCTGCCTCGGTTCTTCATCGTCACGATCAATATCAGAAGGGGACACTATGAGTCTCGTCGAAGTAAAAGTGCCGGATATCGGTGACTTCAAAGATGTCGATGTCATCGAAGTCAATATCAAACCGGGCGATGTCATCGAGAACGAACAGGCGCTCATGACGCTCGAGTCCGATAAGGCCTCCATCGAAGTGCCCAGCGATACCGCCGGCACCGTCAAGGAAGTTCGCGTCAAAGCCGGCGATAAAGTCTCGCAAGGTACCGTTATCGCTCTCGTCGAATCGTCAGCCGATGCCGCGCCCGCTAAGGACAATGCTCCGGAGGCGCCCGCGCAAACCGAAGCGAAACCTCAAGCTGCTCCGGCCGTTGCTGCGCCCGCCGCTGCGCACGCCGCTACGCACGTGCCCAAAGCCGCAGCGCCCGCTCCGCAAGCCGGGAGTTTTTCCGGTAACGCCGACATCGAGTGCGATACGCTCGTGCTCGGTTCAGGTCCCGGCGGCTATTCGGCCGCGTTCCGCTCGGCCGACCTGGGGATGAAGACGGTGCTCGTCGAACGCTATGCAACGCTCGGCGGCGTCTGTCTGAACGTCGGCTGTATTCCGTCCAAGGCGCTGCTGCACACCGCACTCGTCATCGACGAAGCGGAGGCGCTCGGCGCCCACGGCATCACGTTCGGTAAGCCGCAAATCGATCTCGACAAGCTGCGCGACTTCAAGTCGGGCGTCGTCAGGAAACTCACCGGCGGTCTCGCCGGGATGGCCAAGGCGCGCAAGGTCGAAGTGGTCACGGGCACGGGTTCGTTCGTCGATCCGCATCACCTCGAAGTGCAAACGGAAGGCGGCAAGAAGGTCGTCAAATTCAAGCAGGCCATCATCGCGGCCGGCTCGGAAGCCGTGAAGCTGCCGTTCATTCCGGAAGACCCGCGTGTCGTCGATTCGACCGGCGCGCTCGAACTGCGCCAGATTCCGCAACGCATGCTCGTGATCGGCGGCGGCATTATCGGCCTGGAAATGGCGACGGTGTACGCAACGCTCGGCGCGAAAATCGACGTGGTCGAAATGCTCGACGGCTTGATGGCCGGCGCGGATCGCGATCTGGTCAAGGTCTGGGAAAAGTACAACAGCAAGCGTTTCGCCAACGTCATGCTGAAGACAAAAACCACCGCGGCCGAAGCGAAAGACGATGGCATCTATGTGTCGTTCGAAGGCGAAAAGGCCCCGGCCGAAGCGCAACGCTACGACCTCGTGCTGGTCGCCGTCGGCCGCACGCCGAACGGCAAGAAAATCGGCGCGGATAAAGCCGGCGTGACGGTGACGGAGCGCGGCTTCATCGATGTCGACAAGCAGATGCGCACGAATGTGCCGCATATCTTCGCTATCGGCGACATCGTCGGGCAGCCGATGCTCGCGCACAAAGCCGTCCACGAAGGACACGTTGCCGCCGAAGTCGCTCACGGCGAGAAGGCATACTTCGACGCGCTGCAGATTCCGTCGGTGGCCTATACGGATCCGGAAGTGGCATGGGCCGGCAAGACCGAAGATCAGTTGAAGGCAGCAGGCGTCAAGTTCGGCAAGGCCGTGTTCCCGTGGGCCGCGTCGGGCCGCGCGATCGCCAACGGCCGCGACGAAGGCTTTACGAAGCTGCTGTTCGACGAGGAAACGCATCGCGTGATCGGCGGCGGAATCGTCGGTCTGAATGCGGGAGACCTGATCAGCGAAGTGTGTCTCGCCATCGAAATGGGTGCGGACGCAACGGATATCGGCAAGACTATCCACCCGCATCCGACGCTGGGCGAATCGATCGGGATGGCCGCCGAGTTGTACGAAGGCGTATGTACCGACCTGCCGCCGCAGAAGAAAAAGTAATCTGCGCAGACTCATCGAAGCGCAAATAAAAACGGCGCACCCTGGTTTTGGGGTGCGCCGTTTTTCTATCCGCAAGCCGATCACAACAAAGAACCACGAAGGCCAAAAAAAATCCCGGCCATGCGCCGGGTGAACGAGATGTCGATCGACATCTCGGAGCGTTCGGCCAATTGAACCCGTGTGAGCGGCAACGGCACGACGCTGTTGCTTACGAAAACGCCGGCTCGCGAACGAGCCGGCGTGTAGACGACGAGACTAAATTTTTTAGACTGCCTTCTTGGCCGAGCGCGATGCTTGTGCAGCGGCTTGCGAAGCAGCCTTCGAGGCGGCCGTTGCTGCTGCGTTGAAGTTGCTTTCGGCGATTTCAACGGCTTGCTTCGATGCCTTGTGAACCGTTTCGTACGTGGTGTTGGCCGCGGTGATCGCCGACTTGATCACTGCAACGGCGGTTTCCGAACCAGCAGGTGCGTTCTTCGCGACGTTTTCGACGAGCGACTGGACCTTACGGTTTTGCTCTTCGAACTGGGCTTCAGCAACGCGGGTGAACTCGCCCTGCGTTGCCGATACGATTTCATAAACATGGCGGCCATACGACAGCGCTTTTTCGGCAACCGGTTGGGCGAGGCTAGCCTGCAATGTCAGCAGTTCTTGTGCGTCCTTGACGGACAACGCGCGTTGCGCATTTTCCTGGCTTTCTGCGAGTGTCGATTTCACGACTTGCAGATTCAACTCGACCAGTTTCTCCACACCTTCGAATGCTTTGGTTGTCAGGCCGAACAGCGTGTCAAAGTTGGCTTTCTGGGCTGCGGCGAATTGCTCGGGGGTCAGCAAAGTCATGTTTTACGCTCCTGAATGGCGGCCTGTCTGCGCGGACCGCTTGGGTGGGTGGTAAGACGCTTGAGCCGTTGCTCGATCCGCCTTCCTAGCCACGATGTTTTGTGCATCGCAGCAATGGTGACCATTTTAAGATGGTGAAGTTGAATGTCAAGGGCTTTTTGTGCATCGCACCATCTTAAGAAAGCGCTGAAAAAACAATGCGTTATGCAGCAGGCATTACAGACGGAATGAGGCAGTCGTTTTGTCTGCCTGTGGCATACGGCCGGCACAAGCGAGGCAATTAATACCGGTTTAGCGCGCGATTCAAAATGCGAGACGGCGATTATTGCGGTAAACCGAAAACTGTCACGGAACGTTAATGATGGAGAAATGTCGAAAGCGCTCTGTCAGTCTCCGGCGGGTATTTAAAAGACTGCGACTTTTGGCTCCTTGACGGATTCACTTCAGGGATCAAGGTTGCGCCGAACCTGCCGTTATGCAGGAAGAATCTCTGTCCTCGTCGAAAAGCGGTGCCAAGCATGACCGTTTTTCCGCGATCGTTTTTTTCGATCGGACTTTGGCACTTATTCGTGTTTTTGCGATCGTAGCTTACAAGCCAGTTTAAGGAGCGCGTATAAGTGCTTCAAATTGCTAATTTTTCGTTGTTTTACTACACTTGCGAAACCCTCTGGCCGCTCCCTACAGAACATCCATGAAAACTGACATGTTTTCGTCGCTAAAAGCGATCCACGGCGCGGCACGCGCCACCGCTCTATCGGTGGCGGCCTCCATGGTCATCGCAGCGGCATTTGCCGCGCCGGTCGACGCAATCGCGGCTCCCACTGCTGCAAATGCAAAATCTTCGAAACACGCAAAACTAGCTAAACAGCCCGCTGCCACCACTGCGAAGGTGGCGGGTAAAGCGGGCCGGTCCGCAAAGCTTGCCAAAGCCGCGGCTACTTCGAAGGCCGTCGCCTCCGACGATGCGCCGCGTGCGGGTGTCAAGCACAGACGCGAGCGCGTGACGTTCGCGGCCAACGGACGACGCCACTCGGTGGTGCGGCGGGTCGCCTACGAACCGCGTCAGCCGACGGTAGGCCAGGCGTTCGGGCTCCACGAAACACCGGACGCGTTGATGCTCCGTTCGAGCGTCGCGTACGTCATCGACCAGAACACCGGCGAGTCGCTGTTCGACAAAAACTCGCGCGCCGTCGTCCCCATTGCTTCCATTACCAAGCTGATGACCTCGATGGTCGTGCTCGATTCGAAAGAGCCGATGACCGACCAGATCGAAGTCACCGACGAAGATCGCGATTACGAGAAAAATACCGGCTCGCGTCTGTCGGTCGGCTCGGTGCTCTCGCGTGAAGACATGCTGCATATCGCGTTGATGGCGTCGGAAAATCGCGCAGCCGCCGCGCTGTCGCGCTACTTCCCGGGCGGCCGCCCCGCATTCCTGGCGGCGATGAACGCCAAGGCCAAGCAACTCGGCATGACCGACACGCACTTTGAAAACCCCACGGGTTTGACGAGCCAGAACGTGTCGAGCGCGCGCGATCTGGTCAAGATGGTGAACGCGGCCTATCAGTACCCGCTCATCCGCAAGTTCTCGACCGATCACAGCTATGAGGTGTACACCGGCAAGCGTTCGCTGGCGTACAACAGCACGAATGCGCTGGTGCGCAATCCGACCTGGGACATCGGTCTGCAAAAGACCGGTTTCATCAACGAAGCGGGTGAGTGCCTCGTCATGCAGGCCAATATTCACGGCAAGCCGATGATCATGGTGCTGCTCGACTCGTCGGGCAAATACTCGCGTTTCGCAGATGCAACGCGTCTGCGCACGTGGCTCGACAATGGCGGCGACCAGGCGCGTATTACCAGCGCGGACGCCGGCGGCGCGGGGACCTGATTACAAAAGAGCGAAGGCCGCAATCGGCGACTTCCAGCCTGAAAAAAAGCCTCGCGAAATTCGCGAGGCTTTTTTTATTGCGCGCAGCCGAATAAAAGCGGGGTGCCGTCTAGGCGTGTTGCGTATGCCCGTGATCGTGAGGCGCGGGCGGCCGGTAACCCAATGCACCGGAGATTTCCAGCGCGGTCTGGCTGACCTGACCCAGCCAGGAATCCTGCAACCGGTCGGCCGGCGCCGATAGCGATAAGCCCGCCACCAGTTTGCCGGTGTCGTCGTAAATACCGGCGGCGATACAACGCACTCCCAATTCCAGCTCTTCGTTATCGCGCGCACATGCCTGTTGCCGGACGTGCAGCAGTTCGCGCTCCAGTTTGCCGAGGTCAGTAATGCTGTTCTGCGTGTGCCCCGACAGGCCAGTGCGGGTGGCATACGCGCGCACGCGGTTGGATTCGTCGGCGGCGAGAAAGAGCTTGCCCACCGAAGTCAGATGCAAGGGAGCCCGGCCGCCGATGGCGCGCACCACTTGCATGCCGGAGCGCTCGGAATAGGCGCGCTCGATATAGACGATTTCGTCGCCCTGGCGCACCGAGAGGTTGACCGTCTGGCCGGTCTGACGGTGCAACTCGCGCATCGGAGTGAGTGCGGCGTCGCGCACGGAGAGTCGCGCTTTGACCAGATTGCCGAGTTCGAGGAGACGCATGCCGAGGCGGTACGTGCCGGGATCGGAACGGTCGACCAGCCGGCACATCACCATATCGTTGAGGATGCGGTGGGCGGTGGACGGATGCAGTTCCGTGCGGATGGCGAGTTCTTTCAGGCTAACCGGATCGCTGTGCGCAGCCAGTGCGTCGAGCAGGCGCATCATGCGTTCGATTACCTGGATCGACGTTTTGGGATCCGGATTCGTTTCGCTCATGGGAGGAATCGGTTGACGCGTCAAACAGCGGAAACCGATTGTATCCCGTATGGTGAAAAGATGGAAAGCGCTTCGAAGGCCTCCTCGAATTTCGAGACGGTTTCGTCCTATGCCTTCCGGCCGTTGGTATTGTCCGCCAAACAGCGGATAATCAGGCACGTTTTCCCGGAGGAGGGCTCATGCGAGTCGGATTGTTCGTCACCTGCCTGATCGACCTGATGCGTCCCGAGATCGGTTTTTCGGTCATCAAACTGATCGAAGGCGCCGGTTTCGAGGTGGTCGTGCCGCCGGCGCAAACCTGCTGCGGGCAACCTGCGTACAACTCGGGCGAGCGCCGCATCGCACGCGATCTCGCGGAGAAAACATTGCGCGAGTTCGAACAGTTCGACTACCTCGTCGTGCCGTCCGGGTCCTGCGGCGGCATGATCCGCAGCCATTACGGCGACCTGTTCGCCGACGACCCGGAACTGATGAACCGCTTCGGCCGCCTGCGCGCCAAGGTGTTCGAGTTGACCGATTTCCTCGTGAGCGTGGCGAAGGTTCGACTGCAACCGGGCGAGCCGGGCAAATTCGCCGGCGACGTGACCTATCACGATTCCTGTTCGGGCCTACGCGAGCTCGGCGTCAAGGCGCAGCCGCGCGAACTGCTGGCGCAAGTTGGCGTCGGCGTGACCGAGATGAAGGATTGCGAACATTGCTGCGGCTTCGGGGGCACCTTCGCGATCAAGTACGGCGACATTTCGACGGCGATCGTCGACGAAAAGTGCGCGAATATCCACGCAAGCGGGGCTGCTGCGGTGGTGCTCGGCGACCTCGGCTGCATGCTCAATATCGAGGGCCGCTTGCGGCGCACGGGCGACGCGACCACACGCGTCCTTCACATCGCGCAGGTACTCGCCGGAGACGTTTGAGCCATGCAGATCCAGACCATGCAGTTCAAGGCACGCGCCGGTCAGAAACTCGCCGACCAGCGCTTGCAGCAGAATCTCACCAAACTGTCGACCAAGTTCGTGTCCGCGCGCGCCGCGGCCATTACGGCAATCGATTTCGCGGCCACCCGCGCCGCATTGAAAGATCGCCGCGACCGGGCATTGCAGAATCTCGACGTCTGGCTGGAAACGTTCGAGCGTGAGGCGAGCCGGCGCGGTGTCACCGTGCTGTTCGCCGAGACCACGCAGGAAGCGGCGCGCCTCGTCGGCGATATCGCACGGCGGCACGACGTGAAGAAGGTGATCAAGACCAAGTCGATGGTCACCGAAGAAATGCGCCTGAACGAAGTGCTTGGCCAGATGGGCGTGCAGTCCATCGAAACGGATCTCGGCGAGTACATCCTGCAGATCAACGACAACGAGCCGCCGAGCCACATCATCGCGCCGGTCGTCCATAAAGATAAGGACGAGATCGCCGATCTGTTCGCCAGAACGCACGGCCGCCCGCGTCTGACCGAGATTCCGGACATGACGCGCGAAGCCCGCGAGATGTTGCGCCCGCATTTCATGACGGCCGACATGGGCGTGACGGGCGGTAATTTCGTGGTGGCCGAGACGGGCTCGGTGGTGCTCGTGACGAACGAGGGCAACGAGGGGATGTGCACGGTGATGCCGCGCGTCCACGTGGCGGTCACGGGTATCGAAAAGGTGCTGCCCACACTCGAAGATCTCGCCACGGCCATGCGACTGCTGCCGCGCTCGGCAACCGGCCAGGCGACCTCGAACTACTTTTCGCTATTGACCGGACCACGCGGCGCGGACGACCAGGATGGTCCGGAGCACATGTATGTCGTGCTGGTCGACGGCGGGCGCACGGGACTGATCGGCGGAGATTTTCAGGAGATGCTGCGCTGTATTCGTTGCGGCGCGTGCATGAACCATTGCCCGGTGTATCAGAAGGTGGGCGGCCATGCTTATGGCTGGGTGTATCCTGGACCGATGGGCTCGGTTTTGACGCCGAGTTACGTGGGTATCGACAAGGCGCTGGATTTGCCGCAAGCAGCGACTTTGTGTGGCGAGTGCAATAGCGTCTGCCCGGTCGGCATTCCTCTATCGGATCTGTTGAGAAAACTCCGCGAGAAGCAGGTCGAGCGGCGGTTGAGGCCCTGGCAGGAGAGGGTGGGGTTGGCTGTCTGGGGGTTTCTCGCGTTGCATCCCGACGCCTATGCGCTATTCACCAAGCTGGCGGTCCGGGTGCTGGAGCGAATGGGCGGCCGGAACCGGTCGATCGCCCGTCTGCCTCTTGGCGGCGCGGGCTGGACCAATACTCGCGATATGCCGGCGCCGGTCGGTCGTACGTTCAGGGAGTTGTACGCGGCGCAGCGTAGTCATTTGGGCTAAACCGGGCGCTACGCCGCCGCTTACGCGCTTGATTTACTGATCGCTCAATGTTCGGTCGGTCCGCCCGACTGACGCCCCGGCACGCCGCGCGTTTGCGCCGAATTGCCATTACCCCGGCCGCCGCCTCCACCCTCAGCCTGTTGCGGCGGACGCGCCTGCTGGCCGCCACCACCACCGCCACCACCGGGGCGTTGACCGTTCTGTCCACCGCCCCCTTGCTGTTGCGGCGGGCCGCCATGCGAGCCGCCGTTGGGCTGATCGCGCCAATTGCCGCTGTTTCCATTGTTGCCACGGCCATTGCCGCCATGGTCACCGCGCCCGTTGTCGCCGCGATAGCCGTCGTTCGGGCGTCCACGGTCCTGGTAGCCGCCATTTCCGCGATAACCAGGCCCCGGCCCACCGTAGTACCCGGGGCCGCCGTAGTTGCTGTAACCCATGTAGACGTTGGTTTGCGGCACCACCGGCACGGCGGTCGCGTAACCGTCGTAGCCCTGCTGGTAGCCGCTGTAGCCACCACCGCCGTAGCTATTGCCGTAAGCGGGGGTGCCGTCCGGATAAACCGCGCAGCCACCGAGCAGGGCGGCAGCGGCGAGACCTGCGAATAGGGAAATTCGTTTCATCTGATCGACCCGTGCGAGAGTTTTATGTTTATAGGACAGTCATTATCACCGTCCGTCACGTGAGGTTTTGTATGTGTTTGTAAGGATTTCTCTCGACTGTTCCAGTACAGACAACGCTGTATCTCGATTCACCGGGTTTTTCCCGATTGGCGATATCTATAGGATACCGATTTTGCATAGTGGGCCGCAAGCTCATCTGCCCCCAATCGAAAGAACCAACATCATGACAAAGATAATATCGGTGTACTGGCCCTTGGCCATCGTCGTGCCGCTTGCAGCGGCCGCTTATTTGCATCTTGGTAGCGATGTCGCTTCGCGCGCCTCGCAGGCTCCGCTCCCCACGGATCAACTTAGCGCCGAGCTTGCGCGCGCAGTCTCGTATGGAATGGTGGGCGATGTATCGACGCTTCCCGCCAAGTCCTCTCGCGCCGTTCCCGCTGTGCCGGTAGCTGAAGCCTACTGAGCTGGCGTCATCCTCCGCAGCCGCGCCGGGCGAAATTTTTACTGTTTTTGTATAATCGCGGCACCGTTTTCCCCGCCACCTCTGGACCGCGTTATTTCGCACGATCTCTCCGATGAAAACCGTGTCCATCTGCTTCGTCTGTCTGGGAAACATCTGCCGCTCGCCGACTGCCGAAGGTGTGATGCGGCAGCTCGTCGACGAGGCGAAGCTGAAAGAGCGCATCCTGATCGACTCGGCCGGCACCGGCGACTGGCATATCGGCCAGCCTCCCGACCGGCGCGCACGGCAGGCGGCCGGACAACGCGGTTACAAGCTGGACGAATTACGCGGGCGGCAGATCGAACTCGCCGACTTCGAACGCTTCGACCTGCTGATCGCAATGGACGACAAGAACGTCGCCGCCTTGCGCGCGGTTTGTCCGCCCGCGCAGCGCGACAAAATCCGTCTGCTGCTGGAATTCGTGCCCGAGCGTGACGATCGCTGGAACGGTGCTCGCGAAGTGGTCGACCCGTACTTCGGTGGCGAAAGCGGCTTCGAGCAGGTGCTGGATCAATGCGAAGCGGCCTGCCGCGGGCTTATCGCGGCATTGCGCCCCCAATTGCTGGCCTGATTGCCGGTCTGGCCAACAAAAACAGCCCGCGACTATTAAGTAATGACCCAAATCGCAATAGGGATACTTGACTAATTCACTCATGTATTTATACTTGACCAAACTTGTCGAGAATTGCGGTCCCCACACCCTATGAGACTCACTACGAAAGGCCGTTTCGCCGTCACGGCGATGATTGACCTGGCACTGCGCCAGGAGCAGGGCCCGGTGACGCTTGCGGGTATCAGCCAGCGCCAGCATATTTCCCTGTCCTACCTCGAGCAGCTGTTTGGCAAGCTGCGTCGTCATGAAATCGTCGAGTCCGTGCGCGGACCGGGCGGCGGCTACAATCTCGCGCGCCGTGCCGAAGACGTGACCGTGGCGGACATTATCATCGCGGTGGACGAACCGCTCGACGCAACACAATGCGGCGGCAAGGGTTCGTGCGAAGGCACCAAGCAGCACGACGGTCATTGCATGACGCACGAACTATGGTCGACGCTGAACCAGAAGATGGTCGAGTACCTGGATTCGGTCTCCCTGAAAGATCTGGTCGATCAACAACGTTCGCGTGAAGGCGCGCCGGCGGTCTTGCGCGACAGGCGCAATGAAGCCGCAGCGGTCGAGCCGGTACGTGTCGCGCCGAAAGGGCCCAATTCCGTTTTCAACATGGCCGGTTCTTAGGGCTCGTCGCCGGGAGTCGTCTACGCGACTCCGCCACAGCCCGATCAGAAACCCAGAAGCCAGAGCATATGACGTCCCCGGAGCAATTGATGAACAACGACTCTCTCCATCTGCCCATTTACATGGACTACAGCGCGACGACGCCGATCGACCCGCGCGTAGTGGACAAGATGATTCCGTACCTGCGCGAGCAGTTCGGCAACCCCGCCTCGCGCAGCCACTCGTATGGCTGGGACGCGGAGCGCGCGGTCGAAGAAGCGCGCGAGAACGTCGCGGCGCTGGTCAATGCCGATCCGCGCGAAATCATCTGGACGTCCGGCGCGACGGAGTCGGACAACCTGGCTATCAAGGGTGCTGCGCACTTCTACAAGAGCAAGGGCAAGCACGTCATCACGGTCAAGACCGAACACAAGGCCGTGCTCGATACTTGCCGCGAACTCGAACGCGAAGGCTTCGACGTCACGTATCTCGACGTCAAGGACGACGGTTTGATCGACCTCGACAAATTCAAGGCGGCGCTGCGTCCCGACACCATTCTGGTGTCCATCATGTCGGTGAACAACGAAATCGGCGTGATTCAGGACATCGAGGCAATCGGCGAAATCACTCGTGAAAAAGGCATTATTTTTCACGTCGACGCCGCGCAGGCCACCGGCAAGATCGCTATCGACCTGCAGAAGCTGAAGGTCGACCTGATGTCGTTCTCGGCGCACAAGACGTATGGTCCGAAGGGCATCGGCGCGCTGTACGTGCGTCGCAAGCCGCGTATCCGTATCGAAGCGCAGATGCACGGCGGCGGTCATGAGCGCGGTATGCGTTCGGGCACGCTGGCGACGCACCAGATCGTCGGCATGGGCGAAGCGTTCCGTATCGCACGTGAAGAAATGGCGACGGAAAACGAACGCATCCGTATGCTGCGCGACCGTCTGCTAAACGGCCTGTCGGAAATGGAAGAAGTGTATGTGAACGGCGACATGGAAAAGCGTGTGCCGCACAACCTGAACATCAGCTTCAATTTCGTCGAAGGCGAATCGCTGATCATGGCGGTCAAGGACGTCGCGGTGTCGTCGGGTTCGGCGTGTACGTCGGCCTCGCTGGAACCGTCTTACGTGCTGCGCGCGCTGGGTCGTAACGACGAACTCGCGCATAGCTCGATCCGCTTCACGGTGGGTCGTTTCACGACCGAGCAGGACGTCGACTACGTGATCAACCTGCTGAAGAACAAGATTGCCAAGCTGCGCGATCTGTCGCCGCTGTGGGACATGCACAAGGAAGGGATCGATATTTCGAGCATTCAGTGGGCAGCGCACTGACGCGCTATCTGAACGTCGTCGAATTCATCGGATTGCAAAGCAAACGAATCAAGGAGTGACATCATGGCTTATAGCGACAAGGTTCTGGACCACTACGAAAACCCGCGCAACGTCGGTTCGTTCGCGAAAGACGACGACGCGGTCGGCACCGGCATGGTCGGCGCACCGGCTTGCGGCGACGTGATGAAGTTGCAGATCCGCGTGGGCGCGGACGGCATCATTGAAGACGCGAAGTTCAAGACATACGGCTGCGGTTCGGCCATCGCGTCGAGCTCGCTCGTTACCGAATGGGTGAAGGGCAAGACGCTCGATCAGGCCATGTCGATCAAGAACACGCAGATCGCCGAAGAACTGGCGCTGCCGCCGGTCAAAATCCACTGCTCGATTCTCGCGGAAGACGCGATCAAGGCAGCAGTCGCCGACTACAAGCAACGTCACGGCGAAGCGGCCTCGGTCGCAGCCGACCAGCAGCACGCTTAAGGAAGCCGGCGAGGGCGAGCCCCTCTCCAACGATATCTGATGCAGGCAGGGCAGTCGCGCGTCGCGGGTCATGAAACACGATCCGACGAAGCGCGGCGCAATGAGAAACGCTATGGCAATTACGTTGACCGATAAGGCAGCACAACACGTCCAGAAGTATCTGATCCGTCGCGGCAAAGGCGTCGGCCTGCGCGTGGGCGTGCGCACGACCGGTTGTTCCGGTCTGGCCTACAAGCTCGAATACGTGGATGAACTCGCGCCCGAAGACGAAGTGTTCGACTGCAACGGCGTGAAGATCATTGTCGACCCGAAGAGCCTCGCGTACATCGACGGAACCGAACTCGATTTCGCGCGCGAAGGGTTGAACGAAGGCTTCAAGTTCAACAACCCGAACGTGAAGGACGAATGCGGTTGCGGCGAGTCGTTCCGCGTCTGAACCGGATCATTTCCGCGCGAAGCGGACTCAAGGCGGCGCGTGCCGCCTTTTTAATTTGTCCGCGACGTCGCTGCCTGTTTGCGCACTCTTCGCTCGCTTCGCTATTTGCATACCCAGCACTCCGGTGCGCCTTCTGAACGGAATCCAATCACTCGATGGCCTCGCTGAACGACAGCCACTTCGACCTGTTCGATCTGCCGGCGCAATTCGCACTCGACGCAGCGGCGCTCGATCACGCTTACCGCACCGTGCAGGCGCAAGTGCATCCCGACCGCTTCGCCGCGGCCGGCGACGCGCAAAAGCGCATCGCGATGCAGTGGGCGACCCGCACCAACGAGGCTTATCAAACGTTGCGCGACCCGTTGAAGCGCGCGACCTATCTGCTCTCGCAACGCGGCATCGACGTCGGCGCGGAGAACAATACCGCGATGGAGCCGGCCTTCCTGATGCAGCAGATGGAATGGCGCGAAGGTATCGAAGACGCCGCGGCGGCGAAAAACGTCGATGCGCTCGACGCGTTGCTCACCGAGTTGCGCGATGAAGAGCGCGTGCGCTTCACGAAGCTCGGCGCGTTGCTTGACAGCGGCGCGAATCAGGCGGCGGGCGAGGCGGTTCGTCAGTTGATGTTCATCGAAAGAGTGGCGGCTGAAATCGACACGCAGATCGAGCGGCTCGACAATTAGCGTTCGATTTGCCCGGAGCGCAGCACCGCCCAGCAGCACCGCAGCAAAGCAGCAAAGCAGCAAAGCAGCAACACCAAAACAACAGCAACGCACCCAGCAACGCGAATTCAGGACGGAGCCCAGCGGCTCCGAGAAGATCCAGATGGCCTTACTGCAAATCTCCGAACCCGGCATGGCGCCGGCGCCCCATCAGCGGCGTCTCGCGGTCGGTATCGATCTCGGCACCACCAATTCCCTCGTCGCCGCCGTGCGCAGCGGCGTGCCCGACGTGCTGCCCGACGAGGACGGCCACGCGCTGCTGCCGTCGGTGGTGCGGTACCTGGAAAAGGGCGGCCGCCGTATCGGTCGCGCCGCGAAAGCGGAAGCGGCCACCGATCCGCGCAATACGATCGTGTCGGTCAAGCGCTTCATGGGCCGCGGCAAGTCGGAAGTGGAGGGCGCCGAAAACGCGCCCTACGATTTCGTCGACGCGCCCGGCATGGTGCAGATCCGTACCGTCGACGGCGTGAAGAGCCCGGTCGAAGTGTCGGCGGAAATTCTCGCGACGCTGCGCCAGCGTGCGGAAGACTCGCTCGGCGACGAACTGGTCGGCGCGGTGATCACCGTGCCGGCGTATTTCGACGAAGCGCAACGCCAGGCCACCAAGGACGCGGCGCGTCTGGCCGGTCTGAACGTGCTGCGTCTGTTGAACGAGCCGACCGCGGCCGCCATTGCCTACGGGCTCGATAACGGTTCGGAAGGCCTGTATGCGGTCTACGACCTGGGCGGCGGCACCTTCGACCTGTCGATCCTGAAATTGACGAAAGGCGTGTTCGAAGTGCTCGCAGCCGGCGGCGACTCCGCCCTTGGCGGCGACGATTTCGACCATGCGCTGTACCGTTACGTCCTCGAGCAGGCCGGCATCGCCGCGCAAACGCTCACGCCGGAAGACGTGCGCCTGCTGCTGGACAGCGTCCGCGAGACCAAGGAGGCGTTGTCGCAGTCGTCCTCGGCTCCGCTGCAGGTCACGTTGTCGAGCGGCACCCAGGTCGATCTGACGATCGGCGAGGCGGCTTTCGAAGCCGTCACGCAAGCGCTGGTGCAGCGCACGTTCGGTCCGACGAAGAAAGCACTGCGCGACGCCAGGGTCACGACCAAAGAAGTGAAGGGCGTCGTGCTGGTGGGCGGCGCGACCCGTATGCCGGTAATTCGCCGCGCGGTCGAGTCGTTTTTCGGCCAGCCGCCGCTCATCAATCTCGACCCGGATCAGGTCGTCGCGCTCGGCGCGGCGATTCAAGCCGATCTGCTCGCCGGCAATCGGGGTGCGGACGGCGACGAATGGCTGCTGCTCGATGTGATTCCGCTGTCGCTGGGCGTCGAAACCATGGGCGGTCTGACCGAGAAGATCATCCCGCGCAACTCGACCATTCCCGTCGCGCGCGCGCAGGATTTCACGACCTTCAAGGACGGCCAGACGGCCATGGCGATCCACGTCGTGCAGGGCGAGCGCGAGCTCGTCAGCGATTGCCGCTCGCTCGCGCGCTTCGAGCTGCGCGGCATTCCGCCGATGGCGGCCGGCGCGGCGCGGATTCGCGTGACGTATCAGGTGGATGCCGACGGTCTGCTGTCGGTGTTTGCGCGCGAACAGGGTTCAGGCGTGGAAGCGTCGGTGGTCGTCAAGCCGTCGTACGGTCTCGCCGACGACGACATCGCGAAGATGCTCGAAGACAGCTTCTCGACCGCCGAGGTCGACATGCGCGCCCGCGCGCTGCGCGAAGCGCAAGTGGAGGCGCGCCGCCTGGTCGAAGCCACCGATGCAGCGCTGCAAGCCGACGCCGAATTGCTCGACGACAGCGAACGCGCCGAACTGGATACGTTGCTCGCCGCGCTGCGCTCGATCGCACAGAGCGAGGACGCCGACGCGATCGAAGCCGCCACGAAGACACTCGCCGAAGGCACCGACGAATTCGCCGCACGCCGCATGAACAAAGGTATTCGCCGCGCGCTGGCCGGCCGCAAGCTCGACGACATCTGAGCGAGACGTTGCGGCGCCAACGGCGGGCGGGCGCAGTTGCCCGAACCGACTCATCGCGTCATGCGGGCTCGTCGAAAAGTCCGCATGGCGCCAGTAAAATGGCACGGAGCCTGTTCGAGGCCGCCGTGCCGCAGACCCAAACGGAAAATGTATGCCTCAAATCGTTGTGCTGCCCCACGTCGAACTATGCCCTGACGGCGCGGTGATCGACGCCGTGCCTGGCCAGAGCATTTGCGACAGCCTGCTCGAGCACGGCATCGAAATCGAGCACGCGTGCGAGAAGTCGTGCGCATGCACCACGTGTCACGTGATCGTGCGTGAGGGTTTCGCCGCCTTGACGCCGTCCGGGGAAGACGAGGACGATCTGCTGGACAAGGCGTGGGGGCTCGAGCCTGCCTCGCGTTTGTCGTGCCAGGCGCTGGTGCCGGCAGAACAGGATCTGGTCGTCGAGATTCCGCGTTACACGATCAATCACGCGAAGGAAAACCACTAACAGGAGGATGCAGCCATGAAGTGGACCGATACGCAAGACATCGCAATGGCCCTGACCGACAAGCACCAGGACATCGATCCGCAACAGGTGCGCTTCACCGATTTGCACCGCTGGGTCACCGAGCTGGAAGGATTCGACGACGATCCCGAGCGCTCGAACGAAAAAATCCTCGAAGCAATTCAGGCTGCATGGATCGAAGACG
Organism: Paraburkholderia sp. BCC1886; assembly: GCF_900996245.1. Classification (GTDB taxonomy): domain Bacteria; phylum Pseudomonadota; class Gammaproteobacteria; order Burkholderiales; family Burkholderiaceae; genus Paraburkholderia. The sequence goes on along the minus strand of NZ_CAAJGK010000074.1, from coordinate 309,548 downwards.
CGGATTATTGAGCGGCTTCAAATTGAAAAAGGCGATTCGGTGGAATCGCCTTTTTTCATTTCTGCCGCGACTTTGCGGCGAGCTTCGTGGTTAGCCTCCCACTCAGCTAGCTACTAGCGTCCCGTTCTCGACCCGCACGCGCTGACCTTGCTGGAAGGGGGGCGCGTCGTGATACGTAAAGTAGCGGGTCTTGCCGTTTTCCATATGCACGCGCACCGAGTACGACGTCGTGCTGCGGATGTGCTTCTCCACCGAATTGCCCGCAAGACCGCCGCCGAGCGCGCCGAGCACGGTCATCGCCGTGCGTCCGCCGCCACCACCGAACTGGTTGCCGACTACGCCGCCTGCCACTGCGCCACCGACCGCGCCGATCCCCGTACCATGCCCCTCATGACGCACCGCCGAGACGGCGGCCACGGTGCCGCACGACTCGCAGTAAGCAGGCGCGGGCGGTGGTTGCTGGGCTTCCTGTTGGGCGGCCTGAGCCTGCTGCTGCTGGGCATATTGCTGCTGCTGTGCCGGCGTGGGAGCGACAGGCTGGGGTGCTTGCTGTGCCTGTTGTTGAACCGACGGATTCGCCGGCGCCGCGGAGTCGACCACGGCCGGTTGCGTGCCGACCTGTGCGGCCTGAGTCTGATCGTTCTGGGAGTTGCTGCTGGACGCGTGCGGGAAGAGACCGGTGACAGCGGCGGTCGCAACCAGGCTGGCGACGATCACCGCGCCCGCTGCGGTCGCGATGAGTGGGTGAAGACGACGCTGTTGCGTCGGTTGGGTGTTCGGGCTTTCCATGGTGGCCTCCGTCTCTGGCAGAGTCGAGTGTTGATAGGGCTAAGTGTCGGCCAGATGGATTCCGGCCGGGTTTCAATTTGTAACGATCTGGTAGCAATGTGCGTTCCCGCCTCGCGGGCAATCTAGTCGCCATCGAGCGCATACGATGTGCGGGCACGTCGGGACATCGAAGCTTTTACCGCTGGTTACAAACAAAAAGCCCGGCATCGTCGATACCGGGCTTTTTCTTTTCTCACCAGCTACGCGTCGGCTTCAATCTTCGCGACGCAGATGCGGGAACAGAATCACGTCGCGAATACTCGGGCTGTCGGTGAGCATCATCACCAGCCGGTCGATACCGATCCCGCAACCGCCGGCCGGCGGCATGCCGTATTCCAGCGCGCGAATATAGTCGGCGTCGTAGAACATCGCCTCTTCGTCGCCCGCATCCTTCTGGTCGACCTGCTTCCTGAAACGCGCTGCCTGATCTTCGGGATCGTTCAGCTCCGAGAAACCGTTGGCGATTTCGCGGCCCGTAATGAACAGCTCGAACCGCTCCGTGATGCCTTCGACCTTGTCCGACGCACGCGCCAGCGGCGACACTTCGACCGGGTAGTCGATGATGTACGTCGGCTCCCACAATTGCGATTCGGCGGTTTCTTCGAACAGCGCCAGTTGCAGCGAACCCACGCCCGCGTTCAGGAACTGCGGCTGCGACGCATCCACGCCGAACTTCTTGAGCTCCGTGCGCAGGAACGCGCCGTCGGCCAGCTGTTCGCTGGTGTATTGCGGCGCGTATTTCTGAATGGCCTGCGTGATGGTCAGGCGATGGAACGGCTTCGCCAGATCCAGCTCGCGACCCTGATACGTGATCGTCGCGGTGCCGAGCGCATCGACCGCGGCCTGACGGATCAACTGTTCGACGAAGTCCATCAGCCAGTGGTAGTCGGTGTAGGCTGCGTAGAACTCGATCATCGTAAATTCCGGATTGTGGCGCACCGAGACGCCCTCATTGCGGAAGTTACGGTTGATCTCGAACACACGCTCGAAGCCGCCCACCACCAGTCGCTTCAAATACAGCTCCGGCGCGATACGCAGATACATCTGCATGTCGAGCGCGTTGTGATGCGTGGTGAACGGTTTGGCTGCGGCGCCGCCCGGAATCGGGTGCAGCATCGGCGTTTCGACTTCCATGAAGTCGGCGTCCGCCATGAACTTGCGGATCGACGAAATCGCCTTGGTCCGCGCGACGAACGTCTTGCGCGTTTCCGGCGTGACGATCAGGTCGACGTAGCGCTGGCGGTACTTCATTTCCTGATCGGCGAGACCGTGGAATTTATCCGGCAGCGGGCGCAACGACTTCGCCAGCAGGCGCAGTTCGGTACAGCGCACCGACAGTTCGCCCTTGTTGGTGCGAAACAGCACGCCGCGCGTGGCGACGATATCGCCCATGTCCCACTTCTTGAACGCGTCGTAGGTTTCCTGACCGACGTCGGCCGGCGTGATGAAGAACTGGATCTGACCCGAGCCGTCGCGCACGGTCGCGAAGCTCGCCTTGCCCATGACGCGCTTGAGCATCATGCGCCCGGCGATCGCGACTTCGAGCGGATTCGCTTCGAGCGCTTCCTTGTCGCTGTGCTCGTACTGCGTCTGCAGATCGGCGGCGTGATGCGTGGGGCGGAAATCGTTCGGATAGGCGACGCCCTGGTCACGCAACTCGCGCAGCTTTTCGCGGCGCTCGGTCATGATCTTGTTGTCGTCCACTTCGGGGGCGACGCTCGCTGGGGCCGCGGTCGGCTGGGTCGGTTCGGTCATGATGATCTGGTATTCGGTGACCCGCATCGGAACACCACATGCGGGAGGCCATACGGTGAAAAAACTCAGGCGCTAAAAAGAGGCGTCGAAGAGGCGGCGCGGCTTTGCGTGCCGCGCCGGTCGCGCTGCTTACACGCCCTGTTTCAGGCTCGCGCTGATGAACGGATCGAGGTCGCCGTCGAGCACGCTCTTGGTATTGCTGATTTCGACGTTGGTGCGCAAGTCCTTGATACGGCTGTTGTCCAGCACGTAGGAACGGATCTGATGACCCCAGCCCACGTCGGTCTTGCCGGCTTCGAGCTTGTCCTGCTCGGCCTGACGTTTGCGGATTTCCGCTTCGTACAGGCGCGATTTCAGCATGGCCATCGCTTCGGCGCGGTTACGGTGCTGCGAGCGGTCGTTCTGGCACTGCACGACGATGCCCGACGGCATGTGCGTGATACGCACGGCGGAGTCGGTCTTGTTGATGTGCTGACCGCCCGCACCGGATGCGCGATACGTGTCGATGCGCAAGTCGGCCGGGTTGATGTCCACTTCGATCGACTCGTCGACTTCCGGGTACACGAAGACCGACGAAAACGACGTGTGACGTCCGCCCGACGAATCGAACGGCGACTTGCGCACGAGGCGGTGCACGCCGGTTTCGGTGCGCAGGAAGCCGTACGCGTATTCGCCTTCGATCTTGATGGTGGCGTTCTTGATGCCCGCGACGTCGCCGTCGGTCTGCTCCAGCACTTCGGTCTTGAAGCCCTTGCGCTCGCAGTAGCGCAGATACTGGCGCAGCAGCATGGCCGCCCAGTCGCACGCTTCGGTGCCGCCGGCGCCGGCCTGGATGTCGAGAAATGCGTTGTTCGGGTCGGCCGGATTCGCGAACATGCGGCGAAATTCCATGTCGGCGACGCGCGCTTCGAGTCCTTGTGCATCGGTTTCGCAGGAGATCAGCGTGTCGTCGTCGGCCTCTTCCCTGGCCATCTCGAACAGGTCCTGCGCGTCGCGCAGGTCGTTATCGAGCGAGGTGAGCTTGCCGACCGTGTCGTCGAGCAGTTTCTTTTCCCGGCCGAGGGCCTGGGCGTGCTTCGAGTCGTTCCAGACGTCCGGGTCTTCGAGTTCCCGGTTCACTTCGATTAGACGCAGTGCTTTGTCGTCGTAGTCAAAGATACCCCCGTAGCGAGTCCGCGCGCGTGCGCAGGTCCGCCAGAGAGGCTTCGATCGCGTTGAGACGTTCCGCTTCCATGTCGATCTTTATAGCTTCGTAAAAAGGGGGGAATTATAGCCGATCGGCGCGCCCGGCCGGACCGGCGGAGCGCGCGAAGGCCGGCCCGAACGAGCCGGCGGGGACCAGAAACGCCGGACCCGGCGCGTTCAGCTCGCCGCGTGCTCGACGATCAGTTGTACGCGCGACACGCCGTTCCACGTGTCGCTGGCGAGCCGGTAGGCGACCGTGGTGCGCGCCGGCAACGTGTCCGTGTGATTGAACCAGATGGCGTTGAAGCGCTGCCGCCCGCGAATGAGTTGCAGTTTCAGATGCTTGTCCTTCACCAGCGCCTGCGACGCGATATCGAATTCACCGGAAAACACCGGCGCCGGGAAACCCTGGCCCCAGACGGCCGCGTCGAGCATCTCGACGAACTGCGGCGTGAAATAGGCGTCTTCGAGTTCACCGTCGGTTTCGACCGTCCGCGACAGCGCTTCGGGCGACAGCCATTCACGGCCGACTGCTTCGAACGCAGCGGTGAAGCGCGGCACGTCGGCGGCCGCGAGCGTCAGGCCGGCGGCCATCGCGTGACCGCCGAACTTGACGATCATCCCGGGCTCGCGCTTCGAGATCAGATCGAGCGCATCGCGCAGATGGAATCCCGCGATCGAGCGGCCCGAGCCCTTGACCAGCACGCCGCTGTCGTCGGCGTGCGCGAAGGTGAACGAGGGCCGGTGGAATTTCTCCTTGAGCCGCCCGGCGACGATGCCGATCACGCCCTGATGCCAGCCGGGATTGAAGAGGGTGATGGTGGTGGCGTCGGCGGGGTCGATCGCCGACAGGTCGTCGAGCGCCTGCTGCTGCATGCCGGCTTCGATTTCGCGGCGCTCGCGGTTCATCGTGTCGAGTTGCTGCGCGAGGTCCCAGGCGCGGCCGATGTCGTCGGTGGTCAGGCATTCGATGCCGAGCGACATATCCGACAGCCTGCCCGCTGCGTTCAGCCGCGGCCCGAGCGCGAAGCCGAGGTCGAAGCCCGACGCGCTGCGCGCATCGCGCGCGGCGGCGCGGAACAGCGCGGCGATCCCCGGCTGCATCTTGCCTTTGCGGATGCGCTGCAAACCTTGCGCGACCAGCACGCGATTGTTGCCGTCCAGCTTGACCACGTCGGCCACCGTGCCGAGCGCGACCAGATCGAGCAGGCCGTCCAGCCGCGGCTCGGGAAACGCCTCATTGAACGCACCGCGGCGGCGCAATTCCGCGCGCAGCGCGAGCAGCACGTAAAACATCACGCCGACGCCCGCCAGGCACTTGCTCGGAAAGCTGCAGCCCGGCTGGTTCGGATTGACGATTGCGCGTGCCGCGGGCAACTCGTCGCCGGGCAGGTGATGGTCGGTGACCAGCACGTCGATACCGAGCGCGTTGGCCGCTGCCACACCGTCCACGCTGGCGATGCCGTTGTCGACCGTGATCAGCAGTTCCGGTTTGCCTGCCGCGTTTTGCGCCGCCAGCGCGACGATTTCCGGCGTCAGCCCATAGCCGTATTCGAAACGGTTCGGCACCAGGTACTCGATATTGCCGCCGAACATGCGCAGCCCGCGTACCGCGACGGCACAGGCGGTGGCGCCGTCGCAATCGTAGTCGGCGACCACCAGCATGCGGCGCTTGCCCTGAATGGCATCGGCGAGCAGGCCCGCCGCGGTTTCGCAGCCCTTCAGTTCGAGCGGCGGCACGAGGCGCGCGAGACCCGTTTCGATTTCGTCGGGCAGACACACGCCGCGCGCCGCGTACAGACGCGCGAGCACCGGATGCAGGCCATGGCGGATCAGAATTTCAGCGTCGACGGGAGAGGCGGCGCGGGTAACGATTCGGGTCATTCGGAAAGGCCGTGGTTCGTGCAGCGAGCGAGGCTGTCAGTCATTCGATGAAGAGCGAGGCAAATACGCGCCGGCGCCAGAATTTACGCAAGTCGCCGCGCGTGACGTTCAGCGTCACCGAACCGGTGTCGCCGCAGAGCGTGAGGCCGAGTTCGCCGAGACGGCCGTTTAGCAGCGCGTCCAGCGCGGGCGCGAACCAGTCGGTTTGCAACGCCGCGAACGCGTCGTTCCAGCGGGCCCAGTCCTGTCCGATATAAGGCGCGGAGAACGGATCGAGTTCGACGAGAGTGGTGTGAGCGGCGCCGGCCGCAGGCGCTGCGGCATCGGGAGCGGCCAGCAACGCGTCAAACGAGGCTGGCGGCGCGCCGGTCGCCACGCCGGCCGCGAGGGCGAGCCCACGCGTGGCGGGGGCGTGCGACGACACCCGCGCGAACGGGCTGCGCACCGGCTGCATCGCGCCCTGTGCGTGAAACCAGATCGAATTGACGGCAGGCAAGCCGCGCGCTTCGCGCGCCTCGTTGACCGGATGCTCGAACCACGCCATCTGCACTTCGTTCTGCAACTTCATCCACGCGCGCGAGCGTTCGCCCGAATGCGCTTCGTGCGGCAGCCAGATTTCGATGTTGCGGCCGCTCGCGCGCAGCGGCGAGGCGCCGGCCAGCGTGCCGAAGCCGTCGCCCGACAGATACCAGCGCGCGGGTTTCGGCGCTTCGATGCGTACGCCGAGTTCTTCGATCAGCGGGCGCGCGACCGCCAGCAACGTGGCGGCTTCCTGATCGGACAGGTCGAGCGAGGCCGGGTCGATCAGCACCAGATGGTCATGCGCGATGCGCACGTGAACCGGCTGCACGCAGGCCCAGGTGGCGGTGCCGGGCTCGCCGCCGTCGGCGCGCAGCATGTAGGGCGCGAGCGGCGCTTCGTCGGACGCGCCCGCCGAACCGCCTGCTAAAGCGCCGAACTGCCGGGCGACCCAGCGTTCGTGCGGCAGCGTGCGCTGGAAATCTTCGCCGATCACCCGTTCCACCAGTGTCGCGCGCGCGATCAGCCGGTCGAGCGCGGGGCTCTGGATGCCGTGCAGGGCGGTAGTGGCGTCAGCTGCGGCGGGCAGCGCGAAGGGCAGGAGGAGATGGAGGCGGTCGACGGGCATGATGCTGCGCATTGTAGGGCAAGCGCTCGCGCAAGCGGGCCGCTAATCCCGGCCCGTCGACGGCCATGACCTCGCGCGGAGCCCGGTTTGCGCGAGCGGGCGGGATTGTATGGCAAACTTCGCGCTTGATTGAAGGCGATGGCGGCCACGGGGGGCGGCATCGGTGGCGCAGGGTTTTTCTGCGGCGCTGCTGGCGGCCAGCCGGAACTTCCCGTTCGCCACGACACCCAGAATCACGACGCTCATGCCGCAGGACCGGCGCGCCCGCCATGGGCGGCATGAAGCCGAAGAACGCAGACAAGGATTCGCTTGAAATTTCCCTACGAATGGCAGATTGGCTGGCGCTATACCCGCGCCGGCAAGCGCACGACCGGTAACGGCTTTATCTCGTTTATCGCGCTCGTGTCGATGTCGGGCATCGCGCTCGGCGTGGCCGCGCTGATCGTCGTGCTGTCGGTCATGAACGGCTTCCAGAAAGAAGTGCGCGACCGGATGCTGTCGGTGCTGGCACACGTTGAAATTTTTTCGCCCACGGGTTCCATGCCCAACTGGGAATTGACCGCGAAGGAAGCGCGCCTGAATAAACAGGTGATCGGCGCTGCGCCGTATGTCGAAGCGCAGGCACTCCTGACGCGCCAGGACGCCGTGAGCGGCGTCGCCTTGCGCGGCGTGGAACCGACGCTCGAGCCGGAAGTGTCCGACATCGGCAAGGAGATGAAGGGCGGCAAGCTGACCGATCTGGTGCCGGGCGACTTCGGCATCGTGCTGGGCGCCGACCTCGCCACCAATCTGGGCGTGCAGGTCAACGACAAGATCACGCTGGTCGCGCCCGAGGGCACCATCACGCCGGCCGGCATGCTGCCGCGTCTGAAACAGTTCACGGTGGTGGGCATCTTCGAGTCGGGGCATTACGAATACGACAGCACGCTCGCGCTGATCAACATCAAGGATGCGCAGGCGCTGTTCCGGCTACCCGCGCCGACCGGCGTGCGGCTGCGTCTCACCGACATGCAGCGTGCGCCGGAGGTCGCGCACCAACTGGCGCGCAGCCTGTCGGGCGATCTCTACATCCGCGACTGGACCCAGCAGAACAAGACCTGGTTCTCCGCGGTGCAGATCGAAAAACGCATGATGTTCATCATTCTCACGCTGATCATCGCGGTGGCGGCGTTCAACCTCGTGTCGTCGCTGGTGATGACGGTGACCAACAAGCAGGCCGACATCGCGATCCTGCGCACGCTCGGTGCGCAGCCGCGTTCGATCATGAAGATTTTCGTCGTGCAGGGCGTGACGATCGGCTTCATCGGCACGGCGACCGGTGTCGCGCTGGGTTGCCTGATCGCGTGGAGCATTCCGTGGCTCGTGCCGATGATCGAGCATGTGTTCGGCGTGCAGTTCCTGCCGCCGTCGGTGTACTTCATCAGCGAATTGCCGTCGGAACTGATTCCGGCCGACGTCGCGCGCATCGGCATCATTGCCTTCGTGATGTCTTCGCTGGCCACCTTGTACCCGAGCTGGCGCGGCGCGAAAGTCCGTCCGGCGGAGGCGCTGCGTTATGAATGACCGTTCCGCTACCTTATCTATGGCCACCCAGGACACCGCGCGACATCCGTACGTGCTCGAAGCCACCGGCATCTCCAAGTCGTTCGTGCAGGGCGGTCTCAATGTGCAGGTGCTCAAGGACACGCAACTGAGCGTGCGGCGCGGCGAGAAGCTCGCGATCGTCGGTGCGTCCGGTTCGGGCAAGAGCACCTTGCTGCACGTACTCGGCGGTCTCGACGATCCGAGCGCGGGACAGGTGTCCGTGCTGGGCAAGCCGTTCACCAGGCTGTCCGAGCGCGAACGCAACGACCTGCGCAATCGCGCGCTCGGCTTCGTGTATCAGTTTCACCATCTGTTGCCGGAATTCACCGCGCTCGACAACGTCGCGATGCCGCTGCGGATTCGCCGCATGTCGACCGACGCCGCGCGCCGCGAAGCGCTCGACGTGCTGGAGCGCGTGGGCATGGGCCATCGCGCGAAACATCGGCCGGGCGAACTGTCGGGCGGCGAGCGGCAGCGCGTGGCGATTGCCCGTGCGCTGGTCACCAAGCCGGCTTGCGTGCTGGCCGACGAGCCGACCGGTAATCTCGACGGCGGCACCGCCGACACGGTCTTCAACCTGATGCTCGAACTGTCGCAGACGCTCGAGACCAGCTTCGTGATCGTCACGCACGATCCGGAACTGGCGGGCCGCTGCGACCGCATCATGCGGCTGCGCGACGGCGTGTTGTACGAAGAGCCGGCGCTGCCGGTCTGACGCCGGGCCGCCATGTGGATCGATACCCACTGCCATCTCGACGCGTCGGAGTTCGACGCCGACCGCGATGACGTCGCGGCCGCGGCGCGGCGCGCGGGAGTGGGGCGTATCGTGATTCCGGCCATCGGCCGGGAGAACTTCGCGACGGTGCGTGAACTGGCGCATCGCATCGACGGCGGCGCGTATGCGCTGGGTATCCATCCGTTGTTCACGCCGTCCGCGCAGGAGGGCGACCTCGATCTGCTGCGCCTCGAAATCAAAGCGAGTCTCGACGATCCGCGCTTCGTCGGCATCGGCGAAATCGGGCTCGACTATTTCGTCGCCGGGCTCGACGATGCACGCCAGCAGTTCTTCTACGACGGTCAACTGCAACTCGCGCGGCAATTCGGTCTGCCGGTCATCTGCCACGTGCGCAAATCGCAGGACAAGGTGATTGCGGGACTGCGGCGGCATCAGATTCATACCGGCATCGCGCATGCTTTCAACGGCAGTTTCCAGCAGGCGCAGGCTTATATCGATCAGGGACTGCATCTCGGTTTCGGCGGCAACCTGACGTTCGAACGCGCGCGGCAGATTCGCCGCCTCGCGGAGCAACTTCCCTTCGATGCGCTGGTGGTCGAAACCGACGCACCGGACATCGCCCCTTCCTGGCTCTACAAGCAGCGCAATTCGCCCGAGCAGATTCCCGGCATCGGCGCGGGACTCGCGCAGTTGCGCCACCTGTCCGCCGACGAGACCGCCCTAGGCACAACGGCTAACGCGCTCGCCGCGCTGCCTCGGCTCGCCCTTTCCTCTGCATAATTGTCCGCGCTGGTTTGAGTGGTTCGCGCCGGGCGCAACTCACGCCCGGCGGGCGTTCGCCTGTCCGGTTCGCGCGTGGGTGCCAGCTTGCTCGTGCGCAGAGGGCGGGAGGGGGCATGCGAGCGTGGTGGTGCGGATTTGCGTTAGGTGTGATCGCGTTGCAGCGGCAGGCTGCGTTGCCGGATCTGGCGGAGTGGCTTTGCCTGGTGACGGGCGTCGTGGTGGCCTTGGGTGTGGCTGTTTGGCGTGTTGCTTCGAAGGCCCCGGTTGGGTTTGGCGGGCAGTCTGTAAAAGGCAGGTTCGTTGGCTGGAGCGCATTGTGGCTGGCGGCCTGCTGCGTCGGGTTTGGCTATGCGGCCTGGCGTGCCGAAGCACGCCTCGCGGTGAGCCTTCCTGTTGCGTGGGAAGGCCGTGAGATCACTGTGGTCGGCAGTATCAAAGGGCTGCCGGCGCGTAACGAGCAGGGCACGCGTTTTCTGTTGGCGCTCGAGTCGGTGCTGCCGGCGGGCGATGCTATTCCGAGCGATGCGGACACGGCAGCGCGTCGGGCGTTTCCACGCGTGCTGCAACTTTCGTGGATCGCCGACGCTGCGCCTGCGGCTTTGCCCGTGCCCGCGCTTCAACCGGGCGAACGCTGGCGTCTGAACGTACGGCTCAAGCGTCCCCATGGCAATGCGAACTTCGGCGTGCGCGATGCCGAGGTCGCGTTGCTCGCACGCAATGTCCGCGCGACCGGTTACGTCAGTACGCCCGCGCAGGCGCTCCGGCTGAGCGGCGAGGCGGGCGGCATCGGCGTGCTCGTCGACCGATGGCGCGCGGCGTTGCGCGCGCGAATCGACACGGTGCTCGGCGACGCGCCGCATCGCGGGATCGTGGTGGCGCTCGCTATCGGCGCGCAGGATCAGGTCAGCGTGGCGGACTGGTCGCTGATGCGTGCCACGGGCACGAGTCATCTGGTGGCGATCTCCGGCTTGCATATCGGTTTTGTCGCGGGACTAGCGGGCTGGTTGCTGGGCGCGATCTGGCGGCGCTCCAGATGGATGGGAGTCGACGGACCGTTGCTGCTGCCCGCGCAGATCGTCGCGGTGACCGGTGGTGTGCTATGCGCCGCCCTGCATGCGGCGCTGGCCGGCTTTAACGTGCCCGCGCAGCGCGCATTGTGGATGGCGGGCGTGGTCGCGCTCGCCTTCGTCGGCGGACGCGAGATCCCGCGTTCGGCGGTGCTCGCGTGGGCGTTGGGACTGGTGCTGCTGATCGACCCGTGGGCCGTCACGGCAGCCGGTTTCTGGCTGTCGTTCGGCGCGGTCGCGGCGATTCTCTTTGCGATGTCGGGGCGGCCTTCCCAACGGGATCGCGATGCCGCCGGCAACGCAAGCCTGCCGGACGGCGTCGATGAGGAACCGCCCACACGTTTCGCCCGGTTGCGTGCGATAGCGCGGCATCGCCTCGGGCGTATCGCCGCACGATTGCGTAGCGCCGCACAGGTGCAGTTCGCGGTGACGGTCGCGCTTGCGCCGCTCACTGTCTACTGGTTCATGCAGATTCCGCTGATCGGCCCGCTGGCGAACGCGCTGGCGATTCCCTGGGTGAGCGTGCTGGTGACACCCGCCGTACTGGCCGGCGTCGCATTGCCCGCGCCCTTTGACGCCGAAGCGTTGCGCGTCGCCCATCTGCTGCTCGGGTTGCTGGCGCAAGGGTTGCAAAAACTGAGCGGTCCCGCATGGACGCTATGGCGTTTGCCGCAACCGGACCCATGGACGCTCGGCGCAGCGGCCATCGGCGTGCTCTGGTGTCTCGCGCCGCGCGGCTGGCCGCTGCGCTGGGCTGCACCCTTGACGTGGTTGCCGCTGCTGTTGCCGGCGTCGCATGGACCGCCGCACGGCGGCTTCCGGTTGAGCGCACTCGATGTCGGGCAGGGCAGCGCGGTGCTGGTGGAAACCGCGCATCACACCTTGTTGTTCGATGCCGGGCCGGGACCGGAATCGACCCATGCAGGCGAGCGCGTCGTCGTGCCGTTTCTGCAGGCGCAGGGCGTGACGGCGCTCGACATGCTGATCGTCAGTCACGCCGATTCGGATCACGCGGGCGGTGCGCCGGCAGTGCTGGACGCGCTCGCGGTTCATCGACTGGTCGCGGCATTGCCGTCCGATCACGCGTTGTGGTCGAACGCGCGCGAACGTGGCGCGGATACGGTGCCCTGCGCGGCCGGTCAGCGCTGGCAATGGGATGGCGTCGAGTTCGCGATGCTCTGGCCGGACGCCGGTCCGCTGCAGGGCAAACCGAACGCGCATTGCTGCGTGCTGCGGATCGGGACGGTGTCGTCTTCGGAGTATCGGGCGGGCGCTGGGTCCGATCTCATACTGCCGTCGCCGACGACCGCTTTACTCAGCGCGGATATCGAAGCGCCGGTCGAACGGATCCTGCTCGCCCGGGATAAAGCGGCCTTGCGCGCGCAGGTGCTGGTGGTCCCGCATCACGGCAGCAAGACCTCGTCGACCGAGCCGTTCCTCGACTCCATCGAACCGCTCGTCGCGTTATTTCAGGTAGGCTACCGGAACCGTTTTCACCACCCGAATGCCGGTGTGTTCGAGCGTTACAAGGCGCGGCATATCGAACTCGGGCGTAGCGACGTCGACGGCGCGGTGCGAGTCGAGCTCGCGCCCGAGGACGCGACGCAGGGCACGGCGCCGCTCACGCTCGAACGTTATCGCGACACCCGGCGCCGCTACTGGATGGACCGTTGAACCCCGTCAACCCCCCGGACCGGATCATAAAAACAGCACGGAGATAGCCGCAGTTGAAAAACATCATTCACTTCTCGCACGCGAACGGCTTCCCGGCGTCTACCTACCGGACCATCTTCGCCGAACTCGCCGACGACTACGATCTGCGCTTCATCGAACGCATTGGCCACGACTCGCGCTATCCGGTTACGCAGGACTGGCCGCATCTGGTCGAACAGTTGCTGAACGACATCGGCCGCGCTTACGAGCGTCCGGTGTGGCTGGTGGGGCATTCGCTCGGCGGCTATCTGTCGCTGATGGCCGCGCTGAAGAAACCGCAATGGGTGCGCGGCGTGGTGATGCTCGATTCGCCGGTGATCGCCGGCTGGCGCAGCAGCATGCTGCGCGTGTCGCAATGGACCGGCCTCGACGAGCGGCTCTCGCCGGCCGCCGCGACCCGCACCCGCCGCATGCAGTGGGCCAGTCGCGACGAAGCATGGCGGCACTTCCATTCGAAGCCGGCGTTCGCGCGCTGGGACGAGCGCATGCTGTCCGACTACATCGACTTCGGCATTCCGCAAAGCTCGCCGGACGGCACGCGCTCGCTCGCGTTCGACCGCGGCACCGAATACCGGATCTACCGGACCCTGCCGCATACGCTCGGTTCGCGGCTCGCGCACGGCGCGCCGGTGCCGGTGGGTTTCATCGCCGGGACACGCTCGAAGGAAATCCGTCAGGCCGGGCTCGATGCCACGCGCCGCGCGACCGGCGGGCATCTGGAATGGATCGAAGGCAGCCATCTTTACCCGATGGAAAAGCCGCTCGAAACGGCACGCGCCGTCCAGCGGATGTTGCGCGAACTGGAACAGCGCGCCTGACGGCGAGCGGCTGTCAAGGCGTGCGCATGACGCCGCCCGGTGGGAATGCCGGACGGATTTCGCTGGGTGATTTTGCTGGGTAGGGCAGTTCCTTTACGGTATAATCCGTTTTTCCCGCGAGCATCCAGCGATGACCAAATATGTTTTCGTCACCGGCGGCGTAGTTTCTTCCCTCGGCAAGGGTATTGCCGCCGCTTCCCTCGCCGCGATCCTCGAATCGCGCGGTCTCAAAGTCACCCTCCTCAAGCTCGATCCCTACATCAATGTCGACCCCGGCACGATGAGTCCGTTTCAACACGGCGAAGTGTTCGTGACGGAAGACGGAGCGGAGACGGACCTCGACCTCGGCCATTACGAGCGCTTCATCAGCACGAAGATGCGCAAGGCCAACAACTTCACCACCGGCCAGATTTACGAATCGGTTATCCGCAAGGAACGCCGCGGCGATTATCTCGGCAAGACGGTGCAGGTCATCCCGCACATCACCAACGAAATCCAGGCGTTCATCGAACGCGGCGCAGCGTCGGCCACGTGTGGCGAACCGGACGTCGCAATCGTCGAAGTGGGCGGCACGGTGGGCGACATCGAGTCGTTGCCGTTCCTCGAAGCCGCACGTCAAATGAGCCTGCGCATGGGCCGCAACAGCGCGTGCTTCGTGCACCTCACGCTGGTGCCCTGGGTCGCCACCGCCGGCGAACTGAAGACCAAGCCCACGCAGCACAGCGTGCAGAAGCTCCGCGAAATCGGTATCTCGCCGCACGTGTTGTTGTGCCGTGCCGACCGCCGCATTCCCGACGACGAGCGCGCGAAAATCTCGATGTTCTCGAACGTGCCCGAAGACGCGGTCATCTCCGTGTGGGACGCCGACAGCATCTACAAGATTCCGCAGATGCTGCACGACCAGGGTCTCGACGCGATCATCTGCGAAGAACTCAAGCTCGCGCCGAAGCCGACCGATTTGTCCATGTGGTCGAGTCTCGTCGAAAAACTCGAAAACCCGAAGCACGAAGTCACCATCGGCATGGTCGGCAAGTATGTCGATCTGACCGAGTCGTACAAGTCGCTCATCGAGGCGCTGCGTCATGCGTCCATGCATACGTCGACCAAGGTGAACATCGAGTACATCGACTCCGAAGAAATCGAAACGCACGGTGTCGAAAGCCTCAAACATCTGGACGCGGTGCTGGTGCCGGGCGGCTTCGGCCGGCGCGGGACCGAAGGCAAGATTGCCGCCATCCGTTATGCGCGTGAAGCGAAGGTGCCGTATCTCGGCATCTGTCTGGGCATGCAGCTCGCGGTCATCGAATTCGCGCGCGACGTGGTCGGCCTGAAGAACGCGAACAGCACCGAGTTCGATCAGGAAACCGAAAATCGCGTGGTCGCACTCATCACCGAGTGGTACGACCGCGAAGGCAAGGTCGAGAAACGCACGGAAGCATCGGACCTCGGCGGCACGATGCGCCTCGGTTCGCAACGTTGCCCGATCAAGCCCGGCACGATGGCCGAAGAGATTTATGGCAAGGACGTGAACGAACGTCACCGCCATCGTTATGAAGTCAATAACCGCTTCGTGCCCCAGCTCGAAGCCGGTGGCCTTATCATCAGCGCCCGTACGCCGAGCGAAGATCTGCCGGAAATGATGGAGCTGCCGCGCAGCATGCACCCGTGGTTCGTCGGTGTTCAGTTCCACCCGGAATTCACGTCCACGCCGCGCGACGGTCATCCGTTGTTCAGGTCGTTCGTCGAAGCCGCGTTCGCGCATCAGCAGTCGCGCACTACGAAAGAAGTCGGGGCACAAGCATGAAACTGGGCGATTTCGAAATCGGGCTCGACAAGCCGTTTTTCCTGATCGCCGGCACCTGCGTGGTCGAGTCTGAACAGATGACCATCGACGTGGCCGGCCGGTTGAAGGAAATCTGCGCGAAGCTGAATATCCCGTTCATCTACAAATCGTCGTACGACAAGGCCAATCGCAGCAGCGGCAAGTCGTTTCGCGGTCTGGGTATGGACGAAGGTTTGCGCATCCTGTCGGAAGTGAAGCGTCAGCTCGGTTTGCCGGTGCTGACCGACGTTCACGCCGAGCACGAAATCGAGCAGGTCGCATCGGTCGTCGACGTGTTGCAAACGCCGGCGTTCCTGTGCCGTCAAACGGATTTCATTCACGCATGCGCGCGCTCGGGCAAACCGGTCAACATCAAGAAAGGCCAGTTTCTCGCGCCGCACGACATGAAGAACGTGATCGACAAGGCGCGTGACGCCGCGCGTGAAGCGGGTTTGTCGGAAGACCGCTTCATGGCGTGCGAGCGCGGTGTGTCGTTCGGGTATAACAACCTGGTGTCGGACATGCGCTCGCTTGCAATCATGCGCGAAACCGCTGCGCCAATCGTGTTCGACGCAACGCATTCGGTGCAGTTGCCGGGCGGCCAGGGCACGAGCTCCGGTGGTCAGCGCGAGTTCGTGCCGGTGCTGGCGCGTGCGGCGGTGGCCGTGGGCGTGTCGGGTCTGTTCATGGAAACGCATCCGAATCCTTCAGAGGCGAAGTCGGACGGTCCGAACGCAGTGCCGCTCAATCGCATGGCCGACCTGCTGGAAACGCTGGTCACGCTCGATCAGGCCGTCAAGCGCACACCGTTTCTGGAAAGCGATTTCAACTAATCGCACGCAATGGTCGTCGAACGTATCGGTGCACAGGTTGTCTGTCGGGGAGACCGGCAAGTGCCCGATACCGCGTCACAGTAAAGAATTCAACGTCATTTCTTGAGGAAACCATGAGTGCTATCGTAGATATCATCGGTCGAGAGATTCTCGATTCGCGAGGCAACCCCACCGTCGAATGCGACGTGCTGCTCGAGTCGGGCACGATGGGCCGCGCTGCGGTTCCGTCGGGTGCATCGACCGGTTCGCGCGAAGCGATCGAACTGCGCGACGGCGAAGCCGGCCGTTACGGCGGCAAGGGCGTGCTGAAGGCCGTCGAGCACATCAACACCGAAATCTCCGAAGCGATCATGGGTCTCGACGCTTCCGAACAGGCTTTCCTCGACAAGACTTTGCTGGAACTCGACGGCACCGACAACAAGTCGCGCCTCGGCGCCAACGCGATGCTGGCCGTGTCGATGGCGGTGGCGAAGGCCGCCGCTGAAGAAGCCGGCCTGCCGCTGTATCGCTACTTCGGCGGCTCGGGCGCGATGCAACTGCCGGTGCCGATGATGAACATCGTCAACGGTGGCGCGCACGCGAACAACAGCCTGGACATCCAGGAATTCATGATCGTGCCGGTCAGCCAGCCGACCTTCCGCGAAGCACTGCGCTGCGGCGCCGAAGTGTTTCACGCGCTGAAGAAAATCCTGAGCGATCGTGGCATGAGCACGGCAGTGGGCGACGAAGGCGGCTTCGCGCCGAACTTTGGCAGCAACGACGAATGCCTGTCGACCATTCTGCAAGCCATCGAGAAAGCAGGCTATCGCGCCGGTGAAGACGTGCTGCTCGCACTCGACTGCGCCGCGAGCGAGTTCTACCACGACGGCAAGTACCAGTTGGCGGGTGAAGGCCTGCAACTGTCGTCGACGGAATTCGCCGACTACCTGGCGAACCTGGCCGACAAATTCCCGATCGTGTCGATCGAAGACGGCATGCACGAAAGCGACTGGGCCGGCTGGAAAATTCTCACCGACAAGCTCGGCAAGAAAATCCAGCTAGTGGGTGACGACCTGTTCGTGACCAACACGCGCATCCTGAAAGAAGGCATCGAGAAGGGCATTGCCAACTCGATCCTGATCAAGATCAACCAGATCGGCACGCTGACCGAAACCTTCGCCGCCATCGAAATGGCTAAGCGCGCGGGTTACACGGCGGTCATCTCGCATCGCTCGGGCGAAACCGAAGATTCGACCATCGCCGACATCGCAGTCGGTTTGAACGCCGGTCAGATCAAGACGGGTTCGCTGTCGCGTTCGGACCGCATCTCGAAGTACAACCAGCTGCTGCGCATCGAAGAAGACCTCGGCGATATCGCCAGCTATCCGGGCAAGTCGGCGTTCTACAATCTGCGCTAAGCGGCAAACCGCAGCGCTGACCGATGAGCCGGTTCTCCCTCGTTTCTGATTGACCCCGCCGCCCTGCGTATAGCGCAGGGCGGCGTGTATTTATTGTGCTTACTTCATGCGGCTCGTCACTGCTGTCCTGATCGTTTTACTGGCGCTGATCCAGTACCCGCTCTGGTGGGGCCACGGCGGCTGGTTGCGCGTGCACGAGTTGCAACAGCAACTGGCGCAGCAGCTCGGGAAGAACGCCGATGCGAAGGTGCGCAACGAACGCATCGGCGGGGAAGTCCAGGATTTGCAGAACGGCACGGCCGCAGTCGAAGAGCGGGCCCGCTACGAGATGGGCATGGTCAAGGACGGCGAAGTGTTCGTGCAGTTCGTCGCACCGAATGCGCCTTTGCCGAGCGCCAATACGCCGTCGGTGACGACGTCGACCCGCGGCGAAGTGTCGGCCGCGCCGCTGCATGTCGTGCCGAATCCGGTATCGCGCGCGAAGCCGGATCGCAAGCACGGTGGAAAGACGGAGAAAGAGAAGAAGGGCGCGCATTGAGTAACGGCGCGTAACCGCTTGCTCGATGACGAATAAAAAAGCGCGGACTCGATTCAGAGCCGCGCTTTTTTATTTGCGTTTTCACGCAGTTACCAGCCCAAGTAAGACCCGTAGCCGACACTCACGCCTGTTCCCCAGCCGCCTCGTCCCCAGCCGCCGCCGTAATAGCCGCCATAGACGCTCACCGGCGGCGAGTAGTAACGCGAGTAAGCCTGCGCGGCATTGTCCGCAGCGATCGCCTGATCCTGCTCGGCCATCACCTGTCGATCGATCGCGTCGTAGCGCTGGCGCTCGGCGGGTGTCAGCGGTTGCGCCGGGCCGCCGATACCGGATTGATCCGCCGGCAGCCGGCTATAGATCGGCGAAGGTCCCGGCGGATCCATCATGCAGCCGGCCAGCGCTGCGCTGCCCGCCGCGACCACCACGAATAAGGCCGTCGGGGAGATAAAACTTTTCGAAGAAGCCGCGTATTTCATGATGGATCTCCAGTCGCACCGTCGCACGCACGCGTGGGCTTTCTGCGCTCAATGCCGCTGGTCGGCCGCCGGCGAAATGCCTTGCGAGAGCGCGTTGGCGACGAAGAGTTGGGCGACATCCACGGGATCGAACTCGTAGCGCTGGTTGCAGAACTCGCAATGAATCTCGACGTGACCGCGCTCTTCTATCACGCTGTCCACTTCTTCGCGGCCGAGCATCTTGAGCATCGCGCCGACCTTTTCGCGCGAGCAGGTGCATTCGAAACGCGCGCTGGCCGGCTCGAAATGCTGGACGTTTTCCTGCCAGAACAGACGCCGGAAAATCGTCTCCGGCTCTTCCTTCAGCAGTTCGTCCTGCGACATCGTGCTGCCGAGCGTGCAGACGCGCTCCCACGTGTCCGCATCCAGGTCGCCGGGGTGCGGGACGATACCGCCGTCACCGGGCAACTTCTGCAGCAGCATGCCGACTGCGCGCTCGGTGTTCGCCGCGAGCCACAGGCGCGTGTCGAGCTGTTCGGAGTGATGCATGTAGTGCTCGAGCACTTCGGCCATCGACTTGAGCGGGCCGTCCACGCCCGACAGCGGCACGATACTTTGGTACGGCTGCTGACCGGGCTGCTTGTCGCGCGGATCGAGCGTGATCACGCAACGGCCGTGGCCGCTCGCGTTCAGCATGTCGATCATCGAGGTGGCGTCGCCGAGCGTCTCGGCGGTGTCGCCGGACAGCTTCGCCGTGGCACGCATCGACAGGTCGGAGCTGCACTGCACCACCAGCATCTTGACCGGGCCGTCGCCGAAAATCTGCATGACGAGCGTGCCGTCGAACTTGAGATTGGCGGACAGCAGCGCGCAGGCGGCCATCATCTCGCCCAGGATCGTGCGCACGGGCGCGGGGTAATCCCGGCGTGTCAGCACTTCCTGCCACGTATTGCGCAGCGAGACGATCTCGCCGCGTACGGGCGCCGCGCTGAACATGAATTTTTGCAACTGGTCGCTCACAACTTTTCCTCGGTCGATTGGCGCGGCGTGATGCCGCGCCTCGCGCGCCGCGCGCTCCGGCTGATTAGCCGATGCGCACGAGCTGCGCCTTGTAATAGTCGCGGCGCTCGGCGTAAGTGGCCGTGCCGCGTTGCATTTTGGCGATATCCGCCTCGGACAGTTCGCGCACCACTTTGGCGGGCGCGCCGAGGATCAGCGAATTGTCGGGAAATACCTTGCCTTCGGTGACGACGGCGCCCGCTCCGACCAGACAGTTGCGGCCGATCACCGCACCATTCAAGACCACGGCCTGAATTCCGATCAACGAGCCTTCCTTGATCGTGCAACCGTGCAGCATGACCTGATGGCCGATGGTCACGTTCGGCTCGACGACCAGCGGGAAGCCGGGGTCGGTGTGCAGCACCGAGCTTTCCTGAACGTTGCTGCCCGCGCCGATGGTGATCATTTCGTTGTCGCCGCGCAGCGTGGCACCGAACCATACGCTGGAATTTTCCTCCAGCGTCACTTTGCCGATGATATTCGCGGAGTCGGCCACGAACACGCTTTCGTGGATGGTCGGCGCGGCGTCGCCAAGCTTGTAAATGGTCACGGTGTCTCCTGTTGATCGGTCGCGGCGCGAGCGGACGAGCGGGAAGAGGCGGCGGTGAACGGCGCGCTCCCGCGCACGACGGGCGCCAGAAGGTAAGTCGAATCGAGTATTGTAAACGTTTGTGTGGTTCGGCTGCATGGCGTAGCGGCGGGGCGTGCGGGCTGTGCGGCGTATCTGGCGCGCTGGTTCTGCCGCCGTGCTCTGGCCTTCGGCTGTGGCTACTCTCAACCTCTTGCCCGCTCCCGCCCAATGCGGCGCTTCACTACTCATGGTTCTCTCCGCTGTGTCCGAATCGCCTGCTGTCGTTCCCGCCGATATTCCTGCCGACTCCGCCGATGCGACCGGATACGCCGTGGGCTGCGTCCGCGCGGCCGCTCTGGCGGCATTGCGCGAAGCCGACCCGCAGCTCAAGGCGGCTGCGGCGCGCGCGGTCTACGAGGCGGTTCTGGACGGCCGCATGATCTGCGACCCGGCGCTGCGCCTCGCCGAACCGCCCGGCCTGCCGGGCCGGCCCGCCAGTCCCGAACTGGTCGATCCGCGTCAGTTGAAACGCCGCAGCATGCAATCGCCGCAAGGCCGCGCGGTGCTGTTGCACGCTCTCGCGCATATCGAGTTCAACGCAATCAACCTCGCTCTCGACGCCGTCTGGCGCTTTGGCGACATGCCGGCGGGTTTTTACACCGACTGGCTCAAGGTCGCCGCCGAAGAGGCTTACCACTTCTCGCTTCTAAGCGCGCGTCTCGCGGAATACGGCCACGCCTACGGCGATTTCCCCGCGCACGATGGCTTGTGGGACATGTGCGAGCGAACCCGCGTCGACGTGCTCGCGCGTATGGCGCTCGTGCCGCGCACGCTGGAAGCGCGCGGCCTCGACGCGTCGCCGCCGATTCGCGCGCGTTTGCAGCAGGCGGGCGATCACGCCTCGGCGGCGATTCTCGACGTGATTCTGCGTGACGAAATCGGCCATGTGCTGATCGGCAACCGCTGGTTCCGGTATCTGTGCGATAGCGTCGGGCTCGATCCGCACGCCACCTACGCCCGTCTCGCCGATCAGTATCACGCACCGAAATTACGCGGACCGTTCAATTTCGAGGCGCGCCGCGACGCCGGTTTCGACGAGGCGGAACTCGCCGCGCTGGTCGCGCTGGCCGGACTCGACGCCGCGCCGCCGGCAGCGCCTTCAGCCTAGGACTGAAGGCGTTCTGCAACGCCCGTGCGCTTGCCCGAGCGGCATCTCGTTATAATCGAACGATCATTCTTTTTTCGAGCGTCCCGTTCATGAATACAGCCCAGTCCGAATTCGTCGCCGTGCGCGGCATCCGTCTGCATGTGCGGCGTTGGGGCAATCCCGATGCGCCCAAACTGTTCATGCTGCACGGCTGGATGGACGTGGCGGCGTCGTTCCAGTTCGTCGTCGATGCGCTGAGCGGCGACTGGCAGGTGCTGGCGCCGGACATGCGCGGCTTTGGTCTGTCGGACTGGCCGGTCGCCCAGCAGGGCGGCGGCAATTACTGGATTCCTGACTATGTCGCCGATCTCGACGCGCTGCTCGACCATTACGCGCCGACCGGCGAGGTGAATCTGGTGGGACACAGTATGGGTGCCAACATCGTCTGCGTGTATGCGGGCGTGCGGCCGGAGCGGGTACGCCGGGTGGTCGACCTGGAAGGTTTCGGCCTCGCGCCGGCGCATCCGGCGCAGGCGCCGAAGCGCATCGCCAACTGGCTCGACGAATTGCGCGACCCGCCACAACTCAAACGCTACGCAACGCTCGACGACGTCGCCGCGCGTCTGATCAAAACCAACCCCCGGCTGGCGCCGGCGCGCGCGCAGTATCTCGCGCAGCACTGGTCGAAGCCCGACGGCGAAGGGCGTTTCATGCTGCTGGCCGATCCGGCGCACAAGCTGCGTGGCCCGACGCTGTACCGGCTCGACGAAGTCATGGCCGTGTGGGCCAAAGTGCGCGCGAAGGTGCTGCACGTGGAGGCGGCCAACTCGCCGACGCTCGCGCAACTCGCCGGCGAGATTCCTCTCGACGAATACCGGGCGCGTTTCAAGGCGTTTCCGAACTGGCGCGAGAAGATCATCGACGAGGCGGGGCACATGGTGCATCACGACCAGCCGGAGCAGGTGGCCGCGCTGATCGAAGGTTTCTGCGCCTGACGCGTTGGCCGGCTGCCCCACGCCCGGCGTCACCGACGAGATAGCGCTGCGGCCCTTTAGTGCGTTGCAGTAAAATGGCCGCTAACCTTTTCAAGACCATGATGAACGCCGATCTCCACTGTCACTCCACCGTATCCGACGGCCACTTCGCGCCGGCCGACGTCGCGCGCCGCGCGCACGCGGGCGGCGTGACGCTGTGGGCCTTGACCGATCACGACGAACTGGGCGGCCAGCAGGAAGCGAAACGCACCGCCGAAGAGCTCGGCATGGCCTACCTGAGCGGCGTCGAAATTTCGGTGACGTGGGCGTCGCGCACCGTGCATATCGTCGGTCTCGGCATCGATCCCACCAACACCACGCTGATCGACGGTCTCGCGCGCACGCGCAGCGGCCGCGCCGCGCGGGCCGAAGCAATCGGCGAGCAACTGGCCGCGCTGGGCGTCCCGGACGCCTATCGAGGCGCACTCAAATACGTATCGAACCCGGACATGATTTCGCGCACGCACTTTGCGCGCTTCATGGTCGAAAGCGGTTACGCCACGTCGACGCAGGATGTTTTCTCGCGTTATCTCGGCGACGGCAAGGCCGGTAACGTGCCGCATCGCTGGTCGAAGCTGGCCGACGCGGTGGGCTGGATTCAGGCGGCGGGCGGCGAAGCGATCGTTGCCCATCCGGGCCGCTACGATTACACGCCACTCGAATTCGACGCGCTGTTCGCCGAATTCATCGATCTCGGCGGCAAGGCGATCGAAGTCGTGACGGGCAGTCACACGCCCGATCAATACCGCGAATATGCCGACGTGGCGCGCCGCTTCGGTTTCGAGGCGTCGCGCGGTTCCGATTTCCACGCCCCCGGCGAAGGCCGCGTCGATCTCGGCACGTTGCCGCCGCTGCCCGCCGATCTCAAGCCGGTCTGGGAACGCTGGCTGTGACCGCTGGCGGGGAAGTCCTGTCGGCGCGTGCGCGACTTGCGCGACTTGTGCGGCGTGCGTTGCGAGCCGGCCTGCGCTTTGCTCCTTATACTCGTGTCCGGCCTGGCGCTTTCGTGGCGCCTGGTGTCACTGTACGTTCACGTTAGTCACCGGCAGTCACCCCCAGTCACCATGTCCCAATATTTCCGGCTTCATCCCGACAATCCCCAGCCGCGCCTCGTCAAACAGGCGGTGCAGATCATCAACGATGGCGGTGTGGTGGCGTTGCCGACCGACTCGAGCTACGCGCTCGCCTGCCATCTCGACGACAAGGACGCGGTCGAACGGTTGCGACGGATTCGCGGACTCGACGAGAAAGCACTGCTCTCGCTGCTGGTGCGCGATCTGTCGGAACTGGCGAACTTCGCGATGGTGGACAACCGTCAGTACCGGCTCATCAAATCGGTGACGCCGGGCCCGTACGTGTTCGTACTGCAGGCCACCAAAGAGGTGCCGCGGCGCCTGTCGCACCCCTCGCGCAAGACGATCGGCCTGCGCGTGCCGGATCACGCGATTACGCTGGCGATTCTCGAAGAACTCGGCCAGCCGCTGATCGGCTCGACCCTGATCATGCCGGGCGAAACCGAGCCGCTCAACGATCCCGAGGAAATCCGCGCGCGGCTCGAAAAGCAGCTGGATCTGGTGATCGACGGTGGCCCCTGCGTGTGCGAACCCTCGACGGTGATCGACCTGAGCGGCGCGGCGCCGGTTCTGGTGCGCCCCGGACGCGGTTCTCTCGCGCCTTTCGGACTCGAAGAAACGGCGTGAGCGCCAGCGGACAGACGCCCGCCATCGCGTTGTTACAATAGCGAGTTATGGATTCTTCCCTCATACAAACCATTGCGGTCTACGCGTTGCCGGTGATTTTCGCGATCACGTTGCACGAGGCCGCGCACGGTTACGTTGCGCGCTGGCTCGGCGACAACACCGCTTACGTGCTCGGGCGCGTGTCGCTCAACCCGATGCGCCATATCGATCCGCTCGGCACGATCGCCATTCCGCTGCTGCTGTATTTCGCCACGAGCGGCGCCTTCATGTTCGGCTATGCGAAGCCCGTGCCGGTCGCGTTCGGCAATCTGCGCAATCCGCGCTGGGGCAGCTTGTGGGTCGCAGCGGCGGGGCCGGCCTGCAATTTCCTGCAGGCGTTGATCTGGGGGCTGGTGGGCGTGGGCCTCGCGGTGGCCGGCGTCGAGGAGCCGTTCTTCACGCGCATGGCCGCGGCGGGTGTTGGCGTGAATCTCGTACTCGGCGTGCTCAATCTGTTCCCGCTGCCGCCGCTCGACGGCGGTCGCGTGCTGATGGCGCTGTTGCCCCCGCGCCAGGCGATTGCGCTGTCGCGCCTCGAGCCGTACGGTTTCTTCATCGTCATGGCGCTCGTCATGACGGGCACGCTCACGCGTTACTGGCTGAGCCCGCTCGTCACTTTCGGCTACGGCGCATTGACGGCCATCCTGACTCCTCTCGTCTCGCTCTTCTGATCGCCATGTACCCAGACCGTATCGTTTCCGGCATGCGGCCCACCGGGTCGCTGCATCTCGGCCACTATCACGGCGTGCTGAAGAACTGGGTGCGGCTGCAGTCCGAGTACCCGTGTTTCTTCTGCGTGGTCGACTGGCATGCGCTGACCACGCACTACGAAACGCCCGAGGTGATCGAAAAAAACGTGTGGGACGTGCTGGTCGACTGGCTGGCTTCGGGTATCGACCCGGCGCAGGCCACGCTGTTCATCCAGAGCAAGGTACCCGAGCATGCCGAGTTGGCGCTGCTGCTCGGCATGAGCACGCCGCTCGGCTGGCTCGAACGCGTGCCGACCTACAAGGAGCAGCAGGAGAAACTGAAGGACAAGGACTTGTCCACGTACGGTTTTCTCGGCTATCCGGTGTTGATGGCGGCCGACATCCTGCTGTATCGCGGCTCGCTGGTGCCGGTCGGCGAAGACCAGGTGCCGCACGTGGAAATGACGCGGGAAATCGCGCGGCGCTTCAATTATCTGTACGGCCGCGAGCCTGGATTCGAGCAGAAGGCGAACGACGCGGCGAAGAAACTCGGCGGCAAGCGCGCCAAGCTGTATCACGAGTTGCGCAGCGCGTACCAGCAGGAAGGCGACGACGAAGCGCTCGAACAGGCGCGCGCGATGTTGCAGGAGTCGCAAAGCCTGTCGATGAACGACCGCGAGCGTCTGTTCGGCTACCTCGAAGGATCGCGCAAGATCATTCTGGTCGAGCCGCAGGCGCGGCTGACCGAGGCGTCGCGCATGCCGGGGCTGGACGGCCAGAAGATGTCGAAGTCGTATGGCAACACCATCGGTCTGCGCGAAGACGCCGAGACGATCACGAAGAAGGTGCGCACCATGCCGACCGATCCGGCGCGCGTGCGCCGCACCGACCCCGGCGATCCGGACAAGTGCCCGGTGTGGCAACTGCATCAGGTGTACACGAGCGAAGCCACGCACGAATGGGTGCAGCAGGGTTGCCGCTCGGCGGGCATCGGCTGCCTCGAGTGCAAGCAGCCGGTGATCGAGGGCATTCTGCACGAGCAGCAGCCGATGCTCGAACGCGCGCAAAAGTATATGGACGACCCCTCGCTGTTACGCGCGATCGTCGCCGACGGCTGCGACAAGGCCCGCCGGTACGCGATGGAAACCATGCGCGACGTGCGCGAAGCGATGGGCCTGTCGTACAACTGAGCGCCGGAGACGAGACGATGACGGGCTTTTCTTCGAGTCGTTCCGATTCCGCCGCGCCGGTTCCCGCTTCGGCGCACGGTATCGGCGAGCCCTCCCGCTGGGTGCGTCACTGGACGCATCTGGTCGCGGCGGGCGGCGCGGTGCTCGACGTGGCGTCGGGAGCCGGGCGGCACGCGCGCTGGTTCGCGGCAGCGGGTCATCCGGTGACCGCCGTCGATCGCGATGCACAGGCGCTGCATGGATTGCGCGACGAGCCGTCGATCGACATGCTGGTGGCCGACCTGGAAGGCGGCCCGTGGCCGCTGCGCGACGACGCGCGCTTCGCCGCGGTGGTCGTGACGCACTACCTTCACCGCCCGTTGTTTCCACGGCTTTTGCGCTCGCTCGCGCCCGGCGGCGTGCTGATCTACGAGACCTTCGCGCAAGGAAATGAAAGTGTCGGCAAGCCGTCGAATCCCGCCTTTTTACTGGCGCCGGGCGAGCTGCTCGACGTCGTGCGCGGACACCTGAGGGTGGTCGCCTATCAGGACGGTTTTCTTGCAGAGCCGCGTCCCGCCTACGTTCAGCGCATCTGTGCGGTGGTGCCGCCGGCGCCCTCGACGGACCCCGCCCGGGCGGTGCCTTTGCCTTGTTACGAGTTGGCTGGCTAATCCGCTACAATCGCGCTTTACCTGATCAAATTCATGGCGTTTCATGACAAACGGCACTCAGAACGGCAATCACAGCAGTCACGCCCAAAGCGGCGTTCAGATTCGCGGCAGCATTCCCGCCATCATCACGCCCATGCTCGAAGACGGCAGCCTCGATCTGCCGGCGTTTCGCAAACTGATCGACTGGCATGTTGCAGAGGGCACCAACGCGCTAGTTGTCGTCGGTACGAGCGGCGAATCGGCCACGTTGTCGGTCGAAGAGCATGTGCTGATGGTCAAAACCGCGGTCGAGCACACGGCGGGCCGGATTCCGGTGATCGCAGGCTCGGGCGGCAACTCCACCACCGAAGCCATCGAACTCACGCAGCAGGCTAAAGCCGTCGGCGCGAACGCCACGCTGCAGGTCGTGCCGTACTACAACAAGCCGACGCAGGAAGGCATCTACCGCCATTTCTCGAAGATCGCCGAAACGGTGGATCTGCCGGTCATTCTGTACAACGTGCCGGGCCGCACCGTCGCAGACATGAGCAACGAAACGATTCTGCGTTGCGCTCAGGTGCCGGGCATCATCGGCGTGAAGGAAGCGACTGGCAGCATCGATCGCGCCGCGCATCTCATCAAGAAGGCGCCCGCTCACTTCGGCATTTATAGCGGCGACGACCCCACCGCCATTGCGCTGATGCTGCTCGGCGGCCACGGCAATATTTCGGTCACCGCCAACGTCGCACCGCGCGCCATGAGCGAACTGTGCAAGGCGGCACTGGCCGCCGACGCTAAAACCGCCCGCGAAATTCATCTGAAGCTCCTGTCGCTGCATAAGTACCTGTTTGCCGAATCGAACCCGATTCCGGCGAAATGGGCGTTGCAGCAAATGGGTCGTGTGCAGGGTGGCATCCGCCTGCCGCTGACGCCGCTCGACGCGCAGTACCACGAGGTGGTGCGCGGCGCGTTGCGCGAAGCAGGCCTGCTGGGATAAAGCGGAGCCGTTCAGGCATCCGCCAGCGCCAACCGAAGCCCGCCACCGGCATTCCCTTTAACCGACGTCGACTCCGCCCACGTTCCCGGCACACCGAACCAGGCACCGCGTTCCAGCATCACGAAGGACCTCATGAAACGTTCCGCACTTTCCCTCCACGCAACCCGCATGGCGGCGCTGGCGCTTGCCTTGACGACGCTCGCCGGCTGTGACTCGCTGAACGACTGGTTTGCCTCCGACCGGGTCAACTACAAGGGCGCGGGCAGCGCGCCGCCGCTCGCCGTGCCTGGCGACCTGACCACCACGAAGAGCGATCAGCGTTACGTTGCGCCGCCGGCCAATCTGGCCTTGGGCGGCGCGCAGACGCGCGCGGTGACGGCCGCCGGCAATGCGACCGAAGGCCAGCCGAATGCGCAGGATCCGCTGGGCATGCATATCGAGCGTGACGGCGATCGCCGCTGGCTGGTGGTCGACGGTCGTTCGCCTGAGCAGTTGTGGCCGCAGTTGCAGGAGTTCTGGCAGGAAAACGGTTTCGCGCTCAAGACCGACGCGGCGTCGACCGGCATCATGACGACCGACTGGGCCGAGAACCGCGCGAACATTCCGGACGACTGGTTCCGCCGGACGGTGGGGAAGGTCATCGATTTCGCGTATTCGTCGGGCACGCGTGACAGCTTCCGTACGCTCGTGTCGCGCGGTCCGTCGGACACCACCGACATCTCCATCACGCACAGCGCGATGGAAGAAATCATGACCGGCCAGGACAAAACGTCGTCGCGTTGGGAAGAGCGTCCGCGCGATCCGGCGCTGGAAGCGCTGTTTCTCACCAAGCTCATGCAGAAGTTCGGTCTGACCGAAACGCAGTCGAAGCAGTTGCTGACGGACGCGCGTCCGGCCGTCGCGCCGGCCACGCTCGACCAGACGGCGGGCGCATCGACGCTCGATCTGCCGGAATCGTTCGATCGCGCGTGGCTGCGCGTCGGTCTCGCGCTCGACCGCACGAATTTCGCCGTCGACAATCGCGATCGTTCGAAGGGCATCTACTACGTGCGTTACGCCGACTCGATGCAGGAACTGAAGCGGGAAGGGCTGTTCGGCAAGCTTTTCTATAGCGGTAATTCGGCGAAGAAACCGGGTCAGGAATTCCTCGTCAATGTGCGCTCGAAGGGCGACGCCGTGACCCAGGTGGCCGTGCTGGACGCGAACGGGCAACTGGATAATTCCACCGACGCGCAGCGCATCGTGACGCTGCTGCACGCTCAACTGAACTAAGCGGACTGTGCGATTCGCCAGTCTAGGCAGCGGCAGCGAAGGCAATTCGCTGCTGGTGGAAGCACAAAGCGGCGCGACCACCACGCGTGTGCTGCTCGATTGCGGTTTTTCGGCGAAAGAGGTCGAGCGGCGGTTGGTGCGGCTCGGCACGAGTGCCGAATTTCTCGATGCGATTCTGATTACGCACGAACATAGCGACCACATTGGTAGCGCGCTGACTTTGGCGCGCAAGTGGTCGATTCCGCTGCATATGAGTTGGGGAACGGCGCGCGCGGTGGGTGCCGACGACACCGGCGTCGATCTGCGCGTGTTGTGGGGCGACGAGGCGGTCGCGATCGGCGATCTCAGCGTGCTGCCTTACACCGTGCCGCACGACGCTCGCGAGCCACTGCAGTATGTGTTTTCCAACGGCGCGAGCCGGCTCGGCGTGCTGACCGACGTGGGCACGTCGACGCCGCATATCAGCGCCGTGTTGAGCGGCTGCGACGCGTTGATTCTCGAATGCAACCACGACTTGCAGATGCTCGCGGGCAGCCGTTACCCGCAGTCGCTCAAGGCGCGCATCGGCGGCAATCATGGGCATTTGAACAACGACGCGGCGGCGCAGATTCTGGCTTCGCTCGATCGATCGCGCTTGCGTCATCTGGTGGCGGCGCATCTGAGTCAGCAAAACAACTTGCCGGAACTTGCTCAGGCGGCCATGGCCGGGGTGCTGGGCGCGGCGATTACTGAAGTGCTGGTGGCGACCCAGAGTGATGGGTTCGACTGGTTGAGTTTGTAGCGGCTGGCTCATCGTTTGTCGCGGCGGCGCGGCGGCGATAAAAAAAGCCCATGACGATTGCTCGCCATGGGCTTTTTTGTGCCGGCCGGTTCGGCCTGCACGTCAGCACTTAGTTACGATTGCCGCCGAAGATACCGAGGATCGCCAGCAGGTTCACGAACACGTTGTAGAGATCCAGGTAAATCGCGAGCGTGGCGGTGATGTAGTTCGTTTCGCCGCCGTTCACGACGCGCTGCACGTCGAACAGCATGTAGGCCGAGAAAATCACGATGGCCATGACCGACACCGTGAGCATCAGCGCGGGCAGATGCAGGAAGATGTTCGCGACCGAAGCCAGCAGCAGCACGATCACGCCCATGAACAGCCACTTGCCGAGACCAGAAAAGTCGCGCTTGCTGACCGTGGCGATGGTGGCCATGGACGCGAAGATCACACCCGTGCCACCGAAGGCAAGCATGATCAGCGACGGGCCGTTGGAAAAGCCGAGTACGAAGCTCAGGATGCGCGACAGCATCAGGCCCATGAAGAACGTGAAGCCGAGCAGAACGAAAACGCCGACTGCGCTGTCTTTTGTTTTCTGGATGGCGAACATGAAGCCGAACGCGATGGCGAAAAACGCCAGCATGCTCATGGCGGGACTGGTGGCGGCGAACAGCGAGAAACCCGTTGCCAGACCCACGTAGGCGCCGAGCACGGTCGGGATCATGGACAGCGCCAGCAGCCAGTAGGTGTTCCGTAGCACGCGGTTGCGTGTTTCGACCGTGCTGACCGCACCAGTGCGGCCAAAGCTATACGGATGATCGTTCATGGTCTCTCCTTACGTCGGAAGCGTGTTACGTGATGGTGATCTAGCCGGAGCGGCGCCGCCTGGAAACGCGGTGCGCCGCAACCTGGTTCATGTCTAAGATTGATGCGCGGGCGGGGAGTTTCAATGCCCTGAAAATGACCGCAGGCCCTACGCTACCAGCAATCAGAATTCCGTGCGCGAACCCTTTCAGAGTTGTAAGGGTTCAATCGAAATCATACACGGGAACATGCTACAATAGCGGATTCATTTGAATCTGTAACCTCATAATTTTTTGGAGTTTTTATGGCGATCGAACGCACCCTGTCGATTATCAAGCCGGACGCAGTGGCCAAGAACGTGATCGGCCAGATCTACAGCCGTTTCGAAAACGCTGGTCTGAAGATCGTGGCATCGCGCATGGTTCACCTGTCGCGCGCCGACGCAGAGAAGTTCTACGCTGTGCACGCAGCACGTCCGTTCTTCAAGGACCTGGTCGATTTCATGATTTCCGGCCCGGTGGTCGTGCAGGCGCTGGAAGGCGAAAACGCCATCCTGAAGCACCGTGAGCTGATGGGTGCAACGGACCCGAAGAAGGCAGACAAGGGCACGATCCGCGCCGACTTCGCCGACAGCATCGACGCCAATGCCGTGCATGGCTCGGACGCTGCTGAAACGGCCGCTGTCGAAATCGCGTTTTTCTTCCCGCAAGTCAACGTCTACTCGCGTTGATATTCGCGTGATTCCGGCGCTGGCCCGGCGCGGTTCTAACCTGAGCCCGGCCAACGCTTGTCAGACCGATGCGCAAGCCCCGCGCGATTCGTGCCGCCGACCGGATTTGTCGCACGAATCGCCGGGCAAAGTAGTAAGGTAAAAGCAGCAGGAATGGGCGCGATCGGCATTGCGTTCATGCAGCTTGTTGCATGAACGTAGTCTCGCACTGAAATGGCAGGATTCGATATGACGACCGGCTCCACCGTCAACCTTCTCGACCTCGACGCCCAAGGGCTTGTCGCCTACTGCGGCAGCCTGGGCGAGAAGCCGTTTCGCGCCAAGCAATTGCAGCGCTGGATTCATCAATACAATGCGGCCGATTTCGACGGCATGACGGACCTGGCCAAGTCTCTGCGCGAAAAGCTCAAGGGACGCGCCACGATCTCGATGCCGGGCATCGTCAGCGACAATATTTCTACCGACGGCACACGCAAGTGGCTGATCGACGTCGGCAACAGCAACGCGGTCGAAACCGTCTATATCCCCGAAGAAACACGCGGCACGCTTTGCGTGTCGTCGCAGGCCGGGTGCGCCGTCAACTGCCGTTTCTGTTCCACCGGAAAGCAGGGTTTTTCCCGGAATCTCACTACCGCTGAAATCATCGGCCAGTTGCGTATGGCCGAATTTGCTCTGCGCGCGACCCGCGGCGCGGATGGTGGCCGGGCGACGGGCGGCGACGGCAAAGGCGAGCGCGTCGTCACCAACGTCGTCATGATGGGCATGGGCGAGCCGCTGCTCAATTACGACGCGGTCGTGCCCGCCATGCGTCTCATGCTCGACGACAACGCGTATGGCCTGTCACGGCGCCGCGTCACGTTGTCCACCTCGGGTGTGGTGCCCATGATGGACCGTCTAGGCGCCGATCTGCCGGTCGCGCTCGCGGTGTCGCTGCATGCGCCGACCGACCCGCTGCGCGACATGCTGGTGCCGCTGAACAAGAAGTATCCACTGCGCGAACTGATGGCAGCCTGCCAGCGGTATCTCAAGGTCGCGCCGCGCGATTTCATCACGTTCGAATATTGCATGCTCGACGGCGTGAACGACAGCGAAGCGCAAGCGCGCGAATTGCTGGCCGTCACACGCGACATACCTTGCAAATTCAATCTGATCCCGTTCAATCCGTTCCCGGAGTCGGGGCTGTTGCGCTCGAAGAACGAGCAAATCAAACGGTTTGCGCAAGTGCTGATGGACGCGGGCGTCGTCACGACCGTGCGTAAAACGCGCGGCGACGACATCGACGCGGCTTGCGGTCAGCTGGCCGGCGCGGTGAAAGACCGCACGAGGCTAGCGGAACGCACCGGCAAGGCCGCCAGGATCATCGAGGTCCGGGCTATTTAGCCGGACCGACGCAGGACGGCCACGGGGCAGCGGCCGGAATCGCAAGCAGGCACCGCGTAAGAAAAAGCGTCGCCTGGTCGTTGATTGAAAAGAAAGTTTGCAGAAGCGATCGGAAGCGGCACAAGAGGCCGCGCATTTTGTTATAAACGGTCTGCGAATCGGGTGTGAGGTCAGGGCGTGAGGCCGGCGCCTACCCGGGTTGCACGAGTGAAAAAATCGACGCTAAAGGATTTGGGATGAGTGAGCCGCAGCACCCGCAGCCGCACGACACAGAGACCAACGAAGGCCGCCCGGCGCCGGGCGCGCGGGCAGCGGTGCAGCCTGCCGTGCAGCCGCCGATGGATTCGCTGGCAG
The DNA here is from genome assembly GCF_900996245.1 of Paraburkholderia sp. BCC1886. Lineage (GTDB taxonomy): Bacteria > Pseudomonadota > Gammaproteobacteria > Burkholderiales > Burkholderiaceae > Paraburkholderia. The sequence continues at coordinate 276,645 of NZ_CAAJGK010000074.1, read as the reverse complement.
CGGTGGGCGCGCGCTTGACCCAATTGCGCGAGTCGAAAAACTGGACGATCGACGACGTGTCCGCCCGTCTCAAGGTGTCCGCAATCAAGCTGCGCGCGCTCGAATCCGGCGATCTCACGCATTTGCCGGACACGACGTTTGCGCTCGGCGTGGTGCGTAGCTACGCAAAAATGCTCGGCGCCGATCCCACGCCGTTCACCGAAGTATTGCGACGTGAAAAAGGCGTCCCGGCACCCAATCTGTCGATGCCGGCTTCTTCCGGTCGCGATTTGCCGCGTGGGCGTGTTTCGCTGTCGCTAGGCGGGAGCGGACAGAAAAGCCGGTCATGGTTGTGGGGCGTGGCAGCCGTCGTCGTCGCGGTTATCGCGCTCGGCATGTGGCATACGAATAGTGGCGAGTCATCGGCGTGGCTCGCGCGGTTGAAGGCCAGCGCGAGCAGTTCGCCGGGAAGCGCAACGGGCGCCTCGGGAGCGGTCGCGCAAAGTCAGGGCGCGGGTTCGGAAGCGCTCGCCTTGGAAGCGGCGTCCACGCCGGAAGCACAAAGCGGCGACAATGCGGCCTCGGCAACGCCGATGCCCGCACCGCTGGCAACCGGCACCGCATCGTCGTCTGCGGTACCGGTCACGGCAATGACCGCGTTACCGCAGGCAGCTTCGTCCGCACCGGCGCCCGCGGCAGCAGCGTCTTCAGGCGCGACGGCGACGGCGACGGCCACCGCAACAGTCGCACCGGCGGCAGGCCAGGCGCAGGTCGCCTTGCGAGTGAAACAGGACAGCTGGTTCAGCGTGCGCGGCAACGACGGCAAGGAAGTGTTCTCCGGCCTTGTCCACGCAGGCGACACGAAGGAAGTGACGGGCGTGGCTCCGTTCAAGGTCACCGTCGGCAACCGCGCCGGTCTCGAGTCGTTGACGCTCGACGGCCAGCCGGTCGATCCGGCTAAATATTCGGCGGCAAAGGGTAATGTGGCGCGCTTTGCGCTGCCTTGAGAACATGGTGCGCGCCGCGGCCAGACCGGTCGCGGCGCTTTTTCAATTCAGGCGCTACGGCTCGTGTAGCGCGTGCGGCGTAAATGGGTTTTTCGATGCAATCCGAAGCTCAATCCCAATCCAGTAGCAAGATCGTTTCGACCGAACCGGTGTTCGGCGGCCACGCAACGCGGCGTCGCTCGCATGCAGTCGACGTCCGTTGGGGCGGCCAGCTCGTCACGATCGGCGGCGATGCGCCCGTGCGCATCCAGTCGATGACCAACACTGATACCGCGGACGCGATCGGCACGGCAATCCAGATCAAGGAACTCGCGCAAGCCGGTTCGGAACTGGTGCGTATCACGGTCAACACGCCGGAGGCGGCCGCGGCCGTGCCGGCGGTGCGCGAGCAGCTCGACCGCATGGGCGTTTCCGTGCCGCTGGTCGGCGATTTCCACTACAACGGCCATCTGCTGCTGCGCGACTATCCGGCATGCGCCGAGTCGCTGTCGAAGTACCGGATCAACCCGGGCAACGTCGGCCACGGCGCGAAGCGCGACACGCAGTTCGCGCAGATGATCGAAGCGGCCGCGCGGTATGACAAGCCGGTGCGCATCGGCGTGAACTGGGGCAGTCTCGACCAGGACCTGCTCGCGAAAATGATGGACGAGAACGCGGCCCGCAGCACGCCGTGGGAAGCACAAAGCGTAATGTACGAAGCGCTGATCCAGTCGGCCATCGGCTCCGCGGAACGTGCGGTCGAAATCGGTCTGCCGCGCAACAAGATCATTCTGTCGTGCAAGGTCAGCGGCGTGCAGGACCTGATCGCCGTGTACCGCGAACTGGCGCGGCGTTGCGACTTCGCGCTGCATCTCGGGCTGACCGAGGCGGGCATGGGATCGAAAGGCATCGTCGCGTCGACGGCCGCGTTGTCGGTGCTGCTGCAGGAAGGGATCGGCGACACCATCCGTATTTCGCTCACGCCGGAACCAGGCGCGTCGCGTACCGGCGAAGTGATCGTCGGCCAGGAAATCCTGCAGACCATGGGGCTGCGTTCGTTCACCCCGATGGTGATCGCATGTCCCGGTTGCGGCCGGACCACCAGCACGCTGTTCCAGGAACTGGCCTCGCAAATCCAGACCTATCTGCGCACGCAAATGCCGGTTTGGCGCGACCAGTACCCCGGCGTCGAAAAAATGCACGTCGCGGTCATGGGCTGCATCGTCAACGGACCGGGCGAATCCAAGCAGGCGAACATCGGCATCAGCTTGCCGGGTTCGGGCGAGAATCCCGCCGCGCCGGTGTTCATCGACGGCGAAAAAGTGAAGACGCTGCGCGGCGAGAACATCGCGCAGGAATTCCAGCAGATCGTCAGCGACTACGTCGAGCGCAGCTACGGCCGCGCCAAGGCCGACAACGCCGAAGCAATCAACTAAATACCGTCGACCAAGACAGATGAACGAACAGAAGAAAAAGCTCGAAAAGTTGTCCGGCGTGAAGGGCATGAACGACATCCTTCCGCAGGACGCCGGGCTGTGGGAATTTTTTGAAGCGACCGTGAAGTCGATGGTGCGTTCGTACGGATATCAAAACGTCCGTACTCCAATCGTCGAACACACGCAGTTGTTCAAGCGCGGTATCGGCGAAGTGACCGACATCGTCGAAAAAGAGATGTACAGCTTCACCGACGCATTGAACGGCGAAAACCTGACCATGCGACCGGAAAACACGGCCGCTGTCGTGCGCGCCGCGATCGAACACAACATGCTGTACGACGGCCCGAAGCGCCTGTGGTACATCGGCCCGATGTTCCGTCACGAGCGTCCGCAGCGCGGCCGGTATCGTCAGTTTCATCAGGTCGGTGTCGAAGCGCTGGGTTTTGCCGGTCCCGACACGGACGCTGAAATCATCATGATGTGCCAGCGTTTGTGGGACGACCTGGGTCTGTTCGGCATCAAGCTCGAACTGAACTCGCTCGGCCACGCCAGCGAACGCGCGGCGCACCGGGTCGAACTGATCGCTTACCTAGAAAAGCACATGGACGTGCTCGACGAAGAAGCAAAGCGGCGTCTGTACACGAACCCGCTGCGCGTGCTGGACACGAAAAATCCGGCCATGCAGGAAGTCGCGCAGAACGCCCCCAGGCTGATCGATTTTCTCGGCGAAGAATCGCGTGCTCACTTCGAAGGTCTGCAGCGCATTCTGAAGGCGAACAACATTCCGTTCACGATCAACCCGCGTCTGGTGCGCGGTCTGGATTATTACAACCTGACCGTGTTCGAGTGGGTGACCGACAAGCTCGGCGCACAGGGAACGGTGGCGGCCGGCGGTCGCTACGATCCGTTGATCGAACAGCTCGGCGGCAAGCCGACCGGCGCATGTGGGTGGGCGATGGGCGTCGAGCGCATTCTCGAACTGCTGAAAGAAGACGACCTCGTGCCGGAAGACGAAGGCTGCGACGTGTATGTCGTCCATCAGGGCGACGCCGCGCGCGAGCAGGCGTTCATCATTGCCGAGCGTCTGCGTGACACGGGTCTCGACGTCATCCTGCATTGCAGCGCCGACGGCCAGACGGCCAGCTTCAAGTCGCAGATGAAACGTGCCGACGCGAGCGGCGCCGCATTCGCGGTGGTGCTCGGCGAAGACGAGATCGCCAACGGCACGGTTGGCGTCAAGGCATTGCGCGACACCAATTCTAACGGCGGTAAAAGCGAGCAACAAAACGTGCCCGCCGAAGACTTGACCGAATTTCTAATCAATGCGATGGTTGCAACCGCCGAAGATGGCGACGACTGATCGCGATGTCGTCGAGCCTGCTGGTTCGACACGCACACGTATCAAGAAAGAGGAAATCGCCGGGCGATGAGTTACCACGACGAACAAGAATCGATTGAAAGTTTGAAGGCATGGTGGACGCAGTGGGGTAATTCGACCACGTGGATCGTGCTGATAGCGCTAGTGGCCGCAGCCGGCTGGAACGGCTGGAATTACTGGCAGCGGCATCAGGCCGCGGAAGCCGCGGTTCTGTACGATCAGGTCCAGCAAGCGGTGGCATCGGGCGATAAAGCGAAGATCACGCGCGCCGCCACCGACATGGAAGACAAGTTCAGCAGCACCGCCTATGCGCAGATGAGCGCGCTCGGCGCCGCCAAGGCGCTGTATACCGCAGGTGACGAACCCGCGGCGAAGGCCCAGTTGCAATGGACCATCGATCACGCAAAAGACGACGAGTACAAGCAGATCGCGAAGCTGCGCATGGCGTCGCTGCTGCTCGACGACAAGGCTTATGACCAGGGTCTGGCCTTGCTCGCCGAACCGCAGTCGGACGCTTTCAAGGGGCTCGTGGCCAATGGCCGCGGTGACCTGCTCGCCGCACAAGGCAAACGTGACGACGCGCGCACGGCTTACAAGCTCGCGCTCGATTCGCTGTCGAAAGACGATAGCTCGGCACGTCAGTTGATCCAGTTCAAGCTGGACGCGCTGGGCGGCTGAACGCCGCGTGCAGTGCGCCGCCTGCAACGACCAACTGCTCTTTTTTAATCCATTTCCTGAATGCTGCGTCCACCGATGAATCTGCTGAAACGTTACGCTGTGCCCGTTGCCTGTGCGATGACCGTGCTCACCCTGGCGGCTTGCTCATCCACGAAAGACGACCGCCGCGTGCCGACGCCGCTCACCGAGTTCAAACCCGTACTCGATGTTCAGCAGGCCTGGAAGTCGAGCGTGGGCAAGGCAGGTCGCTATCTGTTCTCGCCGGTGGCCGTGGGCGATGCCATCTACGCCGCGGGCGCGAACGGCTCGGTGGCGAAGATCGATGCGCAAACCGGTAAGGACATCTGGCGCGTCAAGCTGCACGACGACCTGTCGGCGGGTGTCGGCAGCGACGGTACGCTGGCGGCGGTCGGCGGCCTGAAGGGCGATGTGTACGTGCTCGGCGCGGACGGCAAGCAGTTGTGGACCGCCAAGGCGCCGGGCGAAATCATCTCGCCGCCGCTGGTCGGCAACGGTCTGGTGGTGGTGCGCACGGTCGACGGTCAGATCGTGGCGTTCAACGCGCAAACCGGCGAGCAGAAGTGGAACTATCGTAACCGCGCAGTGCCGCTGAATCTGCGTGTGTCCTCGGGCATGACGTTCGCCGGCGATGCCGCCGTGCTGGCCGGTTTTCCGGGCGGCGCATTCTCTGCCATCAATCTGCAAACGGGCGATAGCTACTGGCAAACGCCGGTGTCGTATCCGAAAGGCGTGACGGAAGTGGAGCGCATCAACGACGTGACTGGTCCGCCCACGCTGGTCGGCTCGGAAACCTGCGCGGTGACGTTCCAGGGACAAATTGGCTGCTTCGACGCGAACTCGGGTCGCGCGCTGTGGGAACAGGCGTTCTCGAGCGCAAGCGGTCTCGCGCAGGACGACCGGGTGGTCGTGGCAGCAGATGACTGGTCGGTGGTCTCGGCGTTCGACGAGAACAGCGGCGCACCGCTGTGGAAGAACGACAAGCTCAAGAACCGCGAACTCGGCGTCCCCTATCTATTGGGTCACGCCGCTGTGTTCGGCGACTATCAGGGCTATGTGCACTTCCTGTCGCGCGACGACGGTACCCTGGTGGCACGCGTGAAGACCGACGGCAGCGCGATCAGCGCGGCGCCGGTGCTGGCCGGCGAGACGCTGGTCGTACAAACGCGTGACGGCGACCTGTACGGTTATCGTCCGCGCTGAATGTGAGAGTTGTTTGACGGTCGCTGGATGACCGTCGGGCGCGCAGGCCGGCTTCGCCGGCCATGCGCGTTTCTGTAGGACTGGAGGATAAGTAAAAAAGCTCCGCCGGACTGGCTGGTCCGGCAGGTCGGGAAAACGGCCTCATCATGTGGTCCAGCGTGGTCCCGCGTGGGCCAGCATGTGGCCCAGCGGTGGCGCTTGCTGCGCCACCTTCGGCGTCGCCTGCATCGCTAGCTGCGGCGCTTTTCGCGTCGCTAATGCAGAGAGCCTTGTTCGAACGGGCGCGTGCGTCGCCTGGCAGCATACTTCGTTGCCGGCGGCCCTGAAGCGCCGTCCTATCAGCCAAACCCCCGTCCGCCCGGGTGCGCATATCGACAGCGCGTCCGGGGCCGGCCGAATTCGTGATAATTTGCGTCAAACGCTGCCGTGTAGCGGCCGCATGGCGTCGCTACGCGGCGGTCGATCGTCGATCCCGCGTTTCACCGTGAACAACATCTGATGAAACCCGTTATTGCCCTGGTTGGGCGCCCCAATGTGGGGAAATCCACGCTATTCAACCGGCTCACGCGTACGCGCGATGCGCTGGTTGCCGACTTGCCCGGTCTCACCCGCGATCGTCACTACGGCGAAGGCCGCGCCGGTGAGCGCCCGTATCTGGTCGTCGATACCGGCGGCTTCGAGCCGGTCGCGAAAGACGGCATCCTGCACGAGATGGCGCGTCAAACGCGCCAGGCGGTCGAAGAGTCGGACGTCGTCGTGTTCATCGTCGACGGTCGCAACGGACTGGCGCCACAAGACAAGACGATCGCCGATTATCTGCGCAAGGTCGGCCGGCCGATCTTCCTCGTGGTCAACAAGGCGGAGGGCATGAAGTACAGCATGGTCGCCGCCGACTTCTACGAACTCGGACTCGGCGACCCGCGTGCAATTTCCGCGGCGCACGGCGACGGCGTCACCGAAATGATCAACGAGGCGCTCGGCGTCGCCTATGCCGGTCAGCCGGAAGAGGCCGACGACGAAAAAGCGGCGCGCGGCGTCAAGATCGCCATCGTCGGTCGCCCGAACGTCGGCAAGTCGACGCTGATCAATGCGCTGGTCGGCGAAGAGCGCGTGATCGCGTTCGACATGCCGGGCACCACGCGCGATTCGATCTACGTCGACTTCGAGCGTCAAGGCAAGCCGTACACGCTGATCGACACTGCCGGTTTGCGTCGGCGCGGCAAGGTGTTCGAAGCGATCGAGAAATTCTCGGTGGTCAAAACGCTGCAGTCGATTTCCGATGCGAACGTGGTGATCCTGCTGCTCGACGCACGTCAGGATATTTCGGAGCAGGACGCGCATATCGCCGGCTTCGTGGTGGAGCAGGGACGTGCACTAGTTGTTGGCGTGAACAAATGGGACGGTCTCGACCCGCATGTGCGCGAGCGCACGAAAGCGGACCTCGAGCGCAAACTAAAATTTCTCGACTTCGCCAAGTTCCACTTCATTTCCGCTGCGGAAAAAACCGGAATTGGTCCGTTGATGCGCTCGGTCGACGACGCTTACGCGGCTGCGATGGCGAAGTTGCCGACGCCCAAACTCACACGTGCACTGATCGATGCGGTCGAGTTCCAGCAACCGCGTCGACGTGGTCCGGTACGTCCGAAATTGCGCTATGCGCACCAGGGTGGACAGAACCCGCCGATCATCGTGATTCACGGTAACGCGCTCGACGCGATCACCGAAACGTACAAACGCTACCTCGAAAACCGCTTCAGGGAAACTTTCAAGCTGATCGGGACTCCATTGCGCATAGAGTTCAGATCGTCGACGAACCCTTACGCGGATAAAGGCTGAAACCCGCGTGGATGCTGGGTTTGGGTGCCATGCCCCGGCCCTCGCCCAAAAATGAAAATCGGCTATAGTGTAGCGGTTGATGGCGGATTTCTTTTTCTTCGTCGTCAATTCAGTCAACCTGCAAAAAAAATACGGAGTTTGCTATGAGCAACAAAGGGCAATTGTTACAAGACCCGTTTTTGAACGCACTGCGTAAAGAGCATGTGCCGGTGTCGATCTACCTGGTCAACGGCATCAAGCTTCAAGGGAACATCGAATCGTTCGACCAGTACGTCGTGTTGCTCCGGAATACGGTCACCCAGATGGTCTACAAGCACGCCATTTCAACGGTCGTGCCGGCCCGTCCAGTGAATTTCCACCCGGATTCCGAACAGTCCTAACCCCTGTCGCGGCCGGCAAATCGTCGCCCGTTGGCGATTACTCCGGCCGCCTTATTTTGATACCCTCCAATTTGATCAATGCAGCGCTTGTCGGCATCGACTTCGGTAAGATCGATTTCGAAGCCAGTCTCGAAGAACTCAGTCTGCTCGCGCAAAGCGCGGGCGCGAATCCCATAGTCACCCTCACCGGGCGTCGTTCCAGTCCGGACGCGAAGATGTTCGTCGGCAGCGGTAAAGCCGAAGAGCTACGTCTCGCATGCGAGGCGAACGACATCGAACTCGTCATTTTCAATCACGCTCTGGCACCTGCGCAGCAGCGCAATCTGGAGCAGGCGCTTAACCGCCGCGTGATCGATCGCACCAGCCTCATCCTCGATATTTTTGCGCAACGCGCCCGCAGCCATGAAGGCAAGCTGCAGGTCGAACTTGCGCAACTGCAGTATCTGTCCACGCGACTTATCCGCGCATGGACTCACCTCGAGCGGCAAAAAGGCGGTATCGGTTTGCGCGGCCCGGGTGAAACGCAGCTTGAAACCGACCGTCGCCTGATCGGCGAGCGCATCAAGGCGCTCAAGATCCGGCTCGACAAATTGCGGCGTCAGCATGGCACGCAGCGTCGTCAACGCTCGCGCAATCAGACCATGTCGGTGTCGCTCGTCGGCTATACGAACGCGGGCAAATCGACGCTGTTCAACGCACTGACCAAAGCGCAGGCCTATGCCGCGGACCAACTGTTCGCCACGCTCGACACCACTTCGCGACGCGTCTATCTCGGCGACGAAGCAGGGCAGGTGGTCGTGTCCGATACGGTCGGGTTTATCCGCGAGCTGCCTCACCAACTGGTCGCGGCCTTCCGTGCCACGCTCGAAGAAACCATTCACGCCGATCTGCTGCTGCACGTGGTCGACGCGTCGAGCGCCGTGCGTCTCGATCAGATCGATCAGGTGAACGAGGTGTTGCACGCCATCGGCGCGGACAACATACGGCAGGTGCTGGTGTTCAACAAGATCGACGCGGTGCCTGAGTTGGCGGCTCGGGGTGAGGCGGTCGAGCGGGATGAGTATGGTAATATTTCGCGCGTCTTTTTGAGCGCGCGCACGGGACAAGGGCTGGACACATTGCGCGCAGCCATCGCTGAAATCGCTACTGCCGAACCTCTTTCCGATTTCGAGTCCGATCCCAGGTTCGAGTCCGATCCCGTGTCCGGGTTCGAGTCCGGTTCCGGGTCTGGTTCCGGGTCTGGGTCCGATGCGGATTCCGATCCCCAGGTCGATCCGCTGGAAGATGCCCGCGAGGAACACCTCGGGCAAGACCCGGAAGAAAGCCTGGAGCAGGACCTGGAAGAAGACCGGTCGGCGGCACCGCACGACGACCACAAGGTCACAGAACCCGGGCATTGACCCGCTCCCATTGCACTGACCCGCTGTCTACTCTGGTGAACGAACACAGGTGAACGATTACAACGAGCGGAGTATCTGGCTGCGCATGCGCGCCATGCTTTCACTGAACGATCCGCGTTGGGGCCGGGGCGACGGCAATGGCGACCGGCAACGGCCCAACGAGCCCAAACGTCCTCCCAAAGAAGGCGAAGGTCCGCCCGATCTCGACGAGATGTGGCGCGACTTCAATCGTCGTTTGAGCCGGCTGGTCGGCCGCAAGGGCGGTGGCGGCACGAGCGGCGGCCGTCCCGACAACGGGCGCGGCGCGCGTATCGGTGTGGGTATCGTCATCGGCGTGCTGGTCGCCATCTATCTCGGCAGTGGTGTGTTCGTCGTGCAGGATGGTCAGGCCGCGGTCGTCATGCAATTCGGCCAGTATCGTTACACCGCGGGTCAGGGTGTGCACTGGCGTCTGCCGTATCCGTTCGAAGCGCACGAGCTCGTCAACGTCGGTCAGATCCGTCAGATCGAAGTGGGCCGCAACAACGTGGTGCGTCTCGCCAACGTCAAGGACGCGTCGATGCTCACGCACGACGCCGACATCGTCGACGTCCGTTTCGCCGTGCAGTACCAGGTGAAGCAGCCGACCGACTATCTGTTCCATACCGTCGACCCCGACCAGAGCGTTGCGCAGGCCGCGCAGGCGGCGGTGCGCGGCATCGTCGGTACGCAGAGCGCGAACGACGTGCTCTATGAGGATCGCGAAGCGATTCGCCAGCAACTCATCACGTCGATCCAGCAATCGCTCGATCAGTATCAATCCGGTCTTGCCGTCACGGGCGTGACGATCGAAAGCGTGCAGGTGCCGGCTCAGGTGCAGGCAGCCTTCGACGACGCCGCCAAAGTCCGTCAGGAAAACGAGCGCGCGAAACACGACGCGCAGGCGTATGCGGCGGATCTGCTGCCGCGCGCGCAGGCCGACGTGGCGCGTCAGATCGACGCAGCAAAGACCTATAGCGACAAGACCGTCGCGCAGGCGCAAGGCGACGCCGATCGCTTCAAGCAGGTCTACGCGCAGTACGCAAAGGCGCCTGCTGTGATCCGCGAGCGCATGTATCTGGAAACCATGCAGCAGATCTATTCGAATACGACCAAGGTGTTTGTGGACAGCAAGAACGGCAACAACGTGCTGTATCTGCCGCTCGACAAGCTGGTCGAACAGACGCGTCAGCGCGTGGCCGATGCCGCTTCGGCAGCTTCGGGTGCTTCGTCCGCCGCGAGTGCGTCGGGCGCCTCGGGTGCATCGACGTCTAGCGCCACGACGCCTCCAGCCACGATTTCGCCCGACCCGCAATCGGCAGGCGCGGCCAACACGGCCAACACGGCCAACGCGCCCGCGCCGCTCGCCTCCGCGCCGGCCACCGCTTCACCCGCCAGCCAGGCGGCCGCCAGCAGCGACGCGCTGCGTTCCCGCGATGCCTTCCGCAGCCGTATGCGTGAAGACGACGTTCAATAAGGAGCGCACATCATGAACAAGATCATTGCGCTCGTCGTCGCCGTCGTTATCGTGCTGTTCGCTGCGGCGTCGACGGTATTCGTCGTCGACCAGCGGCATCTGGCCGTGCTGTCGTCGCGCGGCGACACCGCGCCGACGGTGCTGAGTCCCGGCCTGCACGTCAAACTGCCGCCACCGCTGCAAACCCTCACGCTGGTCGACAGCCGCATCCAGTCGCTCGACGCGCCGGACGAAGACCGTTACGTCACGTCCGACAAAATCGACGTGCTGGCCAATCCGGTCGTCAAATACCGCGTGACCGATCCGCTGAAACTGCTGGCGCAAACCAGGGGCGACGTGCAGAGTTTGCCCGAACGTCTCGCGCTGCTGTCGCGCAGCGCACTCGGCGACGCGTTCGGCAAGCTGACGCTCGCCGATGCGCTCGCGAAGCAGCAGGCCGTCGCCGACGAAGCGCGCGTCACGATGAACCAGGCCGCGGCTTCGCTGGGCGTGTCTATCGTGGACCTGCAGCTGACGCGGCTGGATTTCCCGGCGTCGATGGCCGACACGGTGTACAAGCGGATGATCGCCGAGCGCCAGCAGGTTGCCGCCGACGAACGCGCTAAAGGCACCGCCGAAGCCGACAGGATCAAGGCCGATGCGCTCGGCCAGCAGCAGGCGATTCTTGCCGACGGCTATCGTCAGGCGCAGACCATCAAGGGCGAGGCCGATGCGAAGTCGGCGGAAATCGCCGCCGATGCGTACAACGCCGACCCGCAGTTCTACCAGTTCTACGAAAGCATGCAGGCCTACCGGAACACGTTCAAGCCGGGCGACGTCATCGTGGTCGATCCTGGCAGCGAGTTCTTCCGCTTCATGCGCAGCCCGACCGGCGGCGCCGCGCCGGACGCTCCCGCGGTTGCGCGCAAACACTGATAACCGGAACGCCGCGGCATCCGTATCGCGGCGTCTTCAATCGCATGAATATAGCCGGCCCGTTACTGCTCGCGATCGCGCTGATGTTGATCATCGAAGGCATGTTTCCCTTCGTGTTTCCCAGCGCCTGGCGCGACACGTTCCGTAAAATAGCGGAGCGGCCCCCGCATCAGATTCGCGTCGGCGGCCTGATCGTGATGGTGCTCGGGCTGATTCTGCTGTTCATCGTGACCTGAGCAGCGCCTGATATGCGCACTGGCCCGTGAGCGAGCGTCGTCGTCCGCCACGATCGAGCCGCCGCCCGCCATTCACATTCACTTACCGGCGCACCCAGACGCCGTGTTCAACGCCGTAGGACTGTATCGATGTCGACCTGGTTACTCCCCGAGAACATTGCCGACGTGCTGCCGTCGGAAGCGCGCAAGATCGAAGAGTTGCGCCGTCGTCTGCTGGACCGTTTCCGTTCGTACGGATACGAGATGGTGATGCCGCCGCTGCTCGAGTACATCGAGTCGTTGCTCACCGGCGGCGGTCACGATCTGAACCTGCGCACGTTCAAGCTGGTCGATCAGCTCTCCGGCCGCACGCTCGGTCTGCGCGCCGACATCACGCCGCAGGTCGCGCGTATCGATGCTCACCTGCTGAACCGCCAGGGCGTCACGCGCCTCTGCTATGCGGGCAACGTGCTGCACACGCGTCCGCGTGGACTGCATGCGACGCGCGAGCAGATTCAGATCGGCGCGGAAATCTACGGCCATGCCGGGCTCGAAGCCGACCTGGAAATCCAGCAACTGATGCTCGACGCGTTGCGTCTGGCCGGCCTCGCGAAAGTGCGGCTCGACCTGTGTCACGCCGGCGTGCTGGCTGCGCTGATCGACGCCGAGCCGGCCGCTGCGGCACTGGGGCAGTCGCTGTACGACGCGCTTGCGGGCAAGGACGTGCCGCGTCTCGTCGAACTGACGGCGGCGCTGACGCCGCTCACACGCGACGCGTTACGCGCGCTGCCGTCGCTGTACGGCGACGCGAGCGTGCTCGACGAAGCGCGCACCCGTCTGCCGAACACGCCCGCCATTGCGCGCGCGCTCGACGATCTCGCCTTCCTCGCGAGTCAGGTGGACGGCGCCGAAGTGATGATCGACCTCGCCGATCTGCGCGGCTATGCGTATCACAGCGGCGTGATGTTCTCGGCGTACGTGGACGGCGTACCGAATGCAGTGGCGCGCGGCGGCCGTTACGACCATGTCGGCCAGGCTTACGGCCGTGCACGTGCGGCAACGGGCTTCTCGCTCGACTTGCGGGAAGTCGCGCGCATTTCGCCGGTCGAGGCGCGCAGCAGCGCGATCCTCGCACCGTGGCAGCACGACGACGCATTGCGCGTGAGCGTCGCTGCCTTGCGCGATGCCGGCGAAGTGGTGATCCAGGCATTGCCTGGCCACGAGCACGATCTCGACGAGTTCGCCTTCGACCGCGTGTTGGTCGAGCGCAACGGTGCATGGGTCGTCGAATCGCGTTCGTAAGAACGCCTACGCTGCGCTTTCATCGGCACGTCGAAGCAGCTTGCTTCGCGTAGTCGGGCGGCTGTGCAATCGGCTGTGCACTCAGTAGCATCTCGCGGCGCGGCATACTGCCGCGCTCATTTCCCTAGTCCCATCAAGACGTGCATACCGTTGAGCGGAAACGTAAAAATTCGGAAGCTTTCGCGAACCTAGGTAGAATACGTTTTTAACCAGCTTACGAAACAACATGTCTGCCAGCGCAGTGAATGTGAACCCCGGGCGTAACGTCGTCGTCGTGGGGACCCAATGGGGTGATGAGGGCAAGGGCAAGATCGTCGACTGGCTGACGGACCACGCCCAAGGCGTCGTTCGCTTCCAGGGCGGTCACAACGCCGGTCACACGCTTATCATCGGCGGCAAGAAAACCATCTTGCGTCTGATCCCGTCGGGCATCATGCATCCCGGCGTCGCGTGCTACATCGGTAATGGCGTCGTGTTGTCGCCGGAAGCACTCTTCAAGGAAATCGGCGAGCTCGAAGCCGCCGGAGTCGACGTCCAGAATCGCCTCTTCATTTCCGAAGCCACCACCCTGATTCTCCCGTACCACATCGCCATCGACCAGGGCCGCGAAGCGCGCCGTGGCGCGGGCAAGATCGGTACGACCGGCCGCGGTATCGGCCCGGCTTACGAAGACAAGGTCGCGCGTCGCGGTCTGCGCGTGCAGGACCTGTTCGAGCCGGAAGTGTTCGCCGAACGTCTGCGTGAAAACCTCGACTATCACAACTTCGTGCTCACGCAATACCTGGGCGTCGCCGCAGTCGACTTCCAGCAAACGCTCGACACGATGCTGAGCTACGCCGACCGTCTGAAGCCGATGGTCACCGACGTGTCGCGCCGTCTGTACGACGCGAACGCCGCGGGCAGCAACCTGCTGTTCGAAGGCGCGCAAGGCACGCTGCTCGACATCGACCACGGTACGTACCCGTTCGTCACGTCGAGCAACTGCGTGGCCGGTGCGGCCACCGCGGGCGCGGGCGTCGGTCCGCAAAAGCTGAACTACATTCTCGGCATTACGAAGGCGTATTGCACGCGCGTCGGTTCGGGCCCATTCCCGAGCGAACTGTACGACGCCGACAACGCCGCCCGTCAGGAAGCCATCGGCCTCGAACTGGCCACCGTCGGCAAGGAATTCGGCTCGGTAACCGGCCGTCCGCGTCGCACCGGCTGGCTCGACGTGGCAGCGCTGCGTCGCTCGATCCAGATCAACGGCGTGTCGGGTCTGTGCATGACCAAGCTGGACGTGCTCGACGGTCTCGACGAAGTGAAGCTGTGCGTGGGTTACACGGTCGACGGCCAGGCGGTCGATCTGCTGCCGCGCGGTTCGTCCGAAGTGGCGCGTTGCGTGCCGGTGTACGAGACCTTCGCGGGCTGGAAGGAAAGCACCGTCGGCATCAAGGAATGGGACAAGCTGCCGGCCAATGCGCGTGCGTATCTGTCGCGCGTGCAGGAAGTGGCGGGCATTCCGATCGACATGGTGTCCACCGGTCCGGATCGCGACGAGACCATCCTGCTGCGTCATCCGTTCAAGGTTTAAGCCATGGTGCAAGGTGTACCCATGATTGCGATGAAAGACCCGCGCAACGACGACAAGAACCTGTGGGTGGGCTGGGACGAGTATCACCGTCTCATCGAACTGCTGGCGTTGCAGGTGCACGAGTCGGGCTGGAAGTTCGACAAGATCCTGTGCCTCGCGCGCGGCGGTCTGCGGGTCGGCGACCAGCTGTCGCGCATTTACGATCTGCCGCTGGCAATTCTCGCCACCAGCTCCTACCGTGAAGCGGCCGGCACGGAGCAGGGCGCGCTCGACATCGCGCAATACATCACGATGACGCGCGGCGAGTTGCAAGGCAACGTGTTGCTGGTCGACGACCTGGTCGATTCCGGCGTGACACTCGCTCGCGTGCAGCAGCACTTGAAGGAGCGCTATCCGGCCATTACGGCGGTGCGCTCGGCGGTGCTCTGGTACAAGGGCTGCTCGAAGGTGAAGCCCGACTATCACGTGCAGTTCCTGCCGACCAATCCGTGGATTCACCAGCCGTTCGAGGAGTGGGACACGGTGCGTCCGCATAACCTCGGCGCGTGGATCAAGCGCGGTACGGCGCAAGCGCAGGAATCGTCGGGACAGTAATGTCGCTCCTGACGGCATGCGTAGTGGCGTTCGGCCAGCGCAGTGCATGGAAGACGAAGAGACGGAGTCCATAAGGCTCCGTTTTTTTTCGTCCGTTTTTCGCGGCGCATCATGCATTCGGGCCATGCAGCAGACGTGCCCAAATCGCAGTGCTACACTGCGCGGACCATCCACGTGGTGTATCCACAACAAGCCGGGCGGCGCTAGACGGGCAGTTTAGAATAGCGGTCGTTTTTTCCGCTCCGGGAACGGATTTCCTCGCGTCTATGACAGATAAAAATCACGAGCACAAGCAGCCTCTGCCTTCCCTTGCGATCGCCGCAATCGGAGTGGTGTTCGGCGATATCGGTACGAGTCCGTTGTACTCGCTCAAAGAGGCTTTCAGCCCGTCGCATGGCATTCCCCTGACCGATCAGTCCATCCTCGGCGTGATCTCGCTGCTGTTCTGGGCGATCGTGATCGTGGTGGGCGTCAAGTACGTGCTGTTCGTGATGCGTGCGGACAACAACGGCGAGGGCGGTGTGCTCGCGCTCATGGCGCTGGCGCTGCGCTCGCTCGACGAGAAGTCGAAAATGGCCGGCGTACTGGTGATGCTCGGTATTTTCGGCGCCTGCATGTTCTACGGCGACGCGGTCATCACGCCGGCCATCTCGGTGATCTCGGCGGTCGAAGGTCTGGAGATCGCCGCGCCCCATCTATCGCATCTGGTGCTGCCGCTGACCATGGTGATCCTCGTGCTGCTGTTCTGGATCCAGCGGCACGGCACGGCGATGGTCGGCCGGCTGTTCGGACCGATCATGGTGCTGTGGTTCGTGGTGCTGGCCGTGCTCGGACTGTGGCATATCGTGCAGTCGCCCGGCGTGATCCGCGCGTTGAATCCGTACTATGCGTACAGCTTCATGGCAGCGCACGTGTTGCAGGCTTACGTGGTGCTGGGTTCGGTCGTGCTGGTGCTGACCGGCGCCGAAGCGCTCTACGCCGACATGGGCCACTTCGGCGCGAAGCCGATCCGGATGGCGTGGTATGTGCTCGTCATGCCCTCGCTGGTGCTCAACTATTTCGGCCAGGGCGCGTTGCTGATGCACGACCCGAAGGCCATCGAAAATCCGTTCTTCCTGCTGGCTCCGTCATGGGCGCTGTTGCCGCTCGTCGTGCTCTCGACCGTGGCCACCGTGATCGCGTCGCAAGCCGTCATCTCCGGCGCTTACTCGCTGACGAGTCAGGCCATCCAGCTCGGCTACGTGCCGCGTATGAAAATCCTGCACACGTCGGAACTGGCGATCGGGCAGATCTACGTGCCGGTCGTCAACTGGATGCTGCTGTTCATCATCCTGTGCATCGTGCTCGCGTTCAAGAGTTCGGATAATCTCGCGGCCGCGTACGGTATCGCGGTGACGGCCACAATGGTCATCACGACGATTCTCGCCTGCGTGGTGATGGTCAACGTGTGGAACTGGAACAAGTTCGCGGTCGCGCTCATCATCGGCGTCTTCATGGCGGTCGATTTAGGTTTCTTCGGCGCGAACCTGCTCAAGGTGGCGGAGGGCGGCTGGCTGCCGCTCGGTATCGGCGCGCTGCTGTTCTTCCTGCTGATGACCTGGTTCAAAGGCCGGATGATCGTCAAGGAACGCACGGCCGCCGACGGTATTCCGCTCATGCCGTTCCTGCAAGGACTGCTCGCGCATCCGCCGCATCGCGTGTCGGGCACGGCCATCTATCTGACGGGCAGCGACTCGCTGGTGCCGGTGAGCTTGCTGCACAACCTGAAGCACAACAAGGTGCTGCACGAGCGCACCATCTTCCTGACCTTCGTCACACGCGATATTCCATACGTGCACGACGCCGAGCGCGTGACGGTCAAGAATATCGACGGTGGTCTGTATCTCGTGAAGGCTGCGTACGGGTTCAACGAAACGCCGGACGTGAAGGCCGTACTGCTCGAAGTCGGCCGCACGCAGGACATGACGTTCGAGCTGATGGACACGTCGTTCTTCCTCGCGCGCGAGACGGTGGTGCCGACGCAATTGCCGGGCATGTCGGTGTGGCGTGAGCGCGTGTTCGCGTGGATGCACCAGAACGCCGCGAAGCCGACCGACTTCTTCAGTATTCCGGCCAATCGGGTGGTTGAACTGGGGACGAAGATCGAAATCTGACGTTCGAGATGTCGATGGATGAAAAAAAGCCCACGCTAACTGCAGCGTGGGCTTTTTTGCTGGGCGGTCGCCTTATTTCTGCTTGAGCTTCGCAAAGGCCGCGGCCATCGCGCCGCCGGCTTCCGGCTCGCGCGAACGCTGCGGCGACGCACCGCGTCCACCACCCGCACCGCCGCGATTGAAGCCGCCACGATCCTGCTGGGCGCCGCCACCGCTGCGCGGCGCGGCCGCTGCACCGACCTCGTCGGCGAGCCGCATGGTGAGCGCAATACGCTGACGCTTCACGTCGACTTCGAGCACCTTCACCTTGACGATCTGACCGGCCTTCACGACTTCGTGCGGGTCCTTGATGAACTTGGTCGACATTGCCGACACGTGCACCAGACCGTCCTGATGCACGCCGATATCGATGAACGCGCCGAAGGCCGCGACGTTCGTGACCACGCCTTCGAGCAGCATGCCAGGTGTCAGGTCGCTGACCTTTTCGACGCCTTCGCGGAACGTCGCCGTCTTGAACTCAGGACGCGGATCGCGGCCCGGTTTTTCGAGCTCGAGCAGAATATCGCGCACGGTGGGCAGCCCGAAGCGATCGTCGACGAATTCAGCCGGCGACAACCCGCGCAACGCGTCGCGATTGCCGAGCACTTCGGCGACCTGCTTGCTGATCTTCGCGAGCATGCGCTCGACGACCGGGTACGCTTCCGGGTGCACGGACGAGCGGTCCAGCGGATTCTCGCCGTTGTTGATACGCAGAAAACCGGCGGCCTGTTCGAAGGTCTTGTCGCCCAGTCGCGGCACCTTGCGCAGATGCTCGCGCGACGGGAACGGACCGTTCGCATCGCGATAGTCGACGATATTGCGCGCGAGCGTCGCATTCAGACCCGACACGCGCGCGAGCAGCGCGACCGACGCCGTGTTCGCGTCCACGCCGACCGCATTCACACAGTCCTCGACGACCGCGTCGAGCGAGCGGGCGAGTTCGCGCTGATTGACGTCGTGCTGATACTGACCGACACCGATCGCCTTCGGCTCGATCTTCACGAGTTCGGCGAGCGGGTCCTGCAGACGGCGCGCGATCGACACGGCGCCGCGCAACGACACGTCCATATCGGGGAATTCCTTCGCCGCCAGTTCGGACGCCGAATACACCGACGCGCCGGCTTCGGACACCACGATCTTCTGCAGCTTGAATTCCGGATGACGCGCGATCAGCTCGCTCGCCAGCTTGTCCGTTTCGCGCGAGGCCGTGCCGTTGCCGATGCTGATCAACTCGGCCTGCGTCTGCGCGCAAATGCGCGCGAGTTTCGCGATGGAGCCGTCCCAGTCGCGACGCGGTTCGTGCGGATAGATCACGTCGGTGGCGAGCACCTTGCCCGTGCGATCGACCACCGCGACTTTCACGCCGGTACGCATGCCGGGATCGAGACCGATGACCGCTTTCGGGCCCGCCGGCGCGGCCAGCAACAGGTCCTTCAGATTGCGTGCGAACACGCGGATCGCTTCGTGTTCGGCTTCGTCGCGCAGATTGGTCAGCAACTCGTTTTCGATATGCGGCTGCACCTTCACGCGCCAGCACCAGCGGCATGCGTCGGAGAGCCACTTGTCGGCGGGGCGGTTCTGACTGGCGATGCCGAAGTGGCGCGCGATCATCGCTTCGCCCGGATGCGGCACCTGCGCGTCGAGTTCTTCGCCGAGGCCGAGCTTGACCATCAGCACGCCGGCATTGCGGCCGCGAAACAGCGCCAGCGCGCGATGCGACGGTACGGTTCTGATGGTCTCGGCGTAGTCGTAGTAATCGCGGAATTTTTCTTCTTCGGCGTTTTCCTTGCCTTCCACCACTTTGGACGACACCACGCCCTGATTGAACAGATACTCGCGCAGCTTGCCCAGCAGGTCGGCGGTTTCGCCGAACTGCTCGGACAGGATGTCGCGTGCACCGTCGAGCGCGGCCTTCACGTCGGCCACGCCTTTTTCGGCGTCGACGTAGGCGGCGGCTTCGGTTTGCGGATCGAGCAGCGGGTTGGCCAGCAACGCGTCGGCGAGCGGCTGCAAGCCGGCTTCGCGGGCGATCTGCGCGCGCGTGCGGCGCTTCGGCTTGTAGGGGAGATACAGGTCTTCGAGCACCTGTTTGCTCTGCGCGGCTTCGATCGCGCTGCGCAATTCGTCGGTGAGCTTGCCCTGCTCGTCGATGCTCGCGACGATCGCGGCGCGCCGGTCTTCCAGTTCGCGCAGATACAGCAGACGCTCTTCGAGATTGCGCAGTTGCGTATCGTCGAGATTGTCGGTCACTTCCTTACGGTAGCGGGCGATGAACGGAACAGTCGCTCCTTCGTCGAGAAGTTGTACCGCGGCCGCGACCTGGCGCGGCTGGACGGACAGTTCGGCGGCGATGCGCTGTACGATCTTGAGTGCTACGTTTTCCGTCATAAGCTCTTGATGTTCCTGCGGACCCGAAGGCCGCGCGATCCGGATGTGCCCGAGCGGGCGGCGTTTGCCTGGGTGCCTGCGATGCCGGTGGCGGCTGGCGGCCAGGTGGCTGGAGCGGGGCATTTTGCCATAAATGCCAAAGGGCTCAACCGCAGGGTGATAGAATTTCGGGCATGTTCCGTTGACCGTCCAAGACGTTGCCCACCTCCTTGTCTACCTTGCCTGCCTTGTCTTCGAATCGCCTGCTCAGCTGCCTCGTCTCTCGTGTGAGTTCGTCGTCTATCGTGCTTGCGGCGCTTGCAGGATTCGCCGTGTCGGGGCCGGCGGGAGCGCAGACCAGCGCGCCGGCTTCGGCCGTTCCGGTGACTCAGTCGGTGGATTCGACAGTCGCGCCCGATCCGCAAAACCCGGCGAATGCAGCGGCGCTGGACCACAGTTTCGACGAGCGGCAAAAGACGCTCGATCAACGCAGCGAAGACAACAACTACCGCTACGGCGTCGCGCAGCACGACTGCTACAGCAAATTCCTGGTGAATCACTGCCTGGGTAAGGCACGCGACCAGATGCGCACCGAGCAGGCCGATATCCGCAAGGAGCAACTTGCGCTGGACGGCGAGCAGCGTGCGCAACGGGCTCGCGAACGCGACCAGCAGGCCGCGATCAAACGCGCTCAGGACGAAGCCGGCGCACCGCAGCGCGCCGCCGACGACGCGCGTAATACGCAGACCTACCAGGACAAGCAGCGCCAGCATCAGATCGATCAGGCGCAGCGCGCCGCGGAAGCGCCGCAGCGCAGCGCCAATGCGCAGAGCTATCAGGACAAGCAGCGTCAGCATGCGCTGGATCAGGCGCAGCGCGGCATCAGCCCGTCGCAGGCGGCGGCGAACACCAAGGCCTACGATCAGAAGCAGGACGACTTCCAGCAGAAACTGAACGAAGCGCGTGCACAGGGTGCGCAAAAAGCGCAGCAGCGCGTCGAGAAGCAGCAGAGTTTCGAGAAGAAGCAGACCGACGCGGCACAGCATAAATCCGACGTCGAAGCGCGGCAGAAGCAGGCCGCCGAGAAGGCCGAGCAGAAGCGGCAAGACGATCTGAAGCAGCAGCAACAGCTCGAAGAACAGAAGAAGCAGGCGGATCAGCAGTAACCCCTGCACGCGCACGGCGGGCAACCGGGGAGCACGGCGCTTCCCTGCAGTCTGCCCGCGGCGCAGGTAGTATCGGATTGGCCGTCACGCGTTTCAAGCCGGACAGCAACCTCAGGCGAAGGCAGCTTATGCTGCCCAGCCACCGACGAGAGGAGGCGAGCATGCGCGATCAGCATCATGTCATCAACGCGGACACACTTCGCGACCGGATTCTGCAACTGGAATCGGAGCATAGTGGACTCGATCGTCTGATCGACCGAATGTCGGACGAGCCCGGCATCGACGACTTCGAGTTACAGCGCCTGAAAAAGCGCAAACTCAAAGTCAAGGACACCATCATCTTGCTGCAGTTGCAGCTCGAACCGGACATACGCGCCTGAGTTCGCGGCCTGGCAGGCGCCGGGCGCGCGCCGCGCGAGCCGGACTTTGCAGGAAACGCTTGCCTTGAATTCACCACTCGATTCTTCCTCTCCCGTCGCTTCGCGCGACGACAGCGCGGTCGTTCGCAAGACGGCTTCGCCGTTGAGCGCGTCGCTCGATCCGCGGCGTGTCGCGGAGCTCGACGAAATTTTCGCCGAGAACGGTTTGCTGGCGCGTCAGATCGACGGCTATCGCTCGCGCGCCTCGCAGATCGAAATGTCGCGTGCCGTGGCGGCGGCCATGGAAGCGTCGGGTCGCGCAATGCCCGAGCAGGCGATGTTCGAGGCGAGCAAACGACCGGCGCGCCGTCTTGCCACGCAGCCCAACGACTCGACTGTCTCCGCTCTGCCCGCCGTTCAGGAAAACGTCGCGACCGACGCCGACGGTCTCGACGGCAGCGAGAACACGTTGATCGTCGAGGCTGGTACGGGCACCGGCAAGACCTATGCGTATCTGGTGCCGGCCATGTTGTGGGGCGGCAAGGTGATCGTCTCCACGGGCACCAAGCACTTGCAGGATCAGCTGTTCCAGCGCGACATTCCGACGGTGCGCGATGCGCTCGCGGTGCCGGTGTCGGTGGCCATGCTGAAAGGGCGCGCGAACTACCTGTGTCACTACTATCTGCAACGCACGGCCGACAACGGCCGCTTGCCATCGCGCCAGGAAACGGCGTATCTGCAGGACATCATCCGGTTTGCGAAGATCACGCGCACGGGCGACAAGGCCGAACTGGCAAGCGTGCCGGAGACGGCTGCCGTGTGGTCGATGGTCACCTCGACGCGCGATAACTGTCTGGGTCAGGAGTGTCCGCAATACAAGGAGTGCTT
Organism: Paraburkholderia sp. BCC1886; assembly: GCF_900996245.1. Classification (GTDB taxonomy): domain Bacteria; phylum Pseudomonadota; class Gammaproteobacteria; order Burkholderiales; family Burkholderiaceae; genus Paraburkholderia. Next base: position 254,285 of record NZ_CAAJGK010000074.1, on the reverse strand, counting down.
CGTGATGCAGGCGCGTCGCGAGGCGCAGCAGGCCGATATCGTGGTGGTGAATCACCATCTGTTTTTCGCCGACATCATGTTGCGCGATACCGGCATGGCGGAATTGCTGCCGACGGCCAACACCATCATCTTCGACGAGGCGCATCAGTTGCCCGAGACGGCCACGCTGTTTTTCGGCGAGACGCTGTCGACGGCGCAGTTCCTCGAACTCGCGCGCGACTGCGTGGCAGAAGGGCTGGGGCATGCGCGCGAAGCGGTCGACTGGGTGAAGCTGGGCGCGACGCTCGAACGTGCCGCGCGCGATGTGCGGCTCGCTTTCCGGGAAGACTCGGTGCGCCTGTCGATCGGTCAGTTACCCGACGATCATCCGCTATTCGCCGCGCTCGAAACGCTGGAGACGGAACTCGACGCGTTGGCTTCCGCGTTGGCCAGTCAGGCGGAGCGCGCGGAGTCGATCGGCGCCTGTCTGCGTCGCGCGCGCGAATTGCAGGGCGTCCTCGCAGGTTGGACGACGCCGCCCACGGCCAACGAGCGCAATGCTGCGGCTAATGTGGCTAATGCGGCCGCCACGGCGGACGGCAAGCCCGAGCGTGCTGATCCGAACGAAAAGGTGCGCTGGGTCGAGGTCTTCGCTCACACCGTGCAACTGCACGAAACACCGTTGTCGGTCGCTCCGATCTTTGCGAAGCAACGCGCCGGCGTGCCGCGTGCGTGGGTGTTCACGTCGGCGACGCTGTCGGTGCGGGGCGATTTCACGCACTACGCCGCGCAGATGGGACTGAACGCCAAACGCTCGATGACGTTGCCGAGTCCTTTCGATTATCCGGTGCAAGGGCTGTTGTACGTGCCGCGCAATATGCCGCAGCCGTCGTCGCCGACGTTCACCGACGCGGTGTTCGACGCGGCCTTGCCCGCGATCGAAGCGTCGGGCGGTGGCGTGTTCATGTTGTGCACGACGTTGCGCGCGGTCGATCGTATCTCGGCCAAGCTGCGCGACACGATCGAGGCACGCGGCTGGGACTATCCGCTGCTCGTGCAGGGCGATGCGAGCCGCACCGAGTTGCTCGACCGCTTTCGTCATTACGGCAATGCGATTCTGGTCGGCAGCCAGAGTTTCTGGGAAGGCGTGGATGTGCGCGGCGATGCGTTGTCGCTAGTCGTGATCGACAAGCTGCCGTTTGCGCCGCCGGACGACCCGGTGTTGTCCGCGCGTCTCGATGCGCTCACCAAGAAAGGCTTGAGTCCGTTTGCCGTGCATCAATTGCCGCAGGCCGTCATTACGTTGAAGCAGGGCGCAGGGCGCCTGATTCGTGCCGAGACCGATCGCGGCGTGCTGATGATCTGCGACGCGCGGCTGGTCGAGAAGCCGTATGGTCGACGGATCTGGCAAAGCCTGCCGCCGTTCAAGCGCACGCGCGAGATCGAAGTGGTCCGCGAGTTTTTCGAAGAAAACACGACAGCGGCAAATGAATAAATGACCTAGTTTGGGTTTTTAATGCCGCATTAAAAATACGGCGCCAAAAATGACAAAACGCCACGGATGTGAATCCGTGGCGTTTTGCCTTACTGCAGCAAGAAATCGTTTCTAACGATTTGATTTCCTTTTGCAGTATTCGCCCAGAGGCGAACCCTATGCGACAGCTTACTGGCTTGCGCCCGAAGCCGGAGCAGCAGCGCTTGCGCTTGCGTCCGAGGCAGCAGCGCCTGCGTCCGAAGCAGCAGTCGTAGCCGAAGCAGCAGCGTCGCTCGCAGCAGCAGCCGCACCCGAAGCAGCAGCAGCCGAATCCGAAGCAGCAGCAGCCGGTGCCGAAGCAGCAGCTGCGTCGCTAGCCGGGGCAGCGGCCTGATCGTTGCTCTTGTTGCATGCAGCCAGTGCCACAGCTGCCAACAGGGATGCTACGAGGAGGGATTTCTTCATGATCACGTCCTTTTATGGTTAAAGGTAAGCAACAGCGCAAAATAATACCGGTAATGTGCTCCAACACCGACCTGGGCCGCTGGTGGAGACGCTCTTTTTTGACGAGCTAGAATCTTCCCTACGGCTTGGCCGGAAATTATATGCACTTTCGTACTGACAATCCATAAATCCGGGGTCAATACGTTGTCTTTCTCATACAAAATTTCACAGTACGGGGTATAGCAGGTAGGCGGAGTTACGCAAGCTCGCCGACTTGTATCCAGCCCGCACAATACCACTCGTGTAGCAATGCTGTCACCGACGATTCGTTTGAGAGTGTTACAAAGCGTTTCGCACTCATGGACCGGTTATCAGCGAGTTCAATCAACCACTTTTTTGCGCCTTCGAATGACGTTTCCTCTCCATTCAGGAAGAAAAAACGGCGGTTGTACAACAAGTTCGTCTTGCGATCGAGCCTTAGGCCGAGCTTCGACGCTTGCCCGATAAAACGCACTTCGTTGAGCGGCTTTTGCGGCGGATCAAAGACCACGCTCGGCTTGGGTTCGCTGAGGTAGGTACCGAGGAACGACGCTACGTCCTGCTCTTTCCATTTGATCTGAGCAAGGATCGCGCCCACCCGTTCGACGAGCGCGGCGGGCAACTCCGCCGGGTGCCCGACCGCGGGTTGCTGCGGGTCGCGATACAGCGCACCGGACGGCGCGTTCGATTCGCCACGCTCGGCCAGATGGTAGAGGAACTGCGCGGTCAGCTCGTTCGCCGACGGTGCCCGAAAACCGATCGAACACGTCATGCATTCGCCCTCAGCCACGCCGTCGTGAGCGATGTGCGGCGGCAGATACAACATGTCACCTGGCTCCAGCAGCCACTCTTCTTCAGCCCTGAAGTCCTGTAAAACTTTCAAAGGAAGACCGGCTTGCAATGTCAGATCTTTCTGCGCGCTGATCTTCCAGCGGCGCTTGCCTTTCACTTGCAGGAGGAACACGTCGTAGGAGTCGAAGTGTGGTCCGACGCCGCCGCCGTCGGTGGCAAACGAAATCATCAGGTCGTCCAGACGGGCGTCCGGGACGAAGCGGAACTGGTCGAGCAACGCCCGGGCACGATCGTTGTGTAGATCGACACCTTGTACCAGCAGCGTCCACGCACGTTGTCTGAGCGAGGGCAACTCGTCCGGTGCGAACGGGCCGTGCTCGAGTTGCCACTTGTTGCGGGCATGCGTGATGAGACGTGCCTCGACTTCGTCCTGGTCGGCGAGCGCGAAGAATTCATCGCGCGTGAGTGGCGCCTCGACGTTCGGAATGGCCTGGCGAATCAGAAGCGGCTTCTTCTGCCAGTACCGGCGCATGAATTGCGACGGCGTCAGATTGCCGAGCAGCGGAGTGGGTGTGTCGGGTGAGGGAGGCAAGCTCGGGCGTGCAGGTGATTGGGGTCGCGCGAGCCTTGAAGCCGGCGATGAATTCCGTGCCGAAGCTGCCTCGGCCGGGTGGTCAGTGGGCCGCTTGGGCATCGTATAATGTGCGCTGTAATCTGGAGAGTCGAATGAAAATCGCAAAGAACACCGTCGTGTCGGTCGCTTACAAGCTGTCGGATGCGCAGGGCAACCTGATTGAAGAAAGCGACGAGCCGATGGTCTATCTGCACGGCGGCTATGATGGCACGTTCCCCAAGATCGAGGAAGAGCTCGACGGCCATGAGGCCGGTTTCGAGACCCAGATCCAGCTCGAGCCCGCAGACGCATTCGGTGAATACGATCCCGACCTCGTGAAAATCGAGCCGCGTACACGCTTCCCGGAACCGCTCGAAGTCGGCATGCAATTCGAAGGCACACCGGAAGAAGGCGACGAAGATCTCGACGCACTCGTCTACGTGGTGACCGATGTAGCCGAAGACAAAGTCGTGCTCGACGGTAACCATCCGCTCGCCGGCATGGCACTGCGTTTTGCGTTGACGGTAAAGGACGTGCGTCCCGCTACCGAAGACGAAATCACGCATGAACACGCGCATGGCGCCGACGGCCTCGAAGTGCTCGACGAAGACGACGAGGACGACGAAGAAGACAAGTCAGGGCCCACGCTGCACTGAACTGGCGGCCGTGCCGGGAACGTGCGAAGCACTTCCCGGTGGCGCCGACATCGCAGGTCCGTAGGTGCCGCCTCCCTGATCCGCTGGAAGACCCGACTGCTGGTCCAGTTCCTGTGGCTCGGAGGAAGCTTGTCCCGGCGACTGATAAAGCGGCGGCATTTCGGAGGCCGACCCGGGCGACGGTATGGCGGGCATCGAGGCACTCGAGGAATCCCGCGATACAGCCGGCTGTGACGCTGACGAAGACAGCGGCGCAGGCATCGGCATCTGCTTCGGCACGTCGCGCACGCTCACGCGGAACGGCGGCTTCCTGCTGAAATCCGCCTCTATCTGAATCCACTGGTTGAGACGGTCACGCGGCGCGAATGCGACGCGCGTGAGATTCGTCACCAGCATGCCCTTGTCGTTGCGCAGCGGCTGGTCGATAGCGAAGCCGGCGCTTGCGCGTTCGTCGTCGCAATGCACGACCAGCACCGGCCCGCGAAAAATCTGCGCGAGCTTCACGAGGCTGCGTTTGAATTCCAGAAAGCCGTCGCGGCGCGTGTTGCGCGTAAAGCGCAACCATGCGAAGCGTTCGGGCCGCTCGTAGCGTTCGGCGTCAGGGTCGCCCTGAATGAACACGACCACCGCGCGAGCGTCACGACGCTTCGCATATTCGCCCGCGTGTTCGAGCCAGAACGCATTGGCGATCACCCGATCTTCGAATTCGCCATTGCGGCCGCCTGCAGTCAGATAGTGATTGTTCGGGCTCGGCGCGTTCAGGCCGACGAACACCGTGTCGCCCAGTTGCCAGCGCACGTTTTCCCGAAACGGATGAAAGCGCGACACTTCGCTTTCCCGTGTCAAAGCAATGGGGTTCTGACCCATCGACGTCGTATCGGCGAACCACGTCTGACGCAACTGGTCGAGTCGCTCGACCGGATCGAAACTGCCCGCTTCGGCCGTGCCGCAATCGGCCCAATCATGCTGACCCGGAATGAAGAAGAGCGCCGGCCGCGAGGTGTCGAGCAGTGCGTGACGCCGTTCGAACAGCGCGTCGCCGCAAGCCTCTTTCGCGCCTTTCAGATTGCCGTCGTAGACGACGAAAGCAAGATCGCGCTCGCGGCCGATCGCGTCGATCAGACGTTGCGTCGGCGCTTCGTCGGCGGGACTTTGCATCGTGCCGGCGATCACCGCGAATGTATAACGCGTCGCTTCGGCATGAGCCGGCAGCGCGTAAGCGATGCCGGCAGTCAACAGTAGGAGTGGTAAAACGGCCGCGAGCGGCGCGAGTCCGCGCGCGGCCGACAGAACGAGAGTCAGCGCCGCGCGTAACCGGCGCGGGCGCGGTGACAGACGTTTTGCGTCAATGATCCGCATCCGGCACGCCAGCCATCTCGTGCAGTTCGTAGAGCAGGTCGAGCGCTTCGCGCGGACGCAGATCGTTGGGATCGATACTGCGCAGACGGTCGACGAGCGTTTGCATGGCGGCCGACAGCGCGGGTTCCTTCTCGGCGGCCGCGTAGTCGTCGGCATCTTCCAACAGCATGGGCGGAGGTGCCGCGAACAGATCGAGTTGCGGCGCGGGTTGTCCCGCCGACTGCTGTTCGAGATGCGCCAGATGTTTGCGCGCGGCGCGAATCACCGCGTTCGGCACACCGGCGAGTTGCGCGACCTGCAGGCCATAGCTCTGATTGGCCGGTCCTTCGCTGACTGCATGCAGGAACACGATGCCATGACCATGTTCGACGGCCGACAGATGCACGTTGGCCGCCTGCGCAAACTCGGCGGGTAACTGCGTCAATTCGAAGTAATGCGTGGCGAACAACGTGTGGCAGCCGTTGTGCGAGAGCAGATGCCGCGCAATCGCCCAAGCCAGCGCGAGGCCGTCGAACGTCGACGTGCCGCGGCCGATCTCGTCCATGAGCACGAGGCTTTGCGGCGTGGCGTCGTTCAGGATCGCGGCGGCTTCCGTCATCTCGACCATGAAGGTCGAGCGGCCGCCGGCCAGATCGTCGGCCGCGCCGATGCGCGTAAAGATGCGATCGATCGGGCCGAACCTCGCCCGCTGCGCGGGCACATAACTGCCGACGTAAGCGAGCAGCGCGATCAGCGCGGTCTGGCGCATGAAGGTGGACTTACCACCCATGTTCGGCCCGGTGATCAGCAGCAGTTTGCGCTCGGGCGTAAGCGTGCAGTCGTTGGCGATGAACTGCTCGACCTGGGCCTCGACTACCGGATGCCGTCCTTGTTCGATCTCTATGCCGGGTTCCGGCGAGAAGGTGGGCGCGACCCAGTCGAGCGCGCGGGCACGCTCGGCGAACGCCGCCAGCAGATCCAGTTCCGCGAGCGCGAGCGCCACGCGCTGGCAGTCGGGAATGAAGGGCAACAGTGCCTGCAGCAGCGCGTCGTATAGCGAGCGTTCGCGCGCCAATGCGCGCTCCTGCGCCGACAAGGCCTTGTCTTCGAACGTTTTCAGTTCCGGCGTGATGTACCGCTCGGCGTTTTTCAGGGTCTGGCGCCGGCGATAGTCGTCCGGCACCTTGTCGGTCTGGCCGCGCGTGACTTCGATATAGAAGCCGTGCACCTTGTTGTATTCGACGCGCAGATTGCCGATGCCGGTGCGCGTGCGTTCGCGCGTTTCCAGGTCGATCAGGAACTGGCCGCAGTTCTGCGAAATATCGTTGAGCTCGTCGAGTTCCGCGTCGTAACCGCGCGCGATCACGCCGCCGTCGCGCACCATCGCCGAGGGCTCCGGCGCGACCGCGCGTTGCAGCAATTCGACACAGGCTCGAGGCGGCACGAGCGACGCATCGATGCGCGCCAGCGACTCCGCATTCGGCGCGACGGCGGCAAGTTGCTGACGCAGTTCGGGCAGCGCGAGAAACGTATCGCGCAGACTCGACAGGTCGCGTGGCCGGGCCGACAGCAATGCGAGCCGTCCGGTAATGCGTTCGATATCGGAAATCTGCCGCAATGCGCCGCGCAACGAGTCGACGCTGGTGCCTGCCGGCGCCGGCGGGTCGAGCAAGGCGCCGATCGCCTGTTGACGTGCCTGCGCCACTGCGGACTCGCGCGGCGGATGATGCAGCCAGTGCCGCAACAATCGGCTGCCCATGGTCGTGCAGCAGGTGTCGAGCAACGAACAGAGCGTGGGCGACTCGGTTCCGCGCAAGGTCTCGGTCAGTTCGAGATTGCGGCGCGTCGCGGGGTCGAGGCCGATGTATTCCGACTCGTATTCGACTTTCAGGCTTCGGACGTGGCGCAACTGTTGGCCTTGCGTGGCCGCGGCGTACAGCAGGAGCGCGCCCGCCGCGCCGCACGCGCAGGTCAGCGAATGCGCACCGAAACCGTCGAGACCGGCCACTTCGAGCTGGTCGCAAAGACGCTGCGCGCCGGAGGCCGTATCGAAATGCCAGACCGGCACGCGGGTGAGGGCGCCTGAGGTGACCGGCGGCGCCCAACTTGCCGAATCCGCCGACGTGTCCGCCACCAGAATCTCCGCGGGGCGAATCCGTTCGAGCGCGGCGGCCACCTGGTCCGGCGCCACTTCGGCCAGACGCAATGCGCCGCTTGCCAGATTCAGCCATGCGAGCCCGACGCTGGTGGCCACGCCGCGGCGATTGTGCGCGACGCACAACGCCATCAGGTAGACGTCGTTCTTGTCGGAGAGCAGGGCGGCGTCGGTCAGTGTGCCCGGCGTGACCACGCGCACGACCTTGCGTTCGACCGGGCCTTTGGACGTGGCCGGATCGCCGATCTGTTCGCAGATCGCGACCGATTCACCGAGCTTGACCAGCTTGGCCAGATATTGCTCGACCGCATGATGCGGCACGCCGGCCATCTTGATCGGATTGCCCGCCGACGCGCCGCGTTGTGTCAGCGTCAGATCGAGCAGCCGCGCGGCTTTTTCGGCGTCTTCGAAAAACACTTCGTAGAAGTCGCCCATCCGGTAGAACACCAGCGTGTCCGGATGCTCCGCCTTGATGCGCAGGTACTGCTGCATCATGGGCGTGTGCTGTGCGACGTCGCTGGCCGCGGCGGTTTGTGCGGTTTGGATACCCATCCTCGGTGTCTTCTTGCGTAAGCTGTTCAGGGCGTGAGTTTAACCCGCCGACGTGGCGAGCGGACCCTGGCCGGATGGCCAGTTCTCGTGCGGGCAGAGCATCGATCCGCGCTGCCCGCACGCTTTACTCCTCCACCATCGCCCGCATATCCACCATCTTTTCATTCACCGCGCTGCGCCGCTTCGCGAGCCACATCATGAACGTGATGAACGTGCCGAACACCACGATGATCCACTGCGCCGGCATCTTCGCCGTGAGCAACAGTGCGTAGGCGCCGAGCATCAGCAGCACGGCCAGATTCTGGTTGAAGTTTTGCACCGCGATCGAGTGTCCCGCCGAGAGCAAGGTCGCGCCGCGATGCTGAAGGATAGCGTTCATCGGTACGATGAAAAATCCCGACAACGCGCCGAGCAGAATCATCAGCGGGTAAGCGAGCAGGATGTAGATGGGCAGCACGTACGTGCCGATATGAATGCCCGACCCAGCCGGAAACAGGTCCTTGTTATAGAACGCCATCGCAATCGCCACGGCGCCGGTCACGATGCCCACGGGCAGCACTTTCAGCGAACTGCGCAGCGGCACGAGCCCGGCCGCGGCCGACGCGCCGACCGCGATGCCGAGGCCGGTCACGCCCTGCATCACGGCCGCTTTCGACAGGCTCAAGCCGAGATTGACGTTGGCCCACTTGAGCACCAGCAATTGCAACGTGACCGCGCCGCCCCACATCAGCGTCGTCACCCATAACGCGATTTGCGCGAGCTTGTCCGCCCACAGCACGTTGAAGCAATGATAAAAATCGCCGACCAGTTTCTTCGGTTCGTGCAGGCGGTTTGGATAGCGCGCGCCCGTGTCGGGAATGAAAATGTTGATGGCCGCGGCAATCGCATACGTGACCATCACCGCGAACATCGCGAGATCGGCCGACGAACGGATCAGCGGCAGATGCGCCTGCGCGACGAATTTGTCGGCCAGTGTGCTGATCAACGCACCGCCCACCATCGTGCCGACGATCGTCGAGAGCACCGTCGCCGATTCGAGCCACGCATTCGCCTTGACGAGTTTTTCCGGCGGCAGCAGCTCGGTGAGAATCCCGTACTTCGCCGGCGAATACGCAGCCGCGCCGAAACCGACCACGCCGTACGCGATCATCGGATGCACGCCCGCGATCATCATCAGACAGCCGCTTGCTTTCAGCGCGTTGGAGACGAACATCACGTGACGCTTTTGCAGCGCATCGGCAAACGCGCCGACGAACGGCGCGAGCACGACGTACGAGACCGTGAAGAAAATCTGCAGGAGCGGCGTGACCCACGCGGCCGAACGGATCACCGAGAGCAAGGCAATGGCGGCGATCAGCAGAGCGTTGTCCGCCAGCGACGAAATAAACTGCGCCGCGATGATGGTGTAAAAACCTTTTTTCATTAGGCGGATCGGAAGCTGCGCGAAACAACCGGCGCATGGCAGGGCGCAACGAAACCGCCCAAAACGTACGAAACGTGGAAAACGCCGCCGGCCTGACAGTGCCGTTGGCGCGGCCTCCCGCTTTGTAGCACGAACGCTCGTGCAGTGCAGCGCGGGCATGGCGCAATTTCGGCGCACCATTGAAAAAGCGGCCGAAGCCGCTTCTCGTGAATCCAGTCGAATTCAGATGTTTCTACGCGGAATCATGATCCGACGCACGGTCCGACGCGCAGCCCGACGCACGGTCCAACGCAGCTTAGGCCGACGTCTGACGGGTGCGGCTGTAGCGCGACAGGATCGGAATCATTTGCGCGTAGACCTTCGGATTGCCGGCCACGATCTCGCCGATATGCAGGAAGTCCGAATCGCCCGAGTAGTTGCCGACGAGGCCGCCCGCTTCGGTGATCAACAGGCTGCCTGCGGCCACGTCCCAAGCGTTGAGGCCCTGTTCGAAGAAACCGTCCATGCGTCCGGCGGCGACGTTCGCCAGATCGAGTGCGGCGGCGCCCGGGCGGCGCAGGCCGGCGCAGGCTTCGGTCATTTCGGCGAACTGGCGGCCGTAGGCGTCGAGGCCGTCCTTTTCACGGAACGGGAAGCCCGTGCCGATCAGGCCGTCGGCCAGGCGGTCGCGCTTGGCAACGCGAATGCGGCGGTCGTTCAGGAATGCACCGCGGCCGCGCGAGGCGGTGAACAGGTCGTTGCGGGTCGGATCGTAGACAACGGCTTGCGTCACGATGCCTTTGTGCGCGAGCGCGATGGACACGCAGTAGTACGGGAAGCCGTGGATGAAGTTGGTGGTGCCGTCGAGCGGATCGATGATCCACTGATATTCGGATTCGTTTTCCGACTTGCCGGATTCCTCGGCGAGGATGGCGTGGTCGGGGTAAGCGGTCTTGAGCGTGTCGATAATCGCCGCTTCGGACGCCTTGTCCACCTCCGTGACGAAATCGTTGTGCTGTTTCTTGCTGACCTGGATGAGATCGAGGTCGAGCGACGCGCGGGTGATGATTTGTGCTGCGCGGCGCGCGGCCTTCACAGCGATATTGAGCATGGGATGCATGAGACTGGATCCTTGTGCCGGGGCGCCACGGTTGCAGACCGCGGCGGCTAACCGGAATACGAGCGCCTGAGCAAAGCCTGGGTGCGCTAATTGGGCGCCCTCAAACGGGCGCGAAAACAGCACGGAACGCACGCCATTAAAGACACGGTGCGCATTCCGCCGACGGAGACGAATTGAATAAGAACGAAGCGCCCGTGCAGAGCCGGGCGCGAATCGCGGTATTTTACCTGAGTTTCGGCCGGGTTTCCCCTGAGTTCGCACGCCCGGGCGGACTTCGCCGATGCACGGCGCTGTCGGTCGAGGGCGGCTTGGCGCTACCATACGCGTTCTTCAGCCTGCTCGATATCATCGTGGACCATCCCCGCTCATCCGCCGAATCCTTCGTTCCCCACGCTCATTTCCCATCGGGTGGAGGGTTCACGTCGACCCGCTTCGTGCTCGTCGAACCGAGCCATCCTGGCAACGTCGGCGCCGCGGCGCGTGCGCTCAAGACCATGGGATTCTCGCGCCTCGTGCTGGTGTCGCCGAAGGTGGCACAGGTTCAGCGCGATCCGGAAGCCATCGCGATGGCAAGCGGCGCCGACGACGTGCTCGCATCCGCGCATGTCGTGCCGACGCTCGCGGACGCGCTCGCCGGCGTGCACTGGTCGATCGCGCTGACGGCCCGGCTGCGCGAATACGGGCCGCCGCAATGGACGCCGCGCGCGGCAGCGGGTGTCGCGCGCGAGCAGGCCGCGCGTGGCGAGATCGCGCTGGTGTTCGGCAACGAGCGTACGGGTTTGTCCAACGAGGACGTCGAGCGCTGCAGCGCGCTCGCGCATATTCTGGCGAATCCCGCGTACAGTTCGCTCAATCTCGCTCAGGCCGTGCAAGTGCTGGCTTATGAACTGCGCACCGCGTATCTGGATGCGCAGGACGTCGCCGCTGCGGTGGCGGCGAGCGCTCAGTCGAGTGTGACGCACGACGGGCTGTCGGGGGGGCGCGCGCCTAGCGACGATATCGAAAGCATGTTCACGCATCTGGAAAGTGCGCTGGTTGCGCTGGACTTTCTCGATCCGGCCAATCCGAAGAAACTGATGTCGCGTTTGCGGCGCCTGTTCGCGCGCTCGGGGCTCGAACGCGAAGAGGTCAATATCGTGCGCGGCATCGCCAAGCACATTCTGCTGAAGGCCGGGAAGCGGGATTGAGCCGCCGTTAAGCGCCCATCTAGCTCACCATCGAGCGCACGATCAAGCTCACCATCGGGTGCACCATCGGGCTCACCATCGGGCGCACCTCGCGTCACGTCATAACGACGACCTTGCCGGCAGCGTGGGCTTGCCGCAAGGTTCGCGCGAACGGCCCTACAATCGCTCGAAACGTTCTAAGCAAAGCTGCCGGTCTGCTATATCGCCGGCCGCGCACCGCGCGAGCGAAAGTGTTGCGCGGCTGCACCCGGCCTTCTTTCACACACACCGCTGCCCACAGCGTCCTTGCCATGTTCACGAGACTTCGCGAAGACATCGCCACGATCCGCGAGCGCGACCCCGCCGCCCGCAGCGCCTGGGAAGTCCTCACGTGTTATCCCGGCTTGCATGCGCTCGTGCTGCACCGCCTCGCACATGCGTGCTGGCAGGCGCAACGCCGCTGGCTCGCGCGCTTCATCTCGCAGATGGCGCGCTTCATGACCGGTATCGAAATTCATCCGGGCGCGACGCTCGGGCGGCGCGTCTTCATCGATCACGGCATGGGCGTCGTGATCGGCGAGACTGCGCAGGTCGGCGACGACTGCACGATCTATCAGGGCGTCACGCTCGGCGGCACGTCGCTCACGCGCGGCGCGAAGCGGCATCCGACGCTCGAGCGCGGCGTGATCGTCGGGGCAGGGGCGAAGGTGCTCGGCGGCTTTACGATTGGAGCAGAAGCCAAGATCGGCTCGAATGCGGTGGTCACGCGGCCGGTGCCGGCGCGCGGCACGGCAGTGGGCAATCCCGCGCGAATCATCGTGCCCGCGGTGGCAGCGGTGGCGCCGGCTATAACCGATTCCGCGGAAGGTATCGCATCCGGCAGCGCACCCGGCAGCGCACCCGGCAGCGCACCTGGCGCCGCAAAATGCGCGACTGAAAACAGCGCGTTCTGCGCCTACGGCATCACGCCGAATGCGGACGATCCCGTGTCGCTGGCCATTCACGGTCTGATCGATCATGCGGCCACGCAGGCCAGACGTCTCGACGAAGTGGTCGGCGCGCTGGAGCGCTTAGGCAGCCGTCTCGAAGGACTGCAGGGAGCGGACGCCGCCTTGCTCGACTTGCGGCGTCTGTCGGCCGCGATCGACGGGAAAGTCGAAGGGGCCGTCGTCGGGCATTGAAGCCGCGCCGCGCGTTTATTCGAGCGGCAACGCCCGAATCCCTTCGGCATCGATACGCAGATAACCGCCGCGGTGCTCGCCGTGGTCCAGATCCCAATCGGGCAAGACCCAACGTGTGCCGCCCGGTTCGCGATGCATCGCGGGCCGGTGTGTATGTCCGTGAATGATCGTGGCCGCCTTCGATCTTCTGAATAACGCGGCGATGCCCGTGGCCGTCACATCGTATTTCGGCGACACGGGTCGCGAACGGCCGTGCTCGCTCTTCGAGCGCATGTTCTCGGCGAGCGACTGCCGCCAGCGAAACGGCCACGCGAGAAACAAGGTCTGAGCCACGCGGCTGCGCGCGAAACGGCGGAATAGCTGATAGCCGCGATCGGCCGTACATTGCGCATCGCCATGCGCGAGCGCGATGCGCGTGCCGAACGCGGTGATCACGAACGGGTCGGGCAACCAGATCGCGCCGGCCGCTTTCATGAAACGCTTGCCCAGCAGAAAGTCACGGTTGCCATGCATGATGTAGAGCGCGATACCGCGCTCCGACAGACTATGCAGGAGCGCGGCCATGCGCGCGGCAAACGGCTCGACCAGCATGTCGTCGCCGATCCAGTACTCGAACAGGTCGCCGAGAATGAACACCGAATCGGCCTGCTGCGCGGTGATGCGGATGAAGTGCTCGAACGCGACGACCGTGTGCGGGATCGCCTCGCTCAGATGAATGTCGGAGAGAAACAGATAAGGGCGTGCGGCGTGCGGGCGGGGGCCCTCGCCAGGCACGCCCGCGGCGACGCTTCGCAGCGGCGTTTCTTGCAGCATCGAAGGTGCCTGAGTCAGTTCGAACGGGCCGGCGACGACCCGCTGTAAAGCAGGCGCCCGACGGGCGCCCGGTTAAAACCTTAGTCGACGATCACAGCCTTTTCGATCACGACGTCGTCGTTCGGCACGTCCTGATGGAAGCCTTTCGAACCCGTCTTGACCTTGCGGATTTTCTCGACGATCTCGAGACCGTCGACCACCTTGCCGAACACGGCGTAACCCCAGCCTTGCGGCGTCGGCGACGAGTGGTTCAGAAACTCGTTGTCGTTCACGTTGATGAAGAACTGGGCCGTGGCCGAGTGCGGGTCGTTGGTGCGCGCCATCGCGACCGAACCGTTGACGTTCTTCAGACCGTTGTTGGCTTCGTTGGTGATCGGCTCGGCCGTCGGCTTCTGCTTCATGCCGGGTTCGAAGCCGCCGCCCTGGATCATGAAGCCGTCGATCACGCGGTGAAACACCGTGTTGTCGTAATGACCGGCCTTCACGTAGTTGAGAAAGTTCTCGACCGATTTGGGGGCTTTTTCAGCGTCGAGTTCGAGCTTGATGACGCCGTGGTTCGTATGCAGTTCGACCATGATGGAATCCTTTGATGAACGGGGTGGTTAAAAGGCGCGGCGAGTCGTGAAAAATAACGTTGAGCCGCGCCAGGGCGTGGATGATGCGCGTTGCGTTCGGGTCTTTACTTGCCGGCGAGCGTGGCCGATTCGATCACGATGGCCTTCTGCGGCACGTCGCTCATCGGGCCGCGCGTGGTGGTCGGCGTGGCTTCGATTTTCTTCACGACGTCCATGCCGCTCGTGACCTTACCGAAGACCGCATAGCCGTTGCCGTCCGGATTGGGGTAGTCGAGCCCGGCGTTGTCCACCGTGTTGATGAAGAACTGCGCGGTCGCGGAATTCGGATCGCTGGTGCGCGCCATGGCGAGCGTGCCGGCCGAGTTCTTCAGGCCGTTACGGCTTTCGAGCGGAATGGCCGCGCGCGTGGGCTTCTCGGCGAAGCTTTGAGTATAGCCGCCACCCTGAATCATGAAGCCCGGAATCACGCGATGGAAAATCGTGCCGCTGTACTGGCCGGACTTCACGTAGTCGAGAAAGTTGGCGACGGTTTTGGGCGCCTTCTCGGGATACAGTTCGACGCGAATATCGCCCGCGGACGTTTTGAGCAGCACCGACGGGTGCGCGGCGGACGGCGCGGCCGGCGCTTGCGCGAAGGCGGGAGCGTTTGCGATCAGGGCGGCGCTACCGAGCGCCAGCATCAACCATTTCATGAAAATCCTCGGGATAAAAACGGGGTGTCGACGACGCGTCGCCGGCTTATTGCGTCGGCGCCATATAAGGGGGCATGGCGAGCGAACCGTTGGCGCCGCCGAACTGGAAGCTCGGCGTTTGCGTCATGTTCGGCACGGCGCGCGTGGTAGCGGCGTCGGGTGCCGAGGCAGCCCTCTGCACCGGCGTGGCGGCTCTCGTCGGCGAGACGATTTTCTGGATGTCCGCGAGACGCTGCGAAGTGGTCGCGCTGGCCTTGCCGAGACTCTGCGCACGCAGGTACGACTGGTTCGCGAGGCGCAGATACAGGTCGCCGAGATTCTCGTAGGCGAGACCGTAACCCGGATTCACCTTGGTGGCCGTTTCGAGCGCGGCGCGTGCTTCGTCGTAACGACCGTGCTTCGCATAGAGCGCTGCCAGGTTGTTGTACGGCTCGGGAAGTTCGGGGTAGAGCTGGGTGAGTTCGACGAACGCGGTAATGGCTTCGTCGTCGCGGTTCAGGTGAGCGAGCACGGTGCCGCGCTTGAATTTCGCCTGAGCGTCACGCGGATTCGCTGCGATGCGCGCGTCGAGTTGCGTGAGCGAGGCCTGCCAGTTTTTCTGCGAAATGGACGCGTCGATCTCCGGCGTGTTGTCGCGTACGGCGGGTCCTTGCGGCATGACGTTGGCTTTCTGCGCGAACGCCGGGAGGCCTGGCACAAGCGTGAGGGCGACCGCGCAGATGGCTGTCGCGGCGAGGGTCGCAGCGCTGCGCGCGCGGCCGCTTGAAGGTTTCATAGGCTCGGGTCTGGATGTTATACTCCGAGCCATTCTAACAAAAGGTCTGCGCGTGTCGATGAACGCCTGGTTGAACGCTTGGTAGCACCTGCTTTAGCGTGGCCTGGCTTGAACATCATCGTCGAACCGCAAACTGTCTTTTCGCCACTCGTGGTCGTCTCCGCCCTGAACGCAGCCTGACCGCCGCACCCGCTGCACCGGTTTAGCTGTGCGCGACAACTCCGCCATCTTCTTCGCGGAATGCGTCGCGCAAAGAAGCACATGGCGGATTTCTTTCGACCCACGCACCGCTCTCTATGGAATCACTGCGCATCTACAACACGCTCGCGCGTGACAAGCAAACTTTCGTGCCGCTGCAAGCAGGCGTCGTACGGATGTACGTCTGCGGCATGACCGTATACGACTATTGTCACGTTGGTCACGCGCGTGTGATGGTCGTGTTCGATATCGTGCAGCGCTGGCTGCGAACGCTCGGTTACAACGTCACCTACGTGCGCAACATTACGGATATCGACGACAAGATCATCCGGCGCGCGGTGGAGAACGGCGAGACCATCAAGTCGCTCACCGACCGCTTCATCGCCGCGCTGCACGAAGATGCGGACGCGCTCGGCATCCAGCGACCCGACCACGAGCCGCGCGCCACCGACTTCATTCCGCAAATGCTCGGCATGATCGAAACGCTCGAAGCGAACGGCTACGCGTACCAGGCAAGCGACGGCGACGTGAACTACGCGGTGCGCAAATTCGCGGGCTACGGCAAGCTGTCGGGCAAGTCGCTCGAAGACTTGCGCGCGGGCGAGCGGGTCGCCTCGAACGAAGCGAAAGACGATCCGCTCGACTTCGTGTTGTGGAAGCAGGCCAAGCCCGAAGAGCCGGCCGACACCGGTTGGGATTCGAAGTACGGACGCGGCCGGCCCGGCTGGCATATCGAATGTTCGGCGATGGGCTGCACGCTGCTCGGCGACCATTTCGACATTCACGGCGGCGGCCAGGACCTGCAGTTTCCGCACCACGAAAACGAAATCGCGCAAAGCGAAGCTGCGACGGGTCAAACCTTCGTCAATTACTGGATGCACAACGGCTACGTACAGATCGACAATGAGAAGATGTCGAAGTCGTTGAACAACTTCTTTACTATCCGGGAAGTTTTGGCGCAGTACGATGCCGAGGTCGTGCGCTTCTTCATCGCGCGGGCTCACTATCGTTCGCCGCTGAATTACAGCGACGTGCATATCGACGACGCCCGCAACGCACTCACGCGTCTGTACACCGCGTTGAAAGACGTGAGTACGAACGACGGCACGCACCACGGCGCGGACGCCGCCGCGAACCTCGCCGCGCCCGACTGGAACGAAGCGTACGCGCAGCGCTTCCAGGCGGCGATGAACGACGATTTCAACACGCCGGTCGCCGTAGCGGTTTTGTTCGAGTTGGCAACTGAAGTGAACCGCACGCGCGACCTCGCGCTGGCTCGACAGTTACGCGCGCTTGGCCGCGTAATCGGGCTGCTCGGCCGGGAACCGCGTGCATACCTGCAGCAGGCAGCGGGAGCCGCCGAAGGCGCGCTCGAGCCCGCCGCGATCGAGGCGAAGATCGCCGCGCGCGTGGCCGCCAAGCAGGCGAAGGACTATGCGGCAGCAGACCGGATCCGGGCCGAATTGCTCGAGGCCGGCGTTGCACTTGAAGACAAACCCGGCGGGTCGACCGAGTGGCGGCGCGTGTGAGCGCACCTCGTACTTCCCTTTGATCGACTCGCCAGGCAGGAGGCAGGATGGCAACGGCCACGAAGACGCCGGCTAAACGAGCCACGTCTCAAACAAACGCAACAGGCGCGGCGAAGTCGACACGGACATCGGCCCGCGAGGGCAACGGTGCGGTAAAGAAGGCATCGTCGAAGACCGCTGCGGGGGCGCACAAAAACGGCGCTACGGCGGCGGCTCCAGCGAAGCCGGCAACGCCGGCGAAGAAAACGACTGCGAGGCGCGCGCTCAACGGCGCGTCCGTGCATGCGCCTGCCGCCAAGCGGACGAACGGCGTGAAGGGCACCAGGAGCGCGAACAGCACGAATGGCGCGAACGGCACGAGCAGCGTGAACGGCACGAACGGCACGAAGGGTGCGAAGGCGCCGGCGAGTGCCAAACGCGCGTCGGCTGTTACGGGCGTCAAGAGTAATGGCGCATTGCCCGCGGCGCTCGCCGACGATGTTCAGGAACTCGCACGCGACACCCACGAAGGCGAAGTCGTGCGCAAGACGCGCGCGTCGTCGGGTGCGGGCGGGGAAACTGCGGGCAGCGCCGAAGTCGCGGTTCCCGTGCAGATCGGCGGCCTCACACCCGAAGTCACGCGTCCGGCGTATTGGGACAAAGCGTGCGCCGATCTGGTGAAGCGCGACCGCATTCTCAAGAAGCTGATTCCGAAGTTCGGCCCGGTGCATCTGCTCAGTCGCGGCGACCCCTTCGTCACGCTCGCGCGCTCGGTGGTGGGTCAGCAGATTTCGGTCGCCTCGGCGCAAGCGGTGTGGGCGAAGGTCGAAGCCGCGTGCCCGAAACTCGTGCCGCAGCAGTTCATCAAGCTGGGTCAGGACAAGCTCACGGCGTGCGGCTTGTCCAAACGCAAGGCCGAATACGTGCTCGATCTCGCGCAGCATTTCGTGTCGGGCGCTTTGCACGTCGGCAAGTGGACGTCGATGGAAGACGAGGCGGTGATCGCCGAACTCACGCAGATTCGCGGCATCGGTCGCTGGACGGCCGAAATGTTCCTGATCTTCAATCTGTCGCGTCCCGATGTATTGCCGCTCGACGACCTGGGTCTGATTCGTGCGATCAGCGTCAACTACTTCAGTGGCGAACCGGTCACCCGCAGCGAGGCGCGCGAGGTCGCGGCGAACTGGGAGCCGTGGCGCACCGTGGCCACCTGGTATATGTGGCGCAGCCTGGATCCGCTGCCGGTCGATTACTAACCGGCGGCCGGCGCCCGGCGGCCGGCGACCGGCGGCCGGCGCCCGGTCGGCCTTATCCGAAGCAGGCTTTTTTCAAAAGCTATCAATTGTAAAAATTTGATAGTTGCGACAAGGTTTTGACATCGGCGCGCGCGGTTAGAATACGCGCTGCCGGTAAGTCCAAGGATTACAACCAATGAAGACCACCTTTCTGGATTTCGAACAGCCGATCGCTGAACTCGAAGCGAAGATCGAAGAATTGCGCTTCGTGCAGGACGATTCGGCCGTCGATATTTCGGAAGAGATCGAGCGGCTGTCCAAGAAGAGCCAACAGCTCACCAAAGATCTTTACGCGAATCTGAGCCCGTGGCAGGTTTCGCAAATCGCCCGTCATCCGCAACGCCCGTACACGTTCGACTACGTGGCCGAGCTGTTCACCGACTTCCACGAATTGCACGGCGACCGCAGCTATGCGGACGACCTGTCGATCGTCGGCGGCCTCGCGCGTTTCAACGGCCAGGCCTGCATGGTGATTGGCCATCAGAAGGGTCGCGACACGAAGGAGCGCGCGTTGCGCAATTTCGGCATGCCGCGTCCGGAAGGCTATCGCAAGGCAGAACGGCTCATGCGCCTCGCGGAAAAATTCAGCCTGCCGATCTTCACGTTCATCGATACGCCGGGCGCTTACCCGGGCATCGGCGCGGAAGAGCGCGGCCAGTCCGAAGCGATCGGCCACAACCTGTACGTAATGGCCGAACTCAAGACGCCGCTGATCGCGACGATCATCGGTGAAGGCGGTTCGGGCGGCGCGCTGGCCATTGCCGTCGGCGACAGCGTGCTGATGCTGCAGTTCTCGACCTATTCGGTGATCTCGCCGGAAGGCTGCGCATCGATTTTGTGGAAGAGCGCGGCGAAGGCGCCGGAAGCGGCCGAAGCGCTCGGTCTCACGGCGCATCGGTTGAAAGCGCTCGGATTGATCGACAAGATCGTCAACGAGCCGCTCGGCGGCGCGCATCGCGATCCGAAGGGCATGGCGGCGATGTTGCGCCGGGCACTGGCAGACTCGCTACGTCAGTTCCAGGGCATGAGCATCAACGACCTGCGTCAACGCCGTTTCGACCGGTTGATGTCGTACGGCAAGTTCAAGGAAACCACGCCGGGTGCCTGAGCCCGCGCGCGCGTTCTTCCGTCAGACGGCGCTGCGTGCGCCGCTCTCATGACTTCGACTCCCGAATCGTCCATCGACCGCCTCGTACTCGACGCGGTCGATGTGGCGTTGCGCGCCCGGCCCGAATCGGCGCGCGTGGCGATCGCATTGAGCGGCGGCGTCGATTCGAGCGTGCTGCTGGATGCCGCGGTGCGTGTGGCCGGCGCCGCGCGCTGTGTCGCGCTGCACGTGCATCACGGTTTGAGCCGCCATGCCGACGCGTGGCTCGTGCACTGCGAAGCGTTGGCGCAGGCGAGCGGCGTCGAGTTCGACGCGCGCCGTGTCGCGGTGTCGCGCGCGGCGGGCCATAGCGTCGAAGCCAGTGCGCGCGACGCGCGGTATCGCGCGCTCGACGAGATGTGCGCGGCGCACGGCGTGTCCACGTTATGGCTCGCGCAGCACGCGGACGATCAGGCCGAGACGGTGTTGCTGCAGTTGCTGCGCGGCGCGGGACTGGCGGGACTGGCGGCGATGGCGCCGGTTCATCTGCCGCGCGGTTCAAGTGAGAGTGCGGCTGCGGTGCGTGTGCGGCCGCTGCTGCATCTGCTGCGCGCGCAACTCGAGCGCTACGCGAGCGAGCGCGGTCTGCATTGGATCGACGATGAATCGAACGCCGACACGCGCTATGCGCGCAATGCGCTGCGTCACGAGGTGACGCCCGCGCTCGCCGTTCACTTTCCCGGATTTCGCGACGCGCTGATGCGCACGGCCGCGCATGCGGCGGCCGCGCAACGCCTGCTCGAGGAGCTTGCGCGTATCGACATGGAAGCGATGTCGCGCGATGCGGACGAAGCTCTGGTGCTCGACGATCTGCTGTCACTCGACGACGAACGCGCGCTCAACCTGCTGCGTTACTGGATGCGCACGCTGGGTCTGCTGGCGGCATCGAGCGCACGGCTCAACGATGCCCTGCGGCAGTTGCGCGAAGTGGGCGCGAGCGGGGAGGGACATCGTCTGCGTGTCGATCACGACGGTCGCGCGTTGCGCTGTTATCGCGGGCTCGTCTATTGGGAGGCGGGCGATAGCAGCGAAGCCGCCGATGAAACCGCGTTGATCGATCGTCCGGTCAGCGAACTCGTGTGGCAGGGTGAGGCGGTGTGGCATTTGCCGCAGTGGCGCGGAACCTTCATGTTCGTCGCGGCGACTGAAGGCGATGCCGCTGCAGTTGTTCCAGCGAGCGTCCTGCGTCGCGCGACATTGAGCGCACGCGCGCGCAGCGGCGGCGAGCGGATGCGGCCTGGCGCTGCTTTGGCTACGCCGTTGGTAAGTCCGTTGATAAGCCCGTCGGAAAGCCGGTCTGCAAGCCCGTCGGTCAGCAGAAACCGCACGCTGAAAAACCTGTTCCAGGAGCGCGGGATACCCGCGTGGAAACGCGACGTTCCACTACTGTATGTCGGCGCCGAACTGCTCTACGTGCCCGGTCTCGGGGTGAACCGTACGGCGTTGCCGGACCGGACAGACCCGAGTGAGCCGCTGGTCGGAATCGACTGGCGAGATGACCTCGTCCTGGCCTGAAAAGCACGCGGGCAGGCGCTTTGGCTTGTCTTTTTGCGTCTGATCGGGTAATTTAGCTTGTTTGCCCGGCGCGCTTTAGCCGTCGCTTTTACCGGTTTTGCACCGCTTTCCATCCGTTCGTGCGCTTACCCCGCGCTGTTTCTGGTGACCTGCTAGCGACCATTCCGGGCAAATCCGCGCGTGCTGCACGCGTGCTGCATCTACGCCGCCCACACACTCTGCCGTCGTTCACGAGACGTTACGCTCCAGTGCTTTTGTGGGGTCGTCTCCAGTGCGTCAGCGCGGTTTCTCCTCCAGTTCAGAACGACAATGGCACTCATCGTACATAAATACGGCGGCACCTCGATGGGCTCGGTCGAGCGCATCAAGAACGTCGCCAGGCGCGTCGCGAAATGGCATAAGGCCGGTCACAAGATGGTCGTCGTGCCGTCGGCAATGTCGGGCGAAACCAACCGTCTGCTCGGTCTCGCAAAAGAAATCAACAGTCAGCCGAGTCCGCGTGAACTCGACATGATCGCCGCCACCGGCGAGCAGGTCAGCTCGGGACTGCTCGCCATCGCGCTGCAGGACGCAGGCGTCGACGCGGTCAGTTACGCCGGCTGGCAAGTGCCGGTGAAAACCGATAGCGCGTTCAGCAAAGCGCGCATCAGCGAAATCGACGGCGAGCGCGTGTTGCGCGATCTCGAAGCGGGCAAGGTGGTGGTGATTACCGGCTTCCAGGGTATCGACCCGGACGGCAACATCACGACGCTCGGGCGCGGCGGTTCGGACACGTCGGCGGTCGCGGTCGCAGCGGCGCTCAAAGCCGACGAGTGCCTGATCTATACGGACGTGGACGGCGTGTACACGACCGACCCGCGCGTGGTGGAAGAAGCCCGCCGTCTGGACCGTGTGACGTTCGAAGAAATGCTGGAAATGGCAAGCCTGGGTTCCAAGGTGCTGCAGATCCGCTCGGTGGAATTCGCCGGCAAATATCAGGTGAAGACGCGCGTGCTGTCGAGCCTGACCGATCCGCTCATCCCGCTCGATATCGAAATGAAGTCGGGCACGCTGATTACTTTTGAAGAAGACGAGACCATGGAAAAAGCAGTCATCTCGGGCATCGCGTTCCAGCGCGACGAAGCTCGTATCGCCGTGATGGGTGTGCCCGACAAGCCGGGTATCGCGTATCAGATTCTCGGCCCGGTGGCGGACGCGAATATCGACGTCGACATGATCATCCAGAACCAGAGCGTCGAAGGCAAAACGGCGTTCACGTTTACGGTGGGCCGCGGCGATTATCAGCGCGCCATGGACATCCTCACGGGCCAGGTGAAGGGTCATGTTAAAGCCGAGCAGGTGCTGGGCGATCCGAAGGTGTCGAAGGTGTCGGTGGTCGGTGTCGGTATGCGCTCGCACGTGGGCATTGCCAGCACGATGTTCCGCACGCTGTCGGAAGAGGGCATCAACATCCAGATGATCTCGACGTCGGAAATCAAGATTTCCGTGCTGATCGACGAAAAGTACATGGAGCTCGCAGTGCGCGCGCTGCATAAGGCATTCGAGCTGGATCAGTCGTAAGCGTCGACGAAACTGGCACAAAAAGTGTTCGTCAGACATTGACCTTCCCGGTTCGGCCCGCTATTATCTTGGCTTCGTTGCGCTGACTCCCTGCGCAACCGAAAGTTTGGGAGACGTGGCCGAGAGGTCGAAGGCACTCCCCTGCTAAGGGAGCATCTGGGCCAAAACCTGGATCGAGGGTTCGAATCCCTCCGTCTCCGCCAGAAGTGGTAGAGAGAACCCCGCAGAGTCTAGGCTCTGCGGGGTTTTGTTTTTTCTGCTCCGCTTATCCTGGCATGCGTTCAATGACGATGCGGCAGAGTGCCAATGAGTAGCCCTGCACGTGGGCTTCGATTTGTCTCAATACCAGGGATGCCGAAGTAAATCGCAACCAGGCTGATCGCAATGTTTCTTTCAATCGAAGAACGACGCTCAAGTAACAACGCCGTCACCTTTTCACCGCAATTTCGTTGCTTGTAACCAGACGTTACGTAGCGCGTGTGAATGCGATTTTATGCATCAGTTATTACAAAGTTGAAATACGCGTTGCGCTGCCTTGCGCTATATTTCCGCCAACAACACACATTCGTCGAAAGGGTGATCCATGAAGTCCACTCGTTTTGTTCCATTTGTTATCGGGGTAGTTGCGTTGGCCGCGTCGGGCGCTGCAATGGCCGGCGGTCTGAATGTCGGCGTGAACATCGGTATTCCCGCACCGGTGTATGTGGCGCCTGCGCCGGTCTACGCACCGCCGCCTCCGCCTCCGCCGCCGGTCGTGTATCAACCGGCACCCGTGTATGGCTATGGCTACGGTGGTCCGGCCATCGTCATCGGCTGGCATGGCGACCGTTATTGGGACGGCCGACGTTACTGGGGCCGCGACGATTGGTATCGCCGTCATCCTCCGGGCCGCGGCGGCGATTATCGTCGTGACCACTACGACAATCGCGGCGGCTGGCATTGAGCATAGCTGGCATCAGCGATCGGCAAGTAGAACCGCCCGAAAGGGCGGTTTTTTTATGGCTGGCGGTTTGCAATGCGCTCACGAAGTCTTCGTTGATGGCATGCAAAGGTCTTATGCCCGAGGGCTTTCTGGAAGCGCGGATTTATTGGGTAGAATTCTGTCACTTTGCAACCGCTACCCGACTGACAAGGCTCCAATGACAACTGGCTCGCGAAGGGTTCACACGCCTCGTGCTTTTCGTAGCAGCGTGATGCTCAACTCTTCGCGTGTCGGTCTTCCCGTGCTGCTACGTTCATGGCGATCGGCTGGCGCGGCAGCGCTTGTCAGCTTAAGCGCAATGGCCGCGCTACTTGCTTCTTCGCAGGCGCACGCGGTCTACGCCATCGCGCAATACGGCGAACCCAAATACCCGGCGGATTTCAAGCACTTCGACTACGTCAATCCCGATGCGCCGAAGGGCGGCACGCTGGTCATGGCGAATCCCGGGCGGCTCACGAGCTTCGATAAATTCAATCCGTTCACGTTGCGCGGCAATACCGCGCCCGGCGTGGACGTGATGTTCGAAAGCCTCACGACCGGCAGCAGCGACGAAGTCGCGTCTGCCTACGGCCTGCTTGCCGACGACATCGACGTGGCGGCGGACGGCATGTCCACGACTTTCCACATCAATCCGCGCGCGCGTTTTTCGAACGGCGATCCGGTAACGGCCGACGACGTCAAATTTTCGCTCGACACGCTGAAGAGTCCGCAAGCCGCGCCGCAATTCGCCTCGATCTTTGCGGCCATCACGCGCGCGGTAGTGGTGGATCCGCACACGATCCGCTTCGAGTTCCAGCAGCGCAATCGCGAGTTGCCGCTGCTGGCCGGCGGCATGCCGGTGTTCTCGCGCAAGTGGGGCGTGAAGCCGGACGGCACTCGCGTCGCGTTCGACCAGCTGGCGTTCGAAAAACCCATCGCCAGCGGCCCATATCTGATCGAGCACTACGACAACGGCCGCACGATCACGTATCGGCGCGACCCGAATTATTGGGGCGCCGCGCTGCCCGTACGCGTGGGCACGAACAACTTCGAGCGCATCGTCTACAAGCTGTATTCGGATAGCACGGTGCGTCTCGAAGCCTTCAAGGCCGGCGAGTACGACGCGATGGTCGAATACGTCGCGCGTAACTGGGTCCGGCGCGATGTCGGCAAGAAGTTCGACGACGGCGAGCTGATCAAACGCGAATTCCCGCAACATAACGGCACCGGCATGCAGGGCTTCATGCTCAATACCCGGCGACCGTTGTTTCAGGACGTTCGCGTGCGTCATGCGCTCGACCTCGCGCTGGACTTTCAATGGCTCGACCGGCAACTGTTCTTCAATCAGTACAGGCGCATCGACAGCTTCTTCGTCAACACCGACTTGCAGGCGAAAGGGCTGCCGACGCCTGGCGAGCTCGCATTGCTCGAACCGTGGCGCGCCCAACTCGATCCCGCGGTATTCGGGCCGCCGCCGGCGCAACCGGACACCGATCCGCCAGGCTCGTTGCGCGCCAATCTGCTGCAGTCGCGCGCGTTGTTGCAGCAGGCGGGCTGGACCTATCGCGACGGCGCTTTGCGCAACGCCAAAGGCGAGCCGTTCCAGTTCGAGATACTCGACGACTCCGGCTCGGCCGCGCAAATGGAGCCGATCATCGCGACCTTCATCCGCAATCTGCAGAAGCTGGGCATCACGGCGACGTTTCGCGTGTCGGATTTCGCGGTGTATCAGAAGCGTCTCGATGCATTCGATTTCGACACCACCACGATCCGCATGCCGGACGTGCAGGTGCCGGGTTCGGAAGAGATCGACCGCTTCGGCAGCAAGGCCGCCGACACACCCGGATCGGACAACGCGATCGGGCTGAAGTCGCCGGTGGTCGACGCGATCCTGAACGCGCTCGTGCGGGCGCAGACGCGCGAGCAACTGGTCGATGCGACCCACGCGCTCGACCGGGTGCTGATGCATGGCTACTATGTGGTGCCGCATTGGTACAGCGCGACGCATCGGGTGGCGTTCAGGCGCGGGCTCGCGTGGCCGAAGACGCTGCCGCTTTACTACGGCGCGGAAGGCTGGATTACGTCGACATGGTGGCTCGACCCGTCTGCCGGACCCAGGCAGTAACGCATTCAATACACCCGCGCACGAACTTCATTCACCGCCGTCGCAGCGAAACCGGAAACGCCGCCATGTGGAGCTACATCCTCAAACGCCTGTTGCTGATGATCCCGACTTTGCTCGGCGTGCTGACGCTCACCTTCGTCGTGATCCAGTTCGTGCCGGGCGGTCCGGTCGAGCAGATGCAGCTCGAACTGCGCAAGGGCGCCGAGCACGGCGCGCCATTCGGGCTCCGTGCTCACACCGGCGTCGACGCGCAACAGATCGCGCAACTCAAGGCGCTATACGGTTTCGATAAGCCGCCGCTTGAGCGCTACGGTCTGATGCTCAAGCGCTTCTCGACCTTCGACCTTGGGCAGAGCTATTTTCGTCATCAGAGCGTGTGGTCGCTGATCGTGTCAAAACTGCCCGTGTCGATCAGCATCGGCTTGTGGACGTTCTTCCTCACTTATCTGATTTCCGTGCCGCTGGGCATTGCGAAAGCCGTGCGCAACGGTTCGCGTTTCGACATCGCAACGAGCCTCGTCGTGCTGATCGGTTATGCGATACCGGGCTTCGTACTCGGCGTGCTGCTGCTGGTGCTGTTCGGTGGCGGCTCGTTCCTGCAGCTGTTTCCGCTGCGCAACCTCACCTCGGACAACTGGGCGCAGCTGAGCCTCGGCGGCAAGATCGTTGATTACCTGTGGCACATCACGTTGCCGATCACGGCGTCGGTGGTGGGCAGCTTCGCGGTGGTGACGATGCTGACGAAAAACGCGTTCCTCGACGAGATTCGCAAGCAATACGTGTTGACCGCGCGCGCCAAGGGTCTGTCGGAGAAACGGGTGTTGTGGAAGCACGTGTTCCGCAATGCACTGCTGCCGCTGATCGTCGGTTTTCCGGCGGCGTTCATCGGCGCGTTCTTTACCGGCAGTCTGCTGATCGAGACACTGTTCTCACTCGACGGGCTCGGCCTGCTGTCCTACGAATCGGTCATGCGGCGCGACTACCCGGTGGTGCTCGGCACGCTGTATCTGTTCACGCTGATTGGCCTTGCGACCAAGCTGGTTTCCGACCTCTGCTATGTGTGGGTCGATCCCCGCATCCAATTCGAACAACTGGACCGTTGATGAATCGAACCCGTCTCTCGACCGATGCGGCCGCGCGCGCCGAAACCGCGCGCGCCTTCATTTCGCCGTCGCCTGCGCGCCGTGTGTGGCAGCGGTTTCGCCAGCAGCGGCTGGGCTACTGGAGTCTGATCGTGTTCGTGGTCGCGTTCGCGGCGAGCCTGGCGGGACCGCTGTGGTCGAACGACAAACCGCTCGTGGTGCGCTACGCGGGGCATCTGTATTTCCCGATGTTCGAGACGTACGCCGAAACCACCTTCGGCGGCGACTTCCCGACACCCGCCGATTACCTAGATCCGTACGTCGTGAAGCGTCTGGAGACGCCCGGCAACTTCGTGCTGTATCCGCCGAACCGTTACTACTACGACACGCTGAACTACTTCTCGAAGGCGCCGAATCCGGCGCCGCCGTCGCACGACAACTGGCTCGGCACCGACGACCGCGGGCGCGACCTGTTCGCGCGTCTGCTGTACGGTTTTCGCGTGTCGGTGGAGTTCGCGCTGGTGCTCACGCTGATCGGCACCGTTCTGGGCATTGCAGCGGGCGCGGTGCAGGGGTACTTCGGCGGACGGATCGACATCGTCGGGCAGCGGCTGATCGAAATCTGGAGCGCGCTGCCCGAGTTGTATCTGCTCATCATTTTCTCGTCGATCTTCGAGCCGGGCTTCATCCTGCTGATCGTGCTGCTCTCGCTGTTCGGCTGGATCGGGTTGTCCGATTACGTGCGCGCGGAGTTTCTGCGCAATCGTCACCAGGACTACGTGCGGGCGGCGCGGGCCATGGGCCTGTCGAACTGGCAGATCATGTGGCGCCATGTGCTGCCCAACAGTCTGACGCCGGTCATCACGTTCCTGCCGTTCCGGATGAGCGGGGCGATTCTCGCGCTGACGAGTCTCGACTTTCTCGGCCTCGGCGTGCCGTCGCCGACGCCGAGTCTCGGCGAACTGCTGGCCCAGGGCAAAGCGAATCTCGACGCGTGGTGGATCTCGCTGTTCACCTTCGGCGTCCTGGTGGCGATGTTGCTGCTCCTGACCTTCATGGGGGACGCGTTGCGCAATGCGCTCGACACGCGCATCTCCGATGCGATGCGCGCGGGAGGCAATCAGTGAGCGTGTCCTTCGACAATGCGGCGCAACGGGCTGGCGTGCCGCCTTTGCTGGAACTGGACCACCTGCGCGTCAGCTTCGGCGAGACGGTGGCCGTGAACGACGTGTCGCTCGCGATCCAGCGCGGCGAGCGCGTCGCACTGGTCGGCGAATCGGGTTCGGGCAAGAGCGTGACCGCGTTGTCGATCCTGCGCCTCGTGAGCGACGCGCAGGTAAGCGGCGCGATCCGGCTCGACGGTGAAGATCTGCTCGCCCGAAGCGAACGCGAAATGCGCGGTCTGCGCGGCTCCGACATCGCAATGATTTTTCAGGAGCCGATGACGGCGCTCAATCCGCTCTACACGGTCGGCGATCAGATTGCGGAGACCATCGTCGTGCACGACGGTGTGCCGGCCGGCGAGGCCCGCAAACGGGCCGTCGCGCTGCTGGGGCGCACCGGCATTGCGGAGCCCGGCAAACGCGTCAACAGCTATCCGCATCAGCTCTCGGGTGGCCAGCGGCAGCGCGCGATGATCGCCATGGCGCTGGCGTGCCGCCCGCGCCTGTTACTGGCGGACGAACCCACGACCGCGCTCGACGTGACGATCCGCGCGCAGATCGTCGAACTGCTGCTGGAACTGCAGCGCGACGAAGCGCAGAAGCGCGGCATGGCCGTACTGCTGATCACACACGACCTGAACCTCGTGCGCAATTTCGCGCAACGCGTGGCGGTGATGGAGCACGGCGTTCTCGTCGAAAGCGGGCCGGTCGAGCAGGTGTTCGAGGCGCCGCAGCATCCGTACACGCAGCGTCTGCTGGCCAGCCGCCCGGTGCGCACCGTGGTGCCGGTGCTGCCGATCTCGCCGGTGCTGCTCGAAGCGCGCGACGTTTCGGTCGACTTCCGCACCAAACTGCCGGGCGTGAGCGGCTGGTTTCGCGCCGGCCGTTTTCGCGCGGTGAACGAGGCGAGCGTGGCGGTGCGTCAGGGCGAGACCTTGGGGATCGTCGGCGAATCGGGTTCGGGCAAGTCGACGCTCGCGATGGCGCTGCTCGGACTGCAGCGCACCGCGCACGGCGACATCGAGTTTCAGGGCAGGGCGCTCGGCAGCTATCGCGGCGCCGAGCAGACCGCCTTACGGTCGAATATGCAAGTCGTCTTTCAGGACCCGTTCAGTTCGCTTTCGCCGCGGCAGACTATCGAGCGGATCGTCGGCGAAGGACTCGCGTTGCACCGGCCGTCGATGAGCCGCGAAGCGCGCCGCGAGAAGGTGATATCGGTGTTGCGCGAGGTCGGTCTCGACCGGACCGTGCTGCAGCGGTATCCGCATGAATTTTCCGGCGGCCAGCGTCAGCGGATAGCAATTGCGCGCGCGCTAGTGCTGGAACCGCGCCTGTTGATCCTCGACGAGCCGACCAGCGCGCTCGACGTGTCGATCCAGCAGCAAGTGCTGAAGCTGCTGGCCGGGTTGCAACAGAAGTACAACCTCGGCTTCGTGTTTATCAGCCACGATCTTGCGGTGATTGGGGCAATGGCACACCGTGTGGCGGTCATGCAGAACGGTTCCATCGTCGAAAGCGGAGAGGTTGAGCAGATTTTTGCGACGCCCGCGCACCCTTACACGCGAAAGCTGCTGAAAGCGGCGCTCGATCACTAATTTTTCACCCTTTCACCAATTGGGTGCGTGTCTCGATTGTATTTTTCTATTTGTTTTGACACACAAATACTTACTGGCTAGTATCGACCAAACTTTTCCGTAGCTCACTGATTCTTTGGCAAAAACTACCGACCAATGCAGCACAGAAATCTAACCCAGGCTTGTACGCGCGTCGTCGCCGGGATGTTCATTGGCGTCTTGATAGCAGCAGCTCCCGGCGCTTTCGCCGACGAAGCGAGCGGTTCGCTCCAAAATGCCTCAGCTTCGACCCTCAGCGGGTCGAACTCGTTGTCCTCCTCCTCTTCTCTGACCTCGCAACCGGCTGCACCGGAAAGCAGCGGCGGTGCCAAGTCGTTCCTGTCCGGCATGGCCGGTAAAGCGGGCGACGTGGTGGTCGGTGCGCTGAATATGATCGGCGTGCGCTACCGCTGGGGCGGCAACACCCCCGACTCAGGTCTGGACTGCAGCGGTTTCGTGCGCTACGTGTTCCAGGACACGCTGGGCATGGCCCTGCCGCGCCGCGCCGAAGAGATGAGCCGGGTCGGTGAAAAGGTGCGCGTGAGCGACCTGAAGCCGGGCGATCTGGTGTTTTTCAACACCATGCGCCGCACGTTCTCGCACGTTGGCATCTATATCGGCGACAACAAGTTCGTGCATTCGCCGTCTACGGGCAGCACGATTCGGGTGGACGACCTGGATAGCGGTTATTGGGAAAAGCGCTTCACCGGTGCACGCCGGATCGAAACCTCCTATCAGGAAGGTGAAGATCTGCGCAAGCGCGTGAATGCGACAATCGGCGGCAACCAGTAACGGGTTGTTCAAGCCGCTCGAGCGCTCGTCGGAGGCTCTGCAAGAAAAAAGCCTGCTTGTTTCAAGCAGGCTTTTTTGTTTTCCAGCCGGGGCTGGACGTTTTCGCGTCCAGCGCAACCTCCGGTTACACCGCGGCCCGGCTTGCGGCCAGCTTGCGTTGCAACTCCGGCATCAACTTCGCCACCGCTTCCTCACCCGCCAGGATCGCCGCATTACGCTGCGAAAAATCGCTGCCGCTCATCGCGGCGAGATTCGGGCGGATCACGACGTCAGCGTACTTGTCGAGTTCATAGGCCTTGATGGTCTGTCCCATGATCGTGAAGGTCTGCATCAGCACATCGAACGAACTGCTGGTCAAACCGGTTTCGGGGCGCTGCGAGATGTCGACGGCAATCACGAAATCGGCGCCCATCTTGTGCGCGAACGCGGCCGGCACGGGGCTAACCAGACCGCCGTCCACGTACTCGTGACCGCCGATTTTCACTGGCTCGAAAATCGACGGCACGCTGCACGACGCGCGCACGGCGATGCCCGTATTGCCGCGCTGGAACAGGATTGGCGCACCGGTATGCAGGTCGGTGGCGACGACACCGAGCGGCTTGGCCATCTTTTCGATAGGGCGGTTGTTGAGCGTCGTGTTGAGGTAGTTCTGCAGCGCGATGCCTTGCAGAAAGCCGCGCGTGCGAAACGGCATGGCCCAGTCGCTGATGGACGCTTCATCCATGGTCAGCGCGAGCTTGTTCAATGCGAAGCCGTTCATACCCGACGCGTACAGTGCGCCGACCACCGAGCCGGCGCTCGTGCCGGCCACCAGATCCACCTGGATATTGCGCGCCTCCAGTGCCTTGATGACGCCGATGTGCGCGAAACCGCGCGCAGCGCCGCCGCCGAGCGCGAGCCCGATGCGCAACGGCCGTTGCGGTTTGTCGAGCGGCGGCACGCTATTGCCCGAGGTGCTGGCGACAGTCGACGAGCTGTCGGGCTTGCCGCCCGTTCCGGTCGTGGTGCAGGCGGCGAGCACGGCCGAGGCGGCTGCCAGCGAGAAGTGACGGCGGGCGAGACGAGGGGACGAGGATTTCAACGAGTTCTCCAGCAACGGCGCGGGCTGCACGAACGGCGTCGCCCTGTGCCGCGATCGGGCAGGTGGTCAAACGGACAGCATCGCCGTCGGCGATTCCAGGCTTTCGATGCGCTGTGCTTCGAGCTCCGGGCGCAGCGCGCGCACATCATAAAACAAAGCTTTGCGCACGCGGGCGCCGGTAATGAAACGTTGCACGGAGCGATGGTGGAAGCGTGGCGTGTGAGCGCGGTCGCGCCGGTTTTGCGTGCCGCTTCGATGGCCTGCTTCACCGCCGTTTGGACCGCCTGCCTCACGCGCCCCTGGCCATTCGGACGAGGGCGGCCCGCAAGTCCCGGAAGGTATAATCCGGCTCTCGCATTTAATTCCTTCGTGCCCATGCCCGGCTCATCGGCTGCATGAGCGCGCTTCGCTGCCGCGCCTCACGGTCACGTCCGTTTTGCGCCGGCGCCAGTCTTCGAGTAACCGCTAATGACCACCTCCGTCCGTACCCGTTTCGCACCGAGTCCCACCGGCTTCATCCACCTGGGCAACATTCGCTCCGCGCTCTATCCGTGGGCGTTCGCGCGCAAGATGAAAGGGACCTTCGTGCTGCGGATCGAGGACACCGACGTCGAGCGTTCCACCTCCGCCTCCGTCGACGCGATTCTCGAGGGCATGGCGTGGCTCGATCTCGATATCGACGAAGGCCCGTTCTACCAGATGCAGCGCATGGACCGGTATCGCGCAGTGCTCGAGCAGATGCAGGCTGCGGGGCTCGTCTACCCGTGTTACATGTCGACGGAAGAACTCGATGCACTGCGCGAGCGTCAACGTCTGGCGGGCGAGAAGCCGCGTTACGACGGCACGTGGCGCCCGGAGCCGGGCAAGACCTTGCCGCAGCCGCCGGCGGGCGTCGAGCCCGTGCTGCGTTTCAAGAATCCGCTCAGTGGTGTGGTGGCCTGGGACGACGCGGTGAAGGGCCGCATCGAAATCGCGAACGAAGAACTGGACGACCTCGTCATCGCGCGACCGGACGGTACGCCCACCTACAACTTCTGCGTGGTGGTCGACGACCTGGACATGCGCATCACCCACGTGATTCGCGGTGACGACCACGTGAACAATACGCCACGTCAGATCAACATCCTGCGCGCGCTCGGTGCCGAGCCGCCGGTGTATGCGCACTTGCCGACCGTCCTTAACGAAGAGGGCGAGAAGATGAGCAAGCGTCACGGCGCGATGAGCGTGATGGGTTATCGCGACGCGGGTTTCCTGCCGGAAGCGGTGGTCAACTATCTCGCGCGTCTGGGCTGGTCGCATGGCGACGCGGAAATTTTCTCGCGCGAGCAGTTCGTCGAATGGTTCGATCTGGATCATCTGGGCAAGTCGCCGGCGCAATACGATCACGACAAGCTGAAGTGGCTCAACGCGCACTACATCAAGGAAGCGGATAACGCGCGCCTCGCCGAACTGACGCGGCCGTTCTTCGCCGAAGCGGGCATCGAGGCGGCCGCGATCGAGCAGGGCGCCGATCTCGTGGCCGTGGTGGGACTGCTGAAAGACCGTGCGTCGACGGTCAAGGAAATCGCGGACAACGCCGCGATGTTCTATCGCACGCCGGCGCCCGATGCGGAGTCGCTCGCGCAGCACGTCACCGAAGCGGTACGCCCGGCGTTGGCCGATCTCGCCACCGCCTTGAAGACGGTCGAATGGACGAAGGAAGCGATCGCGGCCACGTTGAAGGCGACGCTCGGCGCCCACAAGCTGAAGATGCCGCAACTGGCCATGCCAGTGCGTCTGCTCGTGGCGGGCACCACGCATACGCCGTCGATCGACAGCGTGTTGATGCTGTTCGGGCGCGACGTCGTCGTGAGCCGTATCGAAGGGGTTTTGGCCTGAAATCGGCCTGGTGCCGATTTGTGTTTGCGGCTTAGTCCTTGATTTGAGAGGGTTTGCATGCGGCTAGCGAAAAAAGTCGCATGCATTTGCTCAAAGGGTATTTACAAAGCGAAGTTTGGCCTCTAGAATCTCGTTTCTGTTCTGCAAGGGGGGTATAGCTCAGCTGGGAGAGCGCTTGCATGGCATGCAAGAGGTCAGCGGTTCGATCCCGCTTACCTCCACCATCAGAGCAGTGTTAGGCCGGTGTGGTCTGGGTTTGGTAGCTAAAAACCTGTAGCAAAAAAGACTTCACAAGCAGTTGTAACGTAGTTAGAATATCGGTCTTTGCTGCTTCTGGAGCGAATTAGGCGGTTTTAAAGCCAGTTAGCAACAAGAAGCAAACCAGAAGCAGCGAGATAAAGACAAATCTGAAAAGATTATGTCCCCTTCGTCTAGAGGCCTAGGACATCACCCTTTCACGGTGAGTACAGGGGTTCGAATCCCCTAGGGGACGCCAGATATCAGCGTCGCTTTAGTGTTGAGTCAAACAATAAAGCAGTGCAGCTTGCAGAGAAAAAACCAACGCTCGCAAGTCTTGATAGGCAAAACTGGAGTGGTAGTTCAGTTGGTTAGAATACCGGCCTGTCACGCCGGGGGTCGCGGGTTCGAGTCCCGTCCGCTCCGCCAGATTTTAAAAAGCCCACTTCTTTCGAAGTGGGCTTTTTTTATTCCGCAGGCCGCTTCGCCTGGGTATGCTCGGGACAAATAGCCATTGCCACTGCGCGCGGCGTGTTCTAACGTTGTCCCGACTCACCTTCGCCGTCCCGCCATGTTCGATCCCACCGAAGCTCCGTCACCGTTTCATCTGCGTCAGGCCAGCATGGACGATTTCGAGTTCGCCGAAGCACTGACCCGCAACAACATGGGCGGCTATTACCGGCGGCATCATCTGGTCTGGCGTGGCGATCTGTTCCTCGGCAGCTGGCGCGAGTCGGAGAACTTCATTCTGGAAATCGACCACCAGCCTATCGGCGTGCTACGTATCACGCAGGAAGGCGACTCGCTCCATATCCGCGACGTGCAGATTGCCGAGGGCCATCGCCGGCTCGGCGCAGGAACGTATCTGCTGGATATCTCACATCAATGGGCGCGTGAGCGCGGTCTGCGCGAGTTGCAGTTGCGGGTCTTCGTCGACAATCCCGCCGCCCGTCTTTATCACCGCAAAGGATATAAGCCGGCGGGGCCGAGGCTGGCTCAACTCGGCGCGATCCGTCATCTGGCCCGGCGGGTTTGATACGCGGATAATGCGCAGCGCAGAGCCATTGCTGCGCTACGCTGCACCACTCCGATCCTGCGCCATCTCGTCATCCTCACCGGCGGCGTCTCCTGCCTCGCCATCGGGCGCGCGATGTTCCGAACCACGTTCGATAAATGCACGCGGACTTTCGCCGAACGCTCGCCGGAACATCGCGGAGAACGCGCTCTGACTCTGATAGCCGAGTGCCTGCGCCACCACCGAGAGTGGCCGCCCCTGGCTCAACAAAGGAATCGCTCGCGCGAGAATGGCCTGCTGGCGCCACTGCGAAAAGCTCACGCCGAGTTCCTGGCGAAACAGCCGCGCAATCGTCCGCGTGCTCGCCCCGACGCTCGACGCCCATTGTTCCAGAGACTCGCCGTGCGTCGGATCGGCGATAACGGCTTCGCACAAGGCCCGTAGACGCTTCTCGTTGGGCATCGGCACGGACAGTGGCAGCGGTTGCGAGCGCGTGAGTTCATCGAGCGCGAGCGCGCCGAGCAGTTGTTCGCGAGTAGCCGGGAGGTCGAGCGTATCGAGCGCGGCAATCACTTCACGCAGCAGATTGGATACCTCCACCACACGCGGCGAGTCCAGCCCGGCCGGTACGGTGTTTTCGGTGATGTAGAGCGTGCGCAGAAACGCTTCTTCGACGGCGAACACTTCGTGCGTCACGTGAGGCGGCAGCCAGATCGCGCGTGACGGCGGCACCATCCACGTGGTGCCGGCGGTGGCCACGCGCAGCACGCCGCGCGACGCGTAGGCCACCTGCGCCCACGCATGCGTATGACTGGCGATGCGCCAGCCCGCGGGCATCGGCCGCGAGCGTACGCGGATCGGGTGCGTGTCGGTCGGCTGGAACTCGGGCGGTATGTGGGCGAAGCGGACCTGACCCGACAGGTCGTTATCCACGGACGAAGTCATGACGAAGATCGATCCAGATGGCGGCGTTCGAAAGCTGCGGCAGTGGCACACGCGGCGCGAACCGCAGTGTCGAACCGCAATGGCATCCACAGACAGCGCGGAACTCCCGCGCAAAACGAGCCTCCCATTGTAGGGCGTAGGCCCGGCGGCGACCGGTGCATAATCGGCAAGCCGGCCGACGCCCGCCATTCACACCGACACTCAAGGAGAATCCACGACAATGCAGACCGTCTTTGTCTACGGCACGCTGCGTGCCGGCGAAGTGAACGACATTAGCGAGGCCGCGGCCCGCAATGAGATCGACGCACCGAACCTGCTGGGCAGAGCCACGATGCGTGGCCACCTGTTCGACTTCGGCGATTACCCGGGGCTGATCGTCGACGAGGGAGGCGTGGATATCGTCGGGGACGTGTATGAGATCGACGACCAGCTGGTCGCGATACTGGACGCCATCGAGGGAATCGACCCGGAGCTGGAAGAGCGCTTTCTCGCTCGCGAGGTGATGTTGAAGGTCGACGATAACGTCGTGAACTGCCGCTTCTATCCGGTCGCGCCGGCGTCCGTCAAAGGGCTGCCCGAGATCAGATCGGGCGACTGGGTGAGCTACCGCGCCACGCGTTGATATTTTTTCCAAAGGCGTCATGCCATGCCATGTCACGCAGAGCACGACATGACGCCAGCCAGCCGGACTTAGATCTCCTCGTACAACGGCAGCGTCAGAAACTCGGTGAAGTCTTCGGACGTCGACATCGTTTCAAAAATCCGAGCCGCGCGTTCATAGTGCGTCGTATCGCCGCCCACCGCCTGCATCACACGGGCGAGTTCCTCGGCCGACAACGCGCGCACGAGTTCAGCCGTGACCTTGCGTCCATCGTCGAGCTTGCCCTTCGGCGAGCGAATCCACTGCCACACCTGCGAGCGCGAAATTTCCGCGGTCGCGGCATCTTCCATCAGGTTGTGAATCGGCACGCAGCCATTCCCCGCGAGCCACGAGCCCAAGTAGTGAATGCCGACGTTGATGTTGTTGCGCAACCCCGCTTCGGTGATCGGCGTTTCGGGGCGGAAGTCCAGCAGATCCGCGGCGCTCACCTGCACGTCGTCGCGCTGCTTGCCGATCTGGTTCGGCTTATCGCCGAGCACCTTCACGAACTCTTCCATCGCGATGGGCACGAGGCCCGGATGCGCGACCCAACCGCCGTCGTAACCGTCACCGGCATCGCGCGCCTTGTCGGAGCGCACGCCGCCCATCGCCTTAGCGTTCGCTGCCGGATCGTTCCTGATCGGAATCAGCGCACTCATGCCGCCTATTGCAGGCGCCTGGCGGCGATGGCAGGTCTTCAGCAGAAGCAACGCATACGCGCGCATGAACGGCGCGGTCATCGTGATCTGCGAGCGGTCCGCAAGGCAGAAGTCGCGATCGGCCTTGAACTTCTTGATGGCCGAGAAGATGTAGTCCCAGCGACCCGCGTTGAGGCCCGAGCTATGCTCGCGCAACTCGTACAGAATCTCGTCCATCTCGAACGCGGCGACGATCGTCTCGATCAGCACGGTTGCGCGGATCGTGCCGCGCGGCACGCCAACCGCTTCCTGAGCCGCGACGAAAATCTCGTTCCACAGGCGCGCTTCGAGATGGCTTTCGAGCTTCGGCAGATAGAAGTAGGGCGCCGTGCCGCGCGCGACCTGTTCCTTCGCGTTGTGATGCATGAACAGTGCGAAGTCGAAAATGCCGCCCGACACGCGTTGCCCGTCCACCGTCACGTGTTTCTCGTCGAGATGCCAGCCGCGCGGCCGCACGATCAGCGTCGCGACCTTGTCATTGAGCTTGTACGACTTGCCGTTCTGTTCGAGCGAGATCGTGCGTCGCACCGCGTCTTTCAGATTCAGATGCCCGGTGACCTGGTTATCCCAACTCGGCGCGTTCGAATCCTCAAAGTCGGTCATGTACGAATCCGCGCCGGAGTTGAGCGCGTTGATGATCATCTTGCGTTCAACCGGCCCGGTGATTTCCACGCGACGGCATTGCAGATCCTGCGGCAGCGGTGCAATCGTCCAGTCGCTCTCGCGCACGCTGCGGGTTTCTGCGAGAAAGTGGGGGCGCTCGCCGGCGTCGAGCCGCTTCGTGCGTTCGGCGCGAGCCTGCAGCAGTTGCCGGCGGCGCGGCTCGAAGGTGCGATGCAACGCGGCGACCAGTTCGAGCGCCTCGCGGGAGAGGATGGTTTCGTAACCCGGCTTGATTTCAGCAGAGATTTGCATGCCTTGCGGCAGCGAAAGCGATGACAGCGAGTTCGCCATGATTTTTCCTTGGTCGGTCAGATTGCAGCGGTGCTGAGATGAAAATGCGTCGAGCGTGATATCGCTGAACAGGCGTGCGCGCGGGGCAGGGGACGAGCGGGGAAGCCGCTCGGGGGACGTGTGTCGTTATGGCCGACATAGCCGTGCGCTCCTGTCAGAGGTCAGGACGGATTGTATTAGTGATGCTTTGCGTTAAAAAATAGGCTAAAGATAACTTGATCTTTTACTTTTCTATACCTAATGTGATGCGCTTCACGCACTCGCCGTCTTAAACACATGGACCGTTTCAAGCAGATCGAGACTTTCGTCGCCGTGGCAGCCAAGGGCAGCCTGTCGGCCGCGGCGCTCGCCGAAGGCGTCGCGCCCGCGATCATCGGCCGCCGCATCGACGCGCTCGAAGAGCGTCTGGGCGTCAAGCTGCTGGTACGCACCACTCGCAAGATCACGCTGACGTTCGAGGGTTCGGCGTTTCTCGAAGACTGTCAGCGCGTCATTCACGACATGCAGAACGCCGAGGCCAGCGTGTCGGCGGGCGGCGTAAAAGCGAGCGGTCATTTGCGGCTGTCGGCGCCGGCGGGTTTCGGGCGTCGTCACGTAGCGCCGCTGGTGCCGGTTTTCACGCTCGCGCATCCGGACGTGTCCGTCACGCTCGACCTGTCCGACCGGCTCGTCGATCTGGTCAACGAGGGCTTCGACTGTGCCGTGCGCCTCGGCGAGTTGCCGGATTCGTCGCTGGTATCGCTCAAGCTGGGCGAGAACCGGCGCGTCTGCGTGGCGTCGCCGTCGTATCTGAGCCGGCGCGGCACGCCGCGCAGTCTCGCCGATCTCGCGCATCACAACTGTCTCGCGCTCGGCGCGAGCGCGAACCAGCAGCGCGGCTGGATGTTCCAGCAAGGCGACAAGGTGGTGTCCATCAAGGTGTCCGGCACGATGGAGTGCTCGGACGGCGCCGTGCTGCACGACTGGTGTCTCGACGGTCACGGTCTCGCCTGGCGATCGTGGTGGGAAGTCGGCACGGACATCGCGGCAGGGCGTCTCGCGACGGTACTCGACGAATTCGCCGCGCCGCCTATCGGCATTCACGCGGTGTTCCCGCAACGGCGTCATCTGCCGCTGCGGGTACGGCTCTTTCTGGACTTCCTGAAAGAGACCTATGCCGATCCGGTCTATTGGGGCTGAGGCCGGCTCGTCGGAAAACGCGCCGGAAAGCAAACCGAAAGCCCGCGTGCCGCTCGTCGCGTTAACTACAATCGATTGAGCGGCTCGCACGCAGAGCCTCGCAGGACGCCGGCGCCACGTTGCACGTGGCCGGCGATGGAGGTCATCTCATGTTCACGCACATTCTGGTTCCGACCGACGGCTCGGAGTTGTCGCGCAAGGCGATCAACGGCGCGATCGATCTCGCGCAGGCCGTCAGCGCGCATATCACCGCTTATGCCTGTCTGCCGCACTATCCGTATTCGCCGTTTTCCGATGTCGTCGTCGAGCCGCCGTCCGAGTTCCTGCAGCGTAGCGAGCGCGAAGCACGCGTGCATCTGCGCGAGGTCGAACTGGCGGCGCGCCGGGTGGGCGTCGCGTTCGACAGTTGCACGAGCGCGCATCCGTCGCCGTATCTGGGCATCATCGAGGCGGCCGAGCGGGGCGGTTGCGATGTGATCTTCATGGCCTCGCACGGGCGGCGCGGGTTGGGGAGTTTGCTGATCGGCAGCGAAACGCAGCGAGTGCTGACGCATACGAAAATCCCCGTGATCGTTTATCGCTGACACGCAAAAAAACGCGCCGGCGGTAAGGCCGGCGCGTCCGATGTTCGCCGCACAATCGGTTGTGCTGGCTTTCTTCACTGCTGCGTCCTTCCGTCTCTCAGGTTCCGGCCCGAAGACCTTGGCCTGCTGACCCCGGAGGACGTTCCTCCCTGCGGCGATCGCCCTCTGACGGGGCGGTGACTGCATCGCCTCCAGCGCCTTTCGTGGTGGTGTGTCAGGCGTTATTTAGCGGCACCGGCTGTCCGTGCCGGATGGGCGATTAGGTGTTCGTGAAGTCTTATAGAAGAGTCTAGGCAAGTCGGAGGCACCGCAATAGAGGCTGCGCGGTGAAAATATGAAATTTATTCTTCAATTAAATCATGTACTTATCGACTGGTTTTCATATCGAGAAGCGCGTTTTTCCATCCTGCAATCGGGCGCTTGTGCTCTGCAGCACCACTTTTTACGACGCAAAAAAATTCGCCACATCGTGAGAATCGCGGTTTGCTGACCGTCGGACGTCGAGCGCAAATTCAGGACGAAAAAAAACCGGCGCCTGAGCACCGGTTTTTCGTTTGATCCACCCGCCACCCGATTCTGCGGCGGGTTTCGCAAGTCCGACCTAGCTGCCGCGACGCGCCGTACGCGGGCCGTCGCTGCGGCGTGCGCCGTAGCCGCCGTCGCGCGAACCGCCGAAGCCTTCGCGCGAACCGCCGCCTGCCGACTTGCCGGCCCAGCTGCCGCCCGTGCCGCTACCGCTGCGTGCGCCGCCGTTGCCGCCATTACCGCCGCCGCTGCCTGCCGGCTTGCCAGCACCGCTGCCGAAGCGACGACCGCCGCCATTGCCGCCGCCCGGACGGCCACGGCCGCCAAAGCCAGGACGACCCGTGCCCGACGGTGCCGACTTGCGCGGCTCGAAGCCGACCACGACGTTGACCGGCAGCGGGGTGCGCACGAAGCGCTCGATACGCTTCAACGCGCCTTGTTCCGCGTGATGCACGAGGCTCACGGCGATACCCGAGCGGCCAGCACGGCCGGTACGGCCGATACGGTGCACGTAGTCTTCGGCGAACTTCGGCAGGTCGTAGTTGAACACGTGCGTGATGCCCGGGATGTCGATACCGCGAGCCGCGACGTCCGTTGCCACCAGCACGCGCACACGGCGCTCGCGCAGTGCGCGGATGGTGCGGTTACGCGCGCCTTGCGGCAGGTCGCCGTGCAGGGCGGCCGATTCGAAACCGGCGTCGGCCAGACGGCCGGCCAGTTGGTCCGCGTCCATCTTGGTCGCGGTGAAAACGATGGCCTGGTCGAGGCCTTCGTCGCGCAACAGATGGTCGAGCAGACGATCCTTGTGATCGCGGTCATCCACGTAGTGGACGGTTTGCGCGATGTTGGTACGTTGTTCGAGGCGTTGCACGATCTCGATACGCTCCGGGTCCTTCAGCAGACGGCCGGTGAGCGAGCTGATCTTGCCGTCGAGCGTGGCCGAGAACAGCATCGTCTGACGCGTAGCCGGCGTAGCGGCGACGATCGTTTCGATGTCTTCGATGAAGCCCATGTCGAGCATGCGGTCGGCTTCGTCGAGCACGAGAATCTGCAGTTGCGACAGGTCGATACGGCCGCGTTCCAGATGGTCGATCAGACGGCCCGGCGTGGCAACCAGGATTTCCGGGTTCTTCGCCAGCAGCATCAGCTGTTGACCGTAAGCGACGCCGCCCAGAATGCTGACGGTGCGCAGACGCTTGAGGTGCTTGCCGTAGGTGGCGGCAGCGGTGGTCACTTGCATGGCCAGTTCGCGGGTCGGCGTCAGAACCAGCATGGTCGGACGGGCAACCGGTTGCGGGCGGCGCGTGGTGCGGGCGCCGTCGGCCGGACGCGGTTCACGCGGCTGGCTGGCTTGGGCTTTTTGCAGTTGCGAGAAACGTTCGATGGCGGGCAGCATGAACGCGGCGGTCTTGCCCGAACCGGTCGGGCTCGACACCATCAGATCGCGGCCGGCGATGCCGGCGGGGATCGCGCGTTGCTGAACCGGCGTCGGGTTCTGATAGCCCGCTGCGGTCAGCGCGGAGACGACGTCCGCGGAAAGACCCAGCGACGCGAACGACGGGCCGGTGGGCGCAGCGGCTTCAGCGGCGACGGCTTCCGGTGCAACGGCCACTTCTGCGGCGATTTGCACGGGTGCGTCGGCGAGACCGAGGGCCTGGTCGGCGATGGCGTTCAGCGGGCTGTTGGGGGTAATGCTCGAAGTCATGAGAATCCTTGGTAACGATCCTGGTATTGCTGGGAATTAAAACGTCGGCGCCAATCGGCATACCCAAGTCGTCGGATTCAGCGAGCAAAGAAGCAGCGAGCAAATCGAAAAACGGGGGCAGCTCGCAACAGTGAAGGCGAGCTTTTTGTTAGAAGCTGTATCGGATGCGACATGCCAACACGGCGTGCCGCCAGCCTGGGACATGATCGCCCGTAGGGGGCTAGGCAGGAGGGGACAGGTTCTAAACTGGATTGGAGCTAAACGCTACGAGGCGCTGCGCCGCAAGGGCCGCTAGAGGAAAGCCGGGCAAAGCAGTGAAGCGCAGGCAGGATTGTATAGAGTTTTGTTGCACTGCGCCACTGTTAAGACGTTTCCTGGGTAAAACTATTCCGCTTTGGACAAATCTTGGAATTTTCTTAGACAAATCGGTCAGGCCGGCGTTGGGGGTGCGTTCGGGTTCACGTTTGGGTCGCTAACCAACTTGTCTTTTCACCTTTGATGCGATCAGGCGGAGGCGCCGCTCTTCAGTGATTCGACGAGGTCGATGTACTGCTGCTTGGCCGCATCCTGATCCGTGCCTTTGAGCGCCGCCCATGCGTCGTACTTGTATTTGCCGACGATATCGGCGAAACCCGGCTTGTCGCCGTTCACGTCGCCATCGGCCGCCTGCTTGAAGAGCGCGTACAGACGCAGCAGGGTGAGATTGCCCGGACGCTCCGGCAGTTGCTTGACGTCTTCCTGGGCCTGGGTGAACTGTGCGTTGATGTCCGTCATGATTTTTTTGCCCGCCGGGCGGGTCGTATTGGCTGGGCCGACGATCATAGCAAGCCGCCGCCGACTCACAGTCGAGGGCTTACTCCAAACCGCCGCCGATCTCCTGCGATGCCCGCGCGCTGCGCTCGCGGGCAAAACCCGCTTGCGCGCGCGTCGTGCCGATTACAATACCGCCCATGACTGAAACTGTGCTTCTCGCCCTCGATACGTCGACCGAATTCTGCTCGGTGGCGCTGCTGTGCGCCTCTGCCGGGCCGGCAGACGAGACCCACGCCGCTCCACGTATCTGGAGCCGTCACGAACTCACCGGCGCGGTGTCCAGCACGCGCCTTTTGCCTGCCATCCGCGAACTGTTCGCCGAAGCCGGCCTGCCTCTGTCCGGCTGTCATGCGATTGCTTTTGGCGCCGGTCCCGGGTCGTTCACCGGATTGCGCACGGCCACCGGCGTCGCGCAAGGTCTCGCGTTCGGCTTGAATCTGCCGGTCGTGCCGGTCAGCACGCTGCTTGCCTGCGCGGAAAGCGCCCGCTTGCGCGACCCGTCGGCGTCGCGCGTGCTCGCCGCGCTCGACGCCCGGATGGACGAGATCTATTGGGCCGACTACGCGTGGGACGACGCACGAGGCGAGTGGCACACGCTGCAAGCCGCCTCGCTCGATGCGCCCGCGAATCTCGTTCTGCCCGACGTGCCGTTCACGCTGGCGGGCAACGCCGCGGCCGCGTTCGGCGCGCGTTTGCCGGCGCTGGCAGCCGCCCGCCATGTCGACGGGGAGGCGCTGCCGCACGCCGTGCCGCTCGCGCACGCGGCGCTGCGCGCGTTTCGCGCGGGCCGGACGGTGCCGGCGGAGCAGGCCGCACCTGAATACGTGCGCGACAAAGTGGCCCAGACCACGGCGGAACGTGTCGCGGAAAAAGCCGCGAAGGCTGCGCATGCTGCGCTGACTATCGCAGCGGTGCCGCCGGAACCGTCCGCCCGTTCAGCGGCCAACACTGGCGAGCGCGAACAATGAGCGGGGTGTTGCTGGCAGACCGCTACATGTCGCCGATGACCGAAGGCGATCTCGACGAAGTCGCCGCCGTCGAAAAAGTCGCGTACGAATTCCCCTGGAGCCGCGGCAATTTCAGCGACTCGCTGCGCAACGGCTACTTCGGCATCTGTCTGCGGCATGTGACGGGCACCTTGCTCGGTTACTGCGTGCTGATGCCGGTGGTCGACGAAATGCATCTGCTCAATCTCTGCGTGGCGCCCGCGGCTCAAGGCGCCGGCGCCGGGCTCGCGTTGTTGCGCGAAGCGGTGCGCGTCACGCGGGCCGAGAAACTCGAGGGCGTGCTGCTCGAAGTGCGGCCGTCGAATCATCGCGCCATCCGTCTTTACGAGCGCTTCGGCTTTGCTTCCATCGGCCGGCGCAAGAACTACTATCCCGCGCGGCACCTCAGTCGCGAGGATGCGATCGTGATGCGTTTCTCATTTGCTTCGGAGGGCGCACATGGCGCTGGATGATTCGGTGTTGGCGGAGTTCGGACTCGCGCCGATGTGGGTGCGCCGCGGTATGGCCGCAAGGCCGGCGGGCGAGGGCGCGGCAGGCGAGCTAGGGGATTCTGTCGATACGCCGGTGACTGCGCGTGAGCGGACGGCATCGCCTTCGCCGGAAGCCGGGCGTGTTGCCGCCGATCGTGAGGTAGCAAGGCCTGCCGCAGTGGAACCTGCCGCGGCGAGACATGAACCCGAGCCCGCCGTGCAGAAGGCCGGGAACGAGCCGGCCAAACCATTCGCGCCTACGCCTGCTTCCCGCACCCCCGAGCCGTCCGCGCCCGACTCCCCTTCCGACGACGATTTCGCCTGGTTCGACGATCTTCCGGCCGAGGCCGGGGCCGAGGCCTCCGCCGAAGCGCGCAGCGACCAGCCCGCCGCTCCCGAACCCTTCCCGATCGCCACGCTCGACT
The DNA here is from genome assembly GCF_900996245.1 of Paraburkholderia sp. BCC1886. GTDB lineage: Bacteria > Pseudomonadota > Gammaproteobacteria > Burkholderiales > Burkholderiaceae > Paraburkholderia. The sequence continues at coordinate 209,404 of NZ_CAAJGK010000074.1, read as the reverse complement.
GGGACGCGCTGAGCGAGCGCGTCGCCGGTTGCGAGCGTTGCCGGCTCTGCGAGAAGCGCACGAACACGGTGTTCGGCGTCGGCGACCGTCAGGCGGACTGGATGCTGATCGGCGAAGCACCGGGCGAGAACGAGGACCGCCTCGGCGAGCCGTTCGTGGGCCAGGCGGGCAAGCTGCTCGACAGCATGCTGCGTTCGGTGACGCTCGCGCGCGATACCAACGTCTACATCGCCAACGTGATCAAATGCCGGCCGCCCGGCAACCGCAATCCCGAACCGGACGAAGTCGCGCGTTGCGAACCGTATCTGCAACGACAGGTTGCGCTGGTCAAACCGAAACTGATCGTCGCGCTCGGCCGCTTTGCCGCGCAGAGTCTGCTGAAGACCGAAGCGAGCATTTCGTCGTTGCGGGGCCGCGTGCATGAATACGAAGGTGTGCCGGTCATCGTTACGTATCACCCGGCGTATCTGCTGCGCAGTCTGCCGGACAAGGCGAAGGCCTGGGCCGACCTCTGCCTCGCACGCGACACCTGGCAAGCGGCAGGCGGCGCGCCGTCGGACGAGGCGAAGTGAGCGGGGCAGTCGGGAGTGCCGGCGCGACAACGCTGGCTATGCTGCTGACCCGCCTGCGCGATCCAGCCGTGCGCGATCTCGCGTGGCTGTTGCTAAGTCCCGATCTGTTGTGTGCGCAACCGCCCGTCGGCATGCTGGCGCGCGCTTTCGAAACGCCTGACCAGACCGATGCCGGCTTCGCCTGGCTGACCTCGCTGGACGCGCAACCTCGACCCCTGCACGACTATCTCGCGGCGACGCGCATCACGCGTCTGGGCCGTTACGCGGAGCGGCTGCTCGGCTGGTTCCTGCAGCATGGACCGGCGGCCCGGTTGGTCGCGGCCGGCGTGCCGTTGCGGCGAGCCGGCATCACGCTCGGCGAATGCGATTTTCTGCTGGAGGCGGCGCACGGCGAGCGGCTGCATTGGGAACTGGCGGTCAAGTGTTATCTGCATGCGGGCAGCGAGTCAGGCGCCGAGGCGCCGTCGTTATCGGATTACGTCGGCCCGAATCTGAAAGACCGCTTCGATCTCAAGCTGGCCCATCTGCTGAATCACCAGTTGCCGTTGAGCGCGCGCGACGAGTTCGCGGCGCTCGGTTATCAAGGTCCGTGGACGCCGCAGATGTTCATCAAAGGCTGGCTGTTCTATCGCTATGGACAGACGCCGACGCTGCCCACCGAGCTCGATGCCCGGCACGGTCGCGGCTGGTGGGTCACGCGCAGCGAGTGGCCGGACTTCGCGAGTGCCCAGGCGGCCGGATGGAAGGTGTTGCCGAAACTGGAATGGCTCGCGCCGAGGCGCGACGATTCTGCCGGGCATGAAGCGAGCGGCGGCCGTTACATGGATGCGCCCACGTTGCTCGCGCAACTATCGCCGCAAGCCGGGCCGACCCTGGTCGCCGCGTTCGCGGCGCAGCGTGATGGCACGTGGATCGAATGCTCGCGCGGTTTCATCGTGCCCGACGAGTGGCCCGCTTCGGCGCAAAACTACGCGCGCCAATAAAGCCTCTCACCACCAGCGATAAAAATGATGCACGGGCCCCACGCCATGCCCGACGTCGAGCAGATCGCTCGCCTGCAACGCGCCGGTCAGATACGTCTTGGCATCGGTCACCGCGCTGGCCAGATCGTCGCGTTGCGGGATCAAGGCCGCAATCGCCGACGACAGCGTACAACCCGTCCCATGCGTATTCTTCACCGGCACGCGCGGGCCGGGCAGGCGCAGCGAACCGCTGTCCTGTACCAGCCAGTCGGGACTGTCCGCGGCGCTCAGATGGCCGCCTTTCATCAGCACCGCCCGCGCGCCGAGCGCGCGTAGCGCCTCGCCCTGAGTCACCATGCCGGCTTCGTCGGTGGCCGCCGGCACGCCGAGCAAAGCCGCCGCCTCCGGCAGATTCGGCGTCAGCAGGTCCGCCAGCGGCAGCAGTTCGTCGCGCACCACCGCCACGGCATCCGGCAGCAGCAGCGCGTGATTGCTCTTCGAAATCATCACCGTGTCGAGCACGATGTGTTTGGGCTTGTGCCGACGCAGCGCCTCGGCCACTGCTCGCGCGATCGGTGCATTCGCCAGCATGCCGATTTTCACGGCGTCGATGCGGATGTCGTCGAACACCGCATCGAGTTGCGCGGTGATGAAGCCGGGCTCCGGCGCATGAATCGCCGTGACGCCGCGGGTGTTCTGCGCAGTCAGCGCGGTGACCACGCTGGTGCCGTACGCGCCGAGCGCCGAGAACGCTTTCAGGTCGGCCTGAATGCCGGCGCCGCCGCCGGAATCGGAACCGGCGATGGTCAGCACGTTGGGAATGAATCGGGTCATGGCAGAGCGCAATAAGATAGACGCGGAGAAAGATGCGGAGAAAGGCGCGGGCGGGGCGCTTCATGTGTTTGACGTATCACAAGTTCGCCGGCCCGCCGGCCCGCTGGATCGCCGGATCGCCGGCCCGCCGGCAAGCAGCGAGAGTCAGTGCTTGACTTCGCCGATCAGCGCGACCGAGTCGAACGCGCGCTGATTCGCCTGGTGGCGCCGCATCACGAACCACATCATCACGCACACGAAGGTGCCGAACAGCACGATGACCGCTGTGACCGGCACATCGAGCCACACCAGCACCGCGTACAAACAGAGCATCACGAGCACCGACAGATTTTCGTTGAAGTTCTGCACGGCGATGGAGTGCCCGGCGGAGAGCAGCACGTGACCGCGATGCTGCAGCAACGCGTTCATCGGCACGACGAAAAAGCCGGACAGCCCGCCGACGATCATCAGGAAAATGTACGCGACGATCAGATACCCCGGCACGTGCATGCGGCCGAAATAGAGGCCCCAATGCGACGGGAACAGATTGCGAGTGTAGAACGCCATCAGCATCACGGCGATGCCCATCATGATGCCGACCGGCAGCACCGAGAGCGACTTTTTCAGCGGCACGCGCGAGGCCGCGAGAATCGCACCGACGGCCACGCCGACGGCGACCACCGCCTGCAGGATCGCCGCTTCGGAAAGCGACATGTTGAGCGACACCTCGGCCCACTTCAGCACGATGAATTGCAGCGTGGCGCCGGCGCCCCAGAACAGCGTGGTGACCGCCAGCGAAATCTGCCCGAGCTTGTCGCGCCAGAGGACCAGGAAACAGTCGGCGAAGTCGGTGACCAGTTTGATCGGGCCGCGTTCCTGTTTCGGATAACGGGCGCCGGTATCGGGAATGCGCAGATTGAACAGCGCCGCAATCACGTAGATGGCCATGATGACGAGCATCGCGGCTTCGGCGGGCGTGTTGACGGTAGGAATATGTTGTCGCAGCAGCGGCGCCGCAATATGCGGACTGATCAGCGCGCCGCCGAGCACCGTGCCGAGAATGATGGAGCCGACGGTGGTGCCTTCGATCCAGCCATTGGCCGCGACCAGCCGGTCAGGCGGCAGCAGTTCGGTGAGAATGCCGTACTTGGCGGGCGAGTAGGCCGCCGCGCCGAAGCCCACGATGCCGTATGCGATCAGCGGATGCGCGCCGACCAGCATGGTGAGACAGCCGAGTACCTTGATGGTGTTGGTGACGAACATCACGCGTCCTTTCGGACGGGAGTCGGCGAAGGCCCCCACGAAGGCGGCCAGAACGACGTACGACAGCACAAAGAACAACTTGAGCAGCGGCGTCATCCAGTTCGGGGCGTGGAGATCTTTCAGCAGTGCGATAGCAGCGATCAGAAGCGCATTGTCGGCCAGCGACGAAAAAAACTGCGCGGCCATGATGGTGTAAAAACCTTTTTTCATCTGATGCGATGCTGTCCTCGCTGCGGTCTGTCCGCCCCGGCCGTGTGCAAAGCGTCCGGGCTTATGCCGTTCGAAATGGGTTGTGCGCACGGCTTTATATCACGAAAATAGCTGGATTCGGACTAGCAGAATCCTTGATCGCACCGCCCAGTGGCTGCCGAGCGCTGAAAACGCCCTGTAAGCCGATGATTCGCAAGCGTCTTTACGAAAATACCTCATGCCGCGCCCTCTCTCCGCCACCATTCATACCTCCGCACTCGCCAATAATCTCGCCGTTGCCCGGCGCTACGCGTCGAAGTCCAAGGTCTGGGCCGTCGTCAAGGCCAACGCCTACGGGCACGGCCTCGCGCGCGTGTTTCCGGGCTTGCGCGCGACCGACGGCTTCGGTTTGCTGGACCTCGAAGAAGCCGTGAAGTTGCGTGAACTCGGTTGGGCCGGCCCAATTCTTTTGCTCGAAGGTTTTTTCCGGCCCACCGACATCGACGTGATCGATCGTTACAGCCTCACGACTTCGCTGCATTCGGACGAACAGTTGCGCATGCTGGAAATGGCGCGTCTGTCGAAGCCGGTAAATATCCAGTTGAAAATGAACACCGGTATGAACCGCCTCGGTTACACACCGGAAAAATTCCGCGCGGCCTGGGAGCGGGCGCGCGCCTGCCAGGGCGTCGGCCAGATCACGCTGATGACGCACTTCTCGGACGCCGACGGCGAGCGCGGCGTCGCTCATCAGGTCGAGGCGTTCGAACGCGGCGCGCAGCGCATTGCCGGCGCGCGCAGCCTCGCCAATTCGGCGGCCACGCTGTGGCATCCCGACACGCATTTCGACTGGGTGAGGCCCGGCATCATCCTGTATGGCGCGTCGCCGTCCGGCGTGACGGCCGCCATCGAAGGAACCGGCTTGCAGCCGGCCATGACCTTCGCGTCGGAGCTGATCGCCGTGCAGACGCTGGCCGAAGGTCATTCGGTCGGCTACGGCTCGTCGTTCAGGGCGCGTGGTCCGATGCGCATCGGCGTGGTGGCCTGCGGCTATGCCGACGGCTATCCGCGCGTGGCGCCGGAAGGCACGCCGGTCATCGTCGACGGGGTGCGCACGCGCATCGTCGGACGGGTGTCGATGGACATGCTGACCGTCGACCTGACACCGGTGCCCACCGCCAATATCGGTACGCGCGTCGAGTTGTGGGGCAAGTCGCTGCCCATCGACGACGTCGCGCAGGCCTGCGGCACGATCGGCTACGAGTTGATGTGCGCGATCGCGCCACGCGTGCCGGTCAGGGCAGAGTGACACCGTGAGCGGAGCGGGCGGCGCTGTGGCAATACACCGCGATCGGGGCATCGAGCAAAGCGGAGATCAAGGCATCAATCCAGGCATCAACCCAGGCATCAACCCAGGCATCAACCCAGGCATCAACCCAGGCATCATTCAAGGCAGGACGCGTGGCTAAACCCAAGACGTTGTACATCTGTAGCGAATGCGGCGGGCAATCGCCGAAATGGGCGGGACAGTGTCCGTCCTGTCATGCGTGGAACACGCTGGTCGAATCGGTCGCGGAGGCGCCGTCCACCCACCGTTTCCAGTCGCTCGCGAAGAGCGCCCCGGTCCGGCGGCTCGCCGACATCGACGCGGCCGACGTGCCGCGTTTCTCCACCGGCGTGAGCGAATTCGACCGCGTGCTCGGCGGCGGTCTGGTGCCGGGTGGCGTGGTGCTGATCGGCGGCGATCCGGGTATCGGCAAATCGACGCTGCTGCTGCAATCGCTCGCGGAAATCGCGGCGGACAAACGCGCGCTCTATATCAGCGGCGAAGAATCGGCGGCGCAGATTGCGTTGCGCGCCCAACGGCTTTCGCTGCTGGAGCCCGGCTCGAAAGCGAGCGAGTTGCAGTTGCTCGCCGAAATCCAGCTCGAAAAAATTCAGGCGACGATTGCCGAAGAGCGACCCGATGTCGCGGTCATCGACTCGATCCAGACGGTTTACTCCGACGCGCTGACCTCCGCGCCCGGTTCGGTCGCGCAGGTGCGCGAATGCGCGGCGCAACTCACGCGTATCGCCAAGCAGTCGGGCACCACGATCATCATGGTCGGTCACGTCACCAAGGAAGGCGCGCTAGCCGGTCCGCGCGTGCTCGAGCACATCGTCGATACCGTGCTGTATTTCGAGGGCGACACGCATTCGTCGTATCGCCTCGTGCGCGCGATCAAAAACCGCTTCGGCGCGGTCAACGAACTGGGCGTGTTCGCAATGACCGAACGCGGTTTGCGCGGCGTCGCCAATCCGTCGGCGCTGTTTCTGTCGCAGCACGAGCAGTCGGTGCCGGGCTCGTGCGTGCTGGTCACTCAGGAAGGCACGCGGCCTTTGCTGGTCGAAGTGCAGGCGCTGGTGGACGCGGCCAACGCGCCGAACCCGCGGCGCCTCGCGGTGGGTCTGGAGCAGAACCGGCTGGCGATGCTGCTGGCCGTGCTGCATCGGCACGCAGGCATCGCCTGTTTCGATCAGGACGTGTTTCTGAACGCGGTAGGCGGCGTGAAGATCACCGAGCCCGCCGCCGATCTGGCCGTGCTGCTCGCCATTCACTCGTCGATGCGCAACAAGCCGCTGCCCAAAGGGCTCGTCGTGTTCGGAGAAGTGGGTCTTGCCGGCGAGATCCGGCCGTCGCCGCGCGGCCAGGAACGTCTGAAGGAGGCGGCCAAACTGGGCTTCTCGGTCGCGGTGATTCCGAAGGCCAATGCGCCCAAGCAGCCTATCGAAGGCTTACAGGTCGTTGCGGTCGAACGGATCGAACAGGCGATCGACCGGGTCCGCATGCTCGAATAGGCAAGGCCGGCGGCGGATTGTCAGGGGTGCGCGGCGTGCGCGCCGTAATGCTCTGTAAATATCGCCGTATTGTCTGTAACCTTTGCGCCATTCCTTTTTTTTAAGCTGCGAGGGTCTTGCATTCCCCATGCATCCCTTGCACGCCCGAAAAAGGATCGCACCTTGAAACAGTCAGTTGAAACCGTTGCCGAGCGGCCGATGCAGGTGCGCGGCTGCCGGGTCTCCGAGCCCATTCGCCAGCCGTGGGGCGGCGCCTGCCGCATCGTCGAGTGGATCGACACCGGCGGGCAGATTTCGCGGCGCGTCGTGGCCGAGCACGTCACCGCCGCGGAAGTGCGCGCCACCATCAACCGCCACGTGGAAGGGCGCAAGCACGTGCTTTACGACGACGAGAAAACGCCGCGTCAGACTTTGCCCCGACAGACGGCGGTCAGGCGGTAGGGCTGGCGCGCCGGCCGTAGTGGGTTAGTCGGGCGGTCGATTCGTGCCGCGGTGATCAGGGCTGTCGATCGGGATCGAGATCGACGTCTCGGTCTCCGTCGGTTCATCGCTCTCATGCTCCGGCTGCCCGGCCGCCCGCCAGTTGAACAGCGGGTGCAAAGCCGCCTCTGCCGCGCTCAGCACCGGCGACACGCAGCAGTCGAGCGGCTCCAGTAGCCGCACCCACTCCTCGAGTTCGCGCGTGCCAATGACCTGAGCCAGTTCGCGCGTCAGCGCGGCGGCATCCGGGCCGCCGATCGCCTGACCCAGGCTCCAGTGGCGGGTCGCCCATTCGGGCCGGTCGAGCGCCATGCACAGCGTCTCCCAGAACTTCAGTTCGAGCGCGCCGACCGCGAGCCAGCGTCCGTCGAGCGTGCGATACAGGTTGTAGCAGGGCACGCCGCCGTTCAGCAATCCCCCGCCGGCTGCCGGCGCTGTGCCTTCGTTGGCGAGCGAGACCTGCGCAACCACGTTGTGCGCGTGCGTGACGTGGGTCATCGAGACATCGACGAAACGGCCTTCGCCGCCGCGCGACACGTGCCACAACGCGGCGAGAATCTGCGTGACCGCGGCGAGCGCGCCGCCGAGCAGGTCGGCAATCTGGAAGTTGGGCAGGATCGGCGCCCCGTCACGACTCGCCAGTTGATCGAGCACGCCCGCATAGCCGATGTAGTTGAGATCGTGACCCGCCAGCTTCGCGAACGGACCGCTCGCGCCATAGCCGCTGATCGCGCAATACACGAGCCGCGGGTTCACCGCACGCAACGTCTCGTAGCCGATGCCGAGCCGGTCCATCACGCCGGGCCGGAAACTCTCGATCAGCACGTCCGCTTCGGCGGCCAGCGCCCGCAACACCGTGCGTCCCGCTTCCGATTTGAGGTCGAGTCGCGTCTCGCGTTTGCCGCGATTCACGAGCCGGTAGAACGCGCCGGGCCGGCCGGCGACCCGATCGCTCGAAGACTGCATCATGGTGCGGGTCGGGTCGCCGGCGCCCGGCGCTTCGATTTTCAGCACTTCGGCGCCGAGTTCGGCGAGCCGCAGGGCGGCGACCGGGCCGGGCAGAAGCCGCGTCAGGTCGAGGACGCGCAGTCCTTGCAGCGGCGGCGGCAGCGCTGCGGATGACGACACGAAAGATGTCGCAGATGACAAAGCCAACCTCTCATCAATGCCGGCGCGGACCGGAAACCTCGAGACCGTCTTCCGCTAACCGATCTGTTCGAGTTCCTCGTGCTTCTCGAGCCATTCGGCTTCGAGCGTTTCGAGGCGCGAGTTCACGTCTGCCTGACGGCGGATCGCCTCCGTCAGTCTGCTTTTCCGTTCGGGCTCGTAGCTCGCCGGGTCGGCCACGAGCGCGTCGAGCGCGGCCTTCTCGGCGTTCAGCGTGTCCATTTCCTTTTCGATCTTCGTGATACGGCTTTGCAGCGGCTTTTTCAGATGCGCGAGCTTCTGGCGCGTTTCGGCTTCCGCCTTGCGCTGCTCCTTGCGGTTGATCCCACTGTCCGCGTTGTCCGGGCCGCCCGCCGTCCCCGTTCCGGCCTTGAGCGCCGCACGCTGTTCGGCGGCGTGTTGGAGCAGCCAGTCGCGATAGTCGTCCAGGTCGCCGTCGAACTCCTGCAGCCGATGTCTGGCGACCAGCATGAACACGTCGGTGGTGGCGCGCAGCAGATGGCGGTCGTGCGACACCAGAATCAGCGTGCCTTCGAATTGCGCGAGCGCCATGGTGAGCGCATGACGGGTTTCGAGGTCCAGGTGATTGGTCGGTTCGTCGAGCAGCAGCAGATTGGGCTTCTGCCAGATGATCAGCGCCAGCGCGAGGCGCGCTTTTTCGCCGCCGGAGAACGGCGCGATTTTCGCCGTGGCCATTTCACCGGAGAAGTTGAAACTGCCGAGGAAGTCGCGCAACTCCTGTTCGCGGGTATCGGGTGCGAAACGCGCCAGATGCTGCAAGGGCGTATCGTCCGGTCGCAACGTTTCCAGCTGATGCTGCGCGAAGTAGCCGATGCGCAGCCCCTTGCCTTCGCGTACCTGACCGCCGAGCGCTTCGAGCGTGCCGGCCAGCGTCTTGATGAGCGTCGACTTGCCTTGCCCGTTCGCCCCCAGCAGGCCGATACGCTGCCCGTTCTGGATGGACAGCATCACATGCTCGACGATCGGGATCTCGCCGCCCGGTTCCGTCTCGCTGCGATAACCGCAGCGCACGTTCTCCATCACCATCATCGGGTTCGGTGCGGAATCGGGTGTGCGGAACGTGAAGGTGAACGGTGAGGAGGCATGCGCGGGCGCGATCAGTTCCATCTTCTCCAGCGCCTTCACCCGGCTCTGCGCCTGACGCGCCTTGGTGGCCTGCGCCTTGAAGCGGTTGATGTAGCTCTGCAGATGCTCGACGGTGCGCTGCTGCTTCTCGTACGCGCTTTGCTGCAAGGCGAGCTGCTGTGCGCGCAGCACTTCGAATTGCGAATAGTTGCCGCCGTAGCGCTTGATCTGCTGATGTTCCAGATGCAGCGTGACGTTGCAGACCGAATCGAGAAACTCGCGGTCGTGCGAGATGACCACCAGCGTGCCGGGATAGCGGTGCAGCCAGTCTTCGAGCCAGACGATCGCGTCGAGGTCGAGGTGATTGGTTGGTTCGTCGAGCAGCAGCAGGTCGGAGCGGCACATGAGCGCTTGCGCAAGATTCAGGCGCATGCGCCAGCCGCCGGAAAAACTGCTGACCGGCTCGCGGGTCTGGTCGAGCGTGAAGCCGAGGCCGAGCAGCAGCGCTTCGGCGCGCGCCGGCGCGGTATAGCCGTCGGCATCGGCAAACGCGGCATGTGCTTCGCCTTCGGCGGCGCCGTCGTGCGCGGCCGACGCCTCGGCAATGCGCGCTTCGATGCGCCGCAAGGCGGCGTCGCCGTCGAGCGTGTAGGCGAGTGCGGTCTTGTCTGCCGCCGGGGTTTCCTGCGCGACGTGCGCGATCTGCCAGGTGGGCGGTATCGAGAAATCGCCGCCGTCCGCATGCAGTTCGCCGAGCAGCACGGCGAACAGCGTCGACTTGCCCGCGCCGTTCGCCCCCACCAGGCCGGCCTTTTCGCCGGGATTGAGGGTGAACGTGGTGTTGTCGAAGAGCGGCTTGGTACCGCGCGCGAGGCTGAACTGGTTAAAGCGGATCACGAAAAGGCCGGCGGAAGAAAAACGCTATTTTAGACTGCCGCGGTGACGACCGGGCGCTCAGCCGGGGTCGGCCATTCGGCCTACTGTTTCGGCGCGACTTTTCGCATAGACTGACGGCTTTCACGGGGAGAGCCAATGACTTCGATCTATTCGTTTTCGGCACGCACGCTAGGCGGCGAGGAAGTGAGCCTCGAGCGCTATCAGGGCAAGGTTCTGCTCATCGTCAATACGGCGAGCGAATGTGGGTTCACACCGCAATACGCGGGATTGCAGAAGCTGTACGAATGCTATGCGGCGCGCGGGCTCGCGGTGCTCGGCTTTCCCTGCAACCAGTTCGGCAAGCAGGAGCCGGGCGACGCCACGCAAATCGGCAGCTTCTGCGAAAAGAACTACGGCGTGACGTTTCCGATGTTCGAGAAGGTCGACGTGAACGGCGCGAACGCGCATCCGCTGTTTCGCTATCTGACCGGCGAAGCGCCCGGCGTACTCGGCATCGAGGCCGTGAAGTGGAACTTCACCAAATTCCTGATCGACCGTGAAGGCAACGTGGTGAAGCGCTATGCGCCGCTCACCAAACCCGACGCAATCAACGGGGACATCGAAAAGCTGTTGTGACGCCAGGGCGTGCGCCGGGCTCGGTGCGAGCTACAGGATTGGCGCGAACAGCCGCGCCAGATGCATCAGCACACGTTTGAACGCGCTGGCCTGGCGGTACTCGTTGCGATCGATCTCGAGCGACTCGGCAAAGTCGTTCAGCAGCATGGTTTCGACTTCGAGCGCGAAGCCGCGGTCGACGGTGAGCACCATGATCTCGAAGTTCAGGCGGAACGAGCGATTATCCAGATTGGCGCTGCCGATGGCGGCAGCCACGCTGTCGATCAGCACCACCTTCTGATGCAGGAAGCCCGGCTGGTAGCGGAAGATACGGATGCCCGCGCGCAGCGAATCGTACGCATACAGTTTTGACGCCGCGAACACCACTACGTGGTCACGCCGGCACGGAATCAGAATGCGCACATCCACGCCGCGTAGCGCGGCGAGTCGCAGTGCGGCAAACACGGCTTCGTCGGGCACCAGGTAGGGCGTGGTGATCCAGATGCGCTCGCGCGCCGCGTTGATGGCCTCGACGAAGAACAGCGAGCAGGTTTCCTGTTTGTCGGCCGGTCCGCTAGGGACGACCAGACAGTGCATGCCGCGACCGTTCACGTCGTCGCCGGTCTCCTGCGAGGCGATGGAAGCGTTAGCGGAAGCAGCGGCGGAAGCCCCACCGGAAGCCGCAGCGGGCGCTGGCGGCATATCGAACTCCGGCAACTGCTGGGTCGCCCAGTGCCAGTCTTCGGTGAACACGAACTGGATGCTCGCCACCGCCGGGCCGCGCACTTCGATATGCGTGTCGCGCCACGGCGAGAGCGGCGGTTTGCTGCCAAGGTATTCCACGCCGACGTTGTGGCCGCCGACGAACGCCACTTCGCCATCCACCGAAACGATCTTGCGGTGATTGCGGAAATTGAGTTGCAGACGGTTCACGAAGCGGCGATGCGTCGCGAACGGATGCGTCTGCACGCCGGCGGCGCGCAAGGCCGCGACGTAGCGGTGCGGCAGATCGAAGCTGCCGATGCTGTCGTACAGGAAGTAGACGCGCACGCCTTCCTGCGCTTTCGCGATCAGCGCGTCCTTGAGCATCTCGCCGAGCGCATCGTCACGCACGATGAAGAACTGCACGATCACGTAATCGCGCGCGCCGCCAATCGCCTTGAAGATCGCCTCGAACGTGGCCGCGCCGTTGACCAGCGTGCGCACGCTATTGCCGGGCAGAAACGGCATGCCGCCCAGACGGGTGAGCGAGTGTACGAGGCTCGAGCCGAGCACCTGCGTCGGCACGCCGGCCGACGAAGCGCGGCTATCCCATTCGGGAGGATGGGCGCGCGTGCGCAGCAGTTCGTTTTCGACGCGGCGCGCGTCCTGATAGCCGGCGAACTTGCTGCGGCCGAGAAACAGGTACGGCACCAGCGTCAGATACGGCATCGCCACCAGCGAGACCGCCCACGCAATCGCACCCTGCGAGGTGCGCGTGTTCAGAATCGCGTGGCAGGCCGCGACCACGCCGAGAATATGGGCGAGCGCGACCAGCGTGCCGATATGCAGCAGGTCGAATTGCATGAGCGGCGGTAGATGCACCGTCAAACCGGCAGATCGACAGCCTGGATCAGGAAGACGTTGTCGTCGCCGGCGCTGGTCGAGAGCCACACCAGATCGAGGCCGCCGAAAGCCGCCTCGACGTTGTGGCGCTCGTTGCCGATCTCGACCACCAGCACGCCGTCGTCGGTCAGCCAGTTGCGGGCTTCGGCGACGATCCGGCGCACGATGTCCATGCCGTCCACGCCGCCGGCCAACGCCATTTCCGGCTCGTGTTTGTATTCGGCGGGCAGCGCCTGCATGGCGGTGGCGTTCACATACGGCGGATTGCTGATGATCACGTCGTAGCGGCGGCCGGCGAGCGGCGCGAACAGGTCGCCTTCGAACAGCGAGATGCGGTCTTCCAGCTGATAGTCCGACACGTTGCGCGTCGCGACTTCGAGCGCGGGCGCGGACAGGTCGACCGCGTCGACATCCGCGTTCGGGAACGCGTGCGCCGCGAGAATCGCGAGGCAGCCGGAGCCGGTGCACAGTTCGAGCACCGCGCCGACCTGCTCGGGGTCTTCCACGTACGGTTGCAGGCCGTCCTGCAGCAGTTCGCCGATAAACGAACGCGGCACGATCACCCGTTCGTCGATGTGAAAGCGCAGACCGTGCATCCACGCCTCCTGCGTGATGTACGCAGCCGGCACGCGCTCGGTCGCGCGGCGCTCGATCACATTCAGCACGGCGTCGATTTCCGACGTCGTCAGGCGTGCGTCGAGAAACGGATCGAGCAGGTCGAGCGGAAGATGCAGCGTATGCAGGACCAGGTAGGCGGCCTCGTCGTACGCATTGGTCGAGCCGTGGCCGAACGACAACTCAGCCTGGTTGAATCGCGACACCGCGAAGCGCAGCACGTCGCGGACGGTGGAAAACGGGAGCGTCATGATGGAATTCCTGGGTCAGGCAATCAGTTGTTCGAGCACGCGGCGGTACACGTTTTTCAGCGGCTCGATATGTGCGACTTCGACATGTTCGTCGATCTTGTGGATGGTGGCGTTCAGCGGCCCGAACTCGACCACCTGTTCGCAGATGCGCGCGATGAAACGGCCGTCCGAGGTGCCGCCGGTGGTCGACAGTTCGGTCGTCACGCCGGTTTCGTCCTGAATCGCCTGGGCGAGCGCATTCGACAGATCGCCGCGCGGCGTGAGGAAGGGCAGGCCGCTCACGGTCCATTGCAGGTCGTACTGCAGGCCGTGTTTGTCGAGAATCGCGTGGACGCGGGCCTGTAGACCTTCCACGGTGCTCGCGGTGGAAAAGCGGAAGTTGAACATCACGTCCGCATGGCCAGGAATCACGTTGGTGGCGCCGGTGCCGCTATGAATGTTCGACACCTGCCACGTGGTGGGCGGGAAATATTCGTTGCCGTCGTCCCAGCGTTCGGCCACCAGTTCGGCGAGCGCCGGGGCAAGCACGTGCACCGGATTTTTCGCGAGATGCGGATAGGCAATGTGGCCCTGCACGCCCTTGACGATCAGCTTGCCCGACATCGAGCCGCGCCGGCCGTTCTTCACGGTGTCGCCGAATCGCTCGCTCGACGTCGGTTCGCCGACGATGCAGTAGTCCATTCGTTCGCCGCGTGCCTGCAGCGCGTCGACCACCTTCACGGTGCCGTCGGTGGCCGGGCCTTCTTCGTCGCTCGTGATGAGAAACGCGATCGAGCCGCGATGCGCCGGGTGCGCGGCGACGAATTCCTCGCTCGCCACCACGAAGCCGGCAATCGAGGTTTTCATGTCGGCCGAACCGCGGCCGTACAGCTTGCCGTCGCGGTGGGTCGGTTCGAACGGCGCTGAATTCCACTGTTCGAGCGGGCCGGTCGGCACCACGTCGGTATGGCCCGCGAACGCGAGCAGCTTGCCCGCGCTGCCGTCGGTACCCCGTTTCACGGCCCACAAATTGGTGACGCCGTTCGATTCGATGGTTTCGTGCTCGAAGCCGAGCGCGGACAGGCGTTCGATCAGGAGGCGCTGGCAGTGCTGGTCGTCGGGCGTGACGGACGCGCGCGCGATCAGTTGTTCGGTAAGGGCGAGGGTGCCGGACATGGATTCAGGACGAGCCACTTTGAAATGAAAAAATGCCGGCTGGCGGTGCTAGGCACCGCAGCCGGCAACAGCGTTCGGGCACGACAGCGTCAAAAACGCTCGAGCCCACGCTCGGGTTCAACTACGTTCAGGCGAACAGCGCCGCGTAATCGTCCGCGGAAAAACCTAGCGACTTGACGCGGCCGTTGACCACCAGAACCGGCCGTTTGATCACCGAGGGCTTGTGGATCATCAGCGCAATCGCGCCCGATTGTGTTTCGGCGGCCGCTTTCATGTCGTCGGACAGGCCGCGCCATGTGGTGCCGCGACGATTCAGGAGCGCGTCGAGCTTCACGTCCTTCAGCCAGTCCTGCACGAGCGGTTCGGTCACGCCGTGCTTCTTGAAGTCGTGAAACTCGAACTCGACGCCGTGTTCTTCCAGCCACACGCGGGCCTTTTTCACGGTGTCGCAGTTCGGGATGCCATAAACGACGGTTTTGGTGCCGCGCGCCATCAGTCGCCTCGCAGCAGCTCGTTCAGGCCGACCTTCGCGCGGGTCTTCGCGTCGACCTTCTTGACGATCACGGCGCAGTAGAGGCTGTGCGAGCCGTCTTTCGACGGCAGGTTGCCCGCCACCACCACGGAACCCGCCGGAATGCGGCCGTACGACACTTCGCCGGTTTCGCGATCGTAAATCTTGGTGCTCTGGCCGAGGTACACGCCCATCGAGATGACCGAGTTTTCCTCGACGATCACGCCTTCCACCACTTCCGAGCGCGCGCCGATAAAGCAGTTGTCTTCGATGATGACCGGGTTGGCCTGCAACGGCTCGAGCACGCCGCCGATGCCCACGCCGCCCGACAGATGCACGTTCTTGCCGATCTGCGCGCACGAACCGACGGTGGCCCACGTGTCGACCATCGTGCCTTCGTCGACGTAGGCGCCGATGTTGGTGTACGACGGCATCAGCACGACGTTCTTCGCGATGAACGAGCCGCGGCGCGCGATGGCCGGCGGCACGACGCGAAAACCGCCGGCGGCGAAATCTTCCGCCGTGTAGTTGGCGAACTTCGACGGCACCTTGTCGTAGAACTGGCTATAGCCGCCGGCCGGCAGCGGCGCGTTGTCTTCCAGACGGAACGACAGCAGCACGGCCTTCTTGAGCCATTGATTGACCACCCAGTCGCCGTCTTTCTTTTCAGCGACGCGCAGCACGCCCTTGTCCAGTTGTTCGATGGCGTGAGCGACGGCCTCGCGCACGTCGGCCGGCGCGGCCTTGGGCGACAGCTCGGCGCGGTTTTCCCAGGCGGTGTCGATGATCTGCTGAAGTTGTTGCGACATAGATGTGTTTATCTGAAGAGTTGAAGTCTGAAGAAGGCGGTGCGGCGCGCGAACCCGGCGTGGCGCCAGGTGGCTAACCGGCAAGCGACCGGCAAAAGTCGACGATTCGTTGCGCGCCTTGCGTGCATTCGTCGACGTCCGCCACAAGCGCGAGACGCACGAAATTGCGGCCGGGGTTCACGCCATGCGCGGCGCGCGCGAGGAACGACCCCGGCAAAACCGTCACATTATAGTCGGCGAGCAGGCGCTGGGCGAACTCGGTGTCCGGGAGGCCGGTGCGGGTGACGTCGGCCCACAGGTAGAACGCGGCGTCCGGCAGGCGCACGTCCAGCACCTCGGCAAGCATCGGCGTGACGGTGGAAAACTTCTGCAGGTATTTCGCGCGATTCTCGCGGACGTGCGTTTCGTCGTTCCACGCGGCGATGCTGGCGTTCTGGAATACCGGCGAAAGCGCCGCGCCGTGGTAAGTGCGGTACAGCAGGAAGTCCTTCAGGATCGCCGCATCGCCCGCGACGAAACCCGAACGCATGCCCGGCACGTTCGAACGCTTGGACAGGCTCGAGAGCATCACGAGCCGCTCGAAACCCCGGCCGAGCTTGTGCGCGGCTTCCAGACCGCCGAGCGGCGGGTTCGCTTCGTCGAAATAGATTTCGGAGTAGCACTCGTCGGAGGCGATCACGAAGCCGTAACGGTCCGACAGCGCGAAGAGTTCGCGCCAGTCGTCGAGCGTGAGCACGGCGCCGGTGGGGTTTCCCGGCGAGCAGACGAACAGCAGTTGCGTGCGCGCCCAGATGGCCTCGGGCACCGCCGAATAATCGCAGGCGAAGTTGCGCGCCGGGTCGCTGTTCACGAAGTAAGGCTCGGTGCCGGCGAGGATCGCGGCGCCTTCGTAGATTTGGTAGAACGGGTTCGGACAGAGTACGATCGCTGACTCGCCGGTGGCGCTTTTCTTCGGATCGAGCACGGTTTGCGCGAGTGCGAACAAGGCTTCGCGCGAGCCCGAAACCGGCAGCACCTGGGTGGCCGGATCGACCGGCGGCAGGCCGTAACGCTGCGTGACCCACTGGGCGATCGACTCGCGCAACGCGGGCGTGCCGATCGTGGCCGGATAGACGGACAGGCCGCCGAGCGAAGCCACGACTGCATCGCGAATCAGGGCGGGCGTCGGGTGCTTCGGTTCGCCGATGCCGAAGCTGATATGAGCGAGTCCCGCCGGCGGCGTGATGCCGGCGAACAGCGCGCGCAGCTTTTCGAACGGATAGGACTGGAGAGAGTCGAGGAGCGGATTCACGGAGCGGATCGAGCCTGATCGAAGAGGGCGCTGAGGTTGCTGCGAGTTGTTGGGCCGTTCCCAGCCGGTTCGAGAAAACCCGGGAGACCCCCGGCAGCGATAAGGGCGTGATTATAACGTGACGTGCCCGCACGGCGGCGTGCAGCAAGGCCCGCCGCCAACCGCCGGGCGGCGCGCGAATCAGTACAAATCCGTACGAATCCGCACGAATCCGCTTCCGCAGCGGCAACGACGTGAGCCGGCCAAAGCTTGCGCAATAAAAAAGCAGCAGGAGCAGAGAGATGCACGCAGCAACAACGAGCCCGAGCGCATGAACGCGTCCCTTCGCCAAAGCTGGCCGACCCTCGCCATCATGCTGGGCGCCTCCGTCTGGGGGATGATCTGGTATCCGCTGCGCATGCTCGCCGCGCTCGGCGTAACCGGCACGGCGGCAAGCGCGCTGACGAGCGGCGCGGGCTGTCTGTTCGTGCTGCTGGTGCGCCATCGAGCGGTGAAATCGGTGCGTTGGCACTGGCTGCTCCCTGCGCTGGCGCTGGCCGCCGGCGTCACCAATCTAGGTTTCGTCTGGGGCTCGATCCACGGGCAGGTCATGCGCGTGCTGCTGCTGTTCTATCTCACCCCGGCGTGGACCGCGCTGTTCGCGCATTTCATCCTGCACGAGCGTCTGAGCTGGCCGGGCGCGGCGCTGGCCGCGCTGTCGCTGGGCGGCGCGATGACCATGCTGTGGTCGCCGCAGGTCGGTTTGCCGGTGCCCGGCAATCTCGCCGAATGGGCCGGACTCGCGGGCGGCATGGGTTTCGCGATGAGCAACGTGCTGATCCTGAAGACGAGCCGCGTCCTCCCGGAGATGAAGCCCGAGATGCGCACCGCGACGATCTTCGGCGGCGCGGCGATTTTCAGCGCGCTCGCGTCCTGCTTCGAGGCGATGCCCGCGCCGCCGACCGGCGCGCACGCAAGCACCGCCGCGCTGCTGGTACTCGGCCTCGGCTTCCTGCTGGCGTCGAACAACATGCTGGTGCAATACGGGCTCTCCCGCGTGCCGGCCAACCGGGCGTCGATCATCATGCTGTTCGAGATCGTCGTGACGGCGCTCTCCGCGTGGCTGTTCGCGGGGGAGACACCGGGTCCGCGTGAGTGGGCGGGCGGTGTGTGCATCGTGCTGGCGTCCGCGCTGTCGAGCTGGGTGCATCGCACGAAGGCCATGCCGCCGGACCCCGCCAATCAGGACACGGGTCCGGCCGGCGAGGCCGCCGCCGACGATGCGAGCGACGAGCCGGCCGACGACCCAACCGACGACCCAACCGACCCGTCAACCCGTAAGAATCGACCACGCGCGATGGTATGATGGCCGCTCATTAGCGTAAGCACGCTCTACAGCGTGCGTGGCGCCCGTCTCGCGGGGCGTCGCCGGTTGCTTCGCCGTTTGGGCGTTCGGCCGGCGCGGCCTTCACGAGCTTCTTTTTAATTTCCCTTTTCCAACAGCGAAATCGCCGTGCGTCTGACCTCGATCAAACTCGCTGGCTTCAAATCCTTCGTCGATCCCACGCATTTCCAGGTTCCGGGCCAGCTGGTGGGCGTGGTCGGACCGAACGGGTGCGGCAAGTCCAACATCATCGACGCCGTGCGCTGGGTGCTCGGCGAATCGCGCGCTTCCGAGCTGCGCGGCGAGTCGATGCAGGACGTGATCTTCAACGGTTCGACCGCGCGCAAACCCGGCAGCCGGGCCAGCGTCGAACTGGTGTTCGACAATGCGGACGGACGCGCCGCCGGACAGTGGGGCCAATATGCCGAGATCGCCGTCAAGCGCGTGCTCACGCGCGACGGCACCTCGAGCTACTACATCAACAACCTGCCGGCGCGGCGTCGCGACATCCAGGATATTTTCCTCGGCACCGGCCTCGGGCCGCGTGCTTACGCAATCATCGGGCAGGGCATGATCGCCCGGCTCATCGAGGCGAAGCCCGAAGAGCTGCGGGTGTTCCTCGAAGAAGCCGCGGGCGTCTCGAAGTACAAGGAACGCCGCCGCGAAACCGAGAACCGTCTGCACGATACGCGCGAGAACCTGACGCGCGTCGAAGACATCGTCCGCGAACTCGGCGCGAATCTCGAGAAGCTCGAAGCGCAGGCGGTCGTCGCGACGAAATACAAGGATCTGCAGGCCGACGGCGAAGAGAAGCAGCGCCTGTTGTGGCTGTTGCGCAAGAACGAAGCGGGCGGCGAGCAGGAACGCCAGAAGCGCGCCATCGAACAGGCGCAGATCGACCTCGAGGCGCAAACCGCCAGACTGCGCGAAGTCGAGGCGCAACTCGAAACGCTGCGGGTCGCGCACTATTCGGCCAGCGACGCGATGCAGGGCGCGCAAGGCGCACTGTACGAAGCGAATGCCGAAGTCAGCCGGCTTGAAGCCGAGATCAAGTTCATCGTCGAATCGCGCAATCGCGTGCAGGCGCAAATCGCGGCACTGACCGCGCAGCGCGAGCAGTGGCTCGCCCAGGCGCAGAAAGCGCAGGGCGACCTGGAAGACGCGGAAGAACAGCTTGCCGTCGCCGAAGAAAAAGCTGCGCTCGCCGAAGATTCCGCCGCGGCGAAGCACGACGCGATGCCGGCGCTCGAAGCGCGCTGGCGCGATGCGCAAACCGAACTGAACGCGGAACGCGGCGGGATCGCGCAGACCGAACAGGCGCTCAAGCTCGAAGCGGCGCACCAGCGCAACGCTGATCAGCAATTGCAGCAACTGCAGCAGCGTCACGAGCGGCTCAAGTCGGAAGCGGGCGGGCTCGATGCACCGGACGAAGCGCAGCTCGAAGAGTTGCGCATGCAACTCGCCGAACACGAAGAAATTCTCCACGACGCCCAGGCGCGTCTCGCCGACGCGCAGGAAACGCTGCCGCGTCTGGACGGCGAACGCCGGGCGGCCCAGGAGCGCGTGCAGTCGGAAACCGCGCAGATTCATCAGCTCGACGCACGGCTTGCCGCGCTCAAGCAGTTGCAGGAAAACGTCCAGACCGAAGGCAAGATTCAACCCTGGCTCGAGAAGCACGAACTGGGCAGCCTGCCGCGTCTGTGGAAGAAGCTGCACGTCGAAGCCGGTTGGGAAAGCGCGCTCGAAGCGGTGCTGCGCGAACGGCTCGCGGCGCTGGAAGTGTCGAATCTCGACTGGGTGAAGGCCTTCGCCACCGACGCGCCGCCGGCCAAGCTGGCCTTTTATGCGCCGCCGCCGGCAGGCACACCTTCGGCCACGCCGCCGACGCTGCGTCCGTTGCTCTCGCTGGTTCGCATCGACGACGCCGGCATTCGCGCGGTATTGAACGACTGGCTCGGCCTCGCCTTCGTCGCCGACGACCTGCAGCAGGCGCTCGCGCAACGCGCGCAGTTGCCCGAAGGCGGTTCGTTCGTCGTGAAGGCCGGTCACGTGGTGACGCGGGTCGGCGTGCAACTGTATGCGGCCGATTCGGAACAGGCCGGCATGCTGGCCCGTCAGCAGGAAATCGAGAACCTCGGCCGTCAGGTGCGCGCGCAGGCTTTGCTCGCGGATGAAGCCAAATCCGCCGCGATTCGTGCCGAAGCCGCGCACACGCAGGCCGCCCAGGTGCTCGGCGACGCGCGTCAGCAAGCCGAACGCGCGACCCAGCGGGTGCACGCGTTGCAGATGGACGTGCTCAAGCTGACCCAGGCGCACGAGCGCTACACGCAGCGCAGCACGCAGATTCGCGAAGAGCTCGACGAGATCACCGCGCAGATCGACGAGCAACGTGCGTTGCGCGCGGAGTCGGAAGCGAATTTCGAGCGTCACGACGGCGAACTCGCCGAATTGCAGGCGCGTTTCGAAGATCACCAACTGGCTTTCGAAGCGCTCGACGAAGCGCTCACGGCCGCGCGCGGCGAAGCCCGCGACCTCGACCGTGCCGCCACCGATGCGCGCTTTGCCGCGCGCAACATGGCGAACCGCATCGACGAACTGAAGCGCAGCATTCAGGTGGCCGAAGAGCAGAGCGAGCGCGTGGCCGGCTCGCTGGAAGACGCGCGCGCCGAGCTGGAAACGATCAACGAGCAGACCGCGCATACCGGCTTGCAGGACGCGCTGGATATTCGCGCGGTCAAGGAAGAGTCGCTGCATGCCGCGCGGCTCGAACTGGACGACCTGACCGCCAAACTGCGCGCCGCGGACGAAACCCGGCTCACCACCGAGCGCGCGTTGCAGCCGCTGCGCGACCGCATCAACGAATTGCAGTTGAAAGAGCAGGCCGCGCGACTCAACGGCGAGCAGTTCATCGAACAACTGGCCGCGGCCGGTGTCGACGAGGCCGAGTTGCAGGCCAAGCTCACGCCGGACCTGAAGCCGTCGTACTTGCAGGGCGAAGTCACGCGCATCAACAACGCGATCACCGCGCTCGGCCCGGTCAACATGGCGGCGCTGGACGAACTGAAGGCGGCGAGCGAGCGCAAGCATTTCCTCGACGCGCAATCGGCCGACCTGACGAGCGCGATCGACACGCTCGAAGACGCCATCCGCAAGATCGACGCCGAAACGCGCACCTTGCTGCAAGGCACGTTCGACCAGGTGAACCAGCATTTCGGCGAACTGTTCCCGCGTCTCTTCGGTGGCGGGCAGGCCAAACTGATCATGACCGGCGACGAAATTCTCGACGCCGGCGTGCAAGTGATGGCGCAGCCGCCGGGCAAGAAGAACTCCACGATTCACCTGCTCTCCGGCGGCGAGAAAGCGCTGACCGCGACCGCGCTGGTGTTCGCGATGTTCCAGCTGAATCCGGCGCCGTTCTGTCTGCTGGACGAAGTGGATGCGCCGCTCGACGACGCCAACACGGAACGGTTCGCGAACCTCGTGCGCGCGATGTCGGACAAGACGCAGTTCCTTTTCATCTCGCACAACAAGATCGCGATGGAAATGGCGCAACAGTTGATCGGCGTGACCATGCAGGAACAGGGCGTGTCGCGCATCGTGGCGGTGGACATGGAAACAGCCGCGGGGTTTGCGCAGAACATCGGCTGAGTTTTTTCCGGATTTTTATTTGTTGAGCCTCGCGGGCGTCCGCGTTCAGCGCAGCGGCCAGACCGGCCGCGCGATACGTGGAGCGGGCGCATAGCCGCGCAGACAGAAGAATTGCTGACGGAGCATGCATGGACGAGTTGACACTCGGGTTGATCGGCGCGGGCGCCGTGGTGGTGGGTGGGGTGGTCGTGTACAACGCGTGGCAAGGTGCGAAAGTGCGCCGCAAGATGCCGCGGCCGATGCCGGCCGAGACCGCCGAGAATTTCGCGCGTGACGATCACGAAGAGCCGAGCCCGTTCATCGAGCCGGCCCGGCCGACGACGCGCCGCGAACCGGTAGTGGGCGCCGAGGCCGGTGGCGAGACGCCGGCCGCGCGGGTCGAACCGACGTTTGGCAGCGTGGGCGCGGCGCCGCTCGATACCGCCGCCGATATCCAGGCCGAAACCACGACGCCGAACGGGGTAACGCCAACCGAGGGCCAGGCCGCTGCCGCCGGCCATGAGGCCGCCGAGACCTCCGACACTGCTCAGGCCTCGAAGTCAGCGCACGCCGACGAACCCCTCGAACCGATCCTGCCTGCCGCGACGACCATTTCGTCGGCGCCGCCGGCGATCGTCGACCGCCGCATCGACTGCATCGTGCCGATCCGTCTGAACGGCCCGGTGGCCGGCGACAAGGTGATTCCGCTCGCGCAGCGCCTGCGCCGCGCCGGCAGCAAGCCGGTGCATATCGAAGGCAAGCTCGAAGGCGGCGCGTGGGAGTTGCTGCAAAACGGCACGCGCTACGAGGAACTCCGCGCGGCCGCGCAACTGGCCAATCGCAGCGGCGCGCTCAACGAACTGGAGTTCTCGGAATTCGTGACGGGCGTGCAGCAGTTCGCCGACGCGCTGGACGCCTCGCCCGAATTCCCCGACATGCTCGAAACCGTGGCGATGGCGCGTGAACTCGACGCCTTCGCCGCGCAGTGCGACGCGCAACTCTCGATCAACGTGCTGTCGGACGGCGCGCCGTGGTCGGCCAATTACGTGCAGGCGGTCGCGTCGCAGGACGGCCTGCTGCTGTCGCGCGACGGCACCCGTTTCGTCAAGCTCGACGCGAAGCAGAGCCCGGTGTTCATGCTGCAATTCGGCGACACCAATTTTCTGCGCGACGACCTGACCTACAAGGGCGGCCAGATGATCACGCTGGTGCTCGACGTGCCGGTGGCCGACGAAGACATCCTGCCGTTCCGGTTGATGTGCGATTACGCGAAGTCGCTAGCCGAGCGCATCGGCGGCAGGGTGGTGGACGACGGGCGTCGTCCGTTGCCGGAAACGGCCTTGCTCGCGATCGAAAAGCAGTTGATGACGCTGTACGCGAAACTCGAACAGGCGGGCATTCCGGCGGGCTCGCCGGCAACGCGGCGCCTGTTCAGCCAGTAGGTCTCGCGTCGTGAGCCGGCAGCGCCCGGGCGGCCGCACGATGTGCGGCCGTTTTTTCGTTTGGAACGCTGCTTGCGCGTAGGGTCGGCGAGTGCAGGCCTGGCCATTCGGCCGATGTAAAGGGGCCCGCTTTCCTGCGATAATCCGAGCTCTGAATTTCCGTGAAGAAGCTGCCGACAAGCATGGCCCGAACTCCCGTCCCTTCTCCTGCACCCGACGCTCCGGCCGAGCGGGCCGCGTCGCTGCGCGCGGAACTCGAACGCGCCAATTACGCCTACTACGTGCTCGACCAGCCGGACTTGCCGGACGCGGAATACGACAGGCTGTTCAAGGAACTGGAGCGCATCGAAACCGAGCATCCCGACCTGATCGTGCCGGATTCGCCCACCCAGCGCGTGGGCGGCGAAGCGGCAAGCGGCTTCGAGCCGGTCGTGCACGACCAGCCCATGCTGTCGCTAAACAACGGCTTCGCGGACGAAGACATCGTCGCGTTCGACAAGCGGGTCGGCGACGCGCTCGGCAAACATGCGAGCGAGCCGCCGGTTCTGGTCGAATACGCGGCGGAACTCAAGTTCGACGGCCTCGCCATTTCGCTGCGCTACGTCGACGGCCAGTTCGTGCAGGCCTCCACGCGCGGCGACGGCACCACCGGCGAGAACGTCACCGCCAACGTGCGCACCATCCGCTCCATCCCGCTCAAGCTCAAGGGCAAACGCATTCCCCACGTGCTCGACGTGCGCGGCGAAGTGCTGATGTTCAAGCGCGATTTCGAGCGCATGAACGAGCGTCAGCGGGCCGCGGAACAGAAAGAATTCGCGAACCCCCGCAACGCCGCCGCCGGCAGTCTGCGGCAGCTCGATTCGAAAATCACCGCACAGCGGCCGCTGTCGTTCTTTGCGTATGGCATCGGCGTGCTCGAAGGCGCGCAAATGCCCGCGACGCATAGCGAGCTGCTCGACTGGTACAAGGAACTCGGTCTGCCGGTGAACGGCGAGCGCGCGGTGGTGCAGGGCGCCGACGGGCTACTCGGCTTTTTCAGATCGGTCGGCGAGAAGCGCGACGGCTTGCCGTACGACATCGACGGCGTGGTCTATAAGGTCAACCGGCGCGACGAACAGGACGCGCTCGGATTCGTGTCGCGCGCCCCGCGCTTTGCGCTCGCGCACAAGTTTCCGGCGCAGGAAGCGTTGACGCGACTCGTGGCCATCGACGTGCAGGTCGGCCGGACCGGTGCGATCACGCCGGTCGCGCGGCTGGAGCCGGTGTTCGTCGGCGGCGCGACGGTGACGAACGCGACGCTGCATAACGAAGACGAGGTGCGCCGCAAGGACATCCGTATTGGCGACACGGTCATCGTGCGGCGGGCGGGCGACGTGATTCCCGAGGTGGTCAGCGCGCTGCTGGAGCGCCGCCCGGAAGACGCCCGCGAGTTCGTCATGCCCACCCAGTGCCCGGTGTGCGGGTCGAACATCGAACGCCTGCCGGACGAAGCCATCGCGCGCTGCACCGGCGGACTGTTCTGTCCGGCGCAGCGCAAGCAGGCGCTGTGGCATTTCGCGCAACGGCGTGCGCTGGACATCGACGGACTCGGCGAGAAAATCATCGACCAGCTGGTCGAGCAGAACCTGGTGCGTACGCCGGCCGATCTGTTCAACCTCGGCTTTGCGACGCTCGCCGAACTCGACCGTTTCGCCGATAAATCTGCGCAAAACCTGCTCGACTCGCTCGACCACGCGCGGCACACCACGCTCGCCCGTTTCATCTATGCGCTCGGTATTCGCCATGTGGGCGAATCGACCGCGAAAGACCTGGCCAGGCATTTCGGCTCGCTCGACCCGATCATGGATGCGTCGGTCGAGGCTTTGCTGGAAGTCAACGACGTCGGCCCGGTGGTCGCCGAGTCGCTGCACCAGTTTTTTGCCGAAGAACACAACCGCACGGTCATCGAACAATTGCGTGCGCCGGGCAAGGTCGAGTGGCCCGAAGGACCGCCCGCACCGAAAGCGCCGCAAGGCGTGCTGGCGGGCAAGACGGTCGTGTTGACCGGCACCTTGCCGACGCTCGCGCGCGAAGAGGCCAAGGAAATGCTCGAAGCGGCCGGCGCAAAAGTCGCCGGCTCGGTGTCGAAGAAAACGGATTACGTGGTGGCGGGGGCCGAGGCCGGCAGCAAACTGGCCAAGGCCGAGGAACTCGGCATCCCCGTACTCGACGAAGATGGTATGCGTAAGCTCCTGGAGGGGTTGTTATGATCCGCGAAATTCTGAAGATGGGCGATCCGCGCCTGCTGCGCATTGCCGACCCGGTCGATCGTTTCGATACGCCGGAATTGCATGAACTCATCAAGGACATGTTCGAGACCATGCATGCGGTCAACGGCGCCGGGCTGGCCGCGCCGCAGATCGGTCTGAATCTGCAACTGGTGATTTTCGGTTTTGGCCAGAACCAGCGCTACCCGGACGCGCCGCCGGTTCCCGAAACCGTCCTGATCAACCCGACCATCACGCCGGTGTCGCAGGACATGGAAGAAGGCTGGGAAGGGTGCCTCTCGGTGCCCGGACTGCGCGGCGCGGTGAGCCGGTTTTCGATGATCAAGTATCACGGCTTCGATCAGTTCGGCAATCCGATCGATCGTGTCGCCGAAGGGTTCCATGCGCGGGTCGTCCAGCATGAATGCGATCACCTGATCGGCAAACTGTATCCGATGCGGATCAACGATTTCTCGAAGTTCGGATTCACCGAAGTGCTGTTCCCGGACATGGATCCGAATAGCGACGACTGAGCTACTTTTAGCCCACGCTCGTTCTCGCCGCCGCCACCCGCCCTGGGTGGCGGTTTAGTCAATTCCCCTTGTCTCTATTTCCGCCTATTTGGATGACTCCAAATTAGGACGATTCCGATCGAATCCGCGGACCGCTCCCACGTTTGCATGCTTTCCGAATAATTACACTTCCGGCCTCGTGTATGAATTCTGAAATGTGCAGGCCGCTTTGCGTTACTCCCTATTCCGCCGTTCCCCCCGCCGTTCTCCAAGGACGTCGCCTGCATCGCTGAGTTCGATCGGCACGTTGCTCACGCTGGCCGCCGCGCCCGCATGGGCCGCGGAGCTGAACAATCCGGTCGACCACGCGTTGCAGGATCAGCAGCAGCAACGTCTGCTCGACGAGGCGCGCCTGTTGCGCGAAGGCCTGAGCAGGCGCGACGCGCCGGCCGTCACCCGCGCGCCCCGCGACACCGGCGCACAAGCCGGCTTTACGCCGCAAGGCGTGTCCTGCATCTACGCGAGCGGCGTCGAGTTTCCCGGCGCCACGCTCGTGCCGGACAGTCTCAGGCAGGCGATCGTGCTCGAAACATCGGGCAAATGTCTCGACAACGCGGCACTCGCGCATCTGCTCGACGAAGTGAACGACTGGTATGTCGAGCACGGCTACATCACGAGTCATGCGTGGTTGCCGCAACAGGACGGCGCCGGCGGCCCGCTGGTGATTGCCGCGGCCGAAGGCAAGCTTGGCCGCGTGGCGTTCGAGGACGGCACGACCCGTTCGGACCGCGCGGCGCGCATGGCGTTTCCCGGCTACACCGGCGAGCCGCTCAATCTGCGTGACGTGGAGCAGGGCGTCGATCAACTCGAACGCGTCACGCCCGGCGGGGTGAAAGTGGCCGTGCGCGCCGCGCCCGAAGCGGGCTACTCGGATGTCGTGGTCACGGGCCGCACGGCGCCTTCCGTGAATGTCGACCTGAACGTCGACAACCTGGGCGCGGCGAATACCGGCGCGGGCGAATTCGGCGGCGCGCTGACGCTCAACAACATGCTGGGCCTTGGCGAACAGCTCGGCGTGTCGGGTACCAGCACGACTGCGCTGCACGGCGACAAGTATCGCCGCAGCTTCGGCGCTTCCGCGAGCGTACCGCTTGGCTACTGGACGCTCGGCTATGCCGGTGCGACCGGCAACTTCGCGATTCCGCTCGACTTCTACGGCACTCCGCTGCGTTATCACGGCAGCAATATCCAGAACCAGATCAGCCTGTCGCGCACGGTCTCGCGCAATGCGTCGCACAAGATCGACGTGGTGGGCTCGCTTGCCAACTACACCGGCAAAACCTCGCTCGAGGACGTGCAACTCGGCAGCGGCACCGAACGGGTCAGCACGGCGCGCATCGGCGTCAACTTTGCGAGCCGCGTCGGTACGCGCAGCTACGTCACGTTCAGTCCGGCCGTGACCGAAGGGTTGCCGTTCGCGAGCGCCGACAAGAGCGCCGCGGGCGGACCGTCTGCGGGCTTTCGCAAGTTTTCCGCGAGCGCGAGCGTCTACACGCAGGTCGCGCCGTCCGTCGCGCTGCTCTCGTCGGCGTATGCACAGGCGAGCGCGCGGCCGCTCTATTCGAGCGAGCGCATTTCGGTCGGCGGCGACAACTCCGTGCGGGGTTTCAAGGATCAGTACCTGTACGGCAACACGGGTGCCTATCTGCGCAACGAAGTCGACTGGACGCCGGCCGCTTCCGTGTTCGGCGCCCGCGTCACGCTAATGGCCGCACTCGACGCCGGGCGCGTCGTGCCGGTCGCCGGCGAACCGAATTCAGGCGGCAACGTGGTGGGCGCCGCCTTGGGCGCCTCCACTTCGATCAAAGGCGTTTCGGCGTCTGTCTCAATTGGCACGCCGCTGTTTGCTCCGAAACAGCTGCATGCCGATCCCGTCGTGGTCAACCTCCGGTTGAGCACGCGTTTTTAATCCCCTAGGACTCTTATGATTCAATTTCGACTCAACGCTCTGACTATCGCCGCGCTCACCGCGCTGGCGACGGCCGGCAGTGCAATGGCCGCCGGCGTAGTGGCCAATGGTGGTCAGACGCAGGTGAACACGGTGGGCAACACGCCCGTCGTGAACATCGCGGGCGCAAACGCCTCGGGCATTTCGCGCAACACGTTCAGCAACTTCGATGTCGATAAAAACGGCGTCGTGTTGAACAACCTGACGGCAGCCGGCACCAGCAAGCTCGCCGGTCAACTGGCGGCCAACGCCAACCTGAACGGCAACGCCGCCAAGGTGATCGTTGCCGACGTGACCTCGGCTCAGGCATCGAAGCTCAATGGCGCGATGGAAGTCGCCGGTGCGCCCGCGCATCTGCTGATCGCCAACGCTGCCGGTATCTCGGCGAACGGCGCGACCACCATCAACGCGCCGATGCTGACGCTGGCCGCGGCCGGCTTCAGCCCGCGTGCGGATAGCCCGCTGGCATTGAACGTCGACACGACGCGTGCGACGCCCGCCACGATCCAGATCGACGGCGCCGGTGTCGACGTCGGCGCGGGTCAGGTGAACCTGTTGTCGCGCGCGACGATCGTCAACGGTGCGGTGAAGGGCTGGAGCATCAACTCGCAGAACGGCACGCAATTCGACGGCGACGCGAACGGCAATTTCACGGGCAAGCTCGTGAATACGTCGGCAGCAGAAGGCGCGAAGCCGGCTGTTGCGCTCGACGTGTCGGCGCTTGGCGGGATGTACGCCGACAAGATCGTGCTCGAAGGTTCGGAGTATGGTCTCGGCGTGAACAACGCCGGTTTGATCAGCGGCGGGCAAGGTGGTGTCGTGTCGCAGATGTTTGGTTCGGACATCACGAATGCGCCGAACGGGCTGGTGACGACGGGCAACACGGGCCTCGTCCTCTCGGTTGTCGACCACAGCGCTCCCTACGCATTGACCGGCGATTCGCAGATGCAGTGGGCGAAGGACAACTTCCAGCAGATGAAGAAGTCGACGAAGAACGCGATGGACAGCATGAATGCCTCGCGCGGCTGGACGCCGGAGGCGCAAGCCAGGCTGAGCGACAGCGACAAGCTGGTACGACTGGCCGACCAGGAAACCCGTAGCCGCGCGGAATTCGCCGAATTGCCGGCGACGAATGCCGCCGATGCAGCAGCCAAGGCGGAAGCCCAGGCAGCAGCCGATGCGCAACGTAAGGCTGCGGAAGAGCAGGCGCGTATCGAACAGGAAGCGCGTGACCGTGCTCAACAGCAGGCTGATGCGGAGCGCGAAGCGGCTGAGCAGCAGGCTCGTGCAGAACGTGAGGCCAAGGAAGCGCAGGCTCGGGCTGAATACGAAGCGCGCATCGAGCAGGAAGCGCGTGATCGTGCCCAGCAGCAGGCCGCCGAGCAGGAAGCTCGCGACCGTGCGCAGGAGCAGGCTCGTGCCGAGTACGAAGCGCGTATGGAGCAGGAAGCCAAGGCTCGTGCCGAGTACGAAGCGCGTATGGAGCAGGAAGCCAAGGCTCGCGCTGAATACGAAGCGCGTATGCAGCAGGAAGCGCGCGAGCGCGCCGAGCAGCAGGCCGCCGACCAGGCAGCCCGCGATCGTGCGCAGGAGCAGGCTCGTGCTGAGTACGAAGCCCGTATGGAGCAGGAAGCGCGTGACCGTGCCCAGCAACAGGCCAACGAGCAGAAGGCGCGCGCCGACTACGACGCGTACATGCAGGAGCAGGCTCGCCAGCGTGCGGAACAGCAAGCCGCTGCGCAGCAGGCTGCTGAGCAGAACGCGGGTGCCGACTACGAAGCGTTTCTGGCACAGCAGGCCGCCCAGCAGAAGGCGCTCGCCGAGTACGCCGCGCGCCTGCAGGACCAGGCTGGCCAGCGTTCGGAACAGCAGCAAGCCGCTGACAAGGCTCAGCTGGAGCAGATCACTCGCAACCTGGCAGCGCAGTCGGCCGCCCAGGCAGCGCAGTTCGCGGCTCCCCAGCCGGTGCAGGGCGTCGCGGTCAACTACTCGGCCCAGCCGGGTCAGTGGAACGTTCAGCCCACCATGAAGAGCGGCTACACGTTCTGAGGTAACGCCTCGCGGCACTAGAACCGGCAGGTCGGTCGCGACCTCGCCATAAAAAACAACCCCACGTTTTTCGATAAAACGTGGGGTTGTTCTACATTCATCGGTCGCTCGACCGGTGTCCGTGGGTCAGAACGATTCGTCCGCTGCCAGATAACGCCACTGTCCGGGCGGCAGCGCGCCGAGCATCACGTGGCCCATCCGTACGCGTTTCAGGCCGAGCACCTGTAAGCCGACCAGTTCGCACATACGACGGATCTGGCGTTTCTTGCCTTCGCGCAGCACGAAGCGCAATTGCTCGCCGTTCTGCCAGCTCACCATCGCCGGCTTGAGCGGCACGCCATCGAGTTCCAGACCGTGACGCAACTGCGCAAGACTTTCCGGCGGGAAGTGCGATTCGACGTCGGTTTCGACATCGCCGAAACTCACGCGAACCAGATATTCCTTGTCCACATCCGAATGGCCGCCGATCAGCTGTTTCGCCACGCGGCCGTCCTGCGTCAGCACAAGCAGGCCGGTCGAGTCGATGTCGAGCCGTCCAGCGGGAGCGAGTTGACGCAAATGCGCGATGGAAAAACGGTTGTCGGAGTGGTCGCCGTCCCAGCGGTTTTCCGGGGTGACGAGCGTGATCGCCGGCTGATAGCCGTCTTCCGCCTGGCCCGACACATAGCCGACCGGCTTGTGGATCAGCACGGTGACCAGTTTCATCTGCTGGGCTTCGGCTGCCGGATCGATCTCGATGCGCTGGTCCGGGCGGACCTTGGTGCCGAGTGTATCGATGCGCTCGCCGTCCACCAGCACCCAGCCTTTCTCGATCCACTCGTCCGCTTCGCGACGCGAACACAGGCCAAGCTCGGACATCAGCTTGGACAGGCGCAAGGTGCCGGGGGCGTCCTCGTAGTCGCGGCGCGGCGCGCGCGGTGCGGCTTCGGCGGATTCGGTTTTGTCGGCGTGGCGGTCGGCTCGAGGCGCTGCAGGACCACGGGGCTTGTCCGCGCGGGCGGGGCGTTCGTCGCCGAAGCGGCGGGGCGCGCCCGGCAGCGATTTGTCGAAGCTGCGGGCCGGACGATCGCTACTTTTGGTGCGCTCGCCACGGTCCGTGCTGCGGGCCGGACGATCGCCGAATTCGCGTTTGGCCGGGGCGCGCTCGTTGCGATCGCCGCGCGGGGCGTGGGGCGATGCTGGCCGGGACGAACGGTCCTGGCGGTCCGAACGTTCCGAACGTTCCGAACGTTCCGAACGTTCCGAACGTTCCGGGCGGTCGCCGTAGCTGGTTTTGACGGGTTTTGCGAAGCTGCGCTCGCCGCGCGCCGGTGCGCCGGGCGCCGGTGCGCCGCGCTCGCCTTCGAAGCGGCGCGGAGCGCTGTCGCTGCGTGGCCCACGCTCACCGCGTTCGCCGCCGAAACGCGGTCGATCCGACGCCTCGCCGTCGCGGCGCGGCGGGCGGTCCGCGCCCGGACGCGGGCCGCTGAACGAACGGCGCTCGCCGTCGTCACGACGCGGCGGGCGGTTGCCTTCGAAGCTGCGTTCGGGACGGGGGCCGCGGTCGGTGCGATCGCCTGCGCCGCGTTCGCCGTCGGTACGGCGCGGCGCACGATCAGTGCGGTCGCTTGCGCCTTCGAAACGGCGCGGCGGTCGATCAGTCCGATCACCTGCGCCTTCGAAACGACGCGGCGGACGATCAGTCCGATCACCTGCGCCTTCGAACCGCCTCGGCGGACGATCAGTCCGGTCGCCTGCGCCTTCAAACCGGCGCGGCGGACGATCGTTGCGATCACCCGCACCTTCGAAACGACGCGGCGGACGATCAGTTCGATCACCTGCACCTTCAAACCGCCTCGGCGGACGATCAGTCCGATCACCCGCACCTTCAAACCGCCTCGGCGGACGATCGGTCCGATCACCCGCACCTTCAAACCGCCTCGGCGGACGATCAGTCCGGTCGCCCGCACCTTCAAACCGGCGCGGCGGACGTTCAGCACGGTCCCCCGCGCCCTCGAACCGTCGTGGCGCACCTTGCCCACGCGCACCATCGTCACGGCGCGGCGGCCGATCACCCCGTTCCCCACGTTCCCCGCGCCCCTCGAACTTCCGCGGCGCACCCGCCGCGTCATCACGCCGCGGGCCACGCCCTTCATTGCCTTCGAACCGCCTCGGCGCGCCCTCGGCGCCTTCGCGGCGCGGCGGGCGATCGGACGTCGTCCGGCGCGCTCCGCCCGCATCCCGATCGCGGGAAAACGAGCCCTCAGCTCTCGCCGGACGTGCGCCGGCGCCTGCCGGCTTGCCGCCGGCCGGACGCTTGCCGCCGCCCGCCGCGCGCGCACCTTCGCCGCGCGCCCCGCCGAAACCCTCCGCTGTGGAAGGCTTGGGTGCCGCCGCCGGACGCGTCGGCTTACGCGCCGACGTGCTTCCGGTACGGACAGGGGCGCGTTCGGACGAAGCCGGCCGCGGATGCTTGGCTGTTAATTTGAGTCGCATGAAATCTCACACTGCGATCGCGCGCAGCAGTTCGGTCTCGACCTGAAGCTGGACACGGCTGTCCGACAGACCGCGTCCATCCAGCAGGAAAACGTCTTCGACGCGTTCGCCGAGCGTATTGATCCGTGCCGACGCGACGCCGACCCGGTGCTCGGCCAGCACGCGCGCGATCGAATAAAGAAGGCCTGGCCGGTCGTTCGCCGACACGGACAGGATGTAATATTGGCCGCGCTCATCGGCCCGGAGGTCGACGCGCGGCGTGATGGGGAAGGTGCGCGACAGGCGCGACAAACGGCCTTTCGACGGTCCGGGAAGCAGTGTGCCGTCGCCGGTGAGACGAGCGCTCAGTTCCTGCTCTACCAGATTGGCAATGTCGCGATAATGCACGTCTTCTTCGGTATGCGCGACCAGGAAATTATCGAGCGCGTAGCCGTGACGGGTCGTGCTGACCCTTGCATCGAGCACCGACAACCCATTGCGGTCGAAATACGCGCAGATGCCCGCGAACAGATCGGGCTGATCCTTCACGTACACCAGCACCTGCAACGCCTCGCCGATCGGCGAAGGACGCGCGCGCACGATCGGCGCCGGCGTTTCGACGTGGCGGTACAGCACCCTCGTTTGCCACGCGATATCCGCGGCGTCGTGACGCAGGAAATAGCCTATGTCGAGCTTGTCCCACAGCGCCTTCTGCGCGCCTTCCGGCACGGTTTCGAGGCGCAGCAGCGCGAGCGCCTCTTCCTGGCGCGACTTGAGTTCCGAGTGAGCGTCGGGTCGTGCGCCGCCTAGTACGGCGAGTGTCGAGCGGTACAGGTCTTCGAGCAGCTTGCCTTTCCACGTGTTCCAGACCTTCGGGCTGGTCCCGCGGATGTCGGCCACCGTCAGCAGATACAGCGCCGTCAGGCAGCGCTCGGTGCCGACCAGTTCGGCAAAGCGTTTGATGACTTCCGGGTCGCTCGTGTCCTGCTTCTGCGCGACCTGGCTCATGGTCAGATGCTGCTGCACGAGCCACACCACCAGTTCGGTGTCTTCGTCGCACATGCCGTGATTGCGGCAGAAACGCCGCGCGTCGGCCATGCCGAGTTGCGAGTGATCGCCGCCGCGACCCTTCGCGATATCGTGAAACAGCGCGGCCACGTACAGCACCCACGGCCGGTCGAAATTGACGATCAACTGGCTGCAGAACGGGTATTCGTGTGCGTGCTCGGCGACGGCGAAGCGGCGCAGGTTGCGCAGCACCATCAGGATGTGCTGGTCGACGGTATAGACGTGATACAGATCGTGCTGCATTTGCCCGACGATGCGGCGGAAATTCAGCAGGTAGCGGCCGAGCACGCTCGTCTGGTTCATCAGCCGGAAAGCGTGCGTGATGCCGGCCGGCTGCTTCAGGATTTCCATGAACAGCCGGCGGTTTTCCGGGTCGCGCCGCCAGTGCTGGTCCATCACGTCGCGCGCGTTGTAGATGGCGCGCAGCGTACGGGCGGAAAAGCCCTTTACGCCCGGCGTTTCCTGATACCAGAGGAAGGCTTCGAGGATCGCCCGGGGCTTGCGTTCGAACACGTCGTCGCTGGTGATTTCCAGCATGCCCTGCTTTTCGACGAACTCGTCCGACAGCACGCGCGTAATGCCGCTCGTGCTCGGGAAAATCTGCGCCTCGACGTTCTGCAGCAGGATGGTCGCCAATTGCGTGACGGCTTTGGCCGACCAGTAGTAGCGGCGCATCAACTGCTCGCTGGCGCGCTTGGTGGCGGTCGGCTTGTAGCCGAAACTCTCGGCCACCGGCGTTTGCAGGTCGAACACCAGAATGTCCTGACGGCGGCCGGCGATGACATGCAGCCGGGCGCGCAGCGCCTTCAGGAAGCTCTCGTTACGGCGCAGCTCGCGCGCTTCGCGTTCGGTGACGAGGCCGCGCGCTTCGAGCTCGCGCCAGCTGTCGCCGAAGCCGGCCGCCTGCGTGATCCACAGGATCAGCTGCAGATCGCGCAGACCGCCTGGGCTCTCCTTGATGTTCGGTTCTAGCGCGTACGGCGTGTCCTGGAACTTGGCGTGACGCTGGCGCATTTCCAGCAATTTCGCCTGGAAAAACGCTTTCGGGTCGAGCGCCTCGCGATAGCGCCGCACGAAGTCGTCGAACAGCGTGGCGCTGCCGGTGATGCGGCGCGCTTCGAGCAGCGAGGTCGTCACGGTGACGTCGTTCGCGGCTTCTTCCAGACATTGCGACCCGCTGCGCACGCTGCTGCCGAGTTCCAGCCCCAGATCCCACGCGAGGCTGATAAAGCGTTCGATGCGCGCCTCCAGATGCTCGACAGGCGTGTCCGGCAGCAGCACCAGGATGTCGATGTCGGAGTGCGGCGCCAGTTCGCCGCGCCCATAGCCGCCGACCGCCAGCAACGCCAGCTCGGCCGGCAACTCGCAGGTGTCCCATGCGGCGCGCAGCGACTCGTCGGTGGCGCGCGCGAGCGCGCCCATCAACGCATCGACATTGGCGGCGGTTTTGAAGCGTTCCAGCAACTGGGCTTTGGCCACCTTGTAGTCCGCCTTGAGCGACGTGGCATGGGATTGGGCAACGACGGGAACACTACTCATTGGCGGGCGCGGTGCGGGTTGGGTCGGACCGCCCGGTCAGACCGTGGCGGCGACGATCGGCGGACGGGCCGGCGTGCCGGCGGACACGGTCAGCACGTCGTAGCCGGTTTCCGTGACGAGCACGGTGTGTTCCCATTGCGCCGACAGGCTGCGGTCTTTCGTTTTGACGGTCCACAGGTCAGGCATGGTGCGGATGTCGCGGCGACCGGCGTTGATCATCGGTTCGATCGTGAAGATCATGCCGGCCTGCAGTTCGAAGCCGGTGCCCGGGCGGCCGTAGTGCAGGATTTGCGGGTCTTCGTGGAACACCGTGCTGATGCCGTGGCCGCAGTATTCGCGCACCACGCTGTAGCCGTGGCCTTCCGCGTGTTTCTGGATAGCGTGGCCGATGTCGCCCAGATGCGCGCCCGGGCGAACCTGGTCGATTCCGAGCCACATGCATTCAAAGGTGATTTGCGTCAGGCGTTTGGCGAGGATCGACCCCTCGCCGACGATGAACATCCGGCTGGTGTCGCCGAAATAGCCGTTCTTGATGACGGTGATGTCGATATTCAGCGCGTCGCCGTTCTTCAGCGCCTTGTCGCCCGGAATACCGTGACAGATCACGTCGTTGACGGAGATGCAGGTGGCTTTGGGGTAGGGCGGGTAGCCCGGCGGCTGGTAATTTAGCGGTGCCGGCACCGTGCCCTGTTCCTTCAGCATGTATTCGTGACAGAGGCGGTCGAGTTCGCCGGTCGTGACGCCGGCGTTAACGAACGGCGTGATGTAGTCGAGCACTTCGCTGGCGAGTTTGCAGGCGACGCGCATTTGCGCGATATCGTGTTCGTTTTTGAGCGTAATAGCCATGAGTCGGGCCTGAAATGCGAATATTGCGGGATTATCGCACCATATTCCGGGCGCCGCAGCCTTTTGAGACGGGCCTCGCGCCTTTTGCGGCGCCTTTGCTGCGGCGGAAGGGAAGCCATGGGCGCAACCCTGCGGCGGTTGGTCAGTGCTACCGCACAGGTTGAGTCTACCGATAGGCGCATGCTATAATCTTTGGCTAAGTCGATCGCTGTCTTTGGTGAACAGTCCGGGGGAAAACTCCGGAGAAAAACGCGTTCGACTGAAGTAGTACGTCACGCCCGTTGCGCCCGTTGCGCTAGCTGCCTGCAAAACGGGATGGTTGTAGTACCCAGGCAGCAAACTCGCAGCAAACTCGCAAGCCGGCGCACCCAGGGTGTCGGTCGCATTCAGGCAGGTGGCGTGTACATCGCGCAACTGGCTATGCGGCAGATACGGCAGCCGGCTTAAGACCCAACCCTCGCGGAGATTTTCATGGCAGTTACCATGCGTCAAATGCTGGAAGCCGGTGTCCACTTCGGTCACCAAACGCGCTTCTGGAACCCGAAGATGGCACCCTTCATTTTCGGTCATCGCAACAAGATCCACATCATCAACCTCGAAAAGACGCTGCCGATGTACAACGACGCGCTGAAGTACGCGCGTCAACTGGCAGCCAACCGCGGCACCATCCTGTTTGTCGGCACGAAGCGTCAATCGCGCGACACGATCGCTGAAGAAGCGCAGCGCGCAGGTATGCCGTACGTCAACGCCCGCTGGCTCGGCGGCATGCTGACCAACTTCAAGACGCTGAAGGTTTCCATCAAGCGCCTGAAAGACATGGAAGCAGCGCTGGAAGCCGGTGA
This sequence comes from Paraburkholderia sp. BCC1886, assembly GCF_900996245.1. Taxonomy (GTDB): domain Bacteria; phylum Pseudomonadota; class Gammaproteobacteria; order Burkholderiales; family Burkholderiaceae; genus Paraburkholderia. The sequence goes on along the minus strand of NZ_CAAJGK010000074.1, from coordinate 172,310 downwards.
AACCGAGCGCATGAGCAAGAAGGAAGCGCTCCTGTTCGAACGCGAAATGGCCAAGCTGCAAAAGTCGATTGGCGGCGTGAAAGACATGGGCGGCATTCCGGACGCAATTTTCGTGGTCGACGTCGGCTACCACAAGATTGCCGTGACCGAAGCGGCCAAGCTGGGCGTGCCGGTCATCGCCGTGGTCGACACGAACCACTCGCCGGAAGGCATCGACTACGTGATCCCGGGTAACGACGACGCCAGCAAGGCAGTCGCTCTGTACACGGCAGGCGTGGCCGACGCAATCCTCGAAGGCCGTGCGAACGCGGTGAACGAAGTGGTGACGGCTGCTCGTGGCGGTGAAGGCGACGAGTTCGTCGAGGTCAGCGCGGAAGCGTAAAGCTGCCCCGTGTCCGGCAAAAAAGGGGGCTTTCTACAGGCCCCCTTTTTTTAAGTCGCGACACTGTAGTGAGGTGCTGTGAACAGTGCCGAAAGCGTTCTCCGTAAAAAATACGGGCAACGCTGAAACGAATTCTTGCCGCCGGTATCGAAGTCCGGGCGGTGTGTGTCAGACGGAACTCAAGGAGCAAATGATGGCGGCAATTACCGCAAGCATGGTTGCAGAACTGCGCGCAAAGACCGACGCGCCGATGATGGAATGCAAGAAGGCGCTGACGGAAGCCGAAGGCGACATGGCGCGCGCTGAAGAGCTGCTGCGCGTGAAGCTGGGCAACAAGGCGAGCAAGGCAGCATCGCGCGTCACAGCTGAAGGCGTGGTTGCCTCGTTCATCGGCGGCAACGCCGGCTCGCTGGTCGAGCTGAACTGCGAAACCGACTTCGTTTCGAAGAACGACGACTTCCTCGCGTTCACGAAACAGGTGGCCGAACTGGTCGCCACGCAAAACCCGGCCGACGTCGCCGCTCTGTCGGCTCTGCCGCTGGAAGGCTCGACGGTCGACGCAGTGCGTCTCGCGCTGGTCGGCAAGATCGGTGAAAACCTGTCCATCCGCCGTTTCGTGCGTTTCGAAACCGCGAACAAACTGGCCGCCTACCTGCACGGCACGCGTATTGGCGTGCTGGTCGAGTACACGGGCGTGGACGAGCAGGTCGGCAAGGACGTCGCCATGCACATCGCCGCGATGAAGCCGGTCTCGCTGTCGTCGGAAGACGTGCCGGCCGAACTGATCGCCAAGGAACGCAGCATCGCCGAGCAGAAAGCCGCGGAATCGGGCAAGCCGGCCGAAATCGTCGCCAAGATGGTCGACGGCAGCGTGCAGAAGTACCTGAAGGAAGTGTCGCTGCTGAACCAGACGTTCGTTAAGAACGACAAGCAGACGATCGAACAGATGCTGAAGGCAGGCAATGCCAGCGTGCAGAAGTTCGCGCTGTTCGTGGTCGGCGAAGGCATCGAGAAGAAGCAGGACGACTTCGCAGCCGAAGTGGCGGCTCAGGTCGCTGCTGCAAAGCAACAATAAGCCTGACTTAAGCTTCACGCATTACCGTTGGACCCGCGGCGAAGCAACACCTGGCCGCGGGCGGCGGCGCCGCGAGGCGGCGTACCGGAGATTCCCCAGTGCGCTGCCGCCTCTGGCGGGCCTTGGGGGCTCGTCAATTTGGCGACGCTTGCCCGAATCAGTGTTTCACCCCTACATTAACAGTCCCTTGCCGTTCCCTGGACTGTTGCCCTGTTCTGCGCGATCTGGATACCCCTATGCCCACTGCCTACAAACGCGTCCTGCTCAAACTCTCCGGTGAAGCTCTGATGGGCGACGATGCCTTCGGCATCAACCGCGCGACCATCGAACGAATGGTAGCGGACGTGGCTGAGGTGGTTCATCTCGGTACGCAGCTGGCGGTGGTAATCGGCGGCGGCAACATCTTCCGCGGCGTCGCGGGCGGCGCGGCCGGTATGGACCGCGCCACGGCCGACTACATGGGCATGCTGGCCACCATGATGAACGCGCTGGCGCTGCAGGATGCGATGCGTCACGCCGGCATCGAAGCGCGTGTGCAATCCGCGCTGCGCATGGATCAGGTGGTCGAGCCGTACATCCGCCCGCGCGCGATTCGCCAGCTCGAAGAAGGCAAAGTCGTGATTTTCGCGGCCGGTACCGGCAACCCGTTCTTCACGACCGACACCGCGGCCGCACTGCGCGGCTCGGAAATCGGTGCGGAAGTCGTGCTGAAAGCCACCAAGGTGGACGGCGTCTATTCCGCCGACCCGAAGAAAGACCCGAGCGCGACCCGTTACACCACCATCAGCTTCGACGAAGCCATCGGCCGCAATCTGCAGGTCATGGACGCCACCGCGTTTGCGCTGTGCCGCGACCAGAAACTGCCGATCCGCGTGTTTTCGATCGTCAAGCCGGGCGCGCTCAAGCGCATCGTACAAGGCGAGGACGAGGGCACGCTCGTCCACGTGTAAACTCTCGTTCACTTAACGTGAGCTGTGACGCGAACCTGGCCGCCGCATAGCGTGTGTTGGCCGGCTCGCTCCGTTTTCAAGGTTCGGAGGTTTCAAAATGTCTGTGGCTGATATCAGGAAGGGCGCTGAGCAGAAAATGCAGCGCTCCATCGACGCGTTCAAGAACGACCTGTCCAAGATCCGCACGGGCCGTGCTCACACGGGCCTGCTCGACCATATCCAGTGCGATTACTACGGCTCGCCGGTACCGATCTCCCAGGTCGCGAATCTGACCTTGATCGACGCGCGCACGATCGGCGTGCAGCCGTGGGAAAAGAAGATGGTTCAGGTCGTCGAAAAGGCGATCCGCGAGTCGGACCTCGGACTGAACCCCGCCACGCAAGGCGACGTGATCCGCGTGCCGATGCCCGCGCTGACCGAAGAACGCCGCCGCGAACTGACCAAGGTCGTCAAGAGCGAAGCGGAAACGGCGAAGGTGGCGGTTCGCAACCTGCGCCGCGACGCCAACGAGCAACTCAAGAAGCTCGTCAAGGACAAGGAAATTTCCGAAGACGACGAACGCCGTGCCGGCGACGACGTGCAGAAGCTGACGGACAAGTTCGTCGCCGAAATCGACAAGATCGTCGTGACCAAGGAAGCCGAGATCATGACGGTCTGAAGCCGCCCGGCTCAGTACCTTCAGGGTTTCCACTTCCTCATTTGCAGTCACTGTCCCGACGGCCATGACCTATACCAGCTCAACCGTGCGCGTGCCTGATGTTGCCGCGGTGCCGCGACATATCGCGATCATCATGGACGGCAATGGCCGTTGGGCCACCCAGCGGCGTCTGCCGCGCGTGGCGGGCCATACGCGTGGCGTGGACGCAGTCCGCGCGGCCGTCGAGGCGTGCGCCCGGCAGGGCGTCCAGTATCTGACGCTGTTCGCGTTCAGTTCCGAAAACTGGCGTCGCCCGAACGACGAAGTGTCGTTCCTGATGCGCCTGTTCGTCACGGCGCTCGAGCGCGAAATCGGCAAGCTGCACGCAAACGGCATCCGTTTGCGCGTGGTCGGCGACCTGGACAAGTTCGACACCCGCATTCGCGACCTGATCCGCCGCGCGGAAACCAAAACCGCGCGCAATACCCGCCTCACGCTGACCATTGCCGCCAACTACGGCGGCCGCTGGGACATCATGCAGGCCACCCGCAAGCTGGCCGAGCAATCGGCGCTGGCGGGCAAGGCCGTCGAGGTGAACGAGGAATCGTTCGCCGAGCATCTTTCCATGGCGTACGCGCCCGAGCCGGATCTGTTCATCCGCACCGGCGGCGAGCGCCGCGTCAGCAACTTCCTGCTGTGGCAACTCGCGTACACCGAGTTCTATTTCACCGACACCTTCTGGCCTGACTTCGACGCCGATGCGCTCGGTCACGCCATCGCGTCGTATGCCGAGCGTGAACGCCGCTTCGGCCGCACCAGTGCTCAACTCGAGCCGCAATCGCAAAACGTCGATTCGCTTCCATGCTAAAAACCCGTGTCATCACGGCGATCGTGCTGCTGGCGGTATTCCTGCCCGTTACACTGTTCGCGCCGGTCGGCGCGTTCGGCGCGCTGATCGCCTTCGTCGTCGTCTTCGCGGCGTGGGAATGGGCGCGGCTGCTCAAGCTGAGCGGCGCCGGACCGGTGGTCTACGCGCTGGTCACGGCCGTCGCGCTGGTCGCCAGCACGCGTCTCGGCACCGGCGACGTCGCGCCGCGGCCGTTCTTCCAGGCCGCCGCGATTTTCTGGGTAATCGTCGGCCCGTTCGTGCTGTTGCGCAAACCGGCGCTGGCACAAGGCGCATGGCGCCCGTTCCTGTGCGTGGCCGGCATTGTGGTATTCGTCGCGTGCTGGCATGCTCTGGTCGCCGCCCGCATGCAGGGCGTGCCGTTCGTGCTGTCGCTGCTCATCCTGGTTTGGCTCGCCGATATCGGCGCATACTTCTCCGGCAAAGCGTTCGGCAAGCACAAGCTGGCGCCGGCCATCAGTCCGGGTAAAACCTGGGAAGGGGCCATCGGCGGCTGGCTGGTCGTGATGATCGTCGCGGCGCTCGCCGTCTTCCTGCATGCGTTCGAGCCGACCGTTTATTCCGCGCTGCTGGCGCAACTGGGCGCCGTTCGCACGCTTTTCGCGCTGACCTTGCTGGTGGCATTCAGCGTGATCGGCGACCTGTTCGAATCGATGATGAAACGCCAGGCCGGAGTGAAAGATTCAAGCGGCCTGCTGCCGGGGCACGGTGGCGTGCTCGACCGCATCGACGCGTTGTTGCCGGTGTTGCCGCTTGCCATGCTGCTGCTCGGCTAGAGAAAGAGATATGCAAAAACGTCTGACATTGCTCGGTTCCACGGGCTCGATTGGAGACAGCACGCTCGACGTCGTCGCGCGTCATCCCGAACGCTTTTCGGTCTACGCGCTCACCGCGCATCGCAACGGCGACAAGCTCGTCGAGCAATGCCTGCGCTTTCAGCCCGAAGTGGCGGTCGTCGGCGACGCCGACACGGCCGCCCAGGTAGCGGCGAAACTGGGCGCGGCCGGTTGCAGGACGGAGGTGGCCTACGGCCCACAGGCGCTCGTCGAGGTCTCGAAGAGCGCGGGCTGCGACACCGTGGTCGCGGCGATCGTCGGCGCGGCGGGACTCGCCCCCACGCTGGCGGCGGCGCGCGCCGGCAAGCGCATCCTGCTCGCCAACAAGGAAGCGCTGGTGATGTCCGGCTCCATCTTCATGGATGCGGTGCGCGACAACGGCGCCGTGCTGCTGCCGGTCGACAGCGAACACAACGCGATTTTCCAATGCCTGCCGCGCGAAGCCGCGCTGCATGGCGGCGTATCCAAGATCATCCTGACCGCTTCCGGCGGCCCGTTCCGCACGCGCGAACCGGCCACGCTCGTCGACGTGACGCCGGACGAAGCGTGCAAGCACCCGAACTGGGTGATGGGCCGCAAGATCTCGGTCGATTCCGCCACGATGATGAACAAGGGCCTCGAAGTGATCGAGGCGCACTGGCTGTTCAATCTGCCCGGCGAGCGTATCGAGGTACTGATCCATCCGCAGAGCGTGATCCACTCGCTCGTGTCGTATGCGGACGGTTCGGTGCTCGCGCAACTGGGCAACCCCGACATGCGCACGCCGATCGCTCACGCGCTGGCGTTTCCCGATCGCGTCGATTCGGGCGTGGCGCAACTGGACCTCGCGGAGATCGCTTCGCTGTCGTTCGAAAAACCCGACTACACGCGCTTCCCGTGTCTCGCGCTGGCCATGAAGGCGCTCGCCGAAGGCGGCCTGGCTAGCGCGGCGCTGAACGCCGCCAACGAAGTCGCGGTGGAAGCGTTCCTGTCGCGGCAAATTGGCTTCATGGCGATTGCCGAGGTGGTCGACTCGGTGCTCAACAGCTTGCCGCTCGGCAGCGCGAATGCGCTGGACGACGTGATCGCCGCCGATGCGGCCGCGCGTCGCGCCGCGGCCGAAGTCATCGTGCGCCTGCCGGTCGGCGGCGCCCGTCGAACGGAACGCGCCGTCCAGTGAGGCGCTCATGAACCTGCTGATCGAACTGCTCGCTTTCGCGGTCGCGATAGGCGTACTCGTGGTGGTCCACGAGTACGGGCACTACAGCGTGGCGCGTCTGTGCGGCGTGAAAGTGCTGCGCTTTTCGATCGGCTTCGGCAAGCCGCTGTTCCAGTGGGTCAGCCCTAAAACCGGCACCGAGTGGACGATTGCCGCGCTGCCGCTAGGCGGCTACGTGAAGATGCTCGACGAGCGGGAAAACGTCGACACGCCCATTCCCGCCGACCTGCTTTCGCAGACGTTCAACCGCAAATCGGTATGGCGGCGCTTTGCGATCGTCGCCGCGGGACCGGTTGCGAACTTCATTCTGGCCATCGTGCTGTTCGGCGTCGTGTTCGCCACGGGTGTCACCGAGCCCGCCGCGATCGTCGCGACACCGACGGCCAATACACTCGCCGCGCGTGCCGGTTTCGAGGGTGGCGAGACCATCGTCGCCGCGCGTACCGGCAACGCAGCGGACTCCGAACCGGTGCGCTCGTGGTCGGACCTGCGCTGGAAGTTGCTCGGTGCGGCATTCGATCACAAGCGTGTGATCCTGAGCGCGAAAGACAGGCACGGCACGTCCGACTTTCAACTCGATCTGAGCGGTCTCGGCGAGAAGGACATCGACGACGACTTCATGTCGCATCTCGGTTTCGAACCGGGCGGCGGTACGCTGATCGTCGCGGGTGTGCAGGCGGGCAGCGCCGCGCAACAGGCGGGGCTCGTCACCGGCGATCGCCTGCGTGCGGTCGATGGTGTGCCCACCGCGAATGCGACGACGTTCATCGCGTATGTGAAGGCGCATGCCGGTCAGCCGTTGACGCTGCAGGTCGAGCGCGGCGGCAGCGGGAAGAATGCTAACGCAAACGCAAATGCGAGCGCTAACACGACGTCGACACCCGCCACACAAGGCAAGCTCGAAGACCTGCGCGTGATCCCGCAAATGCAGCGCGACGATGCCACGGGTCAGCAGGTCGGTCGCATCGGCGCGGAACTGGCCACACAGGTGCCGTCCATCGACGTACGCTACGGCCCGATCGAAAGCCTGCAACTGGGCGCGCGCCGCACGTGGGATCTGTCGGTGTACTCGGTAAGAATGTTCGGGCGGATGATCGTCGGCGAAGCCTCGCTGAAGAATCTCTCCGGTCCCGTGACGATTGCCGACTACGCAGGAAAGAGCGCACGTCTGGGCCCATCCGCATTTTTGTCGTTCCTGGCCCTTGTCAGTATTAGTCTCGGTGTACTGAACCTGTTACCAATTCCGGTATTGGACGGGGGTCATCTGTTATATTATTTGGTTGAAGCCGCCACCGGTAAAGTTGTCTCAGATCGCTGGCAACTCGTTTTTCAGAGGGCGGGTCTCGCTTGCATTGTTGCGTTGTCGGCGATTGCGCTGTTCAACGATCTGGCTCGTTTAATCCATTTTTAAAGTGTCTGGCGGCGTTCACGATGGCGACCGTCCGACCTGATGCAGCTATACACACTGGGGAAGCACGTTGTTTAAACCTCATCGCTTTGTTCCAAAGACCGTTATAGCCGCGGCGTTCGCCGCGCATGGGCTGGCTGCTCACGCAACGACGCCCTTCGTGGTGCAAGACATCCGGATCGAGGGATTGCAACGCGTCGAACCCGGTACCGTGTTTGCCTATCTGCCCATCAAGCAGGGCGACACTTTCAGCGACGATAAAGCCTCCGACGCGATTCGCGCACTGTACGCCACGGGCTTTTTCAACGACGTCAAGATCGCGACCGAAGGCAGCGTCGTCATCGTGCAGGTGCTGGAGCGTCCGGCCATCGGCACGATCGATTTCTCCGGCATTCACGAGTTCGACAAGGACAACCTGACCAAAGCGCTGCGCGCGGTCGGTCTGTCGCAAGGCCGCTATTACGACAAGGCACTCGTCGACAAGGCCGAGCAGGAACTGAAGCGTCAGTACCTCACGCGCGGCTACTACGCCGCCGAAGTCACCACCACGATCACGCCGATCGACCGCAATCGCGTGTCGGTGCTGTTCTCGGTGGCCGAGGGTCCGAGCGCGAAGATCCGCCAGATCAACTTCATCGGCAACAAGGCGTTCAGCACTGGTACGTTGCGCGACGAAATGCAACTGTCCACGCCGAACTGGTTCTCGTGGTACACGAAAAACGACCTGTACGCGAAAGACAAGCTCACGGGCGACCTCGAGAACGTTCGCTCGTATTACCTGAATCGCGGTTACCTCGAGTTCAATATCGAGTCGACCCAGGTGTCCATCACGCCGGACAAGAAGGACATGTACCTGACGGTCACGCTGCATGAAGGCGAGCCGTACACGATTTCGAGCATCAAGCTGGCCGGCAACCTGCTGGACCGCGAAGCCGAGCTGAACAAGCTCATCAAGATCAAACCGGGCGACCGCTTCTCGGCTGAAAAGCTGCAAGCCACCACCAAGACCCTCGTCGACAAGCTGGGCGAATATGGTTACGCATTCGCGACCGTCAACGCGCAGCCGCAAATCGACCAGGAGCACCACAAGGTCGACCTGACCTTGCAGGTGGACCCGAGCCGTCGCGTCTACGTGCGTCGTATCAACGTGGTCGGCAACACGCGGACGCGCGACGAAGTGGTGCGCCGCGAAATGCGCCAGCTCGAAAGCTCGTGGTTCGATTCGAACCGCCTCGCGCTGTCGAAAGACCGGATCAACCGTCTGGGCTATTTCACGGACGTAGACGTCACCACGGTGCCGGTGGAAGGCACGCCCGACCAGGTGGACGTCGACGTCAAGGTGGCCGAAAAGCCGACCGGCGCGATTACGCTCGGTGCCGGTTTCTCGTCGACCGACAAGGTGGTGCTTTCGGCCGGCGTGTCGCAGGACAACGTGTTCGGTTCGGGTACGAGCCTTTCGGTCAACGTGAATACCGCCAAGACGTATCGCACGTTGACGGTCACGCAGGTCGACCCGTACTTCACGGTCGACGGCATCAAGCGCATTACCGACGTCTACTACCGCACGTATCAGCCGCTGTACTACTCGACCGATTCGAGCTTCAAGATCGTCACCATCGGCGGCGACCTGAAGTTCGGTATTCCGTTCTCGGAAGTGGACACGGTCTACTTCGGCGCAGGCCTCGAGCAGAATCAGCTGGATGTCGACTCGACCACGCCGGCTTCGTACAAGCAATACGTCGCCGACTTCGGCCGCGTGTCGAACAACGTGCCGATCACGGTGGGCTGGTCGCGCGATGCGCGCGATAGCGCACTGGTGCCGAGCCGCGGTTATTTCACGCAGGCGAACGCCGAGTACGGTACGCCTATCGGTGGCACCCAGTACTACAAGGCCGACATCAACGCGCAGTACTATTACTCGTTCGCGCGCGGCTTCGTGCTGGGCTTCAACTTCCAGGGCGGTTACGGTAACGGTCTGAGCGGCAAGCCGTACCCGATTTTCAAGAACTACTACGCCGGCGGTATCGGTTCGGTGCGCGGTTACGAGCCTAGCTCGCTGGGCCCGCGCGACAAGACCACCAACGACCCGATCGGCGGCTCGAAAATGATCGTCGGTAACGTCGAGTTGACGTTCCCGCTGCCGGGTACGGGCTACGACCGGACCTTGCGAGTGTTTACGTTCCTCGATGCGGGTAACGTCTGGGCCGACGCGAGCAGCGCGGCGAATTCGACCGGCGCGAACGGTCTGCGTTACGGCTACGGTGTCGGTCTCGCATGGATTTCGCCGATCGGGCCGCTCAAGCTCAGCCTGGGCTTCCCGCTCGTCAAGCACACCGGCGACCAGTATCAGAAGTTCCAGTTCCAGATCGGGACGGCATTCTGATCCGGACTACGTTCACGCCGAGCTCGCCCACAACAGTATCGAGAGGATGACTTTGCTAACCGGTATGTTTTCGAAACGTGTAGCGTGCGCGTTTGCGCTGGCCATGACGCTGGGCGTCGGCGTAGCGCACGCGCAGGAAGCCAGGATCGCCGCGGTGAACTCCGACCGGATCCTGCGCGAATCGGCAGCGGCCAAGGCGGCACAGGTCAAACTGGAAGCCGAGTTCGCCAAGCGCGACAAGGACCTCGCCGACATGGCGACGAAACTGAAGTCGATGTCCGATTCGCTCGACAAGAGCGGCGCGTCGTTGTCGGCCGCCGACCGCGCACAGAAGCAGCGCGACCTGTCGCAACTCGATACGGACTTCCAGCGCAAGCAGCGCGAGTTTCGCGAAGACCTGAACCAGCGCCGCAACGAAGAGCTCGCTGCGGTGCTCGACCGGGCCAACAAGGTCATCAAGCAGATCGCCGAGCAGCAGCATTACGACCTGATCGTTCAGGAAGCGGTGTACGTGAGCCCGCGCATCGATATCACAGACCAGGTGTTGAAGGCGCTGGCCGCGTCCGGTAACTGAGCCGGGCGCAACCAGACGCAATTGAACGCGGTCACGGGCAAGCAGGCCCGGGTCGCGCAAACAACAAGCTGGACTGATTTGCAGGAGACAGCATAGGCATGGCATTTACGCTCGCGGACATCGTCCAACGGTTCGGCGGTGAAGTAGTTGGAGACGCCACGCAGCGCGTCGGCGGTCTGGCGCCGCTCGACCAGGCGGGTCCCGACCAGCTGGCGTTCCTCGCTAACCCGAAATACCTGTCGCAGGTCGAGACGACCCGCGCGGGTGCCGTGCTGATCAACGCCGACGACCTCTCCAAAGTCGCCTCGCGCGAAGGTCGTCATTTCATCGTCACGCCGAATCCTTACGCTTACTTCGCCCGCGTCGCGCAGACCTTCATCGATCTCGCGGCGCCGAAGCTTCAGCCGGGCGTGCACCCGAGCGCGACCATCGACCCGTCCGCGCAAGTCGCGGCGAGCGCCGTGATCGGCCCGCGTGTGACCGTGGAAGCGGGCGCGGTGATCGGCGAGAACGTGCGGCTCGATGCCAACGTGTTCATCGGCCGGGGCACACGCATCGGCGCCGGCACGCATCTGTATCCGAACGTGGCGATTTACCACGGCTGCAAGCTCGGCGAGCGCGTTATCGTGCACGCGGGCGCGGTCATCGGTTCGGACGGCTTCGGCTTCGCACCCGACTTCGTCGGCGAAGGCGAAGCGCGTACCGGCAGTTGGGTCAAGATTCCGCAAGTGGGTGGCGTGTCGATTGCGGCCGACGTCGAAATCGGCGCGAACACCACGATCGACCGCGGCGCGATGGCCGACACGATCATCGAAGAGTGCGTGAAGATCGACAATCTCGTGCAGATCGGCCACAACTGCAAGGTCGGCGCATACACGGTCATCGCCGGTTGCGCGGGCATTGCGGGCAGCACGACTATCGGCCGTCATTGCATGATCGGCGGCGCAGTCGGCATTGCCGGTCACGTGACGCTGGCCGATTACGTGATCGTCACGGCCAAGTCGGGCGTGTCGAAATCGCTGTTGAAGCCCGGCATGTACACCAGCGCGTTCCCGGCCGTGAACCATGCGGACTGGAACAAAAGCGCGGCGTTGCTGCGCAATATCGACAAACTCCGCGATCGTATCAAGGCGCTCGAAGCCGCCGCGGCGGCGAAGCCCACGGAAGGGCAAAACTGAGTTTTCAGGGCGGCCCCCTCGCGCCGCGTAAAATAGCGGCGCAACCCACCCGCGGCACGCGTTACCGAAACCCACCTGCACCAGCATCCGCAGTCATCATCGCGCAGTCAATGCGTGAGCAGAAACACCATGAGCACCGAAAAAATCAATCTCGACATTCATAAGATTCTCACGCTGCTGCCGCATCGCTACCCGATCCTGCTGGTCGACCGGGTGCTCGAACTCGAACCGCACAAGAGCATCAAAGCGTTGAAGAACGTGTCGATCAACGAGCCGTATTTTCAGGGTCACTTCCCGACCCGTCCGGTGATGCCCGGCGTGCTGATTCTCGAAGCACTTGCCCAGACGGCCGCACTGCTGACGTTCTCGGAAGAGCCCAGTGATCCGGCGAGCACGCTGTACCTGTTCGTCGGTATCGACAACGCGCGCTTCAAGCGCGTCGTGGAACCAGGCGACCAGTTGATCCTGAATTGCACGTTCGAGCGTCACATGCGCGGTATCTGGAAGTTCAAGGCGCGTGCCGAAGTGGATGGCGTCGTGGCGGCGGAAGCCGACCTGATGTGCGCGGTACGGCACACGGACAAAGACGCTTGAGGTCGGGGTTCGGGCAGTCGGCGGTCAGTATCGGGCGAGGCCGGCCCCGCACCCGTCCATCCAGACAACGCAACAGAATCAGAAGCGAGGACGCATGAGCAGGATTCATCCCACTGCGATCGTCGAGGCCGGCGCACAACTCGACGAATCCGTCGAAGTCGGTCCGTATGCCGTCATCGGCGCAAACGTCACCATCGGTGCGCGCAGCAGCGTCGGGTCGCACAGCGTGGTCGAAGGCCACACCACGATCGGCGAAGACAACCGGATCGGCCATTACGCGTCGGTCGGCGGCCGTCCGCAGGACATGAAGTACCGTGACGAACCCACCCGGCTCGTTATCGGCAATCGCAACACCATCCGCGAATTCACTACGCTGCATACCGGCACGACCCAGGACACGGGCGTCACCACGCTCGGCGACGACAACTGGATCATGGCGTACGTGCACATCGGTCACGACTGCCACGTCGGCAACAACGTCATTCTGTCGAGCAATGCGCAGATGGCCGGCCACGTGACGATCGGCGACCATGCGATCGTCGGCGGCATGTCGGGCGTGCACCAGTTCGTGCGCATCGGCGCGCATTCGATGCTCGGCGGCGCGTCCGCGCTCGTGCAAGACATTCCGCCGTTCGTGATCGCCGCAGGCAACAAGGCCGAGCCGCACGGTATCAACGTCGAAGGTCTGCGCCGCCGCGGCTTTTCGGCGGAAGCGATTTCGGCGCTGCGCTCGGCCTATCGCGTGTTGTACAAGAACGGTCTGTCGCTCGAAGAAGCCAAGGTGCAATTGCGCGAACTCGGCTCCGCGGGCGGCGACGGCGACGCGCCGGTGCAAACGCTGCTGGCGTTCGTCGTTGCGTCGCAACGCGGCATCATCCGCTAAGCGATGGCCTTGCAACCCAGTCCGCTGCGCGTCGCGATGGTAGCCGGCGAGCCGTCCGGCGATCTGCTGGCGGCGTCGCTGCTCGACGGCCTCGCGAGCCGTTTGCCCGCCACGACGCAGTATTACGGCATTGGCGGCCCGCGCATGACCGCCGCGGGCTTCGACGCCCACTGGCCGATGGACAAGCTGACCGTGCGCGGCTATGTCGAAGCGCTGCGGCACATTCCCGAGATTCTCGGCATCCGCAATGAATTGAAGCGCCAGTTGCTGGCCGAACCCCCGTCGGTGTTCATCGGCGTGGACGCGCCGGACTTCAATTTCGGCCTCGAACATCCGCTGCGCGATGCCGGCATTCCGACCGTGCATTTCGTTTGCCCGTCCATCTGGGCGTGGCGCGGCGGGCGCATCAAGAAAATCGCGAAGGCGGTCGACCACATGCTGTGCGTGTTTCCGTTCGAAACCGCATTGCTCGAAAAAGCCGGTATCGCGGCGTCGTACGTGGGGCATCCGCTGGCCGACGCGATTCCGCTCGAACCCGACACGCTCGGCGCGCGCCGTACGCTGGGACTCGCGGAAAGCGGACCGGTCATCGCCGTGTTGCCGGGCAGCCGGCGCTCGGAAATCGACCTGATCGGCCCGACGTTTTTTGCCGCGATGGAAATGATGCAGCACCAGGAACCCGGTCTGCGCTTCGTGATGCCGGCGGCCACGCCCGCATTGCGCGAGATGCTGCGTCCGCTGGTCGACTCGCACCCGGGTCTGGCGCTGACGATTACCGACGGCCAGTCGCAACTCGCGATGACCGCGGCGGACGCGATTCTCGTGAAGAGCGGCACGGTGACGCTGGAAGCCGCGTTGCTGAAAAAGCCGATGGTGATCTCGTACAAGGTGCCCTGGCTGACCGGGCAGATCATGCGGCGTCAGGGTTATCTGCCTTATGTGGGTTTGCCGAACATTCTGGCGGGGCGCTTCGTGGTGCCGGAAATCCTGCAGCATTTCGCGACGCCTCAGGCGCTCGCCGAGGCGACGCTCAAGCAGTTGCGCGACGAAGGCAACCGCCGCACGCTCACCGAGATTTTTACGGAGATGCATCACGCGCTGAGGCAGAACACCGCGCAGCGGGCCGCGGAGGTCGTCGCGGCCGTGATCGAACAGCGCAAGGTGCGGCCATGAACGGGGCGCGCGCTCCGGGTCGGAAGTCGGCCAAGGTCGCGGGCGTCGCGGGCACGGCGGCGCAGCAGGTTGGCCTGAATTTCGAGTCGGTCGACGACATTATTTGTGGCGTCGACGAAGCCGGGCGCGGACCGCTGGCCGGTCCGGTGGTCGCGGCGGCGGTCATTTTCGACCCGTCCAGGCCGATGATTCGCGGCCTCGACGATTCGAAGGCGCTCAGCGCCAAGAAGCGCGACGAGCTGTACGACAAGATCGTCGACCGCGCGTTGGCTTACTGCATCGCGTCGGCGAGCGTCGAAGAAATCGATACGCTGAATATCCTGCATGCCACCATGCTGGCGATGAAGCGCGCGGTCGAAGGTCTCTCTGTCGCGCCCACGCTCGTGAAAATCGACGGCAACCGTTGCCCGACGCTGAGCGTGCGCAGCGAAGCGGTGATCGGCGGCGATGCTTTGGTCAAATCCATCTCGGCGGCGTCGATTCTCGCCAAGGTCACGCGCGACCGCATGCTGCTCGAATTGCATCAGACGTATCCGGTGTACGGCTTCAACGCGCATGCCGGTTACGGCACGCCGCAGCATCTCGCGGCCTTGCGCGAACACGGTCCGTGCGAGCATCATCGGCGTTCGTTTGCGCCGGTGCGCGAAGCGCATCAGCGGCTGGGCATGATCGGCGATAGCACGGTCGCTTTGGCCGCGCCGCAGGGCTCGAACGGCGTCATCGTGATGCCCGGCGCGCTCCTCGACGACGACGCCTTCGGCGAGCGCGACGGCGCGCTCTGAGCCACACACGTTACGCGTGACGTGCGGCCTGTCGGTCGTTCTCTTTTCCCCCATTCTCTAAGCCTTCGCTGCCTGTGAAAGCCATCACCTCGCGGGACAATCCGCTCTATAAGCGCCTGAAGGCACTGGCCGGTTCCACGCATCAGCAACGTCGCGGCGGACAGGCGCTGCTCGAAGGCTTGCATCTCGCAAGCGCGTTTCTCGACGTCGCCGGACAGCCGGAAATGTGCGTGGTGACCGAGGGTGCGTTGCAGCACGACGAAGCACGCGCGATCGTTGCTCGTATCGACGAGCAGCGGATCGTCACGCTGCCGGACGCGCTGTTCGGGCAACTGTCGAATGTCGTGCATGGCGTCGGGCTGCTGCTGCTCGTGGACAAGCTCGCCGCGCCGTTGCCGGACACGGTGACCGAGACCTGCATCGTGCTGGACGGCGTACAGGATGCGGGCAACGTCGGCTCGATTCTGCGCAGTGCGGCGGCCGCCGGCATTCAGCACGTGTTCTGCGCGCCGGGCACGGCGTACGCGTGGTCGTCGAAGGTGTTGCGCTCGGGAATGGGCGCGCACTTCCTGCTACAGATTCACGAGGACGTGGACGCGGCGGCGCTGATCGGCCGGCTGGCGGTGCCCGTCGTCATCACCGATTCGCATGGCGCCGAGGCGCTCTACGACTGCGATCTGAGCGGTGCGCTCGCGTGGGTGTTCGGGAACGAGGGCGCGGGCGTCTCGCAGACGTGGCGCGACGCGGTGACGCTGCGAGTGACGATTCCGCAGCCGGGCGGCATGGAGTCGCTGAACGTGGCGGCTGCGGCGGCGGTCTGCGTATTCGAACAGTGCCGCCAGCAGCGTAACGTGTGAGAACGGTTTGGGCCCGATCTTCAATAAGAAGGCCGTTCCAGCTTCACTTCCTGCAGGATCGTCGTGGCGATTTCTTCAATCGACTTGTGCGTCGACGATAGCCATTTGATACCTTCACGCCGCATCATCGCCTCGGCCTCGTTGATCTCGTAGCGGCAGTTTTCCAACGCCGCGTACTTGCTGCCCGGGCGGCGCTCGTTGCGGATCTCCGCGAGCCGCTGCGGATCGATCGACAGGCCGAACATTTTCTGCCGGTGCTCCAGCAGCGCCGAAGGCAATTTGCCGCGTTCGAAGTCTTCCGGAATCAGCGGATAGTTGGCGGCTTTCACCCCATACTGCATTGCCAGATAGAGGCTCGTCGGCGTTTTGCCGCTGCGCGAGACGCCGACCAGGATCACGTCGGCGTCGGCGAGATTGCGGTTCGACTGACCGTCGTCGTGAGCTAGCGAAAAGTTGATCGCCTCGATACGGTTCTTGTACTCGTCGGTGTCGGCGTTCTGGTGACCCCGGCCCATTGCATGGCTCGACTTCAATTCCAGTTCCTGCTCGAGCGGCTCGACGAAGGTCTGGAACATGTCGAGCACGAGCGCATTCGAGCCCTTCACGATCTGATTCGACGCGCTGTCCACGAGCGTTGTGAACACGATCGGACGGCGACCGTCCACCTTGATCGCCTCGTTGATTTTTTCGAGCGTGGCGTAAGCCTTCTCCGACGAATCGACGAAGGGCACACGAACCAGGCGGAATTTCTGGTCGAACTGGGAGAGGATCGAATGCGCGAAGGTTTCGGCAGTGATCCCGGTACCGTCGGAGACGATGAATACGGTGGGCGGCATCAGTGGGGCAGGGAACGTGAGCGTGAAGAACGCTCGACTAAACTATCGCTGTTTCGACACCGCTACCCGGCGGTTTATGCCGCAGAGCTCGCCGC
Source organism: Paraburkholderia sp. BCC1886 (assembly GCF_900996245.1). Classification (GTDB taxonomy): domain Bacteria; phylum Pseudomonadota; class Gammaproteobacteria; order Burkholderiales; family Burkholderiaceae; genus Paraburkholderia. Next base: position 155,562 of record NZ_CAAJGK010000074.1, on the reverse strand, counting down.
GTCGTAATAGCGCGCCTTGTAGCACCGCTACCGCGCCTCGCGCCGCCGGAGCCTCGCTAAGAGCCCGCCGGTCGGTCCGGGGCGCGATTCGAGGCGCAATTCTCGTCCGACAGTCACATTTCGAGAGTCGGCACGGTAGAATAGCGGCAACCTGTTGGATAAGCAATTGCAGGCGATTGGCGTCTAACTCACCGCGAACGGTCGGTCAACGCCTCGCTTTTGACCGGTAACTAGCGCTCAAACCGGCGAAATATGAGATTCGGTCGGTAATTTCGGCCAATCGTCGTCTTCGTCGTTTTTCGGCCATTGAATTCGATTCCCGAGCCGCGTCGCGATTGCTTCTCCAACAGGTTGTGCAAGACGTGAGTCACGCTTCTTATGAGCGCCTCGCGTTCGAGCCCACTTGCACAGCCGTGAATTTCTTTCACACTTAGGGGCTTGTATGACTAACGCAGTTACCGTCGCAAAGGATAAGGCGTATGTAGTTCCGTTCGAGCAGTTGCGGATGACCGACGTGGAAATCGTCGGTGGCAAGAATGCGTCGCTAGGCGAGATGATCAGTCAGCTCGCCGAAGCCGGCGTACGCGTGCCGACCGGTTTCGCCACTACGGCACTGGCTTTCCGTGACTTCTTGCATCACAACAACCTGACCGATCGCATCGCGAAGCGTCTCGAAACGCTCGACGTGGACGACGTCAAATCCCTTGCCGAAGCAGGCAAGGAAATCCGTCAATGGATCGTCGACGCGCCCATGCAGCCGCAACTCGAAGCCGACATTCGCGCGGGCTTCGACACGCTGCAAAACAGCTCGCCTGAAGAACTGTCGTTCGCCGTGCGTTCGTCGGCGACGGCGGAAGACTTGCCGGACGCTTCGTTCGCAGGCCAGCAGGAAAGCTACCTCAACGTGGTCGGCATCGACGAGGTGCTCGATCGCATGAAGCACGTGTTCGCGTCGCTGTATAACGACCGTGCTATTTCTTATCGCGTCCACAAGGGCTTTACGCACGCCGAAGTCGCGTTGTCGGCGGGTGTGCAGCGCATGGTGCGCTCGGACGTCGGCGCGGCCGGCGTGATGTTCACGCTCGATACCGAATCCGGCTTCAAGGACGCGGTGTTCATCACGTCGAGCTACGGTCTGGGCGAAACGGTGGTGCAAGGCGCGGTGAACCCCGACGAGTTTTACGTCTTCAAGACCACGCTCGAGCAGGGCAAGTACCCGATCATCCGCCGCTCGATCGGCTCGAAACTCATCAAGATGGAATTCACGAAAGCCGGCGAAGCAGGCCGCGTGAAAACCGTCGACGTGTCGCACGAGCAGCGCAACCGCTATTCGATCACCGACCAGGACGTGATCGAACTGGCAAAGTACGCGGTCATTATCGAGAAGCACTACGAGCGTCCGATGGACATCGAGTGGGGCAAGGACGGCCGTGACGGCAAGATCTTCATTCTGCAGGCGCGTCCCGAAACGGTGAAGAGCCAGGCTGCAGGCAAGGCCGAGCAGCGCTTCAAGCTGAAGGGCCAGTCGAACGTGCTGGCAACCGGCCGCGCAATCGGCCAGAAAATCGGCGCGGGTCCGGTGCGCGTAATTCACGATCCGTCGGAGATGGACCGTGTGCAGCCGGGCGACGTGCTGGTCGCCGACATGACCGACCCGAACTGGGAGCCGGTCATGAAGCGGGCGTCGGCCATCGTCACGAATCGTGGCGGGCGGACCTGTCACGCGGCCATCATCGCGCGTGAGCTGGGCGTGCCGGCGGTGGTCGGCTGCGGCGACGCAACCGACGTGCTGAAGGAAGGCTCGCTCGTCACCGTGTCGTGCGCGGAAGGCGACGAAGGCAAGATTTACGACGGCCTGCTCGAAACCGAAATCACCGAAGTGCAGCGCGGCGAACTGCCGCCGATTCCGGTGAAGATCATGATGAACGTGGGCAACCCGCAACTGGCCTTCGACTTCTCGCAACTGCCGAACGGCGGCGTGGGTCTGGCGCGGCTCGAGTTCATCATCAACAACAACATCGGTGTGCACCCGAAGGCGATTCTCGAGTACCCGAACATCGACGCCGACCTGAAAAAGGCCGTGGAAAGCGTCGCACGCGGTCATGCTTCGCCGCGCGCGTTCTATGTCGACAAGCTGACCGAAGGGATTGCCACGATCGCCGCGGCGTTCTATCCGAAGCCCGTCATCGTGCGTCTGTCGGACTTCAAGTCGAACGAGTACAAGAAGCTGATCGGCGGTTCGCGTTACGAGCCGGACGAAGAAAACCCGATGCTGGGTTTCCGTGGTGCGTCGCGCTACATCGCCGAAGATTTCGCCGAAGCGTTCCAGATGGAATGTATCGCGCTGAAGAAGGTGCGTGAGGAGATGGGCCTCGACAACGTCGAAATCATGGTGCCGTTCGTTCGTACGCTGAAGCAGGCGGAACGCGTGGTCGGTCTGCTCGACAAGTTCGGCCTGAAGCGCGGCGTGAACGGCCTGCGTCTGATCATGATGTGCGAAGTGCCGTCGAACGCGATTCTCGCCGAAGAATTCCTGCAATTCTTCGACGGTTTCTCGATCGGCTCGAACGATCTGACGCAACTCACGCTCGGCCTCGACCGCGATTCCGGTATGGAACTGCTGGCGGTGGACTTCGACGAGCGCGATCCTGCGGTCAAGTTCATGCTCAAGCGCGCAATCGAAACCTGCTTGCGTCTGGACAAGTACGTCGGTATTTGCGGTCAGGGTCCTTCGGATCATCCGGACTTCGCGCAATGGCTGACGGACCAGGGCATCGCGTCGATCTCGCTGAACCCCGACTCGATCATCGAGACGTGGCAAACGCTGGCGAAGTCGCTGAACAAGTAATCAGGTAGGCAGCTGTCGGAACTGCACGTGCTTCGTGCTATAAACACCCCGGTATATCCGGGGTGTTTTGCTTTGTGGAGGTCGACGTGGCGCCAGGTGGATTGTTCTGGTGGATCGGGGCAGGTGTGCTGATCGTGCTGGAGTTGCTCAGCGGCACCTTCTATCTGCTGATGATCGCGTTGGGCTGTGTCGCGGCGGCGATCGCGCACATTGCCGGCGCCGCGGCCGATGCGCAGTTCGTGATCGCGGCGGTGGTCGCGCTGGTGGCCGTGCTGGCGCTCAGGCGCTCGCGCTTTGGCCGGCGCACGCGCAAGGAGGCGTCGAAAAATCCCGACGTGAATCTGGATATCGGGCAGACGCTGAACGTCGTCGCGTGGCACGAGCGGCGCGCACGCGCCACTTATCGCGGCGCGGCCTGGGACGTGGAACTGGCCGAAGGCGAGCCGGAAGATGCGCTCCTCTACGAGATCGTGGAGATGCGCGGCAGTTGCCTCGTGGTGGTGGCCAGTCGCGAAGCCCGCACGCCACGTCATGCCTAACTATTCGAACTAGAGAAGGAAGACAGTCATGGATTCGACCATCATCGGCGCGGTGTTTCTGCTCATCGTGATCGTGCTGGCGGCGCAGACCATCAAGATCGTGCCGCAACAGCACGCCTGGGTGCTCGAACGGCTTGGCCGCTATCACCGCACACTGACGCCGGGCCTGAGTTTCGCGTTCCCCTTCGTCGACCGGATTGCGTACAAACACATCCTCAAGGAAATTCCGCTCGAAGTGCCGAGCCAGGTGTGTATCACGCGTGACAATACGCAGTTGCAGGTGGACGGCGTGCTGTATTTCCAGGTGACGGATCCGATGAAGGCGTCGTACGGGTCCAGCAACTTCGTGTTCGCGATCACACAGTTGTCGCAGACCACGTTGCGCTCGGTCATCGGCAAGCTCGAACTCGACAAGACTTTCGAGGAACGCGACTTCATCAACCACAGCATCGTGTCGTCGCTCGATGAAGCCGCCTCGAACTGGGGCGTGAAGGTATTGCGCTACGAAATCAAGGACCTGACGCCGCCGAAGGAAATCCTGCACGCGATGCAGGCGCAGATTACCGCCGAGCGCGAAAAGCGCGCGCTGATCGCGGCTTCCGAAGGGCGCAAGCAGGAGCAGATCAATATCGCGTCGGGTGGTCGCGAGGCGGCGATCCAGAAGTCCGAAGGCGAGCGGCAGGCGGCGATCAATCAGGCGCAAGGGCAGGCATCGGCGATCCTGGCCGTGGCCGAAGCCAATTCGCAGGCGATCCAGAAAATCGCCGCGGCGATCCAGTCCGACGGCGGCATGGAAGCGGTGAACCTGAAGGTGGCCGAACAGTACGTGAACGCGTTCTCGAACCTGGCGAAGCAGGGCACGACGTTGATCGTGCCGGGCAATATGTCGGATATGAGTTCGATGATCGCGTCGGCGCTGACCATCGTGAACAAGGGGAAGGGCGTGCCGGACGGGCGTTGAATCCCGACTGATGAGCGCTGAAGGCGCGCCGCGCGGCGCGCCTTATTGTCACACCGGCGGTCACACCGGCGGTCACACCGTCGGTCGCACCGTCAGTCACACCATCGCGGTATTCAACAGCCTCAACCCGGCGAACGCATCAAACGCGCTTTCTCGCGTTCCCAGTCGCGTTTCTTCTCCGTCTCGCGCTTGTCGTGCTGTTTCTTGCCTTTGGCGAGACCGATTTCGCACTTGACCCGACCGCCTTTGTAGTGAAAATTCAGCGGCACGAGTGTGTAGCCGCGCTGCTCGACCTTGCCGATGAGTTTGCTGATCTGCTCGCTGTGCAGCAGCAGCTTGCGCGTGCGGACCGGGTCGGGATGGATATGGGTCGAGGCTTCGGGCAGCGGGCTGATGTGCGTGCCGATCAGGAACAGTTCGTTGTCGCGGATCACGACGTAACCTTCCTTGATCTGGCCGCGCCCGGCGCGCAGCGCCTTGACCTCCCATCCTTCGAGCACGAGCCCTGCTTCATAGCGTTCTTCGACCGAGTAGTCGTAGAAGGCTTTTCTGTTGTCGATGATGCTCATGAATGGAAAGTGCCCAACTCGTTTAAAATCACGATTTTAGCAAAGCAGGGCAAGGAAAGCCCGCCGCGCTAGTCCACCCTTGCCACGCGCTGTTCAATTTATGGCAGATGTCCAGAAAACCGTGTTGATCCGCCATTCGGCGGAACAGATGTTCGACCTCGTCACCGACGTCGCCGATTACCCCAACTTCCTGCCCTGGTGCGGGGGAGTCGAAATCCGCCGCCAGGACGAAAACGCGATGGAAGCGAAGATCGACATCAATTTCAAGGGCATCAAGCAGCATTTCGCGACGCGCAACAGCATGGAACGGCCCACGCGCATCGACATGGAATTCGCCGACGGCCCGTTTCGCAAGTTCACCGGCTTCTGGCGCTTCACGCCGTTGCGCGAGGACGCCTGCAAGATCGAATTCGCGCTGCACTACGAATTCACCAACATCATTCTCGAAAAGCTGATTGGGCCGGTGTTCAGTCACATCGCCAATACTTTCGTCGAATCGTTCGTGAAGCGTGCCGACCAGCGCTACGGTAAGGCATGAGCCCGCGCTTGTCGATTGAAGTCTGCTACGCGCTCGCCACCGAGCAGACGCTCGTCGAACTCGACCTGCCGGCCGGCGCCACGCTGCGCGAGGCGATCGAGGCGAGCGGCATTCTGCAGCGCTATCCGCAGATCGATCTGGGTGCGTCGGGTTCGCAGGAGGGTCACGCCAGGGTCGGGATTTTCGGCAAGCTCAAGCCGCTCGACACCGTACTGGCCGATCACGATCGGGTCGAAATCTACCGGCCGCTAGTCGTGGACCCGAAAGTCTCGCGGCAGCGGCGGGTCGAGAAAACGCGCAAGGCGGGCTCGATCGAAGGACGCCGCTGGCAGAACCGCGATTCGCGCTAGGGCGCTTCGAGCGCTTGTAAAAGCGAAGGCGCCGGGTCAGGGCGGAGGGTGTCACGGCGTAGAAGCGCGCGCCTCGTCCTCGAGCGACGCTGCGCCGGCCGCATCGTCGCCGGCATCGTCGCCGGCATGCTGGCGCACCGACCAGCACACTCCAGCCACCAGCAGCAGGATGGCGGCCAGCTCCAGCGGCCGCGGCAACCGTTGATCGTAAATGAATGCATACAGCAGCGCGAACAGCGTCTCGAACACGATCATCTGACCGGACAGCGTGAGCGGCAGCCGCTTCGACGCGGCGTTCCACAAGCCGTTGCCGAGCCACGACGCGCCGATCGCGAGTCCCAGATTCAGCATCCAGAAGATGTGCCAGCGCCCGTCGGTCGACGCGCCCTGCGGGCCGCCCGGCGGCAGCACGGCGACCGCCACCCAGAACGCCACGCCCAGCGCGCCGGTCACGACACCCCACAGCATCGACCACTCGTTGCCGCTGAAATGCGTCTGCCGCTGCAGATAGCGGGCATTCTCGACCGCGAACCAGGTCCAGCTGGCGAGCGCGCCGAGCGCGCAGGCGAGCCCGATCAGCTTGCTCGCGATGCTGGTCGGGCTCGCGCTCGTCGTGGTGAACAGGTCGACATTGATGCAGGCGAGGCCTGCCAGCACGAGCGCGAGCGGCCAGACGAGGCGCGCGAGCGGCACCGCGCCGTGATCGCGCCGGCCGAGCAGCGTCACCGTGACCGGCAGCACGCCGACGATCAGCGAGGTCGGTGCAATGCCGAGCAGATGGACCGCGGCGGTCAGCAGCAGGTAATAGAGCAGGTTGCCCGCAGCCGCGAGCTGGACGAGCGCGACGAGATCTTCGCGAGTGAGCCGCGTGAGCAGCGAGCGGGCCGAGGGCAAGGCCGCGGCCAGCGAAACGATGCCGTACATCGAATACCGTCCGGCGCTCAGCAGCAGCGGTGAAAAATCGGGCAGCATGCGCGGCACCAGAAACACGGTTCCCCATAACGCCCCGGCCATTACGCCATATGCCACACCACGCCGCATCGACTGCCCCTGCAAGAATCCTGAAAAGGCTCGCAGATTAACCGTTCAGGGCGGTGTCCGTCTTGTTCGATTCTGCACGGGAGGGTCGACGTCGCTGCCGTCGATTGCGTCGAACACGCATTTGCCTGTGAACGCGCAAACGAAACCAGTTCGAACCCGAGGCGAACAGCGAAGCGAAATCGGCGCGGGAAAAAGGCTGCAAAGGTGCGGAAAAAAGTCCCGCCGAATTCGCTAAGCTGCTGTTAGTGCAGTGAAAACCGGGGAGGTATCGCGTATAATTCGCTTTTGCGCCTATAGGATTTGCCATGCGTCTGATCCAAACAGCACTCACGTTCGATGATGTGCTCCTCGTCCCGGCCTACTCCGATGTTCTGCCGCGCGACACCAGCCTCAAGACCAGGCTGACCCGCAACATCTCCCTCAACATGCCGCTCGTGTCCGCCGCGATGGACACCGTCACGGAAGCCCGTCTTGCCATCGCCATGGCGCAAATGGGTGGCGTGGGCATCATCCACAAGAACCTCACGCCGGCCGAACAGGCGCGTGAAGTTGCCAAGGTCAAGCGTTTCGAATCCGGCGTAGTGCGCGATCCGATTACGGTTCCACCGCAAACCAAGGTGCGCGACGTCATCGCGCTGTCGCGCCAGCATGGTATCTCGGGTTTCCCGGTCGTCGAAGGCGCGCAACTGGTCGGTATCGTCACGAACCGCGACCTGCGTTTCGAGGAACGTCTGGACGAACCGGTGCGCAACATCATGACGCCGCGCGAGCGCCTCGTCACCGTCAAGGAAGGCACGCCGCTCGCGGAAGCCAAGGCGCTGATGCATAGCCACCGCCTCGAGCGCGTGCTGGTCATCAACGAAGCGTTCGAACTGCGCGGGCTGATGACCGTCAAGGACATCACCAAACAAACCGAACACCCGGACGCCTGTAAGGACGAACACGGCAAGCTGCGCGCGGGCGCGGCGGTCGGTGTGGGCGAAGACAACGAAGAGCGTGTCGAACTGCTGGTACAGGCCGGCGTCGACGTCATCGTGGTCGATACGGCGCATGGTCATAGCAAGGGCGTGCTCGAGCGCGTCAAGTGGGTCAAGCAGAACTTCCCGCATGTCGAAGTGATCGGCGGCAACATCGCCACGGCTGCTGCTGCGAAGGCGCTGGTCGAGTACGGCGCGGACGGCGTGAAGGTCGGTATCGGCCCGGGCTCCATCTGTACCACGCGTATCGTCGCCGGTGTGGGCGTGCCCCAGGTCACGGCTATCTCGAACGTATCCGAAGCACTGAAGGGCACGGGCGTTCCGGTTATCGCAGACGGCGGCGTGCGGTTCTCGGGCGACGTCAGCAAGGCGCTGGCCGCCGGCGCGAATGCGGTCATGATGGGCAGCATGTTCGCCGGCACCGAAGAAGCGCCGGGCGACGTGTTCCTGTTCCAGGGCCGTCAATACAAGTCCTACCGCGGCATGGGTTCGGTCGGCGCGATGAAGGACGGCGCGGCGGACCGTTACTTCCAGGACAACTCCGCGAATATCGACAAGCTGGTGCCGGAAGGTATCGAAGGGCGCGTCGCGTACAAGGGTTCGGTCAACGCCATCCTGTATCAGCTGATCGGCGGCGTGCGCGCGAGCATGGGTTATTGCGGTTGCCGCACGATTTCGGAGATGAACGACAAGGCCGAGTTCGTGCAGATCACCGGCGCGGGCCTGCGCGAGTCGCACGTGCACGACGTGCAGATCACCAAGGAAGCGCCCAACTACCACGTGGACTAAAACCAATGAAGCCATTGCTGCGCGCTGTACTCATCCTCGATGCCGTGTTGTTGCTTGCGTTCGGTCTGCTGTTTCTGCTGACGCCATGGACTTCGTTGTACAACGCGCTGCAACTGGTGCAGACGCAGCCGGCGCTGGTCGGCCAGGGGTTTGGCGTGGCGCTCATCGGGCTGGCGTGGCTGGCCATGCATGCGTCTATCGACGGCGCGCTGACGTCGTCGGTCGCGAAGGTCGTCGGTCATGTGAACTGGCTGACCGGCGTGCTGATGCTGGTGTGGCTGCTCGGCTTGCATACGCCGGCGCTGACCGGCTTCGGGCAGATCGTCGCAGTGCTCACGGGTGTGGTGCTGCTACTGATCGGGCTGGGCGGGGTGCGACTGGCGAGCGCGGTGCGACGGCGCGAACGGGAGCGGCTGGCTGAAGCCGCTGCTGCCGAACGGGCCGAGCGTCAAGCCGCGAAAGATGCGGCGAGAAACGCGGCCAATCGTCAGGAGCCGCAGCCGCTCACGGCGGGTTTCCCGGTGTATCACCCGGACACCGCAGTGGCGCCGGCCGTTACGCCTGCGACTTCGTACCCGGTTGTCGACGAAGCCAATCTCACCGCTGCAGAGCGGGCCAAGCGCGCGGAGCGTTCCGCGCGCGCATCGGCCAGCTCCGCTGCCAGTTCGGCCGCCGCGGCACGCGACGATGCCCGCAACGCCGCTGCCGATGCACCCGGCGGGCCGCGTCCACCGTTTCATGGTTGATGCCGGCGCTTCCGTCCTGCTGCTTTCCGCCTTGCTGGCTGTTTTGAATTCGACGCCGCGCTTCGTGCGCGGCATTCCGTATCCGCTCACTTTTGACACCGTCCGCTGCCATGCATGACAAGATTCTGATCCTCGACTTCGGTTCGCAAGTCACTCAACTGATTGCACGTCGCGTCCGCGAAGCCAACGTGTATTCGGAAATTCATCCGTACGACGTCGACGCGTCGTTCATTCGCGATTTCGCGCCGAAGGGCGTGATTCTGTCCGGCGGTCCGAGTTCGGTGACCGAGACGGACACGCCGCGCGTGCCGCAAGCGGTGTTCGAACTCGGCGTGCCCGTGCTGGGCATTTGCTACGGCATGCAGGCGATGGCCGAGCAACTCGGCGGCAAGGTGGACATCGGTCATCTGCGCGAGTTCGGTTACGCCGAAGTGCGCGCGCGTAACCATACGAGCCTGCTCGAAGGCATCAGCGACTTCACCACGCCCGAAGGTCACGGCATGCTGAAGGTGTGGATGAGCCACGGTGACAAGGTGCTGCAAATGCCGCCGGGTTTCGCGCTGATGGCGTCGACTGAATCCTGTCCGATCGCCGCGATGGCCGACGAGGTGCGTCATTTCTACGGCTTGCAATGGCATCCGGAAGTCACGCACACCGTGCAGGGTCGCGCGATGCTCGAACGTTTCGTGCTGAAGATCTGCGGTGCGCAGGCCGACTGGGAGATGGGTAACTACGTCGACGAAGCGGTCGCTAAAATTCGCGAGCAGGTGGGTAAAGAGCACGTGATTCTCGGCCTGTCGGGCGGCGTGGATTCGTCGGTGGCGGCGGCGCTGCTGCATCGCGCGATTGGCGACCAGCTGACTTGCGTGTTCGTCGACCACGGTCTCTTGCGTCTGAACGAAGCCGAGCAGGTGATGGCCACGTTCGCCGATCACCTCGGCGTGAAGGTGATTCACGTCGACGCGAGCGAAGTGTTCCTGTCGAAGCTGGCCGGCGTGACCGATCCGGAAGCGAAGCGCAAGATCATCGGCGCGGAATTCGTCGAAGTGTTCCAGGCCGAAGCCGGCAAGCTGACCGATGCGAAGTGGCTCGCGCAGGGCACGATCTACCCGGACGTGATCGAATCGGCAGGCAAGGGCAAGAAGGGCACGCAGACCATCAAGAGCCACCACAACGTGGGCGGCTTGCCGGAGACGCTGAATCTGAAGTTGCTCGAACCGCTGCGCGAGTTGTTCAAGGACGAAGTGCGCGAACTCGGCGTGAAGCTTGGTTTGCCGCCGGCGATGGTGTACCGCCATCCGTTCCCGGGCCCGGGTTTGGGCGTGCGGATTCTCGGTGAAGTGCGCCGCGACTTTGCGGACCTGTTGCGTCGCGCGGACGCGATTTTCATCGAGACGCTGCGGACGTTTATCGACAAGGAAACGGGCAAGTCCTGGTACGACCTGACGAGCCAGGCCTTCGCGGTGTTTCTGCCGGTGAAGAGCGTGGGCGTGATGGGCGATGGCCGCACGTATGAGTACGTGGTGGCGTTGCGTGCGGTGCAGACGCTCGACTTCATGACCGCTCATTGGGCGCACTTGCCGCACGAGTTGCTGGGGCACGTGTCGAACCGGATTATTAATGAAGTGCGCGGGATTAATCGCGTGGTTTATGACATTTCGGGGAAGCCGCCGGCGACGATTGAGTGGGAGTAATTCAAACTCCCCCCGATTAAATTGAAATCAACACCGCTACCGTCAAACCCCCTTGACGGTAGCGGCTGCCCTTGAAGTCCTCGCCGTTCCACGTCTTTCACTTTCCCACTTCCACAAGCGCTAACGCTAACCCATTATTGACTCAGCCCGCCTTACAAATTCCACCACCAAACCGCTAATAAATTCCCACCCTTGAAAAATCCTCATTCGTGCCGATAATGCAGTTCGAAAGCAAAAACAGTTTCGACCGTCAGCACAATCAAACGAGAAAAGGCAAAGCATGTCGGCGCAGGGTGTGGAATCGGGGAAAGTGGACGCAGTCAATGCGTATTGGACCATTTGCCGCAATGGGGTAGCGAGTGTCATTGAATTCATGGGGGCGAAAACGCTGTCCCGTGATTTGACATTTGCGCAATATTTCACGGCATTCGACCGTCAGAGAAATGCGCTGGGCGGTACCGCCTTAACGGCAAAGCGCTTGAACCTCAACGAGGAACAAATCCAGGCGTTGCTCACCGCTATCCGGCGTGCGCAGATGTGGGAAGGCGTTCCCGCGTCCGATGGTAATACCGGAAACGCAATGATCGCGGCACTTCGATTAATCGATGCGCTTAACACGGTAAAAGAAGCTAATCCGCCACTCACCTTCGATACGGCCTTGCCTGAGTCGTCTCCAGAAGAGGGCGTGGCAAGTACGCGTACCCAGCAGCAGGTGCGTGCGCTCGAACTGGTAATCCGCAGCCTCATCACCGAGGCATATGGCAGTCAGGACCGGCTCCGTGAGCATTTTGCTGCGCTGAACAAGGCGGCCGTGGAGAAGTGGGCGAAGGCCGGTGACAAAGGCGATCTGCTGTCGGGTTCGATGTTCGGCGAACTCGTCTCGATGTTCGTCAATGTAAAAGAGTATCCGCAGAACTACGGCAAACTGTTTTCCGACACACCGTTCCTCCAGTTTCTCGACGAAAAGCGGGCGACGCTCGAAGCGTTTCTGAGCGATGTCCGTAGCATCCGCAATCGGGTCGCGCATCACAAGCGGGTCACGCCGGTGCAGGTCGCGCTCCTCGATCGTTACTACACGGAGATCGTCGAACCGTTGCAAAAGGCGTTCGACCGGGGACACACCCGCGTGAATCCGGATGCGTTCTTCGATGCGAACGCGGATCAACTGCAGCAATATTTCGGGCGCACGGAAGCTCAGCTGAAACGGTTCGGCGACGATATCGATTCGTTCAAATCCGATCTCAGTCAACTCGGCGCCGAGGTGCGGGGCGTGCGCGAGGACACGACGTGGCTGCGGCGCAAGACGGTGTGGGTGCTGGGTGGCATCGTCGCCGTCGGTGCGATCGGTGTGGCGACGCTTGGATTGTCCTCGGGGACGCTGGTCAACACGGTCGTCATCAAGTCTGGCGTGGACAACATCCAGAAGACGATGGTGAATGTGAAGCAGGAAACGAGTTCCGATCCGCGCAAGGAACTGCAGAACCGCGGCGTGTCGTGGACCGATCAGAACCTGCGCGACGCAATCAGGCGCGACGACGTCGACACCGTGAAGCTCTTCATGGGCGGCGGAATGACCTGGCGTGTGTTCTACGTCAACGACCTCCTCAAAAACAGCAGCGAAAACGCGAGCGATATCGTGAACGTGCTGCTGCAGAACACGCAGCTGATCAATCGGGTGGACGGCGATTGCAAGATAGAACTGGGCTCGCTGGTTCATGCCGAGCCATTGCCGGCCGGCACGAGCTACGACAGCCGCAAGCTGAAGCCGCACAGCTTGACCGATGTCGAACAGCGCTACATCAAGGGTACCTGCGCCACACCGGAGGATGTCCAGTATGCGCAGCGTCAATTCGATCAGGCGAGCACGTTCCACCGTTCCCAGCAGGACGCGTACGACCGCGAAAAGGCCGCGATCAAGCCCGTGGCGCAGTGCCGGCAGGAACTGCTGGCTAACAATGCACGGGAGCTGGTCGACCGCGCGTCCCGGTTCAACATCACCGGGTCCAGCACGTACGGCGCATTCGACGAATTGCTGGCGCAGGTCAATATCCAGTTGCTGGGCGGTGGGGGGCTGTCGATTGCCCGCCTGACACCACTGGTCGATAAATACTGTGCGACACAGGCGAACACCGAACCCAACATCGATATCAGCGACTGGAACGTCCGTGGCTGGCAACAACTGCTCAAGACGATCAGCTAACGTGACAAGAACAATGACTGCAACGAAGCACACAGCACGCTGGTGGAAACGCTCCGACCTCGTATTCGAACTGAACAGCAGCGCCGTTGCCGGCGAACCGGGCAGCGTGCTCGTCGGGCTCGGCAATCCGAATCCCGGCGCGACGAGTGGCGGCATTTCGCTGAATCACAAAGGCTACGCGAGCGCGGCCCATCCATCGGTCAGCGCTTTCATCCGACACGCCGACGACGCCCTGATCGAATACTGGCGAACCCGGGTGGCCGACACATCGGCGATCCGTAAGATCGTCGTCGAAGATTTCTCGCTGGACACGTGTTTTGCGTTGCTGCTGTTCGGAGCGCGCCTCGACGGAGTGGCGCTCGACGACATGGACCGGAACGCATGGCTCTCCTATGTCAGTGCATGGGAGAGCGGCACTTATCTGGATGGCGAGCGACTGGAGCAGTCCGCGGCGTGTCTGCTGTCGGCGCTGGGACATTCCTATGTCCCGGAGGAGGTGACGGAGACGGTATCGAACGGCTTTGTCGCGCAAGGCATGCTGGCGTGTCTGAACTTGCTGGAAACGATGTGCGCGTCTCACGCCGATCCGCTTGGCGGCATCGGGGTGCTGAACAGTCGCGATTACGCTCGCGCGGTCGGTCAGCTCGCCCATGAGCGGCAAATGTACGAACTGGCGCTGAAGCGGGCCCGTCGTTGCCAGTTGCTGGCCGATCTGGGCGGCACGCAGCGTCGCGTCGTACTCGATGCGCTGTTCCTGACCGAGGGTTTTGCGAGCGGTGTGTTGAAGGTGATGGCACGCACGGACACCGTCAACACGTGGACGCACCGCGGGTTCGGACTACTTGCCGTCCATCGGCCGGGTGAGCGCGGTACTGGCAACGACATGGTGATATCGGTCGATCCCGTGACCGGTGCGCATCTCGGTACGTTGTGGAAGCGACTCGAAGAACTGGAGAATGCGCGCTGGGGGGCGACACGTCCGCACGATGCGCCGCGTTGGCTGGAGAGCTATGTCGATCCGGATGATGCAGCGCGCCTGCTGCCGGGCGCGCCGAATCAGCCATGGTATGACGACGGAGGGCGATATACGCTCATTGCTGCGCCAAAGTGGGTGGCACACGATCAGTCGGGCACGAAACTCGACTGGCGGGCCGACGTGATTCCCGCGCTTTGGGAGATCGCTTTCGTCGAACCCGTGCGGAAACTGGTCGAACGGATCGACGACACGCAGGCGAAAACCGGCAACGTGCGGCGCATTGCGCGATTTCGCCGCCAGGAAGCCGCGACGGGCGATGATCCGTTGCAGCCGGACCGGGTGATCCTCGAGACGCCGACTTTCCATGCATGGCTCGCGAGACAGTCGATGCAGGAGACATTGGTCGAGAGTCCTTTCTCGCTGCCTGAGTCGGGTCGTTACGAGGTCGAGCATTTTGGCGGAGTGACGGCGGTTTTCCATCGGCAGGGCGTGACGTTTTACAGCAGCGATGGCGAGACGGTAGCGCTCGACCATTTTTTGAAACTGGCGGCGCGCGTGGCCGAGGCGAGCTCGGCTTATGATCGTTTCCTGCATGAGTATGCAGACAAACTCGCAGCGTGGACGGCGGAATTGCTGGATGCATCCGACGAGCGGAACGACAAGACGAGCGAAGCTGGTCGACAGACTGGTGATGATGCTGCACGACGCCCGGTGCAGAAGCGTGATCTTGCGCGCTGGTCGGAGGACATGGTGCGAACCAAGGCGTCGGCGCTTGCCGCTTTGAGTGATGCCACGCTTCTTGAGGCTGATTACGATCACAACCAGCTTGCGGAGAGGCTTCAGCGAATGTGGGGACTTTCTGAGCAGCGAGCGGATTTGTTGCAGCTTATTGATCGTGTTGATGAGTTGATGCGTCAGGTTATCGCTGCGCGTACTGAGCGACGTCAGCGGATTTATGGGGGCTTTTTATCGGCGGCCGGGCTTGGCATTGCGGCGAGTCATGTTTGGGAGCCGGTGAAGGCGATGCTGACCACCAGCACCTATGAATGGCAATTGAAGTTATTTGGGGAGGTGCCGCGGCCCGATCATGAGACGTTGCAGCGGATTGCTGAGCAGAGTGCGCATTATGAACTGGTCACGGTGATGATCGTGGCTGGGTTTTCGGTGATGGGGTTTTTGCTTTATTACCTGTTTGGGATTCGGGGGGAGAGTGAATAAAAGGGGTTAGTCGTTACACTTGGTTTTTTTTCGTTGCACTGGCTTTTTTGGCCTTTGGCCTTTCCTTGTTTTGGTAGTGGTCTATTAGCGTTCCCCCTGTGCGGGGGGGCACCTACTTTTCTTTGCCGCCGCAAAGAAAAGTAGGCAAAAGAAAGCGGCTCACACCGCTAATTCTTAAGCGGGAACCGCGGCGTTTCCTTGGTAGTGGTGCATCTGGAATCCGTGCCCTCGCGCATTCTGCGTTAGTGACAAAGCACTCATCAGCTCCCACTCCGCACTGCGTGCGTCGCGGATGGGTAAACAACGGAAGGCAAAAAAAACCGAGGGTTCCAAGAACGACCCGGGGGCGCGCGAAGCGCCGCCGGAAGAATGACTGCCTTGTCACCGGGGCGGAATGTGCGGGAACACGGATTCCAGATGCACCACTGCCAAAGACCTCGCGCGGTTGCCGCTTAAAAGTTAGCGGTTTGAGCCCGCTTTCTTTTGCCTACTTTTCTTTGCGGCGGCAAAGAAAAGTAGGTGCCCCCCCGCACAGGGGGAACGCTAATAGACCACTACCAATGCAAGGAAAGGCCAAAACAGCCAGTGCAACGAAAAAAAAAGCCGAGTGCAACGAAAAACCTATATTACAGCCCCCCGCCGAAACCTCTTCTCCCACCTAACCCGAACCCGATCCATATAAAGATAAACCACGGGCGTGGTATACAAAGTGAGCATCTGACTAACAATCAACCCGCCGACAATAGCAATCCCTAAAGGCGCCCGCAATTCCGCCCCTTCCCCCCGCCCGAACGCCAACGGCAGCGCTCCCAAAAGCGCTGCAAAAGTCGTCATCATGATCGGCCGGAACCGCAGCATACAAGCCTGAAAAATCGCATCCCTCGACGACAACCCATGCCGCGAGGCTTCAATCGCAAAATCCACCATCATGATCGCGTTCTTCTTGACGATACCAATCAGCAGAATCACCCCGATCAACGCAATAATGCTGAACTCCGTCCTGAACAACAGCAACGCAAGCAACGCCCCAACCCCCGCCGAAGGCAACGTCGACAAAATAGTCAAAGGATGGATATAGCTCTCGTACAGCATCCCCAACACGATATACACCGCCGCCAACGCCGCCAGAATCAGAATCGGCTGATCCGACATCGACTGCTGGAACGCCTGCGCCGTCCCCTGAAAACTGCCGTGGATGGTCCCCGGCATTCCGATCTCGGCCATCGTGTCGTAGATCGCCTGCGTGGCGGTCGACAACGACACCCCCGGCGGTAGATTGAACGAAATCGTCGACGCCACGAACTGGCTCTGATGATTCACCGACAACGGCGTACTGCCCGGCCCGAAGCTGGCAATCGCCGACAACGGCACCATCGTTTCCTTCGACGTCGACACCGCCGCGCCCGACGAAGCGCTCGACTTGCCGCTCGCCGCAATCGAATTGATCGCCTGATTGCGCGCGGAATCGGCCGCAATGCTGGCCGCGCTCGATGCCGTCGTCCCCGCCGTGCCGCCAGCCATAGACGAAGTCGTCGTGCTCGCAGTCGCCGCCGACGTCACCGTGCCCGCCGGCGCATTCGTCGTCTGCGCACCACTCGCACTGCCACCCGACGTACTCACGTAAATCTGCTTGAGCATGTCCGGGCTCTGCCAGTACTTCGGCGCAACTTCCATCACGACGTGATACTGATTCAGCGGGTTGTAGATGGTCGACACCTGCCGCTGGCCAAACGCGTCGTACAGCGTATTGTCGATCTGCGCCGGCTTGATGCCGAGCCTCGAAGCCGTCGAACGATCGATCGTCACCAGCGCCTCCAGACCGCCTTGCTGTTGATCCGAATTCACGTCGGCGAGTTCGGAACGCGCCTGCAATGCCTCGGTGAGCTTCGGCCCCCACAGGTACAGGTCGGGCGTCGAATCCGCCAGCAACGTGAACTGATACTGCGCGTTGGATTGCCGTCCACCAACCCGGATGTCCTGCACCGACTGCAGGAAAGTCCGCGCGCCCGCCACGTCGCCGAGCGGCGCGCGCAGTTGCTGGATCACTTCGTCGGCCGACGCGCCGCGCTCGCTCTTCGACTTCAGCGACACGAACATGAAGCCGGAGTTGGTTTGCCGTCCGCCCGTGAAACCGACCACGCTATCCACCGCCGGATTCTTGCTGACGATCGACATCATCTCGGCGAACTTGCCTTTCATCGCCTGGAACGAGGTGCTCTGGTCGGCCTGAATGCCGCCGACCAGTCGCCCGGTGTCCTGCTGCGGAAAGAAGCCCTTCGGCACGATGATATAAAGCCAGACGTTCAGCCCGATGGTCAGAACCAGAATCGTCACGATCAGCCGAGGATGCAGCAGCGACCAGTTCAGCGTGCGCTCGTAGCCGCGCTGCATCGCCATGAAGTTGCGTTCGAGCCACCGGCCAAACCGTCCTTCCTCCTTGCGGTCCTGCGGCTCGCGTAAAAAGCGCGAACACATCATCGGCGTCAGCGTGAGCGAGACGATCAGCGACACGGCAATCGCCAGCGACAAGGTCAGTGCGAACTCGCGGAACAGCCGGCCGACAATCCCGCCCATCAGCAGAATCGGCAGGAACACGGCGACCAGCGAGATGCTGATGGACAGCACCGTAAAGCCGACTTCGCGCGCGCCGAGAAAAGCGGCCTTCATGCGCGGCACGCCGTTCTCGATGTGCCGGGAGATGTTCTCCAGCACCACGATCGCATCGTCGACGACGAAGCCGGTGGCGATGGTTAGCGCCATCAGCGACAGGTTGTCGATCGAGAAGCCCAGCATGTACATCGCGCCGAACGTGCCGATGATCGAGATCGGCACGGCGACCGTGGGAATCAGCGTCGCGCGCCAGTTGCGCAGGAACAGGAACACCACCATGATCACCAGCGCCACCGAAATCAGCAGCGTGTGCTCGGTGTCCTTCAGCGACGCACGAATCGTGGTGGAGCGGTCGGAGGTCGGCGTGATATCGACATCGGCCGGCAGCGACGCGTGGAGCTGCGGAAGCATCGCCTTCACGCGGTCGATGGTGTCGATGATGTTCGCGCCCGGCTGGCGATACAGCATGACCAGCACCGAGCGTTTGCCGTTCACGAGACCGAGGTTGCGCAGGTCTTCCACCGAGTCCACAACCTCGGACACGTCGGAGAGCTTGACCGCCGAGCCGTTGCGATACGCGATGATCAGGTCGCGATATTGCGCGGCCTTGCTGGCCTGATCGTTCGTGTAGATCTGCACGCGGTTCGCGCCGAATTCAATCGAGCCTTTCGGGCTGTTCGCGTTCGCGGAAGCGAGCGCCGCGCGCACGTCTTCGAGACCGATGCCGTAGTGGAACAGCAACTGCGGTTCCAGTTCGACACGCACGGCCGGATTGGCCGAGCCGTTCACGTCCACTTCGCCGACGCCGTCCACCTGCGAAAGCGACTGCTGCAAAACAGTGGCCGCGGAATCGTACAACTGGCCGGCGGTCAGGGTGTTCGATGTGAGCGCGAGAATCAGGATCGGCGCGTCGGCCGGATTGACCTTGTGATAGGTCGGGTTGCTGCGCAAGCTCGCCGGCAGGTCGGCGCGCGCCGCGTTGATGGCTGCCTGCACGTCGCGCGCGGCGCCGTCGATGTCGCGGTTCAGGCCGAACTGCATCGTAATGCGCGCCGCGCCGACCGAGCTTTGCGACGTCATCTCGGTCACGTCGGCAATCGAGCCGAGATGCCGTTCGAGCGGACTGGCGACACTGGTCGCCACCGTGTCCGGACTCGCGCCCGGTAACGAGGCCTGAATCGAGATGGTCGGGAAGTCGACCTGCGGCAACGGTGCGACCGGCAACTTCGTGAACGCGAAAATGCCGGCCAGCGCGATGCCGATCGCCAGCAGCGTGGTAGCGACCGGGCGCGAGATAAACGGACGCGACAGGTTCATCGCTCAGTTCCCCGCATCGCTGGCGGGCGGCGTGGTGCCGCGGGGCGCATCGCCGCGATGGAAGCGCGCGCGGGCGCGGCGCGCCAGCGCATCGAAGCCGAGATAGATGACCGGTGTCGTGAACAGCGTCAGCAACTGGCTGACGATCAGACCGCCGGCAATCGCGATACCGAGCGGCCGGCGCAACTCCGAGCCCGCGCCGGTGCCGAGCATCAGCGGCAATGCGCCAAGCAGGGCGGCGAGGGTGGTCATCAGAATAGGACGGAAACGCAATAGACAGGCCTGATAGATCGCGTCGCGCGGCGCCTTGCCTTCCTCGCGCTCGGCGTACAGCGCGAAGTCGATCATCATGATCGCGTTCTTCTTCACGATACCGATCAGCAGCACGATGCCGATAATCCCGATGATGTCGAGATCGTGTCCGGTGAGCATCAGCGCGAGCAACGCGCCGACGCCGGCCGACGGCAGCGTGGAGAGAATCGTGATGGGGTGAATGAAGCTCTCGTACAGCACGCCGAGCACGATATACATCGTGACGATGGCCGCGAGAATCAGGAACAGTTCGTTCGACAGCGACGACTGGAACGCCAGCGCCGCACCCTGGAAGCGGGTCTGGAACGAGGCGGGCAGCGCGATGTCTTTCTCGGCCTGATCGATGGCCTTGACGGCGGCGCCCAGCGACGCGCCGGGCGCCAGGTTGAACGACACCGTGGTGGCCGGGAACTGGCTCAGATGCGTGACGAGCAACGGCGCGGGTTTCTCGATGAAGCGCGCGATGGACGACAGCGGCACCTGTCCGCCGGTGGACGTGGAAGAGGGCAGGTAGATCGACTTCAGCGATTCGGTGTAATGCTGCATCTCCGGTTGCGCTTCCAGAATCACGCGATATTGATTCGACTGCGTGAAGATGGTCGAGATGATGCGCTGGCCGAACGCGTCGTACAGCGCGCTATCCACGGTGGCCGGCGTGATGCCGTAGCGCGACGCGGTGGCGCGGTCGATTTCGATGTACACCGACTGGCCGTTGTCCTGCAGGTCGGTGGCCACGTCCGCCAGTTCGGGCGCCTGCTTAAGGCGGTCGACCAGCTTCGGCACCCACGTGGTCAACTCGCCGATGTTCGGATCGGTCAGCATGAACTGGTACTGCGTGGGGCTGACCGTGGAGTCGATCGTCAGATCCTGCACGGGTTGCATGTAGAGCGACACGCCGGGAATATGCGCGACGTCGCGCTGCAACTGGCGGATCACCTCGCTCGCGGTGCTGCTGCGATCGTCGCGCGGCTTCAGGTTGATCAGCATGCGCCCGCTGTTCAACGTGATATTGCTGCCGTCCACGCCGATGAACGAAGTCAGGCTTTCGACATCGGGGTTCTTCAGGATCTGCTCGGCGAGCGTCTGCTGACGTTGCGCCATCGACGCATACGACACCGACTGCGGCGCCTGCGTAATGGCCTGGATCACGCCGGTGTCCTGGACCGGGAAAAAGCCCTTGGGAATGAACACGTACAGCACGCCCGTCAGCACCAGCGTGAGCAGCGCGACGACGAGCGTCGAGCGCTGCCGGTCGAGCACCCACGTGAGCGCGACCGCATAGCGGGCAATCACCCAGTCGATCGACTTGTGCGCCTTCGCTTCGAAGCGGTGACTCTCGTGCGGCGGCGTGTGACGCAACAGCTTCGCGCACATCATCGGCACCAGCGTGAGCGAGACGACGGCCGAGATGACGATGGTCACCGCCAGCGTGATCGCAAACTCGTGGAACAGCCGGCCGACCACGTCGCCCATGAACAGCAGCGGAATCAGCACGGCGATGAGCGAGACGGTCAGCGAAATGATGGTGAAGCCGATCTGCTTCGAGCCTTTTAGCGCGGCCTCTAGCGGCGACTCGCCGTCTTCGACGTAGCGCGCGATGTTTTCGATCATCACGATCGCGTCGTCGACGACGAAGCCGGTCGCGATGGTCAGCGCCATCAGCGACAGGTTGTCGAGCGAGAAGCCGCACAGGTACATCACGGCGAGCGTGCCGATCAGCGAGAGCGGCACCGACAGGCTCGGAATGATGGTGGCGTAGACGTTGGCGAGGAACAGATACATCACCAGCACCACCAGCACCACCGACATCGCGAGTTCGAACTGCACGTCGCGCACGGACGCGCGGATCGTAGTGGTGCGGTCGGTGACGATGCGCACGTCGAGCGCGGCGGGCAGCGACTGCTGGAGTTGCGGAAGCAGCGCCTTGATGCTGTCCACCACCTGGATGACGTTCGCGCCCGGCTGGCGCTGCACGTTCAGGATGATGGCCGGCGTGTTGTCGACCCACGCGCCGAGCTTGGTGTTCTCGGCGCCCTGGGCGATGGTGGCGACGTCCGTCAACATGACCGGGCGGCCGTTCTTGTAGGCGACTACGGCGCTTTTATAGGCGTTCGCGTCCGTTAGCTGATCGTTCGCGTTGATCGTGTAATTGCGCGTCGGACCGTCGAAGTTGCCCTTCGGCGTATTGACGTTGAGGTTGGCGATGGTGGTGCGCAGGTCGTCGAGATTCAGACCGTACGCCGCCAGCGCGCGCGGGTTCGCCTGAATCCGGATGGCCGGCCGCTGTCCGCCCGACAGGCTCACCAGGCCGACGCCCGCGACCTGCGAGATTTTCTGCGCGAGACGCGTGTCGGCGAGATCCTGCACCTGGGTGAGCGGCAGGGTTTTCGAACTCAGCGCGAGCGTGATGATCGGCGCGTCGGCCGGGTTGACCTTCGCGTAGATCGGCGGCGCGGGCAGGTCGGAGGGCAGCAGGTTGCCGGCCGCGTTGATGGCGGCCTGAACTTCCTGCTCGGCGATGTCCAGCGGCAGGTCGAGGCTGAACTGCAGCGTGATGATCGACGAGCCGGCCGAGCTTTGCGACGACATCTGGTTGAGCGACGGCATCTGCCCGAACTGCCGTTCGAGCGGCGCGGTGACCGACGAGGTCATCACGTCCGGGCTTGCGCCCGGATAAAAGGTTTGCACCTGGATCGTCGGATAGTCGACTTCGGGCAGGGCCGACAGCGGCAAAAATCGCAGCGCGACGAGACCGACCAGCATGATCGCCGCCATCAGCAGCGCGGTGCCGACGGGACGCAGAATAAAAGCGCGGGAGGGATTCATGCGGTAAGTGCCGTGCCTTTATTGCGAAGCTTCTGAAGCGTGTTTGCGATGCCGATGCGCGCCGGAAGCGGCCCACGGCGCGGAGGCGCCACTCGCACCGTTCGCGCCATATGCGCCATGCGCGCCCGAGGCACCGCGCGGTTTGTCGGCCGGAATCGTGATCTTCGCGCCTTCCTTCAGGCGGTCCGAGCCGTCGATCACGACGCGCTCGCCCACTTGCAGGCCGGACGCGATGCTGGTGCGCTCGCCGTCGACGGGACCGACCTTCACCGTGCGCACGGTGACCGTGTTATCCGGTTTCGCGACGTAGACGAACGCGCCCATCGAGCCGTTCAGCACCGCGGTGGTCGGGACGATCACCGCGTCCTTGATGGTGTTCACGAGCAGGCGGGTGTTCACGAACTGATTCGGGAACAGCAGATTTTTATCGTTCCTGAAGATCGCGCGCAGCTTGACCGTGCCGGTGGTGGTGTCGATCTGGTTGTCCAGCGTTTCGAGCGAGCCGCCTTCGAGCGAGTTGGTATTGCTGCGGTCGTACGCGGTGACCGATAGCGTCGCGCCGGTTTGCGTCTGTTGCAGGACCTGCTGCAGGTTGTCTTCGGAGGTGGTGAAAATCACGCTGATCGGCTGCAACTGCGTAATTACGACGATGCCGGTGGACAGGCCCGGTGTGACGTAATTACCGGGATCGACCTGGCGCAGACCGACCCGGCCTGACACCGGCGCGGTGATGCGCGCGTAGACGAGGTCGAGCTTGTAGGTGTCGACATTGGCCTGATCGGACTTCACCGTGCCTTCGTATTGGCGGACGAGCGAGGCTTGCGTGTCGACCTGCTGACTCGCGATGGAGTCCTGCGACAGCAGCGTCTGATAACGCTTCAGGTCGAGCCGGGCGGTTTGCAGCAGCGCCTGGTCGCGAGCGAGCGTGCCCTGGGCGTTGTCGAGCGAGATCTGATAGGGGCGAGGGTCGATCTGGGCGAGCACGTCGCCCTTCCTGACCATTTGCCCTTCCTTGAAATACACGTCCTGCAGCACGCCGCTCAGTTGCGGTAATACGGTGACACTGGCGAGCGGAGTGACCGTGCCGAGTGCGGTCAGCACGACGGGCATCTCGCCTTGTGTGACGGTGGCCACGTGAACCGGTTGCGGCATGTTGCCCATACCGCCACGCCCACCGCGACCGCCGCCGCCGTGGCCGCCGCTGGCACCACCGGCGCCGCTGGCTCCGGCTGCCCCGCCCGCGCCCGGAGCGCCATTCGGACCTCCTGCGTTATGCCAGCGCCACAGCACGAAGCCGAGGATCGCCAGCACGATGACGATCAGCACGGTGTTGCGGACGCGGTGCCGTTTCACCGTCCCCGGCGCAGCGGTCCCGGATGCCGTCTGGGGTGTTTGGGGAGCAGGGCGAGAGGTTTCCGAATGCTTTTGTTGTTCGTCCATCGGTTCGGTCTGGTGGCTTTGATGTAATTCGCTCGCACGCTGCCGCTCCCAGGTCAGGAGAGAGGCATGCGCGCGCATGCGGCGTAACAGGCGGTGTCGACAATGCGGGTGCCGCGCGTTGAGCGCGATGCTACCCGAGGCGCGGGACAACGAGGTTAACGCGTGCTTAAGGATTTAACGCGGTGCAACCTGATTCAACGTGGTTTAACGCGGCGCGGCGGTGCGGGAGGCGGGCCGCGGCTTGCCCGATGGGCGCCGAAGGCCCGCCGGGCAAGCGCCTCGCTGCGGGAATGCATGATCCTACGTCGTGCGCCCTGTAACCGTCCACCGGCGTATTTTTCTTCAGATTACAAAGGTTACAGGGTATGAAGCAGGCGCCCCATGTGCTGTTCTTATTGTCACGAACATCGAACGGAGAGTTTGCAAGCGGTTCAGGTGTCGAGGCGGCGTCCTGGCGTGCCGCCGATCTCGAGCACGATCTGCGAGATGCACTCGATGAGCGCCGGGGCGGCGCGTGATATCAACCAGTCGCGAGGACACTGGTCGGCCGAGCCGCCGCAGTTGACCGCATAGCGCTCGCCCGAGGGACCGGTGAAGCCCTGCGCAATCGCGTTCAGGCCGTCGTACCACTCGCCCGTGGCAATTGCGAAGCCGCGCTCCATGGTGTCGCGCAGGGCGCTCTCGAGATGGCTGCCGACGTGACCCCAGTCGTCGCCTTCGGCGGCTTGCAGGCCGATGAGCAACTTTTCGCGTTCCGGCTCGGCCAGCGCCGCCAGATACGCGCGGCCGATGGCCGTGCGGGTCAGGTTCATACGCGAGCCGATTTCCAGACGGGACACGAGTACGGCCGAGCGCGGGCGGATCGCGTCGATCACCACCATGTCCAGCCGGTCGCGGACGGCGAGATGAACGGACAACGCCGTGCGCTCGGCCAGTTCGATGAGGAAGGGACGGGCGCGTGAGCGGATGTCGAAGTTACGCAGAAAGCCGTTGCTCAACTCCAACACCGACGAGGTCAGTACGAAGCGCTCGCTGTCGGGCAAACGGAACAGAAAACCTGCGCTAACGAGCGTGGCAGTAATGCGTGAAACGGTTGGTTTGGGGATGCCGGTGAGTTCGGTAAGTTCGCGGTTGCTGAGCGGCGCGTCGGCCGCAGCAATGGAGCGTAAAACAGTGAGGCCACGCGCAAGGGCGGTGACTTCGTCGGTCGAGCCGTCTTTTTCTTTGACTGACTCGGCGGCGCTTTGGGGGGACGTAGGTCGGGTCATGTGGTTTTATGAAACTTTATTCCAGTTTTTTCTTGTATATGCGTATTGAGTAACTCTCTCAGACTCTGCTTGGGGTCCTTCCCCGGGCCACATCGCGTTCTTTCACTAGAAGATTCATTGTATCGGAATATTTTGCTGTGACAGTTTGGCCCAATAGATTTTGCTTGACTTAGTCAGCATAAGCATAAAAAATGGAACCTCATTTCGAAAGACGATCTGGGGTAGTCAGCAACAAGTCTCGAATCCAGATGGTCCGCGCTCTGTCAGATGAGGCGTCTTCACGCAGCCCGTCGTCAAAATCAACGCAGCGTACCTTATCAATGCTGCTTCGCCGGCCAAACTCTCGAAATACCGTCTCTCAGGTTCTAGCACGGCCCTCGGAATGGCTAGAACTTTTTAAGGCGTCACGGCAACGTGACGCCTTTTTTTTCGCGGTTTTTCAGTGGCTCGTGCGGTGAGAATTTACCGAACTGACGGGCTCGTTGGCTGGTAGCAACGTTTGCGCCTTGGCTTGTCTTTCTTTTCCTTGCCTTGGCTTGTCATCGTTTGCTCGGTGGATCGTGGTTTTCCCGTTGTTCTTTTATTGGCCGACGCCTTGCTCTCCTGCTAGTTCTTGCGCGCGAGTGAGCGCTTTGCTGATTTCATCGAGCACTTTCTCGCGCGCCGCGTCGTCCGACTGGCGCAACGCGAACGATGGATGATAGGTCGCGACGACCCAACGACCTGCGGCCTGGAATGGGGTGCCGAGGTAGTCGCGCAGCGCCACTTTCCGTTGTAGCAGTGCGCTGAGCGCCGTTGCGCCGAGTGCGACGATGACGGACGGCTGTATGGTCTGCAATTCCTGATCGAGCCAGTGCGCGCAGGCTTCGACTTCACGCTGAGCCGGCGTTTTATGTAGCCTGCGCTTGCCGCGCGGCTCCCATTTGAAGTGCTTGACTGCGTTGGTGAGATAGAGGTCTTTCCGAACGAGGCCGGCGCGTTGCATAGCGACGTCCAGCAATTGCCCCGCCGGTCCGACGAATGGTTTCCCGTTCAGGTCTTCCTGATCGCCGGGCTGCTCGCCGAGCAGCATCACGCGAGCGTGAGGGGGGCCGGCGCCGGGCACGGCTTGCGTCGCTTGACGCCATAGGTCGCAACGCCGGCAGGCATCCAGCGAAGACGGGAGGGCGCGCAGCGGCTGGGCCGACTCGGCTTCCACCGGAATCGCCTTGCCGTCGAGTTCGCCGACGCTGCTCGCCTGCGCAATGCGACGCGCGCCGCTCTTCGCCTCGCTGATCATGCCGGGGATCAGTTGGCCTTCGGGCAGGCCTTTCCAGAAACGCACGGGCATGTGTTGTTCCAGTGCGGTTTCATTCAGGCGCGCCGGGTTGAACGTGCTGCGGTAGTACGTGAGCCAGAGCGCTTCGGCTTCGTCGTCGGTCTCGCAGCGATGCTCGCCCTCCACCGCGCGTTGCCGATCTACGTGCAACTGACTGCCGTCCCAGAAAGCCGCACCGTGGGGCGTCGCGATCAGCCAGGATGCCGCGCCCATGCGTTGCGCGAAATGCTCGGCTGCCCAAGGCAACACGTCATGCTCGGGCTCGTACCACGCGATGTATTCGGGCGTGCTGCTGGCGGTGGCTTGCTGTTTGCGGAAACGCACGTACGCGATCATGTCGTGCTTGGCTCGCCGCACGCGTTTGGCCATGTGATAGAGACGCGCGCCATCCACATCGGCCGGCGACGCAGCCGAACGATCGCCTTGTTGCCAACGCCATAGCACCTTGTATAAAAACGCCCAGCGCTGCGGGTCCCGGTAAAGCGCGGCGTCGTGCAGCAAGGCGGAAAATTCCTTCGAGACGTGGAGTGGCGGTGGCGGTGGCGTTGTCGTGGGCGGCGAGCCGGGTGCGCTCGCTGCTCCTCCGGTAGATTCCTTGCCGGGTGCTTCGCCGTGGTCCTGGTTGTGGTCCTGGCCGTGGTCCTCGCTGTAATCCAGTGCGGCCTGATCTTGCGGCAGGTCAGCTACGTCTCCCGCCCGCCATTCGATTGCCTCGGGAGCGAGGCGCTCTCCTAATGCGCGCAGGGCAGCTGCGCGCCATGAAGCGAAATGGTCTTCGATGACGATGCGCCGCATGGTGTGCCGTTATAACAAAGCCAGTTGTACGGGTGGCGGCGCCAGCACGCGGCGCAATTGCTCCGACGACGCGTCGTGCGCCGCCGCACGATAGTCCTGCGTCACGACGAACGGCTTGATCTTGTCTAGCGGACAGCGCAGTCGCACGAGATCTTCGTAACGAACTCGCCGCGAACGCCGCAATTCGACCAGCCGTTTAGCGTTGCGCATGCCGATGCCGGGTACTCGGGCGATCATGCGCAGCGGCGCCCGGTTCAGGTCGACCGGAAACTGCTCGCGGTGCGCCAATGCCCAAGCCAGCTTGGGATCGATGTCGAGCGAAAGGTTGCCCGGCTCCGCGAAGAGCTCGCCGACGTTGAACCCATAGCCCCGCAGCAGGAAGTCGGCCTGATAAAGCCGATGCTCGCGCAGGAGCGGTGGCGCCTGAGCCGGCAGCCCGGTAGGACTATCGGGAATGGGACTGAAAGCCGAGTAGTAGACGCGCTTCAACCGGTAAGAGCCGTAGAGCGTTTCGGCCGTTTGAAGAATCGTGCGATCGTCGGTCTGGTCGGCGCCGACGATCATTTGCGTGCTTTGACCGGCGGGCGAGAAAGAGGGCGCCCGCGTATCGCTTTGCGCTTCTTCTTGCGCGAGGCGGATGGAGCCCATGGCAAGCTTGATGGTATGAACGTTCTTCTCCGGAGCGAGCCGGGCGAGGCTGCTGTCGGTCGGCAATTCGATGTTCACACTGAGACGGTCGGCGTAGCGGCCCGCCTGAGCGATGAGTTGAGGATCGGCATCGGGAATGGTTTTCAGATGCACGTAGCCGCGGAACTGGTGGTCTTCGCGCAGCGACTGTGCGACCCGGACGAGTTGCTCCATGGTGTAGTTGGAGGACTGGATGATGCCGGAGCTGAGAAACAGCCCGTCGATGTAATTGCGCCGGTAGAAGTCCAGCGTGAGATCGACCACTTCCTCGGGCGTGAAGCGCGCGCGGGGCACGTTGCTCGTGCGCCGATTGACGCAGTACTGGCAGTCGTACAGACAGAAATTGGTGAGCAGGATTTTCAGCAGGGAGACGCAACGGCCGTCTGGTGTAAAGCTGTGGCAAATTCCGGCGCCCGTGCTGGCGCCCAGCCCGGGCCCGCCGCGTGATGCACGTTTGGGTGCGGCGCTACTTGCGCAGGACGCGTCGTACTTGGCGGCGTCGGCCAATACTTCCAGTTTTTTAAGCAGTTCCACGTTGCCACCAATACTGTATGGATGTACAGTATTGTACGTGGGGCGGACGGGAGTGCAAGTGGTTTCTGGAGGCGTAACGGTTTAGTCGGCAGGTCGGGTTGTAGACAGTTTCCGCGGGCGCTGGCTCGCGTCATGAATGGAGGTTCACCTATATGCGGGCGTTAATTTTCCAGGAGCACCATGCCTGAGCAACTCTGGTTGCCTGGGCTCGAAGCGCCCCCCAAGCTAACCGACGGTCTGTTTTTCGCCGTTTTCCCGGACTCGCGTACGGCGGCAGCCATGGCGAAACTCGGTGAGGCGTTCTGCACGCAGTCACGCTCGAAAAGCAAGCCGCTGGTTGCAAGCCGCTTGCATGTCACGTTGGGTCATCTCGGAAAATTTTCCGGAGGTTTGCCGCAGGACGTGGTCGACGCGGCTTCACAGGCTGCCGGGTCCATCCGGACGGAGCCGTTTTCGGTGCAGTTCGACATGGCGCGTAGTTTTGCGTCCAGGCCCCGGCCGGGCCCATTGGTGTTGACTGGCAGTGACGGCGTTGCCGGGCTTTACAAGTTTCAGGACGTGTTGGCAGAGGCTTTGCGAAATGCGGGAATTGCCGGTTCGGCTGAGTCGCCGGCCGAGCCCTTCCTGCCGCACGTCACGCTGGCGTATGGCTTGCCTTGGGCGGAGGCCATCGCTGTCGAACCCGCTTGCTGGAATGTGCGTGAATTCGCTCTGGTGCATAGCCTGGTGGGGCGCACCCGGCATGTCGTGCTGGCCAAGTGGTCTCTGGCGGGCTAGAAAAAGGCTGCAAATGGACTAGATACAGGCTGGTACGCGCTAGAAACGTACGCCGGTCGCGCATCCGCCCGCGAACCCTCCGCCGCTTCCTCCCGCGCCGCCGCAGAATACGCCGCATCCGGACAAAGCAAACGTGATCGCCACGGCGGTCAGTATCAGGCAGACGTAGCGCCGGATGGAGGGCATTGGCGAACTGGTTTTTGGAGTGTGCATAACGGTCGTTTCTTCATGAGCGCGCAGGCGGTGCGGAGGAGGCGTCGCTCGGCGTGTTTTTGTAGCGGGACCTAGAAATAACGAGCAGCAGCGCGGAGCCTTCACTCGCACATGGCCACGAATCGTCAGCGTAGTGCATGCGATGCCGTCCGCGGCTGCGCAAAATCGCAAAGTGCGGGAATTTTCGTCGGCTCAACTCGCGGAAACGTCGTGCGCGCCCTGATAGAATGCCCAGGCCGCAACGTAGTGGACTGCAGATGAAATTGCTTGACGCGTTAGTCGAACAACGTATTGCCGCCGCGGCCGCGCGCGGTGAGTTCGTCGATAGCCCGGCCGCACGGGCACCGCTTGCCGCGGGTGAGGATGCGCTGGTGCCCGAAGAAGTGCGAGTCGCTAACCGCATCCTGACAACTGCGGGGTTCGCACCGCCGGCGACCGAGCAGTTGCGCGCGCTCGGTGGTCTGCAGGCGGAACTCAATGCGGTCACTCATCGAGCCGCCCGTTGTCGCATCCACGCCCGGATGCTGGCGCTCGACATGGCGCTCGAATCGCTACGCGGCGGACCGCTGGTGTTGCCGCGAGAATACTGCCGGCGCATTGCCGAGCGCCTTTCCGAGCGCGCTGCTAATGTTCCGTCGGCTGAGAGGGAGTCGCAGTGAGCGAGCCGGAGTCGTGCGCTGACGCCCCCCTGCCGCCGGAGTTGCGCTTTGCTGCGCACGAGCCGGACTCCTTCGCGCCTTGCAATTCAACCACCGGGACCGCCAGCCCCGAACACATAGAAGTAAGCGGGTCCATCGGGAATGCCGGGACGGACAGGGTCACAGTTGCCCCGTCGACCGATTGCGATACCCGTGTCTGCGCTGACAATACGGCGCTCCCTTCCGGCGCATCGTCGACGGTAGCGCCCGCTTCCGAGCGCGATCTCCGATTCATGGCCTTGGCCCAGGCGGCGGCTGAAGAAGCTCGCGCCGCCGGCGAGGTGCCGGTTGGGGCGGTGCTCGTGCGGGGCGACGAGGTGATCGCCAGAGGCTTTAACCACCCGATCGGTGGTCACGACCCGTCCGCACACGCCGAAATGGTCGCGTTGCGCCACGCGGCGCAAATCGTCGCGAACTACCGGTTGCCCGGCTGCGAGTTGTACGTGACGCTGGAACCTTGTCTGATGTGTGCCGGCGCCATCATGCACGCGCGCATTGCGCGGGTCGTGTTCGGCGCGCGCGATCCGAAGACCGGAGCGTGCGGCAGCGTCGTCGATGCGTTCGCCAATCCGCAACTGAATCATCACACCACTGTGATGGGCGGTGTCCGCGAAGACGAATGCGCAGCCGCGCTCAAATCGTTCTTTGCCGAACGGCGGCGCGCAAGCCGCGAAGCCCGAGCGGCGGCGAAGGCCGAAGCACAGCCACACCCCGAAGCAGAGCCACACCCCGACGCGATCGTCCAGTCCCACTCCGACCCAACATAACGAACCGAAGACTCGCCCATGATCGTCCCCCGCACCATCGAACTGATTGCGCCGTCCGGCTATCCGCATGATCCGGAAATTCTGCAGCGGGCGCTGCATCGTCTGCATACGCACGGGCATCGCGTCGAGGGTGCGGAATCCGCAAAGCGTCGGTATCAGCGCTTTGCCGGAACGGACGGCGAGCGTGCCGCCGATCTGAACCGTCTCGCCGATTCCTCGCGCGAATTGCCGGATATCGTACTGGCCGTGCGCGGCGGCTATGGGGCAGGGCGCATTCTGCATGGGCTCGACTACGAGGGTTTGCAGCGGCGTCTGGCCGACAATCCGGTCGCGCTGGTCGGGCACAGCGACTTCACCGCGGTCCAACTGGCCTTGCTTGCACGGGCGGCCGTGAAAACTTTTGCCGGCCCCATGCTGATGAGCGACTTCGGCGCCGATCCGATCAGCGAATTCACGATGCGGCACTTCTGGTCCACGCTGACCAACCCGAGCATCACGATTACGAGCAAGACGCCGCAGGCGCACACGGTCGACGTCTCCGGCATGTTATGGGGCGGTAACCTCGCGGTCCTAACGGGGCTGATCGGCACACCCTATATGCCGCCGGTTCAGGGCGGCATCCTGTTCATCGAAGATATCAACGAACAACCCTTTCGTATCGAGCGGATGCTTTATCAGTTGCATTTGTCGGGCATTCTCGCGCAGCAACAGGCGCTGGTGATCGGCGATCTGTCGGGCGGCAAATCCTACGATTACGACAACGGTTTCGACGTGCGTGCCGTCGTCGAGCAGGTGAGGGCGGTAGCCGGGATTCCGGTGATTACGGGGCTGCAGTTCGGCCATATCGCCGACAAGCTCACGCTGCCGGTCGGCGCGGACGCGCGCCTGGTTGCCGATGCAAATGGATTCACGCTCGCTTTGTCGAACTATCCCTATCTGCGCTGACCGATAGAAAAACCGACAGAGAGAGAAGCGGACCCTCGTCCGCTATTTCTACATTCAAAAACGCAACTAACCGCCGGTTTTCAACGGCGTTGGCAAACCCTCAGGCCGATTCACGCCACTTACGATTGTTGACAAAATATGCTGACAAAAAGCGAGGTGCGTGATTTACATCTTGGCCTAGGGTAATGCCTGGCAGCGCCTGAAACCCACATCCACCATCCCTCTGCGCCTTCCAACGGCCTCATATCTCCAAACCCACCCAATAAATTGTTGACAATCTTTATGTCCATTTTAAGATTGCCGACATATCAAAGCGCACATCATGACCGACGCCCATTTCGTCACCGATATCAGTTCGAAACCCGAAGCGATCGCCGAGCGCATCCGCGCTGCGATCCTCGAGCATCGACTCGCGCCGGGCGCGAAACTGACCGAGGCGCAGCTTTGCGAAGTGTTCGGTGTCAAGCGGGGGCCGATCCGCCAGGCACTCGCGCAACTGGCGACTGACCGCCTCGTCGACCTCGAGCCGAATCGCGGCGCGTTCGTCGCGAGCCCGTCGTTGCAGGAAGTCCACGAAGTGTTCGAAATGCGCCGCATCATCGAGTTGGCCGTCGTCGAAAAAATCTGCAGCGGACACGGCATGCGACGCTTGAAATCCATCGGCAGCATGATCGGCCGCGAACGCAAAGCGTTCGAATCGCGCGATTTTCCGGCGTGGATTCGCCTATCGGGTGAGTTCCACACCGAACTGGCCGGTCTCACCGGCAACACGGTGCTATGCGACTGTCTGGGCGGACTGGTCGCGCGCTCCACGCTGATATCCGCGTTGTACGAATCGCTGGGACGCAGCCCTTGTTCGTTTGAAGATCACGAAGCGATTCTCGCCGCGCTCGACGCCGGCGACGCCAAAGAGGCCGCGGCACTCATGTCGCGCCATTTGCAAAGCGTCGAGTTGAAGATGCTGGAGCGCCCGGTGCGCGGGGCAGCGGATCTGCATGAAGTGTTCGGCGCGCTCAACGCCGCGCCACCGGCAGTCCGCAAAAAGAAGTCCGCAGCAGGCTGACGCAATCCGATGCAAGCGGCCGGTCCGCGTGTCGAAACCGTTGTCTGGCCATACCGAACCTGCACCGAAACTGAAAGTGCAACTTAAGCGGCAATTGAAGCTGAGCTGAATCAACCCGAAGAACAAAGCCTGGCAGCGCGACTCGACCTAAGCGCAGCCGGCTGACGCACGTCCGCACGTCCGCACGTTTGCAAGAAAGCAATAAAGCAATAAAGCAAGAAAGCAATAAAGCAATAAAGCCCCCTGTAACAGCGCCACCTACGAAGCACCCATCGCCCGGAATCCGCAGCAACGGGCAGTACGTTCGACTGCCAATACAGACTGGCAGTCAACCCAGTACGGAGACATCTGCGGCACGGCTGAATCGGCGGACCACGCGGCGATGCGAGGCCGACCGACCTGGCCGATGCAACGTCCTTCGGTAGCAACCGAAGGTTCCTATCTCAAGGAGGATTCATGGCTCAGTTCAGTGCAGCGCCCGGTAGCTCGACGATTCCGCCCTACGGCAACGAAGACGGCGGCTCCAACGACCCGTCGATACCCGCCGGTTACAGCGACCGCCTTTGCAACGAGGACCTGGCGCCGCTACGCCATCAAACCTGGGGCGCCTACAACATCTTCGCGTTCTGGATGTCGGACGTGCACAGCGTCGGCGGCTACGTGTTCGCAGGCAGTCTGTTCGCGCTCGGTCTGACGAGCTGGCAAGTGCTGGTCGCGCTGCTGGTCGGTATCGGCATCGTCAACGGGTTGTGCAATCTGATCGCGAAGCCTAGCCAGACCCACGGCGTGCCCTATCCGGTCGCGTGCCGCGCGACGTTCGGCGTGCTGGGCGCCAATCTTCCCGCGGTAATTCGCGGCCTGATCGCAGTCGCGTGGTACGGCATCCAGACCTATCTCGCATCCAGCGCGCTGGTTATCGTGGTGCTCAAGTTCGTGCCGCAACTCCTGCCTTACGCGGATGTTCATCATCACGGCTTCATGGGCCTGTCGACGCTCGGCTGGGCCGGCTTCATGCTGCTGTGGGTGCTGCAGGCGCTGGTGTTCTGGCACGGCATGGAAACCATCAAGAAGTTCATCGATTTTGCGGGCCCCGCCGTGTACGTGGTGATGTTCATCCTCGCGGGCTACATGGTGTATCGCGCGGGCTGGCGCAACATCGGCATCAATCTGGGCGGCGTCAAATATCACGGCATGGAAGTGGTCCCGGTGATGATCACCGCGACCTCGCTGGTGGTGTCGTATTTCTCCGGGCCGATGCTCAATTTCGGCGATTTCTCCCGCTATGGCAAAAGCTTCGCGAGCGTTCGTCGCGGTAACTTCTGGGGCTTGCCGGTCAACTTCCTGGCTTTCTCGCTGGTCACGGTGGTGACGACCGCGGCCACGCTGCCGGTGTTCGGCCAGTTAATCACCGACCCGGTCGAAACCGTGGGCCGCATCGACTATCCGACCGCGGTGATACTCGGCGCGCTGACCTTCACGATCGCGACCATCGGCATCAACATCGTGGCGAACTTCGTCTCGCCGGCTTTCGACTTTTCGAACGTCGCGCCGCGTCTGATCAGCTGGCGCGCGGGCGGCATGCTCGCAGCGGTCGCGTCGATTTTCATCACGCCGTGGAATCTGTTCAATAACCCGGCCGTCATTCACTACACGCTCGACGTACTGGGCAGCTTTATCGGACCGTTGTACGGCGTGCTGATCGTCGACTACTACCTCGTGAAACGCCAGAAGATCGTGCTCGACGACTTGTACACGATGGCGCCGACCGGTTCGTACTGGTACCGCAACGGCGTCAATTACCGCGCGGTGGCCGCGCTGTTGCCGGCGGCGATCATCGCGGTGATCTGCGTGATGGTGCCGTCGCTCGACGGGATGGCCAATTTCTCGTGGTTTATCGGTGCGGGCCTGGGCGCGCTGTTCTATCGCCTGCTTGCACGCTGAGTCAGCACTCGAGCAATACAGAAGGAGTTGCCATGCGCATCAAACTGATCAATCCGAATACGACGCAACGCATGACCGACGCGATGGGCCGCTGCGCGCGCGAGGTGGCGTCGCCCGGCACCGAAGTGATCGCGGTCAATCCGGGCATGGGGCCGCCGTCTATCGAAGGCTATTACGACGAAGCGCTGGCCACGCCGGGTTTGCTCGCCGAGGTGATCGCCGGCGAGCGCGACGGCTGCGACGGTTACGTGATCGCGTGTTTCGGCGATCCCGGTCTATACGCGGCGCGCGAGCTGGCGCGCGGGCCGGTGATCGGCATCGCGGAAGCGGCGATGCACGCGGCGAGCGTGCTGGCGCCGGGTTTCTCCGTGGTCACGACACTGGCGCGCACCTGCGGCATGGCCTGGCATCTCGCCGAGCGCTATGGCATGAAGCAGTTCTGCCGCAACGTGCGAGCCACCGACGTCGCGGTGCTCGATCTCGACAAACCGGGCTCGGCGGCGCGCCGCATCATTCTCGACGAGTGTCGTCGCGCGCTGGCCGAGGACGGCTCGGACGCGATCGTGCTCGGTTGTGCGGGCATGGCGGAGTTGTGCGCGGAGATCGAAGACGCGCTGGGCGCACCGGTGATCGAAGGCGTGACGGCCGCGCTCAAATGGACCGAAGCGCTGGTCTCGCTGCGGCTCGCGACGGCCAAGCGCGGCGACTACGCAAGGCCGCTGGCGAAGCGCTACGACGGCGCGTTGGAAAGCTTCAGTCCGAACGGCGCGGACGTGAACCCGTTGCCGCCACGACGCGCGGTAAGCCCCGTCACCGGGGCCGACGCCGCCGCGAGCCCGGACGCCGCCGTCGGGGTAAACGCCAGCGGAGCCACGCCGCACATACATTCGCTCTGACACGCATTATCTGCCGGGCTATATGGGCGCACCGGAACCTTTTCGCTACACTTGCTCCACTCGGCGGGGGCCGCACAGGCCTCCCGCCACGCTGCCCGGCGCGGCTTTCAAACCGGTTCGGGCAGCGTCTTCATCCCGTCACCACGCATCCGCCAAACCATGCCACTCGACTCGAACTACCCACGCGATCTGATCGGCTACGGCCGCCACCCCGTGCAGGCGAACTGGCCGGGGCGAGCGCGGGTCGCGGTGCAATTCGTGCTGAATTACGAAGAGGGCGGTGAAAACTGCGTGCTGCACGGGGACCCGGGCTCGGAGCAGTTTCTTTCCGAAATCGTCGGCGCCGCGGCTTATCCGGCGCGACACATGAGCATGGAATCGATCTACGAATACGGGTCGCGCGCCGGTGTCTGGCGCATTCTGCGCGAGTTCGAAAAGCGCGGCCTGCCGCTCACCGTGTTCGGCGTCGGCATGGCCATCGAGCGGCATCCGGAACTGGCTCGCGCCTTCGTCGAACTCGGTCATGAAATCGCGTGTCACGGCTATCGCTGGATTCACTATCAGGACGTGTCGCCGGAAAAAGAGGCCGAGCATATGCGGCTCGGCATGGAGGCGATCGAACGCGTCACCGGCGAGCGGCCGCTCGGCTGGTACACGGGCCGCGACAGCCCCAATACGCATCGGCTGGTCGCGGAATACGGCGGCTTTCTGTACGACTCGGATTACTACGGCGACGACCTGCCGTTCTGGATGGATGTCGAAGTCACGGGCGGCGCGAACTCGCCGCAACTGATCGTGCCGTACACGCTCGACACCAACGACATGCGCTTTGCGAGCCCGCAAGGTTTCAATACCGCTGATCATTTCTTCACCTATCTGCGCGACGCTTTCGACGTCCTGTACGAAGAAGGCGACGAAGCACCGAAAATGCTGTCCATCGGCATGCATTGCCGGCTGCTCGGCCGGCCTGGGCGATTCCGCGCGCTGCAACGTTTTCTCGACCATATCGAACAGCACGATCGCGTCTGGGTGACGCGGCGCGTCGATATCGCGCGTCACTGGCGCGAACATCACCCCTACCAGCAAAACCACCGCGGGACGGCCGCATGAAGGCGATGCAATACACTCTGGATCAACTCAACAGCCTCTCGACCGACGCGTTCGTCGCAACGCTGTCGGGCATTTTCGAGCACTCGCCGTGGGTCGCGGAAATCGCCGCGACGCAGCGGCCGTTCGGCAGCATCGCCGAGCTGCACAGCAAGATGTCGAACATCGTCGAAACGGCGGGCGAAGCCAGACAGTTGAACCTGATCAACGCTCACCCGGAACTGGCCGGCAAAGCCGCGGTGAGCGGCGAGTTGACGGCGGAATCCACGCGCGAGCAAAGCGGCGCGGGTCTCGCTCAATGCACGCAGGAAGAGTTCGACAAGCTGCTCGCGCTGAATAGCGCCTATCGCGCGAAGTTCGGCTTCCCGTTCATTCTGGCCGTGCGCGGGTACGATCGCCACGGGATCATCGCCAACTTCGAAGCGCGGGTGAACAACAGCCGCGCCGACGAACTGCGCGCGAGCCTCGACCAGATCTACCGGATTGCCCGCTTGCGGCTCGACGACCTGATCGACGCATAGACGGCCGGCCGCATGGGCACGTGAAGGTTCATGTGCGCGTTTATGCGGCGGCGAATTTTCAGCAGCAGCCCCTATCAAGGATACAAAGATGGCACTCCCGATTCTCGACCCCAACGCACCGGATTTCACGCGCCGCTATGTGAATCTGGCGGACCCGCGTCTGGGCGCGCAGGCGCTCGAGGCCAGCGACGATTTCTTCGCGCCGATGGAGCGCATGCTGAATCCGGAGCCGGCGGTTTTCATCCCCGGCAAATACGATAACAACGGCAAGTGGATGGACGGCTGGGAGACGCGTCGCAAACGCGTGAGCGGCTACGACTGGTGCATCGTGAAACTTGCGCGGCCGGGCGTTATCAAGGGGCTCGACCTCGATACCAGCCACTTCACCGGCAACTTCCCGCCGGCGGCTTCGGTCGAGGCGGCGCGCGTGGTGGACGGTGCGCCGAACAGTTCGACGCAATGGACCGAAATCGTCGCGTCGACCACGTTGCAAGGCAATAGCCACCACTATCACGACGTGAGCGATACGAACGCCTACACGCACTTGCGCGTGAATATCTACCCGGACGGCGGCATTGCGCGTTTGCGCGTGTACGGTCAACCGCAAGTGGACTGGGCCGGCGCGAGCCGTAGCGAACAGTTCGATCTCGCGGCGATGGAAAACGGCGCGTATCTGGTCGCGGCGAACAACCAGCACTTCGGCGCCGCGTCGACGCTGCTAATGCCGGGCCGCGGCGTGAACATGGGCGACGGCTGGGAAACGCGGCGCCGTCGCGAACCGGGCAACGACTGGGCGATCATCGCGCTGGCGCAGCCGGGCGTGATCCAGAAGATCGAAGTGGACACGGCGCACTTCAAGGGCAATTATCCGGATCGCTGTTCGATTCAGGCGGCGCACGTGACGGGCGGCACGGACAGTTCGCTGATTACGCAGGCGATGTTCTGGCCGGTGCTGCTCGCCGAACAGAAATTGCAGATGGACAAGCAGCATTACTTCGAAAGTGAAATCGCCGCGCTCGGTCCGGTCACGCACGTGCGCTTCAACATCATTCCGGACGGCGGCGTATCGCGTCTGCGCCTGTGGGGCACGCTCGTATCATGAACTCGCTGACCATCGAAGCCTTGACCAAAGAAACGTTCGCCGGGTTCGGCGACGTGATCGAACTCGACGGCGCGAAGCAGATTCCGATCAATCTCGGCACGACGATCCGCTATCACGATCTGGCGAAGGTGGATGTCACCGACGAGCAGGGCCGCACGCTCGTCAACCTGTTTCGTGGCCAGCCGCGCACGCTGCCGTTCGAGGTGAAGATGCTGGAGCGTCATCCGCTGGGCAGCCAGGCTTTCGTGCCTTTGAACGACAAGCCCTATCTGGTGGTCGTGGCGCCGGCGGGCGAGCTGGACCCGAGACGGATTCGCGCGTTCGTGACGAGCGGCTGGCAGGGCGTCAATTACGCGAAGGGCGTGTGGCACCATCCGCTGATCGCGTTGGGCGAGGTGAGCGACTTTATCGTGGTGGATCGCGGCGGTGAGGGGCTCAATCTCAACGAGCAGGATCTGGTGGAGTCGCTCTGGTTGACCGAAGAGGCGATGAAGGTGGCGGTGGTTTGAAGTAAGCCGGTGTTGCTCGATGGGGTGAGCGGAATCCGTGATCAGAACGCGTTGGAAAAAAGCCCGCAGCGATTCATTTGCTGCGGGCTTTTTTATTGAAGGAGGGCGACCCATCGCGCCCACGACGGCAAGCAGCGACAGGTCGGTGCCGTCCAGTCAAGGTCCGAATTGCTCGCGGATCAGGTTCAATAGATAACCTTCCGGCAGGTTCTGCCGGAAAAAGGGGTGGAGGTCGCGCGGCCACCGCCAGGCTTCTTCGCGTACGGGCATAGTCAGGCTGACGAAGTCGCTTGCCGACGCGTCGCGGATGTACTTCAAAACGTAGTCGCCGCGTTCGCGAAACAGAACCGCGACATGCCACAAGATGAACTGCCGACTTGTGCCTCAAAGGCTACAAAACCAAACATATCCCAGAATTTTGTGCTCCAAGGGCCACAAAAAAGCGGGCCTCCCGCTCTCGCGAAAAGCCCGCTCTGTCTCCACCATCAAAACCATCGGCGAAGTGCCGCTAAAACCCTATTTCGCCGCGCCACCCTGGAACCACGCAGCGATCTTCATCCGCTCGCCATCGGTCATCTGCGTGACGTTACCCAGCGGCATTGCCTTCAACGTCACCGCCTGCTGATAAATACGCTGCGCGTTCTGCGAGATTTCATCGGGCGTGTCGAGCAGCACACCGGCCGGCGCGCTGCCCATCATCGTCGGATGCGCGGAGTGGCAGGCAACGCAGCGTTGCTGCAGGATCGCCGCAATATCGGCCACTCTGACCACGGGCGCGTTCGCCGCCTGCGGTTGTTGTGCGACCGGTTTCGGCATCGTCCAGAAGAGCGCGGCGAACATCAGCACGATGCCCACCAGCGGCAGATACCACAGCACCTGGCCACGATGACGCATCACGAAGAACTGGCGAATCAGCGCGCCCGCCAGCATGATGATCAGCAACACGGCCCAGTTATACGGATGCGTGTAGGTCATCGCGTAATGGTTCGACAGCATCGCGAACACGACCGGCAGCGTGAAATACGTGTTGTGCACCGAGCGCTGTTTGCCGCGCTTGCCGTAGATTGGATTCGGCGTGTCGCCTTTGAGCATCGCGTCGACCATCTTGCGCTGGCCGGGAATGATCACGAAGAACACGTTCGCGGACATGATCGTCGCCAGCATCGCGCCCATGATCAGATAAGCCGCACGGCCCGCGAAGATATGGCAGGCGAGCCACGCGGCGATCAGCACATACACGCCGACGCAGATGCCGAGCACGCGGTCTTTGGTGCCGAGCATGCGGCACAGCGAGTCGTACACGATCCAGCCGGCCGCCAGAAAGCCGATAGCCGACGCCACCGCCACCACCGGGCCCATATCGAGTACGTTCTTGTCGATCAGATACGTGGACGGCGAAAACAGATACAGCACGGTGAACAGGCCAAACCCCGACAGCCACGTGGTGTACGAAGGCCACTTCGACCAGTGCAGGTCGTCGGGCATTTCCGGCGGCGCCACGGTGTACTTCTGCATGTTGTAAAAGCCGCCGCCATGCACGTGCCAGAGTTCGCCGAACACACCGCGTTTCTTCTGATTCGGGTCTTGCGGCGGTTTCAGGCTGTTGTCCAGCGCGACGAAGTAGAACGACTCGCCAATCCACGCAATCGCGGCAATGACGTGAAACCAGCGAATCGCCAGATTCAGCCAGTCGGTGATAAAGCCTTCCATGAAACTCCTCCACTTCTGATTCGTTGTTCACGCCACGACGTAGCAACGCTTACGTCGTGGCGCGACTGCAGGGTCGAACACGCGCAACGCCCGGTTCGCCGCGCGCCGTTTTATTGTTTGACTGACCGGGACCGCACGTAACCGGAACCTCAGCTACCGCGATACGTGCTGTACGACCACGGCGATACGAGCAGCGGCACGTGATAGTGCGCGCCGGCATCGGCCACGCCGAAGCGCAACACGACGCGATCGACGAAACGCGGTTCCGGCACCTTCGTGCCGATCGCCGCGAAGTAATCGCCGGCGCCGAACACGAGTTCGTATTCGCCCGCGACCAGCGCGTCGCCTTCGAGCAGCGGCTGATCGCAGCGACCGTCGTCATTGGTGGTAGTGGTTTTGAGCGCGCGGCGGGTGTCGCCCGCGAGCGCGAAGAGTTCGACCTTGATGCCCGCGCCGGGACGACCGTTCGCGGTGTCGAGCACATGGGTAGTGAGCTTTCCCATTCGCAATTTTCCTTATCTGAATGCGAGGTTTCGGCGGCGGCCCGATCCCGTTACGTTGCGGCGGATCGAGGCTCCACGTCAGTGGCTACATACCCGTCGGCGTTTCGATGCGAGCGCCGTGGCCGCCATTGTAGAAAGCTTGTCCCGTTAAGCGTGCACGAGATAGGAAAGATAAGACCTGGCGCATGACAGACAGCCTGCTGAAAGCCACGACGCCCGGATCTTCCAGGCAATAACCCTGACTTCGATCTACCGGCGGATCGTACCGGCGCCAAAAAAGGCCCACTATATCGCCAGCCTGAACCCCAGTATCTCGACGGTACGAGTTGTCAGACTTATTTTGGCCCCTGAAGGTTACGCCTGTGCGCCGCAGCAAACCCGGGTGAAGCCCGTCACAGCGCGACGCACGCGCCCGCAGCACGTAAGCTCGGGCACCCCGAAGACGGCGGAAACACGCCGGGTAACCGGGCCAACGGCGTTCGACGGGACGCGGCGGCACGGTTGATGTGCTGTCACATCGCGTTCGAACGGCTTTGCACGGAAGCAATGAAGCGGAGATACGAATGACGATGGAACAGACGGCTGGCAAGCCGAAAAAAACGATGCTGGTCAAACATGCGGACGTGCTGGTCACGATGGACGGCGCCCGGCGCGAACTGCGCGACGGCGGCCTGTATATCGAAGACAACCGGATCGTCGCGGTAGGACCGACGCACGAACTGCCGCATAGCGCGGACGAAGTGCTGGACATGCGTGGACACCTGGTCATTCCAGGGCTCGTCAACACGCATCACCACATGTATCAAAGCCTGACGCGCGCCATTCCCGCCGCGCAGAACGCCGAGTTGTTCGGCTGGCTCACCAGCCTCTACAAGGTGTGGGCGAACCTCACACCGGAGATGATCGAAGTCTCCACGTTGACGGCGATGGCCGAGCTGTTGCTGTCCGGTTGCACGACGTCGAGCGACCATCTGTATATCTATCCGAACGGCAGTCGCCTCGACGACAGCATCGTCGCAGCGCGCCGGATCGGCATGCGTTTTCATGCGGCGCGCGGCAGCATGAGCGTCGGTCAGAAAGACGGTGGCCTGCCGCCCGATTCGGTGGTCGAGCGCGAGGACGATATCTTGCGCGACACGCAGCGCCTGATCGAGACGTATCACGACGAAGCGCGTTACGCGATGCTGCGCGTGGTCGTCGCGCCGTGTTCGCCGTTCTCGGTGAGCCGTGACCTGATGCGCGAAGCCGCGGTGATGGCGCGTCATTACGGCGTGTCGTTGCACACCCATCTGGCCGAGAACGTCAACGACATCGCGTATAGCCGCGAAAAGTTCGGCATGACGCCGGCGGAGTACGCGGAAGATCTGGGCTGGGTCGGCCACGATGTATGGCACGCGCACTGTGTGCAACTCGACGACGCGGGCATCGCCCTGTTTGCCCGTACCGGGACGGGCGTCGCGCATTGTCCGTGTTCGAACATGCGCCTCGCGTCGGGCATTGCGCCGGTCAAGCGGATGCGGCTCGCGGGTGTGCCGGTGGGTTTGGGCGTCGACGGTTCGGCCTCCAACGACGGTGCGCAGATGGTCGCGGAAGTGCGTCAGGCCTTGTTGCTGCAACGGGTCGGCTTCGGTCCCGACGCAATGACCGCACGCGAAGCGCTGGAGATCGCCACGCTGGGCGGCGCGAAGGTGCTGAACCGCGACGATATCGGCGCGCTGGCCCCGGGCATGGCGGCGGATTTCGTGTCGTTCGATCTGCGTCAGCCGCTGTTCGCGGGCGCCTTGCACGACCCCGTCGCGGCACTGGTGTTCTGCGCGCCGTCGCAGGTCAGCCACAGCGTGATCGGCGGCAAGGTGGTGGTGAAAGACGGACAGCTCACGACGCTGGAACTCGGACCGGTCATCGAGCAGCACAACCGGTTGGCCAAGGTGCTCTACGAGTCAGCGACGTAAGCGGAGCACGAAGCGCTCAGGGTTTGTCGATGAGGGTTTTGGTCGCTTCGGCGACCAGACTGCGCAACCAGCGCACCTCATCGGAATAGTGCACGCGCTCGTGCCACAGTTGGTAGTACTGCATCGGCGGGAAGTCGAGCGGCGCGGGCACGACGGTCAGCGGCAGGAACTTCGCGTAGTAATCGGCAAAGAGGCGCGTGGTCGTGAAGATCAGATCGGACTTGATCAGCACGTAAGGCGCCAGATTGAAGTAC
The DNA here is from genome assembly GCF_900996245.1 of Paraburkholderia sp. BCC1886. GTDB lineage: Bacteria > Pseudomonadota > Gammaproteobacteria > Burkholderiales > Burkholderiaceae > Paraburkholderia. Next base: position 112,051 of record NZ_CAAJGK010000074.1, on the reverse strand, counting down.
GGCAAGGTCACGACCACGTGGCGCTTCAGGCGCTCGCGCGCCAGATGCACGTCGATCGCGCCGCGCTGACCCACCGAGTACGGTGTCGGCGCGAGATGCGGGGCGTTCAGGTACTGGTCGAGCGTGAGCCCGCCGCGTTTGGCGAAGGGATGCGTGCTGCTCATCAGGCAGACGATCTGATCGACGAACAGATTCGACAGGTGCAGTTGCTCCGGCGGCTCCGGCCAGTTGCCCACGACGATGTCGAGCTTGCCGTCTTCCAGCGCGAGTTCGTAGTCGAACGCGGGGCCGAGCGAATGGAACTCGAGCGTTGCGTTCGGCGCGGCCTGGCGGAACCGTTCGACCACCGTCGGCACGAACAGCACGTTCAGGTAATCCGGGCAGCCGATGCGGTAGCAACGAATCGACGTCGCCGGATCGAAGTTGTGCTGCTGGAACTTGATGCGTTCGATTTCGCGCAACGCGTTCTGCACCGGTTCGAGCAGGCGCAGACCGTATTCGGTCGGCACCATGCCGGACTTGCCGCGCACCAGCAGCGGGTCGCCGGTGATGTCGCGCAGCCGGCGCAGCGCAGCGCTGATGGCAGGTTGGGACTGATTCAATTTGACGGCTGCGCGCGTCACGCTGCGCTCCATCAACAAGGTATGCAAGACGCGTAATAAATACGTATCGATCGCCTCGCGTTGCTGACTCATGACTTCTCCGAAATATATGTTCTGGCTGATCGAGTGGTTGCGGGGGTATATGACTTTTAATATGAACGAAAAGCCGCGTCAAGGGTGGGATACCCGCGGAACGCGCATTGGCGCGGGTTTGCGGGGAATTTTGATGGCTCGACTGACTGGGTCGAATTAGGTATTGTCATCCGGTTGTGGTGACGGATCGGCCGCCGACGAGGTGGGCGGACGCGATATAACCGGCAGTCACTGACGTACTACGGAATCACATGAGCGACTCTTCTTATAGCGACGGCGCCGCCGCGCAGCCGGTAACCAGGCCGGAACAGGCGGCGCCCCGGTTGATGCTCAAGGGCATCACCAAACAGTACCCGGCCGTGCGGGCCAACGACGACGTCACGTTGATCGTCGCGCCGGGAGAAATCCACGCCGTGCTCGGCGAGAACGGCGCCGGCAAAAGCACGCTGATGAAGGTGATCTACGGCGCGGTACGGCCCGACGCCGGCGAGATTCGCTGGGAGGGTCAGCCGGTCGACATCGCCAATCCGGCGGCCGCGCGCAAGCTCGGCATCGGCATGGTGTTCCAGCATTTTTCGCTGTTCGAGACGCTCACGGTCGGCGAGAACATCGCGCTCGCCCTCGACGAGCCGTTCGATCTGAAGACGCTGGCAAGGCGCATTCGCGAGGTGTCGGCCGATTACGGTCTCGACATCGACCCGCAGCGTCACGTGCACAGTCTCACGGTGGGCGAGCGGCAGCGCGTGGAGATCGTGCGTTGCCTGCTGCAGAATCCGCGTCTGCTGATTATGGACGAACCGACTTCGGTGCTCACCCCGCAAGCGGTCCGTAAGCTGTTCGAGACGCTTCGTCGACTCGCGGCCGAAGGCTGTAGCATCCTCTACATCAGCCACAAGCTCGACGAAATCCAGGAACTGTGCGACACCGCGACGGTGATGCGCGGCGGCCGCGTGACCGGTCACGTCACACCGAAACAGGAAACCCACGCGTCGCTCGCGCAGTTGATGGTCGGCCATTCGCTGCCTGACTACACGCGTCGCGAGCATCGTCCGGGCGCCGTGCTGCTCGACGTGAAGCAGTTGTCGGCGGCGAGCGACGACCCGTTCGGCACGTCGCTCGACAACGTGTCGTTCGGCGTGCATGCGGGCGAGATCTTCGGGATCGCGGGCGTGTCGGGTAACGGCCAGGCGGAATTGCTGTCGGCGCTGTCGGGCGAAAAGCGCGGCACGCGCGCCGACGCGGTGACGATCTGCGGCAAGGCGGCAGGGCGCCTTGGCGCCGGCGGCCGCCGCGCGCTCGGCCTCGGCTTTGTGCCGGAAGAGCGGCTAGGCCGCGGCGCGGTGCCGGCCATGACGCTGTCGGAAAACGCGCTGCTCACCGCGCATCGTCAGCAGATGGTGAAGACCGGCTGGATCAGGACCGGTGCGATGCGCGCGTTCGCGAAGCGTTGCATCGAAGCCTTCGACGTCCGCTGCGGCGGCACCGAAGCGCTCGCGCAAAGCCTGTCCGGCGGCAATTTGCAAAAGTACATCATGGGTCGCGAGATTCTGCAGGCGCCCAAGGTGCTGGTCGTCGCGCAGCCGACATGGGGCGTCGACGTCGGCGCGGCGGCGTTCATCCGCCAGCAGTTGCTGGACCTGTCCGCGCGCGGCGTGGCGATTCTGGTGATCTCCGAAGAGCTGGAAGAGTTGTTCGACATTTGCGACCGCATCGCGGTGCTCGCGGGCGGGCGGCTTTCGCCGGTGCGCGCGACCGGCGCGACCAATGCCGAAGAAATCGGCCGCTGGATGGCGGGTCTGTTCGGCGAGCGCGAGGGCACGGCGCCCTCCGCGGAACTGCCGGCGCATGCCTGAGCGCCGGCTCACGCAAAGCGTCAGGCCCGGCGCGAAGCCAGACCGAACCTAATCCCATTAGCAACACCAGAACTCAATCAGGCGACACGTCCCCATGATTCTTCCGTATCGACTCGAAGCCCGCACGACGCCCTCGCGTACGATGCAGCTCGCCGTCCCGCTGATCGCCGCCGTGCTGACGCTCGCCATCGGCTTCCTGATTTTCAGCCTCGTCGGCCGCGACCCGCTCGAGGCCATGCACGCGTTCTTCATCGAACCGCTGTCGAGCGCGAACGGCTGGTCCGAGCTGCTGCTCAAGGCCTCGCCGCTTTGCCTGATCGGTCTCGGTCTTGCGGTCGGTTATCGCGCGAATGTCTGGAACATCGGCGCTGAAGGGCAGATGTTGCTCGGCGGCATTGCCGCGAGCGGCATCGCGATCTATTTCGATCAGGCCACCGGCTGGTGGATCCTGCCGACCATGATGATCGCCGGCGTGCTCGGCGGCATGGCGTGGGCCGCGATTCCCGCGCTGCTCAAAAGCCGCTTCAACACCAACGAGATTCTCGTCAGCCTGATGCTCACGTACGTGGCCACGCAGTTGCTCATTTATCTCGTGAGCGGTCCGTGGCGCGATCCGCAGGGCATGAACTTCCCGCTCTCGGAGATGTTCAGCGGCGACATGCTCTATCCGACTTTTGCCGGCGACTGGCACATCAAATGGCTGCGCGGCACCCGTCTGAACGCGTCGGTGTTCGTCACGCTGGTCGCGATTCCGCTCGTGTGGCTGTTCATGCGCAAAAGCTTCGCGGGCTACCGGATGAACGTCGGCGGCCTCGCGCCGCTCGCCGCGCGCTACGCCGGTTTCTCCGACAAGAAAACCATCTGGACCTCGCTGCTGATCAGCGGCGGTCTCGCGGGCCTCGCCGGCATGGGCGAGATTGCCGGCCCGATCGGCCAGTTGCAGGCGACCTGGTCGCCGGGCTATGGCTTCACGGCGATCATCGTGGTGTTCGTCGGACGGTTGCATCCGGTCGGCATCGTGCTCGCGAGTCTGTTGATGGCGCTGCTGTATCTCGGCGGCGAAGCGGTGCAGACCTCGATGCAGTTGCCGCAGGCGCTTTCCGGCGTGTTCCAGGGGCTGTTGCTGTTCTGCCTGCTGGGTGCCGACCTGTTCGTGAACTACCGTGTGCGGCGCCGTTCGCTGGCCGTGTAAGTTCGCCGTTTCTCTCGCCACGCATTTGCCATAAAAACACAGGCCGGATTCCCATGGACATTCAACAAGCCAGCGCGCTCACCTCGAGCGCCGTCACCGCCGCGATCCCGCTGATGTTCGCGGGCGCGGGCGAACTCATCACCGAGAAGTCGGGCGTGCTCAACCTCGGCGTCGAAGGCATGATGCTGATGGGCGCGGTCACCGGCTACGCGGTCACTTCCGTCACCGGCAGCCCGTGGCTCGGCGTGCTTGCCGCGATCGGCGCGGGACTCGCCATGTCGCTGCTGTTCGCGTTTCTCACGCTCACCATGCTCGCCAACCAGGTCGCCACCGGCCTGTCGCTGACCATCTTCGGCATCGGGCTGTCGGCGTATGTCGGCAAGCCCTACACCTCGGCTGCCGTGCGCGCCACCATCGACACGTGGACCATTCCCGGTCTCTCGAAGATTCCGGTCATCGGCCCGGCGTTTTTCAGTCTCACGCCGCTCGACTATCTGGCCTTCATCATGTTCGCGGTGATCGGCTGGTTCCTGTACCGCACGCGCGCCGGGCTCGTGTTGCGCTCGGTCGGCGAGTCGCCGCAAGTGGCGCACTCGGTCGGTTTTCCAGTGATCGGCGTGCGCTACGGCGCGGTGGCGTTCGGCGGCGGCATGGCGGGTCTGGCCGGCGGCTATTACTCGATCGTCAATCTGCACCTGTGGCAGGAACAACTCACCTCGGGGCGCGGCTGGATTGCGCTCGCGCTCGTGGTATTCGCAACGTGGCGGCCGGGGCGTCTGCTGATCGGCGCGCTGCTGTTCGGCGCGGTGACCGGCTTGCAGTTTTACGCGCAGGCCATCGGCGTGCCGGTGCCGACGCAATTCCTCGCGATGCTGCCGTATATCGCAACCGTGGTCGTGCTGGTGCTGATCTCGCGCAATCCGAACACGATTCGCCTGAACGCGCCGGCCTCGCTCGCGAAGCCGTTTTTCTCGGCCGGTTGAGCCGTTTTTTGCGATTCGTTTTTGTCGATCTTTGTCATCGCACGAAGCCGGTCGCACGTTTTACCTCCTTGCATCAGCAAGACATAAGCACACTCAATAACCATGACGGGAGAAACCATGAAGAGAAGAAATCTGCTCACCGCGTTTGCCTGGGGCGCCGCCGCGCTGGCACTCGCCGCGCCGCTCGCGCAATCGGCGCAGGCGGCCGACGTGCCGGGCGTCGCGTTCGTCTACCTCGGCAATCCGGGTGACGCAGGCTGGACCTTCGCGCACGATCAGGGCTCGAAAGAAGCGGAAGCGAAGTTCGGCAACAAGGTAAAGATCACGCGCATCGAGAACGTGCCGGAATCGGCCGACTCCGAACGCGTCTTTCGCGATCTGGCGAACAAGGGCAACAAGATCATCATCGGTTCGAGCTTCGGCTATCAGGACTTCGAGTTGAAGGTCGCGAAGGATTTCCCCGACACGGTGTTCCTGCATGCAACCGGCTACAAGAAGGCGCCGAACTTCGGCACCTACGACGTGCGCATGTATCAGGGCGCGTATCTGGCCGGCGTCGCCGCGGGCTACGTGACGAAGACCAACACGCTCGGCTTCGTGGCGTCGGTACCGATTCCGGAAGTGATCCGCAACATCAATGCGTACACGCTCGGCGCGCGTTCGGTGAATCCGAAGATTCATACCAAGGTCATCTGGATCAACAGCTGGTTCGATCCGGGCAAGGAAAAGCAGGCGGCTGAAACGCTGATCGGGCAGGGCGCCGACGTGCTGTTGCAGAACACCGATTCGAGCGCGACGCTCGCGACCGCTTCGGAAAAGCACGTGCACGCGTTCGGCTGGGATTCGGACATGAAGAAGTTCGGCCCCGACGCGCATCTGGGCTCGGTGGTCGGCCATTGGGGCGTGTACTACTCGGCGGCGATCCAGCAGGTGCTGGACGGCAAGTGGAAGAACGATCCGGTGTGGTGGGGCCTGCCGCAAAAAGCGGTCGATCTGGAAGACATCAACACGTCGGCGATCCCGGCTGACGGGCAGAAACAGGTCACGGCGAAGCGCGACGCGCTCGTTAGCGGCAAGTGGGATGTCTTCACGGGCCCGATCAAGGATCAGTCAGGTGCGGTGAAAGTGCCGGCGGGCAAGACGCTGGGCGACGCGGATCTGCAACGCGTGAACTGGTACGTGGAAGGCGTGGACGGTTCGCTGCCCAAGTAAGCGGTTTCGCTGCTGCAACAACAAAAAAGCTGCGTCCAGGGACGCAGCTTTTTTTTCGACTCGAGGTCGCGCGTATAAAGGTAGAAGGCGAGATAGCCCTATCTACCGCCCGAGCGACGTCGAGCGACGTCAATCGATGCGCAAGCCTACCTTCAGCGTGACCTGCCAGTAAGCGACTTTGTCGTTCTCGATCTGGCCTCGGGTTTCGGTCACTTCGAACCAGTGCAGATTGCGCAGGGTCTTGGAAGCTTTGGCAATCGCGGTGCTCACGGCGTGTTCGATCGACTCGGTCGACGAGCCCGTCAGTTCGATCTGTTTGTAGACGTGGTCAGACATGGACTTTCTCCTTCCGATGTTCATCGGTGTGCAAAAAGTGGAAGCAACCGGCCGCACGAGACGACCTATGCATGGACGAATGAAGACGCACGTCGCATGCCCGATACCGGAGCGGGTCGGCTTCACGATAACCTGCTAAAATATTGGGTTTTTCGCCGATATCACATTCAAAGGGACGCGCCGTGCTGTCTACCGCCAATATCACCATGCAATTCGGGCCCAAGCCCCTCTTCGAGAACATCTCGGTCAAATTCGGAGGTGGGAACCGCTATGGCCTGATCGGTGCGAACGGCTGCGGCAAATCCACCTTCATGAAAATTCTGGGTAGCGACCTGGAACCCAGCTCGGGCAACGTGATGCTCGAACCGAACATCCGCCTCGGCAAGCTGCGTCAGGACCAGTTCGCGTACGAAGACGTGCGCGTGCTCGACGTGGTGATGATGGGCCACGCGGAAATGTGGGCCGCGATGACGGAGCGCGACGCGATCTACGCGAACCCCGACGCGACCGACGACGACTACATGCAGGCCGCCGAACTCGAAGCGAAGTTCGCCGAGTACGACGGCTACACGGCCGAAGCGCGCGCGGGCGAGTTGCTGCTCGGCATCGGCATCGCCATCGAAGACCACAACGGTTTGATGAGCAACGTGGCGCCGGGCTGGAAACTGCGCGTGCTGCTCGCGCAGGCGCTGTTTTCGAAGCCGGACGTGCTGCTGCTCGACGAGCCGACCAACAACCTGGACATCAACTCGATCCGCTGGCTGGAAGACGTACTCAACCAGTACAACTCGACGATGATCATCATTTCGCACGATCGCCACTTCCTGAACCAGGTGTGCACGCACATGGCCGACATGGACTTCGGCACGTTGAAGGTCTATCCGGGCAATTACGACGACTACATGCTGGCCAGCACGCAGGCGCGCGAGCGTCAGCAGAACGCCAACGCGAAGGCCAAGGAACGCGTGGCCGACCTGCAGGACTTCGTGCGCCGCTTCTCGGCGAACAAGTCGAAGGCGCGTCAGGCCACCAGCCGTCTGAAGATGATCGACAAGATCAAGATCGAGGAATTCAAGCCGTCGTCGCGGCAAAATCCGTTTATCCGCTTCGAGTACGAGAAGAAGCTGCACAACATCGCGGTGGTGGCGGACAAGATCTCGAAGAAATACGAGCGCACTATTTTCAACGACTTCAGCCTCAGCGTGCAGCCGGGCGAGCGTATCGCGATCATCGGCGAGAACGGCGCGGGCAAGACCACGCTGCTGCGCTCGCTGCTCGGCAAGCTCACGCTCGATCACGGCACGGTGAAGTGGGCCGAGAACGCGAACATCGGCTACATGCCGCAAGACACGTACGAAGAATTTCCGGACGACGTCACGCTGATGGACTGGATCGACGGCTACCGCAAGGAAGGCGACGACGAGCAGATGGTGCGCGGCACGCTCGGCCGGCTGCTCTTCAACGCGGACGATATTCGCAAGTCGGTGAAGGTGCTGTCGGGCGGCGAGAAAGGCCGCATGATCTGGGGCAAGCTGATGCTCGGCCGCCACAACGTGCTGCTGATGGACGAGCCGACCAACCACATGGACATGGAGTCGATCGAGTCGCTGCAGATCGCGCTGGATAAATTCGAAGGCACGCTGATTTTCGTGTCGCACGACCGCGAGTTCGTGAGCGGCTTGGCGAACCGCGTGATCGAAGTGAAGACCGATGGTTCGTTGAACGACTTCGGTGGGAATTACGAAGACTTTCTGGCGAGCCAGGGGGTGCAGTAAGCCTTATAGGTCTCGCTTCTGCCCGAATAAAAGCCCGCTTCTCACGAAGCGGGCTTTTTTCATAGGTGCGACAGACTGTCGCAACGCGATCAGGCTTCTACAACGCTTGATGCGTATCAACATCGCGCTGGACGGCAACTTCCACAATCTCCGCATGCATATAAAACATCGGGGAACATCATGAAGTCATCGTTCAGGCAAAGTAGTCAGGTAGCAGCATCCATCGCCCTCGCATGCGCTTGCGCATTCACCTCGCCGGCTCAGGCGCAAACCGTCACCAGCAACGACACGATGAGCGGCATTCACGCCGGCGACGTGCTCGTGCGTCTACGTGCCATCAGCATCGTGCCGCAGGCCAGCACGACCGGAACGCTCTCGACCCTCGGCGTCGACGTGAACAACGCGACGGTCCCGGAACTCGACTTCACCTACATGATTCGCGACAACATCGGTGTCGAACTGATTCTCGGCACGTCACGCCATCAGGTGACGTCGGATATCGGCAGCCTGGGTGGCGTGAACGTGCTGCCGCCGACGCTGCTGCTTCAATATCACTTTAATCACGCCGGGCGCGTGCGGCCGTATGTCGGCGCGGGGCTCAACTACACGCTGTTCTACAACAACGGCCTGCAGGCCGGCGGTCAACCCGTGTCGATCGGCAATCACAGCTTCGGGCCCGCGTTGCAGGCGGGCGTGGACGTGCAGGTGACGAAATCGCTCTTCGTCAACGCGGACATCAAGAAAATCTGGATGCATACGGATGCGTCGCTCGGCGGCCAGCCGCTCGGCCGGCTGAGCATCGATCCGCTGGTGGTCGGGTTCGGCGTGGGGATGCGCTTCTAGGCAAGCGCCGGTAAGCCAGAACCGCTTACAGCTTGTCGTTCCTGAAGCGCATGGCGGTGCCTTCCCGCTCGATGCGCAGCCACACCGCGCGCTTTTCCTCGTCGCTCAGGAACACCCAGTTGGACACTTCACCGGCCGTGCGGCCACAGCCCTTACAAACGTCGTCGAACAGCGTGGAACAGACGCCGATGCACGGGCTATCGGGGAGATCGTGAAGATTCGAGGACATCGGAAACCTTGAGGCGTGGAAGCGGAGTGCCGCTATGTTAGCCGATGCCTCCATTCCACGCCGCCCAAAGGGCTTTAACGCGCGATGCTGTACCCGATGCGCGCCATCCAGTGCTGCCGGTTGTTGTAGTCCAGCAGATCTTCGCCGTAACCGTTGAAATAGCCCACCCACAAATAGCCGCCCCATGCGCTGCCCAGCAGTTTGGCGAGCGGGTAGGTGAATTGCGAATCCACGCTGCCGTACCAGTGTTTGGTGCCTTTGCGGATCGTCGTGGCGAGTTGCCAGCCGTCGGGGCTGCCGTACTTGATCAACAGATCGACATAACCGCGGTAATCCGCGATATCGGGGTTGTTGCTCGTGCCAAGGTAGTAATAGAACTTCGGCGATACGGTCAGGTGATTCGCGGCCAGGTCGCCGAACTCCCAGGTCGGCCGAATGAACGGCATGTTAATGCTGCGCGAATCCGGATCGGCTTTGCCGTTCGATTCATGCGCAATACCCGCGGCGAAGCCCATCCGCGTGAAGAAGGGACTCTTCCAGCCGGTATCCGGCACGTAGTAGAACAGTTGCGGCGAATACGTCGTATCGCGGAACGGACGGGACGCCGCCGACAGATCCCAGATCGACGTCTGCGTATAGGCGAAGTACAGGTTGTCGACGAGACCCTTCGAGCGCAGATCGTCCGGAATCCGCAGCCGGTATTTGAAGCTCAGTTGCAGGCGCGCATTGGTGTCGCCGTTGTGTCCGGCCGCGAAGTACATCGGCTCGTAATAGGACAGATGCGCGAGCACGCCGCGTCCCATGGTGCTGAGCGAATCGCCGGGCGGCGAGATCGCGTCGCCGGTAGGCCCATCGACCACCGCGGCGGTGGCGGCGACCTGCGCGGGCGTGGTGGCCTGCGCTTCCGCGCGTTCGGCCTGCGCGACCGCTTCCTGCTGCGGGCCGCGATTGATGCTGACCAGTGCGGGCGACGCGTCGAAGCCGACCGGATCGATGCGCACCTCGCCGCGCGCCGACTGCGGCCAGGCCGCCGAGAAGCGCACCTTGCGGAACTGACCGGGCCGCAGACGCAGCGTGCCGGGCACGCCCGGCTCGCGGGTCAGCTCGAGCGGCTGGGCGGCCTGTTCGCCGCTGTTCAGACTCACGCGGATGCTCGGCGGGACCACGACGGTCAACGGTTTGGCATCGTCGGCCGAGTACAGCAGTGTGATCTGCAAGGGCTCGTTGGCAGCCGCAATGCGCGCGGGTTGCAGCATCGCCACGGTCGCACGTGCCTCGCCCGAGAACGCGGCGACCGCGAACAGCGTGGAGAAAAGCGTGGCGCGCGAGACGCGCGGAACGGCGCCGGCAACCGATCGGGCCGGGGCCGTCAGTAAAGACAGACGAGCCGGGCGGGCATAGGCGCCGTCAGGGCGGGCGGAGGAAGCGTGAAAGCGCATGGGCTATCGTCCAGAGCAAGGCAACACGCGAAACGACGCGGCGGCGCACCAGGTCAGGGAGGGGAATAACAGCCGGATATCGGCGGAATCAAAGCCGAATCGAAGCCAAGCCACAACCCAAAACCCGCGTCCACGCAGTGAATCGCGCGTGCGAAAAGCGCATGAAAGCGCGAAAGTGACACAAGAAAAACAAGGCACAAAAACGGCTGCCGAACCAACCCGGCAGCCGCCTGAAACTCGATCGTCCGACCGTCTCGACACGATGTTGGAGGTCGAACGAACGTACTGAAAAACTCACGTCATGCCCATGGACCGCGCGACCGGTCTCGCACTGCTCACACGCCGGCTGCCAGTTGCCACAGCAGCGCCCCGTTCAACGTGACGATGAACGCAGCCGACAGCCACGCCAGCACGAGCGGCATGCCGCGCACCTGCCAGCCGCGCATCAGACCCGCATTGGATGCGAAACGGATCAACGGCACCACGGCGAGCGGCAATTGCAGACTCAATACGACCTGACTGGCCACCAGCAACTGGTTCGATCCGCGTTGACCGAACAGCGCGACCGCCAGCAGCGCGGGCCCGATCGCCAGCGCGCGCGTGAGCAACGCGCGCTTCCAGCGCGGCAGGCGAATGCGCAGAAACCCTTCCATCACCGCCTGGCCGGCCAGCGTGCCGGTCACGGTGGCGCTCAGTCCGCACGCGAGCAGCGCCGCCGCGAACAGAATGCCGGCCCAGTGCGTGCCCACCAGCGGCGCGATCAACCGGTGCGCATCGGCGAGGTCGGTAACGTCGCGATGGCCGTTCGTATAGAACACCGCCGCCGCGACGATCAGGAGCGCCGCGTTGATCACGAACGCAAAGGAAAGCGAACCGAAAGTGTCCAGATTGACCACCTGCAACGCCGCCTTGATTTCTTCGTCGCTGCCCTGCGGCGCATGGTGCTTGACGAGCGCCGAGTGCAAGTAAAGGTTGTGCGGCATCACGGTCGCGCCGACGATGCCCGCCGCCAGCCACACCATGCCCGCGTTGCGCAGCAGCGCCATGCTGGGCGCCGAGCCCGCCAGCGCGGCATGCCAGTCGGGCCGCGCCAGCGCAAGCTGGATCACGAAGCACAGCCCGACGAAGCCGATCAGCGCGGCGATTACCGCTTCGAGTTTGCGGCCGCTTTTCTGCTGCAGCGCGAGCAGCGCAAACGTGCAGACAGCGGACATGAGCACGCCGACCGTCAGCGACACACCGAGTAGCATTTGCAACGCGACGGCGCTGCCGACCACTTCGGCGACATCGCAGGCGATGATCGCCACCTCGCTGGTCAGCCAGAGAAAGAGGGTCGTGCGGCGGCTCGTGCGCTCGCGGCAGATCTGCGCGAGGTCGCGCCCGGTCACCACGCCTAAACGCGAAGAGAGCCATTGCAGCAGCATCGCCATCAGGCTCGACAGCAGCACGATGCCCAGCAACTGATAGCCATAGCCCGCGCCCGCGGCGAGCGCGGTGGCCCGGATCGATATAACCGACGGCAATCAATGCGCCCGCGCCAACGAACGAGAACCAGTGCGCCGGACGTGCCTGACCCGGCACGGGCGGTCGCCGGCGCCGGTTCGGTCGCAGCTCGAAGGGGTTGCTGTTCATCGATACCTGAAGGTTGAGCTAAAGCTTATTGCAAGCCGCGTGCCTGGTATTCGTCGGCTTCGCGCGAGCCGCTGCCGGCTCCCCTGCATCGGCGATCTTTTTTTCGGGTGGACACACGCTCATAACCCGCTAAAATTGCGCGCAAATTTCGCATCGTCCAGAGTCCGGCTGTTCCATCCACACGACAGCGCGGGATTATTTTTGGTGCGCGCAATAATTGAGGGTAGTGGTCGGATTTTCAGGGGAGCCGCGCGCATCGTGCCGCGGCGTGGGCGCAGACGGTCCGCTCGGGCCGCTCAGGATCGGAGAACGGGATGAAAAGACGGGTAGTAGGGCAAGTGGCGGCGCTAATGCTGTTGGCCACGCCGTGGTTGACGGCCACCGCCAAAGATACGCAGCTGAACGTGTACAACTGGTCCGATTACATCGCGAAGGACACGATTCCCAACTTCACCAAACAGACCGGCGTGACGGTCAAATACGACAACTACGACAGCGACGACACGCTGCAGGCCAAGCTCCTCACCGGCAATTCGGGCTACGACATCGTCGTGCCGACCAGCAACTACGCCGGCAAGCAGATCGCCGCCGGCATCTTCGCGCCGCTCGACAAATCGAAGCTGCCGAACCTCAAATACCTCGATCCCTCGCTGATGGCGCTGGTCGCCGGCGCCGATCCGGGCAACAAGTACGTGGTGCCCTGGGCCTACGGCACGACCGGGCTCGGCTACAACGTCACCAAGGCGCAGCAGCTGCTCGGCAAGAACGTTCCGCTCGATAACTGGGACATCCTGTTCAAGCCGGAAAACATCTCGAAGCTGAAGGCCTGCGGCGTCTCGGTGCTCGACGCGCCGGACCAGATGTTCGCCGCCGCGCTGCACTACATCGGCAAGGATCCGATGAGTACGAACCCGGCCGACTATCGCGCCGCGCTCGACATGATGAAGAAAATCCGCCCGTACATCACGCAGTTCAACTCGTCCGGTTACATCAACGACCTGGTGGGCGGCGACGTGTGCTTTGCCTACGGCTGGTCGGGCGACGTCGTGATCGCCAAGCATCGCGCGGTCGAGGCGAAGAAGAGCTACAAGGTCGAGTACTACATTCCGAAGGGCGGCGCGCCGGTGTGGTTCGACGTGATGGCGATTCCGAAGGACGCGAAGAACAAGGAAGCCGCGCTCGAGTGGATCAACTACATCGAAACGCCGCAGGTGCACGCCGCGATCACCAACGAGGTGTATTACCCGAGCGCCAACCTCGAAGCGCGCAAGTACGTGGCCAAGGACGTCGCGAACGACCCAGCCGTGTATCCGTCGCCGGACACCATCAAGACGCTGTTCCTGCTCAAGCCTTTGCCGCCGGAAATCCAGCGGCTGCAAACGCGGCTGTGGACCGAATTCAAGTCCGGCCGCTAAGCGCGCGGCATGAATGTACGGTAAGCATCATCATGAAGCCCCCGGTGTCCACCGGGGGCTTTGTTCGTCAACGCCGGAGTAAAGCATTGTGATGAGTAGTGACCAGTCGGGCTCGCCGGCAGCAGGCGCCACGCCGCCGTCGAGTCTGAACGCCGTGGGCGACGCGACCACCGCCGCCGGAAGTTTCGTGCAGATCGTCGATGTCGTGAAGAAGTTCGGCGATACCGTGGCGGTCAAGGGCGTCAACCTGTCGGTGAAGAAGGGCGAACTGTTCGCGCTGCTGGGCAGTTCGGGTTGCGGCAAATCGACGTTGCTGCGCATGCTCGCCGGTCTCGAAACCGTGACCTCCGGCAAGATCCTGATCGACGGCGAGGACCTTGCGCACCTGCCGCCGTATCGCCGGCCGGTCAACATGATGTTCCAGTCCTACGCGCTGTTTCCGCATATGACGGTCGAGTCGAACGTCGGCTTCGGGCTCAGGCAGGAAGGCGTGCCGAAAGCGGAACTGAGGGACCGCGTGCAGACCGCGCTCGACCTCGTGCAGATGGGCCGTTTTGCGAAGCGCAAGCCGCATCAGCTGTCGGGCGGTCAGCAGCAGCGCGTCGCGCTAGCCCGGTCGCTGGTCAAGCGGCCGAAGCTGTTGCTGCTCGACGAGCCGATGTCGGCGCTCGACAAGCAGATTCGCCAGCGCACGCAGATCGAACTGATCAACATTCTCGACCAGGTCGGCGTAACCTGCATCATGGTCACGCACGATCAGGAAGAAGCGATGACCATGGCGAGCCGGCTCGCCGTGATGAGCGAAGGCGAGATCGTGCAACTCGGCACGCCGCACGAAGTGTACGAGTATCCGAACAGCCGCTTCTCGGCGGAATTCATCGGCTCGACCAATCTGTTCGACGGCCATACCGTCGAGGACGAGCCCGACCATGTATTCATCAAGACCGCGGATCTCCCGTGCCAGTTGTACGTGAACCACGGCATCACCGGTCCGCTCGGCATGCCGGTGACGATCTCCGTGCGGCCCGAACGCATCGCGCTCACCCGCAAGCCGCCCGACGGCGCCTATAACTGGGGCAAGGGCGTCGTCACGAATATCGCGTACATGGGCGGCTATTCGCTCTATCACGTGAAACTCGAGGCGGGCAAGACGGTGATCGCCAACGTGACGAGTCTTGCGTTGACCGAAATCGACCCGCCCACCTGGGGCGACGAAGTGTACGTGCGCTGGAGCGCGTCGGCCGGCGTGGTGCTGACCTCATGAAGCGCCCGCTCAATTCGCTCGCGACGTGGCCGGTGCGCCGCTTCAACCTGACCGGGCGCACCGCGGTGATCGCGGGACCGTTCGTCTGGTTGCTGCTGTTCTTTCTCGTGCCGTTCCTGCTGGTCGTGAAGATCAGCTTCGCCGACCTGCAGATGGGCATTCCGCCGTACACGGAATTGACCAGTTTCGCGGACGGCGCGCTGCACGTCACGCTCGACCTGTCGCATTACCTGTTTCTGGTGCAGGACAGCCTGTATTTCGCGACCTATGTGAATTCGGTCGTGGTCGCGGCCATCTCGACCTTGCTATGTCTGCTGATCGGCTACCCGATGGCGTATTACATCGCGCGCTCCAGTCCGGCGCGGCGCAATCTGCTGATGATGGCCGTGATGCTGCCGTTCTGGACGTCGTTCCTGATTCGCGTGTATGCGTGGATCGGCATCCTGAAGAACAACGGTCTGTTGAACAACTTCCTGATGTCGATCGGCGTGATTCATTCGCCGATCGAGCTGTATCACACCAACACGGCGGTTTATATCGGCATGGTCTATTCGTACCTGCCGTTTCTGGTGATGCCGTTGTACGCGCATCTCGTGAAGATGGACATGACCCTGCTCGAAGCCGCCTACGACCTCGGCGCGAAACCGTGGCGCGCGTTCTGGCAGATCACCTTGCCGCTGTCGAAGAACGGCATTATCGCGGGCTGTCTGCTGGTGTTCATTCCGGCGGTGGGCGAGTACGTGATTCCCGAACTGCTCGGCGGCGCGAACACGCTAATGATCGGCCGCGTCATGTGGAACGAGTTCTTCGACAACGCGGACTGGCCGATGGCGTCCGCCGTGACCTGCGCGATGGTCCTGCTGCTGCTGGTGCCGATGGCGTATTTCCAGTATGCGCAGGCGAAGGCGATGGAGGAGCGGGGTCGATGAAGCCTAACCGTCTCCTGCAGTGCCTCGCCCTCGGCATCGGGTTTCTGTTTCTGTACATTCCGATCGTCAGCCTCGTCGTGTATTCGTTCAACGAATCGCAACTGGTCACGGTGTGGACGCATTTTTCGACGCGCTGGTATGCGGCGCTCGTGCAAGACGACGAACTGATCGCGGCGGCGTGGCTGTCGTTGCGCATCGGCCTGATGACGGCGTTCGCGTCGGTGATCATCGGCACGTGGGCGGGTTTCGTGCTGGCGCGCATGGGTCGCTTTCGCGGCTTCACGTTGTATACCGGCATGATCAACGCGCCGCTGGTGATTCCCGAGGTGATCCAGGGCATTTCGTTGCTGCTGCTGTTCATCGAAATGGCCAAGTGGCTGGGATGGCCGGCCGGGCGCGGCGTCTTCACGATCTGGATCGGCCACGTGATGCTGTGTATCTCGTACGTGGCGATCATCGTGCAATCGCGCGTGAAGGAGCTGAATCCTTCGCTCGAAGAAGCCGCGCTCGATCTCGGCGCGACGCCGCTCAGGGTGTTTTTCTTCATCACCTTGCCGCTGATTTCGCAGGCGCTGGTGTCGGGCTGGCTGCTGTCGTTCACGCTGTCGATCGACGATCTGGTGCTGTCCGCGTTCCTGTCCGGTCCGGGTTCGACGACGCTGCCGCTGGTCGTGTTCTCGCGGGTCCGGCTCGGTCTGAATCCGGAGATGAATGCGCTGGCGACGCTCTTCATCGCGGTAGTGACGGTAGGCGTGGTGGCCGCGAACTACTTTGTGCAGAAGGCTGAGAGAAAGCGGAGCGCGCTGGTAGGATGACGGCTTGCTCGTCGGCGCACTCGTGAAGACTGCTCGCTGGCGCAAACGTTTTCCAGTTGCTGCAACCCGTTTGAATCGAGAGGTCCACATCATGCAGACGCATGCATCTTCCAACATCGGCCGCTTTCTGAGTGTGCTCTTCGCCGCCCTCGCAGGCTTGTATCTGCTGCTCGGCGGTATCTGGCTGACGGCCATCGGCGGCTCGATCTACTACGTCGTCACCGGTTTCGTGATGCTGGTCGTCGCCGCGCTGCTGTATCGGCGCCGGCCCCTCGCGCTTGGACTCTATGCACTTTTGCTGCTGTGCACGATCGTCTGGGCGGTGTGGGAAGCGGGCTTCGACTTCTGGGCGCTCGCACCGCGCCTCGACGTGCTGGTGATCTTCGGTGTCTGGCTGCTGCTGCCGTTCGTGTCGCGCAGCCTGCAGGCGCCGGTCAAGGGCGCGGGCCTCGCGCTCGCCGCCACCATCGTGCTGAGCGCCATCGTGCTCGTCTACGCGTCGTTCAACGATCCACAGGAAATCAACGGCACGCTCGCCGCGGGCACGCCGCCCACGCCCGACAAGACCGATGCCGACTGGCCCGCGTATGGCCGCACGCAGCACGGCACGCGCTACTCGCCACTCAAGCAGATTACCGCGGACAACGTGAAGAACCTGCAAGTGGCATGGACCTTCCAGACCGGCGACACGAAACGTTCGACCGACCCGGTCGAGACCACCGACGAAGTCACGCCGATCAAGATCGGCAACATGCTGTATCTGTGCTCGCCGCACCAGATGCTGTTCGCACTCGACGCCGCGACCGGCAAGCAGGTCTGGAAATTCGATCCGGGTCTGAAGACCGACCCGAGCTTCCAGCACGTGACCTGCCGCGGGGTGTCTTATCACGACTCGACGGCGGCCGCCGCGTCGACCACGACGACGGCTTCGACCGACGCACCCGCACAAGCGCCGGCATCGGGTTCCACCTCCGCTGCGGCGCCCGCCATTTGCGCGCGCCGCATCATCCTGCCGGTCAACGACGGCCACCTGTTCGAACTCGATGCGCAAACCGGCGCGCGCTGCCCGGACTTCGGCGTGAACGGCGATCTCGATCTGCAGCATGGTCAGCCGGTCACCACGGCGGGTCAATACGAACCGACGTCGCCGCCGGTCGTGACCGACAAGGTGATCGTCGTGGCCGGTGCGGTCACGGATAACTATTCGACACGCGAGCCGTCGGGCGTGATTCGCGGCTTCGACGTCGACACCGGCAAGCTGCTGTGGGCGTTCGATCCGGGCAGCAAGAACCCGAACACGGTGCTCGCAGCAGGTCAGCACTACTCGCTCAATTCGCCGAACTCGTGGGCGCCCGCCGTCTACGACGCGAAGCTCGACCTGGTCTATCTGCCGATGGGCGTGACCACGCCGGATATCTGGGGCGGCCATCGCACGCCGGAGCAGGAGCGCTATGCGAGCGGCCTGCTCGCGTTGAATGCGACCACCGGCAAGCTGGCCTGGTTCTATCAGACCGTGCACCACGACTTGTGGGACATGGACCTGCCGGCCCAGCCGACCCTCGCCGATATCACCGATCAAACCGGCAAGGTCGTGCCGGTGGTCTACGCGCCCGCCAAGACCGGCAACATCTTCGTGCTCGACCGGCGCACCGGCGCGCTGGTGGTGCCCGCGCCCGAGCAACCGGTGCCGCAAGGCGCGGCGAAGGGCGATTACGTGTCGCCCACGCAACCGTTCTCCCAACTCACGTTCCGCCCGAGTAAGAAGCTGACCGGCGCGGATATGTGGGGCGCCACGATGTTCGATCAGATGGTGTGCCGTGTGATGTTCCATCGCCTGAACTACGAAGGCACGTTCACGCCGCCGTCGGAGAAGGGCACGCTGGTGTTCCCGGGCAACCTGGGAATGTTCGAATGGGGCGGCCTGGCCGTCGACACCGATCGTCAGATCGCTATTGCCAATCCGATCGCGCTGCCGTTCGTCTCGCAACTCATCCCGCGCGGTCCGGGCAATCCGATCGAGCCGCCGGCTAGCGACGCGGGCGGCACCGGCACCGAGTCCGGCATCCAGCCGCAATACGGCTTGCCGTTCGGCGTGACGTTGAACGCGTTCCTGTCGCCGCTCGGCTTGCCGTGCAAGCAGCCGGCCTGGGGTTACGTGTCGGCGGTCGATCTGAAGACCAACCAGATTGTCTGGAAGAAACGCATCGGCACGGTGCGCGACAGCTCGCCGGTTCCGCTGCCGTTCAAGATGGGTATGCCGATGCTCGGCGGCCCGATGACGACGGCGGGCGACGTGTTCTTCATCGGCGCGACGGCGGACAACTACATTCGCGCGTTCAGCACCAACACCGGCGACCAGTTGTGGCAGGCGCGCCTGCCGGCGGGCGGTCAGGCCACGCCGATGAGCTACTCGGTCAATGGCAAGCAATACGTGGTGATAGCCGCGGGCGGTCATGGATCGTTCGGTACCAAGCTCGGCGACTACGTGATTGCCTATGCACTGCCTGACGGAAGCTGACCGGACGCGGGTTTCCCGCGCGATGGTCATGTCGTTGTTCGTACTCGCCGGGACGACGCAGAACGCTCAGGCGCAGAGTTCGGTCACGCTGTATGGCGTGATCGACACCAGCATCGAGATCACGAATCCGGGTTCGTCGTGGACGACCCGGATGGACTCGGGCGCGTATCGCGGCTCGCGCATCGGCTTGCGCGGCTCGGAACAGATCAGCCCGGATCTGCGCATTCTGTTCGACCTGGAAAACGGCTTCGGCTCCGCGGACGGTTCGCTTGCGACGGCCGGCACGCTGTTCAACCGGCAGGCGTGGGTTGGCCTCGGCGCGCCGTGGGGCGAACTGCGAATGGGGCGGCAATACTCGCCCATCTACATTCCGTTCAAAGGGCAGCTCGATGCGTTCGGTGCAGGCACGATCGCGTCGGGTCTGAACAACCTGTCGAAGATCACGCCTTATACGAATAACGGCATCACGTATCTGTCGCCGGATCTGCATGGGTTCAGCACCACGCTGATGGTCGCGCTGCGCGATGCCGGCGACGGCAACGGGCTGGCCGGCAACTACGAGACCTTCGCATACCGTAACGGCCCGTTTCGCATCTCGTACGCGCACCAGCAGACGCAGGGCGACGCCGGGCTGCGCGCGAATCTCGGCGGCGTGTCGTACCGGCTGGGCAAGACCACCGCGTTCGTGTCGTTTTTCAATGGCGATGGCGGGTCGCCGCGCTATCACGACGACGGTCTGTCCGTGTCGGCGCGCTATGCGGTGTCGACACGTCTGCGGGCCTCGCTCGGCTACACGTACATGCGGGACCGTTCGGGTGGCGACAGTAACGCGGATCAGTTCAGCGCGGCCTGCGAGTACGACGTCTCGCCGAAGCTGATGCTCTATGCGAGCGCCGCTCTGCTGCAGAATCATGGTGACGCCGCGTTCACGCTGCGTGGCGTGAACGTGACGGGGCTGCCGGCGGCTTATCCGGGCGCGCCGATCAAAGGCGTGCAGTTCGGTATGATCGATCGCTTCTGATCGTCATCGTCATCGTCATCGTCATCGTCGCTATTCCGGCCCGGCTCCCATCCTTTGTTCCTCATCGATTCCTTCGCGCGCGTGTCCGGCTGGCAGCAGCTCTACCACTTGTGGGAGCTGCTCGTGCTGTTCTGCCAGTTTCTGTGGGGGCTGCTGCGGCTGTTAGGCGGCGGGTGACTGCCTACCCGAGCCCGTCCCCAGGAACGCGTGCAGATCGACCATCACGCGCTCGGGCGCTTCTTCCATCGGAATGTGCCCGAGTCCCGGATACATCACCGACTTGGCGCCCGGAATGCGGCTCGCGAATTCGGACGCATGCGCGGTCGGAATCCAGTGGTCCTTCGCGCCCCACAGCACCAGTGACGGCACGTCGAGTGTCCTCAGCACGTTGGTGTCCACTTCGGTGAAGTCGAGCGTCGGTACCATCTTGCCGATGGCGGCACGCGTGCCCTCGCCGTGAAAGAACTCGATATAGCGGCGCAGCGTCGTCGCGTCCAGCTTGCGCGGATCGCCGTACACATTGCGCACCGCGCTTTTGATGATGATCTCGGGCAGCATCCACGGTGAACTGACGCGCACCAGCGCGCTGTTGAAGAGGCCGATATAGATAGGCAGCTTCATCGGAAAACCAGCCGAGTCGATCAGCACGAGACGCTCGACCGCTTCGCGGTGGCGCACCGCGTAATCCCACGAAATCAGTCCGCCGAGCGAGTTACCGATGAAGGTCGCGCGCGTGATGCCGAGCGCCTGTATGAAGGTGTCGATGAAGCGCCGGTAGGTCGGCAGGTTCATCGTTTCGATCGCGCCGTTGCTCGCGCGCAGCGGGCCGGTCACGCCGAACGGCGGCAGGTCGAGACGGATGACGCGGCGCTCGCGTTTGAGTTCGTCGGCGACCCTGTTCCACGTATGCAGCGACGACGCGAAACCGTGGATCATCACGACGATATCGCCGCTGCCTTCGTCGACGTAATGTACGTCGGCGCCCATGATCCTGATGAATTTCGAGCCGCTTTGCGTGTAGCGGCGCCGCAGTTCGGCGCGCGGCACGCTGGTCATGCCGAGCTTTGCCGCGAGCGAGCGCGGCGGCAGCGGGGCGGCGAGTGCGGACGGGGTCGAGTCGATGCTTGCCATGGCGTTGTCTCCCTGATGGTTTTTATTGCCTGCGTGCCTGCCTGCGGGCCCGCTTCAGACGGCCGGCGTTTTCAAGGCGCGAACCGGTAATCGTGCGGCCGCACGCGCCGGGTGCGTTTGCGGAAGCTGAACGTGAATCCTGGCCAGAGCGCCGTGACCTTGCCGCTCTTCGTCTGATACCAGCTATGACAGCCGCTCACCCAGACCGAGTGCTGCATCTCTTTCTGCAAACGTTCGTTGAAGTCGCGCTGGACGTCGGGCCGCAGATTCATCGTGCGAGCGCCGCGCTTGCGCAACAGGCGCAGACATTCGGCGATGTATTGCACTTGCGACTCGATCATGTAGATCATTGAGTTGTGACCGAGGCCTGTGTTCGGGCCGACGATCATGAAGAAATTCGGGAAGTTCGCGACGCTGGTGCCGAGGTACGCTTCGGGTCCGTCGCGCAGCCACATGGCGCCGAGGTCCGCGCCGTCTATGCCGATCACGTCGAACGGCGCGCCCACGTCGTTGACCTGAAACCCCGTGCCGCAGATGATCGCATCGGCCTGATGATGCCGCCCGTCGTCGGTGACGATGCCGTCGGCCACCACCTCGCGGATGCCGGTCGTCACGACGTCGACGTTCGGTTGAGTCAGCGCGGGGTAGTAGTCGCTCGAGAGCAGCACGCGCTTGCAGCCAAGCCGGTAATTCGGTGTGAGCTTTGCCCGTAGCGCGGGGTCTTTCACGCGTCGTTCGAGATAGCTCAGGCCGAATTTCATCGGCAGTTTCATCAGTTTGGGATTGACCACGAAGGCAATGGCGCGCGCTTCGAGTTGCCAGTAGATCTTGTTGCGCACGAGGCGCTGCGTGAAGGGCAGATGCCGGAACAGCCAGTGCGAGCGATCGCCGACCGGCTTGTTCGGCTTGGGCATGATCCACGGCGCAGTGCGCTGGAACAGGTCGAGTTGCGCGACGCGGGGCTGGATTTGCGGCACGAACTGAATCGCGCTCGCACCGGTGCCGACCACCGCGACGCGTTTGCCTTCGAGCGGATACGCATGGTCCCAGCGCGCCGAGTGAAACAGCTTGCCTTCGAAACGGTCGAGCCCGGCAATCTGCGGCATGGCCGGTCGCGAGAGCGGACCGCTTGCGGCAATCACGATATCGGTTTCGATGCGTTTGCGCACACCGTCCACGTCGATATCCACTTGCCAGATCTGACGCGTCTCGTCGAAGCGCGCGGCGGCCACGCGCGCCTTGCAGCGCACGTAGCGATCCACGCCGTATTTGCGCGCGCAGTGCTTCAGATAATCGAGAATTTCCGCCTGGCCGCCGAACGCGCGCGACCACGTCGGATTCGGTTCGAACGAAAACGAATAGAGATGCGATGGCACGTCGCAGGCCGCGCCGGGGTAAGTGTTGTCGCGCCACGTGCCGCCGATATCGGCGGCTTCTTCATAAACGGCGAAGGACGTGATGCCCATCTGCAGCAGACGGATGGCCATGCCGATGCCCGCAAAGCCGCTCCCGACAATGGCGATGCGTGGTGCGGCAAAAGGAGCGGGCGAGGCGGACATGACGGTGGTCTCCGGTATGTAGTCGACGGGTTCACGCAATAGTGACAGTGGCGCCGGTCGTGGCCGGTCGTCTACATCTGTCTACCTGGTAACATGCGCAGAGTAGACAACTGTACACTGCTCGTCAAGATCGTTTAGAGTACCGCTATTAAACCCGCCTGACGCGCCTTGATCGACTGCTCATGAAATCCTCACCCGACGCGGCCTTAGCCGCCGACCGTGGCCATGTTGCCGCAGTTGCTCCCGCGGCCGAAGTGCCGGCCGGCAAGCGCAAGCTCATCGAGGCCGCATTGCGGTTGACCGCCGGCGGGCGCAGCTTCGCGAGCCTTGGTTTGCGCGAGATCGCGCGTGAGGCGGGGTTGAATCCCAACACGTTTTATCGGCACTTCGATACGCTCGATGCGCTCGCGCGCGAAGCGGTCGAGTCGGTCAGTCAGCGGCTGCGGCCGATGTTGCGACGCGAGCGCTGGCTCGCCGCGCACGACGAACCGTTGAGCGTGCCGCGGCGCGCGTGCATCGCGTTCTTCGCCTTTGCGCTCGACAATCGGGATGGTTTTTTGAGCGCGCTCGCCGAGTATCACGGCACGTCGCCCGCCTTGCGCGAGGCGGTGCGCGCGAACCTGCACGAGGTGTCGGCGGAGATGGCCGACGACGTCGTGCAACTCGAATTGATGCCGACGCTGGCGCGCGAAACAGTCGACGAAGTCTGCACGCAGATCGTGCTGCAACTGTTCCATCTGTCGGCCGAGTATATCGACGCCGACGAAGCGCGGCGCGAGGCGCTGGTCGCTTACGCGGAGCGCTTCATCGTGCGGCTGTTCGCGGGTTCGATCATGCTGGCGCAGCATGAGCCGGTTCGCGAACGAACACCGGGTTGATCATGAAAAAAACAGGCTCCGTGATGAACGGAGCCTGTTTCGTTAAGTGCTTCTGACTGGCTTGACGCGTGACGTTCACGTATCGCTCCAGCCACCGGAGTCGTCGTTGCTGCCCATGTCGACGCCGCCGCCGCTGTTGTCGTTCCAGTCGTTCGAACCCTGACCGAAGTCGAGGCTGCCGTCGTTGCCGTTGCCGCCGTCGTTGCCGCGGCGGCGCGTTTCGTCGTCGACGATCACGTCACGTTCCACCACGCGATCGCGGCCCGAGTTCAGCGCTTCGCCGAGCAGCACGCCGGTCAGCAGACCGCCCATGCCGCCGCCAAAGCCACCACCGCCTTGCTGCACGATGACCTGCGGCTGTTGCTGATACGGACCTTGCGGCGGATAGGGCGCTTGCGGCGGATAACCGAAGCGCTCGGCCTCCTGCGCGTAAGGCGATTGCTGGCTCGCGGGTGCCGCCGAGGTGGCCGATGCGGCATACGGATCGGGCCGGCCATCGGCGCGCGCCCGCAGACTGCCGATACGCTGCTCGAGTTCGTCGAGTTGATACGGCGGCACCGGGTTCTTGCTGTTCGACAGGGATTCGACGAGGCCGCGCAACGTGTCTTCGGTTGCTTCGACTTCTTTCTCCAGCGCTTCATGTCCTTGCACGGTGGAGAGCTTCACATCGAGCTTGAGCGAACGCACGGTGTTGAGCATCTCGGTGGCGCGCTTGAGTTGTACGCGGCGATCGTCGTCGGCACGCGAGTCGTCCTGGGTGCGGGCGCGTCGCAAGGTCCAGCGCAGCACCAGCGCAATCACGCCGATCAGCACGATGATGCCGATCCACATGCCCATACCCGGACCATGTCGCTGCGGAGCCTGGGCTGCTTGCGACACGATGGCCGATTGCTGTTGCGCCGCCGGCGCATTCTGTTGCGCGAACGGATTCGGCGCGCGGCTGGTGGTGTTGCCGCCCGCGCGTTCCGCATCTTTACGAATGCGCGCTTCGGTCTGCGCGAAACGGCTCGGGTCGGTAAAGCGGATTTGCGGATCGAGCGTCTTGGCCTGTTGCACCTGGGCGAGCGCTTCGGCGGAGCGGCCTTCGCGATCGAGCACCTGGCTGTACAGGTAGTGCGCGCGCGCATTGTTCGGATGCGCCTTGATGACTTCGCTCAGGCCGGCATCGGCTTCCTGCCAGTTGCCTTGCGACATCGCGGATTCGATCTGCTGAACGGTCGGCACGGCGAAGGCCGCGACCGACACGAACAGCAGGGAGGCGAACGCTGCTGCGAGAAATTTTTTCATGTTCGGGCCGGGCGCATGGCACCCGTCTCCTTCAGTCGATTCCGGCGGCCGGGGAGGCCGCCGGTATGTACTGCTGCCGGGCGAATTACTGCGCCGGTGTGTTCAGCTGCTTCTTCAATGCTTCGAGCCGGTCGTCGACGGACGGACCGCGGTTCAGATCGGCCAGCTTGTCGTCGAGCGCCTTGCCGCTTTTGACGTCGGCCGAATTCAGACGCGCATCCGACCGTGCATTGGACAACGCGACCTTGTCTTCCAGCTTCTGGAAATCTTCCGACAGGTTTTTGCCGCCGATCCCGCCCAATGCGGTGGCCGCGACATCCTTCGCCTGGGCGATCTGCTGCTTGGCTTGCAGGATGTTCGAGCGGGCGTTCAGATCGTTGCGACGGCTGCGCATGTCTTCGATCTGGCTCTTCAACTGGGCGACCGACGGTTCGAGCGTGGTGAGCTCTTTGGCCAGCGCGTCGCGTTCGGCTTCGGCCGTTGCCTGCGCGCCGAGCGCTTCGCGCGCGAGGGTTTCGTCGCCGGATTGCAGCGCGCGTTTAGCGCCGTCTTCGTATTTCTTCGCCTTGTCGGCGGCGACGTCGCGCTTGCTTTGCTGCGTGGCCACCTGGGCCTGAATCTCGATCAGCGAGTTCTCGGCCTTGGCAATGCTCTCGTCCAGTTCGCGGACGATCTGGCGCGAGTCGCGCGACGGGTCTTGCACCGAATCGGCTGCGTCGTTCAGAAGACCTTTGAGCGTGCGCGAAATGCTGTCAAAAAGGGACATGAAAACCTCCAGAGAATGTAATCGGCGCTGAGTCGTCCCGCGCACTGAACTGCTTTGAACCGCTACTGTACGCCGCCGCGCAGCAAGCTGCGCAACGTCGGACCGGAGGTCGGGGCGCACCAGCCGATTGCAATAGCCATGTCATGAATTGTTGCATCCGGACATTGCAATTGCCGCCGACTGTCGCCCGTCACGCCGACGGACAAGCATGCAGCGGGCCACAGCGTAGCCGGCGGATATTACACCACGCACTCTCTTAAAAACGCCTTAAAGGGTGGGATGAAGCAAGCGCTGCGCGAGCGGCAGCGCGGACCTGCAAGGGCGGCGCGGAGGTGACGCAAAAGTGCCGCAAAAGTGACACGACGGTCACGCGAAATGTCCGCCTTCGGTGCTGGGATCGCTTTGTGGATCGTCAGGCTCGCTGCGGTTGTCGAGCCGCGGACGCTTGAAGACACTGAGGAGATGGCCCTGCGTGTCGGCCGGTGTGGCGCTGGCCTGCACGGAGGCGGCTGCTTCGGCTCTGGCCACGCGTGCGACCGCTTCGGCGATGGCGATGGCATCTTCGTCATCGGTCGATGTGAGGGCGGCCAGCACGTCGGCGGGTAGTAAGGGCGGAGGGGGAGGTGAAGCTGGCGTGGCAGATTCACCAGCGCTTATCGACGCGGTCGGTACCGCGTTCGCGTCGTCGCCGGCGGCAGGCGTTGGCCGTGATTGTAATGAAGGCGGCAGCGCGGCCCTGGCGTAGCGCGTGCCGCGCGCGACCCGTTGCAGCGCCGCGTCCAGCGCGTCGGGCGCGCGTGGGGCGTGCAAACGGTCGACGATACTCGCGGCTTTGACCTGCTCGCTGGTCGCCCCGAAGCTCAGTACCGCCCGCCGCATCAATTCGCTGACGCTGATGCCCATCTTCTCTGCTGTAGCGGAAATCGCGCGCTTCTGCGCGGTCGAGACGAATACGACGATGCGTTCGCTGGGCTTGTTCATGGTCGGCTCGCATACATTTGGCATGGGCGCTTCGACGCGCTTGCCCATGATATGACGAGTTGCGTCGGCGCGGAACGTGCGCCGCGTGAAAATCCCGTGACATCAACGAGTTGTCTTGCTTTCGGCGTGCTTGTCCACAGGGCTGTGAACATTTTCTGGGGATAACTCCAGACGCGGCCTGATGAGCGGCCAAGATCGTAGCAATTGACCATGACCGTCTGCCAACGCCCCGCACGGAGGGAATTCTTACAAAAAAACTAACTTGGACCGCGCTTGATTTCTTTAAAATGCGCTGTTACGTTGCGCCGGACACTGTCTCAGGCGTGCCGTGCGGCTGGCCGGGGGCAACAGGCCGCGCGGTGGTTTGCGTCGCAGGTCGTCTCGTCGATCACGATTCCAAGCGTGCGCCAGGAGCGCGCGCAGACAGGCGTTCAGTCACGCGCCCACTACTCCAGTCATGCCAATCATCAAACGACCGCATTCTTCCAATTCTCCCGCTGGCGAAGACCGGGATTCCTACCAACGCAGTCCAGGACGCAACGACCGTGACCGCGGCGAGCCGCAGCGGCGCTCGTTCGGCGCAACGCTCGTCATCTGGTTCGCGAGTCTCATTGGCACGCTCGCCGTAGTGGGCGCGCTGATCGTCGGCTATGCGCTCGTGGTGATGGGTCCGCAACTGCCGTCGCTCGACGCACTGACCGACTACCGTCCGAAAGTGCCGCTGCGAATCTATACCGCCGACCACGTGCTGATCGGCGAATTCGGTGAAGAGCGGCGCAGCCTCGCACGCTTCCAGGACATTCCCGACCAGATGAAAAAAGCCGTGCTCGCGATTGAAGACTATCGCTTCTACGAGCACGGCGGCGTCGACTTCGTGGGCATCCTGCGGGCCGGTTTCGCCGACTTGGCGCACGGCGGCGCGTCGCAGGGTGCGAGCACGATCACCATGCAGGTCGCGCGCAACTTCTTCCTGTCGAGCGAGAAGACCTACACGCGCAAGGTCTACGAAA
Source organism: Paraburkholderia sp. BCC1886 (assembly GCF_900996245.1). Taxonomy (GTDB): domain Bacteria; phylum Pseudomonadota; class Gammaproteobacteria; order Burkholderiales; family Burkholderiaceae; genus Paraburkholderia. The sequence continues at coordinate 84,288 of NZ_CAAJGK010000074.1, read as the reverse complement.
TGTTGCTCGCCTACAAGATCGAGCGGGCGCTAACGAAAGACCAGATTCTCGAGCTGTACATGAACCAGATTTATCTGGGCGAGCGGGCGTATGGTTTCGCCTCCGCTGCACGCGTGTACTTCGGCAAGGATCTGAAAGACATTTCTCTTGCTGAAGCGGCGATGCTCGCGGGCCTGCCGAAAGCGCCGTCCGCTTACAACCCGGTGGTCAATCCGAAGCGCGCGAAGATCCGTCAGGAATACATCCTGAAGCGCATGCTCGAGCTCAGATACATCAGCCAGGATCAGTACGATCAGGCGGTGAAGGAAGAGATCCACACGAAGAACCCGGGCAACGAATACAGCGTGCACGCCGAGTACATCGCCGAAATGGTCCGGCAGATGATGTATGCGCAATACAAGGACGAAACCTACACGCGTGGTCTGAACGTGACGACCACGATCGACTCCGCCGATCAGGACGCCGCGTACGACGCCGTGCGCAAGGGCGTGATGGACTACGAGCGGCGCCATGGCTATCGCGGACCGGAAGGCTTCGTGCAATTGCCCGCAGCGGGCGACGACCGCGATCAGACTATCGACGACGCACTGACCGATCATCCGGACAACGGCGAGATCATCGCCGCGGTGGTGACCGACGTGAGCCCGAAGCAGGTGAAGGCGCAACTCGTGGACGGCACGCAACTCACGATTAGCGGCGAGGGCTTGCGCTTCGTGGCCGGCGCGTTGAGCACGCGCGCCAGTGCCGCGCTGAAAATCAAGCCGGGTTCGATCGTGCGTGTGGTGGCCGATGCCAGGGACAACTGGCAGATCACCCAGCTTCCGCAAGTAGAAGGCGCGCTGGTGTCGCTCACGCCGCAGGACGGCGCGATTCGCGCGCTGGTGGGCGGCTTCGACTTCAACAAGAACAAGTTCAATCACGTGACCCAGGCGTGGCGTCAGCCGGGTTCGAGCTTCAAGCCGTTCATCTATTCGGCCGCGCTCGACAAGGGCCTCGGACCGGCCACCATCATCAACGACGCGCCGCTGTATTTCCCGCCGAGCACGCCGGGCGGCGACGCCTGGGAGCCGAAGGACGACGACCAGCCGGACGGTCCGATGCCGATGCGTCTCGCGCTGCAGAAGTCGAAGAACCTGGTGTCCATCCGCATCCTGTCGTTCATCGGCACCAAGTACGCGCAGGACTTCGTCACGCAACGCTTCGGTTTCGACGCCGACAAGACGCCGCCGTATCTGCCGATGGCGCTCGGCGCCGGTCTCGTGACGCCGCTGCAATCGGCGGGCGCGTATTCGGTGTTCGCCAACGGCGGCTATCGCATCAACCCGTATCTGATCAGCGAAGTGACCGACGCTCGCGGTGAGCCGCTGTCGAAGGCGCAGCCGCTGACGGCCGGCCGCGACGCCCCGCGCACGCTCGAACCGCGTAACGCCTACATCATGAACAGCCTGCTGCATTCGGTCGCGACGGGCGGAACGGGTTCGGGCACCAATGTGCTGCACCGCTCGGACTTGCAGGGCAAGACGGGTACCACCAACGACGCGAAGGACGGCTGGTTCGCCGGCTATCAGCAGTCGCTGGTGGCGGTGGCGTGGATGGGTTACGACCAGCCGAAGACGCTCGGCAGCCGCGAATTCGGCGCGCAACTCGCGTTGCCGATCTGGGTCGAGTACATGCAGCGCGCGTTGCGCGGCGTACCGCAAGCCGAGCCGGCGCAGCCGGAAGGCGTGACCTCGGTCGACGGCGAAATGTTCTATACCGACATGACGCCGGGCAACGGCTTCGTTGCCAGCATCGGGCTGGATTCGGCGAACCCGACAGCCGGCGCGAGCGATGCGGTGGGTGGCGTCGGGCCTGCCGGCATGACGCCGCCGGCCGTGCCGCCGCCGAGCGTATCGACCAACGAGAAGCAGCAGATCATGGACCTGTTCGAGTCGAACAAGCCTTGATGCAGGAAGCGTTCGCGCATCGCCCGATGCGCGAACGCCGGACAATCAGACGCGTCCATCACGCGTCTTTTTAATTTCCGCTTATGTCCTGAGCAGCCCGCGGCAGCCTGCCGCTGCGGCAATTTTCGCGGGCGGCTGCGACAGCAGATTGTGTGCCCGAGCCACCGAGTGTGCTTTAATCTCGCCCGGTGCTGCTTTCTTTTGGGTCCTAACGGACGCCCGGTTCTTCATGGGAATCGGCCTCGAGCAACACTGCGCCATGCCGCGAGCAGGGCGCACATCTCATCATGCGCAGCGCGAGACCCGGTTGACGCGCGCGCACGCCACACCGGTCATTCCCAGTCATCGCGGCTGCGGCGGCCGGCGTGTTTGCCATCGAGCATCCACCGGGTCTTTCTCTTTGAAAAATCGAATCCTCATCTTCCTGATGACTGGGCTGTTACGCCTTTTCGCTTTTCTGCCCTACGGCGTCGTCGCGCGCATCGGCATGGTGGTCGGCGCCTGGTTGTACCGGATTCCGGGCCGGCGTCGCAGCGTCGTGCATACCAATCTCAAGCTGTGTTTTCCCGACATGAGCGATGAAGCGCGCGAGCGCCTCGCGCGTGCGCACTTCTGCCACGTCATCCGCAGTTACGTCGAGCGCGGCACGCAGTGGTATGGCAATGCGCGCTCGCTCGAGCGTCTGGTGGAAGTGGAAAGCGCGATCGATCTGTCGGACATGCAGTCGCATGCGACGATTTTCGTCGGCTTCCATTTCGTCGGTATCGAGGCGGGCTGCATGATGTATTCGACGCGGCATCCGGTCGCATCGCTCTACACGCCGATGTCGAACCGGTTGATCGACGGGATGGCGAAGCGTCAGCGCGCGCGCTTCGGGACCGAGATGATTCCGCGCAGCGACAGCGTGCGGCGCATCCTGCGTGTGCTGCGCGAAGGCAAGCCGGTGATGCTGGCCGCCGACATGGACTTCGGTCTGCGCGACTCCGTGTTCGTGCCGTTCTTCGGCGTGCCGGCCTGCACGCTGACCTCGGTCTCGCGAATGGCCGCTGCGTGCAACGCACGCGTGGTGCCGTTCGTGACGGAAGTGCTGCCGGATTATCGCGGCTACAAGCTCAGCATCTTCGAACCGCTCAGCGACTTTCCTTCCGCCGATCCGACGGTCGATGCCCGCCGGCTGACCGAGTTTCTCGAGACGCAGGTCAGGCGGATGCCCGACCAGTATTACTGGGTGCACAAACGCTTCAAGAATCGGCCGGCGGGCGAGGCTGGGGTGTATTGAGCGGCGTTGCGGTATTGGCCGGCGCCTGGCTCGTCGTGTCGGGCGAGTTGACCGGATCGGGCGAGCCAGGCGAATTGGGGGAGCCCGGCGGCGGATTGCCCATCGCCTGAAACAGCGCGGCCGTATCGGTCAAACGGGCGCCCGTATAACGGATCTCGTCGAGTTGCGCGTTGCGGAACTGCTGTTCGCTCGAACGCGTCGAGGCCGCCGGCACGGCGCCCAGCCGATACCGCGCCGACGTCTCGTCGAAAATTCCGCGCGCCGAGCGTGCGGCGACGTTCGCCGCATCCAGCGCCTCTGCATCGTGCTGCAAGGCCGCCAGCGTATCGGCGACGTTCTGGAACGCGGCCAGCACGGTCTGCCGGTATTGCGACACTGCGGCGTCGTATGTGTCGAGGGCCGCGCGCCGCTGCGCCACCAGCGCACCGCCGTGAAAAAGCGGCTGCGACAGCGACGCGCCGATGCTCCAGATGGCGCCCGCGCCCGACAACGCCAGCGGCCAGCTAAAGCCGCCTTGTCCCATCGATGCGCTCAGCGACAGGCTCGGATACATTTGCGCCGTGGCGACGCCGACCTCGGCCGCTGCGGCCTTCAGGCCGGCGTCCGCCGCCTGGATGTCTGGCCGGGCGCGCAGCAATTCCGACGGCACCACCACCGGCACCTGCGCGGGCACCGTCAGTTGGGCGAGGTCGAGATCGTCCGGCGCGGCGTCCGGTGTGCGCCCGAGCAACACCGCCAATGCATGCCGCGTCGTCAGCCATTGCTGCTGCAAGCCGGGCAGACCCGCCGCCACACTCGCCGCGCTTTGCTGCGCGTTCAACAGATCGGCGTGCGAGAGCGCACCCAGTTCATAACGCCGCTGGATGTCGCGCGCCTGGTCGTTAGCGAGCACGACGAGCCGTTGCGTCGTCTCGATCTGCGCTTTCAGCGCGGCGCTCGTGAGCGCTGACGTGACGATATTCGCCGCCAGCGCACGCCGCGCCGCATCGAACTGATAAGCCTGCACGTCGACTCGCGCGGCCAGCGCGACATCGCCCAGACGCGCCGCGCCGAACAGATCGATGGTGTACTTCGCCTCCAGTTGCCCGACGAAAATGTTGTAGAGATACGTGTTCGAACCGATCTCGGGAATCGCCAGCGCGCGATTGCGCGTTGCCTGACCGGCGAGGTCGACGCTCGGCAACAGCGAACTGCCGACCTGCGCGCGCAACTGTTCGCGTGCGGCGGCGAGGCTTTTGTCCGTGGCGGCGAGCGTCGGGCTGTTGCGTAGTCCTTCGTCCACCAGCGCGTTCAGCGCGTCCGAGCGGTACAGCTTCCACCAGTCGGGCACCGGCTTCGCCCCAGTGACGAATTGCTGGGCGACGCCTCGAGCGGCGACGGTTTGCGACGGTTGAGTTTCGGCGCCGTAGTGGGCCGGTTGCGGCATGGCCGGCGGCTCACCGTTCGGTCCGAACGAGCAGGCGGCAAGCGTCAGCGCCGCGCTGCCGGCAAGCGTATGCCGTAGATGCCGGGTCAGAGCAGAAGTGGCCATGATCTCAATTCCCCGTGTGCGTTGCGTTGCCACTCGCGGGCGCTTCGCGCTCGTCACTGCGCACCCGGAACGAGGCGGCATAAAGCGCCGGCAGATAGAACAGCGTGAGGATCGTCGCGCTCGTAATGCCGCCCATCAGCGCGGTGGCCATCGGGCCGAAGAAATTCGAGCGCAGCAGCGGAATGAGCGCGAGCACGGCGGCCGCGGCGGTCAGCGTGATCGGCCGGAAGCGTCGCACCGTCGCGCCGACGATCGCGTCGAAACGCCGATGCCCGGCCGCGATGTCCTGTTCGATCTGGTCGACCAGAATCACCGAGTTGCGCATGATGATGCCGAACATCGCAATGACGCCGAGCATCGCGACGAAGCCGAACGGCTGCCCGAACAGCAGCAGCGTGAGCACCACGCCGATCAGACCGAGCGGCGCCGTCAACACGACCATCAGCACGCGGGCGAGGCTTTGCAACTGGATCATCAGCAGCGTCAGCACGGCGACGATCATGATGGGAATCTGCGCGTTGATCGACGTCTGGCCCTTGCCGCTTTCCTCCACCGATCCGCCGATTTCAATGCGGTAGCCCACCGGCAGCGTCGCGCGGATCGGAGCCAGCGCGTTATCCACTGTCTTCGTCACGTCGATGCCTTGAGCGCCGGCCGCGACGTCGGACTGCACGGTGAGCGTAGGCTGCCGGTCGCGTTCCCAGATCACGCCGTATTCGAGGTCGTCGCGCAGATGGCCGAGCGTGCCGAGCGGCACCGGACCATTGGGCGTCGGCATGGCCAGCGTGACGAGATGCGCCGGGTCGACGCGCTCGGCCTTCGGGGCGCGCAGGTCGACGCTGATCAGCTTGTCGCGTTCGCGATACTGCGTGACCGTGTAGCCCGACAGTGTCATCGCGAGGAAGCTGGAGATGTCGTCGGAGCCGACGCCCAGTTCGCGCGCTTTCTTCTGATCGACCTCGAAGCGCACCGAGCGCTCGGCCGGTTCGTCCCAGTCGAATTGCACGTTGCGGGTGCCGTGATCGGCGCGCATCGTCGCGGCCACGCGCTCGGCGATGCCGCGCACCGTCGCGATGTCGTCGCCGCTCACGCGAAACTGCACCGGATAGCCGACCGGCGGTCCGTTCTCGAGCCGCGACAGCCGCGTGCGGATAGCGGGGAAGTGCTCGCGCAATTCGGGTTCGAGCCACTGCGCGAGCTTTTCGCGATCCTTCACCGACTTCGCCGTAATCACGAATTGCGCGAAATTGGGCTGCGGCATCTGCTGATCGAGCGGCAGGTAGAAACGCGGCGCGCCGGTGCCCACGAAGTCGACCGTATGATCGATTTCCGGGCGGCCGATTAGCGCCTGTTCGAGCCGCTTCGACTCGCGCAGGGTCGCGTCGAACGACGCGCCTTCGGGCAGACGCACATCGACGAGCAGTTCGGGCCGGTCCGAACTCGGGAAAAACTGTTGCGGCACCAGACCGAAGCCCGCCATGGCCAGGACGAACAGCACGACCGTAATGGCCAGCACCACGAAGCGCCGCTCGATACACCAGCCGATCCAGCCACGCAGGCGCCGATAGAAACGCGTGTCGTAAATATCATGCTCGTGATCTTCGGGCAGATGCGCTTCGTGCGCCTGACGTTTGCGTTCGGGCAGCAGGTGATAGCCGAGCAGCGGTATCAGCACGACCGCCGCGAGCCACGATGCGATCAGCGCGATGGCGGAGACTTCGAAGATCGAGCGCGTGTATTCGCCGGTGCTCGATTTGGCGAGTGCGATCGGCAGGAAACCGGACACGGTGACGAGCGTGCCGGTCAGCATCGGAAACGCCGTGCTGGTGTACGCGAACGCCGCGGCGCTCGTGCGGTTCCAGCCTTGCTCCAGTTTCACCGCCATCATTTCCACCGCGATGATCGCGTCGTCCACCAGCAGGCCGAGCGCGAGCACCAGCGTGCCGAGCGAGACCTTGTGCAAACCGATATCGAACAGATACATGCACAGCGCCGTCACGGCGAGCACGACCGGAATCGAGATTACCACCACCATACCCGTGCGCACGCCGAGCGATACGAGACTGACGACCAGCACGATGGCGACGGCTTCAGCCACGGCTTCCAGAAAATCGTCGACCGAGTGTGCGACTGCGTTCGGCATGCTCGAGACCTGGACCAGCATGAGACCGGCGGGCAGCGCCGCGCGCAGCGACACCATCTGCTGGTCGAGCGCCTTGCCCAGACGGATCACGTCGCCGCCGGTCTGCATCGTCACGCCGATGCCGAGCACCGCGTGGCCGCCCGAGCGCATTTGCGTGGCGACCGGGTCGTCGTAACCGCGCTTGATGGTTGCGATATCGCCGAGACGAAACGAGCGGTTGTTGATGCGGATGAGCGTGTCGGCGAGCGCCGCGACGTCCTTGAACTGGCCGCTCGGACGCACGAACACGCGATCGTCCGTGGTGGTCAGCGTGCCGGCCTGCGAGACGCTGTTCTGCGCATTGATGGCCTGTCCCAGTTGCTGCGGCGAGATGCCGAGCCGGGTGAGTTGCGTATTGGCGATTTCGATGTAGATGTGCTGGTCCGGATCGCCGAAATAATCGACCTTGCCGACGCCGGGCACACGCAGCAGCACCGTGCGCAACTGGTCCGCGTAGTCGTGCAGTTGCGCTGGCGAAAAGCCGTCGCCTTCGAGCGTGTAGATGTTGGTGTAGACGTCGCCGAATTCGTCGTTGAAGAACGGTCCCTGGATACCCTGCGGCAGCGTCGCGGCAATGTCGCCGACTTTCTTGCGCACCTGGTACCAGGTTTCGGGCACGTCCTTGACCGGCGCCGAGTCTTTCATCGTGAAGAACATCATCGATTCGCCGGGGCGCGAATAGCTGCGCACGAAATCGACGGCCGGGGTTTCCTGCAGTGTGCGGCCGATGCGGTCGGTTACCTGTTCCTGCATCTGACGCGCGGTTGCGCCGGGCCAGAACGTGCGGATCACCATCACGCGGAACGTGAAGGGCGGGTCCTCGGATTGCGCGAGACGCGTGTACGCGAGGATGCCGAAGACGGTCGACAGCGCGATCAGAAAAACGACCAGTGCCTGATGACGCAGCGCCCATGCGGACAGGTTGAAGCGTCCCTCTTCGTGGGGCGTGCTCATGAAGCGAAATCCTCCGGATGCAGCGGCGCGATGGCGCGCACGTGCTCGCCGGCGCTCACCGTATGCACGCCTTGCAGCACGACACGCTCGCCGTCCTTGAGGCCCGCGCTGATTACGATCGTGCGTTCGTTGTAACGCGTGACCGTGACGCGGCGCAGTTCCAGCAGGTTGTCCGTGGGCCGCACGATCCAGACGGCGGGCTGGTTGCCGTCGTGGAACAGCGCCGTCGCCGGCACCGTGAACGGGCGCGGCGCGTCGGCGGCGGCGGGCGCACCCGACAGCGCGACGTCGGCGGTCATGCCAAGGCGCACGTCGGGGCCGGGATTCTCCAGAGTGAGCTTCGCGCGATAGGTCCGGCTTTGCGGATCGGCGGCGGGCGACAGTTCGCGCACGCGCGCCGTGAAACTGCGGCCCGGCAGCGCGGCCAGCGTGACCTTCGCGCTCTGGCCGACCGACAGCGTGGCCAGCGCGCTTTCCGGCACGTCGCAGACCACGTCGATGTCGCCGCTCCACGCGAGGCTGTAGACGGCCTGGCCGGCCGAAACGTTCTGCCCGGTGTCGGCCTGCTCGGCGGTGATCACGCCGGCGTGGTCGGCGGCGAGCGTCGTGTAGCGCAACTGGTCGCCCGACAGCGCGGCTTGTTGCGCGGCCTGATCGCGCTGCGCGAGCGCGGACGCGTAGGTGTTGGTGGTCTGTTCGAGTTGCGCGGGTGCGATCAGGTTTTCTCGCGCCTGCGCCTGGTCGCGCTCGAGCTGCTGTTTCGCGTAGACCAGGCTGTGCTGCGCGGCGGCGTATTGCGCCTGGGCGCTGGCGGCATTCTTCTGCGAATCCGCGGGGTCGAGGCGGGCGAGAATCTGGCCGCTTTTGACGACGTCGCCGAGCCGCACATGCCGCTCGACGATCTTGCCGCCGACGCGAAACGACAGCGTGGTGACATAGCGCGCCTGCACGTCACCGGGCAACGACGCGGCGGGCAGTGCGCCCGTGTCCGCATGAACGGCGACGGCGACGACCGGCCTCGGCTCGGTCGCCACGCTTTCCTTCTTCGAGCACGCGGCGAAGGCGATGGTGCAGGCCAGCATGACAACGAGTGGCAAGCGGCGCAGACTCGTCGGACCTGTTCGATGCGAAAACTGCGGCTGTGATCTGGGCGATGCAGGAGAACCGGGACGCTTCACATTTACTCCGACGGGAGACAGCGAACGAACGCGGCAAGCCGCAGTGGCCCGCCAGTTAAGACATGCCGCCGGATCATGCATTTCGCATACGTCTCCGACTTTGGATGTTTTCGTGCATTCTAATACACACCTGTATTTCAATGTACGAGTGAATTGGAATTCTTTTCGGTGCTAGACTCACGCGCATGAAACGGCAACGACTTACTCGCGAGCAGAGCAAAGACCAGACGCGGCAGCGTCTGCTCGATGCCGCGCAGGCGATCTTCATGAAGAAAGGCTATGTCGCGGCGAGTGTCGAAGACATCGCCGGAGCGGCGGGCTATACGCGCGGAGCGTTCTATTCGAACTTTCGCGGCAAGAACGAATTGTTTCTCGAACTACTGCGGCGCGATCACGAGGCGATGCAGGCGGAGTTGCGTTCGATCTTCGAAAGCGCGAGTACGCGCGAGGAAATGGAAGCGCATGTGCTGCGCTATTACAGCCGGTATCACTGCGAGAACAAGTGCTTTTTGCTGTGGGTCGAGGCGAAGCTGCTGGCGGTGCGCGACGGCCGGTTCCGACCGCGTTTCAACGCGTTCATGCACGAAAAACTCGAGCAGCTGAGCGAATACATTCTGGAATTTTCGGAGCGGGTCGGCACGCCAATGCCGTTATCGGCACCGACGCTCGCGATGGGCTTGATGAGCTTGTGCGACGGCGTGCAGTTCTTCTACACGGTCGATCCGCAGAACGTCTCCGCAGAGATGGCGGAGACGGTGCTGGCAGGGTTTTTCGCGCGCGTGGTGTTCGGGCGCGGGACGTCGGACTAAATTTGAGGCTGAACCGATCGATCAGTTGATCGGCAACTGCGCGCAGGCATCTGCAACGGGTGTCGCGCAAACGAACGAATATTGTCCGCTCTCGCGCAGCACTTTCTCTCCCACGTGCAAGACCACTCTGATATCCGGGCAGCGCTCGTAGGCGATGAACGTCGAGCAGGCGGCGGCCGACCAGCAGACCAGAGAAAACGCGATTTTTTCGTAAAGCTGAAAACGAGGTGTCATGGCATAGGTTCCTTTCGGGCGCTATGTTACCAGCATCTAAGGGTTTATACCTAGGACAAAACAATTCCCCGTTTCTTCACCACAAACCGCGCGCTTGTAAAAGTGACGCGATTGTCATTTTCAGGTCAGTGTTCAGACATGATCGGCTCGCTACAATCGATTCGTTGGGTCAGTCCGCGCGCGCCTTGCGCAGCGGCCTGAAGCCGGCGCCGGCAATCGGCCGCGCCGGCCGCCCGGCGTCACCGAGGCAGGAGTCGCCCCATGAATCAGTTGCAATCGATGCGCGTGTTCGTCAAGGTCGCCGACCTGGGCAGCTTCGTCGGCGCGGCGGGGGCGTTGGACCTTTCCACGGCGGTCGTCACGCGCCATGTTGCCGATCTCGAAGCACGGCTCGGCACGCGTCTGCTCAATCGCACCACCCGCCGTCTATCGTTGACCGAGGCGGGGTCGACTTATCTGGAGCGGGTGCGGCACATTCTGGACGACCTCGAAGGCGTCGAGCAGATGGTCGTGGCGCGCAATCACGAACCGGTGGGCACGTTGCGGATCGTGGCGCCGGTCGTGTTCGGATTGCATAGCCTTGCTGCCGTGGTGCAATCGTATGCAGTGCGCTACCCGGACGTCGTGCCGGATGTCACGCTCGCGGATCGTCAGGTCGATCTGGTCGAAGAGGGTTTCGACGTCGGCATCATCATCGCGCAGCAGATGCGCAGCGCCAGCATCGTCACGCGACGCCTCACCACCGGTCAGATGACGGTCTGCGCGACGCCGGCTTATCTGGCCCGGCACGGCACGCCGCAACATCCCGCGGATCTACTCGCGCATCCCTGTTTGAGCCGGCCTCCCGAGCACGGTGGCGACGAACGGGTTTTCACGGGACCGCAAGGAGAGGTGCGCGTGCGACCGACCAACGCGATCGGCGCGAACAACACGGAAATGTTGCGGCAGTTCGCGCTGCTGGGAATGGGAGTGGGGATACTGCCGAGTTATCTGATCGACCGCGATCTGGCTGCGGGTCGGCTGGTGCCCTTGCTGGAAGGGTATCGGTTGCCGCAGATCGAAGTCACTATCGCCTATCCAAGCCGGCTGCATTTGCCGGCCAAGGTGCGCACGTTCATCGATCATCTCGTTGCGCACTTTCAGGCAATCGCCGAGCCGGCAGCGCTTTCGATGCCTCTTTCGATGCCTCCAATGACGCGCCGGGTTGAAGAGGCGCCGGCTTTAGTTAGCGGTCTGCCAGCCGTGCAGATACCGGCGAGGATGCCGGTCGCACGGGCGGCGAGTCTGATGTCCTCGTCGCTTTAGCGCAGAAGCATCGAGACAGCGCTCGACTCAGCCCGCCAATCAACCTGCCACACCCGGTCCGAGATTGCCGCCCACCAGCCGCGTGACCGATTGAACGTCCGGATAATCCTGCTCAGGCAGCCCGTCGAGCATGGCCACCACTTCATTGGCCGCGCCTGCTTCGCGGGCGGCGTCTACCAGCGCGTCTTTGTTGGCGGGAAACTGAACTTCGCCGAGCAGATCGGCAATCTGCAGGTCAATGGATTCGCCGGGAATAGCCGATGCGGTCATGCAAACACTCCTGTAGATAGAAAGCGGTATTAGTGCACGGCGAAGGCAAGCCAACACACGAGACAGCGCGAGAAGCACGCCGTCGGCATCCCGTCAGGTCTGCAAATGTTCGTGCTGGCTCATCGTGTTTCGCTCCGGATGTCGCGACTTGGGGAGGGCGATGTGCAGCCACTGCTGCGGACTGTCGTCGGCGGTAGCCGCGACGTCGGGCGCGGCTGGCGCGACCGGTGCGGCGTTGACGCTTTCGGCGAGGCTGTCGGCAAGGCGGTTGTCCGGCGCGGTGCGAACCGGCGCGGCAAAACACGAAGCAGACAGGGTGACCATGATCAACAGCGTCGAGGTTTTCATCGCCCGACCTCCTAGGCACATGCGGCGCTAAGGGTACAGCAAGCGCTGTGCCGCGCCCGTGCCGAAGTCCATGACGGGACGCTGCGAGCCACGCGCCGGCCGGCGCGCCGCTCGCCGGCACCGTGCTCTGCATGATAGGCGGCAAACCCTGCAATGCGCCTACAAACCCTGGCGCACAGGCCGGTCGAGTCTAGCGGCCCGGATTCATCCGGAAATACGCGTCGAGCAGCGAAGTTTTGTACACCACACCGGCGAGCGTCGGATGCGCGGCACTTTCTATGACCGGCAAGCGCTCGCCCTGAAACGCCATGAAGTGCTGGAGCGCAACGCCGAGCGACATATCGGGCGTCAGCACGTCGAAATGCGGCTGTAGATAGTCGGCGGCGGTTTTCGCCGCCGTATCGCGTTTTTCGAGCAGATCCGACGTGATGTCCTTCAGCGCGACCACGCCGAGAAACGCGCCCGACGCGTTCGCGACATACAGATACTTCACCGGATACTCCAGAAACACCCGCGTCATCTCCTGCACGCTGGCGTTGGGCGGCACCACGGTTTGCGCCGGACGGATCAGCTCGCGCATTTGCGTGGCGCGCAGACGCGTGCGCTCCTGTTCTTCCTGATTGCGATGCAGCGTGATCTCGTACATCGAGGTCTTGCCTATCGCGCGCGACACGAAATACGCGACCACGCACGACAGCATCAGCGGCAACACGACCTGGTAGCTGAGCGTCATCTCGAAGATCATCAGGATGGCCATCAGCGGCGCCTGGGTCGCGCCGGCGAGAAACGCGCCCATGCCGACCATCGCGTACGCGAACGGCGCCGAGGTGCCGTGCGGCCACAGGGCGTGCATGCCCTGACCGAACAGGCAGCCGACCACCGCGCCGACGAACAGCGTCGGCGTGAACACCCCGCCGATTGCCCCCGACCCGGCGGTCGCGGCCGTTGCGACCAGCTTGAACAGCAGCACGAGGACGAGCGCGCTCCACGTCCACGGTGAATGCAGGATCGAGTTGACGACGCTATAGCCGTTGCCCCACACCTCCGGCGTCCACACGGACAGCACGCCGACCACCAGCCCGCCGAGCGCGAGCCGGACAGGCAACGGCAGCGGCAGCCGGCGGAAACCCGCTTTCGAGACGTCGAGTAGACGCAGGAACTGCGGCGCGGCGGCGCCGCACAGCACGCCGAGCGCGACGAATAGCAGCACTTCGACGCCCGCGACGGGTGGAAACACCGGCATTTCATACGGCGGCTTATAACCGGCAAACTCGCGCATCGTGATGTTGGCCACCACCGCCGACACCACCACCGGCCCGAAACTCTCCATCGCGATCGAGCCGAGCACGATTTCCGTCACGAAGAACGCGCCCGCGATAGGCGCGCTATACGCCGAGGTAATCCCGGCTGCCGCTCCGCACGCCACCAGCAGACGCAGCCGCGGCGGATCGAAGTTGACCCAGCGTCCGATCAGCGACGCGGCGAGCGCGGCCAGTTGCACCATCGGACCTTCGCGGCCGATCGAGCCGCCGCTCGAAATCGTGAAGAGCGACGACACGCTGCGCCACAAGCTGAGCTTCACGGGCACCACGCCGTCGCCGATCGCCACCGCCTCCATGTAGTCGATGTGATTCGCGCCCGCGGCGTAGCGCTGCGCGATCAGCAGGAAGCAGCCGGCGATCAGGCCGCCAGCGGCAGGCATCCACACGCGGATCGTCCACGGCAGACTGCGCGCCATTTCGACGAAACCGCCGGACTTGCCCACCGCCGCCAGTTGCAGCAACGCGATGCACTCGCGGAACACGATGGTCGCGAGCGCGCCGGCGATGCCCACGACCACCGACCAGACCAGCATGGTGTGGGCCTCGGACAGCCGGAACAGCATTTGAGCGCGGGTGCGCAGTTTCAGCAGAAATGAAAGCACGTCGGCAGGGCGGTGGTTGAGTGTTGAAAAGATGAGATGAGAAGACCGCGTGGGTCAGCTCGCCGCCTTGTCGAGTTCCGGGTAGTGCCGGAAGATGCACGCCTCGTTGTGCGCGAGGCGCCGGTCGGATTCCAGATACGCAGCAATGTTCGGCCGTTCGATTACGGCGTCGTGCAGCGCGGCGAGGCGCGGGTAATGTTCGCCGAAACGCTCTAGCGCGCGTGGGAACGCGTAGAACAGGCCGTCGATCAGCTGGAACATCGACAGGTCGACGTAGCTCAGCGCATCGCCCACCAGAAAGTGGTCGCCAGCCGGGTTCTGTCTCAGCACGCGTTCGAAGTAGCCCATGAACTTCGGAATGCGATTGTCGATGAAGTCGTGCGCGCGCGTTTTTGCCGCGGCTTTCTGATCCTCGTAGTACAGACCGCTGGCGAGCGGATGGTGCGTGTCGTGCGCTTCGGTGACCACATCGGCAATCGTCAGTTGCAGACCGTTCGCGACGAAGCGCAGGCCTTCGTCGCGTGGGGCCAGTTTCAGCTTCGGCCCGAGATAGAACAGGATGTTGGCGGTCTGCGCGACGATCAGATCGCCGTCTTTCAGGAACGGTGGCGCGAAGGGCGGATGCGGCTCGTCGGGGCTGTTCATCAGCGCCATCATCGCGGCGGTGCCGAGGCCGTCCGACTTCTTGCCGCGGGCGACTTCCACGTAATCGGCGCCGGCTTCTTCCAGCGCGAGCCGGACGAATTCACCGCGGCCTTGCAGGCCGTCCCAATAGTAAAGTTCGAAACTCATCGATCGATCCTCATTCCGGTTGATTCAGCGGGTGACATGCGCGGGAAAAAGCCAGCAGCCAGTATGCCGCGCAAGGCCGCCGGATGGGCCGTCCGGATGCACAAAACCCCGCGCGCGGCGGGGTGAGTGCGAAGGCCGGAACCACTCAGCCGAGTAGATGCTGTACAGCCCAGGTGATACCCCATCCACCGGCGATCAGCCAGACATACAGAATCAGGCCGGTTGTCAGTGCGCGTGGACCAGCCTGACGGATCTGTGCGACCCGTGTTTCGATGCCCAGCGCGGTCATGGCCATGGTGAGCGCAAACGTGTCGAGCGAATTGAGCGTGCTGGTTGCCGCGGTGGGCAGCACGTGCAGCGAGTTGACGACGACGAACGCGAGAAAGCCGAGCGCGAACCAGGGAACTGCCAGCTTGCGCGGCTTTTGTTGTGCGTTGCCGGCAGCCGCTTCCCCGCCGGTCACGCGCAGCGGGCGGCGGTTGACCCACAAGCCGACCGCCAGCAGCACCGGCACCAGCAGCATCACGCGGGTCATCTTGACGATGGTGGCGATGTGCAAGGCCTCGGGGCTGACGTTGCTGGCTGCGCCCACCACCTGCGCGACTTCGTGAATCGTGCCGCCGAAAAACAGCCCCGCGCCGACCGTATCCAGATGCAGCCATCCCGCGTTGAACAGAACCGGGTAGAGGAACATCGACAGCGTCCCGAACAACACCACGCTGCCGACGGCCATCGCACTTTTGTGCGGACTGGATTGCAGGGTCGATTCGAATGCCAACACTGCGGCGGCGCCGCAGATCGCGCTTCCGGCGGCTGTCAGCAGCGCGGTATCGCGATCGAGTTTCATGATTTTCATGCCGGCCCAGGTGCCAATGGCGAGCGTGCTGACGACGATCAGCACCGATTCCGCCAATCCCGGCAAGCCGACCTGCGCGATTTCCTGAAGGCTCACGCGCAGCCCGAAAAACGCGACGGCGATCCGCAGAAGCTTGCGCGCCGAGAAGTTGACGCCCGCCGCCCAGCTATCGGGCATGCCGTCGCGCAACGCATTGCCGTATATCGCCCCCGCGACGATTCCGACGATCAGCGGGCTCAGTCCCAAACCCGCAATTGCCGGGATGGCGGCGATGCGGGTTACCGCGGCGGCGAACAGCGCGACGAACAGAATGCCGTTCAGCCGGCCTCGCGCGAACGAGCCGGTCGGACTGGCGGGCGTTGGGGCGGTTAGGTGGGCGGTGGACATGGCGTTAAGCCTCTCTGGGATCGTTCCGATTCAAGGGCCTAATCCTAAGTGAGATATATCGATATGAAAAATCATCATTTAGAATGGAAAGTATCGGAATAACTGATATTTAATCGCCATGACCCCGGACCAACTTATAACGTTTGCCGCTGTCGCCGAGCACCGAAACATCAGCCGGGCGGCGCTGGCATTGCATCTGTCGCAGCCCGCGGTGTCCGGCCAGTTGCGGCAGTTGCAGGAGGAGTTCGGCGAGTCGCTGTATCAGCGCGATGGTCGCGGCATCAAGCTGACGCCTGCCGGCGAGCAACTCGCGAGCTACGCGGCGCGTCTGCGCGACACGTGGCGGCAGGCACACGCTTACCGCGACGCGTTGCGCGGACTGGAGCAGGGCACTCTGCGCATCGGTGCCAGCACCACGCCCGCCAGTTACCTGCTGCCTTATCTGATCGCGGCATTTCAGCGTCGCTACCCGGAAGTGGCCCTGCATACGGCCGGCGGCAATACCTCGGACATCGTTGGCGCACTCGGTTCGGTCGATATCGCGATGATCGAAGGGCCGGTCGGCGTCGATCTGCCGCCCGACACCGCCGTGCACGCTTGGCGCGAGGACGAGATCGTCGCCATCGTGCCGCGCTCGCATCCGCTGGCGCAGCCCGGCGAAGCTGGGCAGGCCGGTAGTCGCGCCGATCTCGCCACGGTCAGCGCTTATCCGCTGGTGGTGCGCGAAGCGGGCTCCGGCGTGCGGCAGATCGTCGAGCGCGCATTCGCGCATGCCGGCGTGCCGATGCGCGTCGCGCTGGAAATTGCCGGTGTGGAAGGCGTGAAAGAGGCAGTGCGAGCCGGCATGGGCATCGGTTTCGTGTCGGCCATGTCGATGCGGCACGAGACCGGCGCGTTGTGTCTGCTGTCGCTGAGCCCCGCGCCGCTCACGCGACGCCTGTCCATTCTGGTCCCGCATGCGAGCGCGCCGTCGCGCGTCGTCGAACAGTTCCTCGCACTGTGTCTCGCGGAAGAGTCGTGACCGGGGCGGCCAGGAAAGCGTTCGCATTTCGCTGCCGCCGAGCCTGCCTGGGGATTTCCACTATGGTGCGCGGCAGCCGCTTCGGCGCACCATTCGGGCATTCGAAGCGCTGGTGCGCTTTTTTTACAACCAGATTTGGAACCGGTTCCATCGACCGGTTGAGCGACAAAATCGAGTCGGATCGACATGAATGACGCAGTAGACATCGTGGTTGTGGCAAGTGCGTTCGGCATGGACGCCGTGCGTGCCGGCGGCCATCTTAAATGGGCGCGGGTGAGCCGCGAAGCGGGCGCCGCGGGCTTCGAAGTGCGCCGTGAACTGTTCGCCGACGAATCCGCCGCGACGCCCGACGCGCTCCATGCGCTGGGCCGCGAGATCGCCGGGCTTGGGTTGTGGGCGGTGTATTCGACGCCCGCGTGCCTGTACACCGGCACTGGCGGACTCGATGCCGACGCGCTGCGCGGCGCGCTCGCCGAAGCGGTCGCACTCGGCGCGCGCTTCGTGAAACTGCAACTGGGCGGTTTCGTGGATACAGCGCACGCGGCCGACATCGCGGCGTTGACGCAAGACGTCGAGCCCCGGCTGGTGGTCGAAAACGGCCAGCTTGCCGAAGGCGGCTCGCTCGCGCAGTTCACCGGACTGTTCGACGCGTTGGCGCGCGAAGGCCATTCGGGCCTTCTCGGCATGACCTTCGACATCGGCAACTGGGACTGGCGCGGCGTCGCGCCGTTCGAAGCCGCCGGGCTGCTTGCGCCGCACGTCGAATACGTTCATTGCAAGACCACGGTCGGCGAGGGCGCGCGTCGCTTCGCGGCGCCGCCGGCGAGCAGCGACGTGCAGTTCGCCGCCGTGCTCGAACGCCTGCCGCGCCAGGTGCCGCGCGGGATCGAATATCCGTTCGACACGCAGCGCACCGCGGCGGACGCTGCGCATCAGGTCGCGTGGCTCGCGACTGCATAGACCGCATGAGCCGCGCGCCGAACTGCCCGCGCCGCTCAGGCACCCGCCGAACGTCACCCCACAGCATTCGCAGGAGCGAAGTATGAGCACCCCCGCCGCAGCACTCGACGTCATCACCTATGGCGAGGCCATGGCCCTGTTCGTGGCCGCCGAAGCCGGCCCGCTCGCCAGCGTCGGACAGTTCAGCAAACGGATTGCGGGCGCCGACCTGAACGTGGCGATCGGCCTCGCGCGGCTCGGTTTCAAGGTGGGCTACATCAGCCGGGTCGGCAACGATTCGTTCGGCCAGTACGTGCGCGACACGTTGACGCACGAAGGCATCGACCAGGGCCGTGTGACGACGGATGCGCGCTATCCGACCGGCTTCCAGCTCAAATCGAAAACCGACGACGGCAGCGACCCCGCCGTCGAATATTTTCGCAAGGGCTCGGCGGCGAGCCACCTGAGCGTCGCCGACTACGCGGCGGATTACGTGCTGCCCGCGCGCCATCTTCACCTGACGGGCGTGGCGCCGGCCATTTCGGCGAGTTCGCGCGAACTGGCCTTTCACCTCGCGCGCGAGATGCGAGCCGCCGGCAAAACGATTTCCTTCGATCCGAACCTGCGGCCCACGCTGTGGCCGTCGCGCGAAGCGATGGTCGACGGTCTGAACGCGCTGGCCGCTTTGTCCGACTGGGTGCTGCCCGGCATCGGCGAGGGCGAGATTCTGACCGGCTATACGCAGCCGGAAGACATCGCCAGCTTCTATCTGGACCACGGCGCGCGCGGCGTGATCGTCAAGCTCGGTGCGCATGGCGCGTACTATCGGACCGCCGACGAAGCCGCCACGATCGCCGGGCAACCGGTGGCGCGCGTCGTGGACACCGTCGGCGCAGGCGACGGCTTCGCAGTCGGTGTGATCAGCGCTTTGCTCGAAGGCAAGTCGATGGCGCAAGCCGTGGCACGCGCGAACCGCATCGGCGCGCTGGCGATTCAGGTGATCGGCGACTCGGAAGGTTTGCCGCAGCGCGCCGAACTCGACGCACTGGAATCCGGCACCACGACGGCCAGGCCGAACGCCGGAACGGCTCATGCACCCGCCGCGCGCTGAGCGCCGGTCGCGCGGACGCAACGTCTAACGTAGGTAGCAAAAGGAGACACCCATGAGCTCATCGCTCGCGATTCGCCGCTGGTGGACGATCATGCCGATCGTCTTCATCACCTATAGCCTCGCGTATCTGGACCGCGCGAATTTCGGCTTCGCGTCGGCGGCCGGCATCAATCACGATCTCGGCATCAGCAAGGGTCTCGCGTCTCTCATTGGTGCGTTGTTCTTCCTCGGCTACTTCTTCTTCCAGATTCCCGGCGCGATTTACGCGGAACGGCGCAGCGTCAAGAAGCTGGTGTTCTGGAGTCTCGTGTTGTGGGGCGGTTGCGCGGCGCTGACGGGCATGGTCAGCAATATTCCGTCGTTGATGGTGATCCGCTTCGTTCTCGGCGTGGTCGAAGCCGCGGTGATGCCGGCAATGCTGATCTTCATCAGCAACTGGTTCACCAGAAGCGAGCGCTCGCGCGCCAACACGTTCCTGATTCTCGGCAACCCGGTGACGGTGCTGTGGATGTCGGTGGTGTCCGGTTACCTCGTGCATTCGTTCGGCTGGCGTCACATGTTCATCGCCGAAGGCATACCCGCGGTGCTGTGGGCGATCTGCTGGTGGTTCATCGTGCAGGACAAACCGCAGCAGGTGTCGTGGCTCACGCAGCAACTGAAAGACGATCTCGCGGAGACCTTGCGCGCCGAACAGGCCGCGATCAAGCCGGTGCGCAATTACGGCGAAGCGTTTCGCACGCCCGCGGTCATCAAGCTGTCCGCGCAGTATTTCTGCTGGAGCATCGGCGTGTACGGCTTCGTGCTGTGGCTGCCGTCGATCCTCAAGGACGGGTCCACGCTGGGCATGGTCGAAACCGGCTGGCTCTCGGCGCTGCCCTATCTCGCGGCGACCATCGCGATGCTCGCCGCTTCGTGGGCATCGGATAAACTCAACCGCCGCAAGGTGTTCGTCTGGCCGTTCCTGCTGATCGGCGCGATTGCGTTCGCGGCGTCGTATGCGCTCGGCTCCACGCACTTCTGGATTTCGTACGCGTTGCTGGTAGTCGCCGGCGCTGCGATGTACGCGCCCTACGGCCCGTTCTTCGCGATCGTGCCGGAACTGCTGCCGAAGAACGTCGCGGGCGGCGCGATGGCGTTGATCAACAGCATGGGCGCGCTCGGTTCGTTCGTCGGCTCGTACGTGGTCGGCTATCTGAACGGCGCGACCGGTTCGCCCGCGGCGTCGTATGCATTCATGAGCGCGGCGCTGATCGCGTCGGTCGTCCTCACACTGATCGTCAAACCGCAGCCGCCCACGCCGGAACTGGGGGCGCCGCTCGCCACCTCTACTCAAGGGAAATAATCCGATGAAGAAAATCGTCGCCTGGAAGTCGCTGCCCGAGGATGTTCTCGCCTATCTCCAGCAGCACGCGGAAGTCGTGCAGGTCGATGCCACGCAACACGAGCGCTTCGTCGCGGCATTGCGCGACGCCGACGGCGGCATCGGTTCGAGCGTGAAGATCACGCCGGCCATGCTCGACGGCGCAAGCCGGCTGAAGGCGCTGTCGACCATCTCGGTCGGCTTCGACCAGTTCGACGTCGACGACCTGACCCGCCGAGGCATCGTGCTCACGCACACGCCGGACGTGCTGACCGAATCCACGGCCGACACGGTGTTCTCGCTGATCCTCGCTTCGGCGCGGCGCGTGGTCGACCTCGCGAACTGGGTGAAGGCGGGCGAGTGGAAGGAAAGCATCGGACCGGCGCAATTCGGCGTCGACGTGCACGGCAAGACGCTGGGTATCGTCGGGATGGGACGGATTGGCGGCGCGGTCGCGCGGCGCGCGGCGCTCGGCTTCAACATGCGGGTGCTGTACACCAACCGCAGCCCGAATCCGGCCGCCGAGAAGGCGTATGGTGCGCAACGTGTCGAGCTGGCGGAATTGCTGGCCACCGCCGATTTCGTTTGTCTGCAGGTGCCGCTCACGGCCGAGACGAAGCATATGATCGGCGCCCCGCAACTGAAGGCGATGAAGCGCGACGCCATTCTGATCAACGCATCGCGCGGCGCGACGGTCGACGAAGCGGCGCTGATCGAGGCGCTCGCCGACGGCACGATTCGCGGCGCGGGCCTCGACGTGTTCCAGACCGAACCGCTGCCTGCCGACTCGCCGCTTCTGCAGATGCATAACGTGGTCGCGTTACCGCATATCGGGTCGGCTACGCACGAAACCCGTCATGCGATGGCGAAGAACGCGGCCGAGAATCTGATCGGCGCACTCGACGGCACGCTGACCGGCAACATCGTCAATCGCGACGTGCTGAAGAAGTGAGCCGCCGATGAGTTCGACGCCGCCGCTCGCGCCGCGCCGCGCGACCATCACCGATGTCGCGCGTGCCGCGGGGACGGGCAAGACCAGCATTTCGCGCTACCTGAACGGCGAACTGGGCGCGCTGTCGGCCGAACTGCGCGCGCGCATCGAGGCGGCGATCGAACGGCTCGACTATCAGCCGAACCAGATGGCGCGCGGTCTCAAGCGCGGGCGCAACCGCCTGATCGGGCTGCTGCTCGCGGACCTGACCAATCCGTATTCGGTGGAAGTGCTGCAAGGCGTGGAAGCGGCGTGCCACGCGCTCGGCCTGATGCCGCTGATCTGTCATGCGGCGAACGAAGTCGAGATGGAGCGGCGCTATCTGCAATTGCTGACCACCTACCGCGTGGAAGGCGTGATCGTGAATGCGCTCGGCGTGCGTGAAGATACGTTGCGCGCGCTGGGCGGCGGGGGCATTCCGGCCGTGCTCGTGGACCGTTCGGTGGACGGTCTCGCCGCCGACATGGTCGGACTCGATAACCGCGCGGCCGCGGAGATCGGCACGCGGCATCTGCTGGAGAAGGGGTTCGACGAGATCTGGTTCGTCGTGCAACCGGTGGAGCAGGTCAGTTCGCGGCGGTTGCGGGAAGAGGCGTTTCGCAAGTTGATGAGCGGGTCGGGTGGCGCAGGCGGCAAGCGCGGCAGAGCCCGCAAAGATGTGAGTCCGGGCGCCGCGCGTGGCCGCACGCTGGTGTTGAATCTCGCGGATACCGCCGAGGTCGGGCAGGCTCTCGCCGAACTCGATGCGGCTTTGAACGAGCCGGCGAGCGCCACCTCCGCGACAACGCGCCGCGCCCCACGGCGCCTCGCGCTGTTCGCCGCCAATGCGCCTGTCGCACTGTGCCTCGCGTTGCACCTCAAAGCCCGCTACGGCGACGACTGGCAAACCCGCGTCGCGCTGCTCTGTATCGACGACCCGGAATGGGCCGAACTGACCGGTGTTACCACGATCCGCCAGCCGACCTACGATATCGGCTACCGCGCGGTGGAGTTCCTGCATCAGCGCATCGAAGGCCTCGAGAGCCACGCGCGCGACTGCCTGTTGCCGGGCGAACTGATCGTTCGCGCGTCAACATCGCTCTGATCTGCGATCATTCGGGCTGCGGCGCGCAGCGGGTGCGCGCCGGATATCGCAAGGAAACTCATGGTTGTTGCACCGCTTACTCTTTCGAGCCTCGCGCTCGCCACGCTGCTGGTCGCCGCTTTACCGTTCCTGATTTACCGCCGCGTGCGGCGCCGGATGCCGCTGAATCCGCGCGACGCCATTGCCGGCGTGGCCGTTTTCGCGCTGTTCGCGATGGTGATCGAACGCGCGCTGAACGACTTCGTGCTGCATCGTAACGAAGCAACCGCCACCTTCCTGTCGAATCCGATTGCCTTCGTGGTTTACGGCGCGCTGGTGGCCGGCGTGTGCGAGGAAGTGGGGCGCTTCATCGGTATGCGTCTGCTGCTCAAGCGCGCGTTGCAGAAGCCGGGCGCCATCGCACCGGGCGGCGACGGCACCGGTTTGACCTACGGCCTCGGCCACGGCGGCGCGGAAGCGTGGCTGGTCGGCGTGTTCGTGCAGGTTCAGTGGATTCTGTTCGCGGTGTTCGAGAACCGCGGGCAACTGGATGGCTACCTCGCCAACCTGCCGACCGATTCGCTGATGCGTATCCATCTGATCCTCGCCAGCCTGACGCCGCAAACCGCCGGCATTTTTGCGCTCGAACGGATTGCCGCGCTGGTATTCCAGATCGGTCTCTCGGTGCTGATGTGGCGCGGCGTGCGAGCCGGCTGGCGCTTCATCCTGCCACTCGCCATCGTGTTGCACGCGCTGGTGGATGTGCCGGCCGTGTTGCAGCAAGCCAACCTGATTTCGCTTGCCGCAGTGGACGCCGTGTATGCAATTGGCGCGCTGATCGTGGCAACGGTGCTGGTGCGCGTGTTCAAGCGACCGCTTGCGGCCTGAGCGTCGGGCTCGCGACATTCCACTTTGCTTCACCCAACAGGCACCTCATGGAAGACTACCAATACGACTGCGCGCATGCCGAGATCGAGGAGTTGGCGCGCGTCGTCAGCGATCTGTTTCCCGAACAGACGCAGTTCATCGAGCGAGCCGCGGAAGACGGCACGCCGACGTTGGCGATTCACTGGGTCGCCATGCGTTTCGGTTCCACCGCGCGCCGTATCGTGATGACGGTGGTGATTGCGCCTGCGGCGCTGGCGCGTTATCGCGCGTTGCCGGCGCGTTTGCGCGGCCGCAGTTTCGCGGTGTTGCGCGCTTACGTGGAAGCGGCGATCGGTTCGCTCGAAGAGCAGTATGCGAACGGCGAGACGGTGCCGCGCGACGTCACGGTCGATCTCGGCGATGAGTTTGCTTAAGGGTGATGCTCGACGCTAGCGGCTTCAATCCGCCAGCCGGTAAACCTTGGCAAACCGTGCGGCCTGAACGACGCCATAGTCGCCGGGCGCGTATTGCATGATCCAGTCGCCGGCTGCGCCGCGCAGCACGTCGCCGCCCGCGGCGGTGCGCGCCAGCGTGAACGCTTCATGCATCTGTTTGGCCAGCACGACGGCGGGGCGGTTGCGATAGGCGCCGGCTTCGCCATGCGACAGCGTCGCTGCGGCCGGGACGTATTTGGCGTCGAAGCGTTCGCGCGAAACGACCCAGCGGTCGCCGGTCGAACCGGTAATCAGCGCGTCGCCGGGCAAATAACGGTTCGGACCTTCGAGGCTCATCAATTCGCCTGCGTCGGCGGCGAAGACGACGCTGACGGTTTCGTCCTTGACGACGCGGCATGCGCCGGCGTCCTGGCTCAGATCCAGATGATGAAGTTCAGTCATGAGGCGGGTCGGTCAGATAAAAAACGCGCCGCGCGGTGTGTGCCGCGCGGCGCGTCCTGCTACGGATAACGGCGACTACAGTTCGGTACTTACGGTTTCGCTGCCGCGTCGCTTGCCGGTGCGGGCGCCGCCCGGCCCTTACCCTTGCCATGACGATGCGGCGGGCCGCCTGCGCCACCCGGCTGATGGAAGGTGACGTCGGCCAGTTTCTTCTGTTCCGGCGAGAAGCTGTTGTAGAGCGGGTCGAACGCGCTCACGAGCTTTTGCATACCGTCGGCATGCGCTTGTGCGATCGCCGTGTACTGCTTCATGTCGTCGAGTGCCGACACGTCCTTGTTCGCGTGACGCTGCTGGAACAGTTCGCCCATCGTCTGGCCGTTGCTACGCATCACGTCGGCGAACGCATTCCACTGGGTTTCCTGCGCCGGGGTGATTTTGAGTTGCGTGTGCAGGTAGGTGATGCGGTCTTCGACATTGCGCTCGTGACCAGCCTTGGCGGCCGGTGCGGACGCGGCGCTGTTGGCGGGTGCCGCTGCGGGCGCGGAAGACTGAGCGAAGGCGCCGCTCATTGCGACTGCGGAGGCCAGCATGACCAGTGCTTTTTTCATCGAAACTCCTGATGTCTATTCGAATAGTGACGAGGCGCGCACACCCATTCTGAATGGGGCACTGCGCCGTCGCCGCTATTTGTATCACGATATCCCGACGGAACGCCTGCGCTGCGACAAACGCTTACAACCGAAACGAAAGGAAATGGCCGCCCGGCAGGGAGCCGATTACCTGGCGAACAGCATGTCGAGGTTTGCGAACGACTTGAATTCGAGCGCATTGCCGCTCGGGTCGAGGAAGAACATCGTGGCCTGTTCGCCAGGCTCGCCCTTGAAGCGGATATACGGTTCGATGACGAACTTCGTGCCTACGGCCTTCAGTTTGTCGGCGAGCAACGTCCATTGCTCCATGGTCAGGATCGCGCCGAAATGGCGGACCGGCACGCCGTGACCGTCGACGGCATTCGTGGTGCTGACACCCGTTTCGCCGGGCGCGAGATGCGCGACGATCTGATGGCCGAACAGGTCGAAGTCGACCCAATCGGGCGCGCTGCGGCCCTCAGGGCAACCGAGCAGATCGCCATAGAACGCACGGGCGGCTTCGATGCTGTGGACCGGAAACGCGATATGGAACGGCAGAAGTGGAGTCGTCATGGCGATGAGATCCGAAAGAGAGTGGGGAGGGCGCTTCATGGAGCGAGTGGACGACATGGTAAACACAACGGAATTGAATGAATAACGATATATTTCTGACCTGAGGTCAAATTTTATCGACGTATAAAACCGGGCTGTTTAATCCATGTTGAGAGAACTGCGAACATTCCTCGCCGTCGTGCGTCATGGCACGTTTGCTCGCGCCGGCGCGCAGACCGGGTTGACCCAGTCCGCGGTCAGCGCGCAGATTCAACGGCTCGAAGACGAACTCGGCTTCGCGCTATTCGACCGTACGGGCCGCTCGGCGAGCCTGAACGCCGCGGGTCAGCGAACCGTCGACGTCGCGCAGGAACTGCTTGCCGTGTATGCGCGACTCGCCGTGCAAGGCCAGGCGAGCGAGAGCGCGGGTCTGTTGCGGGTCGGGGCAATCGCATCGGTGCAGAGTTCGCTGCTGGTCGGCGCGATCCAACGGTTTCGAGCTGCTGCGCCGGGATGGCGAATACGGGTGGCGCCCGGCGTGTCGTTGAACCTGCTCGCGCAGGTCGATTCCGGCGAACTCGATCTCGCGGTCATCATCAAGCCGCCGTTCGCCCTGCCGCGTGAAATGAAGTGGCATCGGCTGGTCAGCGAACCGTTCGTGCTGCTCGTGCCGCGCAAGCTCGCGAAAGAGCCTTGGCGTGAGCTGCTTGCGCGTGAACCGCTGATTCGCTACGACCGCAACTCGTTCGGCGGGCGGCTGGTCGACCGTTTTCTCAAGCGTATGCGCATCAACGTGGACGACGTGGTGGAACTGGATGAACTGCAAGGCATCGTCGGGCTGGTGGCCGCGAATGTCGGCATCGCCATCGTTCCGCACGCGGCCGCGTTGCATATTCCTGCTTGCGTGCGAACGCTCAGCCTCGGCGACGATACGTTCCACCGCGAGGTCGGCATCGTCGAGCGTGCCGTTGCAGAACAGGCGCGTGCGTCGAACGATTTCACGGCCTGTTTGCGCGCAGTGGCAGAAGATCCCAACATTTAAGCTGTCAAAGACTGAAAGCTCGCGGCACAGCGCTTGCTCCCCTGTCAGGTAGCAGGCGAAGCTTGTCTGTTTTCTATTTCAGTCCGATCAAGGAGGGGCACATCATGAGCAAGGCATCCAGCACAATCATCGCGGCGCTCGCCGCACTGACGATCTCGGGCGGGGCATTTGCACAGGCAGCCGGGGGCGCAGGTAATGGCTCGAATGGCAGCACCGCCGGGCCGGCGAACCAGGCTGCACAGAGCGATAACACGAATAGCGGTTACGGAACGCCCGGTATGACCAATTCGGGCAGCGGGGCGGGGCTGCGCGCGCCGAACTCGGGCCTGCCGAGTGGCACGAATAGCGACACGAAGACCAGCGCGCCCAAGAGCAACAACACGCTGGCAAGACCGAGCGTCGTGTCGCCGGCCGCGAATCAGTAAGTGCAATAAGCGGTAAAGACGACAAGCCGTCTATCGGCTCGAACGTAAGCTGACAGGCGGCTAACAACTCCTTATTTCTTTTATTCAAGGAGGCGATCAGACTGCGGCGACTTTGTAAAAGTGGCCATGTCTGATCGGGCAACAACCGCGCAGAAAAGCAGAACGATAGCTTTGCGGTTCTATTGCTTTTCGTTGGAGCCGTTGGTCTCCTGCCGACGCATCGGCATGGCATCGATAGTCGACACCAACTGCGCCTGCGTGACCGGTTGGCGCGAGTCGATCTTCACGCCGCCATCCTTTCCGATCAATAGAGCCCGAAACGTTCCAGCAGAAACGTTGAAGCGCTGTCGCAACGCATCGGCCGAATCGCTCGTGCCCGTTACGTCGTTTCCCACCACCTGAATCAGATCGAGATCGCGCTCGGCGAAATCCTTGCAAGCCTGCGTGGCAATTGCGCGCTGTTTATCCAGCGACGAGACGTCGTGCGGATTCGCGAAGACGATCAACAACCGGCGTTGCCACACGAGTTGATCGATCGACGGGTCTTTCGCGACGACCGGACGTGAATAGGTCAGCGCAATAGTGCAGAGCAATAGCGCGCCACTCAGCGCGACCATCGTTGAAGACCGGTTCATCTTTACACCTCATCGGATTGCTGGAATGAACGGTGAACGAGCAACCTGCGGACCCGGCGCGGGGATTATTACCCCCGGCTAGCAGTAGCACCTGGTTCACCGGGAACAAAGACATTGGTGAAACGGCAGAGCCACGGCGCGATGCTTTCACACCGCTACACTTCGAGTACCGCTGTTTGCGCGGCTGCAAATAGGACCGTCACTCCGAATCTCCAGCAGTCCGGTAACCGAATTGCTCTTCCCGTTAGTCGTTAGCAGGACCGCCGCCCGGTCGCGCGGCGGTCAGCGCGCGTCTGTGTTCCTGATACAAGCGCGTACCTCCCGGCATTCGCTTTCAAAATCTTTACTCTTCCCCGGAGAATCCATGAGCAAACTGATGACAGCGTTCGGCGCCCCGGTACCCGATAACCAGAATACGCAGACCGCCGCCCCGCGAGGCCCCACGCTGTTGCAAGACGTATGGCCGCTCGAAAAACTCGCGGCTCGTTCAAAACCACTTTCGGCAAAACGCCGCGCGAGTTTCGCAAGCAGGGTTGATGCATTTGCCGGGTGCGCAGACCAGGAGCCCTCCGTGAGCCTATGAAGAAAGCGCGATAATCGCGCTCACCGCGACTTCCTTCTTCAGCTCACATGCGACCTCCGCGCCTCGATCAGCTCGACGATCTCGACCGCAACCTCGTGGCCCTGCTTCAGGCCAACGCGCGCGATAGCGTCGCCAATCTCGCACGCCAGCTCGGCGTGGCGCGCACCACGGTGATCGCGCGAATCGCGCGGCTCGAACGCAGCAATGTGATTGCCGGCTACAGCGTGCGGCTCGGGCAGGACGTGCTGGATTCGAGCCTCTATGCGTACGTGGGCATCATCATCGCGCCGCGGCACGGCTCGGCCGTGCAGAAGCGCCTGAACCGCATGCCCGAAGTGCAACTGCTGTGCGCGGTCAGCGGCGAATTCGATTACGTCGCCTGGTTGCGCGCCGACTCGCCCGATCGCCTGAACGATCTGCTCGATCAGATCGGCGGTCTGGAGGGCGTGGAGCGGACCACCACGTCCATCATCCTCGCGCGCAAGATCGACCGCGGTACGGTGTGAGCGCCAGGTTTCGACGAATCGGCTGAAAACATCGTCATAACGTCGAACCTACCGGTCATAACGCAGCAGTTTGCGCGTATGAACTGATTTTGCATCTCCTTAGACTGTGTGCCACGGGTTCGACGCGCGTGCGCCGGCAACCTACCGCACACACTCACTGAACGGGGAGACGCTCATGAAAGTTGCCATCGTTGGCGCAGGTTTGATCGGTCGCACTATCGCGCATCTGTTGCAGGAAACGGGCGACTACGAAGTGGTGGCTTTCGAACGCGATGCCCACGCGCTCGAACTGCTCACGAGTCTGGGCATTGCGGCGCGGCGCATCGATTCCGCCGACGCCGCGAGCCTGCGGGCCGCCGTGCAGGGTTTCGATGCGCTGATCAATGCCTTGCCGTATTACCTCGCGGTCAACGTGGCCTCGGCCGCAAAAGGCGCAGGCGTGCATTACTTCGATCTCACCGAAGACGTGCGCGCTACGCAGGCGATCCGGGCGATCGCCGACGAATCCACCCACGCCTTCATGCCGCAATGCGGGCTCGCGCCCGGCTTCATCGGGATTGCCGCGCATGAACTGGCCAGGCGTTTCACGGAGATTCGCGACGTGAAGATGCGAGTGGGCGCATTGCCCGAGTTTCCGACCAACGCGTTGAAATACAACCTGACGTGGAGCGTCGACGGCTTGATCAACGAATACTGCCAGCCGTGCGAGGCGATTCGCGAGGGCCGCACGCAGTGGGTGCAGCCGCTCGAAGGCTTGGAACATTTTTCACTCGACGGCACCGAATACGAGGCCTTCAACACTTCCGGCGGTCTCGGCACGTTGTGCGAAACGCTCGCGGGCCGCGTCGAATCGCTCGACTACAAGTCGGTGCGTTATCCGGGGCACCGCAATCTGATGCAATTCCTGCTGGAAGATCTGCGCCTGGCCGGCGAGCGCGATACGCTCAAGAACATTCTGCGCCGTTCGATACCGACCACCGCGCAGGACGTCGTGCTGGTATTCATCACGGTGAGCGGGATGCGCGAAGGACAACTGGTGCAGGAAGTGTTTACCCGCAAGATCTTCGCGAGCACGGTGTGCGGCATGCCGATGAGCGCGATCCAGATCACCACGGCCGGCGCAATGTGCGCGGTGCTCGACCTGTTCCGCGAACGGAAGCTGCCGCAGCGCGGTTTCGTGCGTCAGGAACAGGTGCCGCTCGGCGACTTTCTGGCGAACCGCTTCGGCCAGTTATACGAAGGTCAGCGGTTGCAGAGCATGGCGACGGCGTAAGCGCGCCGCAAGCCGCGACACTCAGGACCGCCTGTCCGGAGAACGCCCGGGCGGCAGGGCGTTGCGCTGCTGCGGGTCGCGCGCGAACTTGCCGCCCGCTTCGAGCCACATGACGTTGATGATGCCGAAGCCCAACGCCACGCCTATACCGAGAATCCAGGTGAAATACCACATTGCTGTCTCCTTGATCTGGGGGCGGCTCTGTCGCGACCTCATGTCTGCCGCGATCATGAAGAAGAAACCGGCGCCCCGCAAGAGGGCGCATCCCGCTGGCCGCTCGCGGCCGCCCGGGTAGATGGCCCGTGCATTGCTATGATGCCCTGCAGCGTTCATGGCCAGCCGTTAACATGGCGGCGGCGCGCGGTCAGGGTTCGACGGAACTAACGTCCGGCTTACACCGCGCATCGCACTTCGTGCACCCGCGCGGCAAGCGCTGGTCTGTTTTCGTTCTCAAGGTTATTCAACATGCTGATCAATTGCGCCGCCTATCAGGACGGCCGGAAGCTCGCAGACATCGATATCGATAGCATCAGCGATTACGTCGCGCGGCCCGAATGCTTCGTTTGGGTGGCACTCAAGGATCCGGACCCGGACGAACTGGCCGTCATGAAACACGAGTTCGATCTGCACGAACTTGCCATCGAGGACGCGCAGCACGGTCATCAGCGTCCGAAAATCGAGGAGTACGGCGAGTCGCTGTTCGCAGTGATGCACACGGTCGAAAAGGACGACGACGGCGAACTGCTGATCGGCGAAGTGGACGTGTTCGTGGGGCGCAACTACGTGCTGTCGGTGCGGCGCAATACGCGAACGGGTTTCCAGAATGTGCGGGCGCGCTGCGAGCGCGAACCGGAGTTGCTCAAGGAGGGCTCGGCGTTCGTGCTGTACGCGCTCGCCGACGATATCGTCGACCGGTATTTCCCGATCATCGACTCGTTGAGCAGCGAGATCGAAGCGCTCGAAGACCGCATCTTCGAACGCAACGATTCGGCGGCGTCGCGAGCGATCATTCAGGATCTGTACTCGTTAAAACGCCGTCTCGTGATTCTGCAGCACCATATCGCGCCCTTGCAGGAAGCGATCAGCAAGTTTACCGGCGGCCGCATTCCCAACATCTGCGAAGGCATGCAGGCTTATTTCCGCGACGTGTACGACCATCTGGAGCGCATCGTCAGGACGATCGACGGCCGGCGTGAAATGGTGGTCACCGCGGTTCAGGTCAATCTCGGCATGATCTCGCTGGCCGAGGGCGAAGTGACCAAGCGGCTGGGTTCGTTCGCCGCGCTGTTCGCGGTGCCGACCATGATCGCCGGTATCTACGGAATGAACTTCGAGAAGATTCCGGAGCTGCATTACAAATACGGCTATCCGCTCTGTCTGATCGTCATGCTCACGGTGGACATCGTGCTGTACTGGCGCTTTCGCAAGTCCAACTGGCTGTAACGCGGTCTGCGGCCTCGCGTTGTTCCCGGTTGCGGCGTGTGCAATAAAAGGCCAGCATAGGCGGCCCGCCGGATTGCAGTGCATCGCCGCAGATTCTGCGCACCGGTGCACTGCAGCACCGCATATCGTTGACAATCCGGTGAGCCTGCGCTGAGAATAGGCCTCGCAAACGTTTGCGCGCAACTATAAATACGGCTCCTGAGTGGCTTTCCCGTCACTCGTCGCGAGCCTGACAACCATGGAGATACGCATGACCCAACTGATTCGCCGTCGCCTGCTCACGGCCGCCGTCCTCGTCACCGCCTCCGCTGCACTGCCGTTTTCGGTCGCCCACGCGCAAAGCGCGCCGGCTCACAAGCCGAAAGTGGCGCTCGTCATGAAGTCGCTCGCCAACGAGTTCTTCCTGACCATGGAAACCGGCGCGAAGGACTATCAGAAACACAACCCCGCGCAGTTCGACCTGATCACCAACGGCATCAAGGACGAAACGGATACCGCGAACCAGATCCGTATCGTCGAACAGATGATCGTCTCCAAGGTCGACGCCATCGTGCTGGCGCCGGCCGACTCCAAAGCGCTCGTGCCGGTCGTGAAGAAGGCGGTCGACGCGGGCATCATCGTCGTGAACATCGACAACCGGCTCGACCCGGACGTCCTCAAGTCCAAAGACCTGAACGTGCCGTTCGTCGGCCCGGACAACGCAAAGGGCGCGCAGAAAGTCGGCGACTACCTCGCGAAGAAGCTGAAGTCGGGTGACGAGGTCGGCATCATCGAAGGCGTGTCGACCACCACCAACGCCCAGCAGCGCACGGCGGGCTTCAGGCAGGCCATGCAAACGGTCGGCGCGAAGGTCGTCTCCGTGCAGTCGGGCGAATGGGAAATCGACAAGGGCAACGCGGTCGCATCCGCCATGCTCAACGAGTACCCGAATCTGAAAGCGCTGCTGGCCGGCAACGACAACATGGCAATCGGCGCGGTTTCCGCAGTGCGCGCCGCAGGCAAGCAGGGCAAGGTGCTCGTAGTCGGTTACGACAACATCAACGCCATCAAGCCCATGCTCAAGGACGGCCGCGTGCTCGCCACCGCCGATCAATACGCGGCCAAGCAGGCCGTGTTCGGTATCGATACCGCGCTCAAGGCACTCAACGAGCACAAGAAGCAGTCGGAGTTGTCGGGCGTGGTCGAAACGCCTTGCGATCTCGTGACGAAGTAAAAGTAAACGCGCGGCGGATTCGCGCTCACGCATTAGATGCCTGAATTCAGGGCGTTATTACGCGAATCCGCGCCTTTTCTTCAAACGCTCAAGAAACCTGCCGCGCCGCCGTTAATGCCAGAGGTAAGCGTCATGACGGCCGCGCGATGGGAGGGGCGTCGCCGTGAGCCATGGAACCAGGATTGCAATGGATTCGACCGACCACGACGTCTTGCCCGACGTCCGCTTGAACAGCGCGGTGCTGTCCGTCAGCGGCATCGGCAAGACCTACGCCGAACCGGTGCTCGGCGGCGTTTCGCTGTCGCTGCATGCGGGCGAAGTGCTGGCGCTGACCGGTGAGAACGGCGCCGGTAAAAGTACGCTCTCCAAGATCATCGGCGGGCTCGTCGAGCCGAGCGCGGGCAGCATGCTGCTCGGCGGCGAACCGTATGCGCCGGCAAGCCGTGCCGAAGCCGAAACGCTCGGCGTGCGCATGGTGATGCAGGAGCTGAATCTGCTGCCCACGCTGTCGGTCGCCGAAAACCTGTTTCTCAACCGGCTGCCGCAAGCGGGTGCGTTCCGCTTCGGCTGGATCGACCGTCGCAAGCTGCGCGAGGACGCGCGGCTCGCCATGGCGCAAGTCGGCCTCGACGCGATCGACCCGGATACGCTGGTCGGCGAACTCGGCATCGGGCATCAGCAGATGGTCGAGATCGCGCGCAATCTGATCGACGATTGCCGCGTGCTGATTCTCGACGAGCCGACCGCGATGCTGACCGCGCGCGAAGTCGACCTGCTGTTCGAGCAGATCGACCGCCTGAAGGCGCGCGGCGTCGCGTTGGTCTACATCTCGCACCGGCTCGAAGAACTGGCCCGCGTGGCCGAACAGATCGCCGTGCTGCGCGATGGCCGGCTGGTCCATACCGACGCGATGGCCAATCTGAGCAGCGATCAGATCGTCACGTGGATGGTCGGCCGGGAACTCGGCGAGCGCATCGACCTGGGCGTGCGCAACATCGGCGCACCGCTGTTGAAAGTCGACCGGCTGGCGCGCGGCAAGGTGGTGCGGGACGTGTCGTTCGAAGTGCGCGCGGGTGAGATTTTCGGCATCAGCGGGCTGATCGGCGCGGGCCGGACCGAGTTGATGCGGCTCATCTACGGCGCGGACCAGAAAGACAGCGGCACGGTGCTGCTGGCGGCGACGCCCGGCGCGCCGCCCACGCCGGTGCAGATCGGTTCGCCCGCCGACGCGGTGCGCGCCGGCATCGCGCTGATCACCGAAGATCGCAAAGGCGAAGGCCTGTTGCTGCCGCAACCGATCGCGGCGAATGTGTCGCTGGGCAATATCGGCAGCGTGGCGCGGCACGGCATCGTCGATGCGAAGCGCGAGAACGCGCTGGCGCAGAAACAGATCGACGCAATGCGGATTCGCAGTTCGAGCCCGGCGCAGATCGTCGGCGAGCTGTCCGGCGGCAATCAGCAGAAAGTGGTGATCGGCCGCTGGCTCGCACGCGATTGCCGCGTGCTGTTATTCGACGAACCTACGCGCGGCATCGACGTCGGCGCGAAGTTCGATATCTATGGATTGATGGGTGCGCTGGCCCGTGAAGGGCGCGCGCTCGTCGTGGTGTCGAGCGACCTGCGCGAGCTCATGCTGATCTGCGACCGGATCGGCGTGATGTCCGCGGGCAGCATGACGGGCGTGTTCGAGCGCGACGCGTGGTCGCAGGACGCGCTGCTGGCCGCCGCGTTCGCCGGCTATCGCAGCCGCGACGCGTTGCTGCATGCGAGCGCTGACCATGAACCCCATCAGGAAGCAGGGAGTCTGTCATGACCGATCAATCTTTACGGGAAGCGGCGAGCAAGCCGGGTAATGCTGCCAATGCCGCTAACGCCGCTGAAGCACGCACTGTCACGCCGCCGCCCGACCCGTCCGCGCCGATCGCCAGCGGTAAACCGGCGGGCACGCGGCTCGGTTTTTCGAACTACCTGGGTCTTGCCGGCGCGTTGCTGGCAATGATCGTGCTGTTCTCGCTGCTCAGTTCGCACTTTCTGACCTACGACACGTTCAGCACGATCGCCAATCAGATTCCCGATCTCGTGGTGATGTCGGTCGGCATGACCTTCGTGCTGATCATTGCGGGCATCGATCTGTCGGTCGGCTCGGTGCTGGCGCTGGGCGCGTCGGTGGTCAGCGTGGCGGCGCTGAAGTGGGGCTGGGCGCCGTTTCCGTCGGCGCTGCTGGGTGTCGCCGCGGCGGCGCTGACTGGCGCCGTGACCGGCTCGGTGACGGTGGGCTGGCGGATTCCGTCTTTCATCGTCTCGCTCGGCGTGCTCGAAGCGGCGCGCGGCATGGCCTACCAGATGACGAATTCGCGCACCGCCTACATCGGCGACGCATTCGACTTCCTGTCCAATCCCATCGCGCTGGGCATCTCGCCGGCGTTTCTGATCGCGGTGGCGGTCATGGTGATCGCGCAACTGGTGCTCACGCGCACGGTGTTCGGCCGCTATCTGGTGGGAATCGGCACCAACGAGGAAGCGGTGCGGCTGGCGGGCGTGGATCCGCGCCCCTACAAGATCATCGTATTCGCGTTGATGGGCGCTTTCGCCGGTCTCGCCGCGCTGTTCCAGATTTCGCGTCTGGAAGCGGCCGACCCGAACGCCGGTGTCGGCATGGAACTGCAGGTGATCGCGGCGGTGGTGATCGGCGGGACGAGTCTGATGGGCGGGCGCGGCTCGGTGATCAGTACGTTTTTCGGCGTTCTGATCATCTCGGTGCTGGCCGCGGGCCTCGCGCAGATCGGCGCGAACGAGCCGACCAAGCGGATGATCACCGGCGCGGTGATCGTAGTGGCGGTCGTGCTCGACACGTACCGGAGCCGACGTAAGCGGGCGTGAGCGGGTGTGAGTGGATGTGAGTGGATGTAAGAGGGCGTAAGTCGAAGTCGCGCTCGTACGAGTGCGGCCGACTTCGCAAATTCCGTAAAAAGTTTCAGTATGCATGGTTTGGGTCGGTCTTCGAGGAAGACGTCCGGTGGGTCGCCAGTTGGCGCGGCCGGCGGGAACAACGGGCAGGAGAGCAACAGGTTATGGCGACGATCAAGGATGTGGCAGCCGTGGCGGGCGTGTCGTTCACGACGGTTTCGCACGTGGTGAACAACTCGCGGCCGGTGTCGGCCGACGTGCGTGCGAAGGTCGAACTCGCGATCCGTCAGCTTCACTACGTGCCGTCGGCGGTGGCGCGCTCGCTCAAGGCGCGGGCGACCGCGACCATCGGTCTGGTGGTGCCGAACGCCACGAACCCGTATTTCGCCGAACTGGCGCGCGGTATCGAAGATGGCTGCGCGCGCAACGGTTACTGCGTGTTCTTCTGCAACTCCGACGATGATCCGGCCAAGCAGCGCAACTATTTAAGGGTGCTTCAGGAAAAGCGTATCGACGGACTGATCGTCGCGTCCGCCGGCGACGACGCGGTGCTGGCGCAGACGCTCGCCGACGCGCGCGAGCCGCTCGTGATCGTCGACCGCAATATCGAAGGGCTGAACGCCGACCTGGTGCAGATCGACCACGAAAAAGGCGGCTATCTCGCCACCCGGCATCTGCTGGAACTCGGCCACGTGCGGATCGGCTGCATTACGGGGCCGGTGCAGACGGCCGTTAGCGCGATGCGGGTGCACGGTTTTATCCGCGCGATGACCGAGCGCGGCATCGAGATTCCGCCCGACGCGATCGTGGAGAGCGACTTTTCGGGAACCGGCGGCCATCGGGCGGCTGGGCAACTATTCGATACGGTCAAGCCGACCGCGATTTTCGCGGGCAACGACATGATGGGTATTGGCGCACTGCGCGCGGCGGCGGAGCGCGGTATCAACGTGCCGCGCGACTGCTCGATCATCGGATTCGACGATATCGAACTGGGGCGTTTCACGTATCCGGCGTTGTCGACGGTCGGTCAGTCGGTACGTGCTCTAGGCGATATGGCCGCGCAGACCCTGGTCGAGCGGATTGCCGGGACGACCTCGGGTGCGGCGCGCGGCGCGGGGCGTCGGCGCGTCGTTTCGCCGCGCCTCGTGGTGCGTGAATCCACTGCGGCATGGGCGGGCGCCGGCCGGCGCAATCTGGCGGCATGAGCCGATGAGCGCAGAACGAAAGGAAAGGGGACAGGCGTGAGCAGCAAGGAAGCGCGAGACGTCGCGCAAAGTTCGGCAGCGGGCGAAGCCCGAAGCGATGGAGCCGGCGACGCAAAAACCGATGCAGGCACGGACGCAAACACCGACGCAAGCACCGACGCAAAGCGCGGCTTGCCGCGCGGACGGGTCGCCGTGGTCGGCAGTCTGAACATGGACCTGGTTGCGCGTGCGCCTCGCCTGCCGCATCCCGGCGAAACCCTGGCCGGCCGGACCTTCGCGCAGGTGGCGGGCGGCAAGGGCGGCAACCAGGCCGTTGCCGCCGCGCGCCTCGGCGCGCAGGTCGCCATGCTCGGCTGCGTCGGCGCCGACGCCAACGGTGAGCAGTTGCGGGCCGGATTGGAAGTGGAAGGCATCGATTGCGCAGCGGTCGACACCGGCTCGCAAGCCACCGGCGTCGCGCTGATCGTCGTGGACGACGCGAGCCAGAACGCCATTGTGATCGTGGCGGGCAGCAACGCCGAAGTCACGCCGGACACGATCGCTCGCCGCGAAGCCATGCTGGCCGCCGCCGACGTGGTGGTTTGCCAGCTGGAAACCCCACCCGCGAGCGTGCGCGCGACGCTGGCGGCGGCCCGCCGGCTGGGCAAGACGGTGATCCTGAATCCCGCGCCTGCCACCGGTGCCTTGCCCGCGGACTGGCTGCCGCTGATCGACTATCTGATCCCGAACGAACTCGAAGCCGCCGCGCTCACTGGTCTGCCGGTCGGCTCGCCGGAGCAGGCAGCAGCGGCCGCGGCCGCATTGCGTGCCACGGGCGCGCGCAACGTGCTGGTCACGCTCGGCCCGCGCGGCGTGCATGCCACGCTGGAAGGCGCGGAGCCGACGCTGTACGACGCGCCGGCAGTCACCGCGGTGGATACCACGGCGGCGGGCGACACGTTTATCGGCGGCTTCGCGGCACAACTGGCGCAGGGCGCGAGCGTCGATTCGGCCATCCGCTTTGCACAACGGGCCGCCGCGCTGTCGGTGACACGGGCCGGTGCGCAACCCTCCATTCCGACGCGCGCGGAACTCGACGGCGCGGCCTGACAGGCGCGCAACAAAATGCTACGAACGCGCGTGTTGAGACGCGCGCCGTTCGGTCTAAAGCACGATCTTTCGAACCCTTACGCATCAATCGTCAGACGATTGAAATCCTTCAAGTCCCGGTTTGCTTTGCCGTAAACGAGAACAACAGAGCGCGGTTTCAAACGCGCCGCACGTAGAGACACTTTGACCCCACTACGTCGCCTCTCATTTCGCTAAGCACAGGAACCAGCATGTTGAACAAGGGCATTACGATCAAGGCTCGAATCGGCCTCACGATGGCGTTTCTCGCCGCTTTGCTGATCGCCATCGGCGTTTTCGGATTGTTCGGCATGAACCGGTCGAACGCCGCCTACAAAGACACCTTCACCAATGCCATGCCGAGCGCGGTCGCAATCGGTAATGCGGAGATTTATGTCGCGCGCGAACGTCTCTCGCTCGACCGGGCGGCGCTCTTCGCGGGCACCCCTGAAGCCCAAACCACCATCGAACGTGCGCGGACCATGCGCGCGACCTCCGACATGTGGTGGAAAAAGTATATGGACCTGCCGCGTGGCGCCGACGAGGACCGCCTCGCGCAGGATATCGTCGCGAAGCGCGACCGGATGCATCAGGAATTGGACGGTTTCGCGGCCACTGTTTCGGCCAATAACCAGAGTGGCCTGATCGACGGTGCCAAGCGCCTGCAAGCGAGCTACAACGACCTGTCGAGCGCCGACGACGCGCTGAGCAAATATCAGTTCGACGCCGCCAAGGCGGGCTACGACTCGGCGCAGGATAGCTTCACGATGTTCCGCACGGTCAGCATCAGTGCGCTCGTGATCGGCGTGCTGGCTGCGGCTTTCTCGTATCTGACGCTCAGCCGTGCGATCGGCCGGCCGCTCGGCGAAGCGCTGGGCCACTTCGACGCCATCGCTTCGGGCGATCTGCGTCGCCCGGTGGTGATTACCTCGCACGACGAGATGGGGCAGCTGCTCGACGGCATCGCCAAAATGCAGCGCAGCCTCACCGAAACGGTGCGCACGGTGCGCGGCGGCAGCGAATCGATCGCCACGGCAACCCGTCAGATTGCCGCCGGCAATATCGACCTGTCTTCGCGCACCGAAGAACAGGCCTCGGCGCTGCAGGAAACCGCGTCGAGCATGGAAGAGCTGACCGGCACGGTCAAGCAGAACGCCGACAACGCCCGCCAGGCCAGTTCGCTCGCGGCCAATGCATCGGACATCGCCAACAAGGGCAGCTCAGTGGTGAGCCAGGTCGTCGGCACGATGGGCGACATCAACCAGAGCTCGGCGAAGATCGCGGACATTATCTCCATCATCGAAGGCATCGCGTTCCAGACCAACATTCTCGCGTTGAACGCGGCGGTGGAAGCGGCGCGTGCCGGTGAAGAGGGCCGCGGCTTCGCGGTCGTGGCAGGCGAAGTGCGCAGCCTCGCGCAGCGCTCGTCGGCGGCGGCGAAGGAAATCAAGGAACTGATCGACACGTCGGTCGAACGCGTGCAGTCGGGCTCGGCGCTGGTCGACGAAGCCGGTCGCACGATGACCGAGATCATCGGCGCGGTGCAGCGCGTGACCGACATCATGGGCGAGATTGCGGCGGCTTCCGAAGAGCAAAGCAGCGGTATCGAACAGGTGGCGCGCGCCGTGACCCAGATGGACGAAGTCACGCAGCAGAATGCCGCACTGGTCGAGGAAGCGGCAGCGGCTGCCTCTTCGCTGGAAGATCAGGCCGGCAAGCTGCGCGCGGCGGTCGCGGTGTTTCAGGTCGAGGAAGGCGGGTATGTTGCGCCGGCCAGCTTCGCTGCGAAGCCTGCTGCGATAGTCCGACGCCCGGTGGCGGCGCGCAAGGCGCCGTCGCTGGCGTCCGCGAAGCCGGTGGCTGCAGCGCCTGCGAAGGCACTGGCAGGCGCTACGGCGGGTGGTGAGCAGGATTGGGAAACCTTCTAAGCCTGGAAGGCTGGCGGAGCTAGTGGGAGCGCGCAACGTTCGTTCCCGCTGGACTGGCTAGAGGCTGGAGGTTCGGGGCTGAAGGCTCGAGGCTTGAAAAGACCGCGACGGCTGACGCCCTCGCGGTCTATTTTTTTCATGAGAGTCGCATCAAGTCGTCTCGACGGGCTCGAGCGACGCCCCTGCCGACGCCTGGTTCCGGTACATTGACGGGCGCGGCCCAGGCCTCGACTGACGGTGAACGCGCGGCTCGTGCCGCCGCCGCGGTCGTTTGCCGGTTGCGGCTTCGATCCTTGCCGCTGATGGCGCTCCATGACCGCTGCGGCATCACCCCATTCGTCGACACCCTGTTTGTCTGCATCGTGTCGACCCACTCCGTCGTTCAACCTTTTGACCCTCGCTCAATGCGCCAGCCCCCAAGGACCGACATGACGCCATACGACCTCGCGCATCGCCTCGTCGAAGCACGCCGGCAACATCGCCCGATCGAAGCGCCCGCACCGGACAGTTTGCCGCCCGACGCGGCGACTGCCTATGCGATCCAGCAGGCCGTCATCACGGGTCTCGGCGACTCGACCGGCGCGTGGAAGATCGGCGCCAAAGCACCGGGCGGCGCGGCGGCAGGTGCGCCGATTCCTGCCTCGGTGGTGTTGCCTTCGCCCGCACGGGTCGCGCATGGCGGCTTTTTTCGCGTGCTGGTGGAGCTCGAAATCGCCTTCCGCTTCACCGAGGCCATCGAGCCGCGTGGCCGCGCCTATGCGCGTGACGAGGTGCTGGCAAGGCTCGGCGAGGTATTGCCGGCAATCGAGATCGTCGATAGTCGCTTCGCGGAGTGGCCAAACGTCGCGCCGCTCGCGCAGTTAGCCGATGCGCAGAACAACGGTGCGCTGATTACCGGGCATCCGGTGGCTTATGCGGGTCTTGCCCGCCATTTCGATTTCGTTTCGCCGGAACTCGAACTGAGCTTCGATGGCGTGTCGCTGATTCCCGAAGCGACCGGCAATCCGGCAGGCGATCCGCGCGAACTGCTGGTCTGGTTCGTCAATCATTGTGCGGCGATGGGCATCACCATCGAGCCCGACTGGACGGTCACGACCGGCTCGTATGTGGGTGCGCATCGATTGGACCGGGCCGGTATCGTGCGAGGTCACCTCGACGGGCTGGGCGAAGTGGAGCTCGAACTGACCTGACGGGTTACGGCGCGTTACGGTGCGAACGTTTCATGCAAACGGCTGCTTTCTGGCAGCCGTTTTTTTTCGTGCGCATCTGGACGCACCTGCTCGCCGTATAACTCAATGGGCCGCTATGAATGCCGTTGTGAATTCTATTGCGAATGTCCCGGAACAAATTGCGTGATGCGAGGACGAACCGCATGATGTCGACGATTGTTTTCGACCTGTGTGCTTCGCATGATGGGTTTGTGTAGACACACAGCTTGTGCTGGTGCAACGGCGAGATCGTTCGATGAACGAGACGATTCGTGCATTGAAGCATGATGCTCGGGGCACCGTGAGCGCAAGATTGTAAGTGGTGGAAACGGGCTTTCCTAGTGAGGAATGTGCCGGGGTGAATGCGGCGCGATTTTCGCAACGTAGTTCATGGAAAAAAAATTTAAAAGGGTTTAGGATGAATTCGAGCGATGTCGTTTCCGAATAGCGCGCCGCGCACGGCATCGTGTCTAGACTTTGGCGAGGAGGTAGCATGGATATCTACAGCAGTTTCGCGACCCGCTTCGAGAAAACGCGAGAAGACGAACTCTCGCTCGAGGAGTATCTCGCGCTCTGCAAAGACAATCCCGCCGCGTACGCCACCGCAGGCGAGCGCATGTTGACGGCAATCGGCGAACCAGAACAGATCGACACTCGTAACGACCCGCGCATGTCGCGTATCTTTGCGAACAAGGTCATCAAGGTATACCCCGCATTCCGTGAGTTCTACGGAATGGAAGAGGTGATCGAGCAGGTGGTCGCCTACTTCCGGCACTCGGCCCAGGGGCTCGAAGAGAAGAAGCAGATTCTGTATTTGTTGGGTCCGGTCGGCGGCGGTAAATCGTCGATCGCGGAACGTTTGAAACAGCTCATGGAGCGCGTGCCGTTTTACTCGATCAAGGGTTCGCCCGTGAACGAGTCGCCGCTGGGTCTGTTCGACTATGAAGAAGACGGTCCGATTCTCGAAGAACAATACGGCATT
Source organism: Paraburkholderia sp. BCC1886 (assembly GCF_900996245.1). Taxonomy (GTDB): domain Bacteria; phylum Pseudomonadota; class Gammaproteobacteria; order Burkholderiales; family Burkholderiaceae; genus Paraburkholderia. The sequence goes on along the minus strand of NZ_CAAJGK010000074.1, from coordinate 42,407 downwards.
CCACGCCGCTACCTCAAAAGCATTCTCAGTCCCTGGGCGGTCAAACGCCTGCACGAATTCAACGGTGACGTCCGCAAATTCCGCGTCGTGCGCCGCTACCCATCCATCCTTCGTCAAATCGGTATTGCCAAAACCGAACCGGGTGATGAAAACAATCAGGATATTTCGTCGCTGGTCGGCAAGGTCGACATCCGCAAGCTCGAACAGTACGCGCAGGACGACGCCGACGCGTACAGCTACTCCGGTGGCCTGTGTCTGGCCAATCAGGGTCTGCTCGAGTTCGTCGAAATGTTCAAGGCGCCTATCAAGGTTTTACACCCGCTGCTCACCGCCACTCAGGAAGGTAACTTCAAGGGCACGGAAGGCTTCGGTGCAATTCCATTCGACGGTGTGATTCTCGCTCACTCGAACGAGTCGGAATGGAAGGCGTTCCGCAACAACCGTAACAACGAAGCCCTGCTCGACCGTATTTTCGTGGTGAAGGTGCCGTACTGCCTGCGCTACGGCGAAGAGGTCAAGATCTACGAGAAGCTGCTGCGCAGTTCGTCACTCGCCAATTCGGTGTGCGCGCCCGGCACCTTGAAAATGATGGCGCAGATGTCCGTGCTCACGCGTTTGCAGGAGCCGGAAAACTCCAGCCTGTTTTCGAAGATGCAGGTCTACGACGGCGAGAATCTGAAGGATACCGATCCGAAGGCGAAGTCGTACCAGGAGTATCGCGACTTCGCGGGTGTGGATGAAGGCATGACCGGTGTGTCCACCCGTTTCGCGTTCAAGATCCTGTCGCGCGTGTTCAACTTCGACACGACCGAGGTCGCGGCCAATCCGGTGCATCTCATGTACGTGCTCGAACAGCAGATCGAACGCGAGCAGTTCCCGCCGGAAACCGAGCAGAAGTATCTGTCGTTCATCAAGGACGTGCTGGCCTCGCGTTACGCCGAGTTCATCGGCAAGGAGATTCAGACTGCCTATCTGGAGTCGTACTCCGAGTATGGTCAGAACATCTTCGATCGCTACGTGACGTACGCCGACTTCTGGATTCAGGACCAGGAGTTCCGCGACCACGACACCGGCGAGAGCTTCGACCGCGCGGCGCTGAACGCGGAACTGGAGAAGATCGAAAAGCCGGCGGGCATCAGCAACCCGAAGGACTTCCGTAACGAGATCGTGAATTTCGTGCTGCGCGCACGGGCGGCCAACGGCGGAAAGAACCCCGCCTGGGTGAGCTACGAGAAGCTGCGCGTCGTGATCGAAAAGAAGATGTTCTCGAACACGGAGGAACTGCTGCCGGTTATCTCGTTCAACGCCAAGGGTTCGGCGGAAGAGCAGCGCAAGCACGAAGACTTCGTCAATCGTATGGTGACGAAGGGCTATACGCCGAAGCAGGTGCGTTTGCTGTGTGACTGGTATCTGCGCGTGCGCAAGTCGTCATGACCTGCATTGCGTGCCGCCCGCGCGGCAGAACCGCGCGGGCACCTTGCGAGGCGCAAGCTGCATGGACATAGCGGGGTATTGCCAAGGTGCATTGCAACATGCGTCTCGCGTACCCGCCACGGGAGACCAAGTGTGCTTCATCAAATCATCGACCGCAGGTTAGCAGGCAAGAACAAGAGCATTGCGAATCGCGAACGCTTTTTGCGTCGCGTCAAAAACTACATACGTCGCGCCGTGTCGGATGCGGTGCGCGACCGCAGCATCAAGGACATTCAGAACACCCAGAGCATCACCATCCCGCGCAAGGACATCGCGGAGCCGTCGTTCCGCCATGGTCCGGGCGGCAAGCGTGAAATGGTGCATCCCGGCAACGCGGACTACATCCGCGGCGACAAGATCCAGCGTCCGCAAGGCGGCGGCGGTGGTGGCGGCGGCAATCAGGCCGCCAACGAAGGCGAGGGTCAGGACGACTTCGTGTTCGAACTGAGTCGCGAAGAATTCATGCAGTATTTCTTCGACGACCTCGAACTGCCGCGTCTCGTCAAAACTCATCTGATGGCCGTGCCCACGTGGAAAAGCGTCCGCGCGGGTTGGGCTGCCGAAGGCACGCCGAACAACATCGACGTGGTGCGTTCGCTGCGCAGCGCGCTCGGCCGGCGCATCGCGCTCGGTGCGCCGCTCACCAACCAGTTGCGCGAGATGGAACGGCAACTCGAGGTGATGAAGGCGGACCCCGACGACCGTCGCGAAGAAATCAAACTGCTCGAAGAGGAAATCCACCATTTGCGTGGCCGCATCTGGCGCATTCCCTTCATCGACCCGTTCGACCTGCGTTACGTGAATCGCGTGAAGGAGCCCACACCGTCGAGCCAGGCCGTGATGTTCTGTCTGATGGATGTGTCCGGCTCGATGGACGAGCAGCGCAAGGACTTGTCCAAGCGCTTCTTCATCCTGCTGTACCTGTTTCTGAAACGCAATTACGAGCGCATCGAAGTGGTGTTCATCCGCCATCACACGCGCGCCGAAGAGGTGGACGAAGACACGTTCTTCCATTCGACCGAAAGCGGCGGCACGGTGGTGTCGAGCGCGCTGGAATTGATGCAGAAGGTGATGGACGAACGCTACTCGCCGACTGAATGGAATATCTACGGCGCGCAGGCCTCGGACGGCGACAACTGGACCGACGACTCGCCGAAGTGCCGCAAGCTGCTGGCAGATGACATTCTCGAAAAGGTGCGCTATTTTGCGTACATTCAGGTCGCGCCGGAAGAGCAGAACCTCTGGCTCGAGTATGCGCAACTGGCCATGAGCCAGCCGCATATGGCAATGAAGAAAGTCGAAACCGCGGCCGACATCTATCCGGTGTTTCGCGAATTGTTCGAAAAGCAGGTGTCGTCCTCATGACGAAAAAACACCTGAACAGCGACGTGCCCGGCAAGGCGCCGGAACACGAAACAGGCGTGCCGCAGCCGTCGTCGGGGCATGCCGGGGCGAAACCGGTCGAGGGTGACACCACCTCGGCCGCCACCGCCGGAGCAGTCGACAGTGCCGCAGCACGGGGACACACCGGAACGCCCACTCAGGGGCAAAGGGAAGTCCGTATGAACGCATCCGATAGACGGCCTTTGCCGTGCCCGTCCGACTGGACCTTCGAACTGATCGAGGAGTACGACTCGCATATTGCCCGCGTTGCGGAGCAATACGAACTCGACGTGTATCCAATCCAGCTCGAACTCATCAGCGCCGAACAGATGATGGACGCTTACGCGTCCGTCGGCATGCCCGTGAACTACCGTCACTGGTCGTTCGGCAAACACTTTCTCTCCACCGAAAAAAGCTACCGTCGCGGGCAGATGGGGCTGGCGTACGAGATCGTCATCAATTCGAATCCCTGCATCGCATACCTGATGGAAGAGAACACGATGACGATGCAGGCGCTCGTCATCGCGCATGCGGCCTATGGTCACAACTCGTTCTTCAAGGGCAATTATCTGTTCAAGCTGTGGACGGATGCGCACGCGATCATCGACTACCTCGTCTACGCGAAGAACTACATTGCGGAATGCGAGGAGCGCTTCGGGCTCGACCGCGTGGAGGAATTGCTCGATTCGTGTCACGCACTGATGAATTACGGCGTGGACCGTTACAAGCGTCCACAGAAGCAGTCGCTCGAGAAGGAGTTCGCCGCTCGCCGCGAACGCGAGGCGTATCTGCAATCGCAGGTCAACGAATTGTGGCGCACCTTGCCGACCCGGCAAACACCGTTGCCGGAAGAAGTCGAAGGGCGCTATCCGCCGGAGCCGCAGGAAAATCTGCTGTATTTCGCGGAGAAGAATGCGCCCTTGCTCGAACCGTGGGAACGTGAAGTCATTCGTATCGTGCGCAAGGTCGGGCAGTATTTCTATCCGCAACGCCAGACCCAGGTCATGAACGAAGGCTGGGCGACTTTCTGGCACTACACGCTGCTCAATACGATGTACAGCCAGGGCAAGCTGGAAGACGGCTTCATGATGGAGTTCCTGCACTCGCACAGCAACGTGGTGTACCAGCCGCCGGTCACGAAGCAGTACTACAGCGGTATCAATCCGTACGCGCTCGGCTTTTCGATGATGAGCGACATCCGCCGCATCTGCGAGACGCCGACCGAAGAAGACCGCAAGTGGTTTCCCGAACTGGCGGGCAGTCCGTGGCTACCCGCGCTGCACTATGCGATGCGTAACTTCAAGGACGAAAGTTTTATTGCACAGTACCTGTCGCCGAGTCTGATTCGCGAGATGCGCCTGTTCTCGGTGCTCGACGACGACATGCGCGATTCGCTCGAAGTGTCGGCCATCCACGACGACAGCGGCTACCGTTACGTGCGGCAGGCGTTGTCCCGGCAGTACGACATGCATCATCGCGAGCCGAATATTCAGGTCTGGTCGGTGAATACGCGCGGCGACCGGAGCCTTACGCTGCGGCACTTCATGAGCGACAACCGGCATTTGTCCGGTGACAGCGAAGAGGTGCTCAAGCACATGGCGCGCTTGTGGCAATTCGACGTCTATCTGGAAAGCGTCGACGAAAACGGCACCGTCAGGAAGCGTTACGACTGCCGGTACGTGCCGCCCGCCGTGAGGGTCTGACAGCACTGTCGTAGCGCCTCACGTCTTCCCCGTCGTTTAAAAGCCAGCCTCCGAGCTGGCTTTTTTCATGTGCGCGAGATTCGCAATTGCAGCCGATTCGCAGCCCGATTGTCGCAAAACTAACAATATCCCAACACGTCCTTTCTATTCTGTAAAATTCGCCCACGCGTTTTTGATCAGAGAGGAAGACCCACCATGAGCCAGCTAACCGACTCCGACTCCGCCGTGCCCTCGGCCCAGGACACGCGGCGGCGCATCTTTGCGATCGTCGGTGCTTCGTCGGGCAATCTCGTCGAGTGGTTCGACTTCTATGTGTATTCGTTCTGCGCGCTGTACTTCGCGCCGGCGTTCTTTCCGAGCGGCAATCCCACCACGCAGTTGCTGAACACCGCGGGCGTGTTCGCCGCGGGCTTTCTGATGCGGCCGATCGGCGGCTGGTTCTTCGGCCGTCTCGCCGACAAGCATGGCCGGCGCACCGCGATGATGGTGTCGGTGTTCATGATGTGCGGCGGCTCGCTGGTCATCGCCGTCCTGCCCACTTACGCGCAGATCGGCGCGCTCGCGCCGGCGTTACTGCTGGTGGCGCGGCTGTTCCAGGGCTTGTCGGTCGGCGGCGAATACGGCACGAGCGCCACGTATATGAGCGAGGTCGCGCTCAAGGGGCGGCGCGGGTTCTTCGCGTCGTTCCAGTACGTGACGTTGATCGGCGGGCAGTTGTGCGCGTTGCTCGTGCTGGTCGTGCTGCAACAGACGCTCTCTACGGAAGAACTCAAAGCATGGGGCTGGCGGGTGCCGTTTGCGATCGGCGCAGTGGCTGCGCTGATCGCGCTGTATCTGCGCAAATCGCTCGAGGAAACCACGACGGCCGCCACCCGTCAGCGCAAGGAGGCCGGCACGCTGCGTGGACTCTGGTTGCACAAGGGCGCGTTTTTGACCGTGCTGGGTTTTACCGCCGGCGGGTCGCTGATTTTCTACACCTTCACGACGTACATGCAGAAGTACCTGGTCAACACGGCCGGCATGCACGCCAAAACGGCCAGCAACGTGATGACCGGCGCACTGTTCGTCTACATGCTGATGCAGCCGGTGTTCGGCGCGCTGTCCGACCGGATCGGCCGGCGCCGTTCCATGCTGTTCTTCGGCCTGTTCGCGACGATCGGCACCGTCCCTCTGCTGCATGCGTTGAAGGACGTCACGAGCCCGTATGCGGCCTTCGGACTGGTGGTGGTCGCACTGGCCATCGTCAGCTTCTATACGTCGATCAGCGGGCTCATCAAGGCGGAGATGTTCCCGCCGGAAGTGCGTGCGCTCGGCGTGGGCCTCTCGTATGCGGTGGCGAACGCGATCTTCGGCGGCTCCGCGGAATACGTGGCGCTGTGGCTCAAGTCGGTCGGCAGCGAGTCGATGTTCTACTGGTACGTCACGGGAATGTGCGCGATTGCCGGCATCGTCAGCTTGCGGATGCGCGATCCGTCGAAAGAAGGGTATCTGCGTCACGAGCCTTGAGGCCGGCACCGAACCGGAACCGAACCGACCCGCGACCGACCCGGCAGCCCACTAAGCCACCACGATCTCGGTCCCGAGGCGATGCAGCAGGTCGCGTAGCGCCTCGGCCTGGTCCATCTTCGCACCGCTGCGTAGATGAATCTGCAGCGCGCGGCCCGCGATTCCTTCCACGGGATGCGCCAGCCACAATTCCACGGCGAGCCCTAAACCTTCCGGCTGATCGACGACCACCGGCTCGATGACACGCGGCTTGAAACAGGCACTCTCGGACATGGTGAACGACCTCCGGGCTGATAACGGTTCGAGGCCCATCGTAGTCATCGTCGCGCGCTGCTCCAAGCAACAAATTCGCGTTTGCTAATCAGCACGGTCATAGCAAGGATTCTCTGACGGGCTCGGAGCGCTCCGCTGCGAGGTCAGCCGACACCGCCGGGACGTCGGCGCGCCGCGGCATGCGTAACGCCGCCCGCGCGAGCAACAGCAGATGGTAGTAAAGCCGCACGCTCATCCCATAGCGATACGCAAACAGATGCGTGAGCGCGACTTGCAGTCCGACGCGCGCGTCCCGCTGCCGCGCATGCATCGACACGACGATCGGTGCGAGGCGTCGCAAGCTCCGCCTGCGGGCAGCTTCGAGCGTAGCCGGCAAGCTCAGCGCTTCGACGAACGCATACGCGCCGAGTGTCGCCGCTGCATTCGTGCCGCGCGTGCGATGCGAAATAGACGTCGCGGTCTTGCGATACACCGACACGTAGTCGTGCAGATACGCCACCTCGCGCGCGGCCAGACACAACTGCACGCCGAACACGAAATCGCAGCACATGCCGTATTCGTCCCGGTAGCCGATGCGCTTTACCAGTTCGGCATTCGCCATCCAGCCGTTGTTCGGAAACATCTGCGTGAGACCGGCGCGGCCGGGCGGCCGTTGCAATCCTTCGGCTGCGCGAGTGCGGTGAAACGCGCGGTTCAGTTGCTCGCTGGCCGCGAAGTCGATCGCGCCATCGTGATCGGCTTCGTACTGATCGCCGAACGCGGCATCGAGGTTCCGGTGAATCCGCCATAACGACAGGAGTTTCTCGAGACTATCCGTGGTCAACAGGTCGTCGTCGTGAATCAGGACGATCTTGTCGCCGCGAGCGCGCTCGAAAAGGCTGGCGACATTGCGCGCCTGACCGAGCGGCGGCTGGTTCAGCACATAGCGGATACGCGCTTCGTCTCCATAGCGCGCCGCAATCAGTCGTTGCGTTTCGGCGTTCGACGAATCGTCACCTATCACGATCTCGAGCGGTCCAACACTCTGCGTGAGACACGAGTCGATGCATTGCGCGATGAATTCGGGCCGGTTGCAGGTAGGCACGCAGATGGAAACCGTCGGACGGGTAGGGACCGCAGAAGAGATAGACATGGTGTCGCCTTTTATTATCGGAAGAGGGGCGGCAACCGTTTCGCTCGGCGCACGGTGCTGCATGGGGGAAAATAATCCATCGAGGCGAAAAAATAATCGGTAAAAATCAGGAAGAAATGTTTGCTATATGAAGGGAAGTAGAAGGGAAAAATTTATGCGGCTTTGCCCGTGAAATGCAGCAAAGCCGCTTGTAGACTGGCGTTTAATTGTTAGCCGGCTGAAGGCTCGCCTTCGCCGGGCTTCTTGCCGGGACGGTCTGCGGGCGACTGGTTGCGCCCTTCATCGTCGCGTTCGGGCAGTTTGCTTTTCTCGTTGTCGCTGTGAATAGCGGGCTGCGGATTGTCCAGATCCGGCGTGCTGCTTTTGCTTTGCTCTTTTGTTTCGCTCATGTCGTAACTCCTGGATTGACGATGCCTTACGAGTCAGCAAGGCGCAGACCCGATCTATGACCAGCACGCTGGGCATCGCGCCAGAATGCGCGCCTCCTGCACCCGGACGGTGCCCATCCGCTTCTTACAAGTGCAATCGCTGCTCGATATCGACCGCAGATCTAACAGCCAGATTGCCCGCCAGCCAGCGTTCATCAGGCATCGCAGCATCTATCGCATATCACTGGCACGACATTCGCTTAACCCCCACCAGAGTAGAAGCGGCTAGCGAGCCGGCGCTGTTTGCCGGTCACCGTGGGGCATTGCTCTTGGGGCGCATCGTGCGCCCACGTCGAAGCGATTCGACGTTTGAACGGAACCGTCCGGTTCCGCCAACAAGGAGCGTGCGATGCAGTTGCCCCAATTTTTCACCCGAGTGTCATGTGCTTTTTGCACGTCATCCCCGATTCAGTTCCGGGATGTGGGTCATGTCGCGCGTTCCTTGTCGCCTTGCCATTCCACCAAACCCATCCTCCCCACGTTCACACGGAGTTCAGTTATGCGCTTTGCGTCTCTGTTATCTGTCGCCTCTGCTACGTCGTTTCTCTCCTGCATTACGGGCGGGCTTGTTAGAAGCCGCTCTATCTTTACGCGTGTCACTGGTGCTGCTGCTATTGCAGGCGCAGCGCTCGCCGCGCCGCTCGCTCACGCCGAAGATCACGTGACCTTACTCACCAGCTGGTATGCGCAGGCCGAACACGGCGGCTTCTATCAGGCTGTCGCCACCGGCATCTACAAGAAGTACGGGCTGGACGTCACGATCAAGATGGGTGGCCCGCAGGTCAACGGTATGCAACTGCTGGCAGGCGGTCAGGCGGACTTTCTGCTCGGCTACGACTTCCAGGTGCTCTCCAGCGTCGAAGCCGGCATTCCCGTCACCACGGTTGCGGCCGCGTTCCAGTACGACCCGCAGGGCATGATGACGCACGCGGACGTCACCAGCCTCGCCGGTCTGAAGAACAAGACGATTCTGGTCGCCGGCTCCGGCCGCACGACGTGGTGGCCATGGCTCAAGGCCAAGTACGGCTACACCGAAGCGCAGGCGCGTCCGTACACGTTCAACCTGCAACCGTTCTTCGCCGATCCGAACGTGGCGATGCAGGCGTATCCGTCGTCCGAAACGTTCCAGGCGGAACAGGCCCATGCGAACGCGCACTTCTTCCTGTTCGCCGACGACGGCTATCCGCCGTACAACTCGACGATCGTCACGATGCGCGACACGCTCAAGAACAAACCGGACGTCGTGGCGCGTTTCGTCAAGGCGTCGATGGAAGGCTGGAAGAGCTACCTCAACGATCCGGCGCCGGCGAATGCGCTGATCAAGAAAGACAACCCGCAGATGAGCGACGCGCAACTCGCCTACGGCGTGGCGCAGTTGAAGAAACTGAAGCTGGTGACGGGTGGCGACGCCGCCAAAGACGGCATCGGCACGATGACCGATGCGCGCTGGCAGAAGACATTCGACTACATGGTCGGCGCCAGGCTGCTCAAGCCGACGACCGACTATCACGCGGCCTACACGCTGCAATACATCCAGAACGCGAAGGTCATGCCCTGAGGGCGGCCGCAATTCATTGAAGGAGCATCCCATGCTGGTCACCCGTCAACAAGTCCTGCGCCGCTTCTGGTACGCCATCATGCCGATGACGCAACTCGATTCAGGTCCGCAGCCGTTCACGCTACTGGGCGAACCGATCGTGTTGTGGAAGGGCGCAGGCGGCAAGCCGCACGCGTTGCGCGATCGCTGCTGCCACCGCACCGCGAAACTGTCGAAAGGATTCGTCGACGCCGACGGCAACATCGCCTGCGGCTATCACGGCTGGACCTACGACTGCACCGGTCAGTGCGTGAAGATTCCGCAGAACAACGGTGGTGCGATTCCGTCGCGCGCGGTGGTCGACGCGTTCCACTGCGAAGAGCGCTACGGTTACGTGTGGGTCGCGCTCGAAGACCCGCTGCAACCGATTCCCGAGTTTCCCGAAGACGGCGCGCCGGGTTATCGACGCATTCTGCAGTTCTACGAGCGTTGGGAAACCAGCCCGCTGCGCATGATGGAAAACTCGTTCGACAATTCGCACTTCAGCTTCGTGCATAAAGGCAACTTCGGTCTGTTCGACAACCCGAAGCCGTCGAAGTACGAATTCCGTCCGAACGACTGGGGCTTCGAGGCGGAGACGCACGTCCCCGTGCGCAATCCCGAGGCGAGCTACCGCATTACCGGCACGACCGAGGAAGTCACCGAGCGGCATCTGATCAACCGCTGGTTCATGCCGTTCGCGCGCCGCTTCGGCTGCGTGTATCCGGCGAGCGGCATTCACCACATCATCTACAACTGCGCGACGCCGATCGACGATAAAACGCTGATGCTCTCGCAATGGCTGTATCGCAACGACTCGGAAGAAGCGTGCTCGACGCAGGAACTGATCGACTGGGACCGGCCGATTACCGATGAAGACCGCGACATTCTCGAAGCCACCGATTACGACGCCTGCATCGACGTGCGTCGCCAGCAGGAGTGCCACATGGAATCGGATCAGCCCGGTTTGCTGATGCGCCGCATGTTGCTGAAGCTGCTGAACGATCATGGCGAATCCGAAGTGTTTCGCGACGTGGTGCCCATTCACGTGGAGCAATGACGATGACGGCGACTGAAGCTTATATTCCGGCTCCCGCCGCGCCGTTGCTGTCGGTGCAGCGTGTCGACAAGCGTTATCCGAACGGCACGGTCGCGCTCGAAGACGTGCGGCTCGCCATCGAGCCCGGCGAGTTCATCTCGTTGCTGGGTCCGTCCGGCTGCGGCAAGAGCACCTTGCTGAAGATGTTCGCCGGCATCGAGACGCCGACGCACGGTCATATGCGCTGGTGGGGTCAACCGTTCGGGACGGTCGGCTCGAAAGGCCGGCGCATGTCGATGGTGTTTCAGGAAGCCACGCTGATGCCATGGGCGACGGTCGCCGAGAACGTGCGCCTGCCGCTCGATCTCGCGCACGTGCCGCGCCGCGAAGCGGATGCGCGCGTCGCCGAAGCGCTCGACGGCGTCGGTCTCGCGAAATTCGGCAAGGTGTTGCCGCGCGAGTTGTCGGGCGGCATGCAGATGCGCGCGTCGCTGGCGCGCGCGCTCGTCACCGAGCCGGACCTGCTGCTGCTCGACGAGCCGTTCGGCGCGCTCGACGAATTCACCCGCAACCGCCTCGACAGCGACTTGCGCGCGCTGTGGCAGCGGCGCGGCATGACGGTGGTGTTCGTCACGCACAGCATCTACGAAGCGGTGTATCTGTCGAGCCGGGTGGTGGTGATGCAGGCGCGTCCGGGGCGCATCATCGCCGAGGTGCCGATCGGGGGGCCGCTCGCACGCGACGACGCCTATCGTGTCAGCGAACCGTTCATGCAGCACTGCAAGGCGCTCTCCGAGCTGATCACCGACGCGCATCGCGCGTCGTTCGCGAACGAAGAAACAGGAGTGCAATCATGACAGGCGAAGTGCTTGCGGGTCATTCGGGCCAGTCGGGTCAGTCGAGCCATTCGGGAGACGGCGCGCGCGAGGCGGCGGCCGTCAGGCCGGTACGCAAGCCATGGCTGCAGCGGCCGGGCGTGACCAAAGCGGTTGCGCCGTGGGTCGTCGGCATCGTGGTGCTGGCGCTGTGGCAAGCGTGGTGCGTGTTGGGCAAGGTGCCGGCTTATCTGGTGCCGTCGCCCTCGGCCATCGTCACGGAACTCGTGCAGGACGCGCCGTTGCTGTTCGGCAGTCTGCTCGCCACGTTGAAGGTGACGTTGCTGGCGTTCGCGCTCGCCACCGTTTTAGGCGTGGTCATCGCGTTGCTGTTCGTGCAAAGTCCGTTGATCGAGGCGAGCCTGTTTCCGTATGCGATCCTGTTGCAGGTCACGCCGGTGGTCGCCATCGCGCCGCTCATCATTATCTGGGTGAAGGACATGAATGTCGCGCTGGTGCTGTGCGCGACGCTGGTGGCCTTGTTCCCGATCATCTCGAACACGGCGCTCGGTTTGCGCAGCGTGAATCCGGGGCTCGTCAATCTGTTCAGGATCAACCGTGCAACCCGCTGGCAGACTCTGGTGCGCTTGCGCATTCCCAGCGCGTTGCCGTATTTTTTCGGCGGACTGCGTATTTCCAGCGGTCTTTCGCTGATCGGCGCGGTGGTCGCGGAGTTCGTCGCCGGGACCGGCGGCAGCGGCGCGGGCCTCGCGTATCAGATCCTGCAGGCCGGCTTCCAGTTGAACATTCCGCGTCTGTTCGCCGCGCTGTTGCTGATTACCGTGACGGGCGTCGTGCTGTTCGCCATCACGGCATGGGTGTCGCGCCTCGGTTTGCGCGGCTGGCACGACAGCCAACTCTGATTCCTTGCACGAGACTTTATGACGACACCTGACACGACGCCTTCCACGCTGATCCGCAACGCGGCTGCCATCATGACCGGCGGCCGCGGTACGGCGGACGATCCGTCTCGCGTGAAGGGACCCGATATCCGCATCGTCGGCGACACGATCGAGACGATCGGCGCGCTCACGCCACGCCCCGGCGAAACGATCGTCGACGCGACCGATTGCGTGATCTATCCCGCGTGGGTCAACACGCATCATCACCTGTTTCAGTCCTTGCTGAAGGGCGATACCGTCGGCCTCGACGCGACGCTCACGCCGTGGCTCGCCGCCACGCCGTACCGGTTTCGCGCGCTGTTCGACGAGCGGCGTTTCCGGCTGGCCGCGCGTATCGGTCTGATCGAACTGGCGCGTTCCGGTTGCGCAACGGTGGCCGACCACAACTACGTGTATTACCCGGACATGCCGTTCGACAGCTCGGCGATCCTGTTCGAAGAAGCGCAAAAACTCGGCTTGCGTTTCGTATTGCTGCGCGGCGGCGCGACGCAGACGCGGCAACTCGAAGCGGAGTTGCCGACCGCCCTGCGGCCCGAGTCGCTCGATGCATATGCCGCGGATATCGAGCGGCTGGCGGCGCGCTATCACGACGCGTCGCCGCGCGCGATGCAGCGCGTGGTGATGGCGCCGACCACGGTGCTGTATTCGATCTCGCCGTCCGAGATGCGCGCGACGGCGGCGCTCGCGCGGCGGCTCGGTTTGCGTCTGCATAGCCATCTGTCGGAAACGGTCGGCTATCAGGACAGCGCACAGGCGATGTACGGTCAATCGCCGGTCGCGTTTTGCGGCGAGCACGACTGGCTCGGCAACGACGTGTGGTACGCCCATCTCGTCAAGGTCGACGCGGATGAAATCGCCATGCTCGCGCAGACCGGTACCGGCGTCGCGCATTGTCCGCAGAGCAACGGGCGGCTCGGCAGCGGCATCTGTCCGGTGCGCGAGATGGCCGATGCCGGCGTGCCGGTGTCGATAGGTGTCGACGGCGCGGCCTCCAACGAAGCCGCCGACATGATCTCCGAAGTCCACATGACCTGGCTCGCGCAGCGCGCGCGGCGCGGCATGCAGGCACAACCGGCGTATCGCGGCGGCAGTTTCGAGGGTGGCGCGAATGCGGCGAGCGTGGCCGACGTGATTCACTGGGGCACGGCCGGCGGCGCGCAGATCATGGGACTCGACGAGATCGGCAGGGTCGCGCCGGGCTTCGCGGCGGACCTTGCCGTGTATCGTCTCGACGACCCGCGTTATTTCGGCTTGCACGATCCGGCCATCGGTCCGGTCGCGTCGGGGGGACGTCCTTCTCTGGCCGCTTTGTTCGCGGCGGGCAAACGCATCGTCGCGGACGACGCGATCGACGGTGTGGATCTGAAGGAACTGGCCCGCGAGGCACGCGCTGCCGTGAGCGAGTTGCTCGCCGAAGTCGCGTAACGCGAATGCGTGAGGAGCGCGGCCGGCACTTACAAACGAGTGCTTGACCGCCTCCGGCAATCAGCGCACCGTGCACGAGCCGACACACCTGTACGCGGGAGTAAGCCATGTCTCTGAACTTCCCGAATTCGAGCCGCAGTTATGACTCATCGCGCCGTTGCGTCAATTTCTGGGGTTACGACAATACCCGCGAAATCGTCTTCGCCGTGAACACTTCCGTCATCTCGCATCTGAGCCCCAGCGCAGGCAGCGACGAGCCCGCGTTACTGGCGGCGTTCGACCGGCATCGCGAGCAGATACTGACTTTGGCCCGTGGTTTGTACGCGGGCGGTCCGCAGAACCGCTATACGATTGCGTGACGGTCGCAGCCCGTCACCGTCCAAGAAATTCCAGCGCGTTCTGCAGCAGCCAGTTGTCCCGTGCCGTGTCGGACATCGGCAAGGCTTCGAATTGCGCGAGCGCCTGCTCGACCGGCATCATCGGGAACGAGGAGCCGAAGATCATCCGTTTGTTCAGCACCGTGCGGCCGTATTGCAGCAGCGGCTCGTAACCGGAATGCGCGGTCTCGAACAGCTTCGGCTTGACGGCCACGGTGCCGATCCACAAATTCGGATGACGCCACGCCACCGCGATCAGATCGAGCACCCACGGCCAACCCGGCGGCGACGCGCAGACTTTGAGATCGGGCAGCGCCATCATCACGCGGTCGAGCGCGGCGGGGTGACCCAGGCTCATCGACGTGTGCGTCGAGAAGTTCGTGCCGCAGTGAATATTGACCGGTACGCCGAGTTCGACACACTTCCTGTACAGCGGAAAGAGCAGCGGGTCGTCGATCGTAAGCCGGTGCTCGAAGCCCTGCACATTGAGCCCCTGAAGCCCCAGTTCGCGGACTGCGGTTTCGAATTCGGCAACGGCCTCGTCGCCCCGATGCGGGTCGACGCCCGCAAAGCCGATATAGCGCTCGCCATACGTGCGGCAAAACTCGCTGACGGCTTCATTCGAAAGTCGCACGCCGAACGTCGACCGTAAATCGCGCGCCTTGAGAATCACGTGTTTGGCCTGCAGGCGTTCGTAGCTGTCGAGATACGCGGCGAGCGGGTCGGCATGGCTCGCCTGTTCCCGCGCCTGCGCGACCTGAGCCTCGGTGCCCGAATACACGCGTCGATAGTTGGCGAGATGCGTGGACTGGCCGTCGAGTTGCAGAACGGGCGGACGGCTTGAAAAGTCGACGAACATGTAGGGTTCTCCAGAGCACTCGATGTCTGACGGCTTAGCGCCAGCGCGATTCCTGACGGTCGTAGGTGCCGGCGAAAGGGTCGGCGGTCCCGGCAATCAGGCGCTTCTTTGCGATCTTGCGCGACGGGGTGCGCGGGAAGTCCTCGGTCATGTAGTGCAGAAAACGCGGCACCTTGAAGCCGGCAAGATGTTTCGCGCAATGTTCGAAGATCAGCGCGGGCGGCACGTCGGTCTGGCTCAGACCGTCGCGCAGTTTGATATAGGCTTTGACCTCTTCGCGGCGCAACGGATCGGGCACCGCCACGACCGCCGCTTCGTCGATCGCGTCCATGCTGCGCAGCACCGTTTCGACTTCGGTGGCCGACACGTTTTCGCCGGCCCGTTTGATCATCTCCTTGATGCGGCCGACGATGTAATAGAAGCCTTCGGCATCGCGCCGGAACAGGTCGCCCGTGCGGAACCAGCCGCCGTCGAAACTTTCGGCATTGGCTTGCGGGCGCTTGTAGTAACCCCACAGAATGCCGCGTCCGCGTATCCATAGTTCGCCGATCTCGTCCACGGCGGCCACCGTGCCGTCGTCGCGGCGAATCTCGACATCGCGAAACGGCGCCGGCAATCCGCACGTGCGTTCGAGCGCCTGCCCGGCGGCCCAGGCGGGAACCAGCAGTCCGGTGCCCACTTCGGTCATCCCGAATCCTTCGCGTGCAACGACGTTGAAGCGCGACTGCACCTCTTCGCGCGCCGCGCGGGTCCAGCCATAGATGCTGATATAGCGCAGACACAGGTCGGCATCGCCGGGTCCTGCGGGATGCGCCTTCAACGCCGGTTCCGGGAAGATGCAATAGTGAATCCGGTAGTCGACGAGCCAGGTCATGAAACGCGTCAGACTCATCCGTTCGGCGATATACGCGGTGCCGCCGAGTTTCAGCGTCATCAGAAACTGCCACATCGGGTCCATGTAGAAGAAGGGCGCCCAGATCAGCACGTTCTCGATGCTGCTGTCCGCTGCACGGCGATGACGCGCGGCACCGTGGCAGTGAATCATCCAGTAGTCGTGACTCAGCATGCAACCCTTCGGGAAACCGGTCGTGCCGGACGTGTACTGCAGGTTCAGCAGATCGTCGCGCGACACTTGCGCGGGCGCGACGAAATCCGCATCGCCGGCTTCGACGAACGCGTCCCAGTTCAACGGATGGTCGGAGTCGCCGCGCACCACCACGCGCTCCCACGCGATCAGGCCGGGCAGCGCCGGCATCGAACGCAGACGCGGCAGGAATTCGGCATCGATCACCAGGTACTGCGCATCGGCGTCGTTCAGCACGAAAGCCATCTCGTCTTCGGTGTAGGCCGCGTTGACCGGGACCATCACCGCGCCGATGCGCCCGAGCGCAATCCAGGTCAGCGGAAATTCAGGGCCGTTCCTGAGCATGAGCGCGACGTGGCAGCCTTTGCGCACGCCATGCTTCATCAGCGAGTCGGCGAGTTGCGACGCCGCCCGGTCGATCTGCGCGTAGGTCATCGTGACGCCGCGGTCGAACCAGACGGCGGCCGGTTTGTCGCCATACAAGGCGGCCTGTTCGCGAACGAACTGGCCGAGCGATTCCGGCAGGGCGAGTTGCTCCTGCCGCTTGCGACGGACGAGTTCGTCCGCCACGGTCGGCGACTGTGTGTTCATGTCATTCTCCTGAAGCTTTTTAAGCGTCCCGTCCATGCGACGGGGAACTGGGCAACGTTGAGGACGCCGCGGCGGGTCCCTTCAGCCGTCCGCGATAATCAGGCAGTTCTCCGGCGCCCAGTCGAGCACCACCGGGTCGCCTCGCGTATAGACGCCCGCCGCGCGGTCGTTCTGTTGCTGCACGATGATCTGGCGGTCGCCCGTAATCCGGACGTGATGCCGCACGACGCTGCCTAGCGTGATCGAATCGTCGAGCGTGCCGCTGCCCTGAACCACGCCGTCGTGAGCCGCATCGGCGGCCGCGCGCAGCCGCACGTATTCCGGGCGGATCAGCAGTTGCACGGCGGAGCCGTTCGCCGGCGCTGTGTCGCCGCTCACGCCACGCAGCGGACCGAGCGGCGTCGACACGACCGTGTGGCCGTTTTCAAAACCTAGCACGGTGCCCGGAATCAGATTCGCCGTGCCGATAAAGTCCGCGGCGAATGCCGTGCGAGGCGCGCGATAGAGTTCGTTGGGCGTCGCGATCTGTTCGACGCGGCCCTCGTTCATCAGCACGATGCGGTCGGACATCGACAGCGCTTCGTCCTGATCGTGCGTGACATTGAGCATGGTGATGCCGAGCTGCGCATGCAGGCGGCGAATTTCCACCTGCATCTGTTCGCGAAGTTTCTTGTCCAGCGCCCCGAGCGGTTCGTCGAGCAGGATCAGCGCCGGGTTGTAGACGATGCAACGCGCGAGCGACACGCGCTGCTGCTGCCCGCCCGACAGCTCTTTCGGTTTGCGCTCGGCGAGATGCGGCAGACGCACCATCTCGAGAACGTCCATCACACGGCGCCGGATCTCGGCCTTGGCCAGCTTGCGAACCCGCAGCGGGAAAGCGATGTTCTGGAACACCGTCATGTGCGGCATCAGCGCGTAGTTCTGGAACACCATGCCGAGGCCACGCTCGCTGGGCGGTGTATGCGTGATGTCCACGCCGCGCACGAAAATGCTGCCGCTGCTCGGCGACGCCATGCCGGCAATCAGGTTGAGCAGCGTGCTCTTGCCCGAACCGCTCGGTCCGAGCAGGGTCACGAATTCCCCCTGACGCACGGTCAAATCGGTCGGCGCGAGCGCCTCCACCGAGCCGTAGCGTTTGGAGACCTGCTTTAGTTCGATCATCGGTGTCATCTGATTTCCCCTGAAGCGCCGGTTCAGCGGCGCTCGTGGCGCATGACCACTTGCGCCGCGTTATGTCCCGGCACGCCGGTGACGCCGCCGCCCGGATGGACCGACGCGCCGCATTGATAAAGCCCTTCGACGGGCGTGCGGTAATCGGCGGCGCCGCGTACCGGTCGCTTGAAGAAAACCTGATCCGCGCTGATTTCCCCTTGATGCACATGACCGCCGGGCAACGCGAAAATCCGTTCGATATCGACGGGAGCGAGCACCTGGGCCGCGTCGATGCACTCGCGGATATCCGGTGCATGCTCGGCGAGCGTGTCGAGCACGGTCTCGTACAGACGTGGCCGGTGCGTGTCCCAGTCGCCGTCGCGAAGACGGTAGGGCGCATGCTGTCCGAAGATGCTGATGAGATGTTTGCCGGCCGGCGCTACCGTGGGATCGACGGCACTCGGCGTAATCACGACCAGCGGCGGGCGCTGGGCAATCTCGCCGTACTTCGCCGCATCGAAGGCCCGCTCGAGGTACTCGATGGACGGCCCGATGCGCACCTGCGCCGGGTACGCAAAGCCGGCGTCGGCGGCATCGAAGTCGGTGAAGGTCGGCAGCCGGTCGAGCGCCAGGTTGACCTTGAAGACCGTGGAACGATCGCGTATATGCGACACGCGCTGCAAAAACTCGCCGCTGACCGAGTCGGGCTTCAACAGTTGCTGGAACAGGATCTTTGTCGCAACGTTCGAGATCACGCAGCCGGCCTCGATGCGTTCGCCCGTCGTCAGCGTGACGCCGCTCGCGCGGCCGCCGGTCAGGTCGACGGAGGCGACCGGTGCGCCGCAACGCACTTCCATGCCATGTGCGCGTCCCGACGCGGCAATCGCTTCGGAGATCGAACCCATGCCGCCGCGGATGAAGCCGGCGGGACCGGCCGGCGTGGTGTGATCGCGAATGAAGCCACGCAGCAGCACGCTGGCGGAGCCCGGCTCGCAGATGCTGGTCGTCGCGCCACCGCACGACGCGTAGAAACCGAGCGCCGTGATCATTGCTTCGGAGCGGAACCAGCGAGCCAGCAGATCGCGCGCGCTCAGAGTCAGCAGGTCGCAGATATCGTGAAACTGCTCGCCCATGTCGCGATAGCGCCATGCGAATTTCAGGAGCTTGCTGCGCGCGGAGAGCGACGCGTCGGCGGGGTCGGGCGGAATCTCGAACAGCATCTGCTCGATGATCTTGCCGAGCTTCAGCATGTACTGGCGCCAGGCCGGATACACCTCGGCATCGCGCGTGTCGAAGCGCGCCATGTCGGCGGCGAGGCGCGCGGGATCGGCGCGCATCAGCAGCGTGCGGCCGTTGCCGAACAGGTGCAGCATCGGCGGCGGCGTCAGCACCTCGTAGCCGTACTTCGCCAGTTCCAGTTCGGTAATGATGCGAGGCTGCAGCAGCGCCATCGTGTAGGACGCCACCGAGACCCGATAGCCGGGCCACACGGCTTCGCTGACCGCGGCGCCGCCGGCCAGATCGCGCCGCTCCAGCACGCAGACCTTGTAGCCCTGGCGGGCAAGATAAGCGCCGCACACCAGCCCGTTGTGTCCGGCACCGACGATGACCGCGTCGTATTTCCTGTTCATGGTGGGGTTCGGAAAGTTATTCGTTAGGGGCATTGCGGTGCTGCAACGCCATGATGGTCAAGCAGGCTGCCAGCGAAAGCACGGTCAGCAACGTCGAGACGGCGGCCAGAACCGGCGACACTTCCCAGCGGATCGCGCTATACATCTTCACGGGCAGCGTGGTGGTCTGCGGCCCCGAGATGAAATAGGCGATCACCACTTCGTCGAACGACAGCAGGAAAGCAAACAGCACGCTCACCGCCACCGAGCCGCGAATCTGCGGCAACACGACTTCGCGGAAAATGCGCACACGGCTCGCGCCCATCAGCAGCGCCACGGCTTCGAGCGACGGGTCGGCGTTGCGCAATCCCGAGCCTACGGCAATCACCACGAACGGCACGACCAGCACGGTGTGCGCAAGCGCGAGTCCCCACACGGTGTTGACCAGCGACAGCGCGGAATATTGCATGTACACGCCGAGCCCGAGCACGACGACGGGCACCAGCATCGGCGTGATCGCGATGGTTTCGACCAGACGCTTGCCGGGGAAGCGGGCGCGGGCCAGCGCATAGGCGCCGGGCACGCCGGCCGCCACCGACAGCGCGGCGGCCAGCAGGGCGACCATCACGCTATTGCCGATCGCGCTCCACCAGGCCGGATCGCCGAGAAACTGCCGGAACAGTTCGAGCGAGAACTGGTGAGGCGGGAATTGCAGTTCGGTGCCGCCGCCGAACGAGATCGGCACGATGACGAGACTCGGCAACAGCAGGAACAGATAGCCGATCCAGCCGCCGACCGAAACGAGCACGCGGGTCAGCACGCGCCAGTCGCGGCGGCGCGGGACGGCAGGGGCGAAGTCGTGGCCGGTGCCGGCCTGAGTGATGGATTCCATTAGTGCAATGCCTCCTTGCCGCGTTCCAGTCGACCGAGCAGCGCCACCAGCACGCCCGAGCAGGCCAGCAGGACCATCGCGATGGCGGCCGCCAGCGTCCAGTCGAGCGTCTGCCGCGTGAAGGTGTCGACCAGGTTGGCCAGCATCATGTCGCGGCGTCCGCCGAGCAGCGCCGGGGTGATGTACATGCCCATCGAGAGCGTCAGGCACATCAGGACGCCGGCCAGCACGCCCGGCATCGACAGCGGTAACGTGATGCGGGCAAAGATGGTCGACGGCGGCGCGCCCATCAGCTCGGCCGCACGTTTCAGGTTGGGATTCTGCGCAGTGAGGCTCGTCAGGATAGGCAGCACCATGAACGGCAACAGGTAGTTCATCATGCCGATCACCACGCCGATGCGATTGAACACGAGCTCCGGATGCAACGCATCGCCGCTTAGCCACGCTATCGTCCTGGCGACGATCCCCTGACTGCCCAGCACGACGGTGAACGCAAAGCTCTTCACCAGAATGCTGGTCCAGAACGGCAGCATCACCATGATCAGATACGGTGTGCGGCGCCGCGCGCTCAGACTCGCCAGATGCAGCGCGATCAGATAGCCGAGGACGAGGCTCGCCAGCGTGGACTGCGCGGCGATGGTCAGCGTGTTACCCAATACGCGGTGAATCAGCGTGCTGTGCAGGACCTCGCTATAGCCGCGCAACGTGAAGCCGTCGGCATGGATGCTCGACCAGCCCACGAGGCCGAGCGGCCACATGAAGAACACCGCGAGCAGCCCATACAGCGGCAGCAGCATCGCGAACAACGTGCGGGGATTGAGGGTATAGGTCATGGCGGCTTGCCGGCCTGCGATTAGTCGAGCATCCAGGTGGTAAAGCGGTTCTGCAGCGCATCGTAGTGGTCGCCCCACCAGGCATCGTTGATGACGATGCTGTTGGCGTCGTGCATGTCGGGCATCCGTTGTTTTGCGCTCGCGGAGATCAGCTTCATTGCGTCGGCGACGTTGGGGGCGAACTCGACCTGTTCGCAGAACGCCGCCTGACGATCCGGGCGCAGGCAGAACGCGACGTACTGCATGGCGGCTTTGGTGTTCTTGCCGTATTTCGGCACTGCCAGATATTCGAGGCTGTTGAGCGTCTGTTTCATCGCCATCTGGATGGACGTGCCGGCCCGTTGCGCCGGCAGCACGCGGCTCAGATACGTGTAGGTGAAATCCAGTTCGTTGGAGGCGATCAGGCTGACCGTCTCGGGCGTCGTCTCGATCCATTTGCGCACACCCGGCTTGATGCGGTCCATCGCCTTGAATGCACGTTCAATATCGAGCGGATACAGCTTGTCCGGCGCGACGCCGTCGGCGAGCAGCGCCATCTCCAGGTTTTCGCTGACGCGCGGGCGCAGGCCGCGGCGGCCCGGAAAGGCCTTGACGTCCCAGAACTCGGCGAAAGTCGTGGGATGCCTGCCATCCGGCGTGCGCTTCGGGTCGAAGCCCAGACCGCCGGCGTACGAGTAGGTGCCGACGAAATCCGCGCCGGTCTTCGTGATGAGTCCGCCTGTCGCCACGATCGACGGATCGAGTTTTTCCCACATGCCCTGACGCGAGCCGGAGACGATCTGCGGGCCGATGCTGTCGAAGACGTCCCACGAGACGTTCTTCGAGTCGACCTGAACCTTCATGCGGGCGAGGTCGGCGCTATTGAGCAGTGTCACCGGGATACCGGTTTCTTTGGCAAACGGCTCGGCGAACGACGAACGCACTGCGGCTTCGTACGCGCCACCCCAGCAGGTGACCGTGATGCCGCGCGACTGCGCGCGCAGGATGGCCGGCGCGCCGAGCATAGCGGCGCCGGCGATGACGCCGCTCTGCTGGAGAAAGCGCCGCCGCGCCGGTCTGATTTCCGGCAACACGGTGTCGACAGTCGAAGAAGGCGAGGGCTTGTTCATATCGTTGCTCATAGGGGTCTCCAGGCGCGGCTCAGGACGTAGTTCAAAGGCGGATTTATCCGGCGATCCAGATGGCTTTCCAGTCCATGTATTTGTCGAACGCATGCATCGACTTGTCGCGGCCGAAGCCGGACTGCTTGAAGCCGCCGAACGGCGAAGACATGGTGCCGCGATCGAAACAGTTGACCCACACGACGCCGGCTTTCAACGCACGCGACATCTGCTGGACGCGCGTCACGTTCGAGGTCCAGACCGCGGCGGCGAGACCGTAGATGGTGTCGTTGGCAATCGCGATGGCTTCTTCGGGCGTGTTCACGGTGATCGCGGAGAGCACCGGGCCGAAGATCTCTTCACGTGCGATACGCATGTCGTTGCGCACGCCGTCGAAGACCGTGGGCTCGATGAAATAGCCGCCGCTGTCACGATTCGCGGCCCGGCCGCCCGCGATCACGCTGGCGCCGTCCGCCCGGCCTGCGTCGATGTAGGAGAGCACCGACTCGTATTGCGACTGGCTGACGATCGCGCCCATGCGCGTGGCAGGATCGAGCGGGTCTCCGGGCACCAGATCCTTCGCGATCGCCGCGACCTTGTCGAGCAGCGCGTCACGGATCGACGCCTGCACGATCAGCCGCGAGCCGGCGTTACACACCTGGCCGCTGTTGCCGAAAATGCCCGCGGCGACGGCACGCGCGGCGGCGTCGAGGTCGGGACAATCGTCGAGCACGATATGCGGACTCTTGCCGCCGCATTCGAGTCCGACGCGTTTGATATTCGACTGCCCCGAGTACTGCATGAAGAGCTTGCCGACCGCCGTCGAGCCGGTGAATCCCACGCCGTCGACGTCCATGTGCAAACCGAGCGCGCGGCCCGCGGTTTCGCCGAAACCCGGCAGCACGTTGAGGACGCCCGCAGGCAGACCCGCTTCGCAGGCGAGCGCCGCAATCCGGATCGCGGTGAGCGGGGACTGCTCGGCGGGCTTGAGCACGACCGAGTTGCCGGCGGCGAGCGCGGGACCGAGTTTCCAGCTCGCCATCGACAGCGGATAGTTCCACGGCACCACGGCGGCGACCACGCCGATCGGCTCGCGCACGATCATCGTCGTCACGTCGGGCGCGGCGGGTGCGGTCTCGCCATACAGCTTGTCGATCGCCTCGCCGTACCACTGGATGCAGGTCGCTGCGCTCACGATGTCGCCGTTATAGGCGTTCGTAATCGGCTTGCCCACGTCGAGCGATTCGAGCAGCGCAAGCTCTTCCCGATGCGCAAGAATCAGCTCGGCGAATCTCAGCATCACGGCTTTGCGTTCGGCCGGCGCGCGGCGCGACCACACGCCCGATTCGAATGCCTGGCGAGCGCTCTTCACGGCGAGATCGACATCTTCGGCGTCGCACTCGGCGATCTGCGCGATCGTCTGTCCGGTGGCGGGGTTGATGGTCGGAAAAGTTTTGCCGGATCGGGCCTGCACGTACTGGCCATTGATGAAGGCGCGTCCTTCCGGACGCAGGTTGGCGGCGCGTTCGCGCCAGACCGACGCTTGAGGAATGCTCACGGCTTTGCTCCTGGAGAATGAGGCGGACGAGATGCTTTCGCTACGGATTGAAATCGAGTGTACGGCTCCAAATCTATGAAAACCAATACATTTTGGTACGCTAAAATCTTCTCGAAAGTTATAGGCCGAAGGCGGAGATGCCATGCTCAAAGTGCGTCATCTGGAAGTGTTCCGGGCCGTCGTGAATGCCGGCAGCGTGTCGGCCGCCGCGCGGCTTCTCTACGTCTCGCAACCCGCGGTCACGAAGACGTTGCACGTGCTCGAGGGCGAGCTGGGTCTCACGCTGTTTTTGCGGGTGAAGGGGCGGCTCGTGTGCACGCCGGAGGCGGAGGCGATCCTGCCGGAGATCGAGCGGTTATTCGGCAACGTGCAGGTCATTGCCGAGCGCGCGAGAGAGATTCACGAAGGCAGGCGCGGCACTATCCGGTTGTCGACGGTGGCCACGCTCGCATCCACCATCGTGGCGCGCGCGGTGGGCGTGTTCCGCGAGCAGCATCCGTACGTGGAGTTCGATATTCGCGCGTTGCCGACGCGGCATGTCGTCGAGTACGTGAGCAACAACCAGGTGGACTTCGGCATTCTCGATGTGCCCACGCCATCGGGCTCGCTGGAGGTGGAGGAGTTCTGCAGTGCGGAGTTGAGTTGCGTCATGCGCAGCGATCATCCGCTGGCTTCGCGCAAGCTCATTACGCCCAGGCTTCTCGATAACGAAGCGATCGCGGCGTTCGGTGAAGAGACGGTCACCGGCTGGCGTTTGCGGGAAGCGTTCCGCGCCGCGGGCCGGACCTTCGCGCCGGCGTTCGCATCGAACAGCACGTCGGTCCTCTGTGCACTCACGCGGCAAACGCATGCGGTCGCGCTGGTCGATCCTTTTGCGTTACTCGATCAGTCTTTTCCGGGGCTGGTGTTGCGCCGCTTCACGCCGACCATTGCGGTCGAGCCGCGTTTTCTGTTTTTGCCGGCACGGCCCCGTTCCGTGATCGTGCAGCGTTTTCTGGTGCAATTGCGGGACACCGCACGCGACATGCTGCGCTGACCGATGATTGTTTAGCGTTGATCGCTAGCCGGTACCGCTCGCTGCCGATGGCGCTTCGCGAATCGCGCTGCTCGCGGCACTCCCCGTCAGCGACAGCACGAATTCGAAAAACGCCCTGACCTTGGCTGGCGGATGATGCCGCGAAGGGTAGAGCGCATACAGCGGATACACCTCGTCGCCCCAATCCGGAAACAGTTCGAGCAGTTTGCCGCTGCCGAGCAGGGACTCGGCGCCGAGTTCGAGAATCTGCGCAATACCCTGGCCTGCCACGCAGGTGCTGTGCAGGGTGCCCACGTCGTTGACGGTCAGACGGCCTTGCGGCGCGATCTCCACACGCTTGCGGCCGCGATGAAACTCCCAGTTGAACGGATAGCCCGTGGCCGGATCGCGGAATTTGATGCACACGTGCCGGCCGCTTTCCAGATCGGCCGGGTTCACCGGATGACCATGCTTCTTCAGATACGAAGGCGACGCCACGGTGAGAATGCGCGTGTCCAGCAGCTTGCGGGCGATCAGCGTGGAGACCGGCGGCTCGCCGAAACGGATCGCCAGGTCGAAGCCGTCGGCGACCATATCGCCTAGCTGGTCGCGCGTGATCAGTTCGAGTTGCAGGTCCGGGTGTTTATCGACGAAGCCGCCGAGCCGCGGACCCAGCACCAGCCGCGAGAAGAACGGGTCCATGTTCACGCGCAGGCGCCCGCGTACCGCCGTGGCGCCCTGAGCCGCCGAGGCCGCGGCCTCTTCGAGGCCACCGAGTAGGGGCACGATCTGCTCGTAGAAGCGCCGGCCCTCGTCGGTCAGTGTGACCGAACGCGTGGTGCGGTCGAACAGGCGGATGCCCAGGCGCGCTTCCAGCCGCGCCACCGAACGGCTTACGCCCGATTGCGACATGTCGAGCGTAGCGCCCGCCGCCGCGAAGCTGCCGCAATCCACAATGGCGGTCAACACGCCCATGCCGTTCAACATGCGCTCGTCAAATGGCATGTGAAGTTCCTTTCTTATGCAATCACGCGTGACATGCTAACGCGAAATGACCGTTTTATTTCACGCGGACACATGGATAGGCCGTGACGTGTCGTCGAATCAATGCGCTCGTGTCATGAGTGGAATGCCGCCCAGGCGCTCGCTTCACTGTGTGGCCGCGCGCTAAGCTGTGCCGAGTTCAAACGATACGCGATGCCATGCGCTCTTCATCATGCGTGCAGCATTGCGGGCAAATCGAAAGGAGATTTAACAATGTCGCGTATTTTCATTACCGGCTCGGCCGACGGATTGGGGCAGATGGCTGCGCGCCTGCTGGTCGATGCCGGCCATCAGGTTGTTTTGCATGCGCGCAACGAGGCGCGCGCCGAACAGGCGCTACGAGCCGTGCCCGGTGCGCAGACGGCGCTGGTCGCCGACTTGTCGAGCATTGCGGCCACGATCGGGCTCGCGGATCAGGCGAACCGGCTCGGCCGCTTCGATGCGGTGATCCATAACGCGGCAGTCGGCTATCAGGAGCCGCATCGCGTCGCAACGGTGGATGGGTTGCCGCACGTATTCGCCATCAATACATTGGCGCCTTATGTGTTGACCGCGCTAATGGACCAACCCCGGCGGCTCGTGTATCTGAGCTCGGGTTTGCATCGCAGCGGCGACGCGAGTCTCGACGATCTGACGTGGGAGCGGCGTCGATGGCAGGGCACCGCGGCTTACTCGGATTCGAAACTGCACGACGCGCTGCTGGCGTTCGCGATAGCGCGCCGTTGGCCGGCGGTATTGTCGAACGCGCTGGAGCCGGGTTGGGTCGCAACGAAGATGGGCGGTGCGGGCGCCCCGGACGATCTGCAGGCAGGGCCGACCACGCAGGTGTGGCTCGCAACCAGCGACGACCCGGCGGCGCGCGTGAGCGGCGCGTACTTCTATCACCTGTTGCCGCGCGAGACGCATCCGGCGGTTCGCGACGTCGCGGTGCAGGAGCGTTTGATCGACGCGTGTGCGGGTTATTCGGGGGTCCGTTTGCCGGACTGACGCTGTGCTCGCGTCCTCGTCCGATCGACCCGCTTCAGCGTCCCGCGCCCTGAGTCGCCTGAGCACGCGCGGCGCCCGCGCCCGGCGCTTCGTCGAGTTGACGAAATACCCAGGCCGACGCCAGCGTCACCACGCCCACGCACACGAAACTCAGCCGGAAGCCGAGGGCGGCCGAACCCCATTCGACGGAGAACAGCTTCACGAGTCCGCCTCCGATCGACACGCCGAGTCCGATCGCCAGCATCTGCACCATCGAGAACAGGCTATTGCCGCTGCCGGCATCTTCATGCGACAGGCCTTTGAGCGTGACGCTGTTCATCGCCGCGAACTGCATGGAGTTGGCTGCGCCGAAAATGCCGAGAATCACGATCTCGACCACGAGCGGCGTGCTGCTTGAAATCAGCGCGAACGAAACGATGGTCAGGCCGACGATCAACGTGTTGACGAGCAGGAACAGGTCGTAGCCATAGCGCCGGATCAGCGGTGCAATCCAGCGTTTCGAGACGGTGCCGGCGAGCGCCGCGGGCAGCATCATCAGGCCCGAGTGCAGCGGCGAGTAGCCCAGTTGCAATTGCAACAGCAGCGGCACGAGAAACGGCACGGCGCTCGAACCGATGCGGCACACGAGGTTGCCGATCAGCCCGACGCTGAAGTTGGGTTCGCTGAACAGCGAGAGCTTGAAGAGCGGATTGCGGCGGCGCCGCGCATGCGGAATATAAGCGAGCGCGCTGGCCACCCCGAGCACGAACAGCCCGCTGGCCCACGCGGTGCGATGGCTGTCGACCGGCGCCTCGACGGCGAGCGAAAGCGCGATCATGCACAGCGACAGCAACCCACAGCCGACGAAATCGAACGGCGGCGCCTGGGTCTCGCCATGCGCCGGCAAATAGCGCTGCACCGCATACAGACCCACGGCGCCGATCGGCACGTTGATCAGGAAAATCCAGTGCCACGTCATGGCCTGCACGAACCAGCCGCCGAGCGTCGGTCCGGCGATCGGACCGAGTTGACCGGCCACCGCGACGAAGGCGAGCGCCGACACGTACTGTTCGCCCGTCACGCTGCGCAAAACCGCGAGCCGGCCGATCGGCAACAGCATCGAGCCGCCGATACCCTGCAGCACGCGCGCCATCACGAGTTGACCGAGCGTATGCGCGCTCGCGCAGCACAGCGAACCGAGCACGAACACGAGAATCGCCGCGAAGTACACGCGGCGCGTGCCGAAGCGGTCGGCCAGCCAGCCGGAGGCGGGCGTGAGCATCGCCATGGTCAGCGTGTACGCGACCACCACCGGCTGCGTCGCGAGCGGGGCGACATGCAGACTGTGGGCGATCGAGGGGAGCGCGGTGTTGACGATCGTCGTGTCGAGCGACTGCATGAAAAACCCCGCGGCGACGATCCAGAGCAGGGCGGAGTGGGCGGAATCCTTGGTCATGTGTGACGGGCTTGGAAGGCTTTTAACTGCCTGAAAGCAGGCTTGATAGGCGAGCCAGGCGGCCGGGGCGCGCGGCTTCGAATAAATGAGGATCGGCCAGATCGCGATGACGTCATCATATTGACATTCGCGTCAATCGGGAACCCCACTAAGGGCGGTGACTGTTATCGACATTGCCGATGACCGGCGCGACAATGCCCCATGCTCAATCCCATCTGGCTCAAGACCTTCGCGACCGTCGCCGCCTCGCATAGCTTTACCCAGGCCGCGCGCCAACTCGATCTGACGCAGTCGAGCGTCAGCGAACACATCCGCCGTCTCGAAGAGAGCGTCGGCCGCCGTCTGTTCGTGCGCGATACCCATTCGCTCGCCATGACGCCGGACGGCGAGGCCATGCTCGCGCACGCCAGCGTGATCCTGCAGGCGCTAGCGCGTGCGGAATCGCAGTTTCGCGCGCCGCGTCTGAAAGGCCGGGTGCGGCTCGGTTCGTCCGACGACGTCGCGCTTGGGCCCCTGCCCACGGTGCTGGCGGCGTTTCGTAACGCGCACCCCGACGTCGAACTGGAAATCACCATCGGCATGACCGGCAAGCTGTACGAGCTACTCGATGCGGGCTCGATCGACCTGCTGGTGGGCAAACGGCGGCTCGGCGACCGGCGCGGTGTGCCGCTCTTCACCGGACGGCTGGAGTGGCTGGCGCGCACCGGCACGCTGGTCGATCTGAGCCAGCCGCTGCCGCTGATCCTCGTGGCCGAACCTAGCGTCACCCGTGCGGTGGTGCTCGACGCGCTCGCCGAAGCGGGCTTCGGCTGGCAGGTGGTCTGCACCAGCAGCAGTCACGCGGGATGTATCGCGGCGGCGCGCGGCGGACTCGGCATCACCGTGCGGCCGCAGTATCTGGCCGCGCGGGGGCTGGCGCCGCCGCTCAATGCGAGCAGTTTGCCGACGCTGCCCGCCGTGGAATTCATCGCGCTCGCGGCGAAGCGCCTGAGCCGTCCGGCCGGCACGCTTTTGCAACTGCTGCACGACAGCGACCTGCGCGGCTCGTGGATCGGCGAGTAAGCCAAGCGTCCTTACCCCGCGTAATGGCATCGTTGCCCGACTGGAGGCGAGCGGGTAAGGTGGGCGTCGACTTATTGGGAGAGACGCTTCATGACATCCGCCGCAGATCCACACACGGCGCCCGCTCGAGCCACGTCGCCCACGTCGCCGATCCGCTCCGACGTGCTGATCGTCGGCGCGGGACCGGTCGGCCTGTTCGCGGCATTCGAGGCGGGTGTGCTCGGCCTGTCCTGCCAGATCGTCGATGCGCTCGACAAGGTCGGCGGTCAATGCATCGAACTGTATCCGGACAAGCCGATCTACGATATTCCCGCAATCGTCTCCTGTACGGCGCGTGAACTCGTGGATCGGCTGCTGCTGCAATGCAAGCCGTTCGACGTGCCGATTCATCTGGAACAGCGCGTCGAATCCGTCGAACAGCGCGACGACGGCCGCTGGATCGTGCGGACGAGCAGCGGGCTCGTGTTCGATGTCGCGGCGATCCTGCTGGCCGCCGGCAACGGCGCCTTCGTGCCGCAAAAACTGGCGCTGGACGAAGCGGTGCCGCTCGAGTCGCGTCATGTGCATTACAGCGTGCCTCGCCTCGCCGATTTTGCCGATCGCACCGTCGTGGTAGCCGGCGGCGGCGACTCGGCGCTCGACTGGGCGCTGGCATTGCGCAAGGTCGCGCGGCGCGTGACGCTCGTCCATCGGCGCAACGGGTTCAGCGCGACGGATTCGAGTGTCGCGACGATGCGGCGCGCAGTCGAAGCTGGAGAAATGGACTTCGTGGTGGGTGCTATCTCGTCACTGCATGTCGAAGACGATGCGTTGCGCGCGCTTACGTTGCGTCAACTGGAAGGCGAGAGCCGGCTCGACACCGACCATCTGGTCGTGTTGTATGGCCTCGTCGCCGATCTCGGGCCGATTGCACGATGGTCGCTCTCGATTCACGGCGGCCGGGTCGATGTGGATACCTCGAACTACGAGAGCTCGCGTCCGGGCATTTTTGCGGTCGGCGATATCGCCAACTATCCGAACAAGCAGAAGCTGATTCTGTCCGGCTTTCATGAAGCATCGCTCGCGTTGCGCAAGGCATATGCGTACGCGTATCCCGAGAAAAAACGCGTGCACGTGCATTCGAGTTACGACGCGAAACTGGCGGGAAAGCTGGCACACGGGGAGTAAACGGCGACGCTCCGGCAACGAAGGGTAGTTCGATGCCGGAGCGTTTTGACAGACTGCCCGATGAGCGCGCTCGATGGAGCGCGCTTTTTCATGATTGCACGACCGACCGCTTACTTCCCGGCCGGTGCCTGATTGGCCGCTGCCGCGCTGGCGGCTTTGTCCTTCTTCTTGGCTTCATGGTGGCCGATTGCGCAGCCGGCAGCGGCGCCAGCGACGCCGTGGCCGCCTGCGACGTGTCCGGCTACGCCACCGACTACCGCACCCTTGGTGCAGCCTTCGGCTTGTGCCGCGGTGTACGCGAGGGTAAGGGTGGCGGCGACAGCGAGAGTGGTAAAGGCTCGTTTCAAGTGAAGCTCCTGTTTTTGATTGATGTGTGCAGCGGGTGTAGCAATTGAGAGGCCTGACCCACGGGAAGCTCTCCATGGCCATCGATTAGCATTTCGCGGTGTATCCTCTTGGAAGCGTTATTTCTGTTCCCACTGGCTTCCATGATTCCCGTCGACGTTCCCATTGCCGGCAATCCCGGTAACACCAGCAACACTGGTGACCTTCCCACTCCTGCGGCTGTCTCCCAGGCCGGCGCGGCCGTCGCCATCGATTACGGCACCCTGGTTCAAGCCATCGAGGACTACGCGATCTTCCTGCTCGACGCGACCGGTCACATCGTCAGCTGGAATGCCGGTGCGCAGAAGATGAAGGGTTATACGGAACAGGACATCGTCGGCCAGCACTTCTCGCGTTTTTACACGCCGGAGGCCGTTGCTACCGGCTGGCCCGATCACGAATTGCAACAGGCGTCGCTGACCGGGCGCTTCGAAGACGAGGGTTGGCGCGTGCGCAAGGACGGCACGACTTTCTGGTCGAACGTCGTGATCACGTCGATTCGCAACGAGGCGGGCATTCTCACCGGTTTCGCCAAGATCACGCGCGATCTGACCGCGCAGCGCGAGTACGTCGAAGCATTGCGGCAAAGCGAGGAACGCTTCCGTCTGCTCGTGCACAGCGTTAAGGATTACGCGATTTTCATGCTCGATCCGGACGGCTACGTGATCAGCTGGAATGCGGGCGCGGCGCGCATTAAAGGGTATTCGCGCGAGGATATCGTCGGCAAACATTTCTCGACCTTCTATCCGCCCGAAGACGCGGCCGCCGGCAAGCCGGCTCAGGAACTCGTCGTTGCCCGGCAGATCGGTCACGTGGAAGACGAAGGCTGGCGCGTGCGCAAGGACGGCACGACCTTCTGGGCCAACGTCATCATCACCGCCGTGTATGACGAGTCGAACCGGCTGCGCGGTTTCGCCAAGGTCACGCGCGATCTCACCGAACGGCGTCAACGCGAAGAACTCGAACGCTCCGGCGAGCGCATGCGCCGTTTTCTCGCCACGCTCGCGCATGAATTGCGCAATCCGCTCGCGCCGGTCCGCAATGCGGTCGGCGTGATGAAGCTCGAGACCGGCATCAGTCCCACGCTTGCCCGCTCGCGCGATCTGATCGACCGGCAGGTGACGCACCTTACGCGGCTCGTCGACGATCTGCTCGACGTCGGCCGCATCATGTCGGACAAGGTCGAACTGCGTCTCGCGCGGGTGGACGTGGCCGAACTGGTCGCACGCAGTGTCGAAGCGGCCCGGCCGTTCACCGACGCGCACGAACAGCAGGTCGTCGTGCACCTGCCGCCCGAGCCGGTCGCCGTGAAGGGCGATATGACGCGGCTCGTGCAGGTGCTGCAGAACCTGCTGCACAACGCGTCGAAGTTCTCGCCGATAGAAAGCCGGATCGACGTGCTGCTGCGGCTCGACCGGCAGATGGCCGTGCTCGAGGTCCGCGATGCAGGCTGCGGTATTCCGGCAGGATCGCTCGAGACGATCTTCGATCTGTTCGCGCAGGAGAAGGATGGCCAGAGCGCAGCGGAAGGCGGCTTGGGCATCGGCCTGACGCTGTGCCGGTCGATGGTGGAAATGCACGGCGGCAGCATTATCGCGAGCAGCGAGGGCGCGGGACGCGGCAGCAGTTTCACGTTCAGTCTGCCGCTCGCCGCGGCGCCTTCGCCTGCGGCGCACGAACAGTCGGGCAGCGGTACCGGCGAGATCGCGCCGCTGCGCATTCTGCTGGTCGACGACAATTGCGATGCCGCCGACAGCCTCGCGATGCTGCTCGAACTCAAAGGCCACGAAGTGCGGATCGCTTACGAAGGCGAGCAGGCGTTGCTGGTGGCGCCACGCTTCGCGCCCGACCTCGCGGTCATCGACATTGCCATGCCCAAGATGGACGGGTACGAAACGCTCGCCGCGTTACGTCAGTTGCCGGGCCTCGAGGACACGATGTTCGCCGCCATGACCGGATTCGGTCACGCGAGCGATCGCGAGCGCACGCGCGAAGCGGGCTTCGACGTCCACCTCGTCAAGCCGGTGGAACTCGCGTTGTTCGATACGTTGCTCGTCGAGGTCGAAGCACGACGCAACCAGCGGGCTCGCGGCTAGCGAATCCGCTTCCTTCATACCAGAGCGAGGCGGCCACTTCGACTCGCCTGGTAGAAGCTTCTCAAGATTCTTTCCTTTCTCCCTGAAACGACGCCCCGGCGTGCGGTCGTGGCAAGCGGCACGGCGCTTGCTGTTTTCCTCGGCATGAACAGCGGCAGGCCATACGCCGCTCACATCCGACAAAAACGTTTCAGGGAGTCACCATGTTCGATACGCGCGAACGTTCTGCAGGGACGGCCAGTGCGGCCATTGCCATGGCCCGGCTGTATCCGGTCATTAGCAGCGCAAGCCGTTCAGTCGAGCCGGCGCGGCGCGAGGCGCAGCCGTCGGCTCGCGCCGTGCGCCCGCTGGATGAAGCGAAACCCGCGACTAGCAGCACCCTGGGCGAGTTTCTGCAAAGCGCGCATATCGATCCGGACGATCCCGCCTCGCTCGGCAGCTTGCTCGACCAGTTGATCCAGCATGGCTACGACCGCGCGCCCTTCATGCCGCTGCCGGGTCATGGCCAGACACTGACGCGCTGGCGCACGCTGGCGGCCGTTGCCGCCTGCGATCTCGGACTGGTGAAGCTGTTCGAAGGCCATACGGATGCGCTGGCGATCCTCGCTGAACTGCGTGCGCGTACGCCCGTTGCAGGCAGTCGGTGGGCGGTCTGGGCAGCGGAGCCGCCCGATGCCCGCGTCACCGCGACTCGCGTCGCCTCTGCCGACGGCGAACCGTCTGAACTGCAACTGACCGGCAAGAAAGCATGGTGTTCGGGCGCGGCCGTGGTGAGCCACGCGCTGATAACGGCATGGCTCGACGACGAGCCGGTGCTGGTTTCCGTCGCCATGGACGACCCTTCGATTTCGATCGACACGACGCAGTGGCAAGCCATCGGCATGCGCGCAACCGCGAGCGCCGACGTGAGCTTCGAGCGCACGCCCGCCACGTTGATCGGCGGTGCGCAGGCGTATGTGAAGCGGCCGGGATTCTGGCATGGCGGCGCGGGTATCGCCGCGTGCTGGTACGGCGCGGCGGCGCAGATCGGCGCGATGTTGCGCAACGCGTGCAACGAGCGCGCGGACGCCCATCGGCTCGCGCATCTCGGCGATGTGGACGTTGCGCTGGCGGGCGCAGCTGCCTTGCTGCGCGAGACCGCTGCGTCGATCGACGCCAATCCGCTCGCCGACGCGCAGCGCGCAGTCATGCGCGTGCGCCTTGCGGTAGAAGCCGCGGCCACCGAGGTCATGACGCACGCCACCCGCGCGCTCGGTGCCGCTCCGCTATGCCGTGATGCGCGCTTTGCGCGGGCGTTGACCGACTTGCCGGTGTTTCTGCGACAAAGCCACGCCGAACGCGATCTCGCTGCGCTCGGCGAGTTGATTGTCGCTGCGAAGAGTCAGCCCGGCACGTCGACCGACGCGGCCGATGCCCCGTGGTCATTGTGATGCTCTCCATCTACGCATCTACCCAAGGTCGCTGACATGAACGGAAAAATGAACACCGCGGCGCTGTATATCGACGAGCTTTATAAACAGAGCGACGACCCGTGGAAATTGCGCGACGGCTGGTACGAAAGCCGCAAACGTTCGCTAACGCTCGCGTTGCTGCCGCGTCCGCGCTATCGCAATGCGTTCGAGCCGGGTTGCGCGAACGGTGAATTGACGGCGGGGCTCGCGCCGCGTTGCGAAGCACTGCTGGCGGCGGACCTGCACGAACGCGCCGTGCTCGCTGCCCGCGAACGTCTCGCGGACCAGCCGCACGTACGCGTCGAACAGCGCACGGTGCCGCATGAATGGCCGACCGACGCGGGTCCGTTCGATCTGATCGTGATCAGCGAATTCGCTTATTACCTCGATGGCACCGATCTGGAAACGCTCGCCGCGCGAATCTCGGCGTCGCTGACCTCGGATGGGACGCTGCTTGCCTGTCACTGGCGCCGGCCGTTTGCCGAAGCGCTCGAATCGGCCGATACCGCGCACGCCTTGTTCGATACGCGCTGCGGGTTGACGCGTCTCGCGCATCACGACGAGGCCGATCTGCTCATCGATGTCTGGTCGCGCGATGCGCGTTCGGTCGCACAACGGGAGGGACTTCTATGATCGGCGTGATCGTTCCGGCGCATAACGAAGAGGGCATGCTCGCGCCTTGTCTCGCGGCGCTGATTGCCGCTTCGCGTCATGAAGACCTGGCCGGCGAAACCGTGCGCATCGTGGTCGTGCTCGACGCTTGCGACGACTTCACCGGTGCGATCGCACGCGCTTACGGCGTCGAGACGCTGACGCTGAAGGCGCGCAACGTCGGCATCGCGCGCGCGACCGGCGCCGACTGGCTGCTCGCCGACGGCGCGCGCTGGCTGGCTTTTACCGACGCCGACAGTCGTGTGTCACCGGGCTGGCTGGTCGCGCAACTGTCGCTGGACGCGGATGCCGTGTGCGGCTCGATCGCCGTCGACGACTGGACCGCGCATCCGCTCAGCGTGCGCGAATATTTCCGCAAGACGTATGTCGATGCCGACGGGCATCGGCATATTCACGGCGCCAATCTCGGTGTTTCGGCCGATGCTTACCGTCGCGCGGGCGGCTTTCCGCCGCTCACGTGCAGCGAAGACGTGGCGCTGGTCGACCGGCTCATCGCGATCGGTGCGCGCATTGCGTGGAGCGCCGCGCCGCGTGTGATTACGAGCGCGCGGGCCGCGGCGAAGGCGCGCGGCGGATTCGGCGACACGCTCGTTTCGTGGGCGGCGACGGCAGGGTGAGGGCGGCGGGCTAGCCGCGTCCGCCGCGCGAGATTTCCTCGCCCGCGCCGCGCGGCAGCCGCAGCGTGACGGGTATCGAGGCGAACGAGCACAGCCCGACCACCAGAAACGCGGGCCAGAAATCCGACCACATGATGCTGGCGTGGCCGTTCAGATAACGCGAGATCTGCAGCACGATGCCGCCGATGGTCACGCCCAGACCGAGCGACATCTGCTGCACGACGCTGCCCAGACTCGTTGCCCGGCCGACGTCGCGACTGGCGATTTCTGCGTAGGTCAGCGAGTTCAGACTGGTGAATTGCAGCGCGGGGAAAAAGCCGCCGAGCAGCACGACGACCCAGATCACCCAGGTGGGCGTCCCCGGAAAGAACAGTCCGCATGCCGCAATGGCCACGCCGGACAACGCCGCGTTGACCACCAGCACCGAACGGAAGCCAAAACGACGCAACACGCTCGAGGCGACCGTGCGCATGAACATGCCGCCGAACGCGGACGCACAGGTAATCAGCCCGGAGCGGAACGCGCTCATGCCGTGGCCTTCCTGCAGCATCAGCGGCAGCAGGAACGGCAACGCGCCGAGTCCGATGCGAAACAGCGAGCCGCCCAGCACGCTCGCCTGAAACGTCGGCACCTTGAAGAAACGCAGATCGAGTAAGGGCAGGGCGACACGCCGGGCATACGCAACGTACGCCGCGAGCAGCACTGCGCCGGCTGCACACATGGCGAACGCGTCGCCGTTCGAAACCAGTTCGCCGCCGATCAGCGACAAGCCCAGCAATAGCAACACGGCGCCCGCGGCGGACAGGAAGAAGCCAGTCCAGTCGAGCGGTCCGGGGTGCGGTTCGCGCGTGTTGGCGATATGCCGGTTCGTGAGATAGATACCGAGCAGCCCGATGGGCACGTTGATGAAGAAGATCAGACGCCAGTGCAGATACGTCGTGATGAAGCCGCCGAGCAGCGGTCCCGCCGCCGGCCCGAGCATGGCAGGCAGGCTGAGATAGTTCATCGCGCGAATGAAGTCCGATTTATGGACGACGCGAAAAATGATGATGCGGCCGACCGGCACCATCATCGCACCGCCCACGCCCTGCACGAAGCGCGCAACGGTGAAGGTGGCGAGGGAATTCGACGCCGCGCACAGCAGCGAACCCGTCACGAAGATGCCGATTGCGGTGCGGAAGATCGTGCGCGCGCCGAAACGGTCGGCAAGCCATCCGCAGACGGGAATAAAGACGCCGAGACCGAGCACGTAACTGGTCACTGCGATTTTGAGCGTGACAGGATCGCGCGCGAAGTCGCGCGCCATGGCGGGCAACGCGGTGACGATCACGTTCGCATCCACACTTTCCATGAACATCGCGCAGGCAACGATGAGCGGCGCGATCAGAGCTGTTTCCCGAACTGACATGAAGGCGTGGCGCGGCGCGATGTCGCAGGTAAAGGGGGCCCCATTATTGCACCCGTTCGGTGCGAGACTAGGCGCAAGCGCGTAATTTTTTGTTATTGAGACTGGCGATGCGGCTGCACGGCCTATTCATCAAAGGGTTGCATCTTTTTTAATATATGTTGCAGTGCGGGATGAGATCGTTATAATCGGGTTATTGCCTAGGTACAAACCCTATATCGGAGTCCGCCATGAACACCGCGTCCAACACCGCAACCGTCCGTGCCACCGCTGCTGCCAACTCGACGTGGCTCGGCAAGCTGCGCGCCGTGGCCCTGCATGCACTGAACCTGCATCTGCAAAATTGTGCCGTGATCGCCGAAGCGCATCGCCGTCCGCAATAAGTTTCTGCTTCAACCAACTCGTAGCAAATCCCGCAGTAGTCCGGTTGTCGCGGCCGTCGCATAGCGGCGGCGCGCTTCCGGCGTTCTTCTGGGCGTTATCTGCGTTCCGTGCTCGACTGAATCGCCGCCCGCATTCTGTTGGCGCGCGTGGACAACGCACAGACCATCAGCGCGATCGTCATCGATCCGGCCAGATACAGGCCGGCCATCACCCAATCCTGTTCGGTCATCGTCCTCTCCCTGCTGGTGTAGTCGCTCGTGCTTGCAATGACGGCAAGCGCGGCGAAAACCTTGAATCAGCGGGCTGGATTCTTTTACGACCACCGACGATCTCCATGCAAACGCCGCGGTTTTTTCATCTCGCGCGTCGCGTTTAGCGATTACACTCCAGCCCCCGTCGGCCGCCTCGCGGCCCGCTCGCCGACCTTGCCAGCGTTCCTTACGGTCACGTAAACCCCGGTTCACCGTAATTGCTGTCAACCTTTTCAACAAATCACCGTTATCCCTTTGTAATCGCTGATTAATCCCGGATGAAAGGCGACGCCGCGGTGGACGATCTGCCGTGGCGACAGATCCATGCAAGGCCCAGCATCGACCATGCTTCATCGACAGAACAAAAAACTCGACCCGCTCGGCGAGATAGCCATCCGGGCAAAAAAGACATTGGGGAGCCGGGGATTCGTCTCGCCTCTGCTGGCGCTCGGCATCGGCGCATTACTGCTGGTCGTGCTGCAGCATCTGTCGCAAGCGGTGGACTATCGCTCGGTGATCCGTCAGTTGCGTCAGTTGACGGCGAGCGAGTGGGGCGCCGCACTGGGCGCCACCGCACTCAGCTATCTGGCGCTGATCGGTCGTGATGCCGTCGGCCTGCGATACCTTGGCGTCCGCGTGCCGCGCGTGGCGCTGTGGATCGGCGCCACGGCCGGTTCGGCGCTCGGCAATGCCACCGGCTTCGGCGCATTGACGGGCGGCGCGGTGCGCGCGCGCGTCTACGGCGTGGCGAACGTCACGCCCGTGCAGATTGGCCGCATGACGGTGTTCACGAGCGTCTCGCTGGCGCTCGCACTCGTCCTGATGACGGCGCTCGGCATGCTCTGCGTCGCCGATCCGCTTGCGCCTCTGCTGCATCTTTCTCCCGACACGCTGCGCTTTTGCGGCGCCGCTTTGCTGCTGCTGCTCGTTGCCGGCGCGGCCGCCTGCCGGCGCGACACGCGCGCGGTTCGTACACGCTGGACGTGGCTTTCGTTCGACATTCCGGCGCGTCGCGATCTGCTCGCTCAAGTGGGCCTCGCGGTGCTCGACGTGGTCGCCGCCGGCCTCGCGTTGTGGGTGTTGCTGCCGCATGCGCACGTGAGCTTTATCACGTTCATCACGGTGTACGCCGCCGCGATGCTGCTCGGCATGATCGGTCATACGCCGGGTGGCGTGGGCGTGTTCGAGGCGGCGATGGTCTTCACGCTGAACGGCAGTGTGCCCACTCAACTGATGGTCGCCGCGCTGCTCGCGTATCGCGCGATCTATTTCGGCGCACCGCTGATCGTTTCGGCGGCGCTGCTGGCCGGCTTCGAAGGCCGTGCCTTGAAAAGCCGCATGCCGCTGCGCCATGCCGCGGGCGTGACCCGGCTCGCGCCGCTGTTTCTGAGCCTCGTGACGTTCGTGATCGGCGGCATGCTGGTCATTTCCAGCGCGACGCCCGCGTTCTCCCAGCGCATCCAGATCCTGCGCGACATGCTGCCGCTGTGGGTGCTCGAAAGCTCGCAGATGCTGTGCAGCGTGCTCGGCGTGCTGCTGCTGTTCGTCGCGCGCGGTCTGCTGCGCCGTCTCGACGCCGCCTGGTGGATGACGCTGCTGCTCGCATTGACGAGCCTCGCGCTGTCGCTCGCCAAGGGTCTCGCCTTCGTGGAAGCCGGCGTGCTCGCCACGCTGATCGTGCTGCTGCTCT
This sequence comes from Paraburkholderia sp. BCC1886, assembly GCF_900996245.1. GTDB lineage: Bacteria > Pseudomonadota > Gammaproteobacteria > Burkholderiales > Burkholderiaceae > Paraburkholderia. The sequence goes on along the minus strand of NZ_CAAJGK010000074.1, from coordinate 2,976 downwards.
CAACCCGGCGCAGTTTCAACCGGCATTCGTCGCTGTTCGCCGAGCGCTTCACGTCGGGCTGGCTGGTGTCGGTCGCGATGGTGATGATGCTGGCCGTCTGGGTGATGCTGTTCGCTTTCCGCGACGTGCCGTACACGCGCGACCTGTGGTGGCAATTCGCCTTCGACGAACGCGCGCCGCGCGCGTTGCGCGCGACGCTTGCGGCCAGCCTGTTCGCGGCGACCTTCGCGTTCTGGCAGTTGCTGCGTCCCGCGGCGGGCCGCTTCGTGAAGCCGGCTGCGCAGGATCTGCACGACGCCGCGCGCATCGTGCGCGCGCAGGAGCGCAGCGATGCCGGTCTCGCGTTGATGGGCGACAAGAGTTTCCTGTTCTCGGAGTCGCGTCGTGCGTTTCTGATGTACGCGAAAAACGGCCGGACGTGGGCCGCGCTGCACGATCCGGTGGGACCGCGTGAGGAATGGGCGGCGCTGATCGGCAAGTTCGTCGCGCTCGCGCATGCGCATGGCGGCCGTGCGGCGTTCTATCAGGTCCGCGCCAACGCGTTGCCGCTGTACCTCGATGCCGGCCTCACGCTGATGAAGCTTGGCGAGGAAGCGCACGTCGTGCTCGACGATTTCGACCTCAAGGGCTCGCACCGCGCGCATCTGCGTTATGCGATGAAGCGCGGCGAGCGCGACGGCTTCGCGGTCGAGGTGATAGACCAGGCGCACGTGCCCGAGTCGCTCGAAACCTTGCGCGAGATTTCCGACGGCTGGCTCGACAGCCGCGATGCGCGCGAAAAGAGCTTCTCCGTGGCCGCGTTCACCGATGAATACCTGGCGGCGCAATCGGTAATGCTGGTTCGCCAGAACGGCGCGCCTGTCGCGTTCGTCACGTTCATGACGACCGACATGAATACCGAAGCGACGGTCGGCGTGATGCGTCACGTGGAAAGCGCGTCGCCGTACGCGATGGAATATCTGTTCACGCAACTCGCGTTGCATCTGAAGCAGGCCGGTTTCCGCTCGCTCAGTCTCGGCATCGCGCCGCTCTCGGGCATGCTGCCCACGCCACTCGCGTCGCGCTGGCATCGGTTTGCCGGCATCGTGTGGCGTTTTGGCGGGCGTTTTTATAACTTCCGCGGTCTGCGTGCTTTCAAGAGCAAGTTCCAGCCGCATTGGGAGCCGCGCTATCTCGCGGCGTCGGGTTCGGTGGGCGTGTTCTTCACGCTGGCGGATCTGTCATTGCTGGCAGGAGGCCGGCGTTCATGACTTTGCAATCTGTTTTCAGGCTGGTTCGCAGTGCGGTAGTGGCGGGTGTTTGTGTGGGCAGTGCGGGCGCTTCGTTCGCGGCCACGGCGGGACCCGCCACGATTCCCGGCGGCCGTTACGGCGATGTCACGGTGACGCAGCCGGTCGGTCCGCTACGCGGCTTCGTCGTGCTGTATTCGCAGGCGAGCGGCTGGAGCGCGGCGGATCAGCAGAACGCGGATGCGCTCGCCCGCGCCGGTGCGCTGACGGTGGGCGTGGATACGGCGCGTTACATCGCGAATCTGCATGCGAAGCAGGAGACCTGTCATCAACTGGTGGGCGACGCGGAAGCGCTGAGTCACCAGCTCGAGCGGCAGTCGCAATCGAGCCATTATTTCGCGCCGATCGTCGCGGGCATCGGGCAGGGCGGCACGCTCGCGGTGCACGTGCTCGAGCAGGCGCCGTCGAATACGATTGCGGGCGCCGTGTCGGTGGACGCAGACCGCACACTGGACTCGCGCTTCGAACCTTGCCCGCCGGATTCGACGATCATTCGCGACAAGGTGCCGGGCTTCGTCGAAAAAGCCGTCGGCGCCGGCGATGCGTCGAACGCGCGGCTCGTCGCGTTGCTCACGCCGCATCTCGAAGCCGTGTCGACGAATGCCGACGACGTGTCGGATCTGCCGCTGATCGAATTGCCGGCAGCGCACCCCAACGGTCTGATGGCCATCGTGATTTCCGGCGACGGCGGCTGGCGCGATCTCGACAAGACCATTGCGCAAGCGTTGCAGAAAGACGGCGTGTCGGTGATCGGCTGGGACAGCCTGCGTTACTTCTGGAGCGAGAAGCCGCCCGCGCAGACGAGCCGCGACCTCGCCCGCGTGATGCAGACTTACGGCGCGCGTTGGCATGCGCAGCATATCGCACTGGTCGGCTATTCGTTCGGCGCCGACGTGATGCCGTTCGCCTACAACCGTCTGCCCGCGTCGTTGCGCGCGCAAGTTCCGCTCATCGCACTGCTAGGCTTCGCACCCGACGCCGATTTTCAGATTCGCGTCGGTGGCTGGCTCGGGATGCCGGCGAGCGACAAGGCGCTGAAAGTGCAGCCGGAATTGAAGCCGATCGAGCCTGCGATGGTGCAATGCTTTTACGGTGAGAACGAGAAGGACACCCTGTGCCCGGCGCTGGCGAATACCGGTATCGACGTGATTCGCACGTCTGGTGACCATCACTTCGGCGGCAACTACAACTCGCTCGAACAGCACATTCTCACCGCGTTCAAAAAGCGTAGCGGCGTGCCGAACTGAGTCGGGAGCGGGTTGACAAAATTCGGGAACTCAACGAAGATCGCCGCCATGCACCGCCTCGACATCCGTATTGCGCTGATTATTAGCACCATTCAGAGAATGGTGGGTTAGCGCACGTCGAATAGCAGCAACACTGCAGTAGACAAATTAACCCGCCCCACGAGGCGGGTTTTTTTATGTCCGCTTTCTGCCTGCCTCCTGGTGACCTTACGTTGATCGGCTTTTGCCGTACAGGAGCTTGCCTTGCCATTGCGCCCATCCGAAGAGCTTGCCGATACCGCTGACGGTCTCGCGCTACGCCACGACTACCTGAAGAAAATCCTCACCGCGCGCGTCTACGACGTGGCTCGCGAGACCGAACTCGAACCGGCGCCGAACCTGTCGGCGCGGCTGCGCAATCCGGTTTATCTGAAGCGCGAGGACAACCAGCCGGTGTTTTC
>NZ_CAAJGK010000073.1 GCF_900996245.1 Paraburkholderia sp. BCC1886 | reverse complement strand
TGTCGAGGCTAAGTTCAGATGTCCGCCTTCGGGCTAAGTTGAAATGTCCGGTTTTGGGTCGAGAATGATCTCTGTAGAAGGCAGTTTCCCCACCGCGGCTGCCTGCCTTTCAGAGGTTCGCAAGATCATTGCATCCAAGTCAATTTGCTTGAGTTCGCGTTGCTTGCGCGTGTTGTTGGCCCGCATCTTCGGCTTCACCGGTTCGCCCCGGTTGGTCCGCGAAGGCGAGCCCGAGATGCGCCGGTTGTCACGCTCCAACTGCACCTGTCGAGACAGCGCGAGAACGTGTCCAAGGCGCTTGTTATCGATCTCGGCACCTTGGCCTGCATCCGAGAGCCGATCGTACTGGCGATAGGTCAGGGCAGTGCCGTTCGCTACGATTTCGATGCGCCCATTCGGGTACTCGTACACGTCCAGATAATGATGAATCAGTGCTCGTGTCACCGGCGAATCATCGAGCAGGTAGAGCACCCGATCGTATTGCACGGTTAGTGTGTTCGACACGCAGCGCGATGCACGAGACGTTAAAACCGAAACCAGGTCTTCGTCGTCGCGCAGTGGCCTATGCGCGTTGTAGTCACTCTTCGGAGCCTTGCCAAACCGGTTGTTAAAGTCGGCAATGAAGTGGGGCGCATAAAGATTCGCCGCCGCTTGCGTGTCGATTCCGCGCAACCTCAATTCCTTTACAAGCCGGTCCTGCAAGGTCAGATTGGCCCGTTCGACGCGGCCTTTGGCCTGACTGCTGTTGGCGCAAAAGGTGTCGACATTGAGTTCGTACAAGGCCCGGCCAAACTGCGTTATTCCCTTGTCAGCCGTGCTTTTTTGATTGGCCGAGAACACGCTGGCGCGGTCGCTGTAGAACGCCATGGGCTTGCCATGCTGCTCGATATAGCGCCGCGTCGCTTCGAAATAGCTGAAGGTCGACTCGGTCGCGGTGAAATGCAGCGTCATCAGGCGGCTGGTCGCGTCGTCAATAAACACCAGCAGCGTGCACGCTGGCGCCCGGTCTTCAAACCACCGGTGATCGCTGCCATCGATCTGGATCAGCTCGCCCAGGCACGAACGCCGGTTCCTCGGCTGATGGATCTTGGG
>NZ_CAAJGK010000072.1 GCF_900996245.1 Paraburkholderia sp. BCC1886 | reverse complement strand
GGCGCTGGTCATAGGTTTTGATTCGGCCGTGTGATTCACGTTTGCCCGCGCATGAGGCCGCCCACGCCCTCGCGTTTCACGCTTTGAGCAATTGCTTGCGTGCCATCCACAGGTTACCCAGTGCAAAGAGCGTCGTGATCTGGGCAGTGTTTTTCGCCAGCCCGCGGTATCGGGTCTTTGTATAACCGAACTGCTGCTTCAGCACGCGGAATGGATGCTCGACCTTGGCCCGGATTCCCGCTTTAAGGCGCTCAATCTGATTGAATATCGCGTCCAGACGGTCCTTCAGATCCAGCTGTTTTCGTCTGGATGGTCTCATTGCGATATGCCAGCGCGCTGAACCCTGCGCGCATCGCTTGTGAATACCCTGATAACCGGCATCAGCGTAGACATCCGTTTCGTCGCCATGCAACAGCAACTGGGCCTCATTGATATCAGCCCTGTTTGCCGCTGTGCCGACAACCGTGTGAACCAGTCCCGACTCCGCGTCCACGCCAATGTGCGCTTTCATCCCGAAGTACCAGCTACGGCCTTTCTGTGTCTGGTGCATTTCCGGGTCTCGCTCACCAGAGGCGTTCTTCGTCGATGTGGGCGCTGAAATCAGTGTTGCGTCGACAACGGATCCCGCCTTGAGCATCAATCCCTTGCTGATCAGAATCTCATTGACCACTGCAAACATTTGCACAGCCAGACCGTGTTCTTCGAGCAGGTGGCGAAACCGCAGGATCGTGCTTTCGTCGGGCAAGCGCGTCATGCCACCATCAAGCCCTGCAAAGTCGCGATATAGCGGCACGTCATAGAGTGCCTCTTCCATCGCCGGGTCCGACAGGCCGAACCATTGCTGCATGAAGTGAATCTGCAGCATCGTGGCAACCGGAAAGGGCGGACGTCCCGTCTTACCCTTCGGATAGTGTGGCTCGATCAACGCAATCAGTTTCGACCACGGCACCACACGCCTCATCTCGTCGAGAAATTCCCGTTTGCGCGTGCGCTTCGTTGACAGGTCCAACCCAAGGCCCAGTTGCGTCATCAGCATTCCCCTTAACTATCCCTCTTCCAGGATAGTTCACACTTACGTCAACGCCAGGACTTTTGCAGACCTTCC
>NZ_CAAJGK010000070.1 GCF_900996245.1 Paraburkholderia sp. BCC1886 | reverse complement strand
CCGCTTTCTTTTGCCTACTTTTCTTTGCGGCGGTGTATGGACTCAGGACATAGGTAACACCCGTGCCGGGACATGGGTAACACTTTTCAGGCAGTCATATCGTCTTTTCAGGATTGATGGTGGCGAAGTGATGATGAGCAAAGTACAGGTCGTAGCAGTCAGGTTGCGTCAGACTCGGGCGAATGGCAACAGGCAGATTGTCCAGCGCGTTCGATACCTTGAAGCGCTGTGACATGAATCGCAGCTCGCCGTTGACGCGTACCCGTACGACGGTGTCGCTATCGCCATAGACGATTGGCGGAAGGTGTTCCGGATAGGCTCTCTCGCTCGACCTGTAACGCGTGACGGGCGTGGCCATGCCGAGTGCCTGATGCGGGCGCTGTGTGTTATAGACCTGACGCCATGCATCGAATGCGTCCTGCGCTCCGCGGAAACTGGTGAAGCTGCGCCTGCTGAGCAACTCAGCCTTCAGGGTTCGGTGAAAGCGCTCGTCCTTGCCGTTGGTCTGTGGATGGGCACGGCGACTGTATGACAGCCTCACGCCCAGACGGATCAGCCAGATGCCCAGTGCGGTGAGCTGTCCGGGGCGCGAAGGACTGCCCCATGGCGAGCCGTTATCGGCATTGATGCGTAGCGGCAGCCCGTAACGGCGGAACGCATGGCGCAGCCGCTGGCGTACCACTTGCGTGTCAGTGCAGCCACAGGCGTCCAGCACCATGCTGAAACGGGAATGATCATCGAGTACGGTCAGTGGCGAGCAATGCCGTCCATCGACCAGTTCGAACCAGCCTTTGAAATCCATCTGCCACAGGTCGTTGGGCTGTTCATGCTCGAAGCGTTGCCAGCGTGTGGCGGCTTCCGATGCCTGCGGCGTGATCAGGCTGTGACGATGCAATATCCGGGTCACCGTGCTCGCGGTAGGCACAACCGGTTCGCCCAGATCATGCAGACGCCGCTCGATCTTGCGCCCGCCCCAGACATGTTCGCCGCGTAGCGCAATGACGCGCTGTTCGACTTCAGGCGACGTACGTGTCGGGCTCGACAAAGGACGGCGCGAGCGGTCCTCCAGGCCTGGCACACCCGCCTCACGGTAACGGTTGAGCCATTTGTAGCCTGTCTTCGGACTGATCCCGAAGCGCCGGCACAACTCTCGATGGTTTCCGCCTTCAGGCAGGGCCAGCAGAACAAATTCCAGACGTAGATTCACGGTGTCTCTCGGGTTCCACGACATGGCCAGCTCCGGAAATTTTGCATTTCCGGAGTGTTACCCATGTCCCGGTACACCTGTTACCCATGTCTCCAGTCCATACACGGCGGCAAAGAAAAGTAGGTGCCCCCCCGCACAGGGGGAACGCTAATAGACCACTAACAAA
>NZ_CAAJGK010000069.1 GCF_900996245.1 Paraburkholderia sp. BCC1886 | reverse complement strand
CTGGATGTACGCGCTGCCGGGATGCTGCTCAACGATCGGGGCATGCTGTCCTCTGGTGGTCCGCTGACTATCAATGCGCGAACACTCTCGAACCGCAATGGACAGATCGTCTCCGGTGATTCGCTCGATGTCATGGTCTCCCGTGACCTGTCGAATCAGGACGGCAAGCTGTCCGGCGCAGCCACGACTGTTTCTGCCGGATCGCTCGATAACAGCGACGGCGGGATTGAGGGCGACACGCTGGCCCTGACGACGGGCGGTGATCTCGTCAATCGCAGCGGCAGGCTTACGCAGTATGGTGACGCGGACCAGGCTGTCCGCGCAGGCGGCACGCTCGATAACACCGGCGGCACGATTGCGTCGAATGCACAGCGTCTCGATCTGTCGGCACAGACCGTCACGAACGATCACGGCACGATCCAGCATGCGGGTGGGGGCTCGCTTGCTGTCAATGCGACCGGTGCCGTGTCGAACAGTGAAGGCCAGGTACAGACCAACGGCTCGCTCGCTGTTGATGCCTCGACTGTGGCCAACAACGGCGGCATGATGACGGCGCAGAAGACCGCTTGGATCAGCGCGAGTGAGGGGATTGTCAACCGCGGCGGATCGCTGTACGGCAACGATGCACTGACGCTCGCAACTGAGGCCGATATCGACAACGCAGGCGGCTCGGTGCAGACAGTTGGCGATCTTTCTGTCTCGGCGGGCGGCGCATTATCGAATACAGGCGGCACGATCAGCGCCAACGGTGCGCAGGGAATCGTCGACGTCTCGGCTGTCAGTGTCGATAACACCCGCGGCACGCTGACCAATGCAGGCGTTGCAGCGACAACCATTACAGCGTCGAACGTCAGCAACACCGGCGGCACACTCGGCGGCAACGGTGACGTCACGCTGAACGCCCGAACGCTTGCCAACGACGCGGGCGCGAGCCTCGTCGCAGGCGGCGCAGGCACCCTGAACGTCACGCAACGCGTGGACAACTCAGACGGGACGATCTTCGGTGCCACGGCCCTGACGCTGGACCAGGCGAGCGCGGTCGTGATCAACGACAGCGGTGCAATCCTCGGCGGACTGGATGTGTCTGTGAAGGTCGCCGCGCTTTCGAATGCTCACGGCACGATCCGCGCGAATCGCGATATGACAGTTGCCGGTGCAGTGTCGGGTGATGGCGAGTGGATCGCAGGCCGCAACCTGTCGCTTGCGGTCGCCGGCGACTACGCGAATGGCCAGTCGAACCATCTGCATGCTGACGGTGACATGACGGTCAGCGCGACCGGCACCCTGACCAACGACGGCACGCTGGCCGCAGGCGGTTCATTGACCGCGAGCGGGGTCGACGTCGTGAACACGGTGGGCGGCGACATCAATTCTTCGGCGACTACCGTCAATGCCGCGGGCACACTGATCAACGCTGGCCGGATCGAAGGCGACACCGTCACGACGAACAGCG
>NZ_CAAJGK010000068.1 GCF_900996245.1 Paraburkholderia sp. BCC1886 | reverse complement strand
AAAATCCTCACCGCGCGCGTCTACGACGTGGCTCGCGAGACCGAACTCGAACCGGCGCCGAACCTGTCGGCGCGGCTGCGCAATCCGGTTTATCTGAAGCGCGAGGACAACCAGCCGGTGTTTTCCTTCAAGCTGCGCGGCGCGTACAACAAGATGGCGCATATTCCGGCCGACGCGCTGGCGCGCGGCGTGATTACGGCGTCGGCGGGCAATCACGCGCAGGGTGTCGCGCTGTCGGCGGCACGCATGGGCGTCAAGGCGATCATCGTGGTGCCGGTGACCACACCGCAGGTGAAGGTCGACGCGGTGCGCGCGCATGGCGGTCCCACCGTCGAAGTCGTGCAGTTCGGCGAGTCGTATAGCGACGCTTATGGGCACGCCGTCCAGTTGCAGGAACAGCATGGGCTGACCTTCGTGCATCCGTTCGACGATCCGTATGTGATCGCCGGGCAAGGCACCGTGGCGATGGAGATTCTGAGCCAGCATCAGGGACCGATTCACGCGATCTTCGTGCCGATCGGCGGCGGCGGTCTCGCGGCGGGTGTCGCGGCTTACGTGAAAGCGGTGCGCCCCGAGATCAAGGTGATCGGCGTGCAGACCGACGATTCGTGTGCAATGGCCGCGTCGTTAAAGGCCGGCGAGCGCGTGACGTTGAACGAGGTGGGCCTGTTCTCGGATGGCACGGCAGTGAAGCTGGTCGGCGAAGAAACCTTCCGCCTGTGCAGCGAGTATCTCGACGATGTGCTGCTGGTGAACACCGACGCTCTGTGCGCGGCCATCAAGGACGTGTTCCAGGACACGCGCAGTGTGCTGGAGCCCGCAGGCTCGCTGGCACTGGCGGGGCTGAAACAGTACGCCGAACGCGAAGGTATCGAAGATCAGACGCTGATCGCGGTGACCTCAGGCGCGAACATCAATTTCGACCGCATGCGTTTCGTTGCCGAGCGCGCGGAAGTCGGCGAGGCGCGCGAAGCGGTGTTCGCCGTGACGATTCCCGAAGAGCGCGGCAGTTTCCGGCGTTTCTGCGAACTGGTCGGCACGCGCAGCGTCACCGAATTCAATTACCGGATTGCGGATGCGAAGGCCGCGCATATTTTCGTCGGCGTGCAGATCCGCAATCGCAGCGAATCCGCGCAGATTGCAGGCGCGTTCGAAGCGCATGGTTTCGCGACGGTCGACCTGACCTTCGATGAACTGTCGAAGCAGCACATTCGCTACATGGTCGGCGGTCACTCGCCGCTCGCACACGACGAGCGCCTGTTCCGCTTCGAGTTTCCGGAACGGCCCGGCGCGTTGATGAAGTTCCTCTCGTCGATGGCGCCGAACTGGAACATCAGCCTGTTCCACTATCGCAATCAGGGTGCGGACTACAGTTCGATTCTCGTCGGCATTCAGGTGCCGGAGAGCGAGAACGATGCGTTCGCGCGCTTCCAGGCGACGCTCGGTTATCCGAACTGGGAAGAAACGCATAACCCGGTGTATCGGTTGTTTCTTGC
>NZ_CAAJGK010000067.1 GCF_900996245.1 Paraburkholderia sp. BCC1886 | reverse complement strand
ATGTGACAGCCATTTAGTAATGTCCGGTTTGGGCCAGTTAGAAATGTCCGGTTCAGGCCTGCCCGAAGCGCATGCTGTTGAGGCGCAATCCGGCGGAGCCTGCCATGAACGAACCAGGACTGGTGACGATCAGCATGAACGAGCTGCGACGCGTCAAGATCATCGAATCGGTCGTTGAAGGCCGTCTGAGCGGCGTGCGCGCCGCTGGGCAACTGGGACTGAGCGAGCGCCAGGTGTCGCGTCTGCGGCGCCGCTTCGAAGCCGCCGGGGCTGCCGGTCTGGTGTCGGCCAGACGTGGGAGGCCGAGTAACCGGCAGTTTTCGATGAATCTGCGGGCCCGGGTGCTGGCTATCATCCGGGAGCGCTATGCGGATTTCGGGCCGACGCTGGCCGGCGAGAAGCTGTACGAGTGTCACGGCATCCGGCTGGCAAAGGAAACGGTGCGGCAATGGATGTACGACGCCGGACTCTGGGTGCCGCGTGCACAACGACCGCCAAAGGTCTACCAGCCGCGCAACCGCCGCGCGTGTCTGGGTGAACTGATCCAGATCGACGGCAGCGATCACCGGTGGTTCGAGGAACGTGCGCCGGCCTGCACGCTGCTGGTGTTCATTGATGACGCAACCAGCCGTCTGATGACCCTGCACTTTACGGCGACCGAGTCGACCTTTAGCTATTTCGAGGCGCTGTCGAAGTATCTGGTGGCGCATGGGAAGCCGGTCGCGTTCTACAGCGACAAGGCGAGCGTGTTTTACGTGAAGGGCCGCTCGGAGACCGCGGGCAAAGGCGTCACGCAGTTCGGCCGCGCGCTGTACGAACTCAACATCGAGACGTTCTGTGCGAACACGAGCCAGGCCAAAGGCCGTGTGGAACGTGCCAACCTGACGTTGCAGGACCGGCTGGTGAAGGAGTTGCGCTTGCGTGGGATCAGCACGCAGGAGGCCGCCAACGCGTATGCGCCCTCCTTCATCGCGGACTTCAACCGGCGCTTTGCAAAGCCGCCCGCAAGCGGTCACAACGCCCATCGTGGACTACGCGAGGATGAGGATCTGCGACAGGTTCTGGCATACCGGGTACCGCGCAAGGTCACGCATTCGCTCACCGTGCAGTACGACCGTGTGATGTACCTGCTGGAGGACACGCCGGCCAATCGCCGCCTGATCCATGAGTACGTGGAAGTCGTCGAGTATCCGGATGGCAGCATCGACGTGCAGGCCGATGGGCGTGTCCTGCCCTATCACGAGTATGACCGGATCACGAACATTGACCAGGGGGCGGAAGTCGATAACAAGCGGCTCGCGAGTGTGCTGGAGGTAGCCCGTTGCGTGCAGACGATCCGTGACGATCGGCGCGCAGCAGGTTCGCCTTCGCGGACGCATATTGGCGAAGCGGTGCGGGCAAAGAAAGCGCTCATCGGTCTGAAGAAGCAGCGGGCAATCGATGTTAACGACATCAATGGCGCTATCCATGAAGTCAGCAACAAGACAATCGGGGAACGGGGGGCGGCTGCGCCGCCCCACCCCACAGACATGAAAAGAAACAGAACCAGAACGACGGCAAAACCAGACATTTCTATCTAGCCAGACCCCGGACATTTCAATCTGGCCTCGACA
>NZ_CAAJGK010000066.1 GCF_900996245.1 Paraburkholderia sp. BCC1886 | reverse complement strand
TACGCCACCTGCTGATACATTCGGGCTGAGGCGAGGGCGCGCTCCGGATTCAGATAGACCACGTCTTCCAGATGCCAGTTACGGATGGCTCCTGACCAGCGCATCGGATTCTGCAGGCGTGCGCTGTTGTACAGTGCACGCCTGCGATCCAGCAACCCGCTGGCTTCGCCTCGATGCCGCTGGGACGGGCTGACATATTTCAGTCCGCTGTGGCAGTGCTCTTCGTTGTACCACTGCACGAAGCGCTGCACCCATTGCCGCGCAGCCTCCAGCGTGTCGAACGGCTGTTCGGGCCATAACGGACAGTACTTCGCGGTTCGGAACAGCGATTCGGCAAACGCGTTGTCGTTACTGACGCGCGGCCGGCTGAACGACGGCTGCACGCCCAGATCGATCATGGCCGCGCGCATCGTGGCGCCCTTCATTGCACTGCCGTTATCCGAATGCAGCACCAGCGGACGCCCGGCGATGGCTTCGCGCAGACACCCTTTGGTCAGCAGCTCGCCCGCGTGCTCGGCCGACTCCTGCTCCCACACCTCGTTCATCACCAGCTTGCGGCTGTAGATGTCCTTCATCATGTACCAGTAGAAGTACCGGCCCCTGACCGTGGTCGGCATCCACGTGATGTCCCAGCACCACACCTGGTTCGGGCCATCGGCACGATGCGTGGTGAGCGTGCGTCGTTGCGGCGCGCGTGCGCGGCCACGGCGCTGACCCTGTCCCGCGGCTTTCAGTAGCCGGTAGAACGTCGATTCGGAAGCCAGATAAATCCCTTCATCGGCCAGCTTCGGCACGATCTGGTGCGGCGTCAGACTGGCGTAACCCGGACGGTTGGCCGCCTCGAGCACCGCCTGACGTTCCGCTTCACTCAGGCGGTTCGGTGGTGCGGCACGCCGCGCCTGGGCTCGCCCATCCTGCGGCGACAGGCGCCAGCGCTGGACGCTGCGCACGCTGAGCCCCAGCTGCTCGCACGCACGCGAGCGGCGCGCGCCCTGCCGGACCGCTTCATCGATCAGTTGCATGGCTTCTTCGCGATCCGGGCGGCTGATCAGTCTTCCTCTTCCTTGCCCCAGATCGCGTCGGCTTTTTTTCGCAGATTCAGCAATGCTGCCGCCTCCGCACGGGCCGCGTCAGCGCGTTTGAGCTGGCGCTCCAGTTCGCGGATACGCTTTTGCGCCGCCTTCGCCTCATTGCGCTGCGCGGCCGTGAGTGTCGTCTCGCCTGCCGCGTTAGCCTGCTCGCACGCCTCGCGCCACTGGCGGATCTGCTCGGGATAAATGCCCCGGCTACGGCAGTACTCCGAGATTTCCGTCTCGTTGAGCGACGCGGTCTCCAGCACCACCCTGAACTTCCCGGCGCTCGACCACTGACTGCTGGATCTGCCATTACCCGGCATCGATTTCCCTGCCTCTGCTGCACGTTGCCGCCAGGTCCGCAGCGTCACCGTGGTGATGCCCGTCGCACCCGCAAGCTCGACAATCGCTCGGTTGAACGGCGGCATCATCTGTTGAATTACCCATTCCCGGGTCTCTGCTGAATAGCGTTTCATCTTCCATTCGCTGTCCGCCCCCCAATCTTTACATCAATCGGTTCGGGTGAGGCGACAACTAGCCTGACATGGAGGG
>NZ_CAAJGK010000065.1 GCF_900996245.1 Paraburkholderia sp. BCC1886 | reverse complement strand
GCACCGCAGTTGTATATCGCGGTCGGCATCTCGGGTGCGATCCAGCATCTGGCCGGGATGAAGGACAGCAAGGTGATCGTCGCGATCAACAAGGACGAGGAAGCGCCGATTTTCAGCGTCGCCGATTACGGTCTGGTGGGTGACCTGTTCACGGTGGTTCCGGAACTGGCCGCCGCAGTCTGAGGCGCGAAATCCCGGAGCCAGGATGCGAAAGACACGGATTGCGATCGTCGGTGTCGGGCTTGCCGCGACACCTCACGCACTCGCGCTCAATGACCTGCGTGACGAAGTCGAAGTGGTCGCCGTGCTGGGGCGTTCGCGCGAACGGGTCGAGTCGTTCGCGAAACAGCATGGCTTTGCGCCCGGCGAATCGCTCGAGGCCACGTTGAACGATCCCGGTGTCGACGCCATTCTGGTGTTGACGCCGCCTAACACGCATCTGGAGATCGTGCAGCGAGCAGCCCGTGCCCGCAAGCACGTGCTGCTCGAAAAGCCGCTCGATATCTCGGTGTCGCGCGCGCAACGGATCGTTGAAATCTGTCGGGATGAAGGCGTGCATCTGGGCGTCGTCTTCCAGAACCGCTTCCGTCCCGCGGTGCAGCGACTTGTCGCTCTGGTAGAAGAAGGCGTGCTCGGCCCGCTGGCTTATGCCGGACTGGATCTGCGCTGGTGGCGCCCACAGTCCTATTACGATGAACCGGGCCGCGGTACCTACGCTCGCGATGGGGGCGGCGTGCTGATGACGCAGGCCATTCACGCACTCGATCTGCTGATATGGCTGGCGGGCGACGTAGCGTCCGTGACCGGAGCAACGACGACGACGTCGTTGCACACGATGGAGGCCGAAGACTTCGCTAGCGCGTCCCTCGGATTCGAAAGTGGCGCGGCAGGTTATGTGCTTGCGACGACTGCCGCATTTCCGGGCTTCCCCGAGCGCATCGAACTGGTCGGGCGGCACGGCACGGCCGTGCTCGAAGGCGGGTCGTTGCTCGCAACGCTGCAGGACGGCACCACGCAGCAATTCAACGATCCGTCTTCGACGGGCTTCGGTGCGAAGCCGATGGATTTCTCTCACGCGGCCCATCGCGATCTGATCCGGGATTTTTGCGCGGCGATCCAGCAGGGTCGCGCGCCTGCGGTCGTCGGTGACGATGCGCTGCGCGTGCAACGGTTGATCGAACGCATGACAGGGACACGAGGAGACGGCCTTTGAAACGAATCGATGGCGAAACCAGAATCGTCGCTATTCTCGGTGATCCGATTGCGCAGGCGAAATCGCCGGAGTTGTTCAATGCACTGTTTGAGTGTCACGCGACGAATGCCGTACTGATTCCATTCCATGTGCCGCCGCTTCAACTCGGGCCGGTGCTCGACGGCCTGCGCGGTATCGCCAATCTGGCAGGCGTCGTCGTGACGGTACCGCACAAGTTTGCTGCCGCTGCGTATGCCGCGAGTTTGTCCGCGCCGGCACGGCAGACGGGCGGCGTGAACTGTCTGCGCCGCGAAGCGGACGGCACGTGGTCGGGTGCCATGTTCGACGGTATCGGCTTCGTGAACGGTCTGGTTGCCTGTGGGCAGACCGTGCGCGACAAGTCGGTGCTGCTGGTGGGAAGCGGCGGGGCGGGCACGGCGGTCGCGCATGCGCTGGTCGACGCAGGCGTTGCATCGATCGACCTCGACGATGCCAGCGAGTCCTCCTTGGCTCGCCTCGAAGATGCCTTGCGTTCGCGCTCGACGGCTACGTCGGTCCGTCGCGGCGTGGCTGCCGCGCAGCCGATTCACGACCTGATTGTGAACGCGACGCCGTGCGGAATGCGCGATGGCGATCCCGCGCCGATCGATCTGACCGACGCCAGTCCTCATGCAGTTGTTGCAGACCTCATCATGAAACCCGAGCAGACGCCGCTGTTGAAAGCCGCGAAAGCGCGCGGTCTGACGGTGCACCTCGGTCGCCATCTTCTCGAAAGTTCGGTTGAAACGATGGCCGCATTTCTGCGGCTCGTGCCCTGACGCCACCGAGTGTAGGGATGCTGTAACCGGCGCGCGACGATGTTTGTATAAAGCGCGAAAAATCCAGGGAAAACCCGCTTGATCGATATAGCCGTGCAGCCTAATATCGGCTTTAAGTAACTATCCGGTGAGTTACGTGGAGACCGGGTAAATGAGACGAATAAAGTGTTTGCCGCATACACCTCGAAATGAATCTGGAGTAGCCCGCAAGTGCTGACTCCGGTCGATACAGGAGACAAACGATGGATCCGGTAGCAAAGCGGAAATGGCCGCGTTCAGGCTTGGAAACGACGGTGATGGGTTTTGGCGCGGCGCCGATCGGCAACATCTTCAGGCCGATCAGCGAGGAAGATTCCGCTACGCTGA
>NZ_CAAJGK010000064.1 GCF_900996245.1 Paraburkholderia sp. BCC1886 | reverse complement strand
TGCACTGGGTAACCTGTGGATGGCACGCAAGCAATTGCTCAAAGCGTGAAACGCGAGGGCGTGGGCGGCCTCATGCGCGGGCAAACGTGAATCACACGGCCGAATCAAAACCTATGACCAGCGCCGCAGCATGTTTGCAATGTAGTGGCACGCGCTGCAAACAGCCCACGCGCAGAAAACGGGTTTTGCAGACCTTCCCTAGCAATGTCAGTAGCGTTCTTTGACGAGTTCTCTCGTCTCGGGTTATTGCAGGATTTCTAACTATCGATTGCGCGAGTGTGAGCAGAGTCTCGAGTTGAGTGGCTTGCCGGTCACATAGGTCGAAAGCGGTGAGTGCAAGTTTCTCGTATTGAAGTGCGTCGACTGGCGGGCGTTCGGTTGGGTGAGATTTGACGAGCTTGGGCATGGTGCGTTCTCCCTTTTGTTGCTTGGGGCGCCCGGGCACTTTGTCTTTTGAAAGAGGGTGAGCGGGCACGTTAGCGGGATTGACAGACTGGCACCAAACCGAACCAGCGAGCCTCGCGGCTCTCCCGCTACGGCCCGCCCATTGAGAACTGGACGTGCAGCGGCAGACGCACGGCCTGACTGAGCAGGCGTGCGGGTTTGGTGGGCAGGCTGTCAAACCTGGTCGCTGGGTGTTTCCCTGCGACTTGGGAATTATAAAGGCGGGAAGCTATCTTGGATTTGGGCGAGGGGGTGAAATCAGCAGATTAGCCGAATGGATAAGGGTGGTAGGGCGGGTGGTTGATGACTTTTTGCCGCGGGTTCTTGTGGTGGGTGATTGGGGTAGGTGGATCGACAGGCCCCAGCGACCACTGGCCTGAAGCTCGCATTGGGGATCCTTGCGCGGTCAAGCCGATTTCGATCGAGCCAAGGCGTTACTCCAGCGTAGCTATACCAAGGCTTGAGAAGCGACATTGCGCGATGATTCGTCCAGTCCGACCGAATATCGGCTGAACCGCTGCGAACCCGATGTCGAACAGTCTAACTCGGAGATCGCGGGATGTATCCTTCGGCCTTTTGCAATAAAGATGAGTTTTCAATCGGATGTGCTGGTCACGCCTTGCGTGCTTTTGCAATCCTCGTCGACCATGGGCGGCCAGCGTGGCTCGCGGCTCGTGAGTCGACCAATATAGTTGAGCGTCCCATAAAGTATCGCTAATGGAACCATTGCGACAGCCATGATCGACGCAACAGAATTTTTCTCTGCTTTGAGGGCTTTCCGGTCGTGAAGCCATAAACGCATGGAGCTGCGAACCGAAACGGTTGAGGGTACCAACTCTGAGTGAGTCAGTCCTGCCGGTCCATTTTCCATATATTGCCGGATGAATTCGAATTCGGCTTTCACCCGAGACGCCAACGCTCGGCCCGTGTCAGTATCGTCTCGATACGCCGATATCACAGGATTTCCGATCGAAAACGTTTGAATAATCATGTGGGCTTCGTCCAGAACATGGCAGCGGATGCTATAGATGAACGCTCGTGTCATAGAATCGCGCCCCTCCTGAATAAAGAAAAAGGCTTGCTTCCACGGAACGGCGATCACCTCTTTACCAGGCGCTCCCCGATAAGCATAAATCATCGCCGACTGGCGATTGAATCGGATAGGACGACGGCTCCAGGTAAACATCTCCTGCGAAAGAAGCCATAGCCCAATGCCGAGAATCACCAGTCCTCCAAGAACAAAAAGCCCCATAAAAAATCGGCCTATCGCGAGTTCGGTTGCATCGACGTGTTCCGGCGTCACTGTGAGATTGTCAGCTGCGCCATAGGCGATGAGGCCTCCCATAACAACTACGGCGAGTCCTCCCCACGAGAGGACCCCGCGTGAATGGAAATGCGTGTCTGTTGTTTCGAGAAAAGTTTCATTCATCGAAAACACGGAAAAATGATCGTCAGGTTCGACATCTTGTGGTTGCGCGACCTTTAGTTCACGTTCTTTCTCGATATCGGTTAAAGGGCGTCTTAACCTTATCCAGTCGGTTCCGTCTAACGCCATTCTGGTGTGCTCCCAATGTTCTTTGCTTTTTCCGGTTTCGCAAGAAATGCCACACAGCCTATCGCTTTGATGATGCACGAAAATGTGTGCCGCATGAAGTTCGGAAGCGAAATTTCTTTGTGTTGAAGGTGAACATATCGATCGAGATGACTGCTGGGGCCGTTCCTAAAGATCCTTCGGCCGGCGTTTTTATCCGAACCAATTCGATGCCGATTGGATAATGAGTCCGCTGCCAATCGACTCATTCCAAAAACGGGTCGCCTACGGGCCAAATAATGACGATATAGTTTATTGCGTCAAGGCTTGAGCCTGTGGCATTCTTGATTGATTAAAAGAATTTGTCCCGTTAATAACGCGCGACATAAAAAGCCGACGGTTGTTCTCTCCGAGCAGCCCGTCGAGCGATCGATGCCGAGGATATACTGTCAGCCGACACCTGAGAATCGCCCGTGGCACTAGGGAAGGTCTGCAAAACCCGTTTTCTGCGCGTGGGCTGTTTGCAGCGCGTGCCACTACATTGCAAACATGCTGTGGCGCTGGTCATAGGTTTTGATTCGGCCGTGTGATTCACGTTTGCCCGCGCATGAGGCCGCCCACGCCCTCGCGTTTCACGCTTTGAGCAATTGCTTGCGTGCCATCCACAGGTTACCCAGTGCA
>NZ_CAAJGK010000063.1 GCF_900996245.1 Paraburkholderia sp. BCC1886 | reverse complement strand
CGAGTCGGTCCCACCCCTTCCCATCCCGAACAGGACCGTGAAACGACTCCACGCCGATGATAGTGCGGATTCCCGTGTGAAAGTAGGTAATCGTCAGGCTCCCCAGCAGCAACAGAAACCCCACCCGTCAACGGTGGGGTTTCTGCGTTTACGGCCCAGATAAAAACGGCCCAAATAAAAGCCAACGAGCAATAGCGTCAACAAGGCAGAAAACGAGACCAAAACGACCGGCACCGTTTCCATCAAGCATTCAGCCAGTCGACCAATCTCTAAACAACTCTCCTCTACTTCTCCAACCGAAGAAACCGCTGCGCCAGCCTCACCCAATAAGTGGCCCCAAGCGGCAACAACTCATCATTAAAGTCGTAGCTCGCGTTGTGCAACATACAGGGGCCCGTACCGTGCCCTGACTCCCGATGCCCACCGTCGCCGTTGCCCAAGAACGCGTAGCAACCTGGCTTCGCCTGCAGCATGAAGGAAAAATCTTCGGCACCCATCGTCGGCTCGACGGCGTCGTCGACATTGTCAGCGCCCGCTATTTCCTTCATGACCTCCGCTGCAAATCTCGCCTCAGCACCACTGTTAATAGTCGGTGGGTAATTCCGATGGAATTGAAAATCGACCGTACAGTCGTATGCATCAGCCGTACTTTCGACGATCTTACGCATCCGCGTTTCAATCAGATCAAGCGCCTCGGTCGTGAACGTTCGCACCGTGCCGGCTAGCCACGCCTCGTTTGGAACGACATTGACAGCGTCCCCGGCGTGAATCTGAGTGATGGATAGCACCGCGGTATCCAGAGGTTTCTTGTTCCGGGTGATCACGCTCTGCAGTCCATTCGCAATCTGCACCGCGGTGAAAACCGGGTCGCGTCCGTTGTGAGGCAACGCTGCATGCGAGCCCACCCCTTTGATCAGAATCCGGAATTCGTTGCTGGACGCCATAATCGGGCCTTCCCTCACGCCAAAGTGCCCCGCCGGCATGCCCGGCCAGTTGTGGATGCCGAATACCGCATCGACGGGAAACCTGACGAACAGTCCGTCTTCGATCATGGCCCGAGCGCCGGCGCCCCCTTCCTCCGCCGGCTGAAAGATAAACACGATAGTGCCGTCGAACTCACCATGCCTCGCAAGATAACGGGCTGCCCCAAGCAGCATCGCAGTGTGTCCGTCGTGGCCGCAAGCGTGCATCTTGCCGTCGTTCTGCGAACGGTGATCGAAGCTATTGAGTTCCTGAATCGGCAGCGCGTCCATGTCGGCCCGCAAGCCGATCGAGCGCGAACCGCTTCCGCGCTTCAACACACCCACGACACCGGTTTTACCCAAACCACGGTGTGTTTCGATCCCCCAGGACTCCAGACTTTTCGCGACGAGATCCGCCGTCGCGGTTTCTTCGTAACGCAGTTCGGGGTGGGCGTGAATCGTCCGGCGGAGCGCCTGGATCTCGCCGTGCGCGGCCTGAATTTCGGGAATGAGTTTCATGATGGGAGTAAAAGTGCGATGTGCTTTTGCTTGCGGAGGATCGCTCGGGGCCGCCTGGCCCGGGCACGTTGAAAGCCGATTCTACGCTGAACCCATTTTTGGCGGCACATGCCGGCTAACGCGCGGGCCGTAATAGAATCCCGCATTGCCCACCGGTTTGACGGACCCATCGCCGATGAATGCTCCTTCCGAATTCGCTCGAGCGGTTTGCCCGCACGATTGCCCGGACACGTGCGCGATGCGCGTCGTGCTCGACAATGGCCGTGCCATCAAGGTACTCGGCGACCCCGATCATCCTCCCACGCAAGGCGCGCTATGCACGAAAGTCAGCCGTTATGCCGAGCGCGTCTATCACCCGAACCGCTTGACCACGCCGATGAAGCGCGTCGGCCCCAAAGGCGAGGGACGCTTCGAGACAATCAGCTGGGACGAAGCGTTGACCATCGCCGCAACCCGGCTCGCAGAAATCGCGGTTCGCGCACCGGAAGCCATCGTCCCCTATAGCTACGCCGGCACGATGGGCCTCGTGCAAGGCGACAGCATCGCGCAACGCTTCTTTCACAAGCTCGGCGCGTCGCAGCTCGATCGGACCATCTGCGCAGCCGCCGGCGCCGCTGGCCTGAAGTACACCTATGGCGCGAACATCGGCATGCACAGCGAGTTTTTTGCCGAGAGCGAGGTCATTCTGATCTGGGGCGCCAACCCGATCGCTTCGAATCTGCATTTCTGGACCCGCGCACAGGAAGCCAAGCGGAACGGCGCGCGCCTGATCGCGATCGATCCATACCGCTCGCTGACCGCGGAAAAATGTCATCAACACATTGCGCTCAGACCCGGCACGGACGGCGCCCTGGCGCTCGGCCTGATGCACGTGCTGATCGTCGAAAACCTGCTGGATCACGCGTACATCGCCGCTCATACGGTAGGCTTCGACGAGCTCAGCGCCCGCGCGCTCGACTATCCGCCCGCGCGCGTGGCGGACATCTGCGGGATCGAAGCGCAAACCATCGTGGACCTCGCGCGCCTCTACGGCAGCACGAAAAAAGCCGCGATCAGGATGAACTACGGTCTGCAGCGAGTGCGAGGCGGCGGCAACGCCGTCCGCGCGATCGCCAGCCTGCCGTCTTTGACCGGAGCGTGGCTCGAACGAGCGGGTGGCGTGTTGCTGTCATCGGGCGGATGGGCGCCGGTCGATTCCCACGCGCTGCAACGTCCCGACCTGATGCCTGGATGGCCGGCCAAAATACCTCGTGTCATCAATATGAATGCGATCGGCGACGCGCTGCTGCACCCGGGCGACACCGAGTTCGGTCCCAAAGTCGAAGCCGTGATCGTCTACAACTCGAACCCGGTGGCCGTCGCGCCCGACTCGGTGCGTGTCGCCGAAGGCTTCGCCCGGGACGACCTGTTCACCATCGTGCTCGAGCATTTTCAGACCGACACCGCCGACTACGCCGATCTGCTTTTGCCGGCCACGACGCAACTCGAGCACCTCGACGTGCACAAGTCATATGGCCACACGTACGTCATGCTGAACGAGCCGGCGATCGCGCCACTGGGGGAAGCGCGCCCCAACACGGAAATTTTTCGGGGCATCGCGCGGTACATGGGGCTTGACGAGCCCGCGCTGTACGAAAGCGACGAGGCCGTGGCACAGGCGGCATTTCGCTGGCAAGACCCGACGCTCGACGGAGTCGATTGGGCATCGCTGAAAAAAACCGGTTGGGCACAACTCAAACTAGCTGACGCACCGTTTGCCGAAGGCGGCTTCCGCACGCCGTCGGGCAAATGCGAGTTCTATAGTGAGCGGCTCGCCCAGCAGGGACTCGAGCCGCTGCCCGATTACCTCGCGCCCTACGAATCAGCCGACGGCGCGCCCGAACTTGCCGCTCGCTACCCACTCGCGATGATCTCGCCGCCGGCGCGCAATTTCCTCAACAGTACTTTCGTCAACGTCGAAAGTCTCCGTTCGACCGAAGGCGAACCGCACCTCGACATGCATCCGCTCGACGCGCGATACCGCGAGATCGTCGACGGCGAGCAAGTGCGCATCTTCAACGATCGCGGTTCGATGCAGGCTCGCGTACGCGTCACCGATCGAGCGCGCGAAGGGCTCGTGGTCGGCTTGTCGATCTGGTGGAAAAAACTCGCGCCGGATGGTTGCAACGCCAATCAGGTGACGAGCCAGGCGCTCACCGACCTCGGCGGCTCGGCCACTTTTTACGATTGCCTCGTCGAAGTCGAGGCCGCCCGAGCGCCGCGCGAAAGCAGCACGAAAGCCGCTCACCGCGGGTTGGAGGCCGCCGTCTAACCGCACCCTTTTTCGCGAATTGCACCGAGGTGCCCATGCTACGATGCGTTTTTAGCACGACCATTCGAAAATAAAGGAGGAGACGCTGCATGGACAAAATCTGGCTGAAATCTTATCCGCCCGGCGTTCCCGCAGAAATCGATACGAGCCGTTATACGTCGGTCGGTCAACTGCTCGAAGAGGCCTTTCGCGAGCATCGCGCGAAACCGGCGTTCACCTGTATGGGCGCAGAGATCAGTTACGGCGAACTCGATGCGCTTTCACTCAAACTCGCTGCGTGGTTCCAGACAAAGGGGCTCGCCCGCGGCGCCCGCATCGCGATCATGATGCCGAACGTGCTGCAGTATCCCGTGGCGATCGCGGCGATTCTTCGAGCGGGTTATGTGGTGGTGAACGTCAATCCGCTTTACACGCCGCGCGAACTGGAACATCAGCTCAAGGACAGTGGCGCCGAAGCAATCGTTCTGCTGGAAAACTTCGCCGTCACCTTGCAGGCGATCGTGCGCAATACGGCCATCAAGCATGTCGTCGTCGCGGCAATGGGCGATCTGATGGGGCTGAAAGGCACGCTGGTGAATTTCGTCGTGCGCCGCGTGAAAAAGATGGTGCCCGAGTGGAGCTTGCCGGGTCACGTCAAGTTCAATACCGCGATTGCCGAAGGTGGCCGGCAGAGTTTCAAGCCGGTTCAGCAGGGTCCGGACGACATCGCTTTTCTCCAGTACACCGGCGGTACGACGGGTGTCGCCAAAGGCGCGACGCTGCTGCACCGGAACCTGATCGCCAACGTGCTGCAGTCCGAGGTCTGGCTCGACCCGGTGCGCGCGAATCGTCCGGATATCGGCCAGTTCATCACGGTCGTCGCGCTGCCGCTTTATCACATCTTTGCGCTCACCGTTTGCGGGCTGCTGACGATCCGCACCGGCGGTCTGGGCTTGCTGATTCCGAATCCGCGCGACATACCCGGCACCATCAAGGCGTTGGAGGGCTATCCGATCACGACTTTCCCCGCCGTTAACACGCTCTATAACGCACTGTTGAACAGCCCGGACTTTCACAAGCTCGACTTTTCCAAGCTGATCGCGGCAAACGGCGGCGGTATGGCCGTCCAGGAAGCCGTCGCCAAACGCTGGTTCGAACTTACGCGTACGCCGATTATCGAGGGCTACGGTCTGTCGGAGACCTCGCCTTGTGTGACCTGCAATCCGGCCACTGTCACCGAATATAGCGGCACGATCGGCTTGCCGATGCCGTCCACCGAGGTGTCGATCCGTGACGACGAAGGCGTCGAAGTCCCGCTCGGTCAACCGGGTGAAATTTGCATCCGTGGTCCGCAGGTGATGGCGGGCTACTGGAATCGTCCGGATGAAACGGCCAAGGTCATGACGCCCGACGGCTTCTTCAAATCGGGCGATGTCGGCGTGATGAACGAGCGCGGTTACGTCAAGATCGTCGATCGCAAGAAGGACATGATTCTGGTGTCGGGCTTCAACGTCTACCCCAACGAGATCGAAGACGTGGTGGCGAAATTGCCGGGCGTGTTCGAAGTGGCCGCGGTCGGCGTGCCCGACCAGAATTCCGGCGAAGCGGTGAAGCTCTTCGTCGTGAAGAAAGACCCGGCGCTGACGGACGCCGACGTGTTCGCCTATTGCAAGCTGCAGTTGACCGGTTACAAGTGCCCGAAGACGATCGAGTTCCGCACTGAACTGCCCAAGAGCAACGTCGGCAAGATTCTGCGTCGCGAACTACGCGACGGTCGCGCCTAGACCGCACGCACGGCAACTCTCAAAAGGCCCGGCAGACCATCAGCCTGCCGGGCCTTTTGATTTCTGCGCCCAAACCGAACCCATGCCGGGCCAATAAAAAAAGGCGCCCGAAGGCGCCTTTGAGGAAAACTGCTTTTTTACGACTTATTAGAACTTGTGGCGAATACCGACGCGAGCCGTGAACTGGTTCTGGTTCGACGAACCCGTCAGACCGTTGATGCCAGCCGTTGCGTCGACCGTTGCGCCTGCTGCATTGACCGTATCGCCCAGAGCGTGCTGGTAGACACCCGTCACGTACACGTCGGTACGCTTCGACAGGAAGTAGTCCACGCCAACTGCGCCTTGGTGGTACTGAGCACGCGAGCCGCCGTTGATTTCAGCACCGCGCGTGTAGTCATACGCGGCGCCGACCAGCAATGCCGGGGTCAACTGATACTTGAAGTTGACTTCGCCGTTGTTGAACGTAGCCGACTGACCGCGGAACGGCGAAGCGTACGACGAGCCCAGGTTGCCGAAGCGAACGTTCGAGTACGTCACGCCGACCGTTGCCGCGCCGAACGTGTAAGCACCGCCTGCGCCGATCACTTGATACGTGTTAGCCGAAGCGAAGCCAGCGTAGACCGGCGACGTGACTGCTGCGTTTGCTGCTGCAGCCGTACCGCCGTTGTTGAACAGGCCGCCCGAAGCTGCCGGCGTACGTGCGTTCAGGTAACCCACGCCGAGAACGAGGGGACCGTTGTTGTAGCCAGCGCCCAACGACCAGATCTGGTTCGACGTGATGTTGCCAGCGACGCCGCCGAAGCTGTACGTGCCGCCGAACGTCAGGCCGCCGTAGTTTGCGCTCGTGTACTTGACCGTGTTGTTGGTGCGGTACGCGTTGTTGAAGTTGTCCAGGTCACCCGGGTGAGCGGCGATGTAGCCACCCCATTGGTCACCCGCTTCCAGCGGACCGACATAGTCGACCACGGAGTCGTATTGACGACCCAGCGTCACCGTACCCAGCTGGCTCGACAGACCCACGTAAGCCTGACGACCGAACATCAGGCCGCCTTGACCCAGCTTGCCGTTGTTCACGTCGAAGCCGTTTTCCAACACGAAGATTGCCTTCAGACCGCCGCCCAGATCTTCCGTGCCACGCAGGCCCCAACGCGAGCCTTGCAGAACACCGCTGGACAGGTTGTACAGGTGCTTGCCACCTGCATTGGTGTTGATGTTGAAGCCTTCGTCAATGATACCGTACAGGGTCACGCTGCTCTGTGCATGTGCGACGCCTGCGAATGCGCCCAGTGCTGCGAGAGCGAGAAGCGACTTTTTCATCGAATGATCTCCAAGGATTACGAATCTTTTGTACAAGGCGAATATTTGTGTAGCGTTGAGGCCTTGCTTGTCCAACTTCGCGAGAAGTTGCACGTAATGTAACAAAAGGCATACATGGCACAAAGCAAAAGGAAGCTCCCAGGAAGGCTCCTGTTACGTTTACGCAACATGGTCTAAAATCAAAAACCGGCCGTCTGGCCGGTACGGATTCCGGCTTCCCGCAACGCCGTTTTCCGCCCGCAAAGCCTTGTCAGGCGGACCTCTCGGTCTGGCAAAAAAGTTGTTGGATAAGGGAGTGCTGAATGTTTCTCGACGAGTTGATCAACGAGTTTGATCGGGGTTTACGCTCAATGACGGGCGTGTCCCGGATGAGTCGTCCATTGCCGGTTCCGCAAGAATCGCTAGCTGCTCAAGCGCCGGAATTGTCGCCGGCCGAGCGCGCTCATGCGGCAGGTCTGATGCGGGTCAACCACGTGGGCGAGGTCTGCGCTCAGGCGCTGTACCAGGCTCAGAAACTCGCGACGCGATCACCTTCGTTGCGCGCCGTGTTCAATCACGCCGCAATCGAAGAAGAAGACCATCTGGCCTGGACGGCGAAACGGCTCGAAGCACTCGACTCGCGGCCGAGCCTGCTCAATCCCGTGTGGTACACCGGCGCATTGGCTATCGGTTTCGCCGCAGGCCGTCTTGGCGACCGGGTGAGTCTTGGCTTCATGGCCGAGACCGAACGTCAGGTCGAGCAGCATCTGGATCAGCATCTCGACGAGTTGCCGGCCGCCGACCACGAGTCGCGCGCCATTGTCGAGCAGATGCGGGTCGACGAAGCCGGTCACGGCAAGGCGGCGATGGATGCCGGCGGCGTCGAATTGCCGTTCCCCGCGCGTGCGCTCATGCGCGCGGTGTCGAAGGTGATGACGCGCACCGCCTATTACATATAGAAGGGGAAAACCCGCACAACCGCACGCGAATTCTCCAGCCTGATTTTTACCGATCAAGGTGAGAAAAAGTACTCGATCAGGCTAGTTTTACCTATTGCTGGAAGTGGGACGGCGCACCCCGCGCCGATCCCCGATTTACCCCGTAACGCCCTCCAACTCCCGCGAATCGCCCGCCACGTTCTCTTACATTCCACGCTGTTCCCCCACACTTTTCACGTATCACCTTCACAAGTGCTACTAGCTCATTCATTTATAACGGTTTTCCGTTTTATGCGCGACGTGAAGGAGTCGCGCTAAGTCCTTGTTCTAGCAAACAAAATTCGCCTGAAAAGCGTGGTTCTCCCTTGACCCCTGTTTAGCCTTACTCTAAAGTGGGAGACAGTGTGAGAAAGTGTATTTTTGTGTGATCTCACGAGCAGTTTCGGGTAGATTTTTACGAATCGAGTCGCCGGCGCAAAAACGCCGCAGAGCAACCAGGTTGCAGGGGACCGAAGTTGGACGCCAACGCGCCAACACCGGTCGACAGGGGAGAACGAAGTGTTCCAAGGGGCGTCGGCGCTGACACTCGATGCGAAAGGGCGGATGTCGATCCCCTCTCGCTATCGTGACGCGCTGCAAACACAGGCAGAGGGCCGGGTGACGATCACCAAGCACCCGGACGGCTGCCTGCTGCTCTTTCCCCGCCCCGAATGGGAAGTCTTTCGCGACAAGGTCGACAAGCTTCCCATGAACGCCGCCTGGTGGAAACGCATCTTTCTCGGCAATGCCATGGACGTCGACATGGACGGTGCGGGCCGCGTGCTCGTGTCGCCGGAATTGCGCACGGCCGGCGCGCTGGAAAAAGAAGTGACGCTGCTCGGCATGGGCCGGCACTTCGAATTATGGAATGCACAAACCTACGCCGAGAAGGAACAGGCGGCGATCGCCGAGGGCATGCCCGAAGCGTTGAAGAATTTCACGTTCTGATCGCGGCTCACATATATGGCACCTGCGATGGGAAACGAATTGCAGCATCGCACGGTGCTGCTGGAAGAAGCGGTTGGCGCGCTGGTCACGCGCGCGGACGGCGTGTATGTGGACGGTACGTTCGGGCGCGGCGGTCATAGCCGGCTGGTGCTGGAGAAGCTGGGCGACGCGGGGCGGCTCATCGCGTTCGACAAGGACCCGCTTGCCATCGCTACGGCGGAGAAAATCGCCGACTCGCGCTTTGGCATCGTGCACGAGAGTTTTGCTTCACTGCGCACCGCGGTTGCGGAGCGCGGCGTTGGTCGGGTGTCGGGTGTGTTGCTGGATCTGGGCGTGTCGTCGCCGCAAGTCGACGACCCGGAGCGAGGTTTCAGTTTTCGCGCCGACGGCCCGCTCGACATGCGGATGGATCCCACGCGCGGCGAGTCCGCGGCTGACTGGCTGGCGCGGGCCACGGTGCAGGAATTGACGGAGGTGATACGAGATTATGGGGAAGAACGGTTTGCTTTTCAGATTGCAAAGGCGCTTGTTGCTCGCCGGGCAGAGTCCGACCGTCTTGGGCCTCTCGTCAGCACGGGCGAGCTTGCCCAAATCGTGGCTAACGTCGTCAAGACCCGTGAGAAGGGCAAGGATCCGGCAACCCGCACCTTTCAAGCTATACGGATTCACATCAATCAAGAGCTTGCGGAGCTGCAAGTCGTTCTAGAAGCAGCGCTGTCGCTGTTGGAGCAAGGGGGGCGGCTGGTGGTCATCAGCTTTCATTCGCTCGAGGACCGGATCGTCAAGCGATTCATGCAGGCGCACGCAAGTACGCCTACGGTGGATCGCCGCCTTCCTATTCGCGCCGTCGACCTGCCGAGCCCTCCGCTCAAAATCATCGGCCGCGTGTTCGCGAGCGACGCTGAAGTCGCCGCCAACCCGCGCGCCCGTTCTGCCGTGATGCGCGTGGCGGAGCGGATCGCACCATGAACCGCCTCAATATTCTCCTGCTGATCATCGTCATGGGCTGTGCTTTGTCGGTTGTGAATGCAACCAATCAGCAGCGTCAGATATTCATCCAGTTGCAGCGCGCGCAATCGCAGGAGCGTCAGCTCCAGCAGGACTACTCGCAGCTTCAATATCAGCAGAGCGCGTTGTCGAAGACCTCGCGCATCGAGCAGATCGCCACCGACTCGCTGAAGATGCAAGGCGTCACCACCGGCCGCACCCAATACCTCACGCTCGACCCGGGCGCCGCGAAGGCCGAGGACGCACCCATCCCGACGTCCGGCCCCGCCTCGACCCCGGCAGCCACTACCCGCAAAGGCACGCGATGAAAAAGTCGCCGGCCCGCAAGAGCGTCGCCTTCTCGGCCAACCCGATCCTGTCGGTGCGCCTGCCGATGTGGCGCTCGAAACTCGTCGTGTTCCTGCTGTTCATGGCGTTCGTCGCGCTCGCCGCGCGCGCGTTCTGGATTCAGGGTCCGGGCAACGCGTTCTATCAGAAGCAGGGCGAAATCCGCTATCAGCGCCGTCTGGAGTTGCCGGCCACGCGCGGCAAGATTCTCGACCGTAACGGACTCGTGCTGGCCACGAGTCTGCCCGTGCGCGCCATCTGGGCGATTCCCGAATCGGTGCCGGACGACCTCGGCGCCGACAAGCTGACCGAACTCGGCAAGCTGCTCGGCATGACCGGCAAAGAGCTGCGCTTCAAGTTGTCCGAAGACAAGACCTTCGTCTACGTGAAGCGTCAGGTGCCGGTCGACGTCGCCGAGAAAGTCACCGCGCTCGACATCCCCGGCATCTACGCGCGCGACGAATACAAGCGCTTCTATCCGGAAGGCGAGATCACGGCTCACCTGATCGGCTTCACCAACGTGGAAGACGAAGGCCAGGAAGGTGTCGAACTCGGCGACCAGAAGCTGCTGGCCGGCGTGTCGGGCAGCCGCCGCGTGATCAAGGACCGCATGGGCCGCATCATCGAGGACGTGGACGAGCAGGTCGTGCCGCACAACGGCCAGGACGTGGACCTGTCGATCGACAGCAAGATCCAGTACATCGCGTACACGAACCTGAAAGCCGCGGTCGAGAAGTTCAAGGCCAAGGCCGGCGCCGCGATGGTGATCGACGTGCAGACGGGCGAAGTGCTCGCGCTCGTCAACTACCCGACCTACAACCCGAACGACCGCACCCACCTGACCGGCGACCAGTTGCGCAACCGCATTCTGACCGATACGTTCGAGCCGGGCTCGATCATGAAACCGTTCACGATCTCGCTGGCGCTAGATCTGCATCGCGTGACGCCGAACACGCTGGTCGACACCGGCGGCGGCCGCTTCGTGCTGGACGGCGCGCCGATTACCGACGACAGCGGCTTCGGCGTGCTGACGGTGGGCGGCGTGATCCAGAAGTCGAGCAACATCGGCGCGACCAAGATTGCGATGCAATTGCGTCCGGAAGAAATGTGGAACATGTACACGAGCATCGGCCTCGGCCTCGCGCCGAAGGTCGGCTTCCCGGGCGCGGCGGCTGGCCGTCTGCGTCCGTGGAAAAGCTGGCGGCGCATCGAGCAGGCGACCATGTCGTATGGCTACGGCCTGTCGGTGTCTCTCTTCCAGTTGGGCCGCGCCTACACCGCCATCGCCCACGACGGCGAAATCATGCCGGTGTCGATTTTCCGCACGCCGGGTAATCAGCCGGCCACCGGTCCGCAAATCTTCGCGCCGACCACCGCTCGCGAAGTACGCGCGATGCTCGAAACCGTCGTGGCGCCGGGCGGCACGTCGCCGGACGCAGCCGTGCCGGGCTACCGCGTCGGCGGCAAGAGCGGTACCGCGTACAAGCATGGCGCGCATGGTTACGATCACTCGAAGTACCGCGCGTCGTTCGTCGGCATGGCGCCGATGCCGAATCCGCGCATCGTGGTCGCCGTCTCGGTCGACGAACCGACGGCGGGCAGCCACTTCGGCGGTCAGGTGTCGGGTCCGGTGTTCTCGTCGATCGTCGGCGATACGCTGCGTTCGCTGAACGTGCCGCCGGACATGCCGGTCAAGCAGATGGTGGTGTCGGACGACTCGGCGCCGACCGTGGCTAATACGCCCGCTACGCCGACCACGGTCAAGAAACTGTCGACCAGTGCCGGCGCGAAGAAGATGACCATCTCCGCGAACGCGAAGAATCACCCCGGAGTCGTCCGATGAGCGCGTTGCGTCAGGCCCATCCGGCGGCCCGGCAGATCGCCGATGCGCTGACCTGGCTGCACGAGCGCGTGCAGCGAGGCGCGCATCTGCACGCCGACACGCGCTCGCTCGCGGCTGGCGACGTGTTCTTCGGCTATGCGGTCGACGGCGCGGACAACCGCGCGTTCATCGGCAACGCGTTCGACAAGGGCGCGGCCGCCGCGCTGGTTCAGCCCGAAGGTTTCAGCGGCCAGCCCGATGCATCCACGACACTCGCGGTGCCCGCGCTGAACGAACTCGCCGGTTCGATCGCCAGTGCCTGGTACCAGGATCCGAGCGACGGCATGCTGGCCATCGGCGTGACCGGCACCAACGGCAAGACGTCGTGCAGCCAGTGGATTTCGACCGCGTTGAGCGCGCTCGGCACGCGCTGCGCGATCATCGGCACGCTCGGCACGGGGTTGCCCGGCCAACTCGTCCACACCGGTTTTACGACGCCGGACGCGCCGCAGTTGCAGCGCAGCCTCGCGCAACTGCGCGACGCGGGCGCGCAGGCCGTGGCCATGGAAGTGTCGTCGCACGCGTTGCATCAGGGGCGCGTAAACGGCACGTCGTTCGATATCGCAGTGTTCACGAATCTGACGCAGGACCATCTCGACTACCACCACACCTTCGAAGCCTACGAAGCGGCCAAGGCGCGCCTGTTTGCGTGGCCGGGTCTGCGTGTTGCCGTGATCAACCGTGACGATGCCGCCGGCCGACGTCTGCTGGACAGCACGCGGGGCCATGCTCGCACCATCGCTTACGGCATTGGCGACGAGCCCGTCGCCGACTCAACAAAAGACACGCTCGAAAAGGCCCGCCAGGTCACGCCGAACCCCGCACCGGCCCACGCCTGGCTGAACGCGTCGAACGTGCGCGCCACCGCAACCGGCACGGCCTTCCACCTGAGCACGTCCGACTGGGGCAATGCCGAAGTCGAAGTGCAAACGCTCGGCGCGTTCAACGTGAGCAATCTGCTCGGCGTGCTCGGCGCGTTGCTGGCCGCGAACGTGCCGTTCTTCGTCGCGCTCGCCGAACTGGCGAAACTCGAACCGGTGAACGGCCGCATGCAGCGCCTCGGCGGCCGTCTGCAAAACGACGAACCGCTGGTCGTGATCGATTACGCACACACGCCCGACGCGCTCGAAAAAACGCTCGAAGCGCTGCGCCCGATGGCGACCGCGCGCGGCGGCGAACTCATCTGCATGTTCGGCTGCGGCGGCGACCGCGACGCCACCAAGCGTCCGCTGATGGGCGCGATCGCCGAGAAACTCGCCGACGGCGTCGTCGTGACCAGCGACAACCCGCGCAGCGAAGACCCGCAAGCGATCATCGAACAGATCGCCGCCGGCATGAACGACGCGTCTCGCGCGCGCCGCATCGAAGATCGCGCCAGCGCGATCCTGCAGGCGATCCGCGGCGCCGCGCGGGAAGACGTCATCGTGCTGGCCGGGAAGGGGCACGAAGCAACACAGGAAATCATGGGTAAGAAGCGCGCATTCTCCGATCAGGACCACGCCCGTCTCGCGCTCGCCGCGCGGGCGACGCATGCACGCGGAGGTGGCGAATGACCCAGCGAGGTATCGAGATGTTCACGCTGCGTGAAGCCGCCACACTGATTCCCGGCGCCACCGTGCTCGGCGACGACACCGTCGGCTTCGACTGCGTGTCGACCGACAGCCGCCGCGTCGGCCCCGGCGACCTGTTCGTCGCGCTGAAGGGCGATCGCTTCGACGCGCACGACTTCCTCGCCGAAGTCGCATCGCGCAACGTGACGGCGGTGCTGGTGTCGCGCACACCGGGCGACTGGCGCGTGCCGTCGTTGCAGGTCGCCGACACGCGCGTTGCGCTCGGCGCGCTCGCGCGCGGCTGGCGTCGCAAGTTCGACATGCCGCTGGTGGCGGTCACCGGCAGCAACGGCAAGACCACGGTCAAGGAAATGATCGCGTCGATTTTCGCGGCCGCGGTCGGCGACGACGCGCGCCTCGCGACCGCGGGCAACTTCAACAACGACATCGGTCTGCCGCTCACGCTGTTCCGTCTGCGCGAGACGCACCGGCTCGCCGTGGTCGAACTCGGCATGAACCATCCGGGCGAAACTTCGCTGCTCGCGCAGATCGCCGAACCCACCGTGGCCGTCGTCAACAACGCGCAGCGCGAGCATCAGGAATTCATGGCTACCGTGGAAGCCGTCGCGCTCGAACATGCGAGCGTGATTCATGCGCTCACGCCGGCAGGCGTCGCCGTGTTCCCCGCCGACGACGCGTACGCGAGCATCTGGCGCGTCGCGGCCACCGGCAACCGCATCATCGATTTCGCGCTGAACGACGCCACCCGCGTCACGCCCGCCGCCGTGCAGGGCACGTTCAGCGGCAATCTTCTGAGCATCGACACGCCGGACGGTCATCTCGACGTCGCCCTGCAAGTGCTAGGCAATCACAACGCGCACAACGCGCTGGCTGCGACCGCTGCCGCACTCGCCGCAGGCGTGTCGCCCGACGCGATCAGGCGCGGTCTCGAATCGTTCGGCGCGGTCAAAGGCCGACTGCAGGTGAAGCGCGGCGCGCTCGGCACGCTCGCCGGCGCGACCGTGATCGACGACACCTACAACGCGAATCCCGATTCGATGCGCGCCGCGATCGACGTACTCGCGTCGTGCGCATCGCCGCGCGTGCTGGTGATGGGCGACATGGGCGAGGTCGGCGACAACGGTCCCGCGTTTCATCGCGAGATCGGCGCGTACGCGAAAGAACGCGGTATCGACGCACTGTATGCGCTGGGCGACGCTTCACGCGACGCCTGCAGCGCGTACGGCGCGAGCGCGCATCACGTGACCGATGTCGGCACGCTGGTCGCGCAATTGCAGCAGGCCGGTTTCGGCGCCGCTGCAACGTTTCTCGTGAAAGGCTCGCGCTTCATGCAGATGGAGCGCGTGGTGGACGCCGTGACGAGTCCACAACCCAACGCAGCGGGCACGACGCCCGCTGCACATTGAAATAGAAGGACCGAGGCAATGCTCCTGGCGCTGGCGCAATGGCTGCAGAATGACGCAAGCTTCTTGCGCGTGTTCAGTTATCTGACTTTTCGTGCGGTGATGGCCACAATCACCGCACTGTTGATCGGGCTCGTCTGCGGCCCGGGTGTAATCCGCAAGTTGACGGCGATGAAGGTGGGGCAGGCGGTTCGTAAAGACGGTCCGCAAACGCACCTCGTCAAATCGGGTACGCCGACCATGGGCGGCGTGCTGATTCTGCTCGGTATCGCGGTGGCCACGCTGTTGTGGGCCGATCTGACCAACCGCTTCATCTGGATCGTGATTCTGGTCACGTTCGGCTTCGGCGTGATCGGCTGGGTCGACGATTACCGCAAAGTGGTCTACAAGGATCCGCGCGGCATGTCGTCGCGCGAGAAGTATTTCTGGCAGTCGGTGATCGGTCTGTTCGCCGCGGTGTATCTCGCGTTCAGCGTGTCCGAAGCGAGCAACGTGCGCGTGTTCGACCTCTTCATGGCATGGGTGCGCAGCGGTCTGTCGATGGGGTTGCCGCCCCACGCCGACCTGATGTTGCCGTTCGTCAAGTCGATCAGCTATCCGCTCGGCGTGTGGGGCTTCATCGTGCTCACGTATCTGGTGATCGTCGGCGCGAGCAACGCGGTCAACCTCACCGACGGCCTCGACGGCCTCGTGATCATGCCGGTCGTGCTGGTGGGCGCGTCGCTCGGCGTGTTCGCGTACGTGATGGGCAGCTCGGTCTACTCCAAATATCTGCTGTTTCCGCATATCGCCGGCGCCGGCGAGTTGCTGATCTTCTGTTCGGCGATGGGCGGCGCGGGGCTCGCGTTTCTCTGGTTCAACACGCACCCGGCGCAGATGTTCATGGGCGACGTCGGCGCGCTTGCGCTCGGTGGCGCGCTCGGCACGGTCGCGGTAATCGTCCGTCAGGAAATCGTGCTCTTCATCATGGGCGGCATTTTCGTCGCGGAGACGCTGTCGGTGATGCTGCAGGTGTCCTGGTTCAAGTTCACCAAGCGGCGTTTCGGCGAAGGACGGCGTCTCTTCAAGATGGCGCCGCTGCATCACCATTTCGAACTGTCGGGCTGGAAGGAAACGCAGGTGGTGGTGCGTTTCTGGATCATCACGTTGATGTTGTGTCTGTTCGGTTTGTCCACGCTCAAGTTGCGCTAAGCAGTTATCAAGGGAAGCAGGCGATGTTCGGCGAGAAGTTTCGGGATCGGCAAAAGCCGATGGTGCTCGTGCTGGGACTGGGTGAATCCGGTCTCGCGATGGCGCGCTGGTGCGCGCGGCACGGCTGTCGGCTGCGTGTGGCCGATACGCGCGAGGTGCCGCCGAATCTGCCCGCACTCGAAGCACACGGCATCGACGCCGCGTTCGTCGGCGGCCCGTTTTCGCCGGCGCTGCTCGACGGCGTCGAACTGGTGGCGATCAGCCCGGGCCTGTCGCCGCTCGCCGCCGACCTGTTGCCGTTGATCACGGCGGCGCGCGAGCAGGGCATCGCCGTGTGGGGCGAACTCGAACTGTTTTCGCAAGCACTGAAGACGCTCGGCGAAGCCGGCTACGCGCCGAAGGTGATCGCGATTACGGGCACCAACGGCAAGACCACGACCACGAGCCTGACGGGACTGCTCTGCGAACGCGCGGGCAAGAAGGTCGCGGTGGCCGGCAACATCAGCCCGTCGCTGCTCGACAAACTCAGCGAAGCGATCGACAACACCGCGTTGCCCGATGTGTGGGTGCTGGAGTTGTCCAGCTTCCAGCTGGAAACCTCGCACTCGTTCGCGCCGGATGCGGCGGCCGTGTTGAACATCACGCAGGACCACCTCGACTGGCACGGTGGACTGGACGCCTACGCCGCTGCGAAGGGCCGCATTTTCGGAGCGCAAACCGTGCGCGTGCTGAATCGCGACGACGCGCGCGTGATGAAGCTCGATGCGTCGGCCAACGGCGACAGCGAGGCGGACGTGATTACCTTCGGCGTGACCGAGCCGAAGAATGCCGGCGACTACGGTCTGCTGCGCGATAACGCGATGGTCTGGCTGGTCGAAGCGCACGACCGCGACGCGAGCGACGAGCCCGCGCCGAAGCGTCGTCGCAAGAACGAAGTAGCGGCGTTGCCGAACATCGCGCTCAAGCGCCTGATGCCGGCCGACGCGCTGCGCATTCGCGGCCTGCACAACGCGGCCAATGCGCTCGCGGCGTATGCGCTCACGCGCGCCATCGGTCTGCCGGGTGCGCCGCTGTTGCACGGCTTGCGCGAATACCGCGGCGAGGCGCATCGCGTGGAATTGATCGCGTCGATCGAAGGCATCGATTACGTCGACGACAGCAAGGGCACGAATGTCGGCGCGACCGTGGCCGCGCTCGACGGTCTCGCGCAGCGCATCGTGCTGATCGCCGGCGGCGACGGCAAGGGCCAGGATTTCGAACCGCTCGCGGCGCCGGTCACGCGCTGGTGCCGCGCGGTGATGCTGATCGGCCGCGACGCTCCGCAAATTCGCGCGGCGTTGCAGGACACCGGCATCGCGTTGACGGATCACGCGACGCTCGAAGCAGCCACGCTTGCTGCGACCGCACTCGCCGAACCGGGCGACGCGGTGCTGCTGTCGCCGGCTTGCGCGAGTTTCGATATGTTCAGGAGTTATGCGCATCGTGCCGCGGTGTTCCGCAGCACGGTGGAAGACATCGCGGCCGAACGGGGGACGATGATATGAGATGGTCTGAACGATTCGGATCGCGCGAGGCGGGCGGTAGCGCCGTCGACGGTCTGGGCGGCGGTGTTCACGGCGGCCTCGGCGGCGGCACCAAACCGGCCGGTCGTACCGGCGGCCGCGGGCTCGCCAGCGCGGTCAATGGCGTGCGGCCGTTGCGCTCGCGCATGCTCGACTACGATCACTCGCTGCTGTGGGTCGCCGTCGCGCTGCTGGGACTCGGCGTCGTGATGGTGTACTCGGCGTCGATCGCGATGCCGGATTCTCCGAAATACGCGTCGTACCGCGATTACGCGTTTCTCGTGCGCCAGATCATCTTCGTGGTGATGGGCTCGGTGATCGGCGTCGCGGCCTTCCGCATTCCGATTTCGACGTGGGACAAGTACGCGCCCAAGCTGTTCCTGATCGCGCTGTTCTCGCTCGTGATCGTGCTGATTCCGCACATCGGCAAGGGCGTGAACGGCGCGCGCCGCTGGATTCCGCTCGGCATCACGAACATGCAGCCGTCGGAAATCATGAAGCTCGCCGTGACCATCTACGCGGCGAACTACACGGTGCGCAAACAGGAATACATGCATAGCCTCGCCAAAGGCTTCCTGCCGATGGCGGTCGCGGTCGGCCTCGTCGGCGCGTTGCTGCTGCTCGAACCGGACATGGGCGCGTTCATGGTGATCGCGGCTATCGCGATGGGCGTGCTGTTTCTCGGCGGCGTGAACGGCAAGCTGTTCGGCGGCCTCGTCGCGACCGCGGTGGGCACGTTCAGCTTGCTGGTGTGGGCGTCGCCGTGGCGTCGCGAGCGGATCTTCGCTTACCTCGATCCGTGGGACGACCGTTACGCGCAGGGCAAGGCGTATCAGCTGACGCACTCGCTGATCGCTTTCGGCCGCGGCGAGTGGTTCGGCGTGGGCCTCGGCGGCAGCGTCGAGAAGCTCAACTATCTGCCGGAAGCGCATACCGACTTCATCCTCGCGGTGATCGGCGAGGAACTCGGTTTTGTCGGCGTGATGATCGTGATCCTGATGTTCTACTGGATCGTGCGCCGCTCGTTCGAGATCGGCCGTCAGGCGCTCGCACTCGACCGCACGTTCGCGGGGCTGGTCGCCAAGGGCATCGGCATCTGGTTCGGCGCGCAGACCTTCATCAACATGGGCGTGAATCTCGGACTACTGCCGACCAAGGGGCTGACCTTGCCGCTCGTCAGCTACGGCGGCTCGGGCATCGTGCAAAACTGCGTGGCGATCGCCGTGCTGCTGCGCGTCGATTATGAAAACCGGGTGCTGATGCGAGGCGGAAAAGTATGACCGCACTGCCGCAACGCACGCTGATGGTGATGGCCGGCGGCACCGGGGGACACGTGTTCCCGGGGCTCGCGGTCGCGCACCTGATGCAGGCGTGGGGCTGGAAGGTCGTATGGCTCGGCAATCCCGCGGGCATGGAAGCGACGCTGGTGCCCAAACACGGCATTCCGATGGAATACGTGCGCTTCGGCGGACTGCGCGGCAAGGGCATGAAGACCAAGCTGATGCTGCCGCTGAATCTGCTGCGCGCCTGTACGCAGAGCCTCGCCGTGCTGCGTCGCGTGAAGCCGGACGTGGTGCTCGGCATGGGTGGATACATCACCTTTCCGGCGGGCTTGATGACCGCGTTGAGCGGCCGTCCGCTGGTGCTCCACGAACAGAATTCGATTGCGGGTCTCGCCAACAAGGTGCTCGCGAAAATCGCGAAACGCGTGCTGGTGGCATTCCCGAACGCACTGCCGCACGCGGAATGGACAGGAAACCCGATTCGTGCGGAACTTGCGCGCGCAATTGCACCCAAAGCACGCTACGCCCAACGTAGCGGTGCGTTGAACGTGCTGGTGGTGGGCGGCAGTCTGGGCGCGGCGGCGTTGAACGACGTGGTGCCGCGCGCGGTGGCGATGCTGGCGCCGAACGAGCGTCCGCGTATCGTGCATCAGGCGGGCGCGAAGCATATCGACGCGCTGCGCGAGAACTACGCGAAGGCCGGCCTCGCAGCGGGTACCGACGCCAACGCAGCCGTGGAACTGGTGCCGTTCATCGACGACATGACGAGCGCGTATGCGAATGCCGATCTGGTGATCTGCCGCTCGGGTGCGATGACCGTGTCGGAGATTTCGGCGGTGGGCGTGGCGGCGTTGTTCGTACCGTTCCCGTACGCAGTCGACGATCACCAGACCACCAACGCAGCGTTCCTCGCCGATCACGGCGCGGCGCTGGTCGTGCAGCAACGCGATCTGTCGGCGGACATGCTCGCCGGCTGGTTGCGCGGTCAGACCCGCGAGACGCTCGCGGAGATGGCAGAGCGTTCGCGCTCGCTCGCGAAACCCGACGCTACGGAGCAGGTCGCGCAAATCTGCGCGACCGTGGCGGGTTCGATTTCGGGCGCGAGCCCAGAAGGAAGGTAATGAAACACATCGTCAAACATATTCACTTCGTCGGCATCGGCGGGGTCGGCATGAGCGGCATTGCCGAGGTGCTGGTCAACCTGGGTTACCAGGTGAGCGGCTCGGACCTGTCGGCCAACGCCATTACCGATCGTCTCGCCACGCTCGGCGCGCGCATTGCCATCGGCCATGCGGCGGAGAACATCGAAGGCGCGAACGCGGTGGTGGTGTCCACGGCCGTGCGCAGCGACAACCCGGAAGTGCTGGCCGCGCGTCAGCGCCGCATTCCCATCGTGCCGCGCGCGGTGATGCTCGCGGAACTGATGCGTCTGAAACAGGGCATCGCGATCGCCGGTACGCACGGCAAGACGACGACCACCTCGCTGGTGGCGAGCGTGCTGGCCGCGGGCGGGCTCGATCCGACCTTCGTGATCGGCGGGCGTCTGATCAGCGCGGGCGCGAATGCGCGGCTCGGCACGGGCGACTTCATCGTCGCCGAAGCGGACGAGTCCGACGCGTCGTTCCTGAATCTGTTCCCGGTGATCGAAGTCATCACGAACATCGACGCCGATCACATGGACACCTACGGCCACGACTTCGCGCGGCTCAAGCAGGCGTTCATCGAGTTCACGCATCGTCTGCCGTTCTACGGCATCGCGGTGTTGTGCGTGGACGATCCGAACGTGAAGGAGATTTTGCCGTTCGTATCGAAGCCGATCATCCGCTACGGTCTCGCGGCCGATGCGCAGGTGCGCGCGGTGAACGTCAAGGCGCACGACGGCAAGATGCATTTCACGGCGTTGCGCGAAGACGCGGCGCCGCTCGACATCGTGTTGAACCTGCCTGGCGAGCACAACGTACAGAACGCTTTGGCCGCGATTGCGATTGCGACTGAACTCGAAGTGAAAGATGCCGATATCCAGCAAGCGCTGGCGGATTTCAACGGCGTGGGCCGACGCTTCCAGCGCTACGGCGAAGTGCCGGTGAAGTCCGGTGAAGACAGAACGGGCGGCGCGTACACGCTGGTCGACGACTATGGTCATCACCCGGTCGAAATGGCGGCGACGGTGGCCGCGGCGCGCGGTGCGTTTCCCGGCCGGCGCCTCGTGCTGGCGTTCCAGCCGCACCGTTTCACGCGAACTCGCGACTGCTTCGAAGATTTCGTGAAGGTGTTGTCGACGGTCGACGCGCTCGTGCTGACCGAAGTCTATGCGGCTGGCGAAGCGCCGATCGTCGCCGCGGACGGCCGCGCGCTCGCGCGTGCGCTGCGGGTTGCGGGCAAGGTCGAGCCGGTGTTCGTCGACACGGTGGATGAAGTGCCGGACGCGCTCGCTGCGCTCGTGCGTGCCGGCGATGTGGTGATCACGATGGGCGCGGGTTCGATCGGCGGTGTGCCGGGTCGTCTCGCGCAAGAAACGAAGGTATGACATGAGCAGCAACCAATCACAGCAATCGGCAGAACGCTTCGGCAAGGTGGCGGTGCTCCTCGGCGGCGACTCGGCCGAGCGCGAAGTCTCGCTGAACTCCGGCCGTCTCGTGTTGCAGGGCCTGCGCGACGCGGGCATCGACGCGCATCCGTTCGACCCGGCCGAGCGGCCGCTCGCCGCGTTGAAAGAAGAAGGCTTCGTGCGCGCGTTCAATGCGCTGCATGGCGGTTACGGCGAGAACGGCCAGATTCAGGGCGCGCTCGATTTTTACGGCATCCGTTATACGGGCAGCGGCGTGCTCGGCTCGGCGCTCGGTCTGGACAAGTTCCGCACCAAGCTCGTGTGGCAGCAACTGGGTATTCCGACGCCGCCGTTCGAAGCGGTGCTGCGCGGTGACGATTACGCGAAGCGCGCCACCGAGATCGTCGCAAAGCTCGGCTTGCCGCTGTTCGTGAAGCCGGCCAGCGAAGGCTCGAGCGTCGCGGTCATCAAGGTGAAGAGTGCCGACGCGTTGCCGGCGGCGCTCATCGAAGCGGTCAAATACGACCGGATCGTGGTGGTCGAAAAGAGCATCGAAGGCGGCGGCGAATACACCGCGTGCATCGCCGGCGATCTGGACCTGCCGGTCATCCGCATCGTGCCGGCCGGCGAGTT
This sequence comes from Paraburkholderia sp. BCC1886, assembly GCF_900996245.1. GTDB lineage: Bacteria > Pseudomonadota > Gammaproteobacteria > Burkholderiales > Burkholderiaceae > Paraburkholderia. The sequence continues at coordinate 480,055 of NZ_CAAJGK010000063.1, read as the reverse complement.
CTACGACTACCACGCGAAATACATCGCGAACGACACGCAGTACATGATTCCCTGCGGTCTGACGCCGGACGAAGAAAAGCGTTTGAAGGTGCTGTCGCGCCGCGCGTTCGACGTGCTCGGCTGCACCGACTGGGGCCGTGCCGACTTCATGCTCGACGCGGACGGCAACCCGTATTTCCTCGAGGTGAACACGGCGCCCGGCATGACCGATCATTCGCTGCCGCCGAAAGCGGCGCGCGCGGTGGGCATCAGCTATCAGGAACTGGTGGTCGGCGTGTTGGCGCTGACGCTCGTGGACTAAGCAAGACCATGTGGAATAACGCTCGTCAGCTCAATCTCGCCGCCAACGCATTGCATGTGTTGCTGGTGCTCGTGCTGCTGGCGGCCGGTGCGTACTGGACGATCCAGCGGCCAAATTTTTCGCTGCGGGAAATCCAGATCGACGGCGATACCGACCATATCAATTCGCCGACGGTGCGCGCCGGTGTGGTCGGACGGTTGAAGGGCAATTTTTTCACGGTGGATCTCGACGTCGCGCGTCAGGCGTTCGAGCAGATGCCGTGGGTGCGTCATGCCAGCGTGCGGCGCGTGTGGCCTAACGCGCTGGCTGTCACGCTGGAAGAGTACAAACCGCTGGGGACGTGGGGCAGCGATCAGCTGGTCAGCGTCGACGGCGAACTGTTCACCGCGAATCAGGGCGAGCTCGAAGACGACCTGCCCGCGTTCGACGGCCCGGACGGATCGGCGAAAGACGTGGTCGCGAGGTATCACGATTTTCAGAAGTGGTTTGCGCCGCTGGGCGCGACGCCCGACGAGGTGACGCTGTCGCCGCGTTATGCGTGGACGGTGAAGCTGTCGAACGGCATGCAGGTCGAACTGGGACGCGAACGCAATCAGGACACGCTGCTCGACCGCAGCAAGCGCCTGACCGCGGCGTGGGGCGCGGTGACGCAACGTTGGGGGAAGGACATCGAGTATGCGGACTTGCGCTATCCGAACGGTTTCGCGATTCGCGCGGCAGGGATGCGCTTTATCACCGAACCCGACAAGGGCAAGAAGTAAACGGACATCACACGCAATGAGCACGCTATGAGTAAAGACTATAAAGATCTGCTGGTCGCCCTCGACATTGGGACGTCGAAGGTGGTGGCCATCGTCGCCGAGTTGAAGGGCGAAGGTCACTACGAGGTGATCGGCCTCGGCCAGAGCGAATCGAAGGGGCTCAAGAAAGGTGTGGTGGTGAACATCGAGGCCACCGTGCAGTCGATCCAGCGCGCGCTCGAAGAAGCCGAGCTGATGGCCGACTGCAAGATCACCAACGTGTTCACCGGGATTGCCGGCAGCCATATCCGCAGCTTCAATTCGAGCGGCATGGTGGCGATCAAGGAAAAGGAAGTCACGCAGACCGACGTGGCGCGCGTGATCGAGACGGCCAAGGCGATCAACATTCCGACCGACCAGCAGGTGCTGCATATCCTCACGCAGGAATTCATCATCGACGGTCAGGAAGACGTGCGCGAGCCGATCGGCATGAGCGGCATCCGCCTGGAAGTGAAGGTGCATATCGTCACCGGCGCGGTGAGCGCGGCGCAGAACATCGTCAAGTGCGTGCGCCGTTGCGGGCTCGAAGTGAACGATCTGATCCTGCAACCGCTGGCTTCGTCGCTTGCGGTGCTGACGGAAGACGAGAAAGAACTCGGCGTGGTGCTGGTGGATATCGGCGGCGGGACGACGGACATCGCGATTTTCAGCGAAGGCGCGATCCGTCATACGGCGGTGATTCCGATTGCCGGCGACCAGATTACGAGCGACATCGCGATGGCGCTGCGCACGCCGACGCCGGACGCCGAAGACATCAAGGTGGATTACGGCATCGCCAAGCAGGCGCTGGCCGATCCGGACGAGATGATCGAAGTGCCGGGCCTCGGCGAGCGCGGTCCGCGCACGCTGTCGCGTCAGGCGCTGGCGGCGGTGGTCGAGCCGCGCGTCGAAGAACTGTTTTCGCTCGTGCAGCAGGTCGTGCGCGAGTCGGGTTACGAAGAACTGCTGAGCTCCGGCGTGGTGCTGACCGGCGGCGCGTCGATGATGCTCGGCATGGTGGAACTCGGGGAAGATATTTTCCTGAAGCCGGTACGCATCGGCGTGCCGGAATACGCGGGCGGTCTGGCGGACGTCGTGCGTAACCCGCGTTATTCGACGGCCATGGGGCTGCTCGTCGAAGGACGCTCGCAACGGATGCGCGGCCGCAAGGTCGCGGTGCAGTCGGGGTCGATGGGCCAGGTGTTCACGCGAATGAAAGACTGGTTCCTCGGCAACTTCTGATAGTTCTCTGGCAGTGACGGTTAGCGGTTGGCTCGAAGGTTCTGGTTCACGTTTTGGTTCAACTACGCGCTGGTGCCGGCGGCTGGCGCGCGATGGGAGGTTGCCCGATCTCCCGTTGAATAACGGCCGAAGTGGCGGTCATTTTTTATCTTGACGGAGGCAACAATGGAATTCCAGATGCTGGAAACCGAAACGAACGGCACCATCATCAAGGTGGTCGGAGTAGGCGGCGCTGGCGGCAATGCCGTGCAGCACATGATCAACAAGGGCGTGCAAGGCGTCGACTTCATCGTGATGAACACGGACGCGCAGGCTCTATCGCGCTCGCGCGCCACCGCGGTGATCCAGCTCGGCAATACGGGTCTGGGCGCAGGCGCCAAGCCGGAAATGGGCCGTGCTGCGGCCGAAGAAGCGCGTGAACGGATTTCCGACGCACTGCGCGGCGCGCACATGGTGTTCATTACCGCCGGCATGGGCGGCGGCACGGGCACGGGCGCAGCGCCGGTGGTCGCGCAGATCGCCAAGGAAATGGGTATCCTGACCGTCGGCGTGGTCAGCAAGCCGTTCGAATTCGAAGGCGGCAAGCGCATGCGCGTGGCAGAAGCAGGCTCGCAGCAACTGGAGGATCACGTCGACTCGCTGATCGTCGTTCTGAACGACAAGCTGTTCGAGGTGATGGGCGATGACGCCGAGATGGACAAGTGCTTCCAGTGCGCCGACGACGTTCTGAACAACGCTGTGGCCGGTATCGCGGAAATCATCAACGTCGACGGTCTGGTGAACGTCGACTTCGAAGACGTGAAAACGGTGATGGGCGAGCAGGGCAAGGCGATGATGGGCACGGCGACGGTCGCCGGTGTCGATCGCGCGCGTCTGGCCGCCGAGCAGGCCGTGGCCAGCCCGCTGCTGGAAGGCGTGGACCTGTCGGGTGCGCGTGGCGTGCTGGTCAACATCACGTCGAGCCGTTCGCTGCGTCTGTCCGAAACGCGTGAAGTGATGAACACCATCAAGAGCTACGCCGCGGAAGACGCGACGGTGATCTTCGGTGCGGTGTACGACGACGCAATGGGCGACGCCCTGCGCGTGACGGTGGTGGCAACGGGTCTGGGCCGTGCGGCGAAGAAGCAGCAATCGGCACCGATGACGCTGCTGCGCACGGGTACCGACAATCAGCCGATCAGCACGCAGCACGCAACGTACGCACCGTCGTCGTCGCACGCGAGCACGGCCGATTACGGCGCGCTGGATACGCCGGCGGTGTGGCGCACCTCGCGCGACACCGCGGCTTCGCATGTGCAGGCGCTGCAGGAAAAAGGCGTCGACACGTACGACATTCCGGCGTTCCTGCGCAAGCAGGCGGACTAAGCGCGGGCAGGCTTTCGTTGCCGCGCTGCGAGTGGTCGAACACAGCAGCGTTGGCGGACGGATGCACGAGCGTGGCGGGTGAACGGCAAACAGGTCGCGTATCGTGAGATCCGCGGCGCGGACAGGTGCCCCCTTCGGATTCGCGAAGCGCGGATGGGGCGGTGGTCGCGGTTGTCGTTGCAAGGCGGCGCCCGAGGGCAGGGCGACACTTTCATTCACCCCGACACGACAGCGTGCGGGTCTGGTTCGCATCGATGCAAAGGATTGAGCATGATTCAGGCAGGTGAAAAGCTACCCGACGCGACGCTCTTCGAGTTCATCGAAGACGAGCGGGCGGGTTGCACGTTGGGGCCGAACAGCTTCGACGTGCGCGAACAGACGGTGGGCAAGCGCGTGGTGATCTTCGGATTGCCTGGCGCGTTCACGCCGACCTGTTCGGCCAAACACGTACCGGGTTACGTCGAGCACGCCGAGCAGTTGCGCGCGCTTGGGATCGACGAGATCTGGTGTGTGTCCGTCAACGACGCGTTCGTAATGGGCGCGTGGGGACGCGATCAGCACGCCTCGGGCAAGGTGCGCATGATGGCGGACGGTAGTGCGGCTTTTACGCGGGCGCTCGGTCTGGAGCAGGATTTGTCGGCGCGCGGCATGGGAATCCGTTCCCAGCGCTACGCGATGGTGGTCGACGACGGCGTGGTCAAGACGTTGAACGTCGAGGCTGCCGGCAAATTCGAAGTCAGCGATGCAGCTAGTATTCTCGCCACGTTGAGCTAGTCACGGCGTCTCGCGCCTTCGCTTCGAACCGCGCTTGTAGCGTGTCGTGTCGAGGCAACGGCAAGCAAGACGCTTTTGTGACAGGCCGTTACGCGGGCCGATGACCGGAAACGCCTCCGTTCCGGACATCGGCCCGTCACGCTTTCCTGATGTTGTCCTGTTGTTGGATGGCTGCGGAGCCATCTGGGTAACGCCCGGAAACAGATTGATACGTACCGTGTAACGACGCTCCGAAGGCCTTTGGAGTACAATGCGCGCTATGGAATAAAAAGTCCCGATTGGGATTTTCAATCGAATAGAAGATCACCATGTTGAAGCAGCGCACTATCAAATCGATCGTCAAGACTGTCGGCATCGGCGTGCACTCGGGGCGAAAAGTCGAACTGACGCTTCGCCCGGCGGGTCCCGATACCGGCATTGTCTTCACCCGCGTGGATTTGCCCACGCCGGTGGAAATTCCCGCGAACACCATGTCGATCGGCGACACTCGCCTCGCGTCCGTTTTGCAGAAGGACGGCGTCCGTGTTTCCACCATCGAACATCTGATGTCCGCCTGCGCCGGTCTCGGCATCGACAATATGTACGTGGATGTCACCGCTGAAGAAATTCCCATCATGGACGGCAGCGCGTCCACTTTCGTGTTTCTGATTCAATCGGTCGGCGTCGAGCAGCAGAACGCGCCGAAGAAGTTCATCAAGGTCATCAAGCCGGTTGAGATTGTCGACGGCGACAAGTTTGCCCGTCTCGATCCGTTTTTCGGTTTCAAGCTGAAGTTCACCATCGACTTCCGTCATCCCGCGGTCGACAAGACCGGTCAGGCGCTGGAAGTGGACTTCGCCAATACCTCGTACATTCGCGATATCGCGCGGGCGCGCACCTTCGGTTACGCGCATGAAGTCGAGATGCTGCGTGAGTTGGGCCTTGCCCGCGGCGCAAGTCTCGACAACGCGATCGCGCTGGACGAATACCGCATTCTGAACAACGACGGCCTGCGTTACGACGACGAATTCGTGAAGCACAAGATGCTCGACGCGATCGGCGATCTATACGTGGTGGGTCATCCGCTGCTGGCGTCGTACACGGCCTACAAGTCGGGTCACGGACTGAACAACCTGCTGTTGCGCGAGTTGCTGGCTCACGAAGACGCGTATGAAATCGTCACCTTCGACGATACGCAAAAGGCGCCGCGCGGCTTCGCATTCGAGACGCAGACGGCGTTTGCCTGAAGGTAGCAGCGTTTCCTTCTTCGGAAATTTCCGAAGTTAGCGACGAAAAATAAGCGGCCCATTGGGCCGCTTATTCGTTGGTGAAACGCTTTCTTCAGAATCGACTCAGCGATTTCTCCGATGCCGCGCCGCCATTTTCGCCAAGGCTTCCTGCAGCGGCGACGGCGCGAGCGATTCGCTCAACGCCTGCAGCGCGTTGGCACCGACCGGCGTCATGCGCGCCTGCTTGACCGGCGGCGCCTCCTTGAGCGGCTGCGGGCGCACGCGAATGCGCAGCGCATTCACCGGCCAGCCGCGCTGCTGCAAGTCGGATAACAGCCGCGGCTCGAGATGCCGCAAGCGCGCCGCCAGAGCATTGTGCGCAGCGAACAGCGCCAGCACGCCTTCCTTGATGAAGCTCGGCTCCACGCTGGTCGCAAGGTAATCGGGCAGCAACTCGCGCAAGTCCTTTTCGAGCGCCGCGATCTGCTCGACGCCCGCGCGCAGCGCGGCAAACGCGTCCGTGCGGCGCAGCACTTCGGCGAGCGGCTGCGGACGGCGCGCATTGAACTGCTTGGGCGGCGGCCTTGAAAAGGACGGAATACGGCTCATGTGTGGACTTAAGGGCGTGGGCGCACCCCATGTGCGTCGACGCCGCGATTGTACCGCGCGGCATGCCCGCCACCCTGCCTCGCCCGACACCGTTAAAGGGCGCTGCGGCAAGCCTCCCGAGGCTGGCCTTCATCGCGGCGCCGTCACAGGCGCGGGCAAGGGCGCGTGCTAAAATGCGCGATTCGAATTCACTCTTGGACTAAGCCGCCGAGGCCCTTCCGACCCGGGAGCGCACGTGCATGCACTGCACGCCGCGAACCAGCCGAAGCCGCGACGCAGACACCGATCCGATGACCACCGGTTTTCTACAAAAGATTTTTGGCAGCCGCAACCAGCGGCTAGTCAAGCAATATCAAAAGACCGTCGCGGCGATCAATGCGCTCGAACCGCAGATCGAGCAATTGACGGACGATCAACTGCGAGCCAAGACGGATGAATTCCGCCAGCGGGTGGCCAGTGGCGAGTCGCTCGACAAACTCCTGCCGGAAGCCTTCGCGGTCTGCCGCGAAGCCAGCAAGCGGGTGCTCAAGATGCGCCACTTCGACGTCCAGCTCATCGGCGGCATGGTGCTGCACTTCGGCAAGATCGGCGAAATGCGTACGGGCGAGGGCAAGACGCTCGTCGCGACGCTGCCGGTTTATCTCAATGCGCTGTCCGGCCGCGGCGTCCACGTCGTCACCGTCAACGACTACCTGGCCCAACGCGACGCCGAATGGATGGCGCGCCTGTACAACTTCCTGGGTCTGTCGGTCGGTATCAATCTGTCGCAAATGGATCACGGCGCGAAGCAGGAAGCTTACGCAGCCGACATCACCTACGGCACCAACAACGAATTCGGCTTCGACTATCTGCGCGACAACATGGTCTACGAGACAGAGTCGCGCGTGCAGCGAGCCCTGAATTTCGCGGTGGTCGACGAGGTCGACTCGATTCTCATCGACGAAGCCCGCACGCCGCTCATCATCTCCGGTCAGGCCGAAGATCACACCGAACTCTACGTGCGCATGAACGCGCTGCCGCCACTGCTCGAACGCCAGATCGGCGAAGAGAAGGCCGACGGTACCGGCGTCGAGAAGCCGGGCGACTACACGCTGGACGAGAAAGGCCGTCAGGTGTTCCTGACGGAATCGGGCCACGAGAAAGCCGAGCGTCTGCTCGCCGAGTGGGGCCTGATTGCCGAAGGCGAAAGCCTCTACGCGCCGCAAAACATCACGCTGATGCACCACGTGTACGCCGCATTGCGCGCACACACGCTGTTCTTCAAGGACCAGCATTACGTGGTTCAGAACGGGGACGTGGTGATCGTCGACGAATTCACCGGCCGCCTGATGTCGGGCCGCCGCTGGTCGGACGGCCTGCACCAGGCCGTCGAGGCCAAGGAACACGTGAAGATTCAGAGCGAGAACCAGACGCTCGCGTCCATCACGTTCCAGAACTACTTCCGCATGTACGCGAAGCTGTCCGGCATGACCGGCACGGCCGACACCGAAGCCTACGAATTCAACGAGATCTACGGTCTCGAAACGGTCGTCATTCCGACCAACCGTCAGCCGAAGCGGATCGACAAGCAGGACCAGATCTACAAGACCGCCAAGGAGCGTTACGACGCGGTCATCCGCGACATTCGCGATTGTTACGAGCGCGGTCAGCCGGTGCTGGTCGGCACGACGTCGATCGAAAACTCCGAGTTGCTGTCGCATCTGCTCAAGCAGGCCGGCCTGCCGCACGAAGTGCTGAACGCCAAGCAGCACGCGCGTGAAGCGGAAATCGTCGCCGAAGCCGGACGTCCGAAGCGCGTGACGATCGCCACCAACATGGCCGGTCGCGGTACCGACATCGTGCTCGGCGGCAATGCCGAAAAGCAGGCGTCGTTCATCGAACTGGACGAAACGTTGTCCGACGCGGAGAAGCAAACCCGCATCCAGAAACTGCACGACGAATGGCAGGCGCTGCACGATCAGGTGAAAGCCGCGGGCGGCTTGCATATCATCGGCACCGAGCGTCACGAATCGCGCCGTATCGACAATCAGCTGCGCGGCCGTGCCGGCCGTCAGGGCGACCCGGGTTCGTCGCGTTTCTATCTGTCGCTGGAAGATCCGCTGTTGCGCATTTTCGCCGGCGACCGCGTGCGCGCGATCATGGACCGCCTGAAGATGCCGGAAGGCGAGGCGATCGAAGCGGGCATCGTGTCCCGCTCCATCGAGTCGGCGCAGCGCAAGGTGGAAGCGCGCAACTTCGACGTGCGCAAGCAGCTCCTCGAATACGACGACGTCTCGAACGATCAGCGTAAGGTCATCTACCAGCAGCGCAACGAACTGCTGGAAGCGAATGACATTACCGAGACCATCGGCGCGATGCGTCATGGCGTGATTGCCGACCTCGTGCATCAGTTCGTGCCGGCCGGCAGCATCGAAGAACAATGGTCGGTGCCGGAACTGGAAGAACTGCTGCGCAACGAGTGGCAGCTCGACCTCGCCATCCAGGAAATGATCAACGAGTCCAACTCGATCAGCTCGGACGAAATTCTCGAAGCGGTGGAAGCTGCGGCGGACGAAGCGTACGAAGCCAAGGTCGAACTGGTCGGCCGCGAGTCGTTCAGCGGTTTCGAACGCTCGATCATGCTGCAGACGCTGGACCGTAGCTGGCGCGAACATCTGGCCGCGCTCGACCATCTGCGCCAGGGCATTCACCTGCGTGGCTATGCGCAGAAGAACCCGAAGCAGGAATACAAGCGCGAAGCGTTCGAACTGTTCGCTGCAATGCTCGACGCCGTAAAGCTCGAAGTCACCCGCGTGGTCATGAACGTGCAGATCCAGTCGCCGGAGCAACTGGAACAAGCGGTGGAGCAGATCGAAGAGCAAGGTGGTTCGCTTGTCGACAACGTGGAGTTCCGCCATGCCGAACTGGCGGAAGCCGCGGCGGCAGCGCCGGTTGCCGCAGAAGCCGCGACGGCCGCGATGATCGGCGAAGCCATGAGCACCGGCACGCTGCAACAGACGGTTGCGCCCAACGTCACCATGGACAACGTGCCGAAGGTCGGACGTAACGACCCGTGCCCGTGCGGCAGCGGCAAGAAGTACAAACAGTGTCACGGCAAGATCGTATAAAGCGGGAGGCGGCGCGCGTCACGCGCGCCGCGTCGCCTTCTGCTCCGATTTAGCGTTGAATTCCGCGGTGCTCCGGCAACCTGGCCGGATCACCAGTTTTCGTCTCCTCAATGCCGGCGCCTGCCGGCATTTTCTTCGACAGGTCGCGACCATGGCTGTCAATTTCCCTTCGATCGATCCCGCTCAACTCCATCCCATTGCCGGCGTGACGCTGGGCTGGGCCGAGGCGAATATCCGCAAACCGAACCGCAAGGACGTGCTGGTCATTTCCATCGATGAAAACGCGACGGTCGGCGGCGTGTTCACGCAGAACCGCTTTTGCGCCGCGCCCGTGACGGTATGCCGCGAGAACCTCGAGCGCGTGCGCGCCGGCGGCAAACCGATTCGCGCGCTGGTGATCAACACCGGCAACGCCAACGCGGGCACCGGCGAGCCGGGCCTCGCGGCGGCGCGCGCGACCTGCGTCGAACTGGCGCGCCTCGCCGACATCGCGCCGGAACAGGTGCTCCCGTTTTCGACGGGCGTGATTCTCGAACCGTTGCCGGTGGATCGTCTGACGGCCGGCTTGCCGGCTGCATTGGCGAACCGCAAGGAATCCAACTGGTTCGACGCCGCGCAGGCGATCATGACCACGGATACCTTGCCGAAGGCCACCTCGCGTCAGGTCACGATCGACGGCCACACGGTTTCGTTCACCGGCATCAGCAAGGGCGCCGGCATGATCAAGCCGAACATGGCGACCATGCTCGGCTTCCTCGCGTTCGACGCGGCCGTCGCGCAACCGGTACTCGACGCGCTGGTCAAGCACGTGGCCGACCGCTCGTTCAACTGCATCACGATCGATGGCGATACCTCGACCAACGACTCGTTCATCCTGATCGCGTCGGGCAAGTCGAGCCTGCCGGCCATCACCTCGACCGATTCGCCGGCGTATGTCGCGCTGCGCGACGCCGTGACGGAAGTCGCCCAAACGCTCGCGCAACTGATCGTGCGTGACGGCGAAGGCGCGACCAAATTCATGACGGTCCATGTCGAAGGCGGCTCGAGCATCGGCGAGTGCCGGCAGATCGCGTACGCGATCGGCCACTCGCCGCTCGTGAAGACCGCGTTCTACGCATCGGACCCGAATCTCGGCCGCATTCTCGCGGCCATCGGCTATGCCGGTATCGACGATCTCGACGTCGGCAAGATCGATCTGTATCTGGACGACGTGCTGGTCGCCACCGCCGGCGGCCGCAATCCGGCCTATCGCGAAGAAGACGGCCAGCGCGTCATGAAAAAGAGCGAGATCGGCATTCGCGTCGTACTCGGCCGCGGCACTGCGCAAGCCACGATCTGGACTTGCGATCTGTCGCACGATTACGTGAGCATCAACGCCGACTATCGTTCGTAACCAGGTTCTTTATGCGGCGCTTCGCCGCTTTTCATCACCATGGACAAACTCGAACAGTTTCTGACCCGCGCCGAAGCCGTGCTCGTTCGCCTCGAAGCGATGTTGCCGCCCGCGGCGCCCGAGATCGACTGGTCGGCTGCAGTCGCCTTTCGCTGGCGCAAGCGCCAGGGGCGCGGCTATCTGCAACCGGTGCCGGCCATCTCCGACATTCAGCTCGACGACCTGCAGAACATCGATCGTCAGAAGGGCCTGATCGAACAGAACACGCGCCAGTTCGTACATAAGCAGCCGGCCAACAACGTGCTGCTGACGGGCGCGCGCGGCACCGGCAAGTCGTCGCTCATCAAGGCCTGCCTGAACGCGTACGCCAAAGACGGTCTGCGTCTGATCGAAGTGGACAAGGACGACCTGCACGATCTCGGCGATATCGTCGACCTGATCTCGCAACGGCCGGAGCGCTTCGTGGTGTTCTGCGACGACCTCTCGTTCGAAGACGGCGAATCCGGTTACAAGGCGCTGAAAGTCGCGCTCGACGGCTCGGTCGCCGCGCAGTCCGACAACGTGCTGATCTACGCGACGTCGAATCGCCGTCATCTGTTGCCCGAATACATGAGCGACAACGAGACGTACAAGCACACGTCGGACGGCGAAATCCATCCGGGCGAAGTGATCGAAGAAAAGATCTCCCTGTCCGAGCGCTTCGGGCTGTGGGTGAGCTTCTATCCGTTCAAGCAGGACGATTACCTGTCGATCATCGCTCACTGGCTGCGGCATTTCGGCTGCGACGACGCCGAGGTCGAAGCGGCTCGCGGCGATGCGTTGGTGTGGGCGCTGGAACGCGGCTCGCGCTCGGGACGGGTGGCGTGGCAATTCGCGCGCGACTGGTCCGGCCGCAAAGCACCGGCCTGAGGCGCGCCATGACCGATGCGGAAAAAAACGCGGCCGGCCGCAAGGTGACCGAAGTGGCCGTCGGCGTGCTGATTCAGCCGGACGGGCGCTATCTGCTGGCGCAGCGGCCGGCCGGCAAGCCCTACGAGGGCTACTGGGAATTTCCGGGCGGCAAGCTGGAGCCGGGCGAATCGGTGGAAGCGGCGCTCGCCCGCGAGTTGCACGAGGAACTCGGCATTACGGTCGAGGCAAGTCATTTGTGGCACACGCTCGAACACGACTATCCGCATGCTTATGTGCGGCTGTTCTTCTGCAAGGTGACTCAGTGGAGCGGCGAGCCGCACGGGCGTGAAGGCCAGGCGTTCGTCTGGCAGGCGTTGCCGGCGGATGTCTCACCGTTGCTGCCGGCGACTATTCCCGTGCTGGAATGGCTCGCGGCCGAGGAGCACTGAAGCGGACGCTCAGTGCGGGTTGTAACCGTCGTCGGGCGTCTCGTCCGACGACGCTTCCTGATCGGTCCCGCCGATCTTGTATTTTTCCGTGGCCCACGCACCGAGGTCGATCTGCTTGCAACGCTCGGAGCAGAACGGCCGAAAGCGGTTTTCGGGGGACCAGCGGACATCTTTTCCGCAAGTGGGGCATTTGACGACGGTAGGCATACGGTCAGGCAGTCAATCGCAAAACGGAACAAGGATCGAATATAGGGGCATTTTTCGCCGCTTTAAAGGCGCGGCCCTATGTTTCGGATTTCAGCAGCCTGGCGTTACAGGCTACACAGCGTGAGTTGGAACGGTACGTCGACATCGACCGCGCGCGGACGCAGATCGCCGTCCTGCACCGTGAAGCGAACCCACAACATGTACTTGTTGGCACTGGCTTCGGGAATCACCCGCAATTCGGGCGCCACGCGCACCTGCATCAACTGATACGAGCGGCCGGACAGCATTTGCTGGTAGCTGCCCTGCATGGCCATGACCTTGGACGCCTGACCGGATTCGCGCGCGAGCCGCAGCACGATGGTGGCCGCGTCGCGCAGCGGAAGCAGCGGGGTGACCCACTTGGCGATGTCCTGACGACGCTGGTCGGGGTGGAGTTGTTGCCACGCGTAATAAGAAGGCAGGTCGAATTTGCAGGTGCCGCCAGGAATGATGGCGCGGCTGCGAATGCTGGCGAGCCATTCGTTCTCGGCGAGATGCTGGCCGGTTTTGCCCTGCATTTGCGACAGACCTGCGAGCGTTTGCTCGATCTCGCCGAGCACCGCTTCCAGCGCGTCCTGCTCGATACCCGGATTGCCGCGAAACGGCGCCAGCGTTTGCCGTTGCCGCTCGAGTTCCTTCATCAGATCGGACTTCAGATCTGCGCGTCCCGCCACCTCGGTGATTTCAAATAAGGTGGTCAGCGCGACGTGATGTTCCCTGGCGTCTTCCTGAGTCAGGAAAAACGTGAAGCGCTCGAACAGGTCTTCGAGGCGCAATAGCGTCCGGATTCGCTCGTTGAAGGGATACTCGTAAAGGATCAAGCGGGCTCGCCTCGGGCGTGGTCGGTGACAGGAATGCAGAACATTCTAATGCGGGGAGACTACCCTAGCAATCACGCACTTTTTAAGCACTGGTTTGGCGTTTTTTTCACGCGTTTCGAGCGGTTTCTGCGTGGTTCGGCTCGCGTGGTCCGACAAAGTTCAACCGGCTGCGAAACCGCGCGAAAAGCGCGGGCTCAGGTTGCTGCCGCTGCCAGCGACAGGTAGGTCCGATGCTGCGTGTCGACTGCCGACTTCAGTGTGTCGAGCGACGCGTTGTCGTTGTCGTCGTCGTTGTCGTTGTCGATAACGTCGTCGGCCGCGGCAAGACGCGCTTCGCGGGTGGCCTGACGGGCGATGATCGCCAACACCTGCTCGCGGCTAAAACCGTTGCGCCGCATGACGCGCGCGATTTGCGTTTCCACGCTGCAATCGACGGTGAGGACGCGGCCAAAGCGCTGCTTCCAGTTACCGGATTCGACCAGCAGCGGTACGACTACGATGACATACGGTCCTCGTGCTTCGCGTTGAGCGCGGGAGGTCTCGGCGCGGATTAGCGGATGGGTGATGCCTTCGAGCCGGGCGCGCGCGCTGTCGTCGCTGAATACGAGCGCGCGCATGCGGGCACGGTCGAGCGAGCCGTCGGGGGCGACGAATTGCGCGCCGAACTCCGCTTCGATTAGCGGCATGGCCGGGCCGCCCGGAGCGGTGATGCTGTGCGCGATCAGGTCCGCGTCGACGAGCGGAACACCGTGCGCGGCGAACAGGTCGGCGACGGTCGATTTGCCGCTGCCGATGCCGCCGGTTAATCCCACAACGAACATGCTTCAGCCTCCCAAAGCCAGATAGAGGGGTGTGCCGAGAAAGAGGGTAACAGCGCCGCCAGCCGCGAGAAAAGGACCGAAAGGCAGCGGTTCTTCGAAGCGCATCCGGCCGCGCCAGGTGGCCGCGAGTCCGACCAGCGCGCCGGTCACCGCCGCGATCAGCACGATCTGCGGCAGGGCGGCCCAGCCGAGCCAGGCCCCTAGCGCGGCGAGCAGTTTGAAGTCGCCATAACCCATGCCTTCGATACCGCGGACCAGACGGAATACCCAGTGCACGGCCCACAACACGAGGTAGCCGAAGATCGCGCCGAGCACGGCGTCCTGCAGGCTGCTCGCGAACATACCGTCGAAGTTGACGATAAGACCGGCCCACAGCAAAGGCAGTGTCATCGAGTCGGGCAGCAGGTGAGTGTCGATGTCGATCGCGCTCATCGCGAGCAAGGCCGCGCATAAGCCGAACGCGGCGAGCGCCATCGGGGTCGGGCCGAACGAGACGAGTGCCTCGACGGCAAAGGCCGCGCTGGCGAGTTCGATAAGCGGATAGCGCGCGCCGATGGGAGCCTTGCAGGCCGAGCAACGCCCGCGTAGCAGCACGTAGCTCAACACCGGCACATTTTCCCAGGCGGACAGAACGTGGCCGCAATGAGGACAGGCGCTGCGCGGCACCCACAGGTTGTAGCGCGCGGGAAGGGTGTCTTCTTCCACTGGGTCGTTGTTTGCGTCGGCGGCTTCGAGTGCGTCGTGTTGCCCGTGTTCCCCGTGTAGCCCGTGCTCCCTGTGTTCCTCGTGCAGGTCGCGAAGGTCTTCGCGCCACGCACGTTCGAGCATGATCGGCACGCGATGCACGACCACGTTCAGGAAACTGCCGATCACGAGTCCGAACACGATCACGAACGCGATCTGCAGACCGGCGGGCAGACTGCCGAACGCGAGACCGAGGTCGGCGGCGAAGTGACCGGACAGCAGGCCCGACGGGACGACGGACAGCGGACTGGAAGAAGTATCTGACACGAGTGGAAAAGAAGCCTGCATGGATAAAAGGGCGGAGTCGGCTGCGATGCTACACCACGTTACCGAGTTGAATGATGGGAAGATACATGGCGATGACGAGTCCGCCGACCAGCCCACCCAGCACGATGATGACGAGCGGTTCGCATAGGCTCGACAGCGTGCCGATACGCTCGTCGACCTGACGATCGGCGAGCGAGGCCACGTCGATCAGCATCGCGTCGAGCGCGCCCGATTCCTCGGCGACCGCGACCGGTTGCACGACCTCGGGCGCGAAACAGCGGGCGGCGCGCATGGCTGCGGCGAGTCGTTCGCCGCGCTTCAGACGCGCGCCGATCTCGACGGTGGCACGGTCGAAAAACGCGTTGCCGGTGGCATGCGTGAGCGAATCGAAAGCATCGGCGAGCGGTGTGCCGGCAGACAGCAGCGTGCCGAGCGCGCGACTCCAGCGCGCCGCGCACAAGGTGCGCAACAACGGACCCGCGATGGGCATTGTCAGCGATAAGCGCGCAAACCGGATGCGCGCCGATTCCGATTTGCGTAGCAGAAATATCATCGCCGAGAACGTTGCGAAGAGCAGGGCGAGCAACGGTATGCTCCAGCGCGCGGCAGCGGACGACAGCGCCAGCACGAACTGCGTCGGCGCGGGCAGCGCGGCACCGAAGCCGTCGAAAATCTGCTTGAAAGTCGGGACTACCCAGACGAGCAATGCCGCCGTAATCACGAGGGCGAGCAACAGAATGGCGACCGGATAAGTGAGCGCTGCGCGGACTCTGCCGCGTTGCGCGGCCGCCCGCTCGCGATCTTCGGCGATGCGGGCCAACACTGTCGCCAGTGCGCCCGCGGCCTCACCGACTTCGACGAGCTGACAGTAAAGCGCGCTGAACTGCGCCGGATGCCGCTGCAAAGCCGCAGAAAACCGCAGGCCGCCGGTGATGTCGCGAGCAACGGCACTGGCGATTCGCGGCATGCCTTGTGGACGCGAACTCTGCGCCTGACCAAGCAGTTCGAGCGCCGGCGCGAGCGGCAAGCCGGCGCGCAGCAGGCTTGCCAACTGTCGGGTGAAGCGTGAAACGTCCGCGGCCGTGGCTTTGGCGCGCGGCGCCGGACCATGCGCTTTCAATTCCACGACGAACAGATTGTCGCGTTTGAGGATCGCGCGCGCGGTGCCGGGGTCGGGCGCGATCAGCGCACCCTGTTTGTGAGCGCCGGAGCTGTCGACGCCGCGCCAGCGGAAACGCGTTTCGCTCGACAGCGGCGGCACGCGCGACGTGGCTTGCATTGGGAGGGCAGCGCTCATGCGACCTCGGTGGCGGCAAGGGCTTCGGCGAGGCTGGTGGTGCCGTCACGCACGCGCGCCAACGCAGCGTCGCGCAAGGTCGTCACCTGTTCGGCCTGTGCGAGTCTTGCCAGTTCGTGCGTGCCCGCGCGGGTCACGATCAGTTCGCGCATCGCGTCCGAGACAGGCATCACCTGATGAACGCCGACCCGCCCGCGGTAACCGATGCCGTGGCATGCGGCGCATCCGGTCGCGGCAAACGGCTGCCAGTCTGCGGGGCTCCCGGTCGCGAGATCGCGGCTGAAGCCCGCCGCCTCGAGTGCCTTCGCGGATTCGTGTGCAGGCGCGCGGCACGCCATGCAGAGCCGCCGCACCAGTCGCTGCGCCGTCACCATGCGTAACGCTGCCGCGAGGTTGTACGGCTCGACGCCGATATCCAGCAGGCGTGCAATGGCGGCGGGCGCGTCGTTCGTGTGCAGCGTCGAGAGCACGAGGTGCCCGGTTTGAGCGGCCTTTACCGCGACGTCGGCGGTTTCCTCGTCGCGAATTTCGCCGACCATGATCACGTCCGGGTCCTGCCGAAGAAAGGCGCGTAATGCGACCGCAAATGTCAGCCCGGCTTTCTCGCGCACGCTCACCTGATTGATACCGGCAAGCTGGATCTCGGCAGGATCTTCGACCGAACAGAGATTACGCGCTTCACCGTTGAGCAGATTCAGGAAGCAATACAGCGACAGCGTTTTGCCGCTGCCTGTCGGGCCCGTGACCAGCACGAGCCCATGGGGCGCGCGGATCGCGGCATCGACGGTATTGCGTTGGCGGGCGTCGAGTCCGAGCGAGTCGAGCGAAAGATCGGCCGGCAGCGCGTCGAGTCTGCGCAACACCAGCTTTTCGCCGAACAGCGTCGGCAGCGAGTTGACACGATAGTCTTCCACGCGGCCGGGGGACGTGGCGATGCGCAACCGGCCGTCCTGCGGCACGCGCCGCTCGGCAATGTCGAGGCGCGCCAGCACCTTGACCCGGGTGATGAACGCGTCGCGCAGATGCGCGGGCGGCGTGGCGATGGCATGCAACACGCCGTCGATCCGCAAGCGTATGCGCCAGCCGTGCTCGGCCGGTTCGATATGCAGGTCCGACGCGTTCCGTCGCGTCGCTTCCTGCAACGTCTCCGTGAGCAGACGGACGGCGGGGACGTTATCGGAGTCGGCGAGAGCCGGCGGAGGGTCAGCGTTGAACGGGGTTGTTTTAGGCGCTTGAGGCGCTTGAGGCGCGTGGGGCGCGTGTGGCGCCCTGGCGGACTGAGGCGCGCTTTCGCGATCGAAAACGATGGGCCGCGGCGCGGCGGCGAGTGGGGAAGACGCTTGCATGAAAGTCCGGTGATGAGCCGCCTCGTAAACACGACGACGCCATCTTCGGACATTGACTGGGCTCAGCGCCACTCGGCCATTCGGCTAATGGCGCGCGTCCCTGGCCTGTGCGATGCTTTGTCCGCAGCCGAAAGCCGGTTAGCTCAGCAAGGATTTGCCGCTCTTCGGGCGCGGCGGCTGGAACAGTTTGACGGTGCGGATGGCCTGATCGTCGCTGCGCATCACTTCGAGTTTGATCTCGCCTATCTGCACGCAAACGTCGCCGTCGGGGATGTCTTCGAGAATTTCGAGGATCAGACCGTTGAGTGTTTTCGGGCCGTCGGTTGGGAGTGTCAGTTGTAGCCAGCGGTTCAGTTCGCGCAGCGGCATGCTGCCCGCGACGATGCACTCGCCGCTCTCGTTCCAGCCGCCGCGCGAATTGGCACTACGCGGAATCGACGTCGTGAATTCGCCGATCAGCTCTTCGATGATGTCTTCCGGCGTGACGAGCCCCTGGAGTTCGCCGTATTCGTTCACCACCAGCGCGGTGCGGTGGCGGCTCTCCTGGAAATACTGGAGTTGCTGGAACACGGGTGTGCCGGTCGGCACGAAATACGGTTCCGCCAGCAATTCGCGCAGCGTTTCGCGCTCCAGTTCCTGGTTGTGCAGGGCGGCCAGCGTTTTGCGTACGTGCAGCACGCCCAGTACGCGGTCGATGTCACCTTGATAGACGATCAGCTTGTTGTGATAGCAGGTTTCGAGTTGATGCAGGATCTGCTCGAACGGCGCATCGAAGTCGAGGGCTTCGATGCGGCGGCGCGGAATCATCACGTCGTCGACGGAAATGTTTTCGAGGTCGAACAGGTTGAGCAGAATGCTGCGGTGCTTCGTCGGCATGAAACTGCCGGACTCGAGCACGATGCTGCGCAACTCTTCCGTGGACAGGCGCTGATCACGCGCGCCTTTAGTGTTGATATGCAGCACCCGCAAGATGGCGTTCGCGAACAGGTTGACGAACCAGACGAGCGGGCGGGCCACGCGCATCATCGGCGCGATCAGCAGGCTGGCGGGCAGCGCAATTTTCTCCGGAAAAGTCGCGCCGACGATTTTCGGCGTGATTTCCGCGAACACGATAATAAGGAACGCGACGATGCCCGTGGCGATCGACAGCACTACATTGTTACGCCCGAACGTATGCAGCGCGATGGAGGTGGTGAGCACCGGGATGATCGTGTTGAACAGATTGTTGCCGATCAGTACGACGCTCAGCAGTTGGTCGGTGTGGGCAAGCAGGCCTTGAGTGGTCTTCGCGCCAAGGGCATTCTGACTGGCCAGATGTTTCAGCCGATGGCGGTTGATCGCCATCATGGCGGTTTCGGAAATCGAGAAAAAGCTGGAGCAGATGAGCAGGAGAACTACGGCGCCAATCTGCGCCCATAAGGGAAGTTGTTCCACGCGCGCTGAGGGTAGGGAAAAGGATGGAGAGAATATAGCAGAGGGGATGCGGCGTCCCATCGGACGAAAGGGCGGACGCGCTGGGGTAGGACGTTGTGACGCGACTTCGGCGGGCTGACAGTTTCAAGCTGGAAAACAAAAAACCGCCGAGCAAGCTGGGCGGTTTTTTGAGCCTTGAATCAACAAGGAGAATCTGGTCGGGGTGAGAGGATTCGAACCTCCGGCCTCTACGTCCCGAACGTAGCGCTCTACCAGGCTAAGCTACACCCCGATGTGTACTGCGAGAAATGCTGTGCTCGATTTGGACTGATTCGGTAATTTAGTCTCGTTTAAGACTGCCTTGCCGTCGAGTAAGAACATAATTCTAGCAGGCTATCTTTGAAAATGGAATCGGGAAATGAAGAAATCGCTGCTGCTGCAGCCTGCGCTTCCTGTTTCGCGCATTCGAGCGTGTGATCCAGCGCGCCAGAGCTCGTGATTGCTTCGAAGATCGTGTCGAAACGGTCGGTGCCGCCCTGTTCGATTGCTTCGCGAGCGAGCGCCGACTGCTCGGGCGTGCCGCGCTCTATTAAATAGATGAGCGGAAGCGTGGGTTTGCCTTCGCGAAGATCGTCGCCGGCGTTCTTGCCCATTGATTCGGCCGTGCCCGTGTAATCGAGCCAGTCGTCCATGATCTGGAACGAGGTGCCGATGCGCCGCCCGAATTCCGCCGCCGCTGCTTCGGTCCTGGCATCCGAGCCGGCCAGCACCGCGCCGAGTTGCGCGGCGGCTTCGAACAGCTTGGCTGTCTTGTAGCGGATTACCTGCATGTAGCGCGCTTCGTCCACGTCGGCGTCGTGCATGTTCAGCAACTGCAGGACTTCGCCTTCGGAGATGATGTTGGTCGCCTCCGAAAGGATTTCCATCACCCGCATTTTGCCGACGCCCACCATCATCTGGAACGAGCGCGAATACAGGAAGTCGCCTACCAGTACACTCGCCGCGTTACCGAACAGCGCATTGGCTGTTTGCCGGCCGCGCCGCAGATCCGATTCGTCGACTACGTCGTCGTGCAGCAAGGTCGCCGTGTGGATGAACTCGACGACCGCCGCCAGTTCATGGCGGTGACCGGTGGTTTCCCCGAGCGCGCCGGCCACGAGCAGGAGCAGCGCGGGGCGCAGCCGCTTGCCGCCGGCACTGATGATGTACTCGGAAATCTGGTTGATCAGCATTACGTCGGACGCCAGACGGTGCCGGATGACACGGTTCACCTGCTGCATGTCTTCGGCGATCGGAGCGAGCAGGCTGGCGGCGTTGGAGGAAGTAGTGGCGGTCGACGACATGGTGGCTGAATTGGGTAGTGCCGCGAATTATAAGGGGTATCGCGACCGTTCCGGGGCGTTGGCTGCGGCTTGGCGTAATGGCG
Organism: Paraburkholderia sp. BCC1886; assembly: GCF_900996245.1. Taxonomy (GTDB): domain Bacteria; phylum Pseudomonadota; class Gammaproteobacteria; order Burkholderiales; family Burkholderiaceae; genus Paraburkholderia. The sequence goes on along the minus strand of NZ_CAAJGK010000063.1, from coordinate 459,556 downwards.
GCGGTCGCCGCGGCGCTCGTCAGACCCGCGGGGCCGACCGCCGGGCAGTGCGAAGCAGCATTGAATGAGTTTTGACCGTGCAGCTAACTCTATGTATAATCACGGGTTTCCGCGCGCGGTGCGTGGGGAAAATGAAAAACGAATGAACACAGAGTGAGGTTTTCAATGTACGCGGTCATAAAAACCGGTGGCAAGCAGTATAAAGTTGCCGTCGGCGAAAAACTTAAAGTAGAACAGATACCGGCAGACATTGACGCTGAAATCACGCTCGACCAGGTTCTCGCAGTAGGCGAAGGCGAATCGATTAAGTTCGGTACGCCACTGGTCGGTGGGGCTTCCGTCAAGGCTACCGTCGTGTCGCAAGGTCGTCACAAGAAAGTGACCATCTTCAAGATGCGTCGCCGGAAGCACTACCAGAAGCATGGCGGCCACCGCCAGAACTACACCGAATTGCGCATCGACGCTATCAACGCGTAAGCGCACGGTTAAGGAGCAAATCAAATGGCACACAAAAAGGCAGGCGGATCGTCCCGGAACGGCCGCGACTCTGAATCGAAGCGCCTCGGCGTGAAGGTTTACGGCGGTCAGGCCATCAACGCTGGCGGCATCATTGTTCGTCAACGTGGCACGCGCATGCACCCGGGCGAAAACGTCGGTATCGGCAAGGACCACACCTTGTTCGCGCTGACGGACGGCCACGTCAATTTCTCGACGAAGGGCGCAGCGAAGAAGCACATGGTCAACGTCGTCCCGGCAGCAGTCTGAGTTTAATCAGACACGGGCTTCAGGACCGGAAGAAGGCCCCGCGAAGTTAGCGGGGCTTTTTTTATTCCGGCGATTTTCGCCGGGCGAGTATTGGGTTTGCGCAGGTTTCCGGGAACAAACCCGGCTGCGTGCCGCCGCGTCCTATGCCATTCGGCCGATTGATCGACGCGCGGCGAGCACGGCAAAATAGCGGCATCCGAGAGCATTAAATCAGCAGCATCATCTGGCAGCACACCACGGGACGGAGTTACGCATGAAGTTCATTGACGAAGCGAGGATTGAAGTCATCGCCGGCGACGGAGGGGATGGCAGCGCGTCGATGCGCCGCGAGAAATTCGTTCCGTTCGGCGGCCCGGATGGCGGCGACGGCGGCCGGGGCGGCAGCGTAATTGCGGTAGCAGACCGCAACATCAATACGCTGATCGACTACCGCTACGCGAAGAAGCATCTGGCGCGCAACGGCGAAAACGGCCGCGGCGCCGATTGCTACGGCAAGGGCGGCGACGACATTACGCTGCGCATGCCGGTCGGTACGACCATTACCGACATGGAAACCGGCGAACTCATCGCCGACCTGACCGAGCACAACCAGAGTGTGCAGATCGCCCAAGGCGGTGCGGGCGGGCTCGGCAACCTGCATTTCAAGTCCAGCACGAATCGCGCGCCGCGTCAGAAGACCGACGGCAAGCCGGGCGAGCGCCGTATGGTGCGCCTCGAACTCAAAGTGCTGGCGGACGTCGGTCTGCTCGGCATGCCGAACGCGGGCAAGTCGACTTTTATCGCGTCGGTGTCCAACGCGAAGCCGAAGATCGCGGATTACCCGTTCACCACGCTCGCGCCGAATCTCGGCGTCGTGCGCGTCGGCCCGAGCCGCAGCTTCGTTATCGCAGACATTCCTGGTCTGATCGAAGGCGCGGCGGAAGGTGCGGGGCTGGGGCATCAGTTCCTGCGTCACCTGCAGCGTACCGGCCTGCTGCTTCATATCGTCGACCTCGCACCGTTCGACGACGCGGTGGACCCTGTCGCGGAAGCCAAGGCGATCGTCAACGAACTCCGCAAATACGACGAGCTGCTGTTCGAAAAAACGCGCTGGCTTGTGCTCAACAAGCTCGACATGGTGCCGGAAGACGAACGCGAAGCGCGCGTCTCGGCTTTCCTCGAAGGCTTTGGCTGGGAGGGCCCGGTGTTCGAAATCTCCGCGTTGACCGGTCAGGGTTGCGAGAACCTTTGCTACGCGGTGTTCGATCACATCGCTGCGCATTCCGACGCGCAGCGCCAGGCGGAAGCGGAAGATCTCGCCGCCGACGTCCGGTTCCGCGAAAAGCCGCAAACGCCTGAAGCGCCCGCCGCAGCGGACGAGTCCGTCGATCCGCAAGAATAAAAAGCTCGAGCGCCGGCGCTTCTGTGCGACCGGCGTGTATCACGCCTCATCTTGGGAGACCGTGCACCATGCGTTCCGTCATCGCAGATTCACGGCGATTGGTAGTGAAAGTCGGTTCGAGCCTCGTCACAAATGACGGACGCGGCCTCGATCATGCCGCAATCGGCCGCTGGGCCGCGCAGATTGCCGCTCTGCGAGCGCAGGGCAAGGAAGTGGTGCTGGTGAGTTCAGGCGCCATCGCCGAAGGAATGCAGCGGCTCGGCTGGACCAGGCGGCCACGCGAAATCGACGAGTTGCAGGCGGCCGCCGCCGTCGGTCAGATGGGTTTGGCGCAAGTCTATGAAAGCCGCTTTGCCGAGCATTCCATTCAGACCGCACAGATTCTGCTGACCCACGCCGATCTGGCCGACCGCGAGCGCTATCTGAATGCGCGCTCCACGCTGCTCACGCTGCTGCGACTGGGTGTCGTGCCCATCATCAACGAGAACGACACGGTCGTTACCGACGAAATCAAGTTCGGCGACAACGACACGCTCGGCGCGCTCGTGGCGAATCTGATCGAAGGCGACGCGCTCGTCATCCTCACCGATCAGCAGGGGCTGTTCACCGCCGATCCCCGCAAGGACCCGAACGCCACACTGGTCCAGCAGGCCGACGCCGGCGCTTTGGAGCTCGAAGCCATGGCTGGCGGCGCGGGTTCGAGTCTGGGTCGCGGTGGCATGCTGACCAAAATTCTCGCCGCCAAGCGTGCCGCGCACAGTGGCGCCAATACGGTCATTGCGAGCGGCCGTGAAGCGGACGTGCTGTCGCGGCTGGCTTCGGGCGAAGCGATCGGCACGCAACTGATCGCACGCACCGCCCGGATGGCCGCGCGCAAGCAGTGGATGGCCGACCACCTGCAGGTACGTGGCCACGTGGTGATCGACGACGGCGCGGTCGAGAAACTCACCGACGGCGGCAAGAGCTTGCTGCCGATTGGCATCGTCGGCGTGCAAGGTGCGTTCGCGCGAGGTGAGGTGATTGCCTGTCTGAGCGTAGCGGGACGGGAAGTCGCGCGCGGCCTGACGAATTACAGCAGCGCGGAGACGAAGCGGATCCAGCGGCGTCCGAGTGGCGATATCGAATCGGTGCTCGGCTACATGCTGGAGCCGGAACTGATTCATCGCGACAATCTCGTGCTCGTCTGATTGCCCGATTTCCCGATAAAACAACGGGGTATCCAGACGAAAAAACGCCGTCACGGAACTGATCAGCATCGTCAGCCGGAACGGCGTTTTTTCTTACGACATCAGTCTTAATGAACCCCTGACGTCGCGGTGCGCTTGTAGCGGATGTTTTCCAGCATCTGTTTCGCGCTACCCGTGGGCATCTTGTTCGCGCACATATAGTCCTGATACAGCGCCGAGTGGTAAGCGTTCAACGCACCGTCCTCGATTCGCGTGAAGCCGTTTTCCACCGTCCGGTCCCAACCGTCGTGATCGGCGTTCAAGCCCGCGTACAGGCGCCACTCGTACGTGTCGCAGCGAATCCCTTCATAGTTCACATTGCGCGCGCCGCTCGGGCTGGTGACGACCACCGTGTACCGAACCACGCCATCCGAGCCCACCGACAGCGAGTTGCGATCGATCGCGAAATGCAGCGGCGTATTGCCGGAGACATCGAAAGGTAGCAGGTTGGCGTCTTGCGGCAGTGGCGGCAGCGTGTCGACCGCGTTTTCCGTCCAGTTGCCTTTGCGGTCCAGCAGGTAGGTGAACGCGCTGTCGTCTTTGTTGGTAGGTTTGCCGGCGCTCGAACAACCAGCCAGCAGGGCGCCGGTGGCGACACACGCCACGACGAGTGCAAGTGCTTTCAATATGATTTCCTCGAAACGCTGACGTGGCTCGAAGAGCCACGTCAGAGGGAGGCGGCAAGAACAGCCGCACAGAGTGTTAATTGCGCATGCCCGGGCGATACAGCGAGCCGGCGGTTTCGTTTGCCGAATCGTCGTCGTGGTCCGAAGCGGGATCGGCTTCGGCGCCGGGTCGGCTTGACGATGCGGAACCGGGCCCGCAATCGGACACGATCGTGGTTCGAACCGATGTCTCGATGCGAACCGACGTCACCGAGGTTACCGACGTCACCGTCATCACCGTGGAATCCGGCGGGCTTTCCATGGACGTTGCTATCCGGGGATAACGCGGCCCATGATGCCCAGCGGGTTTTTCCGTACGCGGCGCAGCACGACGCATGAAACGGGACAACTCCGTCAGCGCCAACTGATACACATCCCGCTTGAACTCGATCACACAGTCGAGCGGCACCCAGTACTCGTTCCAACGCCATGCATCGAACTCAGGGTGATCGGTGGCGCGCAAGCAGATGTCGCAGTCGCGTCCAACCATCCGGAGCAAGAACCAGATTTGTTTCTGGCCGCGGTAATGACCGCGTACCTCGCGCTTGATGAACTTGTCAGGCACCTCGTAACGCAACCAGTCGCGCGTGCGACCGATGACCTTGACGTGCTCAGGCAGCAGGCCGGTTTCTTCGTGTAACTCCCGATACATCGCTTGCACGGGGGTCTCTCCGTACTTGATGCCCCCTTGCGGAAACTGCCAGGAATGTTCACGGAGCCGCTTGCCCCAAAACACCTCGTTGTGCGCGTTCAAGAGGATGATGCCGACGTTCGGGCGAAAGCCTTCACGATCCAGCATACAACCACCTTCGAATCCTTTAAAATTGCTTTGATTATAAACAGATAACGAGCCCACCGCACCGATTCGCACCAGATTGGAACGATTCGCCGCAAACGGGCCGTGTTTGCGGTAGCCTGTCACTCTTTCCGATTCTTGCCCCTCGTGTGGACAGCATTGCGCGGCAGCGTCAAGCTTTGCGTCGCCAGCCAGCCGGCGCATCCGTCCAGCGTGATGAATCTGAGTTGATTCCTACCTTGTCTTCTTTCGGGCGGTCCCTCCGGAGCCGCCGCTTTTGGAAAATCTGAATGAAAGCTTCCCGTTTCTTTATCGGCACGCTGAAAGAAGCGCCCGCCGACGCCGAGATCGTCAGCCACAAACTCATGGTGCGCGCGGGCATGATCCGTCGCGTGGCAGGCGGTATCTATAACTACCTGCCGGTCGGCCTGCGTTCGATCCGCAAGGTGGAAGCCATCGTGCGTGAAGAAATGAACCGGGCAGGGGCAATCGAACTGTTGATGCCGGCGGTACAGCCGGCCGAGTTGTGGCAGGAGTCGGGGCGCTGGGTCAAATACGGTCCCGAGTTGCTGCGCTTCAAGGATCGCAAGCAATCGGATTTCGTGATCGGACCGACTCACGAAGAAGTCGTCACGGACATCGCCCGCAATCAGATCAAAAGCTATCGTCAGTTGCCGGTGAATTTCTACCAGGTGCAGACCAAATTCCGCGATGAAATCCGCCCGCGTTTCGGCGTGATGCGCGGCCGCGAATTCATCATGAAAGACGCGTACTCGTTCGACAAGGACATCGAAGGCCTGCGCGAGTCGTATCGAAAGATGTACGACGCGTACGTGCGCATCTTCACGCGCCTCGGTCTCGACTTCCGCGCGGTCGCGGCGGACAACGGCTCGATCGGCGGCAGCGGCTCGCACGAGTTTCACGTGATCGCCGATACGGGCGAAGACGCCATCGCCTATTGCCCGACTTCGGAGTTCGCCGCCAACGTCGAAGCGGCGGAAGCGTTGCCGCTCTACGCCGAGCGCGCAGCGCCTACCGAAGACATGAAGAAGACCGCCACGCCCGGCAAGGCGAAGTGCGAAGCGGTGGCCGAGTTGCTGAACATCCCGCTCGAACGCACCATCAAGTCGATCATCGTCGCGACCGAGAACGAAGGCGCCGCGCCGACCATCTGGTTGCTGATGCTGCGTGGCGATCACGAGCTGAACGAAATCAAGGCAAGCAAGCTGCCCGGCCTGGCTGAATTCCGCATGGCGACCGAAGCCGAAATCGTCGAGACCTTCGGTACGCCGCCCGGCTACCTCGGCCCGATCGACACGAAGCAGCCGGTCAAGGTCGTGGCCGATCGCACGGTCGCGAACATGAGCGACTTCGTGGTCGGCGCGAACGAAGTGGACTTCCACATCACCGGTGTGAACTGGGGGCGCGATCTGCCCGAGCCGCTAGTTGCCGACATCCGCAACGTGAAGAAGGGCGATCCGTCGCCGGACGGCAAGGGCGTGATCGACATTTGCCGCGGTATCGAAGTCGGCCACGTCTTCCAGCTCGGCACCAAGTATTCGGAAGCGATGAACGCCACGTGCCTCGACGAAACCGGCAAGCCGCAGCCGATGGAAATGGGCTGCTACGGCATCGGCGTCACGCGCATTCTGGGCGCGGCCATCGAACAGAACTTCGACGACAAGGGCATCATCTGGCCGGAGTCGATCGCGCCGTTCGAAGTCGTGCTGTGCCCGATGGGTTACGACCGTAGCGAAGCCGTGCGCGAGCAGGCGGACAAGCTGTACGCGCAACTGGTGGAAGCGGGCGTCGACGTGATTCTCGACGACCGCGGCGAGCGCCCCGGCGTGATGTTCGCCGACTGGGAGCTGATCGGCGTGCCGCATCGTCTGGTGATCGGCGATCGTGGTCTGAAAGACGGCAAGCTGGAGTATCAAGGCCGTCGCGACGCCGAAGCCACGCTGCTGCCGGTGGACGACGCCGCGCAAACGGTCATCGGCAAAGTTCGCGCCGCGCTGGCGCGCTAACGGGAGCGGACGGTGGAATACACGTTCCTCTCCGCAACCGTCCTGCTGATCCTCATCACCGACCCGCTCGGCAACATTCCGATTTTCATCGGTTGCCTGCGGGGCGTGTCACCCGAACGTCGCACGATCGTCATCCTCCGCGAGGTGGCGATCGCGTTCGCGATCCTGCTGGTCTTCATGGTGCTCGGCGACCGCTTTCTGCGGATGATGAGTCTCACCGACCAGTCATTGCGGATCGGCGGCGGCATCGTACTGTTTCTTATCGCGCTGCGCATGGTGTTCCCGCATCCGGACGGTCCGTTCGGCGGCGACGTGCGCGGCGGCGAGCCGCTCATCGTGCCGCTGGCGATTCCCGCGCTGGCCGGCCCGTCGGCGCTGGCCACGGTGATGCTGCTGACGTCGCAGGCGCCGGGCAAGATGCTGGAATGGATCGGCGCGCTCACCGTCACGATGGTGGTCTGCGCGATCGTGCTGATGCTTTCGGAGCGGATTCAGAAATGGCTTGGCGAGCGCGCGATGATGGCGTTCGAGCGGCTGATGGGCCTCGTGCTGGTGGCGATTTCAGTCGAAATGATGCTGGGCGGTATCCGGTCTTTCGTGCATCAGCTATGACCTTGAGCGCTCACGTCACTACGGTTAAGCAATAAAAAAAGCGGCCCGCAAGCCGCTTTTTTTCTAACAGGCAATCGTAAACCTCAAGCGCCTTCGGTCAGCGCCCGAATGGTCGGCAGATTCCGCCAGTAGCCTTTGGCATCCATCCCACACCCAAACACATAACGGTCCGGCACTTCGAAACCGCAGTAGTCCGGGCGCAGCGGCTTCGCTTTCGGAATGATCTTCTCGCACAGCACGGCGCTCAAAAAGCGCTTCGCGCCCATTGCGAGAATACGGTCGCGGATCGCGGCCATCGTTTCGCCTTCATCGAGAATGTCGTCGAGGACCAGCACGACGCGATCCTTCACCGACTCGGCCGGCGCCACGCGCCATTGCATCTCGTTGCCGCCTTTGGTGGTGTTGCGATAACGCGTGAGATGGATGTAGTCGAACTCGAGCGGGAAATCGAGGTGCGGCAGCAGCATGCCGGTGAACACGGCCGCGCCGCCCATGACCGACAACACGAGCGGAAAGTCCTCGCTCATCTCGTCGCGAATGGCGGTCGCCATGCCGCTGATCGACGCGTTGACGTCCTCGGCCGAAACGATTTCTTCGGAGTGGCTGAAAATGTGGAGAGCTTCTTCGCGGTTCATGACGTCTGGCGAGCGTTGACTGTATACATAGTGTGAGGTGGGGCACCCTGAAGAAACTGCGCCTGCGGGGCGACGACGTGCGCTACAGCATAAACCCGCGCGAGCCCGACGTCAGCCGCGCGTGCGTTATTCAACTAGCGCATGCCGGGCAACATGCCCTTCATGCCGCGCATCATCTTTTGCAGATTGCCGCCCTTGAGCTTTTTCATCATCGTGCGCATCTGGTCGTACTGGTTCAGCATGCGGTTGACTTCTTGCACCTGCACGCCGGCACCCGCGGCGATGCGCCGCTTGCGGGTCGCCTTGATCAGGTCGGGCTTGGCGCGTTCGAGCGGTGTCATGGAATTGATGATGCCTTCCATGCGGCGCATCTGCTTTTCGGCCTGGCCCATGTCGGCGCCGGCGGCGGCCTGCTGGAACTGCGCGGGCAGTTTGTCCATCAGCGAGGACAGCCCGCCCATGCCTTTCATTTGCGTGAGTTGCGCGCGGAAATCGTTGAGGTCGAAGTCGCCGCCTTTCTTGACCTTGTCGGCGAGCTTCTGCGCGGCCTGGACGTCGACGCCTTTCTGCGCTTCTTCGACGAGGGCGAGAATGTCGCCCATGCCGAGAATCCGGTTCGCCATCCGGTCCGGGTGAAACACTTCGAGGCCGTCGAGTTTTTCGGCGACACCGACAAACTTGATCGGTTTGCCGGTGACATGGCGCACCGACAGTGCCGCACCGCCGCGTGAGTCGCCGTCGAGCTTGGTGAGCACCACACCGGTGAGGGGCAGCGCGTCGCTAAACGCCTTGGCGGTGTTCACCGCATCCTGACCGAGCATCGCGTCGACGACGAACAGCGTTTCCGCCGGCTTGAGCAAACTATGAAGCGCGGCGATTTCCTGCATCATCGCTTCGTCGATACCGAGACGGCCGGCCGTGTCGACCAGCAGCACGTCGTGGAAGTGACGCTTGGCCCAGTCGACGGCGGCGCGCGCGATATCGACGGGTTTCTGATCGGGTTCCGACGGGAAGAAGTCTGCGCCGACCTGCTCGGTCACCGTCTTCAACTGCGCGATAGCGGCAGGGCGGTAAACGTCGCACGAAACGGTGAGCACTTTCTTCTTGTACTTCTCGCGCAGCAGCTTGGCGAGCTTGCCGACCGTGGTCGTCTTGCCGGCGCCTTGCAAGCCGGCCATCAGGATGACGGCAGGCGGCGTGACGGCGAGGTTCAGTTCGACTGCCTTGCCCTCGTAGTCGCCGCCGATGATCGCGGTCAACTCGCGCTGCACCACGCCGACCAGCGCCTGACCCGGCGACAGACTGCTGATGACTTCCTCGCCGAGCGCTTTCTCTTTCACCTTGGCGATGAATTCGCGCACGACGGGCAAAGCCACGTCGGCTTCGAGAAGCGCAAGGCGCACTTCGCGCAGCATTTCCTGGGTGTTGGCCTCGGTGAGCCGGGCTTCGCCGCGCAGCGTCTTGACGACGCGCGCCATCCGTTGAGTCAGATTGTCGAGCATGGGGAGCGATGAACAGTGCGGCCCGAAAAGCGCGTGAAGAGGAACACGTCGCGGAGTTGGAGCCTAGTGTAAACTTCGAAGATGGATATTGTACTGTATGCCCTCACTGCGCTCCTCTACGGCGGCCTTGCCGTAGCCGGCTGGCGCTCGCACCGGCACACCGCCGTGCGTCCCATGCTCGAAAGCGTGCCGCCGATGCCTGCTCACGCAAGCGTCTCGGCGGCCTCGGGCATGAGCGCGTCGGGCCGCGTGCTGCTGTTCGTCGCGCTGCTCGCGCATGGGGTGCTGCTGCATACCACCATCTTTCCGCAGAACGCGATGGTGTTCGGTTTTGCGTTCGCCCTGTCGGCCATGTTCTGGCTCGGCGCCGGCATCTACTGGATCGAAAGTTTTTTCTTCCCGCTCGACGGCTTGCGTTTGCTGGTTCTGCCGCTCGCCTGCCTCGCTTCGTTGATGCCGTTGCTGTTCGGCGGCGTGCGCGTGTTGCCGTATTCCGCCGCGCCCCTGTTCAAGCTTCACTTTCTCATCGCCAACATCGCGTATGGTTTGTTCGCGATCGCGGCGCTCCACGCCATTCTCATGCTGCTCGTCGAGCGGCGCCTGCATGCCATGCGCGGCGGTATCTCGCCGCGCACGGCGGCCGCGGGCGACGGCTGGCTGTCGGGCTGGCTCGACACCTTGCCGCCGCTGCTCACGCTCGAGAAGTTGCTGTTCCGTCTGATCGGCGCGGGCTTCGTGCTGCTCACGCTGACGCTGTTATCGGGCATCCTGTTCAGCGAGCAACTGGTGGACCGCGCCTTGCGGCTCGATCACAAGACCGTGTTCGCGATTCTGTCGTGGCTCATGTTCGGCGCGCTGCTGACCGCGCGTAAAGTTTCCGGCTGGCGCGGCCGTGCGGCATTGCGCTGGGTGCTGGCCTCGTTCGTCGCGCTGTTGCTCGCGTACGTCGGCAGCCGTTTCGTATTCGAGGTGCTGTTGCACCGTGCAGTAGTCTGAGTGTGCCCATGCGACAAATATTCCTGTTGATCCTGTTGTTCTTCGTCGGCCAGTGGTTGGTGAAGGCGCTGCGTCGTCATGACGCGAACAATGCGGCCGGCGCCAAAGGCCGTGCCGGTTCTCGCGGGCCGGGTGCGCAACAGGCACAGCCGCAAGCCCGTCCGCAACTTCCCGAGCCGATGATCCGTTGTGTCGAATGCGGCGTGCACGCGCCGAAGAGCGACTCCGTACTCGTCGCCGGCGAGCCGTTCTGCTGCGCCGCGCATGCGCAACGTCATGGCGCGCGGCCGACGGGACGCGACGCCCGATGAGCGTCGACTTCACCGTCGATGCCGACGGTTGGGTCGCCGCCGCCCGCAAGCTCGTCTCTCCTAATCGTGAAGCACGCCCCGCCGGCGCCGAGCCGACGTTGATCGTCGTTCACAACATCAGCCTGCCGCCCGATGAGTTCGGCGGCACGGCCATCGCGGAACTGTTCCTCAACACGCTCGACTGCGATACGCACCCGTACTACGACACGCATCTGCGCGGCGTGCGGGTGTCTGCGCACTTCGTCGTGCATCGCGATGGCGCGCTCGAGCAGTTCGTGTCGTGCAACGAGCGAGCGTGGCACGCGGGACCGTCGAATTTTTTCGGGCGTGAGCGGTGCAACGATTTCTCGATCGGCATCGAACTCGAAGGCAGCGATACGACCGCGTTCGATGCGGCGCAATACCGCACGCTCGCCGCGCTGGTGAGCGCGCTCAACGCCCGCTATCCGGTCGCGGCGCTCGCCGGTCACTCGGACATCGCGCCCGGTCGCAAGACCGATCCGGGCCCGCATTTCGAATGGCGACGTCTGCAAAGCGACACCGCTTTGCCGGATAAGTATTTCCCCTATCTCAAGTTTTCCCACGACGCGCCGTAGCCCCCCTTTCGCGAGGTCACGCGCGGTGGAGAGAACGAGGCGCAGCCTCGTTCTCCGGGGAGCCGCTGTCTCGTCGCGCTATCCACTTGTCAAGCCATCGAAAGCAAATAAATCGATTTGACCTGTCTCGAAAGTCCACTATACTTGGTGCCAGAAATTCGGTTTCGCACTATATCTTGTGTTGCCAGAGGTGTTTTCCCAGCGGCGCCCCGCTCTTCGAGCATGGCGCCGCAAGCATTCCTGGCCATGAAAAAATCCCCTGCGGCGCTGCCGGTAGAGACCACCGGCGGCATCCAGCAGCACCCAGGAAAAGGACCCGGCAAGTGATCGCGACACACAAGACGAAGACCCTGCGCCATTCGAACCAGATCATGAATCGAACAATCGGGCAGGCCTCTTCGCAGTCGCATCACGCCGCCAGGCTCGACCGGTTTTTTTCCTGCCCCTCATCGCTCGCGCACGCAACGCAGCGTTCGTTTTAATCCGCAACATATCCAGGACCAGGAGCTTTGCACATGCAAACCACCGACAACGTGACGACCCGCTACGAGGGTTCACCGATTGGCCAGGCTTTCGGCCAGGCACAAGGCGCGCAATCGCTCGCGCCGCAGGCGACCTACGCCGACTACAAGGTGATCCGCCGTAATGGCAGCGTGGTGTCGTTCGAACCGTCGAAAATCGCCATCGCCGTGACGAAGGCGTTTCTCGCTGTGAACGGTGGTCAGGGCGCAGGCTCGGCGCGTGTGCGCGAACTGGTCGAGCAACTGACGCAAAGCGTCGTGCGCGCACTGCTGCGTAGCCGTCCGAACGGCGGCACGTTCCATATCGAAGATATTCAGGATCAGGTCGAACTCGCGCTGATGCGCGGCGGCGAACACAACGTCGCACGTGCGTACGTGCTGTATCGCGAGAAGCGCACGCAGGCGCGCGGTCACGACGAGCAGGCCGCCGCCACCACGCCGGGTCTGAACGTGACCGACAAGGGCGTGACGCATCCGCTCGACATGGCTGCGCTGCGCGGCATCATCGAAGCGGCCTGTGCGAACCTGGGCGACGCCGTGAGCGCCGAGCCGATCGTCGCCGAGACCGTGAAGAACCTGTACGACGGCGTGCCGATGAGCCAGGTCTACGACTCGGCTATTCTCGCCGCCCGCACGATGATCGAAAAAGATCCGGCGTATAGCCAGGTCACCGCGCGCATCCTGCTGCACACTATCCGCCGCGAGATTCTCGAAGACGAAGTCACGCAAGCCGAAATGGGTGAGCGTTACGCCGAATACTTCCCGCAATTCATCAAGCGCGGCGTGCAAGCCGAACTGCTCGACGACAAGCTGCTGCAGTTCGACCTCAAGCGTCTGGGCGCAGCGCTCGACAACAATCGCGACCTGCAATTCGGCTACCTCGGTCTGCAAACTTTGTACGACCGCTACTTCCTGCATCACGACGGCGTGCGCCTCGAAATGCCGCAGGCATTCTTTATGCGTGTCGCGATGGGTCTGTCGTTGAACGAGATCGACCGTGAAGCGCGCGCTATTGAGTTTTACAACGTGCTGTCGAGCTTCGACTTCATGTCGTCGACCCCGACTTTGTTCAACTCGGCCACGCGCCGCTCGCAACTGTCGTCGTGCTACCTGACGACGGTCGACGACGACCTCGACGGTATCTACGAAGCGCTGAAGGAAAACGCACTGCTGTCGAAGTTCGCCGGCGGCCTCGGCAACGACTGGACGCGCGTGCGTGCGCTCGGCTCGCACATCAAGGGCACCAACGGCAAGTCGCAAGGCGTCGTTCCGTTCCTGAAAGTGGTCAACGACACGGCCGTCGCCGTGAACCAGGGCGGCAAGCGCAAAGGCGCGGTGTGCGCGTACCTGGAAACGTGGCACCTGGACATCGAAGAATTCCTCGAGTTGCGTAAGAACACCGGCGACGACCGTCGTCGTACGCACGACATGAACACGGCGAACTGGATTCCCGACCTGTTCATGAAGCGCGTGCACGAAGGCGGCGACTGGACGCTGTTCTCGCCGTCCACCTGCCCGGATCTGCACGACAAGTTCGGCGCCGATTTCGAAAAGGCTTACACGGCTTACGAAGACAAGGCCGCGCGCGGCGAGTTGAAGCTGTTCAAGAAGGTGCCGGCCGCGCAACTGTGGCGCAAGATGCTGGGCATGCTGTTCGAAACCGGTCACCCGTGGATCACGTTCAAGGATCCGTGCAACATCCGTTCGCCGCAGCAGCACGTCGGTGTCGTGCACTCGTCGAACCTGTGCACGGAAATCACGCTGAACACCAGCGACGCCGAAATCGCCGTCTGCAACCTGGGCTCGGTCAACCTCGTCGCGCATCTGAAAGAACAGGCCGACGGCACGCTGGCACTCGACCACGAGAAGTTGAAGCGCACCATCAGCGTCGCGATGCGCATGCTCGACAACGTGATCGACATCAACTACTACGCGGTCGCCAAGGCGCGTAACTCGAACCTGAAGCATCGTCCGGTCGGGATGGGCATCATGGGCTTCCAGGACTGCCTGCATCTGCTGCGTACGCCGTACGCGTCGGAAGAAGCGGTCAAGTTCGCCGACACGTCGATGGAAGCGGTCTGCTACTACGCTTACTACGCGTCGACGGAACTGGCGCAGGAGCGTGGCCGTTACTCGAGCTACCGCGGCTCGCTGTGGGACCGCGGCATCCTGCCGCAAGACTCGGTGAAGCTGCTGGCCGAAGCACGCGGCGGTTACGTCGAAGTCGATTCGAGCGAATCGATGGACTGGACCGAACTGCGTTCGCGCATCGCCACCTACGGCATGCGCAACTCGAACTGCGTGGCGATTGCGCCGACGGCGACCATCTCGAACATCATCGGCGTGTCGGCCTGTATCGAACCGACGTTCCAGAACCTGTATGTGAAGTCGAACCTGTCGGGCGAGTTCACGGTGGTCAACGACTACCTGGTGCGCGACCTGAAGGCGCGCGGTCTGTGGGACGAAGTGATGGTCGCCGACCTGAAGTATTTCGACGGCACGCTCTCGCGCATCGACCGCATTCCGGCCGACCTGCGCGCGATCTACGCGACCGCGTTCGAACTCGATCCGGTCTGGCTCGTCGAAGCGGCCTCGCGTCGTCAGAAGTGGATCGACCAGGCGCAGTCGCTGAACATCTACATGGGCGGCGCATCGGGTAAAAAGCTCGACGAGATTTACAAGCTTGCATGGGTGCGCGGTCTGAAGACAACCTACTATCTGCGAACGATGGCGGCCACGCACGTCGAGAAATCGACGGTCGCGCACGGCGCGCTGAACGCAGTGAGCTCGGGTGGCGGCGAAGGTTCGGGCGGTGCTGCAGGTGGCGCGGCCGGTGGCTTCGGCGTGGGCGGCGGTGCGGCGTCGGGCGGCGGATTCAGTGCGGCTGCAAGCGGGATTGCGAGCGCAGCAGCAGCGTCGGTTGCAGTCGACGCAGCGCCGGAAGCAGACGGTCCGGTGTGCATGATGCGTCCGGGCGATGTCGGCTTCGACGAGTGCGAGGCTTGCCAGTAATAGCAGGTGAAGTAGCAGCACGAGCAGTTGCAGGATCGCTGCTTGCTGAACGACGGTAGGTGATCACCCGAACCCAGCGAGCAGCGATGCAGTAGAGAAAGCAATCCGCAGTCTGCATGTCGGAAGTCGAAGACGAGGCGCCGCACATCGAGCGCCTCGCGAAAGCGACGAGCGATGGGACCATTCACACGACGTCCACTCACATCGTTTCGACATTGCATTGAACTTCACCTCGCGGGCACTGACGAACAGGCAACGCGAGCCGAGGTGATAGACAGACGTGATGCAGAACACAGCAGCGCACTGCATCACATGCACGTCACGAGATACTGCAAAGCACGCTCCGCAATACAGATAGATAGAGCAGCGAATTGTCGCTTCGACACGTTGCTCTTCGAGTTCGCGAAGCACCTCGACACCACACGTTCAACGAGCTTCACGCGAGGCGACACAGAGAGTGTGTTGAACAAAGTGTTGTATGAACGTAGCAACGCGAATCGAAAACAGGATTTTTCATCAGCGAACTCTTTTATCGCTGATGAAAAGATGGTACAAACCGTTCTAAATTGATGGTGACATTTATGCTCAACTGGGATGACGAGATCACTGCCGTAACTCCCTCGAGCGCTACGCAACCGAATGGGTTGCGCAACGCTGCGGGATCGGCTGTCGGTTCGCAAGTCGGAACGCGTTCCGCTCCTCATGCTCCCTCGGCTCAAGAAGTGTTCGCGAACGACATCGCTGTCGCTCCGCTCGCTTCCACACCCGCTAATGGAATGGCTGCAGTGTCCGAAGCGCGCGTGAACGTTGCCGACAAGCGCATCATCAACGGCCAGACCGACGTCAATCAGTTGGTGCCGTTCAAATACAAGTGGGCGTGGGAAAAGTATCTGGCGGGTTGTGCCAACCACTGGATGCCGCAAGAAGTGAACATGTCGCGCGACATCGCCCTCTGGAAAGACCCGAACGGTCTGACCGAAGACGAGCGCCGCATCGTCAAGCGCAACCTGGGCTTCTTCGTCACCGCCGACTCGCTCGCCGCCAACAACATCGTACTGGGCACCTACCGCCACATCACGGCGCCCGAATGCCGTCAGTTCCTGCTGCGCCAGGCGTTCGAAGAGGCGATCCACACGCACGCCTATCAGTACATCGTCGAATCGCTGGGTCTCGACGAAGGCGAAATCTTCAACGCGTATCACGAGGTTTCCTCGATCCGCGCGAAAGACGAATTCCTGCTGCCCTTCATCCATTGCCTGACCGACCCGGCCTTCAAGACCGGCACGCTCGAAGCAGACCAAACGCTGCTGCGCTCGCTGATCGTGTTCGCCTGTGTGATGGAAGGCCTGTTCTTCTACGTCGGCTTTACGCAAATTCTGGCGCTGGGTCGTCAGAACAAGATGACCGGCGCGGCGGAGCAGTACCAATACATCCTGCGCGACGAGTCGATGCACTGCAATTTCGGCATCGACCTGATCAACCAGATCAAACTCGAAAACCCGCAACTCTGGACGGCTGAATTCCGCGCGGAAATCCGCGAGATCTTCCAGCAGGCGGTCGAGCTCGAATATCGTTACGCAGAAGACACGATGCCGCGCGGCGTGCTCGGCCTCAACGCGTCGATGTTCAAGAGCTATCTGCGCTTCATCTGTAACCGTCGTTGCCAGCAGATCGGTCTCGATCCGCTGTACCCGAACGAGGAAAACCCGTTCCCGTGGATGAGCGAGATGATCGACCTGAAGAAGGAACGCAACTTCTTCGAAACGCGAGTGATCGAATATCAGACTGGCGGCGCGCTGACCTGGGAGTGATCCGGCTGCGTGTCGACGAGGTAGAAGCATTCATTTTGGGGATGCCGCGGTTCGTCCGCGGCAATTTGGCCAGGAGCAGAACCGCCTGATGCAAAGCGTGCCCGGTGCGTCGCGTGCCTTCGCGATCCACAACCATGACAGGCACTTTGCGAACCCTTCAGTGGGTTGGGCAAACTTCCCCCCGGAAAAAGCCGCTGGCGTCGTCGCCGGCGGCCCGATCAAGCAATTGCCGGCGCTGGAATCCAGCGTCGACCATATCTGGCGCGCGGTGCCCAAGGGCACGGCGCGCCTTACCGCATTCATTAGCGTAAGCGCGCAGCACCTGCGTACGCCGATGAATAGCCCGCTTCGTAGCGCGCGCCCTGAGAAGCGTCCGCGGGAAGCGGGTTTTGACGAAGGGTAGTTTGAACTGACTCTCATCTGAAAACCTGAAGGAGAAAATGATGGCAACTGCTAAAAAAGCCGCCGCAAAGAAACCCGCAGCCAAGAAGGTCGCAGCAAAGAAGGCTGCTCCGGCTAAGAAGGCCGCACCGGCCAAGAAAGTCGCTGCAAAGAAAGTCGCAGTGAAGAAGGTTGCAGCGAAGAAGGCAGCACCGGCAAAGAAGGTTGCAGCGAAGAAAGCTGCACCGGCCAAGAAGGTTGCAGCCAAGAAAGTCGCCGTGAAGAAGGTTGCGGCGAAGAAGGTCGTGGCGAAGAAGGCAGCACCGGCCAAGAAAGCTGCAGCGAAGAAAGTTGCAGTGAAGAAGGTTGCAGCGAAGAAGGCCGCACCGGCTAAGAAGGCTGCGGCGAAGAAGGCTGCGCCCGCGAAAAAGGCTGCTGCTAAAAAGGCTGCCCCCGCGAAGAAGGCTGCTGCCAAGAAGGCTGCGCCCGCCAAAAAGGCTGCGCCCGCGAAAAAGGCTGCCGCTAAAAAGGCTGCACCTGCCAAGAAGGCTCCCGCGAAGAAGGCCGCCGCTCCTGCCAAGAAGGCTGCCCCTGCGAAGAAGGCTGTCGCCAAGAAAGCGGCTCCCGCACCCGCAGCGACGTCCGTCTCGAGCGCACCGGCAGCGACGGTGAAGACCGCGTTGAACCCGGCAGCAGCATGGCCGTTCCCGACGGGCAGCCGTCCGTAAGAGCCGTCCGTTAGCGGTAGAAGTATTTCGACACTCGCGTCACGGTGTCGATGATCGAGTAGCGCTTGAGTGCAGTGATCGAGCGTTACTCGGTCAGGGTCCCGTTGCCAGCTTGCTGGTGACGGGATTTTTTTTGCCCGCGATGTTCGTCATGGCCGAACGTCGTCATGGCCGCAGTTCGTCATGCCAGATCGAGCAGGCGAAAAAAAACGCATGCACAGGGGAGCGCATGCGTGTGAGGTCGTCGCAGCGGCGCACGAGGCGCGACTGCGCGAGAGGAAAAGTTTAGTGCGTGACGCGCGTGACGCCGCCGCTCGACAGCAGGCGTACGCGTTCGCCGGCGCGGAAGATTTCGCCGGTGGCGCTTTGCGTGATAGCGCGCAGATCGCCGTTATCGAGTCGCACGGTGATCTCGACACCGTCGCGTATCGCCGCGCCGTTTTCGACCGCATTGCCGGCCACCGCACCCGCGAGACCGCCGATGATGCCCGTCACGATCGACCCCGTGCCGCCGCCTAGCGCGCTACCTGCTACTGCACCGAGCGCGCCGCCGCCGATCGCGCCCAGGCCGCTCGGCTGGCCGTTGTTGGAACTGATCTTCACCGCGCGAACGCTGTCGACCGTCCCCAGGCGGACCGTCTCTTCACGCTGCGCCTGCGACGCCGTATAAACGTCGGCGGAGCTGCTGTTATACGCACAGCCCGACAACGCGAGCGATCCGCCGATCAACGTGGCCACCACCGCGCGCTTCATCGAGCGACGTATTGCGCGACTCGTTGTTTCCATTGCCTGACTCCCATGTCTGCGGTGTTACGACAGGTCGTAGCCGAACGCCTGCTTGAACCGTTCTTCGATCTGCGCGCGGGTGGGCGCATAGTTCTGCGGGCCCTGATGCTCGATCTTCAGCGCGCCCATCAGGCTCGCCAGGCGACCCGTGGTCGCCCAGCCGAGCTTGTTCTCGATGCCGTACAGCAAGCCGCCGCGAAACGCGTCGCCGCAACCCGTAGGATCCAGCACTTGCTGTGCCTTGACCGGCGGAATGTCTTCCACTTCGCCGTCGTGATGAATCTGCGCGCCGTGTTCGCCGAGCGTGACGATCAGCGCCTGCACCTTGCCCGCGATCTCTTCGACCGACCAGCCCGTCTTGTCGCTCACCAGTTTGGCTTCGTAGTCGTTGACCGCCACGTAGGTGGCAAGTTCAATCATGCGCCGCAGCGACTCGCCGTCGAACAGCGGCAAGCCCTGACCCGGATCGAAGATAAACGGTACGCCGGCCGCGGCGAGATGTTCGGAGTGCTGGATCATGCCGTCGAAGCCATCCGGCGCGACGATACCGAGCGTGATGCCCGCGGCCTGATCGGCGCGATTCAGATGCGACTGCATCATCGCGCCCGGATGGAACGCGGTGATCTGGTTGTTTTCCAGGTCGGTCGTGATCATTGCCTGCGCCGTGTACGTGTCCGGCACCACCAGCACGCTCTCGGTCGACAGGCCGAGTTGCGCGAAGCGGTCCATGTACAACTGCGCGTCGACCGCGCCGAGCGTGCCCATGATGCGCGCGTCGCCACCCAGCAGATGCAGCGAGTAGGCGATGTTGCCCGCGCAGCCGCCGAACTCGCGACGCATGGTCGGCACGAGGAAGCTCACGTTCAGGATGTGAACCTGCTCCGGCAGAATGTGCTCCCGGAAGCGACCTTCGAAGGTCATGATGTTGTCGTAGGCGAGCGAGCCGCAAATCAGCGTAGCCAAGGCGAGCGTTCCTGTAAAAATCGGATGAGAAGAGGTCGCGACGATGCGACAGCGCCGCGCACCCGGCGCGGCGCCGGCGTCCTGTGCGAAGGCGTTACTTCAGCGCCGCGAGTGCTGCGTCGTAGTTCGGCTCGTTCTTGATTTCGTCGACCAGCTCGGCGTGCACGACGTTGTCGTTCTCGTCGATCACCACGACCGCGCGTGCCGTCAGACCCGCCAGCGGGCCGCTCTTCACGTCGACGCCATACGCCTGCGCGAACTCATGGCCGCGGAACGTGGAAGCCGTGACGACGTTCTCGATACCTTCGGTCGTGCAGAAACGCGTCGCCGCGAACGGCAGGTCGCCCGACACGACGATCACCGACGTGTTGGTCAGCTTGGCCGCGGCTTCGTTGAACTTGCGGGTGGACGTTGCGCACGTCGGCGTATCGAGGCTCGGCACGATGTTCAGCACCTTGCGCTTGCCGGCGAAATCGGCCAGCGACAGCGGCTTCAGATCCTTGCCGACCAGCGAGAACGCAGCGGCTTTCTGGCCGACCGACGGGAACGTGCCGGCTACTTCGATCGGGTTACCACCCAGCGTGACTTGACTCATGTCGTTGTGCTCCGAAAAAGTCGTCAGTAATGACGGTGAACGCGCCCGGTCGAAGCCGGGCGCTCGGGATTGCGTTACGGATAGAAAATCTGTACGCGGAAATTGGAGGCGACCGCGTTGCCCGTATCGAGATGAACGATCATCGTTTCGGTCGTGTGCGCGGCCAGCCCGTTCGCGATCGTGGTGCCGGGGGCAACGTAGTCCTGCGGCCAGAGCACACGGCGAATCGCGACATTGTTCTGCGCGTCGAGCAGCGTGAGTTCGATAGCGGGGTAGGCGAGCGCGAGGTTGAAGCGGTTGCGCAGCGGCATCTTCAACTCGAGCTTGTGCGGGCCGTCGATCTGCCGCAAGTCGGACGGTTCGACCTGCAAGCCGTCGATGTCGTGCGGCGGTGTGATCTGGCAGCCTAGCTGCGCGCAGGCTTTTACATAGAGCGGTTGTGCGTGCGGGAAATAGACCAGCACGGTTTCGCGTTGCCACCAG
This sequence comes from Paraburkholderia sp. BCC1886, assembly GCF_900996245.1. Lineage (GTDB taxonomy): Bacteria > Pseudomonadota > Gammaproteobacteria > Burkholderiales > Burkholderiaceae > Paraburkholderia. The sequence continues at coordinate 438,764 of NZ_CAAJGK010000063.1, read as the reverse complement.
GCGAGTTGCGCGAGCAGCGCGACGACCAGCAGTAACGCGACGATCGACCCACCGATGATCCACCCGAGGCGGCCACGCTCGGCCGGGCGCGTTTCGCGGACCACGGGGAACGGGTCGACGCCGTCGTCGACGGGGCGCACGGTGAAGGGTTCGCCGCTGGTGGCGGCGGCTGCGCCGAAGGAAGTTGGGGGCGACGCCGGGTTGGGGGCGGTAGTGGCGCCTACGCCGGCCGCGCCTACGCCGGCCGTCCCAAAGTAAGGCTCGTTATCGGGAACACCGTGAAGGCTCGCGGATTCCCGCAGAACGGGTTCATCGTCAGTAAAAGCGGAGGCACGCTCCGTTTTACGCCAGACCTGTGGTGCTTCTTCGGGTTCCGCAACCGGCGGCGCCGGTTGCGGCAACGGCGCGTGAGCGTGCTCCGCAGGCGGATCGATGTCGTAGGCAAACGGATCGAGCGGCGCATCCGGCAGATACGGCTCATGATCCGGTGCAACGTGTGCGGCCGCTACAGGTGACGTAACCGGCACACTGCCGGTGCGATGCAGCAACTCTTCGTCGATCGAAGCGTCGGCGACCGGCGCACGTGGGTCCCAGGTTTGCGAACTGAAGTCGGGCGCGGGCGGACTCACGCCCGGGAGCGCACCCATTGCCGCGGCGGCATCGACCGGTCGCGCGGACGCGAAGTCGCCGCCTTCGGGAATATCGAACAGACTGCTGGAAGCGTCGAAGACTTCGTGGCAATGCCCGCAGCGCACGAGGCCGCGGCGCAGCGAGAGCTGCGCCGGTTGCAGGCGAAAGACAGTCTCGCAGAAGGGACAACGCGTCGCCAGGAGCATAGGGATCCGTTGAGCCCGAAGGCCGTTGGTTGGACGATGCGCCTTATTCTAATGGCTTTCGCGGCGCGTTCCTGCCAGACATACCCAACCTTCGTGTTCGCGCCATACGCCGATGTCGATCCACTGCGCGTAGACCGCCGCGACTTCATCCGCCTGCCGCGCGAGGATGCCCGACAGCGCGATGCGACCGCCCGGTTTGACCTTCGAACTCAGCATCGACGCCATCAGTTTCAGCGGATTCGACAGGATGTTGGCGACCACGATATCGAACTCGCCAGTCGGGCACGCGTCCGGCAAACCGTAGGTGACGTCCGCGCGATTGCGCTCGCTATTGTGACGCGCCGACTCGACTGCCTGCGGATCGATGTCGATGCCATACACGGGATTCGCGCCGCACTTCTTCGCGAGAATCGCCAGAATGCCGGAGCCGCAACCGTAGTCGAGCACGGACTGGTTCGCCGCGACCGACTGCTCCAGCCACTCCATGCACAGGCGCGTGGTGGGGTGACTGCCGGTGCCGAAGGCCAGACCCGGATCGAGTTCCAGCACCAGTGCGTCGGGGTCCGGCGCATCGTGCCACGAGGGAACGACCCAGATGCGCTCGCCGATCGGAATCGGATCGAATTGCGACTGTGTCAGTCGCACCCAATCCTGATCTTCGACTTCACGCACGGTGAACGACGGTGCGTCTTTCAGCCCGATTTCATTGGCCGCAGCAGCCAGCAGCACGGCCGGCTCCTGGTCCGGCGAGAGCAGCGCGATCACCCGCGAGCGCTGCCACGCCGTCCGGTCCGGCGTCAGTCCGGGCTCGCCGAACAGCGGCTGCTCGTCGGGCGTGTCGGCGTCCGCATCTTCCACCGAGACGGACAGCGCACCCAACTCGAGTAACGCGTCGGAAAACTCCTCCGCGTGCTCGCGTGCCAGCTCGGCGATCAATTCCCGGTAGCTCATGGCGTCAGGCTTCTTCCGGCGCAGCTTGCTGCTTCGCCGCGAGACGTTTTTCGAGGTAGTGAATGCTGGTGCCGCCTTCGACGAACTTCGCGTCCAGCATCAGCTCACGGTGCAACGGGATGTTGGTCGAGATACCTTCCACCACCATTTCCGACAACGCGATCCGCATCCGCTTGATAGCCTGCTCGCGCGTGGCGCCGTAAGCGATCAGCTTGCCGATCATCGAGTCGTAGTTCGGCGGCACGAAATAGCCGTTGTACGCATGCGAGTCGACGCGGATACCGGGGCCGCCCGGCATGTGCCACGACGTGAGACGTCCCGGCGACGGCGTGAACTTGAACGGATCTTCCGCGTTGATCCGGCATTCGATTGCATGTCCCTTGAACACAATGTCGCGTTGACGGAAGGCGAGCTTCTCGCCGGCCGCAATGCGAATCTGTTCCTGCACGATGTCGACGCCCGTGATGAGTTCGGTCACGGGGTGCTCGACCTGCACGCGCGTGTTCATCTCGATGAAGTAGAACTCGCCGTTCTCATACAGAAACTCGAACGTGCCCGCGCCCAGATAGCCCATCTTCTTGCAGGCGTCCGCGCAACGATCGCCGATGCGGTCGATCAGGCGGCGCGCGATACCCGGCGCCGGCGCTTCTTCGATCACCTTCTGGTGACGACGTTGCATCGAGCAGTCGCGCTCGCCCAGCCAGATCGCGTTCTTGAACGAGTCGGCCAGAATCTGGATTTCGATGTGCCGCGGGTTCTCCAGGAATTTTTCCATGTAGACCTGCGGATTGCCGAACGCACGGCCGGCTTCTTCACGCGTCATGTTGACCGCGTTGACCAGCGCCGCTTCCGTGTGCACCACGCGCATGCCGCGACCGCCGCCGCCGCCGGCGGCCTTGATGATCACCGGATAGCCGACCTGGCGGGCAATTTTCACGATCTCTTTGGGATCGTCCGGCAATGCGCCTTCGGAACCCGGCACGCACGGCACGCCGGTCTTGATCATGGTTTGCTTGGCGGTCACCTTGTCGCCCATCATCCGGATCGTTTCCGGGCGCGGGCCGATGAAGGTGAAACCGGACTGCTCGACACGCTCGGCGAAGTCGGCGTTCTCCGACAGGAAGCCGTAGCCGGGGTGAATCGCTTCGGCGTCGGTGACTTCGGCTGCGCTGATCAGCGCCGGCATGTTCAGGTAGCTCAGATTCGAAGGTGCCGGGCCGATACAGACCGCCTCGTCGGCGAGCTTCACGTACTTGGCTTCCTTGTCGGCTTCCGAATAGACGACGACCGTCTTGACGCCGAGTTCGCGGCAGGCGCGCTGGATACGAAGCGCGATCTCGCCACGATTGGCAATGAGAATTTTTTCAAACATAGCGGGTTTTCGACTCATCAATAGGCGCCGGGTTGAAACAACACCGGCCGCCCCAGAGGATCGGTCGCGCGCCTTTTAAGCTGCGGGCGCGCGGGCGGCGAACAATGCGTGCCGCGTCAGCCGACCACGAACAGCGGTTGACCGTACTCGACCGCCTGGCCGTTTTCGACGAGGATTTCCTTCACCACGCCGGACTTGTCCGACTCGATTTCGTTGAGCAGCTTCATGGCTTCGATGATGCAGATGGTCTGGCCTTCCTTGACCGTATCGCCGACCTGGACGAACGGGTCGGCGCCCGGCGACGGCGCGCGGTAGAACGTGCCGACCATCGGCGAGGTCACCACGTGGCCTTGCGGTGCCGCAGCGGCGGGCGTAGCCGGCGCAGCAGCCGCGGCCGGCGCTTCGCCGCCCGGCGGCGGTGCCGGTTGTGCGTATTGCGGTGCGTACGAAGCGGACGGTTGCACGTAAACCGGCGGCGCGTTCTTGACGATGCGCACCTTGCCTTCGCCCTCGGTCACTTCGAGTTCGGAAATGCCGGACTCCGAGACGAGGTCGATCAGAGTTTTCAGTTTACGTAGATCCATCAGGAGCCCCTTTCAATGCGAGTATTGCCGGCGCAATGGCAGCCGGCGCGTATTAGACGTGTCTGGAAATCAGCCGCGCGTCGCGCCGGCGGCGAGCCGGTCGAGTGCGAATTCGAGTGCGTACAGATATCCCTTCCAGCCGAGGCCGCAGATGACGCCCTCTGCCTGGTCGGAGAAATACGAGTGATGCCGGAACGGTTCGCGACGATGCACGTTCGACAGATGAATCTCGACGAACGGGATGCCGACCCCCGCCAGTGCGTCCCGAATGGCCACGCTGGTGTGCGTGTACGCGGCGGGATTGATCAGAATGAAATCGGTTTGTTCGGTCCGGGCGGATTGGATGCGATCGACCAGCGCGCCTTCGTGGTTGCTCTGGAACGACGCGAGTTCGATGCCGGCGTCCGCTGCGCGGTCCGCCAAGGCTTGATCGATCTGCGGCAACGTCACGCGACCGTAAACCTCGGGTTCCCGGGTGCCGAGAAGGTTGAGGTTGGGTCCGTGCAGTACCAGCAGTCGCGTCATGGTCGCTTCTTTTTCCGTGGAATTGGGCGCACTTTAGCGCTGATTAGAGAAACTTGTCTAGTTTTCCAGACGAACGGTTCAGCGCCGAAGCGATGCTATAGCGGAGCCGGGCGCTCATCTTCTCCCAATTCCGCTTGATTAGCGCGCAATTTCGCTCGTTTTGCCGCTATCGGAGTGTCAAAAGAATGTTAAGTCTAGAGCGAGTCGAGCGTCTGTTTGAGCGCGGCGGGATCGATTTGGCCTAATTTTGTCGAGCGAATGTTGCCTTTTGCGTCGATCACGACGGTAAACGGTAAGGCGCCCGCAGTATTGCCGAACGCCCGCGCGAGGTCGGCGCCGCCGAATCCGGTCACGTAGATCGGGTAGGCCACTTTCACTTTTTGCAGGAACGCCTGCACATTTTTATCCGAATCGACGCCAAGTCCTACGAACTGGATCCCTTTCTTCGCGTAGTCGCGCTGCAGTTGCGACAGCGCGGGCATTTCCTCGACACAGGGGCCGCACCACGACGCCCAGAAGTTGACGACGATTGGATGGCCTTTGAGCAAACTTAGCGATTGCGGCTTGCCGTCGACGTCGGTCACCGGCGCGGCCCAGAGTTGCTGGACTGGGTTTTGACTCTGGCCGGAGGCCGTGGGCGCGGCACTGGCGACCTCGGTGTCGTGGCTCATCCAGCGGCTGGCGAAAACCCCGCCGGCCGCTGCGACGACGGCGACAAGCGCGCCCGCCAGAATCCGTCTCGTATTCATGTTGGTCTGTCTAGTTAGGGGAAGATGTATCGGCGGGCACGGGGTCGCTCTGGTCGAGCAGCAAGCGCACCGCTTGCAGATTCGCGCGCGCCGTGCGACCGCGTGTGTCGGCGCGGACCGCGCCGCGCAGGTCGTCCGTCTCGTACAGTGCGACGTGGATGCCGACCGGTGTGCCGTCGCGTCCTTCGTTCGTGGGGCGCCACAGGAAGCTCAGCGTTTCCACGTAACCGCGTCCCGCGAAATGCCGTGTCTCGGAGACGTCGTACTGAATATTGGCGTTCAGGAAGTAGATGGCGACTTCCTTTGGGTTGTCGCAGAACGCTTGCAGATGGATATCCGAATGCTCGCCGGCCGTGCCGCCCAGCACCGCGCCAGTCAGATACGGATTGAATTCGGCAAGTCGCTCCATCCAGTCGATCGCCACGCGCCGCAATCGGCGCAGCAGTGCCGGCTGGCTGTCGCCCTGGAATAAGGATTGGTACTCGCGGATTTCTTCTTCTATCTGATCGTTATCCGGCAGCCACTCGCCGGCAACGCGACTTTCGCCGACCACCTGACGGGCCGCTTTGCGTTTGGCCGTGGCGTAGTCGAGACCGTCTTCGGCAATCAGCCGGGCAGCCGCGATGGCGATTTCCTCGCGCACGCGCTGCGGATCGAAGTGTGATTTGCGGACCATCCGCGAATCATACTAGAGATTGATGACCCGCTTTTCCGGCTACCGCACGCTCCCGCAGGGTTGGCCGAACGGACGACCCGGGCTGGGGCGTGCATGAGGCGTCGGTTACAATAGCGTCCTTTGCGGACGGTCGTTTCAGCCGTCCCGCTGCACTCCCAACCCTCGCAAAACACGCCCGCGCGGCACGACAGGCTTATGCATATCCACATCCTCGGCATCTGCGGCACATTCATGGGCGGTCTCGCGGTGCTCGCGCGCGGCGCGGGTCATACCGTGACGGGCTGCGACGCCGGAGTGTATCCGCCGATGAGCACCCAGCTCGAGGCGCAGGGCATCGGTCTGATCGAGGGTTACGACGCGGCGCAACTCGACGGGCTGAACGCCGACCTGTTTGTCATCGGTAACGTGGTGTCGCGCGGCAACCCGCTAATGGAAGCGATTCTCGACCGCGGTCTGCCGTACGTGTCCGGTCCGCAATGGCTCGGCGAGCATGTTCTGAACGGCAAATGGGTGCTGGCCGTCGCCGGCACGCACGGCAAGACCACCACCAGCTCGATGCTGACGTGGCTTCTGGAAGACGCCGGCCTGAATCCAGGCTTTCTGATCGGCGGCGTGCCGCTCAACTTCGGCGTGTCGGCGCGGCTCACCGACTCGAGCTTTTTCGTCATCGAGGCCGACGAGTACGACACCGCGTTCTTCGACAAGCGCTCGAAGTTCGTCCATTACCGGCCGAAAACCGCCATCCTGAACAATCTCGAATTCGATCACGCCGACATCTTCCCCGATCTCGCCGCGATCGAAACCCAGTTCCATCACCTGGTCCGTACGGTTCCCGGCATCGGCCGCATCGTCACGAACGGTCGTGAAGATGCGCTCGAGCGCACGCTCACGCGCGGCTGCTGGAGCGAAGTCGAGCGTTTCGGTGTGCAGGGCGGCTGGGAAACCCTGCCGGCCGAAGACGGCGTGCCGGTCGACGAACGCTTCGCCGTGTATCACAACAGCGCGCGTGTCGGCGTGGTCGAGTGGCAGGTCCAGGGCGAGCACAACCGGTTGAATGCGCTGGCCGCGATCGCCGCCGCGCGTCACGTCGGCGTGCCGCCGGCGCAGGCTGCGGCATCGCTGGCGAGCTTTCGCAACGTGAAGCGCCGCATGGAAGTGCGCGGCAGCGTCGACGGCGTGACCGTCTACGACGACTTCGCGCACCATCCCACCGCGATCGACACCACGCTGGCCGGACTGCGCGCGCGCGTCGGCCGCCACAACACCCGCATTCTGGCCGTGCTGGAACCGCGCTCGAACACTATGAAGCTCGGCGTGATGAAAGCGCAATTGCCGGCCAGTCTTGCCGACGCCGATCTGGTCTTCGGTTACGGCGCGGCAAGCGGGCGCGATGCGCTCGGCTGGCAACTCGGCGAAGCGCTCGCGCCGCTCGGCGGCAAGGCGCAGGCGTTCGATAATCTCGACGCGCTGGTCAAGGCAGTGGTTCATGCAGCGCGCCCCGGCGACCAGATTCTGGTGATGAGCAACGGCGGCTTCGGCGGCGTGCATCAGAAACTGCTGGACGCCCTCTCTGCGCGAGGCTCATCGTGATTCTGTATCTGCACGGTTTTCGCTCTTCACCCAATTCGTTCAAGGCGCGCGTGCTGGCGGCGCGTCTCCTCGAGCTCGGTCGCGGCGACGAGTGGTGTTGTCCGATGCTGCCGGTCTCGCCGCTCGACACCGTTGCGCTCGCCGAATCGCTGGTGGCCAACGCGCAACCGGCGCACGTCACGCTGATCGGCAGTTCGCTCGGCGGCTATTTCGCCACGCATCTTGCCGAGAAGCACGGCTGGCCGGCCGTGTTGCTGAATCCGGCGGTCGTGCCGCAGCGCGATCTCAGCGCGTATCTCGGCGAGCAGCCGCTGTGGCACGGCGGCGGCAGCATTACCGTGGAGCCGCATCATCTGGACGAATTGCGCGCGCTGCGCGTGGACGCAATTACGCGGCCCGAGCGCTACTATCTGCTGGCCGCGACCGGCGACGAAGTGCTCGACTATCGCGAAATGCTCGCGCACTATCCCGGCGCGCGCACTACGCTGATCGAAGGGAGCGACCACGCGATCAGCGAGTTTCCGGACTATGTCGACGACGTGCTGGCGTTTTGCCGCGCCGCGGATATCCAGCCGCCGGCGCCACGCGAAGCGGCTTGAGGGCCTCGCGACCAGGCCGTGCGCATGGACGGCGCGCATGGACCGCACGCATGGACTGCACGATAAGTCCGCGCGAACCCGGCGGATCGTCCGCCAGTCACACCAGAACCAGATTCATTCGCCGGCGCGCCCAGCGCGCCGCGGATCCATTACCCCGCACCCGTTGCCGTGCCGCGCACGTAGTGACCGACCGTAGAACAGATCGGGCGCGCCGGTGGATGCAAGTCAGAACGAGAGTATTGAGTGAACGTTTTCTTCGAGGAATCGGGCAGTTTCAAGGCGGGCAGCGTGCTGTCGCGCCAGGGCGATGCTTTTCAGGTCGAGTTGCCGGGCGGCCGGCGCGCCAAGGTGCGCGCGAAGGACGTGCTGATCGAATTCGACAAGCCGAGCGCCGCCGAGTTGATGCAGCAGGCCGACGCCGCCGCGCAGGAGATCGACCTGGATTTTCTGTGGGAATGCGCATCGGACGACGAGTTTCCGTTTGCCGCGCTGGGCGCGGAGTACTTCGGCGAACGCTTCGGATCGATCGAGCGCGCGGCGCTGGTGCTGCGCCTGCACGGCTCGCCGGTGTACTTCCGCCGCAAGGGCCGCGGCATGTATCAGCGCGCGCCGCAGGAGCAACTCAAGATGGCGCTCGCCGGACTCGAGCGCAAGCGTCAGCAGGCACTCGTGCAGGCCGGCTATGAAGAAGAGCTGAAGGCCGGCCGTCTGCCGGAGGGCTTCGCGGGCGCCAAGGCGCTGGCGCTGCTCACCAAACCGGACAAGAACACTATTGAGTACAAGGCGCTCGAAGGCGCCGCTGCGGCGCGCGGTATTTCGCAGGCGCGTCTGCTGCTCGAATGCGGCGGCATTGCGTCGCCGCGCGCGTTGCACGAGGCCAAATTCCTGTCGGAGTTCTTCCCGCACGGCACGGGCTTCCCGCCGGTCACGGTCGGCAGTTTGCCGGACGATTTGCCGGAAGCGGATGTCCAGGCATTTTCGATCGACGACATCACCACCACGGAAATCGACGATGCGTTTTCCGTCGAGCATCTGAGCGACGGCCGCGTGCGGATCGGCGTGCATATCGCGGCGCCTGCGCTCGGCATTGCGCGTGGTGACGACGTCGACATGATCGCGCGCGCGCGTCTGTCGACCGTCTATATGCCCGGCGACAAGATCACGATGCTGCCCGACAGCGTGGTGGAAGCGTTCACGCTGGCCGAAGGCGGCTTGCGCCCGGCGCTGTCGCTGTATTCGATCATCAATCGCGAGACCCAGGAAATCGTCGCCAGCGAAACGCGCGCCGAGCGCGTGTTCGTGAAAAGCAATCTGCGTCACAACACGTTGGACGAACTGGTGACCGAAGAGGCGCTCGCAGCCGGTACCGGCGACTATCCGCACAAGGAGGACATCGCCGTCCTGTGGCCGTTCGCGCAGGCGTTGTTCGAAAAGCGTCAGGCGGCGCGCGCCGGGTACGGTCTGCGCCGCGAAGTGCAGCGCAACACCGACTTCAACTTCTACGTGGAAGGCGAGCACATCACGATCACGCCGCGCCGGCGCGGCTCGCCGCTCGACACGATCGTCGCCGAACTGGCGATTCTCGCGAATTCATCGTGGGGCGGCCTGCTGCACGATCATGGCGTGCCGGGCATCTATCGTTCGCAGCGTGCGTTCGGCGCGCCGACCGGTCCGAAGCGCACCCGCATGCAGACGACCGCCGCGCCGCACGAAGGGCTCGGCGTCACGCAATACGCGTGGAGCACGTCGCCGCTGCGGCGTTATGTCGACCTGGTCAACCAGTGGCAACTGATCGCGTGCGTCGAGCATGGCGTGACTGCGAAGCTCGCCGCGCCGTTCAAGCCGAAGGACGCCGATCTGTTCGCCGTCGTGCAGGGTTTCGACGATACGTACACCGCGTATGCCGATCACCAGCGGCGGATGGAGTATTTCTGGTGTCTGCGCTGGTTGAAGCAGGAGAACCGCAAGCAGGTGGTGGCGTCGGTGGTGAAGGGCGATCTGGTGCGCCTCGAAGAAATCCCGTTGCTGCTGCACGTGCCGGGCCTCGGCGTGCACGCGCGCGGTACCCGGTTGCAGATGGAAGTGATGTCGCTCGACGAACTGACGGTCGAAGCTTCCGTGCGACTGCTGCATGTGCTCGATGCGCCGACCGTGACGAGCGGCAGCGAGACCGAAGAAGCCGACGAGAGTGAAGAAGAGCTGGTCGATGCGGCGGATGCAAGTGCGGAGTCCGAGGCGGAAGCGGAGGCTGAAGCTGGCGGCGATGGGGATGGTGACGCCGCGGCCGGGGATGCTGCCGAGTCCGATGGTGCCGATGGTGCCGATGGTGCCGATGGTGCCTCCGGTCAGCAGCACGTCGCGGAGCCGGGGCGATGACTGCGAGCGCTTCCTTCGATCGCTATGCAGTGATCGGCAATCCGGTCGGGCATAGCAAGTCGCCGTTCATTCACGGGCGCTTTGCCGCGCAGACCGGCGAGCCGATCGAGTACGTTCCGCTGCTGGCTCCCGTCGATGCCTTCGTGCCGCACGTGCGGGCGTTTATCGAGGCGGGCGGACGCGGCCTGAACGTGACCGTGCCGTTCAAACTGGACGCGCATGCTTTTGCCGACACGCTGTCGCCGCGCGCGGCGGCCGCGGGAGCGGTGAACACGTTGCGGGTGGGAGCGGATGGCGTCTATGGCGACAACACCGATGGGTTCGGTCTGGTCCGCGATATCGAGGTGAATCTCGGCGTGTCGTTGAAGGGAGCGCGCATTCTGTTGCTGGGCGCGGGCGGCGCGGCGCGCGGCGTGGTGCTGCCGATGCTCGAGCGCGGACCGCATACGGTGACGATCGTCAACCGCACGTCGGCGAAAGCCGAGGCCCTGGTTGACCAGTTCGCGCCGGCTGCGCGGGACGCAGCGTGCCGCCTGAGCGGCGGCAGTGCGCGTGCGATCGAGGCGGGTGTGTACGACGTGATCGTCAACGCGACGGCGGGCAGTCTGGATGCGGCGTTGCCCGAGTGCGACGATCGCGCGTTCGGCAGCGGCACCTTGGCCTACGACATGATGTACGGCGCGCAGCCGACGGTGTTCATGGAGTACGCGAGCAAGTTGGGTGCGCGCAGCGCGGACGGACTCGGCATGCTGGTCGAGCAGGCTGCCGAATCGTTCCATGTGTGGCGCGGCGTGCGACCGTCCGGCGCGCCTGTGCTGGCCGAACTGCGTGCGTTGCTGGCGGCGCCGTCGCGGGCGTGATGGCTGATTGGCCCGAGATTTAACCCGAGAGTTGATCTGAGTGTGGAGACTACGATGACAGCAGCGCGGCGCGTTCGCATGCCGGGTTCGATGCGATGGATCGTTTACCTGGTGGCGGTGGTCGCGTTGGCGTGGCTGGCGACGCAGGCGTTTTACTTCGCGCAGATTGCGGTGTGGAATTACGTGAATCCGCGTTCAACGGCGTTCATGAGGTCGGATGCGTGGCGGTTGTCGTCCGACCGGCCCGATCTCTCGGTGCAGCGGACGTGGGTTCCCTACGATCAGATTTCGCACAATCTGAAGCGGGCAATCATCGCTTCCGAGGACGCGAATTTCGTCAATAACAACGGATACGAGACGGATGCGATCTTGCAGGCCTGGGAGCGGAATAAGGCCAAAGGCAAGATCGTGCGCGGCGGATCGACCATTACCCAGCAGTTGGCGCGGAACCTGTTTCTATCGCGGGAGAAGAGTTATATCCGCAAGGGACAGGAGTTGATCATTACGTGGATGCTCGAGACCTTGATGGACAAGGAGCGGATCTTCGAGATTTATCTGAACTCCGTGGAGTGGGGGAATGGGGTCTATGGCGCCGAGGCCGCGGCTCACTACTATTACAAGACGTCGGCGGGTCAGTTGACTGCGGCGCAGTCGGCGCGCCTGGCGGTGATGCTGCCGCAACCTAAGTATTTCGATGAACATCGGGCGTCGCCGTATCTTGCGCAGAGGGCGCGGGTTATCGCGCGGAGGATGGGTGCGGCTGAATTGCCGCAGTAGGTTTTTTGGTGTTGGTTATATGTTGATTGCCCGCGGATGTCGCGGGCTTTTTTTTGCGTGAGCGGGTTGTGTTTGTCGGTGTGTCGGTGTGTCGATCTTGGCCTTGATGGTTTTTGACAGTCCGGTTGGAGTCGTTCGGTAGGTTATGGGTTGTTTATCAATCCGTGACAGACAAGAAGATGAATCGGGACGCGTTCAGGCTGGTGTTCAGCCGACTGAGAGGAATGCTGGTTGCCGTTGAGGAGTCGGCGACGGCGGCGGGTGGGAGTGGTGGGAGCAGGCGCTCGCGGCGGGGTGTCCTGGTCGCGTCTCTTGTGGGTATTGTGCTGGGCGGCGCGGCTCCCGGTGTTTCCGTTGCCCAGATCGTGCCGGGTGGTGAGCATGCGCCTTCGGTCGTTCAGACACGTAATGGGCTGCCGCAGGTGGATATCAACCGGCCTTCGGGGGCGGGTGTTTCGGTTAATACGTATGGGCAGTTCGATGTGCCCCCGCGTGGGGGTCGTGCTGAACAATTCGCCGGTGATTGTGCAGACGCAGCAGGCTGGATTGATTAACGGGAATCCGAATCTGGGTGCTGGTCAGGCGGCGCGGGTGATTGTTAATCAGGTTAGTAGCCGTGCGGCGAGTCAGATCAATGGGCAGGTTGAAGTTGCTGGTCAGCGGGCCGAGGTGGTGATCGCCAATGGGTCTGAATCAGTGTGAACGGTGGTGGGTTCATCAACACCTCGCGCGCGATCCTGACGACGGGGACGCCGAACTATGCGGCCGATGGGGCTGTTGCCAGCTTTGATGTAAGAGGCGGGAGCATCGATGTTCAGGGTGCGGGACTCGATGGAGGTGCGACTGGTCAGATCGATCTGCTCTCGCGTGTCATGCACGCGAACGCGGCGATTCATGCGAAGAACCTGAATGTTATCGCGGGGGCTAACCGGGTCGGGCATGACGCGCTCGATGCGACGGCCATCGCCGGTGAAGGCCTGACTCCGTATATCTCCATCGACGTCAGCCAGATCGGCGGGATGTACGCGAACAGCATCGTGCTGGTGGGCACCGAAGCAGGTGTGGGTGTTTCCAGCAAAGGCGTGCTGGCGGCGCAGGCGGGTGACTTCACGGTGACCGCGGAGGGCAGGCTCATCCTCACCGGACAGACGGAGGCGAGTGGGGACATCAGGCTCTCCGGGCGCGATGGTGTCGGGAACAGCGGGACGGTCTACGCGCAACGGGATGTGACGGTGGCCTCGGCCGGTGCGCTGACGAATAGTGGCGTGGTGGCGGCTGAGCGGGACGTGACGGTTAAAGCCGCCAGCATTGCTTCAGATGGGACGCTTGGCGCCGGGATCAACGGCGACGGTTCGGTGGCGCAGGCGGGTGAACTGCGGCTCGATGCGACGGGTGCGCTGACGGCGACGGGGCGCAATGTGGCGGGTGGTAGTGCGACGATTCAGGGAGCATCGGTCAATCTCTCGGGTAGCAGGACGTCGGCGAATGGCGACCTCAGGCTGACGGCAACGGCTGGCGATCTTGCGGCCTCGAACGCCACGATCGTCGCAGGAAGAGCGCTGGATGTACGCGCTGCCGGGATGCTGCTCAACGATCGGGGCATGCTGTCCTCTGGTGGTCCGCTGACTATCAATGCGCGAACCGGTGACGGCGGCGCGAACTACAGCACCCACGGCAACACGTCGGGCAGGAACACTGGCGGTGGTTCGCCGATGCCCGGTCAGGACGATCACGGGAGCGATGGCGCAATCACACATAGCGGCATCAGCGCAGGCACGATCAGCGTGACCGATCCGGCGATTCAATTACAGGACATCGCAAGCCTGAACCGTGACACGTCGAACACGAACGGCACGATCACCACACTACCCGACGTGAACCGCCTTCTCGATCAACAGGCCGACAGGATGTCAGCTTCAGGCGCTGCAGGTGAAGCAGTCTCCCGACGCATTCACGGCGAGCAATGCGGACCTCTACAATCGAAGCACAAGTAACGGGGACGGCCAGGGCAGCACGGCGAATTCGGCGCTTGGCTGGATTGGCGATCAACTCGCGAGCGCGGGACGTGGCGCGGAGAACCTGGCGAACCAGTTCGCGGCGTTGGTGATTGCGAACGGCCCGCAGGGGCCGTATGTTGATCCAGGCGATCTGAATGGGCCAGGTGGCAACTCGAAGCCACCGGCGGCCGGTGGTTCGGCAGCGCTTGTTCCGGTATGTGCCGTGCCGCCGATGTGTGCTGCCGTGCCGGTTGTAACGCCGGGAACGCCGGGGTACGTGCCGAGCGGTACGACGCTTAACAGTCGGAACGGCGACGGCGGCAGCATTGGAGATGAAGCGAGTACTTTCTGGTCCTCTACAAAAGACAAGACGCCGGCTGAAAATGCCTACGGCCATTCAACGAAGCACGGCGATGAGTTCCCGCAATATCAGAACTCAGTGCAATATGTTCAAGCAGCGCAGGATTTTGTGGAAAACCCGCCGGATGGAACATTGACCAAGACGCGACCAAACGGCGATACGCTGTATTACGATCCGGCGACAAACACGTTTGCGTCAAAAACCAAAGATGGTGCTCCGAAAACAATGTTTAAGCCGTCCGCTGGAATGGAATATTGGAATAGACAGTGATGCCAAAAGACCTTTTTCCGTGCCCCTGCTGTAATAGCTTGACCCTTGGCGGTCGTGGGGACTATGAAATTTGTGAGGTGTGTGGCTGGGAGGATGACCCCGTACAGTCAGACGATCCAACGTTTGCAGGTGGAGCGAACCGACGCAGTTTAAATGAGTCGCGCTCGGCTTGGCAGGCAAAAAAGGATAGAGCACCGTAACAGCAAACCCGGCCGCAGCCGTAATGCCGCTCAGTTAAGCGACTGAACGGCATTTTTGTTGGTGGCGCAAATTGGTGGTAGACATGGCGCAGGGGTGTTAACTTTCTTCAGCCATGCTGATCGATGATTTACGCCCACTTGTCGAATCACAGCCGCGCTCGAATGGGGGCGGCTGGGCGGCATCTGCCGTACGAATGGATCGAGTCTGCGGTGCAGGCGAACGGAAGTGCCAGTGTTCGTCGGCGTCGTCTGAGCGTGCAATACATCGAGATTGGCGTCAACCACACCAACTCCTTATCTGAGTTATTTGCGGTTAGCGGGCCGTGAGTGTTTGCAGCATTCACGGCCTGTGTCTCTTCAAAGGTCTGCTCACGAGCCCGGTCATCGGCGAACGCTTGACTAGGCCGTCCATTACGACGATCAGCGCCTGCTGATCCTCATCGGATAACCACCAACCCCACGGCGAATCAAAAAACCCAACCAAACACTCTTACACCGTCAATTCCCACTATCTGACCAACCAATTCACATATTGGAGATCCCAACAAAACCCCACTACAATCCCCAAACCGCGCACCGCAGGAAAAAAACCATCCGCGAGTAGCGCCAGCAAAAAAACTGGAGACGAGACACCATGCCAACGCCAGAACGCCCCTTTCGCGAGCGCCGCGCCGCGCTAACCCCAAGCGCACTGCGCCACCAGCGCCCCTTCCGCGTCGCGCTGTAAGCGCAAAAAGCCACCTCACACAAAGCGAATCGCCATGAACAAAGCGATGCCAACTCACGCCTCGTCGGCAGCCGTCTCGGACGAAGTCTCAGAAGCCGTCTCAGAAGCAGCGCCCGACACCATCCCGACATCCACCCCCACGTCCACCGCCGACCCCGCGCACCGCACCAACCCGCGACCGGCCATCCCGACGTCGAAACCCCCGCGCGCCAGCGCGCCCCCCGTGCTCAACGAAATCGCACTGCCCAGCACGCTGCTCGATATCACCCCGCAACAAGCCGGCACGCAAACCCTGCTGCGCGGCCTCGCGATTCTCGAAGCCGCCGCCGCCGGCGTGCGCGACCTGCGGACTTTCGGCGCGGCCCTCGGCACGACTCGCAGCACCACGCACCGGCTGGTGAGCAGCCTCGTCCAGGCGCGCTACCTTCGCCAGGTGCAAGGCGGCTATCTGCTCGGCCCGAAGCTGATCGAACTCGGCACCATCGCGCTCGAACAGATGCCGCTCACCGCCGTCGCGCGCCAACACCTCGAATCGCTCGCGGAACAGACGCTCGACACGATCCACCTCGGCGTGCGCGACGGCGACGACGTGCTCTACATCGACAAGATCCCCGGCACGCGCGGCCTGGAAATGCGCTCGCGGGTCGGTCACCGGATGCCGCTGGCATCCACCGGTATCGGCAAGGCCATGATGCTCGACCTCACGCCGGATACCTGGCTGTCGCTGTTCGAAGCCTCCCGCCGCGCGCTCGCGGGCGTCAGCTTCAAACCGGACAACCGCCCGGATCAGCAAACCTTCATGCAGCGCATGACCAGCTACGCGGCCGGCGGCTACACGTTCGACCTCGAGGAAAACGAAGCGGCGATCCGCTGCGTCGCCGCCCCGGTCCGCGATGCGTCCGGCGCAGTAGTGGCGGCGCTGTCGGTGGCGAGCACGATTCCCTACATGTCGCTCGAACGCATGGACGAACTCATTCCCGTCGTGCAACGCGAAGCGCGGGCAATTTCGGAAGAACTCGGCTGGCGTGCTCCGCAGCCCGCAACCCGCAGGATCAAACGATGACGCAAGCGGGTTCCGCCACGCCAGCCGCCAACCAGCCTTATACGGCCACCGCGGCCAGGGCAGTCGACGCAGCCGGCGCCACCGGCGCCAGCCTCGAGCACGCCGCGTTGCTGGCGCTCGACTGGGGCACGACTTCGCTGCGCGCCTATCTCTACGACGCAGCCGGCAACGTGCTCGCGACGCGCGCGTCCACGGCCGGCATCATGAATCTGCCGCGCAGCGCCGAACAGGGCGGCTTCGACGCGGCCTTCGACGACGCCTGCGGCCCGTGGCTCGAAGCCGTCCCCGGTATTCCGGCGATCGCAGCCGGCATGGTCGGCAGCGCGCAAGGATGGCTCGAAGCGCCCTATGTCGAAACGCCGGCCAGCGCCGATGCGCTCGTGGCCGGCATCGTCCGCGTGCAGACGGCGAGCGGCGCGACGCTGCATATCGTGCCCGGCGTGTTGCAACGCGGCGAGTTGCCCAACGTCATGCGCGGCGAAGAAACGCAGATCTTCGGTGCGCTCGGCCAGGACGCGAACACCGCGGACAGTGGCAAGCGCTCGCTGATCGGCCTGCCCGGCACGCACGCAAAATGGGCGGTGGTGCAGGCACAGCGGATCGAACGCTTTCACACCTTCATGACCGGCGAAGTGTTCGCAGCGTTGCGCGAACACACCATCCTCGGTCGCACGATGCTCACGCCGGAAAGCCCGGATAACGAAGCGTTCCTGCGCGGCGTGAACATCGCGCGGGAGAAAGGCGAGGCGGGCGTGCTCGCCACGATCTTCAGCGCCCGCTCGCTCGGCCTGACCGGACAACTGTCGCGTGAGCAGCAACCCGATTACCTGTCCGGTCTGCTGATCGGCCATGAACTCGCGGGGCTCGAAGCCGTCCTCGCGCAGCAGCAGGATTCGCTAGCGGCACAAAGCCCGCGGCTGATCGGCAACGACGCATTGTGCGAACGCTACCGCCTCGCGCTCGCGCGATTCGGCTGCACGCGCGCCGAACTCGTCAGGAACGCAACCGAACGCGGACTGTGGCGCGTCGCCACCCAGGCGGGGCTCGTGCAACCGCAGGTGAAATCCGGCGCGCAGCAAACCGACGCGCCGCCCGCGCCGCTCACGAAATAAGGAAACGCCATGCAACCTCATATCAATCTGCCCGCTCCCTACATGCCGCACGCAGGCCTGATCGCGGCCTTCGAAGCGTGTCCGTTGATCGCGATCATGCGCGGCGTGACGCCCGCCGATGCCGCCGAACACGGTCAAGCCCTGTACGAAGCGGGCTTTCGCATCGTCGAAGTGCCGCTGAATTCGCCGCAGCCGTTCGACAGCATCGCGGCCATCCGCAAGGTCTTGCCGGCCGATGCGATCGTCGGCGCGGGCACGGTGCTGCATCCGAGTTTCATCGACGACGTGAAGTCCGCCGGCGGCGAACTGATCGTGATGCCGCATAGCGATCCGGACGTGGTGCGCGCCGCGAAAGCGCAAGGCCTGGCCTGCGCGCCCGGCGTGGCGACGCCGACAGAAGCCTTCGTCGCGCTGAAGAACGGCGCGGACGTGCTGAAGATGTTCCCCGCCGAACAACTCGGCAGCCACGTGGTGAAAGCCTGGCGCGCGGTGATCGCGGCGCAGGTGCCGCTGGTGCCGGTCGGCGGCATTACGCCGGACAACATGGGCCCGTTCCTGAGCGCCGGCGCCAATGGTTTCGGTCTCGGCTCGGCGTTGTACAAGCCGGGGCAGAGCGCGGCGGTGACGGCTTCGCACGCGAAGGCGTACATCAACGGTTTGCGCATCGCGCGGGCAGGCGCGAAGAAATGACGCGGCTCGCGGGCAAAACCGCTCTTGTCACCGGCGCCGGTCGCGGCATTGGCGCGGCCATCGCGCTGGCGTTCGCACGCGAAGGCGCGGCGGTCGTGCTGGCGGAACTGGACATCGACACCGCGGAGCAGACCGCGCAACGCATCGCCACCGAAACCGGCGCGCGCGTGCTGGCCGTGCGCACCGACGTCACGCAGTCGGCGTCGATGCAGCACGCAGTGAGCGAAGCGCAACGCGCGTTCGACGCGCCGCTCGACGTGCTGGTGAACAACGCGGGCATCAACGTGTTCTGCGATCCGCTGACGATGACCGACGACGACTGGCGGCGCTGTTTCGCGGTCGATCTCGACGGCGTCTGGAACGGTTGCCGCGCGGTGCTGCCGGGCATGGTGGAGCGCGGCGCGGGCAGCATCGTGAATATCGCATCGACGCATTCGTTCAAGATCATTCCCGGGTGCTTTCCGTATCCGGTCGCGAAGCACGGCGTGATCGGCTTGACGCGCGCGCTCGGTATCGAATACGCGCCGCGCAACGTGCGGGTCAACGCGATCGCGCCGGGCTACATCGAAACGCAGTTGACGCACGACTGGTGGAACGAGCAGGCCGACCCGGTCGCCGCGCAACAGGCGACGCTCGATCTGCAGCCGATGAAACGCATCGGCCGCCCGGAAGAAGTGGCGATGACGGCGGTGTTTCTCGCCTCGGACGAAGCGCCGTTCATCAACGCGAGTTGCATCACCGTGGATGGCGGCCGCTCGGCGCTGTATCACGACTAGCAGAACACGCGAGCAAAGATTCAGCAGGATGCTTCACCGGACGACGCGCTGGCCGCGTGCGTCGCCACCGGAAAAAAACGCGGCCGATACCTTCTCGTTATCAATAGTCAGGAGACACGCATCATGAAACGTAGAATTTTCCTCACGCTCGCAGCAGCGGCGACTGGCGTGCTGTTCAACGCACCGGTCGCGCAAGCCGCGGATTCGGTCAAGATCGGCTTCCTCGTCAAGCAGCCTGAAGAACCGTGGTTCCAGGACGAATGGAAGTTCGCCGAAATGGCCGCGAAAGAAAAGGGCTTCACGCTGGTGAAGATCGGTGCGCCGTCCGGTGAAAAGGTGATGAGCGCGATCGACAACCTGTCGGCCCAGAAAGCCCAAGGCTTCGTCATCTGCACGCCCGACGTCAAGCTCGGACCGGGCATCGTCGCCAAGGCGAAGGCCGACGGCCTGAAGATGATGACGGTGGACGATCGACTGGTCGACGGCGCAGGCAAGCCGATCGCATCGGTGCCGCATATGGGCATCTCGGCATACAACATCGGCAAGCAGGTCGGCGACGGTCTGGCCGCGGAAATCAAGAAGCGCGGCTGGGACATGAAGGACGTGGGCGCGATCGACGTGACCTACGAACAACTGCCGACCGCGCATGACCGCACCAGCGGCGCGACCGATGCGCTGGTCGCCGCGGGCTTCCCGAAGGCGAACATCGTGATGGCGCCGCAAGCGAAGACCGACACGGAAAACGCGTTCAACGCCGCCAACATCGCGCTGACCAAGAATCCGAACTACAAGCACTGGGTGGCTTACGCGCTGAACGACGAAGGCGTGCTCGGCGCCGTGCGCGCAGCGGAAGGCCGCGGCTTCAAGGCGGACAACATGATCGGTATCGGTATCGGCGGTTCGGATTCGGCCTTGAACGAGTTCAAGAAGCCGACCCCGACAGGCTTCTACGGCACGGTCATCATCAGCCCGAAACGCCATGGCGAAGAAACCTCGGAACTGATGTACACGTGGATCACGCAAGGCAAGGCACCGCCGCCGCTGACGCTGACGACCGGCATGCTGGCCACGCGCGACAACGTCGCCGACGTGCGCGAAAAGATGGGCCTGGCTTCAGCCAAGTAAGCCGGGTTTGATCGCGGGAAGAAAGCAGTAGAGACAAACCGTGCTGCCGGCTCGTGCCTGCAGCGAGCCATCCGGCAGCACGGTTCTTACGAAGCAAAGGAGGCGAAGTGTCAGCGACGCTACGTTTTGACAATATCGGTAAAGTCTTTCCAGGCGTGCGCGCGCTCGACGGTGTGTCCTTCGACGTCAACGTCGGCCAGGTGCACGGCCTGATGGGCGAAAACGGCGCGGGGAAATCCACCCTGCTCAAGATTCTCGGCGGTGAATATCAGCCGGACTCGGGCCGCGTGATGATCGACGGCAACGAGGTGCGCTTTACGAGCGCGGCGTCGTCCATCGGCGCAGGCATCGCGGTGATTCACCAGGAATTGCAGTACGTGCCCGATCTCACGGTCGCGGAAAACCTGCTGCTCGGCCAGCTGCCGAACTCGCTCGGCTGGGTCAACAAGCGCGAAGCGAAGCGCTTCGTGCGCGAACGCCTCGAAGCGATGGGCGTCGGGCTCGACCCGAGCGCGAAGCTGCGCAAGCTCTCCATCGCCCAGCGGCAGATGGTGGAAATCTGCAAGGCGCTGCTGCGTAATGCGCGCGTGATCGCGCTCGACGAGCCGACCAGTTCGCTGTCGCATCGCGAGACGGAAGTGCTGTTCAAGCTGGTGCGCGATCTGCGTGCGGACAACCGCGCGATGATCTACATCTCGCACCGCATGGACGAAATCTACGAACTGTGCGACGCCTGCACGATTTTCCGCGACGGTCGCAAGATTGCGTCGCACGAGACGCTCGAAGGCGTGTCGCGCGACACCATCGTCAGCGAAATGGTCGGGCGCGAGATTGCCGATATCTACAACTATTCGACGCGCCCGCTCGGTGAAGTGCGCTTCGCGGCGAAGGCGATCGAAGGTCATGCGCTCGCACAACCGGCCAGCTTCGAAGTGCGGCGCGGCGAGATCGTCGGCTTCTTCGGACTCGTGGGCGCGGGCCGCAGCGAACTGATGCACCTCGTCTATGGCGCGGATCGCAAGAAGGGCGGCGAACTGCTGCTCGACGGCAAGCCGATCAAGGTGCGCAGCGCGGGCGAAGCGATTCGGCACGGCATCGTGCTGTGCCCGGAAGACCGCAAGGAAGAGGGCATCGTCGCGATGGCGACGGTGTCGGAGAACATCAACATCAGTTGCCGGCGCCACTATCTGCGCGCGGGCATTTTTCTGGATCGCAAGAAGGAAGCGGCCACGGCCGACCGCTTCATCAAGCTGCTGAAGATCAAGACGCCGAGCCGTCGCCAGAAAATCCGTTTCCTGTCGGGCGGCAATCAGCAGAAGGCGATTCTGTCGCGCTGGCTCGCCGAGCCGGATCTGAAAGTGGTGATTCTCGACGAGCCGACGCGCGGGATCGACGTCGGCGCGAAGCACGAAATCTACAACGTGATCTATCAACTGGCCGAGCGAGGCTGCGCGATCGTGATGATTTCGTCGGAGTTGCCGGAAGTGCTCGGCGTGTCCGACCGGATCGTCGTGATGCGGCAAGGCCGTATTTCCGGCGAGCTGACGCGCAAGGATGCGACCGAACAGAGCGTGTTGAGCCTCGCGTTGCCGCAAAGCTCGACCGCGCTGCCCGACGCGGTCATGAATGCCGCCGCCAGCCAGGCGGCCTGAACCTAATCAGGACGAAAGTCCCGCAACCCGTGGGGAACGGGAGGAGTGTCGAACATGCAAGCCAGAGAAAACCTCGCGCAACAGGCCGCTAAAAGCGCGGCCGATGCGCTGATTCCGCAGACGAACGACAAAGCCAAATGGTGGCAGCAGATCACGGAGTACAGCCTGATCGTGATCTTCGTGGTGATGTTCGCCACCATGTCGCTGACCGTCGATCACTTCTTTTCGATCGAGAACATGCTGGGCCTCGCGCTGTCGATCTCGCAGATCGGCATGGTCGCCTGCACGATGATGTTCTGTCTCGCGTCGCGCGACTTCGACCTGTCCGTGGGGTCGACGGTCGCGTTCGCCGGTGTGTTGTGCGCGATGGTGCTCAACGCGACCGGTAATACGTTTATCGCGATCATCGCGGCCGTCGCGGCGGGTGCGGTGATCGGCTTCGTGAACGGCGCGGTGATCGCCTATCTGCGCATCAACGCGCTGATCACGACGCTCGCGACGATGGAAATCGTTCGCGGGCTCGGCTTCATCGTCTCGCACGGGCAGGCGGTCGGCGTGTCGTCGGACACCTTCATCGCGCTGGGCGGTCTCGCGTTCTTCGGCGTGTCGCTGCCGATCTGGGTCACGTTGCTGTGCTTCATCGTGTTCGGCGTGATGCTGAATCAGACGGTGTACGGCCGCAATACGCTCGCGATCGGCGGTAATCCGGAAGCGTCGCGGCTCGCCGGTATCAACGTGGAACGCACGCGCGTCTACATCTTCCTGATTCAGGGCGCAGTGACCGCGCTCGCCGGTGTGATCCTGGCGTCGCGTATTACGTCGGGTCAGCCGAATGCGGCGGAAGGTTTCGAGCTGAACGTCATCTCGGCGTGCGTGCTGGGCGGCGTGTCGCTGCTCGGCGGCCGCGCGACGATCTCGGGCGTCGTGATCGGCGTGCTGATCATGGGCACGGTCGAAAACGTGATGAACCTGTTGAATATCGACGCGTTCTACCAGTACCTCGTGCGCGGCGCGATCCTGCTGGCGGCCGTGCTGCTCGACCAGTTGAAGAACCGCGGTTCGCGCGACTAAGGGCTTTTCGCCCGAGCCCCCGAATCCGTCACCGATCTACTTCGCTTTTTAAGGAATCGCACGATGTCGTCTCCGGCTAATGCAAACGAACGTCTCGCGACCACGAAGTTTGCAAGTTATCCCAGTCTCATAGACCGCACGGTGTTGATCACGGGCGGTGCGACCGGCATCGGCGCGTCGTTCGTCGAGCATTTCGCGGCGCAAGGCTCGCGGGTCGCGTTCTTCGATATCGACGCGTCGGCGGGTGAGGCGCTCGCCGATCAGCTCGGCGACTCGAAGCACAAACCGCTGTTTCTGCCCTGCGATCTGACCGACGTCGACGCGCTGCAAAAAGCCATCGCCGACGTGAAGGCTGCGCTCGGCCCGATCCAGGTGCTGGTGAACAACGCGGCCAACGACAAGCGTCACCAGATTGGCGACGTGACGCGCGAGTCGTTCGACGCGGGCATCGCCGTGAATATCCGTCATCAGTTCTTCGCCGCGCAGGCGGTGATGGACGACATGAAGGCGGCGAAGAGCGGCTCGATCATCAACCTCGGCTCGATCAGCTGGATGCTGAAGAACGGCGGCTATCCGGTCTACGTGATGTGCAAGGCGGCCGTGCAAGGTTTGACGCGCGGGCTCGCGCGCGATCTCGGCCACTTCGATATCCGCGTGAATACGCTGGTGCCGGGCTGGGTGATGACCGACAAGCAGAAACGCCTGTGGCTCGACGACGCAGGGCGCCGCTCGATCAAGGAAGGGCAGTGTATCGACGCGGAACTGGAACCCGCCGATCTCGCGCGCATGGCGCTGTTCCTCGCCGCGGACGATAGCCGCATGATCACCGCGCAAGACCTGGTGGTGGACGGAGGCTGGGCGTGATCGCGAACGAACCGTCCGGTCTGCCCGTGCCGTCGCCGGTGGCGCCGTCCGCGCAACGCGCGGCGCTGCTGCTGGATTCGACCTCCACGCTGGCTGAAGGCGCCACGTGGTGCGCGCGCTCGGGCCGCTTCTACTGGACGGATATCGAAGGCCAGAAGTTGTGGCGTCACGATCCGGCCGACGGTAGCACCTCGTTGTGGCGCCTGCCCGAGCGGCTCGCTACGTTCGCGCTGTGCGCGAACGCGCGTTACCTGTTGCTGGGTCTCGCAACGCATCTCGCGTTCTTCGATCTGGAGACGGGCACGCTGCAACGTATCGTCGATGTCGAGCCGGGCCTCGACACGCGCGTGAACGACGGCCGTTGCGACCGTCAGGGACGCTTCGTGTTCGGCACCAAAGACGAAGCGTCGCCGGTGCGGACGATCGGCGGCTTCTACCGTCTCAATCACGACCTGTCGCTCGAACGCCTGCCGCTGCCGGCGCCGTCCATCTCGAACAGCATCGCGTTCAGCCCGGACGGCGCGACGATGTATTACTGCGATTCGCCGAGCCGCGAAATCCGCGTGTGCGACTATCGCGCGGACGGCTCGATCGGCAACGATCGCGTGTTCACGTTGTTGACGGATGCCGACGGCGAGCCGGACGGCTCGACCGTCGATAGCGAAGGCGGCCTGTGGAATGCGCAGTGGGGCGGCCGGCGCGTCGTGCGTTATGGCGTCGACGGCGTGGAGTCGGAGCGCGTCGACGTGCCGACCGCGCAGCCGAGCTGTGTCGCGTTCGGCGGCGCGTCGGGCAGCTTCGACACGCTGTACATCACGAGCGCGCGCATCGGGATCGAACCCGACGCGCTCGCCGACGACGCTCACGCCGGCGGCGTGTTCGTCGCGACGCCGGCCCGGCGCGGCTTGCCTGAGCCGGTGTTTCAGGGCGCGCCTGCATAGGCTGGCCGCGCCGTTTGGATTCCGAGGCGATCGATGCAAAAGAGTCGCCCAACAACAACCGTCGGCAGTGTGACGGAACGTCTTACGCCTCTCGATGGAGTCAGCCATGACTGTTGCGAATTCTGCTTCCGCGTCGTCTCAAAACACGCCGGCCGCCCGCAGCCGGCGCGCGCGGCTCGCCGCTGCGGCGAATCCGGTGCTGCCGGGGCCGAGCACGTCGGCGGTGGCGGTCGGTGAAACCAGCGGCGGCGAGGTCGCCTGCATCACGCTTGCCAACGCGCACTTGCGACTCGACGTGGCGCCGACGCTCGGCGGCGGTGTCACGCGTTTCGACTGGCGCAACGACGGCGCACTCACGCCGATTTTCCGGCGCTGCCGCCAGGTGGATTCGACGACGCAGCCGAACCAGCTGGCCTGCTATCCGCTGCTGCCGTATTCGAACCGGATTGGCGGTGGGCAATTCACGGTGGCGGGACGACGCATCGAGGTCGCGCGCAATCGCTCCGACGAGCCGCTGCCGATTCACGGCGACGGCTGGCAGTCCGTGTGGCAGGTGGCGGAGTCGGATCGTGAAAACGTGCGCCTGACGCTCGACCGGCGTGACGGCAAGCCGTACGCGTTTCGCGCGAGCCAGACCTATACGCTGAGCGGGCCGACGCTCGTCATCACGCTCGAAATCGAGAACGTGGGACGCGATGCGCTGCCATTCGGCCTGGGCGTGCATCCGTTTTTCGTACGCGACGCCGATACCGAACTCTCGGCGGCAGCGGGCGGCTTGTGGCTGGCGGGCGACGACTGGTTGCCCGTGCGCCATGTACCGGCGCCGCCGGCCTGGCAATTCGGCGTGGCGTATCCGCTGCCGGCGACCATCGTCAATCACGCGTTTACCGGGTGGAGCGGTCAGGCGGCGGTGGTGTGGCCGAAGCGGCGTCTATCGTTGAACATTGCCGCCGACACCGATTACTACGTGCTCTACACGCCGCCTCGCGAAGACTTCTTCTGCTTCGAACCGGTCGATCATCCGATCAACGCGATGAATCTGGCCGGCGGCGCGGGCGAAAACGGCATGACCCTGCTGGCGCGCGGCGAGCGGCTCACGCGTACGTTCCGCTTTACGGTGGAACGCACGGGATTGCGTTCGATGCCGGGCGCGCGCGCATCGCGGCGGCGGCAGTAAGCGGCGCCCGGCGGCTTCCGGTGGCTTCCGGGTGCTTCCGGTTGCTTCCGGCCTCGACGGTCCGCCGTCGGCGAGGAGCGGGTCGAGCGGGACGGGTAAAATACGCGCCTCTTCTGTTATCGGCTCGCCGCGAGATTCTCCATGTCCTCTTTCATCCAGACACTCAACGACGCCTGGCAGCGTACCAACTCGCTGCTGTGCGTCGGCCTCGATCCCGAGCCCAGCAAGTTTCCCGGCGCGCTCGCCGGTCGCCCCGACGCGATTTTCGAATTCTGCCGCACGATCGTCGACGCGACGGCGCCGTATGCCTCGTCGTTCAAGCCGCAAATCGCCTACTTCGCCGCTCATCGCGCCGAAGACCAGCTCGAACAACTGATCGCCCACATTCATGACCAGCATCCCGGCCTGCCGGTGATTCTGGATGCGAAACGCGGCGACATCGGCAGCACCGCCGAGCAGTACGCACGCGAGGCGTTCGAGCGCTATCGGGCCGACGCGGTGACGGTGAACCCCTATATGGGCTTCGATTCGATCCAGCCGTATCTGGAGCACGCGGGCAAAGGCGTAATCGTGTTGTGCCGCACGTCGAACCCTGGCGGGTCCGATCTGCAGTTTCTGGAGACGGGCGGCCGGCCGCTGTACCAGGTGGTCGCGCAACTGGCGGCGGAAAAGTGGAACGCCAGCGGTGAACTCTCGCTGGTGGTCGGCGCGACGTTTCCGAAGGAAATCGAAGTGGTGCGGGGGATTGTCGGCGACATGCCGCTGCTGATTCCCGGCATCGGCGCGCAAGGCGGCGACGTGCAGGCGACGGTCAACGCCGGTCGCACCGCAAATGGAACGGGCATGTTGATCAACTCGTCGCGCGCGATCATCTATGCCGGCAAGGGCGACGATTTCGCCGCGGCTGCCGCGCAGGCCGCACTGGACACGCGCGAGCGCATCAACGCGTTCCGTTGAGCAGCGAGACGGGCGTCGTTCAGCCCGCCGGCCCGAGGCGTTCGATGAACGCTGCATGCTGCGGATGCTGCGCCTTCAACGCGGTGACATCCGCAATCTCGAACTCGCTGAATTCGAAGCCCGGCGCCACCGTGCAGCCAACTAGCGCGAAGCTCGCCGGATCGGCGCATTCGGCGGCGAACCATTGGCCCGCCGTCACCACGGCCTGAAATACGGTATCCGGTTGCGTGAGCGCGTTGCCCAAACGATGGGTGAGCAGATTGCCGGCCGCGTCGAGCACGTGCACGAGCAGCGGTTCACCGGCGTAGAAATGCCAGACCTCGTCCGACCGGATTCGATGCCACGCCGAATGTGCGCCGTCGCAGAGCAGGTAGTAAATCGCGGTGGACGCCGAACGTTGGGCGTCTAATTCGCCGTCGCGACGCACTTGCGCCGCCGATCGATACGTCTCGCGGAAAAAGCCGCCTTCGGGATGCGGCTGCAGGTCGAAGCGGCGGATTAGCTCGTCGCGAGCCGTTCCGTCGCCGCGATTGTGGAGGGAAGCGGAGCGGCGCCCGGCCATCTTCAATGCTCGCGTTCGTCAAGCAAGGCCAGCACGCCGCGCAACGCGTGGGCGGCGGCCTGCGTGCGGATCTGCTCGCGGTCACCTTTGAATATTTTCGTTTCGACGGCCGTATGCAGCCGGTTGCTCCACGCGAACGACACCATCCCGACCGGTTTGGTCTCCGTGCCGCCGCCTGGCCCGGCCACGCCGGTAATCGACAGCGACACCTGCGCACGGCTATTGCGCAGCGCGCCTTCGGCCATCGCGCGCGCCACCTGCTCGCTGACCGCGCCGTGTTTGTCGATCAACTCGGCCGGCACGCCGATCATTTCGCACTTCGCCTGATTCGAATAGGTGACGAAGCCGCGCTCGAACCAGCCGCTGCTGCCGGAAATATCGGTGATCGCGGCGGCCACCATGCCGCCCGTGCAAGACTCGGCGGTGGCGAGCATCAGGCGCTCGTCGCGTAGACGGTTGCTCACGCGAATCGCAAGCTGGTGGACCACGGAATCGGTAGGCATGGGTCAATCCGGAGAACGGGAAACCAGGCGCGGGCTGCGACCTGGTGAACAGCGGCGCGCGGAAGCGCAGGGCAGCGCGGCGATCAGACCGACATGCGCCACAGCGCGATCACGAGCAGCGTGAAAAACGCAGCGACCAGGTCGTCGAACATGATGCCGAAGCCGCCTTTCAAACGCCGGTCGAAATAGCCGATCGGCGGCGGTTTCACCATGTCGAAAAAGCGGAACACGATAAAGGCCCAAAGCTGGCCGACCAGCGTGACTGGCGTGACCATCAGCAACACCAGCCAGAACGCGATGATTTCATCCCACACGACCTGCGACGGATCGGCGGTGCCGAGGCGCTTCGCCGTGAAACTGCATACCGCGATGCCGCCAATGAAGCCGACGGCGATCAGCACGCCCCAGTCGATGACCGTCAGATAACGGCTCAGCACGGCGAACGAGACCCAGGCGAACAGCGTGCCGACGGTACCCGGCGCGACCGGCGACAGACCACTGCCGAAGCCTAGCGACAACAGGTGCAGCGGATGCGACAGCATGAAGCGCGCGGTGGCTCGACGTGGGCGCGGCGCATCGGGCGGCGGGCTGCCGAGGAGATCGGCGGCGGGGCCGAGCGGAGAGTCAGTCATGAAAGTGGTCGAAGCCTTGCAACGTCAGGGAGAGCGGCGCGCCGGCGGCATCGCGCCACGCAATGGCCGGGCGGTCGGCCGCCGCTTGAAGTGCGCTTATTGTACCGATGCGGGTGAGCGGAACCTGCACGTCGCGACCGGCCGCTTCGATCAGCGCGCGCCGGGC
This sequence comes from Paraburkholderia sp. BCC1886, assembly GCF_900996245.1. GTDB lineage: Bacteria > Pseudomonadota > Gammaproteobacteria > Burkholderiales > Burkholderiaceae > Paraburkholderia. The sequence goes on along the minus strand of NZ_CAAJGK010000063.1, from coordinate 410,023 downwards.
GACGGGCGCGGTGAAGCAAAGTTCGTAATCGTCGCCACCGGCCAGCGTGCAACGCTGCTGAATTTCCGGCGAGAGGCGGCGTAGAGCGTCGGAGCGTGGAACCGCATCGACATCGACGGTGGCCTGCAGGTTCGAGCGCTCCAGGATGTGCAGCAGGTCGCCGGCCAGCCCGTCGGACAGGTCGAGCGCCGCGTGAGCGATGCCGCGCAGAGCGAGACCGAGCGCAATACGCGGTTCGGGGCGTTCGAGGGCGCGGCTAAACGTCGCAGTGTCGCTGGCATTGGCGGTCCACTCGCTGCGGCGCACGCCGAGGCCCGCGCGCGCATCGCCGAGCGTGCCGGAAATCCAGATGTCGTCGCCGGCCTGCGCCGCATCGCGGCGTAGCGCCGCTTGCGGCGGCACGCTGCCGAACACGGTAATGCACAGGTTCAGCGGGCCGCCGGTCGTATCGCCGCCGATCAGCGTGCAATCGTGGCGCTCGGCTAGCGCGAACAGCCCTTCGCTGAACGCAGCGAGCCACGCTTCGTCCGCCTTCGGCAGGGAAAACGCCAGCGTGAACGCTTGCGGTCGCGCGCCCATGGCGGCTAGATCGGACAGATTGACGGCGAGGGCTTTGTGCCCGAGCGCAGCGGGATCGACATTGGGAAAGAAGTGCCGGCCTTCTACCAGCATGTCCGTCGAAATGGCCAGCATCTCGCCGGATCGCGGCACGAGCAGCGCGCAGTCGTCGCCGATGCCCAGCGAGCCGTCGGCGGCGCTCGATGATCGGGCGGCGGCGCGGCGGGCGAAAAAGCGATCGATCAGCGAGAACTCGGAGAGCATGGAGGCGGTCAACAAGGTAAGTACGGAGAACTGCCGCTAATTAGTTGGAACGTGCCGGTATCGGTTTCGATGGTGTCGGCATCATCGGTGTTTTTCGCAGCGGCCGTAGGTTATCCGGCATGCGGCGCGGCGTAAACTTTCGCCATATTCCAGTCGCGGCAGTTGTACCCGTTTTGAAGGAATTGGCTACGCGATTGGGGCTACAATGCCGTCGAACATCTATTCTAATCTGCCCTTCGAAGCCCGCCTTTATGTCGACTCCCGCCAATAGCAAACTCCGCGAAGCCGCTCTCGATTATCACGAATTCCCGACTCCGGGGAAAATCGCGATCGCCCCGACCAAGCAGATGATCAACCAGCGCGACCTCGCGCTGGCTTACTCGCCCGGCGTCGCGTTCGCTTGCGAAGAAATCGTCGAAAACCCGTTGAACGCCGCGCGCTTCACCGCGCGCAGCAATTTGGTCGGCGTCGTCACGAACGGTACCGCAGTGCTGGGTCTCGGCAACATCGGCCCGCTGGCGTCGAAGCCGGTCATGGAAGGCAAGGCCGTGCTGTTCAAGAAGTTCGCCGGCATCGACGTGTTCGATATCGAGCTGAACGAGTCGGACCCGCACAAGCTGGTCGAGGTGATCGCCGCGCTCGAGCCGACTTTCGGCGGTATCAACCTCGAAGACATCAAGGCGCCGGACTGCTTCATCGTCGAACGCGAATGCCGCAAGCGCATGAAGATTCCGGTTTTCCACGACGACCAGCACGGTACGGCAATTGTCGTGGCCGCCGCCATCACGAATGGTTTGAAGGTGGTCGGTAAGGACATCTCCAAGGTCAAGCTGGTGTCCTCCGGCGCGGGCGCCGCGGCGCTGGCGTGTCTGGATCTGCTGGTCGACATCGGCCTGCCGCTCGAAAACATCACCGTGACCGATCTGGCCGGTGTGGTGTACAAAGGCCGCGTCGAACTGATGGACCCGGACAAGGAACGCTTCGCGCGTGAAACCGACGCCCGTACGCTGGCTGAAGCCATCGGCGGCGCGGATATTTTCCTTGGTTTGTCGGCCGGCGGCGTGCTCAAGCAGGACATGGTCAAGCAGATGGCCGACAAGCCGCTGATTCTGGCGCTGGCCAATCCGACGCCGGAAATCCTGCCGGAACTGGCGCTGGAAGTGCGCCCGGACGCCGTGCTGTGCACGGGCCGCACCGACTATCCGAATCAGGTGAACAACGTTCTCGTGTTTCCGTTCCTGTTCCGCGGCGCGCTCGATGCGGGCGCGACGACAGTGACGCGGGAAATGGAAATCGCGGCGGTCAATGCGATCGCCGAACTGGCGCGTCAGGAGCAGAGCGACATCGTCGCGACGGCTTATGGCATTCAGGACCTGTCGTTCGGTCCGGAATATCTGATTCCCAAGCCGTTCGATCCGCGCCTGATCGTCAAGGTCGCGCCGGCGGTGGCCAAGGCTGCGATGGACTGTGGCGTAGCCGAGCGTCCGATTGAAGACATGGACGCGTACGAACAGCATCTGCAGCAGTTCGTGTATCACAGCGGCACGACCATGAAGCCGATCTTCACGCTGGCGCGCGGTGTCGAGCCGGAGAAGAAGCGCATCGTGTTCGCGGAAGGCGAAGAAGAGCGCGTGCTGCGCGCAATGCAGATCATCGTCGACGAAAAGCTGGCCAAGCCGATCCTGATCGGCCGTCCGGCGGTGATCGAACAGCGGATCGCGCGGTACGGTCTGCGTCTGGTCGCGGGCAAGGACTTCACGGTGGTCAATACCGACCACGACGAGCGCTATCGCGATTTCTGGCAGGAATACTACAAAATGATGTCCCGCAAGGGCATCAGCGCGCAGATGGCCAAGCTGGAAATGCGCCGCCGCACCACGTTGATCGGCGCGATGCTGGTCCAGAAGGGCGAGGCGGACGGTTTGATCTGCGGCACGGTGAGCACGACGCATCGGCATCTGCACTTCATCGACCAGGTCATCGGCAAGAAGGAAGGCTGCAACGTCTACGCCGCGATGAACGGCCTGGTGCTGCCGAACCGCCAGATTTTCCTCGTGGATACGCACGTGAACGTCGACCCGACGCCGGAGCAACTGGCGGAGATCACGATCATGGCCGCCGAAGAGGTGCGTCGTTTCGGCATCGAGCCGAAGGTCGCGCTGCTGTCGCATTCCAACTTCGGCACGAGCAACGCGCCGACTGCGCAGAAGATGCGCGACACGCTGGCCATCCTGCGCGAGCGGGCGCCGGAGCTGCACGTGGACGGCGAAATGCACGGCGACGTCGCACTCGACGCCAACCTGCGCCGCGAAGTGCTGCCAGATTCGACGCTCGAAGGCGACGCCAATCTGCTGGTGCTGCCGAACATCGACGCCGCGAACATTTCCTACAACCTGCTGAAGACGGCGGCTGGCAACAACATCGCCATCGGCCCAATGCTGCTGGGCGCGGCGAAGCCGGTGCACGTGCTGACGGCGTCGGCGACCGTGCGCCGGATCGTCAACATGACGGCGTTGCTGGTCGCCGACGTGATTGCGGCTCGCTAATCCTGTAGGGGCGTGACGCAGGCGCCTGCCCGCTGAACGGGTTTGGTGCCCGCGAAAAAAAGGCGTGCCCGCAACGGGCACGCCAGAGGGTGAGCCGGGGAACAGCCACCCAAAACGGCAACCGGCACGAGTTGCCGCCGGGACATCACCTGCCTTCGGGCATCTTCAGGATCTGGACTTTCGTTGCATCGGTAGCGACGAAGCGAAGCGGCCTCATGGCCAATCGCCTGTTTGCTTGCTTGTTTCGGATCTGGTCTTTTTCGTGGTCTCCTACGCACTTCCCCCGACCGCGTTCCCGCGACTTCGGGACAAAGTTTAGCTTGGTCGAGCTAAATATTCTGTCAAAAGTCGTCAAAGCCGCAGCCATGGGCCTTTCCCACGCGATTGGCCTATCCGGCCGTCCGCCGAGCGTTGATTCCGGGGGCCATTAGCGATACCCTTACGACTTTCATGGTCGTCAAACTCGTGATCTGACAGCGGGGAACCCTGATAAATGGCACGCAAGTGGCTGCGCATCAAAGGCGTGCTAATCAGTACCGCGGCATGTTGCGTAGTGTCCAGCACCGTGCCGGCTGCATTTGCCCGCACTGCCACGGCGCCCGCCGAGATGGGCGCAGAGACGCAGGGCACCGTTGCGTTGGCGCGATTACCACGCGAAGCCGTCGGTACATTGAACTTGATTGCCGCTGGCGGGCCTTACCCGTATGAAAAGGACGGCATCGTATTCGGCAATCGTGAACGCTTGCTGCCGGGCCATCGGCGCGGCTATTACCACGAATACACCGTTCCCACGCCTCGCTCACGTAATCGCGGGGCGCGTCGCATCGTCTGCGGAGGTCCGCTCCAGCGAACCGATAACTGTTACTACTCGGACGACCACTACACCAGTTTCAATCGTATTGTTGAATGACATCGGGATGAACGGCATGAGCGACAACGTCTACGCGCACGACTCCGGAGTCGCGAGGGATCTTTTCGCGGCCGGCGACGGCAATTTGTTCCAACGCGTCATGCAGATGCGTGCCGGCGATCAGGGCCGGGATAACCAGAGCGAAGCGAGCACTGTGCTTTCATCGAACGAGGAGTCCATGAGCCTTTTCAAGACCGTGCGACCGAACATCGTACAGTCGATCCGCGCGTTTCGCGTGCAGGATCTCGCCGACGAGGCCCAGCAACTCGGCCAGCATTTTCTCTACGCGTATTGCGCGAATGCGCAGTCGAAACAGGAAGTGCTCGAGACCATCGCGACATCGTTTCTGTTTCCCAAACACTTCGGCAAGAACTACGATGCGCTCTACGATTGCTTGACCGAGCTGGTTCATAAAGCCGGCACGCAACCGGGTTTCGTGATCGTGCTCGAGCAATTGCCGGTCGCTCAGAAATTCGACAAGGAAGGGCGCGAAACGCTGCTGGACGTATTCCGCGAGGCGGCCGAATTCTGGGCCGAGCGCAAGGTGGCGTTCAGGGTGTTTTATTCGTTTGCCTGATCAGGCTACGTAAGTCAGCAAAAAACAAGGCCCGCCGAATGGCGGGCCTTTTCATTAGCGAGTTTGGATTCGCCAGGACCGCTTACCATCCACCCCAACGCGCCGCTAAAGCAGACAGCACTGCGATGCCGGCCGTCTCGGTGCGCAATACGCGCGGTCCGAGACCGACAGCGGTAAATCCATGATCGGTAGCGGCCGCTTCTTCGGCCGCCGAAAAACCGCCTTCCGGGCCGACCAGCACAGTCACCCGACCTTGCGGCGGCGTGACCGGCAGCGCGGCAAAGCTGATGCTGGCGCGCGGCGACAGGAGAATCCGCAATTCGTTTTCTTCCGGCTTGCGCGGCAACGCGCCGAGCCACGTGGCGATTTCCCGCACTGGCATGACGTCCGGCAGCCGGTTGCGCCCGCATTGTTCGCACGACGCCCGCACGATGCCCTGCCAATGCACGTGCCGGCGTTGCGCCCGTTCACCGGAGAGCCGCACGACGCTGCGCGTGGTCGTCAGCGGAACGAAGCACGATGCGCCCAGTTCGACCGCTTTCTCGATGAGCCAGTCCATCTTGTCGCCGCCGGCAATGCCTTGCGCGAGCGTGAGGTGGTACGGCGGTTCGACTTCGATAGCGCGGAACTCGCGGAGTTTGACCGACGCCGAGCGGCGCTCGACTTCGACGAGTTCGGCGCTGTACTCGCCGCCTTCGCCGTTGAACAGGACGATCGAGTCCCCGGGCTGCAGGCGCAGCACGAGGATGTGGCGGGTGACGTCATCGGGAAGCTGCAAGATGTCGTCGGGTTGAAGCGGCTTGCCGACGAAGAAGCGGGGCATCAGAAAAATACTCATTGGGTCAGGAAAGGTGGCGAGCGAGCGCCCAGCGATAGCCGTCCGGATCTTCGACCTGGGCGAAGCGATCGCCCCAGAACTGATCCTGTGGCTCGCTCAGCGATTTCGCGCCGGCGGTGAGCGCCCGGGCGTAAACCGCGTCGACATCGTCGACATAGACATAGAACGATTGCGGCGCAATCAGGCCCGCGCTTTTGGGGGTTTTGGCCTCGGAGCCGAACGCGCCTTCCGGCGCGAACATCACGATCAACTGGCCCTGGTAGGTCATCTCGACATGCATGACGACGCCGTCGTCCTGAACGCTGTCGCGCACCTCGAAGCCGAACGCGGCACGGAAGAACGCAGTCGCGGCGCTGGCATCGCGGACCGTCAGATAAGGGGTCAACCAGGGCACACCGGCGGGGCGGGAGGCGGTCATGGAGTTCTCCGGATCGATGGGGTTGGCGGGACGCATGCTGCAAGACCCGGTCGACATCCGCTTATCGACATTCCGATAGCGGGCGTTGACCGAACCGTGCATTCTGCCCACGCATTAGCTCGAAGGCTTTAAGAATTGACTTAGTTTACCGTGCACCGCCCGCGAAACCGAGAACAGCGCGGCGTGCTGGGCGGCGTCATAGTGCTGCAGCGAATCGATGCCGCGCTCGGCGAGCCGGGCGGCAAGCGTGTCGGGTGCGAGGGCGGCGGGGTCGGCCGCGAGTGAGTCGCTGGCGAGCGCCATCAACCAGAGGGAGCCGTATAGCGGAATGTACGTGTTCATGGTTCGCACGACGCGAAAGCTGGCGCGCAGGTCGTTCAACAAGCGTGCGACCCGCTCCGCGTGAAAATACGGCGAGCCGAGATGCAGTGAAACAAGCGCGTTCGGGCTCATGACCTGTTTGAGACGAGTGTAAAAATCCGCCGTGTACAAGCTGGCGGCGGGAGAGTCGGGCGGCGTCAGGTCGAAAACGACGAGGTCGAATTTGTCCGGCACATGCGCTTTCGCTACGTATTCCGCCGCATCGCCGATCGCCACTTCCACTCGCGGATCGTCGAACGCGCCGCCGTGCACCTCCGGCAAATACTCGCGCGTCAAGCGCACCACCTCGGCATCGAGTTCCGCGACCACGATGCGCGCAATACCGCGATGGGCGAGCAATTGCCGGGCCGCGCCGCCGTCGCCGCCGCCGAGCACCAGCGCGGCACGCGGCGCGGGGTGCGTCAGCGCGGCCGGATGCACCATGCACTCGTGGTAGATAAATTCGTCGCCGGTCGCGGTCATCGGACGGCCGTCGAGCGTGAAGAGTCGGCCCAGTTGCATCGTCTCCCACACCTCGATGCGCTGCCACGGCGACTGGACGCTCGCCAGCCGCCGCGCCCCGGGAAATCCATAGACGGCGTCGGGGCTCGGATGGAACAACAGGTCAACGCTCACGGCAGACGACTCCATGTGAACAGCGTGTCGTTTCAGGGTTGGGTAATTGTAAAGGCCGCCGTTGGGCGCAGCGCGTGGGCGTGGCGGAGCGCACATCCGCGCGCCTTTCGGGGCGGGCGTCCGGCTGCCTTCTGTTAGAATGGCGAGCTTTCAGCCTTGTCCGATTGCTCTGCCCGTTTCGCGTCTAGCGGCGCCGCACCGTGCGCCGAGGCGGATTGGCTGCCGAGCTTCCGGGCTGCAAGCGCGTACCGCTTTCTGACTCTGTCTCCGGACTCGACATGACGACTTCGTCTCCCGCACCCACCTCTTTAATGGCCAACGCAATTCGCGCGTTGTCCATGGACGCCGTTCAAAAAGCGAATTCCGGCCACCCCGGCATGCCGATGGGCATGGCCGAAATCGGCACGGCGCTGTGGTCGCGCCATCTGCGTCACAACCCGAAGAACCCGCTGTGGGCCGACCGCGACCGCTTCGTGCTGTCCAACGGTCACGGCTCGATGCTGCTGTACTCGCTGCTGCATCTGACCGGCTACGATCTGCCGATCGACGAGCTGAAAAACTTCCGCCAGATGCATTCGAAGACGCCGGGTCACCCCGAATACGGCATCACGCCGGGCGTCGAGACCACCACCGGCCCGCTCGGCCAGGGTCTGGCCAACGCGGTCGGCATGGCACTCGCCGAATCGCTGCTTGCGACCGAATTCAACAAGCCCGACGCATCGATCGTCGACCATCACACGTATGTCTTCGTCGGCGACGGCTGCCTGATGGAAGGCATCTCGCACGAAGCCTGCTCGCTCGCCGGCGTGCTGAAGCTGAACAAGCTGATCGCGTTTTACGACGACAACGGCATCTCGATCGACGGCGACGTGGTGCACTGGTTCCACGACGACACCCCGAAGCGTTTCGAAGCGTACGGCTGGAATGTCATCCCGAACGTGGTCGGCCACGACGTCGACGCAGTCGACGCCGCCATCAAGCAAGCCAAGCTGTCGGACAAGCCCACGCTGATCTGCTGCAAGACGGTGATCGGCGAAGGTGCGCCGACCAAGGCCGGCAGCCACGATTCGCACGGCGCGCCGCTCGGCGACAAGGAAATCGCGGGTACCCGCGAAGCGATCGGCTGGAAGTGGGAGCCCTTCGTGATTCCGCAGGAAGTCTACGCAGCGTGGGACGCCAAGGAAGCCGGCGCCCGCAATGAAGCGGATTGGGACAAGGCGTTCGCCGCTTATCAGGCCAAATACCCGCAGGAAGCGGCCGAGTTCACCCGTCGCATGGCCAAGCAACTGCCGGCCGACTGGGCCGAACAGGCCAAGGCGATCATCGCCGGCGCGAACGAACGCGCGGAAACCATCGCCACGCGCAAGGCGTCGCAACAAGCCATCGAAGGGCTGTCGGCCGTGCTGCCGGAACTGCTGGGCGGTTCCGCCGACCTGACCGGCTCGAACCTGACCAACTGGAAAGCCGCCAAGCCGGTGCGCGTAAATGCCGAAGGCAAAGCCGCCGGCAACTACGTCAACTACGGCGTGCGCGAATTCGGCATGAGCGCCGCGATCAACGGCGTGGCGCTGCATGGCGGTTTCAAGGCGTTCGGCGGCACGTTCCTGACGTTCTCCGACTACAGCCGCAACGCGCTGCGCGTCGCCGCGCTGATGAAAGCGCCGTCGATCTTCGTGTTCACGCACGACTCGATCGGTCTGGGCGAGGACGGCCCGACGCACCAGTCGATCGAACACGTTGCGAGCCTGCGCCTGATTCCGCATCTGCAAGTCTGGCGTCCGGCCGACACCGTCGAAACCGCGGTGGCCTGGACCCATGCGGTCGAACATCACGGCCCGTCGTGCCTGATCTTCAGCCGTCAGAACCTGCTGTTCTCGGAGCGCACCGACGCGCAGATCGCCAATATCGAGAAGGGCGGTTACGTGCTGCGCGACTGGAACGACGAGATTCCCGCCCGCAAGATCATCCTGATCGCCACCGGTTCGGAAGTCGAACTGGCGTTGAACGCGGTCGAGCCGCTCGCGCGCGAAGGCATCGCGGCACGCGTCGTGTCGATGCCGTCCACGACGGTGTTCGACGCGCAGGACGCCGAGTACCGCGAGCGCGTGCTGCCGCATGGCGTGCGCCGCGTCGCGATCGAAGCGGGTGTGACGGATTTCTGGCGCAAGTACGTGGGTCTGGAAGGCGGCGTGGTCGGGATCGACACGTTCGGCGAATCGGCCCCGGCGGGCGTGCTGTTCAAGCATTTCGGCTTCACCGTCGAACACGTAGTAGAGACGGCCAAAGCCGCACTGGGCTGATTCCGGTGCGCATTGCCGCTGCCGCCCTCGGGCGAACGCACGGCAACGCCGCCCGGTCAGACCGACATGGACGATTTTTTTTCAGCCATCAGGAGATAGACCATGACGATTCGCGTCGCAATCAACGGCTACGGCCGGATCGGCCGCAATACCCTGCGCGCCTTCTATGAAAACGGCAAGAAGCACGATATCGAAATCGTCGCCATCAACGACCTTGGCGATGCCAAAACCAACGCTCACCTGACGCAATACGACACCGCGCACGGCAAGTTCCCGGGCGAAGTGTCGGTGGACGGTGACTACCTGGTCGTGAACGGCGACAAGATTCGTGTGCTGGCGAACCGCAACCCGGCCGAACTGCCGTGGGGCGAACTGAATGTCGACGTCGTGCTGGAATGCACGGGCTTTTTCACCACCAAGGAAAAGGCCAGCGCGCACATCAAGGGCGGCGCGAAGAAGGTGATCATCTCGGCACCGGGCGGCAAGGACGTCGACGCGACCATCGTCTACGGTGTGAACCACCATGTGCTGAAGGCATCGGACACGGTCATCTCGAACGCGTCCTGCACGACCAACTGCCTGGCACCGCTCGTCAAGCCGCTGAACGACAAGATCGGCCTGGTGAACGGTCTGATGACCACGATCCACGCGTACACGAACGATCAGGTGCTGACGGACGTGTATCACGAAGACCTGCGCCGCGCGCGTTCGGCGACGCATAGCCAGATCCCGACCAAGACCGGCGCTGCGTCGGCGGTCGGCCTGGTGCTGCCGGAACTGAACGGCAAGCTCGACGGTTACGCGATTCGCGTGCCGACGATCAACGTGTCGGTGGTCGATCTGTCGTTCATCGCCGCACGCGACACGACCGTCGACGAAGTCAACGCGATCATGAAGGAAGCGTCCGAAGGCTCGTTGAAGGGCATTCTGGGCTACAACGAAGCGCCGCTGGTATCGATCGACTTCAACCACAACCCGGCTTCGTCGACGTTCGATGCGACGCTGACCAAGGTGTCGGGCCGTCTGGTGAAGGTGTCGAGCTGGTACGACAACGAGTGGGGCTTCTCGAACCGCATGCTGGATACGGCTGTGGCGCTGGCTAACGCAAAATAAGTGGCGAAGTAAGCCGCGAAGTAAGCGCAGCTGTAGAAAAAAACCGCTCTCCGGAGCGGTTTTTTTTCGTTCCCGAATCTTTCGCGAAGCGGTGCGGCGAACGCAAAAAACCCCGGCGAGTCACCTCGACCGGGGTCTTTTCATATCGATCGAGCCGCGCCCCCCGACGCGGCCCGGCCCGCATCAATGCTTGCGATGCGGGCAGTTCTCTTTGGTACACATGCCGTACAGCGCCAGCGCATGTTCCTGCAGCTTGAAGCCGCGTTCTTTCGCGATGGACTGTTGACGGTTCTCGATTTCGGAGTCGAAAAACTCTTCGACCAGCCCGCAATCGAGGCATACGAGGTGGTCGTGGTGCGACCCCTCGTTCAATTCGAACACCGCTTTGCCGGACTCGAAGTTGCTGCGAGACAGCAGGCCGGCCTGCTCGAACTGCGTCAGCACCCGGTACACCGTGGCGAGACCGATATCGAGTTCTTCGTGCAACAGATTGCGGTACACATCTTCGGCGGTCAGGTGACGCACCGGGCTGTGCTGGAAAATTTCAAGGATTTTGAGGCGCGGCAGGGTCGCCTTGAGCCCGATATTCTTGAGATCGGTTGGATTGGTCATGGCAAGGGATCCCTAGAGTACAATGCTGGGCTCTCATAGTAATGTGTTTTTGCTGTTCTGGTCATCTTCGATGAATGAAACTCGCGCGGCTCGTCAGTGGGCCCGCACGGTGAGTGAAATGATTTCAAAATCTCAATGGATTTACCGGGGGAGCCGCATGCGGGGTACCTTGATCGCTGTTGCGACTGTCGCGGTTCTTGCCGGATGTTCCACGTACGACAGCCTCACGCAGCGCATTGCCCAGAGCATTACGCCGTATCGCATCACGGTCGTGCAAGGCAATTTCGTTTCGAAGGAAGCGGCATCGCAAATGCAGGTCGGCATGTCTCGCGCCCAGGTGCGCCAGCTGCTCGGCACGCCGCTTCTCACCGACATGTTCCACGCCGATCGCTGGGACTATGTGTTCTATTTCAAGCGCGGCTCGACCAACGTCGTTCAGCAGCGCGACTTCGTGGTGATGTTCGCGGGTGACAACGTCGCCAGCTGGACGGGCGGCGACGATCTGCCGTCCAACCTCGAATTGCTGGCCGAGATCGACGGCGACAAGCGCGGCAAGAAATCCGCCGCCGCACCGGTTGCTGCGAGCGGTGCCAATGCTGCGGCCGCCGCCACCGGCGCAAGCACGTCGTCGGCCGCTGCGTCCACCGCGCCGCTCGACACGACCCGTTCGCCGTCCGTCGATGGCGCTGCTGCCGCCGGTACGCCGTCTACCGACGCTAACGCGGAAGCCGCGCAAGCTGCGAATCGCGCGACCAATGCCGTGCCGGCGCCGTCGCGCACCGCGCAGCCTTCGGTGCGCTCCGGTGCGCCGACCGCCAATGGCGGCGGTATTCCGTCGCAAGGTCCGACGGCCGCCGGTCAGCCGCAGTTCCAGTTCCATCGTCCGCCGCCGCCGCAAACGCCGGGCGCGACCGACAACCCGGTCGGCCCGACGGGTGGGGCAAACGGAACCATCGGCACTTCGAGCGGAGCAAGTGGAGCAAGCGGTCCGACGTACAACGCGCCGCTCACCGCACCGCCCACGACGTCGGGAACGAGCCAGTAATCCTGTTGTCCCTGTCTTAACCAGTGCTTAGGACGTTAAGACGGGCGACCTGATCCGAGCGATCGGTCGCCCGTCGGCATCTCCGGTTTTTCAGTCTTGCGCGGCGCTGCAGTGTGCTGTCCGCCGCCGCTTTATCCACTTTGACCCGCGTTTGCCGGGTGTTGCCTTCCGAACCCTCGTCATCATGAAAATTGCCATTGCTGGCGCATCGGGCCGTATGGGCCGCATGCTCATCGAAACCGTTCTCAACGACGCCGACGCCACGTTGTCCGGCGCGCTCGACCGTGCGGGTTCGCCGCAACTGGGTCAGGACGCCGGCGCGTTTCTCGGCAAACAGACGGGCGTCGCGCTGACGGACGACATCGAGCGCGTTTTCGCCGAGTCCGATTACCTGATCGACTTCACGCGCCCCGAAGGCACGCTGGTGCATCTGGAAGCGGCGCAGCGTCACAACGTGAAGATGGTGATCGGCACTACAGGTTTCGATAACGAACAAAAAGCGCAACTGCGCGCCGCATCCGACAAGATCGCCATCATGTTCGCGTCGAACATGAGCGTGGGCGTGAACGTCACGCTGAAGCTGCTCGAATACGCGGCGAAGCATTTCGCGACCGGCTACGACATCGAGATCATCGAAGCGCATCATCGTCACAAGGTCGACGCGCCCTCGGGCACCGCGCTGACCATGGGCGAAGTGATCGCCGGTGCGCTCGGCCGCAATCTCGACGACTGTGCGGTCTATAGCCGCGAAGGCGTGACCGGCGAACGCGATCCGTCGACCATCGGTTTTTCGGCGATTCGCGGCGGCGATATCGTCGGCGATCATACGGTGCTGTTCGCGGGTCTCGGGGAGCGCATCGAGATCACGCACAAATCGTCGAGCCGTCTGTCGTATGCGCAGGGCTCGCTGCGCGCGGTGCGTTTCCTCGAAAACCATGCCACCGGTTTCTTCGACATGCAGGACGTGCTCGGTCTGCGCTAATGCATCCCCTGTAGGCATTCCCCGTAGGCATTCCCCGCCTGAATTCACTTTCTCGAAGCGAGGTCAGATGGCAGGCAGCAGCGGCATCATCCATTACCTGCAAACCAGCGACGCCATCACGCATGGCGTCGCTTACGTGCTGCTGGCCATGTCGATTGCGAGCTGGTGCTTTCTGATCGTCAAAAGCTGGATGTTGACGCGCGCCAGACGGCAGGCGCCGCGTGCGATCGGTCAGTTCTGGCAGGCGCAGACACTGTCCGAAGGCGTCGCCGCGCTCCGGCGCGCGGACCGCGAGCGCGTCTTTACGCCGCTTGCCGAAGCCGCGCTGCATGCCGCCGAGGTCGACATTCCAGGTGCGCTGCTCGCACGCGTCGAGCGCGGCGAGCGGGTGTTGCGGGCGTTGCGGCAAGCACTCAACGCATCGCAGCGGCGCCTGGAGTTCGGTCAGGTGCTGCTGGCGTCGGTAGCGAGCACGGCGCCTTTCGTCGGTTTGCTCGGCACGGTGTGGGGCATTTATCACGCGCTCGGCAGCATTGCGGCAAGCGGCCAGGCGCAGATCGAAAACGTCGCCGGGCCGGTTGGCGAAGCGTTGATCATGACGGCCTTCGGCCTCGTGGTCGCGATTCCGGCGGTGCTCGCTTATAACGTGCTGGGGCGCATGGTGCGGCAGTTGTCGGAAGAACTCGACGGCTTCGCGCACGATCTGCACGCTTATGTCTGCGCGCCGGCGGACTCGCCGAAGGCGCCGCTGCCCGCGCAGTCTTCCCCAATGCGCACGCACTGAGCGCGGCGCCCGGCCAGAAGGAGGCGACATGGCATTCGGTGGACTCGACAAGAAGCAGACGGCCGCGCCGCTGGCCGAGATCAACATGACGCCGTTGATCGACGTGATGCTGGTGCTGCTGGTGATTTTCATCATCACCGCGCCGCTGTTCTCGCACGCCATCCGGCTCGATCTGCCGAAGGTCGCGGCCGCGCCCGCGCGGCAGACGCCGCAAACCATCGCGCTGTCCATCGACGCCGCCGGCAAGCTGTATTGGAACGGTCAGTCCATCACGCTCGAACAGATGCGCACGCGGTTCACCCAGGCCGGTAAAGCCGCGGATCAGCCCGACATCCAGCTACGCGCGGAGCGTTCGACCCGTTACGAAGTGATCGCCCAGGTGATGGGCGCGGCGCAGCAGGCGGGGCTCGAGCACATCGGTTTCGTGACCGATCCGCCGCCGCCGGCCACGAATTCGCCGAAGCCGTAGCCGCGTCCGCGCCGCTTTCGCCAGGCTCGACCAGACTGCGTGTTCGGCCTCACCGCCAGCCTTACCAACCCACGCGGCGCACCCGTCCGCGAACGGTATAATCAGCCCTTTCCCCGCCGCCGGGGAAACACGCCATTTCATCCAGCAGAGCACCAAGCGGCCGGTGCGAAAGCACCGAACCCAGCGACTCCATCACATCATGCAAGAAAAATACGTTCCCTCCGAGGTCGAAGCCGCCGCGCAAGGGCAATGGCGCGCCATCGACGCGTACAAGACCACGGAAACCTCCGACAAGCCCAAGTACTACTGCGTCTCGATGCTGCCGTACCCGTCGGGCAAGCTGCACATGGGGCACGTGCGCAACTACACGATCAACGACGTGATGTACCGCTACCTGCGGATGAACGGCTACAACGTGCTGATGCCAATGGGTTGGGACGCGTTCGGCATGCCGGCGGAAAACGCCGCGATGGCCAACAACGTGCCGCCGGCGAAGTGGACCTACGACAACATCGCGTACATGAAGAAGCAGATGCAGTCGATGGGCCTCGCCATCGACTGGTCGCGCGAAGTCGCCACCTGCAACCCCGACTACTACAAGTGGAACCAGTGGCTGTTCCTGAAGATGCTCGAGAAGGGCATCGCGTACAAGAAAACCGGCACGGTGAACTGGGACCCGATCGACCAGACCGTGCTCGCGAACGAACAGGTGATCGACGGGCGCGGCTGGCGCTCGGGTGCGCTGGTCGAGAAGCGCGAAATCCCGATGTACTACATGCGTATCACGCAATACGCTGACGAACTGCTGAACGACCTCGAAGGTCTCGGCTGGCCCGAGCGCGTGAAGGTCATGCAGCAGAACTGGATCGGCAAGAGCTTCGGCGTGAACTTCGGGTTCCCGTATGAAATCGACGGCGAACAGAAACTGCTGCGCGTGTTTACCACGCGCGCCGACACGGTCATGGGCGTGACGTTCTGCGCGGTCGCCGCCGAGCATCCGCTCGCCACGCGTCTCGCGCAAGGCAAGCCGGAACTGCAGGCGTTCATCGAAGAATGCAAGCGTGGCGGCGTCGCGGAAGCCGATGTCGCGACCATGGAAAAGAAGGGCATGGGCACGGGCTTCTACGTCACGCATCCGCTGACGCAGGAACAGGTCGAAGTGTGGATCGGCAACTACGTGCTGATGAGCTACGGCGAAGGCGCGGTGATGGGCGTGCCGGCGCACGACGAACGCGACTTCGCGTTCGCGCTGAAATACGACCTGCCGATCAAGCAGGTCGTCGCGCTCGATGGCAACACGTACTCGACCGACGCGTGGGCCGAATGGTACGGCGACAAGACCGGCACGCTGATCAACAGCGGCAAGTACGACGGCCTCACTTACGAGAAAGCGGTCGACCAGATTGCCGCGGACCTGAAAGAACTCGGTCTCGGCGACAAGCAGATTACGTGGCGTCTGCGCGACTGGGGCGTGTCGCGCCAGCGTTACTGGGGCACGCCGATTCCGATCATCCACTGCCCGACCTGCGGCGACGTGCCGGTGCCGGAAAAAGACCTGCCGGTGGTGCTGCCGGAAGACCTCGTGCCGGACGGCTCGGGCAACCCGCTCGCAAAGTCCGAAGCGTTCGTGAACTGCACCTGCCCGACCTGCGGCGGCGCGGCCAAACGCGAAACCGACACGATGGACACCTTCGTCGATTCGTCGTGGTACTTCTACCGCTACGCGTCGCCGAACGCGGCGACCATGGTCGACGAGCGCACCGATTACTGGGCGCCGATGGACCAGTACATCGGCGGCATCGAGCACGCGATTCTTCACCTGCTGTACTCGCGCTTCTGGGCCAAGGTCATGCGCGATCTGGGCCTGATCAAGTTCGGCGAGCCGGCGAAGAACCTGCTCACGCAGGGCATGGTGCTCAACGAAACGTATTTCCGCGAAAGCGATGCCGGCAAGAAGACCTGGTACAACCCGGCAGACGTCACCGTGTCGTTCGACGACAAGGGCCGCCCGGTCGGCGCGGTGCTGAATTCGGACGGCCAGCCGGTGGTGCTCGGCGGCGTCGAGAAAATGTCGAAGTCGAAGAACAACGGCGTCGATCCGCAATTGCTGATCGACCAGCACGGCGCGGACACCGCGCGTCTGTTCGTGATGTTCGCAGCGCCCCCCGAGCAGCAGCTCGAATGGTCCGGTTCGGGCGTGGAAGGCGCGAGCCGCTTCCTGCGCCGCGTGTGGAACTTCGGCCAGGCGAACCAGGCGGCGCTGCGCGCCGGCGGCAAGTTCGACGCCGCGCAGCTTGGCGAGACCGACAAGGCACTGCGCCGCGAAATCTACACGGTGCTCAAACAGGCCGACTTCGACTATCAGCGTCTGCAGTACAACACGGTGGTGTCGGCGGCCATGAAAATGCTCAACGCGCTCGACAGCGCGAAAGGCGCGAACCCCGGCGTGCTGCGCGAAACCTATAGCGTGATGCTGCGCGTGCTGTACCCGGTCGTCCCTCATCAAACGTTCCAGTTGTGGCAGGAACTCGGTTACGCCGACGAATTCGGCTCGCTGCTCGACGCTGCGTGGCCTAAGGTCGACGACAAGGCGCTCGAGCAGGCCGAGATCGAACTCGTGCTGCAGGTGAACGGCAAGGTGCGCGGCGCGTTGACGGTCGCGAAGGACGCATCGCGCGAGTCGATCGAACAGCTCGCTGCCGCGCATGAAATGGTTGCGAAATTCAGCGAAGGCCGCGCGCCGAAGAAGATCGTCGTGGTGCCGGGCCGTCTCGTGAACGTGGTTGTGTGATCGAACGCCGTCCGCCGCTATCTACTGCGAACCAGGAGCCAATGTGACTCGCAGATCGTTTATGACGCTGGCTTGCAGCGTGTTGATGTTGTCCGCCTGCGGCTTCCAGCTGCGCGGGCAGCAGGACTATGCCTTCAAACGCCTGTACCTCGCGGGTGGCTCCGCGCCGGCGAATGCGCGGCTCACGCGCATGGTGCAGGGCGGTAGCGACACGGTCATCGTGACGTCGCCGGCGAACGCCGACGCTACGCTGACCATCGCCGAAGCGCGCACCATCAACACGCTGACGCTGAACAGCCTGGGCGTGGTCGAGGAGTATCAGATGAACCTCTCGATGAACTACACGCTGACCGGCAAGGACGGCACTGTGCTGATTCCGCAGAGCGTGATCGCACTGAACCGCGCGATGACGTATAGCGACCAGTACTCGCAGGCGAAGTCGGCCGAGTCCGACATCCTGTTCGCGGATATGGAAAGCGATGCCATCGACCAGTTGACGCGGCGCCTGTCCGTCGTGAAGTCGCTGCATCCGGCGCCGGGTCAGGAAGTGCCCGCGCTCGCGCCGCGCGCGCCGTTGCCGCCGCCGCCGCTGTGACCGGCCGGTAGCCATGCAACTGCGTCTGGACGCGCTCGAAGCGCATCTCGCCAAAGGACTCGCCGGTCTCTACGTCGTGTACGGCGACGAGCATCTGCTGGCGCAGGAAGCGACCGACCGCATCCGCGCGAGCGCGCGGGCGGCCGGCTTCACCGATCGGTCGGTGTTCACGGTCGAGCGCGGTTTCGACTGGAGTTCGCTGCTGGGCGCGAGCCAGTCGATGTCGCTGTTCGGCGACCGTCAACTCGTGGAGTTGCGCATTCCGTCGGGCAAGCCCGGCAAGGAAGGCGCCGATACGCTGAAGGCGCTCGCCGCCGCGGTCAACGACGACGTGCTGACCATGATCACGCTGCCCCGACTCGATGCAGCCACGCAGAAGTCGGCGTGGTTTTCGGCGTTATCCGATGCGGGTGTCGCGCTGAAAATCGATCCGGTCGAGCGCGCGCAGTTGCCGAATTGGGTCGGGCAACGGCTCGCCGCGCAAGGTCAGCGAGTCGCGGCGGGTGAAGAAGGCCGACGTGCGCTCGCGTTTATCGCCGAGCGGGTGGAAGGCAATCTGCTGGCCGCGCATCAGGAAATCCAGAAGCTCGGCTTGTTGTATCCGAGCGGCGCGTTGAGCTTCGAACAGGTTCAGGACGCCGTGCTCAACGTCGCCCGTTACGACGTGTTCAAGCTGAACGAAGCGATGCTCGCGGGCGATGTCGGCCGGCTGTCGCGCATGCTCGACGGGCTGCGTGGCGAAGGCGAGGCCGCCGTGCTGGTGCTGTGGGCGGTGGTCGAGGAAGTGCGCACGCTGTTGCGGATCAAACGCGGTGTCGCGGCGGGCAAGGCGCTGGCCATGCTGGTGCGCGAGAACCGAGTGTGGGGCCCGCGCGAACGGTTGATCGGGCCGGCGCTGTCGCGCGTGACCGAGGCTTCGCTGGAGAAGGCGCTGGCTCTCGCCGCGCGGCTGGATCGGCAGGTGAAGGGCTTGTCGGGCGGCACGCCGGGCAATCATCGGAACGATCCGCCGCCCGATCCTTGGGACGGCCTGTTCGAACTGGCGATGACGGTGGCTTCGCCAGGCAAGGGCGGCTCGGTGCCACCGCCGCCGTCGCGACCTCGTAGCGCTGCCGCTGCGGTCCGTCCGACGCCGCGCTAATCCCACCGAGGGTTGCGGCGAGCACGCCGCGAGCAGAAGCGCCGCCTCCCGACTTACAATCGCTGATCGTTCGTCCGATCGCTTTCTCATTCTGTTAGCCCGCTGCATGGCATCGTGCGCGGCATCACGAGACTCACCATGATGGATATCGACCAGTACATGACCGACCTCGGTCGCCGCGCCCGGCACGCTTCGCGTGCGATGGCGCGCGCGTCGACGGCGGTGAAGAACGCCGCGCTCGACGCGGTCGCGCAGGCGATCGAACGCGACGCCGCGCTGCTGAAAGAAGCCAATGCGCGCGACCTCGCCCGCGCCCGCGACAAAGGTCACGACGCGGCTTTCATCGACCGTTTGACGCTGTCGGACAAAGCGCTGCGGACGATGGTGGAAGGCTTGCGGCAAGTCGCCGGACTGGCGGACCCGATCGGTGAGATCAGCAACATGAAGTATCGGCCGAGCGGCATTCAGGTCGGGCAGATGCGGGTGCCGCTGGGCGTGATCGGCATCATCTACGAATCGCGGCCTAACGTGACTATCGACGCGGCTGCGCTGTGTCTGAAGTCGGGCAATGCGACGATTTTGCGCGGCGGTTCGGAAGCGCTCGAGTGCAATACGGCGCTGGCGAAGCTGATCGGCGAAGGGCTGGAAGCCGCCGGTTTGCCGCAGGATGCGGTGCAGGTGGTGGCGACGGCGGATCGCGCGGCGGTGGGCAAGCTGATCACCATGACCGAGTATGTCGACGTGATCGTGCCGCGCGGCGGCAAGAGCCTGATCGAGCGGCTGATGAAGGAAGCGCGCGTGCCGATGATCAAGCATCTCGACGGTATCTGCCACGTGTACGTCGACGATCGTGCCGATATCGCGAAGGCGCTGACGGTTTGCGACAACGCCAAGACGCATCGCTACGGTACTTGCAACACGATGGAGACGTTGCTGGTCGCGCGCGGGATTGCGGCCGACGTGCTGCCGCCGCTGGGCAAGTTGTATCGCGCGAAAGAAGTCGAATTGCGGGTGGATGCGGCGGCGCGCGCGGTGTTGTCGGAAGCGGGCGTCGGGCCGCTGGTCGATGCGACCGAAGAAGACTGGCGCACCGAATATCTCGCGCCGGTGCTGGCGATCAAGGTGGTCGACGACCTCGACGCGGCGATGGATCACATTAGCGAGTACAGCTCGAAACATACCGATGCCATCGTCACCGAAGACCACGATCGCGCGATGCGCTTCTTGCGCGAAGTCGATTCGGCGAGCGTGATGGTGAATGCTTCGACGCGTTTTGCCGATGGTTTCGAATTCGGTTTGGGCGCGGAAATCGGCATCTCGAACGACAAGCTGCACGCACGCGGCCCCGTTGGCCTGGATGGGCTGACGTCGCTGAAATACATCGTTCTGGGACATGGGGAAGGGCGGCAATAAGCCGCTGTTGCGCCTTTCCTGTCAACAAGTCGTTCGGGGATTTTCGATGCTTTGGGTCAAAACGTTTCACATCGTGCTGGTTAGTTCGTGGTTCGCCGGTCTGTTCTATCTGCCGCGAATTTTCGTGAACCTCGCGATGGAAACCGAACCCGCCGCGACCGCGCGTCTGCTCACCATGGCGCGCAAGCTGTTTCGATTCATGACCTTTATCGCGGTGCCCGCGCTGGCTTGCGGGCTGTGGTTGTGGCTCGCCGTGGGGATCGGGCAAGGTCAGGGCTGGATTCACGCGAAGGTCGGCGTCGTCGTGCTGCTGCTCGTTTATCACGCGTATTGCGGGGTGCTGCTGCGGACGTTCGAGCGCGGCGAGAATCGGCGGAGCGACAAGTGGTACCGGATGTTCAACGAACTGCCTGTGTTGGGTATGTTGGCGGCGGTGGCGTTGGTGGTGATCAAGCCGTTCTGATTGCGTCCGGATCGTTGCAAAAGGGTGGGTTGCCGGGAGTCGGCTACCTACCCTTTTTCATTGTGGGGTGGGCGAAATTGAGACGGCTTTTTGCGATTCGGCCTGTTTTATAATTCGTTCCGCTGTCGGCACTAACCGGCAGTCAGGTTTAGCAGCCTGTGCCAAAAACCGCACACCCGCTTAGGCGGGGCGTGCGTTTGCCTCTGCACGTCTCTATCTCAATGGGCGGGCCGTGGTGGGGAGCCGCAAGGCTCGCCGGTTTGTTTTTGGCCCGGTCTGCTAACCCGCTATGTGCCCGCTCACCCCCGTCTAGCGAGTGTCGGGCGATCCAGGAACCTACCGGGAATCGCACCATGAGCTAAATCACCAGCCACGTTGAAGCCTGTTCACGTCCACCCGTCGATGCTTTGCAATACGAGAAACTGGCGCTGTCGGCGTTCGGTTCCTGCGAGCGGCAGTTGAATCAATTGAATCGGTTGACCACGCTCGCGACGTCCATCTGCAGGATTCCTGCGCTGACGCATGACGAGCGGCGGAGTCGTCAGGCGCTGCTCGAATTGTTGTTGGAGACGTGCGAGACGTATGAGCGCGAAGTCGAATGCGATCGCGAGTTGTATCAGGTGATCGCGCTCGATGCGCGGGGCGTCGCGCATCAGAGGATCACGGCGGAGGCGGCGGCCGAGTTGCTTGCTGAGGCCGCGGCTACGTCGCATTGAGGGGGTTTTTCTTTCTGAAGCAAAAAGGCGTGATCCTTGTGGATCACGCCTTTTTGTTTTCGGCGCTTTGGCGCTTTGGCGGATGCAGGTTGTTATCTGCGAGTCATCTGCGATGACAGGATTCGCCAGCCTTCGGCGCGGCGGATGAACACATCCGTGAAGGAATAGTCGACCGGCTGAGCGCCCGGGTTCGGCTTGAACCGATTGATACCGGTGACGATGGCCGTGTCGCCGGTCAGACGCACATTCAGATCGGCCAACGTCTGCGACGACCCCGGTTGCGGCGGCGATGCGAGCAGGAGATCGGACTTGCTACGGCGCTGACCGTTGGCAGATGTCTCGATGAAAGCGTCGTCGAGCAGCTTTTCCAACGTGACGCGGTCGGTCGTGGAGACGGCAGTGATCCATGTTTGCTCCATCGCTTTTAGCGTGGCTTCGTCGTCGGCTGGGGAGGCGAATGCTGCGGAAGAAAAGCCGTGGATCAGGAGCGCGATGAGTGTAAGTCGGGTGAGAAATTTCATGATATAGACCTCGAGAATTCGTTGATGGTTGGATGAATTGAGGAGTTGTATTTTTCGTTCTTGGATGTGTTTGAAGTTTTGGATTTTTTTGATTAAGAAAGCAAATTTATTTTTCTTGTTTTTGGATTCGGATATTTCAGATGAATTTTTGCGAAATTTCGTATTTGGAGAATTATCGTCTTATCTGTTTTAGGATAAATAAGACTGTTCTTAAATAATTGTGTTTGAGGGTTTTGGTGAGAGCGGGTGTAGGGGTTCTCCTGGCGCCGGTATGTCTATTCATATCAGATCGTCAGTGTCAACGTTGGGCAGCAAATTTCTAGACAGGAGGCGTTTAAGAACTATCCTATTCAATACGCAATTTAAGGAGATTAAATTTACGACTTCGCAGCATTGTTAATGAGATGTTCAGAGTTTTCTCATTTCCCGCGATCGTCATTTTTTTGATCCTTCGGTTGTCGTTGACCAGATTTGTCGCGCCTATTAGTTCGCGACGGGCAACGTGCAGCTTGTCACTTTGAATAGGTGAATTTGTGAATAAATCTTATAAAACCGTTTGGAATGAAACGACAGGCACGTACGTGGCCGCCGCTGAAACGGCGAAAAGCGGAGGGAAGAAGAGTAAGAGTCGGAAGGTGCTTTTGGCGGCCGTTTCGCTGGCTGCCGGCGCTGGTTATGTCGTCGATGTGCAGGCAGGCGCGCTGGATGGTGGGACCGCTAGTGGTTCTACGTCGATTGCCTATGGTTCAGGCGCGAAAACGGGGGCCGCGGCCCCCGGTGCGATCGCCATTGGAAACTCATATACAAGTAGCGGAGTTACCTATACAACGAGCGCTTCTGCCCAGGATGCAATTGCGATAGGTAACGGTTCGACCGCTTCAGGCCAGGCGTCTACTGCCTTAGGTCATCAGTCTGTTGCTAGCGCATTTAACGCTTCGGCTTTCGGTGTAGGAGCGCAGGCCACGGCGACAGCCGCTCTTGCAAGCGGACATGGCGCAGTGGCGTCAGGCGCGCAGTCTGTTGCACTCGGTGATGTTGCTGCGGCAACTGCAGCAAATTCAGTAGCACTGGGCGCTGGGTCGACCACGACGGCAACGTTGACTGCGGCCGGTTATAACCCTGGGAGTGGCACGCTGTCGGGCACGGCTTCGGTGGCGAATGGTGAAGTGTCGGTGGGTTCGACGGGGAAGGAGCGTCGAGTCACGAATGTTGCGGCGGGTTCGGCCGCGACGGACGCGGTCAACGTTAGTCAGCTTCAGTCGGAGGACATCAAGGTTAATCAGGTCGGCACGACGACGGCAAGTGCACTGGGCGGCGGCGCGGCCTACAGCGCAACGACCGGCGCAATCAGCGCACCAAGTTTTGCGCTGACCAACGCCAATAGCATCAGCGGCACGACCGGCGCGGCAGCCAACGTTGGCTCGGCTTTCGGCACAGTAGATTCGGCGCTCGGGAAACTGAACACGTCGATCGCAAATATGACAACGGGGGGCACTGGGATCAAGTACTTCCACGTCAACTCAACGCTGGCAGACTCGTCAGCAGTTGGGCACGAAAGTATTGCTATAGGGGGCGGGGCGACAACCACCCATATCGATTTCGAAGGTGTTCCCGAGATCGGTTCTATTGCTATTGGTAGCAACGCTACGACGACGTGGGGGCAGAATATCGCGATTGGTAGCAATGCACGCGCTACCGATGGGAATTACGATGGTGGCTACAACGTCGCTCTAGGCTCAAACGCTAACGCGACGGCCAGCACCAATCTTTGGGGGCACAACACGGCAATAGGCGCAAACACGAAGGTTAGCAGCGTCAATTCAGTTGCTTTGGGATTTGGTGCTACAACGGGCGGAGACGGCGCAACGGCCATTGGAGCAGGCGCGTCTGCGGCGGGACAGAACGGCATTGCTCTGGGCGCGTCATCGACCGCAGCCGATATCAACGCAATCGCCATTGGAACAAGCGCTTCTGCCGCAGGACAGAATAGCATTGCTCTAGGCAGAAATGCCCGCACGACACAGGCCGAAGCCTTGGCCGTCGGTACTAGCACGACCGTTGCCGCAAGCAGCGGTATTGCGTTAGGTAATAACAGTAGTGTCACCACGGCTGCCTCTAACTCGGTGGCTCTGGGCCGCAACTCGGTGGCAGACCGCGCCAACGCTATTTCAGTCGGGAACTCGGGCTCACCGCGCCAGATGGAGTACCTGTCAGCAGGAACGTCGGCAACCGACGCGGTGAACGTTTCGCAGCTCACACCCGTTGTTAATGCGTTGGGTGGTGGATCGGCAATCAACAATACGACAGGCGTCGTAACAGGCCCTAGCTATGTTGTTCAGGGTAGCACCTACACTAACGTCGGCCAGGCGTTGGGTGGCCTGGATACGGCGACTACGGCCAACACCAGCAGCATCAGCACGATTAACACGCAGATCACCAACATCAACAACGGCGCGGGCGTCAAATACCTCCACGTCAACTCGACGTTGGCTGATTCGTCGGTGGGCGTTAACGGTGGCATATCTATCGGTGGCGGAGCTTCGACCCCAAATTTTGCCAGCGCACACGATAACACTGCTATCGGGACGAATGCGCTTGCCAAAGGCTATAACGCAATTGCGTTGGGCACCGGGGCAACGACGGCCAGTTCACAAGTTGCTGACGCTGCCGACGACCTGATCGCTATCGGCAACAACGCATTTGCCAATTATCAACACAACATTGCCATTGGCGGGAATTCAGTCGCCGGTACTATCTGGGTAGGCGCCGAAGCTATAGCTGTCGGCGAAAACTCCACCGCCTCGGCGGCCAATTCGGTCGCGATGGGCTCATCGGCAACCGCTTCGGCGGCCAACTCGGTTGCATTAGGAGCAGGTTCGACTACGTCTGCCTCGTTGACTGCGTCCGGCTACAACCCTGGCAGTGGCACGCTGTCCGGCACGGCATCGGTGGCGAATGGCGAAGTGTCGATGGGTTCGACCGGCAAGGAACGTCGTGTGACGAACATTGCTGCCGGTTCGGCCGCAACGGATGCGGTGAACGTCAGCCAGCTCCAGTCAGAAGACACCAAGGTCAATCAGATCGGCACGACCACGGCGAGCGCATTAGGCGGCGGCTCCGCCTTTAATTCGACCACGGGCGCAATCAGCGCTCCGAGCTTTACCCTGACCAACGCCAACAGCATCAGCGGCACCACCGGCGCGGCCACAAACATCGGCTCGGCTTTTGGCACGGTAGACACGGCATTGGGCAAGCTCAATGCAACGGTCACGAACATGACCGCCGGCGGCGCTGGCATCAAGTACTTCCATACGAATTCCTCGCTGGCTGATTCGTCCGCAGTGGGGGTCGGTTCCATTGCTATTGGGGGCGGCGCGTCGACAGGCCAACTAACGTCAATTGCGATCGGACAAAATGCGGTCATTAGCGCTGAGGCTCCGAACGCAATCGCCATTGGGGCAAATACCTCTGTGACGGGGCTCAATACCATTGCTTTGGGCAGAAATGCCAGCGTGACACAGGCGGAAGCCATGGCTCTCGGAACCAGTGCGGTCGTCGCTGCAAATAGCGGCATTGCGTTAGGTAATAACAGCAGTGTTACCTCGGCAGCTACCAACTCGGTGGCCTTGGGACGCAACTCCGTGGCAGACCGTGCAAATGCAATTTCAGTGGGAAGCTCGGGTTCGTTGCGCCAGATGGAATACCTGTCAGCAGGGACGTCTGCGACCGACGCAGTGAACGTTTCGCAACTCACCCCCGTTGTCAACGCGTTGGGTGGCGGATCGGCAATCAACAGTACGACAGGCGTCGTAACAGGCCCTAGCTATGTCGTTCAGGGCAACACCTACACGAACGTCGGCCAGGCGTTGGGTGGCTTGGATACGGCGACTACGGCCAACACCAGCAGCATCAGCACGATCAACACGCAGATCACCAACATCAACAACGGCACGACCGGTCTCGTGCAGCAGGACGCGACCACCAAGGCGATCACGGTTGCAGCAGCAACAGCGGGCACGTCGGTCGACATCACTGGCACGGCAGGCACCCGCAAGCTGACCGGCGTAACGGCTGGCACGCTCAGCGCGACCAGCACCGACGCAGTCAACGGATCGCAGCTCAACGCGACGAACCAGAACGTCACGGCCGTGACGAACACGGTGAACAACATCAACAACGGTGCGGGCCTGAAGTATTTCCACACGAACTCCACGCTGGCGGATTCGTCGGCAACCGGCACGGACGCCGTAGCCATCGGCGGTAACGCGAAAGCAACGGCGGCTAACTCCATCGCACTGGGTTCAGGCTCGACGACGACTGCAACGCTGACGGCAGCGGGCTACAACCCGGGCAACGGAACCTTGTCGGGCACAGCGTCGACGGCAAACGGTGAGGTGTCAGTAGGTGCGACAGGCAAGGAACGTCGCATCACGAACATCGCTGCAGGCTCGGCCGCCACGGACGCGGTCAACGTCAGCCAGTTGCAATCGGAAGACGCAAAGCTCAACCAGAGCGGCACGACCACGGCAACCGCATTGGGCGGTGGCGTGACTTACAGCGCAACGACCGGCGCAATCACCGCACCGAGCTACACGCTGACCAACGCCAACACCATCAACGGCACCACCGGTGCGGCAGCTAACGTCGGCACCGCGCTCACCACAATGGATACCGCATTGGGCAAAGTCAACACGGCCACCGCAGCGAACACCAGCAGCATCAGCACGATCAACACGCAGATCACCAACATCAACAACGGCGCGACGGGTCTGGTGCAGCAGGACGCGACTACGAAAGCGATCACGGTAGCGGCAACCACGGCAGGCACCTCGGTCGACTTCAAAGGCACGGCAGGCACCCGCAAGCTGACCAGCGTAACGGCCGGCACGCTCAACGCCAGCAGCACGGACGCCGTCAACGGTTCACAACTCTACGCAACCAACCAGACCGTCGCGCAAAACACGACCGACATCGCCGCCAACACCTCGGACATCGCCAAAAACACCGGCGACATCTCGAGCATCGACAACCGCGTGACGACCGTCGAAGGCTCGGTGACCAACATCACCAACCAGATCAACGAAGGCGAAATCGGTCTGGTCAAACAGGACGCAACGACCAACGCAATCACCGTAGCCGCAGCAACAGCCGGCACGAGCGTCGACTTCACCGGCACCGCAGGCACGCGTCAACTGAAGGGTCTGTCCGCAGGCACTGAAGACAATGACGCAGTCAACGTCGGCCAGTTGAAGGCCGCCGGTTTGAACACCGACGGCTCGGGCAACGTGACGAACTCGTTCGTTGCCTACGATGACGCAACCAAAGGCAAAGTCACGCTCGGCGGTACGGGTGGCACGACACTGACCAACGTCAAGGCAGCCGCCTTGTCGGCATCGAGCACGGACGCCGTCAACGGTTCGCAACTCTACGCAACGAACCAGACGGTCGCCCAAAACACGACCGACATCACCGCCAACACAACCAGCATCACCAGGAACACCGCCGACATCAACACGATCAACACGCAGATCACCACGATCAACAGCGGTCTGGCCGACGCGGTGCAGTACGACTCATCGGCACACGACGTGGTGACGTTAGGCGGCACGAACGGCACGACGCTGTCCAACGTAAAAGCGGGCGTCGCCGACATGGACGCCGTGAACCTGGGTCAATTGAAAGCGATGGGTCTGAACACCGACGCCTCGGGCAACATCACCAACGCCTTCGTTTCCTACGACGACGCCACCAAGGGCAAGATCACGCTCGGCGGCGGCAACCTGGGCACGACCATCACGAACGTGAAGATCGGCACCCTGTCGGCCAGCAGCATGGATGCAGTGAACGGTTCGCAGTTGTACGCAACCAATCAGACGGTGGCGCAGAACACGTCGGATATCGCCAAAAACACCGGCGATATCTCGAGCATCGACAACCGCGTGACCAATGTCGAAGGATCGGTGACCAACATCACCAACCAGATCAACGACGGTGAAATCGGCCTGGTGAAACAGGACGCAACGACCAACGCAATCACCGTAGCCGCGGCGACCGCTGGAACGACCGTCGACTTCACCGGCACCGCAGGCGCCCGCGAGTTGATTGGCGTAGCAGCCGGCACCACGGACCAGTCCGCCATCAACCTCAGCCAGTTGAAACCGATGGTGGCGGCACTCGGCGGTGACGCAACGATCAACGCGGATGGCTCCATCACCGGTCCGACGTACCACATGCAAGGCGGTACGCAGTCCACGGTGGGCAGCGCGCTCGACACGCTCGATTCGAACATGACGTCGCTGAAGGATCAGATCAACGACCCCGGCTTCAACCTCGTCCGACAGGACCTGGTCACGCGCGACATCAACGTGGCGGCCGGCACCGACGGCATGCGCGTCAACGTGTCCGGCACCGCCGGCAACCGCATCGTCACCGGCGTGGCGGCGGGCGCGGTCCACGCGACGAGCGTCGACGCGGTGAACGGCTCGCAACTGTATGCGAGCGCGGCGAGCACCGCAGCGGCGATCGGCGGCGGTTCGACCGTCAACGAGGACGGCACGATCTCCGCGCCGACTTACGTGATCGGCGGCACGACGGTGAACAACATCGGCGACGCCATCACCAACGTCGACAACCGCGTCTCGAAGAACACGACGGACATCACCGACATCCAGACCACCATCAACACGATGAGCGGTTCGGTGACGAACGCCGTGCAATACGACTCGGCATCGCACGACAAGGTGACGCTCGGCGGCCCGGACGGCGCGCCGAAGGTGAAGCTGACCAACCTGCAGGATGCGGAGCTCTCCGCGACCAGCACCGATGCCGTCACCGGCGCGCAGTTGTGGACCACCAACCAGCAAATGGCCGATCTGAGCCAGACGGTGAACAACCAGATTGCAAACGGTAGCGCCGACATCGCGACCAACACGACGAGCGGTTCGGCGTCGGCGACCGGCGAGAACTCCATCGCGATGGGCGGCGGCTCGCAGGCGAGCGGGGCGAACTCGGTGGCGATCGGCGACGGCTCGATCGCGGATCAGGCGAACACGGTGTCGATCGGCTCCGACGGTAACGAACGCCGCATCACGAACCTCGCCGACGGCAAAGCGCCGACGGATGCGGTGAACATGCGTCAGATGCAGTCGGGTATGACGGAACTGGGTCGCAACGCGTACAGCGGTGTAGCCGCAGCAACGGCGCTGGCGATGATCCCCGAAGTCGATCAGAACAAGAACTTCGCAATCGGCGTGGCGACGGCAAACTACAAGGGCTATCAAGCTTCGGCAGTGGGCGCATCGGCTCGCATCACCCCGAATCTGAAGATCAAGATCGGCGCGGGTACGGGTTCGGGCGGCACGACCATCGGCGCGGGTGCGTCGTATCAGTGGTAAGCGTCTGACGTAAGCGAGTTATGCGGTAATCCGCTCACTCTTCAGGGCTCCCTTCGGGGAGCCCTTTTTACGTCAGCGCGCCAATCATCGCGACATCACCCGCGCGCATCCACGCGCCGGCGATGAATCACCTCTTTGGTCTGCGCGAGTTTCTCCACCAGCTCCGGTCCGCGACTCAACGCAACACCGACCGCGAGAATATCGCCGATCGCGAGGTGCGAAATGCGCGAGGTCATCGGCGAAAAAATGTCGGTGTCTTCATCGACGTTGGCGAACAGGCCGACCGATGCAAGGCGCGCGAGCGGCGAGTTTCCGTGCGTGATCGCAATCACCTTCGCGCCCGCCGCGAGCGCGGCTTTGACCGCGTCGAGAATATCGCGGGTGCGGCCGGTGTTCGAAATCGCGACCACCACGTCGCCCGCCCCGAGCAACGCGGCCGACATCAAAAACGTGTGCGGGTCCGAGTACGCGACGCTCGGCATGCCGAGCCGGAAGAACTTGTGCTGGACGTCCTGCGCGGCGATACCCGAGCCGCCAGCGCCATAAAATTCGACGCGTCGCGCCTGCGAAAGCAGCGCAATGGCGGCCGCCACGCTATCCGACGAGAGGTTGTTGCGCACCTGGATCAGCGCGCCGATGGTGCGGTCGAGCACCTTGGCGGCGACACCCGGCGTCGGTTCGTCGGGACGCACGTCGCGGTAGACCGCGGGCACTTCCGCAGCGATACCTTGTGCGAGCCGGATCTTGAACTCGCGAAAGCCGGAGAACCCCAACGCATGACAGAACCGCGCGATAGTCGGCTGGCTCACGCCGGCGCGCGCGGCGACTTCGGTCATCGACAGATCGAGCACTTCGCGCGGCGCCTCGATCACGTAATCGGCCAGCTTGCGCTCGGACGGCCGCAACTGTTCGCGCATGGCTTCGACTTGGGACAGCATCATCGGAAAACTCGCACTATGCTGAGGAATGCACGGACTATATCCGATCGGAAGAGAAGGTACAAAAACTACATAAGCCACGCTAGGTGTTATCCCTGGTTACATCGGTGAATTGCTGTAAGCCATATGCAGTAAGCCTTATCGGCCGTGATGTCATTGCCGCACCGCACCACCGTCCGACGTTGCGACCATGTAGTTTTTCTACTAAGATGGCGGCTTCAATCAGCGCGACATCCCGCGATACCCGCCGGCACAGCGCTAGCGTTCAGTCAAAAGCGTCTAAACCGGCGACGAAGGAGCTCCGATGGTTTCCCCGCATTCGCAATTGTTGAAAGTCACGCAGCGCGTCGTCGAACGCAGCCGGCCTACGCGTGAGGCCTATCTGTCGCGCATCGAGCAGGCGCAAGGCAAGTTTCCGGCACGCGGCGCGCTGTCCTGCGCCAATCTGGCCCACGGTTTTGCAGGGCTAGAAGGCCGCGACAAGCTCGCCATCAAGGCGATTCGCGAGCCGAACATCGGCATCGTGTCGTCGTACAACGAGATGTTGTCCGCGCACGCGCCGTACAAAAACTACCCGGACATCATCAAGGAAGCCGCGCGTGAAAACGGCGGCGTCGCGCAATTCGCGGGCGGCGTGCCGGCCATGTGCGACGGCGTCACGCAAGGCAACGCGGGCATGGAGCTGTCGCTGTTCTCGCGCGAAGTCATCGCGATGAGCACGGCCGTCGCACTCACGCACAACATGTTCGACGCGGCGCTTTGCCTCGGCATTTGCGACAAGATCGTGCCGGGCCTGTTGATCGGCGCGCTGCAATTCGGTCATCTGCCGACCATCTTCGTGCCGGCCGGCCCGATGGGCAGCGGTCTGTCCAACGACGACAAAGCCAAGACCCGCCAGGCGTTCGCCACCGGTCAATGCGGCCGCGACGCGCTGCTCGAAGCAGAAGCCGCCGCGTATCACAGCCACGGCACCTGCACGTTTTACGGCACGGCCAACAGCAATCAGATGCTGATGGAAGTGATGGGCCTGCATCTGCCGAGTTCGGCTTTCGTGCATCCGCATACGCCGTTGCGCGATGCGCTCACCGCGCAGGCTGCGCGACGCGTGCTCGATCTGACCGTGGAGCGCGGCAATTACATGCCGATCGGCCATGTGGTCGACGAGAAAGCCATCGTCAACGGCATTGTCGCGTTGCTCGCGACCGGCGGCTCGACCAATCACACGCTGCATCTGGTGGCGATCGCGCGCGCGGCCGGCATCGTGATCGACTGGGACGATTTCGATACGCTGTCGCAATCGGTGCCGCTGCTCGCGAAGATCTATCCGAACGGCAAGGCCGACGTGAACCACTTCCACGCGGCCGGCGGCGTCGCGTTTCTGGTACGCAATCTGCTGGAAGGCGGGTTGCTTCATGAAGACGTGAACACGGTGGCGGGCCGCGGTCTGCATCACTACACCGAAGAGCCGAAGCTGCTCGACGGCAAGCTGCAATGGGTGCCGGGCGCGCCGAAAAGCGAAGACACGGCCGTCTTGCGCGCGATCGACGAACCGTTCCAGCCTGACGGCGGTCTGCGTCTGATGCAAGGCAAGCTGGGGCGCGGTGTCATCAAGATTTCGGCGGTGGCGGCGCAGCATCGCAAGGTCGAGGCGCCGGCCATCGTGTTCGATTCGCAGGAAGCCGTGCAGGAAGCGTTCGACAATGGCGCGCTGAAGCGCGACTTCATCGCCGTAGTGCGCTTCCAGGGCGCGCGGGCCAACGGAATGCCCGAGCTGCATCGTTTGACGCCGCTGCTGGGCGTCTTGCAGGATCAGGGTTTTCATGTCGCGCTGGTGACGGACGGTCGCATGTCCGGTGCATCGGGCAAGGTGCCCGCAGTGATCCATCTTTCGCCGGAGGCCTTGCTGCATGGTCCGATCGGCAAGGTGCGCACGGGCGACAAGCTGATTATCGATGCGGATGCCGGCGTGCTCGACATCGATATCGATGCAGGCGAATGGGCGGCGCGACCGAACGCGTTGCCGCTGCATCAGGCGGATAACGAAGTCGGCTTCGGCCGCGAACTGTTCGGCGTGTTTCGCGCGGCTGCGGCGCCGGCGGAAGAAGGCGCATCGGTGTTCGGACCGATGGTCGGCGAATCCCGCACGCAGGCGGCAGTCCACGCGCCGGGCCACGCAGGTTAAAGAAGCCTCGCAAGCCACGCAAGCAGGATCACTCACAGCGCAAGCGCTGCAGAAACAAGGAGTCTGACAATGACGGCTAAAACAGTAAGCGATATCGTCCGCCTCGGTCCGGTGATTCCGGTGCTGGCGTTCGACTCGGTCGAGCAGGGCGAACACGTGTCGCGCGCGTTGCACGCGGGCGGCGTCAAGGTACTCGAAATCACGCTGCGCACGGCGGCCGGCCTCGAAGCGATCGAACGCGCGAGCCAACTGGCCGAAGACATCGTGGTCGGTGTCGGCACGATCACGAAGCCCGAGCACTGCGCACAGGCGAAAAAAGCGGGCGCGCAGTTCGGCGTGTCGCCCGGTCTGACGAAAGACATGCACAAGGCCGCGCAGGACGCCGGTTTGCCGCTGCTGCCGGGCGTGATGACGCCGAGCGACATCATCGCCGCGCTCGAACTCGGCTATGAAATCGTGAAGTTCTTCCCGGCGCAGCAAGCAGGCGGCGTGCCGATGTTGCAGGCGTTCCACGGCCCGTTCCCGAACCTGAAGTTTTGCCCGACCGGCGGCATCACGGCGGAAACGGCGACCCATTTCCTGTCGCTGCCGAACGTGGTCTGCGTGGGCGGCTCGTGGCTCACGCCGAAAGCCGCGCTCGCTGCGGAGAATTGGGACGAAGTGACGCGGCTCGCGCGCGCCGCGAGCACGCTGGCCGCGCCCGCGCACTAATTCGCGCACTGACCGATCTGGCGCGCAGGCCGCCGGTCCGTTCTGAATAAATCCCTGTCGATGCAGCGTTTATCCGCTGTCGCGACGGGGATTTTTTTACGACATAGCCGCTGGCGCGCCTTCGAAACCTGACAACAAGTAAAATCCAGCGACCGCTTCATAAGCGGGATCCGCCGACGCTGGTGGAAGGCGCGACCGGCCACGGCGCCAGCGCGGCTGTGCGCCCGGAATGAATAAACCCAAAAACGTTGAGGAGGCGCTTTCATGGAAGCTGTCCACGGCAGCATGCTGCTGGTCTACGCGGCGATCGCCATCGCTCTCTTGATCCTGTTGATTACGCGCTACAAGGTCTATCCGTTCCTCGTGCTGATCATCGTGTCGTTGCTGCTCGGGCTGGTCTCGGGCATGCCGATCGGCACCATCGTCAAATCGTTCGAAACCGGCAATGGCAACACGCTCGGGCATATTGCGATCGTGGTGGGCCTCGGCACGATGCTCGGCAAGATGATGGCCGAGTCGGGCGGCGCGGAGCGTATTGCGACGACGCTGATCGACCGGTTCGGCGAGAAGCATATTCACTGGGCGATGATGGTCGTGGCGATCATCGTCGGCCTGCCGGTGTTCTTCGAAGTCGGCTTCGTGCTGCTGATACCGATCGCGTTCAACGTCGCGAAGCGCACCAACAAGTCGCTGCTGCTGGTGGGATTGCCGATGGTGGCGGGGCTATCGGTTGTGCACGGTCTGATTCCGCCGCATCCGGCCGCGATGCTCGCGGTGCAGCAGTATCACGCGGATATCGGCAAGACCATCGCGTATGGGTTGATCGTCGGCATCCCGACGGCTATCGTCGCCGGACCGCTGTTCGCGCTGCTGATCAGCCGTTATATCAAGCTGCCCAAAGACAATGCGCTGGCTTCGCAATTCCTCGGCTCGGGTGGCGCGAATACGGCGAACGCGGCGGACGGCGTCGGTAGTGCGCCGCAGCAAGTCACGCCGAAGCGCGAGATGCCCAGTTTCGGCATTACGCTGTTCACGATTCTGCTGCCGGTCATCCTGATGCTGCTCGGCAGTTGGGCCGATCTCGTCCTGCCGCCGAAAACGCTCGGCAACGACCTGCTGCGCTTCGTCGGCAATTCGGACGTCGCGCTGCTGATCGCGGTGCTGGTCAGTTTCTGGACCTTCGGCGCGAAGCGTGGCTTCAATCGCGAGCAGATCCAGAAGTTCTGCGGCGAATGTCTGGCGCCGATCGCGGGCATCACGCTGATCGTCGGCGCGGGCGGCGGCTTCGGGCGCGTGCTGATGGACAGCGGCATTTCGAAGGAAATTGTCAACGCGGCGACGTCGGCGCACCTGTCGCCGCTATTATTCGGGTGGCTCGTCGCGGCGCTGATTCGCCTCGCGACGGGTTCGGCCACGGTCGCCATGACGACCGCTTGCGGTATCGTCGCGCCCATCGCGGCAGCGGGCGCCATCCAGGTTCAGCCGGAACTGCTGGTGCTCGCCACCGGCTCGGGCTCGCTGATCTTTTCGCACGTGAACGATGGCGGCTTCTGGCTGATCAAGGAATACTTCGGGATGACGGTGGGGCAGACCTTCAAGACATGGTCGCTGCTGGAAACCATCATCTCGCTGATGGGTTTGGGTTTGACCTTCGCACTCGCGGCGGTCGTGTAAGGAGTTTCAGATGATTTTGATCGCAATGGGCGTGTCGGGCGCCGGCAAAACGAGAATCGGCGAAATGCTGGCCGAGCGCCTGCAGTGCGCGTTCACCGACGGCGACGCGTTTCACAGCGCCGCCAACAAGGAGAAAATGCACAAGGGCATTCCGCTCACCGACGAGGACCGCGAGCCGTGGCTGAAGACCATCCGCGCGGCGATCGAAGGCAAGCAGAAGGCGGGCGAGACGGCGGTGTTCACGTGCTCGTCGTTGAAGCGCAAGTATCGCGACATTCTTCGCGACGGCGACAAGGACGTAGTGTTCGTGTATCTGAAAGGCTCGCGTGAAGTGCTCGAAGAGCGGCTCAAAACGCGTACCGGGCATTTCTTCGATCCGTCGCTGCTGCAAAGCCAGCTCGATACGCTGGAAGAGCCGGGCGCCGACGAAGCGATCACGGTCAGCATCGAGCTGTCTCCGGAAGCGATCGTCGACGAGGTGTTGGCGCAGTTGAAGACGCGCTAACGCTGGGTTGGCAAGCTAGCGTCGGCAAGAAAAAAACCGCTCCTCGGAGCGGTTTTTTCATGCAGCAACGCCGTGGAAAAAATCAGGCGATGCGCTTCGCCAACTCAATGGCCTTGCCGATATACGAACCCGGCGTCATGGCCAGCAAACGGTCCTTCGCGTCTTGCGGAATGTTCAATCCGCTGACGAAAGTTTGCAGCGCCTCGCGCGTAATGCCCTTGCCGCGGGTCAATTCCTTCAACTGCTCGTACGGATTTTCGATACCGTAACGACGCATCACCGTTTGCACCGGCTCGGCCAGCACTTCCCAGCAGTTGTCGAGGTCTTCGTTCAGACGTTGCGCATTTACTTCGAGCTTGTCCAGACCGCGGATCAGCGAGTCGTACGCGAGCAGCGAGTAGCCGAACGCGACGCCCATGTTGCGCAGCACGGTGGAGTCGGTCAGGTCGCGCTGCCAGCGCGAGATGGGCAGCTTGTCGGCGAGATGGCGCAGCGTCGCGTTGGCGAGGCCCAGATTGCCTTCGGAGTTTTCGAAGTCGATCGGATTGACCTTGTGCGGCATCGTCGACGAACCGATTTCGCCGGCCTTCGTGCGTTGCTTGAAATAGCCGACCGAAATATAGCCCCACACGTCGCGGTCGAGATCGAGCAGGATCGTGTTGGCGCGCGACACGGCGTCGAACAGTTCGGCCATGTAATCGTGCGGTTCGATCTGGATGGTGTACGGATTGAACGTGAGGTTCAGACGCTGTTCGACCACGTCGCGCGAGAACGCTTCCCAGTCGAACTCCGGATACGCGGACAGATGCGCGTTGAAGTTGCCGACCGCGCCGTTCATTTTGCCGAGCAGTTCGACCGCGGCAATACGCTCGATCGCGCGCGAGAGGCGAGCGGCGACGTTGGCGATTTCCTTGCCGAGCGTGGTCGGGCTGGCCGGCTGGCCGTGCGTGCGCGACAGCATCGGCTGAGCGGCTTGCGCGTGAGCCAGCGCGACGAGGCGTTGATGCACCGAGCGCAGCGCCGGCAAAATGACGTGTTCGCGTGCGCCGGCCAGCATCAGACCGTGCGACGTGTTGTTGATGTCTTCCGAGGTGCAGGCGAAGTGAATGAATTCGCTTGCACGTTCCAGTTCTTCCTGACCCTTCACCGATTCCTTCAGCCAGTACTCGACCGCTTTCACGTCGTGATTCGTCACGCGCTCGATTTCCTTGATGCGGGCGGCGTCGTGCGCGGTGAAGCGCTCGGCCAGTTGCAGCAGGAACTGTTCGGCCGCGTCCGAGAAGCGCGGCACTTCGGCGAAACCGGCGTGCGACAGCGCGATCAACCAGTGGATTTCGACCTTCACGCGATTGCGCATGAATGCGGCTTCCGAGAGCCAGTCGCGCAGGGCTTCGGTTTTCGACGCGTAGCGGCCGTCGAGCGGGGAGAGCGCGTTCAGCGCGAACAGGGTGTCGGGGCGGGTGTCGGACATGATCGGGGGCGAATTCGGAGTGAGCGCTCGACAAGAGCGGATCGGGAACGGAGGGAGCCGCGAATTTTACCACTGTGCGGCGTGCGGCCCGGCGTCGCGGCTTCACGGGCTGGCCGCCGGGTCTTCCCGCTCGCGCTCGCGCCGCTAGAATGCTGACTTCCTCCCTTCCGCTGGCAAGCAGGCTCCGCATGGAACTGAAATGGCTCGAAGACTTCGTTTCGCTCGCGGAAACGCGTAGTTTCAGCCGCTCGGCCGAACTGCGGCATGTCACGCAGCCGGCGTTCTCGCGCCGCATCCAGGCGCTGGAAGGGTGGCTGGGCACGGAATTGATCGATCGTTCGGTTTATCCGACACGGCTCACGGCGGCCGGCCAGGTGTTCAACGAGCAGGCGTTGGCGATGCTGTCGCAGTTTCACGAGGCGCGCGCCTTGCTGCGCGGGCATACGGCGACGCCGCAGGCGACCATCGAGTTCGCCGTGCCGCACACGTTGTCGCTGACGTATTTTCCGCGCTGGCTGCAGCGCATCGAAGCGCAGATGGGCCCGATCCACACGCGGCTGCGCGCGCTGAACGTGCACGACGCGGCGCTCTCGCTGGTGGAAGGCGGTTGCGATCTGATGATGGGTTATCACCATCCGAGCCATCCGGTCGCGCTCGATCCGGCGCGCTTCGACATGCTGACGCTCGGCACCGAACCGATCAGCCCATTCTCGGCGCCGGCGCGCGCGGGACGTCCGCGTCACTCGTTGCCGGGCAGCGCCGGGACGCCCGCCCCCTATCTCTCGTACACGCCGAACGCGTATCTCGGCCGCATGACCGAGGTGATTCTTGCCAACGCGCCGGAGCGTCTGTATCTGGATCGTCTGTACGAAACAGATATGGCCGAAGGCCTCAAGGCGATGGCGCTCGCCGGTCACGGCATTGCGTTCCTGCCGCATAGCGCGGTGGAAGACGCGGTCGCCGACGGCAAGCTGATCCGGCTCGACCGCGCAAGCCGCGGCACGCCCGAAGGCCAGCTCACGCTGAGCATGGAAATCCGCCTTTACCGCGACAAACTGGCGGCGAAAAGCGACGATGCGCGGCAGACGGTGGCGCGGCAACTCTGGGATGTCGTCGCCGAAGAACTGGCGCAAGGCGACGTCTGACGAAAGCCGCCGGCACGCGGCAATCACGCCGTATTTTCGTGGTTATGCAAAAAAAACATAATCGGATAATGAAACGGCATTGGATTTCACTACGGCGTTTTTCGACAATGCTGGTACTCGATCAACGCCGGAGCGTTCATGTCTTCCCAGCAGCAAGTCGCCGAAACCGTCTTAACCTCCCAGTCCATTCCCTCCTACCTCAATAGCGACAACCTCGGCCCGTGGGGCAACTACCTGCGCCAGGTCGACCGCGTCGCACCCTACCTCGGCTCGCTGTCCCGCTGGCTCGAAACTCTCAAACGTCCCAAGCGCATCCTGATCGTCGACGTGCCTATCGAACTCGATAACGGCACGGTCGCGCACTTCGAAGGCTATCGCGTGCAGCACAACGTGTCGCGCGGTCCGGGCAAGGGCGGCGTGCGGTATCACCAGGACGTGACGTTGTCGGAAGTGATGGCCCTGTCGGCGTGGATGTCGGTGAAGAACGCGGCGGTCAACGTTCCTTACGGCGGCGCGAAAGGCGGTATCCGCGTCGATCCGCGTACGTTGTCGCGCGGCGAACTGGAGCGCATGACGCGCCGCTATACCAGCGAAATCGGCATCATCATCGGACCGAATACCGACATTCCCGCGCCGGACGTGAACACGAACGAGCAGATCATGGCGTGGATGATGGACACCTACTCGATGAACCAGGGCCAAACGGCCACGGGCGTCGTGACCGGCAAGCCGATCACGCTCGGTGGTTCGCTGGGCCGCCGTGAAGCGACCGGCCGTGGCGTGTTCGTAGTGGGCACCGAAGCGGCGCGTCGTATCGGCTTCGATATCGAAGGCGCGCGCATCGCGGTGCAGGGTTTCGGTAACGTCGGCGGTATTGCCGCGCGACTGTTCCAGGAAGCGGGCGCCAAGGTGGTGGCGGTGCAGGATCACACCGGCTCGCTGTACAAGGCCACCGGTATCGATGCCGTGGCGTTGCTCGAGCACGTGGCGCAAACCGGCGGCGTGGGCGGTTTCCCGGAAGCCGATGCGGTCACGAACGAAGAATTCTGGACGGTCGAGTCGGACATCCTGATTCCGGCCGCGCTGGAAAACCAGATCACCGAGAAGAACGCGGCGAAGATCAAGACGAAGATCGTCGTGGAAGGCGCAAACGGCCCGACCACGACCGCGGCGGACGACATTCTGCACGACCGCGGCATTCTGGTGATTCCGGACGTGGTGGCCAACGCGGGCGGCGTGACGGTGTCGTACTTCGAATGGGTGCAGGACTTCTCGAGCTTCTTCTGGACCGAAGACGAGATCAACCAGCGACTCGAACGCGTGATGCGCGAAGCGTTCGCGGCGGTGTGGCAAGTGTCGAGCGAGCAGAAGGTCTCGGTGCGGACCGCGGCGTTCATCGTCGCCTGTAAGCGGATTCTCGAAGCGCGCGAGTTGCGCGGTCTGTATCCGTGAGTCGAGTCTGAGTTTTTGTAGTGTGATGTTTGAAACGGCCGTTGCGTTGTATTGCACGGCCGTTTTTGCGTGTCCGGTGAGACTGGAGGACCGGATGAGCGGTGCTGCACACCCCGCGCTGCAAACCCGCAACAAAGATGGTTTACAGCAATACTTTCAGAATAATTACTTTGCTAAACTGGCGCCCGTTCTTGCCAAGGAGATCTCACATGAAGGTTAAAAAAGCTGCGCTGCTGCTCGCGACTCTCGGACTGTTTACCGTTGGCGCGCACGCGCAAGACGCAGGCACATTAAAGAAAATCAAGGACACGGGCGTCATCTCGCTGGGGCATCGCGAATCGTCGATTCCGTTTTCGTATTACGACGACAAGCAGAACGTGATCGGCTATTCGCAGGAATTCGCGCTGAAAGTCGTGGACGCCGTGAAGCAGAAGCTGAATCTGCCGGACCTGAAGGTCAAGCTCACGCCGGTCACGTCGCAAAACCGTATTCCGCTGGTGCAGAACGGCACGGTCGACATGGAATGCGGCTCGACCACGAATAACCTCGAGCGCCAGCAACAGGCTGCGTTCTCGAACACGATCTTCGTGATCGGCACGCGTCTGATGACCAGGAAGGACTCCGGCGTCAAGGACTGGGCCGACCTCAAGGGCAAGACGGTTGTCACCACGGCCGGTACGACGTCCGAGCGCCTGCTTCGCAAGATGAATCAGGACAAGAGCATGGGCATGAACATCATTAGCGCGAAGGATCATGGCGAGTCGTTCCTGACGCTTTCCACCGGCCGCGCGGTCGCGTTCATGATGGACGACGCACTGCTCGCCGGCGAACGCGCCAAGTCGAATACGCCGGGCGATTTCGTGATCGTCGGCGCGCCGCAATCGCATGAAGCGTACGGCTGCATGATTCGCAAGAACGATCCCGAGTTCAAGAAGGTCGTGGACGATGCGATCGCCAAGGTCGAAACCTCGGGCGAAGCGGACAAGATCTACAAGAAGTGGTTCGAATCGCCGATTCCGCCGAAGGGCCTGAACCTGAACTTCCCGGAAAGCGACGACGTGAAGGCGCTCTTCAAGAGCCCGAATGACAAGGCCATCGATTAAATCTCAGCGGTTCAACTAACACGCCAAACGACAACGGAAGGGGCCACGCGCTTCTTCCGTTTCTTTTTGCTGGAGTCTTGGTCATGTCATATCACTGGAACTGGGGCATTCTGCTGAGTCCGGTTTCCACCGGCGAGCCCACCACGTATCTCGGCTGGCTGCTGTCCGGCTTCTGGGTGACGATTACCGTGTCGCTCGCCGCATGGGTCATCGCGCTGCTGGTCGGCTCGTTGTTCGGCGTGCTGCGCACGGTGCCGAACAAATGGGCGTCGGGAATCGGCACGCTGTACGTCGCGATTTTCCGCAATATCCCGCTGATCGTGCAGTTCTTCATCTGGTATCTGGTGATACCGGAGTTGCTGCCGGTGTCCATCGGCAACTGGTTCAAGCAACTGCCGCCGGGCGCGCAGTTCTTCTCGTCGTCGATTCTTTGCCTCGGGTTGTTCACCGCCGCGCGCGTGTGCGAACAGGTGCGCTCGGGTATTAACGCGTTGCCGCGCGGTCAGCGCGCCGCGGGCCTCGCGATGGGCTTCACGCAGTGGCAAACGTACCGTTACGTGCTGCTGCCGGTGGCCTACCGCATCATCGTGCCGCCGCTCACGTCCGAGTTTCTGAATATCTTCAAGAACTCGGCGGTGGCATCGACCATCGGTTTGCTCGATCTCTCGGCGCAGGCGCGTCAACTGGTCGACTACACGTCGCAAACGTACGAGTCCTTCATCGCGGTCACGCTGGCGTACATGCTGATCAATCTGGTCGTCATGCAGGCGATGCGCTGGGTCGAAGCCAGAACCCGGTTGCCCGGCTATATCGGAGGCAAGTAATGCACCATTTCGACTGGAGCGGTATTCCCGGCGCGCTGCCCACGCTGTGGACCGGCGCGATCGTCACGCTGAAGATCACCTTGATTGCGATCGTGTTCGGTATCATCTGGGGCACGGTGCTCGCGATGCTGCGGCTGTCGTCGTTCAAGCCGTTCGAGTGGTTCGCGAAGGCCTATGTCACGATCTTCCGTTCCATCCCGCTGGTGATGGTGCTGTTGTGGTTCTTCCTGATCGTGCCGCAGGTGCTGCAGAACGTGCTCGGCCTGTCGCCGGATATCGACATTCGTCTGGCTTCTGCAATGGTGGCTTTTTCGCTGTTCGAAGCGGCCTACTATTCGGAAATCATTCGCGCCGGCATTCAGGCGGTGCCGCGCGGGCAGGTCAACGCGTCGTTCGCGCTCGGCATGAACTATCCGCAGGCCATGCGCCTCATCGTGTTGCCGCAGGCGTTTCGCGCGATGGTGCCGCTGCTGCTCACGCAGGGCATCGTGCTGTTTCAGGATACGTCGCTCGTCTACGTGATCAGTCTCGCCGACTTCTTCCGCACCGCCACGAATATTGGCGACCGTGACGGTACGAACATC
This sequence comes from Paraburkholderia sp. BCC1886, assembly GCF_900996245.1. Lineage (GTDB taxonomy): Bacteria > Pseudomonadota > Gammaproteobacteria > Burkholderiales > Burkholderiaceae > Paraburkholderia. The sequence continues at coordinate 367,988 of NZ_CAAJGK010000063.1, read as the reverse complement.
GAAATGGTACTGTTCGCGGGCGCGTGTTATTTCGTGATCTGTGTGATCGCGTCGAGCCTCGTCAAAGGTCTTCAGAAAAAGGTCGCAAGATGATCTCCATCAAGAATGTTTCGAAGTGGTACGGCCAGTTCCAGGTGCTCACCGACTGCACGACGGAAGTGAAAAAAGGTGAAGTGGTGGTCGTGTGCGGGCCGTCGGGTTCGGGCAAGTCCACGCTGATCAAAACGGTCAACGGACTGGAGCCGTTCCAGAAGGGCGAGATCGTCATCAACGAGCAATCGCTGACTGACAAGAAAACCAATCTGTCGAAGTTGCGCGCGAAAGTGGGCATGGTGTTCCAGCACTTCGAACTGTTTCCGCATCTGTCGATCGTGCAGAATCTGACGCTCGCGCAAATCAAGGTGTTGGGTCGCTCGAAAGACGAAGCGACCACCAAAGGCTACAAGCTGCTCGATCGTGTCGGTCTGCGTGCGCATGCGGACAAGTTTCCGGGGCAACTGTCGGGCGGTCAGCAGCAACGCGTGGCGATTGCGCGCGCGTTGTCGATGGACCCGATCGCGATGCTGTTCGACGAGCCGACCTCGGCGCTTGATCCGGAAATGATCAACGAAGTGCTCGACGTGATGGTCGAACTCGCGCAGGAAGGCATGACCATGATGTGCGTGACGCACGAAATGGGCTTCGCGAAGAAAGTCGCGCACCGCGTGATTTTCATGGACAAGGGTTTGATCGTGGAAGACGACCGCAAGGAAGATTTCTTCGCGAATCCGAAGTCGGATCGCGCGAAGGATTTCCTCGCGAAGATTCTTCACTAATAGCGCTGCGTGTAAAAAAGCCGCTTCGGTTCGTCGTGAACCGAAGCGGCTTTTTTCATGGTGACGGTGCTTACGACTCGAACGCGGCCGCGTCGTCCGCGGCTTCCAGATCGATGTCGGGCGCGGCGGCGGGTGCGTTGGCAGGCGTAATCGACGCTGCGATCGTCGTGGCCGACGCCGACGCATCCAGTGCCGGATTGCGCAGCTTTTCCAGCACCGAAGCGGGCACCGGCACGTTGACGCGGCTGATCACTTCGCCGTGCTGGAACAGCAGCAGATCGCCGGGTTCGAAAGCGGTCCACACTTCGTTGTCGGTGAGCGGCTTGGTTGCGATGACGGCCACGCGGTCTTCCGGCGTGGTGTATTTGGCGAAGTCGATCGACACGTCCGCGTCGACCAGATGCGCGGTGGAAAACGGCCAGCGCCGCACGATGTAATGCAGATGCGTCGAACAATGCGCGAACAGCGCCTGACCGTTCGACATCAGAAAGTTGAATACGCCGAATTGCGTGATGTCGCGGGTGAGGGTTTCGAGCGCCGCGAACAGTTCGTCGAGCGGCGGCTGCGAGCCGGGAAACGTCTTGCGCAAACCCTGCAGCAGCGCGCAAAAAGCGAGTTCGCTATCGGTCGTGCCGACCGGCTGATAAACGCCGGTGAGCGGCGGCGAAAAATTCTTCAGGTCGCCGTTGTGCGCGAAGATCCAGTGACGTCCCCACAATTCCCGCATGAATGGATGGCAGTTTTCCAGCAGGATGTGCCCCTGCGTCGCCTTGCGTATATGCGCGATGGTGTTCTTCGATTTGATCGGGTAGCGCTTGACCATGTCGGCGATCGGCGACGTGGCCGACGATTGATGGTCGATGAACAGACGGCACGCTTTGTCTTCGAAGAAGGCGATGCCCCAGCCGTCTGCGTGATGGTCGGTGACGCCGCCGCGCGCCGCGAAGCCGGTGAACGAGAACGTGACGTCCGTTGGCGCGGCGCAGTTCATTCCGAGAAGTTGGCACATGTTGCGGGTAAGCCTGTGAACGGGGCGAGCCGTTACAATGATGACTTTCCAAGCATATCACCGAGCCAGAATCGCCAAATTGCGAATTGAGGCGGGTTGGAGCCTTATTTGCCTGTGTTTGCAGAGGGTTTTTGCGTTCCGCCTGCGCGTGGGCATGTAGCCTTCATTTGCCTTCATTTGCCTTTAGCTTCATTTACGCGCTTTGTTCGTTTTTGTCTCGCTTTCGCTTCTGTCTCGCTCCTGTCCGAGAGTCTCGATTCCCATTCGCCATGACCGCTCCCCACGCTTCCTCCGCTTCCGCCCCTGCCTCCCGTATCGACTCGCTGACGTTCACCCGCCCGGACGACTGGCATCTTCACGTGCGTGACGGTGAGATGCTCGCCGCCGTGCTGCCGGATACCGCGCGTCAATTCGGTCGCGCGATCATCATGCCGAACCTGAAGCCGCCGGTCACGACCACGGCCATGGCGCAGGCGTATCGCGAGCGCATCATTGCCGCGATTCCCGAGGGCGCGAAGTTCGAACCGCTGATGACGCTGTATCTCACCGACAACACGCCGCCCGACGAAATCCGCCGCGCACGCGACAGTGGTTTCGTGCATGGCGTGAAGCTTTATCCGGCCGGCGCGACGACCAATTCGGATGCGGGCGTCACCGACATCATGAAGTGCGCGAAAACGCTCGCGGCGATGCAGGAAACCGGCATGCCGTTGCTCATCCACGGTGAAGTAACGGATTCGTCCATCGATCTGTTCGACCGCGAGAAAATCTTCATCGACCGGGTTCTGACGCCATTGCGCGCCGCGTTCCCCGGGCTCAAGGTCGTGTTCGAACACATCACCACCAAGGACGCCGTCGACTACATTCGCGAAGCGGGCGCAGCGCCTGAGCTGCTGGGCGCGACAGTGACCGCGCATCATCTGCTGTACAACCGCAACGCGATTTTCCAGGGTGGCATTCGTCCGCATTACTACTGTCTGCCGGTGTTGAAGCGCGAGACGCATCGCGTGGCGCTGGTCGAGGCGGCGACCTCGGGCAATCCGCGCTTTTTCCTCGGCACCGATAGCGCGCCGCATCCGAAGGGTTTGAAGGAGCACGCGTGTGGATGCGCGGGCTGCTACACGGCCTTGCATGCGCTCGAGCTCTACGCCGAAGCGTTCGATAACGCCGGTGCGCTGGATAAGCTCGAAGGCTTCGCCAGTTTCTTCGGCGCGGATTTCTACGGCTTGCCGCGCAATGCGGAGCAGGTCACGCTTCGTCGTGAAGAATGGACGCTTCCCGCCGAACTTCCGGTCGGCGATACGCCGGTCGTGCCGCTGCGCGGCGGCGAGTCGATCGGCTGGCGTCTGGTTTGAGCGCACGGTAGATGTCGGCGCGCGCGAGTTCCGGGTTCGACGATATCGACTGGTCGCAAGCGTGGTTCGCGCCGTTGGCCGAGCGCGGCCGGCGCTGGCAACAGGCCGCGCTGAGCAGTCACGCGGCGCTGCTCGCCGAGATGAACGCCGACGCCGCGCAGTGCCGGATTCGCCTGACTAGCGGACGCGGCAAGCCGCTCGCCTTCATCGCTCAGGACGATCTGCCTGCCGGCGCGGCCTACGAAGCGCATATCGCGGCAACGGGGCAGGTGCCGACGCGCCACAATCTGCACGACTTTTTCAACGCGTCGATGTGGTTTGCGTTTCCGCGGATCAAGGCGGCATTGAACGCGCGGCAGTCCGTCGCGATCGACGCGTTGGGTGTCGGTCCGACCCGCGGCGGCGCGCGCGACACGCTGACGTTGTTCGACGAAAACGCCTTGCTGTTCGCTTGCGCCGACCCTCTGTTGAGCGCCGCGCTACGCGGTTTCGACTGGCCGACGCTCTTTCTCGGGCAGCGCGACGCGTGGGGTTCGCGGTGCGAGGTCCGCTGCTTCGGTCACGCATTGCTCGAGAAGCTGGTGGCGCCGTTCAAGGCGTGCACCGGCCATGCGTGGATCGTCGAAGTGCCCGCGGATTACTTCGTATGGGCTTCGGAAGCGCGCAATGCGTGGCTCGACGAAGCCGTGAGTACGGCGCTGCTCGGCGCTCACATTTTGACGAGTCGTCTGTTTGCGCCGCTGCCCGTGCTCGGCATTCCGGACTGGTGCCCGGAGAACGCATTGCCGGCGTTTTACGACGACACGACCGTGTTTCGCACCGGACGGCGCGTTCGCGCAAGCGAGTAATGGCAGGGTGGATGCCCGGCAGTGTTAGAATCCGCCGCAGCAAAGTAGGCCAGGCAGTCGCGGCTTCGACGGTTTCGGCCGGAGAGGGCGAGGAAAGTCCGGACTCCACAGGGCAGGGTGATGGCTAACGGCCATCCGTGGCGACACGCGGAACAGGGCAACAGAAAGCAAACCGCCGATGGCCCGGCGCAAGCCGGGATCAGGTAAGGGTGAAACGGTGCGGTAAGAGCGCACCGCGGCTGCTGCAAGGCAGACCGGCAAGGTAACCTCCACCCGGAGCAATTCCAAGTAGGCAAGCTAGCATCTTCGAGATGCAGGACGGGGCCCCTGTCACGCTTGCGGGTAGGGAGCTTGAGCGCGTCAGTAATGGCGCGTCTAGAGGAATGACTGCTACGCGCGTCATGTTTTCGGACGTGACGTGTGCACAGAATCCGGCTTATCGGCCTGCTTTGCCACCCGACAAAAAAATGCCGGCGTCCGTAGGGACGCCGGCATTTTTATTTGAGCGAGCGGCTGGACTCAGCCCGGAACGATGTCGAACGAGTGCGTGAGTTCGGCGGTCTTCGCGATCATGATCGACGCCGAGCAGTATTTGTCGTGTGACAGGTTGATCGCGCGTTCGACGGTGGCCGGGTTCAGGTTCTTGCCCGTCACGGTGAAGTGGAAATGAATCTTCGTGAACACTTTCGGGTCTTCGCTGGCGCGCTCGGCCTTCAACGTCACCGAGCAGCCGGCGATTTCCTGGCGGCTTTTCTTCAGGATCATCACGACGTCGTAGGCGGTGCAGCCGCCCGTGCCGAGCAGAACCATCTCCATGGGACGCGGCGACAGGTTGCGGCCGCCGCCTTCGGGCGCGCCGTCCATCGTGACCAGATGACCGCTGCCCGTTTCCGCGGCAAACGCCATGCCGTCCTGCCCCATCCAGCTTACTTTGCATTCCATGCTGTACTCCACCGCGCTGCGCAATATCGAGACGGCATTGTAGCCCGCTGAAGGCGCCTCCGCCCGAGGTGTCCCTGGACGGAAATTATGCGGAACGGGGCTTGGCGTGTTGCGGTGCAGTATGCGCAGTCGATTGGGGAATGCCCGCGGTCATTTAGGGGTTTTACTCTAGACGTGACGGAAGTGCTGCTGCGGGTAATCTCGCTGGAGCCCTTGATGCATATAGAAATTAGGCAAAATCACGAAGTCCATCGGGCTTGCCGCATTATGAGATTGCGTTTCGCCATGTAAATGTTCTTGCGTTGCACAAGGCACCCCCATATACTCGTCCTTGTCTCCTCCACCTCCTCCATTGGTGGATTAAACCCGAACCAACCAGTTCGGGTTTTTTTTCGCCCTGCTTTTGCCTCGCCTTTGCGCGACCCGACTCAATTAAGCGGCCGTTTTTACGTCTCGTCGCTGCCAGCTCCCGCAAGTTTTGACTCCGACTTGCAAATTCCTCTATAATTCAAGGCTTTTCCGCATTCGCGCCCGCGGAGGAAGAACCAGGGAGAGCCTGCACGCGCCATGATGCGCACACTACAAGCAGGAAAAAACATATTGGGCGCAGCAATTTTTTTGGATCGATCATGAAGACGTTTTCCGCAAAAGCCCATGAGGTGACGCGCGAATGGTACGTGATTGACGCGACGGATAAGGTTCTCGGGCGTGTCGCCAGCGAAGTGGCACACCGTCTTCGCGGCAAGCACAAGCCTGAATTCACTCCGCACGTCGACACCGGTGATTTCATCATCGTTATCAACGCCGGCAAGTTGAAAGTCACGGGCAACAAAGCTACTGACAAGAAGTACTACCGTCACTCGGGCTACCCGGGCGGTATCTATGAAACGACGTTCGGCAAGATGCAGGAACGCTTCCCGGGCCGCGCGCTCGAGAAAGCGGTCAAGGGCATGCTGCCGAAGGGCCCGCTCGGCTACGCGATGATCAAGAAGCTGAAGGTCTACGCTGAAGCAACGCATCCGCATTCGGCGCAACAGCCGAAAGCGCTCGAGATCTAAGGGGAGCCCACATGATCGGTAACTGGAATTACGGCACGGGCCGCCGCAAGAGCGCCGTCGCACGCGTCTTCATCAAGGCAGGCAAGGGCGATATCGTTGTGAACGGCAAGCCCATCGCCGATTACTTCTCGCGCGAAACGTCGCTGATGATCGTGCGTCAGCCGCTGGAACTCACGAACCACGCTGCCACGTTCGACATCAAGGTCAACGTGACGGGTGGCGGTGAAACGGGTCAAGCTGGTGCCGTTCGCCACGGCATCACCCGCGCGCTGATGGACTACGACGCAACGCTGAAGCCGCAACTGTCGCACGCTGGCTTCGTGACGCGTGACGCTCGTGAAGTCGAACGTAAGAAGGTCGGCTTCCACAAGGCACGTCGCCGGAAGCAATTCTCGAAGCGTTAATCGTTTCGGGTGCGCACCGGCTTTCGGGCCGGGTCGCTGCAAAAGCCGCCAACGCTTTCGCGAAGGCGGCTTTTTTTTAGGCGCGGGGCGTCGCCCCTCGCGCGATTTCGCTGCAGGCGGAATGAGGGCCTGTCGGTCGCTGCGTAAAAACCCATTGATTTTGTGGGCTTCAGCACGATATCGAGATCAGCCCTACAATGGCGGATAAGTTTTTTTGGAGAGTTCGAATGAACGCTGTCACCGAAGCACCTGTGACCGAGATGCCCGCCCCCTTCGTTTTTACCGACGCAGCGGCTGACAAGGTCAAGCAACTGATCGAAGAAGAAGGCAATGCGGACCTCAAGCTGCGCGTTTTCGTGCAAGGCGGCGGCTGCTCGGGCTTTCAGTATGGTTTTACGTTCGACGAAGCCGTGAATGAAGACGACACGGTCATGAACAAAAGCGGCGTCCAGCTGCTGATCGACTCGATGAGCTACCAGTATCTGGTCGGTGCCGAGATCGACTATAAGGACGACATCAACGGCGCGCAGTTCGTCATCAAGAACCCGAACGCCACGACCACCTGCGGTTGCGGTTCGTCGTTCTCGGTTTGATAACGGTTTAATCTGCTAGCGGTACAAAAAACGGAGCTTCGGCTCCGTTTTTATTTTGTGCGCGTGCCGCTGTTATCGCGGATAAATCGCGCCTAACACGCGCTCGGCCGCTGCGCCCGTTACCGCCGGCAAATTGCCGGGCAGACGCGCGACACACCGCATCGCAAGCCACGCGAACGCGAGCGGTTCGACCTGACTCGGCGGAACACCCAACGCATCCGTGGTCATCACCGGCACGCCGCTGACGCCGCTGTCTTCCAGCGCCTGCTGCAGTGCCCGAAGTATCTCGGGATTGCGCGCGCCGCCACCACACACGTAGACCGCCTTCGCATCCGACGCATGCCGTTCGATCTCGCGCGCGATCGTTACCGCGGTCAATGCTACCAGGGTCGCCTGCACATCGGCCGGCGCGAGTGCAGTGAACGGCTGCAGTTTCGCGTCGAGCCAGGCAGCGTTGAACAGATCGCGGCCGGTGCTCTTCGGCGGTTGCTGGACGAAGAACGGCTCGTCGAGCAGCGCATTGAGCAGCGAGCGGTCCACCTGACCGCCGGCCGCAAAGTGGCCGTTCTCGTCGAAAGGTTTGCCGAGATGCCGCTGCGCCCATTCGTCGAGCAACGCATTGGCCGGGCCGCAGTCGAAACCGCGCACGCTGCCCGTCGCGTTCAGAATCGTGATGTTGCTGATCCCGCCGAGATTGCAGACTACGCGCGTGTCGTCCTTCGCGCCGAAAACGGTCGCGTGGAACGCCGGCACGAGCGGCGCGCCTTGACCTCCGGCGGCGACGTCGCGGCTGCGGAAATCCGCGATCACGTCGATATGCATCATTTCGGCGAGCAGCGCGGGGTTGTTGATCTGCCGCGTGTAGCCTTTTTCCGGTCGATGCCGCACCGTCTGCCCATGCACGCCGATCGCCCGCACCTCGGCGGCCGGCACGCGGCAGCCGCGCAACAGGTCGTGGCAGCACACCGTATAGCGCGTCGCCAGCGCGTTAGCGGCCAGCGCTTCGCGTTCGATCTCGTTCTCACCGGGTTGCTGTAACGCGAACAGCGCCTCGCGCAGGCTCTCGGCAAAGCCGACGAACGCCTCGGCCAGCACGACCGGCGCCTGTCCTTCGGTGAAGCGGACGGCCACGCCGTCAACGCCGTCCATGCTCGTGCCGGACATCAGTCCGAAGTAGACGCCGTCTGCGGTGTCTTGCGCCACGTTGCTGCTCCTGTCCAAGGTTCGTTGCGAAGGTTGTAGCAGATTATCGTCGCGAGCGCGGTCGAATTGGGCTACCCGATGTGCGGACCCTCCCGCGTGGCGGGCAGAAATTGCGTTGCTGCACCGGCACCCCCCCGACTTGGAGGGTGCGCCGGCGCGCATCTATGGGACAATCTCTCCTTTTGCGACTTCAAGTTTCCAGCATGAGCACCGAGTCCACCAAGCCTAGCCCCGCCGTTTCCGCCGTCCCGGCTTTCCCGATCACCGACGAAGTTCGTCACGCGCTCGCCGTCACCAAACGCGGCGTCGACGAATTGCTGATCGAAGACGAATTCGCGCAAAAGCTGGCCAGAAGCGCGGCGACCGGCAAGCCGTTGCGCATCAAACTCGGGCTCGACCCGACGGCGCCCGACATCCACATCGGCCATACGGTCGTGCTCAACAAGATGCGGCAGTTGCAGGACCTGGGGCACACCGTCATTTTTCTGATCGGCGACTTTACTTCGCTCATCGGCGATCCGTCGGGCCGCAATGCCACGCGTCCGCCGCTCACGCGCGAACAGATCGAGTCGAACGCGAAAACGTATTTCGATCAGGCCGCGCTGGTGCTCGACCGCGACAAGACCGAAATCCGCTATAACAGCGAATGGTCGATGCCGCTGGGCGCCGACGGCATGATCAAGCTCGCTTCGCGCTACACGGTCGCGCGCATTCTCGAGCGGGAAGATTTCACCAAACGCTTTCAGGGCGGCGTGCCTATCTCGATCCACGAGTTCCTGTATCCATTAATGCAAGGCTACGATTCCGTCGCGCTCAACGCCGATCTGGAACTGGGCGGGACGGACCAGAAGTTCAATCTGCTGGTCGGCCGCGAGTTGCAGAAGCAGTACGGCCAGGAACAGCAGTGCATCCTGACCATGCCGCTGCTGGAAGGCCTCGACGGCGTCGAGAAAATGTCGAAGTCGAAGCACAACTACATCGGCATCAGCGAAAAGCCGTCGGACATGTTCGGCAAGCTGATGAGCATCTCCGACGTGCTCATGTGGCGTTATTTCGAGTTGCTGTCGTTCCGCCCCATGGACGAAATTGCGGGCTTCAAGAAGGAAATCGAGGCAGGCCGCAATCCGCGTGACTTCAAGGTGCTGCTCGGTCAGGAAATCGTCGCGCGCTTTCACTCGCCGGCCGACGCCGAGCGTGCGCTCGAGGACTTCAACCACCGCGCAAAGGGCGGCGTGCCGGACGACATTCCCACGGTGATGCTGGCGGGCGCGCCGCTCGCCATCGGGCAATTGCTCAAGCAGGCCAATCTCGTGCCGTCCACGAGCGAAGCGCTGCGCAACATCGAGCAGGGCGGCGTGAAAATCGACGGCGCAACCGTGTCGGACAAGGGCCTCAAGGTCGAAGCCGGCGAATACGTGGTGCAGGTCGGCAAGCGCCGTTTTGCCCGCGTTACGCTGACAGCCTGATGCCGGCGCTGACGGTCACCTCGCTCAACTCGCTCACCTTACGGTTCGTGCGGCCATGATCGCGTTGATCCAGCGCGTGCGCCGCGCCGAAGTGCGAGTGGGCGATCGGGTGACGGGCGCCATCGAGGCAGGCCTGCTCGCGCTCGTGTGCGCCGAACGTGGCGATACCGAGGCCGCCGCCGACCGCTTGCTCGCCAAGGTACTCGGCTACCGGGTGTTCAGCGACGCGGCCGGCAAGATGAATCTGTCCGTGCAGAATCTCGACGGCGCCGGGCGCGCGGGTGGCCTGCTGCTGGTGTCGCAATTCACGCTGGCGGCGGATACCAACAGCGGCTTGCGTCCGAGCTTCACGCCCGCCGCGCCGCCGGACGAAGGCAGGCGGCTGTTCGATTACTTCGTCGCTGCCGCGCGCGGCAAACATCCAACTGTCGAGACGGGCGAGTTCGGCGCCGATATGCAGGTTTCGCTCGTGAACGACGGCCCGGTCACGTTCTGGTTGCAGACGAACGCCTGACGTCGGCCGCCCACCATCGAGCAATCGGCCCATCCTCCAAACCTTCCTCCCATGACCACGCAAATCCTGTTCATTCGCCACGGCGAAACCGAGTGGAATCGCATCAAGCGCATTCAAGGTCACATCGACATTCCGCTGGCGACCACAGGCGTCGAGCAGGCGCAGCGTCTCGCGCAACGTCTCGCGCAAGAGGCTCAGGAGGCGCAGGACGGCGAGATGCGACTGGACGGGATCTACTCGAGCGACCTGCAGCGCGCGCAGCAAACCGCGCAGCCTATTGCCGACGCGCTCGGTCTGCCGCTGCAATTGCGCGAAGCGTTGCGTGAGCGCTCGTACGGCGCGTTCCAGGGGCTGGACAGCGACGAGATCGCGGTCCGTTTCCCCGAGCCCTACGCTCACTGGCAAACCCGCGATCCCGATTTCGCACCGCCGGAAGGCGAGTCGCTGCGCCAGTTCTACGAGCGCGTGGTGCAAGCCGTTCGACCGCTGGTGGCCGCGCATCCGGGCGGCCGTATCGCCTGTGTGGCGCATGGCGGCGTGCTCGATTGCGTACGCCGTTTCGCCGGTAAGTTGCCGCTCGACGCACCGCGCGATTACGCGCTGTTGAATACGAGCCTCAACGTGGTGGATTTCATCGACGATGGGAGCCGGGCTGTCATCGTGTCATGGGCAGACGTGTCGCATCTCGACGCGCCCAGCGCGGACGACAGTTTCAGGCGGAGCCCCGCGGCCGCGAAATGAGCCGGGCCGCAGGCGCGCGCTATGTCCGGCGCGTGTTGGTCCGCGGGTTAGTCCACACTCACTCCGCCCCACCATCAGCCGCCACGCGCCGACGCGCCCGCTTCGACACCCCGTTCACCAGCCCCCAGCGGATCACCGGCGCGAGCGCCCGCACGCCGGGTCTCGCAACCGCTCGACGAAGCAGCGCGAACCGCTTGAACCCGAGCATCGTCTGCGCCCAGTCCGGCAACAAATCCACGCCAGCGGTCAGCATCAGCGAGGCCGCCGGCCGCATCGCGGCGCTCGGGACGGGCGCGTTCATCAGAACCCGCACCACTTCGCGCGTGCGCTCGCTGGCCACCAGCGCCGGTTGCATCGCGAGCAGGTAAGCATCGATCGCGGCGCGTGAGCGCGGTATGTCGGCTGCGCCCAGCATTTCCGCGATTCGGGCCGTTTCCGCGAAGTAGCGGTCCTGATCGGCCAGCGGCAACCGCGGATTCACATAGCGCAGATGCGCGGTCATGAAGCTCGATACTTCGGCGACATGCACCCAGGTCAGCAACTCGGGATCGCTCGCGCGATAAGGCTGGCCGTCCGGCCCGACACCCGTCACGCCAAGGTGGATCCGCCGCACACGTTCGATCAAGGCGAGCGCATCGTGACGGTTGCCATAGGTCGTACCGGCAATGAACGTCGCGGTGCGACGCAGTCGTCCGAGAATGTCGGTGCGAAACGTGGAATGGTCCCAGACGCCGGCGAGCGCCAGCGGATGCAAGGCCTGCAGCAGTAGGGCGCTGACCCCGCCGGTCATCATCGACGTGAAGTCGGCGTGGATGGTCCAGCACGCCGAGTCGGGACCGAAGAGGCCGGGGTCGCCCGGCGGCGAAGAGTAATCGAGGGTTGGCCCGCTGCCGCTAGTCAGATGCGTGACGCCCGCGGCCAGTTTGGCGCGGATTCCACCGGTAAGCCGATGCACCAGCCCGACGCCAGGCGAAGGCTGCGAGCCTGAGCCCACTTCTCGATCTGACATTCCCAAATCGCCCCTACGCTATGCCGTCGAGTTGGCCGTTCAGGGCGCGGCCGCGTCCCACAAGCCGGGCACCGCGCTCGACGAGTCCGGTGCGGCGAGGCCGAAATGACGATAGGTCAGCAGCGTGGCGACCCGTCCGCGCGGCGTGCGTTGCAGGAAACCTTGCTGGATCAGATACGGTTCGAGCACGTCTTCGATCGTGTCGCGCTCTTCGCCGATGGCCGCGGCCAGATTGTCCACGCCGACCGGGCCGCCGTCGAATTTGTGCAAGATGGCTTCGAGCAGTTTGCGGTCCATCAGGTCGAAGCCGACCGCATCCACGTCGAGCATTCTGAGCGCGGCATCGGCCACTTGCGCAGTGATGTTGCCGTCGGCTTTGACCTCGGCGAAATCGCGCACGCGGCGCAGCAGGCGGTTGGCGATTCGCGGCGTACCCCGCGCGCGCTTGGCGATTTCGAAAGCGCCATCCGGGTGGATTTGCGCGTTCAGCAGCGAAGCCGAACGGGTGACGATGCGCGCCAGTTCTTCGGCGTTGTAGAACTCGAGCCGCGCGACGATACCGAAGCGGTCGCGCAGCGGATTGGTCAACATACCGGCACGGGTCGTGGCGCCCACCAGCGTGAACGGTTGCAGGTCGAGCTTCACGCTACGCGCGGCCGGTCCTTCGCCGATCATGATGTCGATCTGATAATCCTCCAACGCGGGGTACAGAATTTCTTCGACGACCGGCGAGAGCCGGTGAATTTCGTCGATGAACAGCACGTCGTTGGCTTCGAGATTGGTGAGCAGCGCGGCGAGGTCGCCCGCGCGTTCCAGGACCGGACCGGAGGTCTGCCGCAGATTGACGCCCATTTCCCGCGCGATGATGTGCGCGAGCGTGGTTTTACCGAGACCCGGCGGCCCGAACAGCAGCACGTGATCAAGCGATTCGGAACGGCGCTTGGCAGCCTCGATGAAGATTTCGAGCTGGCCGCGGACCTTTTCCTGCCCGACGTATTCTTCGAGCTGGCGTGGGCGCAGCGCCCGCTCGAACGCTTCTTCGTTCGGCGAGACGGGCGTGGCCGCGATGATGCGCTCGGCGGCGAGTTTGTCGGTTTCGATCATGCAGGCATTGTACAGCGAGCCACCTTGCGTCCAAGGCTCATTGGGCGCGGCCGATCAGGCCGCTGAACCCCGCGCTGAACGCGCGCCTAACCCTTCGACAACGCCTTCAACGCGAGCTTGATGCCTTCGGACACGCCCGTGCCGGCCGGCACGTTCTTGATGGCGGCGAGCCCCTCTTTCTCCGAGTAACCCAGCGCGAGCAGCGCATTCAGAATGTCGGACGCATGGTCGGATGCGGATGCCGCACCGGCCATTGCGCCGAGATCCGCGCCGAGCTTGCCCTTCAGTTCGAGCAACAGCCGCTCCGCCGTTTTCTTGCCGATGCCCGGCACGCGAGTCAGCCGCGCCGCGTCCTGCAGCGTGACGGTCTGCGACAACTCGTGCACGCTCATACCGGACAGTACCGCGAGCGCCATGCGCGCGCCGATGCCGGAAATCTTCAACAGTTCGCGAAAGGTCGAGCGCTCTTCGGCGGTACCGAAGCCGTACAGCAGATGCGCGTCTTCACGCACGATCATTTGCGTGAGCAGCACGATGCGCTCGCCGGTGGACGGCAGGTTGTAGAAAGTGCTCATGGGCACGTCGACTTCATAACCGATGCCGTTGCAGTCGACGAGCAGATGCGGCGGGTTTTTTTCCAGCAGAACGCCGGCAATGCGACCGATCATGGCGAATTAATCGTTAGAGAAAGGGTGGAAGAAAAAAGGCGAGTGTAGCGTGCTCAACCGACAAGACGCCCACGCCGTACCCGCAGGCCTTTCTTGGCTAGCGCAGGTGCAATGCCGCCCAATGTGCTCAACGTCGCGCCGCTATGCGCATGGCAGATTGCCATGCCGAGCGCGTCGGCCGCATCGGTGCCGGGAACGCCTGAGAGGGCAAGAAGGCGCACGACCATCTGCTGCATCTGCTCCTTGGTCGCACGGCCGTAGCCGACCACGGCCTGCTTCAACTGCAACGCCGTGTATTCGGCGACCGGCACGCCGCCCGCCACCAGCGCGCAGATAGCGGCCCCTCGCGCCTGGCCGAGCAGCAGCGTGGACTGCGGATTCACGTTGACGAACACTTTCTCGATGGCGGACTGGTCGGGCGCATGCTCGCGGGTCAGTGTCGAAATACCTTCGAAGATGGTGCCGAGCCGCGAGGGCAGATCGGCGTCGGCTGTCTTGATGACGCCGCTCGCCACGTAGCTGAGCTTGTGACCGCTCTGGTCGATGATGCCGAAGCCGGTCACGCGCAAGCCGGGGTCGATGCCGAGAATTCTCATGAAGTGCCGCACAAGCGGTAAAAACCTGGTGCCTGCGATACTACAACGAACGCATGGCGCGGCGGGCGGCGCGGCGGTTGATCGGCGGAATAAAAAGTGCTCGGGACAAGCGTATGGAGCCGCGTCCGGAGGAGGGCAGCAGATGAAGCGCTACGGCAATCTCAGTGGAGCATCGGGCGTCGACGCTTATCAGGTCGGCGACGATCGTATCGGCGTACGTTTCCGTTCCGGCGACGTGTATTGGTACACGAAGGCGGGCATCGGCGCGAAACACCTGACGGCACTCAAACGTCTGGCGTTGCAAGGCCAGGGTCTGGCGACCTATATCAGCACCCATCCCGACGTGAAAGATCGCTACGAGAGCAAAGAGCCGGACGACTGAGCCGGGCCGCCGAAAAAAAAGCCCGGTGGGCTAATCCACCGGGCTTTTGCATCTGGACGAATCTCAGTGCCGGAAGTGACGCACGCCGGTCAACACCATCGCGATGTTGTGCTCGTCCGCGGCGCCGATCACTTCGTCGTCACGCATCGAACCGCCCGGTTGAATCACGCAGGTCGCGCCCGCTGCCACTACCACGTCCAGACCGTCGCGGAACGGGAAAAACGCGTCCGACGCCACGGCCGAACCGGCCAGCGTCAAACCGGCGTTCTGCGCCTTGATGCTGGCGATGCGCGCCGAGTCCACGCGGCTCATCTGACCCGCGCCGACGCCGAGCGTCATGCCGTTCGCGCAGAACACGATGGCGTTCGACTTCACGTACTTGGCGACGCGCCACGAGAACAGCAGGTCGTCCATTTCCTTCGCCGTCGGCTGACGCTTCGTGACGACGCGCAATTCGTCCGGCTGCACGTTCTTCGAGTCGAGCGACTGCACCAGCAGGCCGCCGCCGACGCGCTTCAGATCGAACGCGTTATGGCCTTCGCCCAGCGCGATTTCCAGCAGACGCACGTTCTGCTTCGCCGCGAACACCTGGCGAGCCGCTGCGCTGAACGACGGCGCGATCAACACTTCGACGAACTGTTTGGCCACTGCTTGCGCCGCCGTTTCGTCCACTTCGCGATTGAACGCGATGATGCCGCCGAACGCCGAAGTCGGGTCCGTCTGGAACGCCTTCGCATACGCTTCGTTGGCGTCGAGTCCGACCGCCACGCCGCACGGATTCGCATGCTTGACGATCACGCAGGCCGGTACGTCGAAGGTCTTCACGCATTCCCACGCTGCGTCGGAATCGGCGATGTTGTTGTACGACAGTTCCTTGCCCTGCAACTGGTTGTAGTTCGCCAGTGCGCCGGCCGGCACGGTGAGGTCGCGGTAGAACGCGGCGCTCTGGTGCGGGTTTTCGCCGTAGCGCAGGTCCTGCACCTTGTCGAACGCCAGATTGAACGTGGCCGGGTACGTGTTGCGCGACGCGTGCTGCAGTTCGTCGGTGAGGCTGGTCAGATAGTTCGTGATCGCGCCGTCGTATTGCGCGGTATGCGCGAACACCTTGGTCGCAAGGCGGAAATTCGTCTTGTACGACAGCGTGTTGCCGTTGCCGCGCATTTCGTCGAGCACGACCGCGTAATCCGCCGGATCGACCACCACCGTCACGTCGCGATGATTCTTCGCGGCCGAGCGCAGCATGGTCGGGCCACCGATGTCGATGTTCTCGATCGCGTCTTCCAGCGAGCACTCTTCTTTCGACACCGTCTGCACGAACGGGTACAGGTTCACCACCAGCAGGTCGATGGTCGGAATGTCGTGCTTCTCGAGTGCCGCCATGTGTTCCGGCAGATCGCGGCGCGCGAGGATGCCGCCGTGCACCTTCGGATGCAGCGTCTTCACACGCCCGTCGAGCATTTCCGGGAAGCCGGTGTAATCGGCGACCTCGGTGACGGGCAGACCCGCGTCCGCGAGCAGTTTCGCGGTGCCGCCGGTCGACAGGATCTTGACGCCGAGGTCCGACAGCGACTTGGCGAAGTCGAGAATGCCGGACTTGTCGGAAACGGAAATGAGCGCTTGCTTGATCATGATGAAGACGAAAAGCCGAAGGGGAACGTGGCAGGGCGCCGGAAAACTACAACGGTTACAGCAAACCGTGCTGTTGCAGTTTCTTGCGCAGCGTATTGCGGTTGATGCCGAGATACTCGGCGGCCAGCGACTGGTTGCCGCCGGCCTGCTCGAGCACCACTTCGAGCAGGGGTTTTTCTACGCATGAAATGACCATGTCGTAGACGTCGTGCGGATTCGATCCGTCGAGATCCTGGAAGTACACGCCCAGGCTGTCGCGGACGGATTGTTCGATATTGTTCTTGCTCATGCTGCTAGTCGGTCGGTATGGTCCGGCTCGCCGTCGTTCCTGTCGGACGTCTCGTCGACGTAGACAAGCCGGTCGGAGATCGCCTTTTGGGCGTCGAAGAATTCGTTGACGGCGAGGAGTTGTTCGCGCGTGGTGTCCAGCGTATTCATGCGATGGCGGAACACGTTGGCGCCAGAAAGGCCGCGAGTGTACCAGCCGATGTGCTTGCGCGCAGTCCGTACACCCGTAAATTCACCGTAGAAAGCGTAGTGATCTTCGAGATGTTCGTTCATCACCTGCTGGATTTCGTCGATGCGCGGCGGCGGCAGCAACTCGCCCGTTTGCAGGAAATACCCGATCTCGCGAAAGAGCCACGGTCGCCCTTGCGCGGCACGTCCGATCATGATGGCGTCGGCGCCGGTGGCGGCCAGCACGTCACGGGCTTTGCGCGGCGACGTGATGTCGCCATTGGCCACGACCGGAATGCGCACGGCCGCTTTGACGGCCGCAATGGTTTCGTATTCGGCGTCGCCGTGATACAGGTCGGCGCGCGTGCGGCCGTGCACGGTGAGCATGGAGATGCCGGCCGCTTCGGCGAGGCGCGCGACGCTCAGCGCGTTCTTGTTGTCGCGGTTCCAGCCGGTGCGGATTTTCAGTGTGACGGGCACGGCGTCGGGGCCGATGCCCACTGCGCCCACCACCGCCTCGACGATGCGTTGCACGAGCGGCTCGTTCTGCAGCAGGGCCGAACCGGCTGCGACGTTGCAAACTTTCTTGGCCGGACAGCCCATGTTGATGTCGATGATCTGCGCGCCGTTGGAGACGTTGTAGCGTGCCGCTTCGGCCATCATCGCCGGGTCGGCGCCGGCGATCTGCACGGCGATGGGCTCGACTTCGCCGGTGTGATTGGCGCGCCGCATGGTCTTTTCGCTTTTCCACAACTGCGCGTTCGACGCCACCATTTCCGATACCGCATAGCCTGCGCCGAGCCGCTTGCACAGTTGCCGGAACGGCCGGTCGGTGACGCCGGCCATCGGGGCGACGAACAGGTTGTTACGCAGAATGTGGGAGCCGAGAGTGGGCATGACGTGGACGCGCGCGCGACCGATTGCTCAACAAATCTCAATCGGAGCATTCGCGAAATGCGAGGGAAAACCGCCATTTTAGCGTTAACAGATAGCCGGCACCCGACATGTACCGGCCGTAACCCATTAAATCTTCTATGAAAGTGCGCCAGTTCATAGAAGTCGTGGCGCTAACCGCGGGTTCGCCGGGTGACGCGAAACACGACTTCGACTGCACTGCGTCCGGCATCCTGGCCGGCGCAAGTTTTAGCTCAGCGGCGTTGCCCAAACATCATCTGGCGGGCGAGCGCGGTCTTGACCGGCGGCACGAATTCGAGCGCGGTCAGCGCGAGGCCGCGCATGATCGCGAGCGGCGCGAAGTCGAGCGTGAACAGACGCGCGAGGGTGTCGGTGGCGCCGATCGTCAGGCGGCGGTCGAGCGCGCGGCGTTGCGCGAAGCTCGCAAGCGCAAGCGCAGTTGGCCCTTGTGCTGACAACGCGTCGGCCAGCGCGTGTGCGTCGCGCAAACCGAGGTTCAGCCCCTGGCCCGCGACCGGATGCAAGGTCTGCGCCGCGTTGCCGATGGCGACGATGCGGCCGTTCACCAGCGTCTCGACGGCATTCAGGCCTAGCGGAAACGACGCGCGTCCCTTGATGTGCGTGAAGCGGCCCATGCGGTCGCCGAACGCTGCGCCGAGTTCGGCGAGGAACGCGTCGTAGCCGAGTTGCGCGCGCCGCGCGGCTTCGTGGGGCGAGCAGCACCAGACCAGCGCGTACTCGGCGCCGCGCACGCCGCCCATCGGCAGCAAGGCGATCGGCCCTTGTTCGGTGAAGCGCTCCCACGCGACATGCGGTTGCGGGGCCGACACCGTGACGGTGCCGACCAGCGCGGTTTGTCCGTAGTCGCGGCTGGCGATGTTGGTGATGTCGGCGTTGGCTTTGCCGTGGCTTTCAACGGCGTTGCCGTTTTTCTGATCGCCGAACAGGCCGCCTTCGGCGTTCACCAGAATTCGCGTACGCAGATGCCGGATCACGCCCGCGGTGTCGATCGGCACGCTCACGCCGTCGTGCGTCTGCTCCGGCGTGCCGGCGGAGGTGGAGCGGAACCAGTGGACGTTGCTCGCATGAACCGCCGCGGCGAGACCGTGCACGATCGAACCGTAGCGCAATACGTAGCCGAGCGCGGGTAGCCCGTGTTCGCGATGGTCGATCAGCGTGCGGCCGAAATGTCCGCGCTGCGACACGTGAATGCGCTGGATTGCGGTCGCGTCCGCCGGCCAGCGCAGCGGTTCGAGTATCGTCCGGCTGCCGTGCGACACCGCGATGGCGCGCGGGTCGGCAATCGAATCTTCGGGCTCGCGCGCGTCGACCAGGGCGATTTTCAGCGCCTGGGTCGCGCTACGCCGCGCCAGCCAGCCGGCGAGCGCGAGGCCGACCGGACCCGCGCCGACGATCGTCACGTCGAAATCGAACGGCGCAACCGTCGACGCAGACGAGCCCGACTGGGAGGATCGGGCGTGTTTCAGAATCACGGTCGATGGCGTTACGTCTTTCATCGCGGCTCTACTGGGTGATGGCGTGTGAAGCGGGAGGAGAAGCGGCAAGCGACGCCGCGGGCGAAGCCGCACCCGACGCGCAAGCTGCCTGCATCAGTGCTTCGATTTCGTCGGCGGCCACGGGCACGTCGCGCGTGATGAGTTCGCAACCGGTCGGCGTGACGATCGCGTCGTCTTCGATGCGGATGCCGATGTTCCAGTAGCGCTCGGGCACGCCTTCGGCAGGACGGATGTACAGGCCGGGTTCGATGGTCAGCGTCATGCCTGCCTGCAGCGTGCGCCACGGCAGCATGCCCGCTTCGTCGCGCGGCGCACCGCGTTCGCGATAGTCGCCCACGTCGTGCACGTCCATGCCGAGCCAGTGACCGGTGCGGTGCATATAGAACGGCGCGAACGCGCGCTCGGCGATCACGGCGTCGACCGACGCATACTTCGTGCGGTCGAGAATGCCGGTGTCGAGCAGACCTTGCGACAGCACCCGCACGGCCGCCTGGTGCGGATCGTCGAAGCTCGCACCGGCGCGCGTCGCGTCGATAGCGGCCTGCTGCGCGGCCAGCACGATGTCGTACAGCTCGCGCTGCGCCGGCGTGAAGCGGCCGCTCGCCGGGAAAGTGCGCGTGATGTCCGACGCGTACCCGTCGAGTTCGCAGGCCGCGTCGATCAGGATCAGGTCGCCGTCTTCGGCAACCGCGTTGCCGGCCGGGTAGTGCAGCACGCAGGCATTCGCACCCGCCGCGACGATCGACGTATAAGCGGGCGCCTGCGCGCCGTTTTTGCGGAACACGTAGAGCAGTTCGGCTTCCAGTTCGTACTCGTGCACGCCCGGATGGCAGGCCTGCATGGCGCGCCGGTGCGCCTGCGCGGAAATCTGCCCGGCGCGGCGCATGATGGCGAGTTCGTGGTCGTCCTTGACGAGCCGCAGGTCGTCGAGCAGCGGAATCAGATCGCGTGCGACGGCCGGCACCGCGACGCCGCTGCGGCCTTGCGCGCGTACCGTGTCGAGCCAGCCGCGCACCTGTTCGTCGAGTTGCGCCGATGCGCCGAGCGCGTAATGCAGCGTAGGCTGGTCGGCCAGCAGCGCCGGTAGTTTGACGTCGAGTTCGCTGACCGGGTAGGCGGCGTCGAGGCCGAACGCCTCGCGCGCGCCTTCGGGGCCGAAACGGAATCCTTCCCAGGTTTCCCGCTCGACGTTTTTCTCACGACAGAACAGGATGGCCGCGGGATCGCCCGCCGCGGGATCGCCGGCCGCCGGATCGCCGGGCGCCGCGCTCGCATCGAGCACGAGCCATGCTTCGGGTTCGGTGAAGCCGGTCAGATAGTAGAAGTAGCTGTCGTGCCGGTATGGGTAATCCGCATCGCGATTGCGGAGCTTTTCCGGCGCGGTGGGGACGATGGCGACGCCGCCGCCCGCGGCGCGCAGCGCGGCGAGTACGCGCTCGCGGCGCGCGCGGTAGACGTCGATGGCAACGGGGGATTGGGTCGGCAGGTTCATCGTGCGATTGTAGCGCCCACTTCGCGATCGGCGGCATCGGCCGTTCGGCCAGGTAGACGGCGAGCGCGCGGCGCGGCAATGTTGCAATCCATCCACAGCGAGTCTGCACGCGGCTCGCGCGGACGATACCCGGCTGCGGACCGCGTCCCACCACTTATACTTTCGCCGGATTCAGGAAAAGGCAGAGGGTCATGATGAAACTCATCGGTTCGCTCGCCAGCCCCTTCGTGCGCAAAGCGCGCATCGTGCTGGCCGACAAGAAGATCGACTACGAACTGGTGCCGGAAAACGTCTGGGCACCCGACACGGCCATTCACACGTTCAACCCGCTCGGCAAGGTGCCGTGCCTCGTCATGGAAGATGGCGAAGCGGTGTTCGACTCCCGGGTGATCTGCGAATACGTGGATACGCTGTCGCCGGTCGGCAAGCTGATTCCGCCGTCGGGACGCGAGCGGGTCGAGGTGCGGTGCTGGGAGGCGCTGGCGGACGGACTGCTCGACGCCGCGGTGCTGATTCGCGCCGAAGGCACGCAGCGCACGCCGGAGCAGCGTGTCGAAGCATGGGTCGCGCGGCAGCAGCGCAAGATCGACGAGGCATTGATCGCCATGTCGCGAGGACTCGCCAGCAAGCCCTGGTGCGCGGGCAATCGCTACTCGCTCGCGGATATCGCGGTAGGCTGCGCGCTGGGCTACCTCGATTTCCGCATGCCCGAGTTGAACTGGCGCGAGCTGCATCCGAATCTGGACAAGCATTTCCAGAAGCTTGCGCTGCGCCCGGCGTTCATCGATACGGTGCCGGTGGCTTGATCAGCTTGATTAGCTAGACCGGCGCGCCTAACTCGACGCGCTCACCACACTCGCCTACCTGCCGCGAGGTCGGGCGCGAGGTCAGCCGCGCCGCCGCCTGAGCCCGGGTCCGAACGCGAAGCCGAACGCCAGCAGCAAAACCGACACCGCGAGCACCGTATTGTTGCCGCTGGTCACATAGGGCGTATTGCCGCTCGTGCCTTGCACCGTCACGTCGAGCGAACCGATCGTGTAGGGCTTCAGGCGGCCGAGCACGCGGCCGTCGGCGTCGATGGCGGCGGTCGTGCCGGTATTCGTCGCGCGCAGCATCGGCCGGCCGGTTTCCAGCGAGCGCATGCGCGCAATCTGCAAGTGCTGGTCGAGTGCGATCGTATCGCCGAACCACGCCAGATTCGTCGAGTTGACCAGTACGCCGGCCGGCGTGTCGCTGTCGTGAATGTTGCGCGCAATCTCCTCGCCGAAAATATCCTCGTAGCAGATGTCCACCGAGACCGGCTGGTTATGCACGAGGAACGGCTTCTGCACCGGCGCGCCGCGTGCGAAGTCGCCGAGCGGAATGCTCATCAGATTCACGAACCAGCGAAAGCCCCACGGCACGAACTCGCCGAACGGCACGAGGTGGTGTTTGTCGTAGCGGTACACGTCGCGGCTGCCCGGCGTCACGCCGAACAGGCTGTTGGTGTAATCCACCACCTGACCTTGCGGCGTGATCGTGCCGCCGATCGCGCCGAACAGAATCGCGCTGCCCGTCTTATCCGAGAACGTGCGCACGGCCGAGGCGAACGGCGCCGGCAGTTGTTGCGCAAGCACTGGAATCGCGGTTTCCGGCGTAACGATCAGGTCGGCCGGCTTCGACGTGATCATCTGCTGATACTGGTCGATTGCGGCTCGCATGCCGGCTTCTTCGAATTTCATTTCCTGCTTCACGTCGCCCTGCAGCAGCCGCACGGTCAGCGGCGCGTTGGCCGGCGTGGTCCAGTGCGCGAGCGGCAGCAGCAGTCCGACGACGATCAGCGCGATGGCCGCGACGCCGGGCACGAAGCCGTTGCCCGACCCGGTAGCCGAACCGTTGCGCAAACCGGTGGTGCGACGTGCGGAGCGCAAGGCGATCCACGATTGCACCAGCAAGGCCGCCGCCAGCGCCAATACCCAACCCACGCCATACACGCCTACGACCGGTGCAAATCCGGCAAACGGGCCGTCCACTTGCGGATAACCGCTCGCGAGCCACGGAAAGCCGGTGAACACCGTGCCGCGCAGCCATTCGCCGATGGCCCACGCGCTGGCGAACGCGAACGCGCCATGCCAGGTCGGGGCGAAAGGCAACCGCGGCAACCGCGGCAACCGGTCATCCGCAGCCCCATGGCGGGCGTGACCCGCGCAGAACGACCAGACGCCGGCGGCGAGCGCCGGATAAACCGCCAGATACAGCGAGAACAGCACGACCGCCGCGCCCGCGAGCGGCGCGGCCATGCCGCCGTAGTCATGCATGCTCACATAGAGCCACCACACGCCCGTCACGAAGTTGCCGAAGCCGAATGCGCCGCCGGTCAGCGCGGCGCTTTTCCAGCCGGTGGTGCGCGTGAGCCATGCGAAGAACAGCGCGAAGATCGCCAGTTCGAGCCAGCCGCCGTGCGGCGTCGGCGCGAACGACAGCGTGTTGGCCGCGCCGGCGAGCAGTGCGACGAGATAGTGCCAGCGGGGCAGGGCGCGCCCGCGTGTGATTTGTGCGTCGGTGTCGCCCGCGCCTCGGCGCGAACGTGAAGTGATCGGGTCGGCCATCGTTGCGCGGTCGGCTTGAATAGAAAGAGGAGGGGAAAAGGCCAGCAAACCCGGAGGCGGCAACGCAAAGCGCGCCGCGCCGTTGCAAGCTCAGGTCTGCACGTGCTGCGCTTCGCGCTCGCGCTGGCCGGCCAGCGGATCGCGGCGCACCAGCAGCATATGAATCTGGCGGGCATCGCCGCGCAGGATTTCGAAGATCAGATCGTCGAGCCGTACTTTTTCACCGCGATGCGGGACGCGTCCGAAGTGATGCGTGACAAGTCCACCGATAGTGTCGACCTCGTCGTCCGAGTAGTGCGTGCCGAACGATTCGTTGAACTGCTCGATCTCGGTCAGCGCCCGCACGCGGAAGCGGCCGTCCGGCGACGGGATGATATTGCCGCTTTCCTCGTCGAAATCGTATTCGTCCTCGATGTCGCCGACGATCTGTTCCAGCACGTCTTCTATCGTGATCAGGCCGGCCACGCCGCCGTATTCGTCGACTACCACCGCGAGGTGATTGCGATTCACGCGGAAGTCGTGCAGCAGCACGTTCAGTCGTTTCGATTCGGGGATGAACACGGCCGGGCGCAACATGCCGCGCACGTCGAACTCTTCTTCGGCGTAGTAGCGCAGCAGGTCTTTGGCCAGCAGTACGCCGATGATGTTGTCGCGATTGCCTTCGAACACCGGGTAGCGCGAGTGCGCTTTTTCCAGCACGTAGGGGATGAATTCGGCGGGGCTGTCCGCGATGTTGATCGCGTCCA
Source organism: Paraburkholderia sp. BCC1886 (assembly GCF_900996245.1). Classification (GTDB taxonomy): domain Bacteria; phylum Pseudomonadota; class Gammaproteobacteria; order Burkholderiales; family Burkholderiaceae; genus Paraburkholderia. Next base: position 343,938 of record NZ_CAAJGK010000063.1, on the reverse strand, counting down.
TTTGCGCGCGCGGCACCATGATGTCGCGGGCGCTGAGTTCGGAGACCTGGAACACCCCTTCGATCATCGATAGCGAGTCGGCGTCGATCAGGTTGCGTTCGTGCGCGTCCTGCAGGATTTCCAGAAGCTCGCTGCGCGAGTCGGGCTCGGGCGAGATGAAGTCGGTCAGACGCTCGAGCAGCGAGCGTTTTTCATGCGGTTTGTCGGAGTGTCGTCGACTGGGATACGTGTCGTTCATGGTAGTGCGCCCGGCAAGACTGGGCGCGCTGTTACGGAGCGTTAAGGATACACCAGGCACATGGCAGGACCGTGTCCCGCCGGGCTGGGCGAAGGGTGCGGCGGTGAGAAACAGCGGCGTCGCGCACCATGGCGGGCGACAGGCGTGGGTCAATCCTAACTGATAAAACCGGAACGGGCGGTTTGGAGCAAAAAAGTCGGGCGCCGGGCGTTCCCGTCCGTCCTGTCACGTTTGCCCGGCTTCCCTGCTCTCTTCGCAGCCTACCTCGCGGCAACGTTCGAGCAACGCTTCGAGCGCGCGGTCCGGCATGCCGCTTTCGCGCAACGCATGCACGGTGCGGCTTACGTAATCGAGCGTGGTGCCATAGCGTCCGCATGCGCAACCGAACACCGTCTTCACGATGTCGTCCGGCAGTTTGCCGGTGTACGTCGGCACGTCGCGGCGCATCACGAAGGCGAGCGCATCGACGCGCCGCCCGTCGGCGAGCACGCACGGCAGCCACGCCGGCCGGTATGAACCCATCGCCATTTCGCGGCGCCAGAGCGCATCGAGATGCGGCGCCGAGCCATCGGCGGCAAGACGGAACGCGATGCCCGTGCATGAACCGCCACGGTCCAGCGCCAGCACGAGCCCCGGTTGTTCCGGCGTGCCGCGATTCACGCGCGACCATAAATAAAGGCCGCGATGATAGCCATGGACTTTGGCCGGCGTCGCCTCGACGGTCGGCAGGCCGGGATTCCAGATCAGCGAGCCATAGCCGAACAGCCACAGGTCGCTCTGCCGGTCCCAGTCGCGCAACGTGCATTCGAGCGACGCGCGCAATTCGTCGTCGGTCAGAAGCCGCGACTCGCCGAGCGCCGGCGGATAGTCCGGGCAGGGCAGGCGGGTGTCGGAGGCGGGGGACGAGGTGCTCACGGTCGGCTCGGGTGCGGTGGACGACGGCTATTGATAAGGATCGGGAAAGCCGAGCTTGCCGAGAATCTCGGTTTCGATGGCTTCCATTTCTTCGGCTTCGGCTTCGACCTCGTGGTCGTAGCCCTGCGCGTGGAGCGTGCCGTGCACCAGCAGATGCGCGTAATGGGCAAGAAGCGGCTTGCCCTGCTCGGCCGCTTCTTTCTCGACGACCGGGCAGCACAGGATCAGATCGCCCGTGACCGGATCGTCTTCCGATTCGGCGTAGGCGAAAGTCAGCACGTTGGTCGAGTAGTCTTTGCCGCGATAGGTGCGGTTGAGCGTGCGGCCCTCTTCGGCGTCGACGAAACGCACCGTCAGTTCGCCGTCGCCGAAGAGGGCGGCCTTGATCCAGCCGGCCACCGTGGCGCGCGGCAGCAGCGCCTTGTGTTCGGGCCAGGCTTTGGCGGCCGGGAATTGCAGATTCAACGTCAGTTTCGGGGTGCGGCTCATGCGTGTGAGTGGGGATGCGTGGACTTCGGCGTGGACTTCGGCGTGCCCGACGCCGGCCGGCGCCGCGAATCACGCCGCCGGTCAGCGTTCGTCGACGGGCGTGCCGACAAAATTATCGACGTGTCAGCGTGAGTCCGCCGGATTGGCGTGCTTAAGCGCATGGGCATCGTACGCCTCCACAATTCGTGCGACCAGTGGATGGCGTACCACATCGGCGCTCGTAAATCGTGTTAGGGCGATGCCGCGCACGTCGGAGAGCACCTGCTGCGCTTCGATCAGGCCGCTCTTGTGGCCGCGCGGCAAGTCGACCTGGGTCGTGTCGCCGGTCACCACCGCTTTCGAGCCGAAGCCGATGCGCGTGAGGAACATCTTCATCTGTTCGGGCGTGGTGTTCTGCGCCTCGTCGAGGATGATGAACGCGTGGTTCAGCGTGCGGCCGCGCATGTACGCGAGCGGCGCGATTTCGATCATCTGCCGCTCGAACATCTTGGCGGTCTTGTCGAAGCCGAGCAGGTCGTACAGCGCGTCGTAGAGCGGTCGCAGATACGGATCGACCTTCTGCGCGAGATCGCCCGGCAGGAAGCCGAGCCGCTCGCCGGCTTCCACGGCTGGCCGCGTCAGCACGATGCGTTTGACCTGATCGCGCTCGAGCGCATCCACCGCGCAGGCCACCGCCAGATACGTCTTGCCCGTACCCGCCGGGCCGATGCCGAAGGTCACGTCGTGCGCGATGATCTGCTTCAGATACTCGCGCTGCGCGGGCGTGCGGCCGCGCAGATCGGCGCGCCGCGTGTACAGCTTCGGGCCGACCGTTTCGGGATCTTCGTCGCCGGTGTCGGCGGGCTGGTCGAATGGATGGTCGGGGTTGCCGGGGAAGCGCGGGTCGAGGTCTTCCGTGCCCTGCGCGTGGCCGTTCGCACGATGCCGCGCCGGATGACGCACTTCGACCAGCGCGAGCTGGATGTCGTCGACCGATAGCGGCGCGCCCGCTTTCTCGTAGAACTTTTCGAGCGCGGTGAGCGCGAGCTTCGAGCCGCGACCGCGAATCGTGATGCGATGACCCCGGCGTTGCAGCGTGACGTCGAGCGCCTGCTCGATCTGCCGCAGATTCTCGTCGAGCGGTCCGCAGAGGTTGGCGAGCCGCGCGTTGTCGTCGCGCGGTGCGGTGAATTCCAGATGCGGCTGAGTGGTCTTCAAGGCGGTGTTTCGATCCTGTCGGTTTCGAGACGCGGTGGGCGTGGCTTGAAAGTGGGGCTAAAAGTGCAGCTTTTAAGCGAGCCGCAAGTCACGGCTCTTCAGTGTGGTTGCATCGAAGCCGCTCAATGCGTCGTCGCGGTGGCGTCGTCGTGCACCAGCACGAGTTCGCCCCGCAGCGAGTGTGGGTAGGCGTGGACGATTTTCACGTCCACCATCTGCCCGATCAGACGCGCGTGCGACGCGAGCGGCGCCGGGAAATTCACCACGCGGTTGTTCTGGGTGCGGCCCGCGAGTTCGTTCGGGTCCTTGCGCGCCGGGCGCTCGACCAGAATGCGCTCGATCTTGCCGACCATCGCGTCGCTAATGCGCTGCACGTTTTCTTCGATGGTGGCCTGCAGATGCTGCAGCCGCTTGAGCTTGACCTCGCGCGGCGTGTCGTCGTGCAGATTCGCGGCCGGCGTGCCGGGGCGCGGGCTGTAGATGAACGAGAAGCTGGTGTCGTATTGCATCTCGTGCACGAGCGCCATCATCTTGTCGAAGTCTTCTTCCGTCTCGCCGGGGAAGCCGACGATCATGTCGGTCGACAGCGACAGGTCCGGGCGGATCGCGCGCAGCTTGCGAATGACCGACTTGTATTCGAGCACCGTGTAGCCGCGCTTCATCGCCATCAGGATGCGGTCGGAGCCGTGCTGCACCGGCAGGTGCAAATGGCTGACGAGCTTGGGCACCTTCGCGTAGGTGTCGATCAGGCGCTGCGTGAATTCCTTCGGATGCGACGTGGTGTAGCGAATCCGCTCGATGCCCGGAATGTCCGCGACGTATTCGATCAGCGTCGCAAAGTCGGCGAGGTCGGTCGAACCGAGCGTAATGCCGGCTCGGTATGCGTTCACGTTCTGGCCGAGCAGCGTGACTTCGCGCACGCCCTGGTCGGCGAGACCGGCGATTTCGGTCAGCACGTCGTCGAGCGGGCGCGACACTTCCTCACCGCGCGTGTACGGCACCACGCAATAGCTGCAGTACTTGCTACAGCCTTCCATGATCGACACGAACGCGCTCGGGCCGTCGACACGGGCCGGCGGCAGGTGATCGAACTTTTCGATTTCCGGGAACGAGATGTCGACCTGGGCGCGGCCGCTGGCGCGGCGCTGGTCGATCATCTGCGGCAGACGGTGCAGCGTTTGCGGACCGAACACGAGGTCCACGTATGGCGCGCGGGCGACGATCGCCGCGCCTTCCTGACTGGCGACGCAGCCGCCGACGCCGATGATGAGGTTGGGATTCGCTTCCTTCAGCTCGCGCACGCGGCCGAGGTCGGAGAACACTTTTTCCTGGGCTTTTTCACGTACCGAGCACGTGTTGAACAGAATCACGTCCGCGTCTTCCGGCGTGTCGGTCTTGACAAGTCCGTCCGCCGCGCCGAGTACGTCGACCATCTTGTCGGAGTCGTACTCGTTCATCTGGCAGCCGAACGTCTTTACATAAACTTTCTTGGTCATCGAATTTCGCCGGTCGCAGTGGTTAACCTGGGGGCGTCAATTAAAGGTGAAGTGGGGGCGGTGCGATGGGCGGCGTTTGCTAGCCACCGTGCCCGTTTTTAGCGTAATTCGGGATTATAGCCCTTCACCGGAAGCGGTTTCAGCGGCCGTTTCGTCGGGATCGGGCCCGGGCGGCAAGCCCAGCAGCCGTTCCAGTTCCCCCGACACCTGCGCGAAACGCTCGCTCAGGAAGTCCAGCAGCACGCGCACGCGCGGCGCCATGAAGCGGTTGCGGTGATAGAGCGCATGCAGCGGGGCGTCCGGGTAACGCCAGTCGGGCAACAGGATTTTCAGCCCATCGGCACGCAGATCGGCTTGTACGTCCCACATCGACTTGATGACGATGCCGTAGCCGCGCAGCGCCCATTCGCGGGCCACCGCGCCGTCGTTGGTTTCGCGCGCGGAGTCGAACGGCACGGTGTAGTGCTGCACCTCGGCGCCGCGCGTAAAGCGCCATTCGTTGGCGCGGCCCGACGCGGTGCCGAGCACGATGCAGTCGAAATTCGCCAGATCGTGCGGGTCCTCCGGCTCACCCTTGCGCGCGATGTAGTCCGGCGACGCGCACAGCACGCGCCGGTTCGGCGCCAGCTTGCGCGCCACCAGCGAACTGTCCTGCGGTACGCCGAAGCGAATCGCCAGATCGATGTCTTCCTGCACGAGATTGGCCAGCGAGTCCGACAGCGTCAGCGCGAAGGTCACTTCCGGATACAGCACGTTGAACTCGTCCAGCCAGTGCATCAGCAGATTGCGGCCGAAGTCGGAGGTCGCCGAAATGCGCACCTTGCCGCGGACCACGCCCTGACCGGCATGCAGCGCCGCTTCGGCGTCGTCGAGCGATTGCAGCGCCTGACGGCAGCAATTGAGATAAAGCCGGCCTTCGTCGGTCAGCCTCAACTGGCGGGTAGTGCGTTCGAACAGGCGCGCTTTCAGGCCGGCTTCGAGCTTGGCCAGACGCGCGCTCGCGGCAGCCGGCGTCAGACCGAGCTTGCGGCCCGCGGCGGACAGGCTGCCCTGCAACGCGGCTTCGACGAACAGGCGGATGTCACCAAGGTTATCCATCTCACGACTTTCAAGCAGAATTTGAAAATGCTTCAAATGCTACGCCAATTATCAAAATGACGCGGCGCAGCGACAATCCACTCCTCGAAAACCCTGAGACGGCGGCAGCGCCGTTTTCCGCCATGCAACTCGATCACGCCACGATCGTTACCGCCGACCTCGATACGGCCCGACGCTTCTTCGTCGATGTCGTCGGCCTTGCCGACGGCGCGAGGCCGCCGTTTTCGGTCGATGGCGCCTGGCTGTATGCGAACGGCCGCGCGCTGATTCATCTGATCGACGCAACCATGCCGGCCGCCACCGGGCGCAGCGCGCCGCGTATCGATCACATCGCGTTGCGGATCGACAGCGTGGCCGAGTGGCAGGCGCTGCTGCAACGCCTGCGCGCAACCGGCTGGCCGTATCAGCGCGCCGAGGTGCCGCAACGCGGCCCCCAAGCCGCCGAGGTGCAATTGTTCGTCGCCCTCGCGCCGGGCGTCGTCGTCGAATTCGTGAGCTCGCCCGAACACGCACAACCCTGAAACCCTGGAGTAGAAAAATGCCCATCCCTTTACTGGCGCTCGCGATCAGCGCCTTCGCCATCGGCACGACGGAGTTCGTGATCATGGGCCTATTGCCCGACGTGGCGCGCGATCTCGCGGTGTCCATTCCGTCAGCGGGGCTGCTGGTGAGCGGCTATGCGCTGGGCGTCGCGGTCGGTGCGCCGCTGCTCGCGGTGCTGACCAGCAAGATGCCACGCAAGCTCGCGCTGCAGTTGCTGATGGGCGTGTTCATCGTCGGCAACACGCTGTGCGCGATCGCGCCCAGCTATTCCGTGCTGATGATCGCGCGGGTGGTCACGTCGTTCGCGCACGGCTCGTTCTTCGGCATCGGCGCGGTGGTGGCGGCGTCGCTCGTGCCGGCCGAAAAGCGCGCCAGTGCGATCGCGCTCATGTTCACCGGCTTGACGCTCGCGAACGTGCTCGGCGTGCCGTTCGGCACTTTTGTCGGGCAGCAGTTCGGCTGGCGCGCGGCGTTCTGGATCGTCAGCGTGTTCGGCGTGCTGTCGCTAGTAGGTGTCACGGCGCTGGTGCCAAATCGTCACGACAGCGGACCGGTCGGCCTCGGCCACGAAGTGCGCGTGCTGAAAGACCCGCAAGTCTGGACCGCGCTCGCTATGACCGTGCTCGGCTTCGGCGGCGTATTCGTGGTGTTCACCTATATCGCGCCCATCCTCGAACAGGTGAGCGGTTTCTCGCCGCGCGGCGTCACGTTGATTCTCGTGCTGTTCGGCGTGGGGCTCACGATCGGCAACACGGTCGGTGGAAAATTGGCGGACCGGGCGTTGATGCCTTCGTTGATGGGCATTCTCGTCGCGCTGGCGGTGGTGATGGCGATCTTCGCGCGCACCAGCCATTCGCAGGTGGCGGCCGCCATCACCATTTTCGTGTGGGGCATCGCCGCGTTCGCCACCGTGCCGCCGTTGCAGATGCGCGTCGTCGAAAAGGCCGCGGCGGCGCCGAATCTGGCGTCCACGCTGAATATCGGCGCGTTCAACGTCGGCAATGCGGGCGGCGCGTGGCTCGGCGGGCTCGTCATCGGTCACGGTCACGCGCTCGATACGCTGCCGTGGGTCGCGGCGGCCGTGAGCATCGCGGCCTTGCTGGTGACGTGGATCGCGGCGCGTATGGATGCGCCCACCGCGCGTGCCGTGCAGCGCGCCTGAGTTGGACCGCAGACGGGCCTGAGACGAGATAAGGATCGAAGACTCGCCTTGCTCGCTGTCATTGTCTGCACAGCGCCTGCTCAGGCCATATGAATTTTTCGCACAAGCTTTGCGAGAATCGTCCTCCGCAATGCTGATAACAGTGTGAAGATAACTTCGTTGGGCTGAGCGTGACGCAATGCTATCTTGCTTCCACTAACCGCTTGCCCGCCTTCGTGGCGGTGCTTCAGGAGGCAATCATGCATTCCCCGCTTGCGCTCGTTCGCGATCCCGCTACCGACGCCGATCCGGCGGTTCGTGGCGCCGAACCTCTCGATGCGCTCGAACATCTGGTCGGCGTGAATCTCGCGCGTTTGCGCGCCGAGCGGCAACTGTCGCTCGACGCGCTGGCCCGCGCCTCGGGCGTCTCGCGCGCCATGCTCGCGCAGATCGAATCGGCGCGCAGCGTGCCGTCCATCAAGGTGCTCTGCAAGGTGGCAGCAGCGCTCAAGGTGTCGGTCGCCGCTTTCCTGCGCCGCCACGCAACCAACGGTTTCGAACATCTGCCAGCCGACCGCTCGTCGCGTCTGGTGAGCGCGAACGGCCGCTATTCGGCTCGCCCGCTTTATCCAGATGCCGAGCCGACTGCCGCCGAGTTCCACGAATTGCGGATTGCGCCGTTGCATACCGAAGCCGGCATTCGCCGCGCGCCGGGCACCACGGTGAATCTGGTGGTGAGCGAAGGCACGCTGGAAGTCAGCGTGCACGACCAGCGCCAGTTGCTGGCTACCGGCGACGCGATCGTGTTCGACGCCGACCAGCCGCACAGTCTGCGTAATCCGGGCGATACGGAAGCGCGCGCATTTCGCGTGACGCTGAAAGCGGAAACGCCGCCGCGTTGGGACGTGCCCGCCGCGACCGACGCGACGCGTCAGCCGGCACCGGTTTGAGTTTTTCGTTTGTTGCGTCGAGTCGTGCTTGCAGCGGTCAGCGCGTACGGCTCGCCGATTCGTGTTGCGCTGCATGCGCGACGCGACTGTTGTATGCTTTGCCCGCCGGTCAGTCCGGCAATCAGTGCGTCTTCAGGGCGGGGTGAAATTCCCCACCGGCGGTATGCCGGGCAGCGCGAAAGCGTGAGCCGGCGAGCCCGCGAGCGCCCGCGTTCATTTGGTTTTCAGTTCATGGAAAGCCGGCGGGGTCAGCAGATCTGGTGAGAAGCCAGAGCCGACGGTCAGAGTCCGGATGAAAGAAGATGTGCAGATAGTCAGGTTCGTCTCCGCCGTGTCGCAGGAAGTCTAGCGGTGCGCGTGCGTCGCCTTGTGCGGCGTTCAGCGGTGCGTCTTTGTCTGTTTGCAATGCCCTGAAACGTTTTTCGCCCCACTTTCTGCGATGAGCGTTTCAATTATGTCTTTTGCTACTTTTCCCCCTCCGTCCGTGATCGCCGACGACGCGTCGCTCGATCTCCCGTTGCTCGCCACCGAAGCCGTTCCGCCGCGTATCGCCGCCGCCTTGCAGGCCATGCGCGATGGCCGCGCCGTCGTGCTGCAGGACGACCACGACCGTGAGAACGAAGCCGATCTGATCGTGTCCGCCGAACGTCTGTCCGTCGAAACCATGGCGTTGCTGATCCGCGAATGCAGCGGCATTGTCTGCCTGTGTCTGCCCGACGAAAAAATCCGCGCGCTCGAATTGCCGCCGATGGCCGTCAACAACGAAAGCCGTCACGGCACGGCCTTCACGGTGTCGATCGAAGCGCGCGACGGTGTGACGACCGGCGTGTCCGCGCTCGATCGCGTCACGACCATTCGCGCGGCAATCGCCGATTCGGCGAAGCCGGCCGACATCGTCCGTCCGGGTCACGTGTTTCCGTTGCGCGCGCAACCGGGCGGCGTGCTGGCGCGGCGCGGTCATACCGAAGGAACGGTCGACCTCGCGGTGCTCGCGGGTCTGAAGCCGGCCGGCGTGCTGTGCGAACTGATGAATGCCGACGGCACGATGACGCGCGGCGCCGACGTCGAACGTTTCGCCCAGCAACACAATCTGCCGATGCTGACGATTGCCGAACTGGTGGAGTTTCGCCAGGCGTTGGCGATCGTGCGTGAGTGCGTGGCCGACGAGGCTTGACTCGCGGCTGAACCGCTTTGAATGACGAGAAGGCCGGCCGCCTGTGAAGCACGCGGCCGGCCTTTTTTGTCTGAGTCGATGTGTGTGGCTGCTGCGGCGGCTACGACTGCACGTCGCCGAACTCGCCGCGCACGCCGGCTTCGATCAGCGCAGGAAGTTCGTCCATGTGCTTCATGATCCGCGTCATGCCCATCTTGCGCAGCGCGTCCGCATAGCCATCGGGAATATGGCTCGCGCCGACGAAGGCGATGGTTTTCATGCCCGCCGCGCGCGCCGCGTTCAGGCCGGCAACGCTGTCTTCCACCACGACGCAGCGTGACGGCTCGACGCCCAGCGTGCTTGCCGCGAACAGATAGACATCGGGATAAGGCTTCGGCCGCGCGACCTGTTCGGCGCTGAAAATGCGCTCGCCGAAAATCTGCTGCAAGCCCGCGCGGCGCACGGACGCATTCACGCGCGACAGGCGGCTGTTCGACACCACGGCCGCCGGCAGGCTGACGCGTTGCAACGCATCGCGCACGCCGTTGATCGGACTAAGCGAGGCCGCCAGTTCGAGTTCGACGTTGTGTTCGATCGTATCGATGAAATTCGGCGGCAGCTGGATATCGAACGTTTTCTCGATGCCTTCGAGAAAACGCGAGGTCTGCTGGCCGAATGCCGTTTTGACGACGGGTTTGAAATCGACGCCGGGGAAGGTGGCGCTGAGCGTGTCGAGCATCACGCGGTCGGCGATGATTTCGCTGTCGACGAGCACGCCGTCGCAGTCACAGATGAGATGGTCGATCATGCTTGGGAACGGAAAAAGCGGGGATGCGGGGCAAGCCCCGCATGGAGTTTGAAAGCAGCATGATACGTGCTTTGCCGGCGACTGCGCGGCAGCGACGTCGCAGTGCGCGGCACCGCTTGCTGTCCCGCCAGCCGTTGTGCTCAGGCCGTATCCGCCCACGCTTTGGCGGCGCGGATCGCGCGGTGCCAGCCGTTCAGGCAGGCCTCGACCTCGGCGCCCGGCAGCGCGGGCGTGAAGCGGTGTTCGAGTTGCCACTGGCTTTGCAATTCCTCCACGTCTTTCCAGTAGCCGACCGCGAGGCCCGCCAGATAGGCCGCTCCTAGTGCAGTGGTTTCCACGACGCGCGGACGCACGGCATCCACCCCGAGCATGTCTGCCTGGAACTGCATCAGCAGATCGTTCGCGCACGCGCCGCCGTCCACTCGCAGTTCGTCGATGCGCATGCCGGAGTCGGCTTCCATCGCTTTCAGGACATCCACCGACTGATACGCGATGGAATCGAGCGCGGCGCGGGCGATATGCGCCGCGGTCGTGCCGCGCGTCACGCCGAACAGCGTGCCGCGCGCGCGCGCATTCCAGTGCGGCGCGCCGAGACCCGCGAAGGCCGGCACCATATACACGCCGTCGCTGTGCGGCACGCTGCGCGCGAGTGCTTCGATCTCCCCGGCATGACGGATGATGCCCAGGCCGTCGCGCAGCCATTGCACCACCGCGCCCGCAATGAAGATGCTGCCTTCGAGCGCATAGTCGACGCGCTCGCCGATCTGCCACGCAATCGTGGTGACCAGCGCGTTGCTCGACTCGATCGGCTTGTCGCCGGTGTTCATCACGAGGAAGCAGCCGGTCCCGTAAGTGTTCTTCACCATGCCCGAGCGCGTGCACATCTGGCCGAACAGCGCCGCGTGCTGATCGCCGGCGATGCCCGCGAGCGGAATCTGCGAAGCGAAGACGGTCGTTTTGACGGGACCGTACACCTCGGACGACGCGCGCACTTCCGGCAGCATGCTGCGCGGAATGTCGAACACGTCGAGCAGTTCGTCGTCCCATTGCAGCGTGTGGATATTGAAAAGCAGCGTGCGCGACGCGTTCGTGACATCGGTGATGTGCAGGCTGCCCTTGGTGAAATTCCACACCAGCCAGCTGTCCACCGTGCCGAAGGCGAGGCGCCCCTGGCGCGCCTTCTCGCGCGCGCCGTCGACGTTCTCGAGAATCCAGCGGATCTTGGTCGCCGAGAAATACGAGTCGATCGGCAGGCCGGTTTTCGCGCGGATCTGTGCTTCGAGGCCCTGGTCTTTCAGCTGGTCGCAGAAGTCGGCGGTGCGGCGGTCCTGCCAGACGATCGCGTTATAGATCGGCCGGCCGGTCTCGCGGTCCCACACGATGGTGGTCTCGCGCTGGTTGGTCATGCCGATGGCGGCGATTGCGCTGCCGTTCAGCCCGGCGCGCGTGACCGCTTCGGCCGCGACGCCGGCTTGCGTCGACCAGATTTCCTGCGGATCGTGCTCGACCCAGCCGGGGTGCGGGTAGATCTGCTGGAATTCCTTCTGGGCCGTCGACACGATATTGCCGAGCCGGTCGAACAGCATCGCGCGCGAGCTGGTCGTGCCCTGGTCGAGCGCGAGGATGTACTGGTCCTGCATCTGTCTCTCCATGCGTGTTTCGAATCGCCGCCATGGTAGGGCGGCGATGGGAACGGCTGGTTATGGTTAGTGTGCTGCGGGTCCGGGTTTGCGTCAGGCGATGTGGCGCTCCGTTGCGCCGGCAAACCACGCGTCGATCTCGCGCGTCACGCTGTCGAGCGTGCCGGCTTCGACGTGCAGACCGAGCTTCGAGCGCCGCCATAGTACGTCCTGCGCGCTGCGGGCCCACTCGGCGTCGCGCAAATAAACCAGTTCGTTTTCGTAGAGCCCGGGCGCGAACACGCGACCGAGACCGGTTAGTGCCTCTGCGTTGCCGATGACCTGCTCCGCCCGCGTACCGTACGCGCGGGCCAGGCGGTGCGCCAGATCGGCGGGCAGCCATGAATGCCGTTGCTGGAATCCGCGCAGGAAACCCGCGAAATCGGCCCGTGGAATATCGCCGCCGGGCAACGCTGCGCCGGCCGTCCACGCCGGGGCCGTGTTGTGCAGAGCGGGCGCGAGCTTATCGACGGCTTCTTCGGCGAGCTTGCGAAAGGTCGTGATCTTGCCGCCGAACACCGACAGCAAGGCGGCCCCGCCTTCGGGCGCGTCGAGTTCCAGCGAGTAGTCGCGCGTCACGGCCGAGGGATTGTCCGCGCCTTCTTCCTCAAGCAGCGGGCGCACCCCGGAGTAGGTCCAGCGAACGTCTTGCGGCGAGATTTTCTGTTTGAAATAGCGGTTGATCGAGTCGCACAGATATTGAATTTCTCCGGCGTCGATCGCGACCTTCGACGGGTCGCCGCGATATTCGATGTCGGTCGTGCCGATCAGCGTGTAGTCCTGCTCGTACGGAATCGCGAAGATGATGCGCTTGTCCGGATTCTGGAAGATGTACGCGTGGTCGTGCTCGAAGAGCCGACGCGTCACGATATGGCTGCCCTTGACGAGCCGCACGCTATGCGACGCCTTGCGGCCGAGCGCGCCTTGCAGCAGTTCGCCGACCCACGGACCCGCGGCGTTGGCGATGGCGGCGGCTGTGATGTCGAGGACAGTCCCGTTCGCTTGCTGAAGCCGTGCCTGCCACTCAGTGCCCACGCGTTTCGCACTGATCAGCCGGGTTCGCGTGAGGATTCGTGCGCCGCGCTCCTGCGCACCCAGCGCGTTCAGCACGACGAGTCGGGCATCGTCGACCCAACCGTCCGAATAGACGAAACCACGTTTGATCGAGTCGATCAGCGGCGCGCCGGCCGGGTGGTCGCGCATCAGCACGCCGCGCGAGCCCGGCAGCAATTCGCGCCGCGCGAGGTGATCGTAGAGGAAGAGGCCCGCGCGGATCATCCAGGCGGGACGCAGATCGGGCATGTGCGGCATCACGAAACGCAAGGGCCACATGATGTGCGGCGCGGCGCGCAGCAGCGTTTCGCGCTCCTGCAAGGCTTTGCGGACCAGGCCGAACTCGCGGTACTCGAGGTAACGCAGGCCGCCGTGGATCAGCTTGGTACTCGCCGACGAGGTGTGCGCGGCGAGATCGTCCTGCTCGCACAACAGCACCGACAGGCCGCGGCCGGCCGCATCGCGGGCAATTCCCGCACCGTTGATTCCGCCACCGACCACCAGCAGATCGTATTTCGAGCCTTGCGTCACCGGATGGATTCCTTGCTGGATGGTTTGGAGCACGTGGGGACACCAATCGAATTCTCACCGGGTTCCCCGCTCCCCTCGATGTTCGTTTGCGAACTCTAATGAACACATTCGAAAAAGTAAAGTTCGATTCAGGCGGTTCAACATCTGGCCGAAATCCGAAGCGCCCTTGGCCGATTGGCGATGAGGGTGGCGCAACGCGCGGCCACGGACGATACTCTCGACAGCACTCATTTCGAGGTGAATTCATGCGTGGAATCTGGATGATCGGCGCCGCTATGCTCCTGAACGGATGCGTCAGCTCGCCGAGTTTGAGCGGAACGGCCGGCGCGCCGTCGTTCGCAGCCTTGCAGCAGATGTGCAGCGCCCAGCCGGTCGATTACGGCAGCGACGCCCAGGGCGTCTACGCCGCGCTGTTCGATGCGTATGTAGCGAGCCGGCGGGGCAAGTTGCCGAAAGAGGATTTTTGCGGGTTTCAGGCTGCGCTTGCGCAGCACTATACGAGTGAGGGCGCGAGCGCCGACCCGCAGGTGCGCAATCAGTGGGTGGCGTTTCTAACCGATCAGCGGGCGCGGGCGTTGAGTTGGCGCGCGGCGGTCGATCCGACGCTGCGCAACGGGTGAGGCTTGGGATTGGGCTGTCGTTCCGGCAGCTTCGCGGCGGGGAACCTGGAGGGACGTGAAAAGCCGGATGCCGGTTCGACCGGCATCCGGCTCATTGCGGCGGTTGGTTCACGAGTGACGCTTGATGGCTCGCAAAGCGCTGTCGCCGGATTCGGTAATACGCCACTCCTCGTTGCCTGACGCGAGCCGTTCGAGTTGAACCAGCTGCCGTTCCAGAAGGGCGTCGAGCTCCTCTCTTTCCATATCGACCTGATTCGGGGCGTCTTTCACGAGCAACAACGTGGCGAATTCATGCGGACTCAGCATCGTTCTCTCCATGTCAAGCAAACGCGGACAGCCTGATTGGCGATCGGCCGGAAAGCCGTAGGTCCGCTGGCGGGTCGGGCGGGAGGCAGGACTCAACAGGTGCGACTGGGGTGAAGCTCGGGTTCAACTCAGGGTGAAGCTCAGCGCGCGGTGCGGTGCGGTGCGATGCCGTGCCTCGTGCTGCCGGCAAGTCCGCAGAACGCGGAACGAACGCCGGGGAACTGGAGTGTAGTCAACGGGCTGTTAAACGCCAAACGCGTGCTAGCAAATTTTCCCTTTGACAACGCGCGGCTGTTCCGGCGGTTTGGGGGCGCGGACCGAATCGCGATTTCACTCGAAGTTTTGTTTGCGCTGCAGCATGAGCGGGAGCGCTGGGCTAACCCCGGCCAATAGCACGGCAATTAGCCGGCGACGTACACCTGGCAGTTGGCGGCGGCGAGAATCTCGTTCATCTCGGCGGGCGGGGCGACGTCGGTGAACAACGCGTCTACCTGGTCGAGATGCCCTTGGCGAACCAGCGCGGGGCGGCCGAACTTGGAGTTGTCGGCGGCCAGAAAGACGGTGCGCGCGTGCTGCATGATCGCTTCGGCCACTCGCACTTCGCGGGTGTCGAAATCGCGCAGCGTGCCGTCGGCTTCGATGCTCGACGTGCCGACGATCGCGAAATCCACCTTGAATTGCCGGATGAAGTCGATTGCCAGTTCGCCGACAATGCCTTTGTCCCAAGGCCGGACGACGCCGCCCGTCACCAGCACCTCGCAATCGGGGTAGCCGCTCATCATGCTGGCGACGTTCAGGTTGTTGGTGATCACGCGTAAGCCGCGGTGCCGGTTGAGCGCCCGGGCCACCTCTTCGGTGGTCGTGCCGAGGTTGATGAACAGCGAGGCCTGGTCGGGAACGTGAGTGGCCACTAACGCGGCGATGCGCCGCTTCTCGTCGTGGAACATCCGCTGGCGCGCGGTGTACGAGACGTTTTCGGAGCTGGTCGGCAGGCTGGCGCCGCCGTGATAGCGCCGCAGCAGATTCATGTCCGCGAGCCAGTTGACGTCGCGGCGGATCGTCTGCGGGGTGACGTCGAAGTGTGCCGCCAGGTCGTCCACGGTCACGAAGCCGTCGCGTTGCACCCACTCCAGCAGTTCCTGCTGCCGGGCATTGAGAGTCAGGCGGGGGTCTCGGGTCATGGGTTCCGTTGATGTATGCACGAGGTGTGCGCGAAGCGTTCGCGGATGGTCGGTATTGTAAGACCCGCCCGGATTCAGCCGCTCGACGAATTCGTTCATGTAGCAAATGCATTTGTCTTTTTGCGTGGATCGCGCTGCAATCGCGGGTCCGCTGATTTACGCTGCGTTATTTGCGATACGTATTGCGCTACGTATTGCGCTACGTATTGCGCTACGTGTTGCGCTACGTTATCCGCGGCTGATCGTAACCTTCGGAGCCCGGCCTCCCCGACGAGCCGGCTCCCGCTATCGAGAGTGTCCGACATGACTGGCTTCAACTGGCAAAACCCCTACCCGACGCCGCGCCTGCCGGTATTTGCGCGCAACATCGTGTCCACCTCGCATCCGCTGGCCGCGCAAGCCGGACTGCGCATGTTGTGGAAAGGCGGCAATGCGGTCGACGCGGCGATCGCCGCCGCGGCCGCCATCACGGTAGTCGAACCGGTTTCGTGCGGGCTCGGCGGCGATGCGTTCGCGCTCGTATGGGACGGCGCGAAACTGCATGGTCTGAACGCGTCGGGCGTCGCGCCCGCTGCCTGGAACGTCGATTACTTCAAGCACAAATACGGCGAGCAGAACGGCCTCGCGCAGCAGCCCAAGCGCGGCTGGGACGCGGTGACGGTGCCGGGTGTGATTGCCGGCTGGGAGGCGTTGCATCAGAAGTTCGGCAGCCTGCCGTTCGCCGACCTGATGGAGCCGGCCATCGAAATCGCCGAGCGCGGACATGCGGTGGCGAGCATCGTCGCCTATAAATGGGCGGCAGCCGTGCCGGAGTTGAAAGACTTGCCCGGCTTCGCTCAAACCTTCATGCCGCGCGGGCGCGCTCCGGAAGTCAGCGAACTGGTGCGGTTTCCCGGTCATGCGAAGACCTTGCGCATGCTGGCCGAGCAAGGTCCGCGTGCTTACTACGAAGGTGAAATTGCGGAGCGCATCGTCGCGTTTGCCCGCGAAGGCGGCGGCGCGCTAAATGCCGACGACCTGCGCAACTACCGCGCCGATTGGGTCGAACCGATTGCCAAGGATTATCGCGGCTACACGGTGCACGAAATTCCGCCGAACGGTCAGGGCATCGCCGCACTGATCGCGCTGGGCATCCTTGAAAAATTCGACGTGAAGGAACTGGCGCTCGACAACGTCGAGTCGCAGCATCTGCAGATCGAAGCCATGAAGCTGGCGTTCGCCGACGTGTACCGCTACGTGGCCGATCCGCGCTCGATGGAAGTCACGCCCGAGCAGATGCTCGACGACGCGTATCTCACGTCGCGCGCGAAGCTGATCGACCACAAGCGCGCCACCCAGTTCGACTTCGGCATGCCGAAAGCGGGCGGCACGATCTACATGTCGGTGGCGGACGAGCGCGGCATGATGGTCAGCTTCATCCAGTCGAATTACATGGGCTTCGGCTCGGGCATCGTCGTCCCGGACATGGGCATCTCGATGCAGAACCGCGGCTGCGGTTTTTCGATGGATCCGAAGTCGCCCAACGTCGTCGCAGGCGGCAAGCGACCTTTTCACACGATCATTCCGGCCTTCCTCACGCAACAGGTGGACGGCGCTCAGGAAGCGGTCATGAGCTTCGGCGTGATGGGCGGCGACATGCAACCGCAAGGGCATCTGCAATCCATCGTGCGTATGCTGGACTACGGCCAGCAGCCGCAGGCCGCATGCGACGCGCCGCGCTGGAAGGTCAATCACGACTTCACCATCGACATCGAATCGACGCTCGATCCGAAAACCGCCGAGGCGCTGCAGAAGATGGGTCACACCATCAAATCGGTCGACGACCCGTATATGGACTTTGGCTCGGGCCAGTACATCTGGAAGCTCGATCGCAACGAACCCGAGCGCGGCTATGTGGCGGCCAGCGACAGCCGGCGCGACGGGCTCGCTGCCGGGTTCTGATTGCGAACTCGACGGCGCACGCGACCAAGGGCGATTGGTGTGTCGTGCGCCGACTGAATGTTTCGACTACGCGGGAATGGGAACTGCTGCGGCTCGGCATGGTCTGTGCTGGGTTATCTGCAGAGTCGCGAGACACCGGCTAAGATGCGAGATACAAAAGTGGTTGAGCCCGGCGGTTGAGCCCGTCGATTTGACCCAGCGATTAAATCCAATTCAAGGCGCTGTATCCGACACGACGGGCTGCCCAGGCAAGCGGGCGGTTTCCAGCATGCTCCCCGAGTCGATACAGCTTTCGGAGCAAGACACGATGCACACAGAGCTGAACCATGTCATGCCCTGGCGGATCGAGGACATCGACCTCACCCGCATCGACCGGCAAAAGGCCGTCGCTAACGAAGATCTGCTGCTACTGTTGTGCGCCGCTTCGTTCATCGAAAGCGGCACCGATCTTTACACCAGCAATCTCAGCACGTTCTTCGACGGCGACCCCGAAGTGTCGGCCTGGCTCAACCAGGAATGGGAGCCGGAGGAAATGCAGCACGGCCGCGCGCTGAAAACTTACATTGCGTATGTTTGGCCCGAGTTCGACTGGGACACCGCGTTTCAAAAATTCATGGAGGAGTATTCGCTGACCTGCTCCGTGGAAGATTTCGAAAAAACACGTGCGCTGGAAATGGTCGCGCGTTGCGTGGTGGAAACCGGCACGGCAACGCTGTATCGCGCCATCGGCGAATGCTCGGACGAGCCGGTGCTCAAGCAGATTACCGACAACATCCGCACCGACGAAGTCCGTCACTACAAGCACTTTTTCAAGTTTTTCAAGAAGTACAACAAGATCGAAGGCAACGGCCGTCTCGCCGTGCTCGGCGCGCTGATGCGCCGCGTGATGGAAATCAAGAACGAAGACTCCGAGATCGCGTTGCGTCATGTGTTCGCGATTCGCTATCCGGAGCGCGTGCACGACTCGGCGTACAACCGCGAGCGGGCAGCGCGTATCAACGCACTCGTGCGGCGCAATCTGTCGGCGGACATGTGCGTGAAAATGCTGCTCAAGCCGCTCGACCTGCCGGCGCGAATTCAACCGGGCGTGCATTACCCGCTCGCCAAGATCACGCAACATGTGTTCTTTCGTTGAGTCCGGCGACGGGCTCGCTGTAACAGCTTGAAAATTGAAGACAAATGGCCCGCTCATGCGGGCCATTTGTTTTGCGAGACGCGGTACTTGTTGCGTCTGCGTCGTTGAAAACCGGAACCGGATCGATCTCATGAGCCCACCCTCCATCCCCGCGCAGTCACTCGACCAGAATGTTTTCGACGAATGGCCCGCGCCCGTGCGCGCGCTGCTCGACGGTTCGTCGCTGGCCGGCAAGCTCGGCTTCACCGCGTCGCTTTTGACCGTCGATGCCGAAGGTCGCATACGCACGTCGCTGCTCGGCGTGGGCGAGTTGTATGCGCCTGACTCGCGCACGCTGTGCATCGCGCTGTGGCCCAACGCGCGGGCGGCCCGTGCGATTGCCGGAAGCGGTCGCGCGGCGTTGAGTTTCGTCTGCGAGGCGGCTTTTTATCAGGTGCAGTTGCAGGTCGTGCCGCTCGCCGACGTCGAAGGGGACGAGAGCGGGCTGATCTATCTGAGTGGATCGATCGACACGGGGGAAGCGCAGAGTGTCCCTTATGCGCGCCTGACGAGCGGCATCACGTTCGAGCTGGAAGGAGAGAAGGGTGCGGGAGAAGCGGTGCTCGACCGTTGGGAACGGCAGATCGAGCACCTCAAGCAGGCGGCCGCAGCGGGCGGCCGTTAGCCGGCAAAGTGCGGCAGCTATCGAGCCCCACGCGTGCAGCCCGCCTCGGACTGCGGCTTAGGGCCCTTACGCCGGAAGCTTACCGGCCGCGCTGGCCGCTACGCGTAGGCTGACCACCGCGCGGCGCGTCGCCGCGTTGCTTGGCGCCGCCCAGCAACGCACCCGGATTGCCGCCTTGCGGTTTGCCCGCTTGCGGCTTGCGCGGCGCGTGCTGCGCGCCACTGCCTTCATGCGCGGCGGCGCGCGGACGGTCGTCGTGACGTTGACCGTCGCGGCGAGCCTGCCCGCCATTGCCGTTCGCCTGATTACCGTTCGCGGCCGGCTTTGCGCCTTGCGCACGCGGCTGCTGACCGTTGTTGCTGGCCGGACGCTGTCCCGAACGCGGCGCCGGCTTCGCGCCCGCGCCGCCGTCACGCTTCGGCGCGCCTTGCCCCTGACGCGGCGAACGACCGCCACCGCCGCCGCCGCCGCCGCCCTGGCCGCGACGCAGAATCGGTTCCGGCTTCGCCGTCGGATCCGGTTCGAAGCCCGGAATCACTTCTTGCGGGACCGCCCGCTTGATCAGCTTCTCGATGTCCTTCAGCAACTGCAACTCGTCGACGCACACCAGCGAGATCGCCTCGCCCGTGGCGCCCGCGCGCCCCGTACGGCCGATGCGGTGCACGTAGTCTTCCGGCACGTTCGGCAGGTCGAAGTTGACCACGTGCGGCAACTGGTCGATGTCGATACCGCGTGCGGCGATGTCGGTGGCGACCAGCACCTGCAGCGTGCCGTCCTTGAACTCGGCGAGCGCGCGCGTGCGCGCCGACTGGCTCTTGTTGCCGTGAATCGCCAGCGCGCTGATGCCGTCCTTGGTCAACTGCTCGGCGAGACGATTGGCGCCGTGCTTGGTGCGCGAAAACACCAGCACCTGAAACCAGTTGTGCTGCTTGATCAGATGCGTGAGCAACTCGCGTTTCTTGTCGCGGTCGACCGGGTGAATTTTCTGCGCGACGGTTTCGGCCGTCGTATTGCGGCGGGCGACTTCGATCAGCGCCGGCGAGTCGAGCAGGTTATCGGCGAGCGTCTTGATCTCGTCCGAGAACGTTGCCGAGAACAGCAGGTTTTGACGCTTCGGCGGCAGCTTCGCCAGCACGCGTTTGATGTCGTGGATGAAGCCCATGTCGAGCATGCGGTCGGCTTCGTCGAGCACGAGAATCTCGAGATGCGACAGGTCGATGGTCTTCTGCTGCATGTGATCGAGCAGGCGACCCGGCGTCGCGACCACGATATCCACGCCGCTGCGCAGCGCGCCGATTTGCGGATTGATGCCGACGCCGCCGAACATCACGGTCGACTTCAGTTTCAGGTACTTGCCGTACGCACGCACGCTTTCTTCGACCTGGGCGGCCAGTTCGCGCGTCGGCGTGAGGATGAGCGCGCGGACCGCGCGCTTGCCCGACGCGGTGGCGACGGCGGGCATGGTGTTCAGGCGCTGCAGGATCGGCAGCGTGAAGCCGGCGGTCTTGCCGGTGCCGGTTTGTGCGCCGGCCAGCAGGTCGCCGCCGTTCAGCACGGCAGGGATGGCCTGCGTCTGGATGGGGGTCGGCGTGGTGTAGCCAAGTTCGAGGACAGCACGGACCAGCGGTTCGGACAAGCCGAGGGAATCAAAAGACATAAAAGATCTTTGCAATGCAGTGACGCGAACGGTACACGGGGCTCAGGCAGACACCTGAGCGGGCCCATACGGGCACGAGCACGGCAACAACACGCCTTCGACGGCGCGTTCGAGGCCAGAGCCCAGTTCCGGTCACGGAGAAATCGGCGGCACGCGGAAAATACGTGCCGAATGCTTCAACGCGCTATGCAGACACGTTGACTGGCCTTAAGTTGCATTTCGTCGCCGTGGCGTGTCACGCGACATAGCGCGCGACACTGACGAATTGACACAGACTGCCCGCCAGTACGAACAGGTGCCAGATACCATGTCCGTGCCGGATGCGCTCGTCGTTGATGAAGAAGTAGATGCCGGCGCTATAGATGACTCCGCCGGCCACGAGCCAGGCGGTGCCCGCAGCCGGCAACGCGCCGACCAGCGGACGGACGGCAACGAGCGCGAGCCATCCCATCAGGACATACAGCACCATCGAAACGCTGCGGGTGCGCCGCCCGAGCGTCAGTTCCTGCACGATGCCGAGGACTGCGAGCCCCCAGCTCACGCCGAACAGCGACCAGCCCCACGGTCCGCGCAACGTAACGAGTGTGAACGGGGTGTAACTGCCGGCAATTAGCAGGTAAATCGCCGAATGATCGCATTTTTGAAGAACTGCTTTGAGACGCGGATTGCGTACGCTGTGGTAAAGCGTCGAGATAGCATACAGCACGAACAGCATGGCGCCGTAGACACTGAAGCTGACCACCTTGTACGCGTCGCCGTCGAGTGCGCCCATCGTGACGAGCGTCGCCAGCCCCACGACCGACAGTACGGCGCCGACCAGATGGGTAATGCTGTTGAAACGCTCACCAATATGCACGACTCAGTCCTCCTGCACGGGGTTCTCATCAGGGTAATCCCCGTATGATACCGGTTGAGCCCGGTCCCTGAAAAACAAAGGGCGCGGCCGCGTGTTCGCGGGCCGCGCCCAGATTGCTACAAAAGCCGGTTTAGTCGAGCGGCGCCGAGCGCAGATCGGAGACCTGTTGCGGCGAGACAGCCGTACCGTGATTGCCCCAGGACATCCGGATATACGTGACGACCGCGGCCACTTCCGTGTTGGACAGCGCCTGCGCGAACGGCGGCATGCCGTACGGGTGCGGGTTGGCCTCCGTGCTCGGCGGGTAGCCGCCGTTGAGCACCATGCGGATAGGATTGACCGCCGACGGCATCTGGATGGACTGGTTGTTGGCGAGCGGCGGGAACGACGGCGGCATGCCGAGACCATTCGTCGCATGACACTTCGCGCAATTGTCCGCGTAAATCTTCTGGCCCTGCTTCAGCAGTTCGCCACCGAATTTTTCCGAGGTTTCCAGCTGCAGCGGTTCCGGCGCTTCACTCTTTTGCGGAATCGTCTTCAGGTACGTGGCCATGGCGTTGATATCCGCGTCGGACATGTACTGCAGGCTGTTGTGAACCACTTCGGCCATCGGACCGAACACCGCGCCCCGGTTCGACACGCCCGTTTTCAGCAGATCGGCGATGTCTTTGGTTTCCCAGTCGCCAAGGCCGGCTTCCTTGTTCGACGTCAGCGAAGGCGCATACCAGTTCTGCAGCGGAATCAGACCGCCGGCGAAGGCCGCCGAGCTGACCGGGCCGCCCATTGCGTTGATCGACGTGTGGCACATGCCGCAATGGCCGAGGCCCTCGATCAGATAAGCGCCGCGGTTCCATTCCACCGACTTGGTCGGGTCCGCCTTGTACTCGCCTTCACGGAAAAACAGCGTGCGCCAGCCGATCAGCATGTTGCGCTGGTTGAACGGGAATTTGAGCTCGTGCGGACGGCTCGGCACGTTGACCGGCGTGACCGAGCGCAGGTAAGCGTAAATGGCGTCCGAGTCGGCGCGGGTGACCTTCGTATAGCTGGTGAACGGGAAGCCCGGGTAGAGCAGGCTGCCGTCTTTCGAACGGCCGGTGTGCATGGCGCGGTAGAAATCGTCCTGCGTCCATTTGCCGATGCCGTACTGGTCGTCCGGCGTGATGTTCGGCGTGAACATGGTGCCGAACGGCGTGGCCATGGGCAGGCCGCCGGCAAACTGCTTGCCGCCGCGCACCGTGTGGCAGGCGATACAGTCGCCGGCGCGGGCGAGGTACTCGCCCTGTTTGACGAGCGAGGCCTGATCGGCGGGCGCGGCCGCCATCGCCACCCCGTCGTGCAGATGATCACCACCCGTCCACAGCACGGGGACGAGCGCGGCAGCCGCAGCCAGCACGACGGCCGAAAGGGCGAACAAAGGCTTGCGTTTCATGTGTGTGTCTCTCCCGGTGCCTTATTGCGGTTCGCTGCCGCAGGCGAGCGGTGTCTTCATCGAGCGGGCCGGAGCCGGCACGGGATTTTGCGGAGCCTGTTGCGTGGAAAGCCATGCAGCCACGGCGTTCACGTCTTCATCGGTGAGGCGGGTGGCGATGGTGTGCATGCAGTCAGGAGCGATAGCATGCCGCGAGCCCGAACGCCACGCGCCGAGCTGGGCGCTGATGTAATCGGAGTGCAAACCCACCAGACCCGGAATGGCCGGCTCCATCCCGGTCAAGGCCTTGCCGTGGCAGGCCGCGCAGGCCGGAATCTGCTTCGTCGTGTCGCCGTTCAGCACGATCTGCTGGCCGCGCGCCAGCGTGCTTTGAGAGACGGTCGGCTTGGCCGGTTGCGGGTAGGGCGGGCGCTGCTGGGAGAAATAGGTGGCGATCTGATGAAGGTAGTCGTCCGAAAGGTACGTGACGAGATAATTCATCGGCGGATACCGACGGCGTCCTTCACGGAAATTCTGCAGTTGGTTGTACAGATAATCGGCTGGCTTGCCCGCGAGGCGCGGAAAGTAATCGTTGTCGGTCCCCTGTCCCTTCGAACCGTGGCAGGCGGTGCAGCCTTGCACGCGCGCTTCCATGGTGTCGGGAGCCTTCGGTTGTGTCTGCGCTTTCGCAGCGCTATATACACCCGTGGACCCCACCAGCAGAAGGGCGAGCAGCGGGCGGAAAATGCGTCTTGAATACACGCGTATCTCCATCAGTATCGAGGACCTGGACCGAACTTCTGAGCGGTTCGGTGTGAGCGGCAGACAGGGCCGCGGCGCCGGGAATTCTATCATCGAAGGGTGATGGTGACTATTTGCCCCAGGAGAGTTTCAGAGGCCTGTCAACGTGATGCGACAGGTTGACTGGGCCCCCCGAAGTAAGGTATGCGAAAGCGATTTTCGGGTTGAACCGAAGCGCCGGTTGGGCATCGAAGCGTACACTTCCGGGCTCCCGCGTTTCGTGTCTTCCGGCGCCCCGGACGTCTTACGATTTCCTATTCATCCGCTACCGGTCTTAAATGAAGCTAATCGATCTTTCCCGCCTCGCACCGACCGCCCGGTGCACGCCCCCCACATCCTCGACACGCTCTACGCTGTCGGCTCTCGCGCTTGGCGCCGCAGCGCTGCTCCTGACCACCACGGCATTCGCGCATGCGCATCTGGTGTCGAGCGAGCCGGCGGCCAACGCCGAGGTCGCCGCGCCCACCCAGGTCACGATTCACTTCACCGAGCCGCTCGAGCCGGCCTTCAGCCGGATCGCCCTGGCCGATGCGAGCGGTCACGCCGCCGCCACCGCGCCGTCGCAGGTCGACAGGACCGACGCGAAAGTCATGCATCTGCCATTGCCGTCGGCGTTGAGCGCCGGCCACTACGCGGTGCATTGGACCGCCGTGGCGACGGACGGCCACCGCACTCAGGGCGACTTTGCGTTCGACGTCAAATGAGCATCGATGGATTGTGGATCGGGCAGGTCGCCATGGCCGCGCTCATGAATGTCGCGTTTGCGTTTGCAGTCGGTTCGGCTCTGCTCGGCGCGTGGCTGGCCAAAGACGGCCAGACCAAAGTCTCCCCGGCGCGGCCGGCGTGGTTGCGGGCACAGCGCGCGATGCTGACGGCAACCGTGGTGCTGGTGCTCGCGGATGTCGGCTGGCTGCTCTACCAGGCGGCGTCGATGAGCGGTACGGCGTTGCCGGCCGCGATCGGCGTGGTGCCGACAGTGCTGACGCAAACCCATGTCGGTTATGGCTGGAGCCTGGCTTTTGCGGGCGCGCTGGTGTTGCTGGGCACGGTCATGGCCAGCCACACCGGCGTGTTGCGCAACGGCCTGCTCTGGCTCGCCGTGATCATGATCGCCGCGGGTAAGGCGTCGCTCGGTCATGCCGCCGACGACGGTCCGCTGTCGGCGGCCATCGCCATGCAGACCCTGCACGTGCTGGTCACCGGCGTGTGGGGCGGGCTGGCGATGGCGGCGGGTCTCGCGGTCTTGCCGGCGCTGGGCGCGTCGACGGCTCGCGGAATGCTGATCCGCACGGCGACTCAGGTGTCGAACGTATCCCTGGTGGCGGTCGGGCTGGTTCTGCTCACGGGCCTTTTCAACGCTGTGCGCGGTTCGGGTGGCTCGTTCGATGCCATCGAGATGAGTACCTGGGGCCACGTGCTGACGCTCAAGCTCGCGCTGGTTGCGCTGGCGCTCGTGCTGGGCGGCCTGAACCGCTTCTCGGCGCTGCCGCGCCTGCGCCGTACCGCGTCGACGATGGATGCGCACACGTTCGTCAACGTGCTGTACCTGGAAGCGCTGGCGATGATCGGCGTGTTCGTGGCGGCTGCGGCGTTGTCGCACAGTGTGCCGGCGTTCGCGGCGCTGGGCTGAGACAGTCGCAAGCCGCAAGCCGCAAGCCGCAAGCCGCAAGCGGCAAGCCGCAAGCCGCAAGCCGCAAGCCGCAAGCGGCGGCGCAAGCCAAATCGAAACGCCAAAAAAAACGCCGCACTGCCGAAGCATGCGGCGCAACCCACACGGTCGCCGGGTCGAGGCCCGGCTGGTCCGTGTAACTGTCTTTACGCGGCGAGCGCGTCGTGCGCCCGCTCCAGCGTGACTTCCGGAAACATTTCCTGCTGCAGGTCGCCTGCGTCGCTGAACCACTGGCAGATCAGCCAGTTGCCCGGCGCGAACAGCACGGGCCCGCTCCATGTCACGGTCATCGGACGGCCGCCCGACTTGAGCGTGAGAATATCGCCGGCGCTATAAATCGGTTTGGCGGGTCTGGCCGGCTTTCGGATCAGTCGCATCGAGCGCATCTAACAGTGTCCGGTTATTCGAGACCCAGGCGGTGACCGAGAATCGGCGCGAAAAACAGCGCGATCGCGCAACCGGCCGCTTTGCCTTCGAGTTCGGCGCCCGCGCCGCGTGAGCCGTACATATGCGTCAGCACGTCGAAAAGTTGCGGCAGGCAATACAGCACCGCCGCGCCGATGAAGCAGCGCTCCACCACCGAAATGCGCCAGCCGCGCTCGTACGCGAGTACCGAACCGATGATACGAAGGACGCCGAAAACCACCAGCGCGCCGACGGCGGCCTGTTCGCGGATCAGATAGTCAGGAAGGAATTCGCCCATGATGTGCCCCGGATGCATGTGTCGTTTGCATCCATTTGAGCAAGGAGTGGGCCATGCGTATGTCTGGTGCCGAACAAATCTGCTGGAAGACCTGCTGGTCAAGGCTTTGCGCCGAATGAGCCGAGGCGGGGAAAACGTCGGAAACGGCCGTTCCGGCCTCGCGAGCCGGCGATGTTACGTTACTGCCGCGGCCGCGTGTCACGGCCGACGTAACGCGACCGCGAATACGGTTGCCGACCAAAGAAAACGCCGCCCGCAGGCGGCGTCCGTTCATCTGGCCAACTCGCGGATCACCATTCGGCGACGCTGCCGTCTTCGTGACGCCAGACCGGATTGCGCCAGCGGTGGCCGACCTTCGCCATCTCGCGCACTTTCTCTTCGTTCACCTCGATACCGAGGCCGGGGCCTTGCGGGATCGACACGAAGCCGTCTTCGTACTTGAAGACTTCCGGATTCCTGATGTAGTCGAGCAGGTCGTTGCCCTGGTTGTAGTGAATCCCGAGGCTCTGTTCCTGAATGAACGCGTTATAGCTGACCGCGTCGATCTGCAGGCAGGTGGCGAGCGCAATCGGTCCGAGCGGGCAGTGCAGCGCCAGCGCGACGTCGTAGGCTTCGGCCATCGACGCGATCTTGCGGCACTCGGTAATCCCGCCCGCGTGCGACGCGTCAGGCTGGATGATGTCGACGTAGCCGCCCGCCAGGATGTGCTTGAAATCCCAGCGCGAGTACAGCCGCTCGCCGAGCGCGATCGGCGTATTGGTCTGGTTGACGATGTCGCGCAGCGCCTCGGCGTTCTCGGAAAGCACCGGCTCTTCGATGAACAGCAGCTTGTACGGATCGAGTTCCTTGGCCAGCACCTTGGCCATCGGCTTGTGCACGCGGCCGTGAAAGTCCACGCCGATGCCGATGTTCGGTCCCACCGCTTCACGCACCGCCGCGACGTTGTTGATGACGCCTTGCACCTTGTCGAAGGTGTCGATGATCTGCAGTTCTTCCGAGCCGTTCATCTTCACGGCCTTGAAGCCGCGCTCCACCACTGCGCGCGCGTTGTTGGCGACGTCGCTCGGACGGTCGCCGCCGATCCACGAGTACACCTTGATCTTGTCGCGCACCTGGCCGCCCAGCAGCGCGTGAATCGGCACGCCGTGATGCTTGCCCTTGATGTCCCACAGCGCCTGGTCGACGCCGGCAATCGCGCTCATGGTGATCGGGCCGCCGCGGTAGAAGCCGGCGCGGTACATCACCTGCCAATGGTCTTCGATCAGCAGCGGATCTTTGCCGATCAGGTAGTCCGACAGTTCTTCGACCGCCGCCGCCACCGTGTGCGCACGCCCTTCGACCACCGGCTCGCCCCATCCGACGATGCCTTCGTCGGTTTCGATTTTCAGGAAACACCAGCGCGGCGGGACGATGAAGGTTTCGAGCCTGGTGATTTTCATGATGTGCGTCTCCTTGCGGCTTCGGCGCCAGCGAAATATTTCGAGGATTCACATGCTACAACAAAATGCCGATTAAGTAGTATTAATAGTATTATTGGCCAGATAATGAGTTTTGGTCCCAAGCTTCGGCGTGATTCATCCAGTTTCGAGGAGAAAACCATTCAGCACGACCTGCATGGGCGCACCGCCTATCTGCTGGCAACCGCGATTTTGCGCGGCGACTACGCGCCGGAGTCCATCCTGCCGCGCGAAGCGGAGTTGATGGAGAGCTACGGCGTGAGTCGCACCGTGCTGCGCGAAGCGTTGCGCACGTTGACGTCGAAAGGCCTGATCGAATCGAGGCCGCGCGTCGGAACACGGGTGCGGCCGCGGCAAGCCTGGAATCTGCTCGATGTGGACGTGCTGGACTGGTACTCGCGCGTCGCCGAGCCGATGGCGTTTGCGCTGAAGCTGCAGGAAATGCGCGAGATGATCGAGCCGTACGCTGCGGGCCTGGCGGCCGCGTCGTACACGGACGACGCGTTCGTCGAACTGACGGCGGCGCATTCGGCGATGGTGTCGGCACGCAATGTCGACGAATGGGTGCGCGCCGATCTGCAGTTTCACCTGAGCGTGTTGAGCGCCTGCAGCAACGAACTGCTGATTCCCCTCGGCACGCTGATAGAACGCACGCTGGAAGCGCAGTTGCGGCTGAACGCGAAGCGCGCCGAGGTGTTCAACGCATCGCTCGACGAACATACGGCGGTGTTCGAAGCGATCCGCGCGCGCAATGCCGCGGCGGCGCGGGACGCCATGGCGGGGTTGCTCGGCGTGACGCGCGGGCGGATCGAGGGCTAGGATGGGCGCGCGGGTTTTCCAGCGCTGGCGTCAGTCCATCGCCGCGTGCGCGACCGACGCGTCCGGCGCATGGCGCGACGGCCGGATCAGCAGCAGCAAGGGAATGACCAGCAGCGTGGCCAGGAACATCAGCTTGAAGTCGTTCAGATAGGCGATCATCGACGCCTGCTGCGTGATCGACACGTCCAGCACCGCGAGCGGGTAATTGGAACCGGTATTCAGCATCGGCTGCACGGCTGGATTGAACGGCGTGATACCCGCTGCGAGATCCGCGTGCGACACCTGCGTGTTGCGCGTCATCATCGTCTGCACGATCGAAATGCCGATACTGCTGCCGATATTGCGCATCAGGCTGTAGGTGGCGGTGCCGTCCGCGCGCAGTTCGGGCGAGAGTGTCGAGAAGGTCAGTGCGCTCAGCGGCACGAACACCAGACCCAGCCCGAAGCCCTGAATCACGCCAGGCCAGACGATGTCCGAGGCCGACAGCACGATCGTGTAGTGCATCATCTGCCACAGCGCGTACGCCGAGATCAGAAAGCCGCTGAGCAACAGCAGGCGGGCATCGATATGCTTGAGCAGGCGCCCGGCGAACAGCATCGCGATCATCGTGCCGGCGCCGCTGGGCGCAGTGACGAGTCCGGTCGTGGCAACGGGATAGTTCATCAGGTTCTGCAGCATCGGCGGTAACAGCGCGCGCGTCGCATACATCACCGCCCCGATGATGAAGATGAAAAAGGTCCCGGTCGCGAAATTCGGGTCTTTCAGCAACTCGTATTTGAAGAACGATTTCTTGCCGACCGTGGCTGTGTGCACGAGGAAGAACGCGAAGCTGATTGCCGCGACCAGCGCCTCGATGACGATTTCGTGCGAACCGAACCAGTCGAGTTGCTCGCCGCGATCGAGCAGCGCCTGCAGCGCGCCGATCGACAACCCGAGCGTCGCGAAGCCGAACGCGTCGAACTTCGCGTCGGGTTTGGGCGCGCGGGTCGGCAGGAACGTCGCCACGCCGAACAGCGCGAACGCGCCGATCGGCACGTTGATGAAGAACACCCAGCGCCAGTTGTAGCTATCGGTGAGCCAGCCGCCGAGCGTCGGGCCGAGAATCGGCCCCACCATCACGCCCATGCCCCACACCGCCATTGCCTGGCCCTGCTTTTCGCGCGGATTGATGTCCAGCAGGATGGATTGCGACAACGGCACCAGCGACGCCCCGAAGACCCCTTGCAGCAGGCGCGAGGCGACGATCTGCGTGAGCGTCTCCGACAACCCGCACAGCGCCGACGCCACCGTGAAGCCACCGATAGCCACGATCAGCAAACGCTTCACGCTGAGCCGGTCCGACATCCAGCCGGTGAGCGGCGTGGCAATAGCCGCCGCGACGATGTACGAGGTCAGCACCCAGGTGATCTCGTCCTGCGACGCGGACAGCGTGCCTTGCATGTGCGGCAGCGCGACGTTGGCGATGGTGCTGTCGAGTGTCTGGATCAGTGTGGCAAGCATGATCGACACGGTGATCATCGGCCGGTTGAGCGGCGCGGCGGCGCTCGTCGGCGTGGATTCGGAGGGCATGGATGGTGGGGTAGTCGCGGTCGGTCCAGATCATAAGCATGCTTATTATATCGACAGGTCTGCTCCCCGGTATCAGGATTTATGCGGAGGCTGAATTAGGCGCCGTTTCCTGCTGCCGCGAAGCGCGCTTTCGTATAATCCGCGCATGACAACACAACTCGAAGAGCGCTTCGGCTTTCTGATTTCCGACGTCGGCCGCCTGACAGGCAAGCGTTTCGACGACCTCGCGAAATCGTCGGTCGATCTGACGCGCGCACAGTGCCGCGTACTGGCTTACCTCGCTCATTACGGCGACACGAATCAGGCCCGGCTGGCCGATCTGCTGGAAGTCGCGCCGATTTCGGCTGGACGCCTGCTCGACCGGATGGAAGAGGGCGGCTGGATCGAGCGAACCGCCAATCCGCAGGATCGCCGCGAGCGCCAGGTGCGGATGACGGAGAAGGCCGAGCGCTCGCTCGGCAAGGCGCGCAAGGTGGGCGACGAAGTCGCGCTCGAGGCGCTGGACGGCTTTAGCGATGAAGAAGCCCGGCAACTGATCGCGTTGCTGCAGCGGGTGCGCGGCAATCTGAGCCGGCTGGTGGATCGCTGAGCGGGACTATTTGGCGTCCGGTTGCACGACCGTGCCGGATGGCGGGACCAGTTCGAAGCAGGCAGGCGCGGCGCGGGTCTTCCCGTCTACTTGCTGTGGATCGATACATTTGAACGCGCTCTGATCGCGCTGAACGAAGATCGTATCGGCCGGACCCGTCAGGCCGGACGCGCCGTTCACCACCGCAACGATCCTGAAGCCGTCCTGCAGCAAGGTGGAAAGGGTGGTCGGGGTTGGGCGCCACTGGCTGTCGGGCGCGGTTTGGGAGTGAGCGGCGAGCGAAAGGGTCGTGCTTAGAAAGGCCAGAGATGCAGTGGTCGCGGCAAGCGCGATAGTGCGAAATGTCACCAGGAAACCTCCTTGACTGCTGGGTGTGACCGGAGCAAAGCGAGGTGCAACTGAAAAGCGGGCGGAAACGAAAAAGCCCTGACGAGTCAGGGCTTTTTCTTGCAACTGGTGGCGAATCAGGGACTCGAACCCCGGACCTGCGGATTATGATTCCGTCGCTCTAACCAACTGAGCTAATTCGCCGAAAGAAGCGAGATTATGCTGACGCCGCCGGAGGCTGTCAACCCCCGGCCGACAACTTTTTCACCGGCATCAGCCGCTACGCGACAAGAGGCCAAGCCAGGCTCAGTCCTGAGCGTAGATATCCGAGTCCTTCGTCTCCTTGACGAACAGCATGCCGATCACGAGCGTCACCAGCGCGATGATGATCGGATACCAAAGACCGGAGTAGATATTGCCCTTCGCCGCGACGATCGCGAACGCCGTCGCCGGCAGGAAGCCGCCGAACCAGCCATTGCCGATGTGATACGGCAGCGACATCGACGTATAGCGGATTCGCGTCGGGAACATCTCCACCAGCATCGCCGCAATCGGCCCATAAACCATCGTCACGTAAATCACCAGAATCGCGAGGATGACCACGCTCATCGGCCAGTTGATCTGCGAGGGATCGGCCTTTGCCGGATACCCGGCGGTCTTGAGCGTCGTGGCGAGCGTCTTGTCGAATGCCTTGCCCTGGTCCTTGGCGTCCGCCGCCTTGCCGTCGAACGTGTTGACCACCGTGTCGCCCACCTTGATCTCCGCCAGCGTGCCCGCCGGCGCGGCGACGTTCTCGTAGTTCAGGCCGGCTTTGGACAGCGCGCTCTTCGCGATATCGCAGGAACTCGTGAACTTCGACGTGCCCACCGGGTTGAACTGGAACGAGCACTCGTCGGGGTTGGCGATCACGACGATCGGGGACTTCATCGTCGCGGTTTCCAGCGCCGGGTTCGTGTAATGCGCGAGCGCCTTGAACAGCGGGAAGTACGTGCAGGCGGCGATCAGCAACCCGGCCATGATGATCGGCTTGCGGCCGATACGGTCCGACAGCGAGCCGAAGAACAGGAAGAACGGCGTACCGATCAGCAGCGCGATCGCGATCATGATGTTGGCGCTGGCGCCGTCCACCTTCAGCGTCTGCGTCAGGAAGAACAGCGTGTAGAACTGCCCCGTGTACCAGACCACGGCCTGCCCGGCGGTCAGGCCGATCAACGCGAGAATCACGATCTTGAGGTTTTTCCATTGACCGAAGGCTTCGGTCAGCGGCGCTTTGGAGGTCTTGCCCTCCGCCTTGATGCGCTCGAACACCGGCGATTCGTGCAGTTGCAGGCGGATCCAGACGGAGACGGCCAGCAGCAGAATCGACGCGATGAACGGAATGCGCCAGCCCCACACGCCGAACGCGTCTTCACCCATCGCCGTACGCACGCCGAGAATCACCAGCAGCGACAGGAACAGGCCGAGCGTGGCGGTCGTCTGGATCCAGGCGGTGTAGAAGCCGCGGCGGCCCGCCGGCGCGTGTTCCGCGACGTAAGTCGCGGCGCCGCCGTACTCGCCGCCGAGCGCGAGGCCCTGCAGCATCCGCATGACGATGAAGATGACCGGCGAGGCAATGCCGATCGACGCGTAGCCGGGCAGGAAGCCGACCAGAAACGTCGACAGACCCATGATCACGATGGTCACGAGGAACGTGTACTTGCGCCCGACCATATCGCCGAGCCGGCCGAACACGATCGCGCCGAACGGCCGCACCGCGAAGCCGGCGGCGAAGCTGAGCAGCGTGAAGATGAACGCGGCGGTGGGATTGACGCCGGAGAAGAAGCTCTTGCTGATGAAGGCGGCCAGCGAGCCGGCCAGATAGAAGTCGTACCACTCGAACACGGTGCCCAGCGACGACGCGAAGATCACCCGCTTCTCTTCGCGCGTCATCGGCACGTGTGAAATTTGCCCGCCAACGGTAGCCATATGCTGTCTCCAATTATTGATATGCACGTGGTCCGCCCGGCTGGGGCGACCCGTGGCACCGATTATTGGAACCAAAACTTACGGCCTACTGACGTATTCGGGCTTAATTGCCGGCCTGGGGTAAGTCCCGTGCCCGCTCGAGTCGATGCAGGCTGACCCGCACCAGCGTGCCGGCGAGACGCGGCGAGGCCTGGTAGACGTGGTCGTCGATGGTCAGCTCGCCGCCATGCATGGTCGCAATCTCGCGGACGATCGCGAGGCCCAGGCCGCTGCCGTCGCCTTCGCGCCCGAGAATCCGGTAGAAGCGTTCGATGACCCGCGAGCGTTCGGCCGCCGGAATGCCGAGCCCGGTGTCCTCCACTTCGAGATGCACCTGCCGCCGCGCGGGCTCGCTCATCACCCGCACTGTGATGCGGCCGCCGGCCGGCGTATAGCGGATCGCGTTGTCGATCAGGTTCGACAGCATCTCGCGCAGCATCACCGGGTTGCCGTCGACGTCGAGCGGCTCGTCCGGCCCTTCGTAACCGAGGTCCATCTGTTTCGCGAGCGCGGCCGGAACCCAGTCGCGCACCGCGTTGCGCGCCACTTCGGTAACGTCGACGGGGGCGAAAATCTGCCCGGACAGCCGGTTTTCCGCGCGGGCGAGCGCCAGCAACTGCGTGACGAGCCGCGCCGCCTGTTCGGAGCTGGTGGCGATCTGTTCGAGCGAGCGATGCACTTCCGCCGACGCGTCCTGACGCAGCGCCAGTTCGGCCTGGGTACGCAGGCCGGCGAGCGGCGTTTTCATCTGATGCGCGGCGTCGGCGATAAAACGCTTCTGCAGCTCCACGTTCTGTTCGAGGCGCGTCAACAGGTCGTTGAACGAGGTCACCAGCGGCTCGATTTCCGGCGGCGCAAGGCGCGCCTCGAGCGGCGACAGATCGTCCGGGCGGCGCGCGCGAATGTGCGCCTGCAGCGCGTGCAGCGGCGCGAGACCGCGCGACAGGCCGAACCACACCAGGATGATGGCCAGCGGCAAGATCACGAACTGCGGCAGTATCACGCCTTTGATGATGTCGTTGGCGAGCTGGCTGCGCTTGTCGAGCGTTTCGGCCACCTGCACCAGCACGGCTTGCGCGCCTGGCGTCTGCGGGAACGCCACCGTGGTGTAGGCGACGCGGATGTCGTTGCCGTGCAGCACGTCGTCGCGGAATTCGACGAGGCCCGGCTGCGGACGGTCTTCTTCGTGCGGCAGCGGCATGTCCCGCTCGCCGCTCACCAGTTCGCCGCGCGTGCCGAGCACCTGGTAGAACACGCTGTCGACGTTGTCCGCGCGCAGGAAGTCGCGGGTGGAATCGGCCAGCGACAACTCGGCCACCCCGTTCGCGGGATGAATCTGCCGCGCCAACACGTAAGCGTCGGTTTCGAGCGCGCGGTCGAACGGGCCGTTGGCGATCGACTTGGCGACCAGATAGGTGACCGCGAGGCTCATCGGCCAGAGCAGCAGCAGCGGCGCCAGCATCCAGTCGAGAATCTCGCCGAACAGCGAGCGCGGGCGCGCTTCGGCGGCGGCCTCGGTCTCGTCGGGCGGGGCGAAGGGGTTGGCGTAACGGGTGTCGCGCGCCTCGTCGAGGTCGGGCACGTGCGGTGGAGTCTGCCCGGCTCGGTCTGCTTGCGCCACATGAGCTCCGTGCGCCGAAGCGCTGTCTGCGCGCGTGGCCATGGAGGGGGACCGCTTATTTGTAGTGATGGCTGGCCGGCATCGCGCCGGACGGTAGAGGGTCCGGCGGGTTGACAGTGGCTGCAGCCTGCTCGGCGGTGCTGTTGTCGGTGGTCGTGCTTGCGCTCGAGCCGGGCGCCGACACGGCCTTTTCGAGGCAATAGCCGAGACCGCGCACCGTCAGAATGCGCACGCCGCTCGGTTCGATCTTTTTACGCAGACGGTGTACGTACACTTCGATGGCGTTATTGCTGACTTCTTCGCCCCATTCGCACAGATGGTCGACCAGTTGTTCCTTCGACACCAGCCGGCCGATGCGCTGCAGCAGCACTTCGAGCAGGCCGAGTTCACGCGCCGACAGGTCGATCACCTGCTCGTTGATATAGGCGATCCGGCCGACCTGGTCGAACGACAGCGAGCCGTGGCGCACCACGGTCGGGCCGCCGCCCGCACCGCGCCGGGTCAGCGCGCGCACCCGCGCTTCCAGTTCGTTCAGCGCGAAGGGTTTGGCCATGTAGTCGTCGGCGCCGAGATCGAGGCCCTTGACGCGTTCGTCGACGCTGTCGGCGGCCGTCAGGATGAGAACGGGCAGGTTCGAATTGCGCGCGCGCAGGCGTCGCAGCACCTCGAGTCCCGACATACGCGGCAGACCCAGATCGAGGATCAATAGGTCGAACGTCTGCATTGACAACGCGGTATCGGCTTCCACGCCGCTCTTCACGTGATCCACCGCATAGGCCGATTGGCGGAGTGATCGAACCAGACCGTCCGCGAGTATGCTGTCGTCTTCGGCAATCAGAATTCGCATGGTGCGCCAACCTGGCGGTGCCGGCGCCGCGGGTGTCCCCGGCGCGCAGCGGTCTCCGAAATAATTCTGGGTAGTTTATTTAAATAGCGGGCGCGACGGTAAAAATGCGTGTTCGCATGAGAATCGCGCTTGCCAAAACTACTGTTTTTTTATACAGTGTCCGAGTTCCTGTGCTGTCCTTGCCGAATTTCAAACTCGCGGGCTGCACATTGCCTCAGACGCCGTTCATCATAGCAAAGGACGATTCATGGAAGAAAGCAAGAAAGGCTCGGCTGGACTGACTGCTGAAAAGAGCAAGGCACTTGCTGCCGCACTCGCGCAGATCGAAAAGCAGTTCGGCAAAGGGTCGGTCATGCGGCTCGGCGCAGGTGAGGTAATCGAAGACATTCAGGTGGTCTCAACCGGATCGCTCGGTCTCGACATCGCGCTGGGCGTCGGCGGTTTGCCGCGTGGCCGTGTGGTCGAAATTTATGGTCCGGAATCGTCCGGTAAAACCACGCTGACGCTGCAAGTCATCGCGGAGATGCAAAAAATCGGCGGCACCGCGGCGTTTATCGACGCGGAACATGCGCTGGACATCCAGTACGCCAGCAAGCTGGGCGTCAATGTCAACGACCTTCTGGTGTCGCAGCCGGACACGGGCGAACAGGCACTGGAAATTGCCGACGCGCTGGTGCGCTCGGGCTCTATCGACATGATCGTGATCGACTCGGTCGCGGCGCTCGTGCCAAAGGCCGAAATCGAAGGCGAAATGGGCGATTCGCTGCCGGGTCTGCAAGCGCGTCTTATGTCGCAGGCGCTGCGCAAGCTCACCGGCACCATCAAGCGCACGAACTGCCTCGTCATCTTCATCAACCAGATCCGCATGAAGATCGGCGTGATGTTCGGCAATCCGGAAACTACCACGGGTGGTAACGCGTTGAAGTTCTACGCGTCGGTGCGTCTGGATATTCGCCGTATCGGCTCGATCAAGAAGAACGACGAAGTGATCGGCAACGAAACACGCGTGAAGGTCGTCAAGAACAAGGTTTCACCGCCGTTCCGCGAGGCCATCTTCGACATCCTGTACGGCGAGGGTATTTCGCGTCAGGGCGAAATCATCGACCTGGGCGTGCAAGCCAAGATCGTCGACAAGGCCGGTGCGTGGTACAGCTATAGCGGCGAACGGATTGGTCAGGGTAAGGACAACGCGCGCGAATTCCTGCGTGAAAATCCGGAGATCGCCCGTGAAATCGAAAACCGTATTCGCGAATCGCTAGGCGTGAACGCCATGGCCGACGCAGTGACGGGCGCTGGCGCCGGCGCTGAAGTCGCGGACGAAGAAGAGTAACCGTCAAGTGCTACGTAAGAGCCGGTCGGGCTGGTCGTCGCCCCAAAGCGGACGTCGTGCCAGTCGTCAAACGGAAGGCTCGCGCAGCACTGACGAAGGTAGCAGCAACAGCGGCGACGATTCGTTCGACCCGTTCGAATCGTTCGACGCACACGACCGCGCTGCGAGTCTCGGCTCGCAGCGCGGTCAGTTCAAAGGCGCGCGATCCAAAGGCGCGAACTCCAGCAATTCCGCAGACGGGCGGTCAGGCGATTCGGACTTTCCCGACACCGCTGGGTCTGCCGAGCCTGCCGAATTCACCGAAGCCGTCTACAGTCGCTCCCGCCGCACACCCGGCGAGGCAAAGCCCGCACAAGACGACGACGCAAAGAAATCGAACCGCCCCGTTCGCACTTTGAAAGGACGCGCGCTCGGCTATCTGTCGCGTCGCGAATACAGCCGGTCCGAACTGGCTCGCAAGCTCAAGCCATTCGTCGAAGAGACCGATTCTCTGGACTCACTGCTCGACTCGCTTGAAGCCGAAAACTGGCTGTCCAATTCGCGTTTCGCGGAGAGTCTGCTCCATCGGCGCTCGTCGCGCCTCGGCGCGGGCAGGATCGTCGGCGAATTGAAGCAGCATGGAGTCGACCCGGAACTGGTCGAAGAGGCGAGCGCCCAGTTGCGCGAAACCGAGCTTGCCCGGGCTCAGGCGGTCTGGAGCAAGAAATTTCGCGGTCTTCCGGAATCTCCGGCCGAGCGGGCCAAACAGGCTCGCTTTCTGGCTTCGCGCGGATTCTCCGGCGCCACCATCGGCAAGATCCTCAAAGGGCTCGACGAGGAATAACGAGGCACATGGCGCCGGGCCTGTCAGTCAGTCAGGCATGCAGTCCATCAGGTAGCACCGTCGCTCCCCCCCCGAATCGCAATCAAAAAACCCCGCTTTGAGATAGCCCGATCCCCGCTCAGCCGCGCGGCGCGCGGCCCTGCGCATTCCGGCCTGTCCCAAATAGGCAGTATGCTAAAATTCGCAGGTTTTCCAAACCGGCCTTTCCTTTCCGCATGCCGCTCCCTCCGCCCGTTTCCCGTCAGTTGCGCCATCGTCGCGCAATCCGAGCGGAAGCCTATGAGCGAGCCGATGGCCTGTGGGACGTGGAAGCGTGCTTGACGGACGAAAAACCGCGCGATGTCGTGCTTGCGACGGGCGTCCGCCCCGAGGGGCAGCCGATCCATGAACTGTGGCTTCGCATCACCATCGATCGCCAGCTCAATGTCGTCGACGCGCACGCGTCGTCCGACTGGGTGCCCTATCCAGGCTTGTGTCAAGCCAGTAATCCCGCCTATCGCGCCCTCATCGGGCTCAATCTGCTCCAGAACTTCCGTCGCGATTCCGCCCGTTTGCTCGGCGGTACGGCCGGCTGCACGCATCTCACGGAGTTGTGTGCGGTCTTGCCGACCGCCGCGATTCAGGCGTTCGCCGGCGACGTCTGGAACACCGGTGACGGCTCGCCGGGCGAGAGCCAAGGCTCCGGAGACGGGCATTCCAACGACAAACCGCCATTCCAGCTGGGACGCTGCCACGCGCTGCGTTTCGACGGCGAGGCGGTGCAACAGTTCTATCCGCGCTGGTATAACCACGCCCCTTATCGATCCGATCGCGTTAGAGCAGAAGGCGCCAGGTCGAGCGGCGCGGCGTCGGGCATGAACGACGGCAGCGGAAACGAAGTTCAATCCAACTCTCAGACTGAAGGGAATCACGCATGAAGATTCACGAGTACCAGGGTAAGGAAATCCTGCGGAAATTCGGCGTCGCGGTACCGCGCGGCAAGCCGGTCTTCTCGGTGGATGATGCGGTCAAAGCCGCGGAAGAGCTCGGCGGCCCGGTATGGGTCGTGAAGGCTCAGATCCATGCGGGTGGCCGTGGCAAGGGCGGCGGCGTGAAGGTCGCCAAGTCGCTGGATCAGGTCCGTGAGTATTCGGAACAGATCCTCGGCATGCAGCTCGTCACGCACCAGACCGGTCCGGAAGGCCAGAAGGTGAATCGCCTGCTGATCGAAGAAGGCGCTGACATCAAGAAGGAACTGTATGTCGGCCTCGTGATCGATCGCGTGACGCAGAAGATCGTCGTGATGGCATCGAGCGAAGGCGGCATGGACGTCGAAGAAGTCGCGGAAAAGACGCCCGAGCTGATCCACAAGATCGCTGTCGATCCGGCAACCGGCCTGAAAGACGCCGAAGCCGACGAGCTGGCCACGAAGATCGGCGTTCCCGCCGCTTCGCTGCCGCAAGCCCGTTCGATCCTGCAAGGTCTGTACAAGGCTTTCTGGGAAACCGACGCATCGCTCGCCGAAATCAACCCGCTGATCCTGACCGGCGACGGCAAGGTCATCGCGCTGGACGCCAAGTTCAACTTCGATTCGAACGCACTGTTCCGTCACCCGGAAATCGTTGCGTATCGCGATCTGGACGAAGAAGATCCGGCTGAAGTCGAAGCGTCGAAGTTCGACCTCGCGTACATCTCGCTCGACGGCAACATCGGCTGCCTCGTGAACGGCGCAGGCCTCGCGATGGCGACGATGGACACCATCAAGCTGTTCGGCGGCGAACCGGCGAACTTCCTCGACGTGGGCGGTGGCGCCACGACCGAGAAGGTCACGGAAGCGTTCAAGATCATGCTGAAGAATCCGAACCTGACGGCGATTCTGGTCAATATTTTCGGCGGCATCATGCGTTGCGACGTGATCGCCGAAGGCGTGATCGCGGCGTCGAAGGCCGTGTCGTTGAAGGTGCCGCTCGTGGTCCGCATGAAGGGCACGAACGAAGACCTGGGCAAGAAGATGATGGCTGAATCCGGCCTGCCGATCATTTCGGCGGACAGCATGGAAGAAGCGGCCCAGAAGGTCGTCGCGGCCGCGTCGGGCAAGGCGTAAGCCAGCTCCAGCGCAGGATCAACCAGGATTACGAATGGCGGCGCGTAAGCGGCGCGGGCGGAGAACATCCCGCCTCGCGGCGTCACGGCGCGGCGCCAAACGAACAGAGGTCAATACATGTCGATTCTGATTAACAAAGACACCAAGGTCATCACGCAGGGCATTACCGGCAAGACCGGTCAGTTCCATACGCGTACGTGCCGTGAATACGCCAACGGCCGCGAAGCATTCGTGGCAGGCGTGAATCCGAAGCGCGCCGGCGAAGATTTCGAAGGCATTCCTATCTACGCAAGCGTCGCCGAAGCCAAGTCGGAAACGGGCGCGACCGTGTCGGTGATTTACGTGCCGCCGGCAGGCGCTGCTGCGGCAATCTGGGAAGCGGTCGAAGCCGACCTGGACCTGGCGATCTGTATCACGGAAGGCATTCCCGTCCGTGACATGATCGAACTCAAGGCCCGTATGCGCGCGGAAAACCGCAAGACGCTGCTGCTCGGACCGAACTGCCCGGGCACGATCACGCCGGACGAGCTGAAGATCGGCATCATGCCGGGTCACATCCACCGCAAGGGCCGCATCGGCGTCGTGTCGCGTTCGGGCACGCTGACGTATGAAGCAGTCGGCCAATTGACGGCAATCGGCCTCGGCCAGTCGTCGGCAGTCGGTATCGGCGGCGACCCGATCAACGGTCTGAAGCACATCGACGTGATGAAGATGTTCAACGACGATCCGGATACGGACGCCGTCATCATGATCGGCGAAATCGGCGGTCCAGACGAAGCGAACGCCGCTGAATGGATCAAGGACAACATGAAGAAGCCGGTCGTCGGTTTCATCGCCGGTGTCACGGCGCCTCCGGGCAAGCGCATGGGCCACGCTGGCGCGCTGATCTCGGGCGGTGCGGATACGGCCGAAGCCAAGCTGGAAATCATGGAAGCCTGCGGCATCACCGTCACGAAGAACCCGTCGGAAATGGCGCGTCTTCTGAAGGCCATGCTGTAAGACGAAATTCGCGCGCAATCGTGGCGCGGTTTTGATACGCTTACGAAGTCCTTTCGTGAGCGTGCCATATAGAGCGGGGGAGTTCACACTCCTCCGCTTTTTTATTGGCCGCGTTTTTTCGGTTTCTTTCTGGTCGTCCGGTCATGCTCGAATTCTTCGCCACGCTCCATTGGGGGGCGGTCATCCAGATCATCGTGATCGACGTTTTGCTGGGCGGCGACAATGCCGTGGTGATCGCGTTGGCCTGCCGCAATCTGCCGCCGGCGCAGCGCACCAAAGGCGTTCTGTGGGGCACCGCCGGCGCCATCGTGCTGCGGGTCGCGTTAATCGCGTTCGCGGTCGTGCTGCTCGATATCCCGTTGCTCAAATTCGCGGGTGGCCTGTTGCTGTTGTGGATCGGCGTGCGGCTCATGGCGCCGGCGCACGACGCGCACGAAAACGTCAAACCATCCGACAAGCTGCTCGCGGCCATTAAGACCATCATCGTCGCAGACGCGGTCATGAGCCTCGACAACGTCATCGCCATCGCCGGCGCGGCCGAGGCGGCCGATCCCGAACATCGGCTCGCCTTGGTGATTTTCGGGCTCGTGGTTAGCATTCCGTTGATCGTCTGGGGTAGTCAGTTGGTGCTCAAGCTGCTCGATCGCTTTCCCATCGTCATCACGCTCGGCGCAGCCTTGCTCGGCTGGATCGCGGGCGGACTCATCATCAACGACCCGGCTGGCGACCGCTGGCCGATCCTGGATACACCGGCTGCCGAGTACGGCATGAGCATCGCGGGCGCGTTGTTCGTCGTGATCCTCGGTTATCTGCTCAAGCGCCGCAACGCCGCGAGCGCCGAGGTATGAGAGGGACTCGACGCAACGTTAGCCATTCGGCTGACTGTGTGGAATGCCCGGCTCTGGCTACGATTGCAACGCCTGTCCCCGCTTCGTGGGGCAGGCGTTCTTCGTTTCAGGAGTCAGCCGATGATCGTTACCTTGCCGTATTCCCCTTATTCCCAATCCGCACGCGCCGAGCGTTCGATGTTGGCCCGTGCGCGCTGGCCGGCGCGCCTCGCGCGTGTCTGCCGACGCCTGCGCACCGGCTTCACGCTGATCGAACTGATGATCGTGCTGGCGATTGTCGGCGTCATTGCGGCCTACGCGATCCCCGCTTATCAGGACTATCTGGCCCGCAGTCGCGTGGGTGAAGGTTTGTCGCTGGCGGCGTCCGCGCGGCTGGCGGTGGCCGAGAACGCCGCCAGCGGCAACGCGTTCAGTGGCGGCTATGCGTCGCCGCCGGCTACCCGCAATGTCGAATCCATCCGCGTCGACGACGACACCGGACAGATTACGGTCGCCTTCACGAGCCGCGTCGCGCAGGTCGGCGCGAACACGTTGACGCTCGTGCCGTCGGTGCCGGACAACGCCGAAGCGCCAACCGCGCGCGTTGCGTTAGGCAAGGGCTCGGTGCAGGCGGGCGCCATCACGTGGGAGTGCTTTGCAGGTGGCAAAGCGGTGTCTTCCTTGCCTGCACCGGGCGCCGGCCCGGCACCCGCCGATTCGCCGACGTTGGCGTCGAACCTGGCGCCGCCGGAATGTCGTGCATGAGCCATCGGACAAGATGACCGGAGCGAGCGGGTAGAGCGGAAATGTCGCAGCAGTGGCTGCACGGTGCCTGCACGTAGAGGGCCGTTTCCGGGTTATTTCTAGCTGGCCGGCGCACAGCGGGAGGATTTTTTTGTATAGTGCGCCGGTTGCTGACGCCCACCGGTTCCTCGATGCCCACCCCTTTCGCGCGTTATCTGTCTTTTATCCTGTTGGCTCTTGCGTTGGTGCTGCCTTATGCGGTCGTCAACCATACGTATCCGATTCCGACGTTTTATGCCGAGTTCACCGCGCTCACGCTGTATCTGCTGATGGGCGCGGGCGTCGTGCTGCTGGTCGCGAGTGCGCGTCCGCGCGCATCGTTCGCCACGCCGACGGTCGCGCTGGTGCCTCTGCTGTTCGGCTTGTTGCTGGTGGCGCAGTCGGTGGTGTTGCCGGTGACGCAACCGTCGATGAACTGGCTCGGCGGCGGTTACCTGCTCGCGGCATGGATGGCCACGCACGCCGGCTTCGGCTTCAAACGCATGAAGCTCGATGAAGCGGCGCTGCGCTGGGCGGCGGGTGCGTTGATCGTCGGGGGGCTGTTCGCGGTGTTCTGCCAGGTGATCCAGCTGTTTCACCTCGAGGTGCGCGTGTCGCCGTTCGTGGTCGCCTATAACGTGACCACCGAGCGCCGGCCGTTCGGCAACATGGCGCAGGCCAACCACCTGGCCACCTACATTGCGTTCGCGATGGCCGGAGCGTTGTATCTCGTGCAGACGCGCCGCATCGCGCTCAGCATCTGGTTCCTGGTGTCGACCATCTTCGCGGTCGGACTCGCGCTGACCGTCTCGCGCGGACCCTGGCTGCAGATGGGCGTGATCGTGGTCGCCGGGTTCTGGATGGCGTTCGCGCAAACCCGTCAGCAGGTGCAACTGCGGCGCAGTCATCGCGAGTGGCTCGTGCCCATCGTGCTGGCGGTGCTGTTCTTCGTCGTCAATGCGCTGATCCGCTGGGCCAACGTGCGGTATCACCTCGAGCTCGGGCAATCGGCAGCCGAGCGCTTTCAGGACGCGGGGCAGATTGCTCCACGTCTCGCACTGTGGAAATACGGCTGGACGATGTTCAAGACGCATCCGCTGCTGGGTGTCGGCTGGGGCGAATTTCCGAGCTATCAGTTCGAATTCGTGAAGGCGCTGGGTGGCGTGGAGATCGCCAATAACTCGCACGACATTTTCATCGATCTGCTGGCGAAGACCGGCGTGGTCGGCGTGGCCATCGTGTTGCTCGGGCTCGCTGCGTGGCTCGTGCGTGTGGTGCGCGCTCCGCATACGGCTGCGCGCGTGTTCGGCATTGCGTTGATCGGCGTGCTGACCATGCATGCGCTCGTCGAATATCCGCAGCAGTACATGTTCTTCCTGCTGCCGGCAATGTTCGTATTCGGCTTGCTGGAAACGCGACCGCTGCGTGTCATTCCGGGGCGGGTATCGTTTGGCGCGTTCGCGGTGGTGGTGTTCGGCGGTCTGGCCGCGCTGTATCCCGTGTATCGCGATTACGCGCGTGCCGAGGTGCTGTATTACGGTTCGCGTCCGGCCGAGCAGTATCGGGCCGATCCCTCGTTTCTGTTTCAGGCGTGGGGCGAGTATGGAATGGCGACGCTGTTGCCGATGAATTCGATGGATCTGCAGCACAAGCTCGCGATGCATAAACAGGCGTTAGCGCTGCTGCCGGGCGAGACCGTGCTGCGTCGATATGCGGTGTTGCAGGCATTGAACGGCGACACGGCAGGCGCGTTCGATACGGTTGCACGACTGAAGATTTTTGCCGAGGAACTCAAGGACTGGCCGTCGCAGTTGGGCTATCTGTATCAGCTTTGCGACGAGCAGAAGACGCTGGCGGGGTTCAAGGCGGAGTTGGTGAAGCGTTACGGGACGCCGCCAAAAGACGTCAATGACGATGACGATAGTGATGAGGATTGAGGTGGGCCTGAAGGCAGAGCCGCTCAATGGGGCGAATCAATGCCAATGTAGATTGAGCTAATCCCGCTTCTTGCTCAGGTAACTGTTGAGAACTTCGAGCGCCTGGCTGCCAAGCGCTTGCATCAGCGAAACTGGATAGGGCTCATCGTCTTTTTTGTCATTCGACCTGAAAGCAAACTTAAGCAAAGCAAGCGTGAGTAACGCACCCAAAGTAGCCAACACGACGGTTGGGACGACAAATAGAGAGGCTCGGTAGTTCGTGGTGACATCGACCTCCCATATATGCGTACCCACCAGATTTACCCAGTGGAACATGGCACAGAAGACGAAAAAGATCAGCGTACAAGCACCATAAAACGCAACAGTCTGGAAGGCTCGAACGCGTCTCCGGTCTTTAATGTCCTCCTGCAGCAATCCTGGTATGTCGGCGGTGAGTCCGTTCGATAATTCGTTACGGTTGACGTGCGGCTCGGTAGGAAGAGTTGAGACTTCCTGTTTAGCGCTGCGATTAGAGTGCGTTAGACCCATCCCAATTTCTTCAGGCGGTACTTCATAGCGACAGCCGAAGTATTGAACATGCTGGCCAGCACCTCCGGATCAGTGACATTGCGAATACGGATCAAGCCATTCACG
Organism: Paraburkholderia sp. BCC1886; assembly: GCF_900996245.1. Lineage (GTDB taxonomy): Bacteria > Pseudomonadota > Gammaproteobacteria > Burkholderiales > Burkholderiaceae > Paraburkholderia. The sequence continues at coordinate 299,058 of NZ_CAAJGK010000063.1, read as the reverse complement.
ACGGCAGACGGCATTAATAATTCCGTAGCAAACTTGTTCGCCTCTGCCTCGACCGGATCATAGTTTGCAAGAGAGAACGCTTGCACCGAGTCACGTGGACGCGCGCCGTGCCGCAATGCGTAGTGCGCCAACTCGTGGGCAACGGTGAAACGCTGGCGCATTAATGGATCGTTACTGTTGAATTCGATGGTTGGCTTTCCAGTCTGCTCATCTTCATAAAACCAGCCGGCGTAGCGATCCATCTCGGGGTTTGTGTACACACGAACCCCTGCGGCTTTGGCGATGGCGACAGGATCGACGGGCAACTGCTGATCCCAGTATTGAGAGAGGAAGGACTGCGCAACGCGTTCGGGAGCGTCGGACGATTGCCATGCACCCGGAGATGTATTCATGTATGACATGGCTTCTCCTTGATCAGGTGCTGAGAGTACCACTGGGTATAAACACAGTGTCAAGAGGCGGTCACATCTTGAATTAGTTCGCGGCTCCGATCTGAGGATGCGTCAGAACAACATCAGATTTGGGTCATCAACCGATATCACCCCCCGCCACCCAATCCCCCGACTTCCCCCCGTGCTTTTCCAGCACCTTCACATCGGTAATCGTCATCCCTCGATCCACCGCTTTGCACATTCTGGATGCCGTTCGGCGTCCTGTGTGTCGGTCTTATAAAACAATGACTTATCCTGCGATATCCATTCGATCTTGACCCATCCAATTGGTTAAGTGGAGCGGCGTTGGAGAACAATTGGAACAGTCCAATGCGCGGTCCTAACGCCAGCCAATAGATTTACGCGATGCAGCCACGCATGAACATGCATCGAGTGACATGCTGCACCAAGATTGCTCCGATCTCATTACCGGTGTGTCACGGAACCACTGCCACAAATTAAGGCGGCAATGCTCTCTTTCTTCGTATCTTTCCGGTAATATTTCCTATCTTGTTACGGCAGGGCGGTAAATGCGATTACTCGAAGAGATCGTCAACCTTCTGAGCGACAAAGGTGGTTCATTGACGGATGCGCTTCTTAAAACGAAAGTGCTGATGCATCGGATCGGCCACAAGGAGCTGGCTGGTTGGGTGAATGACGAACTCAATGGCTACCCGAAGGATCGGTCGGTACCGGACTATCGAGTCATCCCAATACGTCTTCACGGTGACGTTTCTAACATTGCTTGGCGGCACCCAGCGACACAGTTGCCAACGGCGCATCTTGATAAAAAAATGCGGGAGAAATTCCGTATCGAGAAAATACGTCAATCAGTTCAGGTGTTGGAGCAACTGTCGAAGGGAACGGATTCCCTGATGAGACCCATCCAGCCAGAGTTCTATGCGCTTCTCGCCAAGGGTGGGATTGAACCAAGTTTTCATATAGAGCGGGCGTGGGTCCAGTTTGAGCCCACGCAGATTTTGCATGTGCTGATCGAAGTTCGGTCGCGGTTACTGGATTTCGCGCTAAATCTGCAAGGGGAGCTTGGTGACGTGACGGACGACAAGATGAAGGAAGCAGCGAAGGGTATCGACGCTCCGGGGATGTTCACATCTGCGGTTTTCGGCGACAACGCAACGTTCGTATTCGGGAACGAGAACACGACCACGATCACAAACACAGTGAGTAAGGGCGATCTTACCGCGTTGACGAAAGCGTTTAAGGCGACTGGCGTCAGCGAAGCCGAGATAGCGGAATTGGAAGCCGCCGTTGGTGATGACGATCCGAATGCCGTAGCCGAGACGAAGCAGTTCGGTCCGAAGGTGAAAGCTTGGATGGGGAAAATGTCCCAAAAGGCAATCGGCGGCGCATGGAGAGTCGGGATAGCGGCTGGTGGGAAGCTACTGGCTGATGCACTTGGCAGCTATTACGGCATCAAGTAAACCGCAATCCACTCTGATTGTTAATCGACGCTTCGCCGACAGATGGACGTTACACTCCTTCCCTATATTTGGGAGAAACACCCGCGTACCGTCCATGGCGGTGTTAAAGATTTGCTAACCGATAATTCCAAATGACATTGCCACCGCCTTATGAAAACGAGACGCTTAAATCCATCGAAGCGTCATTGGGCGATAATCCGATGAGTCGTTTGGAGGAGTTGCAAGCCAACGATCTAGCGCTGATTGCTAAGTTTATACAGACATTCAATGTCGTCGAATTCAATTTGCGCCGAGCATTATCGGTGCTCATCCTCGCTGGTTTAATTCCACCGAAAAAGCGAATTCTTCCCGCTGACTTAGTGCTCTTGACTACGGCAGCGGTGGAGAAAATGAACCCGGCCACTGAGAATATTCCTGACACTCTTGCGCGTCTTCAGGACTTGGAGATTCGCCGGCAGTTTCGCAATCTTCTGGCCCACTGGGCGGCTAAGCGGATTCATGGGGCCGACGCCCTTTTCCTTATGTCCCACGACGAGCGAGACGCGAACCAAGTGAAGGTCGGGCCACTTGGCTGGGATTATGCTGCGTATGCAATCGTGCGGTTGAGTGACTTGCTCGACCAGATCCAGCGCATCGTGGATCACGACCGTTGGTTAGCGCCGAAGACGGCAGAATGGCTAAAGCGTTACAGCAGATAGCTGTGCGTTTGCGGCAACTCGACCAGTGGCCGCAGCGGATGCATCGACTATTCTTTGACGGTGTCGAGGAAAGCTGTATGGAAAAGAAGCGAAGGCAATTGTTCTTGCGCCGGTGGCTTTGGTACACGTTTCGCGACGCGTTCTCGCAGACATTCGGTTGGCTCACGTTGTTCGGCGGATGGTTTGGCGGCTTTGTTCTTGTCAAGTTCGGTGTACAGATGGCTACGGATCAAGTCACCAGCAACGTCGTCGCGGCGGTTGGCGGTTTCGTCATTGGCGTAGCGGTATATGCGGTGGTCGGGTTGCCAAAACGCGCAGTCGAATGCAGCCGCTTATCCTCACGGTCGCGGACGATGTAAGGCCGCCAGACTTCACGTTCAACAATAAAATGCGCGGTTACAGTGTGGCCGCCATCGTGCAGAACCGGTCGGACGTGCATCTGAAGGACTGCGCAGCTTATGTTATGGACGCCCCGTTGTACGACGGGTCAATTGGTCCTCGCTTCGTCGAGAAATTCGACCTTCCGCCGAAGAAGAAGAAAGCGGTGTTTGTTGCTTACTAGTTTTCTCGGGAAGCTCCGAATCCAGACGACGAAGATATCGGCTTGGTCGGCTCTGTCAGTACCGGTTGGCGCGGCAACACCTGTCGGATGCCCGGACCGGCGATCCTTCATGTTCGCATCCATCCGCAAGACGCAGACAGCAGAGATATTGCGTGCCGCGTATGGATCGACGGCAGCGAACGACGACTCAGGGTCGCCCCGTTGCCCGAAGCCATGCTCAGTGGCGCAGCGATTGTAGGTCTGAGAACCTGAACTTCACTGGCGATCCGACATGGCGGACTATTCAAAAAATATAAATGAAAGGTTGACGAACCGTGGGCCGAACGTCGGGTACTGCGCGATCTGCCGGACACATGGTCCGCTAACAAAGGATCACGTTCCGCCCAAGGGTTGCGGGAATATCAATGACTCGGTAATCAGTCACGTCTATGGGAACAATTCGGAGAAGCCGGGTCGGCCTGTTCTGTCTCAAGGTGGATCGCATTTCCGAACGATATGTGGACGATGCAACAACACGCTGCTTGGAACTGAGTACGATCCGGCGTTGAGCGACGCCGTTCGCGGCGTCGAGGCGTATTTCCGAGTGGCATCGGCTAGTCGGCTTACCTTGCCGCGAACGCAGCTATTCGACTATCAGCCGAACCGCTTCCTTCGCTCGATGCTTGGACATCTCTTGGCGGCGAATGCGGTCCCGGATGTTACGGAGAAGGATCGTGTTATCCCACTAGACGACGCGTTGAGGGCATATGTGCTTGATCCTTCGGCAACTTTGCCGGATGAGGTTTGCGTCTACTACTGGTTCTATCCGCATCGACGACGGGTCGTCATGAAGCATTCGGCGATGGGGTTCTTTGGCGGGAATGGGGCGGTGATATACGGACACGTTTTCAAGTTTTTCCCATTTGGTTTCTGGGTCGTGTGGGATGAGCAAGGCGACCGAAGTAAGCGGTTCAACCTTCGCAGACTTACCGACTCCTCGTCAGTCATATCAGCGTCTTCGCGGTTGCTGTTAGACCTTTCTCAACTGCCGCCAGCAAACTTTCCAGAAGCGCCGACTGACAATGGCATGTGGCTGGTAACGGATTACCGTGTCTCACAGGCAGAGGATCGAACCAGACGGATTCCGCCGATCTAAAGTGTGCTTTTAGCAGCGAATGTAAGTGTTTCATGCGTCCGGGAAGCCGTTGATCTACCTGTGTATGCTTGACAGTCTGTCCATCTTGGGACGGCCTATTTTTTATCTGCAATTCCCGTCGGTGCCTTGTGGCCTGATCCGCTAACAGGGTATTCCCCGGTGCGCGGAGTCGGCATTTGTGTCGTTAGTATGCTGTGGCGGCGACTGGCCGTCCCTATGAGACTCATTAAAAGAGCAACCCGGGGTCGGGTATGAGAAAGTTAATTGCCGTAATTCTCGCGGCAGCGGTGCTTGCGGGCTGCACAACCGAAGCGCAACGAGAAGCACAGGAAGACCGGAAAACCTTCTTGGAATGCAGGAAAGCTAATCCGACGAGTTGGGGCGATAAGTGCAACGCCGAAATGAATATGTATTACACGACCGCAAGCGCTGCTCAAGCCGATTCCGCCCAGCGTGCACAGACGGCGAACGCTATAGCTTCCGGCCTTCTTGCAGGGGCGGCAGCAGTAGCAGCGGATGCGGCAGCGGCGGAAGCAAGCCGACCAGTTTATGTTCAGCCAGTCTACGTTCAACCGGTCGTGGTTTGTCGCTGGAACTGTTGGTAACGTTTGTCATCAGTGCGCCCTGCGCTGGGGCACTCACTTGCTGAAATCGATGTTGGCGGAGAGCAAAGGACGGCCGATTCGTCACTTACTGCGGGTATCGATGCTAACTGCTGCCCGGTCGTGTGACGTATCGCAACCGCATCATGAAATCCACGTTGCAGCTACGCTAGGAACGATTGACGCCGCAGTCCACAGTGCCGCTCGTTTGTTCTGCTTCGCCGCGTCGGCGCTTGCTTCAAGAATTCCGACGATCCAGCCGGTATCGGACGCCGATCCTGCGGCCGGTGGCTCAATGCCGCCATGCTTCGCCCAAGTCGGGACGATCTCAACCTTGCTTGATAGATACCACAACCACGCCGAATAGAGCGCGGCGCATGTCGATGCAAACTTAACCAAGTTAAGCATCGTTACGTGTTCCGACGCCGACGCGGGCAAGATTCGATGCCGTGTTCCGCCAGTTGCTTGCGGAGACGATGGTTCTCGGCGAAGAGGCCAATGATCACCACCGTCAGGATGACCGCACCGGACCATTCTCCTGCGTAACGGTAGAACGCCCAAGCACCAAGCGCACAGGCGATTGCGGCTAACAGCAATGCAATGCGGTCGAGAATCCAGTTCATGCCGTCGCGGCCCAAGGGATTGACGGGATTCCGGTCCGATGGTTGGAGGGATTGCGAGGGTACGAGATTGTCGAACCGCTGCTTGCGCTATTAGCTGGGATGCGCTGAGAATCCTGTTGTCGTATGATTCTCGGGGCGATTTTCCAGTTAGCTGACCACATCGACACGAAAGTGAAAACAATAACCCGTATCGCATACAACAGCGCCGATTGGCATCACCCCACAGGCGACGCGGCCCAGCAGGAAATGGAAGGCTCCTACAACAATGTCAATCGCTTCGGCCACGAAGATTGGCTATTTCGTGACGAGTGGCAGATCGATGGCTGGCGATATGCTTTTATACAAGGGGTCGGAAATAGTCGCACGAAGCTTGTTAGGGAGCGCAAGCCGTTCGACATCGTCCTATTCTCATTGCAGCCGGATAAGCGAAGGCGATACGTGGCAGAAATTGAAGACGCTGAGTGCCTTGATGATACCCAAGCAGAAGAGGCGGTTAGTGTCTTCAAGAGGAACGGATGGCTAAGGACTATGGAGGAAGAAATTCATGCCATAGGCGGCGCCGTTGAAGCGCTTGGTAACGCAAGGTGGGCGAATCATATTCTGAACGTCCGCTTTCGCCTTGGGAACGTATATCGCTTCCCACGCGACACCTTCGCCTCTGGTGCGGACCCAGTGCTTAAGCTGAATCGCTATACCTTAAGCGGCGTTGATCGCTTGCGCGAGAAGTTGGTGCGCAACGACAGGCGCAGAGGCGCTTCCGATTTTCCGAGCGTTGCCGATTACACCCGCCGCGCTGTCGGACCGGTTCAAGTAAGCCCGGAGCATGCTCGTATGCAGGCTATCCTTCTTAAGGAACTTCAAGGCGAATTTCCTGGCGCCCGTGTCGTCTGTGAAGAGAATTTCATTGATGTATTGGTGGAAACGAGCAGCGAACTCAGGCTGTACGAAATCAAATCTGACCTTGCACCACGGACTGTTCTGCGTCTTGCAATAGGCCAACTATTGGAATACTCCTACTTTCAGATAGCCGGCAAAGGCCGGAAGGTAACGCTCGTTGCCGTTGGCCGGAACCCACTTTCAAACGAAGACGCTGACTATCTCGCTCATCTTCGCGAAACAGTTGGACTGCCATTCGAATATCGAGCGGTAAGCGTATAACATTGGCGTCGCGACAGACCAATAGGGGACATGCGGGGATTTATGAACAAAATGTGGATGATTCGGGCTGAGGGCGGAAGGCTGTACGAGGAATTTCGAGAAAGAGGGATCGCGGCAATTGGTTGGACACAACTTGCTCCTCTCGCCAAGGTTGGCATGACGCGAAAAGCGCTGATCGATCTATACCGTTCCATCGAACCGGCGACCAAGGAAAAGACCGTTATATCGGGAGCGTCGCAGGTATGGCGCTTCATGAACGAAGTCAAGGTGGATGATTGGGTCGTCACATACTCGCCAGCGAACCGGACTTACTTGATTGGCAGGGTGACGGGCGAATATGAATATCGGGCCGACTTGGTCGATGCGGAGATGGCACTTGCGCGGCCGGTCGCATGGAAAGAGAAGGAAGTCGAACGCGATAGTCTGACTGACGCCACCAAGTCAAGTCTCGGCTCGACACTTACAGTTTTCGTGGTAGCGGACTTTGCAACGCAGGAACTGCTCGGCGAGGCCACCGGCAAGCCCGTGCAGCCAACCCCAGAGTTGCAGGAAGACCAAGTCGAGGCCGATCCATTGTCAGGGATGGAGACACTCGCGTTCGAACAGATCAAAGACATTGTTAGCAAGTTGGACTGGGCTGACATGCAAGAACTCATTGCCGGAATCCTTCGTGCGATGGGATACAAGACGCAGGTTTCGCCCGCTGGTAGTGATCGCGGCAAGGACATCATCGCGTCTCCCGATGGGTTTGGGTTTGAGCATCCAAGGATCATCGTCGAGGTGAAGCATCGAAGAGGTCAAATGGGGACTAGCCAAATTCGGAGCTTTCTCGGCGGTCGCCATCCCGATGATCGTGGCTTGTACGTTAGTACAGGCGGCTTCAGCAAGGAGGCGTATTACGAAGCGGACCGCGCCTCCGTGCCGTTGACGCTTTGGACGTCCGATCACGTTGTCCGTGCATTGGTTGACCACTACGAAGCAACGGACGCTGAGACGAAGCGTTTGGTGCCATTGAAGCGGACCTATTTACCCGCATAAAGCTGAACGGTGAGCCGGATGCCAACGATTGCTGTTGCGCATTCACAATCCCAAACATCGCCACCTATGTAAATGAAAAAGCAGCTATTCGGAACGATGGAGACGCGGCCCGGTAAAGCAAGCGTGATGATGTGCTTTGACGAGGACCGGCCAGACGAAATCATGCTTCATTGGTGGGGCGTCGCCGGTCAGCCGACAGCGGCGGCGCTAGGTCTCCGTATCTCGCAACAAGGCGACGTTTCCGAATATCAGGCCATTAGGCTTTTCTCGCATGATGAACGCGGTCAGGTGATGGAGCCGCGAGTCGATGAACACACCCGACGACTGCTGCTTTCGACTCGGGCAAGTCTAAAAGCGACCCGTACAGGACTAAGGGGTACTTGGCTAGATGCAGACGGACCCGGTGGAAAGATTTCGTTGAAGCCGCTTCCATCGAGCGGCGGGATTGCCGACATCCGTCAGTGCGGTTCGTGGGATGAGTTCAAGCAGTGGGCGGGCGAGGTACGGGCACAAGGTGGTGTCGCGTTTCGCGGGCATGGATCGCACCAGTTCAGATTAGAAACAAGTCTGTACCGGTCGGGTAGAACGCGGTTGAACAGGTATTGTGCCGAGACGTTGCCAATCTTTCACTCGCATGTGGAAGCTGTAACCAACCGCCGCATCAACCTTGGGGACTCGGTTGACTACTCGGTGTTACTCGGCTTGGCGCAGCATCATGGTTTGCCGACGCCGCTGCTCGACTGGACAGGGTCGCCGTACATCGCGGCATTTTTCGGTTTCGCCGATGCATTAGAAAATCGGTCGTTGCGGTCGAGAGACAACCGCGTGCGTGTCTATGCGTTGACCCGCGAATTTGTTGAGCGGTTTTCACCGCCAATCGTGACCATTCCATTCCTTGAACCGTACATGTCGTTCCTGTCTGTTTCAGCGAGAGACAATCCCCGCCTGTACGCCCAACAAGGACGCTTCCTCGTTTCCAACGTCGGAAACATTGAGCAGTTCATCTGCAACATTGAAAGACATCAGAATGTACGGTATCTCATGGCCGCAGAGGTTCCAGCAGCATTTGCGTCCGAAGCGCTGGGTGATCTCGCGTTCATGGGAGTAACAGCGGCCACCTTATTTCCCGGATTAGACGGAGTTTGCCGGATGTTGCGGCATGCTATGGCCTTTGAAACCACTTCGCTGCCAGCGCCGGGGAAGCCAAACGACGGCAGTGAATCAAGCGATTCCGCGTGAATTCTCGCCCGAGAAACCCAAGGCGGCGCGTCCATAGTGTTTCCGATAGGTGAATAAAGCGGACAGACAGTTATAGAATCGCAAGGTGTCGGCAAGATAATGAAAGAAAGTCGGCAACAACTCTATAGACCATCCGGGGACCACCATGAAAATCAAATTGATTGCCGTCTGCTTGTGCCTGATTTCAACCGTTGCATTTGCGCGGGGTGGCGGTCTCGGCGGCGGACACAGTAGCTATCACTCAAGCAGCAGCGGTGAACACTACGTCAGCGGATATACGCGTAGCAATGGCACCTACGTTGCCGGGCATAACCAAACCAACCCGAACGGCACGAAGTACGACAACTGGTCGTCGAAAGGGAACGTGAACCCCTATACCGGCAAGGAAGGGACCATCGATCCGTCGAAATAGAGCGAATCGACAGTCTCCCGAATTGGGGCTGGTTGTTTCAGCCAAGGTTCCGTGCCAACTCGGTAGCTGACGGGTGGTAGTACCGCTTTAACATCATCAAGCTGCGATGCCCGAGACAGCGGCCAGTTCGATGGCATTTTGCAGCTTCTGGGCTACGCGTGTAATTGCTGTATGTCGCAGGTCGTGCCAGTGAAGGTCCTTGATGCCAGCACGTTTGCATGCCTTCCTGAACGCCGCGTGCAGCGGGTTGCCCTTGACCGGGATGACCCTTCCGTCAACGGAGCGTGGAAGAGCAGCCAAGGTAGCAACCGCTTTCTTGGACAGTGGGACAGTCCGTGCCATCCCGTTCTTGGTCATTGGTAGATGAGCGGTCCGGTCTCCAAAGCTGGCATTCACCCACCGCATTTCGATGGGTTCACCATGCCGCATGCCCGTTTCCAGACTCAGGATGGTTGCGGGAAGCAGCCAAACGTTTATGCGACCAGCAGGGGCAAGTTCTGCAAGAAGCCGTGCTTCTTCGTCGGCAGACAACACCCGATCACGACCTTGAGGCGATGGTGGCTTACGAATCAACGCGACGGGGTTCGTGATGTTGATGTCCCACTCTCGACGCGCATGGTTGATGATCGCCTATAGATAGGCCAGTTCTCGAATCACCGTTGCTGGCTTCACTTGTTTGAGCCGTTCGTCGCGATAGGCCGCGACAGCCTTCGGGGTCAACGCGGCCATGCTGAGTTTCGCAAGTCGGGTGCGGCAAGTGGCCCGAAGCCGTGATATTTCGTCCGACCCGCTTCTCAGTGTTGGCATCACATCTGTGATGTAACGCTCGATCAAGTGTTCGAGCGTATTTGCCTCAGCCTCACTGCGACTCAGGAAGCTTCCCCGATCCATGTCGGTTTCGACGGATCGCGCCCACTGTTCAGCGTCTTGGCGGGTGTTGAAGGTTTTGACTTCGACGAGAAATCCTCGACGGCGGATTCGTACTTGCCATCTGTCTTTTCTACGCTGAATTGCGGCCAATCCTGTCCTCTAGTGGAGCAGGATTGGAGCAAGATCGATTTAAGCGTCCTTGTGTAAGCCAGCCGAGTTGGCAACGATCACCAAGGTTTGGCGGACAATGTCCTGAGCGCCGGTGAAAAAAAGACTATTGAAACAAAGTCTTAACCCCCCGCCACCCAATCCCCCGACTTCCCCCCGTGCTTTTCCAGCACCTTCACATCGGTAATCGTCATCCCTCGATCCACCGCTTTGCACATGTCGTACACCGTCAGCAGCCCGACCTGCACGGCGGTCAGCGCTTCCATTTCCACGCCGGTGCGCCCGAGCGTCTCGACCTGCACCACGCAGTGCACACCCGGCAGCGTCTCATCAAGCTCGAACTCCACCTTGACGCGCGTAAGCGCGAGCGGATGACATAGCGGAATCAGATCGGCGGTCCGCTTCGCCCCTTGAATAGCGGCAATTCGAGCGATGCCGATAACATCGCCCTTCCTGGCATTCCCATCGCGGATCAACGCGAACGTTTCCGGCAGCATGCGGATCGAGCCGCGCGCAATGGCGATCCGTCTGGTCTCCAGCTTGCCGCCGACGTCCACCATATGCGCCTGTCCGGCTGCATCGAAATGAGTGAGTTCAGGCATGATCGGGCTCCTTCAAAGGGCGCCAATGATAGCAGCGGGCCTGGCTCCAACCACCTAAGCCTTCCCGCCAGAAGAAGCCGAAGCAGCAAGCGCCGCGGGACTCGCCACAAAACCGAACCGCGCCGCAACCTCATCGCGCGGCACCTTCTGTAGCGGCAAATCCGCGGCGCCGTTCCAGCGAAACGTGCCGCTCAACGAATCGTCACCAAGCGCGGCGTGATCGGCGAACACTTCCAGGTCATGATCGTGCAGCACGGCCACGCGCGGTGGCGTCGAATCGTCGGTGAACAGAATCCCGCCTTGATCGTCGACGAACACCGCCACAGGCTCGAATGCCGAGCCCGCGTGATCGTTCAACACAAGCGCAGCGGCTTCATCGAGCGAAAGCCTCACCACCCAGGGCGTATATCCCAACTCCACATAAACCCGCTGCGGGCCGTTCTGAAAAAACCACTGCCCGCTGTCATCCACCGCGTAATTGCGATTGATGAACCCTAGCAGCGCTTCATGCCGGATCGGCTCGCCGGCCGAGCCGTTCGCCTGCGCCGCTTCATCGCGCATGCGCCAGTTACCGCGCCGGTCGAGCAGCAGCCAGCCGGTGCAACTCGGGACGTTCGGCCACTTGGCGAGCGCCTGTTTGACGATGTCATCCATGATCGATGTGCCGCTCCAGATAGCCGAACACGCGCCGCGACAGCCAGTCGATGCGGCCCGGGAACGGCCCGGTCATAAACCCGGCGTGTCCGCCGTGTTTGGGTTGATCGAGTTCGACGGCCGCCGATACGTCCTCGCGCGACGGCAGCGCCTCGGCCGGCAGGAACGGGTCGTTGCGCGCGTTCAGCACCAGCGTCGGCACGTCGATATGCGGCAGCAGCGGCCGCGTGGTGGCCGTGCGCCAGTACTCGTCGGTATTGCGAAAGCCGTGCAGCGGCGCGGTCACCACGTTGTCGAACTCGTACATGGTACGGCTCGCGAGCATCGCATCGCGATCGAACAGGCCGGGGAATTGCACCAGCTTCTGCTCGGCTTTGAGTTTCAGCGTCTTCAAAAAGCTGCGCGTATAGACCATGCCGAAGCCCTGCGACAATGCGCGGCCGCCGGCATGCACGTCGATCGGCGTGGAGATCGCAGCGGCAGCCGAAATCACCTTCGCGGCCTCTTCGCGCCGCTCGCCAAGCCAGCGCAACAGCACATTGCCGCCGAGCGATACGCCCGCGGCGACAATCGGTCCGCGATGCACGGCGCGCAGACGTCGCAGCACCCAATCGACCTCGTCGCTATCGGCGAGATGATAAAAGCGCGGCAGACGATTCAGCGTGCCGCTGCAACTGCGGAAATGCGGCACGACGCCGTGCCACCCCAATTCGCGCGCCGCGTGCATCAACGCTGCAGCATAGTGCGACGCCGAACTGCCTTCGAGGCCGTGGAACAGCACGAACAGCGGTGCATCGGGCGGCGGGGCGATAGAGTTCGCCGACGCCGCCGGGGCCTCGTGCACCACCCAGTCGAGATCGATGAAGTCGCCGTCCGGCGTATCCCAGCGTTCGCGCGTGAACGAGACCGTGGGGCGGCGCGCGAACAGCGACGGGACGATGGTTTGCGCGTGCCGGTTCGGCAGCCACAAGGGCGCGCGATAGAGGAGATCGACGGCGGCATCGACGGCCGCGACCGCGCTACGGGCGACGGCGGAAGTCGGGGAGGTGCTGGAGGCGCTTGAAGCGGCGGATTTATCTTGCGTCGTGCTCATACAGGCGTCGGAGCAAAAAAATCGCTGGGGAAAAAAACGGGAAAAACAGTGTGGGTCAGGGAAGCCCGACCCACGAACAACCCACGAACAACCCACGAACAACCCACGAACAACCCACGAACAACCCACGAACCAACGACGGAGCACGTCAGTGCAACGACCCCTGGCCGTGTCGCATCTTGGTGGCGAACTGGCTGGCCGTGTCGTTCGGCATCGGGCTTGCGTGAATGTGGGCGATACGCCATTCGCCGCGTTCGTGGACCATCACGTAAGTGGTGAAAACCATGGCCGGCGTCGCCTTCGGATCGGCCGGACGATGCGCCTCGGCAATCGCGTAGACGACGGTGCCGAGACTGTCGTACACGCGGATATCGAGTGGTTCGATCGACACCGGCGCGGCTTCGAGCTGCATCTGCAAGCCGGCGCGAATGTTATCGAGGCCGTGCAGATGCGAACCATCGGCGCAAATGCAACTCACGAACTCCTCGTCGATCCACAGGCCCATCAAGCTGTCGATATTGACCTCGGCGATGGCCTGATAGTAGGCGTTCAGGGTATCGGCGGCGGCTTCGAAGATATGGGCAAAACGTGGCATGGCTCGTCAGTCTCTTGTGCGCAGCGCGCGGTTGCGGGGCAGCGGTCAGCGGGACAGTCCGGAGCACCGGACAAACGTCCCGTTGCGCGAGGATGCCCGCGCCGTGAGGCGCGAGCACGACGCGACGCGCTCGGGGCGTGCGGTGTTGCGTGCAGTGCTACTCGAGAAAGCGCCAGCGCCCGGAGGCTTTAGCGTTGCGCGACCAGCATGCCGCGCAAATCGCCGAAAACCTGCTCGGCGCTCAACTGCTTCAGACAGTTCAGATGGCCGAGCGGACACTCGCGCTGGAAACAGGGGCTACATTCGAGATGGAGCCATTGTACCTTCGCAAGCTCGGACAAGGGCGGCGTGTGGCGCGGATCGGTCGAACCGTACACGGCCACGAGCGGGCGGCGCAGTGCGGCGGCCACGTGCATCAGGCCGGAGTCGTTGGTGATCACCGCGTTGGCCCGCGCAATCAGCGCGCACGCTTCGTTCAACGCAGTCTGTCCGCACAGATTGCGCACGTTCGGCGCTTTCTCGGCGATGGCCTGGGCGAGCGGCGCGTCTTTCGGCGAACCGAGCGCAACGATCTGCGTGTACGGGAACGACTGGCCGACCATTTGCGCGAGCGCCGCGAAATGCTCGGGTGGCCAACGCTTGGCCGGCCCGTATTCGGCGCCCGGGCAGAACACCAGTAGCGGCACGCGCGTATCCAGATTGAAGCGCGACGACACGCGGGACGCTTCGTTCAGATCGGCGTCGAGCCGGGGCATCGGCAGGTCGTCCGGAACGCGGGCGCCGGGCGCGTAGGCGAGCGCGGCGTAGTGGCCGACCATCGGCGGCCGCTCGTCTTTACGCGGATTCGCGTGACGCACGTTGAGCAGCCCGTAACGGCTCTCGCCGGTATAGCCGATGCGCAGCGGAATCCCCGCCATCCACGGAATCAGCGCGGATTTGAGCGAGTTCGGCAGCACGTAGGCCGCGTCGTAGCCGACGTCGCGCAAGTCGCTCGACAGTTGCCAGCGGCGCAACATCTGCAGCTTGCCGTGCGCGAGGTCGGTGGCATAGACGTCGCGGATTTCCGGCATGCGCTCGAGGACGGGCGCAACCCAGGAAGGCGCGACCGCGTCGATCACCATGCGCGGATGCAGTTTAACGAGGCGCGCAAACAGCGGCTGCGCCATCAATGCGTCACCGATCCAATTCGGTGCGATAACCAACGCGCGACGCATCAGAGGGAATATCCGGTGTCGAAGCGAAGCGCCGCGCGCGCGAGGCGCGTGGCGTTCGGGTAGGTAAGAAAGGGAAGCGGCGCGGGTTCGGCCGCGCCGCCCCGCACTCGTCGTTCAGCATTCTGCGTGCGTAGAGCGGCGTGGGTTCAATGACCCTTGACCACTTCGCCGTCGCGCAGCTTGTAACGCGTGCTGCAGTACGGGCATTTGGCTTCGCCATGCGTCACATCGATAAAGACGCGCGGATGGGCGCTCCAGCGCGGCATGGCCGGATTCGGGCAGTAAGCCGGCAGGTCTTTCGCCGACAGTTCGACCAGCGGCATTTCCTTGATTTCGCTCATGGACTTTCTCGTTGTATGCAGGGTGCGGGCGGCGCGCGTCGGACAGCGCGCGTCAGATTTTCGTGAGCCAGTGCGCGTACTTCTCGCTCTTGCCGTTCACGATATCGAAGAAGCCCGACTGCAGCTTTTCCGTGATCGGGCCACGCGCGCCCGAGCCGATCGTGCGGTTGTCGAGTTCGCGGATAGGCGTGACTTCGGCGGCCGTGCCGGTGAAGAACGCTTCGTCGCAGGTGTAGACCTCGTCGCGGGTGATGCGCTTCTCGATGACTTCGATACCTGCGTCGCGCGCCAGCGTGATGATGGTGTCGCGCGTAATGCCGTCGAGGCACGAGGCCAGGTCCGGCGTGTACAGCTTGCCGTTGTTCACGAGGAAGAAGTTTTCGCCCGAACCTTCCGACACATAACCGTCGACGTCGAGCAGCAGCGCTTCGTCGTAGCCGTCGGTAATGGCCTCCTGGTTGGCGAGGATCGAGTTGACGTACCAGCCCGACGCCTTGGCGCGGACCATGGAAACGTTCACGTGATGGCGCGTGAACGACGACGTCTTCACGCGGATGCCCTTGGCAATGCCGTCTTCACCGAGGTAGGCGCCCCACGGCCACGCGGCGATGGCCGTGTGGATGGTGTTGCCCTTGGCCGAGACACCCAGCTTTTCCGAACCGACCCAGATGATCGGGCGCAGATAACACGATTCCAGCTTGTTCTCGCGGACCACTTCGCACTGCGCGGCGGCCAGCGTTTCGTGGTCGTAGGGAACGTCCATCTGGAAAATCTTGGCCGAATTCAGAAGCCGCCTGGTGTGCTCCTGCAGCCGGAAAATGGCCGTGCCGCCGTCGACCGTCTTGTAGGCGCGCACGCCTTCGAAGACGCCCATGCCGTAATGCAGCGTGTGGGTAAGGACGTGGATCTTGGCGTCGCGCCAGTCGATGAGCTTGCCATCCATCCAGATCTTGCCGTCGCGGTCGGCCATTGACATACGATTCTCCAACAGGTGCTTGTGCGGTTGTGAGGTCTTGCGAGGAGCGTCATTTTAGCGTCTTTTGCACACGAAACGGGCATTCGGCCGCATTCACGGCGCTATAATTCGGCGCGCGCATAATTCCAGTCCGGCGCCGCCGCAGCCTTGGCGGCGGGACTTTCAAATACGGGACATTCGCCCAGTTGCGGGTCAGAAGGTCATGGGGATCGGTTAAAATGCGTTTTTTCCGGGATAAGCGCGCCGTTGCAGGAAGGCGCGTGAGCCGCAGCCATGCCGCCGGCACCCGATTCAGTGGAGCCGCTGCCGTGCCGAAGCGCTGAAGTCCACCGCGCCGGAGCGTCAGTGCGCCGTCCGCCACCGCCTTCTCATCAACTCGCACCCAAGCCCATGACTAAGGTATTGCGTCTCACCGATCTGATCGCCGAAGGCAAGCTAGCCGGTCAACGCGTGTTCATTCGCGCGGATCTGAACGTGCCGCAGGACGATCAAGGCAACATCACCGAAGACACCCGCATACGCGCCTCCGTGCCGGCTATCAAGGACGCGCTCGAGGCGGGCGCTGCCGTGATGGTCACCTCGCACCTGGGCCGCCCGACCGAGGGCGATTTCAAGCCGGAAGATTCGCTCGCGCCGGTCGCCAAACGTCTCGCCGAACTGCTCGGCCGCGACGTGCCGTTGGTCGCGAACTGGGTCGAAAACGGCGTGAACGTGGCGCCGGGCCATGTCGTGCTGCTGGAAAACTGCCGCGTCAACAAGGGCGAGAAGAAAGACTCCGACGAGCTCGCGCAGAAAATGGCGAAGCTCTGCGACATCTACGTGAACGACGCGTTTGGCACCGCGCACCGTGCCGAGGCCACCACCCACGGCATCGCGAAATACGCGCCGGTCGCCTGTGCCGGCCCGCTGCTCGCCGCCGAACTGGAAGCGCTCGGTAAGGCGCTGGGCGCGCCGAAGCGCCCGCTGGTCGCCATCGTGGCCGGCTCGAAGGTGTCCACCAAGCTCACCATCCTGAAGTCGCTCGCCGAGAAGGTCGATCAGCTGATCGTCGGCGGGGGCATCGCCAACACGTTCATGCTGGCCGCGGGCCTGAAAATCGGCAAGTCGCTGGCCGAAGCCGATCTGGTCGGCGACGCGAAGGCCATCATCGACGCGGCCAAGGCGCGCGGTGCGTCGGTACCGATCCCGGTCGACGTGGTCACGGCGAAGGAGTTTTCGCCGGCCGCCAAGGCCGAGATCAAGGCCGTGGCGGACGTCGAAGACGACGACATGATCCTCGATATCGGACCGGAAACCGCCAAGGTACTGGCCGCGCAGCTGGAAAAAGCCGGCACGGTCGTGTGGAACGGCCCGGTCGGCGTGTTCGAATTCGACCAGTTCGGCAACGGCACCAAAACGCTGGCCGAGGCGATCGCCAGGTCGTCGGCGTTCTCGATCGCAGGCGGCGGCGATACGCTCGCAGCCATCGCCAAATACGGCATTCACGACCAGGTCAGCTATATCTCGACGGGCGGCGGCGCTTTCCTCGAGTTCCTCGAAGGCAAGAAGCTGCCCGCCGTCGAAGTGCTGGAATCGCGGGCTTAACGTGGCGACACGCTCCCCAACGGCGAAGTCGGCAAAGGGGCGCGGCGCTCAGGCGCCGCGCAATACGGCGGCAGGATCGGCAGGGGAGCGCGCCGTGCGCGCCGCTGCGGTGGTCGCGCCAGTTCCGGCGCCCCAGCCGGAGTCCTCGCAGGCGGCCGTGCAGACGCCCTTGCAGACGCCCGACTCCACCCCCGTGCCCACGCCCGCTCCTCCAGTCCTGCTCCCGAACACCGCTTCACACAATAAAGCGACGCCGGTTTCAACCGGCGCGCAGCCCCAGCCAGCTTTCTTCGGTGCGCAGCCTCCGCATCCGACTCGCAGCGCTCTTTCCAGCGATCAAACCCAGACGAGGAGACTCATGCATCGCGCCACCAAGATTGTCGCCACCATCGGCCCGGCTTCCAGCACGCCGGAAATTCTGCTCAAGATGATTCATGCCGGACTGGATGTCGTCCGGCTCAATTTTTCGCACGGCACCGCCGACGACCACCGCCAGCGCGCCGAATTCGTGCGCGAGGCGGCCCGTCAGGCCGGCCGCGAAGTGGCCATCATGGCCGACCTGCAAGGCCCGAAAATCCGCGTCGGCAAATTCGAGAACGGCAAGATCCTGCTGACGGCCGGCGAGCCGTTCATTCTCGACGCCGACTGTGAACTGGGTAACGAACAGCGCGCCGGCCTCGACTACAAGGACTTGCCGCGCGACCTGAAATCGGGCGACGTGCTGCTGCTCAACGACGGCCTGATCGTGCTGGACGTCCAGCGCGTGATCGGCAGCGAGATCCACACGGTCGTCAAGATTGGCGGCGAGTTGTCGAACAACAAGGGCATCAACCGGCAAGGCGGCGGACTGTCCGCGCCGGCGCTCACCGCGAAGGACATGGAAGACATCCGCACGGCGATGTCGATCGGTGTCGATTTTGTCGCGGTATCGTTTCCGAAGAACGCGACGGACATGGAAATGGCCCGTCAGCTCGCGAATATCGCCGGCGCGCCGCACGGCATCAAGCCGAAGATGATCGCCAAAATCGAGCGCGCGGAAGCCATTCCTGCGCTGCAGGGGATTCTGGACGCATCGGACGGCATCATGGTCGCGCGTGGCGATCTGGCCGTGGAAGTGGGGAATGCCGCAGTCCCCGCGCTGCAAAAGCGGATGATCCGTATGGCGCGCGAATCGAACAAGTTCGTGATCACCGCGACCCAGATGATGGAGTCGATGATCTACGCACCGGTGCCGACCCGCGCCGAAGTGTCGGACGTCGCGAACGCGGTGCTGGACGGCACGGACGCGGTGATGCTGTCGGCGGAATCGGCGGCCGGCAAGTACCCGGTGGAAACCATCGAAACGATGGCGGCCATTTGCCTCGAAGCCGAGAAATCGGAGCAGTCGGAGCTGGACAAGGATTTCCTCGACCGCACGTTCACGCGCATCGACCAGTCGATCGCGATGGGCGCGCTGTTCACCGCCTATCACCTGGGCGCGAAGGCGATCGTGGCGTTGACCGAGTCCGGTTCGACCGCGCTGTGGATGTCTCGCCACTGGTCGCACGTGCCGATTTTCGCGCTCACGCCGCGGGTCGGCAGCGAGCGCGCCATGGCGCTGTACCGCAACGTGACGTCGCTGCATCTGGACACCAACACCGACCGCGACATCGCGTTGCAACAGGCGCTGGAAACCGTGGTCAGCAAGGGTTACGCGTCGCGCGGCGACATGGTGGTGCTGACGGTCGGCGAGCCGATGGGTCAGGCGGGCGGCACGAACACGCTGAAGATCGTGCGGGTCGGCGAACCGTATTGAATGCGTTGAACAGGTTGTAGATGGCTCGACCGTCACGGGCTCGATGAGCGAAGCAGGCCCGCACACCCCGCGAGAGGCGGCACACGGACTTCGATTGCGCGTGCTGGGCACGGCGCCTTAGGGAACGTGTGAAACGGGTATGCGGTTTGCTTCGCGATAAAATCGCCCAAAAAAAGAACGGCGGCCGTCAGCGGCACAGAATTCGTTTCAATCTAAGGAGTGACAGCATGCCTCTCGTATCAATGCGTCAACTGCTGGACCATGCCGCGGAAAACGGTTATGGCCTTCCGGCATTCAACGTGAACAACCTGGAACAGGTGCAGGCGATCATGGCGGCGGCCGACAAGGTCAACGCACCGGTCATCATGCAGGCTTCGGCCGGCGCGCGTAAGTATGCGGGCGAAGCGTTTCTGCGCCATCTGATCGAAGCGGCGGTGGAGTCGTATCCGCACATTCCGGTCGTGATGCACCAGGATCACGGGCAATCGCCGGCGGTGTGCATGGCGGCGATCCGCAGCGGTTTCACCAGCGTGATGATGGACGGTTCGCTCGAAGCCGACGGCAAGACGGTTGCTTCGTACGAGTACAACGTCGACGTGTCGCGCAAGGTGGTGGAAGCGGCGCATTCGATCGGGATCACGGTGGAAGCGGAACTGGGCGTGCTCGGTTCGCTGGAAACCATGAAGGGCGACAAGGAAGACGGCCACGGCGCAGAAGGCACGATGACCCGCGAGCAACTGCTGACCGATCCGGAGCAGGCTGCCGACTTCGTCAAGCTGACCCAGTGCGATGCATTGGCGATTGCCATCGGCACGTCGCATGGTGCGTACAAGTTCAGCAAGAAGCCCACGGGCGATATTCTGTCGATTCAGCGCATCAAGGAAATCCACCAGCGCATTCCGAACACCCATCTGGTGATGCACGGCTCGTCGTCGGTGCCGCAGGAACTGCTGGCCGAGATCCGTGAATTCGGCGGCGACATGAAGGAAACCTACGGCGTGCCGGTCGAGGAAATCCAGGAAGGTATCAAGAACGGCGTGCGCAAGGTCAATATCGACACCGACCTGCGTCTGGCCATTACCGGCGCGATTCGCCGCTATATGGCGACCAATCCGGGCAAGTTCGACCCCCGCGATTACCTGAAGCCCGCGCGCGACGCAGCGATGAAAATCTGTATCGAGCGTTATACGCAATTCGGCTGCGAAGGCCAGGCTGGCAAGATCAAGCCGGTTTCGCTTGATAAAATCGCGGAAAAGTACAAAGCTGGCGAGCTTGCGCAAGTCGTCCGCTAGGTTCTGATCAGATTGCGCCAACCGACGCTTCGTCGGGCGCGCAATCTTCCGCGCGCCTGGCCATCCGGCCAGGTTGTCGTTCGATCGCCGTTCCCGCATCATCCGGGGAACGGCGTTTCCCTTTTGTTCGGGTCACAGTTTTTGTCCCCTTTTTGTTCCATTTCTAGCGAACCACGACGATGTCTACCCTTTACGAATCCACGCTCCGCTCGCTGCCGCTGCTCGGCCGCGGTAAAGTCCGCGACAACTATGCGGTGGGCAACGACCAGTTGCTGATCGTCACGACCGACCGTCTGTCGGCGTTCGACGTCATCATGGGCGAGCCGATTCCGAACAAGGGCCGCGTGCTCAACGAAATGGCCAACTTCTGGTTCGAGAAACTCAAGCACGTGGTGCCGAATCACCTGACGGGCGTGGCGCCCGAGTCGGTGGTGTCCGCCGACGAAGCGGAGCAGGTGAAGGGCCGCGCGGTCGTGGTCAAGCGACTCGAGCCAATTCTGGTGGAAGCCGTGGTGCGCGGCTATCTGGCCGGCAGCGGCTGGAAAGACTACCAGGCGACCGGTTCGGTTTGCGGCGTCGAATTGCCGCCGGGCCTGCAGAACGCACAAAAGCTCCCCGAGCCGATTTTCACGCCGGCAGCCAAGGCCGAGATGGGCCACCACGACGAAAACATCACGTACGACGAGATGGAACGGCGCATCGGCACCGAACTGTCGGCCACCATTCGCGACATCTCGATCAAGCTGTACAAGGAAGCCGCCGACTACGCGGCGACGCGCGGCATCATCATCGCCGACACGAAATTCGAATTCGGTCTGGACGATCACGGCAAGCTGTATTTGATGGACGAAGCGTTGACGGCCGATTCCTCGCGCTTCTGGCCGGCCGACGAATACAAGGTCGGCACCAACCCGCCGTCGTTCGACAAGCAGTTCGTGCGCGACTGGCTCGAAACCCAATCCTGGAAGAAAGAACCGCCGGCGCCGAAGCTGCCGGACGAAGTCGTCACGAAGACGGGCGAAAAGTATCAGGAAGCGCTCGAACGTCTGACCGGGCAAAAGCTCGCCTGAGCGACGCGCTGGCCGAACGGGAAACCAGGAACCACAAGATGAGTGAAGCTCAAACCGCCCATACGCACGACGCGCCGCTGGTCGGCGTGCTGATGGGCTCCAGCTCCGACTGGGAAGTCATGAAAAACGCCGTGGCGATTCTGCAGGAATTCGGCGTGCCGTACGAAGCGAAGGTGGTGTCCGCGCATCGCATGCCCGACGAGATGTTCGCCTATGCCGGGAGCGCGCGTGAACGCGGCCTGCGCGCCATCATCGCGGGTGCGGGCGGCGCGGCGCATCTGCCGGGCATGCTGGCCGCCAAGACGACGGTGCCGGTGCTCGGCGTGCCGGTCTCGAGCAAGTATCTGAAGGGCGTCGACTCGTTGCACTCCATCGTGCAGATGCCCAAGGGCGTGCCGGTGGCGACGTTTGCGATAGGCGAAGCGGGCGCGGCCAACGCGGCGTTGTTCGCGGTGTCGATTCTCGGCGGCACGAGCGCCGCGTTTGCAGACAAGCTCGCAGCGTTCCGTTTGCGTCAGAACCAGGCGGCGCATGCGATGGTGCTGCCCGCGCTGTGAAGCGGATGTGAAGCCGCTCTGACTCGACTGTGACGCGGATGTAACTCGCTTGCGAGGCATACGAGAAGCAAAGTAGAAGCGCAAAGCTGATTGATTCCAGAAGTCCCCTTGCCTGACCCCCGGCCGACGCGCTCCGTTTTATGCGAGCGCGCCGGCCGCGACCGACCACTAAGATGAATCCAGACAACACACCGGTTTCACCGATTCTGCCCGGCGCATGGCTTGGCATGGTCGGTGGCGGCCAGCTCGGCCGCATGTTCTGTTTTGCCGCGCAGGCCATGGGCTATCGCGTCGCCGTGCTCGACCCGGACGAAAGCAGTCCGGCGGGTGCAGTCGCCGATCGTCATATTCGTGCGGCGTACGACGACGAAGCGTCGCTGACCGAACTCGCGCGGTTGTGCGCGGCGGTCTCGACCGAGTTCGAAAACGTGCCGGCAACGAGCCTCGACTTCCTGGCCAAAACCACGTTCGTGAGTCCGGCCGGCCGTTGCGTCGCGGTGGCGCAGGACCGGATTGCCGAGAAGCGGTTTATCGCGGCGTCGGGCGTGGCAGTGGCGCCGCACGTGGTGATCGAATCGTCCGCGGCGCTCTCCGAGCTCGGCGACGCCCAACTTGAAGCCGTACTGCCCGGCATTCTCAAAACGGCGCGCATGGGTTACGACGGCAAAGGCCAGATTCGCGTGCGCAATGCCGAGGAAGTGCGCGAGGCGCATGCGTCGCTGGCTGGCGTGCCCTGCATGCTGGAAAAGCGCTTGCCGCTGAAGTACGAAGTGTCCGCGTTGATTGCGCGAGCGGCGAGCGGCGCGTCGGTGGTGTATCCGCTGGCGCAGAATACACACCGCGACGGCGTGCTGTCGCACACTATCGTCCCCGCGCCGGATGCGAGCGCGACGGTCGTCGAGCAGGCGCAGCAGGCCGCACTGCAGATTGCCGACAAGCTCGGCTATGTCGGCGTGCTGTGCGTCGAATTTTTCATTCTCGAAGACGGCTCGCTGGTCGCCAACGAGATGGCGCCACGTCCGCACAATTCCGGTCACTACACGGTAGATGCCTGCGCGACGAGTCAGTTCGAGCAGCAGGTGCGCGCGATGACGGGCATGCCGCTCGGCGACACGCGCCAGCACTCGCCGGCGGTGATGCTGAACATTCTCGGCGACGTCTGGTTCCCGAGCGGGCCGAAGGGCGCGGCAGTGACGCCGCCGTGGCAGGAAGTCGCTGCGATGCCGGCAGCGCGCCTGCATCTGTATGGCAAGGAAGAGGCGCGTTGCGGCCGCAAGATGGGTCACGTGAACTTCACGGCTGCGACGCTCGAAGAGGCGCGCACGGCGGGGCGCGATTGCGCGCGGCTGCTGCATATCATCACGAGCTGACGGCTGGCCATGTCGGATCAACAGAAACCACCCGTTGCTGCGGCGAGCGCGTTGCCGGTTAGCGCGGCGGAGATCGCACACGCGGCCGCCTTGCTGGATGCGGGCGAACTGGTCGCCTTTCCCACCGAGACGGTGTATGGCCTCGGCGGTGATGCCGAGAGTGCGGACGCGGTGGCGCGTATTTATGCGGCGAAGGGGCGGCCGGCGAACCATCCGGTGATCGTGCATCTGGCGCCGCAGGGCGATCCGGGCTACTGGGTCGAGCATTTGCCGGCGCAGGCGCAGCGCTTGATCGACGCGTTCTGGCCGGGGCCGCTGACCTTGATTCTCAAGCGTGCGGCGCATATCGATCCGGCGGTCAGCGGGGGGCAGGATTCGGTGGGACTGCGGTGTCCGTCGCATCCGGTTGCGCAGGCTTTACTGGAGGCGTTCAGCGCGTTGCGCGGTGGGCATGGCGGCGTTGCCGGGCCGTCGGCCAACCGGTTTGGGCATGTGAGTCCGACGACGGCGCAGCATGTGCGCGATGAGTTCGGCTCGGCGATTCACGTGTTGGATGGCGGCGCGTCGGAGGTGGGGATCGAGTCGACGATTCTGGATTTGTCGCGGGGTTTTCCGGCGCTGTTGCGGCCGGGGCATGTGACGCCGCAGCAGATTGCCGACGTGATCGGGGAGGCGCCGCGTCTGCCGGATGGGTCGGATGCGACTGCACCGCGGGCTTCCGGGACGTTGAAGGCGCATTACGCGCCGAGGACACCATTGGTGTTGTTGCCGTTCGAGGCGCTCGAAAGGGTGCTCGCGGGGCTCGGGGTGGGTGAACGCGTGGCGTTGGTGGCACGGGTTTCCCGGGCGGGGGACTGGGCTCGCGCGGAGGGGGTCCGGTTTTTGGCTGCGCCTGAAGAACCGATGGTTTATGCGCGGGAGCTTTATGGGATGCTGAGGGCGCTCGATCGCGCGGGGGTTGGGCGGATTCTTGTTGAGAAGCTGCCTGAGGCGGCAGAGTGGGATGCGGTTAATGATCGGTTGGGGAGGGCGGCTGCGGCTTTTGAGGCGGAGTGAAGGGTGGGTTTTATCGTTGCACTGGCTTTTTTGGGCTTTGGCCTCTCCTTGCTTTGGTAGTGGTCTATTAGCGTTCCCCCTGTGCGGGGGGGCACCTACTTTTCTTTGCCGGCCGCAAAGAAAAGTAGGCAAAAGAAAGCGGCTCACACCGCTAGCTTATAAGTGGGCCCCGTAGCATTTCCCTATTAGTGGTGCATCTGGAATCCGTGCTCTCGCACACTTCGCCTTGGTGACAAGGCAGTCATTCTTCCGGCGACGCTTCGCGCGCCCCCCGGGTCGTTCTACCACCCTCGGTTTTTCGCTTTCCGTGGTGTACCCATCCGCGACGCACGCAGTGCGGAGTGGGAGCTGATGAGTGCTTTGTCACTAACGTCGAATGCGCGCGGGACCGGATTCCAGATGCACCACTACCAAAGAAACCCGCGCGGTCCCCGCTTAAGAATTAGCGGTGTGAGCCGCTTTCTTTTGCCTACTTTTCTTTGCGGCGGCAAAGAAAAGTAGGTGCCCCCCGCACAGGGGGAACGCTAATAGACCACTAACAAATCAAGGAAAGGCCAAAAAATCCAGACCAACAAAAAACCCTTACTTCCCGACCCCAGCAGCAGCCACCTGCTGCTCCACATACTGCGCAAAAAGCGCATGCGTATGCGTCGTAGGATGCACTTCATCGGCATACATATAGCTCTGATCCGCCCCAGCGACGGTATAGGTCTGCGGTGAGCAGAACAACGAAGAAGCAAACGCAGTAGGATCGCTCTCCCCATACTTGGCAGCAGCCGTAGCCATCGCAGTCAAATTACAGGCAGTCCCCGTATTGGTCACGCTAAACCCATTAGCCGCAGCATTAGTCGTCAAATTATCCTGCCAGGAATAAGCATCGATCGGAATGATCTTGCTATACAGCCCCGCCTGCTGCAAAGCCCCAAACAACGCGGTGTTGTACACCGTCGTAATCGCCGACAACAATGCCTGCCCCGCCGGCCCCTCCGATAACCCCAGCGGCGTCTGCCCAATGTCCGGCACATTCGACACCACCACGTGCGTCGCGCCATTCTGCAAGATCACACCCACCTGCTGCGCCAACGCAACCGCCACCGGTACCAGCGTTCCCTGCGTTTCCTTCACCACGGCAGCCTGCGCCGTCATGCCACCCGCAATGTCCGTCTGAATCGCGGTCGTCAACGAAGTCGCCAGCTCGAAAATGTCGTTCGCGCCGCCATTCACCAGCACCAGTTGATTCGAATTAAAGCTGCCGTGCGCGGCCAGATAGTTCTGCACCTGCGTCACGATCGGCACCGTCGTCGCCTGCGCATAGTCAGGCTGTCCCGTCGCGGCATGACCTTCGCCATCCGGGTCGGTCACGCGCGAGCCGCCCTGTGCGTATCCATAACCGCCCGCCGCCGCCAACGGCTGACCAAAGCCGCCCAGATACGCCGCCGTCAACGTGCCGCCGTAATACTCTGCGACCTTCTGGGTCCACACTTCGCCCGGGTTCGTCGTGAAGCGGCCGCCGCCGAAGTTCGCCTGGATTACCGGCGCATACGTGCCGACGTCCGAGAGACTGTCGCCGAACGAGACCACTTGCAGTTTCACCCCGCCCGCAGGCGTCGAACTGCCCGAATTGTTGTCGTCGCCACCACCGCCGCAAGCGGTCAGCAACGCAAATGCCGCGCTCGCCAAAGCGATTTGCGTGATGCGGGAACCATGCTGTTTCTTCGATGCTGTTGTTCGAATCATGTTGTTTCAATCTCCTCGTAGGTCTGGCCGATATGCCATTTATTGCAGGCAGCGCCCACCGCGTCGGCGGCATGACGACAGCTTACAGAATCTTCTAATGCCTGCGTGTTGTTTGAAACGCGGCCGTGTCGTTGTCCGGCGCATCTGCTTCCGGAACCGCGAGGCCGGCGGCGCGACGCGCATGATATTGCGTCGCCCACGCGGGCGGAGCGAACAGCGCGCGCAACTTGTTGCGCACACCTCGCACGCTCACCACGTCGGCGGCCATCGAGCGCCATTCGTGGAACGTCGCCGTTAGCGGGTTATAAGTGGACAAAGGTTCGACGATGCCGTACACCAGCGCATCGTGCGGATCTTCCTCGACGAAACTGCCGAACAGCCGGTCCCAGATCACCAGCACGCCCGCATAGTTCGTGTCGATATAACGATCGTTGCGGGCGTGATGCACGCGGTGAATCGACGGTGTATTGAGCACGTATTCGAGCCAGCCGAGCTTACCGATCGCCTGGGTATGAACGAAGAACTGAAAGCCGAGATTGATCAGCACGATGGCGACAATCTGCTTCGGCGGAAAGCCCAGCACGGCCAGCGGAATCCAGAACAGCCACATGCCGGCGATGGGATACATCAGGCTCTGGCGAAAGGCGGTCGAAAAATTCATCCGCTCGGACGAGTGATGCACGACGTGCGCGGCCCATAGCCAGCGAACCCGATGACTGCAGCGATGGAATACGTAATAGAGAAAGTCCTGCGCCACGAACAGCACGACGAGCGACACCCAGCTAGCCGGCCACGTATGCACGCGGTAGCGGTCGTAGAAAAACGCGTAGACGGGAATGATGGCGAGCCAGGCGAGCTTGTCGGCCGCCTGCTGCAACAGCGCCAGCGCGGCGTTGCAGAGCGTGTCGCGCCAGCTATAAAGCTGCGCGCCGGGGCGCGTGCGCCGCAGGTGCCAGGCTTCCCAACCGATGCATGCGAGAAAGACCGGCGCCATGGCAAGCAGCAGCAATTCGGCATCGAATCGCATGGTGTCGTCCTCCGTGGTCGCTGTCCGCCGGGTGAGTCCCCGCGGGTACGCTGATTATTATTTCCGGCAATGCAGCAGGTCATGCAGCGGACCGTCGTTTGAGCGGATCACGCGAGCGCAATCGCTGCAAGGCTCGTGCATGACAGCCCGCGTTTACACGCGCGCCGAACATTGCCCGACAGCGTACACGTTAGAGCGAGCCGCGGCGCGCGGCTCGGTAGAAGGAATCCTCAATGGGCGCCGCGCTTCTTCGGGTTTTTCCTGGGCTTGCCGCGCGGTTCTGCAAACGGCGCGTTCGACGGGGCACTCGTGGCTTCGGCCACTCGGGTCAAGCCCTGCGCCGGTCCCTGATACACCCACTCGAGCAGCGCATCGTGCGCAGCGCGTGCGGCTTCGGCGTGCGGATCGTTGATCAGGCTCACCACCACGTAGCTATTGCCGTCCGCCGACGCCACGTAGCCGGCGATCGCACGGACGTCGCGCAAGGTGCCGGTCTTGATGTGCGCATAGCCGCCGGCGCCGAGGTTGGTCAGCCGGTTGCGCATCGTGCCGTCGACACCCGCGATCGGCAGCGAATCGACGAACGGTTGCGCGACCGGGCTCGCGTTCGCCCGCTGCAACAGGTCGGCCAGCGCCAGCGCGGTCACATGCTCGTCGCGCGACAGACCCGAGCCGTTGTCGAGCGTCAGATATTCCATGTTGATGCTGTCGCGCTGCAGGAACGCCTGAATGGCTTCGGCCGATTTGGCGGGCGTCGCGGGCGGCTTCTCTTCGGCCGCGCCGATGGTCAGAAACAGATTGCGCGCCATCGTGTTGTTGCTGAACTTGTTGATGTCGCGAACGATGTCGCCCAGCACCGGGCTCTGATGCGTGGCGACGAGCCGTGCACCAACCGGAACCGCGCCTTCACGCGTCGCGCCATGGAACGTGCCGCCGGTCTGCTGCCACAGCGCGAGAAAACCGCCGGCAAAAAACGACGAGTGATCGAGCACGGCGAGGTTGATCGTGCGCGGGCCGCAGCGCACCGAGTACCTGCCGGCGAACGATGCGACTACCGTGCCGTTCGGCTGCGGCGTGACCGTCGGCGACACGATCGATGCATCGCCGCGGCAAGGGCCGTTTACCGCATGCATCTGATTGTCGATCTGCAACTGCGCGAGCGCCGGCACTACGTCGATCGCGACGCTGCCGTCGGGCGACGGCGTCAACGTGAACGACAGTGCCTTGAACGCGTACAGCAGCGGGTCGGGGCCGACGTTGTAAGGAGCGGTCGCGTCGTCGTCGAACGGCGGCAGGTCGCGCGTGGACGGATCGAAGTAACGCTTGTCGAGCACCAGCGCGCCGTCGATGCCCGTGATTCCCGCCTGGTGGATCTTCTGCACGAGGTCGATGAGTTCCTCCGGCACCAGTTTCGGGTCGCCGGTTCCCTGGATGTACAGGTTGCCGTGCAGGACGCCGCTCGCGTCGAGCGTGCCGTCCGAATAGGCGCTCGTGCGCCAGCGGTAATCGGGGCCGAGAATCGACAGGCCGGAGTAGGTGGTGACGAGCTTCATCGTCGAGGCGGGCATCATCGGTTTGCCGGCGTTCAGCGCGACGATCGGCGTGCGGTCGCCCACCTTCTCCACGACCACGCTGATCGCCGATAGCGGAACGTGCGCGCGCTGCAGGCCGAGCATGACCGGCTGCGGCAGCACGGTCGTGACATTGACGCTGGGATGCGCGGCCTTGACGCGGGCCTGCGCGCCCTGCGGCGATAACGCAGCGCCGCTTAATGCAACGCATGCGAGCACGCTCAAAGCCGGACGCAAGGCGAACCGGTCGATGGGTGAATCATTAGCGGATGCAATCGCGGATGCAAAGGTAGAGGAAGAGACGGCCCGGCGGCGCAACGTGGCACGGCGAGCAAAAGCGGACAGCAAGGCAAGCGTCATGGACTGGCGAGGATGCAAGAGTTCGGGGCGGGTCGCGAATCCGGCGACGCAAAAACGCATCGCATGGCATTGCGCCGCGACGCAAAGCGCACATTGTAGAGACATGCCGCGAGCCTGCGGTGTCAAAACCGCCACGCAGCGTCCGCGCGAAGCGAACGCTAGAATGCGGCATCCTCGAACCGTTTCGGAACTCCATCACCATGCGCATATTGCTAGTCGAAGACGACCGGATGATCGCCGAAGGCGTGCGCAAGGCGCTGCGCGGCGAGGGCTTCGCGGTCGACTGGGTGGAAGACGGCGAAGCCGCGCTGAGCGCCGCGGGCCATCAACCTTACGATCTCGTGCTGCTCGATCTGGGCTTGCCCAAGCGCGACGGTCTCGACGTGTTGCGCACGCTGCGCGCTCGCGGTCACGCGTTGCCGGTGCTGATCGTGACCGCGCGCGATGCGATCGCCGATCGTGTCAAAGGTCTCGACGCGGGCGCCGACGACTATCTCGTCAAACCTTTCGATCTCGACGAACTCGGCGCCCGCATGCGCGCGCTGATCCGGCGTCAGTCGGGCCGCAGCGATTCGACTATCCGGCATGGCAACCTGACGCTCGACCCGGCTTCGCACCAGGTCACGCTCGACGGCGCGCCGGTCGCGCTGTCGGCGCGCGAGTTCGCGTTGCTGGAGGCGCTGCTCGCCCGGCCGGGCGCAGTGCTCTCGAAGAGTCAACTCGAAGAAAAAATGTATGGCTGGGGCGAGGAGATCGGCAGCAATACCGTCGAGGTCTATATTCACGCGCTGCGCAAGAAACTCGGCGCGGAGCTGATCCGTAACGTCCGCGGTCTGGGTTACATGATCGCGAAGGACGCCTGAGCCGATGCGTTCGATCCGACGTCAATTGCTGATCGGCCTGCTGGCGCTGGTGCTGCTCGGCGTGGGCATCGCGGGCTGGCTGATCTACCGGCAGGCGCTCGCCGAAGCCAACGAGCTGTTCGATTACCAGTTGGAGCAGATCGCCGCGGCGTTGCCGGCCGAGCCGTTCTCGCAGGTGCTGGGTTCGCGCGACACCGGCGAGGAAGGCATCGTGCTGCAAATCTGGAATCGCAACGGCGTGCTGATGTATTACTCGCGACCGCGCGCGCCGCTCGCGCCGCGTGCGGAACTCGGCTTCTCGACCGAACACACGGAGCGCGGCGACTGGCGCGTGTATGGCGCGATCGTCGGCGATAACGTCGTGCAACTGGCGCAGCCGGTGTCGGTGCGCAACAAGCTCGCGGCGAGCGTCGCGCTGCGTACGCTGTGGCCGCTCATCGTGCTGTTGCCGTTGATGGGACTCGCGGTGTGGGTGATCGTCGGGCGTGGGTTGCGGCCGCTGCGGCGCGTGACCAGCGCGCTCGACGCGCGCCATCCGGAAGCGCTCGATCCGTTGCCCGACCAGCGTCTGCCGCTCGAAGTGCAGCCGCTCGTGCGCGCGTTGAACGGCCTGCTCGAACGGCTCGCGACCGCGCTCGATATTCAGAAGGCGTTTGTCGCCGATGCCGCGCACGAGTTGCGCACGCCGCTCGCCGCCGTGCAGATTCAGTCGCAACTGGTGGCGCGCGCGAAAGACGACGTGTCGCGCACGGAAGCGCTCGCCGATCTGCAGGCGGGGGTGACGCGCGCCACGCGTCTCGCCGAGCAATTGCTGGCTTTGGCTCGCTCGGAGCCCGATGGCCTCGCCGTCACCGATGCCATCGATCTGCGCATGCTCCTGCAGGATTGCGTGGCGGCTTACGCGCCGCTTGCGCAGAATCGCGGCGTCGATCTCGGCATCGATGCGAGCGAGCCGGCCACGGTCATCGGCGACGCCGACGCGCTGCGTGTGATGTTCAACAACCTCGTCGATAACGCCACCAAGTACACGCCGCGCGGCGGCCGTGTCGACGTTTCGCTGGTGGTGGAAGAGGGGCATCCGCTGGTGCGGATCGCCGATAGCGGGCCGGGCATCGAGCCGGCCGAGCGCGATCGCGTGTTCGACCGCTTCTATCGCTCGGGCGCCGGTGCGACGCGTGCGCGCACCGATGTGGCGGGCAGCGGACTGGGACTCGCGATCGTGCGACGCATCGCCTTGCAGCATCACGCGGCGGTGTCGCTCGACGAATCGCCGACGGGCGGCTTGCAGGTCGACGTGCGGTTCTGAGGTCGACTCGAACGGGCAAAAAAGCGCGGGTTCTGCTTAAGACTCCTTTAAGCGATGGCACGTACGCTGCGTGTCATTCCAAAGCCTTTTTCTCCCCGTCAGGAGTACCAGATGAACGCGAAAACCTTGTCCCGCAGCGCCGTTGCCGTCGCCGTTGCCGTGGCGCTCTCCGCCGGCTATGTGGCGGGGCATCGCGACGTGCCCGCGCCGCAGGTCATCACGCCGGCGCAAGCCGCGATGATGCCCGCGGAAGCCGCCGCCAAAACCGGCATTCCCGATTTCTCCGGACTCGTCGAAACTTATGGTCCGGCTGTCGTCAACATCAGCGCGAAGCACGTGGTCAAGCGCACCGCGTTGCGCAGTAACGGCGATGGCGACGGTGCCAATGGTGGCGGTAATGGCAACCAGTTGCCGATCGATCCGAGCGATCCGTTCTATCAGTTCTACAAGCACTTCTTCGGCGGCGTGCCGGGCATGCAGGGCGGCGACGGCGGCGATGCGCCCGATCAGCCGAGCGCGAGTCTGGGCTCCGGCTTCATCGTCAGCAACGACGGCTACATTCTCACCAACGCGCACGTGGTGGACGGTGCCAATGTCGTCACGGTCAAGCTCACGGACAAGCGCGAGTTCCGCGCCAAGGTGGTCGGCGCGGACAAGCAGTCGGACGTCGCCGTGCTGAAGATCGACGCGAGCAATCTGCCGACCGTGAAGATCGGCGATCCGCGGCAGAGCAAGGTCGGGCAGTGGGTGGTCGCGATCGGCTCGCCTTACGGTTTCGACAACACCGTGACGTCGGGCATCATCAGCGCGAAATCGCGTTCGCTGCCGAACGAAAACTACACGCCTTTCATCCAGACCGACGTACCGGTGAATCCGGGTAACTCGGGCGGCCCGCTGTTCAACCTGCAAGGCGAAGTGATCGGCATCAACTCGATGATCTACTCGCAGACCGGCGGCTTCCAGGGCCTGTCGTTCGCGATTCCGATCAACGAAGCCATCAAGGTGAAGGACGACATCGTCAAGACCGGGCACGTGAGTCGCGGCCGTCTCGGCGTCGCGGTGCAGGGCCTGAACCAGACGCTCGCCGACTCGTTCGGCATGCAGAAGCCGCAAGGCGCGCTGGTCAGCTCGGTCGATCCGGGCGGCCCCGCCGCCAAGGCGGGTCTGCAACCGGGCGACGTGATCCTCTCGGTGAATGGCGAGCCGGTGATCGACTCGTCGGATCTGCCGTCGCAGATCGCCGGCATCGCGCCGGGCAGCTCGGCCAGCGTGCAGGTATGGCGCGACAAGGCGACCAAGGATCTGAAGGTGACCATCGGCTCGCTGTCGGATAGCAAGGAAGCGTCGGCCAAGCCCGATCAGCCGACCCAGTTGCAAGGCCGCCTGGGGGTTGCCGTCAGACCGCTGACGCCGGAAGAGAAGAATGGCGCGTCGGTGTCGCACGGCTTGCTGGTGCAGCAGGCGGGCGGCGCGGCGGAGAACGCCGGCATCCAGCCGGGCGACGTGATCCTGGCGGTGAACGGCCGTCCGGTCACGAGCGTCGATCAGCTCAAACAGATGATCGCCGGCGCCGGCAACAGCATCGCGCTGCTGATCCAGCGCGACAACGCGCAGATCTTCGTGCCGGTGGATCTCGGCTAATAGCCCACGCCGCACCTGCCGCGTCGCTCTGACGAGCGGCGCGGTTTCGATTTCGAATCCCCGATGTAACCGTGTTTGCCGGTCCTTGCATTAACTGCAGAGGGACCGGCTTTTTTTCGTCTACTGAAAGCACAGGCGGCGCGCCGTGCCGGGCCGCATGGAGCCTCGTTATGGATCGGGACTGCCCGGGCTGCGGCCGCGCGTGGCACGCCAGTTGCGTCTGCAACGATCCGGACCCACATCCCGGGCGCCGGACGACAAGGACCTTAATAAGGAGCGAACCGATGAAAACCGAACGCAAACAGCGAAGGATCGTAGCCGCTGCCCTCTGTGCAGCGCTCACGCTCGGTCTGGCAGGCGGCGCTTATGCACAGCAGGCGAGCGACACGACCGGCGGCAGCACGGCCGACCAGAGCAGTGCCGGTAACGACAACGGCGGCGGGCTGCCGCAGATCCAGCAGCAGGGCGACGTTTCGTACGTGTCGGGCGGCGTCGGACTCGACGAGTCGAAGGCGCTGCAACATGCGCAAAGCCAGTGGCCGCTGTCGCTGCGCTTCACCGGCCCGGGCTCGGACTTTCTCGCCGACGTACACGTGCGCGTCGTCGATGCCCACGGCAGCGACGTGCTAGGCACGACCTCGCGCGGACCGTACATGCTGGTCAAGCTGCGCCCGGGTCGTTACACCGTGCACGCGCAATACAAGGATCACGATCAGACGAAGTCGGTAACCGTCCCCGCGAAGGGCACGGCGAAGGCCGCCTTCTACTGGACGACGCAATAAGCCGCTAATGACCGCTGTGGCCGCGGCGCCCTCACGCGGCTGATTGCAGGAAGGTCGCAGGAAGGTCGCGCGCCCGGCGAAAGTTTCGCCGATAATGAAGAAGCCACGGCTCACCCGTGGCTTCACTGTTTGCAGGACCTCCCCACACCCCGGAGCCCGGACATGAGCGATGCCTTGACACCTCACGGAACTCACGGCGCCGCTTCGGCTGCCGGCGGACACACTATCTCCATCAGCGGCAACGACCATCGCCAGCGGGTCATTCAGGGCGGCGTAACGATGGCCGACACGCAGGCCGCGCTCACGTTGAGCGAAACCGGTTTGCCCGACGTGGTCTACTTTCCGCGCAGCGATGTGAACATGGCGCGGCTCGAGCGCTCCACGCATACGACGCACTGCCCGTTCAAGGGCGACGCGTCCTACTACCATCTGCGCACGGAAGACGGGCTTATCGAAAACGCCGTATGGAGCTATGAAACCCCGCTCGAACCGGCTACGCAAATCAAGGAATATCTGGCGTTTTACGCGTCGCGGGTCGACCGTATCGACCAGACGTCCTGATCCGGCAATCGGGTGGTGGGGAAGCGGTCATGGCCATGGAACTGAACGACGCGTTGCGGATTCCGCTGGCGCCCTCCGCCGTGTGGGACGCACTGCGCGATCTCGCCCTGTTGCGGGCCAGCCTCGACAATTGCGAGTCGCTCGATCGACTCGCGCATGGCGAGTACGAACTGATTACCACCGTGCCGCTCGGGCCGCTGCGCGCCCGTTACGAGGCACGCGCCCACGTTGCGGGTCGCGATTCCGGGCCGGCGGACGCCGAGCATCGCACCATCAACTTCAAGGCGAAGGCCGAGGGAATCGGCTCGCTGCGTGGTCAGATCGAATTGCGTCTGCGCGCGGAAGACGGGGCTCGCGGCAGTGACGCCGAGCGGGCCACCCGCATCGAGTACACCATCTGGGCGACCTCGTCCGGACCGCTCGCCGAATTGCCGAGGCGGCAACTCGAAAACGCGCTGCGTCATCTGACCGACGATTTTTTCGCGGAGTTCGAAGCGGTCGTGCGCGCCAAACATGGCCAGGGGCCGAACCGCGCGCGCGGTGCGACGGTGCGTCGACAAAATGTGTTCTTGCGGCCGATCACGTTGAGCGGCATCGCGCGACGCCCGCGCGTCCAGCATGGTCAGACGCTCGCCGGGCGCGCGGCGAGTGCGTCGCATGGTGTGCCGAACGATGTCTCGCATCAGGAGCGGGGCGCTCATGCAGTGCCGAACTGGGCGTGGGCGGCGATGATCTTCGTGGTCGCGCTGCTGTTGTATGTGGCGCGCTGGATCAGCGAGCATTGAGGCGGGTGGCGTACCCAGTCACGCCGGGATTCGCGCCTCGCCTGGCTTGCCTCAGTTTTGCGTGAGACGGAGCGCCGGACTCATCCGCAGCGCATCGAAAATTCCCTCGACCATCTGTTCGGCCTGCGTGCCGAAGTCCGTTGCATCGGGCAAAAACAGCATGTCGCGCAACGAGCCGCCGACGAACGCATGCACCATCGAGGCCGCCATCTGCGTATTCAGGTCGGCGGGCAACTGGCCTCTGGCAATGGCGTTGCGCATGCCGAGCTCGATCTTGCCGAGCGCTTCGCGCATGTTGGTCTGATAGCGGACCATCACCGGTCCCATCTCTTCGACTAGCTCGCACTTCAAAAACAGGATGTCGAATACGCGCCGGCGGCGCGGGTCGTTCGCAGTGTCGCGCAGGCAGACTATGCAGACATGCATCAATCGGCCGAGCGGATCGGGCTCGTTGGGATCGAGCGAAGCGGCTTTGAGTTCGTCCAGCGGCAACAGCACGCGGTCGAACATTTCGGTGAATAAATCGCTCTTGTGTGCGAAATGCCAGTAGATGGCGCCGCGCGTGACGCCGGCGGCCTGGGCGATATCGGCGAGCGAGGTACGCGACACGCCTTTCTCGAAGAAAACCTGCTCGGCCGCGTCGAGAATGCTGTTGCGCGTCTCCTTCGCCTCTTCCTTGGTTCTTCTGACCATATTGGTATAACCTGCCTGACTATGGGGGTTTTCCCGGATCCGGCTCACAACCCGGCAGATTGCAATCTGTCTACTGTTAAGCGAATTTTGAAATTATCTTGCAGCGAGACGCGCTGCCAGCAATGTAAACGCACTTTTACATGCATTCGTGAATGTATATATAATAGCACCCCACGACTGGATAGCCCAAGCCGTGACGACCGGTTAATATCCGTCACTGTTGCCTTTCAAAACACTTTTGCGCCGAGCCTGGAACGAAGGCGCCATGCGGCTTTTGACCGGCATGGCGCTCTCGCTCGGGATGCCGTGTAGTTTGAATTTGCATCCATGGGCTTCCGGTCAGGCGTCACGAGACGTATGTGTGCGGTGTCGTCCACGGGGTAGGGATGCCCGCACTTTTTCATTCTCAGTCTTAGACAGAGGTCGCTCCATGCGCGTCGAACGGGTTCCATTCCGCTTAATCAGTGCCGCGACGGCTGCCGTATTACTGGCAGCGTGCGGACCAAAACAATCTGCCCCGCCGCCGCAAACGCCGGAAGTGGGCGTCGTCACCGTCCAGCCGACGGCCGTGCCCGTCGTCACCGAACTGCCGGGCCGCACCAGTGCTTTCCTCGTCGCGCAAGTGCGCGCGCGGGTCGACGGCATCGTGCTGCGTCGCGAATTCACGGAAGGTGGCCAGGTCAAAGCGGGCCAACGCCTGTACAAGATCGATCCGGCGCCGTACATCGCCACGTTGAACAACGCCAAGGCCACGCTGGCCAAGGCTCAGGCGAACCTCGTGTCGACCACCGCGCAGGCTAATCGCTATAAGGTGCTGGTCGCCGCCAATGCGGTCAGCAAGCAGGATTACGACAACGCGGTCGCCTCCGAAGGTCAGGCCGCCGCCGATGTTGCCGCCGGCAAGGCAGCGGTCGACACCGCGCAGATCAATCTCGGCTACACCGACGTCACGTCGCCGGTCACCGGTCAGATCGGCGTCTCGCAGGTCACGCCGGGCGCCTATGTTCAGGCGAGCGCGGCCACGCTGCTGGCCACGGTTCAGCAGCTCGATCCGGTCTATGTCGATCTGACGCAATCGAGCCTCGACGGTTTGAAACTGCGCCGCGACATGCAGGAAGGCCGTCTGAAGACGAGCGGCCCCGATGCCGCCACGGTCTCGCTGATTCTCGAAGACGGCCGTACGTACTCGGAAAAAGGCAAGCTGCAGTTTACCGACGTGACGGTCGACCAGAGCACCGGTTCGGTCACCGTGCGCGCGATCTTCAAGAACGCCGACAAGGTGCTGCTGCCGGGCATGTTCGTGCGAGCGAAGATCCAGGAAGGCGTCAACGAAAACGCGCTCGTCGTTCCGCAAGTGGGCGTCACGCACGACCAGAAGGGTCAACCCACCGCGCTGGTAGTCGGCGACGACAACAAGGTTGCGCTGCGACCGCTCGTCACCTCGGGCACCTTCGGTTCGAACTGGGTGGTCGACAGCGGCCTGAAGGCCGGCGACCGCGTGATCGTTCAGGGCACCGACAAGGCTAAACCGGGCATGCAGGTCAAACCCGTCGCCGCGCAACTTCCCGCCACACCCGCTTCCGACGCATCCGCTCAGGGTGCGCCGGCCGCCAGCGGTGCGCAGACGGCACAACCTGCCTCCGCTGCATCGGGCGCGTAATAACAGGGAGCCCGCTTCATGGCAAAGTTCTTTATTGATCGCCCAATTTTTGCGTGGGTGATCGCCATTATTCTGATGCTCGCGGGTATCGCGTCGGTGTTCACACTGCCGATTGCGCAATACCCGACCATCGCGCCGCCGGCCGTGCAGATCAGCGCAACGTACCCGGGCGCGTCGGCGAAGACGGTGGAAAACACCGTCACGCAGGTGATCGAGCAGCAGATGAGTGGTCTCGACCACTTGCTGTATCTGTCGTCCACATCGGATGACTCGGGTACGGCAACCATCACGCTGACGTTCGCCGCCGGCACCAATCCGGACATCGCGCAGGTGCAGGTGCAGAACAAGCTGCAACTCGCCACGCCGTTGTTGCCGCAAGCCGTGCAGCAGTTGGGCACCAAGGTCACGAAGTCGAGCAGCAGCTTCTTGCTGGTCATGGCGTTCGTGTCCGAAGACGGCAGCATGAGCAAGTACGACCTGGCCAACTACGTCGCGTCGAACATCGAAGACCCGGTCAGCCGGCTCGACGGTGTGGGTACGGTGACGCTGTTCGGCTCGCAGTACGCCATGCGTATCTGGCTCGACGCGAACAAGCTGACCAACTTCGGCCTCACGCCGGTCGACGTGCAGACGGCGTTGACCGCGCAGAACGTGCAGGTCGCGGGCGGCTCGCTCGGCGGCACGCCGTCGGTGCCGGGGCAGGTGTTGCAGGCGACCATCACGGAAGCCACGCTGCTCAACACGCCCGAGCAGTTCGGCAACGTGCTGCTGAAGGTCAACCCCGACGGCTCGCAGGTTCGCATCAAGGACGTCGGTCACGTCGATCTCGGCGGCGAAAACTACAACTTCGACACCAAGTACAGCGGTCAGCCGACGGCAGGCTTCGGTATTCAGCTCGCCACCGGCGCGAACGCGCTGGCCACCGCGAAGGCGGTGCGCGAGAAGGTCGCCGAACTGTCGAAGTACTTCCCGCACGGCCTGGTGGTGCAGTACCCGTACGACACGACGCCGTTCGTGCGCCTGTCGATCGAAGAAGTGGTCAAGACGCTGCTCGAAGGTATCGTGCTGGTGTTCCTGGTCATGTACCTGTTCCTGCAAAACCTGCGCGCGACGTTGATTCCGACGATCGCCGTGCCGGTGGTGCTGCTGGGCACGTTCGCGGTCATGGGTCTGGTGGGCTTCTCGATCAACACGCTGTCGATGTTCGGGCTCGTGCTGGCCATCGGCCTGCTGGTGGACGATGCAATCGTGGTGGTGGAAAACGTCGAGCGGGTGATGCAGGAGGAGGGCTTGTCGCCTCGCGACGCCACCCGCAAGGCGATGGACCAGATTACCGGCGCGCTGGTCGGCGTGGCGCTCGTGCTGTCGGCGGTGTTCGTGCCGGTGGCGTTCTCGGGCGGTTCGGTCGGCGCGATTTACCGGCAGTTCTCGCTCACCATCGTGGCGGCCATGGTGCTGTCCGTGCTGGTCGCGTTGATCCTGACGCCGGCCCTGTGCGCGACGATCCTCAAGCCGATTCCGAAAGGACATCACGAGAAGGACACGGGCTTCTTCGGCTGGTTCAACCGGAACTTCAACCGCAGCCGCGACAAGTATCACTCGGGCGTGCACCACGTTATCAAGCGTTCGGGGCGCTGGCTGATCATCTATATGGTGGTGATCGTCGCGGTCGGTCTGCTGTTCGTGAAGCTACCCAAGTCGTTCCTGCCCGACGAAGACCAGGGCACGATGTTCGTGCTGGTGCAGACGCCGTCCGGCTCCACGCAGGAAACCACGGCGCGCGCGTTGAAGGACGTCTCCGACTACCTGCTCGACAGCGAGAAGAGCATCGTCGAATCGACCTTCACGGTGAACGGCTTCAGCTTTGCCGGTCGCGGGCAGAATGCCGGTCTGGTGTTCGTGCGCATGAAGGACTACGCGCAGCGCACGCATTCGGACCAGAAGGTTCAGTCGCTGGTGGGCCGCCTGTACATGCACTTCGCGAGCTACAAGAACGCGATCGTGTTCCCGGTGAATCCGCCTTCGATTCCTGAACTCGGCACGGCCGCCGGTTTCGACTTCGAACTGGAAGACCGCGCGGGCGTCGGCCATGAAAAGCTGATGGAAGCTCGCAACATGCTGCTGGGCATGGCCGCGAAAGATCCGACGCTGGCTCAGGTGCGACCGAACGGCCTGAACGATACGCCGCAGTACAAGGTGAATATCGACCACGAGAAGGCTTCCGCACTCGGCGTGTCGCTGACCGCGATCGATCAGACGTTCTCGATCGCGTGGGCGTCGCAGTACGTGAACAACTTCCTCGACACCGACGGCCGGATCAAGAAGGTGTACCTGCAAGCCGACGCTCCGTTCCGTATGAAGCCGGAAGATCTGAACCTCTGGTACGTGCGCAACACGAGCGGGACCATGGTGCCGTTCTCGTCGTTCGCCAGCGGTATGTGGACGTACGGTTCGCCGAAGCTCGAGCGCTACAACGGTATTTCCGCGGTGGAAATCCAGGGTGCGGCGGCGCCGGGCAAGTCGACCGGTCAGGCCATGACGGCGATGGAAGCGTTGGTCGCGAAGTTGCCCGCGGGTGTCGGCTACGAATGGACGGGTCTGTCGTTGCAGGAACGCCAGTCGGGTTCGCAGGCGCCGATTCTGTACGGCATCTCGATCCTCGTCGTGTTCCTCTGTCTCGCGGCGCTGTATGAAAGCTGGTCGATCCCGTTCTCGGTGATCATGGTGGTGCCGCTCGGCGTGATCGGCGCACTGCTGGCCGCTACGCTGCGTGGGCTCGAGAACGACGTGTTCTTCCAGGTGGGTCTGTTGACCACGGTGGGCTTGTCGGCGAAGAACGCGATTCTGATCGTGGAATTCGCCCGGGAGCTGCAACAGGGTGAAGGGATGGGGCCGGTCGAGGCCGCGCTGGAAGCCGCACGTCTGCGGTTGCGCCCGATCCTGATGACCTCGCTCGCGTTCATTCTCGGTGTGTTGCCGCTCGCCATCAGTAACGGCGCGGGTTCGGCAAGCCAGCACGCAATTGGTACCGGCGTGATCGGCGGGATGTTGACGGCGACCTTCCTCGCGATTTTCATGATCCCGATGTTCTTCGTCGTGATTCGCGCGAAGTTCGGCGGCGAGAAGGAAGATCCGGACGAGGCGCTCGCACACTACAACCAGCACCATCCGCATGATCCGCAGAGCGGCGGTTCGGCCGGCGGGTCGGCTGATCAAGGCTCGGGCAAGGACGGACATTGAGATGCAAAAACACTCTCTGATAGCAGTGGCGGTCGCGCTGTTCGCCGCGGGTTGCACGATGGCGCCGAAGTACGAGCGCCCGGCGCCGCCCGTGACGGGCACGTTCCCCACCGGCGGCGTGTACGACACGCAACCGGGCGCGACGCAACCGGGTCAACCGCAGCCCGGCACGTCGGGCGCGGCGCGCAGCGCGAACGGTCAGGCTGCGCCCGATATCGGCTGGCGCGATTTCTTCGTCGATCCGCGCATGCAGCGGCTCATCGAAATCGCGTTGAAGAACAATCGCGATCTGCGTGTGTCGGTGCTGAACATGCAGGCTTCGCAGGCGCAGTACCGCATCGTTCGCGCGGGGCTGTTCCCGACGCTCGAAGCGGCGGCGTCGCAAAGCAAGTCGCGTACGCCGAAGGACCTGTCGTTCTTTAACCAGACCATTTCCAATTCGTACTCGGTGGGTCTGAACGCCTCGTGGGAAATCGACTTCTTCGGGCGCATTCAAAGCCTGAAGGACCAGGCGTTGGCGCAGTACTTCGCGACCGCGCAGGCTCGCAAGGCGGCGGAAATCGCGCTCGTCTCGCAGGTGGCGAATCAGTACTTTACGGTGCTCGAACTGGACGATCTGCTGAAGGTCACGCAGAACACGTTGAAGACGGCGCAGGAGTCGTATCGCATCACCAAACTGCAGTTCGACAACGGTACCGGTACGGAACTCGATTTGCGGCAATCGCAGACGGTGGTCGAACAGGCCACCGCCAACCTGCAGTCGCAACAGCGTCTGCGGGCGCAAGCCGACAACGCACTGGTGCTGCTGCTCGGCGAACCGTTCCCGGCCGATCTGCCGGACGGTCAGCCGCTCGACAGCCAGAATCTGCTTACGGACATTCCGGCCGGGTTGCCGTCCGATCTGCTCACGCGTCGTCCGGACATCATGGAGGCCGAAGAGAATCTGCTCGCGGCCAACGCGAACATCGGCGCGGCGCGCGCGGCCTTCTTCCCGAAGGTGTCGCTCACCGGCAGCTTCGGGACGCTGAGCCCGACGCTCGGCGGTCTGTTCAAGCCGGGTTCGGCGGCGTGGAGTTTCGCGCCGTCCATCACGCTGCCGATTTTCGAAGGTGGCGAGAACAAGGCCAACCTCGACGTGGCCAACATCCAGAAGAACGTCCAGATTGCCACGTATGAAAAGGCGATCCAGACGGCCTTCCGCGAAGTGGCGGACGGACTGGCGGCGCGTGGCACGTACGATCAGCAGATCGAGGCGCTGGAGCGCGATAACTTCGCCGAACAGCGCCGTCTCGATCTGTCGAATCTGCGCTATACGAACGGCGTCGACAGCTACCTGTCGGTGTTGACCGCGCAAACCGATCTGTATTCGGCGCAGCAGTTGCTGGTCACGGCACGCATGGAGCGTCTGCAGAACCTGGTGACGCTTTATCAGGCACTCGGCGGCGGCTGGCTCGAACACAACGGCGATCAGCCGCGTCCGGCCGATGCCCCGGTCGATTACGGCGCGGCCAGCGCACCGGTTGCCGCTTCGGCGGCAACGGCGGGCTAAGGTTACGCACCGCACCGCACCGCACCGCACCGAACTGCATCGAACTGCATCGAACGCAGAAGCAGAAACGCCACGGCATGCCGTGGCGTTTTTTTATGGCGAGCGGCCTTAAAGTTGCCACCGCGCCGTGCTAAGACCTCAAGCTCAGTGTAGATCCACCGCACGCAGCATTTCGTCGCGCTTGGCCTGTTCCGCACCGCCGCGCCCGTCGAAATCGCGGCCGGTTTTATGAATATCGCACTGCGCCTTTTTCTCGCTCTTCACACCGTTGAAGATCAGATTCAGCACGACCGCCGACACCGACGCCAGCAGAATCCCGCTATGCAGCAGCGGCGAAAGCGCCGGCGGCAGCTTCGCGAAGAACTGCGGCGACACCACCGGCACCAGGCCCAGACCAATGCTGACCGCGACGATGAACAGGTTGTGGTGATTCTTCACGAAGTCGACCTTGGACAGCACCTTGATGCCGTTCGCCGCGACCATGCCGAACATCACGATGCCCGCGCCGCCGAGCACGAACGCCGGCACCGAGGCGACCACTTGCGCCATCTTCGGAAACAGGCCGAGCAGCACCAGGATCACCCCGCCCATCGCGCAGACAAAGCGGCTCTTCACGCCCGTCACGCCGATCAGCCCGACGTTCTGCGAAAACGAGGTATGCGGAAACGAGTTGAAGATGCCGCCGATCAGCGTGCCGAGTCCATCGACACGCAGGCCGCGTACGAGGGTCTTCTGATCGACCGGCCGGTCCACCATGTCGCCGACGGCGAGAAACATCCCGGTCGATTCGATGAAGGTGACAAACATCACGGTGACCATCGTCGCGATCGACAGCGGATCGAAGTGCGGCAGGCCGAAGTGGAACGGCATCACGAAGCCCACCCACGGCGCGTGCGTCACGCCGTCCATGTTGACGCGGCCGAGTGCGAGCGCCACCACGAAGCCCGCGACGATGCCCAGCAGCACGGAGATGTTGGCGAGAAAACCTTTGGCGAATTTGTTGATGAGCAGGATCAGCATCAGCACGGCGAGCGAGAGACCGAGATAGACCGGGTTGCCGTAGTCCGGATTGCCGACGCCGCCGGCCGCCCAGTTGATGCCCACTTCCATCAGCGAGAGGCCGATCACCGAGATCACCACGCCGATCACCACCGGCGGGAAGAACCGCAACAGCTTGCCGACCGCCGGCGCGAGAATGATGCCGACGACGCCCGCGGCGATCGTCGAGCCGAAGATGTCGAGAATGCCCAGCGACGGATTGGTGCCGATCGCGACCATCGGCCCGACGGCGGCGAACGTGCAGCCCATGATCACCGGCAGACGGATGCCGAAGATCCACAAGCCGAGTGTCTGGATGAGGGTGGCGATGCCGCAGGAAAAGAGATCGGCGCTGATCAGGAA
The DNA here is from genome assembly GCF_900996245.1 of Paraburkholderia sp. BCC1886. Classification (GTDB taxonomy): domain Bacteria; phylum Pseudomonadota; class Gammaproteobacteria; order Burkholderiales; family Burkholderiaceae; genus Paraburkholderia. The sequence goes on along the minus strand of NZ_CAAJGK010000063.1, from coordinate 255,305 downwards.
GGCGATCTGGTCTTTCGGCAGCTTGAGCGCCGCGCCGACGATCAGCGGGACCGCAACGGCGCCCGCGTACATCACCAGAACGTGCTGAATGCCGAGAGTGAGCAACTGCCCTGCGGGTAGTCGCTCGTCGCACGGGTGAACCGTGTTCGATTGCATATCTCTGTCTCCACCATCTCGTTTTTAGGGTGCATCAAAGGTATCGGGGACGAAAAGGCACAACAAGACCGCTGCAGCCTATTCCGGCATTCCCGGTGACGATATGCGGTACCGGCTTTTGAAAGGCAAATCGAAGCTTCGCACCGCATCGATTCGCGCCGGCTGCGCGCCGTTCCCTTTGCAGTGGCGACGCGCGGCCGTGAGCGTCTCGATTCCGGCTCGCCGGGATATGTGTGAGAATCGATGAGGTGTATCTCGTTCGCCGCATAGTCCTGTTTTCGTGCGGCTCGAGTCGTGGCGGGGTTAACCCGCGATCCGGTCTTGTCTCCCATGTTTCTATCGACGCTCCCTCGCCCATGAGTTTTCTTGGCATCGACCTCGGCACCGGCTCGCTCAAAGTCGCGATCATCGACGAAGACGGGCGCGAGCAGGCCGTGGCGAGCGCCGCTTACGCACTCGAAACACCGCACGCGGGATGGGCCGAGACCTCGGTGCAAACCTGGTGGCGCGCGCTCGGCGAAGCGGCGGCGCGTTTGCCGGTAGAGGCGCGGCGCGGCGTACGGGCCATCGGTTTTTCCGGGCAGATGCATGGCGTCGTGCTGATCGATGCAGAAGGGAATGCAGTGCGCCCGGCGATGCTGTGGCCGGACACACGCGCGTTGTCGCTGCTCGATGCGTGGCCCGACCCGCAAGCGAATCCGGTTGCGCCGGGCATGGCCGGACCGTTGCTGCGCTGGATCGTCGGCAACGAACCAGAGACCGTGCGCCACACGCGTTGGGCGCTGCAACCTAAAGACTGGCTACGTGTGGCACTCGGCGGCGCGATCGTCACCGATCCATCCGACGCCTGCGCCACCGCGCTCGCCGATCCCGCAGGCGTATGGGACGACGCGCTGCTCGCGCGACTCGCCGTTCCGCGCGAGTGGTTCGCGCCGTTGGCGCCGTCTTATGCAGCGGGCGGCGCGCTGTCGAAGCACGCGGCGGATGCGTTGGGCTTGCCCGCCGGCATCCTGCTGGCGGTCGGCGGCGCGGATACGCCCTGTGCCGCGCTCGGCAGCGGACTCGAACGCGACGGCGATGCGTTGCTCACCACTGGCACCGGCGGCCAGATCGTCGTGCTGTCGGCCGGGCGCCCGGCCACTGCAAGAGGTTTGCATTGCTACCGCGCCGTGAGCGATCACTGGTATCGCATGGCGGCCATGCAGAACGTCGGTATCGCGCTCGAACGGGTGCGCGGCTGGCTGGCCTACGAATGGGCCGATGCGTATCGCGAAGCATTCGACGAAGTCAACCTCGACGCCGGCCCCACGTTCCTGCCGTACCTCACCGGCGAACGCACGCCGTGGCTCAACCCCGCCGCGCGAGGCGGCTGGCTCGGCCTGGCGCTCGACCATACGCGCGGCGCGATGATGCGCGCCGCGTTCGAAGGCGTCGCATTCTCGCTGCGTGCCGGACTCGACGCGATTCGCGCGAGCGGCGCTCCGGTGACGAGCCTCAAGCTCGCGGGCGGCGGTTCGGTCGATGCACGCTGGCGGCAGTTGCTGGCGGACGCATTGAACGTCGAACTGCACGCCGTCGATTGCCCGAACGCGGCGCCGCGCGGCGCCGCGATTCTCGGCGGTCTGGCGAGCGGACACTGGCACGCGGGCGATCTCGCCGCGCTGGCGCCGGGCGCGACACGCGTGGCGAGTCCGCGCAACGACACCGCGCTGGCCGACCGTTATGCCCGTTTTCTCGATCTCTACGGCCGCGTCGAAGATTGGTTCGATGTCATCGACCGGCAAGATCGTGACGCACAGCGCTAGTACGCTTTGTTTTTTTGAAGGCAAGCTGATGAGCGCAAAATACTGCCCCAGGCGACCTTCGCCAAACCGCGAGGCGCGGCCTTACACTGACGCGCCGCGTTATCTCGCATCCGGCGTAACGCACTGCAACGTAACGCGACGCGACCCGCATCACCGACTCACAGGAAGGAGCATTCATCATGAAGACCAAAGCAGCCATCGCCTGGAAAGCCGGCGCCCCGTTGACGATCGAAGAAGTCGACCTCGAAGGCCCGCGCGCCGGTGAAGTCCTGATCGAAGTGAAGGCGACCGGCATCTGCCATACCGACTACTACACCCTGTCGGGTGCCGACCCGGAAGGCATTTTCCCGGCGATTCTCGGCCATGAAGGCGCGGGCGTGATCGTCGATACGGGTCCCGGCGTCGGCACGCTCAAGAAGGGTGATCACGTCATTCCGCTCTACACGCCGGAATGCCGTCAATGCAAGTTCTGCCTGTCGCGCAAGACCAACCTGTGCCAGGCAATCCGTTCCACCCAGGGCAAGGGCCTGATGCCCGACGCGACCTCGCGTTTCTCGCTGGACGGCAAGCCCCTGTTTCACTACATGGGCACGTCCACGTTTTCGAACCACATCGTCGTGCCGGAAATCGCGGTGGCCAAAGTGCGTGAAGACGCGCCGTTCGACAAGATCTGCTACATCGGTTGCGGCGTGACGACGGGTGTCGGCGCGGTCGTGTATTCGGCGAAGGTCGAAGCAGGCGCGAACGTCGTGGTGTTCGGTCTCGGCGGCATCGGCCTGAATGTGATTCAAGGCGCGAAGATGGTGGGCGCTGACAAGATCATCGGTGTCGATATCAACCCGGGGCGCGTCGAACTCGCGAAGAAGTTCGGTATGACGCACTTCATCAATCCGACCGAAGTCGAGAACGTGGTCGACCACATCGTGCAACTCACCGACGGCGGCGCGGACTACTCGTTCGAATGTATCGGCAACACCAAGGTGATGCGTCAGGCGCTCGAATGCACGCACAAAGGCTGGGGCCAGTCGTTCATCATCGGCGTGGCGGCGGCGGGCGAGGAAATCAGCACGCGTCCGTTCCAGCTGGTGACGGGCCGCGAGTGGAAAGGCTCGGCGTTCGGCGGCGCGCGCGGTCGCACCGACGTGCCGAAAATCGTCGACTGGTACATGGAAGGCAAGATCAACATCGACGATCTGATTACGCACCGTTTGCCGCTGGAGCGCATCAACGAAGGCTTCGATCTGATGAAGAATGGCGAGTCGATCCGCTCGGTGGTGTTGTACTGATGTCGTCGACCAGGGAGCCGCGCGATGCTTGAACTACTGTCGTCGCATGCCTGCCATGGTGGCGAGCAGCGCATCTATCAGCATGCTTCGCAGACCATCGGTCTGCCGATGCGTTTTTCGGTGTATCTGCCGCCGCAGGCACTCGCGGCCAACGCGAACGTGCCCGCGTTGTTCTATCTCGCGGGTCTCACCTGCACGGAAGAAACGTTTCCAGTCAAGGCGGGCGCGCAGCGCTTCGCCGCGCAACACGGCATCGCGCTGATCGCGCCGGACACGAGTCCGCGCGGTGCGGGCGTGCCGGGCGAAAGCGCGGCGTGGGACTTCGGCGTGGGCGCGGGTTTTTACGTCGACGCGACCCAGCAGCCGTGGGCAACGCACTACCGGATGTACTCGTACGTGCGCGACGAGCTACGCGAAACGGTGCTCGCGAATCTGCCGGTGGACGGTGCGCGGCTCGGCATCTTCGGGCATTCGATGGGCGGTCATGGCGCGTTGATGCTGGCGCTGCGCAATCCGGAGATCTATCGTTCGGTGTCGGCGTTCGCGCCGATCGCCGCGCCGTCGCGTTGCCCTTGGGGCGAGAAGGCGTTCGGCGGCTATCTGGGCGACGATCGGGAAACGTGGAAACAGTACGACGCGAGCGAACTGGTCGGCCACGCGTCACGCAAGTTCGAAGCGGGGATCCTGGTCGATCAGGGACTGGCGGATCAGTTCCTCGCCGGACAACTGAACCCGGACGTGTTCGAGGCGGCGTGTGAAGCGGCCGGCCAGCCGCTGAGCTTGCGGCGTCATGCCGGGTACGACCACGGGTATTACTTCATCTCGACTTTCATCGAAGATCACCTCGCGCATCACGCAAAGGTGTTGCTCGGCTGAATGAGGAGTGCGGTGGCGCACGATGCCGTGTGCCGCCGCTTTTGCCCGGCGGCAGGCTCAACGCCGCCGCAACAGACTCCCGCCATACACCAGCGCCGAGAGCACGGTAATCCAGAAGCTCGTCGGCCAGTCGGTATAGAAAGCGAGCGTCAGGCCGACCCATGCCTGCACCAGCGCGAACAACGCGGCCAGCACGAGTCCGGTCGACAAACGCGTCGTGACGTTCTGCGCCGCCGCCGCCGGACCGACCATCAGCGTGAACACCAGCAGCACGCCGACGATCTGCGTGCAGGCCGCCACGGCCAACGCGGCAATCGCCAGGAACAGCACCGACACCCGCCGCAACGACACACCCTTGGCCTCGGCCAGTTCCGGTTGCAACGAAGCGAACAGCAGCGGCCGCATGATCGCGGCCAGCGCCAGCAGACTGACCACGCCCAACGCGGCGAGCACGCCGAGCGTCGCCGCATTCACGCCGAGCACGTTGCCGAACAGGAGCGCCGTGACCTGCGTCGCGTACGCGGTGAAGAAGTGCAGGAACAGCAGACCGAAGCCGAGCGACAACGACAGGATCATGCCGATCGCCACGTCGCGTCCGGCCAGCCGCTCGCCGAGCGCGCCCATGCCGATGCCGGCCGCCAGCGTGAAGCCGATCATCCCCCAGATCGGCGAGATGCCGATCAGCACCGCGCCCGTCGCGCCGGTGAAGCCGACGTGCGAGAGCGCGTGGCCCGCGAAGGTCTGTCCGCGCATCACCAGAAAATAGCCGACCACACCCGCCAGCACCGCGACGATCCCCGACGCCGCGAACGCGTTGACCATGAAATCGTATTCAAACATCTTGCGTGTGTCCGTCGCGTGAGTCGTGCTGATGGGCGTGGCCGTGCGCATGCCCGTGGGAATGTCCGTGCGGGTGAGCATGCGCATGACCGCCGGTTTCGTCGTGTTCGTGCTCGTGATCGTGCTTCTCGACTTCGACGTCGCCTGACATCACGAAGATGCGGCCGTTCACGCGCATCACGTCGATCGGCGAGCCGTACAGGCGCGACAGCACCGGCCGCGTAATCACTTCGTCGACGGTGCCGAGCGCGGCCACGCCGCTGCCGAGATACAGCACGCGGTCCAGCGAGTTCAGCAGCGGGTTGAGTTCATGCGCGGAAAACAGCACGGCGATGCCGAGTTCCTGCTGGACGCGCCGCACGAGTTCGACGACGCTGGTTTGATGATGCGGATCGAGACTGATCAGCGGTTCGTCGAGCAGCAGCAGCTTCGGGTTGCCGAGCAGACATTGCGCGAGTAGCAGACGTTGCCGCTCGCCGCCCGACAACTCCGACAAGGGCCGCTCGGCCAGCTTGCGGCCATCGACCAGATCGAGCACGCGCTCGACATCCGCGCGCGTGCTGCGATCGGCATGCGGCAAACCCCAGCGGTGGCCATCGGCCGCCATCGCGACGAAGTCGCGCCCGCGCACGCGCCGGCCGGCCAGCGCGCTGCGCGTTTGCGGCATGTAGCCGATCGACGCGTTGCCGCGTTCGACCGGTTGTCCCAGCACGCGGATCGCACCGCTTGCCGCCGGCACGAGGCCGAGGACGGCGCGCATCAGCGTCGTCTTGCCCGCGCCATTCGGTCCCAGCACGCCGATGAATTCACCCTGATTCACCACCAGACTCGCGTCGCGCAGAATCGTGCGCTCGCCGAGTTCGAGCGCCACGTGCTCGAGTTCGAGCACGGGCGCATGGCTGGAGACGCGGCCGGATGACAGCGGGACGTCACTTGCCGGCGCGCGGGGGCCAGTCACGGTCATGGTGTTTTTCCTTGGAAGCCGGCTGCCTTGCTCGTGCCGTTCGCGCCTTTCGCTGCGCCCGCGGCGAGCGCCGTGGCGAGCGCGTCGAGTTGCGACAGCATCCAGGTCTGATACGTCCTGCCGGCCGGTTCGGTCTCGGTGACGCTCATGGTCGGCACCTGCGATTGCTGCGCGATCTTCAACATGCGTTGGGTCAGGGCCTCGGTTGCCTGGCTGTTATAAATCAGAACACGCACGCGCTTGTCGCGCAGATCCCGTTCGAATGCGGCGATGTCGGCCGCGCTGGCTTCGGTGTCGTTCATCGTGGCCATCTGGAACGGCAGATTGCGCATCGACAGGCCCACCGCGTCCGACATATAGCCGAACACCGGTTCGGTCGCCGTGACCGGCACGCCCGCATAGCGGCCGTGCAACTCGGCGACCTTCGCGTCGATGGGCCTCAGCGAATCGAGAAACTTCGCGAGGTTCGCATCGTACGCCGACTTGTGCGCCGGGTCAGCCGCGACGAGCGCCGCACTCACGGCGTGCGCGACTTTGGGCATCGTCGCCGGGTCGTACCAGAGGTGCGGATTATCGCCGCCTTTCTTGCCGACGAGGTCGGCCGCGACAATCGTGACACGCTGCGAACCCTTCGACGCAGCCAGCAATTTTGCCATCCACGGATCGTAATCGGCGCCGTTATAGACCACAAGGCTCGCGTGCTGCAAGGCGCGCGCGGTCTTCGGGCTGGCTTCGAACAGATGCGGATCCTGGTCCGGGTTGTTGAGAATGCTCGTGACCGCGACGCGGTCGCCGCCGAGTTGCTGCACGACGTCGCCGTAGAAGTTCTCCGCTGCCACGACCGGAATCTTCGTGTCCGCTGCGAATGCGCCGGTTGCGAGTGTCAGTGACAACGTCAGCGCCCCGAGCGCGCCGTTCAACATCGAGCCGAATTGTTTCATCGTGGTGTCCTGCTGTCTGAAAGTAATCGTGGAAGGTCGTGATTCACGAAAGCGTGAGCGCGACGTGCGGCCGCACCTCGTCCCCTCTGCGCGGCCCGGTTATCCGCGAGGCCAAAATGATATAACGTATCAAGAAAATTTGGCGACGACTTACGCAAAAAGTGACCTCGACCTGAGTCCTGCCCGACACCAGGGTTGACCCGAAGCCTTGTAGGCTGGGCCTATGAGCTGTCGCGCTGCACCATCGAAATCTTCCAGAGCGCCTTGACACGACCCGCCGCGTATCCGATCATTCGACCACAAACAGAGCAATTGATCGCGCAATGAGCGTTCGCTCACCGCGACTCGAGAAGCAAAACGAACCGGAGACGAGCAGTGTCTGCACGATTGCAAGACAAGGTTGCCATTCTGACGGGCGCAGCCAGCGGTATCGGTGAAGCGGTCGCCCGACGCTATCTGGACGAAGGCGCGCGCTGCGTGCTGGTCGATGTGAAATCCGCCGATTCGTTCGCTCACGCGCTGCAGGCCGACTACGCCGATCGCGTGTTGACGGTACGCGCCGACGTCACACGTCGCGAGGACATCGAGCGCATCGTCGCCGAGACGCTCGCGCGCTTCGAGCGCGTCGATATTCTTTTCAACAACGCGGCGCTGTTCGATATGCGCCCGATCCTCGACGAATCCTGGGATGTGTTCGACCGCCTCTTCGCCGTCAACGTGAAGGGCATGTTCTTCCTGATGCAGGCCGTGGCGCAGAAGATGGTCGAGCAGGGCCACGGCGGCAAGATCATCAATATGTCCTCGCAAGCGGGACGACGCGGCGAAGCGCTGGTGTCGCACTACTGCGCGACCAAGGCGGCGGTGCTGAGCTACACGCAATCGGCCGCACTGGCGCTCGCGCCACACAAGATCAACGTGAACGGAATCGCACCGGGTGTCGTCGACACGCCGATGTGGCAGGACGTCGACGCGCTGTTCGCGCGTTACGAAAACCGGCCGCTCGGCGAGAAGAAGCGTCTGGTGGGTGAAGCGGTGCCGCTCGGCCGCATGGGTGTGCCGGAGGACCTGACCGGCGCGGCACTGTTTCTGGCGTCGGCGGATGCCGACTACATTACGGCGCAAACCCTCAACGTCGACGGCGGTAACTGGATGAGTTGACCCGGCCCATCGCCTATACGATGACGTCGGTGGGAAAAAACGCAGCACCATATAAACGAACGAGAAAGGAGACAACACATGAAGCCAGTCCTCAAAACCGCGTTGAAAGCGGCTAGCGCCGGCGCCGTCGCCTGCTTTGCGCTGCATGCGTCCGCTGCCACGGTGACCATCGCAACCTTGAACAATCCGGACATGATCGAGTTGAAGAAACTCTCGCCCGCGTTCGAGAAAGCGAATCCCGACATCAAGCTGAACTGGGTGATCCTCGAAGAAAACGTGCTGCGTCAGCGGGCCACGACCGATATCACCACCGGCAGCGGCCAGTTCGACGTGATGACGATCGGCGCCTATGAAACGCCGCAATGGGGCAAGCGCGGCTGGCTCACGCCGCTCACCAACCTGCCCGCCGATTACGATCTGAACGACGTCGTGAAGACGGCGCGCGACGGCCTGTCGAACGGCGGTCAGCTGTATGCGCTGCCGTTCTACGTCGAGAGCTCGATGACGTATTACCGCAAGGACCTGTTCGCCGCCAAGGGGCTGAAGATGCCCGATCAGCCGACTTACGACCAGATCGCGCAATTCGCCGAGAAGCTGACCGACAAAGCCAACGGCACCTACGGTATCTGCCTGCGCGGCAAGGCGGGTTGGGGCGAAAACATGGCGTACGCGACGACGGTGGTGAACACCTTCGGCGGCCGCTGGTTCGACGAGAAGTGGAACGCGCAACTGACCTCGCCGGAATGGAAGAAGGCGATCAATTTCTACGTCGACATGTTGAAGAAATACGGGCCGCCGGGCGCCAGCTCGAATGGCTTCAACGAAAACCTGACGCTGATGTCGTCGGGCAAGTGCGCGATGTGGATCGATGCGACGGTCGCGGCCGGCATGCTCTACAACAAGCAGCAATCGCAGATCGCCGACAAGGTGGGCTTCGCCGCCGCGCCGACTGCCGTCACGCCGAAGGGCTCGCACTGGTTGTGGGCGTGGGCGCTGGCAATTCCGAAGTCGTCGAAGCAGGCTGACTCGGCGAAGAAGTTCATCGCGTGGGCCACCTCGAAGGAATACATCGAAGCGGTTGCGAAGGACGAAGGCTGGGCGTCGGTGCCGCCGGGCACGCGTCAATCGACGTATGCGCGCCCCGAGTACAAGCAGGCTGCTCCGTTCGGCGACTTCGTGCTGAAGGCGATCGAATCCGCCGATCCGGATCACCCGACGTTGAAGCCGGTGCCGTACACGGGCGTGCAGTTCGTGGGCATTCCCGAGTTCCAGTCGTTCGGTACGGTGGTGGGTCAGAGCATCTCCGGTGCGATTGCCGGTCAGATGACGGTCGATCAGGCGCTGGCAGCGGGTCAGGCTACGGCTGACCGCGCGGTGAAACAGGCCGGCTATCAGAAGTAAGCAGCAGACGTAACGCGCAGCAAGTAGCAACGTCTCATCGGCCACCCGATCCAGGTGGCACGCGCCGGCTGACGTCCGTCAGCCGGCTCACGCAGCACAGCGGGCCGCACGATCCGTCCACGCGCCGCGCCCGCGCTTTACCGAACAGGTGGTCAACCATGCGTCCTCTGCGCCTGCCCCTCATGCATGCCCAACCCCAGACCGAAAAAGAACGCGAAGTCCGTAAGGCCAATTCCGCCCGCTGGCTGGTGTCGCCCTCCGTCGCCGTACTGGTGCTGTGGATGGCGATTCCGCTTGCGATGACGATCTGGTTTTCGTTCTCGCGCTACAACCTGCTGAATCCGGATGTCAAAGGTTTCGCGGGTCTCGACAACTACAAGTACCTCGCCACTGACCCGTCGTTCGGTCCTTCGATCGGCCACACGCTCGAACTGATTATCTCGGTGCTGGTCATCACCGTGGTCGGCGGCGTGTTGATGGCGATCCTGTTCGACCGCAAGTTCTATGGTCAGGGTATCGCGCGCCTGCTGGCGATCGCGCCGTTCTTCGTGATGCCGACGGTAAGCGCGCTGATCTGGAAGAACATGATCCTGCATCCGGTGTATGGGCTGATCGCGCAAGGCATGCGCGCGATGGGCATGCAGCCGATCGACTGGTTCGCCGAATATCCGTTGTTCGCGGTGATCATGATCGTCGCGTGGCAGTGGTTGCCGTTCGCGTTCCTGATTCTGTTCACGGCGATCCAGTCGCTCGATCAGGAGCAGAAGGAAGCCGCGCGAATCGATGGCGCGGGTCCGTTCTCGATGTTCTTCTACATCACGCTGCCTCACCTGAAACGGGCGATCGCAGTAGTGGTGATGATGGAAACGATTTTCCTGCTGTCGATCTTCGCTGAAATCTATACGACCACGGGCGGCGGTCCGGGCACCGCGACCACCAATCTGTCGTACCTGATCTACTCGTTGGGTCTGCAACAATTCGACGTCGGTCTGGCCTCGGCGGGCGGCATTCTCGCGGTCGTGCTGGCCAACATCGTGTCGTTCTTCCTCGTGCGGATGCTCGCGAAGAACCTGAAAGGGGAGTACGAAAAATGAGTCACGTTGCCTCCACTCCGGCGTCGCCCGCGACGCCCATGACGGTGCCGGCCAAGTCGCCGTTCGCTGTCATCAAACGCGGTATTCCCGGCGTGATCGCCTGGCTCGTCGCGCTGCTGCTGTTCTTCCCGATCTTCTGGATGACCATCACCGCGTTCAAGACCGAGCAGCAGGCGTATTCGTCATCGCTGTTTTTCACGCCGACCCTCGACAGTTTTCGCGAAGTCTTCGCACGAAGTAATTACTTTTCGTTCGCGTGGAATTCGGTGCTGATCTCGCTGGGCGTCACCGTGCTGTGTCTGCTCCTCGCGGTGCCGGCGGCCTATGCGATGGCTTTCTTTCCGACGCGCCGCACGCAGAAAGTTCTGTTGTGGATGCTGTCGACCAAGATGATGCCGTCGGTCGGCGTGCTGGTGCCGATCTACCTGCTGTGGAAAAACAGCGGCCTGCTCGATACCGTGTCGGGTCTGGTGATCGTGTACACGCTGATCAATCTGCCGATTGCCGTGTGGATGTCCTTCACGTACTTCGCCGAGATTCCGCGCGACATTCTGGAAGCCGGCCGGATCGACGGCGCGGCGACGTGGCAGGAAATCGTCTATCTGCTGATGCCGATGTCGTTGCCGGGGCTCGCCTCCACCGCGCTGCTGCTCGTCATCCTGTCGTGGAACGAAGCGTTCTGGAGCATCAACCTGTCGAGTTCGAACGCCGCTCCGCTGACCGTGTTCATCGCTTCTTACTCGAGCCCTGAAGGGCTCTTCTGGGCCAAGCTGTCGGCGGCGTCGCTGCTTGCGGTCGCGCCTATCCTGATCGTCGGCTGGCTGTCGCAGAAGCAACTTGTGCGTGGCCTGACCTTCGGAGCGGTCAAATGACAGTCGCCACGATCGCCAGCAACTACGCACTGATCTGCGATTGCGACGGCGTGCTGATCGACAGTGAAGCGGTCGCCGCCCACATGCTGGTGCACGAACTCGAAGCCCGCTGGCCGGGCGCCGATGTCGAGCCGGTGGTGCTGCCGCTGCTCGGCCTGCGCATCGAGAAGGTGCTGGAAGGCACTGCCTCGCAACTTGGCTATACCTTGAGCGCGGCGGATGTCGAATCGATTCGCCGCGCAGTGGAAGCCGCGGCCATGCAGGCGCCGGCGGTGGACGGCATTGCGGCCGCGCTGGCTCAGGTGCCGCTCATCAAAGGTTGCGCCAGCAACAGCTTCCGCCCGTATGTCGAGAACGTGCTGGCGCGCACGGGACTCGTCAAGTACTTCGGCGAGCGGCTTTTTTGCGCGGATGCCGTCGCGAATCCGAAGCCCGCGCCCGACGTGTATCTGGCTGCGGCGAAAGGACTGGGGCTTGCGCCGTCCGCGTGCCTCGTGGTCGAGGACAGCGTGACCGGCGTGACCGCGGCCACCGCGGCGGGCATGACGGTGCTCGGTTTTATCGGCGGCGGTCATGCAAGCGACGCGCAGATCGACAAGCTGCATGCGGCCGGCGCGCGCCACGTGTTCGACGACATGCAGCAACTCCCGGAACTGGTCGCGCAATGGACGCTGAGCGCCACGGCGCCCGCGCCTTGAGCATCGCCCTTTCAAAGACACGAATCAACGCTGCAAGAGCAAGACACGGAGACACATCATGGCAAGCGTAACGCTGCGTAACATCAGAAAGGCCTACGACGACACCGACGTCATGCGCGACATCAACCTCGACATCGCGGATGGCGAGTTCGTCGTGTTCGTCGGACCTAGCGGTTGCGGTAAATCCACGCTGATGCGAATGATCGCGGGCCTCGAGGAGATCTCGGGCGGCGAGCTCGCCATCGACGGCACGCGGATGAACGAAGTGCCGCCCGCCAAGCGCGGCATTGCGATGGTGTTCCAGTCGTACGCGTTGTATCCGCACATGACGCTGTACGACAACATGGCGTTTGGTCTGAAACTCGCGGGCACGAAGAAGCCGGAGATCGACGCCGCGGTGCGAAACGCCGCGAAGATTCTGCATATCGATCATCTGCTGGATCGTAAGCCGAAGCAGCTGTCCGGCGGTCAGCGTCAACGGGTGGCGATCGGACGCGCGATCACGCGTAAGCCGAAAGTGTTTCTGTTCGACGAACCGTTGTCGAATCTCGACGCCGCGCTGCGCGTGAAAATGCGGCTCGAATTTGCGCGTCTGCACGACGAGTTGAAGACCACGATGATCTACGTGACGCACGATCAGGTCGAGGCGATGACGCTGGCGGACAAGATCGTCGTGCTGTCGGCGGGCAATCTCGAACAGGTGGGCAGCCCGACCATGCTGTATCACGCGCCGGCCAACCGGTTCGTCGCCGGCTTTATCGGCTCGCCGAAAATGAATTTCATGGAGGGCGTGGTGCAGTCGGTCACGCACGACGGCGTGACCGTGCGCTACGAAACCGGCGAGACGCAACGCGTCGCGGTGGAGCCGGGCAAAGTGAAGCAGGGCGACAAGGTGACGGTCGGAATCCGCCCCGAGCATCTGCATGTGGGCACGACCGACGACGGCATCTCGGCGCGCACCATGGCGCTCGAATCGCTCGGCGATGCCGCGTATCTGTATGCCGAATCCGGCGTGGCGCCCGATGGCCTGATCGCGCGGATTCCGCCGCTCGAGCGACATGCGAAAGGCGAGATGCAGAAGCTCGGCGCGACGCCCGAGCATTGTCATCTGTTCGATAGCGAAGGCAAAGCGTTCCAGCGCAAGATCGTCGAAGTGCTGGCAGCGTAAGTACAACCGCGCTCGTCGAGCGCGGTTTTTTTCAAGGGTCGTAATTAGTCACCACCTCGGGTACGCCGCGAAAAAATAGCATTGGGAAACGAATTTCCTTCCCAGCTAGAGGCGCCCGAGAACGTGACCCAAGACTTTCAACACACAGCACCGCTGCCGTCGTCCCGGCGGCAGTTCATCGGCGATCTTGCCCGGCTTTCCGCAGCCGGTATCGTCACCGGATGGACGCCGATCTATCAGATCGCGGCCCACGCGCAAGGCGCGGCCAACGTGCCGCCGGGTTTCCCTGCCGGCATTGCGCTGTACAAACAGGCGTTCCAGAACTGGAGCGGCGAAATCGCCATAGCGGACGTGTGGACGGCTGCACCCGACACACCGGCCGCCGTCGTCGCCATCGTCAACTGGGCGCGCTCGTACGGGTATCGCATTCGACCACGCGGTTACATGCACAACTGGTCGCCGCTCACCATCGACAGAACCGGCGGAACCGGCAAAGTCGTGTTGCTCGACATGACGAAGTCGCTCACCGCGGTGTCGGTGGATACGTCCTCGCAGCCGGCGCGCGTCACGGCGCAGACCGGCATCGCAATGGAAGCGCTGCTGGCGGCTTTGGAGAAATCCGGCCTGGGCGTCACGGCTTCGCCCGCGCCGGGAGACATCACGCTGGGCGGCGCGCTGGCGATCGGCGCTCACGGAACCGCCGTGCCCGCTTCCGGCGAAACGCCATCGAAGGGGCACACGTATGGCTCGCTGAGCAATCTGGTGCTGTCGCTCACCGCCGTCGTGTTCGATCACGTGAAGCAGCAATACGTGCTGCGTTCGTTCAGGCGGAACGATCCGGATATCGGCGCCTTTCTCGTCCATCTCGGCCGCGCGTTGATTGTCGACGTGACACTGCAGGTGGGCGCGAACCGACGTCTGCGCTGTCAGAGTTACGTGGATATTCCCGCCTACGAACTGTTCGCGTCGTCAAAAGCAGGCGGCCGGACGGTCGCCTCTTTTCTCGACCGCGCAGGTCGTCTGGAAGCAATCTGGTTTCCGTTCACGACCTGTCCGTGGCTCAAGGTGTGGAGCGTGCAATCCACCAAACCGTTGTTCTCCCGGACGGTGAACCAGCCGTACAACTACCCGTTTTCGGATTCCATTTCGCAGCCGCTGTCGGATCTGGTCAAGCGCATCGTCATTGGCGGCGAGCGTCATTTGACACCGCTCTTCGGGCAACTGCAGATGGGGATCGTCGTTGCCGGTCTGGGCGTCACGCTCAGCGCCGATATCTGGGGCTGGTCGCGCAACGTGCTGCAGTACATCCGGCCGTCGACCTTGCGCGTGACCGCGAACGGCTATGCGGTGCTGGCGCGGCGTGCGGACGTGCAGCGCGTGATCGCCGAATTCGTGCAGTTCTATCAGAACCGGGTCGAGGCTTACCGGCAACGCGGCGAGTATCCGATGAACGGGCCGGTGGAAATTCGCGTGACCGGGCTCGATCAACCTGCCGATGCGGGACCGGGCGCCGTAACGCCGACCCTCGCCGCGCTCAAGCCGCGCCCCGACCGTCCCGAGTGGACCGTCGCCGTCTACTTCGACATTCTGACGATGCCCGGCACGCCATCGGCGAACGCTTTCTATCGGGAAATCGAGCAATGGATGCTGTCGAACTACGCGGGCTCTTACGCGACCGTTCGCCCTGAATGGTCGAAGGGCTGGGCGTACACCTCTGCCGCCGCGTGGCAGGACGACGCGATGATCGGCAGCGCGATTCCCGCGCTGTACACCGAGGGACAGCCCGCGGGCAGCACGTGGAACGCGGCCCGCGACACGCTCGATCGCTACGACCCGGGCCGGATCTTCT
The DNA here is from genome assembly GCF_900996245.1 of Paraburkholderia sp. BCC1886. Taxonomy (GTDB): domain Bacteria; phylum Pseudomonadota; class Gammaproteobacteria; order Burkholderiales; family Burkholderiaceae; genus Paraburkholderia. The sequence goes on along the minus strand of NZ_CAAJGK010000063.1, from coordinate 240,197 downwards.
CTTCGCCGTTGCTCGACCGGCTGTTCGGCTGACATGCACATTGACCGGCGACTCGTGCCGAGCCGTCGTCCATGACCCGGCCAGACGGGCTTATCTGGCGTGTAATTCGATCCAAGGAAAATCACGATGCAACTCACATCGACCAGAATCGATGCGTTTGCCGGCGCTGCATTCACGTATTCGAATGCGTCGGCCGCGCAATGCAAAGACCACTCCGCCAGTGACGCTGCGCGCCGCAGCGGTTGCGGGCAATGGGGTGCCGCTGTCAACGACGCGTCGATCCGGCAGACCACATCGTCGTGCGCTCCCGCCTCCACCCGCGTGTGCAACGAGTCCGGCCAATCTGCTCAAGCCGGCGGGAAGGGCGTGCTCGGCTCGATTGGCTCGGCGCTGATCGGCTGCGTCTCGAAGTGCAACGACTTGCTGAATACGCCGCTTGTTTCGTCAGTCGGGCAACTCTTCAACAAGTTCGGCCTGTGCGGGAAGCTCTGCCACATCGTCCCCGATCTCGGCGGTTACGCGTTGTCCAAAGTCGCCACCGGCATCGGTCAGGCACTCGGCGGCACGGGCTCGCCGAACTATCACTTCGAACAGGAATGGTTGCGCGACAGATCGTCCAGCGGACGTTCCTGAGCATCCGCCAAAACGCAGCGAATCGCGCAGCATGGCCATTTTGTCCGACAGCGAAGGGAAAGCATTCCAGCGTAATATCGGCGAAGTGCTGGCCGCGTGACCGAGCAGGAAGGCGGCGCTCGCGCCGCCTTCCGCTCAAGTCACGTGTCGTTACGCTCAGGAAATGCTCATGCCCGCTTACGTCGTCATCACTCGCGAGAAAACGCTCGATCCCGCCAAGCTCGACGAGTACAAACAGGATGCCCCCGCCGTCTTCGAACAGCATCAGGTGATGGTGCTCGCGAGTCGCGGGCGCACGGAAGTGGTGGAGGGCGCGCCGATCGACGAGATCCTGATTCTCGAATTCAACGGTTACGACGAAGCGCTCGCGTGGTATCGCAGCCCGGCGTATCAGGCGTTGAGCGAGACGCGGCTGCAGGGCGGCGACTATCGCATCATCATCACGGAGGGTTTGCCGGTGTTGTAACGCGGACTTGCGGACGTTGCTGGTTCTACGCTTCCAGCGCGGCCCGCGCGCAAAGTTCGTCCGTCACCAGGCCCGACAGCCAGCCGCCCTTGAGCACCGCGATCAGCGCTTCGCGTTTGCGCTCGCCACCCGCGAAACCGATGGTCGGCCGGCGCGGCGGCGAGTCCAGCGCGATGCTCGTCACCCGTCGACCGGTTGGCGATTCCACGTGTGCGCCGTCGGAATCGATCGGCAGTCCGAGCATTTCGGCGACCGCCCCGTTGCGCATCAACTCGTCCACCTCGGTGCCGGTGATAAAGCCGTCGACGAGCAGCGGACAACCCGGCCCGATATTGCCGATGCCGACGAACGCGACATCGGCCTCGGCCGACAACGATTCGACGATCCGGTAGAGCCGGTGATTACACCACTGCGCGCGTTCGGCTTCGCTATCCGCAAGCAAGGGTGCGGGCAACAGAAAATGCTTGCCGCCGGTCTTTTCGGAAATGTGCAGCGCGACGTCGTAACGGTTCGAGGAGCCGTCCTGAGCGATTGCTCCGACCATCGACACCAACCGGTGCTGCGGACGCTCCAGTTGCGCGATCTGATCGACCGAAGCCTTGAGCGTGCGGCCGCTGCTGACGGCGACGACCATCGGCTTGTCTTCGCCGAGATAGCGTTCCATGACCTGCGCGCCGGCGACCGCGAGCTTGCGGTCCACTTCTTCGGAGGTGTCGCCGTCGATCGGGACGACTTCGCACATGCTCAGGCCGTAACGCTTCGACAACTGGTCGGCGAGCGCGAGGCAATCCGCCAGTTGATGATCGACGCGCACCCGGATCAGATTCTTTTCCACCGCGAAGGCGACCAGCCGCTGGGCGACCGGACGCGACACCTGCAATTTTTCGGCGATCTCGTTCTGGGTGTTGCCCGCGACGTAATAGAGCCACGCGGCGCGGGTGGCGAGATCCAGTTTTTCTGTGGACTTGGGCACGGTGACGGATTGTTGGTGGTTCGGCTTGCCGTTGTCTTATGCGAGCGGTCGGCGCGCGGGGTCGAACAGCGGCCGCACATGACGATACAGCGCGCGATACGCTTCGAGCCGCAAGCGCAACTCCGCATGCCGCTGCGCATTCGGCGTGAACTCGCGTTCGATCGGCGGCTTGGTCAGCACCGTCGAAGGCGCGCCGCCGGCCGCGAGCCAGCCGAGCCGTGCCGCGCCGAGCGCCGCACCGGTTTCGCCGCCGCCGTGTTTGCGGGTCGCGGTATCGAGCGCGTCGGCCAGCAACTGCGCCCAGTAATCGCTGCGTGCACCGCCGCCGAGCAGCGACAGCGCTTTCGCTTCGGTGCCGGCTGCGCGCAATGCGTCGAGCCCGTCGGTGAGTGCGAGCGTGACGCCTTCGAGCACGGCATAGCCGAGCAGCGCACGGTCCGTCGCGTGATTCATGCCGAAGAACACACCTTGTGCATACGGATCGTTATGCGGCGTGCGCTCGCCCGACAGATACGGCAAAAAGAGCGGCGCGGTATTCAGCGCGTCGGGCGGTAACGCTTCGATTTCGCCGAGCAGAGTCGGTTCGTCGGTCGAGGTGAGCTTGCAGACCCAGCGCAGACAACTCGCCGCCGACAGAACCACGCTCATCTGATGCCAGCGATCCGGAATCGCATGACAGAACGCGTGCACCGCCGAAGCGGGGTTCGGCCGGAAACTGTCGCCGACCACGCACAGCACGCCCGACGTGCCGAGCGACACGAAGCCGTCGCCCGGTTGCGTCGCGCCGATGCCGATTGCGCTGGTCGCATTGTCGCCGCCACCGGCTGCGACCACGACGTCGTCGCTCAAACCGAATTCGCGCGCGACGGCGGGCAACAGCGTGCCGGACGGCGCGCTGCCTTCGCACAGGCTCGGCATGTGTGCGCGTGTCAGGTTGCAGGCGGCCAGTAGCGTGTCGGACCAGTCGCGTTTGGCTACGTCGAGCCAGAGCGTGCCGGCTGCGTCGGATGGGTCGGACACCTTGCCGCCCGTCAGTTGCAGGCGCAAGTAATCTTTCGGCAGCAGGACGCAGGCCGTCTTCGCGAAGATCTCCGGTTCGTGACGCGCGACCCACAGCAGTTTCGGCGCGGTGAAGCCGGGCATCGCCAGATTGCCCGCTATCGCGTGCAGGTCCGGCGCGCGTTCGGTCAGCTCAGCGCACTCCTTGTCGCTGCGCATGTCGTTCCACAGAATCGCCGGACGCAGCACGCGATCTTCCGAATCGAGCAGCACCGCGCCGTGCATCTGACCGGATAGGCCGATGCCGCGAATCTGCGCGAACTCGTCGGGATGTTTCGAGCGCAACGAAGCCAGCGCGGCGCGCGTGCCGGCCCACCAGTCTTCGGGATTCTGTTCGGCCCAACGCTGATGTGGACGCGAGACCGTAAACGGGGAGCCTGCTGTGCCGATCACGCGTCCATCGGAGGCGAGCAGCAGGACTTTCACTTCGGACGTGCCGAGGTCGATGCCGAGATACATGGGCGCAGAACCTTCGTCGGTAGGGTTGCGGCTACTTTAGCCGCACAGGGCACGCGGCGCCATGCGCGTTATGCCTGGCGTGGGGGTGGATGGCTGATTTCGTTTCGTGTTTGTCGAACGCTTTGGGGCGCGTGGTCGATCAGGCCGCGCCGCGTTTGGCGAGCCATGCGTCGACTCGCGCGAGCGCGCCGGCCAAGGCCGATTCGAGTTCCGGCGTTTGCGCCATGCTGCCCCACAGCAGTCGGTCCGCTGCAAAAGCCGGCAGCGGGTCCGTTGCAGCGAAGAAAGCGTGCGCGACGCGTTCGTCCATCACGCCATCCTGGTACGCGTAGGGCAGCTTGCCGGTGTGCCAGCGTTGCAGGAAGCGGAAGAACAGCGCGGGCAGCATCGCGGTGGCTGCCGGCGTGACGCCGCGCTCGAAGCACTCCGACAACGTCGGCGCAATAAAGCCCGGCAGCTTGGAAAACCCGTCGGCCGCGACGCGCTGGTTGGTGTCCTGGATATACGGGTTGCTGAAACGCTCGAGCACCACGTCGCGATAGCGCTCCAGATCGAGCGGACTCGGGGTGAGGCAGGGGATTACGTCTTCGGTGACGTAGTCGAAGGCGAACGACTGGATATCCGCGTCGAGCGTGCCTTCGTGGATGTAGTTCAGCCCGACCAGCGTGCCCGCCCACGCGATGCAGCTATGCGTGGCGTTCAGGATGCGGATTTTCGCTTCTTCGTAGGGCATGACCGAGTCGACCAGTTCCGCGCCGACGTGCTGCCATGCCGGCCGCCCCGCGATGAAGTGATCTTCGATCACCCATTGGATGAACGCTTCGCCCATCACCGGACACGCATCGTCCACGCCGGTCGCGGCTTTGACGCGCTCGCGCACGTCCGGTGTCGGCCGCGGCGTGATGCGGTCGACCATCGAACTCGGACATGCCGTGTTGGCATCGAACCATTGCGCGAGATCGGTCGCGCCGCGTTGTGCGAGAAACGCGCGCATGCCGGCTTCGAAGCGCTCGCCGTTGCTGCGCAGGTTGTCGCAGGTTTGCAGTGTGACGGGGCCTGCGTTGCGCTTCATGCGTTCTGCGAGGATTGCCGCGAGGGCGCCGTAGATGGTGGTGTGGCCGCCTGCCAGGTCGGCCGCGAGGTCGGCATTGGCGGTGTCGAGTTGATCTTCTTCGTCGAGGTAATAGCCGCCTTCCGTGACGGTGAAGGAGATGATCTTGCAGGCCGGATCGGCACCGGCTTCGATGAGTCCGTCGAGATTCTCGGTCCAGGGGACGACACGCTCGATCGAGCGGATGGTTTCGTACGCGCGCTCGCCTTGCGGCGTGACGGTTTCGAGCGTGTAGACGCCGTGCTGTGCGGCGAGCGCGTCGAGCACCGCGTTCATGTCGCTGCGGATGTTGCCGACCGTGAGCGACCAGTGCGGTTCGCCCGCGACCTTCGCCTCGTTCAACCGATGGAGATACCACGCCTGATGCGCGCGATGAAACGATCCCGCGCCGATGTGCAGGATCACGTTTGCGGCCGTGCCGCCGTCGCCTTGTCCGCTGTTCATGTGCGTCTCCTGATTGTTTTGACTGCGCGGCTTCGAGCCGGCTTTTTTCTGGAATGGAGCATTTGCTCGATGTGTGAGCGAATGATCGTACTGGGTGGGGGGATTGTCAAGACGGGGTTATGGGGGTTTTCGTGGCGCAGCGCGGGGTGGGGTGGGGGAGGAGGATCTGTTGGGCTGCTTTGGGACGTGACGCGTGGGGCTGTTGCGCTGCGTCAAATCGCAACTGTTCTGCGGAAAAGAGTCGGGGTAGTTGCGGATCTTTCTGTGAGGGCGATGGGCTAGATTCTTATTCCTGTATCGATGCCCCCGCATCCGACGCTAAAGGAAGTCTAAAAATGATCGAAGACAAGAACACCGCGACTGAAGTGGTGACGTTGCTGTACGACGCAAACAGGTCAGTGAACGACGCAATAAAAATCGTGCAGGCGAATTGTTCGGCGGAAGTTTTTTCGACTTTTCGGCGCGGAATGGCCGATGTCATTTACACGCTATTCGAAACGGCGATCGTGCCTATTTGCAAGCAGCATCCTGAATTGATACCTGAAGGGGAAACGCTCGACTGAGGAAGCGGCGTACCGCATCACCGCTTGAGAAGTCGATAAACCCTTACGGTCCGAAGCCATGACAAGAGCGACCATGCGTTGATCGCCAGGACCGTGAGGAACAATACAACTGCTTGAGCAGTACTGGTATCCGGCCGCATCGCTTTCACAGAAAATGCCACCCCTATCAGCATCGTGAACCCACATAGCGCGAGTCGCTCAACCGGTTCTTTCACGCCGCAAATTTGACCGCTTGCGTGGTTCAACCAGCCGACGAGCGTTTGCCAGTTCTCTGGATCGCGCAGTACCGCGGTCACGACCATGCCATTGTCCAGGCGCGGCGCTCCGCGTATCTGCACCGCGTAATGGCGCTTCCCTGCAACGGTAACGTTGAAAGTGAGGCCGAGCGTGGTATAGCCATGTGCGCTTTTCGTGGCGACGATCCCGCTTATGTTTTCAAGCGTGACCGTGATGGCGTGGTACGTCATAAATGCATCGGGTGATTGCCAGCAGGACTCTTATATCTCACCTTCCATCCTGTTGCGGCTGTGATTTCCAATAACTTCAATGCTGCACGGAACCGAGCTTCTCCGCAGACCGTCTTTGCGCCGCAGCCTTCACCCGTTCCTGTTTGCGAGTCACCTGCTGTTCCTCAACCGCCTCTTCACCCTCTTCTCCATGCTCGCCCGCCTCCGACAGCAACTTCGCCGCTACTTTCGCGGTAATCCGGCTATGTGGCACGCCCTTCGCATCGAGCGCGATGACCTGATACAACTCGCGATCACACTCGGCTTCCTGCTTGTATTGCTCGAGGGTATCGATGAAATGCTCGAGTAGATTGCGCTCGCGCCGTCGCTCGTCGAGCGTGACTGCCGGTGACGTGACGAAGGCCGTCGCAAGATCGAGCAGCGTACCAAGCTGACGAATCTGCCGGTCGCACGCCGAGAACGCCGAAAGCGCCAGCTTTTCGTATTGCTGTGCATCGACAGGCGGTCGCGAGGGGGGACGGGTTTTCTTGCTGGCTTTGCTCATGGTGCGATTTCCGGTTCGTTCCTGATATCCCGACGATCCCCCGTTGAGTGAGGGTGAGCAGGCACATGACGAGTTTGAGAGTCCGGGCGTAAAACCATAACCGGCGAGCCTCACGGCTCCCTCACCATGGCCTGCCCATAGAAGCACGTGCATGGTTGCGCACTACCCATTCGCGTGGATAGCGCAGTTTTACGCTGCGGGCTCTCACACCCGGCCACCTTGTCTAGCGGCAACGGGAAATCTACCTCAGCTATTTTTCGAGACGGTCAACTACCCAAGCAAAACACGCGGATCTTAACCAATCTTTACAACCAAACCCATGCGTCGCTCATTCGCCATTCACGACGCATTGCATCGCTCAAAATAAACGTTCCTAAAGCATCGTCCGCACGTGCCAAAGCTCGGGGAACAACACCACGTCGAGCATCTTGCGCAGATACGTCGCGCCGCTCGTGCCACCCGTGCCCTGCTTGAACCCGATGATCCGCTCCACCGTCGTCACATGCCGGAAGCGCCATTGACGGAACGCATCTTCGAGATCGACGAGTTCTTCCGCCATCTCGTACAGTTCCCAATGCTGCGACGGATTGCGATACACCTCGAGCCACGCGGCCTCCACCGACGCATCGTGCTCCGTCGGCAAACTCCAGTCACGCTGCAAACGCTCGGGTGAAATCGCAAAGCCACGCCGCGCCAGCAACTGCACGACTTCGTCGTAAAACGAAGGCGATTCGAGCGACGTCTTCACCTGCTCGTAAATATCCGCGCGATGCGCATGCGGCTTGAGCATCTGTTCGTTCTTGTTGCCGAGCAGAAACTCGATCTGCCGATACTGATACGACTGAAACCCGGACGACGCGCCGAGATACGGCCTCATGGCCGTGTACTCGGAAGGCGTCATCGTCGCGAGGACGCTCCAGGCCTGCACCAGTTGCTCCATGATCCGCGACACGCGCGCGAGCATCTTGAACGCGGGCGGCAACTCGTCGTTATGCACGGCCTTGAGCGCCGCGCTCAGTTCGTACAGCGCGAGCTTCATCCACAACTCGCTCGTCTGATGCTGGATGATGAACAGCATCTCGTTGTGATCCGGCGACAGCGGATGCTGCGCTTCCAGCACCGTGCCGAGCGACAGATAATCGCCGTAGCTCATCGAATCCGAAAAATCGAGCTGGGCGTCGTGCCAGCCGTCGCCGGATTCATCGGCCGATGCATCGGTCCGCCCGGCAGAAGACGTAGCAGTCGAAGCAGCCGCCCCGCCGCCATACCCGAACGGACAACCCTGCGCGGGCTTGTCTTCCGGCGCAGCCGGTGTTTGCGTGTGATCGTTCATGACGGCGTCCTCAGGTCACGGCGCCGCGAGCGGCAAATTCAGGCGCACGCCAGGTCTCTTCGGCAAGCACCTCGCGCAGCGTTTCGACGGCATCCCACACATCGACGAAGCGCGTGTACAAAGGCGTAAAACCGAAACGCAGCACATACGGCTCACGGTAATCGCCGATCACCCCGCGTGCGATCAACGCCTGCATCACTTCATAGCCATGCGGATGCTCGAAGCTCGCATGCGAGCCGCGCTGCGCGTGCTCGCGCGGCGTCACCAGCTTCAGCGGAAACTCGCCGCAACGTGCTTCGACCAGTTCGATGAACAGATCGGTCAGCGCTAGCGACTTCTTGCGGATCGCCTGCATGTCGGTCTGCAAAAACACGTCGAGGCCGCATTCGACCAGCGCCATCGAGATCATCGGCTGCGTGCCGCACAGGTAGCGGCCGACGCCTTCGTCCGGTTGATACGCCGGGTCCATCTTGAACGGCGCGCGATGGCCCCACCATCCCGACAGCGGCTGCGCGAAGTCGTTCTGATGACGCTTGGGCACCCACACGAAAGCCGGCGAACCCGGGCCGCCGTTCAGATACTTGTACGTGCAACCGACTGCGTAATCCGCACCGACGCCGTTCAGATCGACCGGCACCGCACCCGCCGAATGCGCGAGGTCCCACAGCGCGAGCGCGCCCTTGTCGTGGATCAGTTGGGTCAGGGCGGCCATGTCGTGCATGTAGCCGGTGCGGTAGTTCACGTGCGTCAGCATCGCGATGGCAGTGTCGTCGCCGATCGCGGCGGGTAACTCCGACGGGTCGTCGACCAGACGCAGCTCGTAGCCGCGATCGAGTTGCTCGATCAGGCCTTGCGCGATGTACAGATCGCTCGGGAAATTCGAACGCTCCGACACGATCACGCGACGTTTCGGATCGCGCGCATTCGCCACGCGCACGGCGGCCGACAACAGCTTGAACAGGTTGATCGAAATCGTATCGGTTACCACGACTTCGTTCTCCGCCGCGCCGATCAGCGGGGCGAGCTTGTTGCCGAGGCGGCGCGGCAGCGCGAACCAGCCGGCGCTATTCCAGCTGCGGATCAGGCCCTCGCCCCATTCGGCGGCGATCACGGTTTGCGCGCGTTGCGCGGCGGCGGCCGGCGGCACGCCGAGCGAGTTGCCGTCGAGGTAGATGCTGGTCGACGACAGCGCGAACTGGTCGCGCAGCGGGGCAAGCGGGTCGGCGCGGTCGAGCGCCAGTGCTTCGTCACGGTGGTTCATGGTGAGTCCAGTCAGTCGGATCGTAAAAGTTCGGTAAGTCGGTGTTGATTCGAATCTTCAGGGCGCTGGTTCAGCGCGACGCCGGCAACGCGCGCAGTACCGCGCGCACCGGGCTCGCGTCGAGGGTCGTCAGTTTCAGCGGGAGGGCGATCAGTTCGTAGTCGCCGGGCTCGACGTCGTCGAGCACGATGCCTTCGAGAATCGCCATCCGGTGCGTGCGGATGCGGTGGTGCGAATCCATCGTCTTGGATTCCTGCGGATCGAGCGACGGCGTATCGATGCCGAGCAGTTTCACGCCACGTTCGGCGAGCAGGTCGACCGTCTCGGGCGCGACCGCGCAGAAGTCGCTGTCCCAGTCGCCCGTGGGGGCACGCCTGTAAGTCCTTAGTAAGACTCGCGGCGGCAGATCGTCGAGCGAGCCGACCAGGTGTTGTGGTGTGACAACAGGCGCGGCGCCGATGCAATGAATCACCCGGCATACCCCGAGATAAATATCGAGCGGCACTTCGCCAATTGCCGCACCGTCGACGTCGTAATGCAGCGGCGCGTCGGTGTGCGCGCCCGTATGCGGCGACAGCGTCAGACGCGCGACATTGACCGGCGAGCCCGCTTCCATGCGCCATACGCGCTCTATACCGACCGGCGTGTCGCCCGGCCAGACAGGCGTCGCGGTATCCACGGCGGGGGAGATATCCCAAAGTCTCTGCATGTCGTCGTCGTCAAGTTGGGTGAGTGGGGCAATGATAGGTGCGCAACCGCAGAATGTGATTGCGAAAAAATCTCCTTCTAAGGCCTGTCTTGGAACATAATTTGAGATAAATGGGAAAGGGAGACCGAATATGAACGCGATCTCGCTCGACGCCACCGATTGCCGTATCTTGACGGTGCTTCAGCAAGAAGGACGGATCAGCAATCTCGATTTGGCGGAGCGCATTTCGCTCTCGCCGTCGGCCTGTCTACGGAGGTTACGCCTGCTCGAAGAGCAGGGCGTGATCGAACATTACCGGGCCTGTTTGAATCGTGAAGTACTGGGTTTCGAACTGGAAGCGTTCGTGCAGGTGTCGATGCGCAACGACCAGGAGAACTGGCACGAGCGCTTCGCGGAAGCGGTGCGGGACTGGCCGGAGGTGGTGGGCGCGTTCGTCGTCACCGGCGAGACGCATTATCTGTTGAGGGTGCTGGCGCACAACCTCAAGCACTATTCGGATTTCGTGCTGCAGCGGTTGTACAAGGCGCCCGGCGTGATGGATATCCGTTCGAATATCGTGCTGCAGACCTTGAAAGAAGATTCCGGCGTGCCGGTGTCGCTGGTCACCAGGACGAACGGACACGGCGCGACGCATAACGACCGTTGAGGTCGGTGGCCTCTAATCAGCCAAACCGCTGCGAGACCGCTGGCCGGGCGCCGCGGTCTTATCTCACCCGGCAAAGCCCTCAGAGCTTCGCCAGCCCATGGAATTGCCCGTTCTGGAACACCAGCGGCGCAATCTCCGCGGCGTTTTCATGCACGCCGCAACGCTCCACTTCACCGACGAAGATAACGTGGTCGCCTTCTTCGTAGCGGCTGCGGTTATGACATTCGAACCACGCGAGCGCACCGTCGAGCACCGGCATGCCGGTGTCGCCCTGCGCGTGCGACACGCCTTCGAAACGATCGCCCTTCACCGTCGCAAAGCGCTTGCACAGGTCGAGCTGCGAGGCGGCCAGCACATTGACGACGTAGTGACTATTCGCGCGGAACACCGGCATCGACGCCGAGCGCGTGGCGAGACTCCACAGTACCAGTGGCGGATTGAGCGACACGGAGTTGAAGGAACTGGCGGTAATGCCGATCAACTGGCCGGACGCCGCACGCGTCGTGATGACGGTCACGCCGGTGGCGAATTGACCGAGCGCCTGTTTGAAAGCGGGCTGATCGAAGTTGGGCGGGCTGGCGTGCTTCATCGGACGTACATGGTCGACGCCCATGCCAACGCCAACGGGGAAGACCCCCGGCCGAAGCCATCGCGTGTGAAGCGGGAAACAAATGATTCGAAAGTCATAGTGAAAATCGTCGATTTGGCCCAATTTTAACTGCAATCGCGGAGCACGGGCCGCGTGCCCGGCCGGTCGCCGGAAAAACCGCTAAGCTGGCAGATCCCGGTCGCGGCACGAGCATTGCGAATCGACAGGCTCGGCAACGCGGGTTCGAACAGCGCCGGCATCGGTCAAAAATCAGTTTGAAGGAGCGAGCAGCATGAGTCAGACAGGCGAAGTCGCCACCTTGGGTGGCGGGTGTTTCTGGTGCCTCGAAGCCGTGTATCTGGGCGTCGACGGCGTGAATTCGGTGGAGTCGGGTTATGCGGGCGGTCAGACGAAGTCGCCCACGTATGAACAGGTTTGCGATGGCGTGACGGGCCACGCGGAAGTCGTGAACGTCGACTTCGATCCGTCGAAAATCAGCTACCGCGAGATTCTGGATATTTTCTTTGCCATCCACGATCCGACCCAGTTGAATCGGCAGGGCAACGACGTCGGCACGCAGTATCGCTCGGTCATCTTCACGAATTCCGAGGCGCAGCGCGAGGTCGCGTTGCAGGCGATTCGCGAGATCGGCGAACAGAAGATCTACGACGGGCAGATCGTCACGCAGGTGTTACCGCTCGACGGCAACTACTGGCCCGCCGAAGCCTATCATCAAAACTATTTCGAGCAGCATCCGAACCAGGGCTATTGCTCGTTCGTGGTCGCGCCTAAGGTGGCGAAGTTTCGTCAGAAGTTTGCGCACCGGGTTCGGGCGGGCTGATCTCCGGTTCGTGCTCGGGCTCAGGCTCAGGCTCGGGCTCGTGGGCGATCCTCGAATACGCTTCGACGATCGCCCGCGCAAGTTCCACGCAACTCAAAGGCGCCGAGCCTTCCGCCTTGTTGTTGACCGCGATTACCACCGGCTGGCCGGCGAACGCGTAGCGCGCGGCCAGTTCGGCGAGCGATGCGCGGGTCGACGGGTCCTCGTCGATCAGCCGGTCGAACGGCTCGTATTTCGCCTTCGCCTGCTCGTATTTGAAGCCGCCGTGCAGACTCCAGCGCACGATCAGCGGTCCTGCCGGCTCGCCGTCCAGTAGCGCGAGTGCCGCCGCCTGGCGCAGCGGATCCGGCATCCGCGCATGAATACCCACGCAGTAGCGCACGCCGGCGGTTTTCAACGTACGGATGAAACGCGGCGTCAGGAGACTCGCATCGCGGATTTCAATCGCATAGCAGGTGCCGTCCGGCAGCGCCGGCAGCGCGGTCAGAAACGCCGCGAGACGTTCGATGAACGCCGCGGGTTGCGCCAGCATCTGATCCGGCAACGGCGAAAGCTGGAACACCAGCGCACCGGCTTTCGGTCCCAGACCTTCCAGACACGGCGTGACGAAATCGTCGATCGCCATCTGCGCATTCAGAAAACATGGGTTCAGCGACACTGGCTCGCCGCGTTCGGCACGGACGGTAGCGTCGGTAATCGTCATCGGCGCCTTGACGATGAAGCGGAAATGCTCCGGTACCTGTTGCGCGTAACGCAAATACTCGGTAACGGTGAGCACCGAATAAAACGAGCGGTCGATGCTGACGGTTTTCAGCAGCGGATGCGCGCCATAAGCGCCGAGGCCGTCGCGCGAAAGTTTGGTCTTGCTGTATTCGTCGCCGTAGACGATGCCGTTCCAGCCAGGAAACGACCATGTCGAGGTGCCGAGATGCACTTGCGGCGGAAGCTGGGAGGCGAGTGCCGCGAGTTCGTCGGAGGGTGGGGCGGGCAGTACGTCGCGGGAGCGGCGTTTTTTGGGCGCGGGCGTGGCTGCTGGTGTCTCGCCGACTTCACTGACGAGGTCGTCGGTGGCAAGGTCGGAGACTTCGTCTTCGTCGGGCCACAGTGAAGCCGCGTCGACTGACTTCGTGCGAGATGAAGATCGTCGGCGTTCCGCAGATGAACCGCCAGCCTGTGTCGTCGGCACATTCGCCGCCGGCGCACCCAGCGCACCCGGCGGCGTGGCCGCTACCGCCATCGGCATTCCGAACAGATCGAATTGCACTTCTTCAGAATCGCCGCTCACCGGCTCGTCGACGTCGCTCGTCCCGCTCTGGTCCATCGGTGTTCGACCTGCCGTTCAAAGGTTATGCCGCGCCGGCCGGCTTCACGCGTATCTTTGGCGCGAAGCCCGGCCGGCGCGCGGCCACGGCGAAGGCCGTGGCCGCAACCGTATCACAGTGGCTTGTCGTAAATGTAGCGGCGCGACCACGGGAGGGTCTTCGCACTACGGCCGGCTTTGCGGCAGACCACCTGGTAGATCGACACGTCGTCGGTCTCGAACGCGTAGGCGCAACCGGCCAGATAGACACGCCAGATGCGGAATTTTTCGTCGTCGACCAGTTGACGCGCTTCATCCGCGCGGGCCTCGAAGTTCTCGGCCCAGATATCCAGCGTGCGCGCGTAGTGACGGCGCAGGCTTTCGACGTCGACCGCTTCCAGTCCGCCGCGTTGCATCGCTTCGAGAGCAAGGCCGATATGCGGCAACTCGCCGTCCGGGAACACGTAGCGGTCGATGAATTCGCCGCCGCCGAGCGCGGTCTCGCCGCTATCCGAATCGCTCGACGTTATGCCGTGATTCATCGCGATACCGTCGTCCACCAGCAGATCGCGAATTTTCTGGAAATAGCCCGGCAGATTCTTGCGGCCGACGTGCTCGAACATCCCGACGCTCGTGATGCGGTCGAACTGGCCTTCGACGTCGCGGTAATCCTGCAGACGGATTTCGATCTGGCCTTCCAGCCCCGCGGCCTTCACGCGCGCAGTAGCGAGATCGAACTGGTTCTGCGAGAGCGTCACACCCACGCACTGCGCGCCGAATTTCTGCGCCGCGCGCAGCACCAGCGCGCCCCAGCCGCAACCGATATCGAGCAGACGCTGCCCCGGTTGCAACTGGATCTTGGTGAGAATGTGATCGATTTTCTTGATCTGCGCGGTCGCGAGATCTTCGTCGCCGTTCTCGAAGTAGGCGCACGAGTACACCATGTTCTCGTCGAGCCAGAGCTTGTAGAACTCGTTCGACACGTCATAGTGATACTGGATGGCCTTCTTGTCCGACGCCTTCGAATGGCTGAAGTAGCGCCGCACGCGCGCGAGCTTGCTCGCACTGGTGACGGTGTTGCGCGCCAGCTGATAACCGATATTGATGATGTCCGACAGTTTGCCTTCAATATCGATTTTGCCCTTCACGTACGCCTCGCCCAGATTGTCGAGGCTCGGTTCGAGCAGATATGGCAGCGCCGTGGCGCTTTTTACGTGCAGCGTGACCTGTGGTGCGGCGAACTGCCCGAAGTCGTGTTGCTGACCGTCCCACAGCACGAGGCGTGCGGGCAGATTAGCCTTGGTCTTGACATCGTCCACCCACTGCGCCAGCTTTTTCTCCCAGAACATGTGATCTCTCCGAGTCCGTTGAACTAAAGCAAAGCCTACGTGGATCGCCTCGCACTACGGCGCAACTCCCAATGCCGCGAGAGGCAATCCGGCCGGCGCGCGTTGCTGCATTGGCGACGCGCGTACGGTATTCGATTCGAGTCAGGGCGACAGGCGGGAGATGTACCACTCGCTGTTTTCTGCTGACCGCGTGTAGAGCAGACGGTCGTGCAAACGCGACGGCCGGCCCTGCCAGAATTCGATTGCTTCGGGTACCAAACGATAACCGCCCCAGTGAGGCGGACGCGGTGGCTGGTCACCGTATTGCAGGCTGATTTCGCGTTCGCGTGTTTCGAGCTGCGAACGGCTTTCAATTACCTGACTCTGATTCGAGGCCCATGCGCCGATGCGTGAGCCGAGCGGACGGGAGGCGAAGTAGGCGTCGCTTTCGGTCTCGCTGGTTTTGACGATGCGCCCTTCGACCCGTACCTGACGCTCCAGCTCGATCCAGTAGAACAGCAGACTTGCGAATGGATTGGCGGCCAGTTCGCGGCCCTTGCGGCTCTCGTAGTTGGTGAAGAACACGAAGCCCCGTTCGTCCACCCCTTTAATCAGCACGATGCGCGCCGAGGGACGGCCGCGCGAGTCGACCGTTGCCAGCGTCATCGTATTCGGCTCGGGCAGTTGGGCGTCGACCGCCTGCTGAAACCACGTATCGAATTGCGCGAACGGGTTGCGGTCGATATCGGCAACGTCCAGAGACCCTAGCGAATAATTTTTCCGAAGGTCGGAGAGTGAGGTCATGTTCTTATGCGAACGCTACAGTGCGGCAAGTATAGCCAAGCCTAAATTTTTTTGCGCGCGACCAGGACAAACCCGCGCGACCATGCGGGTCACTTTTGCAGCTATTGATTGACTACCTGATTGCAGGGAAATGCGTACGACGATGACGCTCTATGGGTTCAGGCAGAATACCGGCTGCGAACGCTTACGCGTGAGTTCTTTCCGTTGTGTCTGTTTTTTTCACGAGTCCTGCCGCCATGTCCAGCCCCACCGCGCAAACCGATCTTACTACCAGCCCCGACGCGAGTGAATCCGCCGATCGCGCGCGACGCTTCGGCGGCATCGCGCGTTTGTATGGCGCGCCGGCGCTGGCCGCGTTCGAAGCCGCGCATGTGGCGGTGATCGGCATTGGAGGAGTGGGGTCGTGGGTCGCCGAGGCGTTGGCGCGCAGTGCGGTGGGCACGCTCACGCTGATCGATCTGGACAACGTGGCGGAGAGCAACACCAACCGGCAGATTCACGCGCTCGACGGCAATTACGGCAAGCCGAAGGTCGAGGCAATGGCCGAGCGTATCGCGGCGATCAATCCGTTTTGCGACGTGCGGCTGATCGAAGACTTCGTCGAGCCCGAGAATTTCGCGGCGACGCTCGGCAGCGGTTTCGATTACGTGATCGATGCGATCGACAGCGTGCGGACCAAGACGGCGTTGATCGCATGGTGCGTCGAACGCAAGCAGCCGCTGATTACCGTCGGCGGCGCGGGCGGGCAACTCGACCCCACGCGCATCCGTATCGACGATCTCGCGCTGACCATCCAGGACCCGCTACTTTCGAAAGTGCGCGGGCAGTTGCGCAAGCAGCACGGTTTTCCGCGCGGGCCGAAGGCGAAGTTCAAGGTGAGCGCAGTGTATTCGGACGAGCCGCTCATCTACCCGGAAGCTGCCGTGAGCGATATCGACGAAGAAGCCGGGCACGTCACGACGTCGCCGGGACAGACGGGACCGGTCGGCTTGAACTGCGCGGGGTTCGGCTCGAGCGTGTGCGTGACCGCAAGTTTCGGTTTTGCCGCAGCCGCGCATGTGTTGCGGGCGTTGGCAAAACCGGCTGTTTAGAACAGCGACGCGCTCAGCTTACGGCGCCATTGCGATACCAGCTCCGGCTGGTGCGCCGCCAGATCGAACACCGACAACATGGTCTTACGGCCGATATCGTCGCGGAACGTGCGGTCGCGTTGCACGATCGCCAGCAGATGTTCCAGTGCGCCTTCGTACTTCAGACGCGCAATCAAAGCGCTTGCCAGGTCGAAGCGGGCTTCGAGATCGGCCGGATCGGCGGCGACTCTCGCTTCCAGCGCGTCGGTCGGCGGCAGGGCGGCGGCAGCGTCGAGCGCGTCGAGCCGGGTCTTGATTGCATTGAACCGGTGGTCGATGCCCTGAGTGGTTTTCGGCGAGAGCTTGTCGACCTCGCTACGGACTTCCTCGATACGATCGTCGTCCAGCAGCAATTCAATGCGGTCCATACGCGCTTCGTCGAAGCCCGGATCGTAGGCGAGCGCTGTTTCCAGCGCGTCGTAGGCGTCTTCGCGGCGGCCTTCGGCCAGCGCGGTTTGCGCGTCGAGTCGCGCGCCGTCCGCGCCTTGCGGCACGAGGCGTTCGATGAACTCGCGCAACTGACTCTCCGGCAGCACGCCGACGAACTGGTCGACCGGCTGACCGTCGGCGAAGGCCATCACGTGCGGAATGCTGCGCACCTGAAAATGGCCGGCCAGTTCCTGGTTCTCGTCCACGTTGACCTTCACGAGCTTCCATTTGCCGGCGGCTTCGGCCTCCAGCTTTTCCAGCATCGGGCCGAGCGACTTGCAAGGGCCGCACCACGGCGCCCAGAAGTCGACCAGCACAGGCGCCTGGGTCGATGCCACGATGACGTCCTGTTCGAATGTGGCCAGAGTGGTGTCCATTGCGTCCTCGTCGATAAAACAGTTGGTTGATTAGTTGGGGGCACGCAGCGTGGTTTCAATGCGGCGAGAGCCTGGTGCGTCGGTGGCGCTCGATGCTCAGTGCCGCGCCGGCAGCGGAATCCATTCCGTTTCGCCGGGCACCGTGCCCATTTCCTGATGCGTCCACGCGATTTTGGCCGCATCGATCTTCTCGCGCGAACTGGCCACGAAATTCCATTCGATAAAGCGCTCGCCATCGAGCTTTTCGCCGCCGAGCAGCATGGCGCGCGCGCCGTGGCTGCTGGCGAGCGTGACCGTTTCGTCGAGCGCAAGCACGGCCATCTGGCCCACTTCGAGCGGGGTGCCGTCGATTTCCAGATCGCCCTCGACGAGATAGACGCCGCGCTCCTCGTGTTCCGGTTCCAGTGCGAAAGCGCTGCCCTGCGCGAACTCCGCAGCCACGTAGAGCGTGCCGGAGAATGTCGTGACCGGCGACGTCGCGCCGAACGCGGTGCCCGCGATCACGCGCAGCGTCACGCCGTTGCGCTCGATTACCGGCAGCGTATCGGCCGCGTGATGCGAGAACGACGGCTCGACCTCTTCGTCGTCGAGCGGCAACGCGACCCAGGTCTGCACGCCATGCATGGTCAGGCCGCTCGCGCGATCTTCGTCCGGCGTGCGCTCGGAATGGACGATGCCGCGACCCGCCGTCATCCAGTTGACGTCGCCAGGAACGATCTTCTGCTCCGAGCCGAGGCTGTCGCGATGCATGATCGCGCCTTCGAACAGATAGGTGACCGTGGCGAGACCAATGTGCGGATGCGGGCGCACGTCGAGGCCCGTACCGGGTTCGAGGGTGGCGGGCCCCATGTGGTCGAAGAAGATGAAAGGCCCGATCAGACGCGCCTGCATGGCCGGCAGCACACGCCGTACGGTAAGACTGCCGACGTCGCGCAAATGCGGCTTGAGGACTGCTTTGATCGAGGAGGACATGAGGCAGACCCGGTTGGAATGGAGAGGGAAACGGTGCGCAATGGGCGATTCTACTGCGGATGACGCTGGGGTCGCAGGGTGGGCGGTGTGTCCGCTAAACTGCCACCTCCGCTCATCGAGCACACTGAACCACCATCAGGAGACCCGGATGTCCCCGAGAGATCTGCTGCTCGCGCTAGTCGTCGTCGTGGCGTGGGGCGTCAATTTCGTCGTGATCAAGGTCGGGCTGCATGGTGTGCCGCCAATGCTGCTCGGCGCATTGCGCTTCACGCTGGCCGCGGTGCCGGCGGTGTTTTTCGTGAAGCGCCCGCGCATCCCGCTGCGCTGGCTGCTCGCCTACGGCGCGACCATTTCGTTCGGCCAGTTCGTGTTCCTGTTCTCGGCCATGTACGTCGGCATGCCGGCCGGCCTCGCCTCGCTGGTGCTGCAGGCCCAGGCCTTCTTCACGCTGATCTTCGCGGCCGCCTTCCTGCACGAACGCCTGCGTCTGCCGAACGTCGTCGGCTTGCTGATCGCGGCGGGCGGCCTGGCCGTCATCGGTCTGCAAGGCGGTCATGCAATGACGCTCGCCGGTTTCCTGCTCACGCTGTGCGCCGCGTGTTCGTGGGCGGCCGGCAACATCGTCACGAAGAAGGTCGGCAAGGTCGATCTGGTCGGGCTGGTGGTATGGGGCAGCCTTGTTCCGCCGTTGCCGTTTTTCGCGCTCTCGTTTGCGCTGGAAGGACCGCAACGGATCGCGGCGGCGTTGAGCGGCATCAGTGTCAGTTCGATTCTCGCGATCGTTTATCTCGCGTTCATCGCCACGCTGCTCGGTTACGCGCTCTGGAGCCGCCTGCTGTCGCGCTATCCGGCAAGCCAGGTCGCGCCGTTCTCGCTGCTGGTGCCGATCGTCGGGCTGGCGTCGGCTTCGCTGCTGCTCAACGAGCAATTGTCGGGACCGCAGATCGTCGGCGCCGTGCTGGTGATGGGAGGGCTGGTGGTGAATGTATTCGGTGGCCGGGTGATGCAGCGGTTCGCGCCGGCGCGCTGAACGCGGATTCCTCACAATGCGGTCATCGAAAAGACGCTCAAAAAAACGGCCGCTCGAAGCGGCCGTTTCTCATGGTGCAAGTGCGTGCCCGCTTACGTCATGCGGTTCTTCGCCAGCGGCGGATTAGCCGCGAAATAATGCTTGATGCCGTTCATGATCGCGTCGGCCATCTTGTCGCGATAGGCGTCGTCGTTCAGGCGACGCTCCTCGTCCGGGTTGCTGATGAATGCGGTTTCCACAAGGATCGACGGAATGTCGGGCGCCTTCAGCACCGCGAACCCGGCCTGTTCGACGGAGCCTTTGTGCAGCTTGTTGATACCGCCGATCTCCTTGAGCACGAAGTTGCCGTAGCGCATCGAATCGCGAATCTGCGCGGTCGTGGACATATCGAACAATGCGCGATTGACGGTGGCATCCGCGGACTTGATGTTGATGCCGCCGATCTGATCCGACGAGTTTTCCTTGTTCGCCATCCAGCGCGCCGCCGCGCTCGACGCGCCGTGATCCGACAGCGCGAACACCGACGAACCTTTCGCCGACGGTGTGGTGAACGCGTCCGCGTGGATCGACACGAACAGGTCGGCGCCCACGCGGCGCGCCTTCTGCACGCGCACGTTCAGCGGCACGAAGAAGTCGGCGTCGCGCGTCATCATCGAGCGCATGTTGGCTTGCCCGTCGATCTTGGCGCGCAGCTTCTTCGCGATGTCGAGCGCGATGTGCTTCTCGTACGTGCCGCCGCCGCCGATCGCGCCGGGGTCTTCGCCGCCGTGACCTGGATCGATGGCGACAGTCAGTAGACGCAGCGTGCCACTCTTGTTGGACTTGGGCGTGCTGAACGCGTAGTTATCGCTGTCGTCGCTATCGCCGAGGTTGCTCGCGTTGCTGCTGCCGCCTGAGCCCTTGTTGTTGCGCGCAATCGCGGTGGGCGGCGGTAGCGGCTTGCCGATGGAGGGCGTGCCAGGGGAGTTGGGTGCGCTGGGCACGAGCGGCGCCGGTACGCCATGCAGCGGCGCGCGCGGTGTCGTCGAGGTCGCTGCACCGCCGCTGCCGCTGCCGTTATCCGCGTAGCGCTCGAAGAACGCCTCACTGTTATCGGCGGTGGGCGGCGTCGTGCCGGGACCGCTCAGCGTCGCCGGCGGCGCGCTGTTCTGATTGAGGCTCTGTTCCTTGTGTTCGGTCTGCGCCAGCAGATCCATCAACGGATCGGGCGCGACCGCCGGGTACAGGTCGAACACCAGCCGGTATTTGTACGCGCCGACCGGCGGCAGCGTGAACACCTGTGGCTTCACCGAACCTTTCAGGTCGAACACCATGCGCACCACGTGCGGCTGATATTGCCCGACGCGGACGGCCTGAATCTGCGGATCGTTCGGCGTGATCTTCGAGACCAGGTCCTTCAGTTCCTGATCGAGATCGAGCCCGCTCAGATCGACCACCAGACGATCGGGACCTTGCAGCAACTGCTGCGCATTCTGCAACGGCTGATCCGATTCGATCGTCACGCGGGTGTAGTCGCGCGCCGGCCAGACGCGTACGCCGAGCACCGAACTGGCCCAGGCCACGCGCGGCGCGACGAGACCGAGCACGAGGGTGGACGCGCCCGCGCGCAGAATCTGCCGGCGCCGCCAGTTATGCGTGGCGGTAGCCGCCGATTCGATCGAACGGAACGGTTTGATCAACATCTTTCGAGACATGCCTTTCCTGATTCGCTGTATGCCCGTGCGACGAGTACGCGGCCTTCGCCGCTCACGTCGAGGTCGAGCGAGAAGACCAGATCCGGCACGCCTAGCAGACGTCCCGCACGTTGCGGCCATTCGACGAGGCAGATAGCGCCGCTGTCGAAATATTCCCGAAAGCCCGCATCGGCCCATTCGGCCGGATCGGAGAATCTGTACAGATCGAAGTGATACAGCGCGAGTTCCCCGGCGGGGCGCTCGAGCACATAAGGTTCGACGAGTGTGTAGGTGGGACTGCGCACGCGGCCCGTATGACCGAGGCCGCGCAAGGTGGCGCGCACGAGGGTGGTTTTGCCCGCGCCGAGATCGCCGGCGAGTTGCACTTGCAGACCGTAGAACGCCTTGTCGCCATCCGCATCCGGAGTTTGCAGGCTCGCTTCGCGCACGCTTTCGATGGCTTGCGCAAAGCGCTCGCCGAACGCGTGCGTCGCGGCTTCGTCCGCGAGCGCGAAGCTGCGTTCGAGGAGGACAGCGGCGAGCGGTGGAATCGCTTGATCGGGATTGACGGGCATTCTCGTAAAATGGCGTGATGAACCGAAGTCCGGAGTCCCCCGTTGCCCACCCGCCTGCGTTGAACGACGCCGGTGCGACTGCGCGCGCAGAGCCTTCGCTGGATGAGGCGGCGTTGCATGCGCTCGCGCTGGACATCAGGACATGGGGCCGCGAACTGGGCTTCGGAGCCATCGGCATTAGCGACACCGATCTCTCCGCTGCCGAAGCGCCGCTCGCTGCCTGGCTGGAAGCGGGGTGCCACGGCGAGATGGATTATATGGCCAAACACGGCATGAAACGCGCGCGGCCGGCCGAGCTTGTGGCCGGTACGCGACGCGTGATCACTGCCCGTATCGCGTATCTGCCGGCCGCGACATTGCAGGGTGAGACGCGCGAGCGCGCGACCGCGAACACGCAGGAAACGCCGCGAGAATGGCGCGCAGCCGAGCATGCGCGTCTCGCAGACCCGAGCGCGGCCGTCGTATCCGTCTATGCGCGCGGTCGCGATTATCACAAGGTGATGCGTAACCGTCTGCAACATCTCGCCGACAGGATCGAAGCGCAGATCGGCGCATTCGGCTACCGCGTATTTACCGATTCGGCGCCGGTGCTCGAGGTAGAACTTGCGCAGAAGGGCGGCATCGGCTGGCGCGGCAAACATACGTTGCTGCTACAGCGTGACGCTGGGTCGCTGTTCTTTCTCGGCGAGATTTACGTCGATGTACCCTTGCCGACCGATGCCGACACGACACCCGAGCTCGCTCCCGAGTCGCCCGGCGCGCATTGCGGCAGTTGCACGCGCTGCATCGGCGCGTGTCCGACCGGCGCGATCGTCGCGCCTTATAAAGTCGATGCGCGCCTATGCATCTCCTATCTCACCATCGAACTGAAAGGCAGCATTCCGCTCGATATGCGGCCGCTCATCGGCAATCGCGTGTACGGTTGCGACGACTGCCAGCTCGTGTGTCCGTGGAACAAGTTTGCGCAGGCCGCGCCGGTCGCCGATTTCGACGTGCGCCATGGGCTCGACCGCGCGTCGCTGGTCGAACTGTTTGCATGGAGCGCCGACGAGTTCGACACGCGCATGCAAGGCAGTGCGATCCGCCGTATCGGTTATGAAAGCTGGCTGCGCAATCTGGCGGTCGGGATGGGCAATGCGTTGCGGGCGTCGCCGCAGAGCATCGGCGAAGCGGCGCGTGAAGCGGTCGTTGCCGCGTTGCGCGCGCGCCTGAACGATGAATCCGCGGTGGTGCGCGAGCACGTGGAGTGGGCGTTGCAAGCGGCGTAAAGTAGCGCGGTCGAACAGCGGTCGAATAGCAGTTGAATAGCAGTCGAACAGCGGTCGAACAGCAGGGCTCAAAGTGGAAACCTCAAGGCAGTCATGAAACAGGCCACGTTATTCAACGCCGTGATAGATGCACCGTTCGGCAAGGTCGGCATTCGTGTGCAGGACGACGCGTTGCGCGAGATCGTCTATCTGCCCGAGTCGATACCGAACGTCACGCCAGACACGCCACTGGCGCGCGCAGCGGTAGAGCAGATCGAGCAATACTTCGCGAACGCCGCCACGAAATTCACGTTACCGCTGGCGCCCGTCGGCACCGCTTTCCAGCAGCGTGTGTGGCAGGCGATCGACGGGATTGCGCCGGGCGTCGTGCTCACCTACGGACAACTGGCGAAGCAGCTCGGCAGCGTGCCGCGCGCGATCGGGCAGGCGTGCGGTGCCAATTACTTTCCGATTCTGATTCCGTGTCACCGGGTGGTGGGGGCGAGCGGGATCGGCGGCTTTTCGAATCACGCCGGCGACGGTTTCTTTCGCAACGTCAAGCGCTGGCTGCTGACGCATGAAGGTGCTTCTTATCCATGAGTGATACCCCGGCTGAAGACGCCATCGTCGTGTCTCCGTTGTTCCTCGCAAGCAATGCCTCGATCGATGCGTTCTGCGACGCGCTGTGGCTCGAACACGGTCTGTCGCGCAACACGCTCGATGCCTACCGGCGCGATCTGCGGCTCTTCTGCGAATGGCTCGCGACGACCCGCAACAGTTCGCTCGACATCGCCAGCGAAGCCGATCTCAACGCCTATAGCGCGGCGCGTCAGAAAGACAAATCGACGTCGGCGAACCGTCGCCTGTCGGTGTTCCGGCGTTACTACGGCTGGGCGGTGCGCGAGCATCGTGCGCAGGTCGATCCGACCTTGAAGATCCGCTCGGCCAAACAGCCGCCGCGTTTTCCGTCGACGCTGTCCGAAGCGCAGGTCGAAGCGCTGCTCGGTGCGCCCGATATCGGCACGCCGCTCGGGCTGCGCGATCGCACCATGCTCGAACTGATGTACGCGAGCGGCCTGCGTGTCACGGAACTCGTCACGTTGAAAACCGTGGAAGTCGGGCTGAACGACGGCGTCGTGCGCGTGATGGGCAAGGGTTCGAAAGAGCGGCTGATTCCGTTCGGCGAGGAAGCGCATGGCTGGATCGAGCGTTATCTGCGCAAGGCGCGGCCGGCGCTGCTCGGTGCACGCGCGAGCGACGCGCTGTTCGTGACGTCGCGCGCCGAAGGCATGACCCGCCAGCAGTTCTGGAACATCATCAAACGGCATGCGGCGGCGGCCGACGTGCGCGCGCCGTTGTCGCCGCATACGTTGCGGCATGCGTTCGCCACGCATCTGCTCAATCACGGCGCCGATCTGCGCGTCGTGCAATTGCTGCTCGGCCACACGGATATCTCGACTACGCAGATCTACACGCACGTGGCCCGCGAGCGGCTCAAGTCGCTGCATGCGCAACATCATCCGCGTGGATGAGATCGGAGCGAGCGAACGCTACAATGCGCCGATGAGCAAATCCCGACACGTTTCCGAAACGCCCGCGACGCAGTTTCTGCGCCGTCAGGGCGTCGCTTTCACCGAGCATCCGTACGATTACGTGGAGCATGGCGGCACCGGCGAATCGGCGCGCCAGCTCGGCGTCGACGAGCATCAGGTGGTCAAGACGCTGGTGATGGAAGACGAGCACGCGAAGCCGCTGATCGTCCTGATGCACGGCGACCGGACCGTCAGCACCAAGAACCTCGCGCGGCAGATCGGCGCGAAGCGCGTCGAGCCATGCAAGCCGGAGGTGGCGAACCGGCACTCGGGTTATCTGATCGGCGGCACTTCGCCGTTCGGCACCCGCAAGGCGATGCCGGTGTACGTGGAGTCCAGCATTCTCGCGCTGGAGCGCATCTGGTTGAATGGCGGGCGGCGCGGTTTTCTGGTCGGTATCGAGCCCAACGTGCTGACCGAACAGCTCGCGGCAAAGCCGGTACAGTGCGCGAGCGTCGATTGAGGTTTGTCTGAATGTTTTCCGGGCGCGCGGGTTCGGTAGAATGTGCGCCGCCCGGGCGGTGCCGCTTTGCTGCCTGGTCGCTTTCCTGTTGCGGCCGGACTGTCGAGTTCCGCGCCGCCGATTCCTATAAGAGTCCCCGATGCAAAATCTGATCGTTGCTGTGCTGGCCTACCTGATCGGCTCGGTGTCGTTCGCCGTCATCGTGAGCGCCGCGATGGGGCTGGACGACCCGCGCTCGTACGGCTCGGGCAACCCCGGCGCGACCAACGTGCTGCGCAGCGGCAGCAAGAAAGCCGCGATCCTCACGCTGATCGGCGATGCCTTCAAGGGCTGGCTGCCGGTGTGGTTCGTGGTGCACTACGGCGCGCGTTTCGGCCTCGACGACACCTCGGTCGCCATCGCTTCCATCGCCGTGTTTCTTGGCCATCTGTACCCGGTGTTTTTCCGTTTCAAAGGCGGCAAGGGTGTAGCCACGGCCGCCGGCGTGCTGCTCGCGATCAACCCGATTCTCGGCGTGGCGACGCTGCTCACCTGGCTGATCGTGGCGTTTTTCACGCGCTATTCGTCACTGGCGGCGCTCGCGGCGGCGGTGTTCGCGCCGCTGTTCGATGGCTTTCTGTTCGGCCCGCACGTCATCGCGCTGTCGATCGTGGTGATGAGTTCGCTGCTGGTGTGGCGTCATCGCGCGAACATCGCCAAGCTGATGCGCGGGCAGGAGAGCCGCATCGGCGACAAGAAGAAGGCCGCCGCCGCGGCCGCCGATGCGGATTAAATCCCTTTGATGCACGGGCGGCGCGTGCCGCCGTTGGGGGGAGTCAGTCGCGGAAGTTGTTGAAGTCGAGCGGCGTGTCCGTCACGTCCTTGCGCAGCAGCGCGATGACGCTTTGCAGGTCGTCGCGTTTGCCGCCGGTGATGCGCACAGCGTCGCCCTGAATGCTCGCCTGGACCTTGATCTTGCTGTCTTTCACGAGGCGCACGATTTTCTTCGACAGATCGCCCGACACGCCTTTCTTGATCTTGATGACCTGCTTGACCTTGTCGCCGCCGATCTTCTCGGTCTTGCCGTAGTCGAGAAAGCGCACGTCGACGTTGCGCTTGGCCATTTTCGACACCAGCACGTCGGTGACCTGGCCGAGCTTGAAGTCGTCGTCGGCATAGGCGGTGATTTCGCTTTCCTTGTGCTCGACGCGCGCGTCCGACCCCTTGAAGTCGAAGCGCGTGGAAATTTCCTTGTTGGACTGCTCGATCGCGTTCTTGACTTCGATCATGTTGGCTTCGCAGACGACGTCGAACGATGGCATGGCTTTCTCCCAATAGTGCTGCGATGCGTGATGCGGCCGGCCGGCTGCACACAGGCACTCGCTATAATCACGGACCGGACGTCATTTTACCGACGCCGCCCGCATTTGCCTAAGCCGTATCCGCATCTGCATTGGCATCCGCATCGCTACGCTTTATTCCTGCTCCCACTTTCCTCTCCGATGTCCCAATCCGATCAGGCCGCCTTCCTCGCCGACTATCCGCTCAAGGCGCACAACACCTTCGGTTTCGATGTACGAGCAAAGCTCGCCTGCGTGATCGAGCATGAGGCGCAATTGCTGGCGGCCGTGCGCGATCCGCGGGTCGCCGGTTTGCCCTTGCTCGTGCTGGGCGGCGGCAGCAATGTCGTGCTGACCCGCGACTTCGCCGGGCTCGTGCTGCTGGTGACGCTGCGCGGACGGCGCGTCGTGCGGGAAGACGAGTCGGCATGGTATGTCGAGGCGGCGGCCGGCGAGCCCTGGCATGACTTCGTCGCGTGGACGTTGACGCAAGGGCTGGCAGGTCTCGAGAATCTCGCGTTGATCCCGGGCACGGTGGGCGCGGCGCCGATCCAGAATATCGGCGCGTATGGGCTCGAGATGGGCGAACGTTTTGCCTCGCTGCGCGCAGTGGAGCTGGCCACGGGCGCGGTGGTCGAGTTCGACGCCGACGCCTGCCGGTTCGGCTACCGCGACAGTTTTTTCAAGCGGGAAGGGCGCGATCGTTTCGTGATTACGTCGGTAACGTTCCGGCTGCCGAAGCACTGGCAGCCGCGCGCGGGTTACGCCGATCTGGCGCGCGAGCTTGCCGCGAGCGGTCACGAGGAAGGCTCGCCGCCAGCCGCGCAGGCGATTTTCGACGCGGTGGTCGCGGTGCGGCGCGCGAAATTGCCGGACCCGCTGCAACTGGGCAACGCCGGGAGTTTCTTCAAGAATCCTGTGGTCGAGGCGGCGCAGTTCGAGGCGCTCAAGCTCAAGGAGCCCGAGGTCGTTTCGTATGCGCAGCCTGATGGGCGGGTCAAGCTCGCGGCGGGCTGGTTGATCGACCGGTGCGGCTGGAAAGGCCGCGCGATCGGCGCGGCGGCGGTGCATGAGCGGCAGGCGCTGGTGCTGGTCAATCGCGGCGGCGCGAGCGGCGCAGATGTGCTGGCGTTGGCGCAAGCCATTCAGCGCGATGTGCTGGCGCGCTTCGGCGTGGAGCTGGAAGCGGAGCCGGTCTGCTTGTGAGCGTTGGACGTTCCTGACTGAGCGAGATCCGCAATAGAAAAGGCGCCGGGAGAGTGGAAACTCTTCCGGCGCCTTTTTATTAGCGGCTCGTGTTCAGATCCGCTTAGTCACGCTGACGGCGTGCGTTTTCAGCAATCCGCATACGCAAGGCATTCAGCTTGATGAACCCGCCGGCGTCGGCCTGGTTGTACGCGCCGCCGTCGTCGTCGAACGTGGCGATGGTCTTGTCGAACAGCGTTTCCTTCGAATCGCGTGCGACCACCGAGACGCTGCCCTTGTACAGCTTCACGCGCACCCAGCCGTTGACCTTTTCCTGCGTGTGGTCGATCAGCACCTGAATCGCACGACGCTCCGGGCTCCACCAGTAGCCGTTGTAAATCAGCGAGGCGTAGCGTGCCATCAGATCGTCTTTCAGGTGGGCCACTTCACGGTCGAGCGTGATCGACTCGATGCCGCGGTGCGCCTTCAGCATGATCGTGCCGCCCGGCGTTTCATAGCAGCCGCGCGACTTCATGCCGACGTAACGGTTTTCCACCAGATCCAGACGGCCGATGCCGTGCTTGCCGCCCAGACGGTTCAGTTCCGTCAGCATGTCGGCGGGCGACAGGCGCTTGCCGTTGATCGCGACCGGGTCGCCGTGCTCGTATTCGATGTCGAGGTATTCGGCCTGATCGGGCGCCTGTTCCGGCGACACCGTCCAGCGCCACATCTCGGCTTCGGCTTCGGCTTTCGGGTCTTCGAGATGACGGCCTTCGAACGAGATGTGCAGCAGGTTCGCGTCCATCGAATACGGCGCGCCGCCTTGCTTGTGCTTCATTTCGATCGGGATGCCGGCGCTTTCCGCGTACGCGAGCAGCTTTTCGCGCGAGAGCAGGTCCCATTCACGCCACGGTGCGATGACCTTGATGCCGGGTTCCAGCGCGTAGTAGCCGAGTTCGAAGCGAACCTGGTCGTTACCCTTGCCGGTTGCGCCGTGCGACACGGCTTGTGCGCCGGTAGCACGTGCAATTTCGATCTGGCGTTTGGCGATGAGCGGACGCGCGATGGACGTGCCCAGCAGATACTCGCCTTCGTAAATCGTGTTGGCGCGGAACATCGGGAAGACGTAGTCGCGCACGAATTCTTCGCGCAGGTCTTCGATGAAAATGTTTTCCTGCTTGATGCCGAGTTGCAAGGCCTTCTTGCGCGCCGGTTCCAGCTCTTCGCCCTGGCCGATATCGGCCGTGAACGTGACGACTTCGGCGTCGTAGTTGTCCTGCAACCACTTCAGGATGACGGAGGTGTCGAGGCCGCCCGAATAGGCGAGCACGACTTTCTTGATATCGCTCATGGTGAACTCGTAGCTGGAGAAAGCGGGAAAACAAGGCGCGCCGGCGAGGCTGGCGCACGGAAAACCACTATTTTGACACTAAACCGCGATTCGCCCGGGTTTTTGACGGTCCGGCGGCTACGCGATGGCGCGGCGCTAAACGTGGTTGCCTTGCCTCGTAGTCAAGGCCCCGTCGCGCTTCACGCAGGCGCCGCGTGAGCTCGCTCAGTGATTGAGCTTGCCGAGCAGCAGATATTCCATCAAGGCTTTTTGCACGTGCAGACGATTTTCCGCTTCGTCCCACACGACGCTTTGCGGACCGTCGATCACGTCCGCGCTGACTTCCTCACCGCGATGGGCGGGCAGGCAATGCATGAAGAGCGCGTCCACATTCGCGCGCGCCATCATGTCGGCGTCGACGCACCAGTCGGCGAAGGCCTGCTTGCGGGCTTCGTTTTCTGCTTCGAAGCCCATGCTGGTCCACACGTCGGTGGTGACCAGGTCGGCGCCGGTGCAGGCGTCGTTCGGATCGTCGAATTCTTCGTAGAACGGCGCGCTTTCGGCTGCGACCATCGCACGGTCGAGCTGGTAACCCGGCGGCGTGGACAGACGCAACTTGAAGCCGAGAATCTGCGCGGCTTCGATCCACGTGTACAGCATGTTGTTTGCGTCGCCGACCCAGGCGACCGTCTTGCCGCGAATCGGCCCGCGGTGCTCGAAATACGTGAAGATGTCCGCGAGGACCTGGCAAGGGTGATATTCGTTGGTGAGTCCGTTGATGACCGGGACGCGCGAGTTATCGGCAAAGCGCTGGAGGATGTCCTGACCGAACGTGCGGATCATGATGATGTCGACCATGCGCGAGATGACTTGCGCTGCGTCTTCGATCGGTTCGCCGCGACCGAGCTGCGTGTCGCGCGTGCTCATGAATACGGCATGACCGCCGAGCTGAAAAATACCGGCTTCGAAAGACAGACGCGTGCGCGTCGAATTCTTTTCGAAGATCATCGCCAGCGTGCGATCGTGCAACGGATGATAAGTCTCGTAGTTCTTGAACTTGCGTTTCAGAATGCGTGCGCGTTCGAGCACGTACTCGTAGTCGTCCAGCGAGAAATCCTTGAACTGCAGATAGTGGCGAATTTTCTTGGCGGTCATGAAACAAATACGGCGGTCTCACCCGGCAGGATTGCCGGACGGCGCCGCCGTCGTTTATGGTAACTGCGTGCAGCATAAAGGATTTCACCTCGTTTGACGAGTCGGCTAAAAGCGCGTGAAAGCTGGATGAAGGGCGTGCGCGAGTGCTGGATTGAGCTTGTGTGCAGTGCGGAAAAAGGTCCGCTGCGCTATAATCCGCGGGTTATCCCATAGCCCACCAGGCTGGTATTTCGCTCGCGGGAGACGGCTTGAGCGAGCCCAGGCAGTAGCGTGTAGAAGCAATAAGCGCGCAGAAGCTCGCAGAGACTCAAGCGGTTCGGAAAAGCCCCAAGCATTGCCATCAGCATTGCCATCGTCTCGTTGGGCAGTCACACAGGTATTCGTAAATGGCCGAAGCAGCTCCAACCGAATTTTTTATTCAAGGCGTAACGTCGACGGGGAAAAAGTTTCGGCCGAGCGACTGGTCGGAGCGGCTCGCAGGCGTCATGGCCTGTTTTGGTCCGAGCCCAGGTGGCCGCGGCCCCAATGCTTATCTGCAATATTCGCTGTACGTGCGCCCGACTATGATCGGCGACCTGAAGTGCGTGATTCTCGATTCGCGCCTGCGCGACATCGAGCCCATGGCCTTCGACTTCGTTCTTAACTTTGCTAAAGACAACGACCTGCTCGTTACCGAAGCGTGCGAGTTGCAGCTCGAACATGCGCCGCCGCCGCAGGTCAAGAAATGGCGCTGAGCCGTGCGCTTTGGAATTAAAAAAACCCGCTATGAGCGGGTTTTTTTGTGTCCTGACCGGTCTTCTGGAGGACTTGCCTGACGCTGGCGAGCCAAGCAAAAAAGCCCGCCGAGGCGAGCTTTTTTGGGCAGCGGAAACAGGAGGTAGCCCACCGGAGCGGGCCAACCGAATTACGCTGCTGCGGAAGCCTGCAGACCCTTGATGGCTGCAGACAGACGGCTCTTATGGCGAGCAGCCTTGTTTTTGTGAACGATTCTCTTGTCGGCGATGATGTCGATGGTCTTCGACGATGCCAGGAAGATTTCAGCGGCCTTAGCCTTGTCACCTGCGTCGATTGCCTTGCGGACAGCCTTGATAGCCGTGCGGAACTTCGAGCGCAGTGCCGAGTTGTGCGAGTTTGCCTTGGCGGCCTGGCGGGCGCGCTTGCGTGCTTGTGCGGAGTTAGCCATGACGGTTCCTTATCCTGTTCCTGTTTCCAGTACCTGAGCCTCGAGTAGGGAGGTGTTCTGCGGTACTGCTTTAATCCGAACCCTTGGAAGCGATTGCCCAAGAGCGCAAAGAGTGTCGAAAAATCGATCGAACGACGCCGAAAGAAGCAAAGGCGAGCCCGTATTCCGGAATGCCGACGTGAATTCCGACGTTATTGGCGGCGGTCTGACACGGTTTCGACGCGATGCTTGTCGAAAAATCTCATACAGACTGCCTGCTTTGAACCCCGTCCGAAAATTGAGCGAGCTTCGAAACCGGCGATTATAGCAACAAAATCAGGCACGTGGCAACGGCAATCGCCGGACCGGATTCGCCGGGCGATCCCGCTTCCAGCAGTCGGCTGCAGCCCGCACGGGCAAAAAATCCGGCGGATCGACACGCGAGCACGAACGTCTGCCGCGTAAATCGGTCCGAAAGGCGTTCCGGCTCGTCGTCCGCACCCTGCGGCACCCGTATAATAAGCGCCCCATGAATCTATTCCGAGCCCTGCTGACGGTCAGCGGCTTCACGCTGCTGTCGCGCGTGACCGGACTGGCCCGCGAAACGCTGATCGCTCGCGCGTTCGGTGCCAGTCAATACACTGACGCGTTCTACGTCGCCTTCCGCATTCCCAACCTGCTGCGCCGCATCTCGGCGGAGGGCGCATTTTCGCAGGCCTTCGTGCCGATCCTCGCGGAGTTCAAGAATCAGCAGGGACACGACGCCACCAAGGCGCTGGTCGACGCCACGTCGACGGTGCTCGCCTGGGCGTTGGCCGTGCTCTCGCTGATCGGCGTGGTCGGCGCGTCGGGTGTGGTCTTCGTGGTCGCGTCGGGCCTCGCGCACGAGGCGCAAGCCTACGCGCTCGCGGTCACGATGACGCGCATCATGTTCCCGTACATTATTTTCATTTCGCTGACGTCGCTCGCGTCCGGCGTGCTGAATACGTACAAGAACTTCTCGCTGCCCGCGTTCGCGCCGGTGCTGCTGAACGTTGCGTTCATCGCGGCGGCTGTGTTCGTCGCGCCGCGTTTGCACACGCCGGTCTATGCGCTCGCATGGGCGGTGATCGTCGGCGGGCTGCTGCAGTTCGTCGTGCAGTTGCCCGGTCTGAAGAAGATCGACATGCTGCCGCGCATCGGGCTCAATCCGCTCAAAGCGCTCGCTCATCGCGGCGTGAAGCGCGTGCTCTCCAAGATGGTGCCGGCCATGTTCGCGGTGTCGGTCGCGCAAATCAGCCTGATCATCAACACGAACATTGCGTCGCGCATCGGCCCCGGCGCCGTCTCGTGGATCAACTACGCCGACCGCCTGATGGAGTTTCCGACTGCGCTGCTCGGCGTCGCGCTCGGCACGATCCTGTTGCCGAGCCTGTCGAAAGCTCACGTCGATGCGGACCCGCACGAGTATTCGTCGCTGCTCGACTGGGGGCTGCGCGTGACGTTCCTGCTGGCCGCGCCGAGCGCGGTCGCGCTGTTCTTCTTCGCCGAGCCGCTTACCGCGACGCTGTTTCACTACGGCAAGTTCGACGGTCATTCCGTGGTGATGGTCGCGCGCGCGTTGGCCGCGTACGGCATCGGCCTGATCGGTCTGATCCTCATCAAGATTCTCGCGC
Source organism: Paraburkholderia sp. BCC1886 (assembly GCF_900996245.1). Lineage (GTDB taxonomy): Bacteria > Pseudomonadota > Gammaproteobacteria > Burkholderiales > Burkholderiaceae > Paraburkholderia. Next base: position 207,373 of record NZ_CAAJGK010000063.1, on the reverse strand, counting down.
CCGGGTTTTATGCGAAGCAGGACATCAAAACGCCGGTGAAAATCGGTATCGGCGTGTTGATCGTCACGCAGTTGAGCAACTATGTGTTCGTGCCGATCTTCGCGCACGCGGGTCTCACCTTGAGCGTCGGGCTCGGCGCTTGCGTCAACGCGCTGTTGCTGTTCCTCGGTTTGCGCAAGCGTGGCATCTATATGCCGTCGAACGGCTGGACCCAATTTTTCGTGCAGTTGCTCGGCGCCTGTCTGGTGCTCGCCGGCGCGATGCACTGGCTCGCGATCAGTTTCGACTGGATCGGCATGCATGACCGGCCGATCGACCGCATGGCGCTGCTTGCCGCATGTCTCGTGCTGTTCGCCGCGCTATATTTCGGTATGCTTTGGCTGATGGGCTTCAAGTACGCGTATTTCAAAAGGCGAGTGAAGTGATCACGATGACGCGAGTTCTCGACTATTTCGGCACGCTGGTTGCCGAGGACGACAGCCTGCCGTTGACCGAGGCGGCGCTCTCGCTCGCGCAGGACGCCTATCCCGATCTGGATCTGCAGGGCACGCTGGCCGAGATCGACGAACTGGTGGTGCGTCTGCAAAGGCGCATGCCCGACGACGCCGACATCCGGCAGAAGGTCGGCATTCTCAACCGGTTCTTCTTTCGCGAGCTGGGTTTCGCCAGCAATCTCAACGACTATTACGATCCCGACAACAGTCATCTGAACGCGGTGCTCAAGCGTCGCCGCGGCATTCCGATTTCGCTGGCGGTGCTGTATCTGGAAATGGCCGAGCAGATCGGCATTCCGGTGCGTGGCGTATCGTTTCCGGGGCATTTTCTGTTGCGCGTCACGACGCCCGACGGCGATGTGATGCTCGATCCGACGAGCGGGCATTCGCTATCGGAATCGGAGATGGTGGAAATGCTGGAACCGTACGTCGCTTCGGCCGGCGACTCGGTGAGTCGCGCACTGCGCATGCTGCTGCAGCCCGCGACGCGGCGCGAGATCATCGCGCGCATGTTGCGCAATCTCAAGTCGACGTATTTGCAGACCGAGCGGTGGCAGCGGCTTCTTGCCGTGCAACAGCGTCTCGTGATTCTGCTGCCGGACAGTATCGAGGAAGTGCGCGATCGCGGTTTCGCTTACGCGCGGCTCGATTATCTACGGCCGGCTCTGGAAGACCTGGAGCGATATCTCGGCGATCGGCCGGATGCCGAGGACGCGACGGTGGTGGAGTCGCAGTTGCACGAGTTGCGGCAACGTACGCAGCATAACGATCGCGATTGATCGACCGGCAAATAAAAAACGCCTGCATCTTTGCGAGATGCAGGCGTTTTTCATTGGTACGCGCTTTTGTCACTTGGGCTGCATGCGGATCGCGCCGTCGAGGCGGATTACTTCGCCGTTGAGCATCGGATTATCGAAAATCTGTTTGGCGAGCATCGCGTATTCCGCGGGTTTGCCGAGACGCGGCGGAAACGGCACCATCGCGCCGAGCGCATCCTGCACTTCTTGCGGCATGCCGAGCAGCATGGGTGTTTCGAAGATGCCCGGTGCGATGGTCATCACGCGAATCGCGCTGCGCGACAGGTCGCGTGCGATCGGCAAGGTCATGCCGACCACGCCGGCTTTCGACGCCGCATAGGCGGCCTGGCCGATCTGCCCGTCGTACGCCGCGACCGATGCCGTGTTGATGATCACGCCCCGCTCGCCGAACGCATTGGGTTCGTTTTTCGCCATGGCCGCAGCGGCGAGCCGGATCATGTTGAAGGTGCCGATGAGGTTGATCGAAATGGTGCGCGCAAAAGCGTCCAGCGGATGCGGGCCATCCTTGCCGACCGTCTTTGCGGCCGGCGCGACGCCGGCGCAATTCACGAGGCCGCGCAGCGTGCCGAGTTTCAGCGCGGCTTCGACCGCTTGCGTGGCGTCGTCTTCGCGGCTTACGTCGCATTTGACGAACACGCCGCCCAATTCGTCGGCGAGTGCGACGCCCGCGTCCTGGTTCAGATCGGCGAGGGCCACCTTGCCGCCGTGCTCGACCAGAAGGCGCGCCGTGGCAGCGCCGAGTCCCGATGCACCGCCGGTGATCAGGAATACATTGTCACGAATCTCCATGTCTTCTCCTTTGCTACGGTTCAGTAATGTCAGGATCGAATATTTTTTCGACGACCGATTGTACGGCTTATGCTGCAATGCGGAAAGTGCGGCGGACGCGCCGCAGTGTTTGAAATCGTTCTGGATGGCTAACGAATACGGCCGCAGCGGAAAAGTGCGGCGTATAAAAAAACCCGCCGGCGGGGCGGGTTCTTCTAACGTTGTTTGCCGAACGACGCGAGCTTACTTCAACGCGTCGAACGCGCGAGTGCGGATTTCATCGACCGTGCCGAGGCCCGAAATGCGGCGATATTGCGGCGCTTCGAGCGAGGACGACGCATCGCCGTTCTTCGCCCAGTTGTTGTAGTAGTCGATCAGCGGCTTGGTTTGCGCTTCGTACACTTCCAGACGCTTCTTGACGGTCTCTTCCTTGTCGTCGTCGCGCTGGATGAGCGGCTCGCCCGTCACGTCGTCCTTGCCTTCGACTTTCGGCGGATTGAACTTGATGTGATACGTACGGCCCGAAGCGGCATGCGAGCGACGGCCGCTCATGCGCACGATGATCTCGTCGAACGGAACGTCGATTTCCAGCACGTAGTCGATTGCCACGCCAGCCTGCTTCATGGCCTCGGCCTGCGGAATGGTGCGCGGAAAACCGTCGAACAGATAACCGTTCGCGCAGTCCTGCTCTTTCAGACGTTCCTTCACCAGGTTGATGATGAGTTCGTCGGTGACCAGTTCGCCTGCGTCCATGAAGCGCTTGGCTTCGATGCCGAGCGGCGTGCCCGCCTTGACGGCGGCACGCAGCATGTCACCGGTGGAAATTTGCGGAATGCCGAACTTTTCCTTGATGAACGTTGCCTGAGTGCCCTTACCCGCGCCGGGCGCACCCAAAAGGATCAAACGCATGTGATATCTCCAGATCTATGTGAATTCTGTCGTAGCGCTGAAGCCATCCCACGAAAACCGAGGGGCCCGCATCGGCTGCCGTCAGGGTCCGCGCTGCTCGTCGACACGACGGCGCTGCAGGACGATAACGGCGCGACCGGGTTAAACCCTGGCTCTCGCGTTCAACGGGAGGCGCGCACAACCGTCCGATTATGCCATGGGTTTTTGCGCTCAAGCCCCGAATAAAGCCTGCACGCGCGCCAGATCGGCAGGGGTGTCGACGCCCGGCAGCGGGGCGTCGTGGGTCACGAGGACCGCGATGCGCTCGCCATGCCACATTGCGCGCAACTGTTCGAGCGCTTCGACCTGTTCGAGCGGCGAGATTGCCAGAGTGGGATAAGAGCGCAAAAACTGCGCGCGATAGGCGTATAGCCCGATATGCCGGTAGACCGCCGCGGGAGCCGGTGGCGCGGGCATTGCCGCGATGTCGGGCCAGTGCGGCTGATACGCGTCGCGGGCCCACGGAATCGGCGCGCGCGAAAAGTACAGCGCGACGCCGCGAGCGTCGAGCACGACCTTGACGACATTGGGGTTGAAGATCTCGGCGGGATCGGCGATGGGATGCGCGGCGGTGGCGATGGCGCAATCGGGATTCGCCGCAAGGTGCGACGCCACGCCGCAGACGAGCGCCGGGTCGATCAAGGGTTCGTCGCCTTGCACGTTGACGACGAGCGTGTCGTCGCTCCAGCCGAACTGCGCGGCCACTTCGGCGAGCCGGTCGGTGCCGGACGGATGATCGGCGCGCGTCAGCACGGCTTCGAAGCCATGTTCGCGCGCGACCTCGAGCACCGCTTGCGCGTCCGACGCGATCAGCACCTGCTGTGCGCCCGACACGCGCGCACGTTCGGCGACCCGCACCACCATCGGTTTGCCGCCGATGTCGGCGAGCGGTTTATTCGGCAGGCGCGTCGACGCGAGCCGGGCCGGAACCACGGCAATGAACGGAGGAGGGGAGACGTCGGCTCGAGTCATGGAGAGTGAGTCAGCAGGAAGGATCGGCGGGAATGAAACTGCGGAGTAAGTCAGCGAGTCGAGCCGCCGCAACTTGCGAAGCAAGGCAGCCGGAACAGACTGCCCGCCCAAAGCGGCAAGCCGAACCGCTGCTTCAGGCCACCGAACCCGGATTCAGATCGACCGGGGTGCCTTCCACGGTTTGACGGGCTTCGTCGACCAGCATGACGGGAATGCCGTCGCGAATCGGATAAGCGAGCTTGTCCGCATTGCAGATGAGTTCCTGCGCGGCGCGATCGTAGCTGAGCGGGCCCTTGCAGATGGGGCAGACGAGAATTTCAAGCAGGCGAGCGTCCACGGACTTTCTCCACGACTAATGCAATGAGGCGATGATCGAGCGCGGCTTCAACCGGGACGACCCAGAGGCGCGCATCGTGCCAGGACCCTAATTTTACCGCATCCTTTTCTGTTATCAGGATGGCGTCGACGTCCACGTCGGTAAACGGATTGCGCTCGAACGCATAGTGATCGGGCAGCGCGAGGGTAGCGGGCGTAAGCCCGGCGGCGCGCAGTGTCGCGAAAAAGCGTTCGGGTGCGCCGATGCCGGCCGCCGCCAGCACGCGTTCGCTGCGAAATTGCGCGAGCGGACGGCGCAAGGAGGGTTGATCGACATGCCATGCATCGGCCGGCGCGAGTTGCAGCGCGAACGTGTTCGGCCACGCCGGCAGCGTGCGCGCATACGGATCGTTAATCAGCGTCGCGTCACGGCGGCGCGACAGCGATTCGCGCAATGGACCCGCCGGCAGCAGGAAGCCATTGCCGCCGAGCCGGTGATCGAACACGACCAGTTCCACGTCGCGCGCGAGGCGGTAATGCTGCAGGCCGTCGTCGCTCACGATCACGTCGACTTCGCGATGCGCCGCGCACAGCGCCTGCGCGGCTGCCACGCGATCCGGACAGACCCACACCGGCGCGCCGGTGCGGCGTGCGATCAGCAGCGGTTCGTCGCCACCGATGCTAGCCGCCGAAGTCGGCGAAACGCGCGTCGGCGATTTCACGCGTGCGCCGTAACCGCGCGACACCACGCCGGGCGTGAAGCCCGCCGCCCGCAGCGCTTCGACCAGCGCGATCACGGTGGGCGTCTTGCCCGTGCCGCCGACGGTCACGTTGCCCACTACCACCACGGGCACGCCGATACGCACCGGCTTCAGCCAGCCCAGCGTGAATGCGGCGCGGCGCGCGGCGGCAATCGCGCCGAAAATGCAGGCAAACGGGGTGAGTGCCCAGGCAAGCGGGCCGCGTTGTTGCCATTCGCGTGCAAGACGTGCTGCCAGACGGTCATTGAACTCGCTCATCGGCGAGTCGCTCGTGCGCAAGGAAAGCCGGAGAGTACCGGCGATGAGCAATGCGACGCGCCGCAGCGTGCGGGCTGATGGGGATCGGGCAGCAGGTTGGACAACGAATTGGACAGCAGATCGGGCATGTAGGCGGTACTCCGGACAGTCAAAGAAAGGTGTGGCTGGCGCGAAGCCGTTAAGCCGCAAGGCCATGAAACCAGGCTGGGCACTGACGCAGCGTGCCCACGGTGTATGGTCTGAGCGAACGCCGCCGGGGCATCCGCCGCGTCCACGAACGCGCCACTCTAGCGCGCGCGGCTTCTGCCCGGCAAGTCGGCCGGTTGGCCAGAAGCGCGCCACATCGGTCCTGTGGGCAACGCCCAGCCTGTGGATAACTTTGTGGAGAACCTGCCACCGAATCGGTCGGAAGCGCCGTTGGATGCGGCCGGTATCGGGCATCGTCCGTATTATCGAGATGCAAACTCCATATAAATCAAAGACATGCTTCGACTTTCCGTGATCCTGCGGGCGCGCCGGCCGACACTGCGACACTAACCCCCAGCATGTGGACACTTTTAACATTTCCGCGTTTGCTGCCCCGCCGCGCTGGACGCGGATAGCCACTCGGTCTATCGTCTGTCCGGCCAGTCACAGACATCCCCCGCATGAATTCCGAAAATCCGTTTGCTTCGTCGGCTCAGCCCGGCGGTGAAGTCGTCGTTCCCGTTTCCGCGCTCAATCGTGCCATCGGCTCGATGCTCGAGCGCTCGTTCCCGCTCGTGTGGGTCGCCGGTGAGGTGTCGAACTTCACGCGCGCCGCGAGCGGACACTGGTACTTCTCCATCAAGGATGCGCAGGCGCAGATGCGCTGCGTGATGTTTCGCGGCCGTGCGCAATACGCCGAATTCACGCCGCGTGAAGGCGACCGCATCGAAGTGCGCGCGCTGGTCACGATGTACGAGCCGCGCGGCGAGTTGCAGCTGAATGTCGAAGCGGTGCGTCGCACGGGTCAGGGGCGGCTCTACGAAGCGTTCCTCAGACTGAAGGCGCAACTCGAAGCCGAAGGGCTCTTCGCTGCCGGGCGCAAACGCGCGTTGCCCTCGCATCCGCGTGCCATCGGTATCGTCACGTCGCTGCAGGCCGCCGCGTTGCGCGATGTCCTGACCACGCTGTCGCGCCGCGCGCCGCATATTCCGGTGATCGTTTATCCGGCGCCCGTTCAGGGCGTGGGTGTGAGCGACAAGCTCGCCGCGATGGTCGATGCGGCCAACGCGCGTCGTGAAGTGGATGTGCTGATCGTCTGCCGCGGCGGCGGTTCGATCGAAGATTTGTGGGCGTTCAACGAAGAAGTGCTGGCCCGCGCGATTGCGCAGAGCGCGATTCCGGTAGTGAGCGGCGTCGGTCACGAAACCGACTTCACGATTGCCGATTTCGCCGCCGACGTGCGTGCGCCGACACCCACGGGCGCTGCCGAACTGGTAAGCCCGCAACGCGTCGAATTGCTGCGCGAACTCGATCAGCGGCATGCAACGCTCGCACGAGGTTTCGGCCGCATGATGGAGCGCCGTGCACAGCAACTCGACTGGCTCTCACGCAGACTGGTTTCGCCTGCCGAGCGTCTCGCGCGTCAACGTACCCATTTGCAGCAACTGAGCGTGCGCCTCGCCTCCGCGGGCACGCGACCGGCACGCGATGCACGAGCGCGATTTTCGCTGTTGCAGATGCGCTGGCAACGTTGGCGTCCCGATCTCAACGCGCATCGCGCGAAACTCGAGACGCTGTCGCAGCGTCTCGATGCAGCCGTGTTGCGTCAGCACGAGCGACAGAGCGCGCGTATCAGCACGCTCGCCGCGCGGCTCGACGTGTTGAGTCCGCAGCGTACACTCGAGCGTGGTTATGCCGCCGTGCTCGATGCACAAAGCGGTCGTGCAGTGCGCTCACCGTCGTCGCTGAAACCGGGGCGACGTCTGACCGTGCATCTCGCGGAAGGCGCAGCGGACATTGCATTGGCAGATGTGCAACCACGCCTTACCGATGGTTTCTGACACACTGCCGACACACGTCGGCATGTGGTCGATCGACGGTGTTTCCGTGCATGAAGCGGAGCGGGCACACGACGTGCGCACCGTCTCGTTGCGCTTCATTTGAAGTCGCGTGGATGATGGCGTCGACCACCTCGTCGAGCACCGCGAAATCCGCGTCGCGCATAATGTCCGTTGGTTTGCGGGGTTTTTCCAACTCGCCTACAATCGGGTGCTCTAAAGCATCATCCGCAGACTCCCCCACAACATAGACAGATATAAGGAAAGCACCATGGAACATACGCTCCCGCCGCTGCCGTTTGCAAAGAATGCTCTGGCTCCGAACATGTCGGAAGAGACGCTCGAGTATCACTACGGCAAGCATCATCAGACCTATGTGACTAACCTGAACAATCTGATCAAGGGCACGGAATTCGAAAGCCTGTCGCTCGAAGAAATCGTCAAGAAAGCATCGGGCGGCGTGTTCAACAACGCAGCTCAAGTGTGGAATCACACGTTCTTCTGGAACAGCCTGTCGCCGCAAGGTGGTGGTGCGCCGACCGGCGCATTGGCCGACGCCATCAACGCCAAGTGGGGTTCGTTCGACAAGTTCAAGGAAGAATTCGCCAAGACCGCAGTCGGCACGTTCGGCTCGGGTTGGGCATGGCTGGTGAAGAAGGCCGACGGTTCGCTCGACCTGGTGTCGACGAGCAACGCTGCCACGCCGCTCACCACGGACGCAAAAGCACTGCTGACCATCGACGTGTGGGAACACGCGTACTACATCGATTACCGCAACGCACGTCCGAAATTCGTCGAAGCGTACTGGAACATCGTCAACTGGGAATTCGCGTCGAAGAACTTCGCGTAAGTTGCCAGAGGTAGTCAAGCGCAGCGACTACCGCTGTAGCTGCAGTCTCAAGAAAGCCCTCCAGAGCGAGGGCTTTTTTTCGTTCTCACGAAACGCATGGATTCAAACGAGTAAGTAAAAAGAAATTTAAATGTTTGCGTATTGTATGGTTTACACCGATTTATAGGAAAACGAACAGAAAGGAACATGATTTCGTTGTTTTGATTTCGTTTCGGAACCCGCGCACGCCCGCATACGCACTCGAACAAAGGAGAGCGATTTGGTCCTGGAACTGGAGCGGGTGACCGTCGTATCGGGCGCGCAAACGCATTTGTACGGCGTCGATCTGCGGCTCGTGCCCGGTGCGATCAACGTGTTGCTCGGGCCTACGCAGGCCGGCAAAACCACGTTGATGCGCGTGATGGCCGGACTCGACCGACCGGCCTCGGGCCGCGTGCTCGCCGACGGCCTCGACGTCACAGGCGTGAGCGTACGGCAGCGCAACCTCGCAATGGTGTATCAGCAGTTCATCAACTATCCGGTCATGACGGTGTTCGACAACATCGCCTCGCCGCTGAAGCTTCAAAAGACGTCGGCCGGCGAAGTGAAGCGCCGGGTTCACGAAGTCGCCTCCAAACTTCATATCGAGCATCTACTGCAGCGCAGGCCCGGCGAACTGTCCGGTGGCCAGCAGCAGCGTTGCGCACTGGCACGCGCACTGGTCAAGCGATCGTCGCTGGTCTTGCTCGACGAACCGCTCGTCAACCTCGACTACAAGCTGCGCGAAGAGTTGCGCGTCGAACTGGCAACCCTATTCGCGGATGGCAAGACCACTGTCGTCTATGCAACCACCGAGCCGCTCGAAGCGCTGCTGTTGGGCGGCTATACGGCGATCGTCGACAAAGGCCGCGTGCTGCAGCAAGGTCCGACGCTCGACGTCTACAACGCGCCGGCGAACGTAGCCGTCGCCACCGTATTCAACGATCCGCCGATGAACATGCTCGTGAGCGACATTACCGCCGACGGCATCGCGCACTTGCCGATCGGTATCGATCTGCCGCTCGAACGCGTCACAGGGCGGGAAGCGGTGGACACGCGAGCATTGCAGCACGACGCGGCTTTACGGATCGGCATCCGGCCCGGCCATCTGCGCCTCGCACCGCGCAGCGCGCAGGCCGTCGCGGTGTCGTGCCGGCTGGAACTCGCCGAACTGAGCGGCTCCGAAACCTATCTGCATCTCCATACGCGAGACGGCGGCGTGGATCTCGTCGCGCAACTTCAAGGCGTGCATCAGATCGATCTCGGCACGCAACTCGACGTCTACATCGACCCCGACGAGCTGTTCGTATTCGGCGCGGATACGAAGCTGGTCTCGGGCCCGGAGGCCGTTCATGGCGCGCATTGAATTCCAGCAACTCGCGCACGCGTATGGTCCGAACCCCGCCACGCTGGACGACTATGCGTTGCAGCCCATGAGCATGGTCTGGGAAGATGGGGGCGCCTATGCGCTGCTCGGTCCATCGGGTTGCGGCAAGTCGACGCTGCTCAACATCGTGTCTGGTCTGGTCACACCCTCCGAAGGCCGGGTGCTGTTCGACGGGCGCGATATCACCGGGTTGAGTCCGCGCGAACGCAACATCGCGCAAGTGTTTCAGTTCCCCGTGATCTACGACACGATGAGCGTGTTCGACAACCTCGCGTTTCCGTTGCGCAATCGCAAAGTGCCTGCACGTGAAGTGAAACAGCGCGTTCACGAGGTGGCGGAGATACTCGACATGACGCGCGAGTTGCCGCGCAAAGCGAGCAACCTGTCGGCGGATGCGAAACAGAAAATCTCGCTCGGTCGCGGCCTCGTGCGCAAGGATGTCGCGGCGATCCTGTTCGACGAACCGTTGACCGTGATCGACCCGCACATGAAATGGATCTTGCGGCGTCAGTTGAAGAAGATCCATCAGCAACTGAAACTCACGTTGATCTACGTCACGCACGATCAGGTGGAAGCACTCACGTTCGCCGATGAAGTCGTGGTGATGACGAACGGCCGCGTCGTGCAGAAGGGCGGTCCGGACGCGTTGTTTTTGCGGCCCGATCATGCGTTCGTCGGGTATTTCATCGGCAGTCCGGGCATGAACCTGTGCCCCGTCGAGCTGAACGGTCACGGCGTGAAGATCGGCACACAGCAGATGCAGGTCGATCCCCGCACGCTCGAGACGCTCAGGCATGCAAGCGGTGCATTGAAGCTCGGCATCCGCCCGGAGTTCGTGAGCGTGGCGAGCGGCGAGCAAGCCGGCGCGGTGCAAGCCGGCGCGGTGCAGACCGGCGCGGTGCAAGCCAGGGTGCTGCGCGTCCAGCAGCTCGGCAACTATCAACTGGTCACCGCGCAATGCGACGGTCATGTGTTCAGAGCGAAGGTGGAGCCGCACCAGCGCATCGATGCCAACGACGCTACCGTCTGGCTCAAGCTCGTGACGCCGCAAACCGTCTTTTTTAGTAACGACGAAAGGATCGCGTGATGAACAAGCCCGTGAACCAGAAAGCGTGGCTGCTGGTCGTGCCGGTATTCATCTGCGTGGCGTTCTCGGCGATCCTGCCGCTGATGACGGTGGTCAACTATTCGGTGCAGGACATCATCAGTCCGACGCAGCACGTATTCGTCGGGACCGAGTGGTTCCGCGCGATCATCAACGACGACGATCTGCGTGGCGCACTCGGCCGGCAGATCGTCTTCTCCGCCTGCGTGCTGCTGTTCGAAATTCCACTGGGTGTCGGGCTGGCACTGGCCATGCCGGTCTCCGGATGGCGCGCGTCGGCGTCGCTCGTCGTGCTGGCCATGCCACTCCTGATTCCGTGGAATGTCGTCGGCACGATCTGGCAGATTTTCGGTCGCCCGGATATCGGTCTGCTCGGCTATACGCTCAATCATGCGGGCTTCGACTACAACTACACCGCGAGTCCCACCGCGGCATGGATCACGGTGCTCGTGATGGATATCTGGCACTGGACGCCGCTCGTCGCATTGCTCGGCTATGCCGGTTTGCGGGCCATCCCTGCGGCGTTTTACCAGGCCGCCGAGATCGACGGCGCGAGTCGCTTCGCGGTATTCCGCTATATCGAGTTGCCGAAGATGCGCGGTGTCCTGATGATCGCAGTGCTCCTGCGCTTCATGGACAGCTTCATGATCTACACCGAGCCTTTCGTGCTGACGGGCGGCGGTCCAGGCGATTCGACCACGTTTCTCTCGCAGTATCTGACGCAAAAGGCGGTCGGCCAATTCGATCTGGGCCCGGCTGCAGCGTTCTCGCTGATCTACTTCCTGATCATCCTGTTGCTTTGCTTCATCCTCTACAACTGGATGGAGCGCGTCGGCAAGGGCGGTTCCGCCGCGGCGTCGCCGGGAGCGGGAGACGACCATGCGCAATAACCGCTGGATGCGCGTTCTCGTGCTGACGCTGTACATCCTGTTCGCACTGATCCCGCTGTACTGGATGCTGTCCATCTCGCTGCGCACCAACGAAGAAACGATGTCGGCATTTGCGATCTGGCCGCATCACGTGACCTTCGCCAACTACAAGGTCATCTTCACGGACCCGTCGTGGTACTGGGGCTACATCAACTCCATCGTCTACGTGCTGATGAACACGGTGATGTCCGTGCTGGTCGCGCTGCCCGCCGCCTATGCGTTCTCGCGCTACCGCTTTCTCGGCGACAAACACATGTTCTTCTGGCTGCTGACCAACCGGATGACGCCGCCGGCGGTGTTCCTGCTGCCGTTCTTCCAGTTGTATTCGAGCGTCGGTCTGATGGATACGTATATCGCAGTCGCGCTCGCGCACATGCTGTTCAACGTACCGCTCGCGGTGTGGATTCTCGAAGGCTTCATGTCGGGCGTGCCCCGTGAAATCGACGAGACCGCTTATATCGACGGCTATACCTTCCCCGCCTTCTTCGTGAAGATTTTCCTGCCGCTGGTCAAATCCGGTGTCGGCGTGACGGCGTTCTTCTGCTTCATGTTCAGCTGGGTCGAATTGCTGCTCGCGCGCACGCTGACCACCGTCAACGCCAAGCCGATCGCCGCCGTGATGACGCGCACGGTATCGGCGGCAGGCATGGATTGGGGCGTGCTGTCGGCCGCGGGTGTGCTGACCATCGTGCCCGGCGCGCTCGTCATCTACTTCGTGCGCAACTACATCGCGAAGGGCTTTGCGATGGGGAGAGTGTGATGCTCACGTGGATGTACTGGACCCCCGAAGTCGCCATCTTTTTCGGCTGCGTCGTCGTGATGCTCGCCGGCATGACCGTGTGGGAAATCCGCTCGCCGACCGTCGAGCGCAAGGGCTTCCTGCCGATCGGCACCACGCGCGGCGACCGGCTGTTCATCGGATTGCTGGCGGCCGCCTACGTGAATCTCGCGTGGATCGGCCTGAGCGCGGAAAGCGCCAGCGCGTGGCCCGGTTTCGCCGCGTCGATGCTCGTGCTGGGCCTCGTCATGTGGAAAGGCTGACCGGCGCCGCGTCCTCGATGTTTTTGCTTATCTGGACAGACCGGTTCCGTTAATGCCCCGGGCGGAGCTGGCAGTCGATCCAAAAGGGGACGTAGACAGAGGAACAGGAGAGAGTCATGCAACGAAGGAGACGCATCATCGCGCTCGCGGTGGCGAGCATCGTCGCGGGCGGCCTGACGAGCCACCTCGCGATAGCCGGCACGCCTGAAGCGCAGAAGTGGATCGACAGCGAGTTCCAGCCGAGCACGTTGACGAAGCCGCAACAGATGGACGAGATGAAGTGGTTCATGGACACCGCCGACACGCTGAAAAAAGCCGGCGTGAAGGAAGTTCACGTGGTGTCGGAAACGCTGGACACGCACATGTACGAATCGAAGACCCTCGCGAAGGCATTCACCGAAATCACCGGTATTTCGGTCAAGCACGACATCATTCAGGAAGGCGATGTCGTCGAGAAACTGCAGACGTCGATGCAATCCGGACAGAGCATTTACGACGGCTGGATTTCCGACTCCGATCTGATCGGCACGCACTACCGTTACGGCGTGATCATGCCGCTGTCCGACTACATGGCCGGCGAGGGCAAGCAGTACACGAACCCGGGGCTCGACATCAAGGACTTTATCGGCACGAGTTTCACGACGGCGCCCGACAAGAAGCTCTACCAGTTACCCGACCAGCAGTTCGCCAACCTCTACTGGTTCCGGGCGGACTGGTTTGCGCGCAAGGACCTGCAGGACAAGTTCAAGGCGAAATACGGTTACGAGCTGGGCGTGCCGGTCAACTGGTCGGCGTATGAGGACATCGCGGAGTTTTTCACCAACGACGTGAAGACCATCGACGGCGAGAAAGTCTACGGCCATATGGACTACGGTAAAAAAGATCCGTCACTCGGCTGGCGCTTTACCGATGCCTGGCTGTCGATGGCGGGCGAAGCGGACAAGGGTATTCCGAACGGCATGCCGGTCGACGAGTGGGGGATTCGCGTGACGCCGGACGGTTGTCATGCGGTGGGCGCCTCGGTCAGTCGCGGCGGCGGCACCAATAGCCCGGCGGCGGTATTCGCGACCACCAAGTACATCGACTGGCTGAAGAAATATGCACCGCCCGAAGCCTCCGGTATGACGTTCAACGAAGCAGGGCCGGTGCCGGCGCAAGGCAAGATCGCGCAGCAGGTGTTCTGGTACAGCGCGTTCACCGCGTCCATGCTGAAACCCGGCAACGTCACCAACGCGGACGGCACGCCGAAGTGGCGGATGGCGCCGTCGCCGCATGGTCCGTACTGGAAGGACGGCATGCAGAACGGCTACCAGGACGTCGGCTCCTGGACCTTCTTCAAATCGACGCCGCCGAACCAGCGTGCCGCCGCGTGGCTCTATGCGCAGTTCGTCACGTCCAAAACCGTGTCGCTGAAGAAGTCGATTACCGGGCTCACGTTCATTCGCGACTCCGACATCCATAGCGATTACTTCACGAAGAACGCGGACAAATACGGCGGGCTGATCGAGTTCTACCGAAGCCCGGCGCGCGTCGCGTGGACGCCGACCGGCAACAACGTGCCGGATTATCCGAAGATGGCGCAGTTGTGGTGGAAGAATGTCGCGACCGCGGTGGCGGGCGAAAAGACGCCGCAGGCCGCAATGGACAACCTGGCGAAGGAGATGGACCAGGTGCTGGGCCGCTTGCAGCGCGCGGGAATGAAGGTTTGCGCGCCGGAACTGAACCCGGAAAGCGATCCGTCGAAATGGCTGTCGGATCAACATGCGCCGTGGAAGAAGCTGGCTAACGAAAAGCCGAAGGGCGAGACGGTCAAATACGACCAGCTGCTCAGTGCGTGGAAGCAGGGGAAGGTCAGGTAGGACGACGGCGGGGCGGTCTACGGGCCGCCCGCCGTTGCGGTGCGGTGACTGATTCGCCTTCGCAACTTTTTTGTCACAGTTGGTAACCGCCACCCATCGAAACCCGCTTGCGCGTGTCCAAATGTAAATGGAAAAAGATCCGGTAACTGTCTCGTAACCACGGCTCGCGTCGATAGGCCTAACGTTAGCTTCCCATTTCATGTAACCCGCGCTCTCATGAATTCACGTCTTCAACCCCTACGCGTCGCCCTGCCGCTCAGCCTCGTTGCGCTCGCCATTCTCGGCGGCTGCGCGGTGATGCCGCCTAGCGGTCCGTCGATCGTCGCGCTGCCGCGTAGCGGCGAGCCGCTCAACCAGTTCCAGCAAGACGATTATTCCTGTCGCGACTACGCGAATCGCTCCACCGACCCGGCGGGTGCGTCGCAAGCCGCCACCAACAATAGTGTGAACAGTGCAGCGCTGGGTACGCTCGGCGGCGCAGCCGTCGGCGCGCTGATCGGCGCGGCGGCCGGGAATGCCGGTGCGGGCGCGGCGATCGGCGCGGGCAGCGGTTTGCTGCTCGGCAGCGCGAACGGTGCCAACGGCGCGCAATACTCGGCCGACGGCATGCAGGCACGCTATGACGCGGCCTACGCGCAGTGCATGACGTCGAAGGGCAATACGATTTCGCAGCCGCAGCAGATGTATGCGCCGCAACCGGTGTATGTCGCGCCGGCACCGCGCTATTACGCGCCGCCGCCGCCGGTCATGTACGCACCGTATCCGTATTACTGATTGGTCTGAGCCAGTATGGAAACGGCGTCGTGGCCGCTAACAGCCCAGCGGCACACGAAGCCTGACGAAGCGCAGCTTTATTCCGCGTCGTTCGCGGTGCTCGCTTTACGCGGACGGCGGCTACGCGACGCCGTTTTGCGAGCGGTCTTTTTAGCGGGCGCAGGCGCGTCGTCATCGGCATAAGCTACCGGTCTTGCCTCTGCCACGACAGGCACATTTGTCGACTCGTCGGGCGTCGGTTGCGCTGTCTTCTTTGCCTTCTTCGCCGCCGGCTTACGCGGTGCGCGTTCCTTGCGGTGACGTGACGGCGTGTCGTTCGTTTCCAGCGCCTCTTCATGAGCGACGATCACCGGTTCTTCGGCCGCCGCCTCGCGCAGGCTCTCGGTTTCGTCCCACACAGGCTGCGCCTGTTCGAACTCGTCCGCGTTGCCTGATGGCGAGTGTTCGCGCCCATACTCGGGTTGCGTCCACTCACTTGCGCCATTCGCCGCGACAGTCTGCTCCTGGTGAACCGGCTCCGACTGATTCCGTCCCGACGACTTACGATTGCCGCGCCCGCGCCGCCGCGACTCGTGCTTGCCACCGGACTCCACCGAAGCCGCCACCGCCGCGTCGGCCACCTGGGGCTCATCGCCCGAACCACTCATCTCCACCGACTCGACGGACTCCATCGCCTCGCCCGACGTATCGCCGGTTACGGTAGCGCCCGTGCTGCGATACACATAAGCGCCGGACTTCTCGTCGCGGCCGAATTCCAGCAAGCCGCGCGCTTGCGCTTCTTCCAGCAGATTGCCGAACGCGCGAAACCCGTAGTACGTTTCGTTGAAATCCGGCTTGCGACGCTTGATCGCATTCTTCAGCACCGACGCCCAGATCTTGCCGCCGTCGCCACGTTCAGAGGCGAGCGCGTCGAACGTCTGCACGGCGATTTCGACAGCCTTGGTGCGGCGCTTTTCGATATCTTCCTTGTGGCTTTTCTTCTCTTCGTCCGGCGCGCGTTTGGCGGCTTGCTGCGCTGCCGGTTGCGGACGCGACGGCTCGCGTTTGGTGACGGTGCGTTGACTTTCGCGCACCAGGTCGTCGTAGAAGAAAAACTCGTCGCAGTTCGCGATCAGCAGGTCGGAAGTGGATTGCTGCACGCCGACGCCGATCACCTGCTTGGCGTTTTCGCGCAGCTTCGACACGAGCGGCGAGAAATCCGAATCGCCGCTGATGATGACGAAGGTATTGACGTGCGATTTGGTGTAGCAGAGGTCGAGCGCGTCGACCACGAGCCGGATGTCGGCGGAATTCTTGCCTGACTGGCGCACGTGCGGAATTTCGATCAGTTCGAAATTGGCCTCGTGCATCGCGCCTTTGAAACTCTTGTAGCGATCCCAGTCGCAGTAGGCCTTCTTGACGACGATGCTGCCTTTGAGCAGCAGACGTTCGAGCACCAGCTTGATGTCGAACTTGTCGTACTTCGCGTCGCGCACGCCGAGCGCGACGTTTTCGAAGTCGCAGAATAGCGCCATGCTGACGGTTTCGTTGGATGACGCCATGTATCTCTCCATTGAAGCGGTTCGTCGGACTCGACGAATCGCGACCATGATAGCGACTCCAGCGAAAACGATCGCGTTTTCAACTACGGTGCGCGGCGACTTCCCAGTTGATGTCCACGCACAGCACCTGCGTGCCGTGCGGCGTATGCGCCGCGATCGACGCGGTCACGCACAGATGCGCTTCGTTGATCGACAGATACGGCGGCGTGAGATGCACCTGACCCGGCACACGCATCGCCTGGATGAAATACGGCCGGCGTTCCCAGCTCGCGCCTTCCGAATGCAGGAGCGGACGGAAGCGTTTGGCGCGTTGCGATGCGCGTCCCGGCGGCAAGACGTTGTCGCCGATCTGCCGGCCCGAACCGTCGAGCACGAAACAGCGCGCGGTTTCGCCGAGCGTCAGCAGCGGCGCGGTGGCTTGCGTGACCGACTCGCCGGCGATGAGTTGCAGAGCCGCCGTCTCCAACGCCTTCACGTACGGTGCGAGCCGCGCGGCTTGCGAGCGTTCGCGCGTGGCGACCCGTTCACGCAGCGCCGCGGACAGCGAATCCATCAGTCCGGCGGCCGCCTGCGGCTTGACCGGCTCGACGCTCGGGCCCGCGAAGTACGCGCCCTGCACGAAATCGACATTGCATTCCAGCGCGATCAACGCGTCGCGCTCGGTGCTGAGGCCGCCCATCAACACGAGTTGCCCGGACTCGTGCAGCAGCGAAACGAGGCCCGGCAACACGCGTTCGATATGCGAATGCTCGCTCGCCTGCGCGAGGATGCAGCGGTCGAGCGTGACGATGTCCGGCCGCAGATTCCACACGCGGTCGATGTTCGAATGCTTCGCGCCGAAGCCGTCCAGCGCGATCAGAAAACCGGATTTGCGCAGCGCGTCGATGATTTCGGCGAACCGTGTGGTCTCGCCGCCGGCCTGTTCGGAGACTTCGAGCACCACGCGCTGCGGCGGCAAACCGAGCGCCTTGAGGCCGGCGAGCAGGGCGTCGCCGTAGCTGGTGTCCATCAACGCGGCGGGGTGCAGGCTCAAAAACAGCCATTCGTCGTGGCTGTCGAACGCGTTGAAATTGCCCAGATGCAGCGATTCGGCCAGCCGGCCGAGTTCCAGCAGATCGCCGCGGCGCGCGGCTTGTGTGAAGACTTCGTGCGAGGGGACTTGCACCGCATGTTCGTCACGCGCCCGCAGCGAGGCGTGATAGCCGATGGCGCGACGGTGCGAGACCGAGAAAACCGGCTGGAACACGCTGAATACGGTGTAGCCGCCATACAGGACGGTGCGTCGCGAGCCCTCGTCGCCGGCCATCGGGCGGGGCGGCTGGAAGCCGGGAGGATCGAGGTCGATCATGCTCATGATGTCGGTCGTGTGAGAGTGGCGGCGCGCTTGCCGGCTCGGCACGAGCGGCTTGCGTAAAACGTGAGTTTACAGGATAGCCGAGCAAGAACTATGCGCATGAGGATGGGCGCCGATCGCACGCTCGCGCATGGCTGGTTGCGGTAGCGAGGCCTCGGCACGCGCAGGAAGGCGACGATTCGCACAGCGCTGGTGCGAGTCGCGCCCCGCCGCGGGTCGTGCGGCGCGCACGCGCTCACGTGCGTTCGGACGGATCGGTCTTCTTCGCCGGGGTGCGGATGTCCGGCGACAGTTGCGCAAAGATCCACGAGGTCCCTGCCGTAATAATGCCGACACACAGGAACGTCGCATGAAAAGCGGGCAGCGAATTCGCCGCGGTCACGCGCGGCAGCAGGCCGGTGAACGTTGCGAGCAGTGCGCCGGCGACCGTCACGCCGAGACTCATCGACAGCATCTGGACTAGCGAGAACAGGCTGTTGCCGCTGCTCGCGCCGCCGGTGCCGAGGTCTTTCAGCGTGAGCGTATTCATCGCGGTGAACTGAATGGAATTGACGCCGCCGAAGCACGCGAGTTGCACGAGCCGCAGCCAGAGCGGCTGGTCCGCGCTGGTCAACCCGAAGCTCGCCATGAACAGGCCGACCAGCACCGTATTGACGATCAGCACTCGCCGGTAGCTGTACTTGACGATCAGAAACGTCACGAGGCGTTTGGACGCCATGCCCGCGGCGGCGACGGGCAGCATCATCAGGCCGGCTTCGAATGCGCTATAGCCGAGACTCACCTGCAATAACAGAGGCAGCAGATACGGCATCGCGCCGCTGCCGATCCGCGCGAACAGGTTGCCGAGCAGGCCGACGCTGAACGTGTGAATTCTGAAGAGATCGAGCGAGAACAGCGGCTGCGGTTCGCGCACCGCGTGCAGGCCATAGGCGACGAAGCAGGCGAGGCTGAGAATCAGCAGCACAAGCACCGTTGCGTGCTGAATGCCGAGTTCGCTGCGCCCGTCGAGCGCGAACGAGATGGCCACCATGCCGACCACCAGCAGCAGGTAACCCTTGAGATCGAACTTGCCGACATGGGTATTGCGGCTGTCCGGCATGAAGATGAACGTCGCGATACAGCCGACAATGCCCACCGGCACGTTGATCAGAAAGATCCAGTGCCACGACGCGATTTTCACTAGCCAGCCGCCGAGCGTCGGGCCGATCAGCGGTCCGATCAGCCCAGGAATGGCGACGAACGACAGCGCCGACAGATAGCGTTCCGCCGGGAAAGTGCGCAGGACCGCGAGCCTTCCCACTGGCAGCAGCATCGCGCCGCCCACGCCCTGGGCAATCCGGAACGCCACCAGCTGATTCAGCGTATGGGCATTCGCGCAGAGCAGCGAGCCGACCGCGAACACCAGAATCGCGCTGAAAAACACCCGCCGCGTGCCGAGCTTGTCGGCGAGCCAGCCGGATACGGGAATCATCACCGCCATCGTCAGCGAATAGGCGATCACCACCGACTGCATGCGCAAGGGCAACTCGCCGAGACTGGTGGCCATCGCCGGGAGCGCCGTATTGACGATGGTCGAATCGAGCGTCTGCATGAAGAAGCCGGTCGCCACCAGCCACAGCATCACGGTCAGCGAGCGGGCGGAAGGCGTGCGGGACGGCTGAGCGGACGGCGTGGGCGAGATGGGGGAGGTCGGCATGAGTGGCGGCTGGCGCGCGCGGACGGGGAGAGACTGGCTATTCTAGGGAAAACGCTGTGGCATGCCCAGCAATTAGCCGATCGGGCCGGGCAGCGCCGCCGCCGCATGGAAGAACGCCTGAGCCCGTGGATCGTTGCCGAACGCGGCATGAATGCGAATCCACGGACTGACCTCGGTGTTGGGCCGGAAATAGCTGCCGGGCACGACGGTGACGCCCAGCGGGATGCCGCATTGGACCAGCCGCCCGGCGTCCTCCACGTGCGGCACGCGCGCCCAGACGAACTTGCCGCCGACGGGCTTTTCGAACAGTTCCCAGCCGGCGTCTTCGAGTGTCTGGATGGTCGAGCCCAACGCGTCGCGCATCCGGCGGCGCAGCCGGTCCAGGTATTTGCGGTACGCGCCGCGCTCCAGCAGCGAGACCGCCACCGCTTCGACGAAGCGCGAGCCGCCGATGCTGGTCAGCATCTTGATGTCGACCAGATCCTTGATGATCGCGTGACTGGCCACGATGTAGCCGATCCGCAGCGACGACGAGAGCGTCTTCGACAGGCCGCCGACGTAAATCACGTGTTCGAGCTGATCGAGTGTCGCGAGCCGGTCGGTGACGTCGCTCTGAAAGTCCGCATAGATATCGTCTTCGATAATCTTGAAGCCATGCTCGCGCGCGAGTTGCAGCAGGCGGAACGCGACCGGCGGCGCCACCGTCGTGCCGGTCGGGTTGTGGAACACCGTGTTGATGAACAGCAGCTTCGGCCGATGCAGCTTCAACTGCGCCTGCATCACCTCCAGGTCCGGGCCGCTATGCGTGCGCGGAATGCCGATCAGCTTCACGCCGTGCAGTTTCAGCAGGCCGTAGAGGTTGTAGTAGCCGGGGTCTTCCACGAAGATCGTGTCGCCGGCCTTGAGCATGTAGCGCATCAGCAGGTCGAGCGCCTGGCTCGCGCCGTTGGTGATGAGAATCTGCGCAGCGTCCGCCTGAATGCCCAGTTGGCCGATGCGGCTTTGCAGATGCTCGCGCAAGGTCAGGTTACCGAGCGGCGTCGCATAGTCGATCATGCTGGCGGGGTCGGTGCGCGACACATGACGGATGGCTTGCGCGAGGCTGTCCATGTCGCGCCACGCTTCCGGAATGAAGCCGCTGCCGAGCTTCAGCGTCTCGCCTGGCTGATTGAACTGCTGCAGCAGATGTTCGGACTCGCCCTCGGCCCGGCGCGGGTCCGACGTGCCCTGACAGGTCAGGCCGACCGGCTGCCGTTCTGCGACATAAAAGCCCGAGCCGTGACGTGAATCCACGTAGCCGAGCGACACCAGCCGGTCGTACGCCTCGATCACCGGAAAACGGCTCACGCCGAAGTCCGCCGAGAACTGGCGGATGGACGGCAGCTTGGAGCCGGGGTGGGCGGCCCGTGAGCGGATCCACGTCGTCACGCCGGAGACGATCTGCTCGGTAAGCGGCACGCCGTTGTCCCGATCGAGCTGAATGTCGAGTCTCATAGTCTGTCTCCGTCAACTGTCCGGTTTTTCGACTGAACAGTTCCACCGAAAGTGTTCGGAACTGTGCATGGGTGGAAGATGATCTCACGTCAATAATCGCTGCAACAGAAATGATTTCTGACGGGAGAATGGCGATGCGTGAAGTGCGGATTTTCGAACTCGAACATGATGAGCCCGCGGCAGCCTGGCGTGTCGCGCGCCCGTCGACTTTCAAGGTGATCTCCGGCGAAATCTGGCTAACCGTTCAGGGCGACAGCGAAGATCACTGGCTGGCGACCGGGCAATCCATCGAGTTGCCGCGCAACGCGGTGGCGTGGATTAGTGCAGGACGGGCCGGCGCCCGGTTCGCGTGGGCGAGCGGCTCGGATAAAAGCATTGTGCGGCCGGTGCGCAGTCTGCCGGTATTGCGCTGGTTGGGCGTGGCCTGAGCGAAGGCTTTGATCCAGGCATCGACGGCGAGCGGCGTGAACCGCACCGACTCGCTGAATTGAATCAGCTATCTTCCCTGTAGTCCCCGATATAACGCGCACGCGGCCGTATCAGTCGCCCGTCGCGCGTCTGTTCCATCGCATGGGCGATCCAGCCCACCACCCGGCCTACCGCGAACAGCGTGAAAGCCGCGCCGGACGGCAATCCCAATACCCGCTCGATAGCAGCCAGCGCGAAATCCAAAGTGGGTTCCGCGCCCGTGGTGTCGTGAACCGCCTGTGCCAGCGCGAGCACGTCACCGAGCGGTGAACGGGCCGGCGCACACTCGGCCAGCAGCGCCAGCAGTACGCGTGCGCGCGGATCGCCCTGCGGATAAAGCGGATGACCGAAGCCCGACAGCACCGGTCCCGGCGCACGCTGTTCGTGTTGGGCTAGCCGGTTCGCCAGATAGCGGTCGAGGTCGGGCGCGCGCGCGGCTTCCTCGAACAGGGCGGCGACCCGCACCGTCTCGCCGCCATGCCGCGGGCCCGCCAGCGCGGCCAGGCCGCCCGCCACCGCGCCGAACAGATGGGTTCCCGTCGACGTGATGCAGCGCACCGTGAAGGTCGACGCGTTCAGCTCATGGTCCGCACACAACACCAGCGCCGCGCGCAACAGGCTCGTTTGCTGCCGGTTGCGAACCTGCCACGCCGCGGCCAGTTGCCGATGCATGGGTTCGCTGGTCGGCACGACCGAGATCATCGCGGCGGCCAGCAGACGCATCACCGCACACGCGTTGTCGAGTTGCGCATCGGCGCCGAGCGCCCACACGCGCGGCAGATGCGAAGCGGCAGCCGGCAACAGCACCAGCGCGCGATCGACCGGCGTGCTGTCGCTCCACAGCTTGAGCCATGCGGACCACTGAGCCGTACCAAGCGGCATGGCCGCCGACTCGGTCACGCGCTTTACGCTGCATTCCCACAGCAACGCCGCAATCTCTTCAAGCGTGGCGCGCTGCGCGAGCGTTCCGGCATCGTGTCCGCGATACAGCAGGCGACCGTCGGCAACCAGCGTGATCGACGATTCGAGCACCGGCACGCCCCAGTCCAGCACCTTTTGCGCGACCTTGCCGGCGCGCTTGCCGTCGGCCTTGCGGCGTGCAAGACGCCGGACCTCGGCGGCGTCGTAGAGACGGTGCTTGCCCTGTGGGTGGGGCGCAGAACTCAGCATGCCCCGGCTCACGTACGCGTACAGCGTGGGCAGGCTGATGCCGAGCGCGGCGGCGGCTTCTGACGCGGTGAAGAACGAGGAAGTCGGCATGAACGGTTCCCGGTGGCAAAAAATCAATATGGGTTGATTATCATAATCAAGATTGATTCCAGCAAAGAGGAATTCTAGACTGCGTTCACTTTCTTCTTTCGGAATACCTGTCATGACGCCTGAACTCGCGCTCAAACAGCTTTGGACTTTGGCCGGCTGCGACCCGACCGCGCTGCACGCTCTGTCGTTTTCCGGCGCCGAACCGGGCTTGCCTTCGGTTTATCACGTGGGCGCGCTGGCGTCGGCGACCATCGGCGCGACCGGTCTGGCCGCAGCCGAATATCACCGGCTGCGGACCGGCCGCAGACAATCGGTCGGCGTGGAGATGCGGCGCGCCCTGGCGTCGTTTCGCAGCGAGCGCTATCTGCGTATCAACGACGGGCCGCCGCCCGCGTTGCGCGATCCGATCATGGGCTTCTACGAAACGCGCGATGGCGGCTGGATTCAACTGCACACGAACTTCCCGCATCACCTGCAAGGCGTGTTGAAAGTGCTCGGCGCGTCGAACGATCACGCGTCCGTCGTGCAGGCGATTCGCGGCTGGGACGGCGCCACGCTCGATCAGGCGCTGGCCGACGCGGGTCTGTGCGCGGCACTGATCCGCTCACCCGACGAGTGGGCCGCGCACGAACAGGCACAGGCGATTGCGAGCCTGCCGCTGTTCGAGATCGAGCGCATTGGCGATGCGCCCGCCGAGCCACCCCGTCGCGACGACGCCTCGCGGCCGCTCGCAGGCGTGCGCGTGCTGGACCTGTCACGCATCATCGCCGGGCCGGTCGCGGGGCGTGCGCTGGCGCAGCATGGCGCCGACGTGTTGATGATCAACGGTCCGCATCTGCCGAACATCGCGCCGCTCGTGATCGACAACAGCCGCGGCAAACGGTCGGCCGTGCTCGATCTGCGCGATGCGGCGCAGCGTGAGCGCCTGCTGGGACTCGTGCGCGACGCGGATGTGTTCCTGCAGGCGTATCGCCCCGGCGCATTGGCCGCGCGGGGGCTGAGTCCCGAAGCACTGGCGCAGGTGCGGCCCGGCATCGTGTATGTGTCGGTCTGCGCATACAGCCATGCGGGACCGTGGGCGCAGCGACGCGGCTTCGACAGTCTGGTGCAGTCGGCCAGCGGGATTGCGTGGACGGAGCGTCGAGCCGCCGGTTGGGACGAGCCCAAACATCTGCCGTGTCAGGCGCTCGATCATGCAACCGGTTATCTGGCCGCGTTCGGTGCAATGGTCGCGCTGGCGCGACGCGCGACCGAAGGCGGTAGCTGGCATGTCCGCGTGTCGCTCGCGCAAACCGGGCGCTGGTTGCAATCGTTCGGTCTGATCGAGGACGGCTGGAAGGCGCCGGACGTCGGTATCGACGACGTGCGGGATTGTCTCGGCACCGTGCAATCGGAGTTCGGCAGCGTGCTGGGCGTGTTGCCCGCCGAGCAGATGGAGGAGACACCCGCATACTTCGGCCTGCCGCCGTCGCGCGTGGGCGCGCACGACGCAAGCTGGGCGTGAAGCCTTCGTGTGTTACTTGCGCAACTCCGCGACGAAGTCGTAGTAGTCGTTGCGGCAGTAAGTGTCGGTCAGTTCGATGGCCCGTTGATCCGCCGTGTAGCCCACGCGGGTAATCAGCAGTAAAGCCTCGTTCGGGACGATATTCATCTGCTGCGCAATTTCCGCCGTCGCGTTGACCGCGCGAAAATGCTGCAATGCCCGCACGATCGTCAGGCCGCGATTTTCCAGGTACGTATAAAGCGAATCGCCGATTGCATTGGGATCGGGAATCACGGCGGCGGGGAAGGTGGAGTTCTCCACGGCCATCACGATGCCGTCCGCGAGCCGCAGGCGGCGCAATCGGGTGACCGCCGCTGCCGGGGACAAGCCGAGCTGGATCACTTCATCGCGATTGGCCGGCATGATCTCGCGCGACAGCCATTTCGAACTGGGCTTGAAGCCGCGCCGCCGCAGCATTTCACTAAAGCTCGACAGTCGCGACAGCGGATCTTCGTAGCGCGGCGTGATGAAACTGCCCGCGCCTTGCGTGCGCCGGATCAAGCCCTGTTCGACCAGCAACGCGATCGCCTTGCGCGAGGTGATGCGCGAGACGCCGAGCGCTTCGGACAGCACACGCTCCGACGGCAATGCCTCGCCGGCGTTCCAGCGGCTTTCGTGAATCGCGGTGCCGAGCTTGCGGGCCAGTTGCAGATAAAGCGGCGTGTCGTTTTCCGGGTCCGGGCGCAGGTCGCGCCAGCGGTCTTCCGAGGCAGAGGTCATGGGACTCAGGCAAGAGGAGCAAGCGGCAATTCTATGACATCGGGGCGCTGCGTTATAGCGAACGTTTGCCCTGAGGCGGGTAGCCTGTGCGTCGCGGCGCTAAACTCGACACTCGACTTTGCATGGAAAGCGGTGCGTCAAACCGTGCGCGGCGTCCGTGCAGAAATTCGTGACGGCGCGCGGCGCATTTTTTGCGACCGCTCCAGCACATCGAGCCACTTCGAGGAATCAACATGACGAGCGACATCGCAAGCGTGAGCCTGCCCGACGGCGAACGCATTCCGAAACTGGGTCAAGGCACGTGGGAGATGGGTGAACGAACCGAACGCCGCGCCGCCGAAATCGCCGCGCTGCGCGAAGGCGTGGAACTGGGCATGACGCTGATCGACACCGCCGAAATGTACGGTGACGGCGCGACCGAATCGCTGCTCGGCGAAGCGCTGGCTGGCTTGCGCGAGCAGGTGTTTCTGGTCAGTAAGGTGTATCCGCACAATGCCAGCAAGCGCGGCGTGATCGCGGCTTGCGAGCGCAGCCTGAAGCGTCTGAAGACGGATCGACTCGACCTGTATCTGCTGCACTGGTCGGGCACGGAGCCGCTCGAGGCGACCGTGGCGGGGTTCGAGGCATTGCGCGAGGCCGGCAAGATTCGCCATTGGGGTGTCAGCAACTTCGACACGGCCGATATGGAAGAACTGTTCGCCACGCCGGGTGGCGACGCGTGCGCCACCAATCAGATTCTGTACAACGTGGCGCGCCGTGGCGCCGAATTCGATCTGCTGCCGTGGCTCGCCGCACGCAATATGCCGACGATGGCCTACAGCCCGGTCGATCATGCGCGCCTGCCGATGCATTCGCCGCTCGACGAGATTGCCGCCGAACGCGGCGTGTCGGTGTTTCAGGTAGCACTGGCGTGGGTGTTGCGCGAGCCTCGCGTCTTCGCGATTCCGAAGGCCGGCAGCGTCGAGCATGTGCGCGAGAACTATCGCGCGTCGCAACTGAAACTCAGCGCAGAAGAACTGGACGCGATCGATGCGTTTTTCAAGCCGCCGCGCAGCAAACGTCCGCTCGAGATGTTGTAAGCGGTGTCGAGCGCGGCGGCTTTCCCGCTGGACCGCGCTCAGGCTAATTGCAACTGTGATGCATATGCACGGACCCCAGCACCGCGACTTCGGCTGGGGTGTGCTTCAGTGAATCCTCGTTGACCTGCGCGGCGTCCGCGACGAACTCGTCGACGATCGACGAGACCGGTGCATCGCGCAGACACAGCGATACGCGTTGCGTTTCGTTCGGCGCGAGCGACGCGCGCTGCGAGAGGAACAGCACGCCGTACTGATAACCGTGGATGATGCCGCGGATCGCGCCGATACATTGACCTTGCGCGACGTTGTCGTCGTGGCGCTTGCAGGTCTGGGCCAGCGAATAGGCCGAGAAGCTCGGGTCGACCGGCGGTGCGGCTTGCGACAGTGTGGGAGACATGGGTTGCGCAGGCGGCGGTGGCGGCGTCTGCGCATGAGCGAGGGAGCTTAGCGCTACAGAGCCGGCCATCATGACGCCGACGGTGATACGTGCTGCGTGACGGGGTACGTTTCTTTGCATAGTGCGATGCCCTCCTGACGAACGTTGAATCAGGTATGAGGCGCTCGCGCCGGATTGGTTCCTGTCGTGTCTTTCTGCAGCACGCGTAGTTCATGCACGGGAATATGGCAGCGGATGCGATGTGTGGTCATCCTTACCGTACCGGCGTCCGTACCGGCGTCCGTACCGGCGTCCGTGTCGGCGTCCGTGTCGGTATGGGCAGCCGCATGACCGGCTTCGGCGAATGGCGGGTCCTGCTGCTCGCAGATCGCGCCGAGCTTGCGCGGACAGCGTGTATGAAACACGCAGCCAGACGGCGGCGACGCCGCGCTCGGCAAGTCGCCCGAGAGCCTGATGCGCTCGCGCGTCGTCGTCGCACCGAGCGTCGGCACGGCAGAAAGCAGTGCTTCGGTATAAGGATGATGCGGCCCGTCGAACACCGCGCCGGCCGGTCCGATCTCCAGCAGTCTGCCGAGATACAGCACGGCGATGCGGTCGGACAGATAGCGCACCACGTTCAGATCGTGCGAGATGAACACGTAACTCACGCCCTGTTCGCGTTGCAGATCGGCGAGCAGATTCAGAATCGCGGCCTGCACCGACACGTCGAGCGCGGACGTCGGCTCGTCGCACACCACCACGCGCGGATCGCCGGCGAACGCACGGGCAATCGCGACGCGCTGCTTGAGTCCTCCCGACAACTGCCTCGTACGCGAGCCGAGATAGCGCTCGGGCAGCCGCACGGCTTCGCTCAATGCCTGCAGCCGCTGTTCGACGGCCGGCCCGCGCAGACCGCTCAGGCGCGACAACGCGCGGCCGATCAGCCGCTTCACCGAATGCGCGCGATTGAGCGCCGAGTCCGGATTCTGGAACACGATCTGCAGCGACTTGATCTGGTCTTCGTTGCGGCGCGTCACGCGGGCGGCGAGCGGTGCGCCGTCGAGTTCGAGTACGCTGCCGGCGTCGGGCGTGAGCAGGCCGAGCATCAGTTTGGCCAGCGTGGTCTTGCCGCTGCCCGATTCGCCGACCAGACCGAGCGTTTCGCCGCTGGCGAGGTCGAGCGAAACCTCGTCGACTGCACGCAGCGCAACGCCGCCGACGTTAAATGTCTTGGAGAGCTTCTCTGCGCGCAGAACGGGTAGCGTGACCTCGCGCGCGGGTTGCGACTGGCTCGGAGCCGGCAACGTCTCCACGCTTGCACGCGGCAGGTCGGCGGCGCGCTCGTGGTAATGACAGCGCGACATCTGATCGCCGTGCGCGGCGCTAACGCGATAGGGCGGCGGTGCTTCACGGCTGCAGCGCTCATCGGCGAGACGGCAACGCGGGGCGTACAGACAACCTGGCGCGGCCGATCCCGGTAGCGGCAGGCTGCCCGCAATCGTATCGAGCCGTTCGCTATCCTTGCTGCGTCCGGCCGTCGGCAGGCAGCGCAGCAGTCCCACCGTGTACGGATGACGCGGTCGCGCGAACACGTCCGCCGTCGCGCCTTCTTCCACCAGTTTGCCGGCGTACAGCACGCCGACCCGTTCACACATTCTGCCGATCACCGCGAGATTGTGGCTGATGAAAAGCACCGCTGTGCCGAGTTCGGTGCGCAGCTGCGCGACCAGATCGAGCACTTCCGCTTCGACGGTGGCATCGAGACCGGTCGTCGGCTCGTCGAGAATCAGCAGTTCGGGGTTCGACGCGAGCGCCATCGCGATCACCACGCGTTGCTGCATGCCGCCCGACAACTGATGCGGATAACTCGCCATCACGCGTTCGGGCGCGGCGATGCGCACGCGTTCGAGCATCCCGGCGGCGCGCACTCGCGCTTCATCGGGCGCAGCGCCCGCCACTTCGAATGCTTCGCTCACCTGCCGGCCGATGGTCAGCGATGGGTTCAGGGCGCGCCCCGGGTCTTGGTACACCATCGAAACGGTCTTCGCGCGCAGCTTGCGCAGCGCGTTTGCGTCGAGCTTCTGCACGTCGTGCCCGGCGACGCCGATCTTGCCGGCCTTCACCTTGCCGTTACGCGGCAGATACCGCAGCACCGCCATCGCGACCGTCGATTTACCGCAGCCGGATTCGCCGACGAGCCCGTACGCCTCGCCGCGTCGCACGCGAAACGACACGTCCTGCAGCACTTCGCGATCGCGCCCGCGCATCCGGTAAGCGACGCTCAAGCCGACGACGGTGAGCGCGTCCGCACGGTCGCTCTTCGACACGTCGAAGGCGGGGAATGAGGAGGGAGGACGATCGTTCATCGGTCGAGGATGCCTTGCACGCTGTCGGCGATCAGATTGACGCCGACCACCAGCGACGCGATCGCGCCTGCTGCGAACACCACGGTCCACCACGCGCCGCCCGCCATCAGCGTGTACGACTCGGATAGCGCGAGGCCCCAGTCGGCGGACGGCGGCTGGATGCCGAAGCCGAGAAACGACAGTGTGGCCACCGCGAAGATCGCATAGCCGAGCCGCACGGTGGCTTCGACGACGATGGGCGGCAGCACGTTCGGCAGAATCTCGGCGAACATGATGTACGGCGCGCGTTCGCCGCGCAGTTGCGCGGCCGCGACGTAGTCGAGATGGCGCTCGGCGAACACGGCGGCGCGCACGGTGCGCGCGGTGATCGGTGTGAAGGTGATGCCGATGACGAGAATCACCGTCAGGTTCGACGCACCCACCGCGGCCAGCGCGAGCAACGCGACAATCACGAGGGGCAGCGCGAGCACGGCGTCGATTGCGCGGCCCACGACGTTGTCGACCCAGCCTTCGAAGTAACCGACGATCAGACCCAACGCGGTGCCCGCGAGCGTACCGAGCAGCGTGGCGAGCGGTGCGATGGTGAGAATGTCGCGCGCCCCGACGATCACGCGCGAGAACACGTCGCGGCCGAGCTGGTCGGTGCCGAACCAGTGCGTGCGATCGGGTGGCATCAACGAATTGAGCGGGTCGGACGCGTAGGGATCGATGCGCACGATCCATTGACCCGCGATGGCGCAGACGATCCACCACGCGACGATCAGCATGCCCACCACGAAAGTCGGCGAGCGCAGCAGCACGCGCAACGCGTCGAAGCGCGGTTGTACGGGCGCCGGCTGATCCGTCGTACCGGGTTGTGGCGCGACGTGGCTCATTCGGCGCTCCTGACCCGCAGGCGCGGACTGAGCAGCACGTGCAAAGCATCGGCCACCAGATTGGCCACCGTGTACACCACGCCGATGGTCAGCACGCCCGCTTCGAGCATCGGAAAATCCTTGGCCTTCGCGGCGTTGTAGATGAGCGAGCCGATGCCCTGATAGTGGAACAGCGTCTCGACCACCACCAGACCGCCGATCATGTACCCGAGCTGCGTCGCGGCGACGGTGATGGTCGGCAGCAGCGCATTGCGCAATACATGTCGCCAGATCACGACGCGGCGCGGCAGACCTTTGAGAATCGCGGTGCGGGTGTAGTCGGCATCGAGCGCTTCGACGGTGCCGGCGCGTGCCATCCGCGCGATGTAGCCGAAGAACACGAGCACCAGCGGCAGCACCGGCAACACCAGATGACGTAACTGTTCGAGCACGCCCGCGTCGGGCGCGGCCGACGCTTCGATGGGCAGCCAGCGCAGCCATACGCCGAACACGAGAATCAGCACGATGGAGGAAACGAATTCGGGCACCACCGTCGCCGACAGACCGGCGATGCTGATAGTCCGGTCGAGCCAGCGGCCCGCGTGCATGGCCGACCAGACCCCGCCGGCAATGCCGAGCGGCACGACCACGATGAACGCGAGCAGACCGAGTTTGGCCGAGCGGCCCAGTGCATCCGCGATAAACGGGCCGACCGGTTCACGGTAGGCATATGACAGGCCCATGTCGCCGCGCAGAAAATGCGAGATCCAGTCGAGGTATTGCGTCAGCAGCGGCCGGTCCGCGCCGAGTTGATGATTGAGCGCGGCGACCGCGCGTGCGTCGGCGAGCGGCCCGAGCATCGCGCGGCCGATGTCGCCGGGCAGCAACTGGCCGCCCGCGAATACGATGACCGACAGCAGCCATAGCGTGATTAACGACAGGCCGACGCGCGTCGCGAGAAAGCGCACGACGCGGCCGGCGTTGCCGCTGTTGCCGCCGTTGCCGCTTTTGCGATGAGAGGTTGGCGTGACCGTGGTCGACATGGTGAGCTCCGGCCTCAGCGACGGTTCGGGCTTTTGGGCTTGAGTGCTTGAGTGCGGTTGTGCTGTCGCGCCTGCACGCTTACGCGCTGAGCACCGCACGGTCGAAATACAACTGCGCGAGCGCGGTGAAGCGCACGCCGTTCACGCCTTTGCGCATCGCGATCAACTGATCGTAGAAGAACGGAATGATGACGGGCGTTTCGTCGAGTAGCAAGGTCTGGATCTGGCCGGAGAGTTTCTTCTGCGAGGCGAGGTCGATGGCCGCGACGAATTGCGCGACCAGTTGATCGTATTGCGGATTTTTGAAGTGCGCCGCGTTCCAGGTGCCGGTACTCACGAGCGGCGCATTCAGAAACACGTTCGGCACGCCGCGATGGCCGTAATCGGTAATGCCGAGCGGCGAGTCGAGCCAGTCCGATTTGCCCGGCGTGCCCGCACCGTAATACAGCGACTGGCTTTCGACTTTCAGGTTGATGCGTACGCCGATCGCTTTGGCCGCGTTCTGCACGACCACCGCGAGGTCGGGAATCTCCATGTACTTTTCGGTGGTGAGCGTCACGTCGAAACCGTTCGGCACGCCGGCCTGCGCCAGCAGCTGCTTCGCCTTCGCGAGGTCGAGATGGCGTTGCGGCACGCCGGCATCCGACGATGGAAACACGGGCGCGAACGGACTGTCGTTGCCGAGTTGCGCACGGCCTTTGAAGAGCCCGCGCACCAGCACGTCGCGATCGAGCGACAGCGCGAGTGCCTGTCGCACGCGCTTGTCCTTGAAGAGCGGATTATCGTTGCGCATGTGAATCTGCCGGTGCGCGCTCGACTTCACGCCGACCGCCTTGAAGTCCGGATTGTTCAGAATGCCGGCGCCACCCTGCACGGTGAAGGTACCCATCACGTCGGCCTGACGGCCTTGCAGCGCGAGCAGTTGGGCTTGCTCGTCGGCGTAGAACGAAAACTGTACGCGTTGCGGTAACGCTTTGTCGCCCCAGTAGTCGGGATTGCGCACGAACGACGCGCCGACTTTCGGCTGATACTTCTCGAGCCTGAACGGACCCGTGCCGATAAAGCTTTTCTCATAGCCGCCCGCGTAATTCGCGGGGAGCAGCACGGCGTTGTAATTATCCGAGGAGACGTAGTACGGAAAGTTGCCGTTGGGTGCATCCAGATGGAACGCGACCGTGTGTTCGTCCACCACCTTCGCGCCACCTTTGGAGAGCACGCCCTTCAACACGGAGAGCGCGGCCGAGCCGCTGGCCGGATCGGCGAGACGGTCGAAGGTCGCGACGACGTCTTTGGCGCCGAATGCCTGGCCGTCGTGGAACTTGACGTTCGGACGCAGCTTGAACGTCCACACGTCGCCTTTCTCGTTGGGCTTCCACGACAGCGCGAGCGCCGGTTTCAGCACGAGCTTGTCGCCGTCGTCGTCGATCAGGAATTCGCCGGTCTGGTTGAGCAGCGCGAGGCTTGCGGCATCCGTGACCGTGAGCGGGTCGACGGCGCCCGCGGGCGTCAGATGAGCGACGCGGATCGTCTGGTTCGTGGCCGCCGGTGCGCCCTGGGCGCGCGCGAACGGCGAGTCGAACAGACCGCCGCCCGCCAGCGACAAACCGATCACGCTCGCATAGCGCAGCAGGTCGCGGCGCGTGATGCGCCCGGCCAGGAATTCGTCGATCGCGTGATTGCCGAGCGTGTCGGCGTGACGGCGGGTCGTGCCGGAGAGGGGGAAGCGGTCCGCGGGCTTGTTCATCGAGGGAGTGTCCGTCCGTTCTGTTGTCGGTTCTGCTGCCGGATAGGCGTGCGATGAGTCGGATGACGCAAAGCTGCGGGGTCATCGGGCGCGATTAGTGTAAGCGATTGCCTGCAGGTTCGGAGTGCCCTGGCGGCATGCGGTTCCCGATCGGCGGAGAAAGCGGCGCTATGTCGATGGCGGCGGCGACATCCTTACCGATGTCGCCGCGCAGCGTGAGTTGGATTTACCGCGCGGGAGTGTCGGTGGTGGGCCGACGCCAGCGATGAAACAGCACCGAGCCGATCCAGCACGCCATGAACGTCGCGACGATGCCGTAGCCGATTTCGCCGAACCGGTCGTTGATGCTCGTCACCGCGTCCCATGCGCGGCCGCCCAGGCCGAGCTTGTCGGCGAGCAGTCCGAGCGCTTCGACTCCGCCGATTACGATCGCCACCACGGCCGAGACGAACGTGATGCTGGCGTTGTAGTAGAGCTTGCGTTTGGGATCGTCCATTGCCCAGCCGTATGCGTGAACCATCAGCACGTTATCGGTGGAATCGACCAGCGTCATGCCGGCGGTGAACAGCGCCGGAAACACCAGAATCGAGTACAGCGGCAAGCCTTTGCCTGCCTCGGACGCGGCGATGGCCAGCAGGCCGATTTCGGTCGCCGTGTCGAAGCCGAGTCCGAACAGCACGCCGACCGGGTACATGTGCCAGCTTTTCGTGACGAGCCGGAACATCGGCCGCAAGGCGCGTGTGAGCAGACCGGCCGGCGCGATGGCAGCGTTCGTGTCGGCAGGCAGTTCGCCGCCGCTTTGCACATGGCGGTAGCGGCGCCATACATCGCGCAGAATGACCAGGTTGACACCGGCCAGCACGAGCAGGAAGACCGCCGACACGACGGTGCCGAGCGTGCCGCCGACCGCCTTGAAACTCTCGAAGCGGCCGTGCAGCGAATGCGTGGTCCACGCAATGCCGAGCGTCGCGACGATCACGATGGTCGAGTGCCCCAGCGAAAACGACAGGCCGACGCCGAGCGGCCGCTTGCCCGCCTGCATCAGCTTGCGTGTGACGGCGTCGATCGCGGCGATATGGTCCGCGTCCACGGCATGCCGCAGACCGAAGCCGTACGCGAGCAAGGCGCTGCCGAGCAGCAGCGGATAGTGACGGAAGGCGATCAGCGCCCACACCCATGCACCGAGATTGGCGGCGAACAGGACGGCATACAGCATGAAGAGGCGCGGGCGAAGCGAAGCGGTCGGCGTCATGACGGGCGGAGAAAGTGGATGACCGGCGTTAGTGATCGTGCGGATGCTTGTGAATGGGATCGACCCAGAACACCGACTCCGGTTCTTCGACCGCGTCGATGTTCAGATTGACCACGACGGCCTCGTTGTCGCTGCGTACCAGCACGCATTCGAGCGGGTCGTCGGTACTCGCGTTGATTTCCTGATGCGGCACATAAGGCGGTACGAAGATGAAGTCGCCCGGTCCCGCTTCGGCGGTGAATTCGAGGTGTTCGCCCCAGCGCATGCGCGCCTGACCGCGCACCACGTAGATCACGCTTTCCAGCGCGCCGTGATGATGCGCGCCGGTCTTCGCATTCGGATGAATGGTCACGGTGCCGGCCCAGATTTTCTGCGCGCCGACCCGCGCTGCATTGATCGCGGCCGCGCGGTTCATGCCCGGCGTTTGCGCGGTGTTGCTGTCCAGCTGGTCGCCCTTGATGACCTTGACGCCGTGCTCGCGCCAGTCGACGGGGGCCGGCGAGGGTTCTCCCGAGGCGTTGCCGGATGCGTCGTGCGGTTCGTGCGGATGATCGTGGCTCATGCTGCGTCTCCTGATGGGCGAGTCGCCGGATGCGGCGCGCGGCGCGGCCCGCTATTTTTACACGGTCAAAAACGTTATGCGGCCGGATGTCGGCCGCGTTGTGACGGCCTATAAAAAAAGCCCGTCCGGGAAGGACGGGCTTCGTTCGACGTCGAGTCGTTGCGACCGACTTACTTATGCTTCGCGTTGATCACGGCTTCGGCGACGTTGTTCGGCGTTTCGGCGTAGTGCTTGAACTCCATCGTGTAAGTCGCGCGACCTTGCGTGGCCGAGCGCAGCGATGTGGAATAGCCGAACATCTCGGCAAGCGGCACTTCGGCGCGCACCAGCTTGCCGCCGCCACCGGCGATGTCTTCCATGCCCTGCACCATGCCGCGACGGCTCGACAGATCGCCCATCACGTTGCCCATGAAGTCTTCCGGCGTTTCCACTTCCACCGCCATCATCGGCTCCAGCAGCACCGGTTTGGCCTTGCGCATGGCTTCCTTGAACGCCATCGAACCGGCCATACGGAACGCGTTTTCGTTCGAGTCGACATCGTGGTACGAACCGAAAGTCAGCGTCACTTTCACGTCGACCACCGGATAACCCGCCAGCACGCCGGCCTTCAACGTTTCCGTAATGCCCTTGTCGACCGCCGGGATGAACTCGCGGGGGATCACACCACCCTTGATCGCATCGACGAATTCGTAGCCCTTGCCTTGCGCCGCGGGCTCGAGCGTGATGACCGCGTGGCCGTACTGACCGCGACCGCCCGATTGCTTGACGAACTTGCCTTCGACGTCCTCGACCTTGCTGCGCACCGTTTCACGGTAAGCCACCTGCGGTTTGCCGACGGTGGCCTCGACGCCGAACTCGCGTTTCATGCGGTCGACCAGAATTTCCAGGTGCAACTCGCCCATGCCGGAGATGATGGTCTGGCCGGATTCTTCGTCGGTCTGCACGCGGAACGACGGGTCTTCCTGCGCCAGACGATTGAGCGCGATGCCCATCTTTTCCTGGTCGACCTTGGTCTTCGGCTCCACCGCCTGCGAAATAACCGGCTCCGGGAAGATCATGCGTTCGAGAATGATGACGTGCTGCGGATCGCACAAGGTGTCGCCGGTGGTCGCTTCCTTCAGGCCGACGGCCGCGGCGATATCGCCTGCATAGACTTCCTTGATTTCCTTGCGCTCGTTCGCATGCATCTGCAGGATCCGGCCGAGGCGCTCCTTCTTTTCCTTGATCGCGTTATAGACCGTGTCGCCGGAATTCACCACGCCCGAATACACGCGGAAGAAAATCAGCTGGCCGACGAACGGGTCGGTCATGATCTTGAAGGCGAGCGCGGAGAACGGGTCGGTGTCGGTCGGGTGACGCTCGATTTCCTTGTCGTACTCGTCGTGACCGGTAATAGCCGGCACGTCGATGGGCGAGGGCAGATAGTCGATCACCGCGTCGAGCATCGCCTGCACGCCCTTGTTCTTGAACGCGCTGCCGCACAGCATCGGCACGATTTCATTGGCGATGCAGCGCACGCGAATGCCGTGCTTGATTTCTTCTTCGGTGAGCGTCTCGCCGCCGAGATATTTGTCGAGCAGTTCTTCGCTGGCTTCCGCTGCGGCTTCGACCATTTTCTCGTGCCATTCCTTCGCGGTGTCCGCGAGTTCGGCGGGAATGTCGCGGTACTCGAACTTGATGCCCTGGTTCTCTTCGTCCCAGTAAATCGCCTTCATCTTGACGAGGTCGACCACGCCCTGGAAGTGATCTTCCGCGCCGACCGGAATCTGGATGGGCACCGCGACGCCTTTCAGACGATCGCCGATCTGCTTCTGCACGCGGAAAAAGTCGGCGCCGACGCGGTCCATCTTGTTCACGAACGCAATGCGCGGGACCTTGTACTTGTTCGCCTGACGCCACACGGTTTCGGATTGCGGCTGCACGCCGCCCACCGAGTCGTACACCATGCAAGCGCCGTCGAGCACGCGCATGGAACGCTCCACTTCGATCGTGAAGTCGACGTGTCCGGGTGTGTCGATGATGTTGATCCGATGTTCGGGATAGTTGCCGGCCATACCTTTCCAGAAAGCCGTGGTGGCTGCCGACGTGATGGTGATGCCGCGCTCCTGCTCCTGTTCCATCCAGTCCATCGTCGCCGCGCCGTCGTGAACCTCGCCGATCTTGTGGGTCACGCCGGTGTAGAAGAGGATCCGTTCGGTGGTGGTGGTTTTGCCGGCATCGATGTGAGCGCTGATGCCGATATTCCGGTAGCGCTCGATGGGAGTCTTGCGGGGCACGTGAACCTCCTTGGAATGGCGCGCCTGAAACGCTCGCCGGGAGGCAGTTTGTGCGACCCGGCAAGTCTGGGTGCTGCGTGTCGTGCTGCTGCTTGATTTGCTGCTTCGATTAGCCTACTAGGATAGCGCGTCGGCCCGTCTTTTGCAGGAATCTTGCCAGCACGGTTCGAAGCCCGGCTGGCAAGGCTCGTAGCGTGCGGCGCCCGGTGCGCTCTGGCGCCACGCGAAAAAAAACCGGCGCCTCGTGAAAGGCGCCGGCTCATTGCCAGCGAATTGCCAGGCGCAGTCGCTTATTGCGCGGCCGGCAATCCCTGAATCTTCATACCCGGTTTGATGCCTTTCGACGTGAACCAGTCCTTGCTCATTTCCAGCGCGTACACGCCGTTGTTGCGCGGGCAGTGATTGTTGGTCGTCTCGGCCTGCATCTCGTCGATGTCGGTGACCGTACCGTCGGCACGCATGAAGGCGATCGACAGCGGGATCAACGTGTTCTTCATCCAGAAACAATGCACGGCGTTTTCGTTGAAGACGAACAGCATGCCTTCGTTCGGCGCGAGCGCGGTGCGATACATCAATCCCTGTTCACGGTCCGGGTCGTTCGCGGCGACGGCCGCGTCGATCACGAACATGCCCGCGGTCAGTTTGGCGCGCGGGAAGTCGCCGGGCTGTTTGGCGCCAGCCGGCATTTGCTGAGCGTGCACGGGCGCCGCATGGGTGGCGACGAACGAGAGTGCCGCGAGCGGCAACGCGACGGCAACAGCGAAACGCGCAATCAACGAGCGCATGGAAAATCGCACGGCATGACTCCTTGCTGGAAATTAACCCGCGCATGTTACGCGAGCGCGTCAAAAACAAAAAGGCAGATCGCCTTTCGGTGACCTGCCTTTCAACGCCGTAAGAACGGCAGTGAAGCTAGTTCTTGACTGCTTGTCTACAACAAACTTATTCCGAAGCGGCCGAAGCAGCTGCAGCAGCCGATGCTGCCTTATGCGACTTCTTGTGTGCCTTCTTCGTGGTCTTCTTCGTTGCCTTCTTGGCCGACGAAGCTGCTGCTGCCGGAGCTGCCGAAGCTGCAACCGGAGCCGAAGCTTGTGCGAATGCTGCCGTTGCGAAGAGGCCAGCGACCAGAGCGGCGATCAGTTTGTTCATTTTGTGAATCCTCAGCTTGAGTTAATTAACCAAATGACCCGGTTATAGGTAGAGTCATGTCGGTAAACGTGCCATCCACCTTTCGGTTGACAGTCGCATCGAACAATTTTTCCGATTCGACTGCCTAGCTCGGACACTCCGCATTCCCCGCGTGAACGGCTTGTGCAGCGGCCCTTTAGGCTGAATGCCGGATAGCTTTGGGCGGCATCTGCGTCGAATAACGCGTGAGCTCGCGCACCGGTTGACGTTATTTTCGTGGAAATTTTTCTGGTCGATCAAAGGCGCTTCAGGCGACTCCTTTCCAGGGTGCGTCCGGCGGCAATATGCGACTGTCGCCGGGTTGAAGGCCGAGAGAAAAAATATCGAGTGCGCCGATGCCCACGCGCACGAGGCGCAAGGTCGGAAAGCCGACGGCCGCGGTCATGCGACGCACCTGACGGTTCTTGCCTTCGGTGATCGACAGTTCGATCCACGTGGTCGGGATCGCGGCGCGAAAGCGGATGGGCGGTGTGCGCGGCCAGAGCGATTCGCCTGGCTCGACGTAATCGGCGCGACATGGGCGGGTGACGTAATCGCCGAGATCGACGCCGCGTGCGAGTTTTTTCAGCGTGGCGATGTCGACCGCGCCTTCGACTTGCGCCCAATATCGTTTGACGAGTTTGTGTCGCGGCTCGGCGATGCGCGCCTGCAGTGCGCCGTCGTCGGTGAGCAGCAGCAGTCCTTCGCTGTCGGAGTCGAGACGCCCGGCGGGATAGACGCCCGGCGTCGTGATCCAGTCGGCGAGCGATGTGCGCGTCTCATGCGGCGAAAACTGGCAGATGGTGCCGAACGGTTTGTTGA
The DNA here is from genome assembly GCF_900996245.1 of Paraburkholderia sp. BCC1886. Classification (GTDB taxonomy): domain Bacteria; phylum Pseudomonadota; class Gammaproteobacteria; order Burkholderiales; family Burkholderiaceae; genus Paraburkholderia. The sequence continues at coordinate 168,435 of NZ_CAAJGK010000063.1, read as the reverse complement.
GGGCGAGTAGGGGCATGAGCAACGTACGGGGCGAGTCGCTCTGACGGTAGCCTGCGGGCTGGCGCGAGCGATCGCGGTGAATCGGGTTTGAATCGGTTGACTCGGGTTGAATCGCCGCATGGTACTGCATCGGCGGATTTCTCCATGCGTATCTATCTTTCATCGAGTGTGATTGCGCGGGGGCAGATAATGCGTGTCTTATATAAGACCTCACCCCGAAAGACCGTCCTGAGCCGCCTGGCCTATGTTGGAAAACCCTAGCCGTTGCCGCCTCGTGGGCCGGGTCGCGTGGGCTAGAATAGCGGCCAGGCCGCTTGCCGGCGCGCGGTGTCGCGCATCACGAAGATCATCCAATATTCGCAGTTTCCCTTCTGCTTCTGCTTCGTCTTCACTGGAGTCCGATCATGCCGTACCAGCACATCAAGGTTCCGACCGGCGGTGACAAGATCACGGTCAATGCCGATTTCTCGCTCAATGTCTCCGACCAGCCGATCATCCCGTTTATCGAAGGCGACGGCACCGGTCTCGACATTACGCCGGTCATGATCAAGGTGGTGGATGCGGCGGTCGAGAAAGCCTACGCGGGCGAGAAGAAAATCCACTGGATGGAAATTTACGCGGGCGAAAAAGCGACCCGAATTTATGGGCCGGACGTGTGGCTGCCCGAAGAGACGCTGGAAGTGCTGAAGGAATACGTGGTGTCGATCAAAGGACCGCTCACCACGCCGGTGGGTGGCGGCATCCGTTCGCTGAACGTCGCGCTGCGTCAGGAACTCGACCTGTATGTGTGTCTGCGGCCGGTACAGTATTTTAAAGGCGTGCCGTCGCCGGTACGCGAGCCGGAAAAAACCAACATGGTGATCTTCCGCGAGAACTCGGAAGACATCTACGCCGGCATTGAATGGCCAGCGGAATCGGAGCAGGCGAGGAAGGTCATCAAGTTCCTGCAGGAAGAAATGGGCGTGAAGAAAATCCGCTTTCCCGAGACTTCGGGTATCGGCGTCAAGCCGGTGTCGCGCGAAGGGACGGAGCGGCTGGTGCGCAAGGCAATCCAGTATGCGATCGACAACGATCGGCGTTCGGTCACCTTGGTGCACAAGGGCAACATCATGAAGTACACGGAAGGCGCTTTCCGCGATTATGGGTATGGTCTCGCGAAGAAGGAATTCGCCGCCGAGGTGATCGACGACGGTCCGTGGCTGAAGGTCAAGAATCCGAAGACCGGGGGCGATATCGTGGTCAAGGACGTGATCGCCGACGCGTTCCTGCAGCAGATCCTGCTGCGCCCGGCCGAGTACGACGTAATCGCCACGCTCAACCTGAACGGCGACTACATCTCGGACGCGCTGGCTGCGCAGGTCGGCGGAATCGGCATCGCGCCGGGCGCGAACATATCCGACTCGGTGGCGATGTTCGAAGCGACGCACGGTACGGCGCCTAAGTATGCAGGCAAGGACTATGTGAATCCGGGCTCGGAAATTCTGTCGGCGGAAATGATGCTGCGTCACCTGGGCTGGATCGAGGCGGCGGACCTGATTATCAAGTCGATGGAAACGTCGATTCTGCAAAAGCGCGTGACGTACGACTTCGCGCGATTGATGGAAGGCGCGACGCAGGTGTCGTGTTCGGGTTTCGGCCAGGTGATGATCGAAAATATGTGAGCGCTGGCGGAGTTGCGCTGTACTGAGTTTGAGTGGACAGGTCGACCCCGGCGCCGTTAGGCGGCCGGGGTCGATTCGTTTGCGGAGTCGCGTTATTGAGACGCGCGGTTTGCGAAGTCGGTTAACTTACGTGGCCTGTCTCTTCGCCGTCGTCGCCCTTGCTGCCGACGCGAACGCCGTCTTACTCGAACTTTGCATGCGATCCGCCTGACACCCGCTATGAATACCCAACACATTGCCGCCAACGTCTACGTTGCGACACCCAGCTATGGTGCGGTCGTTACCACCGCTTATGCGCTCGGCCTGCTCGATCTTTACGAGATGTCGGCCAGATACGGCTTTGGCGTCCGCGTAAATTTCAACAGTTTCGACAGCCTGATCACGCGGGCCCGCAACACGATGGTGGCCGAGTTTCTCGCCGACGGCCGCTTCACGCATCTGATGTGGATCGACAGCGACATTGGCTTCAAAGGCGAGGACGTGGTGCGTCTGCTGCAAGCCGACCGGCCGGTCGTGGCGGGTGTGTATCCGCTGAAGAACGACGGCTGGCCGGCCGCCGGTCTTGCTCGAGCGCTACCCGCGGGGGCGACGAAGGCGGATTTTCGTGCGATGCATGCGACGTATCCGGCGGTAGCGAGTTCGGCGACGCTGGAGCCCGACGCGGCGGGTTTTCTCGACGCGCTGCATGCGCCTACTGGCTTCATGTTGATCCGGCGCGAGGTGTTTCTCGCATTGATCGAGCATTATCCGGAATTGCATTGCCGCTCGCCGTTCGTCGATCGCCCCGAGTTCGATGCGGGTAAGCCCGCGGACTTTCTCTACGCATTTTTCGACACGGGCATCGATCCGGTCTCGCGCACCTATCTGTCGGAGGACTACTGGTTCTGTCAGCTCGTGCAGACGATCGGCATCACACCGGCTATTGACACGCACTCGAATCTCCAGCATCAGGGGATCGCGAATTACGAAGGCGATCTGGCGCGAAGCCTCGCGATGCAGCGGTCGATGATCGGCTAGACGGCATCGGTCCGTTATATGGGACGGCGTGACGCCCAAAAACGCGTTAGAAGGAAAGGCCCAAAAAAGAAACCCGGCGAGCAGCCGGGTTTCGAAGGACGGGTACCGAACGGAATCAGGCAGGTGCCTGGATGTTCGATGCCTGCTTGCCTTTCGGGCCTTGCACGACCTCGAAGGTAACCTTTTGGCCTTCCTTGAGTGTCTTGAAGCCATTCATCTGGATGGCCGAGAAGTGTGCAAACAGATCCTCACCACCTTCATCGGGCGTGATGAATCCAAAACCTTTTGCGTCATTGAACCATTTGACCGTACCAGTTGCCATTCCAACTTCCCCTGTAACTCATGTCACTACCACGAGCCCTCGAAAAGCTCGACGACTGCGACGCAGCCGCTCCCTCCTCACAAGCTCACCATCGGCATTTTTTCGAAATTATGGCTCAGTGAAAAAAGTGCCAGCTTGATTGTTGGTGCTCTTAATTCGAGTGTCAAGCGAATTTTGAGATGCCGCGAGATTGTCGTTGTTGGGCTGCAAACAGGCGCTTTCCAGGGTTTTTACCGCTTTCTATATGTGCGGTTGCGCAAGCGGGCTATCTTGAAAAGTCGCATAATCGACGCACATGCTGTTCTGCGGGTGCGCCGCTGCCGATTGGCTCCAGCGAGTGCCTTCAACCAGCTTTGGCAGGTTGTGCGATACTCGATCCGACTGCGGTGCAACACAACCGCGCTGCATCACTGGATAGGGGCCGGCTCCGCAATCGGCTCGTGGAATGTCGCAAGCAGGGCGGGTAATTCACCCATCAGGCGAACGCGAACGGGCTCACTGGTCGCAAGGCCGGGTTTTGACAGGATTGCGGGCCTGTCCTAGTTGTTTAGAATGGGTGTATGGCGATTATCCCGGACAAGCAGGACAGCACCGTACTGGAGCGGCAGGAGAAGAAGCTCAAGCCGCCAGCCATGTACAAGGTGGTGCTGCTGAACGACGACTTCACACCAATGGAATTCGTGGTGATGGTCGTGCAGGAATACTTCAATAAAGATCGAGAAACCGCAACGCAGGTTATGTTGAAGGTGCATCGCGAAGGCAGGGGAGTTTGTGGGGTCTATACGCGGGACATCGCGTCGACCAAAGTCGAGCAAGTCGTTACCCACGCACGGCAGGCCGGGCATCCGCTGCAGTGTGTGATGGAGGAAGCATGATTGCCCAGGAACTGGAAGTCAGCCTGCACATGGCGTTCATGGAAGCACGCCAGGCGCGGCACGAGTTCATCACGGTCGAGCATCTCTTGTTGGCGCTGTTGGACAACCCAACGGCCGCTGAGGTGTTGCGAGCATGCGCGGCCAATATCGAGGATCTGCGGCAGAACCTGCGCAACTTCATTCATGACAACACGCCTACCGTGCCTGGCACGGACGACGTCGACACGCAGCCTACGCTGGGTTTTCAGCGTGTGATCCAGCGCGCCATCATGCATGTGCAGTCGACCTCGAATGGCAAGAAGGAAGTGACTGGCGCGAACGTGCTGGTTGCGATCTTCGGCGAAAAGGATTCGCACGCGGTGTATTACCTGCAACAGCAGGGCGTGACGCGTCTGGACGTGGTCAATTTCATCTCGCACGGTATCGCGAAGACCAGCAGCACGGATGCCGCGAAAGCGAGCGACGCGAGTGCCGAGTCGGACGAAGCCGCCGCGCAGAAAGAAACGCCGCTCGCGCAATTCACCGCCAATCTGAACCAGATGGCCAAAGACGGTCGCATCGATCCGCTGATCGGGCGCGAGTCGGAAGTCGAGCGTGTGGTTCAGGTCCTGTGCCGTCGCCGTAAGAACAACCCGCTACTGGTTGGCGAGGCGGGCGTCGGTAAAACCGCCATCGCGGAAGGTCTGGCGTGGCGAATTACGCGCGGCGAAGTGCCGGACATTCTGGCGGATGCGCAGGTGTATTCGCTCGACATGGGCGCACTGCTCGCCGGCACCAAGTATCGCGGTGACTTCGAGCAACGTCTGAAGACCGTGTTGAAGGAATTGAAGGAACGCCCGCACGCAATTCTGTTTATCGACGAGATTCACACGTTGATTGGCGCGGGCGCAGCATCGGGCGGCACGCTCGACGCATCGAATCTGCTGAAGCCGGCGCTGTCGTCGGGCACCCTCAAGTGCATCGGCGCGACGACGTTCACGGAATACCGTGGCATCTTCGAAAAAGATGCAGCACTGTCGCGTCGTTTCCAGAAGGTCGATGTGACCGAGCCGACCGTCGAACAGACGGTGGCGATTTTGCGTGGTCTGAAGTCGCGGTTCGAGGAGCATCACGGCGTGAAGTATTCGTCGGGTGCGCTGTCGGCGGCGGCGGAATTGTCGGCGCGCTTCATCACGGATCGTCATCTGCCGGACAAGGCCATCGACGTGATCGACGAAGCGGGTGCCGCGCAACGCATCTTGCCGAAGTCGAAGCAAAAGAAGACCATCGGCAAGAACGAGATCGAGGAAATCATCTCGAAGATCGCTCGCGTCCCGCCGCAAAGCGTGTCGCAAGACGATCGCAGCAAGCTGCAGACCCTGGATCGCGATCTGAAGAGCGTGGTGTTCGGGCAAGACCCGGCCATCGACGCGCTGTCGGCCGCCATCAAGATGGCGCGTGCTGGCCTCGGCAAGCTGGACAAGCCGATCGGTGCGTTCCTGTTCTCCGGTCCCACGGGCGTCGGCAAGACGGAAGTGGCGAAGCAACTGGCGTTCACGCTGGGGATCGAGCTGATCCGCTTCGATATGTCGGAATACATGGAACGTCATGCGGTAAGCCGCTTGATCGGCGCGCCGCCGGGCTACGTCGGTTTCGATCAGGGAGGTTTGCTGACCGAAGCCGTCACGAAGAAACCGCACTGCGTGCTGCTGCTCGACGAGATCGAAAAGGCGCATCCGGATATCTACAACGTGCTGCTGCAGGTGATGGACCACGGCACGTTGACGGATAACAATGGTCGCAAGGCAGATTTCCGCAATGTCATCATCATCATGACGACGAATGCGGGTGCTGAGGCAATGGGCAAGTCGGTGATCGGCTTCACGAACCGTCGGGAAACCGGCGACGAAATGGTCGACATCAAGCGCATGTTCACGCCTGAGTTCCGTAACCGTCTGGACGCGGTCATCAGCTTCCGCTCGCTCGATGAGGAAATCATCATGCGGGTGGTCGACAAGTTCCTCATGCAACTGGAAGATCAGTTGCATGAGAAGAAGGTCGATGCGCTGTTCACCGACGCGTTGCGCAAGCATCTGGCCAAGCACGGTTTCGACCCGCTGATGGGCGCGCGGCCGATGCAACGCCTGATCCAGGACACGATCCGTCGTGCACTGGCCGACGAGTTGCTGTTCGGCAAGTTGATGAGCGGCGGTCGTGTGTCGGTCGACGTGGATGCCGACGACAAGGTCCAGTTGACCTTCGACGAACATCCGGCGCCGCGCAATCCGAATCCGGAAGCGGTGGAAGTCGAGTAATCGACCTCGGTTGAGCGCTTGAAAAAACGGCGTGGCTCCTTCGGGACCACGCCGTTTTTCTTTGCCTCAGCGCTTATTCATCGTCGAACGGGATGGGTGCGTTCATGTAGGCGTTGAGCTTTTCTCTCGCCCACGGCTCAGGGTTGCCGATTGCCGAGACGATGCCGGTCGTCGCGCCGCCGCCCAGCAGCACCGTGAAAATACCGCGCAGTGGAAAGTCGCCGTACATCGGCTTCGATATATCGAACGGCTCGGAGCGGATGAACATGTCTTCTGCCGTGGCGCCCATGTATTGCTGGAATGCCGCGGGAAACTGCAGCGCGAGAATCGTGGGATTCACGTTTTGATAATCCGAGCCGATGGCCGGATCGCCGAGCAGACAACTGCCGCCAGTGCCCCAATGCTGCGAGTCGAAGTCGGCCGCGACCGGATCGGTCGTCGTCGGAATACGGCTCGCGGGAATTTGCCAGGGCATCACGGGCAATTTGAGCGCGCGGCTTACGGCCTGGCAGAAATCGAAGTATCGATCCCATTCGCGTGGACCGTAGCAGTAGCCGTTCACATATGCACGCTGTGTGAAGTCGTCCGCCTCGTAGCGGTCGATAGCCAGGAAGTCCGGCGCGTAGGGCGCGTTATACACGCCCAGGCTCGATACATAGGCCGCCGTTTGTTGAGCCATCTGAGCCGGATCGATGTCGTTCTCGTAGATCCACTCCGAGTAGCCCACGCCCCACAGATTGATCTGCCAGCCGAACGTTACCGAGGGCGCAACGGTGCGAGTCAGCCAGTTAACCGCAAGCACATAGCCGGCAATATCTTCCGTGATGTCGGCGGGGATGGGAACCGCAATCGACCAGTGATCGAGCGCCTGCTGCAGCGGCGCTCGCACCGGCATCGCATACGTCGGCCCGAAGCCGGCTTGCTGGCATGCGCCGAGAAAGTCGGGATTGACGATAAAGCCGGCCGGCACCGGATGATGTTCGTCGATGGACTCGTTCGCGAGGTTGAGCGCCAGAATGTAATTGGCGAAGCTGTGCGCGTGAGCGTCGGCGTTGGCCAGATTCGTCCTGGTATCGCCGCCCGACAGATTGCACGTGTATGACACCATGACCGGCAGCACCGGCTGCGTATTGCCGAGTTGCGCCTCGACATTGCGGGCGAGCGTGATGGTCGCGGTGGTTTGCGGGTCGTCCGTCAGATAGACCGTGGCGTCGCCCGCACCGTCGGTGCCGGCGTAATCGAAGACGGAGGTCGCGCGCGCCGCGACGAAGTCTGCCTGATTACTGGGGACGAGATCGGCGCATCCGCCGAAACACAGGTATGCGGGAAAGCCGCGTACGTTGAGGTTGGCCGATGGCTCGACCGTGACCTCGAGTTGCGTTTTCCCCTGCGCCGACACGCTGAGTTGCGATGGCGCGCCGAGCGCATACACCACGCCCGCCGTTACGAAGTCGTTCACCGCGACCGTGTACTCGCCTGGCTGCACTAGCGCGGAGAACGCGGTCTGCTGCGAACTCGCCGTGACGGTTTGCAGATAACTCATGCTGCCGCCAATCAGACGCACGTCGATTTGCCGATCCACCGACTGCGCCGAGACCACCTGGATGTCGACCTCGACGTACCCCGACGTGTTCACTGCGGTCGCCTCGACCATCGAATCGTCGATGCTGATCGTCTGCAACGCATTTGTCAGCGTCACGTCGGGCACGTCGAACACGTAGCCGACATCGTTCAACGCGATCGACTGAACGGCTATGCGGGCCTGGCCCGATGGAGGCAGTTGCCGCAACGGCGTTACGCTATTGGGCGCGGCGCTAAACACGGCGAGCGGGGCACCGGAGACAAGATCGGTCACCGTGATGTCGAGCGTCTCCGACGACAATCCCGTGAGCGAGCCAATCGCGATATCCAGCGCCGCATAGTATTGAACCGGCGCGAAACTCACGCGTACCGAAACGGCGTCGCCGACCTCGACATCGATCGCGTCGGGCTCGATGACGAGGGCCGCCATGACCGTCTGGTCGCTGGTACTGACCGGATCGCCAGCGACCGTGTAGTGGCCCTGTTCGAGGCTCGCCGAAGACGTCGAGCCGTAGTCGAGCGTTAGGGTAGAGACGACATCGCCCTGCGCGAGCGTCAGCGACGGCTTGATGCCCGCAAGAGCCGGGTCCGGCGCGTCCGCGCAGCCGACGACGACCGAGCCGGAAATCGTCGGCGGCGCATCCGCGGAAAACACGAACGAGTCGAGCCACGTATCGGAATTCGTAGTGAGATCGCCGTTGATGTCGATAGTGATCTGGTCGGTGGCGGTCAGCCTATAAGGCGTGGTGAAGTCGATCGTCACGGTGACGTCGAAATTGCCGTCGTCGACCTGCGCGGAAGTCGCTGTGATGTCACCGATCACCCACGTACTGAATTGCGGGTCGATAGCGGTGGCGTCGACCGCCGCCGGCGAGTGAAAGTTGAACGCCAGATATTCACCGACCCCAATCCCGCTGCCGTCCGCGTAGCGAAGGTTGGAGACGACAAGGGTGCCGTACCATTCGTTTGCGCCCGGTCCAACGATTGCATCGTATTCGATCTGCATGCTCTAACTCCATTCAGGTTGAGAGTTCAATCCAGACATCAGACGCAAACGTACCGATCGCCAATTAATAGGTATGGCTAACTAAATAAAGCAATTCGAGGTCGGTAAGCATTGCGCTAGTCCATTTATAGGTGCGCGATGCAGCGAGCCAAATCGGACAAATCCGAATTCGAACGGAAAGGGGGAAATGAATTGATGCGGATGGCTAACTATTAGCCTGAGAAAGATTCAATTGCGCGCGACAATTAGAAACTATTGTCAGATCAGGACGGATCGGATAGGTCCGCCCTGATATTCAGATCAAGGCAAACGCGGTCAGTGCTTGCCGGTGCTGCCAAAACCGCCGGCACCCCGTTCACTGCTTTCGAAGTCATCGACGATATTGAACTGCGCCTGCACCACCGGCACGATGACGAGTTGCGCGAGCCGCTCCATCGGGTTGAGTACGAAGGTCGTCTCACCGCGATTCCACGTCGAAATCATTAATTGGCCCTGGTAGTCGGAGTCGATCAGTCCTACCAGATTGCCGAGCACGATGCCGTGCTTATGTCCGAGGCCGGAGCGCGGCAGAATCAGCGCGGCGTAGCCGGGGTCTCGCACGTGAATCGCGAGACCCGTCGGGACCAGTGCCGTTTCGCCGGGCTTCAGGGTCAACGGCTCGTCGAGGCAGGCGCGCAGGTCGAGACCCGCGCTGCCCGTCGTGGCGTAGGCGGGGAGTTGATCGCGCATTCGCGCATCGAGAATCTTCAGGTCGAGTTTCATGCAGTGTGAAGGCGTTAGGAAGGGGAGGCCGCGCGTGTCAGGGCAAACGCGTCGGCAAGAAGTTCATAGGAGCGCAGACGCGCACGATAACTGCCCGCCACGGTGAGCACGATCAGCTCGTCGGCCTGGAATCGTTCCTGCAGCGCTTGCAGTCGCGCGGTGACCGTTTCCGGCGTGCCGATGATGCTGCGCGGCTTCTCGCGGTCGATCACCAGTCGCTCGCGTTCGCCGTAGGTCTGCGCGATGCCCTGTGCGATCGACGGAATCGGTTCGTTCAGGCCGTAAGCCATTTGCACGCGCCGCAAATCGACGGCTTTCTCGAGATCGATGGCTTCCTGTTCGGTGTCCGCGCAGATCACGAAGACCGCGGCTGCGAGATACGGCTGCTGCGCCTCGTCGCCGGCTGTGAAGCGGTCGCGATACGCTTCGGCCACCTGCTGACCATAGTGCGCATTGATGAAATGCGCGAACGCAAAGCGAATCCCGAGTTGCGCGGCGAGCAGTCCGCCGAATTCGCTCGAGCCGAGCATCCACAGTTGCGGGCGCGTATCGATTTGCGGTTGTAGCAGTACACCGTTCGCCGGATGATCGTCGGGCAACGTGCCGTGCATCAGACCGATCAGTTCGGCCACCTGCTGCGGAAAAATATCGCCACGGTTGTAGTCGCCGGCGGCCACGGCCTGCGCCGTGCGCATGTCGCCGCCCGGCGCGCGCCCGACGCCCAGATCGATCCGGTTCGGAAACAGCGCTTCGAGCATCATGAACTGCTCGGCGACCTTGAACGGACTGTAGTACGGCAGCATCACGCCGCCGGAGCCCAGGCGAATCCGTTTTGTCACGCTGCCCAGTCGCGCGAGCATCACTTCCGGGCACGGGTTCGACACGCCGCGCAAACCATGATGTTCGGCGCACCAGTAGCGCGTGTAGCCGAGGTCGTCGGCGAGTTGTGCAAGTTCCACGGTCGCGGCGATAGCGTCCGCCACCGAGTGTCCGGCGATCACGGGTGTTTGATCGAGCACGGAAAGTAGCGTCATGACAGTTCCGCTTGAGAGAGGTGTCGATTCGGTAGCGTGGATTCAAACGAAGGTTGCCGGACAACACCGGCAACCCTGCGCACGTGCTAGCGGATCAGACTGGTATCGGGCAGCCGTTTCGCAATCTCGGCGATCAGCGCGCGGGCCAGCGTTTGCTTGTCGGCGCGCGGCAGACGCGTCACGCCGCCGGCTTCGTACAGAATGATCTCGTTGTCGTCGAGACCGAAGGTCAGCGGCCCGAGATTGCCGATCAGCAGCGGCACGTTCTTGCGCAGCCGTTTTTCTTCGGCATGCACGTCGAGGTCGCCGCTTTCCGCTGCGAAGCCGACCGCGAACGGCGGGTGCGCGAGCTTCGCGACCGAGGCCAGAATGTCCGGATTTTCGACGAAGCTGAAGCTCGGCAACGCTCGATCGGCCGTTTTCTTGATCTTGTGCTCGCTCACGTGATCGACACGCCAGTCGGCGACCGCGGCGACACCGATGAAGATGTCGGCATCGGCGACCGAGCGCATCACCGCGTCGTGCATCTGCTGCGCGGTTTGCACGTCTTCGCGGATCACACCCCAGGGCGTGTCGAGCGCAACGGGGCCTGCTACCAGATGCACGTCGGCGCCGGCCTGCTGCGCCGCGCGCGCCAGCGCGAAGCCCATCTTGCCGCTCGAACGATTGGTGATGCCGCGCACCGGATCGAGCGGTTCGAAGGTCGGGCCCGCGGTCAGCAGAACGCGGCGGCCCGCGAGCAGTTTAGGTGCGAAAAACGCGGCGATCGCTTCATACGTGGCGGCGGCCTCGAGCATGCGTCCATCGCCGGTTTCACCGCAAGCTTGTGGACCCGAATCGGGACCCAGTACGTCCACGCCGTCGCCGCGCAATTGCGTGACGTTGCGTTGCGTCGCGGGGTTTTGCCACATCTGCCGGTTCATCGCCGGCACGACCAGCAGCGGACAATCTCGCGCGACGCACAGCGTCGACAGCAGATCGTCGGCCATGCCGTGCGCGAGTTTCGCGAGGAAGTCGGTGGAAGCCGGCGCGATGACGATGGCGTCCGCTTCACGCGACAGGTCGATGTGCGCCATGTTGTTCGGCACGCGCCCATCCCACTGACTCGTGTAGACCGGGCGCCCCGACAGCGCCTGCATGGTGACGGGGGTGATGAACTGCGTAGCCGCTTCGGTCATCACGACCTGCACGGTTGCGCCGCCCTTGACGAGCAAACGCGTGAGTTCGGCGATCTTGTAGCAGGCGATGCCGCCTGTCATGCCGAGGACGAGGTGTTTTCCTGCGAGTTCAGCGGTTGCCAATGAAAGCCTCCGACAGACAGAGCGAAGTGGCCGGCGACGGCTCGATACGCCGAACGCCGGCCTCGAAGCGGGGGAGCCTGAGTGCCCCTTTAGCGCGACGACCCGCGCACGCGCCGCAACTCGTCGAGCACCAGCAGAATCGCGCCTACGGTAATCGCGCTATCGGCCAGATTGAACGCCGGCCAGTGCCACGTACGCGCATGAAAATCGAGGAAGTCGATCACATGGCCGTAGGCCAACCGGTCGATCACGTTGCCGAGTGCGCCGCCGAGAATCAGCGCGAGCGCCGTGCAGAACATGCGCTGTCCACCATGACGCTTGAGCAGGTAGCAGATCACCAGCGCCGCGACCACGCCGAGCGCGGTAAAGGCCCAGCGTTGCCAGCCGCCCGCCATCGCGAGAAAGCTGAACGCGGCGCCGCGGTTGTACACCAGCACGAGGTTGAAGAACGACGTGACCTCGTGCGCGACACCGTAGGCAAACACCTTTTGCACGGCGATTTTCGTCAACTGGTCGAACAGGATGACGATGAGCGCGACGCCGAGCCAGGGTGCCAGCGAACCGCTCGCCGACGTCGTTTTCGACATGGTTCTTGCCATTATGCCGCGCTCCTCGTTTCACCATTTCCGAACAGATTGCTAAAGCAGCGGCCGCACAGCGTGGGGTGCTCCGCATTCGCGCCGACGTCCGCCTGATAGTGCCAGCAGCGTTCGCACTTCAGATACTTCGAGGCGATCACTTCGACACTTTCCCCGGCTTCGCTGTCGACCTTCACGACGGTCGCAGCCGACGTGATCAGCACGAACTTGAGGTCGTCGGCGAGGCTGGCGAGCGCGTCGTAACGCGCACCGGCCGCGCGGATTTCCACTTCGGCCTGCAGCGACGAACCGATCAGGTTCGCGACGCGCGCTTCTTCCAGCGCCTTGGTTACGTCGCTGCGCGCAGCGCGCAGCAAGGTCCATTTGTCGAGCAGTTCGCCCGCTTGCGGCACCTGCGGGAACGCGTGATACGTCTCCGTGAAAATCGTCTCGCTGTTCGGCTGGAAGATCTTCCATGCTTCTTCGGCGGTGAACGACATGAACGGCGCCATTAGACGCAGCAGACCCTGCGCGATGTGATACAGCGCGGTCTGCGCCGAACGGCGCGCGACGGAGTCGGCGGCGGTCGTGTACAGACGGTCTTTCAGCACGTCCAGATAGAAGCCGCCCAGGTCTTCCGAGCAGAACGTCTGCAGCTTGGCGACCACCGGGTGGAACTCGTACTTGTCGTAGTGCGCGAGGATGTCGCTCTGCAGATTGGCCGACAGCGCCACCGCATAGCGGTCGATCTCGAGCCAGCTTTCCACCGGCTGCGCGTGTTGCGCGAAGTCGAAGTCCGACAGGTTCGCGAGCAGGAAGCGCAGCGTGTTGCGAATCCGGCGATAGCCTTCGGTCACGCGCTTCAGGATTTCCTCGGAGATGGCCAGCTCGCCCGAGTAATCGGTCGACGCAATCCACAGGCGGATGATTTCCGCGCCGAGCCGGTTCGCCACTTCATGCGGATCGATCCCGTTTCCGAGCGACTTGCTCATCTTGCGGCCTTCGCCGTCGACGGTGAAGCCGTGCGTGAGCAGCGCATTGTACGGAGGACGTCCGTCGAGCATCGACGCGGTCAGCAGCGACGAGTGGAACCAGCCGCGATGCTGGTCCGAGCCTTCCAGATACAGATCGGCGGGGAATTGCAGTTCGTCCTTGTGCGAGCCGCGCAGCACGTGCCAGTGCGTGGTGCCCGAATCGAACCACACGTCCAGCGTGTCGCGGTTCTTCTCGTACAGATTCGCATCGTCGCCGAGCAGCTCGCGCGGATCGAGCGATTGCCACGCTTCGATGCCGGCCTTCTCGACGCGTTGCGCGACTTCTTCGAGCAACTCCAGCGTGCGCGGATGCAGCGCGCCGGTTTCCTTATGCACGAAGAACGCCATCGGCACGCCCCACTGGCGCTGGCGCGACAGCGTCCAGTCCGGCCGGTTGGCGATCATGCTGAACAGGCGCTGCTTGCCCCACGACGGATAGAACGCGGTGTTCTCGATGCCTTCGAGCGCGGTTTCGCGCAGCGTGCGTTCGCTGTCGTTCGGCTTCACGTCCATGCCGGCGAACCATTGGGAGGTCGCACGGTAGATGATCGGCGTCTTGTGGCGCCAGCAGTGCATGTAGCTGTGCGTGTACTTCTCGGTGCGCATCAGCGAGCCGGCGCTCTGCAGCGCCTCGATGACCTGCGGGTTCGCGTCCCAGATGGACAGGCCGCCGAACAGCGCGAGCGACTCGATATAGCGGCCGTCGCCCATCACCGGATTGATGATGTCGGAGTCGGACATGCCGTGCGCCTTGCACGACACGAAGTCTTCCACGCCGTAGGCGGGCGACGAGTGAACGACGCCCGTACCTGTTTCGGTCGTCACGTAGTCGCCCAGATACACTGGCGCGGTGCGCTGATAGCCCGGATGTGCCGCGGCCAGCGGATGATTGAAGCGCAGGTTCACGAGCTTCGCGCCCGGCGTCGTCGCGACGATCGTGCCTTCGAGTCCGTATTGCTCGAGGCACGCTTCGACGCGCTCTTCGGCGAGGATCAGCAGGCCGCGCGGCGTATCCACCAGCGCGTAGACGATTTCCGGATGCAGATTCAGCGCCTGGTTGGCCGGGATGGTCCAGGGCGTGGTGGTCCAGATGACGATGCCGCCTTCATGGCGCGGCAACGCGGCGAGGCCGAACGCCTGCGCGGTCTTTTCCGGCTCGGCGAAGCTGAACAGCACGTCGATGGTCGGATCGGTCTTGTCCTTGTACTCGACTTCCGCTTCGGCCAACGCCGAGCCGCAGTCGAAACACCAGTTGACCGGCTTCAGGCCGCGGAACACATAGCCCTTTTCCATGATCTTCGCGAGCGCGCGGATTTCGCCGGCTTCGTTGGTGAAGTTCATGGTCTTGTACGGATTGTCCCAGTCGCCGAGCACACCCAGCCGGCGGAAGCCGACTTTCTGCTTCTCGATCTGCTCGCTCGCGTAGGCGCGCGCCTTCTGCATCACCTCGGCGGCCGGCAGCGACTTGCCGAACTGCTTTTCGATCTGGATTTCGATCGGCATGCCGTGGCAATCCCAGCCGGGTACGTAGACCGCGTCGAAGCCCGCCAGATTGCGCGCCTTGACGATCATGTCCTTCAGGATCTTGTTCACCGCGTGGCCGAGGTGGATGTCGCCGTTCGCATACGGCGGGCCGTCGTGCAGGATGAACTTCTTGCGGCCCTTGCTGGCGGCGCGGATGGTCTCGTAGACCTTGCGCTCCTGCCACTCCTTCACCCATTGCGGCTCGCGTTTGGGCAGATCGCCGCGCATGGGGAACGGGGTGTCGAGCAGGTTGACCGGGTAGCGTGACTGCGGTTTCGAATCGGCTTTCTTGTTGCTCATGATGGGATCGCGGTGATGTCTTTATAAGCGCAGCGTGGCGCGGGTCGCGCGGTGAAGCGCAGGGCGTTGGGCGCGCCCGGCAGGCATGTCGCGAAATCCACGGACGCCCTTCGATGCGCGCAGCGAGGGTATTTGCGGCACTCGACGTGCGCGCAGATACCGCGGCGGTTATCTAATTCGGTCGGTGGCCGAGGTGGCGAAACCGGTGGAACGGCTGCCGAGCGCCGCGAACCACTCGCGCGCATTGGCGACGTCGCGCGAAATGGCGGCCGTGAGCGTTTCCAGGTCGACGTACTTTTCTTCGTCGCGCAGTTTCTTCAGAAATTCGACGCGCACGAGTTTGCCATAAGCGTCGCCTTGCCAGTCGAGCAGATGCACTTCGAGCAGCACGCGGCCCGAGTCGTCGACCGTGGGACGCAGGCCGAGGCTGGCGACGCCGGGCAGCGGCTCATCGGCCACGCCGTGCACTCGCACGACGAAAATGCCCGCCAGCGCCGGCCGCTTGTGCGCGATGGCCAGGTTCAGCGTGGGGAAACCGAGATTGCGGCCGAGCTTCATGCCATGCACGACGTGACCGCTGATCAGATAGTCCCGGCCGAGTGCGGCACGCGCCGCGTCGAGGTCGCCGGCGACCAGCGCCGCGCGCACGCCCGAACTCGAGATGCGCGCGCCGGACGGGTCGGCGACGGTCGCCATCTGCTCGACTTCGAAGCCATATTCCTGACCGGCGGCTTTCAGCGAAGCAAAGTCGCCCGCGCGTTTCGCGCCGTAGCGGAAGTCGTCGCCGATCATGACCCAGCGAGCGTGCAGTCCGTTGACGATGATCCGTTCGACGAACGCCGCTGGCGACTGGCTGGCAAAGGTGTGGTTGAAATGCTCGACGACCACCCGGTCGACACCGTTGGTGCGCAGCGCTTCCAGCTTGTCGCGCAGCATCGCGATGCGCGGGGGAGCGCCTGCCGGGTTGAAGAATTCGCGCGGGTGCGGCTCGAAGGTCATCACGCAGACGGGCAGCCCGCGCGCATCGGCCGCGGCCCGCACGTGGGCGAGCAGAGCCTGATGGCCGCGGTGGACACCGTCGAAGTTACCGATGGTCAGTGCGCAGGGCGCACGGCTCTCGGCATTGGGAAGACCGCGGAAGACTCTCACGATAACGGCTTTGGGGTAGGGCGGCCGGGGTGCCGCAAAACGAATGATTATAAACGCTCGGCGCGGGAGACGGCGGCGCGACGCGGTTTTGGTGTTCCCGAATGATAAAATCCGCGGATGAAAAAAATCGTCATCCTGATTTCAGGGCGGGGAAGCAACATGGAAGCTATCGTTCGGGCCAGTTCGGCCGAAGCGTGGCCGGCGCAAGTCGCCGCCGTGATTGCCAACCGTCCGGACGCCGCGGGCCTTGCGTTCGCGGCGTCGCATGGTATTGCCACGGCGGTGGTCGACCACCGCCAGTTTCCCGATCGCGATAGTTTCGACGCTGCACTAGCCACGGAAATCGACCGTTTTGCGCCCGATCTGGTGGCGCTTGCAGGCTTCATGCGGGTGCTCACGGCCGGTTTCGTCGACCGATACGCCGGGCGCATGCTGAACGTGCATCCGTCGCTGCTGCCGAGTTTCCCTGGATTGAAGACACATCAACAGGCTCTGGACGCGGGCGTGCGGCTGCATGGCGCGTCCGTGCATTTCGTGACGTCGCAGCTCGACCACGGGCCGATCGTCGCGCAAGCGGCGGTGCCGGTGGTCGACGGCGACACGCCCGCCGCGCTCGCCGAGCGCGTGCTGGCAACCGAACACATTATTTATCCACGCGCGGTGCGCTGGTTCGTCGAAGGGCGTGTTGCTCTCGACGGCTTGCGCGTCACGCTAACGCCGCCGGAGCCGCAATGGCTCTTTGCCGGTCACACCGCCGGAGAGGGCGTATGAGATTGCATGGTTTTCTGATTGGACAAACCGAGACTTTGCTGGCCGAAGTCCTGAAACTGAACGGCCCGGCCGATGCCACCACCAGCCGTTTCTTCCGCGCGCACCCGAAGCTGGGGCATGGCGAGCGCGGCGTGATCGCCGAAGCGGTGTTTGCCGTGTTGCGGCGCCGGATGGAATTTGCGCACCTGGCCGAAGGCGGCGCGGGCAGCCCGGCGCGGCGTATGGCCCTGCTCGGTCTGATGCAGACGGCGGGCCGTTCGGCGCTCAAGCCGTTCGTGTCGGACACCGAGTCGAACTGGCTCGAACATGTCTCGAAGATCGACCCGGAAAGCTTGCCGCTGCGGATTCGCCTGAATCTGCCGGAGTGGATCTACACGGCGCTGTCGAAGCGCTTCGAAGCCGCGGAACTGGCGCAACTGGCCGCCGCGCTGAATTACCCGGCGCCGCTCGATCTGCGCGCCAACCCGATCAAGGCGAGCCGCGACGACGTGCTGAACGCGTTGTCGAAGGCCGGTATCGAAGGCGGCGCCACGCCGTTCGCGCCGTTTGGCGTGCGAGTGGTCGGCAAACCGCCGCTCACCAAGCTCGACGCGTTTCAGCAAGGCTGGGTCGAAGTGCAGGACGAGGGCAGCCAGTTGCTGTGTTCGCTGGTCGCACCCAAGCGCGGCGAGATGATCGTCGACTTCTGCGCGGGCGCGGGCGGCAAGACGCTGGCGCTGGGCGCGGCGATGCGCTCCACCGGCCGTCTGTATGCGTTCGACATCTCCGAGCGGCGTCTCGCCAAACTGAAGCCGCGCCTCGCGCGCAGCGGTCTGTCGAATGTCAATCCGGTGCTGATCGACAGCGAACACGACGCGAAAATCAAGCGCCTCGCGGGCAAGATCGACCGGGTGCTGGTCGACGCGCCTTGCAGCGGACTCGGCACGTTGCGGCGCAACCCCGATCTGAAGTGGCGTCAGTCGCCGGACTCGGTCGCCGAACTCGCGCCGAAACAGGCGTCGATTCTGGCGAGCGCGGCGCGGCTCGTGAAGAAGGGCGGCCGGCTGGTGTATGCGACCTGCTCGATTCTCGAAGCGGAGAACGAAGCGGTCGTGCAGCAGTTCCTCGCCGACCACCCGGACTTCGTGCTGGTGCCTGCGCGCGACGTGCTGGCCGAGCAACGCATCGAGCTGGAAATGGGCGACTACCTGTCGCTGTGGCCGCACCGTCACGCCACCGACGGCTTCTTCGCCGCTGTGCTGGAACGCCAGAGCTGAGCGCAGCGGGTTTCAGCGCGGCGTAGGGCGGGTTCACGGGTCGAGCCGGAATGCTCGACTTTTCCATGGCTGCAATCGTGAATCCGGCCCGCTGGCGCGATCGGCGACATCATGCAAAACCGTATCTTCTCCCACCTGTTCGGCGACCTGACGCGCGACTTCGGCCAGCCGGTCATGCTCTGGCAGACCGGCATGCTGCTCGGGACGCTTGTCACCGCGTGGCTGCTCGCGCGCCTGTTGCGCCGCGGGCTCGATCTGCGCCGGCAAACCCGATACCAGACGCTGCGTTTCGGCGCGGAAAGCCTGAATCGCGCGTTCTTCCCGCTGCTCGGCGCGGCGCTGGTGTGGCTCGCGCGAACCGTCGCCGGGCAGTTCATGCACACCGCGCTGCTGGATCTGGCGCTGGTGCCGCTGTTCGGTATCGGGCTGATCTACATCGTCTTTTTCTTCGCGCGACGGGTGTTCAGCCACGACGGCGAGACGCACCCGTGGCTGTTTCTCGTCGAAAAAATCGTCTCGCTGGTCGTCTGGGTCGGCATGGTGCTCACAGTGATGGGCATCCAGGACGACGTGATCGCGTGGATGGCCAGCGTGCATTTCCGCGTCGCCAACGCGCATATGACGCTGCTTTCGCTTATCACGGGCCTGCTGTGGGTGTGCGTGACGATGATCGTCGCGATGTGGCTCGGCTCGGCGTTCGAGGACCGGCTGATCCGCTCGACGACGCTCGACGCGAACCTGAAAGTCGTGGTGGCGCGGGTCGGGCGCGCGGTGTTCGTGCTGGCGGCGGTGCTGATCAGCCTGTCGCTGGTGGGCATCGACATTACCGTGCTGGGCGTGTTCGGCGGGGCGCTGGGCGTCGGGCTCGGGTTTGGTCTGCAGAAGATCGCCAGCAATTACGTGTCGGGCTTCATCATCCTGATCGACCGGTCGTTGCGGATCGGCGACACCATCAACGTGAGCGGCCTGCAGGGCATGGTCACGCAAATCCGCACCCGCTATACCGTGGTGCGAGGTCTCGACGGCATCGAGACGCTAATTCCGAACGAAAAACTGATTACGGACGTGGTGCAGAACCAGTCGTCCTATCTGACGCGTGGCTACGCGAAGCTGGCGGTGCAGGTGGCCTACACCTGCGACGTGGAACAAGCCATGGCGCTGCTGGTCGAAGCAGCACGGGACGTCCCGCGGGTATTACAGGAACCGGCGCCCGCTGCCTATCTGGCGAGTTTCGGCGCCGACGGCGTGAACCTGGAGCTGGGGTTCTGGATCGAAGAGGCCGCCACGGGAACCTCGAGCGTTCGGTCGAACGTGAACCGCAAGATCTGGCGGTTGTTCGCCGAGCACGGTATTTCGATTCCTTTCGCGCAGCGGGAAGTGCGGATTGTCGGCGGACCGATCGATGCGGTAACAATGACCGGGGCGACCGGCGATCGCCCGGAGAGCCTGCGCTGACGGGCCTGCGAGCGGTGGCTGACGCAGCCCGACGGAGCTTTTTTTGTTTGCTCCCCGTTGATACTCAACAAAAAATCCCTATTTGTTACAAACACTTGGAACGCTTCCAGTAGAATGACGTCCAATCCCGCTGTATGCTTTCACTTTCTTGACACGCGCATTTTGCGCGTGCCTCGTGTCTCTCGTTCCACAGGTAAATTGCCTTGTTGAATTCCTTGCTCGACTTCCTTGCCCACGGTCTGCTGCGCTTTTCGTGGTGGCAGCTTGTGCTGTACACGGCGATCGCGACGCACATCACGATTATCGGCGTGACGGTCTATCTGCATCGCTGCCAGGCGCACCGCGCGCTGGAGCTTCATCCCATTGCAAGTCATTTTTTCCGATTCTGGTTGTGGATGACGACGGGTATGTTGACCGGCCAGTGGGCCGCCATTCACCGTAAGCACCACGCCAAGTGCGAGACCGAAGAAGATCCGCATAGCCCGCAAACGCGCGGTATCTGGAAGGTGCTGCTCGAAGGCGCGGAACTCTACCGTTCCGAAGCCAAAAACGAAGAAACCATGCGCAAGTTCAGTCACGGCACACCGAACGACTGGATGGAACGCAATGTCTACACGAAGTACCCGATTCTCGGCGTGAGCCTGATGATGGTGTTGAACGTCGCGCTGTTCGGCGTCGTCGGCCTGACCATCTGGGCCATCCAGATGGTATGGATTCCGTTCTGGGCAGCCGGCGTGGTCAATGGCCTCGCGCACTTCTGGGGCTACCGCAACTTCAACTCGTCGGATGCCAGCACCAACATCTTCCCGTGGGGCATCATCATCGGCGGCGAAGAGTTACACAACAATCACCACACGTACGCGACCTCGGCCAAGCTGTCTAACAAGTGGTACGAGTTCGATATTGGCTGGATGTATATCCGCATCATGTCGGCTTTCCGTCTGGCCAAGGTAAAGAAGGTTGCGCCCACGCCGCGTCTCACCACCGGCAAGCTGGTACTCGATCAGGACACGCTGCAGGCCGTGCTGGCCAACCGCTATGAAGTCATGGCGCGTTACGGCAAAGCCATCAAGCGCGCTTACCGTCAGGAACTGGCGCATCTGAAGGAAGTCGGGGCGCGTGAGAAGTATCAGGTCATGCGCGGTGCGCGTAGCTGGTTCCATAAGGAAGAAGCCGGTCTGGACGAGCCGCAGAAACGTCAGCTGCCGCAAATCTTCGCGAACAGCCAGAAACTGAAGACGTATATCGACATGCGCAACGAGCTGGCTTCCATGTGGGAACGCTCGAACGCTTCGCGCGATCAACTGCTGGTGCAATTGCAGGACTGGTGCCATCGTGCAGAGCAAAGCGGAATCAAGGCGCTGCAGGAATTTGCTTTGCGACTGCGCCGTTATGCTTGATCGCGAAATCCTTTAAAATTCCGCTACGTCACAAAACCCCGCGTTTGGCGGGGTTTTGCTTTTTGGGCCGCTGAAACTGCAACGAAAGTCGATTGTCAGTCGGCGGCGACAGAGCGAGAGGCAGAGGAGATCATGGATCAGCAGTCGATCAGGACGGTCGAATACGACCGGCCGCAGGAGCAGGGTATGACCTGCGGGATCGGGCAGGCATGGGCGAAGGTGCCCGAGACGCCGTCGGCGGAGCAAAAAATCGCTCTCAAAGCACGCATCCGGGCGCTGCTCGAACGCGAGAAAGCGGTGCTTGTCGCGCACTACTACGTGGATGCGGAACTGCAGGAACTCGCGGATGAAACCGGCGGCTGCGTGGCCGATTCACTGGAAATGGCGCGCTTCGGCCGCGATCATGAAGCGCAGACACTGGTGGTGGCCGGCGTTCGCTTCATGGGCGAGACCGCGAAGATTCTGAGTCCGGGCAAGCGCATTCTGATGCCCGATCTCGACGCCACCTGCTCGCTCGACCTCGGTTGCCCGGTCGATGAATTCTCTGCTTTTTGCGATGCACATCCCGACCGCACGGTCGTGGTGTACGCCAACACCAGCGCCGCGGTGAAGGCGCGCGCGGACTGGATGGTGACCTCGTCGATCGGACTCGAAATCGTGGCCGATCTGCATGCTCGGGGCGAAAAGATCATCTGGGCACCGGACCGGCATCTCGGTAGCTACATTCAGAGCAAGACCGGCGCGGACATGTTGCTGTGGCAAGGCTCGTGTCTCGTTCACGACGAATTCAAGGGCATCGAACTCGACCTGCTGCGCGCCGAATATCCGGGCGCGAAAGTGCTGGTGCATCCTGAGTCGCCGGCTAACGTGGTGGCGCAAGCGGATGTGGTGGGTTCGACCACGCAGTTGATCGACGCCGCGCAGAGACTGAATGCCACCCACTTCATCGTCGCGACCGATCTCGGCATTCTGCACAAGATGCAACTCGCCGCGCCTGGCAAGACACTCATTGCGGCGCCGACCGCCGGCAATAGCGCCACCTGCAAGAGTTGCGCGCATTGTCCGTGGATGGCCATGAACGGCCTCGCCAATCTCGCCGACGTGCTCGAGCGCGGTCACAACGAAATCTTCGTCGATCCTGCCATTGGAGAGCGGGCGCGCTTGCCGATCGACCGGATGCTCGACTTTGCCGCGCGTCAGAAGAAGCGGGTTCAGGCAAGCGGCGACCTGGCGCGCGACGCGCAACTCTTTTCGAACGTAGGGGCAGCGTAATGGCAGTCGTGGAAGGTGCGGTCCGGTTCTCGCGGGACGAGGCAGTGTCGCCGCTATTTGCCGAGATTCACGCGCAGTATGGCGATGCTTTCGAAAAAGCATTGGCGCGCAACGTTGCCGATGCGCTCGCCGAAGACGTCGGCACGGGCGACCAGACCGGTCGACTCGTCCCCGCCGCGCAGTTGCGGGACGCACGCATCATCGTGCGCGAAGATGCTGTGCTGTGTGGCGTGCCCTGGTTCAACTCAGTGATGCGCCAACTCGATCCGGCTATCGAGGTGCAGTGGCTGTATCGCGAGGGCGACCGCATGACGGCGGGCTCGACGGTCTGCGAACTGCGCGGGCCGGCCCGCGCGCTGTTGACCGCCGAGCGTAATGCGTTGAATTTTCTGCAACTGCTGTCAGGCGTGGCGAGTGCCACGCGCCGTTACGTCGACGCCATCGCGCACACGCGCACGCGCATTCTCGACACTCGCAAGACCTTGCCCGGCTTGCGGCTCGCGCAGAAGTACGCGGTGCGGGTGGGTGGCGGCGCGAATCAGCGGCTGGCGCTTTACGACGGCATTCTTATCAAGGAAAACCACATTGCTGCCGCCGGCGGTGTGGGCGCCGCGCTGGATGCGGCGCTGGGTCTGAATGCGGGCGTGTCGATCCAGATCGAAGTCGAAACGCTCGAGCAACTGGAAACTGCGTTGGCGCATCGCGCGCAGTCTATCCTGCTCGACAATTTTTCGTTCGACGCCATGCGTGATGCGGTTCGTCTGACGGCGGGCAGGGCGGTGCTGGAAGTGTCGGGCGGCGTCAACTTCGAGACGGTGCGCACGATTGCGGAGACGGGTGTCGACCGCGTGTCGATTGGCGCACTGACCAAGGACGTGCGCGCGACGGATTACTCGATGCGGATCGTTTGAGCGCCGTGGGCGCTGAATAACAAGCGTGTCGTTCAGGAAGGCCATCGCCGGGGTTAAACCAGCGATGGCCTTTTCTTTTGCCCAGCTTTCGGCTGGGCGCGAACAATCAGACGTTGCGGTTTCGCACGTACTCGGGAGATAGCACCGAAGGCAGCGCCTTGGGCAGAGTCGCAGGCCAGTCGCGACTGAAATGCAGTCCGCGACTCTCGCGCCGCGAACGTGCGCCTTCGACGATCAACGACGCCACGTCGACGAGATTGCGCAGTTCGAGCAGATCGCGGCTCACCTTGAAGTTCGCGTAATACTCGTGGATTTCGTCACGCAACAGCGTGAGTCGATGTTTGGCGCGCGCCAGTCGCTTGTCGGTCCGCACGATGCCGACGTAATTCCACATCAGCCGGCGCAGTTCGTCCCAATTGTGGGCGACGACTACCTCTTCGTCGGGGTCGGACACGCGGCTTTCGTCCCAATCGGGCAGCGGCGCGTGGACGGCAGCGCTGAAGCCGTCCTGCTCGATGGCTTGCGCGGCGGAGCGACCGATCACGAGACACTCCAGCAGCGAATTGCTGGCTAGCCGGTTCGCTCCGTGCAGACCCGTGCACGAGGTTTCGCCGACCGCATACAGGCCTGCGAGATCGGTGCGTCCGGCGAGGTCGGTCACCACGCCGCCGCACGTGTAGTGCGCGGCCGGCACGACCGGAATCGGTTCTTTGGTGATGTCGATGCCGAACTCCAGGCAGCGCGCGAGAATCGTCGGGAAATGCTCGCGCAGGAATTCCGCCGGTTGATGGCTGATGTCGAGGTACACGCAGTCGATACCGCGCTTCTTGATCTCGAAGTCGATTGCACGCGCGACGATGTCGCGCGGCGCCAGTTCGGCGCGTTCGTCGTGGTTCGGCATGAAGCGGGTGCCGTCCGGCAGTTTCAGGATGCCGCCTTCGCCGCGCACCGCTTCCGAAATCAGAAACGACTTGGCATACGGATGAAACAGGCAGGTCGGGTGGAACTGGATGAACTCCATGTTCGATACCCGGCAGCCGGCGCGCCAGGCCATTGCAATGCCGTCGCCGGTCGCGGTGTCCGGGTTGGTAGTGTACAGATAGACCTTGCCTGCGCCGCCGGTGGCCAGCACCGTATGCGGCGCTTCGATGGTGACCGTGCGGCCGCTTTGCAGATCGAGTGCATAGAGACCATGGCAGCGACGCCCGGGCAAACCGAGGCGGTCCGACGTAATGAGGTCGATCGCGTAATGATCTTCCAGCAAGGTGATGTTCGGGTGGCGACGCACGCGTTCGCTGAGCGTGGCAACCACCGCGTGGCCGGTGGCGTCCGCGGCGTGAATGATGCGGCGATGGCTGTGACCGCCTTCGCGCGTCAGATGGAAGCCGAGTTCAGCGGCATCGTCTTTGGTGAACGGCACGCCTTGTTCAATCAGCCATTCGATTGCAGCACGGCCATGCTCGACGATGAACCGTGTCGCGGCTTCGTCGCACAGTCCGCCGCCGGCGATCAGCGTATCGCGCACGTGATTTTCGATGGAATCCGCCGAATCCAGCACTGCGGCGATGCCGCCTTGAGCCCAGTCGCTTGCCCCTTCCGTCATCGATCGCTTGGCGACCACTGCGACCCGCCTGGTCTCCGCAAGATTGAGCGCGACGCTCAAACCAGCCAGTCCGCTACCGACAATCGCCACATCGAATTCCATTGCCCACATCTCCGTCTATCGTTTGCCGTGACGACGCGTTTAAGACGCGCCGCTGAAACGACAAAGGATACGCGTCGCAACGGATGAGGGAAAGCTGACCAATTGGCATAGGACAGTCTTAAGCCGAACGAAAACGCAGCCTGAAAAGCAGAAAGCCCCGCACGAATGCGAGGCTTTCTGTTTGTCTTCTGTCTTCGTCAGGCTGGAGCCAAGTGTTACTTGATCTTGGTTTCCTTGTAGTCAACATGCTTACGGACGACCGGATCGAACTTCTTGATCAGCATCTTTTCCGGCATGTTGCGTTTGTTCTTCGTCGTCGTATAGAAGTGACCCGTGCCTGCGGTCGATTCCAACTTGATCTTGTCGCGTGCGCCTTTCGCCATGATTTACTCCTTAGGCTTCACCGCGTGCGCGCAGATCTGCGAGCACAGCGTCGATACCGTTCTTGTCGATCAGGCGCAGGCCGGCGTTCGAAACGCGCAGACGCACCCAACGGTTTTCGCTTTCCACCCAAATACGGCGGTTTTGCAGGTTCGGCAGGAACCGGCGCTTGGTTTTGTTGTTGGCGTGGGAAACGTTGTTGCCGCTCATCGGCGCTTTCCCAGTTACTTGGCATACGCGTGCCATGAGAGCACTCCTAATACGCTAATTCTGAGTTCGAACGCCGTGAAAGTTTCCCGAAAAGAGCAGCGCTGGGTTTAGCCGTGATTCAGTGTGAATCTCGCGAAAACCGGCAGTCGCTTTTCCTTTCCGGAACGCCTTGGTGGCTTCGGAACAGGGGGTTGGAAATGGGCAAACCGGAATTCTAGCAGGAAAAAAGCCGCAAAATCAAACCTTATTTGCGATGCGGGCCTGCGCGCCGGCGGTCGCCACCCCGCTGCAATCGTCTCACGGCCAGCCCGCGCGGGCGAACGAGTAGGTGCTGTCGGCGCCGATCACCAGATGATCGACGAGGCGCACATCGATCAGCGCTAACGCGTCACGCAGTGTGCGTGTGAGCCGGCAGTCGCTCGCGCTGGGCTCGACGGCGCCCGACGGGTGATTATGCGCGACGATCAGGCTCGCCGCATTCAGGCCCAGCGCGCGGCGGGCAATTTCGCGCGGATAGACCGCCATGTGCGTGAGCGTGCCGCGCGCGCTTTCCTCGCAGCGTATCAGCCGATGCCGGGCGTCGAGATAAAGCGAGATGAACACCTCGTGCGACCGGCCGCCGATCAGCAGGCGCAAATAGTCTTCGACGGCGTCGGGCGAGTCCATCAGCGGACGTTTGCGCATCTTGTCGACCAGCGACCGGCGCGCCATTTCCATGATCGCGATGAGCTGCGCTTTCTTGGCCGGTCCGATTCCGCGGAGCCCGTCGAAATCCGTGTAATCCGCGTCCAGCATGGCCCGCAGCGAGCCGAACCGGTCGAGCAGCCCGCGCGCGACTTCGAACACGTCGTGATCCGGCAGGCCCGAGCCGAGCACCAGAACGATCATCTCCGTGTCCGACAGGACGCCGGGACCCTGTTCGATCAACCGCTCGCGCGGCATGTCTTTTTTCCGCCATTTGCCGCGCACGAGTGCAGCCTGGCCGGGCGCGTCGGGCTGGCGCAGGCTGGCTGCGGGCCTTACTTCTTCAATCGTGGAGACAGGGTCAAGCATGGAATCTCATCCTCCGCACAGTTTCCGGGCGACGGGGCCGCGAGCCAGGGAGCCATGTGCACCGCGCGCGGCACCAGGCGAGCGCACGCGCGATGCAGCGCATGTGCCTTCCGTATGTGGCTTACAATAGGCGCTTTGCGCACGGCACCCCGACGGTTTGCCACACGCGTCGACTGCGCCCGCGGCGCACGCGTGCAGCGCGCTTCGACTGAGCGAGCACTGCATGAGCATCATCGACATTTCCGAAGTGAAGTCCGGTTCGCACGTGACGCTTCATTACCGGCTTTCCCTCGCCGATGGCGCCGAAGTCATCAATACGTTCAACGACAAGCCGGCCACGCTGCTGCTGGGCGCCGGCCAACTGGCACCGCCGCTGGAAGACATTCTGCTCGGTTTGAAGGTCGGCCACCATTCGACCTTTCAGCTAACGCCGGGCCAGGCATTCGGGCCGCGTAATCCGGAGTTGATCCAGCGCGTGTCGCTCGCCACCCTGCGCGAAAACAGCATGATCGGCGAGGATTTTTCGCCGGGCGACCTGGTCGAATTCAACGCTCCGGGTGGCGGTCGCTATGCCGGCGTGCTTAAAGAGGTCGGCGAAACGTCGGCTCTGTTCGATTTCAACCACCCGCTTGCCGGCCAGGCGCTGGCGTTCGAAGTGAAAATCATCGGAATTCTGTAACCATGAGCATTACGGATACGACTATTGCCGAAGCCGAAATCCTGCTCGCGCAGCCGCGCGGGTTCTGTGCCGGCGTCGACCGGGCCATCGAGATCGTCGAGCGCGCCCTCAAGCTTTACGGCTCACCCATCTACGTGCGCCACGAAATCGTCCACAACGCCTACGTCGTCGAAGACCTGCGCAAGAAAGGCGCGATCTTCATCGAGCGTCTCGAAGAAGTGCCGGCCGGTAATACGGTCATCTTCAGTGCGCACGGCGTGTCGAGAGCCGTGCGCGCGGAAGCCGAATCGCGCGGGCTGCGGGTGTACGACGCGACCTGCCCGCTCGTGACCAAGGTCCACATCGAAGTCGCGAAGATGCGCCAGGACGGTTTCGACATTGTCATGATCGGCCACAAGGGTCACCCCGAAGTCGAAGGCACGATGGGGCAGGCAGGCGAAGGCATGCATCTGGTCGAAGACATTGCCGACGTCCTGGCCTTGCAACTGGCCGATCCCGAACGAATCGCCTTCGTCACGCAAACCACGCTGTCGGTGGACGACGCGGCCGAGATCATCGGCGCATTGAAGGCCAAATATCCGGCAATCCGCGAGCCGAAGAAGCAGGACATCTGTTACGCCACCCAGAACCGCCAGGACGCCGTGAAGTTCATGGCGCCGCAGTGCGACGTCGTGATCGTGGTAGGTAGCCCGAACAGCTCGAATTCGAACCGCTTGCGCGAACTGGCCGAGAAGCTCGGCGTTCCCTCCTATATGGTGGATTCGCCCGACCAGATCGATCCGGTCTGGGTCGAGGGCAAGCGTCGCATCGGCGTGACGGCCGGCGCATCGGCGCCGGAGGTGCTAGCCCAGGCGGTCATCGCCCGCTTGCGCGAACTCGGCGTGCGCAACGTGCGCGCGCTCGAGGGCATCGAGGAGAACATTGCGTTCCCGTTGCCGCGCGGTTTGGGTTTGCCGGCCTGACCGACAAGGAGAAAGCGACACAGAAGAAAGCGCGCCGACGGCGCGCTTTTTTTACGCCCGTCGTCGGCAGCTGCATCGCAAAATTAAAGGGCCACACCAGTCGTTGAAGCGTTTTTCCCGCCTCCCAAGCGGAAATAATTTTAAAAAAACATCCCCATTTATAACTCGTTCCTTTTGATGCGTCCCCGTTTAAATTAAATCAAAACCGTCGCGCGGATTTTTGACGCACTAACATAGTGCGTATCGGGCGAAAGCAATCAAAACGTAATACTTATGGCAAATCCCGGTGTTATCGGGCATTGGGCGTACTCGCTGCAACACTTGATGACACGGGCTCTCACGCTGGTGCAACTGGTGCACGAAAAAAAGGCGCAACCTGGTTGCGCCTTTTAGCGAATTAACTCTCCAAAATAAGGTTGCAATGGAGGAAAACCCTGCCGGTTGAACAATATTGCCCGTCGCAAAATTGGAGTTACAATGCGCGCGTTCTCAAGGCCTTAGGGTCCCGAACAACAGAATGTGCAAGGCGCAGGAGAACTACTAGATGCGAGTGAAGTTTGCTTACGCCGTGTCCATCGCGGCCGTGGTCGTCGTCTCGACCGCGTGCGGCAAAAAACCGGATGGCGAGGCGGGAGCGGGTGCATCGGCGGCGACGGTCGCGGCGGCGCCGGCAAGCGAAGCGGTGGTCGTGAAGATCGGTCATGCGGCCCCTTTGACGGGTGGCATCGCGCATCTCGGCAAGGACAATGAAAACGGTGCGCGCCTGGCGGTAGAAGAAATCGACAAGCAGGGTTTGACCATCGACGGTCAGAAGATCCAGCTGGAACTCGATGCGCAGGACGACGCGGGCGACCCGAAGACGGGCACGGCGGTCGCGCAGAAGCTGGTCGACGATCACGTGGTCGCAGTGGTGGGTCATCTGAATTCGGGGGTCTCGATTCCGGCGTCGAAGCTGTACAGCGATGCGAGCATCGTGCAGATCTCGCCGTCGTCGACCAATCCGGCGTACACGCAACAGGGATTCAGGACGACGTATCGGGTGGTCGCTACCGACGCGCAGCAGGGACCGGCGCTCGCCAACTACGCCACGCAGGCGTTGAGCGCCAGACGCATCGCGATCGTGGACGATGCAACCGCCTACGGTAAGGGGCTCGCGGACGAATTCGCGAAGACCGTACAGGCGAACGGGGCGAAGATCGTCGCGCGGGAAGCGACGAACGACCGGGCCACGGACTTCCGGGCCATCCTCACGAAGATCAAGAGTGTTCAGCCGGACGTGATCATGTTCGGCGGTATGGACGCGACGGGCGGGCCGTTCACGAAACAGGCGGCGGCGCTCGGTATCAGGGCAAAAATCCTTGGCGGCGACGGTGTGTGTACCGACAAGGTGGGTGAGCTGGCGGGAACCGCCGTGCAAAACCTGGTCTGTTCGGAGGCAGGACTCGCGCTTTCGAAAATGGACAGGGGAGCGGACTTCGAGAAGAAGTACGTCGACCGCTTCCACACACCGGTGCAGATTTACGCGCCGTTCACGTACGACGCTGTATACGTGATCGTCGATGCAATGAAGCGCGCCAATTCGATCGAGGCGCCCAAGGTGCTGGCCGCGATGCCGTCCACCGATTACAACGGGGTAATCGGGCACATCGCGTTCGACGACAAGGGCGATTTGAAAGAGAGCGCCATTACGCTTTACGACTTCAAGGACGGCAAGAAATCCGTTCTCGACGTGGTCAAGATGTGATGACGGGATGTTCAGCCTGACGGCACCGATACCACCCAACGGTGCCGTTTTTGCATCCGCTCATGACGGGCCCGCGACTGCACCCCAGTCGCCAAGGCGCGCCGGCGGCGGATAACCCTTACCGGTTTTTACTATCAGTACCCGCAGTGCCGTTGAGATTTTCGAACCGCATCACCGCCCACCGGCTGATGAAGAACGTGAATCCAGTCGCACGGGCTAAGGAGCATTGAATGGATATCTTCATCCAGCAGATTATCAACGGACTGGTGCTTGGCAGCGTGTACGCCATCATCGCACTGGGCTATACGATGGTGTACGGCATCTTGGGCATCATCAACTTCGCCCATGGCGACGTGTTGATGGTGGGCGCGATGGTTGCGCTCTCGGCCATCGGCGTGCTGCAGAACCATTTCCCCGGGCTCGGCAACGTGCCGACGCTCATCATCGCGTTGATCATCGCCGCCGTCGTGTGCGCGGTGGTCGGCTACACGATCGAACGGGTGGCCTACCGGCCGTTGCGTAAAGCACCGCGTCTCGCTCCGCTGATCACCGCCATCGGCGTGTCGATCCTGCTGCAGACGCTGGCCATGATGATCTGGGGCCGCAATCCGCTGGCTTTCCCGCAACTGCTGCCGACCGATCCGCTCAACGTGATCAAGGCCACGGACACCAACCCCGGCGCCGTGATCTCGATGACTGAAATCGT
This sequence comes from Paraburkholderia sp. BCC1886, assembly GCF_900996245.1. Lineage (GTDB taxonomy): Bacteria > Pseudomonadota > Gammaproteobacteria > Burkholderiales > Burkholderiaceae > Paraburkholderia. The sequence goes on along the minus strand of NZ_CAAJGK010000063.1, from coordinate 137,492 downwards.
AATCATCGTGGTGGCGTTCCTCGTGATGGGCGGTTTGCTGCTGCTGGTGCACAAGACCAAGCTCGGCCGCGCGATGCGGGCGATTGCCGAAAATCCGGGCAACGCCGCGCTGATGGGCGTGAATCCGAACTTCGTGATCTCGGCCACCTTCATGATCGGCTCGGCGCTCGCCGCACTGGCCGGCGTGATGATCGCCTCCGAATACGGCAACGCGCACTTCTACATGGGCTTCATCCCCGGCCTGAAGGCCTTTACCGCGGCGGTGCTGGGCGGTATCGGCAATCTCGGCGGCGCGATGGTGGGCGGCGTGCTGCTCGGGCTGATCGAACAGCTGGGCGCCGGTTACATCGGCAATCTGACTGGCGGCGTGTTCGGCAGTAACTATCAGGACGTGTTCGCGTTCGTGGTGCTGATCATCGTGCTGGTGTTCCGTCCGTCGGGTCTGCTCGGCGAACGTGTTGCGGATCGTGCCTGATCCCGGGCCATAAGGAGTCAACAGACATGACCTCAATTCAACCGATCGAGCCGTCCACGACGCTCATCCCCGAAAAGAACCGCGGCAAGACGCTGACGGTGGGCATCATCACCGCGATCCTCGTGATCGCGGCGCCGATGATCATCGGCACGGCAGGCGGCAACTACTGGGTCCGCGTGCTCGACTTCGCGATGCTGTACGTGATGCTCGCGCTCGGCCTGAACGTGGTGGTCGGCTTCGCCGGCCTGCTCGATCTGGGCTACATCGCGTTCTACGCGGTCGGCGCCTACGTCGCTGCATTGCTGAGTTCGCCGCATCTGTCCTCGCAGTTCGAGTGGATCGCGCATCTCGCGCCGCACGGGCTGCACGTGCCGTTCCTCGTCATCGTGCTGATCGCGATGGGCGTGGCCGCGCTGTTCGGCATCATGCTCGGCGCACCGACGCTGCGTCTGCGTGGCGACTACCTCGCCATCGTGACGCTCGGCTTCGGGGAAATCGTGCGGATCTTCATGAACAACCTCGACCGACCGGTGAACATCACCAATGGCCCGAAGGGGATCACGGCGATCGACCCAGTGCACTTCGGCGACTTCAGCCTCGCGCAGACGCACTCGCTGTTCGGCTTCCAGTTTCCGTCGGTGTACGCGTACTACTACCTGTTCGTGCTCGCCGCGCTGCTGGTGATCTGGGTCTGTACGCGTTTGCAGCATTCGCGTATCGGCCGCGCATGGGCCGCCATCCGCGAAGACGAAATCGCTGCGAAGGCGATGGGCATCAACACCCGTAACGTGAAGTTGCTGGCGTTCGCGATGGGCGCGTCGTTCGGCGGTCTGTCGGGCGCGATGTTCGGCTCGTTCCAGGGCTTCGTGTCGCCGGAATCGTTCACGCTGCAGGAATCGATCGTGGTGCTGGCGTGCGTGGTGCTGGGCGGTATGGGCCACATCCCGGGCGTGATTCTCGGCGCGGTGCTGCTGGCCGTGCTGCCGGAATTCCTGCGCTCGACCATGGGTCCGCTGCAGAACATGCTGTTCGGTCATGAAATCGTCGACACGGAAGTGATTCGCCAGCTGGTCTACGCACTCGCGATGGTGCTGATCATGCTGTACCGCTCGGAAGGCCTGTGGCCGTCGCCGAAGCACGAAGACAAGATCGCGAAACTGTCGAAGCGCAGCGGCAAGAAGCCGGTGCGCGCGTAACGGACGAGGACAATAAAGATGAGCGACAACATTCGACTGTCCGTTAAAGGCGTCAACAAGCGCTTCGGCGGCTTGCAGGCTTTGTCCGATGTCGGACTGGAAATCAGGTCCGGCCAGATTTACGGTCTGATCGGCCCGAACGGCGCCGGCAAAACCACGTTCTTCAACGTGATCACGGGTCTGTACACGCCGGATTCGGGCGAATTCAAACTCGACGGCGAGAACTACACGCCGACCGCGGTGTACCAGGTCGCCAAGGCCGGTATTGCGCGTACGTTCCAGAACATCCGTCTGTTCGGCGGCATGACCGCGCTGGAAAACGTGATGGTCGGCCGGCACGTGCGCACGAAGCACGGGCTGATCGGCGCGGTGCTGCAGACCTCGTCCGAACGCCGCGAAGAGCGCGAGATCAAGGAACGCGCGATCGAACTGCTCGACTATGTCGGTATTGCGCAGTACGCCGATTACACGTCGCGCAACCTGTCGTACGGCCACCAGCGCCGCCTCGAAATCGCCCGCGCGCTGGCGACCGACCCGAAGCTGCTGGCGCTGGACGAACCGGCGGCCGGCATGAACGCAACCGAAAAGGTCGAACTGACCAGACTGCTCGACAAGATCCGCTCGGACGGCAAGACCATTCTGCTGATCGAACACGACGTGAAACTGGTGATGGGTCTGTGCAACCAGATGACGGTGCTCGACTACGGCAAGGTGATTGCGCAAGGGCTGCCGCAAGACGTGCAGAAGGATCCGAAGGTGATCGAAGCTTATCTGGGGGCGGGGGTCCACTAATGTCCACGACGCAAGCAATGTTGAAAATCAAGGGCCTGCAGGTCAATTACGGCGGCATCCAGGCCGTCAAGGGTATCGATCTCGAAGTCGCGCAGGGCGAACTGGTCACGCTGATCGGCGCGAACGGCGCGGGCAAGACCACGACGATGAAGGCCATCACGGGTCTGAAGCCTTATTCGATCGGCGACATCGAGTATCTCGGTCAGTCGATCAAGGGCTTGCCGCCGCACGAACTGCTCAAGCGCGGTCTGGCGATGGTGCCGGAAGGGCGCGGCATTTTCGCGCGTATGTCGATCATCGAGAACATGCAGATGGGTGCTTATCTGCGTAGCGACACCGACGGCATCAAGGCGGACGTGGATCGCATGTTCGGCTTCTTCCCGCGTCTGAAGGAACGTGCTGCGCAGTACGCCGGCACCCTCTCCGGCGGCGAGCAGCAGATGCTGGCGATGGCGCGCGCGATCATCTCGCGCCCCAAACTGTTGCTGCTGGACGAGCCGTCGATGGGTCTGTCGCCGATCATGGTCGAGAAGATCTTCGAAGTGGTTCGCGCGATCTCGGGTGAAGGCATGACCGTGCTGCTGGTCGAGCAGAACGCGCGTCTGGCGTTGCAGGCGGCTAATCGCGGCTACGTGATGGACTCCGGTCTGGTCACGATGTCGGGTGACGCGAAGCAGATGCTCGACGATCCGAAGGTGCGGGCGGCTTACCTGGGTGAGTAATCGCGCTGAGTAAGTTAAACGAGCTGGTTTCGTAAAAAAGCCGCCCATATTTAACACATGGGCGGCTTTTTTTATTCGTGCGCGGGCTCTGTCTAGCTCACCGGCGCAGCATCCACGAACGCCCCCAGCCGCTTGCCCATGCTGATGACCGCATCGGCGCGATAACCGAGCGCTTCGTAAAACGCCTGAATATCCGTTTTGGCCGATAGCACCTGCAGGTTGAGCTTCGGACATCCCATTCCGGTCAACGTGTTTTCGACGTGCGCGACGAGCCGTGTGCCGATACCGTGACGCCGCACCGATTCATCCACCGCCAGCGAATACAGCCAGCCGCGGTGACCGTCGTAACCGCCCATCACCGTGCCGACGATCCGCTCGCCGAGCGTTGCCACGAAAAACAGCTCGGGTTGCGTCGTCAACTTGTTTTCGATCGACAGACGCGGGTTGCGATGCGGCTTCGTCGTGTCCCGATACTCGGGAAACGCCTGCTGCCACAGCGCGATGACCGCGTCGGTGTCGCGCGCATCGAAGCGGCGGATCGATAATGTCGCGCTCGTCGTCATACGTCTATTCCCGTGATTACAGCGAGTCCAGGATCGTGCGCAGCATGGCCATCATCTGGTCGATCTCTTCGTTGGTCACGTTCAGCGCCGGCATGAAACGCAGCAGATTCGGACGGGCCGCGTTCAGCAGCAAACCATCGGGCTGCATGTCGCGAGCTTTCTCGACGATCTGGTTGCCGATGTCCTTGCCGAGCAGCAATGCACGCAACAGACCTTCGCCGCGCTCACCCTCGAAGCCGCGCTCCTCCGACAACTCCAGCAGCTTCGCGCGCAGATACTCGCCGCGCGCGCGCACGCCTTCGAGGAAACCCGGCGCGGTGAGTTGCGAGATGACCGAGTAGCCGACCGCGGTCATCAACGGGTTGCCGTTATAGGTGCCGCCCTGGTCGCCGGCTTCGAAAACCGCCACTTCCGCCTTCGCGAGCAGCGCCGCCAGCGGGACCCCGCCGCCGATGCCTTTGCCGAGCGTCATGATGTCCGGCTCGATGCCCGAGAGCTCGTAGGCGAACAGCGTTCCCGCGCGGCCGCAGCCGCTTTGCACTTCGTCGACGATCAGCAGCAGGTTGTGCTTTTTCGTCAGTTCGCGCAGTTGCTGCATGAATTCGCGCGTTGCGGGAATCACGCCGCCTTCGCCTTGAATCGGCTCGAGCATGACCGCCACGGTTTTTGCGTTGATCAGCTTTTCGACCGATGCAATGTCGTTCAGATCCGCTTTCGGAAATCCCGGTACTTGCGGGGCGTAGATGGTGTCCCAGCCGGGCTTGCCGCTCGCCGACATCGTCGCGATGGTGCGACCGTGGAAGCTGTGATCGAACGTGATGATCTCGAACGCGCCGTCCTTGAACTTCTTGCCCCACTTGCGCGCGAGCTTGATGGCGCCTTCGTTGGCCTCCGCGCCGCTGTTCGCGAAGAACACCTTGTCGAAGCAGCTGTGCTGCGTGAGCAGCCCGGCGAGTTGCGCCATCGGCCCGTTATAGAACGCCGGTGACGGATTGAGCAGCAGCTGCGCCTGCTTGTTCAGCGCTTCGAGCATGCCGTCGTTGCAATGGCCGAGGCTATTGACCGCCCAGCCCTGGATGAAGTCCAGATATCGCTTGCCGTTATTGTCGTAGAGCCACGAGCCCTTGCCGTGCGTAAAAACGATTTCAGGCCGGTTCGTGATGTACATCAGCGACTCGATCGGGTACTCGGTGAAATTCATGACGGCAAGCTCCAGACAACGGGTGATGGATAAAGAAACGGGGAGTCGGAAAAACAAAAAAGCCACGGCATGCCGTGGCTTTCATGATTCGAACTGCGAGGCGCCCTGGTGTGGCGCGAATCCGTGACGAAGCCGGCGGCGTCCCTAAGGGAGCGGCGAGCGGCGACGTCGAAGTTCGGACTGGATGCGGTTCATGCGCGAAAGAATACGACAAGGAAAGCGCCGATGTAAACCACGAATTTGCATTGAGCCGATATTTTTGTTGTCGGCCCGCTCGAGGCTGCATGTCGCGGCTGGCCATCCGGCCAGTCGATTATGAGACGCTCGCTTGACTAGAATGTGACGCGGGGGCGGATCGATGGAAGTGGCGAAGTCACAAGCGGAGTTCGTGTTCCAGATGCAAATGGGCGCTCGACTGAGCGCCCATTTTTATTCAGGAAGCCGGGGGTCCGCCCACCCGAAGATAGCTGCCGACACTGATCCCGACTTATCGCCGACGATTCTACAAACAGGAAGAGGAAGCGTCAATGGGAACATTTGACCGACAAAGACATCGCTGAAGTCGCCGACCTGCTTTCAGGCGAGCGGCTTGGTACCTTCATGTCGATGACCGGGACTACGCGCGCTGCAATTGCGCTTCACCAGGAGATGCTACGACTTGCGGGCACCTTGATGAGTGTGACGGCGGTCGTGGAAATTGCTTTGCGCAATGCCGTCTATAACCGGCTTGCCGAACATTTTGGTAGCCATGCATGGTTGCGTCGCCCACCCGCGCCTTTTGTCTGGAAGGACGAAGAGCGAGGCAAAATCGAAGCCGCGGTGCGCAACGCGCAGCGCGTCGCCTATGCCAAATTAGGTCAAACCGAGAAGCGCGCGCTCGACAGCGCGGCATTTCGTCGAGGCGTCCCTTCCAATTTGCGTCACGAAATTCGACTCGACGCGCGGCAAAAAACCATTGCGGTCTGCAGCGGGCAGGTGATAACGCAGTTGACGATGTATTTCTGGAAGCGACTCTTTTCACGCGACTACGAGCAAACGCTCTGGAAAGTTGCGCTCAAGCGTATTTTTCCAGACCGGCGGATCGACCGGTCCACAGTCGCAGTTCAGCTGGAGCATCTTTATCAAACACGAAACCGTGTCGCGCACCACGAGCCGGTGTATGGCCGCAGGTTGTCCGATACGCTGACTGCCATCGACTTCCTTGCATCGAACCTGGGAGCAAGCGGTGACGGCAGTTGCGCTCCATTGCACAAGTTACTCGTGCCCGAGCAATCGACGCTGGCAACTCAAGCCCAGGCTCTGCAAACCCGCATCGACGCATTGACCGATGCCGACCCCGCATGGACAAAACGCGACCACCTGCACGGCCGCGCTCCACACCCCTCGTCCCGCGACCACCGGCGCTCTCGCGCCGATGCCGCACACCCCATCACACCGCGTTCGCCAGATCCGCCGCGCTCGTGAACGAGTCCGCGTAGAACTCGTCTTCCGGCAGGCCGTGATGCTGCGTGAAATCGCGTTGCGCCGATTCGACCATCACCGGTGCGCCGCATGCATACACCTGATGCGCGGACAGATCCGGCAGATCTTCGATCACCGCGCGATGCACGAAACCGACGCGGCCGGTCCATGCGTCGCCGGCATCCGGCTCGGACAAGACCGGTACGAACTTGAAGTTCGGATTCTCGCGCGCCCACTGCTCGGCCAGTTCGAGCAGATACAGGTCTTTCTTGCGACGCGCCCCCCAGTACAGCGTGATCGGCCGGTCCAGGTTCTTGAACACCGCGTGCTCGACGATCGCCTTTAGCGGCGCGAAGCCCGTGCCCGAGGCCAGCAGCACGATCGGTTTGCTCGAGTCTTCGCGCAGGAAGAACGTACCGAGCGGTGCCTCGAAGCGCAGGATGTCGCGCTCTTTCAGCGTGTTGAACACGTGGTCGGTGAAGGCGCCGCCGGGCATGTGACGAATATGCAATTCGATCGGGCCTTCGGCGTGCGGCGCATTCGCCATCGAATAGCTGCGGCGCTTGCCGTCTTTCAGGATGAATTCGAGGTACTGGCCGGCCAGATACTGCAGGCGTTCGTTGGCGGGCAATTGCAGCTTGAGCACGATCACGTCGTCGGCCTTGCGCTCGATTGCATTGACACGGCACGGCAGCTTTTTGACCTGCACGTCGCCAACGCCCGCCACTTCACGAATGTCGACCTCGAGATCCGAGCACGCCGTCGCGCAGCAGAACAGCGCCATGCCGCGGGTTTTTTCATCGTTCGACAAGGCCGACGACGAATGCGGGCGCTGTTCGATTTCGCCGCTGACTACGGCGCCTTTGCACGAACCGCACGCACCGTTCTTGCAACCGTACGGCAGACCGATGCCCTGGCGCAAAGCGGCGCTCAGTACGGGTTCGTCCTGTTCTACCTGAAACTGCCGGCCGCTTTGCCGGAGCGTGACGTTGAATGCCATAGAGAGTTCGTTCGAAATCGAGAAGTCGGTAATCGTTATCGGACCCGCGGTATCGACTGCGCGATACGCGCCGCGCCCGACCGCTACAATGCGTCCACCATGAAAGCGACACGAAACTTACGCCGGCCGCGCGTGCTGATTGTGGGTTGCGGCGATGTCGGCATGCGCTGCGTGCCTTTGCTGCAGCCGCGCGCGCGGTTATTCGCGCTGACCAGCCACCCCGAACGCAGCGCGCAATTGCGCGCGCTCGGCGTGACGCCGCTGGTCGGCGACCTCGACGTACGCGGCAGCCTGAAACGGCTTGCCGCGCTCGCGCCGACGGTGCTGCACCTGGCGCCGCCGCAAAAAACCGGCGACGACGACCGGCGGACCCGCACGCTGCTCGCGACGCTTGGGACACGCGGCACACGCGGCACACGCGGCACACGCGGCACACGCAGCGTTCGTCCGCTACGGGCCGCGCGTGGCGCGGTAGCGCCGGTGGGGCGGCTGCGCCGTATTCGTGCCTCGTGGGCTGAATCCGAAGCAGGCGGTATTGTACCCGACGGGGTGGGCCGGACCGCCGCACAGGGCCGCTGCGTGCACCCGCTGCGAATCGTCTATGCGAGCACGACCGGCGTCTATGGCGATTGTGGCGGCGCGTGGATCGACGAGACCCGCGCGACCCGGCCCGCCAATGGGCGTGCGAAGCGCCGCGTCTCGGCTGAACAGCAACTGCGGCGCGCGACCGCGCGTGGCGCCGTGTCGGTCAGCATCGCGCGAATTCCCGGCATCTACGCTCGCAACCGTCTGCCGCTGGCACGGCTCGAGAAGCGTACGCCCGCGTTGACCGATGCCGACGACGTCTACACCAATCATATTCATGCCGACGATCTCGCCGCGATCCTCGTACGCCTCGTCACCCACGGCCGGCCGGCGCGCGTCATTCACGCGTCCGACGACTCGTCGCTGAAAATGGGCGAGTACTTCGACGCGGTAGCCGACACCTTCGCGCTGCCGCACGCGCCGCGCATTACGCGCGATGAAGCCGCGCAGCAGATCGAGCCGACCTTGTTGTCGTTCATGCGCGAGTCGCGCCGTCTCGAGAACCGTCGCCTCAAGGAAGAGTTGCGGGTGCGTTTGCGCTACCCGAGCGTGGAAGATTTTCTGCGTGAAGTACGGGAGCGGGAAGGCTCGTCGAACGAGTAGTCTGCAAGATAGCGGTCAGGCCGTTCAGAGCTTCCGCAACGACTCGAACTCGCTGTCGTCGAGCCATTGCCACGCGCCCTCTGCGAGCGTTTCGGGCAGCACGAGTCCGCCGATCCGCTCGCGATGCAGCGCTTCGCAGCGATTGCCGGCCGCAGCGATCATCCGCTTGACCTGGTGGTATTTGCCTTCCATGACCGTGAGCGCGAGTGTGTGGTGGTCGCGCGCCTCTACGTCGACGGCGGCAATCGGTTTGGGCTCGCCGTGCAACAGCACGCCGTCGCGTAACGCGGCCAGTTGCGCGTCGTCGAGCGGGTGGCGCGTCGTCGCAACATACAGCTTCGGCACCTTGCGTTTGGGCGACGTGAACAGGTGCACGAACTTGCCGTCGTCGGAGAGCAGCAGCAGGCCGGTCGTGTCCTGATCGAGCCGGCCGACGCACTGCACGCCGCGCTCCGAGAACTGCGGCGGCAGCAGACTGAATACGCTCGGATGATGCTGCGGTTCGCGCGAGCATTCGTAACCGGCGGGCTTGTTCAGCAGCAGATAAGCGTGCTCGCGATACGGCCACAAGACACCGTCCACGCTGAAGTGGAGGGTGCCGTTACCGGTGGGGAAATCGGCATCGGGATCGGTGCAGGCTTCGGCGCCGGGATGTGCGCGAGGGTCGGGGGCGACGCTCACGCGCCCGGCGCCGATCAGCGCGCGGCACTGCCGGCGCGACCCGAAACCTTGTGTGAAGAGAATGCTTTCGAGATTCATGGCGAGCGAAGAATACCATCGCGCGCGGCGTCAAGCGGATCGTGTCACCGTGGCGGCGCGATTCATGAAGACGCGTTACGCTGCTCCATTTCCGAGGCGCCGTCTGTCACCGGACGGATCGCCAAATCTGATCACCAAGCGGAGCGCGACATGGGTAAGCAGACTATTGCGGATTATCTGGCCAAAACACTGGCGGCAGCCGACGTCGAACGAATCTGGGGTGTGACGGGCGACAGCCTGAACGGCCTGTCCGACAGTCTGCAACGACTCGGGTCGATTCAATGGATGCATACCCGTCATGAAGAAGTGGCGGCGTTCGCGGCCGGCGCGGAAGCGGCGGCTACCGGCAAGCTCGCGGTTTGCGCGGGCAGTTGCGGGCCGGGCAATCTGCATCTGATCAACGGGCTGTACGACTGTCACCGCAATCATCAACCGGTGCTCGCGATTGCCGCGCACATTCCGTCTTCGGAAATCGGTCTTGGCTACTTTCAGGAAACCCATCCGCAGGAATTGTTCAAGGAGTGCAGTCACTTCGTCGAACTGGTGACGAACCCGGCGCAGTTTCCGCGCGTGCTTGCCCGCGCGATGCGCACCGCGATCGAGGAGCAGGGGGTCGCCGTCATCGTGCTGCCGGGCGACGTCGCGTTGAGCGAAGCGCCCGACGAAACGCCGACGTGGGCCGGCACGCTCGAACGCTCGTCGGTCGTGCCGTCGGACGCCGACCTCGACCGCCTTGCCGATCTGCTCAATCAGGCCGGTGCCGTGACGCTGCTGTGCGGCAGCGGTTGCGCGGATGCGCACGACGAAGTGGTCGCGTTCGCCGATCAGCTCGGCGCGCCCGCCGTGCATGCGCTGCGCGGCAAGCAGTACGTGGAGTGGGACAATCCGTTCGATGTCGGCATGACCGGGTTGATCGGCTTCAGCTCCGGTTATCACGCGATGATGTCGTGCGACACGCTGGTGATGCTCGGCACCGATTTCCCGTATCGCAACTTCTATCCCGCGCACGGCAACGTCGTGCAGATCGACCGGCGCGGCTCCGCGCTCGGCAAACGCACACCGTTGAAGCTCGGGCTCGTCGGCGATGTGAAGGCGACCCTGCAGGCGCTCTTGCCGAGACTCAGGCACAAGACCGACCGGCGGTTTCTCGAGAACGCGCGCAAGCATTACGCGGATTCGCGCAAGGGTCTCGACGATCTCGCGCGTCCGTCCGATCCGGGTCGCGCGATTCATCCGCAATACCTGACCAGCATCGTCGATCAGGTCGCGAACGACGACGCCGTCTTCGCCGCCGATGTCGGCACGCCGACGCTCTGGGCCGCGCGCTATCTGACGATGAACGGCCGCCGTACGCTGCATGGCTCGTTCAACCACGGCTCGATGGCGAACGCGATGCCGCAGGCGCTCGGCGCGCAGGCGGCCGAGCCGGGCCGCCAGGTCATCGCGCTGTCGGGCGATGGCGGGCTCTCCATGCTGCTCGGCGATCTGCTGAGCGCCCGGCAACTGAATCTGCCGATCAAGGTAGTCGTGTTCAACAACAGCACGCTCGGTTTCGTTGCGATGGAAATGAAGGCGGGCGGCTATCTCGAAGCCGGCACCGATCTCGCGTCGACCGACTTCGCGGCCATCGCGCGCGGGGCCGGCATCTACGGTGTGCGCATCGAACTGTCGGAAAACATCGAGCCGGCGTTGCGCGAAGCATTCGCGCATCCCGGTCCCGCGGTCATCGACGTGGTGACCGCGAAGCACGAACTCGCGTTGCCGCCGAAGATTCAGTGGGCGCAGGCCAAAGGCTTCAGCCTGTACATGCTGAAAGCGGTACTCAATGGTCGCGGCGACGAAGTGGTCGAGCTGGCCAATACCAATCTTCGCTGAGCTTCCTCGACCCGGCGCGCGCGCCGTCTACTGCTGACGGCTTAGCTCACGCGCGGCGCGGTCGATCACATCGGCAATCGCGCCCGCATGCGAAACCGGCACGAGATGGCTCGACGCGATCGGCACGATCTTCGCGCCCATCCGCTCGGCCATGAATTTCTGGACGTCGGGCGAGACTGCGCGGTCATTGGTAGTCAGCACGTACCACGACGGTTTCTCGCGCCAGGCAACCTGATTCACGGATTCGCCGAAAGCCTTCGCCACGATCGGTTGCTGCGCGGCGGAGAGCACGCGTGTGAGATTGTCGGGAACGTCGGCGGCAAAGTCGCTGCGATATTTCGTGCGATCCAGCCACAAATAGCCGGTCGGGTCTTCGATCATGCTCTGGCCGGCCGGCATCGGGGCCGCGCGCTTCATCAGCGTGACGGTGGATTCGTGCAGGTCCGGTGCAATGGCCGCGACATACACGAGGCCGGCCACGTTTGGCGCGTTCGCGCCCGCTTCGGTGATGACGACGCCGCCCCACGAATGTCCGACCAGCATCGTCGGCCCGTCCTGACGCGCGAGCACGCGACGGGTGGCGGCGACATCGTCGGCGAGCGAGGTGAGCGGGTTTTGCACCGAACTCACGTGATAACCCTTCTGCTCCAGTTTCGCGACCACGCCGTTCCAGCTCGAGCCGTCGACGAACGCACCGTGCACCAGCACGACGTTGCGCACCGGGCCGAGCATGGGCGTGCTGGAGACTTTGCCGGCGGGTGGCGCAGCTGGCGCAGGTACGGTGGGTTGGGTGGCGGCGGTGCCTGTGGGAGCAGCCGATGGCGCCGGCACAGGCGCTATCGGTACATCGGGCAGCGGGCTGTCGGCGTCGGCCGGTCCGGCGGCGGACGGCGTGTCGGCGGACCGCGTGTCGGCGGACCGCGTATCGGGCGCCATCGTCGGCGCGCCCGTCTGGGCGAATGCGGCCCCGGCCAGGCAAAGACACACAGCAGCGGCGCACAGCAGACGTTGGGGTGACATATCGACTCTCCGGAGGCGGCAACCTCGACAAGGCAACATACCGAAGCGCGATTCCAGTGACAATCGCTATCCGCCCCGTTGCGTGCGGCGCAGAACCAAGCGCGGGTTGCGCGACATACAGGCGGTTCGGGTCACGCTCGCGAGCACGGTAAAATTGCGGGTTTCGCCTGAGGATCGCTGGTCTGCCCGGGCGATCGACACCCCGAGACTGGAGCGCAATTTGACTAGTGGACAGCAGCACGACGGGCTGAAGCAGGCTTCGAAGCACGACCCGACGCGCGACCCGAAGCACGACCCGAAGCCGGGTGCGAATCACGGCCTGCAGCGCGGTCTGAAAAACCGTCATATCCAGTTGATCGCGCTGGGCGGCGCGATTGGCACCGGGCTCTTTCTCGGCTCGGCGAGTGTGCTGCAGGCGGCCGGTCCGTCGATGATTCTCGGTTACGCGATCGGCGGCATCATTGCGTTCATGATCATGCGGCAGTTGGGCGAGATGGTCGCGCAGGAACCGGTGGCCGGTTCGTTCAGTCATTTCGCCTACAAGTACTGGGGCGATTTCCCCGGCTTCCTGTCGGGCTGGAACTACTGGGTGCTGTACGTGCTCGTGAGCATGGCCGAACTGACCGCGGTGGGCACTTACGTGCATTACTGGTGGCCGGGCGTGCCGGCCTGGCTCTCGGCGCTGGTGTGCTTCGCGCTCATCAACGCGATCAATCTGACCAACGTCAAGGCTTATGGCGAGACCGAGTTCTGGTTCGCGATCGTCAAAGTGGCGGCCGTGATCGGCATGATCGTGTTCGGCGGCTATCTTTTGATGACCGGGCACGGCGGTCCGCAAGCGTCGTTCTCGAACCTGTGGCGCAACGGCGGGTTTTTCCCGCACGGCGTGCATGGCCTGTTCATGATGCTGGCCGTCATCATGTTTTCATTCGGCGGGCTGGAACTGATCGGCATCACGGCAGCGGAAGCCGACGAGCCGCACAAGAGCATTCCGAAGGCGGTGAATCAGGTGATCTACCGGATCCTGATTTTTTATATCTGCTCGTTGACTGTATTGCTCTCGCTGTATCCGTGGAACCAGGTCGCGGCGGGCGGCAGCCCGTTCGTGATGATCTTTTCGCAGATCGGTTCGACGCTGACGGCCAATGTGCTCAACGTCGTGGTGCTGACCGCGGCGCTCTCGGTCTACAACAGCGGCGTGTATGCGAACAGCCGGATGCTGTACGGTCTCGCGGAGCAAGGCAATGCGCCGCGCGCGCTGATGAAGGTCGACCGCCGCGGTGTGCCTTACCTGGCGATCGGCTTGTCGGCGCTGGCCACGTTCACGTGCGTGATCGTCAACTATCTGATTCCTGCAGAGGCGCTGGGTTTGTTGATGGCTCTGGTCGTCGCGGCGCTGGTGCTGAACTGGGCGTTGATCAGCCTGACGCATCTTAAGTCGCGCAAGGCCATGGTCGCGGCCGGTGAGACGCTGGTGTTCAGGTCGTTCTGGTTCCCGGTCAGCAACTGGATCTGCCTCGCGTTCATGGCGTTGATTCTGGTGATTCTGGCGATGACCCCGGGCCTGTCGGTGTCGGTCTGGCTCGTGCCGGTGTGGTTGCTGGTGATGTGGGTGGGGTACGAGGTGAAGCGTCGGCGGGCGGGGGGGAGAGCGAGGTAGTTGCCCTGTAGTTGCTGTCAAGCCATAAACGAAAAACCCCGCAGGCAGCAGATGCTGGCGGGGTTTCAGGTGCAGACGACTACGGTGCTACGTATTCTTTGGTGCCCAGGGCCGGAATCGAACCGGCACGCCTTGCGGCGGGGGATTTTGAGTCCCCTGCGTCTACCAATTTCACCACCTGGGCAGGTCTTGCAGATCATCTCGCACGTCGCGCGCTAAAGCCGGCGCGGCGCGAAGACGCAGATTATGGCCGAAAATCCGGCGACGGGCAAGCCGCTCGCCAGGTTATCGTCGACGGTCGTCAAACCGTCCTTGAAAAACGCTCGAGCCGGTGTTGGCCGCCTTGCTGTCTTAGGTAGCCGTCGAACACCATCGCGATATTGCGCACCAGCATGCGGCCGGCCGTTTGCACGACGAGCCGGTCGCTCGTCAGCGAAACGAGACCGTCCTCTTCGAAGTCGCGCAAGCGCGCAAGTTCGGGCTCGAAGGTTTGAGTGAAGCGGATGCCATGCGCCGCTTCGACCTCGTCGAAGCGCAGTTCGAGATTACACATCAATTGCGTGATGACATCGCGCCGAAGACGATCTTCTGCGGTGAGCTTCACACCTCGCGTGATAGCAAGCTTGCCCGCTTCGATAGCCGCCGTATAAGCCGGCAGGTCTTTGGCATTTTGCGCGTACACGTCGCCCACTTTGCCGATCGACGATGCGCCGAGGCCGATCAGATCGCACTGCGCGCGCGTGCTGTAGCCCTGAAAATTCCGCTGCAAGGTGCGCTGTCGTTGCGCGCGCGCGAGTTCGTCCGAGGGCAACGCGAAATGATCCATGCCGATGTACACATAGCCCGCGCCGGTCAGCCGTTCGATGACCCGTTGCAGGATCGCGAGGCGCATCGAAGGCGAGGGCAGCGTCGCCTCGTCCATCTGGCGTTGCATCTTGAAGAGCTGCGGCATGTGCGCATAAGCAAACACCGACAGCCGCTCGGGCGCGAGTTCCAGCATCGTGTCGAGGGTACGGCTGAAACTGTCCGCGGTTTGATGCGGCAAGCCGTAAATCAGGTCCACGCCGATCGAATGAAAACCGTTGTCGCGCGCGGCCTGCATCACCGAGGCTGTCAACCCGAATGGCTGGATCCGGTTGATCGCCTGTTGCACGCGTGGATCGAAGTCCTGCACGCCCAGACTCAAGCGGTTAAAGCCGAGCTTGCGCAGATGCTCGATGGTCGCGGGCGACGCTTCGCGCGGATCGACCTCGATTGAGTATTCGCCCGCGTCGTCGGGACGCAACGCGAAGTGTTCGCGCGTCGCCGCCATCAACTCGGCCATCTCGTCGTGCGACAGAAAGGTCGGCGTGCCGCCGCCCCAATGCAGTTGCGAGACCGGCCGCCGCGTATCGAAACACGCTGCCTGCAAGGCCATTTCGCGTTTCAGCAGATCGAGATAGGGCCGCGCGTGAGCCCGGTTTTTCGTCGCTATCCTGTTGCAGCCGCAGTAGAAGCACACGGTGTCGCAAAACGGAATGTGCACGTAGAGCGAGAGGTCGGTGTCCGACGCGCCGGGGTCGGCGGCCGCGCGCAGGTAATCGGCGGGTTCGAACTCGTCGCGGAACTGCAGGGCGGTGGGATAGGACGTGTAGCGCGGACCGTTCGCACTGTACTTGGCGAGCAGGTCGGGGTGAAACAGCGTGTCGGCGGTGGTCATGATGAGCCCGGTTGAGCCGCCAAGTTTACGCGCGCCTTCCGGTGGGGCATTGCGTAAAAAGGTCGCACGGCAGGCGATGGCACAATGCGGGTCTGTCATTGCGATGCCGCGTGTCGCATCGCTTCTCCGCTCAGGATGCCTGTTCAAGATGAATGCCGTAAAGGATGTGTCCGACCGTGCCGCGAGGCGCGCGTCCCCGCCCCATGCCGACGATCACGCGTGCCGCCCCGATTGCGGCGCGTGTTGTATCGCGCCGTCTATCTCGAGCCCGATACCCGGCATGCCGAACGGCAAGCCGGCGGGCGTGCGCTGCGTGCAACTCGGCGAGGACCTGCGCTGCGCGATTTTCGGCCAGCCGCAGCGGCCGGCATGTTGCTCCGGTCTGCAGCCGCAAGCCGAAATGTGCGGCGAGAGTCGCGGCGCCGCGCTCGCCTGGCTCACGCAACTGGAAACGCTGACGCAACCTCTGACGCAGCCGCACACGGTGGCCAAGCGCTAGCGACACCAATACTGTCAGCACCGGGCGAACCGTCCGTGCACTCGAGCGGTCAGAACGACGTGGCAATCGACCGACCTCGTTCCATGCCGTGACCGTTTCCCCAGGAGATTTCGCATGACCCAAACTGCTGCGCCGACCCGGCGCCGCTTTCTGCTTGCCGCGCTGACAGGGTGCAGCGCGCTCGGCATCACGCTGTCGCTCGCGGCCTGCGCGACCTCGACGTTCCCGTTCATTCCGTCGCAATACACGTTCTCGCAGCGCCAGGTGCAGGAAGCCGTGCAGCGCAAGTTCCCGTATCAGCGGACGATCTCGCAGGTGTTCGAGGTCGCATTGACGCATCCGGTGGTCGGCTTTCTGCCGGACGCGAATCGCATTTCCGTGCAACTCGACGCGCGATTCGTGAGCCCGTTCATGCCGCAACCGGTCGACGGCGTGTTCACGCTGTCGAGCGAACTCGCTTACGACGCCACCGGCAAAGCCGTCGTGCTGCGTTCGCCGACGGTGGATCATGTCAGCGTGAGCGGCGACGCGCAGGCCTACACGCAACAGATCAACGCCGCGGCCGCCGTGCTGGCGACCCAGTTGCTCAACAACTATCCCATCTACACGTTCAAGCCCGAGCAGTTGCAATTTGGTGGCGTGAATTACGAACCCGGTACAATCACCATCCTTACAAACGGCATACGCGTGCAGATCGTCGAAAAATGACGCGTGCGCGTGGCCGACGGGGCTGCGCGTAACCAAACCGGCCCTGTCGAATTCGACAATCTAACGCGATGAGGGGCACGGATGGACTGGCTACTGGCTTGCAAGGCGCTGATTCTGGGCGTCGTCGAAGGCTTGACGGAGTTTTTGCCGGTGTCCAGCACCGGCCATTTGATCGTTGCGGGCAGCCTGCTCAATTTCACCGACGAACACGCCAAAACTTTCGACGTGGTGATCCAGCTCGGCGCGATTCTGGCCGTCTGCTGGGAGTTTCGCCGCCGCATTGCAAGCGTCGTGGTCGGCTTGCCGAACCGGCCCGCGGCCCGCCGGTTCACGCTGAACGTGATCATCGCGACCATTCCGGCTGTCGTGCTTGGCTTGCTGTTCGAGAAGTCCATCAAGGCGGTGCTGTTTTCGCCGGTGTCGGTGGCTTTTGCGCTGGTCGCGGGCGGCGTGGTGATTCTGTGGGCGGAAGCGCGTCAGCGCGCGGTCGGCGAGACGGCCGCGCGGGTGCGCGATATCGACGACTTGCGGCCGCTCGACGCGTTGAAGGTGGGTCTCGCGCAGTGCTTTGCATTGATTCCCGGCATGTCGCGTTCGGGCTCGACGATCATCGGCGGGATGCTGTTCGGGGTGGACCGGCGCGTGGCCACCGAGTTTTCCTTCTTCCTCGCGATTCCGATTATTTTCGGCGCGACGGCTTACGAGCTTCACAAAGACTGGCAGCTTCTTACCATCGATGCGTTCGGCACGTTCGCGCTGGGTTTCGTGGCGGCGTTCATCAGTGCGTTTGCCTGTGTGCGCTGGTTGCTGCGCTATGTCGCGGGGCACGATTTCACGGCGTTCGCATGGTACCGGATCGGCTTTGGCTTGCTGATTCTGCTGGTCGGCTATAGCGGGGCGCTGAGTTGGGCCGAGTGATTTTTGCGGTCATGCCGGCGCAATAACGGAAAAGGTCCGCCAGTGTTTGCTGGCGGACCTTTTTTCATGAATGACCTGGCGACGAGCGCTTACGGCGTGGCGCGCTTGCGGAACACCAGATCCCACACGCCATGGCCGAGCCGCAATCCACGACGCTCGAACTTCGTCACCGGACGATACTCCGGGCGCGGCGCGTAGCCGTCGGCGGTGTTTTCCAGCGCGGGTTCCGCGCCCAGCACTTCGAGCATCTGCTCGGCGTAGTTTTGCCAGTCGGTGGCGCAATGCAGATACGCGCCCGGCTTCAATCGGGACACAAGCAGCGCGACGAATTTCGGCTGGATCAGCCGGCGTTTGTGATGACGCGCTTTATGCCACGGGTCTGGAAAAAAGATATGCACGCCGTCGAGGCTGTCCGGCGCGATCATCTGTTCCAGCACCTCGACCGCGTCGTGCTGGATGATGCGGATATTCGACAGATTCTGCTCGCCCATCAGCTTGAGCAACGCGCCGACGCCCGGTTCATGCACTTCGACGCCGAGAAAATCGTCGGCGGGACGGTGGCCGGCAATCTCCGCTGTGGTCGCGCCCATTCCGAAACCGATTTCCAGCACGCGCGGCGCACTACGGCCGAATACGGTTTGCCAGTCGGGTTGTTCGGCGGTGAACGGCACGACGAAACGCGGACCGAGCTCGTCCATTGCCCGACGCTGGCCGGTCGACACACGACCTGCACGGGTGACGAAACTGCGGATGCGGCGGTGATGCAGCGCGTCGCCCGGTGTGTCGGAGTCGGCTACGGTTTCGGCCGCGGTTTCAGCTTCGCTCGACGGCGTGGGAAGTTCGTCCGGCAGACCGGCTTCGTTGGGATCGTGGATCATCGTTCGATGAAGAGGGCGTTGCGGGGCTGGCGCTTCGACCAGACCGGACCAAGGTGAGGCCAGAGTGAGGCCATGTTTGGCCTGCTTGGGTCGGTCAGGAGCAATCAGGAAGATATCTGGAGCGGGCGATGGGAATCGAACCCACGGCTCTAGCTTGGGAAGCTAGGGTATTACCATTATACGACGCCCGCAGAGCGCGCCATTTTACTCGGGAACGGGCATTGAGCGCAAATTGCTGCGCTTTCCCCCGTTCCTGCGACCATCCGCCATCGCGTCAAATCACAAAATAAGTCAGCTCGACGGCCGCGCGCGTGACCACCATCAACAGCACCTGGACGATGACGAACAGCAGAATCGGCGAGAGGTCAAGGCCGCCGAATTGCGGAATCACGCGACGCAGCGGATTCAGAAACGGCGCAGTCAGTTGATACAGCACCGGCATGGCCGGCGAACGCGGATTGAGCCACGACAGCAGCGCCATCAGAATGGTCATCCAGATGATGAGGTTCAACGCCCACTTGATCAGCGTCAGCACGGCGACGATCAGCAGCGTCGGCGCCAGTTGCAGCGGATCGGCGCCGGTTACCACGACCATCAGCACAACATAGACGATGGCGGCGAGCAACGCTGCGACCAGACTCGCCCAGTCGATGCTGCGCACGGCCGGCAGAATCTTCCGCAAGGGCAGGACGATCCAGTTGGTAGCTTGCAGCACGGCCTTCGTGACCGGGTTGTACGGCGGCATGCGCACGACTTGCAGCCACGCGCGCAGCAACAGCGCCGCGCCGAACAGCGTGAAAACGGTATTGAGCAGAAAACGGGCGATATCGCCAAACATCTCGTGTCCTTATGCTTCGGATAACGGCCGACCGGCCGCAGCTTGCCGGCGCCGCTTCAATAGCGCACCGGCGGGTGATTGGAATACTTCGCGACCTTGCCAGAACAGGGCGCTTTACGCGATGGATTTCGGGTTGCCACCGTGTGACTCGCCGCGTTCATGGACACCTTTAAAGGTGCGTCGACCTTACAAGGAAATCTTGATTTCGCTGATCAGGATCGTGCCGTTGCCGCCGTCGGTGTAGTTCGGGATATCGGCGCCCAGTTGCTCGGAGGCCGGCTTGAACACCTTGTAGAAATCGTCCGTGCTGTCGAACAGGAAATGGCCCGCGGCGACGAACGGCGGTGGCGTGCCCGGCGGCCCTGCATTGATGCCGACATCGACCGACCAGCCCTTAAGCGACGGCCCGAACAGTTTGGCCGCCAGCGGCATGTGCGTGACGCAGTAATAGTCCACGTCGAAGTGGCCGTTTTCCCGATAAGGATAAAGGATGCTGACCTTGATCATTGTGCGTTCTCGTCTGTTGGTCTCGAAGCGCGGCGCCCGCGGATTGCGCGCGGCGCCGGACGTCACATTATCACGGCTTACTTCAGGCTTGCACCTGCTGCCGCCTGATTCAACGAACGGCCCAGCGATTCCTCCACGGTCGCGGCAATGGACTCGATCGCGACGGGCGGTCTGATGCGGCGCCCGGCGAGTTCGACCGCCCGCCGCGACAGCAGACCATACAGCGCGGCATGGTCGCCGCCGAGTCCTTCGAGCAGGGCCAGCTGTTTGGCCACCACGCCCGTGTCGCCGCGCGAAACCGGGCCCGCCAGCGCGTTTGGCAGACCTTTGTCTCGCGCGGTTTCGATGGTGCCGGCGAGCATCGGCAGCAATGCGCGCAACGCGTCGTCTTCGGCGAAACCGAGAGTGCGCCACAGCGCGACGCATTCCGCGAGACTGCACAGCGCGAAGCTGGCCGCGTAGTGCGCGGCAGCGTGATAAAGCATGCGACCGCCTGGCGGAATCGACAGCGGATGGCAACGCAACGCGACGGCAAGCGCGGTCAGCGCTTCTTTGAGCGCGCCGTCGGCTTCGATGGTGACCGAGCAACCGGCGATCCGTTCGAGGTCCGCGAGTTCGCCGCTAAACAGGTAGAGCGGATGGAATCCGCCGATCGCCGCGCCCTGTTCGCGCGCAGGCGCCAGCAGGTCGACCGGCGAAGCGCCGCTGCAATGCACGAGCGCCTTGACGGCCGCTCGATTGGCCGCTGGGTTGGCCGCTGCATCGATCGTGTCGCGAGGGAACCGCAGTGTGTGCGCTGACGTACCGATGCTGTCGTCGGGAACGGCTAAAAAGACGATGTCGGCGTGGTCGACGACCGCTTGGGGATCGTCGAATGCCACGCAATGCTCGATCTGACCGGCGAGTTCGGCAGCGGAAGCCGGCGTGCGACTCGCTACCGCGGTCACCGGATAGCCGGCGCGCGCAAAGCTGAGCGCAAGGCAGCGCGCGAGCCGGCCTGCACCGATGAAGCCGACACGCGGCAAGGATTGCTGGGACATGGTGAACTGCTCCAGTCAGAACGGTTGAACGGAAGCAGGAGTATCGCGCATTCGTCGGGGCTGCAGCGCCTTTGAACGGCGCCTCGCCGCCGCTGCCATGAAGGTGGCCTGATTGCTCAGGCCTGAAAACTGCTCGATAGCAATCAAGGCCGGCCTGGAAGTTGCTGGTCACAGGTACGTCATCTCGCAATCAGATTCGGGGAGGTCACCATGAATGTTTTTTCTTATCGGAAGCATCTGCGATTCCTTTCGGCCGCACAGCGCCGTCGCTGGTGGGAGCAGAAGATGCGGCTGACGCCGAGGGTGCGGATTAGCGGCGCTTACGTGCCGCCGAACGTTTCCCGCGAATTCGCCTACGTGAAGGTCGCCTGAGTTAGTGCGGTTGTTGGCGGCTTTGCGTTGGTAAAAAGTGCCCGGCATATACACAGATGCCGGGCTTTTTCATTTGAGCAATCGGATTGAAGCGAATTTGTAATTAAAGTTTACCGGCGCGTCTCAATGCGAGCGTTCGATGCCGCAAAACCACCTAGCAGGAACAGGTTCAAATCGCCTGTAATCCCTTGCCATCGGGTGGTTTGCATAGCCTGCTCGATAAGCATCGCCAGATTAAATATTTTGCCATTGAGGCTGCAATTGCAATTTGCAACAAATCCAAACAGCGATGAATGGCGTTTTTCGATACATTGATTTCAGGGCGTGCGAGGCATGCCAAGTTGCCGGTTCACTTGAACTGCGCCAGGAGAACAAAGTGAAAAAGATCGTCCCGTTATTCGTTGCCGCCGCGCTCGGCGTGGGGTTTGCCGGTGCTGCAGAAGCACACGTTTCAGTTGGTATTGGCATCGGGGTGCCCATTGCGCCTGCCTATCCGGTCTACGCCGCGCCGCCGCCGGTCTACTACGCACCGCCGCCGCCGGTCGTTTATGCACCGCCGCCCGCCGTGGTAGTGGGCGGTTATTACGGTGGTTATGGTCATCCTTATTATCATCATGGCTATTACCGTGGCGGTTATGGTTATGGCCACGGTTACTATCGCCGCTAATCGGTAGCGAGTACTTGTAGTAATGACGGCGCGATGCCGGCATGAATGCCGGTATCGCGCCGTTTGCAATTGAGCTTTTAATTCGCGTGCGTTAGTGGAAGGCAATCCTCGTCATGCTGACTCCGCGCTATCGTTTCGTCGGGACGTTCCAAACCCTTGACGAAGCTGGGAGAATGGCGTTCCCGTCACCGCTCCTGAAGAGATTCGCCGATGCCGCTTCCCGCTCCTACTTTTGACGACGTACTCGACGCCGCCGCGCGTCTCGAAGGCGTCGCGCACCGCACTCCCGTTCTGACATCCACGACGTTCGACGAGCGGACCGGCGCCTCGGTGTTCTTCAAATGCGAAAACTTTCAGCGCATGGGGGCATTCAAGTTCCGCGGCGCCTATAACGCGATTTCTCACTTCGATCCGGAACAACGCAAAGCCGGCGTGCTGACCTATTCGTCGGGTAACCATGCGCAGGCGATTGCCTTGTCCGCGCGGCTCGCGGGCATTCACGCGACGATCGTAATGCCGCACAACGCGCCCGCCGCCAAGGTCGCTGCCACCAAAGGTTACGGTGGCGAAGTGATCACGTATGACCGCTACACGGAGAACCGCGAAGAGATCGGCCGGCGGCTCGCCGAGGAGCGCGGCATGACGCTGATTCCGCCGTACGATCATCCGCACGTCATTGCGGGGCAGGGCACGGCGGTCAAGGAATTGATCGACGAGACCGGGCCGCTCGACCTGTTGTTCGTGTGCCTCGGCGGCGGTGGGCTGATTAGCGGCAGCGCGTTGTCGGCGGCGGCTTTGAGCCCGGACTGTACGGTGATCGGCATCGAGCCGGAAGCGGGCAACGACGCGCAGCAGTCGCTCGCGCGCGGCGAGATCGTGCATATCGACACGCCCCGTACCATCGCCGATGGCGCCGCGTCGACCCACCTCGGCGATTACACGTTCGCGATTATTCGCGAACGGGTAGCCCGGATCGAAACGGTCAGCGACGCGCAATTGATCGAAACGATGCGCTTTTTTGCGCAACGCATGAAGATCG
Source organism: Paraburkholderia sp. BCC1886 (assembly GCF_900996245.1). GTDB lineage: Bacteria > Pseudomonadota > Gammaproteobacteria > Burkholderiales > Burkholderiaceae > Paraburkholderia. The sequence goes on along the minus strand of NZ_CAAJGK010000063.1, from coordinate 114,415 downwards.
TCGTCGAGCCGACCGGGTGCCTCGCCGCGGCCGCGGTGCTCAACGGTATCGTGCCGGTGAAAGGCAAGCGGGTGGGCGTGGTGGTGAGCGGCGGCAATGTCGACCTGGCGAAGCTCGCGGAATATCTCGCTTGATGCGTGTTGCAACGACTGCCATTAACTGAACGCGCTGTGAAATGGCCAACGGCTCGCACGTGTGAACGGCGAGCCGTTTTTATTTAGCTGGCTGCCTGCGCGGTTTGCACGATCAGGTCGCGATACCCGTTGACGATCACGCTATACGAGAAGTACGCGAACAGCAGCGCGGAGAGTACATGGCACGCGCGCAGCAGGCCCGTGCCGGCGCGTTTGCGGCCGTGGCTGCCGAGTCCGCAGATAAAGATCGTCCATGCCAGGCCGCCTAGAAAGAAGCCGCCTAGAAACACCGGCGCCGTCGTCGCGCTGGTCGCGCCGGCTTTCGCGATCAACGCGCCGCCCACCGCCGCGAACCAGAGAATCGCCGAGGGCGACGAGACGGCCAGTAACACCCCACGCAGAAATCCGCGCCAGGCGGGCAAAGGCGGCGGTCCGCCCGCTGCGTCCGCTTCCCCGGCCACCGGCGGCGCCGACGCGGGGTAGAGCGCTTCGCGTGCCATTTTCCACGTGAGAAACAGCAGGATTGCTGCGCCGCCGATCCACACGACCCAACGCACCGACTGGAACTGCAGCAACGCGGCCATGCCGGCGAGCGCCAGCGCCGCGTAGATCAGATCGCCGAAACAGGAGCCGAGCCCCAGCCAGAAACCCGGCTTGAAACCGTGCGACAGCGTGAGCGAAATGATCGCGACATTCACGAGACCAATGTCGAGGCACAGTGACAACGACAGGAAAAAACCATCCGACAGCAAAGAAAAAGCGTGCATCCGTGCGACGACTCCATCGACGTTGTTATTAGTGAGCCACGGCCTGTTTCAAAGACCCAGCTCGCTCCACAACGCGTCCACACGTTGCTTGACCGCCTTGTCCATCTCGATAGGACGCCCCCATTCGCGGTCGGTCTCGCCCGGCCATTTGTTGGTGGCGTCGAGACCCATCTTCGAGCCGAGACCGGCGACCGGCGACGCGAAATCCAGGTAGTCGATCGGCGTGCGATCCACCAGCACGGTGTCGCGCGCCGGGTCGATACGCGTGGTGATCGCCCAGATCACTTCCTTCCAGTCGCGGATATTCACGTCCTCGTCCACCACGACGATGAACTTCGTATACATGAACTGGCGCAGGAAACTCCACACGCCGAACATCACGCGCTTGGCATGGCCGGGGTAGCTCTTTTTCATCTGCACGATCGCCATCCGGTAACTGCAACCTTCGGGCGGCAGATAGAAGTCGGTGATCTCGCTGAACTGCTTCTGCAAGAGCGGCACGAACACTTCGTTGAGCGCGACGCCCAGCACCGCGGGTTCGTCGGGCGGCTTGCCGGTGTAGGTGGAGTGGTAGATCGCGTCGCGCCGCATCGTGATGCGCTCCACGGTAAAGACCGGAAACCACTCCTGTTCGTTGTAGTACCCGGTATGGTCGCCGTACGGGCCCTCCAGCGCATGCTCGTAACCGGCCGACGCGCCTTTGGACGGACGCGGCGGCGCGCCTGCCGGAGCGGCGGCGGGCGCGCCTTCCTGCGGATAGATAAAGCCTTCGAGCACGATCTCGGCACGGGCCGGCACCTGCAAACCGTCGACGCCCGGCGTGATGCACTTCGCGAGTTCGGTGCGGCCGCCGCGCAGCAAGCCGGCGAACTGGTATTCGGACAGCGTGTCGGGCACCGGCGTCACCGCGCCCAGGATGGTGGCCGGATCGGCGCCCAGCACGACGGCAACCGGATACGGCTTGCCCGGGTTCTGTAGAGCGAACTCGCGAAAATCGAGCGCGCCGCCGCGATGCGCGAGCCAGCGCATGATCAGTTTGTTGCGCCCAATCAGTTGCTGGCGATATATACCTAAATTTTGTCGACTCTTATTCGGGCCTCGCGTGACGGTCAGACCCCACGTGATCAACGGGCCGGCATCGCCCGGCCAGCAGGTCTGAATGGGTAGCTTCGTCAGGTCGACATCCTGGCCTTCCCACACGATTTCCTGGCAGGGCGGCGCGCTCACCGTCTTCGGCGCCATGTCCCAGACGGCTTTCGCGAGCGACAGCAATTTGCCCGCATCCTTGAGACCTTTGGGCGGCTCGGGTTCCTTCAACGCTGAGAGCAGTCGACCGACATCGCGCAGCGATTCGAGCGCGGCGCCATCGTCTTCGCCTTGTGCGTCGATGCCCATGCCGAGTGCCACCCGGCGTGGCGTACCAAAAAGATTGCCGAGCACCGGGAACGCATGCTGGGCTTTGCTCTCGAACAGTAGCGCCGGCCCACCGGCGCGCAGCACCCGGTCGCACAGTTCGGTCATTTCCAGGACGGGCGAAACGGTTTGCGAGATACGGCGAAGCTCGCCGATCGATTCGAGTCGGCCAACAAAATCACGCAGGTCTTTGTATTTCATCGGTGCGGTTCGTTGCCGCATGAGCGGCAGAAGGAGGTTGCACGGGAAGGGGCAGCAAGACTTCCCGGGTGCGAAAACGATTGTCGATTTTACCTGTGTTACCTGGCGCACGCGGATCAGCCGAACGGCCTAGGACGGAAGCGGAAAGCAAGATGCTCGAAAACCCGCTTGGCGCGTGGTTCTCGACCGACTGAACACCGTTCATTATTACAATTAGTTATAGATTTACCTTTCTATAGTGTTGACGATCTATAAAACCGTGCATAGAATCCGTCCACATTGGTTGCAGGGCGTGAACCTTTTTACCACTGCCCCCGGTCCACTCGACGCAACGCGTCAGCGATTACCGATTCCCCTGCACGGTTTTCGACGGTCTTATCGAAGTCCTCGCCAGCGCCAAACTGACGCTGGTTTTTTCGCGTGGGAGCCTCCCGCCTGCATGTTTTCGACATGCCGCGGCCCTTTTTCAGGACGGCTCCCCACAGACGGTATATGCCGTTTCCCGACGTCGCTGCTGCCCTAACCAGACAGAGCACGCGATGTCTTGACTCTACGAACATGTGTTACCGCCCCTTTTTACCGGCGGAGTTCGCGGATCATGCACTATGGGAGATCTGAATGAACGCCTGGTTATCGTGGCGTCCCGATGAGCGTATCGCGCAATTCATGCGCGGCGTGCTGCGTCGCGGGACGCGAATGAGTCATCACCTGTTCAGCATCGTCGGCGGTATCGCCGTGGTGCTGGCACTGGCACTGTGGCTGATGCCGACCTGGCGCGGCACGCTCGCCGCCAGGCTCATGCCGGTCATTTCGGCCGCTGTGCAAGCCGGTCCTGCACGACTTCTGCAGGGCAATCCGCTGCCGGCTTTCGGGCCGCCGGGAACGACGGCACCCGCTGACGACTCGCTGTCGGCGAGTTCCAACGGCAACGACGCTACCAGCGCCGTCACTGCCGACAACACCGACAACAGCACCGTGACCGCCAGCAACACCAGCTTCGACGGCGCTTTCGACGCCGCCGGCTCGCCGGGCATGGGCGTCGCAGCATTGAACGGGCTCGACCCGCGCACCATGCAAGGCGTGTCCGCGCTGGCTCGTCTGATTCCTGCCCAGCGCGTTTCGGCCGATGCGCGCGACGATCGCGTGCTCGTTTCGACCCGTGAGCAGGACCTGGTCGCTTCCTACCTGGCCCGACGCTACCGCGTGGCTCAGGAGCCCGTCAGCGAGCTCGTGAAGGCCGCGTTCGACACTGGCCGTGAAGTCGGTCTCGACCCGCTGCTGCTGCTCTCCGTGATGGCGATCGAATCGGGCTTCAATCCGTACGCAGAAAGCGGCGTCGGTGCGCAAGGCCTGATGCAGGTGATGTCCAAGGTGCATTCGGATAAATTCCAGTACTTCGGCGGCCAGAGCGCCGCGCTCGAACCCGTCGCGAATATCAAGGTGGGTGCGTTGGTACTGAAGGACTGCATCGCGCGCGGCGGTTCGCTGCCGGGCGGTTTGCGTCTGTACGTGGGCTCGAGTTCGCAGGACGACGGTGGCTACGGTGCCAAGGTCATGGCCGAACGTGGCCGTCTGCGTGACGTGGCGCGCGGCCGCAAGGTGCCCATCAACGCGCCGCAGGCTCCGGTGATCACCGCGTCGAACAATACGGCAGCTGCCGTCGCCAGCACGAACAAGCGGGTGCAGGTCACGCTGGACGCTCATCCGCTGAGCGCGACGGTACCTGTCAAGACGCCGGTGGGCGATCAGGACGACGCCACCTCGGGTACGACGACGAAGCACGTCGCTTCGGCTTCGGAGTTGGGCGCCTGAGATTCAGCTGAGTGAACATAAAAAAAGACACCTTCGCGGTGTCTTTTTTTTCGCCTGCGGCCGCCCGGATCAATGCCGTCCGAACAGCTTCGCCAATCGGTCGACCGCCTGCTCCAGCTTTGGATAAGCCGTCGCATACGACAGCCGGATATAGTCCTTCGGCGCCGAGGTGCCGAAATCCATCCCCGGCACCAGCACCACACCCGCGTCGTGCAACATCGCCTTGGTCAGGGCCGCGCTGTCGCCGGCAGCGTGGTGCGCGACGCTCCGGCAGTCGGCATACGCGTAGAACGCGCCGTCCGGCATGACCGGCACGGAAAAGCCCAAGGTTTGTAGCGCCGGCGCGATGAAATCGCGGCGACGCTTGAATTCCAGACGACGCCCTTCGTAAATCGCGATCGTTTCGGGTTCGAAGCAGGCGAGTGCGGCATGCTGCGCGAGTGCCGAGGCGCAGATGAACAGGTTCTGAGCGAGCTTTTCGAAGGCGCTGACCATGCCTGGCGGCACCACCAGCCAGCCCAGCCGCCAGCCGGTCATGTTGAAGTACTTCGAGAAACTGTTGACCGTGATGACATCGTCGCCATACGAGAGCGCCGACACGGGTTTCGCGTCGTAGCTCAGGCCCTGGTAGATCTCGTCGACGATCGTGAAGCCGCCGCGCGCACGGACCGCCTTGACGATACGCTCGAGCTCGGCCGGTTCGATGGACGTGCCGGTGGGGTTCGACGGCGACGCCAGCAGCACGCCGCGGGTGTGCTCGCCCCACAGACGCTCGACATCGGCCGCGGTCAGCTGGAAGCGCTCCGCCGGACCGCTCGGCACCATCACCGGCTTGCCTTCCGCCGCGATGACGAAATGGCGGTTGCAGGGGTAGCAGGGGTCGGGCATCAGCACCTCGTCGTCGCGGTCGACCAGCGCGGCGCAGGCCAGCAGCAAAGCCGCCGAGGCGCCGGCCGTCACGACGATTCGTGCCGGATCCACCGCAACGTCGTACACCTCGGCGTAGTGCGCCGAGATGGCCTCGCGCAACGCGTGCAGACCGAGCGCGTTCGTGTACTGCGTCACGCCGCGACGCAACGCGCCAGCCGCCGCTTCGATCACCGGCTCCGGCGCGGTGAAATCGGGTTCGCCGATCCCCATGTGAATGATGTCGCGCCCCTCGCGTTCGAGCAGCGCGGCCTCCTTGGCCAGCTCCATCACATAGAACGGCTGGATGGCGTCCACGCGGGCGGCCAGCCGCACGAGGGGTTCGGTCACGGAAGTCATACGGTCAAATCCAGTTTCAAAGCAGAAGCGGAACGGCGCTGCGTCCGTTCGTCCATCGGTGCAACGGCGTTCCGGGCCCCCGGGTCAGTGCTTGCGGGCGGCTTGCGTTTCCGCCGGGCGCAGGTGCGCCGCGAGTTTGTCGAGCACACCGTTCACGTACTTGTAACCGTCCGCGCCGCCGAAGGTCTTGGCGAGTTCGACTGCTTCGTTGATCACCACGCGATACGGAATATCGAGGTGGTTCTTCAGTTCGAACGCGGCGACCAGCAACACTGCGCGTTCGACCGGCGAGAGTTGCTCGATGGGACGGTCGAGGCACGGCGCGATGTCGGCGGAAAGCGCTTCCGAGTCGCGGATCACGCCATGCAGGATAGCGTCCAGATGTTCGTGATCGGCCTTGTCGAAGCCTTGCGCGCCGCGCAGTTGCGCGTCGATTTCACCGCCGGGCGAACCCGACAGCAGCCACTGGTAAAGCCCCTGCGTAGCCAGTTCGCGGGAGCGTCGGCGTGCGCTCTTCATGCTTCTTCCTCTTCTTCGTCTTCTTCTTCGTCGTCGCCGCCGAGTTGTTCGAGCGCGACGGACAGGTTCGCCATTTCGACCGCCACGCGCGCAGCGTCACGGCCTTTTTCGGTCATGCGGGCCACCGCCTGTTCGTCCGTTTCGGTGGTCAGCACGGCGTTTGCAACCGGAATGCCAAAGTCCAGACCGATACGCGTGATGCCCGCACCGCTTTCGTTCGAGACCAGTTCGAAGTGGTACGTCTCGCCGCGAATCACCGCGCCCAGCGCGATCAGCGCGTCGAATTGCGCGCTTTCGGCAAGCTTTTGCAGCGCCAGCGGGATTTCCAGTGCGCCCGGCACGGTGACGAGCAGCACGTCTTCGCCGACCACGCCGAGGCGTTCCAGTTCTTCGATGCAGGAGTCGGCGAGGCCGTTGCAAACGGGTTCGTTAAAACGCGCCTGGACGATGCCGATGCGCAGTCCGTCGCCGTCGAGATTCGGTTGGTATTGTCCGATTTCCATATCAATTCCGTAGTGTTTGAGTGAGCGCGAGGCGCGTGAGTGGTCGGATCAGCCTTCGTGAGGCGCTTGTGTCGCGCCGCCCGGCATGGGGATGAAGCCCGTGACTTCCAGGCCGTAGCCCGACATGCTGCCGAGCTTGCGCGGGTTCGACAGCACCTGCATCTTGCCGACACCGAGCTCGCGCAGAATCTGCGCGCCGATGCCGTAGGTCTTGAAGTCGACCGGCCGGCGTTTGAGCGCCTCGGCCTTTTCCTTCGAGTCGAACGCCTTGAAGACGTCGATCAGATGGTCTTTCGAATCGCCGCAGTTCAGCAGCACGATCACGCCGAGATCGCGTTCGGCAATTTCCTTCATGGCGGCGTCCAGCGTCCACGAGTGGGTGGACTCGCCGACTTCGAGCAGATCGAGAACCGACAGCGGTTCGTGTACCCGCACCGGCGTGTCGCGCCCGACGTTCGGCGTGCCGCGCACCAGCGCGATATGCGGCTGGCCGCTGGGCTGGTCGAGATACATGACCGCGCGGAACGCGCCGTGCGCCGTCTGCATGGTGCGTTCGCAAATGCGCTCGACGATCGATTCGGTGCGGCTGCGGTAGTGAATAAGATCGGCAATCGTGCCGATCTTGAGGTCATGCTGTTTCGCGAATTCCATCAGGTCCGGCAGCCGCGCCATCGTGCCGTCGTCGTTGATGACTTCGCAGATGACCGCCGCCGGCGTGAGGCCCGCCAGCGCGGTGAAGTCGCAACCGGCTTCGGTATGGCCCGCGCGCACCAGCACGCCGCCGGGCTGCGCCATGATCGGAAACACGTGACCGGGCTGAACGATGTGCTCGGCGCGGGCGTCGGTGGCGACTGCCGCGGCAATGGTGCGGGCGCGGTCGGCCGCCGAAATGCCGGTGGTCACGCCTTCGGCCGCCTCGATGCTGACCGTGAACGCCGTGCCGTACTGGGTGCCGTTGCGGTACGTCATGAGCGGCAGGTTCAACAGCTTGCAGCGTTCCTGCGTCAACGTCAGGCAGATCAGGCCGCGACCGTAGCGTGCCATGAAGTTGATCGCTTCCGGGGTGACGAATTCGGCGGCGATGACGAGGTCACCCTCGTTCTCACGGTCTTCTTCGTCGACGAGGATCACCATCCGGCCGGCTTTCAGTTCGGCGATGATCTCAAGGGTGGAGGCGAGCGTCATGTTGGCGAGATTTTCGGGAAAGCGCGTATTTTACGCCACGAGCGGGGTCAAGTCGCCTCCGCCGGATGGCATAGGCCCGGATTGGCCCGGATTGGCCATCTGGCCGACTGGTGTTCAGGCGTGGGGCGCCGGTATGCTCGACGAAACTTTGGCTGTTCCCCGGCACTCAGCCAGTTGAAAGCTGGTGAAATGCGTGACGATCTTCGATGTGTCACCATCACGCCTTTGCCGGCCCCCTTGGTTCCGTCGCCCACGGCGATACGGATTTCCGTCGTCCTACGTTCTATCCGTCAATGAAAAAGTCTCATTGTTTAGTTTCGGTAGTCGCAGCCGCCATGCTGGTCGCCTCGCCTCTGCTGTACGCAGCAGCCGCAAGCGAGCCGGGCGCCTCCGCTCATCCGGCCAGTGTCGGCAACCCGGCCGATCCCGCACAGGACGGGCCGGTCTACGGCGCCGAACTGCAGGGCTTCGCGTATCCGTACCCGGTGTCGTACTTCAAGTTCCATTCGCAGCGGCAAGACATGCGGATGGCTTACATGGATGTCGCGCCGGACCCGAAGACAGTGAACGGCCGTACCGCCGTGCTGTTGCATGGCAAGAACTATTGCGCGGCTACCTGGGCGCCGACCATCCGCGTGTTGAGCCATGCCGGCTACCGTGTGATTGCAATCGACCAGATCGGCTTCTGCAAATCGAGCAAGCCGCAGAGCTATCAGTTCTCGTTCCAGCAACTCGCGCGTAATACCCGTGACCTGCTGCAGTCGCTCGATATCCATCAGGCCACGATGATCGGTCACTCCACCGGCGGCATGCTGGCGATTCGCTACGCGCTCACGTACCCGCAGCAAACCGAGCAACTGGTGCTGGTCGACCCGATCGGACTCGAAGACTGGCGCGCCAAAGGCGTGCCGCCCATCTCGATCGACGAGTGGTATCAGCGCGAACTGCATACCTCGGCGGACCGCATCCGCAACTACGAGAAAAACACCTATTTCGCGGGGCAGTGGCGCGCCGACTACGAGCCTTCGGTACAGATGCTGGCCGGCATGTACCGCGGGCCGCAGCGCGATCTCGTGGCGTGGGACTCCGCGCTGCTCTACGACATGATCCTGACGCAACCTGTCTACTACGAGCTGTCGCAACTCAAGGCGTCGACCTTGCTGATGATCGGCGACAAGGACACGACGGCGATCGGCAAGGAGTTCGCACCGCCTGAAATCCGTCCTTCGCTCGGCAACTATCCGCAACTTGCGCACGCGGCGGCCGCGGCGATTCCGCACGTGAAGCTGGTCGAGTTTCCGGATGCCGGCCACGCGCCGCAGATGCAGGATCCCGATGCATTCCATGCCGCGCTGCTGCACGGTATGGCCGAGCCCGTTTCCTCCAATTGATGTTTTGCAAGCCCACCCCCACCGTATGTTGAAAATCGAATCCCGCTTCATGGCGACACTCTTTGCGACAGCAGCGCTCGCGTGCCGGATCCCGGCTCACGCCGCCGGGCAGGTCAGCGCGGGAGTCGGCGAGGGCATGAGCGCGGGAGTCGACGCAAAGCCCGACACGCCGCTCTATTCGATCGTGCACGTCGATATCGAGCCGGCCGCCGTCAAGACCGCATTGCCGATCTTGCAGTCGTACGCGAAACAGGCCGAACAAGATCCGGCGGTGCTGCACATCGACGTGTTGCAGCAGGACGGCGCGAAGAATCACTTCACGCTGGTCGAAGTGTTGCGTTCCCCGGCGGCTTACGACACGTTCGTCGAAGAACCCTACGTGAAGGACTTGCGCAACGACCTTCAACCTTTTCTGGGCAGTCCCTTCGACGAGCGCCTGCATCAGGCCGTCGCGGTGCGCTAATCACCGAGGCATCCAACCGAGGCATTCCGGAATGACAAAGCTTTTAGCAAGGCAAGGCCGCGAGCGCCTCATGCAAATCCTTGGCGTCGTGCTGACGGCGAGCAGTGTGGTATTCGCTCTAACGTCCTGTTCCTCTCTCGCGCCGCAGCAGGGCGCGGCCTCTTCCACGACGCAGACAGGTGCATCCATGGTGAAAGTTTTCGCTCCGAGCGGCACGCTGCGCGCGTCGATCAACCTCGGCAATCCGATCCTGGCCAGGCTCGATCCGGCCACCGGTCAGCCGGTCGGCGTCTCGGTCGATCTCGCCACCGAGTTTGCCCGGCGGCTAGGCGTGCCGCTCCAACTGGTTGCGGTCAAATCAGCGGGTGCCTCTGTCGAGAACGTGAATCAGGACAAGGCCGACATCGGGTTCTTCGCGGTCGACCCCAAGCGTGGGCAGGAAATCAGTTTCACGAAACCGTACGTGCTGATCGAAGGTTTCTACATGGTGCGCAACGCGTCGCCGATCACCACCAACGAACAGGTCGATCAACCCGGCGTGACGGTCGCGGTCGGCAAGAACAGCGCCTACGATCTGTTCCTCACGCGTGAACTGAAGCGCGCCACGATCGTACGGATTCCGACTTCGCCCGCCGTCGTGCAGGGTTTTCTGGACCAGCATCTGGACGTCGCGGCGGGCGTCAAACAGCAACTCGAAATGGATGGCGCAAAGGTGGGCGGCTTGCGGCTGCTCGATCAACGCTTCATGGTGATCCGCCAGGCGATGGGCCTGCCCAAGGCGAAGGGCGACGACGCCGCTGCCTATCTCGCGCAGTTCGTCGAGGAAATGAAGGCGTCGGGTTTCGTTGCGCAGTCGCTGGCGCGTCATCACATTGCCGGAGCGGCGGTGGCCAAAGAGAACGATTAGCCGTCGTAGCGCACTACGCCGTGCTCGGCGTCGCGATGCTTTTGCGGGAAACCCGTCATAAGGAGCTTGAAGTCCATGTCTGACACTGTTCAATCGCGCAACGGCGGGCAGATTCTCGTCGACGCGTTGGTCCGCAATGCCGTGGACACGGTCTACTGCGTACCCGGCGAAAGTTATCTCGCGGTGCTCGACGCGTTGCACGACGCGCACGGCATCCGCACCATCGTCACCCGTCACGAAGGCGCCGCGTCGAACATGGCCGACGCGTACGGCAAACTCACCGGGCGCCCTGGCATCTGTTTCGTCACGCGTGGCCCGGGCGCGACGCACGCGGCCAACGGCGTGCACACGGCCCGCGAAGACTCCACGCCGATGATCCTGTTCATCGGTCAGGTCGAACGCGGCTTTATCGGGCGCGGTGCGTTTCAGGAAGTGGACTACCGGCAGATGTTCGGCGGTCTCGCCAAGTGGGTCACGGAGATCGACAGCCTCGAGCGCATTCCGGAAATCGTCGCGAAGGCGTTCAGCATTGCGCTGTCCGGACGTCCGGGGCCGGTGGTGATCAGCTTGCCGGAAGACGTACTGTTCAATGCGGGCGAAGTGGCCGATGCCGCGCCGGTGCGAATTGCGCAGGCCGCGCCGACCGTGGCCGCGATGGCTGAGTTGAAAAGCCTGCTCGACGCCGCGAAGAAACCGCTGGTGGTGCTCGGTGGCACGGGCTGGGATCGCTCCGCGACCGATGCGTTCAAACGCTTCGTCATCGCCAACGATCTGCCGGTGGCGGCGTCGTTCCGTCGTCAGGATCTGTTCGACAACCGCGACTCGCATTACGTCGGGCAACTGGGTCTTGGCATTTCGCCCGCGCTTGCGGATCGCGTGCGCGAAGCCGACCTGCTGCTCGTCGTTGGATCGCGGCTGGCTGAGACGACGTCGTCCGGTTACAGCCTGATCGGGCATCCGGTGCCGCGCCAGACACTGGTGCACGTGCATCCCGATGCTCAGGAACTTGGGCGCGTGTATCAGGCGCATTTGCCGATCAATGCGGGCATGCGCGCGTTCGCCGCGGCGCTCGAAGAACTGGGTGCGTCCGCAACGAACGCTGCAAGACCGTGGCAAGCGTGGACCGCGGCCGCGCGCGCCGACTACGTGAAGCACTCGACGCCGCCTGCTTCGAACCCCGAACTCGCGGGTGTCGATATGGCGAGCGTGGTGTCGCATCTGGACAAGGTGCTGCCCGACGACGCGGTCATCTCCAATGGCGCCGGCAATTACACGGTGTGGGTGCATCGCTTCTACCGTTACCGCACGCCGGGTACCGAACTCGCGCCGACCAACGGCGCGATGGGCTACGGTTTCCCGGCTGCCATTGCGGCGAAGCTGCAGAATCCGCAGCGAACGGTGGTGTGTTTCGCCGGCGACGGCTGCTTCATGATGTATCCGCAGGAACTGGCGACGGCCGTGCAGTTCGGCGCACCGCTCATCGTGATCGTGGTGAACAACGGCATGCTCGGCACCATCCGTATGCATCAGGAACGCGAATACCCGGGCCGCGTGTCGGCGACGCGTCTCGCGAATCCCGACTTCATCGCGCTGGCTAAATCGTTCGGCGCACACGCGGAACGCGTCGAGCGCACGGAAGACTTTCCGGCCGCGTTCGAGCGTGCGCAGCAGGCCGGCGTCGCTGCGCTGATCGAGTTGCGCACCGACCCGCTGCAGATCACACCGATTGCGCGGCTAACCCAGGATTAGCCGCCGCGCGTGAAGGCAGGTTATCTGGAAACCGGCACGCTGCCGGTGGGCGCGGACATCATCCGCTCCACGTACCGCGCAATCAGATCGATCTCCAGATTGACCCGGGTCCCTTCACGCAAATGCTTCAGCGCGGTGACTTCGACCGTGTGCGGAATCAGGTTGATCGAAAATTCGCAGCCGTCGTCGCGGTCCTTCACCGAGTTGACGGTCAGGCTCACGCCATTCACGGTAATCGAGCCTTTGTACGCGAGATAGCGGCCGATCTCGCGCGGCGCCAGCACGCGCAGTTCGTGCGATTCGCCCACCGGCGCAAAATGGGTGACGGTGCCGAGGCCGTCCACGTGACCCGACACGATGTGGCCGCCGAGCCGGTCGTGCGCACGCAGCGCTTTTTCCAGATTGACCTCGCCGATCTCGCCGAGCCCGGCGGTGCAGTTCAAGCTTTCGCGCGACACGTCGACTTCGAACGAGTCGGCGGTCTTGGCCACCACCGTCATGCAGGCGCCCTGAATGGTGATGCTGTCGCCGAGCTGGACGTCGTCCAACTCGAGGCCGCCGGCCTGCACGTTCAGACGCACGCCGGCATCGCCGTCGGTGCCGAGCGGGTTGACTGATTCGATGCGGCCCACTGCCGCGACGATTCCTGTAAACATCGTGCTGATCCTTGTCGTGTGCTTATTTCGTAATGGGAGGCGCGGCGGCATCGGCCTCGGCGGCGGCTGCTGTAGCCGGCACGAAGCGCGCGAGAATCCGCAGATCGTCGCCGATCCGGTCGACCGCATGAAAATTCAGTTTGACACGGGCATCGAGCGTCTCGGGTGCGCTCAGGTTGAACATGCTCATCGAGTCCATGCCGAGCAGACTGGGCGCGAGGTAGACGAGCAATTCGTCGACACAGCCTTCGCGCAGCAGCGAACCGTTCAGCTTGTAGCCCGCTTCCACGTGCAACTCGTTGACACCGCGTTCGCCAAGCGCCTTGAGCATGGCAGGCAGGTCGACCTTGCCCGCCGCATTCGCCATCTGCACGATCTCGGCGCCGCGATCGCGCAGCGCGTTTGCGCGTTCGGTGTGCCGCTCATCGAGATTGCCGCAAAAAATCAACGTCGGTGCGCCGGCCAGAATTTGCGCTTCCGGCGGCACGTCGAGACGACCGTCGACCAGCACGCGTTGCGGTTGACGGGGCGTGTCGATGGCTCGCACCGTCATGCGCGGATCGTCTTCGCGCACCGTGCCGATGCCGGTCAGAATCGCCGAGGCACGGGCGCGCCACGCATGGCCGTCCGCGCGCGCCGCTTCGCCCGTAATCCACTGGCTGATGCCGGACGGCAAACCGGTGCGGCCGTCGAGCGAAGCCGCCACCTTCATCCGTACCCAGGGCCGGCCGCGCGTCATGCGCGACACGAAACCGATGTTCAGTTCGTGGGCTTCCTGCGCCAGCAAACCGCAACGCACTTCGATACCGGCGTCGCGCAGCATCGCGAGACCGCGCCCGGAAACTTGCGGATTCGGATCCTGCATCGCGGCGACCACGCGGCTGACCTGCGCTTCGATCAGCGCGTTCGCACAGGGCGGTGTGCGGCCGAAGTGACTGCACGGTTCCAGCGTGACGTAGGCCGTCGCGCCGCGCAGATCGTGGCCGCGCGAGCGCGCATCCTTCAAGGCGCGCACTTCCGCATGATCCTGACCGGCGGGTTGCGTGAAGCCTTCGCCGATGACCTCGTCGTTCTTGACGAGCACGCAGCCGACGCGCGGATTCGGGTCGGTGGTGTACATGCCGCGTCTCGCCAGAGCTAGCGCGCGTTCCATATGGACAAAATCGGTTTGCGAAAACATCGGTGTCCGGTGGTGGTGGCGGTGGCTGGGCGGGCGCGAATGCCTGGGCGAAGGCCTGTGTGCGTGGTTGCGCGCCTCAGGCCGCGAGCGAAGCGAACGCGCCGCGCGCCGCGTCGATCGTCGCGTCGACGATCGCGTCGTCGTGAGCGATCGACACGAAGCCGGCCTCGTATGCCGACGGCGCGAAATACACGCCCGCGTCGAGCATCTTGTGGAAGAACGCGTTGAAGCGCGGCACGTCGCTTTTCGTGACTTCGGCGAAGCTGGCCGGAACCGACTCGGTGAAATACAGGCCGAACATGCCGCCGAGCGAATCGGCCGCGAACGGCACCGCCGCTTCGTTCGCCACCTTCGCCAGACCTTGCGCGAGGCGCGCGGTGCGTGCGGAAAGTGTTTCGTAGAAGCCGGGCGCCTGGATGAGTTGCAGGGTCTTCAGGCCGGCGGCCACGGCGATCGGATTGCCCGACAGGGTGCCGGCCTGATAGACGCCGCCGAGCGGCGCGAGATGCGCCATGATGTCCCGACGACCGCCGAAGGCCGCGGCCGGCATGCCGCCGCCGATCACCTTGCCCAGACACGTCAGATCCGGCGTGATGCCGTACACCTCTTGCGCACCGCCGAGGGCGACCCGAAAACCGCACATCACTTCGTCGAAAATCAGCACCGAACCATATTCGCTACACAGGCGCCGCAGCGCTTGCAGGAACTCGGGCGTGGCGCGTACCAGATTCATGTTGCCCGCAACCGGTTCGACGATGACCGATGCGATCTCGTTGCCGAAAGCCTTGAACGCCTCTTCGAGTTCGGCGACGTTGTTGTACTCGAGCACCGTGGTGTGCTTCGCGATGTCGACCGGCACGCCCGCCGAGGTCGGGTTGCCGAACGTCAGCAGACCCGAGCCCGCCTTGACCAGCAAGCTGTCCGCGTGACCGTGATAACAGCCTTCGAACTTGACGATGCGACTGCGGTTCGTGAAACCGCGCGCCAGACGCAACGCGCTCATGGTGGCTTCGGTGCCGCTCGACACCATCCGCACCTGTTCGATGGACGGCACCAGCTTGCAGATTTCCTCGGCGATTTCCACTTCCGATTCGGTCGGCGCGCCGAACGAGAAACCGTTGGCCAGCACGCGCTGCACGGCTTCGAGCACTTCGGGATGCACGTGGCCGAGGATCATCGGCCCCCATGAGCCGATGTAGTCGGTATAGCGCTGGCCGTCCGCGTCCCAGAAGTACGGACCTTGCGCGCGTTCGATGAAGCGCGGCGTGCCGCCGACCGAGCGGAATGCGCGCACCGGCGAGTTGACGCCGCCGGGAATCGTGCGCTGCGCGCGTTCGAAGAGGATTTCGTTTTTGGACATGGCGATAGCGGAATAGGGGTTCTGCAGCGACGGAAGCGGCCCGCGGATGACCCGGAGACAGCCCGGGTCGGCCCGGAGAGCCGTGCGTTCCACGCTGGGATGGGTGCGGAAATTGTACCGGAGTCGCGCTGAACGGGTAGCCGCGCGGCCCGCGGGGGTGAGGCGGCGACCGCGGGCGGGAAAGGGCGTTCAGAAGGGGACGGGATTCGATGTCGCTTACAATCGGGCTTTGCTGGTGCAGTTTTCTCCGGCTCACTTCATTGCGCCGTCAACGACGGAGCGGTGCGCCATCTGGATTTCCATGTCTCACGTCGTCACCCGCCGGCCCGATGGCCGGCTGATCCTGTTGCTCGGTGCGCTGGCCGCCTGCGGGCCGATTTCCATCGATATGTATCTGCCGAGCCTGCCGACCATTGCGCAGGCATTTGCGATCAGCGCCGGCCGCGCGCAGACCACGCTCACCAGTTTCATGTTCGGCTTTTCGCTCGGCATGCTCGTTTATGGTCCGCTGTCGGATAGCTATGGACGCCGCCCCGTGTTGCTCGGCGGCATCGTCATGTATGCGATCGCGACCGTTGCCTGCGCGCTGTCGTTCTCGATCGAATCGTTGGTGATATTCCGCTTCGTGCAGGCGCTCGGCGCCGGCGCGGCTTCGGTGCTGGCGCGCGCGATTGCCCGCGATGCGCACAGTCCCACCGACGCCGCCCGCGTGCTGTCGATGCTCGCCATCGTGACGTCGGTCGGGCCGCTGCTCGCGCCGTTGATAGGCGGCCAGTTGCTGCTACTCGGGGGCTGGCGCGTCGTGTTCGTGGCGCTCACGCTGTTCGGCGCCGTGTGCGCCGTCACGGCCTGGCTCAAGGTGCCCGAAACGTGGCCACGCGAGAAGCGGGCGCAATCGGCGTTGGTGAAATCGTTCGGTGCCTATGGCAAGTTGCTGCGCGATCCGGTTGCGTGGGGGCACATGCTGTGCGGCGGAATGGCGTTCGCGTCGATGTTCGCGTACATCACGGCGACACCCTTCGTATATATCGACTATTTCCACGTGTCCGCGCAGCACTACGGGTTCTTCTTTGCGCTGAACATCGCCGGCATCATGTTCGGCAATTTCCTGAATACGCGACTCGTCGGCCGGCTCGGTCCGTTGCCGATTATTTCGGCGGCGGCCACTGTCAGTTGCGTGGCTTCGCTGTTCGTGTGTCTGGTGTCGTTGACCGGATGGGGCGGCCTGTGGTCGATCGTGTTCGGGCTGTTTTTCGTGGTCGGTGTCGTGGGCGTACTGTCCGCCAATTGCACGACCGATCTCATGCATCGCTATCCGCTCAATGCCGGCGCGGCAGCGGCCGTGTTCGGCGCGGTGCAGTTGTCGCTGGGCGCGTTGTCGAGCCTGGCCGTGGGACTGTGGCAAGACGGTTCGCCGAGAGGCATGGGTGTCGTCGTCGGGGTAGCGGGTGTGTTGTGTTACGTCGGGCGGATACTCGTCGTGAAGCTGCACGGAGCGAAGGCGCCGGTTGCGGTTGTGTGACGTCGTTTCAGTACGACCGTGCCGGTCGCGAATGCAGCGCGACTAAGGAAAACACCCGGTGTTGCGTGCGCGCTACCTTGCGTTTCATTTTGCATTGCTATGATGGAGCCACTGTTCCTCGGAGCGGCAATCATGGCGATAAGAGACTTGATGGACGGCGAACGGCAATCTGCTGCATTCGCCGAAGCGCAGAAGCTGGCCGACAGCGGCGCCTATCACGATTACACGGATATCGAATACGTCTTGCGCTTTGATTATGGGTTGTTCGATGTATCGACACTGCTCGATAGTCAGTTGATGCATCGCGATCTGAATCGCCGCTGCGCCGACGCCCGCGAGAAGCTGGATGCGCTGAGCGTGTGACTCGCAGGTGATGGCATGCAGCGTTTTTACCGACGCGCTGCTTTGGCGCCATCACTCCTGGAGTCGCATTCATGGCTGTTAGCCAATCTGAACCGCAATTGCCGCAAACCTCGAATCCCGCTTCGCTAGCGAAGCCGGGTGGTCACTACAGCCATGTCGCGATAGCGAATGGTTTCGCGTTCGTGTCGGGGCAATTACCGATCGATGCGCAAGGCCAAAAGCTCGCGGACGCCTCGTTCGAAGTGCAAGCGGAGCAGGTACTCGCCAATGTTCGCCACGCACTTGAAAGCGCGGGAAGCAGCGTTGCGCAACTGGTACAGGTCCGCGTTTATATTTCCGACATCGACAATTGGCCGAGCTTCAATCAGATCTACGCGCGCTGGGCAGGCGAAGCCCGACCGGCACGCGCGGTGGTGCCGGTCCCGCAATTGCATTACGGATTCAAGATTGAAGTCGAAGCGACCGGGCTGATCTGAACGTCCGATACGGTGGGTGTTGTTGAAACGTATCGGCTATTCAGCCGATACGTACCGTTTAACGATGCCAGCCGCCATGTCCCCCACCGATGCCGATACCTACGTCGACACTCGGCGCCGCGTAGTAGCCGGGTGCATATCCATAGGCTGGCGCGTAGCCATATCCATATCCGGGTGGTGCGACGACGCATCCACCGAGGCCGAGCACGAACAGCGTTGCAAGTAGCAGTCTGAGCATGATTCCTCCTTGTCTTCGAGTTGGAGAAAATCCATGCGACGATCGTTCTACTCGAGATGTGACGGCAAATTACGAAGCGTCGATTAAAGCGGCATCCATTTACAGTTACTTACGTGCGTGCTTTCTGAGTACAAAAAAAAGCCCCGCGAGAAGCGGGGCTGATTCTGCAAAGACAGATTAATGCAGTTGCCTGATGCCCTTAATGGCAGCGATTTTGCCAATGGCCATGCACCTTCACCTTGTGGCAAACCGGATGGTGGTGGTGGTCGTCGGCGAAAGCCGGTGCGACAGCAGTCATGGTGGCGATAACAGCGGCCAGTGCAAGAAGGGCTTTTTTCATGGGAGTTTCCGATTGTGTGGTTATAAAGGCGGACCATCTTAGCATCGCGAACCGCGCATGAGACGTGCTGAGGCGGGTAGAAGTCCTTTGAAAACTGAGAGAGATGTAACGTTATATTCTGGTAAGTTTCGACAGGGTTTTGTTCGCGGCAATGGGTGAAAACCAGACGATTGAAGCGGTCGGATTTATCGGTTGTTTTTTGGCGAGCCAGTAAAAAAGCCCCGTGAGTCTTTTCGACTGACGGGGCTTTGATGATGATCTGGCGGAGGCGGTGAGATTCGAACTCACGGAAGGATCACTCCTTCGCCGGTTTTCAAGACCGGTGCCTTAAACCACTCGGCCACACCTCCAAGCCCTAAATTGTAACCTGAAAAAACCAGCCAGCGAAAGGCAACCCAACTGTAATCACTGCGGATCTTTGAGAAACAGCTCCTGTAGATCGTTCAGGAAGGCTTGACCCAGCGGTGTCGGCGCGATCTTTTCGTGATCGCGTGTGATCAGCCTGCGTCGTTCCGCTTCCTGCAAAGCCGGTTCGATCGATGTCATGGATAAGCCAGTGCGCTCCGCAAACCGATACACCGGAAATCCTTCGACGAGGCGCAGCGAGTTCAGCATGAATTCGAACGGCAGATCGCGCGGCCCGACTTCATGTTCTTCCTGCACGGCGCTACCGGCTCTCGCCTGCTCGATGAACTTCGTCGGGTGCTTGTAGCGCACCTGCCGCAACACGCGGTTCGGGAACGACAGTTTGGTATGTGCGCCCGCACCGATGCCAAGATAGTCGCCGAAGCGCCAGTAATTCAGATTGTGCTTGCTTTGCCGATGCGGCTGCGCGTACGCGGACACTTCGTAGTGTTCGTACCCAGCGGCTGCGCTGCGTTCGTGAATCCAGTCCTGCATATCGGCGGAGGCGTCGTCGTCGGGCAACGCGGGCGGAAAGCGGGCGAACAGCGTGTTCGGTTCGAGTGTGAGGTGGTACAGCGAAAGATGCGGCGGCGCGAATGACAGCGCAGTTTCCACGTCCGCCTGGCATTCGGCCAGCGTTTGTCCCGGCAGCGCGTACATCAGGTCAAGGTTGAAATTGTCGAACGTGGTCGCGGCCACTTCGACGGCGTGGCGTGCTTGTGTCGCGTCGTGAATACGGCCGAGCGCCTTGAGATGCGCTTCGTTGAAACTCTGAATCCCGACCGACAGACGATTCACGCCGCTCGCGCGAAACTGCGCGAACTTCGCGGCTTCGAACGTGCCGGGGTTGGCCTCCAGTGTGATCTCGGCATCTGCGTCGAGCGGCAGCAGCGCTCGTACGTCGGACAGCATGCGATCGAGTCCGGCCGCGGAGAGCAGGCTCGGCGTGCCGCCACCGATGAACACCGTATGCACCTGGCGTCCCCATACGAGCGGCAACGCCATCTCGAGGTCGGCGCGCAACGCGTCGAGATACTCCGTTTCCGGGAAGCTATCGCCTTTCCATTCATGCGAATTGAAATCGCAATACGGGCACTTACGCACGCACCACGGGAAATGCACGTAGAGCGAGAGCGGCGGCAGCGACGTCAAACGAATACTGCCCGGCGACGTGAACGCCTTGACGACACCGTTGCCGATGTCCGCGGGCGTCGGCTTGATCGGAATCACGCGTCCTCCGAGAGGCGCGCGAGCAGTTGCCGCAACGCCATCGCGCGATGGCTGCTGGCGTTTTTCACCGCGGGTTCGAGTTCCGCGGCGCTCGCGCCCAGGGCGGGCAGGAAGAAGTACGGGTCGTAACCGAAACCATGCTCGCCGCGCGGTGCGTCGAGCATCTCTCCATGCCAGCGACCTTCGGCGATAAGCGGCTCAGGGTCTTCCGGATGACGCACCAGTGCTAGCACGCAGTAGTAATACGCCCGGCGGTCGGATGCGCCTTGCAACGCGGAGACTAAATGGGTGTTGTTCGCCGCATCGCTTTTCTCACCGCCGGCCAGTTGCGCGTAGCGCGCCGAATAAACACCCGGTGCGCCGTTCAGGATGCGTACGCACAGGCCTGAGTCGTCGGCGAGAGCGGGCAGGCCGGTGAGTCGCGCGGCGTGGCGCGCCTTCGTCAATGCGTTCTCGACGAACGTGGGGTACGGCTCTTCCGCTTCCGGCACATTCAGCGCGCCTTGTGCGATCAGCTCGATGCCGGCGGCGTCGAGCAACGCCGCAAACTCGCGCAGCTTGCCTGCGTTGTTGGACGCCAGCACGACTTTCTTCAACGGCGACGTCGAAGAAGTTGATGGCGATACCGCGGGTGATGCCGCGGTTGATGCCGCGGTGGATGCCGGCAAGGCCGCTTTGAAACCCGCCTCCGGCTCTGTCGCGCCGCTGTTTCGTCCGGCCTCACTCACCCTGTTGCTCCAACGCGGCTTTCTGCAGGCCGATTAGCGTATTGATGCCGTCGCTCGCCAGATCGAGCAGCGAATTCATTTCGTCGCGCGAGAACGGCACGCCTTCGGCCGTGCCCTGGATTTCGACGAAGCCGCCGGCGCCCGTCATCACGACGTTCATGTCGGTATCGCATTGCGAGTCTTCGGCGTAGTCGAGGTCGAGGACCGGCAGACCGTTGTACACACCGACAGAAATAGCCGCCACGTAATTGCTGATAGGCGAGGCGGCGATGCGGCCGCTTGCCAGCAGTTTCGACACCGCATCGTGCGCGGCGACGAAGGCGCCGGTGATGCTCGCGGTGCGCGTGCCACCGTCGGCCTGAATGACGTCGCAGTCGATATGCAGCGTGCGCGCGCCGAGTTTCTCGAGGTCGAACACCGAGCGCAGCGCGCGGCCGATCAGCCGCTGGATTTCCTGCGTGCGACCCGTTTGCTTGCCACGGGCGGCTTCGCGGTCGCTGCGGGTGTGCGTGGCGCGCGGCAGCATGCCGTATTCGGCGGTGAGCCAGCCTTGACCGCGGTCGCGCAGGAAAGACGGCACGCTCTCGGCGATGCTGGCCGTGCAGATGACCTTGGTGTCGCCGAATTCGACCAGCACCGAGCCCTCCGCGTGCTTCGTGTAATGGCGGGTGATGCGCACGTCGCGCAACTGGTTCGCCAGGCGGCCGCTGGGGCGTTGGTTGGTGTCGGTCATGGGGGATGGGTCTGGAAGAGCAGGAGGAAAACCGGATTTTACAGCCGATCGTGCCCGGCGACTCCCACCCGATACAGGGGGGCGGCACGGGGACCAGTCGGCAAAAATGGGATAATAAGAATTCACCGCCTCGCGTCTCGTACACGCCAGGCGCTTGGACTCTCCGGCCATCGTCGAACGCATGGCCACAATCGCGAGAAATACAATGATCTACAGCATGACTGGCTATGCGAGCGCCACGCGCGAACTCGTCGCGGCCTCCGGCACCGGTGGCGTGAGCGTATCCGTCGAACTGCGCACGGTGAACTCGCGCTTTCTCGATCTGAATTTCCGCATGCCCGAAGACGTGCGGGTCTGCGAACCGACGCTGCGCGAAATGATCATGAACAAGCTGTCGCGCGGCAAGGTCGATATCCGTATCAATCTGCAACGCAGCGAGCAGTCGGCCAATGCCGGTTCCATCAATCGCGACGCGTTGAGCCAGTTGGCGCTGCTGGAGCGCACGGTGCTGTCGACTTTCCCGGAAGCCGGCCGTCTGCGCACCGGTGAAATCCTGCGCTGGCCGGGCGTGCTGGCCGAGAGCGGCGTTGCGCCCGAGGTGCTGCGCGACGCGGTGCTGGCTTGCGGCAAGCAGGCCATCGTCGACCTGATCGACGTGCGGGCCCGCGAAGGTGCGCAACTCGCGACCATGCTGCTCGCCAACGTCACCGAGATGGAAGCGATCGTCACGAAAATCACGCCCCTCGTGCCGGAACTGATTGCAAAGCATCAGCAGAAAATCGTCGAACGTCTGCAGGAAGCGCTCGGCATTGCCGCGCCGGATTCGGCCGCCGGCACAACCGGGTCGACCGTCTCGCGAGACGAAGTCAACGAACGGATTCGCCAGGAAGTGACGATGTACGGCATCCGTATCGACATCGCCGAAGAATTGTCGCGCCTCACCGCGCATCTGAACGAAACGCGCCATGTCATCGAGAAGGGCGGCAAGGTCGGCAAGCGTCTGGACTTCATGATGCAGGAACTGAATCGCGAAGCGAACACGCTCGGCTCGAAGGCGGCGGCCAAGGAACTGGCGGATTCGTCGATGACCCTGAAGCTGCTCATCGAACAGATGCGCGAGCAGGTCCAAAACCTCGAGTAAGCCGGAGCACCCCGAACATGACCGATTCCCCACGCGACCACGGCGCCTCGCGCAATCCCTACGCCGGCGCTTATCCCGGCAACCTGTTCATGGTCGTCGCGCCGTCCGGCGCGGGCAAGTCGACGCTGGTGAACGCACTGCTCGCCGGCGACGACGCGATCCGTCTGTCGATTTCGTACACGACGCGGCCACCCCGTCCGAAGGAGCAGGACGGCGAGCATTATCACTTCACGACCGTCGACGATTTCATGCAGCGGCACGATGCCGGCGAGTTTCTGGAAAGCGCCGAAGTGCACGGGAATTACTATGGCACCTCGCGCGTCTGGATCGAGCAGCAGATGAAGAACGGCCATGACGTGCTGCTCGAAATCGACTGGCAAGGCGCGCAGCAGGTAAAGAAACAGTTTCACAACGCAGTGGAAATTTTCATTCTGCCGCCTTCGCTCGAGGCGCTCGAAGAGCGTTTGAAAAAGCGTGGCCAGGACGAGCCGAATGTCATTACGCGTCGTCTGCTCGCAGCCGGTAGCGAGATGGCGCATGCGGCCGAAGCGGAATACGTGGTGATCAACGAGAACTTCGACCGTGCGCTCGGCGAACTGCAATGTCTCGTGGCGGCAACGCGTTCACGGTTCGCGTCGCAATACGCGCGCCACACGCAGCTTTTCGTGCAGCTGGGCATTCATCTGCCGCACGCGTGAACGCGGCGGTGTGTCGAGCACATAAGGTAGAATAAGCAACATACTGAGAAGGAACCCATCATGGCCCGCATTACCGTCGAAGACTGCCTCAAACAGATCCCGAATCGTTTCGAACTCGCACTTGCTGCAACCTATCGCGCGCGTCAGCTCGCACAAGGTCATACGCCGAAAATCGAAAGCCGCGACAAGCCCACCGTCGTCGCACTGCGCGAAATCGCAGCAGGCCAGGTCGGTGTCGAAATGTTGAAGAAGGTGCCCGTTTAATTCACATCGTTCTGTATTGGTTGCCGCGCGCGTTTGCCACACTTCTGGCTTTTATCTGAGTCACCGCGCGGTGTGATCGATCCGGATCATTGCATCAACGTGCCGAACGGCGTCCAACCCCAACCGCTACGGAGGCGAACATGAGTGCGACCCCGCCCACCGCCACGGAAGTGGAACACGACGCCGACTCGCCATCATCAGCACGTAAATACATCGACGCGGTCCTCGAACAGTCGTTTCGACATCTGTTCGGACCTACCGCCACGCCGGAGCAGCCACGCCGGCACGACGTCGTTTCAATCTCCAAGCTGACCTCCGTCCTCGCCGGCTATCTGCAGCCGGAAGAGATCAAGGACATCAAGGCAGCGTTTCACTTCAGCGACGAAGCCCATCTGGGCCAGTATCGTCAGAGCGGCGAACCCTACATCACGCACCCGGTAGCCGTAGCCGAAATCTGCGCCGGCTGGAACCTCGACGCCCAGGCGTTGATGGCGGCGCTGCTGCACGACGTGATGGAAGACCAGGGTGTGACCAAGGCCGAACTCGCCGAGCGATTCGGCGCGAAGGTTGCGGAACTGGTCGACGGCTTGTCGAAGCTCGACAAGATGGAGTTTCGAAATCGCGAAGAGGCGCAGGCGGAAAATTTCCGCAAGATGCTGCTGGCGATGGCCCGCGACGTCCGCGTCATTCTGGTGAAGCTCGCCGACCGGCTGCACAACATGCGCACACTCGGCGCCGTGCCACCGGAAAAACGCCGCCGTGTGGCGCGCGAGACGCTCGACATTTACGCGCCTATCGCTCACCGTCTCGGCCTGAACAACACCTATCGCGAACTGCAGGACCTGAGCTTCGCGAACTTCAACCCGCATCGGTACGCCACGCTCGAAAAAGCCGTCAAGGCGGCGCGCGGCAACCGGCGCGAGGTGGTCGGCAAGATTCTGGAGTCGGTGCAGCGCGCGATAGCCGACGCGAAACTCGACGCGGAAGTCACCGGCCGCGAAAAGACCATCTTCAGCATTTACAAGAAGATGCGCGACAAGCAACTGTCGTTCTCGCAGGTTCTCGACGTGTACGGTTTCCGCGTGGTGGTCGAGAGCGCGCTGGAGTGCTACACCTGCATCGGTGCGCTACATGCGTTGTACAAGCCCGTGCCGGGCAAGTTCAAGGATTACATCGCCATTCCGAAGGTGAACGGGTATCAGTCGCTGCATACCACGCTGGTCGGCCCGTTCGGCGCGCCCATCGAGTTTCAGGTTCGCACGCGCAAGATGCACGAGATCGCGGAAGCGGGCGTGGCGGCGCACTGGCTGTACAAGAACGGCGGCGCCGACCTGAACGACGTGCAAAAACGTGCGCATCAGTGGCTCAAGTCGTTGCTCGACATCCAGAGCGAAGCGGGCGATTCGAGCGAATTCCTCGAACACGTGAAGATCGATCTGTTCCCGGATGCGGTCTACGTGTTCACGCCGAAGTCGAAAATCATGGCGTTGCCGCGCGGCGCCACCGCTCTCGATTTCGCGTATTCGATTCACAGCGACCTGGGTAACCAGTGCGTCGCCGTGAAAATCAACAACGAACTGCTGCCGCTGCGGACCGAGCTGAAGAGCGGCGATATCGTCGAAGTCATCACGGCGCCTTATTCGAAGCCGAATCCCGCATGGCTCGGCTTCGTGCGCAGCGGCAAGGCGCGCTCGGCGATTCGCCATTATCTGAAGACCATGCGGCTGAACGAGTCGGTTCAACTCGGTGAGCGTCTGGTAGATCAGTCGCTCAAGGGTTATGGTCTGGCGTTGTCGGATGTCACGCCGGAAGCGTGGGAAAAGCTCGTGCAGTGGACGGGTAACAAGAACCGTCAGGAAATTTTCGCGGACATCGGCTTGGGCCGGCGCGTGGCTGCCGTCATGGCCAAGCGCATCGAGGTGCTGATGAGCGGGCGCGATGCCGACGACGACGGCTCGCGTTCCGAAAACGGCTTACCGCATGCACCGCCGGTGGTCATCACCGGTACCGAGGGTATGTCGGTGCAGCTGTCCGCATGCTGCCGTCCGATTCCTGGCGACGACATCATGGGTTATATCGGCATTGGTCTCGGCATGGCCATCCACACGACCGACTGCCGTGTCGCACAACGCATTCACCGGCGCGATCCGGGCCGCTGGATCGACGTGGCGTGGGCGCCGCAGCCTGGACGTCTGTTCGACGTGGCCGTCAAGGTGCTCGTCAAGAATACCAAGGGCGTGTTTGCGCGCGTGGCAGCCGACATCACGTCGGCGGACGCGAACATCGTCCACATTGCGATGGACGAAGACCTGTCGCAGGAATCCACCGTGTTGCGTTTCGTCATTCAGGTGAGCGACCGCGTTCATCTGGCGAATGTCATGCGGCGCGTGCGGACGAATCCCGATGTGATGCGGATCGCTCGCGAACGACCGAGCGAAGAAGGGCATCATCGGCACGACGGCGGCATGCGGATCGATCGCGAACGCGCCGATTACTGATAGGGCAGTGGGCCGCGGATTATCTGCGGCTTGCTGCTCCGATCTACGCCGGCGGTTCGTGCCTGCGGTTCACGCGTGGCACACGCGTGGCATCTTCGTCACCGCGAATCTGAACGCCGGTACCGCGCGCGAGTCTCACCTGAACCTCAGGGAGAACATAGATGAACGTAGCCGACCTCACCGGCGTGGCGCTCGATTACTGGGTCGCCCGCAGCCTGCACGATTTCGTGCGCGAAATCCACTTTACCGATAGCGGCGAAACCGTCTCGGTTCGCGGCAACGATCGCGGACGTGCATGGGACGGTCGCTTTACGCCCTCCAGTTCCTGGGAGGCGGCTGCCTCGGTGCTGGAGCGGGCGCAGCGTCTCGAAGTGCGGGAGCGCAGCGCTCACGGCGCAGCGCATTGCATCGCGGAATTCGACGGGGGTCATCGGACAGTGGAAGGGCGTGGCGATTCGCTGCGTGTGGCGCTATTGCGTGCGTTCGTCGAGAGCCGCTTTGGCGACCAGGTGGACGAAGTGCTGCGCGAGTCGCAGGCGTTGGTCGGGGAGCAGGCGGAGCCGATTGGCGAGCAATCGGCGGGCGGGCCGCTCGGCGATCTGCCGAGCCCGGATGGTCAGATCGGCGATATTCAGTCGCCGCCACGATAAAACGTGCGGGGAAAACAAAAAGGGCCTTCCGGTTGGAAGGCCCTCGATAAGTGGTGCGGCTGGCAGGATTCGAACCCACGACCCCTTGGTTCGTAGCCAAGTACTCTATCCAACTGAGCTACAGCCGCACGTAAAACGGGTGATGCTTTTTTAAACGATGCACGCGCCGTTAAAACCACGCATGCGATAAATCCGGATGAAACTTAGGCAAAACATAAGGGCCTCCCGGGAGGGAGGCCCTCGAATAAGTGGTGCGGCTGGCAGGATTCGAACCCACGACCCCTTGGTTCGTAGCCAAGTACTCTATCCAACTGAGCTACAGCCGCACGCAGAAACGAGATTATAGCAAAGCTTTTGAAAAAGGGAAGCATGTCGCCGCGATTTGTCTGGCGGTCCGGATCGTGTACCCTGCACAGGCAGCCGCTTGCTGCGGCTAACGGACCAACACACCAACATGAACAAGGCCTTTGTCAAAGAGTCGAGTGAAGAGAACGACGACGATCTCGACATCGCCCAGCCGGACATCCCCGCTGGCACGAAAAACTACATTACGCCTGCCGGCCACCGCCGCATGCGCGATGAACTGCTGCGCCTGATCGACGTCGACCGGCCCGAGGTGGTCAAGCTCGTTTCGTGGGCCGCCTCGAACGGCGATCGCTCCGAAAACGGCGACTACATCTACGGTAAGCGGCGCTTGCGTGAAATCGATCGACGCATCCGCTTCCTGACCAAGCGTCTCGATCTGGCCGAGGTCGTCGACAGCAGCAAACAGGAGAACGTCGACCAGGTGTTTTTCGGCGCAACCGTCCAGTACGCAACCGAAGATGGCGAGGAGCATACGGTGACGATCGTCGGTGTCGACGAGGTCGATCTGGACATTGGCTATGTGAGCTGGATCTCGCCGATCGCGCGGGCCTTACTCAAGGCGAAAATCGGCGATTCGGTGACCTTGTACACACCGGCTGGACCGCAGGCCATCGATCTGCTCGACGTCAAATATCCCGCGCCTGATAACGGCGGGTGAATCCGCTTTCGACAGCCGTGCTGCGCGCGACAATCTGCAAATAAAAAAAGCGCCGCAATGCGGCGCTTTGCATACCACGACTACGAAGTCGCTTAGAAGCGGTGACGCAAACCTGCGGTAACCGCGATTTGCTTGTTGTTGCCCGACGCACCCAGACCGTTGATATCGGCATCCACGATCGCGTTTTCGTTGAGCTGCTGATATTCGCCTTGCAGATACACGTCCGTCCGCTTGGACAACGCGTAGGCCGTTTGCAGGTTGAACTGGTTCCAGTGCGGACGCGTGCCGGCGAGGCTCGCACGCGTGTACGTGTACGAACCGGCGATGCTGACTGCCGGCGTCAATGCATAGCGGGCGTTGGCTTCGAAATTCTGGAAGTGCGCGCTGTTGTCGGCGAAACCAATGCCTCCCGTCTGACCCGAAGCCCCCGCGCCGATACCGGCCAGGCTCGACAGATTGGTTTGCGAGTACACGACGCCGACCGTTGCCGGGCCGAACGCGTAATTCGCGCCGGCGCCCCACGTTTGCTGACGACCGGCGAAGAACGTGTTGTCGCTCGACACCGCGCCACCCGAGTTGAATGCCGCGGCGGCGCCGGTTGCGCCGTTGCTGTTCAATTGCAGGTACGCGGCAGCGACGTTCAATCCGCCGAAGGTGTACGACGCGCCCGCGCTGTACGCGCGGTTGTTGGCGAAGCCGTCAGCCTGATTCGAGAACCCATACAGACCGCCGAACTTGAGGCCGCCGTAGTTGACGCTCTGATATTTGATCGAATTGTTGACGCGGAACGAGTTGTTCAGGTTGTCGTTATCGAACGGATGGGCAAACTCGGTTCCGCCGTATTGCGTGCCGGTCAGCGCCAGCGGGCCCACGTAGTCGACCATGCTGTCGTATTGACGGCCGAGCGTGACGGAGCCGAACTGATCGCTTGCCAGACCGACGAATGCCTGACGGCCAAATTCGCGGCCGCCTTGCTTGAGCGTGCCGTCGTTAATGCCGAAGCCGTTTTCCAATGTGAAGATGGCCTTGAGTCCGCCACCCAGGTCTTCGGATCCGCGCAAGCCCCAGCGGCTGCCGTTCACCGATCCGCTGGTCTCCTGCCAGTTGCTATGGCCGTGCTGATTGTTCGTGTAGGTGATGCCGGCGTCGATCAGGCCATACAGCGTGACGCTGCTTTGCGCATGAGCCGCCGTTGCACAGATGCCCGTCAGGGCCGTAACGATAAGCGTCTTTTTCATTCTGCAACTCCGAAGCGAAAAGGGATTGACCCAAGAGGTTTGAACCGAGGCGGTGCGGAAACCTTCGGTGGCCCTGATGCAGTGATTCGCTCGAGCCCTGCGCTGAAAAGCCGCGGCGGTTTCCGGATAGGCAGAGTGTAGAGAGGCGCCTCGAGAACCGGATATTCCGATTTTCGCAATAAAGAATTACAGCAGAAGAAATAGCGGGGAAATGCCGTGTAAGCCTTATGAATAAAGGCTTTCGGCCTGATCTTGGGGAATTGACGAGCGTGTCAACAGATTGACGTTGTTCATTCGCGACAGTAATCGACGCAAAATTTCAACGCAACGAATCAAAAAAAGAAAGATTGTTGCCGCGATGGAAATAGATGTTTGTTAATTGTGTGAATAATAGAAAAAGCAGAAGCCCTTATACTGCGGCTTCTGCTTTTCGAAGCGGACTTTTTCGTTGACGAAAAAGATCTCCAAACCTTTGTCGGCGCGACTCCCCAGTCGCGCTTTTTTTTCGTCCGCGGTTCTTGCTTTGGGAGGCTGGGCTAGTGCGCCGGCACGGCGCGCGCAGCCTCGCTCCACTCGTCGAGCGTCGGAACGCTCCAGTCTTCCATTACGTAGCGACGGGCGTCCATGGGCGACGACAGCAGGTTTTGCCAGTGATCGCCATGCCACATCGGATCGAATTCAAAGAGTGAAGCTGCGGCCGGAGCAGGTGCAGCCAGCGCGGATTTCGCCCGCGTTGCGGTAAGCCGGTTGAAAAGGTAGCGGAATGGATTGAGCAACATGGCAATCTCCTTGAGCGCGTCGGACCTTTCAATAGCGATCATGCGGTTAATAATGCGGCGCAACAACCCGGACAAACACTTACTAAAATCAGATTTTGTTACATTTTAATCGGGGCGCAAAGAGAAATTATTGCTGATTAATCAGTTTCTATTAAATCCGTCCGAGTAATCCTGACTGGGTGAATTGAATGCCAGGATCCGGGTGGCCAGTCGTTTATTTGTCCGATTATCTATTTGAAGTGATTTGCCATTCGTCGCCAGATGCGCGTGCGCCTGGCCGATTCCCCCACGCAGCCCGCGTCAGCACGAGCCTTCTGGTGCATACTTGCCGCCAAGTCATCTGCCCAAAAGTCTTCCTCTCCATGTCTGAACAGTTTTTGCCGGAACCGGCGCTGGATGTACCAATTGTCTTCGTCGATCTCGAAACTACCGGCGGCTCGACCAGCGAGCACCGTATTACCGAAGTCGGCGTGGTCGAAGTCGGGCCGGCCGGCGTATCGCGCTGGAGCAGCCTGGTCGATCCGCAGCAGCCGATCCCGTCGTTCATCCAGCAACTCACCGGTATCACGAACGCGATGGTGCGCGGCGCGCCGACTTTCGACGCGATCGCGCCCGCGCTTTTCGAGCGTCTGAACGGCAAGTTGTTTATCGCGCACAACGCGAGCTTCGATCGCGGATTCCTGCGTAGCGAGTTCCGCCGCGTCGGACTGGCGTTCGATCCGGACGTGCTGTGCACCGTGCGTCTTTCCCGCGCGCTGTTTCCGGCCGAAAAGCGTCATGGACTGGACGCGCTAGTGGAGCGCCACGCGCTGGTTCCGTCCGATCGCCACCGCGCGCTCGCCGATGCCGATCTGATCTGGCAGTTCTGGCAGCGTCTGCATGGGCTCGTGCCGCTGGAGGTGTTGCGCGCGCAAATCGAGCGCACCACGCGTCGCTACCGGCTGGCGGGCGATATCACGGAAGAAATGCTCGACACCGCGCCCGCCGGTTGCGGCGTGTACGCGTTTTATGGCGAAGAGGATCTACCGCTATACGTCGGACGCAGCGTACGTGTGCGTCAACGGTTGCGCGCGCATCTGACCGGCGAGCGCCGCTCGTCGAAAGACGTGCGGCTCGCGCAACTCGTGCGACGCGTCGAGTGGCGCGCAACGGGCGGCGAGTTGGGCGCCATGCTCGCCGAGGCGCAGTGGATAGCCACGCTGCGCCCCGGCCACAACCGCGTGCCGCGCAAGTCGAAGAGCGATCCGCTGGAGGCGCCGTGGCCGTTCGACGGCCCGATTGCTTTCGAGGAGCGCGAGGAGGCGTCGCAGTCGCGCGCTTTTCACGTCGTCGATCGCTGGTGCTATCTCGGCCACGCGCCTTCGCTCGGGCAGGCCGCCGAGTTGCATGCATCGAGCGTCGTCGGATTATTCGAGCTCGCCACGTTTCGCCTGTTGCAAAGCCATCTCTCACGGGGTTTGCGCGTGATGCCGTTGAGCCTGTCGATCGGCGCGGCGTCACCGAGCCTCGCCTGATCGCTTCTTTCTGATATCGCGACTGCGCGCTAGCCGGTCGCGCCTACACCGCCCGATTCGCAGACGTGCTGAAGCGCGTGCGTCAACGCTTTCGTCTGCGTCGAGTCATAGCGGGTCAACGATTGCCAGTTGGCCAGCGACTGCGCAACCCGCGACGGACAATCCGGTGTCTCCCGCAAAGCTTGCACCCGCGTGAGGCCCGCGATCAGCGATTGCGTGAGTCGATCCAGTTGCGGCCGGGTGCCGATAGCGAGGTCAGGCGGCGACCCTTCGGGTGGCTGCGCGCTGTGCCATCGGTCGAACAGCGCCTGCTGTATTTCCTTGCCGGCGTCGATCTGATCGCGGAAAAAAGCCCGCGCGAATGCTGGATCGAGATTGGCCGCCGCCGCGCGCTTACCCACATCCGTCAACAGTTCGTTTTCGCGCGGCGTATCGGTGATGGGTTTGTGGTTAGCCCACTTCCAGCGTGCCACCGGTTCCGCGAGCGCGAGGCGCTGCGCCGCCAGCGCGACCAGATTGGTCAGGGCGGTGTCGTCACCATCGGCATAGGCAATAGCTGGTGTGAGCGTGAAGGTGGCAAGCGCGGCAAATGACACGAGCGCGCAGGAAGCGGCGACGCGAAACGAACGATTCATGGAAGCTGGGTAACCGAGGGGTGTGAGGAAGGATAGAAGGCTAACCGACCTGGGCCCGGTATGTGCGAAAGCGCGTGATTGAAGCGACGCGCCGGTCAGGGTCGACTAAAGGTCAAATGGATGTCAACTAAAGGTCAGCTAGTAGTCGAGGTCAGCTAGCGGTCGACCAAACGTGCGGACGCAAACAAGCCGGGCCGTGCGCATAACGCGCGGCCCGGCTTGTCATTGCTGCGGTGCGAAGACGGCTGATTACTTCGGCTCGCAAGACTTACGTTGCTCGTCGAAGAAGGCGCGGACATGCTCAGGCAGTTCCGCACCTAAAAATTCGACGCCAGCGGGTTCCGGATCCGGGCAGAAAACTTTATCCGGGGTCGGAATCTTCGTTGGTTTTGCATCCATGATTTTCTCCTTGACTGACCGATTATCTGCCTCGGTCCCCGTTTTAGACCAGCGCCCATTGTGAGCGTCGGGTTCTTTGTTGCTTTAACGGCACAGGCCGACTTTCATTCAATTTGTTTTAATAAAATTCTTCGGGTCTTCGGCGACAGTTCGTGTGAATTGCGACCGTTTTGCGAGTCATAGATCCTCCACGAACGCTCAATCAGCCTTGATACATCGGGCTTTCCGACTTCTACCCGCTAATCGGAGCAGAGTGGAGAAACCCTTCGCGTCGACACAAAAAGATCATCGGTGATTTGTGCGCTGCCGCATCGGAAGGATTTTCTTCGTCTATATACCTGTCGAGTGTGAATTACCGATCTATTCAAAACCGACAGCAAAGTCGAGCTTAATTTTTCGTAAACGATTCAGAAGCTCGATTCGTTGACGAGTAAAAGAACTTTTTAATTTGCGTACGGTGTGTGTGGATCCGCACTGACTGGAAATCACTGAATGTTCAGCTTCGGCCGCAGATAGTTCGCCGTACGGCTGTCCGCAGCGAGCGCAACTTCGGCGGGCCGGCCGCTCGCGACGATGGTGCCGCCGGCATCGCCCGCACCCGGACCCACGTCGATGATCCAATCGCTTTGCGCGGCCACCCGCATGTCGTGCTCGACCACGACCACGGTGTTGCCGGCGTCGACGAGCCCCTGAAGTTGCACCATCAAGCGGTCGACGTCCGCGGGATGCAGCCCCGTAGTCGGTTCATCGAGGATATACAGCGTGTCGCCACGCTGCGCACGCTGCAGTTCCGTCGCGAGCTTGATGCGCTGCGCCTCGCCGCCTGACAACTCGGTGGCGGGCTGGCCGAGCCGCAAATAACCTAGACCGATGTCGCGCAGCACACTCAGCGCACGCATCACGCTGACTTCACCAGCAAAGAAATTGCAGGCGGCGTCGACGGTCAGATTTAGCACGTCGGCGATGGTCTTATCGCGCCATGTCACCTCCAGCGTCTCTGCGTTATACCGGCTGCCATGACAGGTCGAGCAGGGCGCATACACACTCGGCAGGAACAGCAGCTCCACGCTGACGAATCCTTCGCCTTCGCAGGTCGGACAGCGTCCTTGCGCAACGTTGAATGAAAACCGGCCCGCGCCATAGCGACGCTTGCGCGCAAGCGGCGTATCGGCGAACAGCTTGCGCACGTGGTCGAACAGCCCGGTGTACGTCGCGAGATTGGAGCGCGGCGTGCGTCCAATCGGCTTCTGGTCGACGCGCACGAGACGGCGAAGCGCGTCCATGCCTTCTGCGATATGGCCGCCGGTCGGCACCGTCGCCGTGGCGAGCAGCGGGTCCTGCTCGTCTTCGTCGTTCGTGTCGAAAGTTTTTCCCAAGCCGTGCGCGACCAGTTCGGGCAACGCCTGACTCACGAGGCTAGACTTCCCCGAGCCCGACACGCCCGTCACGGCCGTCAGGCAGCCAAGTGGAAACGCGACGTTCACGCCACGCAAATTGTTGCGTGTGATGTCCGCGAGCTTGAGCCAACCTGCCGGCTCACGTGGCTGACGCGCCTCGCGCGCTGACGCCGACGCGAACAGATGCTTACGCGTCTCCGACGCCTCGACCTGCTCGAGTCCCGCAGGCGGCCCGCTATACACGATATGTCCGCCTGCCTCGCCCGCTGCCGGCCCGACATCGACGAGCCAGTCGGCACGCCGCATCGTCTCCAGATCGTGTTCGACGACGAACAGCGAATTGCCCGCCGCCTTCAATTCCTGCAACGCGCTGAACAACGCCTCGCCATCGGCGGGATGCAGGCCGGCCGATGGCTCGTCGAGTACATAGACGACGCCGAATAGTTGCGACGACAACTGCGTCGCCAGCCTCAGCCGCTGCAATTCGCCCGACGACAGCGTCGGCGTGCTGCGTTCGAGCGCGAGATAACCGAGACCGAGGTCGATCAACGTGGTGAGCCGCTCCAGCAATTCAGCTGCGATGCGCTGGGCCGCGACGAGTTTCTCAGCGGACAGATTCGGCGTGCGCCTCACGTCGGGCGACGCGCGGTGCGCCGAGCCGCCCGCGGCAACCCGTTTGTCCACCGCAGTTTGTCTCGCGTGACGATCGAGCACGCCGCCCTTCGCCGGCATCGTCGCGGTGGAGGCCGGCCATTCGCCGCGCGCGATCGGCTCGAGCGTGGCGGCGAGCGTGGCAATCGGCAACTGTGAGAACTCGCCGATATCGAGTCCGGCGAAAAGGACCGACAGCGCTTCCTTCTTGAGTCGTTTGCCGTGACAGGTCGAACAGACGCTGCCGACCATGTACTGAGAGACGCGCTTCTTCATCAACGCGCTCTGGGTGTTCGCGAACGTATGCAACACGTAGCGACGTGCGCCGGTGAAAGTCCCCTGATAGCTGGGCTCGTCCTTGCGCTTCAGTGCGGCGCGGGTTTCCTTCGGCGTGAATCCGGCGTACACGGGCACGGTCGGCTGTTCGTCGGTAAACAGAATCCAGTCGCGGTCTTTCTTCGGCAGGTCGCGCCAGGGCGTGTCGACGTCGTAGCCGAGCGTCACCAGGATGTCGCGCAGATTCTGTCCATGCCAGGCAGGCGGCCACGCGGCGATGGCGCGCTCGCGGATGGTCAGTGAATCGTCCGGGACCATCGAGCGTTCGGTGACTTCATACACGCGACCGAGTCCGTGGCAGGTCGGACATGCGCCTTGCACGGTATTGGGCGAAAAATCTTCGGCGAACAGCATCGCCTGTTTGGGCGGATAGTCGCCGGTGCGCGAATAGAGCATGCGCACGAGGCTCGACAAGGTCGTCACGCTGCCGACCGAAGACCGTGCGCTCGGCGTGCCGCGTTGCTGCTGCAGAGCGACGGCCGGCGGCAAGCCTTCGATCGCATCGACCTCCGGCACGCCGACCTGGTCGATCAGACGTCTTGCGTAGGGCGCGACGGATTCGAAGTACCGCCGCTGTGCTTCGGCATACAAGGTGCCGAACGCCAGCGACGATTTGCCCGAGCCCGACACGCCGGTGAATACGACCAGCGCGTCGCGCGGAATCTGTACGTCGACGTTCTTCAGGTTGTGTTCGCGCGCGCCGCGCACGCGCACGAAGCCGGTAGGCGAGGGCGCGTCGGTGAGCGTTGAGGTCGTGTGGGCTTTGCGGCGAGTGGCGTCCATGGCAGTCGATCGATGACGGCGCGTGGCCCGTCGGATGAAGATGATGCCGATGGGTTTGCACGTAGCATGCCCGGGTCGGAAACGTTGCCGTGTGTTTTTTATCGTGCGCTGGCCAACGGAACGCTAGCCGGTAGCGCGGAAGATAACAATCTTCGTCTCACGGAGAGTTGCTCATGGAAAACGCCGTCTACTGGAATGGGCGTCAAGTCGGAATCGAATCCGCCGGCCGGATTTTGTGGTTCACTTCGGCGCCGCAAGAGGCCATTGCCGCTTATGGTCGTCCGCAGGTCGATAACGGCGCTCTGGTCGCCGATCCTGTGATCGCTCGCAATCTTTTGAAGACAGCGCCTTAAGCGCGCCTGGCAGAATCGCGCCACAGATAGCGCCGCAGAAAATTGAAAAGAAAAGCAAAAAGCCCAGTCGCAAGGACTGGGCTTTTTGTTTAAATCTTGTGGTGCCGGAAAGAGGAATCGAACCCCCGACCTTCGCATTACGAATGCGCTGCTCTACCGTCTGAGCTATTCCGGCATCAGGAGAAACGAGATTATAGGGAGTTCTTTAGGAACTTGGCAAGCCCCTCAACTCACTTTTTTGCTTCGAGATGGTAGCGGGTGACGCGGTCGACCTCGTTCTTCGAACCAAGGAACACGGCGACACGTTCGTGCAACGCTTTCGGCTGAATATCGAGAATGCGCTTCTCGCCGTTCGTCGCGGCGCCGCCCGCCTGCTCGACGATGAACGCCATCGGGTTCGCTTCGTACATGAGACGCAGCTTGCCGGGCTTGTCGGGCGTGCGCTTGTCGGCCGGGTACATGAACACGCCACCGCGGTTCAGGATACGGTGCACGTCGGCCACCATCGACGCGATCCAGCGCATGTTGAAGTCGCTTTGACGCGGACCGTCCTTGCCGGCCTTCAACTCGCCGACGTACTGCTCGACCGGCGGATACCAGTGACGTTCGTTCGACGAGTTGATTGCGTATTCGCGGGTTTCGACGGGAATGCGCATGTCGCTTTGCGTGAGCACCCACGACCCCAGTTCGCGGTCGAGCGTGAAGCAGTTCACGCCATTGCCGGTTGTCAGAACCAGTACGGTTTGCGGGCCGTACACCGCATAGCCTGCCGCGACCTGCTGCGTGCCCGGTTGCAGGAACGACTGTTCGGTAGGCTGCTGACCGTCAGGGCAACGCAGCACCGAAAAGATCGTGCCGATGGACACGTTCACGTCGATATTCGACGAGCCGTCGAGCGGGTCGAACACCAGCAGATACTCGCCCTTCGGATAGTTGGCCGGGATCGGGAAGAACTGTTCCATTTCCTCGGAAGCCATGCCGGCCAGGTTGCCGCCCCATTCATTCGCTTCGAGCAGGATTTCGTTCGACAGGATGTCGAGCTTCTTCTGCACTTCGCCCTGGACGTTCTCGCTGCCTGCGGTGCCAAGCGCATCGCCGAGCGCGCCTTTGCTGACGTGATAGCTGATCGCTTTGCAAGCGCGTGCGACGACTTCGATCAACAGACGCAGATCGGCCGGCAGGTTGTTGGTCTCGCGCTGCTGCTCGATCAGATACTTCGTGAGAGTGGTACGACGTTGCAAAGCCATTGCTGTACTCCGGGAGACTTGAGGAATTTCTCGATTTTAACCGCTCACTGTGTCGGCTCCGCGCTTTTACGCACGGAACGACGCATGTCCACGCCAAGTCGCGCTTTGCGCCGCCCCTTGCCGGCCGCGACCATGCCGCTGAGGCTGACCGCCTGGGCCGCGGCGCACCCGCGCCGAAGTAGCGTTCGAGGCGCAACGCGGTGTCGGCAGAAATGGCGCGCTTGCACCAGTCGGCCGAATGGCTAACGCGAGTTGCATTCTCACAAAGTCAAAACGAAAAAAAGCCGGCATCGCGTGCCGGCTTTCGACTACTCAAGAGCTGAAAAACGTCTTATGCCAGTGCCTTCTGCACGATCTCGCGGACATCGCGCGATTTCACTTGCGGGGCGACTTTTTCCAGCGCGGCACGCATGCCGTCGCGCTGGACCGGCGTGAAGCGGCGCCACAATTCGAGCGAGCGGGCGAGGCGCGCGGCCACTTGCGGATTGATCGCGTCGAGTGCAATAACCTGCTCGGCCCAGAACGCATAACCCGAACCATCGGCGGCGTGGAACTGCGCCGGATTTGCCGCGCAGAAGCTGAAAATCAGCGAGCGCGCGCGATTCGGGTTTTTCAGATTGAACGCCGGGTGCGCCATCAGCTTGCGGACGATCCCGATGACCGGACGCTCCGCGCTGCCACGCTGGGTCGCCTGCAACGCGAACCATTTGTCGATGACTAGCGGCTCTTTCTCGAAGCGCTGGTAGAAGTCGTCCAGTGCGTGCTGCGCCTCGGGGCTACCGCCGTTGGCCGCCGATGCATTCAGCAGCGCCGACAGCGCCGCCGAGCGATCGGTCATGTTGTTGGCGGCGTCGTATTGTGCGGCGGCAAGCCGGACGGCGTCGGCCGGATCGTCGAGTTCCGCGAGATACGACAGCGCGAGATTCTTCAGCGCGCGATGGCCCGATGCCTCCGGCGTCGCCTCATAAGCGCCGGGCGTGCGATGTTGCTCGTAGACCTTCAGCCAGTCGCTCTTCAACGCGTTAGCGAGCCGCTTGCGCACGAACTGCCGCGCGGCATGCACGGCGGCCGGATTCGATTCGGCCATCTGCTCGGCCAGATATGCTTCCGAAGGCAGCATCAACGCCAGCTCGCGGAACGCGGGCGACAGCGTTTCGTCCTCGAGCACGCGCGCAAACGCCGACACCACGGAGTCGTCCAGTTGCAATGGCACGCCAGTGGCGGCGCGCCCCGCGAGCGTCAGCAATTCGCGCGTGGCCAGTCGCTGGCCGGCTTCCCAACGGTTGAACGGATCGCTATCGTGCGCGAGCAGGAACGCCAGCTGGTCGGCCGAATACTCGTATTCGACGATCACCGGCGCCGAGAAATTGCGCAGCAGCGACGGCACCGGTTCCTCTGCAACATCGACGAACGTGAAGGTCTGTTCGGTCTGCGTGAACTCGAGCACGCGCGTGGTGGCGTCGCCGGAAGCGGCTTCGCCGTCGAGTTGCAACGGCAGATCGGCGCCGTCCTTGCCGATCAGGCCGATGGCGAACGGAATCGGCAGCGGTCCCTTCTGGGTTGCGCGCGCCGCGGCCGGCGTGTTCTCGCCATAGCCCTGCGTGAGCGTCACGCGGTAGCGTTTCTGCGCGGCGTCGTAAGCCGTGCGCACGGACACGCGCGGCGTGCCGGCCTGGCTGTACCAGCGTTCGAACTGTGCGAGATCGCGACCGTTCGCGTCGGCGAGCGCGTGACGGAAATCGTCGCAGGTCACCGCCTGGCCGTCGTGACGCTCGAAGTACAGGTCCATGCCCTTGCGAAAACCGTCGCGGCCGAACATCGTCTGGTACATCCGCACGACTTCCGAGCCTTTCTCGTAGACGGTCATCGTGTAGAAGTTGTTGATCTCGGCATAGCTTTCCGGGCGCACCGGATGCGCCATCGGACCCGCGTCTTCCGCGAACTGCATCTGCCGCAGGACGCGCACGTCTTCGATCCGCTTGGTGGCGCGCGCGGCTTCGTCGGTTTCGCCGCCGGCCATGTCCGCGGAGAATTCCTGATCGCGGAACACCGTGAGACCTTCTTTCAGGCTCAGCTGGAACCAGTCGCGACAGGTCACGCGATTGCCGGTCCAGTTATGGAAATACTCGTGGCCGACCACCGCCTCGATGTTGGCGAAGTCGGTGTCGGTCGCGGTTTCGGGGTTCGCCAGCACGTACTTCGTGTTGAAGACGTTGAGCCCTTTGTTCTCCATCGCGCCCATGTTGAAGTCGCTCACGGCGACGATCATGAAGCGGTCCAGATCCAGTTCGAGCCCGAAACGCTTTTCGTCCCAGTTGATCGAGTTGATCAGCGAGTCCATGGCGTGACGGGTCTTGTCCAGATCGTGCGGCTCGACCCACACCTGCAACAGCTTCTCCTTACCCGAACCGGTCTTGACTCGCTCTTCCAGCGCGACCAGCTTGCCCGCGACCAGCGCGAACAGATAACTTGGTTTTCTGAACGGGTCTTCCCAGCGCGCGAAGTGACGGCCATCCGGCAAATCGCCTTCTTCGAGCAGATTGCCGTTGGACAGCAGCACCGGGTAGTCGGCTTTGCTCGCGCGCAGGGTGACCGTGAAGGTCGCCATCACGTCCGGGCGATCGAGGAAATACGTGATGCGGCGAAAGCCTTCCGCCTCGCACTGCGTGAAGAAGTTGCCGCTGGAAACATACAGACCGGACAGCGTGGTGTTGGCCGCCGGATTGCACACGCTGGTGAGCGTGAGTTCGAAGTCGTCGGGCACGTCGTCGAGCGTCAGGCCGTGCTCGTGAGCGTGGGTGCGGGTGAACGGCTGAGCGTCGATGGCCGCGCTGACGAACTCCAGTTGTTCGCCCATCAGTTCCAGTTGCGTGGCGCGGACGGCGTCCGGATTGCGGCGCACGCGCATGGTGTTCTTGACGACCGTGCGTTCTGGGACCAGATCGAACTCCAGTGCGACGGTGTCGATCAGGAAGGCGGGCGGCGCGTAGTCGGCGCGGCGGATCACATTGGGCGTTGCGGTATCGGCCATGGCGTTCTATAGGAATGGACTCGAGTCGGCCGGCGCGCAAGCGCGTGAGCCGGGCTGGTCGGGCCATTGTACAAAGCCTCGGCCGATCGTGCGGGCTGAACTTTTTACCGAATCGACCGGTCAGCGTATTATCGGACGCCCGGTCGCGACGATCGCCACGACTACGACCACGACTACGCGCCGATAGCCAGAAAAGCCAAACACTGCACGTTTAACGAGGAAGACCATGACTTTCGATCGATGGACCCGTCGCGCCACGCTGTTCATCGCGGCGCTGACGGTGTTGCTGTCCGGCTGTACGACTTACGTGACCACGCAGGTCACGGCGTTTTCGGACTGGAGCGGCAGCGACGCCACCCGCACCTATGCGTTCACGCGGGCCGACGATCAGCAGAACAATCTCGAACTCAGTACTTACGAGCGCCTGGTGGGCAACGAGCTGGCCGCACACGCATTCCGTCAGGTCGATACCTCGCAGGCGCATTATCTGGTCGGGCTGTCGTACGGAATCCGCTCCGACATGGTGACGGTGGCCCAGCCGGTCTATTACAACCCGTGGCCGGCGCCTTACTGGGGTCGCGGCGCGTTCGATCCGTGGGGGCCCTGGGGTCCGTGGGGCCCGGCGCCGATGGCTTATATGAACGAGAGTTACCCGATCTTCACGCACCTGCTGGGCGTGCGGATCACGGAGCGGGTTAGCGGCAAGGAAGTCTATAACGTGACCGCGCGCAATTCGGGCGGCGAGTCTTCGCTGGTGCGGGCCATGCCGTATCTGGCGCGCAGCGCGCTGGCCGATTTCCCGCTGGGCAACGGCGTCGTGCATACGGTGAGATTCCCGCTCGACAAGAACAGTGGCGCCGGCAATGAGGTCGGCGCCGGCAGTGCCACGCCGGCGTCCGCTCCCGCTGCGCAATAAGCGTCGCATCGACGGGAACTCCGCAGCATTAAAAACGGCCCGGCAGGTCATCCCTGCCGGGCCGTTTTCTTTCATGCGCGATGCGAGACCGGATGCACGAACGCGGCTACCCGAACCGGCGACTCAAACCCCCACGCCGAACAGCGCCATCGCCCCGAGGATCACGAACATCACCGCCGCGATGCCATGCACGACCCTGGTCGGCAGACGATGCGCGAAGCGGTCGCCGAGCAGGATCGCCGGCACGTTCGCGATCATCATGCCGAGCGTCGTGCCGCCCACCACCCCGAAGAAGTCGTGAAAACGCGCGGCGAGGGCGACCGTCGCAATTTGCGTCTTGTCGCCCATTTCCGCGAGAAAGAACGTCACGACGGTCGCGCCGAATACACCGAAGTGCGTGCGGCTGGTGTCGGCGTCGTCGTCGTCGAATTTGTCGGGGACCAGAATCCACAAGCCCATGCCGATGAACGACACGGCCAGTGCCCAGCGCATGACGGTCGGCGTCAGCAGCGAGCCGAGCCAGGCGCCGAGCGCGCCGGCGCAGGCGTGATTGACGAGGGTCGCGGCGAGCACGCCGAGGATGATCGGCACCGGCTTGCGGTAGCGGGCTGCGAGGACGAGCGACAGCAGTTGCGTCTTGTCGCCGATCTCGGCGAGCGCGACTGCCCCGGTCGAAATAAGAAAGGCGTGATCCACGTTGCGTTGTTTTCCCGGGGCCGAGAGATGAGCGAGCGACGATCCACGGCACGCCGGGCCCAGTGACGGCGCGTGTGGATCATCGGTCTCGCCAGGCCAGAGGCTGCGGCTGCCATGGCCATGCAGGCCAAGTCTGTTGACAGGCGCCCCCGCGTTTGTCGCACATGCGACGCCCCGCGTGGCAGCGGAGCGGACGTGCCGCGGGGCGGCTACTCCCCAATGAGGGACGGAGTATAGCAGGCAAGGCGCACAGGGCCGGAATGGGGCAGGCAGAGTCTGTCAGGGGCCACATATGTTTCGAACCGAAACAATTGTTCAACCTGTGCGGAAAGCGGAGGAGAGGCGAATCGGCAACGATGGCCGGCGCGCCGGCGCCGGTGAGTATGGCGTCGTCCAGAGGCCGGCGAGCCTGCCCAAGGCGCTGGAACGGGTCGACCAGCCGGCCGGCCGGATACAGACGGATACGTCTTTTCTGGCTGATTTAATCGAGAATATTCAGTATGATTCCGCCACCCCGAGGGAGCCCGCGCGAATCCAACAGACTAAATTGCTGCCGACGGCTTCATCTTCCGGGGCGGGTGCCGTTATTCGCTAAAGCCACTTAAGAAGACTGGATCGACCCTCCGGCTGGAAATAAGCCGGTCCGCGCGGCGCTCCGGCCTTATCCCCGCTTCTACGCGCGAACACCGCATATGCCCGATCTGCACTGGACCATTCCGGTCGCTCGCTGGTCTAGCTGGCCTGCTGCCGCATCTGCCGCACCCGATATCGGCTTTATCGAGCCGATCGTGCGGCGTCGCCTGAGCACTCTGTCCAGAGTGGCGCTGAAGGTCGCGCACGACTGCACGGCGGACGATCCGGTGCGCGTGGTGTTTGCCTCGCGCCATGGCGAACTGCGCCGCACCACGGACATTTTGCGCAGCATCAGCGCGGGCGAGCCAGTGTCGCCAACCGCGTTCAGCCTGTCGGTGCTGAATGCGATGACCGGCGTGTTCGGGATAGCGCGCGGCGACCGTTCGGCCGCGAGCGCGATTTCCGCCGGCGCCGAAACGCTCGGCTATGGGCTGCTGGAAGCCCATGCGCAGTACGCGGCAGATGCCGCCTCGCCGGTCCTGCTGGTGTACGCCGACGAACCGGCCGATAGCGCATACGGCACGATCGAAGACGAAGTCCAGGGCGGCGCGCTCGCCATCCTGCTGGACGAGAAGACGGCCGTCGGGTATCTCGACTGTGCGCTGACGGATGGAACAGCCCCGGCCCCAACCTCCACCTCGCCGCGGCGCTTTGCGACCCAAAGCCAGGCTTTGCAATGCTGCCTCGACACCGGCGAGCCGGCCGACTGGTCCGGCCTCGCCGCCATCTGGCAATGGAGATGGCATGCTCGCGCGGCTTGATTACGGCTGGCGTTTTTGCGCGACGGGCCTCGCCTTCGTGGTGTTCGGCCTCTGCGGAATGCTGTTTTCGCT
Source organism: Paraburkholderia sp. BCC1886 (assembly GCF_900996245.1). GTDB lineage: Bacteria > Pseudomonadota > Gammaproteobacteria > Burkholderiales > Burkholderiaceae > Paraburkholderia. The sequence continues at coordinate 71,158 of NZ_CAAJGK010000063.1, read as the reverse complement.
GCTGGTGTTTCCGCTCGCCTGGATCTGGCCGCATCGCGCGTCGCGGCAAGCGGCGGTCACGCGCGTGATCTACTGGTTTTTCCGCGCGCTGGTCGCGGTGTTGCAGCATATCGGCGTGATGGCGCTCGACGTGTCCGGCGCGCGGGTTTTGCGCGCGGGCGGCCCGGCGGTGGTGGTCGCGAATCACCCGACTTACCTCGACGTGATGGTGCTGCTTTCGCTCACGCCGCACGCCTGCTGTGTCGTCAAGAACGCGCACTGGCGCAACCCGTGTTTCTGGGGCATCGTGCGTTCGGCCGAATACGTCAGCAACGCCGATCCTGCGGAACTGGTCGAGGCGGGCGCGCGGCAACTGGCGGCGGGTTATACGATGATCATTTTTCCCGAAGGCACCCGCAGCCCCGCGCCGAACCGGCTGCACGCGTTTTCGCGCGGCTTCGCGCATATGGCGCTGAAGGTCGGCGCGCCGATCGTACCGGTCCTGATGGACTGCGATCCGCCGGCCTTCACCAAACAGATGCGCTGGTACGACGTGCCGGCGCGCGCGTTCCGGATTCGCGTGAACGTACTCGAACCGCTCGGCGTCGACCAGTTCGCGCCGCTCGACACCCCACCGGCTCTCGCGGCGCGTAGCGTGACGAGCGCCGTCGAAGCACATATGACTCAGCACCTGTTCGATTATGGATTCTTTAAAACTGGAAATTAAACAGCTTCTGATCGAAGCCCTCGATCTGGAAGACCTGAGCCCTGCCGATATCGACGACGACGCCCCGCTGTTCGACACCGACGGCGTTGGCCTCGATTCGATCGATGCGCTCGAAATCGGCATCGTGCTGCGCAAGCATTACCAACTGACCATCGCAGCGAACGACGAACGCACGCGCGAACATTTCCGCTCCATCAACACGCTGGCCGCGCTGGTGGCAAGTCAGCGCGAAGCGACGAATGCAGCGGGCGAAACTACAAGGAAGGGGGAGTAAATCGTGTCCGAGACGGAGATTCTTGAACGCATCCGCGTCATTTTCAAAGACAACTTCGCGATCGAACCGGAACGTGTGACGCCGGACGCGAACCTGTTCGAAGACCTCGATCTCGACAGCATCGACGCTGTCGATCTCGCGATCAAACTGCAGGAAATGACCGGCCGCCGCATCAAGCCGGAAGAGTTCAAGTCGGTGCGCACGGTCGGCGATGTGATCGGCGCGGTCGAATCGCTGCTGGCGGCCCAAGGCTGATGCCTGCCACGCGCCCGCGCATGCAGGCGACGCTCGACGAAGGCACCGGCGTCCCGGCGCCAGGCGAGCATCGGAATCGGCATTGGCCAGGCGCGATCGCGCAGGTGCTGCTGAGGCTCGCCTATCCCGCGCTGATTCTGTGCGCGTGGCGCTGGGATGCGCCGCGCTATGCGGGCTGCCTGCTGCTGGTGCTGCTGTGGCTGCAACGCTGGGTCGGCCGCGGCGTGATCGGTACGTCGTTGCGGCGGCTGTCCGCGCTCGACTGGGGCGTGGTCGCGCTGCTGAGCGGCGCGTCGCTCGCCATCGTGCTGACCAACAGCGAACTGCTGCTGCGTCTGTACCCATCGCTCGTCAATCTGGGTTTGCTGATCGCGTTCGGCGCGACGCTCACCGGCGGCGGTCCGACGATGATCGAGAAGTTCGCGCGTCTGGGAAAGCCGGATCTGCCGCCGGCGGCAGTGCGGCATACGCGGCGCGTAACGTGGGTATGGTGTGGCTTCTTCGCGCTGAACGGCGCGTTTTCCGCTTATACGGCGGTGTACTGGAGTCAGGCAAGCTGGTCGCTTTATAACGGCGCGATTGCCTACGGGTTGATCGGTTTGCTGTTGCTGGCCGAAGTGGTGTGGCGCTATCTGGTCGTGCTGCCGCGCGCGGCGCGCTCGGAGGCGGCATGATCGCGCTGCACGAGTTGTTGTCGACGCCGCTCGATGCCGCGACCGCACACGTTCCCGTCTGCCGCGATAACGGCGCGGTGCTCGAGCGCGCCGCGTTTCGCGCGCGCGTGGCGAGCCTCGCCGCGTCGCTTCGCATGCAGGACGCGCGCCGCTACGCCGTCTGCATCGACGATCCGTTCGACTTTGCCTGCGCGTTGTTTGCGCTGTTCGCGGCCGGCAAGGAGCCGTTGATTCCGGCCAACGCCACGCCGGGCTATCTCGCCGATCTCGCGGACGCTTACGACACGGTCCTGACCGACGCCGAACTGGCGTCGATCGCGCCGCCGCTCGACGCGACCCACGCGCTCGACGATTGCTTCACCATCGCCCGCGAAGCGCCGCTCACGCTCTATACGTCGGGCAGCAGCGGCAAGCCTAAGGCCATCCGCAAGACCCTCGCGCAATTCGACGCCGAAGTGCACACGCTCGAACGGCAGTGGGGCGCGCTGCTCGGCGACGCGACCGTGCTTGCGAGCGTGCCGCATCATCACATCTACGGTCTGCTGTTCCGGGTGCTGTGGCCGCTGGCGGCCGGCCGCGCTTTCGACCGGGCGATCAGCATCGAGCCGTTGCATCTGCAAAGCCAGATCGCGCAGTGCGGCGCGAGCGTAGTCGTGTCGACGCCCGCGCAACTGTCGCGCTGGCCTGCATTGCCGGGATTCGCCGAATTGGGCCCCGCGCCGCTGGCATTCTTTTCGTCGGGCGGACCGCTGCCCTTGCAGACCGCCGAGGCCTTTGCGCAGGCGTACGGCGCCGCGCCGCTCGAGATCTATGGCAGCACGGAAACCGGCGGTATTGCATGGCGGCGTCAGGATCGCAGCGATGCCTGGCAACCCGTCGACGGTATCGACGTGCGTTGCGACGACGACGGCGCGTTGATGGTCCGCTCGCCGCATCTCGACCATCGCGACTGGCATCGCACCGACGACCGGATCGCGTTCGACGAAGCCGGCCGTTTCCGTCTGCAAGGGCGGCTCGACCGCGTGCTGAAGCTCGATGGCAAACGCGTGTCGTTGCCCGAACTCGAAGCGCGTCTTGCCGCGCATCCCTTCGTCGAGCAGGCAGCCGTGGTGCTGCTGGCGACGCGAACGCACGCCACTGCCGACGCTGGCCTGGAAAACACCGCACGCGAAAGAATCGGCGCCGTCGTCGCACTGACCGAAGCCGGCAGCGCGGCATTGCGCGAATCGGGCCGCGTTCCGCTCGCGCGCAGCTTGCGTCGCCATCTCGCCGATTACTTCGACGTCGTGGTGCTGCCGCGTCACTGGCGTTTTCGCGTGAGCCTGCCGTTCGATGCGCGCGGCAAACTGCCGGTCGCCGCGCTGACGGCCGCGTTCGCGCCGCGCGCCGAAGGCATGGAAGTGCTGGCGGTCGCCCGTTGCGCCGACACCCTGTACTACGAACTTCGCGTGCCGCCGACGCTCGTGCATTTCGCCGGTCACTTTCCCGGTCTGCCGATTCTGCCGGGCGTCGTCCAGGTGGATTGGGCCGTGCGTCTGGCCGCCGATCATCTGCCGGCGGTGCGCAACGTGGCGTCGGTGGAGCGCCTCAAGTTCATGGCGCCGGTTACGCCGGGCGCATTGCTCGACCTCACGCTGACCCACGACGCTTTGCGGCGCCGCGTGCAGTTCACGTTCCGCACGAACGGGCGCGACTGCGCGTCGGGTGCGATCGTCTATCGGGAGCCCGCGTGATGAGCGTGAACGTGCTCCCGTGCATCGTCGTTCCGATCTACAACCACAAGGACGCCATCGGCGCGACCGTGGCCAACCTGGCCGTGCACGGCCTGCCGATCATCGTCGTCGACGACGGCAGCGACGCGCCGACCCAGCAGGTGCTCGCCGCGCTTGCCCGCGAGTACGCGGCGCAACTCACGCTGCTGCGCTTGCCGGAAAACGGCGGCAAGGGCGCGGCGGTGATGGCGGGACTGCGCGCCGCACGCGCGGCCGGCTACACACACGCCTTGCAGATCGACGCCGATGGCCAGCACGACGCGACCGACGTCCCGCGTTTCATCGACGCGGCGCGCGCCGAGCCGGGCGCGGTCGTTCTCGGCCGTCCGGTCTACGACGACAGCGTGCCCAAAGCCCGCCTCTACGGCCGCTATCTGACACATGTGTGGGTGTGGATCGAAACGCTTTCGCTGACCATTCGCGATTCGATGTGCGGCTTTCGCCTCTACCCGCTCGCGCTGGTGTGCGATCTGATCGACAGAGTCGCGTTGCCGACGCGCATGGACTTCGACATCGAGATTCTGGTGCGTCTGCACTGGCGGCGCGCGGCGTTCCGGTCGATCCCGACGCGCGTCACTTATGCCAGCGACGGCGTCTCGCACTTCGACGTGCTGTGGGACAACGTCCGTATCAGCCGCAGTCATACCCGGCTCGTGTTCGGGATGCTGTGGCGTCTGCCGATGCTGCTCGCGCATAAGGTGATGCCGCGTCGTGCACTGCCGCCCAACGAACCCGGCGAGTCCGATGAAGCCGCCGGGCGCCCGTGGTGGCGCGTCGCCGAGCGCGGCAGTCACCTCGGCATGTCGCTGCTCGCGCTGAGTTGCAAACTTTTCGGACGACGCTTCACGGCGCTGTGGCTGCATCCGGTCGTCGCGTATTTTCTGCTGACCGGCCGCGCCGCGCGCGAGGCGTCGGGCAACTACTTTGCCCACCTCGCCGCGGCCACGCCGCAGAACGCGCCGCACACGACGCCGCGCCCCGGCTGGTGGTCCGCCTATCGCCATATGCTGGCGTTTGCTCAATCGGGCTTCGACAAGCTGGCCGCCTGGTCCGGCCGCGTCGATAAAGCCGACATCGCCTTCGACGACCCAACCGCATTCGAAGCGCTGACCTCGAGCGGCAAGGGCGCGCTGGTGATCGGCGCGCACCTCGGCAATCTGGAGATGACCCGCGCGCTCGCCGCCCGGAACACGCGGATAAAAGTGACGGCGGTGGTCTACACGGAGCACGCGAAGCGCTTTAACAGCGTGCTGGCCTCGGCGAACAGCGAGTTCGCGCGGCACCTGCTCGAAGTGCGCGACTTCGGTCCGCAAACGGCCATGCTGATGCAGGAGCGTGTGGATGCCGGCGAACTGCTGGTGATCGTCGGCGACCGCGTTCCCGCGCACGAAACGGGGCGCACGACCGACGCGCAATTTCTCGGCGCGAGCGCGCCTTTTGCACAAGGCCCGTATGTGCTCGCGCATGCGCTGGGCTGCCCGGTCTATCTGTTCTTCTGCCTGAAAGAGCGCGACGGGTACCGGCTGTATTTCGAGCCGTTCGCCGAGCGCATCGCGTTGCCGCGCCGCGAGCGCGCCGCGCATCTGGCCGGCTGGGCGCAGCGTTACGCCGCGCGACTCGAATTCTATTGTCGCAAGGCGCCGTATCAGTGGTTCAATTTTTTCGATTTCTGGGCCAGTCCCAAACGAGGTGCCAATGGACGGACCTGAACTGAACGCCGCCAATGCGTCTCGCAAGATCCTGACAGCCAGTGCGACGGTCGAAGTGCCGTTTCACGACGTCGACGCGATGAACGTATGCTGGCACGGCCACTACCTGAAGTACTTCGAGATCGGCCGTGCCGCGCTGTTGCGCGTGTTCGATTACGACTATCGCGAGATGCAGGCTTCCGGTTATCTGTGGCCGATCGTCGAGGCGCATCTGAAGTATGTGCGGCCCGCGACTTACGGTCAGCAGATCGAGGTGCGCACGCAACTGCTCGAACACGAAAACCGCCTGAAAATAGGCTATGAAATCGTCGATTGCGCGTCCGGCACGCGCCTGACCAAGGGCTACACGATCCAGGTGGCGGTCGACGCCGCCACCCAGGAATTGCAGTTCGTTTCGCCGCCGGTGGTGTTCGACAAGCTGGAGCGCGCATGGGCACGATGACACGCCGCGGTATCGTCGCTGCAGGCATTGTCGCGATGAAGGCCACGGTGGCCACGGTGGCCGTCTCATGCGCGTTGAGCGTCATTCCCGAGAACGCGAACGCCGCCGAAGCCCCGCCCGCTGCCGAAGGTAATCCCGCGCTCGTCTCGCAGATCGCCGCGCATCTGGCGCAAGCCAAAGGCGTGCGCGCGCAGTTTACGCAAACGCAAACGCTCGCCGCGATGAAGCAGCCGCTCGTCAGCAGCGGCTCGCTGCTGTTTCTGCGCGAACGCGGCGTGCTCTGGCAAATCGACACGCCGTACAAAGCCACCTACGTGATCTCCGATGCGGGCGTGGCCGAAGTGAATGCGAACGGTCAGCGCGTGACCACGCATGGCGCACAAGGCACGCGCGGCGTCGCCCAAGTATCGAAGATGATGCGCGCGATGCTCGGCGGCGATCTGTCCGCGCTGTACTCGCAATTCGACGTGCAGGCCGAGGGCAGCGTGGCGCAGTGGCGCCTGCAACTCACGCCGAATCAGCCGCAAATCGCGCAATCCATCAAAAGCTTGCAGATGAAGGGCGGCGACTTTCTGCAAAGCCTGCGCATCACGCTCGCGAATGGCGACATCACGCAACTCGACTTTACGAAGAGCGTCGCAGTGACCGAACCGACGCCGGCCGAGCGCACGCTGCTCGGAGCGCCGTAATGCAGGTGCTGCAAACGCGCGCGCCAAAGCCGCCGGTACAAACGCGGCAGACGTGGACTTTGCGCGTCGTGTGGCTGCTGCTCGCACTGAGCGCGGCCGCCTACTGCGGCTGGCGCTTCACGGGGCCGTCGCCGTTGCAGACCAATCTGCTCGCCTTGCTGCCCGCCACCGAAGCCGATCCCGTCGCCGAGAAAGCGGTCGACACCCTGGCTGCTGCGCTCGGCGATCGCACGGTGTTGCTCGTCACGAGCCGTGACGATGCGCAGGCGAAAGCGGCGGCGAAGCAACTCGGTGCGTCGCTGCGAACCAGCGGTGCGTTCGCTTCCGTGACGACGGAGTTGCCGCCGTTCGACCTGTCGCAAATCGCGGCACTCTATTCGCCGTACCGCTTCGGTCTGCTCACGCCCGCCGATCGCGCCGCGCTGGCCGGCGCTGGCGGCAACGCCGGCGCGTCCCTGCGCGACGCGTTGACCCAACGGCTCTACAGCCCCTTGCGCGGCGGCCTGAGCACGTCGCTCGCCGACGATCCGTTCGGCTGGCTCGAACACTGGCTGAACGCCATGCCGCTCGCCACCTCGAATCTCGAAGTCGAAGACAACCTGCTGGTCGCGCATCGCGATGGCGCGACCAGCGTGCTGATCGTCACGAGCCTCGCCGGTTCCGCGTATGAGTCGGCCACCCAACGGGCGGTGCTGGGCGCGCTGGCGCAAAGCGAAAGCGCGCTGAAGCGGCGCTTCCCCGACGTAACGGTCGCGCGAACCGGCGCGGTGTTCTACGCGCAGGCGGCGCGCAGCGCGTCCGAACACGAAGTGCATGTAATCGGTCTTGCGTCCCTCTGCGGCATCGCGTTGCTGATGATGTGGGTGTTCCGCTCGCCGCGTCTGTTGCTGCTTGGCTTCGTGTCGACGGCGCTCGGTATCGTCTGTGCGCTTGCGGCTACCTTGCTGGTGTTCGGTAAGCTGCATCTGTTGACGCTGGTGTTCGGCGCGAGTCTGATCGGCGAAGCGGTCGACTATTCGATTCAATATTTCGTGGTGTATCTCGGCGCCGGGCGCGACTGGGACGCGCGGCGTGGCGCGCGCGAGGTGCGTCCCGCGTTGACGGTGGCGCTGGCCACCAGCCTGCTGGGTTACGCGATCCTCGCGTGGGTGCCGTTTCCCGCGCTCAAGCAGATTGCCTGCTTTGCGATGGTCGGCATTGCGACGGCGTTCGCTTCCGTGCTCAGCCTGCTGCCCGCGCTGCTCACGCGAGCCCCGGCGCGCAGTCCCCAACGCGTCTTCGACGGCGCGGCGCGTTGGCTCGCGGTATGGCAGCGGACGATCGGCGGCAAGCGCGCAGGGTGGGTCGCAGCACTGCTGCTGGCCGTGGCGATTCCCGGCTGGCTGCGCCTCACTGGCGACGACGATATCCATCTGCTGATCCAGCGCGACGCGTCGCTGGTCGCTCAGGAGGACCGCGTGCGGCAAGCCGTGGGCGCGGATAACAGCACGCAGTTCTTCGTCGTGCGCGGCGCGAGCCCGGAGCAGGTGCTGCAACGCGCCGAAGCGCTGGGTGCGCGACTCGATGCGCTGGACGGCACGGCGAACGCACTCGGCGGGTATCAGTCGGTCACGCAGTTCGTGCCGTCGGCGCGACAGCAGAACGCCGACCGCGCGTTGCTCGCCAAGCGCGTGTTCGGCGATCCGGCCGCGTTGCGCGCGACGCTGTCGCAAGCCGGCTTCAAGGACGACGTGGCAGCGGCATGGCTCGCGGCCTACGCGAAACCGCAGGCGCCCATGAGTCTCGACACGTGGCTCGCCGCGCCGTGGTCGCAGCCGTACCGGCATCTCTGGCTCGGCCAAGTGGATCCGGCCACCCGCACCTACGGTGCAGTGGTCGTTCCGCAAGGCGTCGGCGCACGCAACGAAGCGGCCCTCGTCGGGATTGCGCATACGTTGCCGGGTATCGTTTTCGTCGACAAGGCGGCCAGTGTGTCGGCGCTGTTCGGCGCGTATCGCGTGGATAGCGGCTGGTGGCTCGGCGGTGCGCTGGCACTCGTGCTGTTGCTGCTGATGCGGCGCTACCGGCCGCGCGGCGGTTTCTCCGTGACCTTGCCGGTGCTGCTCGCGGTGGGCACGACGCTCGCCGTGTTCGGTTATGCGCGGGTGCCGCTGAATCTGTTCAACTGGCTCGCGCTGATGCTCGTGCTCGGCGTCGGCGCCAATTACGCGGTGTTTCTGCGTGAAGGCTGCCTGCGCGCGCACGCCGATCTCGGCGCGGTGTGGACGGGCGTGTTGCTGTCGGCGGCCACCACTTTGTTGTCGTTCGGCTTGCTGGGCATGAGTGCCATGCCCGCGTTGAAAAGTTTCGGCGCGACGCTCGCGCTCGGCATCGCGGTGGCGGTGCTGCTCGCGCCGATCGGTATGCCGGCGTCGAACTCGAAACGGAGCAGCCCATGACCCTGCCCCCGGTTTATCTCCACGCGCTCGGCATGATCAACGCGCTGGGCGGCGACCTCGACGAGATCGTGCCGGCGCTCGCCGCGGCGCGCTCGCCCGGCATGGCGGCGGTGCATACCGGTATCGGCGAGGCTTTCGTCGGTAGCGTGCTCACGCCGTTGACCGTCGCGCCGCCCGCGGCGCTCGAACGTTACGACTGCCGCAACAACCGTCTGCTGCTGGCCGCGCTCGCACAGATCGCGCCGTCCGTCGAGGCGGCGCGCGAGCGTTACGGCGCGGCGCGGATCGGCGTGGTGCTCGGCACCAGCACGTCGGGCATCGAAGCCGCCGAGACGGCGTTCGTCTATCAGGCGCAGGCAGGCGAGCTGCCCGCGAGCTTTAACTACAGGCAGATGGAAATCGGCACGGCCGCGCCGTTCGCGGCCGCCGCGCTCGGCGTGCAGGGTCCGGCGTTCACGATATCGACTGCCTGCACGTCGAGCGCGAAGGCGTTTGCGTCGGCCCGCCGGCTGCTGCAGTTGCAACTCTGCGACGCGGTGGTGGTGGGCGGCGTCGACTCGTTGTGCGAACTCACGGTGCAGGGCTTTGCGTCGCTCGAATCGACCAGCCCGGTGCGCTCGAATCCGCTGAGCCGCAATCGTTGCGGCATCAACGTCGGCGAAGGCGCGGCGGTATTCCTGATGAGTCGCGACGAAGCGGCGGTGCGGCTCGCGGGCGTCGGCGAATCGAGCGACGCGCATCACATCTCGTCGCCGGACCCGCGCGGCGCAGGCGGCGAACTGGCGTTGCGCGCCGCGCTTGCCGACGCGTGCATCGCGGCGGACGCGATCGGCTACGTGAATCTGCATGCGACCGCCACCCGCAAGAACGACGAGATGGAGGCGGCGCTGATGGCGCGTGTGTTCCCGCACGGCGTCGCGACGAGCGGCACCAAGCCGCTCACGGGTCATCAACTGGGCGCGGCGGGCGCGACCGAACTGGGTTTTGCATGGCTCACGCTGGCGCGTGCGGATGTGCCGCTGCCGCGGCATCTGTGGGATGGCGAAGCCGACGCCGCGCTGCCCGTGCTGGATCTGGTGGAAACCGAACGTTTCCTGCCGCGCGCGACGAACGGGACGAACGCGACGAACGCGCACTACGCGATGAGCAATTCGTTCGCGTTCGGCGGCAGCAATGTCAGCCTGATTCTGTCGACTTGATGTCGACGCGAGCTTAAAGATGAATCGAACCGACACCCTGACGACCCCACCGCGCGCCATCGAGCAGTTGCTGCTGGAGCCGATCGAAGCGATCATCCCGCACCGCGGCACGATGCTGTTGATCGACGCCGTGGAGCGCTGCGACACCACCTCCCTGAGCGCGCGCGCGACGGTGCATGCCGACGCCTGGTATGCCGACCCCGAAGCGGGCGGCGCGATGCCCGCGTGGATCGGCATCGAACTGATGGCGCAGGCGATCGCCGCGCACGTCGCGTTGTGCGCGATGCAAAGCGGCGGCCGCGCGCGTCCCGGCGTGCTGCTCGGCTCGCGCAACTACACGGCGCACCGGCCGAACTTCGCCGCCGGTGCCCGTTTATTGATCCAGATCACCGAACTGTTGCGCAGCGAGGCCGGTCACGGCGCTTATGAGTGCACGATTCACGACGGCGAGCTGTTGTGCGCGGACGCCGTCATCAAGGTTTTTCAGCCGCCCGATTTTCAGTCTTTTATCGAAGGGAGTGTCAGTTCATGAGCCGGCGTGTTCTCGTTACCGGCGCAAGCCGCGGCATCGGTCGCGCGATTGCGTATCAGTTGGCCGCCGACGGCTTCACCGTCTCCGTGCATTGCCGCACGGGACGCAGCGAAGCCGAGGCGGTCGCCACCGGTATCGCCGCGCAAGGCGGCACGGCGCGCGTGCTGCAGTTCGACGTGCGCGAGCGCGCCGTCTGCCGCGAAGTGCTCGAAGCCGACGTCGCGGCGCACGGTCCGTACTACGGCATCGTCTGCAGCGCGGGCGTGACGCGCGATGCGGCGTTTCCCGCGCTCACCGAAGAAGATTGGGACATCGTGATCGAAACCGGTCTCGACTCGTTCTACAACGTCGTGCATCCGCTCACCATGCCGATGGTGCGGGCGCGCAAGGGCGGACGCATCGTCACGATCGCGTCGGTGTCGGGCGTGATGGGCAATCGCGGCCAGGTGAATTACAGCGCGGCGAAAGCCGGACTGATCGGCGCGACCAAGGCGCTCGCGGTCGAACTGGCGACGCGCAACATCACGGTGAACTGCGTGGCGCCGGGTCTGGTCGATACCGGCATGCTCGACGACGTGCCGCTCGAACACGCATTGAAGACGGTGCCGATGAACCGCGTCGGGCAGCCCGCCGAGGTGGCCGCGGTGGTCGGCTTCCTGATGTCGGATGCGGCCTCGTATGTCACGCGCCAGGTGATCGGCGTCAACGGCGGGATGGTGTGATGAAACGTGTCGTCATAACCGGAATGGGCGGAGTCACGGCGCTGGGCGACCAGTGGGACGCGATCGAAGCGCGCCTGAAAAGCGGCGTGAACGCCGTGCGGCGCATGCCCGAGTGGGATTACTTCGAATCGCTGCATACGCGACTCGCGTGTCCGCTGCCGGATTTCACGGCGCCCGCGCATTATCCGCGCAAGAAAATCCGTTCGATGGGACCGGTGTCGATGTACTCGGTACGCGCCAGCGAACTCGCGCTCGCCGACGCCGGTCTCGCCGGGGACGAGCGCATCAAGGACGGCCGCATGGGCGTCGCGTACGGTTCGTCGTCGGGCTCGGTGCAGCCGATTCGCGCGTTCGGCACGATGCTCGAAACCGGCTCGATGAGCGACGTCACGTCCAACAGCTACGTGCAGATGATGCCGCACACCACGGCGGTCAACGTCAGTCTGTTCTGGGACCTCAAAGGCCGGATCATTCCCACCTCGTGTGCGTGCGCGTCGGGCAGCCAGGCGATCGGCTACGCGTACGAAGCCATCCAGGCCGGCAAGCAGACCCTGATGCTGGCGGGCGGCGCGGAAGAACTGTCCGGGCCGGCGGTCGCGGTGTTCGACACGCTGTATGCGACCAGCACGCGTAACGACGAGCCGCAACTCACGCCGCGCCCGTTCGATGCGGCGCGCGACGGCCTCGTGGTCGGCGAAGGCGCGGCCACTCTGGTGCTCGAAGAATACGAGCATGCGCTGGCGCGGGGCGCGCGCATTCACGCGGAAATCGTCGGCTTCGGCTGCAATTCGGACGGCGCGCATATGACGCAGCCGACCGCGCACACCATGGCGCTGGCGATGCAACTGGCGCTGCGGGACGCGCGTGTGTCGCCCGACGAAATTGCTTATGTGAACGCGCACGGCACCTCGACGGATCGCGGCGACATTGCCGAGAGTCACGCCACCGCGCAGACCTTCGGCGAGCGTATGCCGATCAGTTCGTTGAAGAGCTACGTCGGGCATACGCTCGGCGCCTGCGGTGCGCTCGAAGCGTGGTGGACCATCGAGATGATGAAGCGCAACTGGTTCGCGCCGACGCTGAATCTGCAGAACGTCGATCCGGCCTGCGCGCCGCTCGATTACATCGTCGGCACGGGGCGCGAGATCGACGCCGGGTATGTGATGAGCAACAACTTTGCGTTCGGCGGCATCAACACGTCGCTGATTTTCAGGCGCGTCCGATGAGCGTCGCGCTGCCGCGAGTGGTCGTCACCGGCATGGGTATCGTGTCGTGTCTCGGCAATACGCTCGACGACGTGGCAGCCGCGTTGCGCGCGGGCCGCTCGGGTATCGTGCGAATCGACGCGTGGCGCGAGCGGGGTTTTGCCTCGCAGGTGGCGGGCGTCGCGTCGGTGGCGCAAGAGCCGCCGTTCGAACGCAAGCTCGAACGCTTCATGGGCGACACGGCGCGCTTTGCCTGTCATGCCGCACGCAAGGCGATCGACGACGCGAGGCTCGACGCGACGACGCTGCGCTCGCCGATGGCCGGCGCGGTGATCGGCTCCGGCGTGGGTGCGCTCGCCGGTTACGAGGCGGCCGTTGCGACCGCGCACACGCGCGGCGTGGATAAAGTGCCGCCGTACACGGTGGCGCAGACCATGAGCAGCACGGCGGCCGCCAATGTCGCGCAGATGGTGGGACTGGAAGGCGTCAGCTATGCGCCGTCGTCGGCCTGCACCACCTCCGCACTGGCGCTCGGTCAGGCCATGCAACTGATCCAGACCGGCCGCCAGCAGATCGTGCTGGCCGGCGGCAGCGAGGCGCTGCACGACAACGTCACGCTGATGTTCGATGCGATGGGCGCGTTGTCGCGCCGCTTCAACGAGAGTCCGCAGCACGCGTCGCGTCCCTACGACAGCGCGCGTGACGGCTTCGTGATCGCGTCGGGCGGCGGCGTGCTGGTGCTCGAAGCACTCGACCATGCGCTGGCGCGCGGCGCCCCTATCGTCGCTGAACTGACGGGCTTCGCCGATTGCACGGATGGCGATGCGATGGTCGCGCCGCGTGCCGCGGGCATCGCGCGGGCAATGCGGGGTGCAATGCGCGATGCGGACAGGCGGCCCGACTACATCAATACGCACGCGCCCTCGACGCCGCTCGGCGATCTCGAAGAACTGCGCGCGTTACGCGAGGTGTTCGGGGCCGACGTGCCGGCGTTTTCGTCCACCAAAGGGCTGACCGGGCACTCGCTCGGCGCATGCGGCGTGCACGAAGCGATCTATACGTTGCTAATGATGCGCGACGGTTTTATCGCCGGGACAGCAGAAGTCGGGACGCAGGACGCGGCGCTCGACGGCATGCCGCTCGTGCGCTCGACGCGCGACGCGCGCATCGGGACGGCGATGTCGGTGTCATTCGGGTTCGGCGGCAGTTGCGCGAGCCTGATGTTCGAAGCATGGCAGGGCGGTTGAAGAAGCCGCCACCATTCATTAAAGGGTAGGGAGATAACAATGAAAAAACTGTGTGGATTGGCTGGTCTGGGTTTGTTGGCTGCTGCGCTGAGCGGGTGCGCGACCCAGGTGAAATCGCTGCCGCTGGCGGCGGCCGGCGGCGAATCGCGGGGCGACGTGCAGGTGTATTTTGGCCAGCAGGATCACCCGGCGGTGCAGCGTCAGGTGGGTAGCGTATCGTACTCGGTGCGCATCGCGCGTCAGGTCGCGAGCCCCGAGGAAGCGTGCCACAAGGCGCTGACCGAGGCGGTGCAGAAACTGCGGAACGCCGCGCGCGAGCGTCACGCGAATGCGGTGATCGACGTGTCGACGCGCTTTCACAGCACGGAGACGAATTCGTCGACCGACTTTACGTGCGGCGTGAGTCCCAGTGCGGCGGCGCTGGCGGTGAAAGGGCAACTGGTCGTGCTGGATAGCAACTGAGCAGCAACTAAGCAGCAACTAAAGCGTCATGCGTAAGTCCGATCGCAGCGCTTTAGCCGGGAAGGCGGTTTTAGTTTCTGACCGCCGCCACGTTGACCAAAGTTTCGCGACGCTTACCCGGCTGCGGACGGCTCAGGCCGATCCGTTCGAAGAGGCCGAAGTCTTTGGCGCGGCTCCACCAGAGATACGGTAGCGACACGTTGTGCTGACCGAACGAGAAGCCGCCGCGGCGAATCATGTCGAGGTAGCCGTCCGCGCTCTTCTGCACCTGCATCGGGTGACGGAACAGCAGGCGGATCACCCACGATCTGATGTACGCATCGGTGGATTCGGCGAACAGCAGCAGGCCGCCCGGCTTCAGTACACGGCGGAACTCGGCGAGTGCGCGGTCCTGTTCGACGAGATGATGGAAGGTTTGATGGCAGAACACGATGTCCGCGCTCGCATCCGGCAACGGCAGTTTCGCGCAGTCGCCATGCAGCAGGTCGATATCGGCGATTTGCGCGCGGCAGGCATCGGCCGCTCGTGCGGCCAGCGCCAGCGAAGGCGCATGAAAGTCGACGCCGATCAGCCGGCGCGGTTTGAACGCGTCGGCCAGCAGGCGAAACGAGATGCCCTGGCCGCAACCTGCATCGACGATCACCGGTGCGTGCGGCAGCGGCGTGTCGATCAGACGCACGAGATCGTCGATCGCCACGCGCAAGACGTGATGCTCCCAGGTGTGGGTGCGCAGGAACCAGATGCCGAACGCCGTTTCCGGCACGAACGGGACACGGGATGTTTCGGATGGCGACAAGCTGGGCTCCCGGCGAAAGAGGGGTCTCGCTGCTGTCATGCAAGCCTGGACATCAGGTAGCGACACGCAACGACACGCGATTCTAACGACAAGTCAGGCCGCCGCGGCACGCTTTTGCGCCGCGGCTGGCAGGCCAACGAGTTGAGGCAATCTTGAAGACACAATCGTCAACGCGCATCGCGGTCGATGTCGCGATCATCGGCGCCGGTCCCTCGGGCGCCGTCGCCGCCGCGCTGCTGCGCCGCGCGGGCCGCTCCGTGCTGGTGCTGGAGCGCGAGCATTTTCCACGTTTTTCGATCGGCGAGAGCCTGTTGCCGCAGAGCATGGCGTATCTCGAAGAGGCCGGCATGCTGCAGGGGGTGGTCGAGGCCGGCTTTCAGTACAAGAACGGCGCGCACTTCGTTTATCGCGACCAGAGTTCGTCGTTCGACTTTCGCGACAAACATACGGCGGGTTGGGGCACGACCTATCAGGTCGAGCGCGCGGTGTTCGACGACCTGCTGATTCGCTGCGCGGCCGGGCAGGGCGCCGAGGTGCGCTTCGGCCACACGGTGCGCGCGATTCATCCCGGCGCGCGGCCGCTCGTCGATGTGGTGGACGAGGCCGATCGCCCTTATCAGGTCGAAGCGCGCTTCGTGTTCGATGCGAGCGGCTTTGGCCGCGTGCTGCCGCGTCTGCTGAATCTCGAAGCGCCGTCCCGCATGCCGACGCGCGCCGCGCTTTTCACGCACGTGCGCGACGGCATTCCGGCCGGCGCGACCGATCGCAACAAGATCTGCGTGGCGACGCATCCTGAGCGGCGCGACGTGTGGTTCTGGATGATTCCGCTGGCGGGCGGACGCTCGTCGGTGGGCTGTGTGGCCGACGCCGCTTTTCTCGCCGTACCGGAAGCGGAGCGCGAAGCCAGGCTGCGCGCGCTGATCCAGCAGGAGCCGACGCTTAGCCGGTTGATCGGCGACGCGCCGTTTCTGATGCCGGTGCGGCATATTGGCGGCTACTCGGCGAACGTCGAGCGCCTGCACGGTCCCGGTTATGCGCTGCTCGGCAACGCGGGCGAATTTCTCGATCCGGTGTTCTCCTCCGGCGTGACCATCGCGCTGCGCTCCGCGCATCTCGCGGTCCAGACGCTGAACCGGCAACTGGATGGCGAGCAGGTCGACTGGACGACCGCGTACGACGTGCCGTTACGCAAGGGCATCGACACATTCCGCGCGTTCGTCGAGCGCTGGTACACCGGCGAATTGCAGGACATTATTTTCTACCCGGACCAGACACCGTCGATTCGCCGGATGATCAGCGCGGTGCTGGCAGGCTATGCGTGGGACGAGACCAATCCGTACGTGGCCGATCCCGCCCGGCGTTTGAATGCGTTGCACGACGTGTGCACGCAGAAATGAACGGAGCGCCGTAGCGCTCCGCTTCGACGAGCCTCGAATCAGGCAACGGCCTGCGCGCGCGGCGCCGTCTGCCGCACGTCGTCGCGCCGATGCACCCGCTTGCCGGCCGCATACGTCTCGTAGATCGCGCGGTCGTCGCCGAGCAGCGCGAACGCGAACAGCAGTTCTTCGAGCGATTCGGTGCGTCCCGTGCGGCGTGCGAGCAGCGGCGTCGCCTGCGGATCGAGCACGACGAAATCGGCTTCGGAGCCCGGCTTCAAGGTGCCGATCCTGTCCGCGAGATCGAGCGCTTGCGCCGCGCCCGCCGTGGCCAGATAAAACATGCGCGTCGCCGTCAAATGATGGCCGCCGAGGCGCGCCACCTTGTGCGCTTCGTTCATCGTCTGCAGCATCGAGAACGACGTCCCGCCGCCGACGTCCGTCGCGAGCGCGATCGGCATGCCGGCCGCGTCGGCCTTGTCGAAGTCGAACAGGCCGCTGCCGAGAAACAGGTTCGAGGTCGGGCAGTGCGACGCGACCGTGCCGGTTTCCGCCATGCGCTTGCGGTCCTGCTCGTCGAAGTGGATACAGTGCCCGTACACCGCACGCCGCCGCAGCAGACCGTAGTGGTCGTAAATGTCCAGATAGCTGCGATGACCGGGGAACAGATCGGCGACCCACTTCACTTCGTCGGTGTTTTCCGCGACGTGGCTCTGGATGAAAATGTCCGGATGCTCGCGCGCCAGCACGCCGCAGGCTTCGAGTTGCGCTTCCGTGGACGTGGGTGCGAAACGCGGCGTGAGCGCATACATCTGCCGGCCACGGTTATGCCAGCGGCCGATCAGTTCGGCGCTGTCGTCGTAGCCCGATTGCGCGGTGTCGCGCAGGAACTCGGGACAGTTGCGGTCCATCAGCACCTTGCCGGCCACCATCCGCAGATTGCGCGCTTCGCTCTCGCTGAAGAGCGCATCGGCCGATTCCTTGTGCACCGTGCAGTACACCAGCGCCGTGGTCGTGCCGCACGCCAGCAGTTCGTCGACGAAGAAACTCGCGGTGTCGCGCGCGTAGGCCGGGTCGGTGAAGCGGCGCTCGGTCGGGAAGGTGTACGTGTTGAGCCATGGCAGCAGGCCCGGCGCCGGCGAGGCGATCATGTCGGTCTGCGGGTAGTGAATGTGCGTATCGATGAAGCCCGGCACGATCAGCTTGCCGCGCAGGTCGTGCACGGGTGTGCCCGGTGCGAGTCGCGAAGCCAGAGCCGCATACGCGTCCGCTGCGACGACGTGGCCGTCTTCGACGATCAGGAGACCGTCTTCGTGGAAGACGGCCGCATTCGGCGCGTGCGCCGGGTCGCCGTTGAAGCCCAGCAGTTGGCCGCGGTAGGCCGTTTGTGCCGCCGAGGCGGGCGCGTTTGCTTGATCACTCATGAAAAAAACCGTCTCCAGATTTGCTTAAGACAAACAGCGCAGCGGGCGGCGAAGGCTTTGAGATCGGGCCGCCATGCCGCCGCTGCGATTCATCGGCCCGTCAGTGCGGGCCGCCTTGATGCCAGTGCGCATCGAGCTTCGCGATCAGCGCGTCGCGTTCCGCCGGCGTCACGAACGACGCTTCGAAGCTGTTGCGGATGATCGTGTAGACCTCGTCCTCGTTCAGCTTCAAGGCCTCGACGATGGCCACGTAGTTTGCGTTCACGTAGCCGCCGAAATAGGCCGGATCGTCGGAATTCACGGTGACTGCGACGCCGCGATCGAGCAGGTCCTTGAGCGTGTGTTTTGTCATGTCGTCGAACACGCAGAGCTTCAGGTTCGACAGCGGACACACGGTGAGCGCCACGCGCGAATCGGCGAGGCGCGTGACGAGCGCGGGGTCTTCGATGCTGCGCACGCCGTGATCGACGCGATCGACTTTCAGCAGATCGAGCGCTTCGTAGATATACGACGGCGGCCCTTCTTCACCGGCATGGGCGACCAGCTTCAGACCCAGCGCGCGCGCTTTGGCGAACACCCGCTCGAACTTGGACGGCGGATGGCCGCGCTCCGACGAATCGAGCCCGACGCCGATCAGCCGATGCCTGTACTGCTCGAATAACGGCAATGCTTCGTCGAAAGTGGCGAGCGCGTCTTCTTCGGAAAGATGGCGCAGGAAGCACAGAATCAGCTTGCTCGTCATGCCGCGCTGTTCCGCGTCGGCCAGCGCGCGTTCGATGCCGGCGACGGCGGTCGCGATCGGCACGCCGCGTTCGGTGTGTGTCTGCGGATCGAAAAAGATTTCGCTGTGAATCACGTTGTCGGCGAGGCAACGCTCGACGTACGCGCTCGTCATGTCGTAGAAGTCCTGCTCGTGCAACAGCACGCTCGCGCCTGCGTAGTAGATGTCGAGAAACGATTGCAGGTCGGTGAACGCATAGGCCGCGCGCAAGGCGTCGATCGACTCGTATGCGAGCTTCACGCCGTTGCGTTGGGCGAGTGCGAAGATCAGTTCGGGTTCGAGCGAGCCTTCGATATGGATATGCAACTCGGCCTTCGGCGCGAGCGCCGTTTTCTCGATGAGCGGCGTGAGGTTCAATGTCGTTGTCGTTGTCGTCATGGTCGGTCAGGTGGTTCGTTGAGTCGGGTCGTGCCGGATGCGCGTGCGGTGTTCTTTTCAGACCGGCTGCGCTGCGCCCGTGCCCGCGTTCGCGTTCGCTTCCACGGCTTGCAGGACCTGCGCGGCCGCCGAGATGGCAATGATCTCCGGCGACTTGTCGACGATGCCGTCGACGCCGAGCGGGCACTTCATCCGTGCAATCTGCGACGGGTCGATGCCGCGCGCCGCCAGCCGATGCTCGAACTGCTTGCGCTTGCTATGCGAGCCGATCATGCCGAAAAACGCGAAATCGCCGCGCCGCAGAATACGTTCGGCGAGATCGAGGTCGAGCGCGTGGTTATGCGTCATCACGATGAAATACGTGTTCGGCGCGGCTTCGTCGATGGCCTGATCGGGCGCATCGTTAGGATCGATCCTGACGTTCGGCGCGTGCAACGTCTCCACGGGCGGAAACTGTGCGTCTCGCTCGTCGACCCAGCGCACCGTGCAAGGCAGCGTGGCCAGCACGCGCACCAGCGCCGCGCCCACGTGGCCCGCGCCGAACAGCACGAGTTTGAAGTCGCCCGGCACGATGGTTTCGGTGAGCAGCGCGCCGCTGTCGTCGAAACCGGCGCCGTCCCACAGCAGGCAGTCGGCAGTGTCGACCCCGGGCTCGGGGTCGGACAGCATCACCGCATCCGGTGCGGGGCCGAATGATACGCTACGCACGGTCGGCAGGCCCGCGGCCACGCGCTTGGCGAGCGACGTGATCCAGCCGAGATCGCCGATATCGAGCCGCTCGAACGCGAGAATCACCGCGCCGCCACAGCACTGGCCGAGACTCGGGCCGAGCGCGAAGCGTTCGAGGCGCCGCATGTGCGGCGAGCGCATGCCGTCGCGTAACACCTGGCGCGCGGTCTCGATCGCTTTCCATTCGAGGTGTCCGCCGCCGATGGTGTGTTTGGCCGAGTCGCGCGTGACGATCATCCGGGTGCCGGGTTCGCGCGGCGCCGAGCCTTCCACGCGCGCGACCGTCACCAGCACGGCGGCGTCGCCGTGTGCGAGAAGGTGCTGCAGATCAGGTAGCCAGGCTTGCATCCGGCGGTTCTCCTACGTGGCCGCGCGACGCGCGTGCGGCCGGTTGGGCGGACGGGTGGCGCGCTGTGTTGCAGGCTGTGTTGCGCGCTGTGCTTCCCGCTGTGCTTCCCTTTACTCGTCCGCGATGAGGGGTTTTCATGCGTTCGTTGCGGCCGGCGAGCCGGTCGTCGCTGTTGTCGGTGCTGTTGCTGTTGCTGTTGTTGTTGTCGGTGCTGCTGTCGACGTGCCGGTCGATGAGCTTGCAACCGTTGCTTGCAGCGCGTCCAGCGCGTCCAGAATCGCCTCCGGTGTGGCCGGCGCACGCAATGCCGGAGCAACCGGCGCGCCCGGCACGGCGGCGGCGAGGGCGTCGCGAATCGCGAGGAAGACCGAGAAGGGCAGCAGCAGCGGCGGCTCGCCGACGGCTTTCGAGCGGAACACAGTCGGCTCGGCGTTGCGGTTCTGATAAAGCTGCACGTTGAACGCGTCGGGCGTATCGCTGACAGCGGGAATCTTGTACGTCGACGGCGCATGCGTCATCAAACGGCCATCGCGGTTCCACCACAACTCTTCGGTGGTGAGCCAGCCCATGCCCTGAATGAAACCGCCTTCCACCTGACCGATGTCGATGGCGGGATTGATCGACTGTCCAGCGTCGTGCAGGACGTCGGCGCGCACGAGCTTCCATTCGCCGGTCAACGTGTCGATCACCACTTCGGACACGGCCGCGCCGTACGCGAAGTAATAAAACGGATGACCGGTCAGCGTTTTAGCGTCCCAGTGCACGCGTGGTGTCGTGTAGAAACCGTCGGACCACAACTGCACGCGGGCCAGATAGGCGGCGCCCACGAGTTGTGTGAACGGCATCGCGCCGCCGTTGACCGACACCTCGCCATCGGCAAACTGCACGTCCGCGGCGTTGCCGCCGAGTTGCCTCGCGGCGAGTTCGGCGAGGCGTTCGCGGATGGTTCGTGCGGCGGCTTCGGCGGCCTTGCCGTTCAGATCGCTGCCGGTGGAAGCCGCGGTCGCCGAGGTGTTGGCGATCTTCGACGTATCGGTCGCGCTCACGCGTACGCGCGAGAGCGGCAAACCCAACTCGTTGGCGACCACTTGCGCGACTTTTGTGTTGAGCCCCTGGCCCATTTCCGTGCCGCCGTGGTTCACGAGGACCGAGCCGTCCTTGTACACATGCACGAGCGCGCCGGCCTGGTTCAGAAACGGCACGTTGAACGAGATACCGAATTTCACCGGCGAAAACGCGAGGCCGCGCTTGAGCACCGGACTCGTCGCGTTGAATGCGGCGAGCGCGGCGCGGCGCGCGCGATAGTGGCTGGTGTCGAGCAGTTCGTCCGTGAGCGGCGCGATGACGTTGTCTTCGACACGTTGCCCATACGGCGTGGTGTCGCGCTCGCCCACGCCGTAGTAGTTGACGACGCGCACGTCGAGCGGATCCCGGTTCAGTTGCCGCGCGATGCTGTCGAGCATCACTTCCATCACCAGCGCGCCCTGCGGTCCGCCGAAGCCGCGAAACGCCGTGTTCGACTGCGTGTTGGTCTTGCAGCAGAGCGCGACGATGTCGACGTCGGACAGATAGTACGCATTGTCGAAATGGCACACGGCACGGGTGGCGACCGCGCCGGACAGATCGGCGGAATAGCCGGCGCGCAGTGCGATTTCCACGCGCGCGCCGAGAATGCGGCCCTGGTCGTCGAAGCCGGCTTCGTATTCGTAGATCGCGTCGTGACGCTTGCCGGTAATCATGAAATCGTCGTCGCGATCGGCGCGCAATTTCACGGGGCGTCGCAGACGCTGCGCCGCGAGTGCCGCGATGCACGCGAACAGCGCCGATTGCGATTCCTTGCCGCCGAAGCCGCCGCCCATGCGCCGGCATTCGCACACCACGTTGTGCGCGGGCCAGTCGAGCATATGTGCGACCACCTGCTGCATTTCGCTCGGATGCTGCGTCGAACTGTAGACGAGCATGCCGTCCATTTCCTTCGGCACCGCGTAGGCAATCTGGCCTTCGAGATAGAACTGCTCCTGGCCGCCCACTTCGAAACTGCCGCTGATCCGGTGCGGCGCGGCGGCCATTCGCGCATCGGGGTCGCCGCGCTTCAGATGCAGCGGCGGCAACACGAACTGCTTGCGCGCCTTTGCTTCGGCCGGCGTGAGAACGGCTTCGAGCGGTTCGTAGCGCACCACGTCGTCGCTCTTTGCGAGCGACGCGGCACGCCGCGCCAGCTCATGATTTTCGGCGATCACGGCGAACACCGGCTGACCGAGATACAGCACTTCGTCGACCGCGAGAATCGGATCGTCGTGCAGCACCGGGCCGCAGTTGTTTTCGCCGGGAATGTCTGCCGCGCTCAGGACCGCGATCACGCCGGGGGCTCGACGCACGGCGTCGAGGTCCATCGACACGATGCGCGCATGCGCGTGCCGCGACAGGCCGAGCGCGGCGTGCAGCGTTCCGGTCAGTTCGGCGACGTCGTCGGTATAGGTGGCTTCGCCGCTCACGTGCAGCGCCGCCGATTCGTGCGGCAGGGACACGCCGATGGCGGTGCTGCCCGCGTCGAATGTGGACTGGCTCGCCGCGTGTTCGAGGAACGGATCGATGCGGTTCATTACGACGGCTCCTTCGCGGCGGCGGTTTCCCCGGCGCCGATGTCGAACGCGAACGCGTTCACGTCGAAAAGGCTGAGCGGGGCGGCGTCGCGGGTTTCGAGGTGGAAGCGCCACAGCAGGTTGCGCGCCACTTTGAGGCGATATGCGCTCGAGGCGCGCATGTCGGAGAGCGGCTGGTAGTCGGCGGCGAGCGCGTCCATCGCTCGCCGCGCGGTGTCTTCGGTCCAACGCGCGCCGTTGAGGACGGCTTCGGTGTGCGTCGCGCGCTTCGGCGTGGCCGCCATGCCGCCGAAGGCGATGCGGGTCTGGCCGATGGTGCCTGCTTCAGCGGGATCGGTGCCGGGGGTGACGTGGATGGCGAAGGCCGCGCAGACCGCGGAAATGTCCTGATCGTAGCGCTTCGACACCTTGTAGGTGCGCACGCGCAGGCTGCCCGTCGGTCGCGGGATGCGCAGCGCGGCGACGAATTCGCCCGCTGCCAGCGCTGTTTTCTGATAGCCGAGGTAGAAATCTTCGAGTGGCAGCGTGCGGGTTGTGACGCCGTGGCGCAGCACGACTTCAGCGCCGAGGGCGAGCAGGACCGGCATCGAATCGCCGATCGGCGAGCCGTTCGCGACATTCCCGCCGAGCGTGCCGGCATTGCGGATGGGTAGCGACGCGAAGCGCGTCCACAGTTCGGCGAGTTCGGGGGAATCGGCGGCGAGCGCCGCGTACGCGTTTTCCAGCGTGACGGCCGCGCCGATCGTCAACGTCTGCGCGTCGCGGCCGATCGTCTTCAGTTCGGCGACGTTGCCGATATACAGGATGTCGCCCAGATCGCGAAACTGCTTGGTCACCCACAGACCGACGTCGGTGCTGCCGGCCAGCAGGCGTGCTTGCGGCAGATCGGCGCGCAGCGCGGCGAAGGCGTCGAGCGTGACGGGGGCGTGGAAACTGGGGGAGCCGAACGCGGCACCGCGCGTGTCGGGGGCCTGGTAGGTGAACGTTTCGCGGCGTTGCAGCGCGCTCAGGGTAGCGGCGAGCGTTTCACGGTCCAGCGTGACGCGCGGGTAATGCGGATAGTCGAACATTTTCTGCGTGGCGTCGACAATCGGCCGGTAGCCAGTGCACCGGCACAGATTGCCCGACAGCGCCGCGTTGATTTCGTCGCGGGTGGGCAGGCCCGCGTCGGCCGGCTGATTCTCGTAGAGCGCCCACATCGACATGACGAAGCCGGGGGTGCAGAAGCCGCATTGCGAACCATGGCAGTCGACCATGGCCTGTTGCACAGGGTGAAGCGAGCCGTCGGCGGCGCGCAGGTCTTCGACGGTGAACAGGGCTTTGCCGTCGAGTGTAGGCAGGAACTGGATGCAGGCATTGACCGCTTTCAGCTGGACGGTGCCCTCGGCGTCGAGTTCGCCGACGACGACGGTGCAGGCTCCGCAGTCGCCTTCAGCACAACCCTCCTTGGTGCCCGTGCAATGCAGATCTTCACGCAGATGCTGCAGCACGGTGCGCGATGCAGGGATGTTCGCGACTTCGCGGACGGACCCCTGGTGGTAGAAGCGGATGGTTTGCGATGTCATGGCGAATCTCAAAAGACAGTGCGGACCGGGCGCGCGTTACGCAGGGGGTCGTGCCGGAGCCCCCTCGCGCACGTAGATCGCCATCCAGGCAGGACGATAGCATTACCTTATCCTGAAAATATTCCCATGCCCGCATGAAGCTTATGCGGACGCGGGCATGAGATCAGTACGATTCGTGTGAGGCGGGGAAGTTGCGTGGAGGATTGATAAGAGGTGGACGGCTGCGGGCGGTTGCGGAGGGGCGGAAGGGTGGGGCGGCCCCGCCGCTCGGTGGGGAGCGGCGGGTGGCGCGAATGTGGACGGGTTTGGACGGATTTGTGGACGATTCAGGAAAAGCGGCGGCGATTGCGGGACAAACTCAGCACCAGCGGCAGGAAAGCCACGATGAAGGCCACCAGCGACCACATCGGCAATGTCAGACCGAGAATCGGCGGATAGGCTGTTTCGCACAAACCGGCGACTTTGAACACGCCCGGCAGCCAGTGCGCGGGGGGCAAACTGTCGACGACCGGCTGCAGCGCGTCGAAACCGCAGCTGAACCCCGGATGCGCCTGCACATAGACATGACGCGCTGCGGTCACGATGCCACCCAGGGCGGACAGCGCCGCGAGCACTTCCAGCAAACGCACGCCGCGCCAACTGTCGAAGCGTGCGCCGAGAAACGCGAAGATGGCGATCAGCAGGAAGAAATAACGTTGGATGATGCACAGCGGACAGGGATCTTCGTGCAGCCCGTACTGGAGATACAGCGCACCGGCCACGAGGGCGACGCAGATGAGGCCAAGCAGAACCAGCAGGGAGCGCTCGCGGCGCAGTATCGCATTGTCGTTATTCATGGATCTTGTAGCGGTCTGGGTACGGGAAAGGCGGGTGCCCGCGATTCTAGCGCGAACGTTCCTGGTGACGCAGATTTCAGGTGCGCTGGTGGCGCTGGTGGCGCTGGGCGCGCGGGCACGAGGCTCGCGGGCACAGGGCGCGCGCGCTGCGATGGGTGGGATGGATGCACCAAGTAGGCTGTTCCGCGGCGCGTGTTTCTCATCTCGGACTTTATGCGGGGAGTGGGTCTTCTGCCTTGATGCGCTGCGCTCGGCGGCTGTCCCCCGGACTTCCCAAGGTTCAACGGATCGCGTTCAGTACCGCCTCCGCGCCACGGCCGAGCGCGAGCAGGCCGTCGTCGGCGTTCGGCGCCCCGGCCAGCATCAGCCCGACCGGCGCCTCGCCGCGCAAATGGCAAGGCAGCGACAGCGCGCAGCTATCGAGGAAGTTGAACACGCTCGGATTGCGCAAAATCAGCGCGTTGGTCCGACCGAACGCGGCGTCGTCGGCCAGATCGGCGACTCGCGGCGGCAACACCGGCACCGTGGGCGCGACCACCGCGTCGAACCGCTGCCACAGCGTGCGCGCGGCTTCGGCCAGCATGGCCTCACGCTCCGCAAGCAGGTCGAGATAATCGACCGCGCTGGCAGGCTGGCCTTTGAGGATGCGCACCAGCACGCGCGGGTCGTACTGCTCGCGATGCTTGTCTAGCAGAGGGCGATGCCACGCATACGCTTCGATTGGCGAGAAACCGAAGCGGTTGATGTCGGCGAGGCGCTCGAGCGGCGCAAAGCGCACTTCGCTGACGATGGCGCCCGCCGCTTCCAGATGTTTGAGTGCCGTGTCGATTGCGGCGGCCACCGCGGGCTCCACGCCATCGGTCACGAAATTGGTCAAAACGCCGAGACGCACGCCTTCGAGTGGCCGGGCCGCGGGAATGCGCGGCTCGAGGCCGGCCAGCATGCGGTCGACCAGCGCGCAGCAGGCGACGGAGACGCCTATCGGGCCAAATGAATCCAGGGTGGACGACAGCGGCACGCCGCCTTGCTTCGGAATGCGGGCGGCGGTCGGTTTAAAGCCGGTTAGTCCGCATAGCGCTGCCGGGATACGGATCGAGCCGCCGGTGTCGGTGCCGAGCGCGACCGCCGCCATGCCGTCCGCCACCGATGTCGCCGCGCCCGACGAAGAGCCGCCCGAAATACGCTCGTCGCCCGGCACGTCCCGCCGGTAAGGTGATAACGGATTGCCGTAATGCGGATTCAGGCCGAGCCCGGAAAAAGCGAACTCGCTCATGTTGGTGCGTCCGACCAGCACGGCGCCGGCCCGCTTCAGGCGCGCGACCGCGACTGCGTCCGCGGCGGCGGGCGGTGCGTCGGCGAGGACGACTGAACCGGCGCGGGTCGGCTGACCTTCGACATCGAACAGGTCTTTGACCGACACCGGAATGCCGGCGAGCGGCGACAGCACGGTGCCGGCGGCCCGTAGCCGGTCGTGCGCGTCGGCGGCGGCGCGCGCGTTCCCGGCGTCGACATGCATGAAGGTCGCCGAGCCCTGACCGGCCGGATCTTCGATGCGCTCCAGCGCAGTTTCGACCAGCGCACGACTCGTGGTGCGGCCGGCGGCCAGGTCGGCGGCGAGTTGGGCGAGCGGCGGGAAAGGGGTGAATTCAGTGGCCATGGTGTTGGGTGAAAAACCGGTTGAGTGCATTTGTTGACGCTGCACACGCCTGAGTTGTCAGGCGGAGCGAGCGCGAGCAAGCGGCGTGAGCCCGGACAGACAGGTGCTTTCAGTAACGTCCGCATTGTAGAGCAAGGTTTTGCGCGGCCTGCCCCTCGAATCGGGGGGTATTTCGGGAGCGCGAAGGGTGGGTGCGCACCCACCCGAAAAATCCCGGGGACTATGCCTTTTGGCCAATGGGGCGAGCCTTCCGCGTTTGCTACACTGCGTCTCTTCGAGGATTACTTTTTGTAAGGGACGCATCCATGCATCAGGGCATTGGCTTCATTCAGGATCTGGCGGTCGTGATGGCGCTCGCCGGCGTCGTCACCGTGCTGTTCCATCGCCTGAAGCAGCCAGTGGTGCTCGGCTACATCGCGGCCGGCGTGATCATCGGCCCGTACACGCCGCCCTTCCAGCTGATTCACGACGAACAGACCATCCAGACGCTCGGCGAACTCGGCGTGGTGTTCCTGATGTTTTCCCTCGGGCTTGAATTCAGCCTGCGCAAGCTCTTCAAGGTCGGCGCGACGGCTATCGTCGCGGCGCTCTCGGAAATCGTGCTGATGCTGTGGCTCGGCTACGAGATCGGCAGCGCGTTCGGGTGGAGTTCGATGGACTCGCTGTTTCTCGGCGCCATTCTCGCCATCTCGTCGACCACCATCATCGTCAAGGCCTTGTCGGAGCTTGGTTTGAAGCGCGAGAGTTTCGCGCAACTGGTGTTCGGCATTCTGATCGTCGAGGACATTCTCGCCATCGCGATGCTGGTGCTGCTCTCGGGCATCGCGCAGACGGGGCAGTTGAGCGCCGGCGTCGCCGTGGTCACGCTCGGCAAGCTATTGCTGTTCATGACGGTATCGCTGGTGGTCGGCATTCTGGTCGTGCCGCGCGCGCTGAACTATGTGGCGCGCTCGCGCAGCGACGAGATGTTGCTGGTGTCGGTACTCGGCTTCTGCTTCGGGTTCTGCCTGCTGGTGGTGAAACTCGACTACAGCATCGCGCTCGGCGCGTTCCTGATCGGCGCAATCATGGCCGAATCGCGCCACCTGCACCGCATCGAGCATCTGATCGCGCCGTTGCGCGACGCGTTCTCCGCCATTTTCTTCGTGACCATCGGCCTGATGCTCAACCCGGCGGTGCTGGTCGACTACGCATGGCCAATCGCGGTCATTACCGTGGCGGTGATCGTCGGCAAGATCGTGTCCTGCGGCCTCGGCACCTTTCTCGCCGGCAAGGACGGCCGCACGGCAATGCGGGTCGGCATGACCGTGTCGCAAATCGGCGAGTTCTCGTTCATCATCGCGTCGCTCGGCCTGACGCTGAAGGTGACGAGCGCGTTTCTCTATCCGATTGCCGTGGCCGTATCGGCTTTGACCACGTTGTTCACCCCGTATCTGATCCGTGCGGCGGACCCGCTCACGCAGCGCCTCGGTCACGCCATGCCGCGCACGCTCGCCAACGTTTTCGGTCTGTATGGGCAGTGGTTGCGCAGTCTGAGCACGGAGACCGGCGGGCCCACGGTTTTCAGCATGACGCGGCGAATCGTTTTACAGATCGCCGTCAATCTGGCGCTGGTCGCGGCCATTTTCCTGATCGTGTCGTACAGCGCCCCCTATACGAGCGCGTGGCTGGCGCATTGGGTCGTTTCCGAGCCGATGCAACGCGTGGTGTTATGGAGCGCGGCGCTGGTCGTGTCGCTGCCGTTTCTGGTGGCGGTCTACCGAAAGACGAAATCGCTTGCGTTGCTGCTCGCCGAGGTCAGCGTGCAGCCGGCCATCGCGGGGCGCTTCACCAGCGCCATTCGCTACGCGATCTCCGATCTCGTTCCGGTGGTGTCGATGGTCGGCGTGTTCCTGCTGGTTGCGGCCCTGTCGGGCGGCATCCTTCCTCCCACGGGCCTGCTGGCGGTCGTGCTGCTTTGTGCCGGCTTGCTGCTAGCCCTGGTGTGGCGCTGGTGCGTGAAAATTCATGCGGCCATGCAAATCGCGCTGCGGGAAACGTTCGACGAGCAGCCCGACCCGTAACCGTGGAAGGGAAGTCATTGCCCGCGACAATGTGAGCAATTGTGTGCGTGTTTGCGGGGCCTGGTTCGCTAGCGGATAATCAGGGCATATTCATTCGTTCGCGTGGAAGGCGCCAGTCCGACAGTCATGAGCGAAAACAAACCCGAAAACGCCGGCCAGCCCGGCAACCCAGCGGCGCCCGCGGCGCCGTCCCAGTCCGCGGTACCGGTTACGCCGCCCGCCTCTGCTGCATCGCCCACCGGATCTACAACGTCCCCATCTGGCATCACGAGTCCCGGCAAATCATCGGCCGAACCGGTGACGTCTCTGCCACCGTCTCCTGCAGTTCAGCAAGCAGGCGTTATCCAGCCGCCCAACGCGGGCGCGACCCTGCCGGCGGACGAAGAGGCGGCCTTGCGCTCATCGACCGACGCCCCAGAGAGTGCTTCCACCGTTACGCCTGCCGATCCGCAATCAGCCCGGCAGCGCGATGCGGCGCAAGCACGCAGCGCGGCAGCCGAATCGACCGTTCAGCAGGAGTCCGCGGTTCACGAAAGCGAGGAGCGCCGGGTCCACGCACGCCCAACGCCGCTCGATCCCACCGTGACACTCGTGGACAGCGAACCGGTGTCCGGTGAATTGATCACCACGGGCACGCACCCAACCACGACGGTTGTCGAAGAGCCGGAGGTCGAAGACGTCACCGCGTCCACCGCGCGGCCTTCGGGCTCGCCGCCTCCGGGTTTCGGCGCGGCGCCGGATTTCAGCGCGTCCAACCCGCCGCCGCCCAACGCGATACCGCCGTCGGCGCCGCGCTATCTCAAACACAACGATTCGGCCTGGACGGTTTTCGGCCGCATCATCGCCGCACGTGCCCGTCAACTGTTCGATCGGGCGGGGCAGCGCATTACGCAGCGCACGCTGCGCATCGGCGTGTCGGCGCGTATTTTTCATCCGGAGCCGGGTGCCAAAGGGTTGCGCGGCAAGACGCTGCAGTATCTCGAGGAATCCATCGCGCATTGGGTCATGTCGCGCGACGTGCTGGTGTTCATGATCCCGACCGTCGGCCATCAGGGCATGCTGCACCCGAGCAATATCCGGTTGCGCGATTACGCGAAACATCTCGATGGCCTGCTGTTGCAAGGCGGCGCCGACGTGTCGCCACAGTCGTACGCGGAAGCGGCAACCAGCCACGAATGGCCGGGCGACCGCGTGCGCGATATGTACGAACTCGAGTTGCTGCACGAGTTCATCGAGTCGGGTAAGCCGGTGCTCGGCGTGTGCCGCGGCTGTCAGCTGATCAACGTGGCGTTTGGCGGGACCTTGTATCAGGACATCGCGACCGACGTGCCCACGGCCGGCGCGCACGTCAACGAGAACTACGATCAGCATCGGCATGGCATTCATTTCCCGGACGGCTCGACGCTCGCCAATATGTTCCCGGGCCGGCGCGATGCGATCGTCAATTCGATCCATCACCAGGCAGTCAAGACGTTGGGGCGCGATCTCAATATCGAGGCGGTATCCGCGTCGGACGGCATCATCGAGGCCGTGCGGTATCGGCGCGCGCCATTCGTGATGGGCGTGCAGTGGCATCCGGAGTTTCATCGCGCGGGCGGCCCCGAGTTGCTCGATTGCACACCGTTGCTCGATACCTTCCTGCGAGTCGCGCGAGAAACGCGGTTCTAAGCGCTGGACAGCAGCACGACGGTCGAACCCGCCAGTTATCGCGGCAGCTTCGACCGTCGGGAAGCAGGAGTCGTTAGTCGATCACCGACTGCAAGACACCCGCCTCGTTTTATCTCTAATTCTCCGCATCTCCGACATTGATTTCCCGGCATTCCAATCAAGATTCCGAAATTTCTGCACGGGACGGATTGCGACATTTTGTGCCTATCTGAAATCTTTTATCCCACGATAATGCGGGTGATTAACGCAAATCGTTCGCTGTCGATTTATCTCGATTTAAAGTCCGTTCACTCGCTGTTTGAATGCTTCGCTTGACGACTGATCCGCGCGATAATCTGCGGCTGTTTTGGATTCGCATGGAGCATGCACGTATGAAGTCTCTTTTAACCGTACGGCGCGCCATGCTGCTCGCGAGCTCGTGCGCGCTGCTGCAGCATGGTGGTGCCGTACTGGCGTCGCAAAATGAAGAGGCCGCGCCTCTGGTCGGCGCGCGTCCCGCTATCACCACGCTCACGCCGCAGCCCGCTGCTGACGCATTGCGAACCCCTGCATCGGATAGCACAACGACCTCCGCGTCCGCCGACGCCCAGGGCAACGTGGCCGAATTGATGCATATGATTCGCGACGCGCAACTCAGCGAACTGCGCACCACGTACAACGGCAGTTACGGCGCGAGTCTGTTTTTCTATCCGCAGGAAATGACGTATTACATCGCGTTATTTCAGGACAAGCATTTCTGGCGTGTCATCAAGTCCGAAGATGCGGGTCGCGCCGAGGCGGTCTATGCCGGCTTCGTCCAGCAGACGGTGCAACTTGCCGATGTCGAATTGCGTCGCACGCAGTTGCTGGCGCAGAAGGCGTACATCGAAAATATCATCGCGTTGTCGGAAGACCGCGCGAAGCGACTGCAGGCCGACCTCGACGTCGCCCGCACGCAGCAGGCGAAGGTCAACGATTATCAGCGTCAAACGCAGGATCAGGCCGTCGCGTTGCGCGTGGAAAAGGACAAGGCGCAAGCGCAGTTGCGGCAGGTTCAGGGTGCGGTGCTGCAACTGCAGCAGCAGACCGAATTGGGATTGCCCACGCAGAAATGAACCGCGCGGAGCGGAAAGCGCATTAAAAAATCCGGTCGGCTCGAATGATGAGCCGGCCGGATTTTTTCCAAGTCGCCGTGTGAGGTGGCTAGACCTCGCCGCCTATTTCAGAAACTGCTCGGGCGTTTCGGTGATGCGGCGTTGGGTGAGCCCATCGACCCATTCTGTCCCAACGGAATCGGACGGCTTGAATCGTTCCACCGGACTGGTGATGCGCGCGGCACGCGAAGCGGTCGTCATACCGGGCAGATGCGTGCCCGCGGATAAGGTGATGTTGGCGTAATCGCTATCCGCGGCACGCGACGATGCAAGCGCGGAGTACGGCCCAGCCGCGGATGCGCGTGTGGTTTTTTGCGGGTGACGCACCGGACTGGCGGTAATGGTGGTCGCGCTGCTGCGGCCTCGCAAGCCGTGTCGGGACGCCAGGACTTGCGACGGATTGCTGCCGACATCTGCGAGGCCGTCGCGACGCAACGAGGGGGACTGACTACTCATGACTTGATGAGCAGGCGAACCCGTAGCGCCAGTCGGAACGCTCACAGACACAGAACCCGACGCGCCGTAATCCGGACTTGCGGGCTGCCCATCGACGGCATTTATCGAGTCCGCCCGAGGCGCGCGAGCGAGGCCATCGAGCGAACCGGCCGCACGCGATCCGGCATTTGCCGCCACCACGTCGGAACGCAAACTCCGATTCTCCACGTGACGATGCGTTGAATGCCCAAACGCAAGCCAGGTCAGCACGGCCGCGCCACCGAGCGCGCAGGCACCGCCCGCGATCATGCGGCGATGCGTGGAAGCGGCGCCCTTCACCGTATTCGAACTCATTGCCGCACCCACCCTGTCCGCCGGTGTGCGCGCCAACTCCGACTGCGCGCGTTCAGCCGCACCTTCATCAGCCGGCGCTGGTTCATCCCGACCATCCGCCGCCTCAGCGCGCCAACGCTCCCACGCATCCCACTTACCTAGCGAGAGCATCGTCTCTTCGCTGAGGCAAAAGGTGCGCAGCATCGCGGCATAAAGCGCCTTGAGCTCCGCACGCAGGCTGTGCCCGGGCGGCCGCAGGGCCCAGTCGCGGCCAAAGGGCGCCGGCAATGCGTCGAGCGGACGCAGACTGGGAAGCGCCATGGCGCCTTCGATGAGAGTGAGGGGAATGGTGGACATCGGTTTCTTCGATCGCTTCGTGATGGGTTTGCCGAAAGATGGATCGGCGAACCTGTGGCCTGTGGGACCCAGGCTTCGTAGCGACATGCATGAAGGGCGCGAAGTGGAGGAGAGTGCGCGAACAGCCGGCACTCGAGCCATCCGCCAGGGCTCGCTGGCGACAAGCCGTGAGCGCTGCTTCGTGAAGCCATCAGGGTGCGACGATGATGGCGGGAAGCGGCCGAACAGACGATCGGATTGTTCTGAAAAATTGTGTCGAAAAGCTCAGCGGAACCGCAACGCCGCCCGCGAGCGCGGCGGCTAATCAACCTGGCAGCGCACCCACGAGCGAACCCGTCAGC
Organism: Paraburkholderia sp. BCC1886; assembly: GCF_900996245.1. Classification (GTDB taxonomy): domain Bacteria; phylum Pseudomonadota; class Gammaproteobacteria; order Burkholderiales; family Burkholderiaceae; genus Paraburkholderia. Next base: position 38,008 of record NZ_CAAJGK010000063.1, on the reverse strand, counting down.
GCACCCATCTACCGACCCAACTCATACACATAACGCAGCGCCGTAATATCCGCGCCGCCCATCCGGTCCGGCTCGGCGCCGGCGAACTGCCAGCCTTGCCGTTCATAGAAGCCGATCGCCGGCGCATTGCCTTCCAGCACGAACAGATGGATGCGCGTCTCACCTTGCGCGCGAGCCCAGTCCTGGGCGGTGCGAATCAGCAGCTTGCCGGCCCCGATGCCCTGATATTGCGGCAGCGCATGCAGGTTATCGAGCAGCGCGCCCCACTGGGAATCCGGCTGCTGCTCGACGCACATGAAGCCGACTGGCGTCCGGTCCAGCTCGGCGATCGAGACGATCCGGCGCTCGCCGTCCGGCGCGTTCAGGCGCGTGTCCCAATAGGCTGCGCGCTCGCGCACGACTTCGCCGTCGAGAAAGGCGTCGGGCAACAGGCCACGGTAGGTCGCCTGCCAACTGGTGCTGTGAATCGAAGCGATGAGCGCGGCATCCGCGAGCGTGGCGGGGCGCAAGGTGAGCGGCGGGTGGTTTTGCATCGTGGAGTCGCGAACGGGATAAAGAATAGACGGGAAGGCGAGCGAAACAATCCGGACTCGAGCCGGAACGAAAGCCAAAAGCGAGCTAAAACGCGAGCTAAAACGCGAGCCGGCAGACGCGCTGGATTGTAATGAAACCGTATGCTTTGCGCGACACTGCCGAAGGCCGCGCGGCACGGTAACATACACCGGCCCGCGATCCACCCGACTCACAACGTTTACCCTGATACCGCCCGAATGCTTTCAGCATGAAAATGCAGCGCCCTGCGGGCGCGTCCGACCGCCCGATGGATCCGCCTGCCGAACCGGGCGGATCGTTCAACTCCCCGCCGCTATGGGCTCGTAGCGGCAGGCTTATCAGAGAATGTCATGTCAACTGCGTCACACGTTCCGTCCGCGTCCGGGGAATCCAAGGTCAAGACAGTTTTCCGCGTGGTGAGCGGCAACTTCCTCGAAATGTACGACTTCATGGTCTACGGCTATTACGCGTCGGCCATCGCCAAAACCTATTTCCCTAGCGGCAACGAATTCGCTTCCCTGATGCTCGCGCTGTCGGTGTTCGGCGCAGGCTTCCTCGTGCGACCGCTGGGCGCGATCGTGCTGGGTGCGTACATCGACCATCACGGCCGGCGCAAAGGGCTGATTCTCACGCTCGGACTCATGGCCATCGGCACGCTGGCCGTCGCCGCCGTACCGGGCTATGCGACCATCGGCGTCCTTGCTCCGGTGCTCGTGCTCTGCGGCCGCCTGCTGCAAGGTTTCTCGGCCGGCGTGGAACTGGGCGGCGTCTCGGTGTATCTGTCGGAGATTGCGACCAAGGGCAACAAGGGCTTCTATTGCGCGTGGCAATCGGGTAGCCAGCAGGTCGCGGTGATCTTCGCGGCACTGATCGGCGTGGTCCTGAACAAGCTGCTGCCGGCCGACCAGATGGGGGCATGGGGATGGCGCGTGCCGTTCCTGATCGGCTGCCTGATCGTGCCGTTCCTGTTCATGATCCGTCGTTCGCTGCAGGAAACCGAAGAGTTCAAGGCGCGCAAGAATCATCCGGCGATGGGCGAGATCCTGAAGACGATGGTCGCCAACTGGCCCATCGTGCTGGGCGGCATGGGCATGGTGATCATGACCACGGTGTCGTTCTACATGATCACCGCTTACACGCCGACCTTCGGCAAGGAAGTGCTGAAACTGTCGTCGCTCGATACGCTCGTCGTGACCGTGTGTATCGGCTTGTCGAACCTGATCTGGCTGCCGCTCGCGGGCGCGTTGTCGGACCGGATCGGCCGGCGTCCGGTCCTGCTCGCGTTCACCATCCTGACCATCGTCACCGCTTATCCGGCGCTGCAATGGCTGGTGGCCGAGCCGTCGTTCGTGCGCCTGCTGATCGTCGAGTTGTGGCTCTCGTTCCTGTACGGCTGCTACAACGGCGCCATGGTGGTCGCGCTGACCGAAGTCATGCCGGTCGAAGTGCGCACGGCGGGTTTCTCGCTGGCTTACAGCCTCGCCACGACGATCGGCGGCTTCACGCCGGCCATCTCGACCTTGCTGATCCATTCCACCGGCAACAAGGCTGCGCCGGGTCTCGTGCTAGGTGTTGCGGCGATCTGCGGTCTGATCGCGACGCTGGTGCTGTACCGCACGCCGGGTTCGCGCAACCAGTACCGGACGGCCTGACTGGCGCCGCTGCCGCGGTTGTCTCGCGGCAATTGAAAAACCCCGTGTTTCTTGGCGAAATGCGGGGTTTTTTTATGAGGTTTTGTCGCCGGCCAACGGTCGGCTAGCCGTGGCGCAATTCGTTCGCGACCGTCTCGACGACCGCGTCCCACGCGCCCGGCCCCGGTTGCCGCACCAGCGTCGCGCCCGGATACCACGGACTGCGCGAGTCGCCGGTGAACCAGCGCCAATCCGCGGCGAACGGCAGCATCAGCCAGAGCGGTTTGCGCAGTGCGCCGGCGAGATGGGCGATGGAGGTGTCGATGGAGACGACGGCATCCAGCCGGTCGACGATCGCAGCGGTATCCGCGAAATCTGCGATGCGCCCGTCGAAGCGATGGATCGACGCCGCCCGCGGATGCGCGTCGAGCGCGGCCCGCTCGGTGTCGCTCAGGTCCGGCTGCAAGACGAGCCAGTCGATGCCCGGTAGCGCGAACAGCGGATCGAGCGCGGCGAGCGGCATGGTGCGGGTTTCGTTGTGCTGGATGCGCCCCGACCACGCGAGGCCGATCTTGCGTTTGGCGTGGCCGCCCAGCGAACCGCGCCATTTGCGGCTATAGGCCGGCGGCACGCTGAGATACGGCGTGCGGCCGACGATCGTCTCGTAACGCGTGCCGAGCGCGAGCGGCAGACTCAGCAGCGGGCATTGCAGATCGGCGGCGGGACGCGGCGTGCCCTGCGCGATCAGCACGATACGCGCAGCGCGCGCGAAGGGTTCGAGCAGGGCCACGAGCGGCGCCTGCACTTCGAGTACGACGCGCGCCGCCCGCTGCGCCGCCTGGCCGACGAAGCGCACGAATTGCAGCGTGTCGCCCAAACCCTGCTCGGCGTGAATCAGCAGCGTGCGCGACTCGATCGGTTCGCCATGCCAGCGCGGCAGGGTCTGGATGACCGGTTGCACCATGGTCTGCAGGCGCCATTCGTATTCGGGCAAGCCGCGCGCGAAATCGCGCAAGGTGAGCCACGCCAGCGCGCGGTTCATATGCGCGGACGCCAGATCGGGCCGCAGGCGCAACGCCTGATCGAATGCGCGGATGGCGGGCGCCGGCGCGCCCAACGCTTGATGCGTGGTGCCGAGGCTCAGCCATGCGAGCGCGAAGCGCGGATCGAGGCCGACCGCGCGTTCGAGATACGGCAGCGCCTCGGCGTGACGTCCCATCGACGCGAGCGCGTTGCCCATGCCGAAAATGGCGGGCGGCAGGTTCGGCTGAAAACCGAGCGCGGTCTGGAACGACGCGACCGCTTCGGCGTGGCGGCCGGTGGCATCGAAGGTATTGGCGAGATTGAAATGCGCAGCGACGAAGCGCGGTTGCGCAGCCAGCGCCGCCTGGAAGCAGGGGATTGCCTCATCCGCCCGGCCGAGTGCGTTCAGCGACATGCCCAGATTGTTCAGCGCGCCGGCATGGCCGGGACGCAGTTCGAGCGAGCGCTGGAACGACGCGACCGCTTCCGCGTGGCGGCCCAGCGCATGCAGCGCATTACCGTGGTTCGTGTGCGACGAAGGATCGTCCGGTTGCAAGCGCAACGACCTTGCGAACGCGTCGGCGGCATCTTCATGACGACCCGCTGCCGCGTAGGCGTTGCCGAGGTTGTAGTGCGCCATCGGAAACTCCGGCGCCAGCGTGAGTGCATTGCGGAACTGTTCGATCGCGTCGTCGAGCTGACCGAGCGCCTTCAGGGCGTTGCCGAGATTAAGCTGCAACGCGGCATCTTCCGGGCGCAATCTGACCGCGCGCCGCACGAGGTCGGCAGCTTCGGCGTGTTGACCCTGCTGGTGGCGCAGAACGCCCAGCAGGTGCAACGCATCGACGTGCGCGGGATTGCCCTCGAGCGTCGCGCGATAGCCGCGTTCTGCATCGTCGAGGCGGCCGTCACGGTGCGCCGCGAAAGCGCGGTCAAATACAGGTTGCATGACGGAGGGATGGCATTTCAGTTGAGACGAACAGCGCATTTTCCCACACTCGCTGCGCGCGTCCTCGATTTGACCGGTTATCGCGGTGTCTATACCCTCTCCACACCGGGTGTGGCCACGGTACTGAATAACTCAGCGCACGGCTGCAGGCCCGGTTCGAACCGGTGGTCGATCCTGCCAACGCATTTCCTCCGGATGTCCGATGAACCAAACCGATTCTTCGAAGCACGCCGCACACGAACATTCCGACGGCCATGACCATGATCATGATCACGGTGCCAGTCACGAGCATGGCGGCGGTCAAGGCCATGCTCACGGCCATGGCGGCCACGCGGGACACCATCACGCCCATGCGCCCGTCGCGGGGCATGGGCGCGCCTTCGCACTCGCCGTCGCGCTGAACGTCGCCATCGTGGTCGTGCAGGCCGTGTATGGCGTGCTCGCCCATTCCACCGCGCTGCTCGCCGATGCGGGTCACAACCTGTCCGACGTGCTCGGCCTGTTGCTCGCGTGGGGCGCCGGCTGGCTCACCACGCGGCGGCCGTCGGCGCGCTATACGTTCGGCTACGGCAGTTCGTCGATTCTCGCCTCGCTGGTCAATGCGGGGCTGTTGCTGTTCGCGTGCGGCGTGATCGTCACCGAAGCGCTTTCGCGGTTGATGAATCCGGCGCCGGTGGCCGGCCTCGCGGTGTTCGTGGTGGCGACCATCGGCGTCGTGGTCAACGGCATTTCCGCGTGGCTGTTCATGCGCGGTCAGAAGGAAGACCTGAACATTCGCGGCGCCTTTCTGCACATGGCAGCGGATGCCGGCATCTCGGCGGCCGTCGCGCTGAGCGGTCTCGCCATTCTCTACACGAACTGGACATGGCTCGACCCGGTGATGAGCCTGGTGGTGGTCGCCGTCGTGGTCTACGGCACGTGGGGACTGCTGCGCGATTCCGTGCGGCTCGCGCTCGACGCGGTGCCGCCGGGCGTGGATCTGCAACACATTCGCGCGTGGCTCGCCGATCAACCCGGCGTCGCGGACGTGCACGATCTGCACGTGTGGGCCTTGTCGACCACCGGCAACGCGCTGAGCGCGCATCTGGTGATGCCGGGCGGCCATCCCGGCGACGAGTCGCTCGACCGAATCGTTCTCGTGTTGCGCGAGCGGTTCTCGATGCAGCACGCGACCTTGCAGATCGACCTCGGCACCACCGAACATCATTGCGCGCTGGATCACCCGACCCACGTGCATTGACCCGACACGCGCGCATTGAATTGATGCAGCGCAGCTTTGCGTAAAAACCCGGCGGCGTACACTGGAACGTCTTGTTGCCTCGGGAGCTTCGCATGGACGTTGCTTCACACGACGCGTCGCCGGTGCTGATCGTCGGCGCCGGCCCGACCGGACTGGCCGCCGCGATCAGCCTCGCGCGTGCCCACATCCCCGTCCGTCTGATCGACAAAGCCACACAACCCAACCCTTACTCGCGCGCGATCGGCATTCAGGCGCGTACGCTCGAATTGCTCGAGCAGCATCGGCTGGTCGAGCCGTTTCTGGAACTGGGTCATCGCGCGCGCGCCGCCAATCTCTTCTCGAACGGCATGCGACTCGCGCAACTGGATTTCGATCCGCTGCAAACACGCTACCCCTATCTGCTGTTTCTCGATCAGTCGGTGACCGAGCGGCTTCTGACCGGACATCTCGCGAGCCTCGGCGTGACGATCGAACGCGGCGTCGAATTGACGATGCTCGCGCAAGGCGCGACGAGTGTTCACGCGACGCTGCGCCGTGCCGACGGCCAGACGGAATCGATGCGCCCGTCTTACGTGATCGCGGCCGACGGAGCGCACAGCACGGTGCGGCATCGGCTGGAACTGGGTTTTGTCGGCAAGACGTTCGAGCAGACCTTTTTGCTGGCCGATCTGCAGGCGCAAACCGATTGGCCCGACGACGAGTTCCATATTTTCGCGTCGGGCGAAGGGCTGGTCGCGCTGTTTCCGATGGGACATGGGCGGCATCGGCTGATTGCGGATCACCCGGTCGAAGCGGGCGGCGCGGCATCGGCGAATGGCGGGACGCCGCAGGGTTTTTCTGCGCCGCCGCCATCGCCGTTGCTCGCACAGTGCAAGGCGTTGCTCGCGCGTCGCGTGCGGGAGAGGATCGACGTGTCGGACATGACGTGGTCGTCGTATTTTCATCTGAGTAGCCGGATGGTCGAGAAGCTGCGGACGGGGCGGGTTTTTCTCGCCGGCGATGCCGCGCATGTGCATAGTCCGGCCGGCGCTCAGGGGATGAACACGGGCATGCAGGAGGCGTTCAATCTCGGCTGGAAGCTGGCGCGCGTTCTGAAGGGCGCGGCGCCCGACCGGCTGCTCGATACCTATCATCAGGAGCGTCATCCGATCGAACGCGACGTGCTGCGCCAGACCGGCTTCATCACGCAGATGGCGCAAGCCGATCACGGTCCGCTCAAGCTGCTGCGCGAACGCGTCATGCCGGTGCTGGCCGGCTTCGGTCCGTTGCGCGACGCGGCGCGTCTGACGGTCAGCGAGCTGGCCGTGCAGTACCGGCGCAGCCCGCTCACGCTGGAGCGGGTGCTCGACGGCGGTCCGCGGGCCGGCGAGCGCGCACCGGATGCGCTCGTGCACGTGGTGGATGGGCCGCTAGGATGTGCGCCGGGCGTCGGCTGCATTTTCGATCTGCACGACCCGGCATTCTTCTCGCTGTTTCTGCTGGTGCCGCCATTGCCGGTCGACGACCAGCCGCTCGACCCGGCCGCCCGTCATGCCGTGCCGGAGGATGCGGAACTGTCGCGGCTGGTGGAGGGTATCGAGCGAATCCTGCCGGGAGCGGTGCGGGTCTGGCGGATTACCGATACACGCGGCGAAGGCGGGCCGCCGCTGTCCGAAGCGTATGGCCGCACGCGGCCCTCGTTCTATCTCGTGCGACCCGACGGATACGTGGGCGCTCGCGGGCGGACCAGCTCGGATCTGCATGGCTTGCTGCGGCATTGCGAGACGTGGTTCGCCGTCAGCGGGGACGCACCGGAGGCAGTGGCGCTTTGAGCGGGGGGAAGGGCGTTGGCCGCCGCGTAAGCTGCTGTAAAAATTCGCGCCGCGGCGGCGCTGCGCGGCGCCTTTGTTTGGGATACTCTCTGTCCTTCCGCTTTTGCCTTAACCGCGCCGTGTGCGCCGACCCGATATGAAAGCTCTACTTCACGCATGTGCTGCACTCGCTACGACGGGTGTGTTGCTCGCTACTGTTTCGGTGGCCTTTGCGCAAAATTCGCCGGGCGTGCCCGGCGGCATTCTGGACGACCAGTTTCGCCTCGCCGAACATCCGCAAATGCCGTTCGCCGCGTCGGCCGCCGGGGATAAGTATCAGCATGGCAAGAAATCGGCTATGCGCAAGCGTGGCGATATGGGCGATCCGAATGGCTGCAATCTACAGTGCCCGCAGGACGAGTAATCCGCTTTCTGGCGCTTTCGTCGCCAGGTGTTCGACGAATCGACAGGCAATAAAAAACCCGCAAGCAGTGATGCTTGCGGGTTTTTTGCTTTCTGCTTCGTGTTCTGGTGGAGGCGGCGGGAATCGAACCCGCGTCCAGAAGCACTCTACGACCAGTTCTACATGTGTAGTTCTGTCTTTTGATTTAACCGTAACGACGCGGACGAACACGCTGCGTTATGGCGATTCACTAGGTTTTCGACCCGGATGTCGTGACACCACCAAGGCTTAACTGACGTATATGACCTCTGTCGGTATTGCTACCGGTCTTGCGACTCTAGCCCGTCAGTGAACTAGGCAGAGGACGGCGGCCCTTAGGCTGCCAGTGCGAACGTTTCGTCGTTTGCAGTTACGTTTTTCCCGCTGATTTACGAGGTGACGGGGCCTCGACATGCCCTGGCCGCTTCGCGACCCCTGTCGAAACCAGGTCGCCCCCGCGGCTCGTTGCTCAAAACGTCTGAACCGGCGTAGATTTTACAATAGATCGGCCGCTGCGTCCTGATTGATTGCTTCGCACCGTTAGATCGGCGTCAGGATGCGTTATGGAGTTGTCGTAACCCGCGCGCGGTCGACCGAAGCTAGCTGATATCGCGCAACAGTTTCAACAATTCGGCGGGCGTCAACACGACATGTTGTGCGTGCCACTGAGTTGGCGGGATGTCGGTGCCGCAGTATCCGTATGCGGCTGCAACCGTCTTCATACCGGCAGCAAAACCGGCCTGAATGTCGCGCAGATCGTCGCCGATGTACACGATGCGCTCCGGCTGCGTGTCCAGTTCGCGCGCGGCATGCAGCAGCGGCGCAGGGTGCGGTTTCGAATGCGGCGTGGTGTCGCCGCTGACCACGCAACCCGCGCGTTCTTCAAGACCGAGCTGCGCGACGAGCGGTTCGGTCAGCCTGGCCACCTTGTTCGTGACGATGCCCCAGCGCACGCCACGGGCGTCGAGGTCGTCGAGCAGTTCCGGGATGCCGGGGAACAGCGTGGTCTCGATGCACAGGTCGGCTTCATAGTTGGCGAGAAACTCCTCGCGCATACCGGCGAATTCGTGATCGTCCGGGCCAATGCCGAATGCGCCGCCGATCAGGCCGCGCGCACCGGCCGATGCGAGCGGACGGAGATCGTCGAGCGGCACCATCTCGAGGCCGCGATCGTGCCGCATCTTGTTGACGGCGGCCGCGAGATCGGGCGCCGTGTCGGCTAGCGTGCCGTCGAGGTCGAACAGGACGGCCTGGCAGAGGCCGAGTGCGTCGTCGGTGTCTTCACGCTGGGGCAGGGGTGTGGGATCGCTCATGGATTGGCTGTGTCCGGCAGGTACAGGTGCAGGGGCAGAGGTCGGAGCGCTCAGGCGTCGCGGCGGCAAGCGAGCATGTAGTTCACGCTGGTGTCGGCCGATAGCGTGAAATGCTTGCTGAGCGGGTTATAGACGATGCCTTTGATGTCCGCCGTGCGCAGGTCGGCGGCGCGTACGAAGCCGGCCAGTTCCGACGGGCGGATAAAGCGCGCGTAATCGTGCGTGCCTCTCGGCAGCATGCGCGCTACGTATTCGGCGCCGATTACAGCGAACAGGTATGACTTCACATTGCGGTTCAACGTGGAGAAGAACACCCAGCCGCCGGGTTTGACAAGGGTTTGACAGGCTTTGACGACCGCGGCGGGTTCCGGCACGTGCTCCAGCATCTCCATGCAGGTGACCGCGTCGTAAGTGCCGGGTTCGCGCGCAGCGAGTGCTTCTGCCGCGATTTCCTCGTAATCGACCGTGACGCCGCTTTCCAGGCTGTGCAGATCGGCCACGCCCAGCGCCTGACTCGACAGGTCGATGCCTTTGACGTGCGCGCCGAGGCTCGCCATCGACTCCGACAGGATGCCGCCGCCACAGCCGATGTCGAGCACCTTCTTGCCCGCCAGTTGCGCGTGAGCGTCGATCCAGTTCAGACGGATCGGGTTGAGTTCGTGCAACGGCTTGAACTCGGCGTTCGGGTCCCACCAGCGGTGTGCGAGGTCGCTGAATTTCTGCAGTTCGTGGGGATCGGCGTTGGTCATGACGGAAGCTGCCTCGATGGGAGCGGTGAGCGGGCGCTCGAGGATAAACCCGGAGTATATAGGTCGAGGCACAGTGCGGCAAAAATGGCGCCGCACGGGGTGAACGTGGCAGGGAGGAGAGAACGGGACGGCGCGCGGGCAAAAAAAAACCCCGCCGAAGCGGGGCTTTGATACTGCGGTAATTTCGAGCTTACTGCTTCGAAGTTCCGACAACTTCGACTTCCACGCGGCGATCCGGTGCGAGGCAGGCGATGAGTTGCTTGTGGTTCTTCTGGTTGCAACCGGTCGTGACCGGGTTGCGCTTGCCCTTGCCTTCCGTATAGATACGGTTGGATTCGATGCCCTTGCTGACCAGGTATGCCTTCACAGCTTGAGCGCGGCGCAGCGACAGACGATCGTTGTACTTGTCCGAACCGATACGGTCCGTGTAGCCCGTTGCAACGACGACTTCCAGGTTCAGCGCGCCGATCTTCGATGCCAGATCGTCCAGCTTTTCCTTGCCAGCCGGCTTCAGGATAGCCTTGTCGAAGTCGAACAGAGCGTCAGCTTGATACGTAATCTTTTGGCTCGTAATAGCCGGGGGAGGCGTGACCGGAGCCGGCGGCGTCGGAGCCTGGGCAACCAGGGCGCCATCGCACTTGGCATTGGCCGTTGCCGGCGTCCAGAATGCATCGCGCCAGCAAAGCTCGTTCGTGCCGTTCATCCACACGTATTCGCCGGTACCATTCACCCAGTTGTCGTTGGTGGCTTGTCGCGACGCCGGCACCGACTGCGCCATGGCGGATGCAGCCATAACTGCGGTAGCTGCAATGAACGCGAGCTTTGAAAGTTTATTCATATTTCTCCTCTCGAATTTGAGATTACCGCAGGTTTACTGCGAGCCTGTTGACGAAGACAAGTCATACATTGCTCGAAGTATAACATTGGTGTGGAACAAAAAACGTTGCTGTGTAGACTTCGAGCAGTGTCTAACTCTTTGTGCGTTGGCATTTTGCCATATCGTTCCCTTCCGACGATAAAAAAATCTGCACCCAATCGAAACCCCTTCCAATTGTGGTGCATGCGCAACAGAAGCAATTCCCGCAAGCCGCCGCCAGTCATGGCTGAGCGGCGGATTGCCCCACGCACGAATCGCGCCTGACCGGCGCAAATTTGGGGCGTCTGCGCAAGGTTCCCGTGCATGCACTAATAGGTATACGTAGGACCGGCGGGCCCGGATTCGCGGCATGTTAGAATCGCGGGATGCATTGCGCCTGCAATGTCTACGCGAGGGCGCGGCAAATACCGGTTAGGTCGAGCGGTGGAGTCGTTGTCCCAGCATGTAAAAGATACGGATAATGGATCAATTCGCCAAAGAGACTCTGCCAATCTCCCTAGAGGAGGAAATGCGCCGTTCGTATCTCGACTACGCGATGAGCGTGATCGTAGGGCGTGCGCTTCCCGATGTTCGCGATGGCCTGAAGCCGGTTCACCGGCGCGTGCTGTACGCGATGCACGAACTGAACAACGACTGGAATCGCGCATACAAGAAGTCGGCGCGTATTGTCGGCGACGTCATCGGTAAATATCACCCGCATGGCGACACGGCCGTATACGACACCATCGTCCGCATGGCGCAGCACTTCTCGCTGCGCTACATGCTGGTCGACGGCCAGGGCAATTTCGGGTCGGTCGACGGCGACAACGCCGCGGCAATGCGCTACACCGAAATCCGCATGGCCAAGATCGGTCACGAGTTGCTGGCTGATATCGACAAGGAAACGGTCGACTTCACGCCGAACTACGACGGCAGCGAAAACGAACCTGCCATCCTGCCGGCGCGCATTCCCAATCTGCTAATCAACGGTTCGTCGGGTATTGCCGTTGGTATGGCCACCAACATTCCGCCGCACAACCTCAACGAGGTGGTGGACGCGTGCCAGCATCTGCTCAAGAATCCCGACGCCACGATCGACGAACTGATCGAGATCATTCCCGCGCCTGACTTCCCGACCGCCGGCATCATCTACGGCGTTGCCGGCGTGCGCGACGGTTATCGCACCGGCCGCGGCCGCGTCGTCATGCGCGCGCTCACCCACTTCGAAGAAATCGACCGCGGTCAGCGCATGTCGATCATCGTCGACGAGTTGCCGTACCAGGTGAACAAGCGTTCGCTGCTGGAACGCATCGCCGAACTCGTCAACGAGAAGAAGCTGGAAGGCATCTCCGACATCCGCGACGAGTCCGACAAGAGCGGCATGCGCGTGGTGATCGAGCTGAAGCGCGGCGAAGTGCCGGAAGTCGTGCTGAACAATCTGTACAAAGCCACGCAGCTGCAGGACACCTTCGGCATGAACATGGTCGCGCTGGTCGACGGCCAGCCGAAGCTGCTCAACCTGAAGGAAATGCTGTCGTGCTTCCTGTCGCATCGCCGGGAAGTGCTGACGCGGCGTACGGTCTACGAACTGCGTAAGGCCCGCGAGCGCGGCCACGTGCTCGAAGGTCTGGCGGTTGCGCTGGCCAACATCGACGACTTCATCGCGATCATCAAGGCTGCGCCCACACCGCCTATCGCGAAACAGGAGTTGATGGCGCGTCCGTGGGACTCGTCGCTCGTGCGCGAGATGCTCTCGCGTGCCGAAACGGACAACGCGTCGGCCGGCGGTCGCGAGGCGTATCGTCCGGACGGTCTGAATCCGTCGTTCGGTATGCAGGCCGATGGCCTCTACCGCTTGTCCGACACCCAGGCTCAGGAAATCCTGCAGATGCGTCTGCAACGCCTGACGGGTCTGGAGCAGGACAAGATCATTGGCGAGTACCGCGAAGTGATGGCGCAAATCGCCGATCTGCTGGACATTCTGGCTCGCCCGGAACGCATTACGGCCATCATCGTCGGCGAACTCACGTCGATCAAAGCCGAATTTGGCGACGCGCGCCGCTCGAAGATCGAGTTGAACGCGACCGAACTGAACACTGAAGACCTGATCACGCCGCAAGAGATGGTCGTCACCATGTCGCATGCGGGCTACGTGAAGTCGCAGCCGCTGTCCGAGTACAGCGCGCAGAAGCGCGGCGGCCGCGGCAAGCAGGCTACTGCGATGAAGGAAGACGACTGGATCGACACGCTGTTCATCGCGAACACGCACGACTACATCCTGTGCTTCTCGAATCGCGGCCGGGTCTACAGCCTGAAGGTCTACGAAGTACCGCAGGGTTCGCGCAATTCGCGCGGCCGTCCGATCATCAACATCTTCCCGTTGCAGGAAGGCGAGAAGATCACGGTGGTGTTGCCGGTCAAGGAGTTCTCGGCCGACAAATTCGTGTTCATGGGCACTGCGTTAGGAACGGTAAAAAAGACGCCGCTGGAAGCCTTCGGCCGCGTGTTGCGCAAGGGTATTATTGCGGTCGGTCTGGATGACGGCGATTACCTGATCGGCGCGGCCATTACCGACGGTCAGCACGACGTGATGCTGTTCTCCGATTCGGGCAAGGCGGTTCGCTTCGACGAAAACGACGTTCGTCCAATGGGTCGCGAAGCGCGCGGCGTACGCGGCATGCAGCTCGAAGACGGCCAGAACGTCATTGCACTGCTGGTGGCCGGCGACGAGCAGCAGTCGGTGCTGACCGCAACCGAGAACGGTTTCGGCAAGCGCACGCCGATCACCGAGTACACGCGTCACGGTCGCGGCACGAAGGGCATGATCGCGATCCAGACGTCGGAGCGTAACGGCCGGGTCGTGGCCGCAACGCTCGTGGACTCCGAGGCGCAGATCATGCTGATCACCAATACGGGCGTGCTGATCCGCACGCGCGTGTCGGAAATTCGAGAAATGGGGCGTGCAACCCAAGGTGTTACACTCATCAGCCTTGACGAAGGGACCAAGCTTTCAGGTCTCCAACAGGTTGCCGAGGCGGAAGCAGAAGGTCTCGCCGAGGGTGACGCCGAAGGTCCCGCCGACGGTCCTGCTGAAGGCGACAACGCTAGCGACGGCAGCAGCGGTGATGGCGGCGACGCAGTCTGATGCGTCCCGACGTTCAGTCTCGGTAACGGGTTGAAGCTGCGCGAAACATCATCACGTATCGGGCCGATACGTCTTTCGCGCAGCGTGCAGTTCAAGTTCATTTCTATTTGGGAGTAATGATGCAGAAACGATTCAAACAACTGATGTTGCTGGCTGCTCTCGTGCCGACCTTCGCTATGGCTCAAGCACTGCAAAGCCAGGCGCCGGCGGCTCCGGCTGCAGCCGCTGCACCGGTTGATCCGGCCAAGCAGGCAGCAATCAAAGACCTGCTGGACGCAATCGACGCACAGAAGCTGGTCGGCGCAATCGGCAACAGCGCCCAGATGCAGGCCAAGCAACTCGTCCCGGCTATCCTGTCGGACGCGCTGAGCGAAAACAAGACGATGACGGACAAGCAGAAGCAGGCTTCCGTCCCGGCGCTGCAGAAGAATTCGGTGCCGAAGCTGGTTGACGGCGCAGGTCAGGTGTTCGCAACCGACGGCTTCCGTCAGGACGCCATGCAAGCTCAGTACGACGCTTACGCGAAGTACTACAGCACGTCGGAAATCAAAGACCTGACCACGTTCTACAAGAGCCCGACCGGCCGCAAGTTCATCCAGGTCCAAGACCAGGTTGGCCGCGACGTCGTGAATGGCTTGATGCAAAAGTACATGCCGCAATCGATCAAGGCAACGCGTGACCAGGCCGACAAGGAAGTCGCTTCGGTCAAGCCGGCGAAGTAATACGGCTGGGTAATCCGGCGAGGTAATCCCGCATAGCCCGACCGCCCGGTAGGCTTTACTGCATTGGGTTTGGCGGCTTGGCGGTGTCGATGCGATAATGGCTGTTTGCGCACATGCGCAAACAGCCATTATCTTTTTCGGCGCGAAATTGTCGGTCAGTCGCGCTGGCTTCCAGGATCACACGATGCGCGTCTTTAATTTCTCCGCGGGCCCCGCGGCCATGCCAGAAGAAGTGCTGCGTCAGGCCGCCGGCGAAATGCTCGATTGGCAAGGCAGCGGCATGAGCGTGATGGAAATGAGCCATCGCGGTAAAGAGTTCATGTCTATCCATGAAGAAGCGCTCACCGATCTGCGTGATTTGCTCGCGGTGCCCGCCAGTCATCGCATCCTGTTCCTGCAGGGCGGCGGCCTGGGCGAAAACGCCATCGTGCCGATGAACCTGATGGGCAGCAAACCGCGTGCGGACTTCGTGGTGACCGGTTCGTGGTCGCAAAAGTCGCTGAAGGAAGCGCAGAAGTACGGCGCGGTACATCTGGCCGCGAGCGGTCAGACTGCCGACGGTTTCACCCGCGCACCGTCGCGCGCCGAGTGGCAACTGTCGGACGACCCGGCTTACGTGCACGTGTGTACCAACGAAACCATTCATGGGGTGGAAACGTTCGAGATCCCAGATTTGGGCGATATCCCGCTGGTGGCCGACGCGTCGTCGCATATCCTGTCGCGCCCCATGGACATCGCCAAGTACGGTGTGCTGTTCGGCGGTGCGCAGAAGAACATCGGCATGGCCGGGGTCACCGTCGTGATCGTGCGCGAAGACCTGCTCGATCGCGCAATGCCGGTCTGCCCGTCGGCGTTCGAGTGGAAGACCGTCGCCGAGAACAATTCCATGTTCAATACGCCGCCCACTTACGCCATCTATATCGCCGGACTCGTGTTCAAGTGGTTGAAGAAGCAGGGCGGCCTGGTGGCAATGGAAGCGCGCAATCTCGAGAAGTCAAAGCTGCTGTACGACACCATCGACGCAAGCCCGTTCTATCTGAACAAGGTCGAGCACGGCTCGCGCTCGCGCATGAACGTACCGTTCTTTCTGGCCGACGAGTCGCGCAACGACGACTTTCTCGCCGGTGCGAAGGCCCGCGGAATGGTGCAGTTGAAGGGACACAAGTCCGTCGGCGGTATGCGGGCGTCCATCTACAACGCCGTGCCGCTCGAGGCCGTCCAGGCGCTGGTCGAGTACATGAAAGAGTTCGAACAGCACAGCGCCTGATCCGCCCGCAGTGCCTGATTCGCCAACGCCGACAGCAGACACCCGGCAATCAGCGCACTCGTTTTCCAAAGCATCACGCAGTTACCCGCAGGGCCGTTTCTAGTATGGATGACGAACTCAACAGCCAGCTCAAGCCTCTTCGCGAACGAATCGACGCGCTCGACGCCCAGTTGATCGCGCTGCTCAATCAGCGCGCCGCAGTGGCGCTCGAAGTGGGCGAGGTCAAGAAGCATTTCAACGCGCCGGTGTTCCGGCCGGAGCGCGAACAGCAGGTGATCGCCCGCTTGCAGGGCATGAGCGACGGTCCTTTGGCGAGCGAACATATCGGCGCAATCTGGCGCGAGATCATGGCCGCGAGCCGCGCGCTGGAAAAGACCATCAAGGTCGGTTATCTCGGCCCGGTCGGCACCTATAGCGAACAGGCGATGCACGAGTACTTCGGTCAGTCGATCGAAGGTTTGCCGTGCCCCTCCATCGACGAAGTGTTCCGCTCGGTCGAAGCCGGCGCGGCAGAGTTCGGCGTCGTGCCGGTCGAGAATTCGA
The DNA here is from genome assembly GCF_900996245.1 of Paraburkholderia sp. BCC1886. Taxonomy (GTDB): domain Bacteria; phylum Pseudomonadota; class Gammaproteobacteria; order Burkholderiales; family Burkholderiaceae; genus Paraburkholderia. The sequence goes on along the minus strand of NZ_CAAJGK010000063.1, from coordinate 21,786 downwards.
CCGAAGGCGCGGTCTCGCGCACGCTCGACCTGTTGTTGCAAACGCAGTTGTCGATCGGCGGCGAACTGGCCTTACCCATCCATCACAATCTGTTGACGCGCAATGGCGGCTTGACGGGCGTGACGCGTGTGTGCGCGCATGCGCAAGCGCTCGCTCAATGCCAGCGCTGGCTCGCAACCAACGCGCCGCATCTGGAGCGCCAGGCGGTGTCGAGCAATGCCGAGGCGGCCCGCCTGGCGGCGGACGATCCGACCGTCGCGGCCATCGCCGGCGATCGCGCGGCGACGCACTACGGTCTGCAGGTCGCGTACGCGCTCATCCAGGACGACCCGCATAACCGCACCCGCTTCGTGATGATCGGCAAGGCGCGCACCGGCGTGAGCGGCAACGATCAGACGTCGCTGATCGTGTCGGTCGCGAACGAACCGGGCGCGGTGTTCAAGCTGCTCGAACCGCTGGCGCGTCACAGCGTCTCGATGACCCGCTTCGAGTCGCGCCCGGCGCGCGTCGGCACGTGGGAGTATTACTTTTATATCGACGTCGAAGGTCATCGCGACGACGCGCCGGTCGCCGCCGCGCTCGCCGAACTCGGCGAGAAGGCCGAATTCCTGAAGATTCTGGGCTCGTATCCGCGCGCCCGTTGACCTCATCCAAGCGGCGCGTTCGGCGCTTCGCCGGCGCGCCGTGCATTTCATTACTCATCGATGTTCGGAGATCTCATGACAGCGTCTTTCGGTCCTTCTTACGTTCGCGCAATCGCCCCCTACGTTGCCGGCAAACCGATTTCCGAAGTGGCCCGTGAGTTTGGACTCGACGAAGCGACGATCGTGAAACTCGCTTCGAATGAAAATCCGCTCGGCATGCCCGAATCGGCCAGGCAGGCGATGGTGCAAGCCGCGAGCGAACTCGGTCGCTATCCGGACGCGAACGCGTTCGAACTGAAGGCCGCGTTGAGCGAGCGCTATGGCGTGCCGCCCGAGTGGATCACGCTGGGTAACGGCAGCAACGACATTCTCGAAATCGCCGCGCACGCGTTCGTGCAGAAGGGCGAGTCGATCGTGTACGCACAGTACTCGTTCGCGGTGTACGCGCTGGCCACACAAGGTCTCGGCGCGCGCGCGATCGTCGTGCCGGCCGTCGCCTACGGCCACGATCTGGACGCGATGCTGGCCGCAATCACGGACGACACGCGCCTGATCTTCGTCGCTAATCCGAATAACCCGACCGGTACCTATATCGAAGGCGCGAAGCTCGAAGCGTTTCTCGACAAGGTGCCGCGCCATGTCGTCGTGGTGCTGGACGAGGCGTACACGGAATATCTGCCGGAAGAAAAGCGTTACGACTCGATTTCCTGGGCACGCCGCTATCCAAACCTGCTGGTGTCGCGCACGTTCTCGAAGGCGTACGGCCTCGCCGGTCTGCGCGTTGGCTTCGCCATTGCGCAGCCTGAACTGACCGATCTGCTGAACCGTCTGCGTCAGCCGTTCAACGTGAATACGCTGGCGCAAGCCGCGGCGATCGCGGCGCTGAACGACCAGGCCTTCCTGAAAAAAAGCGCCGAGCTGAACGCGCAAGGCTACCGCCGTCTGGTCGAAGCATTCGACAAGCTGGGTCTCGAGTACGTGCCGTCGGACGGTAACTTCGTGCTGGTGCGCGTCGGCGACGACGACGCAGCCGGCAACCGCGTCAATCTCGGCTTGCTGAAGCAGGGCGTGATCGTGCGTCCGGTCGGCAATTACGGGTTGCCGCAATGGTTGCGCATCACGATCGGCCTGCCGGAAGAAAACGAAGCCTTTATCGCGGCACTCGAAAAGACGCTTGCGGCTTCCTGAGTTGTCGGCGTTTCCTTTGTCCCCTGTGTTTGCAAACTCTCCACCCGCGCAACCGCTTCGCGAGAAGCGCGCGTTTTTTCCGTGACTGCTGTGGCCGTGTTCTCTTTTGACAAGCTGGTGATTTTCGGTGTCGGTCTGATCGGCGGATCGCTTGCGCGCGCGCTGCGTGAATATGGCGAGCATGGCGACGCTGCCGGGTTGCGCCAGGTGATCGGGGTCGGCAGGTCGTCCGCGTCGAGCAAGCGGGCAGTGGAGTTGGGGGTGATCGACGGCGCAGCGGCCTTGCAGGACGACGACGCCTTGCGCGACGCACTGTCCGGCGCCGACTTCGTGCTGCTGGCCGCGCCGGTCGCTCAAACCCAGCCGCTGCTCGAACGCATTGCGCCGTATCTGGATGCCGGGACAATCGTTACCGATGCCGGCAGTACCAAATCGGACGTGGTTGAAGCGGCCCGCGCCGCGCTCGGTACGCGCATCGCGCAATTCGTGCCCGGGCATCCGATTGCCGGGCGCGAAGCAAGCGGCGTGGACGCAGCGTTACCCGATCTCTACGTGAACCGCAACGTCGTGCTCTGCCCGCTGCCGGAAAACGCCCCGGCCGCGGTCGAGCGAGTTGCGGCGATGTGGCGGGCCACCGGCGGGTGCGTGCGCGAAATGACGTGCGAGCAGCACGACCGCGTGCTCGCGTCGGTGAGCCATCTGCCGCATGTTTTGTCGTTTGCGCTCGTCGAGCAGATTCTCGCTTCGCCCGACGCCGCGCTTAAATTCTCATTCGCGGCCGGCGGTTTTCGCGACTTCACGCGGATTGCCGCGTCGAGTCCGGAGATGTGGCGCGACATCTGCGTGGCGAACCGTGCCGCGCTGCTCGACGAACTCGACGCCTACACCGCGGTGCTCGCGCGTTTGCGCTCGGCGATCGAAGCGGGCGACGGCGCCACGCTCGAAGCCGTGTTTGCCCGTTCGCGCGAGGCGCGTAGCGAGTGGCAGGAACGACGTGTTGCGGGCGCGACGCCCGGCGACGTGTCGACCTAACCGGAAACTGGACTCAATCATGGAATTCCTCGATCTCGGACCTTTTTCGCGTGCGTCCGGCACGGTGCGTCTGCCCGGCTCGAAAAGCATTTCGAACCGGGTGCTGCTGCTTGCCGCGCTGGCCGAGGGCGAAACGACGATCACCAATCTGCTCGACTCCGACGACACCCGCGTCATGCTCGACGCGCTCGCGAAACTTGGCGTGCATCTGCAGCGCAACGCCGACACCTGCGTGGTGACCGGCACCCGCGGCGCGTTCACGGCGCGCTCGGCCGATCTGTTCCTCGGCAATGCGGGCACGGCGGTGCGTCCGCTGACCGCGGCGCTGGCGGTGAACGGCGGCGACTACCGCATTCACGGCGTGCCGCGCATGCACGAGCGGCCGATCGGCGATCTGGTCGACGGATTGCGCCAGATCGGCGCGAAGATCGATTACGAAGAAAACGACGGGTATCCGCCGCTGCGCATCCGGCCGGCGCAGATTTCCGCCGACGCGCCCATCCACGTGCGCGGCGACGTGTCGAGCCAGTTCCTCACCTCCTTGCTGATGACCTTGCCGCTCTTGCGCACCGCGAGCGGTGTCAGCACGGTGCAGGTGGACGGCGAGCTGATCTCGAAGCCGTATATCGAGATCACGATCAAGCTGATGGCGCGTTTCGGCATTCAGGTCGAGCGCGACGGCTGGCATCGGTTCGTGGTCCCGGCGGGTCAGCGCTATCGCTCGCCGGGCAAGATCATGGTGGAGGGCGACGCGTCGTCGGCGTCGTATTTCCTCGCGGCCGGCGCGCTGGGCGGCGGCCCGCTGAAGGTGGAAGGCGTCGGCCGGGCCAGCATTCAGGGCGACGTGGGATTCGCCGATGCGCTCATCCGGATGGGTGCGAACCTGCAGATGGGCGACGACTGGATCGAGGTGCGCGGCGTCGGTCACGACAGCGGCAAGCTCGAGCCTATCGACATGGACTTCAACCTGATTCCGGATGCGGCCATGACGATCGCCGTGGCCGCGCTGTTCGCGGACGGCACGACGACGTTGCGCAATATCGGCAGCTGGCGCGTGAAGGAGACCGACCGCATCGCCGCGATGGCGACCGAACTGCGCAAGGTCGGCGCGAAAGTCGAGGAGGGCGACGACTATCTGGTCGTCACGCCGCCCGTCAAACTGATTCCCCATGCCGCGATCGACACCTACGACGATCACCGCATGGCCATGTGCTTCTCGCTGGTGAGCCTTGGCGGCGTGCCGATCCGGATCAACGATCCGAAGTGCGTTGGCAAGACGTTCCCCGATTATTTCGAGCGCTTTACCGCGCTCGCTCAACCCTGATTCTTCCCGAATCGACTGAAGCGCGACTTTTTCGATGAAACCGACCCGTCCTTTTCACCAGACGCCCGTCATCACGATCGACGGCCCGAGCGCTTCCGGCAAAGGCACGGTGGCTGCGCTGGTGGCCGCGAGCCTCGGCTTCCATCTGCTGGACAGCGGTGCGCTGTACCGGCTGGCGGCGCTGGCCAGCCTGCGCTACGACATCCCGGGCGACGACGTGGGCGCGCTCGTCAAGCTGATCGACGACCTTCACATCACGTTTCGCGAGGGGTTGGCGCAGCTCGACGGCGTCGACGTTTCGGCCGAGATTCGCGCCGAGGAAGTCGGCAGCCGGGCTTCTGCGATCGCGGTCCACGCGCCGGTGCGAACCGCGCTGGTGGCCCGTCAGCGGGCGTTCCGCAAAGAACCTGGTCTCGTCGCCGACGGCCGCGACATGGGTACGGTGATCTTCTCCGACGCCGTGCTTAAGGTGTTCATGACCGCCAGTGTCGAGGCTCGTGCGGCGCGCCGGCATAAGCAATTGATACAAAAAGGCTTTTCTGCTAATATAGATGACTTGCTCCGGGATTTGCGGGAGCGTGACGAGCGCGATAGTCAGCGCGAAGCCGCGCCACTCAAGCCCGCAGCGGACGCAAAGCTGCTTGATACCTCCGCATTGTCCGTCGACCAGGCGGTCGAACAGGTGGTGCAGTGGTACCAAGTTCTGATCCCGCATAGCTAACGGACACTGACGGATTGCCCGACTGGTTCACCCGGTCAGCTCATTCGGCCAGTTACCGGGCGGGTGCTGTAGAAGTCCCTGTTGTGGTAGGTGCTGCGCGAAACCGTCGCGTGGCTTGTATTAACCCCTTAACCCCGCGTGGCATTCGCATTACTGGCCGTAGTTGCTGACCTTCCGGCCAGCCGGGCCCCGCGAGCACCATGCAAATTTCGATTTTTATGTCCGACCTGCAAACCTCTACCCCGAATACCGAATCTTTTGCGGCTCTGTTCGAAGAGTCGCTGACCAAGCAAGACATGCGCGCTGGCGAGGTCATCTCCGCCGAAGTCGTGCGTGTCGACCACAACTTCGTGGTCGTCAACGCTGGTCTCAAGTCCGAAGCCTACATCCCGCTAGAAGAGTTCCTGAACGACGCGGGCGAGGTAGAAGTGCAGGCGGGCGACTTCGTTTCCGTCGCGATCGACGCGCTGGAAAACGGCTATGGCGACACGATCCTGTCGCGCGACAAGGCGAAACGTCTGGCTTCGTGGCTGTCGCTGGAAAAAGCGCTCGACAACAACGAACTCGTGACCGGAACGATCACGGGCAAGGTCAAGGGCGGCATGACCGTGATGGTCAACGGCATCCGCGCATTCCTGCCGGGTTCGCTGGTCGACACGCGTCCGGTCAAGGACACGACCCCGTACGAAGGCAAGACGCTGGAATTCCGCGTCATCAAGCTCGACCGCAAGCGTAACAACGTCGTGCTGTCGCGTCGTGCCGTGATCGAAGCAACCCAGGGCGAAGAGCGCGCAAAGCTGCTCGAAACGCTGAAGGAAGGCGCGATCGTGGAAGGCGTGGTGAAGAACATCACCGACTACGGCGCATTCGTGGACCTGGGCGGTATCGACGGCCTGCTGCACATCACCGACATCGCATGGCGTCGTGTGCGTCACCCGAGCGAAGTTCTGTCGGTTGGCCAGGAAGTCACCGCGAAGATCCTCAAGTTCGATCAAGAGAAGAACCGCGTTTCGCTGGGTATCAAGCAACTGGGCGACGATCCGTGGGAAGGCATTTCGCGCCGTTACCCGTCGGGCACGCGTCTGTTCGGTAAGGTCACCAACATCACCGACTACGGCGCATTCGTCGAAGTGGAATCGGGCATCGAAGGCCTGGTTCACGTGTCGGAAATGGACTGGACGAACAAGAACGTTGCACCGTCGAAGGTCGTGCAACTGGGCGACGAAGTCGAAGTCATGGTTCTCGAAATCGACGAAGACCGCCGCCGTATCAGCCTCGGCATGAAGCAATGCAAGCCGAACCCGTGGGACGATTTCAGCCGCAACTTCAAGAAGGGCGACAAGCTGCAAGGCGCAATCAAGTCGATCACCGACTTCGGCGTCTTCATCGGTCTGCCGGGCGGCATCGACGGTCTGGTTCATCTGTCGGACCTGTCGTGGTCGGAAACGGGCGAAGAAGCCGTTCGCAAGTACAAGAAGGGCGACGAAGTCGAAGCCATCGTGCTCGGTATCGACGTCGAGAAGGAACGCATTTCGCTGGGTATCAAGCAGCTCGAAGGCGACCCGTTCAGCAACTTCGTTGCCATGAACGACAAGGGTTCGATCGTCGACGGCGTGGTCAAGACGGTGGACGCGAAGGGTGCCGTGGTTCAGCTGTCGGTTGAAGTCGAAGGCTACCTGCGCGCATCGGAAATCGCTCAAGACCGCGTGGAAGACGCTCGCAACGTGCTGAAGGAAGGCGACAAGGTCAACGCGATGATCATCAACATCGATCGCAAGTCGCGTGGCATCAACCTGTCGGTCAAGGCCAAGGATTCGGCTGAGCAACAGGAAGCGATCCGCGGCCTGGCTTCGTCGGACTCGAGCTCTGCTGCAACCGGCACGACGAACCTTGGCGCGCTGTTGAAAGCCAAGCTCGACGGCCAGAACCAGTAATTGAGGAACGCCCCCGACCCTGTCGAAAGGCGGGTGGCCCTTCTTCATGAAGGAGGGCAGTACACGTTGGGGGCAGACCGGCGTTCTCTTGTGAGGTCTGCTGCAGAATGACCAAATCGGAATTGGTCGCCCAGTTGGCCACGCGTTTTCCGCAGCTTGTTCTTAAAGATGCGGACTTCGCGGTGAAGACGATGCTCGATGCAATGTCGGAGGCGCTTGCCAATGGTCACCGCATCGAAATTCGCGGCTTCGGCAGCTTCGGTCTCAACCGTCGTCCATCCCGCGTTGGACGCAATCCCAAATCGGGCGAGAAGGTGCTGGTACCTGAGAAGTACGTACCGCACTTCAAGCCGGGCAAGGAATTGCGTGAACGTGTAGATCGTCGGGCGGGCGAGCCGTTGAAAGACGAAGAGCCGGATGACGATCTGTAAAATGCCCCCGCCGTGCGGATTGCCGCATGATAAGGGTTGGCCTTGCAGTGTCAGCGGCCAAAGCCAGTCGGCATGAAGACCAGAAAAAAAGCGCCCTCGGGCGCTTTTTTTTTGCCTCTGCGGCCTTGGCCACCTCTGCCCGGAAGCACGCATCCCGCCAGTTCCTGCCCAGCCGCGAGGGCTTCAATTACAATACGGGTCACTTCGGCGCGGGCAATACCGTGGCGCGATGCGTCATCAAGCTGGCGTCACCTCGCAACTGCCGTCAAGAGACCTATACATGAAATTTATCGTCTGGCTAATCCGTGTGCTGGTGTTCGTGCTGCTGCTGGTGCTCGCACTCTCCAATACGCAACCTGCTACGCTGAATTTCCTCGCCGGCTATGCATGGTCGGCACCCTTGATCCTGATCGGCCTCGCATTCTTCGTCGTGGGTTTGCTGGCTGGCCTCGTGTCCGCTTTACCGGCTTCGCTGCGTCTGCGCATGGAAAACGGCCGGCTCAAGCGCGAGTTGCGCGTGGCGCGTGAAACGCCCGTGGTGGTCGAACAGCCGCCCATGCCGCCGCTCATCTGATATTTCCTCTGCCGCGCGTAGTCGGCGCGGCATTTCGTTTCCGCCTTTCCGCAAAGTAGCGTCAATCGCATGGATCTAGACTTCTGGTGGCTGCTGGTCATACCCGTCGCGTTCGCGTTCGGCTGGATGGCTGCGCGCTACGACCTCAAGACGCTGTTGTCCGAAAGCGCCAATCTGCCCCGGTCGTACTTCCGAGGTCTCAATTTTCTGCTCAACGAACAGCCGGATCAGGCCATCGACGCGTTCATCGAAGTCGTCAAGCTCGACCCGGAAACCATCGAGTTGCACTTCGCGCTCGGCAATCTGTTCCGTCGCCGCGGTGAAACCGATCGGGCGATCCGTGTGCATCAGAATCTGCTGAGCCGCGCGGACCTGCCGGTCACCGAGCGCGATCACGCGCTTTACGAACTCGGTCAGGACTTTCTCAAGGCAGGCCTGCTAGACCGCGCGGAAGAAACCTTCCGTTCGCTCGAGACCGGCGATTACGCACTCGGCGCGCAACGCGCGTTGCTCACGATCTACGAGATCGAGAAAGACTGGGTCAAATCGATCGATACGGCGCGTCATCTGGAAACCATGGGCGCCGCGTCGCTCGACAAGGAAATCGCCCAGTTCTATTGCGAGCTTGCGCAGGAAGCCCTGCAACAAAAGAACCCCGAAGAATCGCGCAAACAACTCGGTCTCGCGTTGAAGGCGAATCCGCACAATGTACGCGCCACGATCCTGTTCGGCGACGTGGATGCCGCCGGCGGTGCGCAGGAAGCCGCCATCGCGCAATGGAAGCGGGTGGAGGAACAGAATCCGGCGTATCTGCCGCTCGTCGCCGAAAAGTTGATGAAGGCCTACGATGCGCTCGGCCGTTCGCAGGAAGGCGCCGACCTGCTGACCGAATGGGTGGACCGGTATCCGTCCAACGATCTGCTCGATGTCGCGTATCAGCATGTGGCGTCGCTGCGCGGACTGGACGCGGCGCACGCGCTCGCGCGCGCGCAGATGCTGAAGTCGCCGAACCTGGCCGGCATGACGCGACTGCTCGAAGCACAACAGGCCGTCGCCGAAGAGCCGCGACGCGGCGAACTCGAACTCATGCGTACGCTGATTCGCCAACGGACCAAAAACCTACCCCGATATACTTGCCAGAACTGTGGTTTCCGGGCGCGCCTGTTTTACTGGCAATGTCCTGGGTGCAGCGGTTGGGAGAGCTACGCGCCGCGCCGCGTGGAGCCCATTGCCGCGTCCAGTTGATCGAAGCGCGACCGTCGCAGATCGTCGCGCCGTCCGGGTATCGAACTCGCGCGACGAGCGAGGCCCGCAGTTTCACACTGCCCGGCGCCCAAACGCACGGTCCATCCCGAGAATCTCCCACCGGAGTCTCCCACCGGAAAGCATATGAAAATAACCATTATCGGCACGGGCTACGTCGGACTCGTCACGGGTGCGTGTCTCGCCGAAATCGGTCATGACGTTTTCTGTCTGGATGTCGATCCGCGCAAGATCGACATTCTGAACAACGGTGGCGTGCCCATCCACGAGCCGGGTTTGCAGGAAGTGATTGCCCGCACGCGCTCGGCTCACCGCATCCGCTTTTCTACCGATATCGCAGCGGGCGTCGCGCATGGCGACGTGCAGTTCATCGCGGTCGGCACGCCGCCCGATGAAGACGGTTCAGCCGATCTTCAATATGTGCTCGAAGCGGCGCGCAACATCGGCAGGACGATGGACGGCTTCAAGGTCATCGTCGACAAATCGACGGTGCCCGTCGGCACCGCGCAACGTGTGCGCGCGGCGGTCGAGGAAGAACTGGCGAAGCGCGGCCTTGCCGGCAGCGACGAGCACGGGTTCTCGGTCGTGTCGAATCCCGAATTCCTGAAAGAAGGCGCCGCCGTCGACGACTTCATGCGCCCCGACCGGATCGTGCTCGGCAGCGACGAAGACGAAGCCGGCCTGCGCGCCCGCGAGTTGATGAAGCGTCTGTACGCGCCGTTCAACCGCAATCACGAACGCACGTTGTACATGGACGTGCGCTCCGCCGAATTCACGAAGTACGCCGCCAACGCCATGCTGGCTACGCGCATCTCGTTCATGAACGAGATGGCGAATCTGGCCGATCGCGTCGGCGCGGATATCGAAGCGGTCCGGCGCGGTATCGGCTCGGATCCGCGCATCGGTTATCACTTTCTCTACGCGGGCGCGGGCTATGGCGGCTCGTGTTTTCCGAAGGACGTCCAGGCGTTGATCCGCACGGCCAGCGAGAGCGGCCACAATCTGCGCATTCTCGAAGCGGTCGAGGAAGTCAACGACCGGCAGAAGGACGTACTGGTGCGCAAGATCACGGCGCACCTCGGTGAGGACCTCGGCGAGCGCACTTTCGCCGTCTGGGGCCTCGCCTTCAAGCCGAATACCGACGACATGCGCGAGGCGCCGAGCCGCCGGCTGATCGCGGAACTGCTCCGGCGCGGCGCGAAGGTTCGTGCGTACGACCCGGTCGCGATCGACGAAGCGCGGCGCGTGTTCGCGATCGACCTGCACGACGAAGCGGAACAACTCGCGCGTCTCACCTTCACGAAAACACAGAACGACACGTTGAACGGCGCCGATGCGCTCGTGGTCGTCACCGAATGGAAGGCCTTCAAGAGCCCGGACTTCGTGCATCTGAAGTCGGTGCTGAAATTGCCGTTGATTTTCGACGGACGCAACCTGTATGAACCGGAAGCGATGGCCGAACTCGGCATCGACTACCACTCGATTGGACGCCCTTATGCCCAACCCTCCCAACCTCCCGTCGACCCCTCAGGCCATGCCTGAGGCGGCTACGACCTTGACCACGACCGCCACGCCTCCGAGCTCCGCCCCGGCGCTTCCCGTGGTGCCGCGCGCACAACTCGGCGCGGCTCGCGTGCTGGTGGTCGGCGACGTGATGCTCGACCGCTACTGGTTCGGCGACGTGAACCGTATTTCGCCGGAAGCGCCGGTGCCCGTCGTGCACGTGCAGCGTCAGGAAGACCGCCTGGGCGGCGCGGCCAACGTCGCGCGTAACGCGGTCGCGCTCGGCGCGCAAGCCGGACTGTTGTGTGTGGTGGGTCACGACGAGCCGGGCGAACGGATCGTGCAACTGCTCGGCGAAAGCGGCGTGGCCGCGCATCTGGAACGCGATCCGGCCTTGCTCACGACGATCAAGTTGCGCGTGCTGTCGCGCCAGCAGCAACTGCTGCGCGTCGACTTCGAGAATTCGCCGGCTCATGAAGTGCTGCTCGCGGGTCTCGCGCGCTTCGACGAGTTGCTGCCCCTGCACGACGTCTTCCTGATGTCCGACTACGCGAAGGGCGGTCTCACGCACGTCACGAAGATGATCGCGAAGGCGCACGCGGCCGGCAAGCCGGTGCTCGTCGATCCGAAGGGCGACGATTGGGAGCGCTATCGCGGCGCCACGCTGATCACCCCGAACCGCGCCGAGTTGCGCGAAGTGGTGGGGCAGTGGAAGTCGGAGGAAGACCTGCTCGCGCGCGTGACCAGACTGCGCAAGGACCTCGAATTCAAGGCATTGCTGCTGACGCGTTCCGAAGAAGGCATGACGCTGTTCTCGGACGACGGCTTGCTGCACGCGTCGGCGGTCGCACGCGAAGTGTATGATGTCTCGGGCGCCGGCGACACGGTCATCGCCACGCTCGCCGCCATGCTGGGCGCGGGTCTCACGCTGGTCGACGCAGTCGGATTCGCGAATCGCGCAGCAGGTATCGTGGTCGGTAAGCTCGGTACCGCCACTGTCGACTACGACGAACTCTTCCCTTGATCCAGCCCGCTCGCTGACTCCAACGCAAGGCTCCTTACCCGCAGGATCAACATGACTCTCATCGTCACCGGCGCGGCCGGTTTCATCGGCAGCAATCTCGTCAAGGCGCTCAACGAGCGTGGCGAAGACCGCATCATCGCGGTCGACAATCTCACGCGCGCCGACAAGTTCAAGAACCTGGTCGATTGCGAAATCGACGACTATCTCGACAAGACCGAATTCGTCGAACGCTTCAGGCGCGGCGACTTCGGCAAGGTACGCGCGATTTTCCACGAAGGCGCCTGCTCGGACACGATGGAAACCGACGGCCGCTACATGATGGACAACAACTTCCGCTACAGCCGCGAGGTGCTCGACGTCTGCCTCGCGCAGAACATCCAGTTCCTGTACGCGTCGTCGGCGGCCACTTACGGCGGGTCGAGCCGTTTCGTCGAAGACCGCGAAGTCGAGCAGCCGCTGAACGTGTACGGCTATTCGAAATTCCTGTTCGACCAGGTGATTCGCCGCGTCTTGCCGGGCGCGAAAAGCCAGATTGCCGGATTCCGTTATTTCAACGTCTACGGTCCGCGCGAAACGCACAAGGCGCGTATGGCGTCGGTGGCGTTCCACAACTTCAACCAGTTCCGCGCCGAAGGCAAGGTCAAGCTGTTCGGTGAATACAACGGCTACGCTGCGGGCGAGCAGACCCGCGATTTCGTGTCCGTCGAAGACGTCGTGAAGGTCAATCTGTTTTTCTTCGATCATCCGGAGAAGTCGGGCATTTTCAATCTGGGCAGCGGCCGTGCGCAGCCGTTCAACGACATTGCCAGCACCGTGGTCAACACGCTGCGCGGCTTGAACGACGAAGCGCCGCTGTCGCTCGCGGAGCAGGTGCAGCGCGGGCTGATCGAGTACATTCCGTTTCCCGACGCGTTGCGCGGCAAGTACCAGTGCTTCACGCAGGCCGATCAGACGCGCTTGCGCGCCGCGGGCTACGACGCGCCGTTTCTGAGCGTGCAGGAAGGTGTCGACCGTTACGTGCGTTGGCTGTTCGGCCAGGTGTAAATCTTTCGGATCCCTCTTTAAACTGGAATCTCCCGTCTGGTGATGGTCGCCAGACGGTTTGTACGAGGGAGATTCCAATATGTTTCGAAAAGTTCTGGTTACCGCGGCCATGCTGGCCGCTTTCGGTCACGCGTACGCGGCGGTCGACGTCAATACGGCTAACGAAGACGCGTTGCGCGGCATCAAGGGCATCGGTCCTGCCAAAGCGAAAGCCATTCTCGAAGAGCGTACGGCGCATGGTCCGTTCAAGGACCCGGCCGACCTCGGCAAGCGCGTCAAGGGCATGGGCGGGCATACCGTCGAGCGCCTGCAGGCGGAGGGTCTCGCTGTCGGTCCGGCTGGCGCGGCTGCTAACCCGCAGACTGCGGCGGCTTCATCGGGCAAAGGCGCGGCCGTTCCGGCCAACGGCGCAAACGGTGCAAACGGTGCAAACGGCGCGAACGGTGCAGCGGCCCCCGCTGCGACCACGGGTGCCGATGCGCAAAAAGCCAACGCCACCGTGGCGGTGAAGAAATAGCCCAACGCGGATCGCACGCGCAGGTGCATCGGGTGCGTGCGATCCATTGCGGATTGCTTTCATGGTCGGAGTGGTGAGCCCACTCCTTCAGCTGTCATGCAAATGACTGGCTCCCGCGGCTGCCTCCACCGCGGGTTTTTTGTGTGCTTGCAGCGCCGTCCCATTGGCTTGCATAGACGCGCGTTCTCGACGAGCCTGCATCCATGCGCGCAGAAGGGCCGCGCGGCAGTGGGGGGCACGGTGGTTTAGAATCGCTGGATTGCAGACTCCACGCAGCGACAGCACCCAACCCACATGGCTTACAAAACGATTGAAGACACGATCGGCAATACGCCGCTCGTTCAACTGGTCCGGCTTCCCGACGAAGAGATTCGCAGCCGCAACAACGTGATCCTGGCCAAGCTCGAGGGCAACAATCCCGCGGGTTCGGTGAAGGACCGTCCAGCGTTGTCGATGATCAAGAAAGCGGAAGCGCGTGGCCGCATCAAACCGGGCGACACGCTGATCGAATCGACCAGCGGCAACACCGGCATCGCGCTGGCCATGGCCGCCGCGATTCGTGGCTACAAGATGGTGCTGATCATGCCGGAAGATCTGTCGGTGGAGCGTCGTCAGAGCATGGCAGCGTACGGCGCGCAAATCGTCCTCACGCCGGTCACCGGCGGCATGGAATACGCGCGCGATCTTGCCGAGCAGATGCAGCGGGAAGGTAAGGGCATCATCCTCGACCAGTTCGCGAACCCGGACAATCCGGCTGCGCACGTCGAAACCACCGGCCCGGAAATCTGGCGCGATACCGAAGGACGCATCACACACTTCGTGTCGTCGATGGGGACGACCGGCACCATCATGGGCGTGTCGACTTATCTGAAGGAACAGAGCCAGGCCATCGAAATCGTCGGCGCGCAGCCTGAAGAAGGGTCGCGCATTCCGGGCATCCGCAAATGGCCGGAAGCCTATCTGCCGAAGATCTTCGACCGTAGCCGCGTCGACCGGGTTGAAAACGTGAGCCAGGCCGCAGCCGAGGCCATGGCACGGCGCATGGCGTCGGTCGAAGGCGTTTTCGCCGGCATCTCGTCGGGCGGCGCGTGCGAAGTGGCGCTGCGCATTGCGCGTCAGGTCGAGAATGCGACCATCGTATTCATCGTGTGCGATCGTGGCGACCGGTATCTGTCGACAGGCGTGTTCCCGGCCTGATGTAGCGGCGTCACACGCTCGCTCAATAAAAAAAGCGCCCGCAGGCGCTTTTTTTATTGCACCCGGAACTCGCTCATTGCGAAGCCGAAGCGGCTCCCGGTGCCGCAGCATTAGCTCCGCCGTTATTGCCAGGTGCATTCGCCGCGTCGCTGGCCTGCATCTGCGCCTTCACCCGCTGACCCAACTGATACACCGCGAGCGCATAGAAGAAGCTGCGGTTATAGCGCGTCAGCACGTAGAAGTTTTTCAGACCCAGCTTGAACTCCGTTCCGCGACCGGGCGACGGCAAATCCACGACCGTCACCGGCGTGCCGGCTTCCGCCGCGACATCCACGCCCGGCTCGTTCAGCACGAGACCCGCGCGCAGTAGTTGGTCCAGAGGCCAATGCGGCTCCGGCTGACCGTCGGCGGCCGCTTGCGCGACGCCGAGGCTGCCCGCGTCGGTGCCGATTTTCCAGACCACCGGCCGGCCGCTTTCCCACCCGTTCTGCCGCAGATAATTCGCGACGCTGCCGATCGCATCCGCCTGACTCGTCCGCAGATCGATCTGCCGGTTGCCGTCGTAGCTGACCGCGTATTGCGTGATGCTGCTCGGCAGGAACTGCGGAATGCCGATCGCGCCGGTGTACGAACCGAGCACGGTCGTTGGATCGATTTGCGAGTCGCGCGTCCACACCAGGTAGTCTTCGAGATTCTTGCGGAAGGTCGCCTGGCGATCCGCGCGATTGGGTGTATTCGGGTAGTCGAAGCTCAGCGTGGTGAGCGCGTCGAGCACGCGAAAGTTGCCCATGAAGCGCCCGTAAATCGTCTCCACCCCGATGATGCCGACGATCACTTCGGGCGGCACGCCGAACTCTTCATACGCGCGCTGCAGCGTCGCCTGGTTGTCGTGCCAGAAGCGCACACCGGCGTTGATACGCACCTGATCGAGAAAGCGCGACTGATACACGCGCCAGTTCTTGACCGAAGGCGAGGGCGATGGCGTCACGAGCTTTACCGCGGTAGTCGAATAGCTCACGCCGGCAAACAGCGCATGCAGTGCCGACTCGTCGAAGTCGTAACGCGCCACCATGTCGTTGATGAACGCATCGACATTCGCGTTGTTGGCGTAGCGTTGCGGAATGATCTCTTCTTCGAAGGTCTGCCCTTGCGGCGTCGACGGTTGAGGCTGGCTTTGCGCGAATGCGGGCGAAGTTGCCATGAACAGGCACGATGCAGCCGACAGTGCGGCGGCTAGTTTGGTGGCGGTGGTGCGGGTACGTAGCCGGTTTCGCGCAGACAGGGCAAGCTTGACGGTCATAGGGGGCTGGAGGCGCAATGCTGGATAGACGGGAAGAAATCGGTCCGGGGCAGTATACCCGACGCGTTTGTGAATTCCGTACTGGCAACCGGCGGTGCCGGTTCGGTATCTAGGGCGGCCTGTGGTAAGTTGGCGAGTGTTGGTGCGCCGCGGGCGCGCGCCTCTGGACGGAGACCCGCTGCACGGCCGCGAAGGCGTCGCGCAGCAGAAGAGAATATGGCAACCGGCTTTTATTCCCACGCAGACTGTCTGCTGCACGATATGGGGCAATGGCATCCCGAATGTCCTGCGCGTCTGCAGGCAATCGAGGATCAGCTGATTGGCAGCCGTATCGACTCGCTGATCGAACGCGAGTCCGCGCCGCTTGCCGAAGAGTCCGCGCTGTTGCGCGTGCATACGCAGGCGCATGTCGACCACATTCGCAGCATGTCGCCGGCCGAAGGTCAGGCCGAGATCGATCCCGACACGACGATGAATCCGCACACGTGGCAAGCCGCGATGCGCGCAGCGGGCGCCGCGGTGGCCGCCACCGACGCAGTAATCGAAGGCCGTTACGACAATGCGTTCTGCAGCGTGCGGCCGCCCGGTCATCATGCGGAACCCGCGCGCGCGATGGGCTTCTGCTTCTTCAACAACGTGGCGATTGCCGCACGTCATGCGCTCGACGTGCACGGCATGGAGCGCGTCGCGATCATCGACTTCGACGTGCATCACGGCAACGGCACCGAGGCCGCCTTCGCGGGCGACTCGCGCGTGCTGATGTGCAGCATCTTCCAGCATCCCTTCTATCCGTACACGGGCGCCGAGAATCAGGCGCCGAACATGTGCAACGTGCCGATGCCGGCCCGCTCCAAAGGCATGGCGGTGCGCGAAGCGGTCGACCTGCTGTGGCTGCCGCGTCTGCATGAATTCAAGCCCGAGATGATCTTCATCTCAGCCGGTTTCGACGCGCATCGCGAAGACGACCTCGGCAACATGGGCCTCGTCGAAGACGACTACGCGTGGATCACCGACCAGATGCGCGAAATCGCCAGGCGCTATTCGCGCGGCCGGATCGTGAGTTGCCTCGAGGGCGGCTATAACCTCTCGGCGCTGGGACGCAGCGTCGTCGCGCACGTGCGCTCGCTGGCGGGAATCTGAAGGGTACAGCCGCAGTTTTAAAAGGCACGGCCCACCGCGCGCATCAACTTACCCGTTTGCCGATCCAGTCGAGCAACGCGCCGATCACGCGATCCCGGTCGAGATCGTTCATCGTTTCGTGATAACTGCCTTCATGTAGCGTGACCGTTTTGTCCGGCGATCCCGCATGCTGGCCGAACGCGCGGCTGCCCTCGGGTTCCGTCAGCTTGTCGGCGGTGCCGTGATACACCAGCAGCGGCACGCGCAGTCCGGCGCGGCCGCGCTCGATCCGGGCCATCGCCAGCAATAGCTCCGCACCGGTCCGCGCGGGAATCGCGCCGTGATGCACGAGCGGATCGTTCAGGTTGGCTTTCACCACCGGTTGCAGACGCGATAGCAGCGCCGCGTCGATTTTCATCGCCGGAAACCCCGGATAGAGACGGCTGATGAGCTGGCTCAGCTTCAGCATCCAGCGCGGCACGTCACGGCCCGGCGCGAGCGCGGGACTCGACAAAATCAGGCCGCTGAGCCGCCGGCCGCTACCGGCTAGCCGTTCGATCGCGTACAGCGCGGCAATCGCGCCGCCCATGCTGTGGCCCATCAGGAAAAGCGGCGCGCAACTGGTTGCGGCTTCGTCGAGCAACGCTTGCGCGTCGAGCAGGTACTCGTCGAAGCGGCCGATGCGCGCCCGCTTGCCGGGCGCTTCGCCGTGACCGCGCAAATCGATGGCGACCAGTTCGATGCCGGCTGGCGCGAGCCGGTCGGCGAGCGCGGCATATCGGCCCGCGTGCTCCGCGAGTCCGTGCAGCAACGCGACGGTGGCGCGCAGTGGAACGCTGGGTCGCCAGCGGTACAGCGGCAGGACGATGCCATCGCGCGTGGTCACGGTCGTGCGCTGCACGACGGCGCCTTTGCGGGCGCTCGCGAGCGGGCGCACGTTGCTGCCGCCGCCGTTGCTATTGCCGTTGCTATTGCTGCTGCCGGAGCGGGTCGTCTCCATGTCTGCCTGTTCAGGTTGATTTTTGTTCCGCCGATCATAGTCGCAGGGGCTTCATCCCGACGAATGGCGCGCACCGCGTACGGCCTCTAATTCTTTATGGTTATGAAAAGATCGTAATTGATTATTAAAGGGAATGACGTCGCTGCGGTAGAATTGCGGCCTCAAATCCCAATAAAAGCAACGGCGGCTGCTTGCCGGGAGCGCAAAACGCTCGCGGGCAAACCCGCCGTTTCGTTTTTTCCATGATCGAAATTCGCAATATCTCTCAGCGGTTCGCCGGGCCACGGGGCTGGGTCGAGGCGTTGCACAACGTCAATCTGTCGATTCCGGCGGGCGAGGTGTTCGGCATCATCGGCCGCAGCGGGGCAGGCAAGAGTACGCTCGTGCGTACTCTCAATTTGCTCACGCGTCCGACCGAAGGCAATGTCGTCGTCAATGGCCGCGATCTCACGACGCTGCCGTCCGCGCAATTGCGCGAGGCGCGCCGCGAGATCGGCATGATCTTCCAGCATTTCAACCTGCTGTCGTCGCGCACGGTGTACGGCAACGTGGCGCTGCCGCTCGAACTCGCCGGCATGAAGCGCGCCGAAATCGAAGCGCACGTTCTGCCGCTGCTCGAACTGGTCGGGCTGTCGGCGCAGAAGGACCGGTATCCGGCGCAGATCAGCGGTGGACAGAAGCAGCGCGTGGGTATCGCCCGTGCGCTTGCGAGCAAGCCGAAGGTGCTGCTCTCCGACGAGGCGACGTCGGCGCTCGACCCGGAAACCACACGTTCGATTCTCGATCTGCTGCGCCGTATCAATCGCGAACTGAACCTGACCGTCGTGCTGATCACGCATCAGATGGACGTGATCAAGCAGGTTTGCGATCGCGTCGCAGTGCTCGATGCCGGCCGCGTGGTCGAGCAGGGCAAGGTGATCGACGTATTTCTGCAGCCGCATCACGAAGTCACACGGGCGTTGATCGGCGACGTGATCGCGCAGGAACTGCCGCCCGCGCTCAAGGCGCGCGTGGCCGAGAAGCTGAAGAGCGGCAATGGTCACCTGCTGCGGCTTGCCTTCACCGGGTCGGGCGTCGATCAGCCGATTCTCTCCGAGACGATTCGCCGTTACGAACTCGACTTCAACATCCTGCATGGCCAGATCGACGAGATTCAGGGGCAGGCGTTCGGGTCGCTCGCGGTGCTCGCCGGTGGCGAACCCACGATGGTGGCGCAGGCGATCGCGTATCTGCGCGAACAGGGTGTGGTGGTAGAGGAGCTGTCGTATGTTGAGTGAAATGTTGGATATGTTCGTCCAGTCGTTCTGGGAAACGCTGGTGATGGTGGGCATTTCCGGACTGGTCGGCGCGGTCGTCGGCCTGCCGCTCGGCGTGCTGCTGTATCTCACGGACCGCAACGGCGTGCTGCAGAACATCGCGGTGAATCGCGTGATGGGCGTGGTCGTCAACGCGGTGCGCTCCACGCCGTTCATCATTTTGCTGGTCGCGGTGATTCCGTTCACGCGGCTAGTGGTGGGTTCGTCGATCGGGACGGCCGCGGCCGTCGTGCCGCTGACCATCGCCGCCGCGCCGTTCATCGCGCGACTGGTGGAAACCGCATTGCGCGAAGTGGATCGCGGTCTGATCGAAGCCGCTCAGGCGATGGGTGCGAGTACCAGCCAGATCGTCTTCAAAGTGTTGCTGCCCGAGTCGTTGCCGGGCGTGGTCGCCGGGTTGACGATCACGTTCGTCTCGCTGGTCGGCTATTCGGCGATGGCGGGTGCGATCGGCGGCGGCGGCCTGGGCGATCTGGGGATTCGCTACGGTTATCAGCGGTTCCTGCCGGAAGTGATGCTCACGGTGGTCGTGATCCTGATCGTGTTCGTGCAACTAGTGCAGTCGTTTGGGGATTGGCTCGTGCGTCGCCTGAGCCATAAATAACAAGGGTCGTCGAAGACCCGATAAATCAATAACCAGGTTGGAGAGATCTTCATGCAACGTCGTTTCGTTATCAAACTGGCGGCCGTGCTCGGCGCCGCCTCGCTGTTCGCTACCGCTACCGCCGCCCGGGCTGAGGACACGATCAAGGTCGGCGTCACCGGCGGTCCGCACGCGCAGATCATGGAGGTCGTGAAGACCGTCGCGGCGAAGAACGGTCTGAACATCAAGATCGTCGAATTCTCGGATTACGTGCAGCCGAACGCGGCGCTCGCCGGCGGCGATCTGGACGCGAACAGCTACCAGCACGACCCGTATCTGCAGGCGCAAGTGAAAGACCGCGGCTACAAGCTGATCCGCATTGCTGACACGGTCACGTATCCGATGGGTATCTACTCGAAGAAGGTGAAGTCGCTCGCCGACCTGCAGCCGGGTGCGAAGATCGCGGTACCGAACGATCCGACCAACGGCGGCCGGGCTCTGTTGCTGCTGCAAAAGCAGGGTTTGCTGAAGCTGCGCGCCGATGCCGGTCTGAAGGCGACGCCGCTCGACATTACCGACAATCCGAAGAAGCTGAAAATCGTCGAACTCGACGCGGCGCAGATTCCCCGCTCGCTGAACGACGTCGATGCTGCGGCGATCAACACGAACTTCGCGATGGAAGCCGGTTTGAAGCCCAATCAGGATGCAATCGCCGTCGAAGACCCGAAGGGCCCTTATGTGAACGTCATCGCAATCCGCGAAGCAGACCGGAACAAGCCGTGGGTCGCCAAGCTGATCGCGGCGTATCACTCGCCGGAAGTGAAGCAGTTTATCGAAGGCAAGTTCGGCGGGTCGGTCATTACCGCCTGGTAAGCACGGTGCGCGGACCCTTGCGCGGACCGTGTATGGACGGCCCGCGCAAGCCGTGCCGATGTGTCGCAACACCTGATCGCAAAACGCAATTAAAGTCGTAGGTTCTAACCCGGGGTTGTCGCCCGGGTTTTTTCACAGTTAAAATAGTACGATCGTTCGCAATTTACATGACGCCGCGGGGGAGCGATATCCCTTCTGCTAAAGCGCCCGCGACGGGGCTGCCATGGAGCAGTCGCTATAATGTCCGCTGGCTTGACGTATTCGTAACTTTGGAGCGTGTGCATGAAAATCCTGGTGCCGGTGAAAAGAGTGGTCGACTACAACGTGAAAGTCCGGGTGAAATCGGACGGTACGGGCGTCGACATCGCGAACGTAAAAATGTCGATGAACCCGTTCGACGAAATCGCAGTTGAAGAAGCAGTACGGTTGAAAGAGGCAGGCGTGGCGACGGAAGTGATCGCCGTGTCGGCTGGGGTGGCGCAAGCGCAGGAAACGCTGCGTACCGCGCTGGCGATCGGCGCGGACCGCGCCATCCTGATCGAATCTTCCGAAGAGTTGCAGCCGCTGGCAGTCGCCAAGCTGCTGAAGGCGCTGGTCGATAAAGAACAGCCGCAACTGATCATCCTCGGTAAGCAGGCCATCGACGACGACTCGAACCAGACCGGTCAGATGCTGGCCGCGCTGGCAGGTTTGCCGCAAGCCACGTTCGCCTCGAAGGTAACGGTCGCCGACGGCAAGGCAACGGTCGCACGGGAAGTGGATGGCGGTGCCGAAACGCTGTCGCTCACGCTGCCCGCCGTGGTCACCACCGACCTGCGCCTGAACGAGCCGCGTTACGTCACGCTGCCGAACATCATGAAGGCGAAGAAGAAGCCGCTGGAAACGATCAAGCCGGAAGACCTCGGCGTCGACGTGACCCCGCGCCTGAAGACGCTGAAAGTCGCCGAGCCGCCCAAGCGCTCCGCCGGCGTGAAGGTGCCGGATGTGAAGACGCTGGTCGAGAAGCTGAAGAACGAAGCCAAAGTGCTGTGAAGGAGACAGGGTAATGACGAATCTGGTAATCGCAGAACACGACAATGCGTCGATCAAGCCGGCGACGTTGAACACCATCGCCGCTGCGCAGAAAATCGGCGGTGACGTTCACGTGCTGGTCGCGGGTCACAACGCTCAGGCTGCAGCAGATGCAGCAGCGAAGATCG
>NZ_CAAJGK010000062.1 GCF_900996245.1 Paraburkholderia sp. BCC1886 | reverse complement strand
GGGGGATTAGCTCAGCTGGGAGAGCACCTGCTTTGCAAGCAGGGGGTCGTCGGTTCGATCCCGTCATCCTCCACCAATCTTCAATGCGTAGTGTTCTGCGAAAAAGCGGCAGAGGACTGTGCATTGGCGATTGAGCCAGTCAGTAACGGTATGAGGCAGAGCTTCATACCGGCTGTCGTTCTTTAACAATCAGGAAGAAGTAGTAAAGAGATTCACGAAAGGAGACCTTGAGATGGGTGTCCGAGTAGGTGAATCAGGGTTGTGATTGTATCGATGTATTTTAAAGGTGATCGAAAGATCGCTTTGGAATACGGCGCAACACGAATACTCAACCTGTAGCGGTGGTGACGAAGCGCACGCGAGTGTGGCACAGACACACCCGTTATAGGGTCAAGCGAACAAGTGCATGTGGTGGATGCCTTGGCGATCACAGGCGATGAAGGACGCGGTAGCCTGCGAAAAGCTACGGGGAGCTGGCAAACGAGCTTTGATCCGTAGATGTCCGAATGGGGAAACCCACTCCGAATGGAGTATCCATGACTGAATCCATAGGTCATGTGAAGCGAACGCGGTGAACTGAAACATCTAAGTAACCGCAGGAAAAGAAATCAACCGAGATTCCCAGAGTAGTGGCGAGCGAAATGGGACCAGCCTGTACTCTTTATTTGTAGTGTCAGCCGAACGCTCTGGAAAGTGCGGCCATAGCAGGTGATAGCCCTGTAGGCGAAGACATTGTGAAAGAACTAGGTGTACGACAAGTAGGGCGGGACACGTGAAATCCTGTCTGAAGATGGGGGGACCATCCTCCAAGGCTAAATACTCGTGATCGACCGATAGTGAACCAGTACCGTGAGGGAAAGGCGAAAAGAACCCCGGGAGGGGAGTGAAACAGATCCTGAAACCGCATGCATACAAACAGTAGGAGCCTCCTCGTGGGGTGACTGCGTACCTTTTGTATAATGGGTCAGCGACTTACATTCAGTGGCAAGCTTAACCGATTAGGGCAGGCGTAGCGAAAGCGAGTCCGAACAGGGCGATTCAGTCGCTGGGTGTAGACCCGAAACCAGGTGATCTATCCATGGCCAGGATGAAGGTGCGGTAACACGTACTGGAGGTCCGAACCCACTAACGTTGAAAAGTTAGGGGATGAGCTGTGGATAGGGGTGAAAGGCTAAACAAACCTGGAAATAGCTGGTTCTCTCCGAAAACTATTTAGGTAGTGCCTCGTGTATCACCTTCGGGGGTAGAGCACTGTCATGGTTGTGGGGTCCATTGCGGATTACTACGCCATAGCAAACTCCGAATACCGAAGAGTGCAATCACGGGAGACAGACATCGGGTGCTAACGTCCGGTGTCAAGAGGGAAACAACCCAGACCGCCAGCTAAGGTCCCCAAATATTGCTAAGTGGGAAACGAAGTGGGAAGGCTAAAACAGTCAGGAGGTTGGCTTAGAAGCAGCCATCCTTTAAAGAAAGCGTAATAGCTCACTGATCGAGTCGTCCTGCGCGGAAGATGTAACGGGGCTAAGCAATATACCGAAGCTGCGGATGCACATTTATGTGCATGGTAGGAGAGCGTTCCGTAAGCCTGCGAAGGTGCACTGGAAAGTGTGCTGGAGGTATCGGAAGTGCGAATGCTGACATGAGTAGCGATAAAGGGGGTGAAAAGCCCCCTCGCCGTAAGCCCAAGGTTTCCTACGCAACGTTCATCGGCGTAGGGTGAGTCGGCCCCTAAGGCGAGGCAGAAATGCGTAGCTGATGGGAAGCGGGTTAATATTCCTGCACCATTGTGAAATGCGATGGGGGGACGGATCGCGGAAGGTTGTCCGGGTGTTGGACGTCCCGGTCCTTGCATTGGAGAAGGCGCTTTGGCAAATCCGGGCGCGTAATTCAAGGGTGCGAGGCCATTCACTTCGGTGAAGAAGCAACTGGAAGTGGTTCCAAGAAAAGCCTCTAAGCTTCAGTTTCACAGTGACCGTACCGCAAACCGACACAGGTGGGCGAGATGAGTATTCTAAGGCGCTTGAGAGAACTCGGGAGAAGGAACTCGGCAAATTGGTACCGTAACTTCGGGATAAGGTACGCCCCGGTAGCCTGATGCGCCTGCGCGCAGAGGGTGAAGGGGTTGCAATAAACTGGTGGCTGCGACTGTTTAATAAAAACACAGCACTCTGCAAACACGAAAGTGGACGTATAGGGTGTGACGCCTGCCCGGTGCCGGAAGATTAAATGATGGGGTGCAAGCTCCTGATTGAAGTCCCGGTAAACGGCGGCCGTAACTATAACGGTCCTAAGGTAGCGAAATTCCTTGTCGGGTAAGTTCCGACCTGCACGAATGGCGTAACGATGGCCACACTGTCTCCTCCCGAGACTCAGCGAAGTTGAAGTGTTTGTGATGATGCAATCTCCCCGCGGCTAGACGGAAAGACCCCATGAACCTTTACTGTAGCTTTGCATTGGACTTTGAACCGGTCTGTGTAGGATAGGTGGGAGGCTTTGAAGCGTGGACGCCAGTCTGCGTGGAGCCATCCTTGAAATACCACCCTGATCTGTTTGAGGTTCTAACCTTGGCCCGTTATCCGGGTCGGGGACAGTGCATGGTAGGCAGTTTGACTGGGGCGGTCTCCTCCCAAAGTGTAACGGAGGAGTACGAAGGTACGCTAGGTACGGTCGGAAATCGTGCTGATAGTGCAATGGCATAAGCGTGCTTAACTGCGAGACCGACAAGTCGAGCAGGTGCGAAAGCAGGTCATAGTGATCCGGTGGTTCTGTATGGAAGGGCCATCGCTCAACGGATAAAAGGTACTCTGGGGATAACAGGCTGATACCGCCCAAGAGTTCATATCGACGGCGGTGTTTGGCACCTCGATGTCGGCTCATCTCATCCTGGGGCTGTAGCCGGTCCCAAGGGTATGGCTGTTCGCCATTTAAAGAGGTACGTGAGCTGGGTTTAAAACGTCGTGAGACAGTTTGGTCCCTATCTGCCGTGGGCGCTGGATATTTGAAGGGGGCTGCTCCTAGTACGAGAGGACCGGAGTGGACGAACCTCTGGTGTACCGGTTGTCACGCCAGTGGCATCGCCGGGTAGCTATGTTCGGAAGAGATAACCGCTGAAAGCATCTAAGCGGGAAACTCGCCTTAAGATGAGATATCCCCGGGGCTTCGAGCCCCTTGAAGGGTCGTTCAAGACCAGGACGTTGATAGGTCAGGTGTGGAAGCGCAGTAATGCGTTAAGCTAACTGATACTAATTGCCCGTAAGGCTTGATCCTATAACAGGTGTGTCTGTCATCCCCCAGCGGGACACCACAGGCACCGGTTGGGATCCGTGTTGGGCCAGATACAGCACAACCCCATCGATGATGTTCCATCATCAGAAACTACTTCTTCCAGATTGGCTGTATTGCCCCAGCGGGCAGTGCGGCAACCCGTCATGCCTGATGACCATAGCGAGTCGGTCCCACCCCTTCCCATCCCGAACAGGACCGTGAAACGACTCCACGCCGATGATAGTGCGGATTCCCGTGTGAAAGTAGGTAATCGTCAGGCTCCCCAGCAGCAACAGAAACCCCACC
>NZ_CAAJGK010000061.1 GCF_900996245.1 Paraburkholderia sp. BCC1886 | reverse complement strand
TTGCGCGTGCGCTTCGTTGACAGGTCCAACCCAAGGCCCAGTTGCGTCATCAGCATTCCCCTTAACTATCCCTCTTCCAGGATAGTTCACACTTACGTCAACGCCAGGACTTTTGCAGACCTTCCATAACTAGGACATTCAATTTTATTGCCGGGTACGGAGTATTTTTCGCAGACTACTTGGCTGCTCAGAAGAGCTCATTTTTGGAAACCTAAATGCTGTTTTCTACCTGGCTTCTGTATGTGGTGGTTGCGTTATTAAGTATAGCTAGCCCTGGGCCGGCCATTTTTCTTGCCATTTCAAATAGTGTCCGATATGGCATGAAGGCCGTGTTGATTTCGTCTGTGGGAAATATCATAGGTATATTTTTTCTCTCGGCGTTGGCCATAATGGGCGTGGGAGCGCTTTTGAAAGCATCCGAAAGTATGTTCCTTGTCCTGAAACTGTTCGGCGCCGCTTATCTTTTCTTTTTGGGAATCAGGCAGTGGCGCTCGAGGAAAAGTATTTTCACTGAGCTGGACAGCAACGAAGAACGGGCGGAAATCAAGCAGACTCGTATCTTCTCTCAAGCCGCTTTGCTCGCGCTAACCAATCCGAAGGCTATTCTTTTCTTCTCTGCGCTATTCCCCCAGTTTCTGGCGCCTGAGCATGGATTGCTGCCGCAGTTCTTGATATTGACGTTGACATTCATGGGAATATCTTTCTGTTCTCTCATGACATACGGGTTGTTCGCCCGGTACGTGAGGACGTGGATGGCGGTCAAGCGGCGTTACGTGGTATTCAACAAGTTTTTTGGAGCCGCCTTTATGTTTTTTGGCGCTAGCATGCTGGCAATGCGGATGTCCGCGAGGTAACGGCTTCTTACAGGGCAATTAACGTAGGATTCCAGCAGAGACTAGCAATTGCCGTTCGATGAACCGGTCCAACCGACCGGAATCGAGCGACCAGCGCGGGGATCGACCTAGCCGGGGAAATCGGCGCTCAGCGTGGTCGCTTCCCATGCGGCGATCTCCGCGCGCAGGCTATTCAATTTGCTTTTGACACGCTCCAACCCGTTGCTGCCCAGGATCGGATGGGCCGGTGGCGCAGGGGACTACACCGCGGCGATGATCGCTAGCGCCGCGCGCGCCGGGTCGCCAGGCTGCTTGCCACTACCGGCCGGGATGCCGGCGTGGCGCTTACCCGCGCCCGCTTCGTAGGCTTCAATCGGGTTTTTTGCCTGCTTCAGCGACCGTCCGGCCCAATCGGTACGGAACGGCACGGGCTCCACCGCTGTAACCTTCATCCCGAAGTCGACCGTCTCGGCGTCCGACGCTTCACTCAGACCTTCCACCGCGAATTTGCCGGCGGCGTTGTAGCCGCTCCCGGGATTGCCGATCAGGCCACCTACCGACGTGACGTTGACGATGTGCCCTGCGTGCTGTTTTCTCATAGCGGGTAACACGGCCTTGATGGTATTGACCACGCCAAAAAATTTAACTTCGAACATATCGCGCACGTCCCGATCTTCGCCTTCCTCGATAGCGCTCAGGTAGCCGTAGCCGGCATTGTTGACGAGCACGTCGATGCGGCCGAATTGATGTAGCGTTTTTTCAACCGCCTGTTTGATCTGCGCAACTTGTCACGTCGGGTTCGAGAACCAATGCACGATCGCCGTAGCGTTCGTCGAGTTCCGTCTGAGAGCTGGTTTAGCTTCCTGCCAGGCAGAACAAGACAGAAAGTTAACGCCAGGTCGCAAGAGTCACCGGATCTAAAATTAGTTTTGCAACAGCTTCTAAAGGAACGTTCGATCCGACTGGGAATTCAGTCATGCCTCGGGCGCGGAACCCGCAACACCTGCGGCTCGTTGCACAGAGACGCTCGTCAGCCATGAGAGATCGTCGAGGGATTTGGCTCGCACACTCCATTCCGCTCCACTACGACGTCCAAGCTTGCCCTTCACGCCATATACTCTTATTATAAGAGTATATGGCGTGGCTGGCGATGGTCGTTGGCTATTCGAATAATCGCGAGGCGGCTTGGTCATTCGTCGAGATGATCCGGTTCAATCCGAACCTGTGGAAACAAGTATGTCTTCTCTCGCTACGTCCAAGATTTTCGTTGTCGGCGGCACCGGCGCACAGGGTTTGCCAGTCATACACTCCCTCGTTGCCGACAGGAAGTATTCAGTTCGCGCCCTGAGTCGCGATCCGAACTCTCGAAGGGCAAAGAATCTGCTCGCGCTGGAGAACGTATCGATCCTGAAGGGCACATTCGCCGACGAGGGTGTCTTGCGGGAAGGGTTTCGCGGTTGCGACGGGGCATACATCAATATCGACGGGTTCAACAGCGGAGAAAAAACGGAGATGTATTGGGCTATCCGTAGTTATGAGATAGCCCTCGAAGAGGGGATTAAATTCTTCGTGTACGGGAACCTCGACTACGCACTCAAAAAGTCCGGCTACGATTCCCGCTTTCGCACGGGTCACTATGACGGAAAAGGCCGCATCGGTGAGTGGATTCTGTTCCAGAACCAGATGAACCGGGACCGCATGGGCGCAGCGGTGTTTACTACGGGGCCCTACATGGAGATGACCGTTTCGGCGATGACTCCGATGATGCCTTCTATAGAGGACGGCGTCGCGACTTGGCGCGTGCCGCTAGGCAGCGGAGCAGTGCCCCATGTCGCACTCCGAGAC
The DNA here is from genome assembly GCF_900996245.1 of Paraburkholderia sp. BCC1886. Lineage (GTDB taxonomy): Bacteria > Pseudomonadota > Gammaproteobacteria > Burkholderiales > Burkholderiaceae > Paraburkholderia. Next base: position 7,616 of record NZ_CAAJGK010000061.1, on the reverse strand, counting down.
TGTGGATATTACTCACGCTGGCTTTTTGACAATCCGGAACGTGCAAATGGTATGAATCTCGAAGTCGCAATCGAGCATGTGGAGTACCAGAAGCTTGCCGAAGCATTCGAGAAGGTGACGGGTCATCCGGCTCGCTATGTCGACACGGACTTGGATGCGTATTGGAATGGCCCCCTCAAGATGGCGGCAAACTTACCCGCCGGATACAACGCGGATCCCAACGATAGAAGTACGATGAGCTTCCGCGACAACTTCACAGGTTTCTGGAATGTATGGAAATATGGAGTTATCAAAAGGGATTACGCGCTGCTAGATGAGATCCATCCTAATCGGATCAAGACGGTCGAGCAGTGGTTCCGTCTTGAAGACGAATGGGGAAGATCGCAGGGGAAAGGAAGTCTCTGGGAAAGGGTACAACCGGAAAACCTGTCGAAATCTCCTCCGCTTCTGAAGCTATTCGAGGATAAGAGGAAAGGCACGCTGTAAAGATCATGGTTCGACTTTTGTTCGACCTTCAGGGGATGTTCGACGCCCTCACAAAAATCGTCGGCAAGAACGGGCGTGCGTCGAAAAACGCCGATTTACCCTTGCGATCGCTTAGTGGTGAATTGTCCATTTGCCCGCCATTGAGCTCGTATCCTTCAGATTGTCGACGATCCAGGCTTGAATGTCGAAGGACTGTTCATGGCCGCACACGGTCCGAGGCAGGCCGATATCGATCGCTAATTGCAACAGGCACGCGAAAGGCATAAACCGACTCACTGCGGACAATCAGGTCTCAAAACCTGGCGGCAGAAAGCCGCCATTCGATTGCGTTCAGGCGCAAGCGTAACGGCCTAATGCCATCTCCCACTTTAAACTGAATTGGCTTAACGTAGTCTGGCTACCGGTTAAGTAGGTGCTCGGTAAAAAACGCCGTCACGCGTTGCTGTGCATGGACTTGTGCATCTGGATCCGTACCTTCGATCGGCACGATGCCGGTCTAGGTAGTAAAGGCCGGTACGTTATGCACTGGCATGTTTGGCCAATCGAAATCATGGTAGGCATTAGGATATATGTGCATCGTTGCGGAGGTGTCCTGGGCGACCGAATTCATCAACTGTTCGCATTGTTCGAGGGGATTCCAAACGTCTTTCGCGCCGACCAATAACAACAAGGGAACCGGACTTGACCAGGACGATCCTTGCGCTGAAACGCTGCAGCTTGAGGGGTAAAGGAAACCGCAGCGCGGAAGTTTCCTAAAGGGAGCGTCAGAGGCCGCGCGTGACTCGTGCTTCGAAATAGATGGTTTCGTACGAAACCTGCCTGGTTGGGTCGGTCAGATACATACATCTGAGTGTGCCTAATATCTGCTGGGGTGACCATTTGCACTCGAGCAGGGTGAGCGCGATACGCCAGCAGACGCTTTGCAGGCAAAGTTTTGTAGGGCGGCGCACCGCGCTGCAACGTGCGGCGCTGAGTGCTTCAGCCGGCACCGATGCAAAGCCGGCAGGAGAGCTGTTTCGCGCCAGTTCACGGCTAATGGTGGCCGGCGAGCGCCCAAGTATCCGGGCCATGGCCCGGATACTCGAACCTTGCAGATGCAGGCTTGCAATAGTCAGGCGCTCTTCAGGTTGAAGTTGCTGGAATGGGGTTCTTTCGTGCATTGCAACACCTTATACGAAGCGGTGTTGCACTTCAGATTTGAGGCCGCCCAGTGTCAAACGATGAAAATACCCTCGAATCTTTTTGTTGTTAGATCTCTTCAAACTTGCTTGAAATTTCCTCGACACAGCAAGGATAGGCTTTCTGGGCTGATGTTACCGCATCAAGGTCAAGTTCAATCGTGACGATTGGCTGATCCAAAGTGGAAGACATCAGCAGGAAACCCTCTGGAGAAAATACAAATCCTCCTCCGCCGAAGGCAGTAGACGCTGCCGAGCGTCGGTTTGAACTGATTACATAGCAGCCGGACACCAATGCGGCCATAGCCGCGGCAGTATGCCAATAATGCATTGATGTGCCACTGGTTCTTGGAACGGCGATGACGTTAGCGCCTTGGCGGCGGTAATGTCGCGCCCATTCTGTGAACATTAATTCCGTGCATAACAGCACCCCGATACGCAAAGCACCCACTTCGGCGATGTTAAATCCTAGACGAGCGGGCTCAAACCAAGTTTTTTCGAAAAAACCAGACTGCTCCGGGAAGTAATGCTTGTGATGGATTGGTGTATAGCTATCACGTTGTAACAAAAATGCCTCGTTTGCCAGTTTTGCAGGCGATGGAACGGGCCGCGAAGAAACGATGGCCGGCACGTTCAGCTTGCCGAGCTTGCCTATGCCACAGCGATGCGCTTCGATGCTTTCCCTAGCTTGGGCAGAGCTATATATCTGTGAAGACGCAAGCCATTGGCCAAATGGCATCTCGTTAAGTATAAGAAGATCCGTATCATGGTGTTCAAGGTGTTCGCTTAGTTGATCCCAACCTGGCGAATCTCCAGCATTGACCTGATCGGGTAGCTCACCAAAGGTAACTTTCATTTTCGTATTTTTTTAGAAATCTAATTTTGAATCTTGCAGATCATCGTCGTTTCTAGATACTCGCTGACGAGTCCAATTATTTTTCAGGTGGATCTCAGTCTTAGCGGTATTCGCCATGCACATTCCTTGTGCGCCCAATGGCGCACGTCGTGCACTGCCCCGTGGACAAGGATTTTCCCGCGTAAGAATCGCATTTGCGGCGCCATAACAACATGCTATAGGCCAAATGGTCCATTTCTTTTTCCGTCAAATCAATTACCCCGATTGGAATACTCGTCAACGTCATAATCGTCGCGCATAACAAGGTCTAACGGACTAGAGGCACAAAACCCACCGCACGACCATCGAATCGCTCGGCGTGAACCCGACTGTATCCATGAACAATGAGCGTGCTGTCGCTACGCACTCACCCAATCTTAACGGTGTGGGATTTCATTTGGAATGCTCCCAGCGTAAGAATTCTAAAAATGATCTCGCATTCAAGCCTCGCTTCATCTGGGTCGCAGCTACGCGCCCGCACAGTTAGCGACATGTCTCTCGCTCGAACCGAGGGAACCAATTAGCAGTGCCCACATGTGTGGCGACTAAGGTCGCAGCCGCGTCATCTATGTGCAATAAATAGTAAGACCACACGCCCCGCACAAACCAAAACGACACTCAACCAAAGCCTTTTATACCAAGGATTGATCCAAGATATCTAGCAGCGGCGTGTTATCCAGTAAACCGAATCTTGGCGTTATCACTAATCCATACATTTATCATTGAGCCGCGGATCGCGGCTCGAAGCACCAACAGAGTACGTCTCATCTGCGACGAGGGTTGAAGGCGGCCAAGCCCGGTGCCCCAGCGCCGCCGACGAAAATCTTGGACGGGACGCGACAAAACATGATTGTTTCCACCGGGTTTATTGGGCGGGATCGTCGGGATGAAAGCCTCTACCGCCGACAGCACGCCTGCGCGATTGCTCGGGACAGCAACCGCCATCAACTGCACACCATTAGCTCTTATAATAAGAGCTAATGGCGTGCCAAGCAAGCTTTAACTTGTAGAGTGCGAGACACCTTAAGTGTCGCTACATCCGCGTCCAGGACGCCCATGAATTCCCGGATCTAGTCGAACGGTCGCTTACAGAGTTCTGCTACTCTTATAACAATATTGATCCGACGATGGCTGTCGGGCGACACGGGAGCAGTTAATGCGTTCGAAAGGTTTCGACGGAATGGTGTGTTCGATCGCTGGCGTCATGGCGGCGATCGGCGATCGGTGGGGTTTGCTGATTCTGCGCGACATCTTCCTTGGCCTCAGCCGGTATGAAGATTTTCGCCAGTCGTCTGGCGTGACCAATGTGACGCTTAGTGATCGGCTGAAGCACTTGGAAGCGAATGGCCTCATTGAGCGACGGCGCTATCAAGTCAATCCGGAGCGTTTCGAATATGGTTTGACTCCGAAGGGCCGGCAAGTCGGCCCGGTGATGGCAATGCTTGCCCTGATCGGGGATAGCTGGAATGCATCTGGCGCTTCGGCACCGCCGTTGAAGTTCGTAAATCGAAAGACGGACGCTGATGTGGGATGGAGTTTCGTCGATCAGCGTACCGGCAAGAAGCTAGGTGTTCCAGATGTTGCCATCAAGGCAGGCCCGGGCGCGGACGACCTGATGCGCTGGCGTTTGTCTCACATCGAGCGTTCCAATGAGCCTCGGGGCGACGACGACGGCTGCGCACCGCCCCGACGGGCGGCGAAGCGCAGGGCCTGAGAGAGGTGGCGCGGGAAATCTGGACAGTCGGTTATGTGGAATCGCTAGGATCTGAGATAGGCATAATGCCTACAATGGAAACCCGACGAGGGCGAAGAGAACCCGGCGCACTCACTCAGCGGCGTTCAAGGCGAAAGTAGCATTAGCAGCAGTACGTGGCGCGCGCACACTGGCAGAATTGACGCGGCAGTTTGAGGTTCATCTGAACCAGATCACGGAATGGAAGCGGCAGTTGCAAGAGCGAGCGGCCGATGTGTTTGGCGTGGCGACTTCGACAAGTTCTCTGGCCGCACCCTTTCCCAAAGACTCGGCGGTTTCAAGGGTGAAGCGCAACAGCGGTACTAATGTTTAGAGCTTTGAGGTTGACTTGCTGATGCGAGGGGCGCGGCAAAGACATCGGATGGTGAATGGAAGTTGTGAGTTGTACGAGGCCGGCTATTCAGACTGTCGGCGATGGCGTCGGGTTCGTCGTGACTGTAGACCGAAAGGTCGGTGCCTTTGGGCAGATACTTTCGCAGCAGCCCGTTGGTGTTTTCGCAAGTGCCGCGTTGCCTGGGACTGTGCGGGTCGCAAAAGTACCCGTTCACGCCGGTTGCGGCAGCGAGTTCTTTGTGGCGCGACATTTCTTTGCCTTGGCCATAAGTGAAGCTCTGCCGCAGTGGCGCGACAATCGAACTGAGTTTGGCGGCGAAGCCCGCCAGCGCCGAAGCTGCGGTGGCGTCTTCCATCTTTGCGAGCAGCACCAGGCGGCTGGTCCGTTCAACCAGAACGCCGACCGAGGACTGGTTGCCCGCGCCCTTGATGAAGTCGCCTTCCCAGTGTCCGGGCAGCAGTCGGTCCTCAATTTCGGGCGGCCGCACGTGAATGCTGACCATGTCGGGAATCGGTCCGCGTCGGTCAGTGCCGCCTGTACGCGGCATGTGCGTGCTGTGCCCCTGGCAGGCAGGCGATGAGCTTGGCGGCGCAGTTCGCCGCGCGGCTGGGCATAGGTGCGCGTATAGATGGTTTCGTGCGAAACCTGCCGGGTTGGGTCGGTCGGATACATACGTCTGAGTGTGCCCGATATCTGCTGGGGTGACCATTTGCACTCGAGCAGGGTGAGCACGATACGCCAGCAGACGCTTTGCAGGCAAAGCTTTGTAGGGCGGCGCACCGCGCTGCGACGTGCGGCGCTGAGTGCTTCAGCCGGCACCGATGCATAGCCGGCAGGAGAGCTCTTTCGCCTCAGTTCACGGCTAATGGTGGCCGGCGAGCGCCCGAGTATCCGGGCCATGGCCCGGATACTTGAACCTTGCAGATACAGGCTTGCAATAGTCAGGTGCTCTTCAGGTTGAAGTTGCAGGTATGGGGTTCTTTCGTGCATTGCAACACCTTATACGAAGCGGTGTTGCACTTCGGATTTGAGGCCGCCACGTTTCAATGCTGTCCAGGCTTTGCGAAAGACGAACAACTTCAGGACCGTCTTTTCGATTTGAGAAGTTCTCGATTTTCAGAAACCTGCCATTGCAGGAATTTACGAGGTTTGCTTCGCGGGCCGCTTTAACCGTTAAGAAAGCAAGGTTAGAGAATTATTTGCGATTATCAACGATCCAACATGGCTCGATTTATGAGGCGCGGCTGACCCACTGATCGCCGCGGAAGTTCGGGTATTAACGAAAAAAGCCTGATCTGTGTCGGGCTTATACGGTTTGCTTGTCATTCGTGCCTCCCTACAACCCGATCCAGCCGTGGACATTGCGAAGCCATTTAAAGTCAAGGTTGTATCGCCGGATGATGGAAACCGCATTTCCCCGACTACAGGTCGAGGTGTTCGGCCCGGAGCTGTGTCTGCGTTGCGCACCATCGAGATAAGGTCTTCGCGCTCCGGGCTATGGTGTATCCACCAGGCTCTCAGTTGAAAAGGTCGAGGTCGCCACAGGGACTGCCGAGGCGACGCACGCTTTTCCGAGTCGGTCATTCCGATGCCGAGTCACATCCCGGCTTGTCGAACAATGCCGCCTGCCCGCACGCCGACGAAAAAATCCGGTAGCTGGAATGCCCGATCCCGCGAGCCTCGTAAACTCGCTGGCGTGTGTGCGGATCAAGAATGTGCACGTAGGCATCGAAAGCTTGTCCGCGGCCATAACGGGTCGCACCTTGTGCCTCGGCCGCACATGACTGATCCTGGCCGTCCCCGTCGGGTGCGTTATCCGAGGTCCCAAGGAGATAGATGATGTCGCGTCCGAGGTAACGTGTCTTGAGTTCATCGATCGAACCTGGCCGAGCCGGATAGGCAGGGCTGCCTGCTTGCAGACCATAATTCCATTGGTTGAACGAGGGACAGGAGGCTGCGTTGAAAGGCGCAAAGTTCCCGTGGGAATCGGGGCGTTCGTCGGTCAAATAAAGGTACGTCGCAGGATTTGATACGACATACCGGACGTGGACCGGAGCGTCCCCAAGATTAGCTTCGCCGTTTCCAAGAACTGCATAGTCCTGAACAAATTGTCCGCCTGCCGAATGCCCGGCAAGCACAATATCCTTAAGATTCGGGAAAATGGCACGATTCGCCAACCGGTGGAATATCTGATCGACGACTTCAAATGAACTGATTGCCGCCGCGTCCTGAGATCGCTTTCCTATCTCCCAGTCGTTTTCACCCCATCTGAGAATGTTGTCCGTTAAGTTGTGTGCGGCGACATCTTGCGCCGTCAAAAACTGAGGCGTGACTATGACAGCTGTACTCGCCGCATCTCCCGCGAGTTCTGCGGCGTGTTCCCCGGAGCGAAGATCGCGCCGCGGCCAGCCAGGGATCACAATGACGGCACGGGTAACGTCGGTTTGAGTCCTGCTCCAGTCCCGCGACACCGCAACCGGCATTTTGAAGTTGCCCAACGGGGTTTCGATGTCCAGTCGTTCTTTCTGCACCATAGGTACGGCGGTTTTGACAAGCTCACGCTCCGGCATGACCTTGATAGCTGATGCGGGCGCAATAGACTTGAGATCATGAGTTTCAGCCGAGGCAATCGATGCCGATGCTGTACCAAAAAATACCAACAGAGAGCATGTGGTAAGGCGTGATCGATACAATTGGAGTCTCCTTTCTAAGGCGTTGTCGAAAAATCGGAAGGCGTTTGACAATGCCAGTTATAGGTATGTTTAGTAACGCCAGAGTGCTTGCGCCGTTGACTCGCACATTGGCGTGAAGTGTAACGGGCTATTACTCGTCGAGTGGCTGTTAAGGAAGGTCTGCAAAAGTCCTGGCGTTGACGTAAGTGTGAACTATCCTGGAAGAGGGATAGTTAAGGGGAATGCTGATGACGCAACTGGGCCTTGGGTTGGACCTGTCAACGAAGCGCACGCGCAA
>NZ_CAAJGK010000060.1 GCF_900996245.1 Paraburkholderia sp. BCC1886 | reverse complement strand
TGCACTGGGTAACCTGTGGATGGCACGCAAGCAATTGCTCAAAGCGTGAAACGCGAGGGCGTGGGCGGCCTCATGCGCGGGCAAACGTGAATCACACGGCCGAATCAAAACCTATGACCAGCGCCGCAGCATGTTTGCAATGTAGTGGCACGCGCTGCAAACAGCCCACGCGCAGAAAACGGGTTTTGCAGACCTTCCTTATGATTCCACTTCGCTGCGCGTCCCGCAAGCCTAAACGTGAATGGCCCTGGAAAGCTGTAACAGATGCTCGATATCTGCGTTGGGTAGCGCGAGGGATCGCTGCAATCTGAGTCGTGCTTTCCCCTTTTGGCACGACTGGTACGAAAACGCGGTCGCCGAAATTCCACACGCCTCTAGCGCGCGAGCCATCGCGTCAGCGCGCTTTTCGTCCTGCTGAGATAAGGGCTTGTCAGGGGTTCGCCGAAATCAGTGGTAGACAACGAGGCATCGAGCTTCAATACTTTCTTTCGGCGGCAAACCTTCGGGTGCGCCGGGGTGATCGAATGCCGGGTGCGGTGTGCAGCGCGCAACGCCGTTGACGCGCGAGTCGTATTGCTTGACCCCCCCCGCTTCGTGACGATCCATTGCCGAAAACCAATGCCACCGATGCAACGGCGAATGCAACGGCGAATGCAACGCGAGATAGATGTCGCCGACGCGTCGCGGGTAGCGCACTTCGCCACTGACAAGATCGGTGGCATCGATTGTTCTGGCATCGCACACGGCTAGCGGGGTATCGAGAACCGGCGCCTTGATCAAGCGCCACACGTTGACGATCGCATACCGCCGCCTGAATACTTGCACGGCTTCTTCGCCGAGCACCAGAGCGAGCCGCCTGCGACCGGATTCCTCCGCATAGTCGTTATGAACCGGTCCATTTGCCGATGCCGGCGCCAACGAACCAGCGGAACAGCATGTTGTAGGAAATTTGTTCCACCAGCATGCGCTCGCTACGAATTGAGTACAGCACCTGCAGCAAAAAAGCTCGCACCAGTTTCTCCGGCGCGATGCTCGGCCGACCTCCTTTCGCGTCAGCCTCGTACATCCGAGCGAACACATCGTCCATGCGTTTAAGCGCGTCATTGAGCCAGGTGCGAATCGGACGCAACGGATGGTCCTTCGGCACAAAATCGTCCAGCTTCAGCACCGTAAAGATTGACTCGGTTAAACCATCTGGCCCACGCATCTGTTCATCTCGCTCTCATTGACGACATCAGTTCAACGTTTACGCCTGCGTCCCGGATGACCGCTACATGAGGTATTTCAACGGCCTGCTAAACATTAATACCGCTGTTGCGCTTCACCTTTGGAACCGCCATGTTTTGCCGCTCACGAAATTTGCCGTGTCGGCTCTCACAGGCGTGTTGCCCGGTCGTATGCAAATCGTCGGTGCATGCATGACCGGTGCCGCGCTGATACTTAACAATGTATATCTGAGGCGCCGTGCCCGGCACGTTCAGGCGGCACGCTGATGATAGAAACTCTTCCTCATTTGCGAATTGTTCTTGTCAGGCCGCGCTTCTGGTTGCTCGCCCACCTATTTGGACCGTGCCGTCCACGTGCCGAGCCAAAAGCAAACACGGCCGTCCGAGCGCATCGCCCTGTAGCAGCGTGATGTTCCGTTCAAGTACCGACGCAAGCGCGCCGGCCGCCACCCCGGTGGCGGCATCTTCCAGATGCGGCTCCAGATGATTGAAATTGCGCCCGGCATAAATATCGTCATTGTGATGACAGTATGCAAACACACCTGCAACGCCATGTTCGCGGCTCCAACTGGCAATAGCCTTGAGATCAGGGTTTAAGGCATCCAACGCGCTTTGCCCCTTCATCTGTACCAGCAGTTTTGTGCTGCCGACCGATCCGAATCTGGGAATTCCGATCAGAGCCGACGGTTCGACGCGAAGCAAACGAGCTGTTTCGGTAACAGCCTCTCTCAATGTTGGACATGGTTGCGCCCTCACGCCAATGAAAATGCCATGGTCGGAGCGCTCCACCTCCAGGACTTGCCGGTGCATGCTTGTAACGAACTGAGTCTGTCGGCGTTCTGGGTAGCGCTCAAAGAAAACTGCGCTCGCTGCAAGCGTCGCATGCAGGCAAAGAGGGCTTCGCGTATGCGGGTAGTAATAATCGAGCCGCGCGCAAGCAGAATCGGTTTCTACAAATACCGTCGCGTTAGCATCTTGCTGCCGGGCAAACTTCCGCCGTTCCGGTTCAGACACTTGCGAGTCCTCGACTACGATCGCTGCGTTGCCGCTCCCGTCAGTACGGCCGAAGCAAAGGAAACGATGGATATTCATGAAGTCGTCTCAAAGTCCGAAATTTGCGCACACCAACTATGGATGGTGGCCGAACCGTCACCTGATCGGCACCTTACGGGTACAACGGCTACTCGATGACACATGCCGCCGCAGCTATTCCCTAAAAACGGAACGAAACATTGCACCGCAGATGCGCGCAATCCATTCGCGAACCATTCTTCGGTCCTCGACGTAAGTGCACGTCAAGCGGATCTCGGCGGATACATCCGTGTCAGCAATCAACCAGATTCGCTCGCCGCGTCGCAGGCCAATTACGTCCCCAGGCTGAACCCGATACTCATATGGCAAAAAAATGCGAGTCAGCCAGACGTGGCCAACGTCAACACTGAATTCCGAATCAGCACTTAAGCGATGCGAACCTGTGGTCCCCCCGGCAATAGAAAAACAAATTGTCATCTTGGGCAATCGGGTCCCTTTGCAACGATCGCCGCCGGGTGAACTTGGACACATGGATTGCTGAGCAGGGTGTTGCAACATTTTTCTCCGTAAGTTAAACGGATGGCATTCCTCCAGCTCCGACCTTCCAGAGGGTGGCTGCCGTGCCGCCGGATTCCTTTCATGCCGAGTGGTGATGAAATCGTGCGCAGATATCGGCTTCAATTCAGTTGTGTAACGTGGTGAAGCGAAATCGCCGATTCGTCCGCAGCGTCGAAAACGCGATGTCGCGAGACGTCATGGGTTGCCATTTCGCCCATGCAGCAGGAACGCCGGACGCTGGCTCAAGCGTTCCAAATAGGCATGCACAGCGGGCAGATCCGGACGCTCCATTGGCGTCATATACCACCGGATCGTGAACAGTCCCAGCACCACACCGGCAAGCGTAAAACCATAACCCGCCACGAATGCTCCGGTTTTTTCAAGCTGCGCGTCGAGCATCCGCATGTGTCGATTCCAGTTGGCGACGCTCGCAGCAAGCATGTGTTGATCGGTGTGCGCCGGACTCTTGCGAACCAGCGCCATGAAGGAAAAACGCCACGCGTTGTTTAACTCCGTCGCCTGCCAGTCCATCCATTGCTCGACGTGCCCGACCATCAGGATCCGCCAGCAGAAGGTCGCTTCGGCCATTACGGCTCGCGAGGTATCTGCAGATGCTGTTCGACTCCCACAGCACGAACGACCCATCCTTGATCACGGGGACCATTGCATTGGGATTCAGCGCCACGAATTCCGGTGCTTGAGTCGACCTGAAACCTGAACCCCATTGCTCTTGCTCATAGCTCCCATTTCGGCACACAGCCAAAGCACTTTGCGCACGTTGATAAACAAGGATTTACCGAAGATTTTGAGCATGGTGGTCACCTCTCGAACATGGTCCTTCAGGACGGGATGATCCGCGCGGTACCGGAGACGCGGATCGAACTGCCCAAGGCTGTCGTGATTTCCGCTCGCAGGTACGAACGCATCCCCATGTCTTCACCTTGAACCACCTCGATGGCACCCGCATGCGGCCATCGGATGTCGCGCAGGTACCCGGCGAGGGCGGCCGTTGCTGCGCCGGTTGCCGGATCTTCGTACACGCCACCATACGCGAACGCGGTGCGCGTGTTGAACCGCTGCTGTGTCTCAGCGTGTCCTAGCAGCACGGTTGTCCATCCTTCCTGGATCATCAGTTCGCGACCAGCATCGAAGTTGTACTTCATCGCCGCCAAGGTCCGGCGGCTCTCGAGCATCAGCACGAGATGGTCTGCACCTGCATGAATGAGCGCGGGCGGTATCCTGGGGTCCAGGTCATCGTCCGTGAAGCCGAACAGACGCAGCGCAGCAGAGACGAGCGGGGCCGGCGCCGGGTTGCTGCGCGTGGGCGGAGACTGCAGGGTGGCCATGATGAGGTTGCCGGTGCGCCGTGCCTCGACGGTTATCTCAGCGTGGTTGAGCACGAGGGCGAATGCACCGTCGCCATGCCTCAGTGCCAGCGCCGCGCCGAGTGCGATGGTTGCATGTCCGCAGAACGGCACTTCTGATGCCGGTGAAAAGTAGCGAACCCGCCAGCTACTGCCAGCCGCAGCGGCAAAGACAGTCTCGGAAAATCCAACTTCCGCCGCGATTCGCTGCATGTCGGCACTCGTCGGGAGCTCATCGGCAATGACGACGCCTGCGGGATTCCCGCCGGCATCCCCGTCTGAGAATGCGGCAATCCTGAGGACATTCATTCGGTTCCCCATGGTTCGATTGGTAGTGCTGCAAAGGGCTTTGAGCCCTCCCCTGCTGGCATCAAATCTGCAATGCCCAGCCGCCTTACGAGATTTATCCAGCGAGCGCTATAAGCGGAGTCGTGCTTCGAGTCAACGGGAGGATCAACGTGCACCATGCTGATGGCCGCCACGGGCCTGGAATCTTCGCCTGGGTTCACAAGGATCGCTGTGAACGGCTCCGGACGGTAGTCGTGCATCCCGGCATACAACGTGTCCATCTCCTGATGTGTCAACCAAAACAGCATGCCGTACGCGCGTCCGCCGAGCGAGCGCAGCAACATTGCCTTTGCTCCGAGCACGACGACTTGACCTTCGATCAACGCTAGCCGAGGGTCGCGGGGCACGACGCCTTTGGAGGAAAGCAGACCGGCATCCATGTTAAGGCCATAGAAAAACACTGCAAAGGTTCGTTCCGGAGGCTTCGCTAACGCTGCGTTCCCCTGCGCTGAGCTGAAGCAATCGCAGGCGGCATATTCTCTGATCATCGTCGTATCCATCGAGCCAATAGGCCGCCGTAGCCGCAAGCAACCGCCGCATCTTCAATGACTACTGTACCTTCCGCGTACCGGACGCCAAAACCTTCCCTAAGCACGCGATCACTGATCAGCGTGCGTACGATTGTTCACTCGCGCAGCGACGCCTGGCCGGCGCAGTGAAGTGTATTCAGGCGTCTGGCAAACCCAAGCAGAAGGCCATTCAGAGTAGGGGTCTGGCAAATCTATATGGTTTGACAGCCAATGTTAATATCCAATTTAAAATTGGATCTATTGACGAACTCGACATGGCGGCGCTTGCAATGTTGGACAATCTTGGTTTCCAGCCCAATCCCGATGCTTCCGAGCCACTCTACGTTCAATTGACTGTGGCCCTCTCAGATGCAATCCGTACCGGCCGGATTGCAGTGGGGTCGCGATTGCCATCGGAACGCTCTTACGCCGGGCAACTGGGTGTCAGCCGTACGACCGTCACTGCCGCCTATCAAGAGTTGAAGGCCTGGGGCCTGGTACGGGGTTATGTGGGGCGAGGGGCAATAGTCGTCACCGACGACCCGGATCGAGGGTCCACTGACGCAATTCCATGGTCGCAGCGTTCCTCGCGGTTCAGCCGGTCCGCTCCGCTGGCCAGCGTGGCGATCAATCCCGGCTCTATCGCCTTTGGCGATGGCCGGCTGCACCCCAGTCTTGTGCCTCACGCCGGCCTCTTGGCCTGCGCAGCAAGGGCCGTAGAAAACGTGAATGTGCTGACAAAGGCTACGCCGACCCTGGGGTGTCCAGCCCTGCGCGATGCGCTGAGCGAGACTCTGCGCACGATCGGGATAAAGGCGGCGTCCACCAGCGAGATTCTCGTCACCGGGGGCGCTCAGCAGGGCCTTAACGTCATCGCTCGCACCTTGATCTCGCCGGGCGACGCAGTGATCTGCGAAAGCCCCACTTGGCACGGTGCTTTTCAGGCTTTCAGGGCCGCAGGAGCCGAAGTGGCAGGCGTTCCCATGGATCACGAGGGAATCGATCCCGATTTGCTGGAGGACGCGCTGGGGCGTCTGCGACCCAAGTTTGTCTATTTGATCCCGACCTTCCAATGCCCGACCGGGCGGCTGATGAGCCTCGAGCGCCGGCGCCGGATCCTGGAGATCTGCGTCCGCTTCCGCACGCCGATTGTAGAGAGCCATGTCTATGGCGACATCGCCTTTGGCGAGGCGCCGCCATCGTTGAAGAGCCTGGATGCAGCGGGGATCGTCATCCATCAGGGCAGCGCCTCCAAGACCATCGGCGCGGCCCTGCGCCTTGGATGGCTGGTCGCACCCCGGGCGGCGATCGACCTCCTGGCGCAAGCCAAAGCAAGCCTGGACCTTTCGACGCCAACCCTGACCCAGGTCGTGTTCACCAACTTCCTGAAAAGCGGCGCATACGGCCGCCACTTGCCGCAATTCCGCGCAGCGCTTCAGACGCGCCGCGACGTCCTGATCGCAGCACTCGCAAACTATTGTCCTGACCTGTGTCATGTCAGACCGCAGGGGGGGCTCTACATCTGGGCGCAACTGCCCAGGAGTATCCAGGCACACGAGATCGAGGCCGCAGCGGCAGCCGAAGGCGTGCTCGTTCGCAGTGGGGACGCTTTCATGCCCGATGGCGGGACATCGAGCCATATCCGACTGTGTTACGCGGCGCCAGGTCTGGATGAGATCCCCGCCGGCGCCAAGCGGCTGGGTAAAGCCTTGCGAACTGTGCTGCAACGACACAGAAACTCGACTGCAGGCGATTCTGCGTTCGCCCCGGTGTAGTGCCTGGGCCAGACAGCAACCGGTTATCAACTTCGAGCGCTTTCGACCCTGGTCACCGCCCGGGCCCGTCTCAGACTTTTCAATCTGCCCGTGCCGTCGAAAGAGTGATTCCGGGCGCACGCCTGTTTTGCATCAAGGCAAACCACCGAATCAGTGCGGCCGCGATCGATACGGCCACGTGAGGGTCGCGCTGCTGGGCCAGCATATGCTGCGTAAGGGCGGCTCAATCACGCTAACCACGAGGAACGTCGCTGAAGAGCCGATCAGACAGGGAGCCAACGCGACCGCCGTTAACCCATCGATTGAAGGCTTTGTGCGGGCGGCGGTAATTGAATTGAATTGCAATTTACGCATTAACGCCGTGAGCCCGACGGTTTTGGCGGAGTCCAAGAGCGTCTATGGGCCATTCTTTCCCGGCTTCGAGTCGGTGTCTGCAATGCGTGTCGCAACGGCGTATGTGCGGAGTGTGGGGGGACCCCAGACGCAATGCTCTCAACTTAAACCCCAAAGAACTTGTAAACGCGGCATTGCCCCTGTGAACTTCATCACATAACTCACTGATAGATCAACGATATGAACTCAAATACCAACGTCCTCGCGGCTTCTGGCTGAGTTCTCCGCATTCCTGCTTGATCCGGCGCTCGCCGATCGCGTGCGTCGTTCTCCCGCTGCCTTTACCCCCAATTGCACACTGACTTTGCCACGCGTGGCCGCTCTGATGATGTCGGGCAGGTGTACCAGCGTGCAGACCGAACTTGATACGCTGTTTGGTGCATTGGTTGAGCATGGCGGGCGTCGCCGCGCCGTCAGTGCGCAGGCGTTCAGCAAAGCCCGGCGCGGACTGTCGGCCGAGCTGTTCGAACTGGCTCGCGCCCGCCTGATTTCGCTGGCCCAACTCCATATCGATTCGACGCGCGGGCACGGCCTGAGACGATGGTGGCCGCACTTGTACAACGCGAGATCCCGTTCTGCATGCGCGTCGACGCGCGTAACTGGAAGTGCGTCAGCGCCTTTGCCCACAGTGGTAAATCCGAACGTGTGGTAACACTCGAGGCGCCTGGCGCGCACACCGACTACCGTGCGCCTGATCCGCGACGTTACGTCCAGCGGTCCTGTGCGTGTGCTGATGACTTCGTTACTCGATGGTCAGCGTTATCCGGCTGCGTCGTTCGGGGCGCTCTATCACCAGCGCTGGCGCGTCGAAGAGGCGTTCAAACGCCTGAAACACCGGCTACGACTGGAAGCCGGCGCGGGCCTCGATTACCTGGCATTGCAGCAGGACTTCGGCGCAAAAATCCTCGCTGACAACCTGTGCGCCTTGCTCATTGACCTCGACGTATCGCACGACGATGCGTGTGCCAGTCGTCCGAACCGGGTGTATGCGCTGGGCGCACTCAAACCCATCCTCGGCGGTTTCCTGCTGCGTATCAGGCGCTGTCTGGAAAGCCTCGCCGGTGTGCTGGACGTGATCCGCCGGACCCGATGCCGGATCCAGCCATCGCGCTCCTATCCAAGACCACCCAGAAAAGCCAACCCCACTTCCATCTCGCGTACAAACTCGCTCGATGTAGTCAGTGGCGCTTAAGTTGAGAGCATTGCCGAAGGGAGGGCGGTGTCCATTCCATCTTGGCCGAACACGATCCGACACGGACATCAATCGATCTCTGATTGCAGCACGGATGCGAAAGCCACAAAGCGACGGCAGATTCAACCGTTTTCGACAAGCCGCATCACAATCTCCCTAGCGGAATTGAGATGGGCGACAGTCATCGAACGAGCGGCCCGCGCATTACGATCGCGACATGCCCGCAGAACGTTCTCGTGCTCAAGCTGGAACGACGGCGTGTCAGCGAGTAACGTGTTATACAGGCGCTCGTAACGTTCGACTTGTCGGCGCAGCGCCGCGATTGCTTTGAGGTGGCGTTCGTTGCCGCAGCGCGAATACAAGAGTTCGTGGAATTCCCGATTGAGTTCCCCCTGCCTTGCCGCCGCATCTGCTTCTCCAAGCAGGCGGTGAACAAGTTCGGCGCGCGCCAGCGTCTCGTCGTCGAGCTGCTTCACGCTCCGATAGATCGCATCGCCTTCGAGGAGTGCCCGCAAGTCGTAGATCTCCTTCACGTCCGACGCACACAGCGTCCGTACGACAGCGCCGCGATTTCTAAAGATATCAACCAGCCCCTCGCTTGCCAGCCGTTGAATGGCTTCGCGCAGCGGTATCCTGCTGACCCCGAAACGGTCGGCCAGGTCTCGCTCGACCAGCCGCTCCCCACTTGCCAGCTCGCCACTGACGATCATGTCCCGCAGCGATGCGGCCACCGTCGAGTCGAATCTCGTTTCCATAACCGAAAGTCCCCTTATTTGGCATAATGGTATACCAAATTGAACTTTGATGCCACAATGGCACCCCCAGAATGCTTCAACGCATAAGCTCAGGCGCCGCTAACCCAGCGTCGACAATCAACGTTTCGATTTCGAAGGAGAACACGATGGCCCACGGTGAGCACAAGTATCGCGTTTCGGTGGAGTGGACGGGCAACCAAGGCACTGGCACGTCTGGGTATCGCGCGTACGGCCGTGATCACGTCATCCGCGCGGGCTCCAAGCCAAACATTTCTGGCTCGTCTGATGCGGCGTTTCTCGGAGACGCGGAACGCTGGAATCCAGAAGACCTGTTTTTGGGCGCTACATCAGCGTGCCATAAACTCTGGTATCTACATTTGTGCGCAGATGCCGGTATCTGCGTGCTTGCCTATGTCGATGAGGCCAGCGGGACGATGATCGACAGCCCCGAGCGGGGACAATTCACGGAAATTATCTTGAACCCCCGCGTGACGATTCGCGCTGGCGATGACCGCGACATGGCGGAGCGTCTGCATCATGTGGCACACGAGAAGTGCTATATCGCAAACTCCGTGAACTTCCCCATCCGGTGTGAGCCTGTCATTGAGTTTTCCGCAGTATGACTTCGCTTGATCCGCCCACAGTTCGCAGAGATGGCGAACCGGTCGCAGGATCGTCGTCAACCAAGAGCGACGCATGGCACGAAGAGTCACGGCTCCTTTTGCGACATATGAGAAACGTTTTTGAGCGACCGCTTCGGGTCGGCACCGGTCTGACGCGAGTCGATTATCTGCCGAGCATCTATGCAATCGACATCGGACTGTAACCGGCCAGTAGCGGTCCTTGCACCCACAATCTACAACGTCAGGTAATGAAACGATAGCGGTCACCTGACGGACCCCTGAGTGACTGATTCCATATTAAGTCCAGGTTGCCATAAGTAATCACGAAATCGGCATAACTAATCCCTCGTCCATCCTCATAATCGAGGTCTTTCATTCAAGAGCTGACGGTATGCAGAATTTGTCTTCGGCGCCGGTGGACCAGTTTTCCAAGGTCCGATTCTTACTCACCGACATGGATGAGACGTTGACTTATCGGGGGCGATTGCCGGCCGACACTTACTTGGCGCTTGAGCGGTTGCAGGCCGCCGGCATCTGCGTACTACCAGTTACCGCAGCGCCTGCGGGGTGGTGCGATCAGATGGCACGCATGTGGCCAGTCGATGGCGTTATTGCAGAGAATGGCGGCCTGTTCTTCCGGCGAAGTCTACAAGGACATGAGGTCGAGCGGCATTACTGGCATCCGTCGGACAGTCTTGAAGACATTCGCAATCGGCTCCACTCAATCGAGAAGATCGTCGAAAAAGTGGTGCCGCAAGCGCAGCAGGCCGACGATCAAGCCTTTCGACTGACTAGCCTCGCCTACAGCCGTACAGGAACAGATACGGATCTTCGAATCGTTGAGGCACTCATCGGCGCCGGAGCAAACGCAACGATCAACAACCTTTGGGTACTGGGTTGGATTGGCGGGTACGACAAGCTGTCGATGTCATTGCGCATACTTGTCGAAAAATATGGAATTGACGCAGAGTCAGCGACTGAACTCGTCGCTTATTCCGGTGACTCGACTAATGACGCACCGATGTTTGGCTTCTTCCGGCATACGGTTGGCGTAAGTACCGTCATCGATTATCTGCCGCAATTGCCCGTTCCGCCCCAATGGATCACGCATGGTCCTGGTGGCGTCGGGTTCGTCGAATTCGCGGACGCAATCCTCAAGTCACGGCGACACGAGGACGGCAAGAGAACCGAAGCGTAAGCAAGGTGGCGTTCGTTCGGTTAGCGGACAAATCAATTGCGGCGGTAGAGGACCGCTCCGGTCGACTTCGGTCTGACGCGAGCCGATTATCTGCCGAACATCTATGCAATCGGCATCGGACTGTAACCGGCCATCAGACGACGTTCGGGCATCGCCATGGAATGGCTGTTCACTATTCGGCAGCAGCCAACCGTGCTGCGATTCAACAGAATGATGGGGGATCTCGTCGCAGAGATTGCTGGGGTTGGGTGACATTTCGCGGGTGGCCCTCTACGCGCGTTATACGCGTCATGCCATAATCGCGCACCACGACAGCGTCGCTTCAGCCGCCTGACCAATGCTCGCGCGTTTCCATCTGAAGATCGGCAGCCTTTTGGGATTGCTTGCGATCCTGATGGCAACACTCGCGCCGGTCGTGTCTCAGACGCTTGTCGCGAGCCAGGACGGGACGGCTCTTCCGGCCGCACTTTGCTCCGCGCAATCTTCACCAGACGACGCGCCGGATAGCCAGAACGCGTCCCACTCCCTGGCTTCCCACTTGCAGGCTTGCGGGTACTGCAACCTGCTTGTCCACATGCCGGCGTTGCCAGGCGTTCAACCCGCTTTTGCCATCGCGGCCTGGGAAATCCAGCATCGCATTGCAACCCGGTTCGAGAGCGTTCGGCGCGTCCTTTCGTTTGTCGCCGCCCAGCCCCGCGCCCCTCCAGTTTCATCCTGATTTGAGTCTTACCGACGCGATGCATCAGTTGCATCGCAGTGTGTCGCGCGCCTGTTTCCGGACGTGCGACGGCATTTCAACGACTTCAAACAAGGATGAACCATGCACACCAGTTCGAGGCGTGGTGGTAAACCGCTGCTCACAGCCGCAATTATTGCGGCGTCCACGAGCTCACTTCTGCTAATCCCCTCGCTCGCATCTGCTCATGCGATTGCGGGCGACCGCGTCTTTCCGGCAACCATGGCCGTGGATGATCCCGGCGTCGGCGACGAAGCAAATCTTGTGTACGGCCACCAGCGGGTCCCCGGCGACAATGGCGACCAGAGCATTAATACGTTCGACTTCGAGTACGACAAGCTGATCACGCCGAGGCTGGCCGTATCGGTGGAAGGCTCTTACGCGATGCAGAACAATCCGACAGCGCGAGGTTTCGACAATTTCGGCGTTGGTCTGAAATATCTGCTGTACGTCAACGAGGCGCACGAGTTCATGACGTCCGTCGGCATAAGCGCCGAACTCGGTGGCACAGGAAGCCGGGCGATCGCCGACAATTTTTCGACCATCTCGCCGACGATCTTCGCCGGCAAAGGCATGGGCGACCTGCCCGATTCGCTGGCTTATCTGCGCCCTATCGCGATCACGGGTGAAGCCGGCCCGGCATTGACCACCGGGGCGGGACAACCCAACGCGTTCAACTACGGCTTCACGTTCCAGTACAGCCTGCCCTACCTTCAGCAGCATGTACGTGACATCGGTTTGCCGCAACCGCTCGCGAACATCATTCCCGTAGTGGAGGTTCCGTTGTCGAGAAGTCAGGGACAAACGACCGGTACGGTCAACCCCGGCTTCATCTGGATCAACCGCTACGGTCAATTCGGCGTCGAAGCGCAGATCCCGATGAACCGCGCGAGCGGCTCGCACGTGGGCATTCTCGTGCAGGCCCATATTTTCTTCGATGACGTCGCGCCCACGACGCTTGGCAAACCGCTGTTCCAGTGACGAAGGAGTTCACGATGAACCAGAATCGACGCCCTCTGAAACGGGCCATCAAGAAATTGGCCGGATTCTTCGTCGGACTTGCTTTCGCCAGCACCGCGTTTGCACATGTATTTCCGCAGAAGCAGGAACCGGGAGCCGGCGCGAGCGTTGCTGCTCCGTCGCAGGTGAAAATCACCTTCGACGGGCCGCTGGAGCCAGCATTTTCGTCGCTCACGATCACCAATGCTGTCGGAAAGCAGGTCAACGCCGAGAAGTCCCTGGTCGACGCGCATCAGCCGGACGTGATCACCGTTGCGCTGCCTCCCTTGCAGGCCGGGCGCTATATCGTCCACTGGGTGGCAGTCGCCTCAGACGGGCATCGCACCCATGGCGATTACGCGTTCGAAGTAAAGTGAGCGTCGGCGGCATCGCGGCATGACGAATTCCTCGTCGTACAGTTGCGGTGCCGTCCTGCCTTTAGGGCGTTGATGACATGTTCGACCGTCGTCCGTTCTTGTGTGACCGTGAGGATTGAGCAAGATATCGCTTTATCGCTTTATCGCTGATCGACTCATTTCGTTCGTTAAGCGGACGTTCGCCACTCGGAACTGAGAGGCGGCAACGGGTCGAGCTGCGTCAGTCTGCTCCCCAAACTCACCACTCGGAAGCGGTCATTGCAATTCAGCGGCCCGCAAGCGGCCAATTGGCAGTGCGTACTCCCGACCCCTAGGGAAGGTCTGCAAAACCCGTTTTCTGCGCGTGGGCTGTTTGCAGCGCGTGCCACTACATTGCAAACATGCTGCGGCGCTGGTCATAGGTTTTGATTCGGCCGTGTGATTCACGTTTGCCCGCGCATGAGGCCGCCCACGCCCTCGCGTTTCACGCTTTGAGCAATTGCTTGCGTGCCATCCACAGGTTACCCAGTGCA
>NZ_CAAJGK010000059.1 GCF_900996245.1 Paraburkholderia sp. BCC1886 | reverse complement strand
TGCCTTGCCGTCGGCGACCGTTACCTTCGAGGCGAACGTGGCTTGCGGCAAACCTGCCAGCGCGGCCAGCATCTGACCGGTCTGGTTCGAGTCGTCGTCGATGGCCTGCTTGCCGAGGATGATCAGTTGCGGCTGCTCCCTATCGACTAGCGCCCTAAGCAGCTTCGCGACCGCCAGCGGCTGCAGTTCTTCGAGGGTTTCAACGAGAACCGCGCGGTCCGCGCCGATCGCCAGCGCGGTACGCAGCGTTTCCTGCGCTTGCGCCACCCCAGCCGACACGGCGATCACTTCCGTCGCCACGCCCGCCTCTTTCAACCGTACTGCTTCTTCAACTGCGATTTCGTCGAACGGGTTCATCGACATTTTTACGTTCGCGATGTCGACGCCCGACCCGTCCGATTTCACCCGGACTTTCACGTTGTAATCAACGACTCTCTTCACCGCCACGAACACTTTCATCTTTTCCACACCCTTCTGCGCCAGAGTTCCAGGCCGGCTTATGCCGACCTCGTCGGACTTACTTGATGGTCAACACTTTCGAGCGATCGAACGCCACGGTCACGGCAATGATGAGAATCACGCCGAACACGATCTGCTGCGCAAACACGCTGATGCCCACGAACGTCATCCCCACCCGCGCCACCGAGACGAGCAGCGCGCCGATCAGCGTGCGCACGATCCCGCCCGAGCCGCCCGTCAGGGCCGTTCCCCCTACGATCACCGCGGCGATGGCCGGCAACAGGAACTGATTCGCAAGTGTCGGCGAGCCGCTGCCTAGACGTCCTGCCATGACGACACCCGCCAGCCCCGCAAAGAACGACGACGTGGCGAACACGAGGCATTTCGTCAACGACACCCGCACGCCCGACGCAATCGCGGCGGGCTCGCCCGCACCGATCGCGTCGGTGTGACGCCCGAACACCGTCGAACGATGCAGGAACCAGCAGAACAGAAACACCGCGACGGCCAGCAGAATTTCATGCGGAATGCCGAACGAGGTCCCGGTGGTCCAGCCTAGCGACGCGTTGCGCATGTCGTCGCTAATCGCAATGGAACGCGTACCCGAGAGCGTCAACGCCGCAGCCGATGCAATCCCGCTGATGGCCAGCGTCGCGATGAACGAAGGAATCCGCAGCACGGTCTGGATCACCCCGCTCAACAACCCGATTCCGAACGACGCTGCCAATGCAATGACCGCTGCCCATGCGCCGTAGCGCGGCAGGAAGAGCGCCACGATCACGCTGGCGAGCGAGGCCACCGCCTGCAACGAAAGATCGATACTGCCCAGCAATACGACGAAGGTCGTACCGGCGGCCATGATGAACAGCGTGGAACTGTCCGCGAGCAGACCCAGTTGCGTCGACCACGCCATGAAGCCCGGCTCGGCAATCTCGATGAGCAGATACAACGCCACGAGGGCGGCGAACGGCGCGTTATCACGCAGCGTGGCCCGCGATGGCGATTTCAGAATTGACATAGCAGCCTCACACCATATGTTCGACGATTTCGACCTGCGAAGGCTTCGAGCCCACTTCGCAAGGCAGAACCTTTTGCGCGCGGCCATCGCGCATGACCATGATGCGATGGCTCAGGCCGAGAATCTCTTCGAGCGTGTCGCCGGTCAGCACGACGGCGACGCCTTCGGCTGTTAGTTCGCGGATCAGTTGATAGACCTCTTCCTTCGCGCCGACATCGAGGCCGCGGGTCGGATGGTCCAGCACGAGAATCCGGCTGCCGGCAAAGCGCCATTTCGCCAGCACCACCTTCTGCTGGTTGCCCCCGGAAAGGTTGCGGCATGACGCATCCGGTCCAGGCGTTTTGATACGCAGACGCTGGATCCACTCGTTGGCAATCTTGCGCTCGCTGCCCTTACGAACGACACCGCCGCGGCTCACGGCACTCAGTCGTGGCAGCGTCAGGTTTTCCGCGACGCTCATCTGCGTGACGAGCCCTTCGATCTTGCGCTCGCGCGGCACGTACCCCACGCCCAGCGCGACTGCGTGATTCGGTTGCGCCCGCAGCAGCGTGCCGCCGATGTGCACCTCGCCGGAATCGAGCTTCTCGAGTCCGGCGATCACGCGGCACAGTTCTTCGCGACCCGAGCCCACCACCCCGGCGACACCGAAGACCTCGCCGCGACGGACCTCGAACGACACGTCGTTTAACGCATGGCCCAGCGACGCATGTCGAACCGACAGCGCCACTTCGTCGCGACACGGTTTCTGCAGATTCTCGCGGTAGTACTCGCCGTTCATCGAACGGCCGACCATCAGCTCGTGAAGCTGCTTGACGGAGGCATCGGCCGACGCCATTTCCGCGACGACCTTGCCGTCTTTCATCACGTACACGCGATCGCTGAGCGAGAGCAATTCGTCCAGACGATGCGAGACGAACACGAACGACGCACGCGACTTCAGCTCGCGCACCAGCCTGAACAGAATGTCGATTTCGGCCGCTTCCAGAACCGATGTCGGCTCGTCGAGCAGGATGACCGGCGTGCCGCCGGTGCGGCTCGCAAGCGACAGCGCACGCGCCAGTTCCACCATCTGCCGTTGCCCGAACGACAGGTCCTCGCACACCGTCAACGGATCGATGTCGAGGTGCACGGTGGCGAGTTCCGCCTGCGCCGCGCGTTTGAGCTTCGGCCAGTTCATCCGGCCGAAGGTCGTGAATTTATCCTCACGGCCCAGAAACAGGTTTTCGGCGATGGTCAGGTTAGGCAGGATCGACTGCTCCTGGTACACCATCGCGATGCCCTTCGCGGTCGCATCCCGGGGGTTGCGAATGACGAGCGGCTGACCCGAAAGCGTGATATCGCCCGCATCCTGACGGTAAGCGCCGGTCAGCAGTTTCATCAACGTCGATTTGCCTGCGCCGTTCTCGCCGATCAGGCCGACGATTTCATTGGGCCGCACTTCCACCGAGACGTCGTCTAGCGCGAGCACGCCCGGGAAGCGTTTGGTGATGTGATTGAGTTTCAGCATGTCGGATTTTCCTCACTCACTTGACGATGCGCCGGTGCGAACGATTGAGCGCAAGGGTGACCGCAACGATGATCAGCACGCCCTGAATGCCCTGCTGCACGTACGGCGGCACGCCGAGCAGCACCATGCCGTTAGCGAGCACCACGACGACCAGCGTGCCGATCAGCGTGTTCAGCGGCCCGCCATTGCCGCCCGCGAGCGACGTTCCGCCGACCACGATGGCCGTGATCGCGACGAACAGCTGCCCGTCGGCAATCAGCGCATGACCTTGCCCATATTGCGCGACCGCGAGGATGCCGGCCACGCCGTAGAAGGCGCCAGCAAGCGCGAAGATCGCAATCCGGATCTGCCGGACCCGCACGCCGTTCAGACGCGCGAGGTCCTCGCCGCCGCCAATGGCGAGCGCATGACGTCCCAATAGCGTGTGACGGTAGACGAACCACGAGACGGCGAGCGCAAGCAGCCCGATCCAGACCGACAGCGGCAAGCCCGCATACCGCGTGATGGCGATCGAGCGCAACGCCATGTCGCTCACGCGGATCGTGTTGCCCGACAGCCAGGCGGTGCCGATTCCCGTTGCGACGAAGCCGACCGCGAGCGTGGCGATGAACGACGGAATGCGCAGGAACACGTGCAACATCCCGTTGACGAGACCGAGCGCGGTGCCGGCGGCGATCGCCACGGCCAGCACCCACAGACCATAGTGGTTGCCGTTGTACGAGTTCTCGACCAGCATCGACACCGTAATGGCGGACACCGCGACGATCCCTTCCGCCGACAGGTCGATGCTGCCCAGCTGAATCACGAAGGTTCCGCCCAACGCGATGGTGAGCGGAATCGCGGCGGAAATCGCGATTCGCGCCAGATTCATCGGATCGAAGAAGTCGTGATTGAACGCACCGATGCACAGGCCGAGCGCCAGCAACACCAGCAGCGGTGCGAAACGCTGCAGCACGGCGTGCATCGACGTGAATCCGATCCCGGCTGTGGTGCTGACGGCCTGCCGGTCAGGCGCTACGGTTGTTTTGTTCATCGATACACCACGGGCCCCGCCACTCGGGCATAGAGGTTATTCCAGTCGGCGTTGGGCGCCGATTCGTGCGCCATGACCGGCTGCACGTTCGCTTTGGTGACGAGCGTCGCCTTGCAGAACGATTCGCGCTGATCCTTCGGCAGCGATGCCACCTGCAATTTCTTCTGCTGCGCCTGCAGACCCATCGAGAGGCCGATGCCGCCGAGCCAGAACGGGTCCCAATCCACGGTGGTCACGAGTTCGCCGACCTTGATCGCGGCCAGCCCCGGTTGCGTGCCGTCCATGCCGGAGACCGGCAACTGGCCGGCGAGGCCCTCCGCGCGCAGCGCTTCGATGGCACCCAGCGCCATATCGTCGTTCGCCGCCCACACGCCCTTGATCTTCGAATTGAAGCGCGTCATCCACGCCTGCATGATCGGGAAGGCCTTTTGCGAATCCCAGTCCGCGACCTGAAAGTCCAGCAACTGGATCTCGGGGAATTTCTTCAACGCCGCCATCAGGCCCGCCTTGCGCTCGATAGCCGGCACGTTGCTGAAAATACCGCCGATCGCGACGACACCGCCCTTGCCGCCCATTGCCTTGAACAGTTCCGTCGCGGTTGCTTCGCCGTAGGCCACCCCGTCGAACGACAGGTGCGACACGTAGTTCGGATTGAAGTCCCACGGATGCAGGTCCTTGGGCTTGTTCCAGATCGTCGTGACGTACGCACCCGCCTTCGAGCAGGCTTCGACGATCACGCGTGCATCGGCCGAGTCGTTGGGGTCGACGTTCAGCACCAGGTTGCCGCCGGTTTTCTGCAGCAGCGCGCGAATATCGGCGATGCCTTTTTCCGAACTGCCTTCAGTCGTGAGCGGCACGTAGGGCAGGCCGACGCTCTTCGCGAAGCTTTGTGCGCCCTTGTTGAACGCGGTGTAGTACGGATTGGTGAGCGAGCGGAACGACGCGGCGAGCGTGGTTTGCCCTGCACCGAACGACAGCCCCGACATGCCGCCGCCCGCGACCGCGAATGCCGTGCCGGCACCCAGTTTGATGAAGTCGCGACGCGACAGGCCTGATTGATGATCCCGTTTCGACATGATGTCTCCTGAGCCAGAAAGCCCCTTTTTTCAGGGCTGATTATAAATAACCGGATATTTACCCGTTTGTTGGAACGACCCGGTTTTTACGGATCTTTCCTGTCACGCTCGTACTGCCGCGTCACACCGTTGCGACATCGGCCTCGAACGACGACGCACGACCCGCCGAGCGCGCGAGGCGACCCTGTGCGGGCGCCGGCGCCGCAGCCAGACCGCGAATCAGGTCGGCGGCTTTCTCGGCGATCATCAGCGTGGGCGCATTCGTATTCGAGCTCACGATGCGCGGCATTACCGACGAGTCGGCGACACGCAAGCCCTCGATGCCATGCACGCGCAGTTGCGGATCGACGACCGACAGTTCGTCGATTCCCATCTTGCAGGTGCCCACCGGGTGATAGCCGGTGCGTCCGTACTGTTGTGCATAAGTCTCGTACTCGGCCTGCGTGCGCACGTTGCCACCGGGGAAGTGCTCGCTTTTGATGTACTTCGCCAGCGCCTTCTGCGACATGATTTCGCGGCTCAACCGGATACCGTCGACCGCGACCTTCAGGTCGTACGGGTCGCGGATATACGCGGGATCGATGACCGGTGCGTCAGCGGGGTTCGCGCTGTGCAACGTCACGCTGCCACGGCTGCGCGGGCGCAGGAAATACGAATTGAGCGTACAGCCCGAACCGGACGGCACCGGCGGCACGCCGGCTTCGACGCCGGCGCCCGGCAGGAAGTGAAACTGCAGGTCCGGTGTCGGCACGCTGCTGTCCGAATACCAGAACGCGCCGCCTTCTGCGATATTCGACGTGACCGGCCCTTTGTTGAAGAGTTTGTACTCGAGGCCGGCGAGCAGCATCATGTGCTTCTTCGAGTACTTGTCGAGACTGTACGCACCGTTCAGTTCGTAGACGATGTCGATATCGAAGTGATCCTGCAGATTCTGGCCGACACCGTTCAGCACGTGAACGGGCTTGACGCCGGCGCGTTCGAGGTCCTGCGCGCGGCCGATGCCGGACAGCATCAGCAGTTTCGGCGAACCGATCGCTCCCGCCGTCACGATGACTTCGCGCTCGGCGCGCGCGATGCTGACGTTCGAGCGATCGTCGCCCGGCGCAAATTCGACACCGATGGCGCGACCGTTTTCAATCACTACGCGCGAGACGAGGCAGTTGGTGCGCACCGTCAGATTAGTCCGCGAGCGCGCGTCGCGCAGATAGCCGACTGCCGCGCTGCAGCGCTTGCCGTTGCGCTGGGTGACCTGATACACGCCGACGCCTTCCTGCTGCGCGCCGTTGAAGTCGCTGTTATGCGGCATGCCGGCTTCCTGGCCCGCTAGCACGAAAGCCTTCGTCAATTCGTTCACGCTGATGAGATCGGACACACCGAGCGGGCCGCCGACTCCGTGATACTCGTTGCACAGACGTTCGTTGTCTTCCATGCGACGCAGGTACGGCAGCACGCCGTCGCGAAAGCCCCAACCCGCGCAGCCATCGCGCTCCCAGCCGTCGTAGTCGGACGGCTGGCCGCGTGTATAGACCATCGCATTGATCGAGCCGCCGCCGCCGAGCACGCGGCCCTGCGCGAACGGAATCTGCCGCCCCTGGGTTTCCGCGGCGGCCACCGTGCGATAGCCCCAGGTCAACGGGCCGGCGGTCATCTTGAAGAAGCCGACCGGCATGTGGATGTACGGATCCGTATCGGCGGGTCCTGCTTCGAGCAGCAGCACCCGATTGCCCGCATCCTCGCTCAGACGCGCCGCCAGCGCGCAACCCGCGGCGCCGCCACCCACGATCACATAGTCATACATTGCTGTCTCCGATACTGTCTGCAGCACGCCGCACCGTGGCGCGCGACTGCGCTATTTCCCGAGGCCTGCACAACGGCTCTTGCCGGCCGTTCTCTGGTGTCCTGCCGAACTAGTCGATCCAGCGCGGGCGATTGCCCAGCTGCACGTGGACCGATTTCAGCTCGGTGTATTCCTCAACGCCGTAGCGTCCCGTTTCGCGGCCGATCCCCGATTGCTTGACGCCGCCGATCGGCATTTCCGGGCCGCCCGTAATCGTGCAGTTGACCCAGATACGGCCGGCCTGCACGTCACGGAAACTCTTGATCGCACCCTGCAGGTCACGGGTCCAGATGCTGGCGGCGAGACCGTAAGGCACGCCGTTGGCAATCTGGATGGCCTGATCGAACGTGTCGAACGACGTGACCGACAGCACCGGCCCGAAGATTTCCTCCTGGGCCAGCGCGCTGTGCGGCTCGACGTTGCGGAACACCGTCGGCTGGATGAAGAAGCGCTCGCCTTCCTGGCTCGACGTGCCGCCATGCACCAGTTGCCCGCCGTCACGCTTGCCCGCTTCGATAAAGCCGCAGATCTTGTCGAACTGACGCGCTTCGACGATCGCGCCCACGTGGTTCGACGCATCGAGCGGATCGCCTACGCGCACCTTCTCGAGCACACTCCTGATCCGCGCAACGAGTTCGTCTTCCACCGAGCGGTGCACGACGAGCCGGCTGCCCGACACGCAGCACTGGCCCGCGTTGAAGCAGATGCCGAACGCGATGGCATCCGCGGCATCGGCCAGATCGGCGTCCGCGAACACGATCTGCGGATTCTTGCCGCCCAGTTCCAGGCCGACCTTCTTCATGTTGCCGCCCGAGGCGGCCAGCACCGAACGGCCGACCGGCGTCGAACCTGTGAACGACACCATGTCGACGTCCATGTGTTCGGCCAGTGCCTGCCCCACTTTCGAGCCCAGACCCGTCACGACGTTCACGACGCCATCGGGCAGTCCTGCTTCGGTCAACAGAGCAGCGAGCTTGAGTGTGGTGGTCGACGTGAGTTCGGCGGGCTTGACCACGGCCGTACACCCTGCGGCCAGCACGAACGGCAGACGTTCGGAGAGGATGAAGAACGGGAAATTCCACGGTGTGACGATACCCACGACGCCGACCGGCTGACGCACCACCAGACCGAACATGTCGTTGCCGAGGTTGTCGTGCGAATCGCCGTGGATGACGCGGGCGACGCCGGCCGCGTATTCCCAGATACCGGCGGCGCCGTTGATCTCGCCGCGCGACTGGCCGATCGGCTTACCGCTTTCCAGCGTTTCCAGATACGCGAGCGTCTCCACGTTTTCCCGGATGAGGGCCGCCGTTTTCAACAGCACGGTCGCGCGCTGCTCGCCCGACAGGCGCGACCAGCGTCCGTCGTCGAAGGCGCGACGCGCCGCTGCGACCGCGGCATCCAGATCGTCGACGGTGGCACGTGCCGTGGAGGTCACCGGTACACCATGACCCGGACTCTTGCGCGTGACGAATTCACCGGCGGAGCCGGCATAGTCCCGGCCGTCGATGAACATCGGCGTGCGCAGGGGTTCCGACGGAAGACGAAGCGTTGCTGCGAGTTCGTTCAGATTGCTCATTCCAGCCTCCAGAGTTTGCTCCCGGCGCGCTTCTCGAAACGCGCAGCGGGGAAAGAGAACCACGCATTCATGCGCGATGCCCTTCGTATTTTTGCGCCCCATTCTGCACCATCCGGTTACTTCCGGGCAATGCTTTTTTGGTCTATAGTCGGTGCCACGGCGCCAATCGACGACGAGCGTCACCCACTCAATTCATGCAGCGAAATCCGACATGACTCTTGCGAGCACGCCCCCCAGCCGGGCCCCGAAAACTGCCGTCGCCGGCGCCGCACAACCGCGGCAGCGGGACCCCGAAGTCACCAAGGCGCGCATCCTCGAAGCCGCGAAGAAAGAGTTCGCCAAGCTCGGGCTCGCGGGCGGGCGAGTCGAAGCCATCGCCACGCGTGCGAAGGCCAACAAGCGGATGATCTATCACTACTTCGGCAGCAAGGAAGAGCTCTTCCAGGCCGTGCTCGAAGATGCTTACGCGGACATCCGTCATGCCGAACAGAAGCTCAACCTCGAACACCTGTCTCCGGAAGACGCCATCGTTGCCCTCACCACCCATACGTGGAACTACTACCTGAAGAACCCGGAGTTCATGACGCTCGTCAATAGCGAAAATCTTCATAAGGCCCGCCACGTCAAGAATTCCGGACGGTTCAAGGAACTGCATCACGGCTTCATCTCGATGCTGCAAGGCATACTCGATCGCGGCGTCAAGGCGGGCGTGTTTCGCACCGGTGTCGACGCGCGTCAACTGCACATCACGATGGCCGCGGTCGGCTATTACTATCTGACCAACCGCTTCACCAGCGGCGTCATTTTCGACATCGACTTCATGAGCAAGGAGGCGCTCAAGAATCGCCTCGACTTCAACATCGACACCGTGCTCAGGCTGGTACGCGCCTGAGTACGGATATCCGGCGCGTCGGGCGCGGCCGTTCATCAGGCCGCCTGCTCGCTCGGCTTGCTTGCATCGCCCCGACTGCGGGCCAGCAATGCGTCGTCGACCAGCGGACGAAACCCCATCCGCGCGAGCACGTCACGCTCGACATCGATTCCGTCAGCCACTTCGATCAGCCGGACACCATCTTCCTCGAGACGGAACACGGCGCGTTCGGTCACATAAAGAACTTCCTGTTTCGCAATACGCGCCTGCACGCCGCTGAACGTGATGTGCTGCACGCGCTCGACGAGCTTGGGCACGCTGCCTGGCGACACGATATTCACGCGCTCGCCGACCTGCTCCACCTGTAGCCCTTTGGCTTCGAAGCTGCCGCAGAAAACGATCTTGCGGGCACCCTGCGTGATGTCGATGAACCCGCCCGGGCCCACGACCGTCGATCCCAGCTTGGAAACGTTGATGTTGCCGTCACCATCCATCTCGCCCATGCCGAGGAACGAAATGTCGACGCCGCCACCGCTATAGAAATCGAACTGGTCGACGCTCGAGAGGATGGCGTCCGCATTGCGCGCCGAGCCGAACATCGGGCCGTCGACCATCGCGCCGTTGTGGATGCCCTGCTCGACCGTTCCCCAGAAGGTGCCGAGCCGTCCCTGTTGCGCGAGCAGACCCGGAATTCCGCCGGGAATGCCAAAACCGAAATTCGCAGAATGCCCGTCGTGCAGTTCCCGCGACGCACGCGCCGCGATGATGTGACGGATGCCGGTGGGCACCTCGTAAAAGCCATCGGCAATCACGCCGAGCGATTCGCCGCTCAGCGTGGGGTCGTAGCGGGCGATCGCGCACTGCGGCGCCGAAGGCGCCTCGACGAGCGTATCGACGAGCACGCCCGGAATGCGCACCAGACGCGCCGGTACGTAGCCGGCCGGCTCGCGCTCCCTGACCTGCACGATCACGTGGCCGCCGCTGTTGTGCGCGGCAAGCGCTGCCGCATACGTGTCCAGGTCCACGGGCTCGCGGCGCAACGTGACGTTGCCGGCGGCATCCGCGGACGACCCGCGCACGATCGCGAAGTCGACCTTGAACGGTTTGTAGCGCAAGTACTCGCGCCCATCGAGTTCGATCAGTTCGACGAGGTCTTCGGTCGCGCGTGCATTGATCTTGCCGCCGTCGATACGCGGATCGACGAACGTCCGCAGGCCGACATGCGTGACGAGTCCAGGGCGCCCTGCGCCGATCTCGCGCAGCAGCGTCGAGATCGCGCCCGCCGGGAAGCTATACGCTTCGAACGCATTGTCCTTCGCCATCTGCTGCATGGCCGGCGACCAGCTCCAGTGTCCGCCGATCACGCGTTTCACCATGCCCGGGTGCGCAAAACGCCCCAGTCCACTGCCCTTGGCGTCGCCAATCCCCAGCGCGTGCACCACCGTCAGATCGCGCGGATGCCCGGTCTCGAGAAAGCGCTGCTCCAGTTTCGCGAGCACGGCGTCCGGCTCCAGCATTCCGCCGCCATTGCTGGCCAGCGCGATGGTCGCCCCGTCGAAGATCTGCTCGACCGCCTCTTCGGCTTGCATCCAGTTTTTCAAACTATCCTCCAATCCGATCGGCCAGAAAGCTCGTTGACATCGGTGATTCGTTGGTTTTAAATAACCACCCAGATGGTTACTTGCTGGCAATGTTGGCACAGGAAACCACGCAATTCAAGCAGTGAGACGCGACGCTCGGGTTTACCTGAACAGCACAAACCAGGCACGAATCAGGTGCCGATCATGAGGATGGAGACAGCATGAAACTCTCGGAAACGCATCAGCAGATTCGCGAAACGACCCGACGTTTCGCTCAGGAGGTAATCCGCCCGGTTGCCGAAGAACTGGATCGCGAAGAGCGCTTTCCGGCGGAAATCTACGCGCAGATGGGCGAGCTGGGCCTGTTCGGCATTACCGTGCCGGAAGAATTCGGCGGAGCCGGGCTCGATGTGACGGCCTACGCGCTCGTCATGGAAGAACTGTCGCGCGGCTACGCGTCCGTGGCCGACCAGTGCGGCCTGCTCGAACTGGTCGGCACCCTGCTTTCCGTACACGGGACCGACGCGCAGCGAGCGAAATACCTGGAGCCGCTGCTGCGCGCGAAACTGCGCCCCGCCTATTGCATCACCGAAGCGGACGCGGGCACCGATGTCTCGGGCATCCGCACCACAGCAACCCGCACGGCCGGGGGCTGGGAGCTCAACGGCGCGAAACTGTGGATTCACAACGCCCCGGTCGCCGACGTCGCGTTCGTGCTTGCGCGCACGGATCCCGCGGCGGGCAAGCGTGGCATGAGTATTTTCATCGTCGACTGTTCGCTGGCGGGTGTCTCGAAGGGACCGAAAGAACACAAGATGGGCCAGCGCGCGTCGCAGGTCGGCGAGCTGAACTTCGAGCGTGTGAAGCTGCCCGCCGACGCGCTGCTCGGCACCGAAGGCCGCGGTTTTCACATGATGATGAGCGCGCTCGACAAGGGCCGCGTCGGCATCGCATCGCTCGCCGTCGGCATTGCGCAGGCGGGGCTCGAAGCGGCGCTCGACTACTCGCAGACGCGCAAGCAGTTCGGCAGCCATATCGCCGAGCTGCAGGGCATTCAATGGATGCTCGCGGATATGGCGACGGACATTCAGGCGGCGCGCCTGCTGGTACTCGACGCCGCCGAGCGGCTCGAATCGGGCGACCGCGCGAGTATCGCGTGTTCGATGGCCAAGTGCTTCGCCGGCGACACCGCCGTGAAGCACAGCGCCAACGCCGTGCAGATCTTCGGCGGCAGCGGCTACATTCGCGGCTACGAAGTCGAACGTCTGTACCGCGACGCGAAGATCACGCAGATCTACGAAGGCACCAACCAGATTCAGCGCACCATCGTCGCACGCGATCTGCTCGCCCAGGGAGCGTCGCTATGAGCAGCCGCCCCATCGCTCTCGTGACGGGCGGCCGGCGCGGCATCGGCCGCGCGATCGCGATCGAACTCGGCCACGCGGGCTTCGATATCGCGCTGACCGATGCGCTCGCCTCGGACGAGCTGGACGACGCAGTGATCGAAGTGCGCAAGACCGGCGCCAACGCGATCGCTACGCTTTCCGATCTCGCCGATATCGAATCGCATCCGGCTACGCTGTCTGCCATCGAAGCCGCGCTCGGCGGCCAGATCGACTGCCTCGTGAATAACGCGGGCGTCTCGGTGATGTCGCGCGGCGATCTGCTCGACGTCACGCCGGAGAGTTTCGATCGCTGCGTCGCGGTCAATACACGCGGCACGTTCTTTCTCATGCAGGCATTCGCCAGACACTGCCTAGCGCGCGCGAACGGCGCCGTTGCCGCGCATCCGTCGATCGTCACCATCACGTCGTCCAATGCGATTGCGGCCTCGCCGTTGCGCAGCGAATACTGCGTCTCCAAAGCGGGCCTCTCGATGGCGAACACCCTGTTCTCGCTGCGCCTCGCCGGGCACGGCATCAGCGTGTACGAAGTGCAGCCGGGGCTGATCGAAACCGAAATGACCGCGCCGTCGCGCGCGCGTTACGACGCGCAGATCGAGCAGGGGCTGACCGCCATCCAGCGCTGGGGCACGCCGCAGGAAGTCGCGCGTACGGTTCGCACGTTAGCGACCGGCGGCCTGCCCTACAGCGTGGGCCAGGCCATCCGCGTCGACGGCGGCCTTCTCGTCACCAAATACTGAGCTACCCATGAACCTGTCAATCAGACTGCCGGCCGCGTCCGGCGCGTTGGAAACCTATCACGTGCAGGGCACGCCGCTCGAGGTCAGGGCACCCACGCGCGAATTCAACCGCATTGCGTATTCGGCTGCCCACGTGGTGGCCGATCCGCTGCGCGCGGGCGAACTGAACGCCGAGCCGGCCATCGACTGGGAGCGCACGATCCTTTACCGGCGCTATCTGCTCGAACAGGGTCTGGGCATCGCCGAAGCGATGGACACCGCGCAACGCGGCATGGGACTGCCGTGGAAGACCGCGCTCGAGTTGATCACGCGCAGCATCGAAGGCACGCGCGATATCCCCGGTGCGGCGATTGCGTCGGGTTGCGGCACGGACGACATCGCACCCGGATCCGTTTCCAGTTGCGATGAGGTGATCCGCGCGTATGGCGAGCAACTCGAAGCGGTACAGCGCGTGGGTGGACGCGTCATCCTCATGGCAAGCCGCGCGCTGGCGAAAGTTGCGCGCTCGCCGGACGATTACCGACGCGTCTATCGCGAAGTGCTCGCCATGTGCGATCAACCGGTCATCCTGCACTGGCTCGGCGACATGTTCGACCCCGAACTTGCGGGCTATTGGGGGGCAGGCCAGTTTCCCGCTGCGGCCGACGTGTGCCTCGACATCATTGCGGCCAACGCGTCCAAAGTCGACGGCATCAAGATCTCGCTGCTCGACGACGAGAAGGAAATTTCGTTCCGCCGCCGCCTGCCGGCCAGCGTGAAGATGTACACCGGCGATGACTTCAACTATCCCGCGCTGATCGCGGGCGACGGCACGCATTTCTCGCATGCGCTGCTCGGTATTTTCGACGCGATTGCGCCTGCAGCGTCGCAGGCGTTAGCCGCCCTTTCAGCGGGCGACTCCGACACCTTCAACCGTCTGCTCGCACCGACGGTACCGCTTTCGCGTCATATTTTTCGCGCACCGACCCAGTACTACAAGACGGGCGTCGTGTTCCTCGCGTATCTGAACGGCTTTCAGGACCACGTCTTCATGCCGGGCGGACATCACGGCATGCGGCCTCCCGTGTATTTCGCCGACGTGTTCCGCCTCGCCGACCAGGCCGGCCTGCTGCGCGATCCGGCCGACGCCGTGGCGCGCATCCGCAAGGTCATGGCGCCACTCGGCTGCGGAGACTGATCATGACGCGATCGGGTGGCCCCGTGCGGCACATGGTGTTTTGCCGGTTCCGTCACGAAGTGAGCGCGGCGAGCCGCCTCGTGTTCTTCGAGCAGATCCGGCGACTGACCGAAATACCGGGCATCTGCTTCAGCAACTTCCAGAGCGGGCCGAACGTGTCACCCGAAGGCTACGGCATGAGCTTCTCCGACGGCTTCATGATGGATTTCGCCAGCCTGAACGACTGCTTTGCCTATCTCGCGCATCCCACCCATCAGGCCATCGGCGCCCGCCTTCTGGAGGCCCTCGAAGGCGGCGCGCAAGGCCTGCTCGTCTTCGACATCGATCTGGACACTCATGAGAAACCTCCAGCAAAGACTCGACCTGTGCTCAATCAACACCGCCACGCTGGGCCATCGGGAGCCGCTCGGCCGCACGATTGACCGGATCGCGCGAGCGGGCTTCGGTGGCATCGCGCCCTGGCGCCGCGAGGTCGAGGAAGGCGATGTGGCGCAGTTCGCGCGGCAGATCAAGGCGCTCGACCTGAGCGTGACCGGCTATTGCCGCTCGACGTATTTGCCCGGCGCGACGCCCGCCGAATTCAGCGCGAACGTCGAGGCCAACCGGGCGGCGCTGCGAGATGCCGCCACGCTCGGCGCGCGCTGCTTCGTGATGGTCGTCGGCGGCATGGTGCCGGGAAGCCGCGACCTGGCAGGCGCGCGTAACCAGGTGCTCGACGGTCTGTCGATGTTGATGGACGCCGCGCGCGAATACGGTGTGCCGCTCGCACTCGAACCGCTTCATCCGATGTATGCCGCCAATCGCGCCGTGGTCAACACGCTCGCGCAGGCACTCGATATCTGCGAAACGGTGGACCCCGACCGTTCGGGACTGATCGGCGTGGCGGTGGATGTCTATCACTGCTGGTGGGACCCTGAACTCGCGTCGTCGATTGCCGCTGCCGGCAAAGCAGACCGCATTCTCGCGTATCACGTGTGCGACTGGCTGTACGACACGCAGGACATGCTGCTCGACCGTGGAATGATGGGCGATGGCGTGATCGATCTACCCTCGGTGCGCTCGCGCGTCGAGGGCGCAGGGTACGATGGCCTCGTCGAAACCGAAATATTTTCAGCGCAACACTGGTGGCAACGTGAGCCGGATGAAGTCCTCTCGATCTGCGCCGAACGCCTGCAGACTGTTTGCTGAGCGTGAGCACGAGCA
This sequence comes from Paraburkholderia sp. BCC1886, assembly GCF_900996245.1. Lineage (GTDB taxonomy): Bacteria > Pseudomonadota > Gammaproteobacteria > Burkholderiales > Burkholderiaceae > Paraburkholderia. The sequence continues at coordinate 1,571 of NZ_CAAJGK010000059.1, read as the reverse complement.
AACGCAGACACAAACGCAAACACCAACACACACGGAGACAACATGACTGAAGAAATACGCTGGGGTGTACTCGGCGCCGCGAAGATCGCCGGCAACGCCGTCGTGCCCGCTATCCAGCGTTCGTCCAACGGCCGGGTGACGACCGTCGCCAGCCGCGACGGTGACCGCGCCCAGGCATTCGCCAGCAGGCATGGCATCGACCATGTGTTGACCAGCTATGACGCGGTGATCGAAAGCAGCGAGGTCGATGCGATCTATATTCCGTTACCGACGGCCAGCCACGTCGAGTGGTGCAGGAAAGCGCTGCTCGGCGGCAAGCACGTGTTGTGCGAGAAGCCAATCGCCATGACGAGCGATGAAATACTCGAGTTGATCGCGTTGCGCGACAGCACCGGACTCGTGTGCGGCGAAGCCTTCATGGTGGCGCATCACCCGCAATGGGCCTTCGTGCGCGACAGTCTCGCCGAAGGCCTGCTCGGCGAACTCACGGCGATCGAAGGGTCGTTCACCTACTTCAACGACGACCCCAATGCGCTCAAGAACAATCTGGCGCTCGGCGGCGGTGGCGTTCGCGACATCGGCGTCTATCCGGTCGTGACCACGCGTCTTGCCACAGGGCTCGAACCAGACGACGTTCACGCGGAGGTCGTGCGCGATCCGCGCTTCGGCACCGACCGGTTCGCCCGCTGCACGGCTACGTTCCCGACGTTCTCGATGGACTTTTACTGCGGCACGCAGTTGTCGCGCCGGCAGCATATGTTCTTTCATGGCACGAAAGGCTGGCTGAGCGTGGAGGCGCCATTCAATCCGGGGACCTATGGGCCGGCACACGTTCGGCATCGGTCCGATGAAACCGGTCAGACACGCACCATCGACTTCGGTGATGTCGACCAGTATCAGTTGATGGTCGAAGACTTTGCGCGAACGGTCCTCGGGCAGAAAACGGAACTGGTTTTCACGCTCGAGAACTCGCTCGGCAATCAGCGGGTGATCGACCGGATACTCGCCTGACGGCGAGTTCATCACGGCGCCCCGGCGCGCCGTTGGCAAGCGTCAGGCAGTCATCAACCCGGGGTCGGCGCGTCTTCCCGAATCAACTGGCGGCGCTTGAGTTCCGCCCAGAACGCCGCCGGGATATCGGCCCGGAAAGTGTTCAGATTGTCTTCCAGTTGGGCCACCGTGCGCACGCCCGGAATGTTGGTCGGAATCGCCGGGTGGCCCAGCACGAATTGCAGCGACGCGGCCTTCAACGGCACCGAGTAGTCGCGGCACACCTGCTCGATCTTGCGCACGCGCTCCAGAATCGCTTCCGGGGCCGGCGAGTAGTTGTACTTCGCGCCGGGCACCGCGCCCGTCGCCAGAATGCCGCTGTTGTAGCCACCACCCAGAATCACCGAAACCTGGTTCTTCTCGCACAGCGGCAGGAAGCCATCCAGCGCGTCCTGTTCGAGCAGCGTGTAACGGCCCGCAAGCAGCAGGCAGTCGAAGTCCTGCTGACGGATCGCTTCATGAGCGACCTGCCATTCGTTCACGCCCAGTCCCACCGCTTTCACGACGCCCTCGTCGCGAAG
>NZ_CAAJGK010000058.1 GCF_900996245.1 Paraburkholderia sp. BCC1886 | reverse complement strand
AGCGAATCACCGGAGACGATCTGTCCATTGCGGTTCGAGAGTGTTCGCGCATTGATAGTCAGCGGACCACCAGAGGACAGCATGCCCCGATCGTTGAGCAGCATCCCGGCAGCGCGTACATCCAGTGCTCCGCCTGCGACGATCGTGGCGTTCGAGGCACCAAGATCGCCAGCCGTTGCCGTCAGCCTGAGGTCGCCATTCGCCGACGTCCTGCTATCCGAGAGATTGACCGATGCTCCCTGTAGCGTCGCACTCCCACCCGCCACATTGCGCCCCGTCGCCGTCAGCGTACCCGTCGCATCGAGCCGCAGCTCACCCGCCTGCGCCACCGAACCGTCGGCGTTGATCCCGGCGCCAAGCGTCCCATCTGAAACAATGCTGGCGGCTTTAACCGTCACGTCCTTCTGCGCCGCCACCACGCCACTATTCGTCAGCGCACCGGCCGAGGCCACCGTCACATTGCGCTGTGCGTAGACCGTCCCGCTGTTCCCGATACCCTCGCGCCCGGAGAGCACAACATCACCATTTGCCTCCGTCTGTCCGGTGAGGATGAGCCTGCCCTCCGCGGTCACGGTAAAGTCACCCGCCTGCGCGGCCAGCACGCCTTTGCTGGAAACACCCACGCCCGCTTCCGTCCCCACCAGCACGATGCTGTTCGCGTACATCCCGCCGATCTGGCTGACGTCGATGGAGATATACGGCGTCAGACCTTCACCGGCGATGGCCGTCGCATCGAGCGTGTCATGGCCGATGCGGTTAGCCCCCGCGATAACATTCAGGTTCTTCGCATGAATCGCCGCGTTCGCGTGCATGACGCGCGAGAGCAGATCGATCTGACCAGTCGCACCTCCATCGAGTCCCGCACCCTGAACATCGATGCTGCCGCCTCTTACATCGAAGCTGGCAACCGACCCATCGGCTGCATAGTTCGGCGTCCCGGTCGTCAGGATCGCGCGCGAGGTGTTGATGAACCCACCACCGTTCACACTGATGCCGGACCCGTTGGCAATCACCACCTCGGCCCGTTGACCAGCAACTTCAACATGCCCGTTGATCTGGCTCGCCGCGCGGCTATTAACCTGATTAACGATCACCCGCGCCGCCTGCCCGGCCCCCAGATTCGGATTCCCGTTAACCAGTCCAGCCTGCTGCGTCTGCACGATCACCGGCGAGTTGTTCAGCACCACCCCACGCGAGGGCACATCGAACTGCCCATACGTATTAACCGAAACACCCGCCCCCGAAGGCCGGTTGATGTCCACCTGCGGCAGCCCATTACGCGTCTGCACGACCGAAGGCGCATGCTCACCACCCGGCACGATCTGGGCAACGGAAACACCAGGAGCCGCGCCGCCCAGCGCAATACCCACAAGAGACGCTACCAGGACACCCCGCCGCGAGCGCCTGCTCCCACCACTCCCACCCGCCGCCGTCGCCGACTCCTCAACGGCAACCAGCATTCCTCTAACTCTGCTGAACACCAGCCTGAACGCGTCCCGATTCATCTTCTTGTATTTCACGGATTGATCAACAACCCATAACCTACCGAACGACTCCAACCGGACTGTCAAAAACCGTCAAGGCCAAAATAACGCCGGCCAAAAATAACCCTCAAAGACAACCCATCAAAACATAAAAAAAGCCCGCAAAAAGCGGGCTTAAAAAAATTCCAGAACATCATCATCACATCAGGCCCACTACTGCCGCCCCCAGCTACGCTTCCGCCACCTGCCGCAACACCTCCTCCAGCGCCACCATGTCATACGGTTTCCGCAGCAGCCAGCAGTCCGGCAGCGTAGTCACATGATCCGCCCCGGTCGCAAACACCACCTTCAACTGAGCATTCAGCGCCCGAGCCTGTTCGGCAAGCGTCTCGCCCGAAATATCCGGCAAGCCCACATCGGTAATCAGCAAATCCACGGGCGCCGTGTGCAGAACGCTCAACGCGGCCTGACCGCTCGCAGCGTCGTGCACCACATGCCCTAAATCACGCAACAACTCCGTGGTCGTAATGCGGATCAACGCGTCGTCGTCGACGAACAGAATGGAGAGCCGCCGCTGCGGTTCGATCGTCGGCATCAACGGCGCAGCCTGTCGCTTCGCCACGACGTTCGCGGCTGCCGTCACGCCGACGCCGCGTTGCCGTTCGTTGGAGAGCACATGCCGCACCTTGCGCGCCAGCGCTTCGCGCGTATAGGGTTTGCTCAGCAATTCGACGCCCGGGTCGAGCCGGCCGCCATGCACGATCGAATTCTCGGTGTAGCCCGACGTGAACAGCACGGCCAGGTTCGGCATCCGCTCGCGCGCCTTGCGGGCGAGTTCGGGGCTGCGCAGCGGCCCGGGCATCACCACGTCGGTGAATAGCAGATCGACCGGAATGCCGCTCTCGATAATCACCAGCGCGCTGCTCGCGTCGTTCGCCTTGAGCACGCGATAGCCGAGTTCGGTCAGCATATCCACCACCGTGGTCCGCACCTGGTCGTCGTCTTCCACCACCAGGACCGTTTCTTCGCCACCCATCACCGGCGCGGATTCGGGGCTCACCGCGATGTCTTCCTTGTCGCGCGTGCGCGGCAGGTAGAGCTTGACGGTCGTGCCGTGTCCGGGTTCGCTGTAAGTCTTCACGTGGCCGCCGGACTGCTTGACGAAGCCATACACCATCGACAGACCGAGGCCCGTCCCTTTGCCCTCCGGCTTGGTCGAGAAGAAGGGTTCGTAGGCCTGCGCCAGCACTTCGGGTGTCATCCCGCAACCGGTGTCGGTGACGGCGAGCAGCACGTACTGGCCGGGCGTCACTTCGACGTGGTCGCGGGCATAGGCATCGTCGAGAAAAGCGTTGCCGACTTCGAGCGTGAGTTTGCCGATGCCGTCCATCGCGTCGCGCGCGTTGATAGCCAGATTCAGGATCGCGTTTTCGACCTGAATCGGATCGACATAGGTATTCCACAAACCCGCTGAAATCACCGTTTCGATCTCGATCGCTTCGCCCAGGCTGCGTCGCAACATGTCTTCCATCCCGGCGATCAGGCGGCTGATCATCACCGTCTTCGGCTCCAGCGCCTGGCGCCGGCCGAATGCAAGCAACTGACTCGCGAGCCGTGCACCGCGGCTCACGCCGGCGAGTGCATTGGCGAGCCGCCGCTCGGCGCGCTCGCTGCCGGCCACGTCGGCCGCCAGCAATTGCAGATTGCCGGAAATCACCTGGAGCAGATTGTTGAAGTCGTGCGCCACGCCACCCGTCAGCTTGCCGATGGTCTCCATTTTCTGCGATTGCTGCAGCGCGAGTTCGGTGCGTCGCAGCGCATCGGCGGCCTCGCGGTCGGCGGTGATGTCGCGGCCCACGGCGTGCACGAAGCGTTCGTCGGGCACCGCGGTCCACGAGAGCGTGACGTAGTGGCCGTCCACTCGCCGGTAACGGTTGATGAACTTGTAGGTGAGCTGGCCGTTGCCGAGTTCGCCCATTTCCGCGAGCGTGGCAACGCGGTCGTCGGGATGGATGAGGTCGATGAACGAGCGGCCGAGCAGATCTTTCTGTTGCCAGCCGAGCAGTTGCGTCCAGGCCGGATTCACCGCGACGATGTTGGCCTTGAAATCGGCGACCAGCATGACGTCGGTCGACAGTTGCCACATCCGGTCGCGGTCGGCGGTACTCTGCGCGACCTGTTGTTCGAGCGTCTGGTTCAGCCGTTCGAGCGCGCGCGCGGCCGATTTCTGATCTTCGATATCGGTCTGCGTGCCGACCCAGCGCACCAGCGTGCCGTCGTCGTCGTGAATCGGCAACGCGCGGGCGAGGTGCCAGCGGTACACGCCGTCGGCGCGGCGCACGCGAAATTCGCCTTCGAACGTGGAGCCGTGCGCAATCGCGTGACGCCACAGCGTGGTTGCGGTGTCCACGTCTTCGGGATGCAGGATCGTGGCCCAGCGCTCGCCGTCGAGACCTCCGCGCTCCACGCCGCAATAGTCGTAGACGCGGTCGTTGAACCAGTCGAACAGGCCGTCGGGCCCGGCCGACCACACCTGATTCGGCATGGCTTGCGCGAAGCCGCGGAACTTGGCTTCGCTCTCGTGCAGTTCGCGTTCGGCTAGCAACCGGTCGGTGACGTCGGTGCCTTGCACGAAGATGCCGATCACGTCGCCGGTTTCGTTGCGCACCGGCTGATAGATGAAATCGACATAGCGCAACTCGGCCGGCGCACTACGGTGACGGTTCAGCATGATGCCCTGGGCCGCGCCCGAGACGGGCTTGCCGCTGCTGTACACCTGATCGAGCAACTCGTAAAAGCCCTGATCGGCGAGTTCGGGCAATGCGTCGCGCACCGTTTTGCCCACCAGACCGCGCTCACCGACCAGCTCGTCGAAAGCCGCGTTGGCCATATCGAACACATGGTCCCGACCGCTCAGCATCGCCATGAAGCCGGGCGCCTGCTCGAACATGCGCCGCAGGCGTTCGCGCTCGCCGCTCAGCCAGCGTTCGGCGCGGACCTTGCCGGTCGTCTCCACCACGATGGCGATGACCGCGACCGGCACGCCGTGCTCGTCGAGAATCGGCGAGTAATCGAGGTTCATCCACACCTGTTCGCCGACGCCGTTGCGATGCAGCGTCAGTTCCTGATCCTCGTAACGCAGCGTGCGGCCGGCGAGGCCGACCTTCATCACGTTGTCGTTGAAGTCGGCGATTTCCGACCAGCCTTCGCGCACCTTCGAGCCGAGCAGTTGCGGATGACGGCCGCCGGCGAATACCGAATAGGCGTCGTTGTAGAGCATCACGCCGTCCTCGCCCCACAGCGTGACGATCGGCACGGGCGATTGCAGGATCAGCGCGACGGTGCTGGTTAGCGTGGTCGACCAGCCGTCGATCGGCCCGATGGGCGATTGCGACCAGTCGCGCGCCGCGATGATCCGCGCGACCTCGCCGCCGCCGCGCAGGAAGCCATAGCCGGTGTCGTCGCTCGATTGCCTGTCGTTCATTGTGCGTTTGTCGCTGGGGCCACGCAGCGGCGCTCCTCACCGTTGCATGGCCGTTCTGTTATGGGGTCCGGTCCGACGGCGCGCGGCAGGCCGCGCGCTTTCGCGGCTACAGTTTCACACAGCGCCGGCCGTCAGCCCGAGCCGGACGGTTCGCGCCAGATCGTCGAGCTGGAACGGCTTGCGCAAAATCGTGCAGCGCTTCACCGCGAGCCCGGAGATATCGACGTCGGCATAACCGGTGGCGAGAATCACGGGCAGGTCTTCGCGCGTCTTGCGCGCCTCGGCGATCACGTCGATACCGTTCATTCCGGGCATCGCGAAGTCGACCATCAGCAGGTCGGGGTTGTCGGCATGCAGCCGGTTCAGACCGGCGCGGCCGTCGGCCGCCTCCGTGACGGTGTAGCCGAGCATCCGTAACGATTCCACCAGCATCGCGCGCACTTCGCTGTCGTCCTCGACCACCAGCACGCGCTTTTCGCCGACCGCGTTTGCCTCGGCATCCGAGACCGCTTCGGTTTGCGCCGCGACGCGTTCGCGCAGCGGCAGCCAGATTTCGACCGTGGTGCCCACGCCTTCTTCGCTGAAGAGGCGCGCTGTGCCGCCCGCTTGCCGCGCGATGCCGTACACCTGGCTGAGGCCGAGGCCGGTGCCCTTGCCGATCGGCTTGGTGGTGAAGAACGGATCGAACACACGCGAGACGACTTCGGGCGGCACGCCCGAGCCGGTATCGGCGACTTCGAGCACCACGTAGCGGCCTGCTTCGAGTGTCTGGTCCGGCGCTTCGCGCTGCTTCACGCGGATGTCGAGTTGACCGCCGTTCGGCATCGCGTCGCGCGCGTTGATGGCGAGATTCAGAATGGCCAGTTCGAGCTGGTTGGCATCGGCCTGGGTCCACATCTCTTCGTCGTCGAACGTGTTGACGTAATGGATGCTCGAGCCGAGCGACACGGTGATGATGTCGCGCATGCCTTGCAGCAAGGTCACCACGTCGACCGCTTTCAGATCGAGATTGCTGTTGCGCGAGAAGGTCAGCAACTGGCCGGTGAGTTTCGCGCCGCGTTCGGTCGCGCGCTTGACGGTCGCGGCCATGCCGCGAATGCGCTCGTCGCTGCTGACCCGCGCGATCAACTCCGAGTTGACCATGATCACGTTCAGCAGGTTGTTGAAGTCGTGCGCGATGCCGCCGGTGAGTTGTCCGAGCGCTTCCATCTTCTGCGATTGCACCAGCACCGCCTGCACTTTGGCGCGCTCGTGAATCTCCATCATCAGACGGTTGTTGGCGGACGCGAGTTCGTGTGTGCGCTCGGCGATGCGGCCTTCGAGCGAGTCGTTCAGTTGCACCAGCGCGTCCTGTGCTTCGATCCGCTCGGCCAGATGGCGGCGCGATTCGTACTGGCGCGCCCGCGCCCGCAACGACGAGCCGACTGCGCGGCGCAGCGTTTCGGAGTTCAGCGGACGTTCGAGCACGACCACGTTGCCGAGCCGTTCGAGCGTCTCGATGGCGCGCGCTGAACGATGCGCGACCCGGCTTGCGGCGAGCAGGATGAACGGGAAGTCCGACCATGCGGGCTGCTTGTCGAGCCACGCGAACAACTGCGCGGCGCGTCCGTCCGCGAGTGCTTCTTCGGCGATCAGCGCGCTGCCGGCGCCGGTTTCCAATGCTTCGGTGAGCGCGGCGACATCGCGGCACGTTACGCACACGCGGGCGTCTTTCTGCAGGACTTCGGCGATGACCTCGGCGTCGCGGCCGAACGGCGCCAGGATGAGGACGCGTAGCTCCATACGTTACTGCCTGGACGTGTCGATGACGCGTTCGGCGCTGCCGAGCAGGGCCGTGTTGCCGCGATAGGATGGCAGGCCCGAGAGCACGCCTTCGAAGTCGCGCAGCGCTTCGCCCACCTCGACGCCGCCCATTCCCAGCCGGAACTGACGGATCGAGCGTTCGTGAGCGTTCGCGCGGCTTTTTACGGCGGTCACCGCGGTCAGCACTTCGCCATGGTGCTCGAAGTAGCGGTACAGCACGACCACGTCGCTCAGGTAGCTGATGTCGATGTCCGTCTGCACTTCGCCGATGATGCCGTGCTGACCCAGCACCAGCATCGTGATGACGCCCTGCTGGTTCAGATAGCCGAGCAGTTCGTGCATCTGCAGCAGCAGATAGCGCTCGCCCGGCATGGCTTGCAGGTACGCGTTCAGACTGTCGATGGCGACATACCGGACACCGTTTTTCTCGACCGAGCGGCGCACGTCGCTCGCGAATTCGCCGGGCGAAATTTCGGCTGGATCGATCTGACGCAGTGTCAGCAGACCGCTGTCGACGTGTGGCGCGAGATGCATGCCGAGCGTCGAGCATCGGATCATCAACGTGGTGAGGGTTTCGTCGAACACGTAGTAGACGCAGCGCTCGCCGCGTTCGAGCGCGGCGATCAGGCACGACACCAACGTGGTGGTCTTGCCGACGCCCGACGGACCGATCATCAAGGCATTGGTGCCGGGGATCAGGCCGCCGCCGAGCAGCGCGTCCAGGCCGGCCGTGCCGGTGCTGGCGACGGTGGTGTTGAATTCGGTGTGGTGTTCGGCCGCCACGAGGCGCGGATAGACGTTGATGCCGCCGGTATCGAGCGTGAAATCGTGGTAGCCCTCGCGAAACTTGATGCCGCGCATCTTCGCGATGTGCAGGCGGCGGCGGTTGCCGCCGTAGTCGTGCACGATGTTGTCGAGGCTGATCACGCCATGCGCGATGCTGTGCAACTGGATGTCGCCCGGGTCCGACGAATTGTCGTCGAGCAGCAGCACCGTGCAGTTGCGGGTCGCGAAGTAGCGCTTGAGTGCGAGGATCTGACGCCGGTAGCGCAACGGGTTCTGCGACAGCAGCCGCAACTCGGACAGACTGTCGAGCACGATGCGCGCGGGCTTCAACTGGTCGACCTGTTCGATCACGTTGCGCACGGTCTCGCCCAGTTCGACCTCGGCGGGGTGCAGCACGGTCTGCTCGTACTGCGGGTCGAGCCCTTCGTCCGACAGCAGTTCGAGGATCGTGAACGAACCGAGATCCCAGCCGTGGCTATGCGCCACGGCGATCAGTTCGGAGCGTGTTTCGGAAAGGGTGATGTACAGCCCCACCTGCCCCAGCTCGACGCCCTTGAGTAAAAATTGCAAGGCGAGGGTAGTTTTACCCGTGCCGGGCGCCCCCTCGACCAGGTACATGCGGTGAGGGGTTAAACCGCCTCCCAGGACATCGTCGATTCCTTCGATCCCCGAAGACAGGCGAGCCGGCGTGCCGGCAGCTGGTTGGTCTGACATAGCGTGGCGTGTGCTTCTTTGGTTTAGTGGCGGAAGATTCAACCGGCCTAGCGGGGACGCAAAATGTATGCCGGGGTTTGTCAGGGGAATGGGCACAAGGCGTGCTGGCGTGCCCCGGCGAGCCGACACGATCTGACAGGGAGTGCCCGACATGACGACAATCCGATTCCTTGCGGTGAGCCTGAGCGCCGCTTGCCTCGCGGCTGGACTTCCGGGCGCGGCGCATGCCGACGATGCGGCAAGCCCGTGTGCCGCACTGAAACATATCGTGGCCGCCGGGCCCGGCGGCTTGTCTTCGCTGACGCCGGAAGACGGGCAGGGCGTCGCGCAACCGTACGGCGACGACGCTCGGTGTGCGGCCGCGCACGGCAGCTATCAATGCACGTGGACGCCGCATCACGACGCCGGCTCGAATGCCGCCGCGCTGCAAGCGGTCGCCGCGGATATCGCGGCGTGCCTGCCGGAGGCGACGCACGACCAGAATTCGCCGGGGCGTCAGCATTTTTATGTCGGCGATCGCGGTAAGCGCACAGCCATTACGCTGACCCCGGCGGGGTCGAGCCAGTTACGGCTGGCAGTGTCGGGGCAGTGAGGTGCGGTGAGTCGCGTTGAACCCCCGCGGATTTACGCGGGACGCCAGACCCAGCCGCGTCGCGTGTTGCGCAACTCCACCATCGAGAGCGGTGCGATATCGATTCGCGGGAAGATCTCGGGCGCGGCGCCGAGCACGTGAACGAGCGCCGCGCGAATCACGGCTGCATGCGTGACGGCGATGACTTCTTTTAGCTTGTGCTGCGACGGGGGAAGAGGTTGTTGGCTGGCTAGCGTGTCGAGCCATCCGCCAACTCGTTTGATTGCCTGGCTGAACGACTCGCCGCCATGTGCGGCGGCTTGCGGATCGCTTGCCCACGCCGTCAGCGCTTCGGGCGCTTCGTTGGCGAGGTCGGCGAGACGGCGGCCTTGCCATGTGCCGTAGTCGATATCCGCGAGATTCGAGTCGATCGTCGCGATCAGCCCGAGTGCCGCGGCGGTGTCGATGGCGCAACGCGCCGGGCTGACCCGGACGGTTGCATCGTCTGCGAGCAATAGGCGTGCACGCGCTGCGTCGGCTTCGGCGAGTCCGCGCGCGTCGAGCGGATCGTCGGCGGGGAAGCGGCCCGCGCGCATCGCGGCCGTCGATGCGTGACTGATCAACAGCAGCCTGATGTCCATTCCGTTCGTTCCCATGGAAGCCAAGGTGAAGTCGAGTCTGCGCGTAGCAAAGGCACGGAGTTTAGCGCGTAGAATGGCGCCCTGCGAAGCACGGAAGCCGGTGAAAGCCCGGCGCGGTCGCGCCACTGTAATCGGTATCGTCCTGTCCTGGTCGGTTATCGAAAGCCAGACCTGAGCTTCGTACACTTCCCTGGCAATCTGCCATTCTGCTATTGGGGCGCGTCACCCCCAGGAGATGTTCATCATGAGTCACGCTGTTTTCGATTCGGCCGCTCAACCCGTTGCTCGACCCACGCCGATTCCGCTGCGCGAGTTGCTGCCCTGGGTCGTGTTCGGCGGCCTGCTGTTCCTGCTGGCGCTGTACTTCGTCGGCGCGGAAGAGGGCGCTACTTCGATCGTGCCCGGCATGTACGTGCATGAGTTCGTGCACGATGGCCGTCATCTGCTCGGCTTCCCCTGCCACTAACGGAGTCGACCATGGTTGGTAAGTTGTTGGTACGCGGGATGCTCGCCGGCATCGCCGCGGGACTTCTCACGTTCGGTTTCGCTCGCGTCGTAGGCGAGCCGCAAGTCGATCAGGCGATTTCATTCGAAGCAGCGGCCGATGCCGCGAAGGGCGAGCCGCCCGAGCCGGAACTGGTCAGCCGTCATACGCAGGCCGGGCTCGGTTTGCTGACCGGCGTGGTGACGTATGGCGCCGCGTTCGGCGGATTGTTCTCGCTGGTGTTTGCTTATGCGTATGGGCGCGTAGGTTCGTTGAGCGTGCGGGCGTTGTCTGCGTGGCTCGCGCTCGGCGCTTTTATTTCGCTGGTGATCGTGCCGAACATCAAATATCCGGCCAATCCACCTTCGGTCGGCGACCCTGAAACGATTGGCATGCGCACCGGACTGTTCTTTCTGATGATCGCGATTTCGCTGGTTGCGATGGTGTTTTCGTTGAAGGTGCGGCGGCGTGCGGCGCTTCGGCTCGGCGCGTGGAATGGGTCGATTGTCGCGGCGGTGGTGTTCGTCGTGATCATCGCGGCCGTGCAGCTTTCGATGCCGGTGATCAACGAGGTGCCTGCCGCTTTTCCCGCGGTGTTGCTTTGGAAATTCCGGACCGCGGCTATCGGGATGCAGGTGATCATGTGGAGCACGATTGGGCTGCTATTCGGCGGCGTGGTCGAGCGCAGCGGGTTGATGGGGCGCGCGGTCGGAAAGGTTGCGGGGAGGACGGCCTGACCGGAGCGCTGAGGATGCGCAATGCCGGAGATGCATTGCGTATCAAGGGCTTGGGGTGATTCCGGGACGGTTATCCACAGGCTTCTGAACAAAATGTGGGGATAAGTTTTCCCTCAAGCACTCCGCCCTCTAAGCGCCCAGTTGAAAACCCGTCGCGCCCCATCTGCAGGCTGGGTCAGCCTGTCGAACAACTGCGCAACAGCGCCATCCAGTTGCGCAAGTGCCGGCGTCAACTCCGCATCGACTCCCGAACCCTGCGTCCCCACATTCCGGTTGTTCGTCTCGACACGCACACCGGCACCGCCGGCGTAACGCGCGATCAACGAATCCAGTTTCTCGACGATCGACTCCAGCCGCGCCGCGCCCACTTCCGCCGCATTCAACGCGACTTCGCCCTGCGCCTCACGCTGCGCCGGATCGCTCAACACGCGCGCCCAGTGCAGGCAGCACAACAGCGAACCGGTGGCCAGTTCCACATCCGGATTCCACACGACGACTCGTTGCGTCTGCAACGGCCGCAACGCGATTCGCAGATCGTGCCAGCTGCGGTCCAGCTTGCGCATCGCAAGCGCGTTCTGCGAAGCTCGTGCAGTACCATCGGCCCGCGCGGAATCGGCTGCAAGCCGCACGACATCGCGCAACGCGCCGAGCACCGCACTCAACCGCGTTTCCACATGACGGGTCGCCGCGAGCGGCATCATCAGAATCGCAACCGCAAACGACACGAGGCAGCCTACGAGCACTTCTTCGATGCGCATCTCCACCAGCGGACCCATCGCGAAACCCAACTCGCCGTACACGAGCCCGACCAGCACCGTAATGAAAAACACCCCGAACGCGTACGCATTCAGGATGTAGTAAGCCCAGCCGAACACGCAGAGCACCATCGCCGCGACCAGCAACACGGGTGAATCGTGCAACGGCGCAACCAGCAGAATGCTGACGAGCGCGCCCGCCAGCGTCCCGGCAACTCGCTGCGCACCGCGATAAATCGTGTCCGCGCGGGAACGCGTGCCGAGGAACACGACGAAGGTCGTGATGACGGCCCAGAACCAGCGTTCCGGCGAAAGAGAATGACCAATCAGCATCGCCAGCAAGGCAGCGGTCGTGGCGCGCGCCGCGGGCAACCAGCAGAGGCGGGTGCGCCACTCGGCGAAACGTTGCGCGAGGGATTGGGCGGCCGTACCAACAGATGCGCCAGCCGCAGCTCGGCCCGATATGTCTGCCTGCGCTTGGGCAGTGTGTGCGCGATGCGCGAGCGCGGAAAGACGCACGATCGCGTGACGCAGCACATCGGCGCTCGAATGCTTGCGCCCGTCTGCAGGCGAAGCAGAAGCAAACGCATGCTGTCCAGCGGCCACTTCCACTTCGACGATCCGTTCGCGAATCGTCCCCGCATGTGCCGACGTCAGCAAAGCGAGTTGTTCTTCGAGAGCCAGCGCGGCTTCATTCAACGCCGACAGATGGGCGGCGCCCGGCGCATGAAGCACGCGCGACGCGCGCAGCGTCACCGTATGCACCGCGAGCCTGAAACGCGCGGCAGCGCGCATCGGGACGATGACGCGGCCGACCAGCGTGACCATCAGCGGACCGAACACCGACAACAGCAGCGATTGCGCGATGTGCAGCGACGTCGGATGGAGATACAGGCCCAGATAGAAGCACACCACGCCGAGCAATGCGCAACCGAGCGCGCGCGGACCGCAAGCCTGGCAAAGCATGCCGACGAACATCACGATCAGAAAGCCGGCATCGCCGGCCAGCGGATAACGGCTCAACACGCCGGCGACTGCAAAGAGCGCGCTGCCGCAAACATAAAGAATGAACAGACTCCCGAACCAGGCCGGGCGGCGTGCATCGCGCACGAACAGCGGCGCCACCATGGCAAACAGAACGCCGGGTGCAGTCAGAGTGATTGGTAGATGGTGAGCCACGGTCCACGCGATGCTGACCGTGCCGGTCAGCAGACAGGCAAGCGCCACACGCAGCGCGATGTGTAGTCGGGTGAGGCCCGGGTCCGCGACGAGCAGGCGGTCGGAGAGGCGCGAGAACGCGGCAGTAATCATGATCGACGATCCAGGCTAAATAGCCGCCGCCGGCTTTTGACCGGGTGCGACAGAGCGGGCGCAGGGCCCACTACCTTCGTAGTGCCGAACCGGGTGTTTAGCCGGGATCACCAGCCAACAGCCCCATTCGACGGGCGATAACACGCGAACCGGCATGCCGTGAGCGCCGCAAAGGGTGGCGCGACGCAAACGGCGGGTTCGGGTTTTCCCGGATGATACCGGTTCAAAATTACGATCGCGGATTTTTCACGGGTGCGGAGGACGAGGCGGGCGCAGGCGCCGTGAAGCAGGCCCGCCGTGCCTCACGACCGCGCAGCAGCGCCCGCACGTATGCCCTGCTTCTGTGCAGAGCCACGCCGGGCAAGGGGCGGACCGAAGCCGGATGAACCGGATTGGTCAAAGGATGCGATGCGGGTTTGAAGCTGAAATTCAGCAGGCTGCCGGAGCAGTATTGCCGCCTTCGCACTCGGCCAGCAGCGACAAAAGCTTGTCGAGGGCGAACGGTTTGCGGAGAAAACCCTTCACCGGCAACGTGGGCACGTCGCCGCTGCCGCTCGTCAGAATGACCGGCACGGAAGCGAGTTCGCTGCGCGCCTGCATGGATTCGATCAGCTCGGCGCCGTTCATATTGGGCATGCGCCAGTCGCATACCACGGCGCTGACGCGCGTACGTTGCAAACGTTCGAATGCTTCGGCGCCATCGGCAGCCGTTGAAACCGTATAACCTCGGCCGACCAGTACGGCGCGCAGCGCGGACAATGCTTCGGGTTGGTCGTCGACCAGTAAAACGCGACTCATGATGCTTATGCCTGATTTATTGTTTGAGACAGCGCGGCCGGATCGACGCGCTGTCGGTGACAGGCGCGCTGGCGGGGGGCCGCGGTACTTGAATCCTGTCGAGCCGCTCTGTTAAGCAATCCTCGTGCCTGTTTGATTTGGCGCTACGTCCGGTCTCAACCGAGGTGGGAAGTCGATCCGCGCGGTAAGCGGTTCAACACTTACCGGTAACGGGCGCATTTTTCCGCGCTCTTCGCCACGCAGACAAGGAGGTTTCCAATCAGAAACGGATTTCAGGATTTACGTTTCCATGCGATAGAGCTAGGACGCCGAACCGCTTTGTATCCTTGCCGCTCTCAAAAGCCCCCTGTATAGTTTGCCCGCCTGACTCTGTTTCGTATCGGAAATTAAAGGAATCTCATGGACGCTTCCTCCATCCTCGCCGAACTTGGCATCGAGCACGCGGCTCAGGCCGGCGACATGCCAGTTCATTCGCCGATTACGGGTGCGCTGATCGGTCGCGTGGCCAGCCACACTGCAGTGGAAGTCGACGCCGCCCTCGCCGATGCCGCCCGGGCCTACACACTCTGGCGCAACGTCCCCGCACCGCGTCGAGGTGAGCTGGTCCGGCTCCTCGGCAACCGGTTGCGTGACAAGAAGCACGCCCTCGGCCGCCTCATCACGCTGGAAACCGGAAAAATCCTGCAGGAAGGTTTGGGCGAAGTGCAGGAGATGATCGACATCTGCGATTTCGCGGTCGGTCTGTCGCGACAGTTGTACGGGTTGACCATCGCGTCGGAGCGGCCGGGGCATCGCATGGCCGAGAATTGGCATCCGATGGGGACGTGCGTCGTCATCTCGGCGTTCAATTTCCCCGCCGCAGTGTGGTCGTGGAATGCTGCGCTGGCCCTGGTATGCGGCAACGCGGTTATCTGGAAGCCGTCGGAAAAGACGCCGCTCACCGCGCTGGCGGTCAGCCAGATTCTGAAGGACGCGCTCGACGAGTTCGGCGACGCGCCGGCCGGTCTGACCGCGTTGCTCAACGGCGGCCGCGAGGTGGGAGCGCAACTGGTGGCCGATCCACGGGCATCGATCGTCAGCGCCACCGGCAGCACGGCGATGGGTCGCACGGTCGGCGTGGAAGTGGCCAGGCGCTTCGGCCGCTCGCTGCTCGAACTGGGCGGCAACAATGCGGGCATCGTCACGCCTTCCGCCGATCACGAACTGGCAATGCGCGGCATCCTGTTCTCGGCGGTCGGCACGGCGGGTCAGCGGTGCACGTCGCTGCGCCGTCTGTTGGTGCACGACAGCGTCTACAACAAAACCATCGAGCGGCTAAAGCAGCTTTATACCAAGGTGCCGGTCGGCAATCCGCTCGAACCGCGCACGTTGATGGGACCGCTGATCGACGAGTCGGCCTTTACGCGCATGCAGGAAGCGCTGCAACGCGCCGCGTCCGAGGGCGGCACAGTCTTCGGGGGCGAGCGCATCGACGTGAAGGGATATGAAAACGGCTACTACGTGCGTCCAGCGATCGTCGAAATGCCGTCGCAGTCGCCGGTCGTTCTCACGGAAACCTTCGCGCCAATTCTTTACGTGTTGCGCTATACAAACTTCGACGAGGCGCTCGAAGCAAATAATGCCGCGCTGCATGGTTTGTCGTCGTGCGTGTTCACGACCGACCTGCGCGAAGCGGAACGTTTTCTGTCCAGCGCGGGCAGTGACTGCGGAATCGCCAACGTGAACATCGGGCCGAGCGGCGCGGAGATCGGCGGCGCCTTCGGCGGCGAGAAGGAAACCGGCGGCGGCCGCGAATCGGGCTCGGACGCCTGGAAAGCGTATATGCGCCGCGCGACCAACACGGTCAACTATTCGTCGGCGCTACCGCTGGCACAAGGCATCGATTTCAATATCGAATGACCCCGGCTCGCAACTCAATACCCGCCCGATAAACCCGGTTGCGTAAAACACGCAGCCGGTTTTTTTATGCCGCTTAATCTTGGCGATTTCGTCAACCCATATTGCCCTACGCATTAAGCGCATTCGAATCGATTTGGCCGAACGGCTAAAAGGTGACTGACTGTTAAATCGATGGCTGGATTGCGGGGATTATCGGTTATGATCGCTTCGCTCGACGAAAGACGCCAATGGATTAATCCACTGGCGTGGACTTGATACCGTCACATCGAAACCAGAAAAAATCAGATGAAGATGTCGCGTAGAAAGATTGCATTCGTGGCGATCGGAATTCTGATCGTGGCAGGCGTGGTCGTTCAAACGGTATGGCGGCCTTTTGCGCATCGCAAGGCGGCGCCCGGCGGCGCACTCGTTCTCGATATCCAGCATCCCGACGCAATCGTCGACAGCGAAGCGCTTTCGCGTTTGCCGCGCGATATTCTGCGCGTCCCGCTATTGCACGACGTGCTCACGCAGGACTTCGTCGACTACTACGAATCGGACAGCACGCGCCTCTCCGCCGAAGGCGCGCTGCGCCGCCTCGCCTTCGAACATCAACTCGACTGGCGCGACGAACTCATGCGCCGAGTGTTCGACGAGCCCGCGCATGTCCTGTTGTGGCGCTCGCCGGACGGCCGCCTCGGCTATTGGCTGATGTCGATTCACCGCAACGGACTCGCGAAGCTTCTGCAAGGGCTCGGCAACCTGGCCGCGAGCGACGCGCAATTGAGCCAGGTCGCAACCCTCTCCGGCAACGTGCCGGTTTATGCGCTAAAACTCGCGGTCGGCCGCACCTTGCTGTTCGCAGCGAAAGACGAGCGGCTCGTGGTGATGTCCGCGCCGGGCGTCCTGCTCGACGAAAAGGGCGCCGTGCTCGGCGAGCGGGGCGACGCGGTCTCGGCCATGCTCGGCTCGGGTCGCGACGATGCGCTGCGCGCGTATCGGCTCGATGCGGCGGAGGGTGCGAATCCCGCGAACGATTCGCCGAAGGGTCATCGGGTAGTGGTGTCGGCGAATTATCTTTCCTTCGGCTATCAGGCGTTTTTCTCCGGCATCGACGCGTTGCGTTTCGACTTCGCGCCGAACGGCAATGCGGCGGCGAGTTGGCAAACGGCCGCGCTGATCGACCCGGCGAAGTTGCCGCAGGAATGGAACAGCGCGGACCTGTGGCACGTGTTGCCGGCCAGTCCCGCTGCGTGCACGAGCGTGCCGGCGGACTGGAAAGCGGCGTCCGCTTTGTTGGCGAAGGTGGCGGGCGGCGGCGCGGACAATGCCGCCGCCATCGGCGACCGGCTCGCGGGGCCGGCGGCGGTCTGCTGGTATGCGAAGTCGACGCTGGTCGCGCCGGTGTTCGTCGCGCGTCTGAAGAGCCAGGACGCGCAGAGCGTGGCGGCGTTGAAGACGGCGCTCGGGCAAACCTTCGGCGACGTGATCGGCGCTTACGAGGCCAAAGCGGACAAAGCGGACAAAGGCGCGGACAAAGGCGCGGACAAAGGCGCGGCAACCGGCGATACGGCCGGCTACCGCCGCCTGCCGGTCACCACGAAGGAACAGGGCGCCGACATCACCGTGTGGCAGCGTCCGGTCAGTGCCACGTCGGGCACGGCATCGGCTAGCAACGCGCCCTTTGCCGCGCAACTGTCGGCACCGCGCTACTTCCCCGTGACATTGGCGCTCGCGCATGGCTATCTGATCTTTTCTCCGGATGCGCGTCTGGTGGACGACACGCTCGCCGTGCTCGCGAAGCGCTACCCCGCACTCGCCGATACGCTCGCACCGCAGCGTCTCCCGCGCACGGTGCTGACGCTGACGCCGTCGTCCGCAGCACAACTGATCGAACGCGAAGCCGGGGCCGCGTTGCCGCCGGATCAGGAAGCGGTATTCCGCAACGCGTCGCGTACGCATCTCGTGCCGAAATTACGGGCGCTCGCGAAGTATCCGCCGGTGTCGCTGAGCTTGCCGCAGACTTTGCCGGTGTCGGCGGGTTGGGTGCCGGTCACGTGGTGGTCCGATCGCGCGAGTGCGGGTACGGGTGCGAGCGGCGATGCGAGTGCGAGCGCGAATGCAGCCGATGCAGACAGCGTGTCCGCCGGCAGTCTGAACGGCACCCCGGCGGATCAACCCGGCACCGAGGGCGACTGAGTGCGCCGGCCGTTCGTCGCCGATCCGGGTTGCGCGGGCCACGTGAATCGTGTGAATCGCGAACCGACGTGCGCCACCCATTGCGTTCGCGATGCTGCTTGCACGCCCACGCCCACAACGCTCGCGCCCCGCCGCGCATGGCTCACCTACACGGCCTGCCTGATCGCAACCGCAGCGCTCTTGCCCTACGCGCGAAACGCCCGCGCGCTGAGCGCCGCCATGGCCACCACCTTACCCCCCGCCGACGCGCTCTCCACGCAACAATCCGCCGCGTTTCGCGCGTGGTTCGTGCGGATCGTCGATCAACAGATGCGCCGCGGTCCGACGCCGCGCTGGACCCAGCGCGACTGTGCGGGCCTCGTGCGCTTCGCGGTTAACGAGACCTTGCGGCCGCACGACGGCAAATGGCTGCGCGCGAACGGCATGACCGGTCTCGCGGATACCGCGAGCCTGCCACCCGAACTGCAACTGTCGGACGCGCAACGCACGCTCGCCAATCGCTGGAACCGGCTCGACGGCTCGACCGGCGCCTACGCGTCGGCAATCGCGCTGATCCAGCGCAACAGCCGCTTCGTGTCGAAAGACGTCAACCAGGCGCTGCCCGGCGACCTGCTGTTCTTCGATCAGGGCGACGACCAGCATCTGATGATCTGGCTCGACCGCTACATCGCTTATCACACCGGCACCGTGACGCCGACCGATACCGGTCTGCGCGCGGTCGCCGTTTCCGACCTGATGCAATGGAAAGACTCCCGCTGGCAGCCGCTCGATGGCAATCCGAATTTCGTCGGCGTATTTCGTTTGGACTTTCTGACATGAACCGAATGAACTCCGTTGCGGCGCTCGCGCTGATCCTGTCACTGTGCTTCGGACTGGGCGTCCCATCGGCCGCCTTCGCCGACGACACCGCCGCGAGCGGCGCCGATGCGAACATCGCCGCCAACCCGACCTTGCAGGATGCGCCGCCGAGCAACTTTGCGTCGCAGAAAGTCGACGGCCAGCCGTTCTTCCTGCTATCGGACGCGAGCTTCGGCAGCGGCCAGACCGCGCAGGTCCGCCTGGAGGCGCCGGGTCGCGATTTCAAGGACGCGTTGCAGGGCTACGGCGGCGCGGACATCGTCGTGTATCGCGTGCCGAAGCCGCTGGACTTTCTAAAAGCGCAAAAGAATCTGCATCGTCTGAACGTCGCGCCGAATTATCAGGGCGAAGGACTCGCCAACACGCTCGCCTATTTGTGGGACCGCTGGTTCACGCAGGCGCGCCGTGCGTGGCAGCGCGTGCTGTCGTTCGCGACGCGCAGCAAGGCGACCGAGGCGGCGCCTGAGTTCAAGCTCGGCGACCAGACCGGCAAGCCGACCCAGTTCGACGCGCGTTCGCAATTCGCGCCGCTCAAGGGCTACGACGTGGTCGCGCGGTTCCGCTATCCGATCTGGGACGCGAAAGCCATTCAGCCGCCCAAGGGCGTGAACCTCGAAGGCAGCAGCAGCAACTTCATCGACGCCGCGTCCGGCAACGTGATGATTCCGCTCGGCAAGCTGCCGCCCGGGCTGTATATCGTCGAAGCGGTGATCGGCAACTATCGCGCGCATACGCTGCTGTTCGTGTCGGACACGGTCGCAGTCGTGAAGGCGGCCTCGAGCGGCATGCTCGTGTGGACCGCGCGGCGCGACGACGGCAAGCCGGTCGCGCATACGGACGTGAACTGGACCGACGGCGTCGGCGTACTGCAAAGCGGCAGCACGGGCGAGGACGGCGCGCTCGTGCTGCAACACGTCAGCCCCGAACGCAGCTACGTGCTCGGCGTCGATCCGCAAGGCGGCGTGTTCGTGTCGGAGAATTTCTATTACGACAGCGAGATCTACAACACGAAGATCTACGCGGTCACCGACCGCCCGATGTACCGGCCGGGCGATGCGGTGCACGTCAAGTTCATCGGCCGCACGTTCCAGAACGCGACGCAATCGAGCGCGCCCGCCGACGCCGACATCAAACTCGACGTGCTCGATCCGAACGGCGCGCCGGTGGCGTCCAGCACCGCGCATTTCACCGCCGCGAGCGGCGCCGAAGCCGCGTTCACGTTACCCGCCGATGCGACCGCGGGCGGCTACACGCTGCGCTTCGACTACAACGGCGACGCGTATGGCAGCGCGTTTCGCGTCGCCGAGTACGTAAAGCCGCATTTCGACGTCGATCTGTCGATGGATAAAACCGACTACGCGACCGGCGAGCCGCTGAAGGGCAAGATTCAACTGCGCTATCCGGACGGCAAGCCGGTGCGCGACAGCAAGATATCGGTGACGCTGCGCGCGCAGAAAGTCACGATCGTCGATGGCGAATTGCGTTATGCGGGACTCTTCCCGGTCAAGCTCGAGCAGCAGGAACTGACCACCGATAGCGACGGCAACGCGAGCCTCACGCTGCCGGCCGCAACCGAACCGAGCCGTTACGCGCTCACTTTGTTCGCGCAGGACGGCGCGGCCTACAAGGTGCGCGTCACGCGTGAAGTGCTGATCGCGCGCGGCGCGACGCCGTACCGGTTGAATACGGCGCGCTCGTTCTCGCAACCGAAGGAGCCGGTTCAGTTCGATCTGCAGGCGCTCGGTGCGCTACAGCCGGGCGCGCATGCGCCGGCGAAGTGGCAGTGGACCCGCCTCGAATCGCAGACTCACGCCGAGGGTGAATTCAAGCCCGCGCAAACGCAGAACGGCAAGCTCTCGTTTCCGCTGCAGTTCGATCAACCGGGGTCATACACGGTCTCGGTGAAGGACGACAGCGGCAATCTGCTGGCGGCGACCAGTCACTGGGTGGCGGGCGACGGTTTGAAGGCGATTCCAGGCAGCGTGGAGATTGTGTTCGATCGCGCGCGCTACAACATCGGCGACACCGCCGAGGCGTTGATCACGTTCCCGCTACCGGTCGACGATGCCTTGCTGACGCTCGAGCGCGACAACGTCGAACACCGCGCGTTGCTGACGGCGGGCGGCGACTGGTTGCAATTGCAACGGGTGGCGCCGTCGCAATGGAAAGCGCGCATCAAGGTGGGCGACGGCTTCGCGCCGAGCATGACGTTCTCCGTGCTGTACGTGCATGCGGGCGAATACGTGTTCCAGAACGCGGGCATCGTGGTCGCGCAGCCGCAGATCGAACTGAACGTGAAGAGCGATAAACCGGTATACGGTCCGGGCGATACGGTCACGCTGAATTTCGACAGTGCGCTGAACGGCAAGCCGGAAGCCGCGAATCTGACGGTCAGCGTGGTCGATGAAATGGTCTACGTGCTGCAACCGGAAATCGCGCCGAACATCGTCGACTTTTTCTATCACCCGCGCCGCAATAACGTGCGGACTTCGTCGAGCCTGTCGTTCATCACGTACGACCTTGCGCGCTCGCCGATGAAGGGCGCGCCCGGCGGCCCGCAACGCGCGAACTACAACGAGCGCGGCGTGAAGGTGCTCGAACGCCCGCGCCGCGACGAGCAGGACACGGCCGCGTGGCAAGGCACGCTGAAAACCGACGCGAACGGTCACGCCACCATGAGCTTCAGAATGCCGGATTCGCTGGCGCGCTGGCGCATCACCGTGCGCGCGGCGGCGCCGGACGGCATGGTCGGTCAGCGCACGGCGTATGTGCGCTCCGACAAGGCCTTGTACCTGAAATGGAGCGGGCCGGCGCATTTCCGGGCGGACGACCAGCCGGCCATCGACATGATCGCGTTCAATCAGACCGACGCGGATATCGACGCCAACTGGGTGGTGAACGGCGGCGGTCTCGCGCTGAACCAGAAGGTCACGCTCAGGCGCGGCGCGAATTATCTGCGGCTGCCGGGCGGCGCGCTGAAGGCCGGCGTGATCGACGCGAGCTTGCAGCGCGCGGGGCACGACGTCGACCGGTTGCAGACGGTCATTCATCTGGAAGCGGACGGCTGGCTCGATCTGCATCAGAACCTCGTCGCGCTCGACGGGGCAAATCATCCGCTCGGATTGCCGGCGGATGCGCAGGACGTCGGCGTGCGCTTCGTCGGCAGTGCGGCGAGCCAGTTCGCGCGGGTCGCCGACGATCTGATCGCCTATCCGTACGGTTGCGCCGAGCAGACCGCGAGCCGGCTGATTCCGCTCGCGCTTGCGCACGACGCGCTCGGTCACGGTGCCGACGCCAACCCCAATGCCAACGTCGGCGGCCCGGGGCTCGACACCTTGTTGCGCAACCAGCGGCAACGGCTGGCGATGCTGGCAGGTGTCGGCGGCACGTTCGGCTGGTGGGGCGACACCACCGGCGGCAGTGCGTTGATCACGGCCTACGCCTATTACGCGGACTGGCTGGCAAGCCGCAGCCTGGGCATCAGCCTGCCCGCCGACAACTGGCAACACGCGATGGACGTGTATCGCGATGCCGGCGCGAAGGAGCCGCTGCTGAACCGTGCGCTCGCGCTGTGGCTGATGCAGCAGATGGGGTTGCCGGTGGCGACGCCGGTTGCGGGCGTGGCAGCCGACTTGCAGAGCGATGCTGCGGCAGCGGGGGCAACGTCGGGAACGGCAGCGGATGCTAAAGCTACGGCGGGAGCCGCATCCGCGGCGACCTCGGGCGCGACCGCGACCAAAGCCGCCTCGGCACCCGCTCGCGCGCCCGGCGTTGCCGCCGGCAACGCGTCGGACAGCATTGTCTTCGCGCAAGCCGATTCGCCGCGCGGCAAGCGGATGGCGACGCTGCTGGTCGCGCAGCTTGCGCGCGGCACGAACGCGCAGTTGCCGGACGGTTTCGACGCGGCGGCGAGTGCGGCACGCACGGCGCTCGCCGGCGATTCGACGCCGCTCGTGCAAAGCCTGCTGTTCCTGACGGGCGACGGCGCGGCGACACCCGACGCCGCCGCCTGGCTCGCGAAAAGCAGCGCGGCGTATCCGACGATCGATCGCGCCTTGACGCTGCTGTGGCTGCGCAAGGCGCTCGGCGGCGATGCCGCGCCGGACGCGCTGCCCTCGTTGCCTTCGTTGCAAGGCGCGGGCTGGACGCGCAGCACGACGCCGACCGGTGCCGCATCGTGGACATGGACGGGCGCCGCGCTGCCGGTTTCGCTGGATGCGGGCGCCGCGCGCACCGACGTCGGCGCGCTGGTCTCGTTCCGCAGTCATACGAGCGAGGACAGCCGTCTGAACATCACGCTCGAGCGGCATTTGTACAAGCTCGAACCGCTGACGGTGAAGACCGATTCGAAGAAGGATGCGGCGGACGGGAGTCAGACCGGCCGTGCGTCGTTCACGGCCCGGCTCGTCAAATCCGGCGACGCGATCGACAGCAATGCGCTGTATGTCGACGAAGTCACGCTGACGCCGCGCTCGGGCAATGCCTACCACTACGGTTTGCTCGACGTGCCGCTGCCGCCGGGCGGCGATGTCGAGGCGACCAGTTGGGGCGTGTCGATCGACGGTCTGCCAGGCGCGAAGGAGGGCAGCAGCGGGCCGCAACCGTTCGCGCGGGCCGCATCGTACGAGATGGGCGAACTCGCCTATCACCAGCCGGTGCCGTTGCTCGATCGGCGCGCGACTTACCGGCAACTGGTGCGCTTCGCGTTGCCCGGTACGTTCGCGTTGCCGCCGGCCCGCTACTTCCGCATGTATCAGCCGGAGGCGAAGGCGTTCGAAGGCGGTAAGAGCGATCGCATGACGACGCTGCGGATTCAGTAGGCGAGAGCGCTATGTCCGGTCCTCGTCGGCGCGTGAGGGGTTGGCTGTGCAGCGGGTTGCTGCGGGGCGGGCGCCTGGCGGGGTCGGCTTGCCTGGCGGGGTGGCTCGCGCTGGCGGGTGTCGGCAATGCGCAGGCGGTTGCGCCAGGCGGTTCTTTATCGACAACTGTCGTGCCGCTGGCTGCGCCCGTGCATCCTTCATCGGGACAGCGCTTGCGCTTCGCGTGGCTTCGCGACGGACAGCCGCAGTTCTGGGACGTCGATGCGGACACCGGCGGCAACACCGGCGAGCCGCTGTCGCGCGATGCGGCGAAGCCCTTGCCGGCCAATCTGGAGACGCCGCTCGGCAGCGTCTGGAAGCTGTTCGTGTACGGCTACCTCGTCGACCGCCGCATCGCCGCGGCCGACTACGTGTGCAACGGCAGCGATCCCGACGAGGTGTATTGCTGCATGACCGGCGGTCACGTCGATCGCGAACATGCGC
This sequence comes from Paraburkholderia sp. BCC1886, assembly GCF_900996245.1. Classification (GTDB taxonomy): domain Bacteria; phylum Pseudomonadota; class Gammaproteobacteria; order Burkholderiales; family Burkholderiaceae; genus Paraburkholderia. The sequence goes on along the minus strand of NZ_CAAJGK010000058.1, from coordinate 7,485 downwards.
TGGTGAAATCGTGCGGGCTGTTTTTCGACCCCGCGCGTCTGCATCTCGATCCAGCCGACTGGCGCGCGTACTGGCGTGCCTCGCACGCGCCGGCGTGGCTGCGCGATCTGCGGGCACTGACACCGGCACAGCGCGTGCGCGTGAGCGACCTGCTGGCCGCGTTGCAATCGATGCCCGCACGGCCGCGCGAAGCGGCGGCGAGCACGCTGGTATCGGTGCTCACGAGCGGTCGTGGCGAAGGCACCGTCGCGCGTTACGGCAGTCTGTTGCGCGCGAAGACCTGGACGATGCCGGACCCGGCGCGGCCCGGCGCGTCGATGGGCGGCGCTGCGGGCTGGCTCGCCGACGGCACGCCGGTGTGGCTCGGCGGTCCCGGCGGCAGCGCGCGCGTTCTCGCGAGCGCCGCGCCGCGTATCGCGCCGCTGCTCGCGCTGGTGAGCGTGCCGGATGACAGCGCCTGCGTACTGGTCGATTTTTTCAGCCGCTATCCGGTCCATCAGGTGCTCGCCGGCAGCGGACCGGCAACTGCGGCAGAGGGTCCGCTGCATGGCGAGTATCGGGTCGGGTTCGTCAACGGGAACTGGGCGCGTCTGACGAGCCACGGCGAGTTGCGGCTCGATCGCGATGCGGCGGGCGCGCCGCGGGTGGTGGGGCGCTTCGGCATGAACGATTACGTGGCGCGCGTGGTCGAGCGCGAAGGCGATACAGAAAGGCCGGAAGCCGCCAAAGCGCTGGCGGTAGCGGCGCGCACGTACGTCGTGCAACACGGTCGTCACGATCACGGTTGCCTGCGTATCGACGACAGCAGCAGCACGCAGCGCGTCCTGCCACGCACGCCGGACGTTGCCGCGCGCCGCGCCGCTGATCTGACCGATGCGCTGGTGCTGATCGACGTGCCGGTGCAGTACCACCATGACAAGGCCGCACCGGGACAGATGAGCTGGCTCGCCGCAAAAGCCGCCGCGCAAAACGGCTTGAGCTTCGACGCGATTCTCGCGCGCACCTGGCCGCAGGCGACCTTGACGTCGTTCGAGAGTCCGCTGTCGGGCGATTGCATCGCGGTGGCAGGCGGCGAAGCGTGGTTGCGACGCAATGCGGCCTCGTGGGCGCGGCGTATGGATGGCGCAGCGGGCTACGAGACGCCCGACCTGCCGGCCGTCTGCGAGGTCCGTGAAGGACGGCCCTACGCGGATGCGCAGCGTAATCGCGTGTACGTGTACCGGTTGCAGAGCGAAGAAGACCGGATTGCGTTGGCGCACGAGTATGTTCATCTCGCGTTCCAGCATCATCCGCGCGGTCTCGACGAAGGGTTCGTCGAACGGACGGCCCGCACGCTGGTGCGCACGGATGAGCCGATCGAATGAAAACGCGCCGGATCAGCGGCGTTTCTGACAAGCAGCACGGAGTAGTGACGATGAAAGCGAAGACGGCGGGGTTCGGAAAAATCGGCGCGGCGATGCTCGTGCTGGCGGCGTGCGCGGCGACGATGGCGCCGCTCGCGCACGCCAGCGATATTGATTTCGGCGCGCCTCTGAACGGCTGGCGCAACACCAGCGGCGACAGCGAACGCTATACGCAGGACGTGCACTATCCGGCGGTGACTGTGTCGACGCCGGAAGGCCAGTCGAAGTTCGCGCTGATCGAAGGGCAGATTCGCAACGCGCCGAAGAAGAAGGGGACGACGGTCGGCACGCTGGTGGTCGACGGAACGCCGTTGCCGCAACGTGTCGAGGAAGACGGCAAGTTCTCGCGGCCCTACGCGTTTCCTTCGGGCAGTAACGGCGTGGAATTGCGCGCGCCCGACGGCAGCCGCAAGCGCGTGCAGTTCTACGACGCGTATAGCGGCAAGACCCAGCCCAAACTGCGCGTGCTGCTCGCGTGGGATACCGACGGCACCGATCTCGATTTGCACGTCGTCTCGCCGGATGGCGCGCATACGTGGTACGGCGAGCGTGTCGCGCCGAACGGCGGCGCGCTCGATGTCGACGTGACGACGGGCTATGGGCCGGAGATTTACTCGTCGGCGGCGCCGTTGAAGGGGACGTATCTGGTCTACGTAAATTACTACGGCAGCGGTAATAGCGGTGCGGATATGACCGTCGCACAGGTCACGATCATCACGAACGAGAACACGCCGGATGAAAAAAGCGAAACGATTCGGGTGCCGATGCGCAAGGCCGGCGAACTGACTCTGGTGAAGACTTTCGTGATGCCCTGACGTCGGCCCCCGATGTCGAAACCCTGACGATCCACCGTTCAGACGCTGCGCGGTCAGCGCCGCTAATGCGTGCGCGCTCAACGACTTGCGACACTCTTGCGCAGGATATCCACAGGCTTCTGAACAATTTCTGTGGACAACCTGCACGGCCGGATTCCGCATGCCGGACGCGGCGGGCACACCCCATGCTGAAGGAAAGTGTCGACTCTCTTTCCATTCGCGTGGCTCGATGCCCCGCCCAAGCCAGAGCCCCGCTCTGAGATCCGGACGCCCGTATTGCGGGTGCGGCATGGCCATCGGCCATGTTGCCGTCCGGCATAAGCCATCCGGCAAGCCACCCCACCACAGTGTCCGCCAACCAACCCGTGCGATGCCCTTCGTGCATCCGCCGTTCGGTCCGCCTGCCTGTGTCCCCTGGCTCAACTGATCGTTATCTTCAGGGAAATACCATGTTCATTCACAACAAGCGTTTGCAATACACCGTCCGCGTCGCCGCGCCGAATCCGGGTCTCGCCAATCTGCTGCTCGAACAGTTCGGCGGCCCGCAGGGCGAACTGGCGGCCGCCTGTCGTTACTTTACGCAGGCCGTCGGTGAAGACGATCCGGGCCGCAAGGATCTGCTGTTCGACATCGCAACCGAAGAGCTAAGCCACCTGGAGATCATCGGGTCGATCGTCGCCATGCTGAACAAGGGCGCAAAAGGCGAGCTGGCCGAGGCGGCGGAATCGGAAGCCGAGTTGTACCGCTCGCTCACGGGCGGCGGCAACGATTCGCACACGACCGCGTTGCTGTATGGCGGCGGCCCGGCGTTGACCAATTCGGCCGGTGTGCCGTGGAGTGCGGCGTATATCGATACGATCGGCGAACCGACTGCGGATCTGCGCTCGAATATTGCCGCCGAGGCACGAGCGAAGATCGTCTACGAACGCCTGATGAACGTCACCGATGACGCCGGTATCAAGGACACGCTGGGCTTTCTGATGACGCGGGAAATTGCGCATCAACTGTCGTTCGAGAAGGCGCTGCATTCGATCCAGCCGAACTTCCCGCAGGGCAAGCTGCCCGGCAAGCCGGAGTTCACGCACGTCTACTACAAGATGTCGAAATCGGACGGCGCGCCGCGCGGCCCGTGGAACGAAGGCCCGGAGTGGGAATTCGACGAAGCGCCGCAGCCCGCCGTGGACGGCGGCGATGGAACCGCGACCGTCAACGTGTCGAGCCAGCAGGTCGAAGTGCTGCAGGCAATGGCTTCGCGCACGGCATCGGACGTGACGAGCGATCCGACGACCGGCGCGGATCTGGGAGCAGGGCAAGCCGTGGTTTGACGAGGTAAAGGAACGCGCGCCGTCACGTCTGTATAGGTTGCAGGCGTGGCGGCGCGCGTTTTTTTTGTTTGTGGTTCTGACGATTGCGCTCAGGCCGGCGGATCGTCCCCGGCGGCTAATCGCGCCTGTCCGATCGACTTGACAGCCGCGTCGAGGACGAAGCACCTGTCGTCCGTGTCGAGCGTCAATTCACTCCACGCAATGGTGCGTTCCGTCTCGGCAATGCCGAGAAATCCTCCGCTCGATACGATCGCATAGGCAATCGTGCCGTTACGCATATCGAGCATGATGGCGGCGATTTTGCCGACCGGCTCGCCATTCGACGACATCACTTTGCTGCCCTTCAGTGACGACGCCGCCATCACGTCGGGGCCCGGGCCGTCGCCGGTTCCCAAACCGACGATGCTGGCGCCTCGCGGCTGCGCGGAGGCGGGGTGCGACGGGTCGGAAGCGGTCATGGCGTGCTCCTCATGAGAAGACCCCATGAACGCGCGCAACGACTATGCCTGTGGGCTCCCAGCGGTTTGCATGTTCCGGCTTGAACGAATGCCATCCTTCGAACCGGCAAATGCGGGGAGCGTTACCGGCGAAATTTACGTGGCCCCGTTTCGACCCGCACGCTTACGCTCCCTTACCCACACTTAAGTTTTGTTATCGGAAAGTCGATACGCCTTGCACTCGCCGTGCGTCCGCTTACCGATTCTTATGGGCGCATCTGCATCATCCGGATCGCGTGGCGGCGAGCGGCGAGAAACACCTTGAATCAACAAAAGGGAAATTGCCATGCAAATCGAAAGCACGTTGTCATCGATACTGACGGGAGTGGAGGATGCGATTACCGGTGGCTCGTCGACCAGCACCTCGAGCTCGACGAGCAGTACGAGCAGCCAGTCCGCTTCGGCTGTGAGTATTTCATCGGCGGGGGCTTCGGCCGCTCAGTCGGGCAGCAGCGAGTTCGACAATCTGGTGAGCGATGTGAGCTCGTTGGCTCATAGCGCGCTCTATACCGCCGGGCATTGGCTGACGGAAGGCGTAACGCTGGGGGGGATTGTTTCGCTGCTTGCTTAAGGCGAGGAGTCGCGCTTGCCGTGCGGTTGGTTCGGGCACGGCAAGCGCGGGGGCCGCGAGCCTGGCGTGACGCCAGGTATCGCGGCTGTACGGCTTAACGATCGAGGAACGACTTCAGACGATCGGCACGGCTCGGATGCATCAGCTTGCGCATGGCCTTGCTTTCGATCTGACGGATACGTTCACGCGTCACGTCGAACTGCTTGCCCACTTCTTCGAGCGTGTGATCCGACTTCGTGTTGATGCCGTAGCGCATACGCAGCACCTTGGCTTCACGCGGAGACAGCGAGTCGAGTGCGTCGTCGATGGCGGCGCGCAAGTCGGCCTGCATCGCGGCATCGGCCGGCGAGGATGCGGCCGAGTCTTCGATCATGTCGCCCAGCGTCGCGTCGCCGTCGTCGCCGACCGGCGTTTCCATCGACACCGGTTGCTTGGCGATCTTCAGGATGCCGCGCACCTTCTCTTCCGACAGTTCCATGCGCTCGGCCAGCACCGACGGATGCGCTTCCTGACCGGTCTGCTGCAGGATTTCACGCGAGATGCGGTTCAGCTTGTTGATCGTTTCGATCATGTGAACCGGCACGCGAATCGTGCGCGCCTGATCGGCGAGCGAACGCGTGACAGCCTGGCGAACCCACCAAGTTGCATACGTGGAGAATTTCCAGCCGCGACGGTATTCGAACTTGTCCACCGCCTTCATCAGGCCGATGTTGCCTTCCTGGATCAGGTCGAGGAACAGCATGCCGCGGTTCACGTACTTCTTCGCGATCGAGATGACGAGACGCAGATTGGCCTCGATCATTTCGCTCTTGGCTTTGCGCATCTTCGACTCGGCCGCCACCATCTGACGGTTGATCTCTTTCAGATGCTTGAGCGGCAGCGAAACGGTCGCTTCGATTTCGATGAGCTTCTGCTGTTCCGACTGGATGGCCGGCAGGTGGCGTTCGAGCGCCGCGCCGTACGACGTGTTGCCCTTGGCGGCGCGTTCGGTCCAGCCCAGGTCGGCTTCGTGACCCTTGAACGACTCGACGAACTTCTCGCGCGGCATGCCGCTCTTCGAGACGACGATTTGCAGAATGTTGCGCTCGATCGCGCGGACCTGCGCGACCTGGTGCTGCACATCGCCGCACAGGCGGTCGATGGTGCGCGCCGTGAAGCGGATTTTCGCGAGATGCTGCTGGATTTCTTCGCGAGCACGCTGGTAGGCCTTCGAGCTGACGTCGCCGCGCGTGTGCGAGGCGTTCATCTGGTCGGACAGCATGCCGACCTGCGCGAAGATTTCGAGGCAGTCGCTGGTGAGCTGCTTCAGACGGGCTTCGTCGGCAGCCGAGGAGTCGGCCGGGCCGAGGTCGTCGTCGCTGTCGCTGTCGTCGTCGTCCGAGCTGTCGGTGTCGACTTCGGCTGCGGCTTCCACGGTGGTGGTGTCTTCTTCGGCGGCAACGGTTTCTTCGTTCAGGCCGTCGACCAGTTCGTCGATGCGCAACTCGCCGTCTACGACCTGCTGAGCGCTCGCCAGAATCGCGGAGATCGCGAGCGGGCAGGCGGCGATGGCTTGCACCATTTCGTGCAGACCGTCTTCGATACGCTTGGCGATGGCGATTTCGCCTGCGCGCGTGAGCAGCTCGGTGGCGCCCATTTCGCGCATGTACATACGCACGGGGTCGGTCGTGCGGCCGAACTCGGAGTCGACGGTGGACAGCGCGACTTCGGTTTCTTCGTCCGCCTGATCGTCCGACACGACGGCCGGAGCGTTCGAGTTAAGAAGCAGCGTTTCGGCGTCCGGCGCCTGCTCGTAGACCTGCACGCCCATGTCGTTGAACGCGCTGACGATGCTGTCGATCGCGGCCGTTTGCGCGAAGTTATCGGGCAAATGGTCGTTGATCTGTGCATGGGTCAGGTAGCCTTGCTCCTTGCCCAACTGGATGAGCGCGCGCATCTGGCGCTGCCGCTCTTCGGCCTGCTGCGGCGGCAACTCGGCTGCCACGGGGATCGCTTTGCCAGCGCCCTTGCCCTTCGGCGTACGGCCGGACGGAGCTTTGGCGGTGTAGCTGGCGGTTTCGTGTTGCGAATCTTCGCGATCAAAAGGGTTCACGTATTCTCCTCTAGAGGCTTCGCTATGAGACGCAAGACGCGACCGTCAGGCGTTTCGAGCAGGGCTCAACATCACCTGAGTGACTCAACGCGGTTAATTGGCTGTGCTCTGGGGAGCAAAAAAGATGAGCCCGCGCGAAGCGGGCCGATAGAAATGTGCGAAATTCGCGCGGCTCGCATTATATACGAGCTTGCGCCTTCGCGCGCATTGTGAGCATGCAAATCGTCGTGCAATCGTGTCACGGGCTCGGTCGCAGCCCGCCAGTTATGCGGTGGTTGTATGTATGGCTCGATGTCCAGCTTGGCGAGGCGATAGTATGCTCCCGCTGAGGACAAGCTGTCACTATAGATCAAGCTGGCCTTTCGCACACGCGACGCGATCACTTTTTCGGTAGTGCCTATATATAGGGGGCGCATGTTTCTGGCGCCGATCGGCGCTTGCTCAAAAGGAAATTCGCAGAGAGGGGTTGACGACCTGCGGATCGTTCTCCATAATCTCGTTTCTCTGCTGCAGATGCAGCGACGCAGAACGGGGCGGTAGCGGTGAAGTTAGCCGGTGCGGTTCGGGTAGTGAGTGCGTAATCGATCTTTAAAAATTAACAGCCGATAAGTGTGGGCGCTTGATGCGCGATGCGCCGGCGGGCTCTTCGGGGTCTGTCGGGTAAAGCGAAAGTATCAAGTCTCACACAGTAATGAAAGGAAGGTTTGATCGTCGCAAGATGGTTGAACGATTCGTCAGTACGTTGAGTGAGCGACCGGTTTCGAAAGAGACCGAAAAACAGT
>NZ_CAAJGK010000057.1 GCF_900996245.1 Paraburkholderia sp. BCC1886 | reverse complement strand
TGCACTGGGTAACCTGTGGATGGCACGCAAGCAATTGCTCAAAGCGTGAAACGCGAGGGCGTGGGCGGCCTCATGCGCGGGCAAACGTGAATCACACGGCCGAATCAAAACCTATGACCAGCGCCGCAGCATGTTTGCAATGTAGTGGCACGCGCTGCAAACAGCCCACGCGCAGAAAACGGGTTTTGCAGACCTTCCTTAACGGTCTTTAAGCCGATGCCGATCGGCTGCTCTTGACAGGAGTGACCTTGCCCTCGAAAAACGTATCCGTTACTGAGAGTATGTAAAACTTCAGCAACCGAGGATTTAGCAATGGGTAACTCGAGGGCGCGGTACACGCTGGAATTCAAGATTGAAGCGGTGCGCATGGTGCGTAGCGGCCAGAGCCTCGCGTCGACGGCGAAGATTCCGGGCATCAATAAGCAGACGCTAAATGCGTGGCTCAAGGCCGACGATACGAGCAAGCTCAATGGTGTGGGCAAGCAGGTGTCAGCCGAAAAGATTGAAATTGCCCGGCTGCGCGCCGAGCTGGCCCGCGTGAAGATGGAGCGCGATATCCTTGGAAAAGCGACGGCTTACTTCGCGAAGCGGGCGGTGTGAAGTACGCGTTGATCGAACGACATAGCCGGCAATGGCCGGTTTCCGTGGCCTGCCAGGCGCTGGGTGTCAGTCCCAGCGGTTATCACGACCGTAAAGCCCTTGACGTTGATTCTGAGCGACCGCGTCAGCGCATCAGCAACGACGCACTGCTGGTCCGCATTCGCGCCGTACATACCGAATCCAAATGCGAATACGGTTCGCCACGCGTGTGGAAAAAGCTTCGGGCTCAGGGCATCCGGGTGAGCAAGGACCGGGTTCAGCGGCTCATGAAGCTGCACGGCATCAAGGCGCGCACCAAGCGGCGATTCGAAGCCACGACCGACAGCAAGCACAATCTGCCGGTCGCGGCTAACCTGCTGCAACGTGACTTCTCGCCGGCGAAACCTGATCAGATCTGGACGACAGACATGACCTATCTCTGGACCGACGAGGGCTGGCTGTATCTGACGAGGCATTGTGAGGTTGACGGGCCGGTCGCGTAAGATGACGAGATGAGAAATCGCTGTATCACGGTCACCGTTTTCCGGCCGCCGTCATCAGTTGTGCCGTGCGCTGGTATTTTCGCTTTCAGTTGAGCTTGCGTGATATCGAAGAGTTGCTCTTCGAGCGTGGGATGATCGTGACGTACGAGACGATCCGATGCTGGTGCGATAAATGCGGAAAGGGCTTCGCTCATCGGGTAAAAGTCGCGCGCCGCAAGCCCGGTAGCGCGTGGCACCTCGACGAAATGTTCATCACGCTGCGAGACGAGCCGTTTCTGTTGTGGCGAGCGGTCGATGAGCACGGCGCCGAACTGGATATCCTGGTGCAAAAGCGGCGCGATAAGGGCGCCGCCAAACACTTCTTCAAGCATGTGCTGCGCTCAAGCCCGGTCCCGCGCAAGATCGTCACCGATCAGTTGCGCAGCTACCCGGCCGCCAAAGCTGAGATCCCGGAGCTCGCGAACGTGAAGCACGTTTTCGTGAAAGCGGCGGCCCGGCTAAACAATCGGGCCGAGAACAGCCACCAACCGACACGCGAACGCGAGCGTCCAACGCGCGGCTTTCGCGACCCGAAACGCACACAGCGATTCCTCTCGTGCTTCGGGCTGATTTGGCAACATTTCGCACTCAAGCGCCACCTGCTACGCGCTTCACTCTATCGCAAACAACTCGCCGCCCGGTTTTTCGCCTGGCGCTAAATCACTGAGCTTGCCCTAAATCCGTCGCATGCTTTTTAACGCATGCGGGTCTCTGCCGCCTTTCACCCTTCGGCTCGACAAGTTGACAAAGCCATCCGTATCAAAATTCATACACCGAGATCGCTGATATTTGCGGTATCCGGGAGCGAACGGCCAAGTACCACATGGCAAACCTCGTTCACAGACTCGACGTATCGACCGCTAAACAGGCCGTAATCGTAGCGTCAAGGCTCGGACTGTCTGCATCGAATGTATGACTCGCGCGCTGCGCGCTTGCGTATCCACCACGTACGAAGTACGATTGCAAATGCAACTGTTTAGACCGCAACTCAACTTGAATGCGAACTCCAGCATGACAAAAAGCAGCCTGACGTTCTACACGGCGGACACGCCGAACGGGCAGAAGATAAGGCTCTTCTGTCGAGAGGCAAAGCTGGGCTATGAACAGGCGAATCTGGATCTTTCGAGGGGCGATCAGCGTGAGCCGGCTTTCCCGACCGCTTCATCGATCACGGCGACCCGGCGAAGTTGCTGGCCGAATGCGGTCTCGACGGCGGGGGCATCGTGGAATCGATCCGTGGGCGATTTCCGGATCATCTGGCCGGGGCCTCGACGGGCCAGTCGGTAGACCGAGTCTACACCGTCAGGTTCGCGACGAGATCGGCGAGGACCGCATGATCGCCTGAAAATCGCTGCGCCAATCCGACGATTTATATGCCCAACGACAATTCCCCTAAAAGCACGTTGCCCGGTGCGTGTCTGGCCGTTATCTATCTCTGCGCCGTCTCTTGCGTGGGGAAGATGATTCACAACGACTTTGTATTCTTCCCCGAGCTTGCCGCGCTCGCCTACGGCCTGTTCATGCGGCCGACCGGACCGTGGGCCATGGCGCCGCTGATGGTCGCCGTGACGCCTGCGGTGACGGCGCTTTGGGGCGTGAGCGTGGCGGGCTATCTGCCATACGGTGTACCGTCCGCGATACTGTGCATCGCCGGTTCCCTTCTGATTGTGAAGGCCATGAAGTCGCCGGTGTTTCCTGCCGTTCCGGCGGGCTTTCTGCCGTTGGTGTTCAACGTCACCAGTGTGCACTATGTCGTGTTTATCGCCTTCGATACGGGTGTGCTTGCGCTGCTGTCCGTGGCGTACCAGCGCTGGTGGCGCGCCGGAATCGGGCAACCTGAACCAGCTGTCGTGCGGACGGAGACGCGTACGCCGGCGAATGCATACCGCAAGACGACGCGCTGGGCAGCCTTCTGGAGCGTGCTGGCGGTGACCTATTTTCTGGCGGCTCGCACCGGTATCCGGCTCATTCTGTTTCCTCCGCTGATCGTGATCGCGTTCGAGACGCTGGTGCGAGCCGAAACATGCCCATGGGCGCGACGCTCCGCCTTGCTTCCAGCCATCTGCATGGCGACTGCGGGGCTTGGCTGGGTCAGTATCGTGCTCTTCGGGACGGGGCCGCTGTCGGTGTTGTTCGCACTGGGGGCAAGCATCGTATTGATACGCGCCGTGGGCGCCTTCATGCTGCCGGCGCTCGCGATATCGGTTATCCCACAGATCATGCTCCATACGGATTGGCGCTATCCGCTGGCGATCGGGACGGGAACCGTGGCCGTCGTCGCAACACGCTCGATACTCAACGTGGTCGAGCAGTTTCAGGCCCGATCGGGCGGCAGTCGCGCGGTCGAATAAGACCCTCTGCCCCCGGCATGGCACTGTCACGTTGGCGGGGCATTCACGTAACATGATGCGATGACGAAAACGAAATCGCTTTATCACGGCCACCGGTTCCCGGCGTCGATCATCAGCCATGCGGTGCGGTGGTATTTTCGGTTCCAGCTCAGCCTACGCGACATTGAAGAGTTGCTGTTCGAGCGCGGCGTGACGGTCAGCTACGAGACGATTCGCCGCTGGTGCGAGAAATTCGGCGCGGGCTTTGCCCATCGGGTGAAAGCAGCGCGCTGCAAGTCGGGTAGTAGGTGGCACCTGGACGAGATGTTCGTCACCCTGCGTGGCGAACCGTACCTGCTTTGGCGTGCAGTCGACGAGCACGGCGTCGAACTCGACATCTTGCTGCAAAAGCGTCGCGACAAGGCCGCCGCCAAACGTTTCTTCAAGCGTGTACTGCGCTCAAACCCGGTGCCACGCAAGATCGTCACCGATCAATTGCGCAGCTATCCGGCAGCAAAAGCCGAAATCCCGGAGCTGTTTCAACGTGAAGCACGTGTTCCTCAAGGCCGCGGCCCGTGTCAACAACCGTGCAGAGAACAGCCATGAGCCCACGCGGGACCGCGAGCGGCGCATGCGAGGCTTTCGCGACCCGAAGCGCACCCAGGCTTTCCTGACGAGCTTCGGTCCGATCCGTCAGCACTTCGCACTGAAACCACATCTGCTGCGCGCTTCTCTCTATCGCAAACACCTTGCGGCCCGGTTCGCCGCATGGCGCGAATTTACCAACGTGACCCAAACTCCGTCGCTGCTTTCTGGGCCACAGTGCTTTATGCATCAGCATCGACGAAGTTCCGTAAGTTGGCAATGCGGGAGAGCTTGGGAATAGCAGCATAAACCAGTCCAAGTATTTAGCCGCACCCGCAATCAACATGTCAAGTCTTTAGCCGACGCTCAGCTCGCCGAGTCGCCACTCGATCCTCACGATGGCGGATTCACAGTGGAGTCGACGCTAATGCGAACGTGATTCTCATCCTTAGCCGGTCGTACGAACGTCTTCCATCAGCTGAATAAGCTAATGCTCTCAATCGCAGGTGAGTGTCTTCACCTGCCGGTCAATTTCCCTCCAACGACGTCAAACTCCTGCAAAAATTGCGACGGGCCGCTACTCCTCTAGCGAGCACCGACCGTCGCTCGTCGGAGTGCTTTCATTCGAATGTTCATATTCGATAAAGTCATTCACATTTTTGCGCATTGCCACGTCTCGTGTGGCGCAGATACGATGACTTCTGGAAAGCCCGAGCTGGCTGCCTGATGCTTCCCATGACTACCTCGCCGACATCCACGCAAAGCCATCTGCGCGGTCGCGCCATAGCTGAAACAGTAAGAATCCATGGAATCGACTTCGCGCCCATTGCCCGCAGGACTCTTTAACCCGCAAGTTCGTTCGGTCGAAGCGGCTAGCGCATCCGTCACGATACTTAAATTAGCCTTTCCATCTCAGCACCCAATGACTTACCGGGAGGGCCAGTTTTTGAGTATCGAATTGCCCGACGGCGAGATTCGATCGTATTCGATGGCGAATGCGGTGGTGGAGGCCGGCGAAATCGAATTACATATCCGGCTGCATCCGCACGGCAAATTCTCGACGATCGTTCGTGACAGCCTCGCCGCGGGTGATCATCTGAAAGTGCATGGACCATTCGGCAGTTGTGTGTGGCCCACGTCGCTTTCCGCCGATGAGCGAGTGGTGCTGCTTGCTACAGGAACAGGCATCGCTCCGATCAACGCACTCATGGAAGCCGCAATACGCTCCGGTTGCGAAAATCCAATGTGGCTGTACTGGGGTGCCGAAAGCAGGGCGGACCTCTACCTGTACGATCGCTTCGAGCAACTGAGCCGGATCTATCGGAACTTTCACTTCATTCCGGTGCTGAACGCTCCTGATCCTGATCCTGATTGGGACGGCGAACGCGGCTTGGTGCAGGAGGTGGCCGCGCGTCACCATGCAGATCTCTCTTCGGCCTACGTCTATGCCTGCGGTGCTCCGCGTATGGTGGCGGGCGCCAAGGCGCTGCTGACCGCTCGAAACCGTCTCTCGGCGGACAGGTTTTTCGCGGATGCGTTCGAATCATCTTCAACGGCAGTGCCGCATGTCGCCGAGACTGCGGAACGTATTCCAATCATCGTGGCGGGCTCCGGCAAGCTGGAGGCCAACCGCGGTACGACCCTGATGGAGACACTGCGCGATGCGCGTCTGATCATGGGCGTGTGCGGTGGGGCAAAGTCTTGCGGCACCTGTCGTGTGGTTGTCGATTCAGAGTGGTTCGAGCGCCTGACGCCCGCGGATCGAGGCGAAAAGCGTCTGCTGCGCTCGCTGGAAGAGTCTGGGCCATGGGACCGCCTCGCATGCCAGGTTGTGCTCACGCCCGAACTTGCCGATTTGCAAATCAGTATTCCGCTTTGACTTCTCTAGCGTCCCGTCCCTAGCAATTCATCTCATCAAGGACCCCATAATGAGTGCCGCGCATGTTCAGGAAAGTATCGAAGCAGTAGGAAGCAAGTATGACCCGGAAAAGATGATGATTGCCCGCGAGCAGACGCGCTCCGCGATTCATCAGATCGCGGAAGCCATCAAGCCTGGAATGGTTGAGGAAGACGCCGTTGAAATGGCGAAGGACATACTCGCCGACCTGGGCTTGCTGCGCGGCTGGCATGACGTCTTCGTCCGCTTTGGTGTCAACACGACGAAGACATATGGCGCTGCGTCCGAGCCCGGTATAGTTCTCGGCACCGACGATATTTTCTTTGTCGACATTGGCCCGGTCTGGAAAGATTGGGAAGGCGATGGTGGAGAAACTTTTCTGACTGGCAATGACCCCGAGAAGGCTCGATGTGCGAAAGACACGAGAGAGATCTTCGAAGAGGTTCGCCAGTGCTGGCTCACGACGGGAGCAACGGGCAAGGAACTCTACGAGTTTGCCGTAGCGGCGTCTGAGCGACGCGGATGGGTGTTCGACATGGATTTGTCAGGACACCGTCTGGCCGACTTCCCGCACGCTGTCGTTTATGAAGGTTCGATGGCGGGCGTCGATTTCCGCCCAGGTAATCTGCTGTGGGTGCTGGAGATTCATATCCGCAGCGCGGATAACCGCTTTGGCGCGTTCTTTGAAGATATTCTCATGGAACACGACTAGAAGCGCAGCGTCTGCACGAAAGGCCGCCGGATTTCGATATCGCGACCGGCGGCTTTTTAAATCCGTGTGCACTCAGGAATACACTCGGATTTAGCCCGCGCTGAACGGATGATGTTCGACCCAGTGCCTCGCAATGTCGATACGACGGGTGATCCAGACATTGGAATGGCGCATTACGTGATCGAGGAATCTTTCCAGTGCAACGGCCCTCGCGGGATGGCCGATCAGACGCATATGCAGACCGATCGACATCATTTTTGGCTGCTTCTGTCCTTCACGGTAGAGCATATCGAAGGCGTCGCGCATGAAGCTGAACCACTGGTCCGAGGTGCCGACAGCGCCGGCGTACTGGCCGTCGTTGTTCGTTAGCGAGTACGGGACCACCAGATGCGGCTTGTCGCCCACGACCTTCCAGAACGGCAATTCGTCGGCATAGGAATCCGAGTCGTACAGAAATCCGCCTTCTTCGACCAGCAACCGGCGAGTGTTTTCACCCGGCGCGTAACGACAATACCAACCTTCTGGCCGGGCGCCAGTCGTGCGTGTCAGCGATTCTATCGCGAGTCTGATGTGCTCCCGCTCCTGCTCTTCGGTGAGCAGATAATGCTTGATCCATCGCCAACCGTGGCTGCAAACATCGAATCCCGAGGCCCGGATCGCGTTGGCAGCTTCGAGGTTGTGTTCCAAAGCCATGGCACACGCAAATACCGTTGCAGGCAGGTTTCGCTCCTGGAGCAAACGCATGAGTCTCCAGAAACCGACCCGGCTGCCGTACTCGAATAAACTCTCGGCTGCGAGATCGCGTCCCACGACACCCGTATTCAGGCCATTGGACTCGGTGAACCAGGTTTCCGTCGCGTCGTCACCCAGTTCGATGGAGGGCTCCGATCCTTCTTCATAGTTCAGCACGAAATTTAACGCGATGCGTGCGTCCCCGGGCCATTGGGGATCCGGGGGATTGGCGCCGTAGCCAACGAAATCACGAGTCGATTGATGCATGCGGGGCTCCACAATAGGCGTCGCTCATGCGCGCGCGACGAGGGTGACAAAATAGACAGGCCGAGACCCGGACATTTAAAGCGCCCGATTCAGAGCCCGCTGACTAGCACGCGCAAAGATTCCAGCGCGCGTTTGACCGCGGGTCGATCGCCAATCTGCTCCAACCAGAGTGTCACGTGCCGGTACTTCTGAATATCGAGGTTCAACTCTTCGTGGGTGCGTAGCCACGTGAAGGCGGCGATATCCGCGATCGAATAAAGAGAAGTTGCAATGAATGGGGAGCTGGCGAGGCGCCGGTCGACGACCCCGTAGAGACGAAGCGCCTCGTTGGTATAGCGGTTGATTGCTTCGGTATTGACGGTTTTCGAGGCGTGAAGAAACCACCAGAGTTGACCGAGCATAGGTCCGATACCGCCAATCTGGAAGTGCAGCCATTGCTGAACGGCGATCCGGTCTTTGGGATCGGCAGGATGCAGGTGTCCATAGGTCGAAGACAGATAGCTGAGTATGGCGCCCGATTCGAATACGGTGATATCGGCGGCATGGTCGACGATTGCGGGGATTTTTCCGTTGGGATTGATCGCGAGGTAGTCGGCCGTGTGTTGATCGCCAGCGGACAGGTTCAGATTGACCTTCTTATGGGAAAGCGCCGCCTCCTCGAGAAAAATACTTATTTTCTGTCCGTTTGGCGTATCTGCCGTATAAAAAGTGAGTTGGAGTTGCTCAGTCATCGGTGTGGGAGGCGAAAAGGAGGATGGCGGCGCCCGAGGGCGTGGAGTGCATTCGCGCTATGTCTGTCCGACGGCACGGCCGAACGCTTTGTTTGCAGAGGCAAAACGGGAGACATGCTCCATGAGAACCCGAATGCGGGGCGTGGCACGAAGCTCCTGATGGGTCAACATCCAGACTTCCGTCGACATCTCGTCCAATGGGTCGGTGACGCGTTGCAATTCGGGCTGGCGATCGGCCAGCATGCACAGCAGCGGTGCGACACCGGCCCGACGCTCAACGAGCTGAGTCATGGCGAGCAGGGAGTCGACCTGCATACCGACGCGCGACTTATCGACATGCTCACGAATCCACTGTGCCTGAGCAAGATGCTGTAGATCGTCGCCTGGTGCGATCCAGTCATACTGGTTCCATTCCATTGCATAAGGATTGGCTGCGAGATAGTCGCGATGTCCGTAAATTGCACTCGAGAGCTTGCCGAGACAGCGGCCGATCAATTGTGGCGGCGGCTCGCTGCTGGGTCGAATCGCGATATCGCATTCTCGTCTCGAGAGATTGAAGAATGTGTTCGAGACCATCACTTCAAGTTTGATGTCAGGATAGGCTTGCCGAAAAGACGCGAGACACTCGGCCATTCCACCCGCGAGCAGGGTATCGGTGGTGGTGACACGTACCGAGCCCGTCAGATGCAGTTCTCTACCGCTCAGCCGGCGTTCCAGTCCTATAACCTGCACTTCCATTGCCTTCGCTACATCGCAGATCTCGTCTGCCGCCGACGTAGCGACGTAACCGGCGCCGGAGCGTTCGAATAGCTTGACGCTCAGGCGTTCTTCTATATCGCTCAGGCGACGGGTGACGGTGGCGTGACTGACCTTTAATACCCGGGCTGCGGCCTTGAGCGTCGTTTCGCGGCGCATGGCCAGAATATAGCGAAGATCGTCCCAGTTGATATTGTTCATTTTCGATAATCTCGTTTCAGTTTTTGCATGTTGCGGGAGCAAACCATCGGTCTATATCATCGGGTTCTTCAGGTAGCAACTATTTGCCATCAAGATCTCCCACGACTTCAAGGGTACTCAATGAGCCATCTGTTATACATCGAAGCTTCGCCGGGTGAACTGAATTCGCATTCGTCACAGGTGGCATCCAGGTATATCGAGAGCCGCACCCAGAGCGGACCGGTCACTTCTGTTCAGCGCCTGAATCTTTGGGAAGAAACCCTTCCAGCCTTTGACCGGAAGGTGATCGAAGCCAAGTTTGCAGTGTTGCGAAAAAAAGAATTTTCCACGGATCAGCTGGAGGCGTGGACGAAAGTAAAGCGCTTCGCCGACGAATTTTGCAGCGCGGACGAGTACGTACTATCCGTCCCCATGTGGAACTTCAGCGTGCCCTACGTGTTGAAGCATTACATCGACGTGATCACGCTAGCGGATGTCAACTGGATATGGTCGCCTGAATCCGGATACAAAGGATTGCTCAAGGATAAATCGGCAACGCTTATCTATTCGAGTGCGAGCGACTATCCGCTCGGACCGGATTACCACCCGCATGACTTTCAGAAACCCTACCTCCGTAAGTGGCTGAATTTCATTGGTGTGGAAGACATCCAGGAGATCAATGTGGCTCCGACGCTCGCCGCGCCAGATACGTTGGCAAGCGTCAAAGCAAACGCGACTGAAGTCGCGCAGCAACTCGGGCAATCGGCCGCAGCTTTACATGGACAGCACGCCAGCTAAGGGGCGGATATCCTGGCGTCCCGTCGAGGGCCGCCTATGCGCTCTCTACCGTTCTTCGTCGCGAAAGACATTCATTGACCTCCCCGCTGAGCGGCAGGCCGGGAACGGGATCTGCGGCGCGTTGCCCGGCCATCGGAATCGGTTTCCTCGGGGTTCTCCGCCGCGAGGCCAGCATACTGTTTGTATTCGTGGGCGGCAGAAAGAATCCGGCGGAAACCTCGTTCCAGTGCATCGTGCTCGCCGGGTGTGAGGTGCGAATTGAAATGTTGCTCGATGAGCCGCTGATACAGCGGCCACATCCGCTTGCGTAGCGCCCGACCTTTCTCGGTGATGATCGCGATCTTGCCTCGACCGTCGCTCTCCGATTGCCCTCTCACGACCAGTCCTTCTTTCTCCAGCGTAGTGATGATTCGCGTGATGAAGCTGCGACTGTAGACCGCCTGCTCGGCAAGATCACGCATTCTCAGACGTCCTTCGGGCGAAGATTCGAGCGACCACAATACGTCGTACCAGGACAGAGGAGGCAGGCCTTCCTGACGGAACGTCTCTTCCATGATGTCGACGACAAGCACGTAAGTGCGGATAAATGAGGCCCAGCCAGTGGATCCGCGACTCGTGCCTGGGTGATTTTTCTTGAGCATAAACCTTGTTTCGAGAGTAGAAACCTGGCGCCCCATACGCGCAGCTGCCAGATTGGACGGAACGCGGAGCCTATTCCTGCATTGAACAGCTCTATGTTCATTGCAACGGTATCACAAGGCCGGTCACAGGCCGGCCTCAGTCCATTTCAGTTTTCAG
Organism: Paraburkholderia sp. BCC1886; assembly: GCF_900996245.1. GTDB lineage: Bacteria > Pseudomonadota > Gammaproteobacteria > Burkholderiales > Burkholderiaceae > Paraburkholderia. The sequence goes on along the minus strand of NZ_CAAJGK010000057.1, from coordinate 26,004 downwards.
CAAGAGGGTTCTCTTCGCCTGAAAGCGTGCTGAAGCGGGCATCCAGAACGTGGGGACCCCCGGGGATTTCATTTTGATATCCGTGTAGTGTGGAGCGTTCGGGCACCAGCACCAGAAGGAAAGCGTAGATCGCCCCGCCCGTGACGGCTGCGATCGGGACGCTAATGTCGATTCCGCCCGCGACGGCATACCACGCGCCGGTGAAGAGACTGGTTCTTGAGAGTAGCAGGCCGACCACCACTGCCGGAACCCACGCTGCCAGAGCTCGCAAATTCCATCCTCCTGAGAACCAGTAGCGGCTATCCGATGCATTGCGTTTTGATAACTGGAGGTCGCGGGAACTATACCAGCCGCGCCTGTGGAAGTGTCCGAGGAGGATGATCATGAGCCATGGCGTAGTCGCGACCGTAAACAGTGTGACGAATGCGACGAACGCGTCGACGGCGTTCCAGACGAAAGCCCCGAGCAGGACCACGATCAGACCGAGTGCCCCTAGGGCCAGAGTCACGACCCGCCTCGATAGCGCCGGAAAAAGCGATGCGATGTCGAGGCCCGGCGCATACAGGCATAAGGAGCCATGGGATAGCGGCCCGATTACGCCGATGATCAGGACCGGGACCAGATACCATGTCGGACAGCCTTCAACGAGACCGCGCACCGGGCCTGACTGGACATTGAATATCGAACCTTCGAACACCCCGAAACTCATGACGGCCATGCATCCGACAAACAGGCCGCCACCGCTTGCGAGGCTGACCGCGAAGCGCGAATAGCGTTTCGACGAAATGTAGCGTGAATAGTCGTTCAGAAATGGAGTGTATGACACGGGAACTGCGAGCGCCGTGGCGGCGGACATCAACCATGTCGGCCAGAACGATCCCAGAATGTAATTGCCACCGCGATAGTCAACGTGAAAGCGTGGTGCGAGAGCAGCAAAGCCGACGACGAAAAGCAGGCCGATGCCAACGGCAACAAATTTCTGCGTCGCCGCTACCTTATCGTGTCCAAAGATCGCAATGAACGTGGCGCCGGAACATGTCAGCACATAGCCGACAGTGCGAAACATGCCGGTGTCCCGGAGATGAAACACGCGCACGATGACCCCGGTAATTGCGTCTCCACCGGTCCAGATCACAAGTGCAAAGAAGCCAAGTGCGGTAAAAAACGTGATGGCTGTACCAATCCACCTTCCTCTCAATCCAAAGTGAGCGCCGCTGCTTACGGTGCTGTTCGCGCCGGTGTGCGTGCCGAGCAGAGCGAACGGTCCCGCAGCGAGGCATCCGACCAGCAATCCTGCTGCTATAGCGCTTAAAGCGCCGGGTAACCCTAATCCGAAACGGATTGGAAGCCATCCCAGAACCACTAGGTTGAAACACATCTGCGCGCCGACAAGTATGCCGAAAAGGCCTGCGGGCGAAGCATACCGTTGCGCTTCCGGCGCGTAATCGGTGTCCCGTAGCGGCGACTCCTTCAGTGAGTAAGTCATCAAGTATCCTGAATAAGAGAAAGACAACGTGTGCAAACCGGGGCGGCGTTTTTCACGATATAGACCTGGAAAGGAAAGAGCGCACCGCCCATGCCATCGCCTGGGTCAAGCGGGAACTACGCTCAAGCTTCTTCCGTGCATGAGTCGACGCCACTTAATGTCATTGCGTTTGCAACTAGATATGAGGTCGTCGACGACTCATCAATGCAAATCGGATGCCAGCGTGAAACGGCCGGGGAGCGACGGAATCAGATGTCTTGGCTGGTCTCGCCGAGTGGGGACTCTCGAACGGCCCGAAGAAACAAAAATCAACGACATATGCGCACCAAATTACGGCGAGCGAGAACCCATGTTGGAGCAAAGGTGTCGTTACCTACCGTTCTTGGTGCAGATGAGAGAGGGGATAACCTTGGCGCTCAAACATCATTGCTAATGCAACGACATTGATGGATCTGGGCCGGGAGCGGATGGCATGCCCCGGTGATTCGAATGGCATGGACCTTGCATTATTCCGGCAAAGCACCGCGCTGGATGAGCAGTCCGCGCAGCGACAGTTCCGAACATACCTCGGCCATCAACCCACACTAGCGTTGAGTCAAAATGAAAGACGAAAGGGGAATTTCCGTGGCGATTGTCTACCACAGTGCAAGAGGGCACACCGCGCGGATGGCCGCGGCAGTCGCGGCGGGTGCGCGCTCAGTGCATCAGACCCAGGTTCACTTGATCAGCGTGGAAGAAGTCGACGAATTCTGGCCGGATCTCGAAAGCGCGGATGCAATCATCTTCGGCGCACCGACCTATATGGGCAGCGCTTCCGCTCAATTTAAGACCTTCATGGATGCGTGCTCGTCGAGAATTTTTCGCACGGGTAAATGGACGGACAAATTCGCAGCCGGATTCACGAACGGTTCTTCGCGCTCAGGCGACAAACTGAACACATTGCTGCAATTCGTGATCTTCTCGGCGCAACTCGGTATGAACTGGGTGAGTCTCGGCCTGCCGCCGGCGAACGACAGCTCCGAAGGATCTGAAGAGGAGCTGAACCGGCATAGCTATTTTGTCGGCGCCGCGGCGCAGTCGAATCGCGATCAATGCGCCCAGACAGTTCCCCCAAGAGCCGATCTGCTTACTGGCGAATACCTCGGCCGGCGAGTTGCGGCGCTCGTTCATCGTATGCATTACCCCATTCTTCTCGAAACCGACTCTCCTGTTCAAACGATTGAACCTCAAATCATGACAATAGAAGCCACCATCCAGCCGATCAATTTCGCGTCGTTGCAGCCAGCTCCAGGTAACGGCAATTTCGATTCGCTTCTCGAGGACATCGTTGCGACTGCGTCCTTGCCTCTCGCGCAGTCGCGCACCCTGCCGCGACAGGCCTACTTCAACCAGCCTTACTTCGAGCATGAGTCACGCGCTGTGCTCGCCTCCGGTTGGCTGTGCGTGGCGCACACTTCTCAATTGGAGGCTGCGGGCAGTTACCGCGCCGTCGACCTGTTGGGTGAACCCCTTGTCGTCGTACGCGACCAGGGAAATGAGGTCAAGGTGCTGTCCCGCGTGTGTCCTCATCGAGGTACGGACATCTTGCATGAATGCTTCGGCACACCGCGTTCGGGCGTGACAAAACGGCTTACCTGTCCTTATCACGCCTGGTCGTTCTCACTCGATGGGAAGCTCAACGCGAGCCCCGAGATGCACAAAGCCGAGGGTTTCGACCGCGCTGACTGGCGCCTCGCCGAAATCAGGTGCGAGATCTGGGAGGGCTTTGTGTTTGTCAACCTGGACGGAACCGCTCCTCCGCTGGCCGAGCAATACAGGGACTTTGGCGACATCATCGCACCGTGGAAAACGGCGGATATGCAGGTGGTGATCGAGTTGCAGTGGGAATGCGACTTCAACTGGAAGGTGATGGTCGAGAACTGGATGGAGTCCTACCATCACATGGGCATCCATAGCGATACCTTGCAGCGAACCATGCCGGCGCGGACAACCTGGACCGAGCCCGAGCATCCCGGCTTTATTCGTTGCCACCTGCCGTTTAAACCCGACATGGCCGAGCAGGTGCGAGTCGAACGCGGTGGCGGCGAGCGTCTGCCCGGATTCACACCCGTTTCGGGGCTGACGTTGGAGCAGGAGACGGAATGGGGCCTGTTTCTTGGCTTTCCCTGCTTTATGTTCCTGACCATGCGAGACCGAGTTCTCTGGTATCAACTCGAGCCGGTTTCAGCGGACCGTTGTCGCCTTAAGACCTTCACGCTGGTGTCGAAAGATAATCTCGAGCGGCCCGACTTTGCGCACATCGTTGAAGCCGAAACGAAAATGTTGTCCGACTTCCACAGTCAGGATATGCAGGTCAATACAGCGGTGCAGCGCGGACTCGGGTCCACGAATGCGGTGCGCGGTCGCCTGAGTCATCTCGAAGAACCGGTATGGCTCATTCAACGCTATGTCGCGGCGCGGTTGCAAGGACGTTATCCCGTGAAGCAAGTCGTCGAGTCAGCTCATGTCTGAACATTTCGAGGTAACGAGGGATGGCGCTAACCGCACGGCGGTTCGTGCCGGCGCAATCGTAACAGGAGCGGCGAGCGGCATCGGCCGCGCTGTGGCTCAGGCGCTCCACGAGGCGGGTTGGAATGTCGTCGGAATCGATCTTCACTCGTCGGAGGGAAGCCAGGCCGTACCTGTGCTGCACGCCGATATCAGCGAGGAGGCACAGGTCGAGCGGGTAATCGCGCAAGCCGCGGCACAGCTTGGCGAGCTAAACCTCGTGGTTAACTGCGCAGGCATTGAAATCGACGCGTCGGTCGAGGAGATGGAGGTTCGCGACATTGACCGGATGTTCGCGGTGAACGTGCGAGGCACCATGCTGGTCACGCGAGCAGCGCTTCGTCATATACGGGATAGTGGGCCCGATTCGGGCCGCATTATCAACGTGTCCTCTGAGTTGGCCTATCTGGGGCGTGCCGGTGCGTCCGCTTATTGCGCAACGAAAGGCGCGATCCTTTCTTTCACACGCTCCTGCGCGCGTGAACTTGCGCCGAAAATACTCGTGAATGCGGTGGCGCCTGGCCCGATCGATACACCCTTGATCAGATTTGCTCAAATGAGCGCCGAGCAACAGGCTCAGGAACAGGATAACCCGCTACGCCGGATTGGTCAGCCTTCCGAAGTTGCTGCCGTGGTCGTGTTTCTCGCGAGTCGGGGCGCGAGTTTCATTACAGGTCAATGCTATGGCGTCGATGGCGGCGCGGCTATGCGCTGAGGTATCCGGATGACTCTAATGACCTTGAAAGTATCGAGTCGTCGGGAAGAAGCCGAGGGCGTCGTCGCTCTTGAACTCGTGCATCCCGAAGGCCAGCCGCTTCCGGCGTTCGAGGCTGGCGCGCACATCGATCTGCACATCACGCCGACCATCGTCCGCCAGTATTCACTCTGTAATGCGCCTCATGAGCGTCACCGTTATGTAATCGGAGTGCTCGACACGCAGTCGAAAGAAGGCGGCTCGAAGATTCTGCATCAGACGCTGAAGGAGGACGCATTGATTGCGGGGAGCACTCCGCGGAATCTGTTCCCCCTCGTTCCTGCGCGACATAGCATTCTGGTGGGCGCTGGCATTGGTATTACGCCCATATTGTCGATGGCGGAAGCGCTGTCCCACAGCAATGATTCGTTCGAGGGACACTACTTCGTTCGATCGTCTGAACACGTCGCTTTCCGGGCGCGGTTTGAAGCTCCGTGCCTGGCTTCTCGTTTTTCCATCCATAAGGATGGCATGGGTGGGATCGACAGCGGGACGCTGCTCTCGATATTGTCCGATCCAGAGCCTCAAACGCATCTCTTTGTATGCGGGCCGCCGGGTTTCCTCAACGTGTTTTGTGGCTCTGCGGCGGATGCAGGATGGTCCTCGGACCGTATTCATATCGAGCGTTTCGCGCCATCGTCGGCGCCCATCAGGGAAAACAGGCCTTTCTATCTGCGGCTGGCGTCGTCCGGCCAACGCCTTTTTGTGGGCGAGAATCAGTCCGCACTCGAAGTATTGACCGAAGCCGGAATCGACGTCCCATCCTCGTGCGAGCGTGGCGTATGCGGTGCTTGCCGAACCACGCTGCTTGGCGGAGTCGCCGAGCATCGGGATGATTATCTGAGTCAGGCGGAGCGTAACGACGGCGAAGCATTCATTCCATGTTGCTCACGGGCGCAAACGGATGAACTGGTTCTCGACCTCTAACTGGCCGTTTCCAACCGAGGCATGTCGGCCTTTGCCGTCGCTACGATAAGTTCCGGAGAAAACATGGTGTCGAATACCACGATCGTCAGGGCGAAATGGATTGTCAAAGGCGTGAGCCAGGAGAACGTTGCCGAAATAATAGAAGACGGCTGCATTGCCTATAACGACACCGGCATTCTTGCGGTTGCGAAGTTCGGCGAACTCCTTCCGCATCATCCGGGCGCTTCAGTCGTCCATTATCAGAATCATGTGCTGATGCCGGGTTTTGTCAACGGTCACCATCACGTCGGCGTGACGCCATTTCAGTTGGGGGTTCGGGACAATGCCCTCGAGCTATGGTGGGCGGCCCGTATCGCAGAGCGGGACATCGATGCTTATCTTGATACGCTCTATTCCGCGTTCGAAATGGTTGCGTCGGGGATCACGACCGTTCAACACATCCATGGCTGGATGACGGGGTCGCCTGAAACCGTTTATGCCGCATCGAGCGCAATCCTCACGGCCTACCAGACCATCGGAATGCGGGCCTCGTACTGTTATGCGGTTCGCGAACAGAACCGTCTGGTCTACGAGGACGACAGTTCGTTCTGCCGAAGCCTGCCGGCGCCATTAGGCGAACGGCTGGCCGACCATCTGCGGGCACAAACGATGAGTTTCGACGAGCATATGTCGTTATACGGGCAACTGCGGGAGGACCACCAGAAGCAGCAGTTGACCCGCATCCAGCTTGCTCCGGCCAATCTTCACTGGATGAGCGACAAGGGCTTGATGGCGATGGTGGACTCCGCAAAACGGGACGGTGTGCCGTTGCACATGCATCTGCTCGAGACGGCTTACCAGCGCGAGTATGCGCGACGCCGTACGGGCACCACCGCGGTCGCGCATCTCGAATCGCTGGGTGCGCTGGGGCCGTGGATGACGCTGGGCCACGGAGTATGGATGAGCGACAGCGATATGGATCGGGTCGCGCATACGGGAACCTGTGTCTGTCATAACTGTAGTTCCAATTTTCGTCTTCGCAGCGGCGTAGCGCCATTAAAGGGCTATTTGAAAAGAGGGGTGACGGTTGGACTGGGACTGGATGAAGCCGGAATCAACGACGATCGCGACATGCTGCAGGAAATGAGGCTCGTGCTGCGCGTTCATCGAGGTCCCGGCATGGACGATGAAGACGTTCCCAATTGCGCGGAAGTGCTGAAAATGGCGACTGAGGATGGCGCGAGGACCACAGCGTTTGGTTCGACTATCGGCAGACTGGAAGTTGGACGCCAGTTCGATGCCGTGGCGATTAATTACGATAGCGCCACGTATCCCTATCAGGATGCGGCAGCGCCAGTTCTCGACGCCGTCATGCATCGTGCCCGCACGCGTGATGTCGACACGGTCTACGTTGGCGGCGATGCTATTTATAGCCACGGACGCTTCAAATACGTCGATCGGGACCAGGTGCTGGCCGAAATTGCAGCGCAACTGTCCAAACCGCGCTCGGCAGCGGAAATAGCCCGGCTGCGTCTTTCGAAAGACGTATCGCCGTTCGTCAAACGTTTCTACGATGGTTATCTAAATCGTCCAGGCGGCACTGTCACGTTGGCGGGGCATTCACGTAACATGATGCGATGACGAAAACGAAACCGCTTTATCACGGCTACCGGTTCCCGGCGTCGATCATCAGCCATGCGGTGCGGTGGTATTTTCGGTTCCAGCTCAGCCTACGGACATTGAAGAGTTGCTGTTCGAGCGCGGCGAGCCTTACCTATTGTGGCGCGCCGTCGATCGACATGGTGCCGAACTCGATATCCTGCTGCAGAAGCGCCGTGACAAGGCTGCAGCGAAACGGTTTTTCAAGCGCGTTCTTGCCTCGTGTGCTGAGGCACCGCGCAAGATCGCGACCGACCAGCTGCGCGGCTACCCCGCGGCGAAAGCCGAGATTCCCGAACTTGCCCACCTCAAGCATGTCTTCGTCAAAGCCAGCGCGCGGGTCAACAACCGGGCGGAAAACAGTCATCAGCCGACACGCGAACGCGAGCGACGCATACGCGGCTTCCGCGATCCTCAACGCACACAGGCTTTCCTATCGAGATTCGGTCCGATCCGGCAGCACTTCGCGCTCAAGCGACACTTGATAAGCGCCTCACTCTATCGCAAACAGCTCGCCACACGCTTTGCCGCCTGGCATCGTTTCACTGAGGCCACCCAAGGTCCGTCCGTCTTCTGAGCAAGCGTTTGTCCTTTCCGCTATTGCGCCGCGAACAATTTAACGTGACAGCGCCTACGCGAAAGCAATGACGGGAAAGTCGCAAAACGCAGAGACATCGGCATACAGGCGCGAGGCCGACTGGCTAAGCTTCAGACGCTGCGACCGTTCCTTTCCGGCCGGTCAGGCGACGACGGGTCGTGGGCAGTCATTGCGCACGCACGCGGAAGGGGGCGGTATGTCATTTTCCGGACTGCTTTGGCCCGTGCGGCGCGCACTGCGTCGAGCGCGATTGCGCGGACGCATCTGGCTTTCGATCGGCTTTTCGCTGACCGGGCTTTCCATGACACCTTTCGCGTTCGCGGCGGGTGTGCTTCCGCAAGGCGGCAACTACGTCGCCGGCGCGGGCACTATAGCAGGCCAGGGCAATAATCTCCTCATCACGCAACCTGGTTCAACGCGCGGCGTGATCGACTGGAACAGTTTTTCGATCGGCAAGCGCAATAGCGTGACGTTCGACAACGGTTCCGGCGCGACGCTGAATCGCGTGACGGGCGGATCGCCATCGGACATTCTTGGCAGGCTTAGTGCCACGGGCAGCCTCTATTTGATCAATCCGCAGGGAATTGTCGTAGGGTCGTCGGGCGTTGTGGCCACGGGTGGTCGTTTCGTCGCGTCGACGCTGGACATCTGCAAAGAAGTTTTCATGCAGGGCAGCGGCTTACTCACGCCGTCGGGCGACTCTGACGCATTCGTCATCAATCTTGGCAAGATCAGTTCGATCGGCGGCGATATATTTCTGATTGCGCGAAATCTGGTCAGCAATGCCGGAACTTTAGCGGCGCCCAACGGCACGGTGGAATTGGCCGCGGGCGAAGTCGTATTGCTGCAAGACTCTGCGAGCAGCAGACAGATGTTCGTGCAGACCGGCAGTCAGGGCACGATCGTCAACAAGGGGAAGATAATGGCTGCGCAGGTCAGCCTGCAGGCCGCCGACGGCAACGTGTATGCACTAGCAGGCCGCGGCTCGCGCATCCGCGCGACCGGTACGGCCAATCGCGACGGGCACGTCTGGCTCGTCGCCGAGAGTGGCAGTGTGGAGCAGCTAGGCAAGATCGCTGCAAGAAACGCGGACGGCAGCGGCGGAACGGTCGATACGCAGGCCGCACGACTGTCGTTCGGCAACGCGTTGGTCGATGCAGGCCAATGGAATCTCTCGACGCCCGCTTTCACCATCGACGATGTTTCTGCACAGACGTTGCAGCGCAGCCTGAATGCCGGCACCTCGGTCGATCTCACCACGACGGGGGCAAACGGCGCAACGGGCGACCTGAGCTTCGCGTCGAGCCTACGCTGGTCAGGTCCGGCTTCGCTCACGCTTGCCGCGTATCGCAATCTCTCCCTGGCGCCGACCACGACCATCGCTAATGACGGTACAGGTAATCTGACCTTGCGCGGCGACGCAACGGGCATGAACAACGGCGGCAACGTGAACGGCAACGGGGGGACCGTCGACTGGATCAATAGCACGGGCATCATCTCCATCCTCTCCGACTCGGGACGCCAGTCTTACCATTGGCTTCTGCTCGATAATCCGAATTGGAAGCCGCCGGCCGACAGCGGGCTTTCGACGCAGATAACCCTCTACACGCTCGTGAATACGGCGGCAGATCTTGAAGAACTTGTCTCGGGAGACATGGGCGGCAACTATGCGCTCGGTAGAGATATCGATGCAAGCAATCTTTCGTTTTCCACCATTGGATCCCAGGGATTTCAGGTAACCGCCTCGTTCTCCGGCCAATTCGATGGCATGGGGCATACGATCTCCAATATCTCGCCGAGCCTTAATGCCGTGTTCGGAGATATCTCCGGGTTCGGAGTCGTGCGCAATTTGATTGTCAACGCACATACAGGCGCCATGCAGACACCGTTCTTCGGAGGCACTGGCATCCTCGCGATAAATAACGCCGGCAAGGTCGTCAACGTATTTACTTCGGGCGAGAACATTTGTCCGTCCTGTAATAACGCTCTTGCCGGGCTGGTAGGCTCGAATGAGGGGTTGATCGAGCGCTCGGGAAGCAGTGCGTCTGTGGGGTCTCCCGGCTATGCTGCTGGACTTGTTTTCACCAACGAATTCGGCGGCACCATCGACCAGTCGTATGCAACGGGTTCCGTCACGGGCGGTCTGGCCGCCGGGGGACTGGTCGTCAATAATTACGGCACCATCAACCAGTCGTTTGCAACAGGCCGTGTGCAGACAGGCAATGCGTCGCTATCCGTAGCAGGCTTTTGCGCAAACAGTTGTTCCACCGCCAGCAACGGCAATTACTGGAACATCGAAGCGACCGGGCAAGCGTTTGGTGGCCCCAACATTCCAGCGTCCCACGGATTGACCACGGCGCAGATGAGCGACCCGTCCAGCTTTACCGGTTGGGATTTTGGGCCTGAAGGCACGTGGGTCATGCCGACGGGTGCCACGTATCCTGTTCTGCGGTGGCAAGTGCTGCATTAGCGTTGTGGGTGCGCGGCGCAACGGGGATTCGTTCGTGTGAGTCTGGATCGCTGACTGTACTCAGCTGGCTGCTTCCCGCGAACGAATGGATTCTGCATCCATGGCCACCCGGCGCTGTGTCTCTCGATGCCGCGATTCTGAGAATCTGTTGATCAGGCGGATCAGTCGTTTTGGCTACAAATCATTGCCTGCCTGTTCCTGAGCATGATGCTCTTGCAACAGAGACAGTTTTTGAAGTCGCTGATCGGCGACCCAAGCGCGGCGTTGATTCCTTTTCTGCTCAAGCCTTGTGGCGTTATTTTCGGCGACACGTGCTCTTTGGCAGAAGATCTCATGTGAGTATCGACCGTGGCGGAGCAGATGAACATGACAGCCCGGCGTCAGCAACGCCCTCGCCGAACTGCGTCAACTGCTTGGTGCCCCGCTGTTCGTGAGTGAGCCAGGCGGGGAGCTGCCCACGCCCTGCGCGATGGGCCCGGCGGAGCCACTTCTCAGGCGCTTGCAAGCTGCACGCCGCACTCAAGTCTGGGAGCGGGTTCAATCCGCTGCGGGTCACACGCACGATAAAGGTCGGCATGACCGATATCAGCGAGGTCGTCTTTCTGCGCGCGCTTGTAGAACGACTGTCGCGCATGGCGCCGGGCATCGCGCTCAATACCGTTCGGGATACGAGCGTCAATTTGAGTAACGAGATGGTCGAGGGCGGGTCGATCTCGCGATCGGCCTGCCGCCGCAGCTCAAGGGCGGCTTCGATCAGCGCCGCCTGTTCGATCCGCAGAACCAGGTGCGTGCAAATTATCTCGTAGTTCGAAACAGGACATCGGGGTCGAGAAGTATCTCCACCAGTCGTCGATTCCTCGGGCTGTCCTGATCTGGGCGGCCGAGCGAGCATATGGCTGGGCCTGGCGCCATCAACTGCCGCTCACAGGCATCGTCGGTCGGACATTCTGGGGAGCGGTTGCGCCCCCGCAAGCGGCCGTTGACGGCGCGCCGACGCGACCGTCAGTTGTGGGTCGCGTACAGCCGATCACGAAGCGACGCCGCTGAGTCGCTCGATGCAAGACACATCGGACTGTTGTCGGCCAAGAGGCGACGATAGCACTGTCGCGCTGAAGGACCGAAATCGGTATCAAAGAAATTATTCGTGTTCGCATGCTTGTGGCATCAGCCAGAATCAGTCGCTCGATTCCCGCGCTCACAATCTCCGAGTTGCGCTCGGCCGAACTACAATTGCGAAAAATTAGCCAATATCGGGGCAACGGGGAAATGGACCGAAAATATGTTCTGGCTGGATTCGTATTGACGTTTCTTGCAGGCTTCGGGATCGGGCACCATCGGACGGTCGCTCGGGAGACAATGTCAAGGACGCTAACGGCGATGCCGGCCATGCCCATCTGGGAAAACCCCCAGTGTGTCTCGGCGAATATCAAAGAAAATGAGCATTTTGAAATTGCCGCTTCAACTTTGGAGCATGTCGCGCCGTACTCGTACGACTGGCTCGCCATAGGAGCCGAACGCTCGCTCAGTGAGGACCTGTATCGTGGGAGTCCGGGGAAGCGTGGAGCGAGGGTGTGTACTCCCGCAGCGATTTATGGGCGTGTTGCCACGGCGTTCGCTGGTAGCGCCCTCGACAAGGGCAGATTTGACCGCCATGAGCTGAGGCTAGCCTCTCATTTTCAACGTCCGCCCGTTAATGTCGTCAATGCCGTCGCGATCGTAGCCTTTTCTCCACGGCCGGTAGTCGACGACGATGGCGGTGGGCGAATCGACGGCGATATTCGGCCATACGCAATGACAGTTTTAGCGGGCTTTGGGCGCGAATCGGCGAGATATGCAGCCGAAGCATTTGAACGGATTTCCAGCGAGGACTCGCTTGGAACTGGCGCGGCTCAAGTCGCAGCGGCCGGTGGACAGCAAGGAGCACTCTCGAGAATAGAGTCTCTAATGAACAAGCTCCTTGCCACGGTCCCGGACGACAAAGCGATACCACTAGCTACTCGGGACCGACTGTATGAGCTGTCTTGGGCAATCGCTTTTTCAGGTGAATCTGCAAAAGACCATGACGCACCAGTTATAAGGCTCATGGGAAGGCAAGTACAAAGTAGTGCGCCTCCTTTTGGAGTGGTTAGCCTTTATCCGAAGAGGATGTGTGAAGTTATGTCCCAAATCTATGGCGACAGCGAGCGTGTGAACCGCGACTTCTCGTACTGCGCGGACGACACTCCATTGGAATCGTATCCCCTAGGAGCATTCGCTTTCTTACCGGCGCACAACCAGTGAGATACGATGAGGCTCGGTTGTTCGCGATCCCCTTTGGCTCGCTTGTCCGCTGCCGGATAAGTAACGGACGTTAAAAATCTCTCGCGGACTGGCCGCTCCGGGTCGGCTTATGTCTTTCGCATAGCCTTCCCTCCTGCCATAAGCAAAGGCGCATATAGCGCTCGCGAACAGCGGCTTTGAGATGCGATGACTGTTTCTTGTCAATCGGATACGCCGGCCTCTATCATTGTCGCGTGAGATGCAAAGATAGGTTCTTTTTGATCCAAAAAGCCTAAAGTGACTCGTCAATCAAAACAAGCAGTGTTCATGTACGGTCTTCACGCAATTCAGATCGTTGGAGGATGTGTTTTCCTCTGGTATGCAGCCGCTGAGGAATTTCGCAAGGTTGCATGGCTTGGAGTGATCATAGGCATGGCAGCTCTCGGAATAAAGCGGCTTGCGGCACGAGACCCTCGAGCCTTCGCGATTCGTGAAAGGATTGAAGCCAACGGGTTTAAATGGATGCGTTGGTCGCTTGCAATTGGCTTTGCAATATTGATGTTGCACTAGCTCGCCCTTGGGTCTTGAAACAGAAATAGCGCAGAATCTGAAAGCCGGCCACAAACCCACTGATTGTAGGTCGTCGGAATAGTTGTGGCATCACTTGGGGGCTCGATTTACGCATCGAACTGATCTGTGAGCGGCCGCTTCCAGTTGAATTCACTGACCGTAATGGGTCGAGTAGAGCCGATCGCCCAACGCGAGCGCACTTTTCAATCGCCTGAATTCACGCGATTGAGTGAGTGAGCGCCGTCTTCATTGCCGGCATGCAGGTCGGCTGACCGCCCTATCGCATGGTGAAAGCTGTCTCCCGTAAATGCTCACTTTAGGCCCCGGTTCCGACTACAGGTACGCAACTAACCGTCTGTCGCGTCTGCGTCCCCCACAACCCCAAACCCCGTCTCTACAGCAGTCTGCAATCTACACGGACGCAGACCAACATGAAATTTTGTTTCGCCTGACCGGGCTTCGGAACAGGATCGGCTGTCGACGATACGACAGGCGCGCGAAGCGCGATTTTGGTTGCCGCCAGACGCTGACCAGATTCGCTTGCTCAAGGCATTTGCGGACAGACGGCGCCGCATTATCGCGGTCGCCGAAAGAAAACTCCGCCTGCGTCCGGGTGAACCAGTTCAGGCTCACCACCGACGCTGTCCAGATCAGCCGGTAGGCGGTGGTGAGTTATGGCTGCCATCGGTTACCCTTCTTCACCAGTCAATGCGGTGTTTCTCGTCGGTCTCGCGGTGCCGGCGATCTTCATCAATGTGAAGATACTGGCTGGTTGTCGTCAGTGATGCGTGCCCGAGGTTATCGCGCACGAGGCGCAGATCGACCTGCTGGTCCGCCATATGGGAGCCTGCGCTGTGACGCAGCCAGTGTGCCGATGCCTGTTCCAAGCGGTCCGCGCGCTGAGCATGATCTTCACTTCGCGCACGCCGGGATTGCGCCGCACCGCTGAAAACATCCTTTACGATCCGGTGCAACGCGGCGCGCGTGAGCGGTTTACGAGACGGGCCAACCGGCAGCACGAGCGGCGTGTCCTCGCCTGGCGAGGGCAGGCCTGCCAGTCCACGTGCCCGCCGGTAGATGCCAAGTTCCGTCATCATTTCCGCGGTGGCGGGTACCATCCGCTCCTTGCCACCTTTGCCCATTACTTCGAGCCACCACCGTTCCGTGCCGTTTTCGTCAGCGCGCCTGAAAAACTGTCCCATCGTGTTTGTGCCGACCTCCGTGATGGGCAGACCGCCCAGATAGAGCAGGGTAAAAGGTCTGTCGGGATAAGGCGGTACGGTAAAATTGGGGCATGAAAGATGTGTACGAAGGGGCGGTGAAGAAAGAACGCATTTGCCGGAAAGCGTTGCCGCCGGGCGTCGCGAAAGTTCTGAAGCGGCTGCATTTCCCTGTGGACGTGATCCTGCTGTGCGTTCGGCGGTACGCGGCGTATTCGCTGAGTCTGCGTGATTTCGAAGAGATGATTGCGGAACACGGTATCGAGGTCGATCATTCGACTGTGCACCGATGGGTGATCAAGCTGGTGCCGCTGTTCGAAAAAGCCTTCCGCAAGCACAAGCGCCCGGTGGGCAAGAGCTGGCGGATGGACGAGACGTACATCAAGGTGCGCGGCCAGTGGAAATACTTGTATCGCGTTTTGGACAAGGCCGGAAACACGGTCGACTTGTTGTTTCGGGCCCGTCGGGACAAGGTTGCCGCGCGACGATATTTCGAAAAGGCAATCGACCAGAACGGCGCGCCGCTGACTGTGACGATTGACAAACGCGGCGCGAATCTGGCCGCTCTTCAGGCGATCAATGCCGAGAGGGAAACACCGATCAGGATTCGGCTATGCAAGTACCTGAACAACATTGTGGAGCAGGATCACCGGGCCATCAAACGTATCGTCAAACCGATGCTGGGCTTCAAGGATTTTCGGTGCGTGCGCGTCATTCTGTCTGGCGTCGAGGTCATGCACATGATTCGCAAAGGACAGATGCGGGCGGAAAAAGACACCCATCCATCAGCCGCCGAGCAGTTCTACTCGCTGGTCATATAAGCAATCCTACGATATCGATCAGAATTCTCCGTCCGCCGTTATCGCGACGGAACCCTTCAAGGCACGACCGTTAGTCGACATCGTGTTCGGTCAACGCAGGCGCTATATCGCCGAGCCACGTCACCTGATCGCGCCATGCACCGTTCACTACAAGGTCATGCAGCTTTTCAGTCACCACGTCAGACATTGTTCGCACGAGGCGTGACGCACGCTGTTCACGCAGCGTCGCAAGCGAAATGGTCGAGCGTATGGCAGGGCGTTCGATCGTCAGCGCGCGAAGCTCGCCTCGCGTGACTTCTTCCTCGATCGCCGTATAGGTGAGCAACGAGTAGCCAAGTCCGCGCTGCACGAGTGCTTTGGTCAGCGTCACACTGTCTACTTCCAGCACGATCCGGAGATGCACGCCATGCTGCACGGCGGCTTGCTCCAGCACACGCCGGTTGGCATGAGGAAAGCCGGGCACGATGAGCGGCAATTCGGCGAGATCGCGAATCCTCAACGGCGTGTCTGAGCGCATTTCGATGCCCGGGCGGTCCGGCGGTCCGACGACCACCATCGCCTCGCTGCACAGCGGCACGATGTCGAACGCCTCAAGAGGCGGTTGGTTGTAGACGATGGCAATATCGACGCGCCGGTCGAGCAGCCATTCCTGCAGCGAACTGCTTAAGCCTTCGCGCATGTGCAAACCGACGGCGGGCCAGCGTTCGCGAAACGCTTCCACGATCGGCGCGGACACTTTCGTGCCCACCGCCGGCGGCATGCCGAGTGCAATGTGTCCTGTCAGCCGGTCGCTGGATTCGCGCACGTGCTCAGCGGTCTGCGCGACATAGTTGAGGATGATCTCGGCTCGCTCGAGCAGTTGCGCACCGGCACTCGTCAGCCTGACGCCCCGCCCATAGCGGACGAAAAGCGAGGTGCCGAGTTC
Source organism: Paraburkholderia sp. BCC1886 (assembly GCF_900996245.1). Classification (GTDB taxonomy): domain Bacteria; phylum Pseudomonadota; class Gammaproteobacteria; order Burkholderiales; family Burkholderiaceae; genus Paraburkholderia. Next base: position 9,789 of record NZ_CAAJGK010000057.1, on the reverse strand, counting down.
AGCTTCGAGCTTGGCGATCTGACGGCTCAGCGCGGGTTGAGCGATATACAACTCAGCCGCGGCACGGCTGAAACTGCCAACGCGCGCGATGTGCACGAACGAACGCAACTCCCTGATCTCGATGATCTTCTCCTTAATTCGGCGACACGTTCGTCGCTATGCCTATCGGGCATAGCTTCCCATCGTAAAAAGGCTTTTGTCAATGGGCCGTCGCGCGCGCACAGTAACGCGAAACAGGAGCGCGCCATTTGAATCAGAGTTCGAGCGGGACCAGCCACCATGCAATCGATCAAATCCCCGCGTGGATCGATACCGGCGAAGTTAGCCTTCATTACCAGCTCGAGGGCGAAGGTCGCCCGAGCGTAGTACTCATCCACGAGCTGGGCGGCAGCATTGCAAGCTGGGATGCGGTGACGGTTTCATTAAGCCAACGCCACCGGGTACTACGTGTCGATCAGCGCGGGCATGGCCTGTCGGAAAAAGTCCGCACGCCCTATACCGTGGACCGTCATGTCGAGGACCTGCGGGCGTTGCTGGCCCACGTGGACTTGCCCTCTCCTTGCTGGCTTGTGTCGGCCGCGGCGGGCGCGGCGATCGCCGTGTCGTTGGCGGCGCGATATCCGCGGCAGGTGGCGGGTATCGTGATGTGCGCACCGGCACTCGATGCCGATTCCGCGAGGCGTTCGTTGCTCGAGCAACGCGCGGACCTTGCCGTGAAGCAAGGCATGCGCGCGATTGTCGAGACGACGCTCGCGCGTTCGTGGCCACCGGTACTGCGAACCGACATGGCCGCCTTCGAGCGGTATCGCGCGCGTCTGCTCGCCGCCGATCCACTTGGCTATGCGTTCGCGAATCGGGCGCTGGGCGAGATGGATCTCGCCGATGTCCTGGCTCAGGTGCAGTGTCCGAGCCTGTTGCTCGCGGGCAGTCACGACCTGTTGCGCCCGCCCGCGCTGGTCGAACCGCAGGCAGCCCGAATCAGGCACGCGGAATTCCGCGTGATCCCGAGCGGCCATCTCATGGCCATTCAGAATCCCGACGAAGTGGTCGAACAGATCTGCGCGTTCATGGAACGCAACGAACCGCAATGAGTCGCATGCACGAGTCAGCCGATATGACGACAGCCGCACCCCGCGCCATCCTCATGGTGTCGATGGAACCCCCGGCCTCCCTCGAAGAGGAATTCAACGATTGGTACGACACCGAGCATTTCCCGCAGAGGCGTGCTCTGGCGGGTTTCGAGTCGGCGGCGCGCTGGGTCTGCATCGACGGCTGGCCGCGCTGGCTCGCCCTCTATGAACTCGAGTCGATCGACGCGTTGCAAAGCGCGGCGTATCGCGAGGTGTCTGGCGCGCAATCGACGCCGTGGAGCAGGCGCATTCTTCCGCGTACCGTAGGCCGCACGCGTGTGATCGCGCAGCAACTCGGCGAGACGCAGCTCCCTCTATCCGCCGCCACGCGCCTGCTAGTCGCAAGCATCCCGATGCATGCCGCCGATGCGTCGGCGGTGGCGGTCGCGGTTCGGGAAGCGCTCACACCGCGCGCCGATCTGCGCCAGTTGCGCGCGTTCGTCGAAGCCGACACCACGCTCTGGGTGCTCGCCGCCTTCGACACGCCGGTGGCGGCCGCCGATCTGGCGCAGCAGATCGGCCGGCCAAGCGGTCTCGGCATCGCGACGTTCAACCTCTACGCGCCTTACGTGCGCAGCGGCTACGGCTAAGGCCGCCGTTGCGGTGCGAAGCGAAGCCGCGGCAACCCGGTGCCGGATGACGTTGCGTCACGCCGGCCGCCGTCCGTGATGCGAGACAAGCTGCCCGCATGAAACCCGACACAACCAAGGCCAATCATGACCCGACGACTCGCCGACCTTCACTACGACTCAATGACGCCCGCCCAGCGCGAAGTTCACGATGCCATTGCAAGCGGACCGCGAAAGGGCGTGCGCGGACCGCTTGCCGTGTGGCTGAACCGCCCGGAGCTCGCTCGCAACGCACAGGCGTTGGGACAGTACTGTCGCTACGACAGTTCGCTGCCGCCGCGCCTGTCAGAACTTGCGATCCTCACGCTCGCACGCTTGTGGAGCGCCGAATACGAATGGTATGCGCACAAGCCGATCGCGCTGCGAGCAGGCGTCGCTCAAGCCGTGGTGGATGCGATTCGCGATGGCGCGCCGCCGCCGTTCGTGCAGCGCGACGAAGCCGTGATCCATGCGTTCCTGAGCGCGTTGCATCGCGAGCGGAAAATACCGGACGCGCTCTATGCCGAAGCCGTCGAAGAACTGGGCGAAGCGGGAGTGATCGATCTGGTCGGGCTGGCTGGCTATTACACGCTGATCTCAATGACCATCAACGTGTTCGAGGTGTTGCCGCCCGAGGGCGTCGCGTATGAAATGATCCCGCAAGGAACATCATGAGCCAACGTTCAGATACGCCCGGCCCGGCGCCGCTTGCGCAATCGCGCAAACCTCACGTGGCTCTGCCGCCCGCGAGCTGCGACGCGCATTGCCACGTCTTCGGTCCGTTCGACCGCTATCCGTTGCCCGACGATCGCAGCTTTACGCCGGCGCTCGCGCCCGAGGCCGCGTTACGTCGTCTGCACGAGCATCTCGGATTCGAACGCTCGGTGATCGTGCAGAGCCAGGGGAGTGGCTTCGATCATCGGCCGCTGCTCGACGCGCTCGCCGCCGGCGCGGGACGTTATCGCGGCGTGGCGCTGGTGCGCCCGGAAGACGACGATGCGATGCTCGCCGCTTTCGACGCCGCAGGCATCGTCGGCACCCGTTTCAACTTTCTGTCGCATCTTGGCGGCCGTCCGCAACTGGACGCGATGCGCACGGTCATCGACAAGGTCCGGCCGTTTAACTGGCATATCGCGATTCATGTAGCTGGTAACGACATCGTCGACTATGCGTCGTTCATTCAGTCGATTGATGCGCCCGTGGTAATCGATCACATGGCACGTCCAGATCTCGCGGACGGCCTGCACGGCGACGCGATGACCCAACTGCGACGCCTGCTCGACACGGGGAAAATCTGGGTCAAGCTGTCGGGCAGCGACCGTTTATCGAAGACCGGCCGGCCGTATCACGACGCCGCAGCCCTGGCACGAAGTCTTGCCGAACACGCGCCGGAACGCGTCGTGTGGGCGACCGACTGGCCGCACGTCAATCTGCACGGACCGATGCCCGACGACGGCGAGCTGACCAACCTGATCGACGAGATCGCGCCCGACGACGCACAGAAGCAGCGCATGCTCGTCGACAATCCGGCGCGGCTCTTTGGCTTCGACTGATCGGCGCAGGGGCTAGAAACGCGTGCGCAGCGCAACGCGCACTGCAATCTGTTTGTCGGTGGAAGAGGGCGTGAGTCCGTTGATCGACGCGTGCGCGCTCGAACCGGTCGAGTCGGTGCCGCTTGCATGCTGGAACACGCTTACGCAATAGAGGTCGGTCCGTTTCGACAGGGAGTAATCGAGGCCCGCTTCGAGCTGGTTGTAAGTGGCGCCGAGCTGGGTGCCCTGCGCGGTCTGCAGCGAGTTGCTGCGGGCCCAGTTGTACGCGAGGCCGGCAAGAAGCGAGGGCGTAATGTGGTACCTGAAGTTCACCTCGATGCTGTTGAACATCGCGCTGGGTCCGCCGGCGAAGGTCGGGGTGCCGGACACCTGGACCGCACCGAGATGGTCGAACCTGACGTTCGAATAGACCAACCCGGCTGTCGCCGCGCCGAACGTATAGGCGCCGCCTGCCGCCGCGATCTGCTCGCTGCCCGCCGACGCGAAGCCCGAAAACGCGGGCCGTGTCGCACCGATGTTGTTGTCGTTCGGCTGGCCGTTCGCGCCGACCGAGTTGGGCGCGAGCGCGTTGCCATTCCCGCCGAAGAAGCCGAAGTTCGGCTCTTTCGCATCGAGATAGGCCGCGCCTGCGCTGAACGGCCCGTTGACGTAGCCGACGCCCGCTGACCACACCTGGTTCTGGCTCGCGTGACCCGCCACGCCGCCCACGCTGTACACGCCGCCAAATCTGAAGCCCGCGTAAGTGCGGCTCGCGTACTTGATCGAATTATTGACGCGATTGGTGTCGACGATGTTGTCGACCTCGTCGGCATGTCCGGTCATGTAGCCGCCCCATTGCGAGGCGGCGGAGAGCGGCTGGAGATAGTCGGCAAGCGAGTCGTACTGACGGCCGAGCGTCACGGTGCCATAGAGACTGCCCACGCCCACATAGGCCTGCCGGCCGAACAGCAGGCCGCCTTGCTGAAGTCCGCCGTTGGGCAGCGTAAAACCGTTTTCGAGAAGGAACAGCGCGCTCAGCCCGCCGCCCAGCGGTTCGTTGCCACGCAGGCCAAAACGGCTTCCGGATGCGCCGGTGTTGTTGCCGTCCTGCTGCATGATCGACTGATGGCCGCCGGCATTGTTGGTGTACGTGAAGCCGTTGTCGAGAATCGAGTAAAGCGTGACGCTTCCCTGGGCGCGTGCGGCCTCAAGATGACCCGCGAGGCCGATTATGCAGAAAAACAAGGCGCGCGCCGGGGCGCGAAATGAACGATGGCGCATGGGTAAAAGTCTCCTGTTATTGTTGTTGCGCCGAAGCGCGGACGTGACGATCCCCGCGGCGCTCGCCGCGCGGAAATTAGCAAGAAGTGACGGGTGTGTGCGGGGTGACGTCAGCCCGGTGGCGTCATCAGTCCGCTTTCGCCGGTGATGTCGTGGTGAAGCCGGCGCGACTGGAACAGCCAGCGTTCACCGGCGCGTAGGACGCTGTCTTCATAGCGGCCTGCAACCGCGATGACGGGACCTTGTGGACTTTCCCGCACCACCATGAAGTTAGACATGACCTCGGCCGTATCGCCCGCGAGCCGGATCCGGATGTTGGCGGTGAAGTGTTTGCGGCGCGTGCCGTCGGCAGGTACGGGCACTATCTCGCCTAGCAGCCGCTCGATCGCCGCGGGCCCTTTCGCATTGCCATTGCGCGATAGCCATTCGCCCTGCGCGGAAAACAGCGCCGCGAAATCGCGGAGTTGATAACCGTCGAGTAAGAAACAGTATTCGGCAAGCAGGTCGCGTATCTGGTCGCGGTCGTCGGCGGCGCTCATAGGGCAGCTCCTGAGGTTGAATCGACTGTGGGAGTGTCTTCGGTATCTTCGGCATCTTTGGCATCGCCGGTATCGCCGGGCGGGGAGATCGGTTGCCGGGTCATCGTGAGGCAGGCGGTCGCGCCTATCACCAGCAGCACGCCGGCAATCAGGAAGGCCGTGTCGTAGCTGCCGGTGGTGGAGACCACGTAGCCGGTGGCAATCGGCGCGAGCACGCCGAACAGATTGCCGCCCGTCACGAGAAAGCCGTTGGCACGACCCGTGTTCGCGGGATTCGGTAGCAGGTCGCTCAGTAGCGCGATATTCAGCCCAACCGTACTGCCGATGCTCGTCAGCGAGAATGAGAACAGAGCGAGAATCAAGCCGGTGCTTTTCACCCACGGCGTGATGAGGATGCACGACGAACAGAGCAGCATCGTTGCTACGAGATAGCGGCGTCGCCCGGATTCGACGGGCGAGTTGCGCAGTAGCCGGTCGCTGAGCCAGCCCATGAAGATCGTGCCGGGCACGGCCACGGCATAGGGCACCGCCGTGTACAGGCCGCTGCGCAATACGGTCAGCCCGCGTGCTGCCTGCAGATAGCTGGGCAGCCAGCTCAGAAACAGGTAGACAGTGTAGACCGCGCAACCTTGCACGATGAACAGGCCCCACAGGCTCGTGCAGCGCATCAATGCCGCAAGCGGCGCGCTATTGCTGGCAAGTGCGTTGCCACCGCGTTCGGTCAGAATGAGCTGGCGCTCGGATTCACCGATGAAGGTCGCGTCTTCCGGTCGGCGATAGACCAATAGCCATACCACGATCCAGACGAGGCCGATTGCGGCCGACACGTAAAAGCCGCCGCGCCAGCCCATCTTCGCGACGAGGTATCCCATCAGCATGGAGCCCACGGCGGGGCCGGCATAGCCGCCGCAATTGAACACAGTAGTCGCGAAGCCGCGTTCGCGGGCGGGCATCCATTCGCGGATCGTGCGCGCGCCGGCGGGGTAGGTGGAGGCCTCGCCAAAACCCATCAGCAGACGCGAGAGAACCGCCGAGCCGAAGCCGCCGGACAAAGCGGTCAGCACCGTCGCCACCGACCAGATCGACATGCCGGCGGCCGTGGCGCGCCGGGTGCCGACACGGTCGACGAACATGCCCCACGGCAGCACGAATACCAGATAGGTCCAGAGGAATGCCGAAAACAGATAGCCGAGCTGAATGGTCGAGAGATTGAACTCGCGGGCGATCGGGCCGGCTGCGACCGACAGGACCACACGGTCCACGTAGTTGATCGAGCAGCCCGTAAAGAGCAAGAGGTAAATGATGGAACGCCCGGCTTTCATCGGTTGTCTCCTGGAGGTTTCGTCGTCGTGCACATGCGGTGCCGGGCCAGATTTTCCCGTACTGTGCGCTCGCACTTGGCGAATAACAAAAACCTTTCCGTGATCGCAAGCCATGCTCCGTCGGCATAGCTTTTTCGGGAGTCGACGACTACTTGTCATTCGCCCGGCTCGGGAGAGTAGTGCAAACTGCGGGGGACACCGTCGAATATCGTGACTTGTAGCGCCGAGTAACGGATTTGCTTACAAAAAAGAAAAGTTGCATCAAGTCAAGACTGCTACCGAAAAACACATCTCGTTGAGCCTGCTTACGGCGCTCAAAGCTTGATACGTGATGGCTGCCGCTGCGCCTCGCAGGATTTGTGGACGGCAATCCGAACATCGATCTGCGCTTCTGCGCGGGCATCGACTGCTTGTGCTTTGATGACGACTGACGGTCGGATCTATCAGAGCAAGAGCATGGCCCTTGCATGTGGATTCAGCGCTCATCGGTATCCGAGCAGCGACGAGGCCATGCTCAATGCTCGATTGCGCTCCGACGATAGCGTTGTGGCGATCTACTATGATCGTGCGGATCCCTCTCGCCCGGTGCTGGACCGACGAACGATCGGCAACGGGAGTGCCGACGGTGTGGTGTTGACGTTATCCGTTGTGCTCATGATGTTTCCGGCCGGCGCACTTGCCCTGACTTACGTCTCCTGGAAGAAGCACAAACGAATTTGAGGGTCCCGTCAGGGTCGAACTGAGCCGGTCGTCGTCGGGCTTAGTTCGGCCGATTCTGTTGAAAAAGTCGTGTTTCGGGTGGGAGCGCTGGCTGTGGCGGTACGTTTCGAGTTTGAGTGTTCAGCGAGGCGGCGGTCTTGCAACGTGCGACGCCCCCCATTTCTCGCCATGTAGCTGCCTGGTTTGCCTGCTTACCTTCAGGCGTAAGCCACTTGGCCATTCTTCGTAGATTTTGTGCGGTTGCTGCCATCAGAAACTCATCATGTGCACCGCTTGGACCACGGAGTAGCAAGCGATCAGGTTTGAGGATGCGTTTGAGGTGAGCGAAGAGCTTTTCTGCCTTCTTTCGGTGTCGGCGCGACTGTTTATATTCCGGGGTGTCGCGATGCGTCTGGCTTCATCGCGTGCGGCTTCATGGATGCTGCGCGCAATTTTGCGAAACTGCATATTCGGGCAACATTGATCCTTCATCGAACAGCCGCCACAGTCCATCTGACTCGCGCGGTAGATGATGGTGTCTGCTTTCGTGATGTGCGTGCGTGGATTCTTCAGTGGACGCCAGTCGCTGCGTAGCGCGTTTCCCGCAGGACATCGATACTCGTCGGCCTGTTCATTCCAGATGAATTCGCCACGTGAGAACGTATTGTCCTTGCGCGCTGTTTTATCCCAGACCGAGACGTGCGGTTCAATGTGTTTCTCTTCAACCATCCAGCCAGGCAGCGCTGCTGTCCCGTATGCGGTGTCACCGACCAGTCGGCGAGGATTCAGGTCCCGTTGGTGTTCAGCACGATCGATCATTGTCCTGTTGACTCGACCTCTTGTGACCGGTTCGCCGGCGGCGCTTGAACATCAACGATGATCCCTGCCTGCAGATCAATCAGGTAGTTCGTCGAATAGGCGAAGAACGCGGGACGGCACTGTCACGTTGCGGAGATGGTCGAATAAAATCGAATGATGAAGAATGCAAAATCGCTTTACCACGGCCATCGCTTTCCGGCGGCGGTCATCAGTTGCGCGGTACGCTGGTATTTCAGGTTTTAGCTCAGCCTGCGTGATATCGAAGAACTGCTGTTCGAGCGCGGGGTTATTGTCAGCTACGAGACGGTCCGACGCTGGTGCGATAAGTTCGGTGCCGGCTTCGCACGCCGTGTGAAGGCGGCGCGTCGCAGTCCCGGCACCACGTGGCACCTTGACGAAGTATTTGTGACGTAGCGCGGCGAGCCATACCTGTTGTGGCGCGCCGTCGACCAACACGGCGCTGAACTCGATATCCTGCTACAGAAGCGCCGCGACAAGGCTGCAGCGAAGCGGTTTTTCAAGCGCGTCCTAGCTGCCTGCCCCGAGGGGCCGCGCAAGATCGTGACCGACCAGCTGCGCAGCTATCCGGCCGCGAAAGCCGACATCCCCGAGCTGGCCAACGTCAAACACCTGTTTGTCAAGGCCTGCGCTCGGGTCAACAATCGCGCCGAAAATAGCCACCAACCCACGCGTGAACGCGAGCGCCGCATGCGTGGCTTTCGCGACCCGAATCGTACTCAGGCCTTCCTGTCGAGCTTCGGTCCGATCCGGCAGCACTTTGCGCTCAAGCGGCGCCTGCTGCGTGCCTCGCTCTATCGCAAACACCTCGCCGCTGGGTTCGACGCATGGCGTCTTTTCACCGGCCTCACCCAAAATCCGTCTGTTTTCTGAGTAACCACGCGTCCTTGGCGCTCTTGCCCCTTCAACACTTCAACGTGACAGAGCCAAAGCGAACCCTGTGCCTAGTTCAAGTAGGAAACGCGTGATGTGCTGGGTGAGCGCACGCTCGATGTCGCGTTCCTGTGCGCTTTCAGTCAGGCCAAGGCAGTCGAAGATATAAGGATCCTTGAGTACGTCGCGTGCGAGATCCGATTGCGCTGGCGGCAGCCTGTCGGCAAAATTTGTCACGACCTTGCCGGTACGAGCATGGGCGGCCGTCTCGATCTACATGGTCAGCACACTGCGTGACCAGCCGTGCTCAAGCGATTTTTCCGCATACCAAAGCCGCTGCACGGGGTCGTCCAGCTTGTCGAGCAGCGTCACCACGTGCGACCACGGTAATTGTGCAACAGCCTGTTGCACAAATTCCTGCTGCGGAAAAGCATGCGCAAGCCCGCGCATATACTTGAGGTTGCGCGGGGAGAAACCGCGCATATCGGGAAATGCTGCCTTGAGATCGCTCGCGAGCCGGTCGACAACACCCGCACTCCAGCCTTGTTTCTGCTGCCGGTCAAGAATGTCGCGGCCGATCTGCCAGTACAGTGCGACCAGTTCGCGATTGACGTTCGCCACCGCGCGTTGACGCGAGCGCTCGACTCGCTGCTTGAGATCGGCGAACCAGTGGCGATAGTCCTCAGCCCACAAGGGAATATTCGGATTTTTTGGTCATGCGTTTGGTCGGCGGGCACCGACGATCGCGCTCGGGCCAGAAATTATCTTGGTGGAACCGGCAATCGGCAAGCAGAACCGGTGGAGTCGCTTCGGTTACACCATCGCTCCCTGTTTTTGTTTGTTTGTCGAGGCTAAGTTCAGATGTCCGCCTTCGGGCTAAGTTGAAATGTCCGGTTTTGGGTCGAGAATGATCTCTGTAGAAGGCAGTTTCCCCACCGCGGCTGCCTGCCTTTCAGAGGTTCGCAAGA
>NZ_CAAJGK010000056.1 GCF_900996245.1 Paraburkholderia sp. BCC1886 | reverse complement strand
CGAGTCGGTCCCACCCCTTCCCATCCCGAACAGGACCGTGAAACGACTCCACGCCGATGATAGTGCGGATTCCCGTGTGAAAGTAGGTAATCGTCAGGCTCCCCAGCAGCAACAGAAACCCCACCGGACACCGGTGGGGTTTTTTGCGTTTACAACGAAAATCAACAATCGAAAGTGACTGCGATATCGAACCGGTAATCCAAATTCCGACGCCGAATTCTGTCCGAAATTTCTTTGCTTTTTTCGTCGCCACTCTCCCGGCGAACGCCTCGTTCCCCTAGGCAGGAGTGGCACACCGTTTGCGTAGAGGTCCGCACCACACCATATCAATAACGAGTACTGCCATGCGCCCAGACCACACTGCTTCAGAGTTCGCCCAGACTCAACCACTGCTATCCGCAACGCTCGACAGCACCGACGCGGCCTTGCAGTCGCCGCAAGCCGGCGCGTTGTCGCGAGTGACGTTCTGCTTTGCATGGCTTTTCGGACTCGAGCCTTTCCTGACCGGTGCCCTCGACGATTCCCCGCGCTCCCGTCTGGATCGTCACTGAACTTGGTCGGCGTCAGCTGCGAACGGCAAGTTTGCGGGCATTGAAAGTTTCGCCACCGGGCCACGCAGTTTGTACCATCGCTGCCGATGGAGCGGGTGAGGACAGGAAACTAGGGAAACTACGTCTAAAAAAAAGTACGTCCGTGCCGTTAAATAGCGGTGGAAGGCGGTTGCATCGTCACCGTCTGCTCCCAGCACGGGCTGAGTCACGCGGCGGTCGGCGCCGCAGTTCACCCCCGGGCCACGCCCGTGCTGGCAGCTTCCCACTTCGACAGTCACGTTTCGCCGTGAGATTACAACTAGAACGGTTCGCAACGAAGAAGAGCAACAATTACCTCAACCGCCGCAAGGCGGTTTTTTATTGCCTGTTTCAATCCACTGAATGGCCATCTGATTCTCAAAGCTCGAGGAATCGAGCAAAGAAAGAGCCCTAGAGAAACATATAAAGTTCCCAATAATTTTAAATAAATTAATTGAACTTCCTGACATCAGAACGATTAATCTTAATTTCAAGAAATCAATTGTTACAGATTAGCCAATTGTTTCGACCCGATTAAGTCATGTCTATTAAAACACTGTTGCAATTGCACAACTTTAATATTGAGATGTTGCAAAGTTTTAATGTCCATAGCAGTTGCATCAATGCCGGCATTTCGCGATAAATACATAAAAAACAAAGACTTAATGCCTGCGACAAATGGATTGTTGCTGATTTCGAAAAATCATCTTGTGAGAATCGCGACCGTTGGCATCAGGGTGTCCCCCTACACTCACGCTTCGTTCTAAGGGTGCCCAACCGATCCGGAAAGGTCGGTGAAACGGGCGGCAGCGCAAGGCTCACGCGCTGCAGAGTCAGGTCCCGCTCCCCGCGTAAATTTATCGAACTGGAGTCCCTCGCATGAAAAAGAGTCTCATCGTCGTCGCGGTTGCTGCATCGTTCGCTTCCGTCGCTCACGCACAAAGCAGCGTGACCCTGTATGGTCTGCTGGATGCCGGCCTGACCTACACCAGCAACGTCGACCACAACTCCAAGTATGCGGCCGGTAGCGGCGGCATCAACCAAAGCCTGTTCGGTCTGCGCGGTTCGGAAGACCTGGGCGGCGGCCTGAAGGCAATCTTCACGTTGGAAAGCGGCTTCAACATCAACAACGGCAAGTTCGCTAACAACAACGGCATGTTCAACCGTCAGGCATTCGTCGGCCTGTCGAGCGCGCAATACGGTACGGTCACGCTGGGTCGTCAATACGACGCAGCTCAAGACTACCTCGCGCCGCTGACGGCAACGGGCAGCTGGGGCGGTACGTACTTCGCTCACCCGTTCAACAACGACAACCTGAGCACGAACGGCGGCTACGCAGTCAACAACTCGATCAAGTACTCGAGCGCTAACTACGCTGGCTTCACGTTCGGCGGCACGTACGGCTTCTCGAACCAGGCTGGCGCATTCGCAAACAACCGCGAATACAGCTTCGGTGCTGCGTACCAGTACCAAGGTCTGCGTTTGGGCGCGGCTTACGCCCAGCAGAACAACCCGGGTGCAACCAATGCTGCCGGCACGGCAAGCAACGGTGGCGCATCGGACGGCGCAGTGCTGGGTCTGAACGGCAACTTCCGTCAGCGTGAATTCGGCGCAGCAGGTTCGTACTCGTTCGGCCCGGCTACGGTCGGTCTGGCATGGACGCAATCGCGTGCCGACAACTACACGGCTGGCCAACAGTCGCTGCGCGCTAACAACTACGAAGTCAACGGCAAGTACAACATCACCCCGGCTCTCGGCCTGGGCGTTGCTTACACGTTCACGGACGGCCGTGGTTATGGCGTGACGACGGATGGCGGTTCGGAGAAGGTCCGTTACCACCAGATCGGCGTGCAAGCTGACTACTCGCTGTCGCGTCGCACCGACGTGTACGCTGAAGCCGTGTATCAACACGCAATCGGCGACAGCGCAGTGGCTTCGATCTACAGCGGCGATAACACGCAACTGCCGTCGTCGTCGAAGAACCAGACGACTGCAACGATCGGTCTGCGTCACCGCTTCTAAGCTTCAGCTTTACTCGAAGTCAGGTAGCAACAAAAAAGGTGCCGTCCGCGGCACCTTTTTTTTATGGGCGCGTCGAACTGAAGATCCCCGACCAAAGTGGCGGCCGGTCCAACGACATTCGACGTTGGCCGAAGCGAGCCCGGGTCGGGCGCAAAACCCTCGACCACGAGCGCGAGTCCGCAACGCTGCCAGCACGCGTTACCGGATGCGTCCCATCGCATGAAACCTGCCGCCGCCAACCCGTTGTTTCCGCCACAAACCATTCTCGATCTGACCGACGAGCAATGGCAACGTATCGCGCCGCTCCTGCCGGAAATGACGCGCAATGCCCGCCGACGTGGCCGCCCCAATATCGATATCCGCCGCGTGTTGAATAGCGTGCTCTGGGTGCTGCGTGCCCGCGCGCCATGGAGCGCGTTGCCGGAACACTATGCGTCGTATCAGACCGCGCACCGCTATTACCTGCGTTGGAAGAACGCCGGTGTGCTCGCACGAATCGCGGTCGCCTTGTTCGAAACCGAGGCCATTCTCGAGCGGCGGGTCGCACGCAAGGGCGACGCGCTTCCGGTCTGATGCGCCTGCAGTTCGTCACGCACAGCCGTCACGCAATGCAAGGTGTATTGATTAGCTGACAATTCACCTCCACACCAGCTACTCTAGTCTTCCAATCAGAACAGCGACGGCGCATTGCAGCGCCGGGGAGACAGGAAGATGAACGACAGATTCGAAGCAGGACTCGAGCGGCGCAAAGCGAATTACGTACCGCTGACCCCAATCGATTTCATCGCGCGCACGGCGGAAGTCTACGGCGACCGGCTCGCGGTCGTGCACGGCGAGATCCGGCGCAACTGGCGCGACACCTACGAGCGCGCGCGCCGCCTTGCCAGTGCGCTGCAGCAAGCCGGCATCGGGCGCGGCGATACGGTCGCCGCGTTGCTGCCGAACATCCCGCCGATGATCGAAGCGCACTTCGGCGTGCCGATGTCGGGCGCCGTGCTCAACACCTTGAACACCCGGCTCGATATCTCATCGCTGCTGTTCATGCTGCGTCATGGCGAAGCGAAAGCGCTGATCGTCGACACGGAGTTTGGCGAACTCGCGCATCGCGCCACGCTCGAATTCCCCGAGTTGCGCGTCATCAGCGTGGCCGACGCGATGCCGGCCGAGCCCGACCAGTTTATCCGCGCGACCGACTACGAGACTTTCCTGCAGAGCGGCGACCCCGCGTTCGCGTGGACGCCGCCCGACGACGAATGGGATGCGATCGCGCTGAACTACACCTCGGGCACGACGGGCGATCCGAAAGGCGTGGTCTACCATCATCGTGGCGCGTATCTGAATGCGCTTAGCAATATCCTCGAATGGGATATGCCCAAGCACGCGATCTACCTGTGGACGCTACCGCTCTTCCACTGCAACGGCTGGTGTTTTCCGTGGACGGTCGCCGCGCGCGCGGGCGTCAACGTGTGTCTGCGCAGGTTCGATGCGAAGACCGTGTTCGATCTGATCCGCCGCGAAGGCATCACGCACTATTGCGGGGCGCCGATCGTCCAGAGCGCGCTCGCGAATGCGCCGGCCGAGTGGCGCGCGGGCATCGCGCATCGCGTCTCCGCCATGGTGGCAGGCGCTGCGCCGGCGCCTGCCGTGATCGCCAAGATGAAAGAGATTGGTTTCGACCTGACGCACGTGTACGGACTCACGGAAACCTATGGTCCGGCCGCGGTCTGCGCAAAACAGGAGAGTTGGGAGACACTCGACGACAGCGCCCGCGCCGACATGAATGCGCGACAAGGCGTGCGTTACCACTTGCAGGCGGCGGTGACGGTGCTCGACCCGGACACGCTCGCGCCGGTGCCCAGCGACGGCGAGACGATCGGCGAAATCATGTTCCGCGGCAACATCTGCATGAAGGGGTATCTGAAGAACGAGCACGCGACGGAAGCCACATTTAGCGGCGGCTGGTTCCATACCGGCGACCTTGGCGTGCGCATGCCGGACGGTTATATCCGCATTCGCGACCGCAGCAAGGACATCATCATTTCCGGCGGTGAGAACATTTCGAGTATCGAGGTGGAAGACACGCTATACCGTCACCCGGCGGTATCGGTGGCGGCCGTGGTGGCCATGGCCGATCCGAAATGGGGCGAGGTGCCGTGCGCGTTCGTCGAACTCAGGGAAGGCGCTCAGGTGAGCGCAGAAGAAATCATCGCGCACTGCCGGCTATTTCTCGCAAGCTACAAGCTACCGAAAGCAGTGCGCTTCGGCGAATTGCCGAAGACATCGACGGGGAAAATCCAAAAGTTCGAACTGCGCGCGCGCATCAAGTCGGAAGGCAGCCAGTAACACGCGATCATGCCGGGCGCCGCGCGCCGAACGGCGCGCGTGCTGTCGAGTCAGGTGTTCAGGTGACTAGGCGGTCCGGCGGTCCGGCGGTCCAGCGTTCCGGCGTCAGGCGTTCAGATGAACAAGCTCAACCGCGCGTGTCGACCCAGTGATGTGCCCAGCTTGCCGAGTGCTGCAAAGCCTGTTCTTCGTTCATGAAATAGTCGAGCGAATAGAACTGGTAGCGCCCTTCGGCACGCGCGCTATCGGCGCGTTCGAGCAGCAGGTTGGACGAAAAACTACCGTCGGGCAAACGATGCGCCGAAGGTTGGACGGCATAGCCGTTGTAAAGATGAATGTGTTTGTTTTGCATTTTATGTTTTTAATGATGTCGACTGCGTCTGCCGTGCGATGGTCTCGATGGATCGCGCGGACGAACTGAATTCAGGCTATGACGAGCCGAATCGGAACGCAGTCGGAAAGCGTAAAAGTACGGTGACGATGTACGTGCACTCAGGGCGTAAAACTCAAGCGCTGAAGCAGGGGCACTGTAGCCGCATCGGGCAAGAAATGAGGGGGTGCAACGAATGAGGTGCAACGAGGCGTTTGGCGCTTGGGCTAGCTGCAAATAACGTGTGCAGCCAAAAAAGCGAATCGCGCCAACTGTGGGAGTGACAAACTCCGCGAGGGGTCGCTGCAGCCCGATGTCCGTTGCCGGACACCGAGCCCTTCAAACTTACAGCGGCTTGATGTTAGCCGCTTGCAGACCCTTCGGGCCTTGCTTCGTTTCGAAGCTCACTTTCTGATTTTCAGCCAGCGTCTTGAAGCCGTCGCCGCCGATTTCGGAGAAGTGTGCGAACAGGTCGTCGCCGCCCTTGTCCGGAGTAATGAAGCCAAAACCTTTGCTGTCGTTGAACCACTTAACGGTACCGGTATCCATGAAGAATCCTTGAGTAAAAAATAGAAAAGTATTTGCTCGATGAAGAGCGCGTGAAGCGTCAAGGAGGGAGAGGACAACGAATACCGCTGAGGGAGCGAGACATTGATGAACAGCAATCGAACTTCTTGAACTTCGGGTGCCACCTTAACCGGTGGCCCGTCGCAGAGTCAACCCTTAACTTGTAACTGTTTCGTCGGTCCGGGTTGACGATGCCTCAGATGCCTGCTTTGTGCGCGGTCAGAATCAGCCGCAAGCCGAGCGCGGCGACCGCCGTTGCCGCGACGCGATCGATCCACTTCTTCCCGCGCAAATAGATATCGCGTGGCCGTCTGCTCGAGAAACACAACGCGACGACCGTGTACCAACCTGCTTCGATCGCGAAGATCGCCGGCGGTAACGCGAAGTAAGACCAGAGCGGCGGATGCTGCGGAAGCAGGGCCGCGAAGATGCTGCCGTAGTACACGGCGGTTTTCGGATTGCTGAGTTGCGTACTCAAACCAATCCAGAACGATTTGCGTGGATTCGCCGCGGCGCGTTGGGCGGCATCGAAAGCCAGCGGCTGTGCCGCGCCGCGCCAGATCTTCACGGCGAGATAAACCAGATAGAGACCGCCGGCCACTTTGAGACTTACGTAAAGCCATTCGACGGTGGCGAGCAGCGTGTACAACCCGAGCAATGCAATCCCGCTAAAGAACACGCCGCCGATGCCCATGCCGAGTGCCGTCGCGAGCCCATCGCCGCGCGACAGACCAATCGCGTTGCGCGCCACGATGACGAAGCTTGGTCCGGGACTCATGGCGCCGAGCAACAGCGCGGCGAGGATCGTGATAATCGCGGTCGTGGCGGGCATGGCAGGGGTCTCCTTAGGTTCGGTATGCAGGAACGAGCGAACATAGCACGAGCCTGCCCGGCGCGCGACCCGCAGCGTACTCGACGCAGGTCGAATAGATTGGATGCTAGAATCGTTGCCCATATGCTAATGCCGCCTCGCCATGATCGAGGCAAATTCCGAGGCGAAAAAAAGACGGGCGAGAGTCAGCCTGAACGACAGCCTGAACGAGCCGCGAATCGAAGCATTCTTCCGTAGAAAAAATATCGGCAGACGTGGTGTCCGCAGCGCGGTTGTTCGCGCTATAGGAAACGTACGGCTGCATCGATTGCACGCCATCCCCATCTATTCATTCCGCGACAAACGCAACGTTATGAAAGTGCGAGCAGAACAACAGCAGTTCGATTTCGACGGCAATGCGCGCGAGCGTTTGATCGTATGGATCAAGCGACGTATGGACGAATACGGCATTACGCTGGAAACGCTGGCCGAGTCGATCGAGGCCGACGCCAATGCGGTACGCGCGGTGATGTATCGCGACGCTTACGGCAACACCTGGGACGGTTACGGCGACAAACCCGACTGGCTCGCCCGCGCAATTTACGCCGGGCAGAACATCGAGCACTTCCGTTGCAGATAACCAGTCCGCAAAAACATGGCGAAAAAAAAGCCCGCGTGGAGCGGGCTTAACTACTCGGAGTTTCACGATCCAGTCGCCAGACGGATCAAGGGCAGTGTAGGTGAAAGCTAGTTGAAAGTATAGAAAAACCTTCTCTGAGCCTCGCTCACAGATCGAAAAACACGGTTTCCCCGGCGCCCTGCATGCGGATATCGAAGCGGTACACATTCTCCGTATTAGGTTCGCGCTTCGCGATCAACGTCTCGCGCCGCTCTGCCGGCACGGCTGCAAGCACTGCGTCCTGTGCGTTCGCTTCGGCTTCGTCCTCGAAATAAATCCGCGTGAAAGTGTGCAGCAGCATGCCACGCATAGTCACGATCACGTTCAGGTGCGGCGCCTCGTCGGGATTCGCACGACCCGGTTTCACGGTTTCGACGACGTAGCGCTTATGCGGGTCCGTGCCCGTACCCACGCGCGCAAAGCCGCGAAAACCCGTCTTCAGAATTTCTTCGCGCGACTCCGGGTAATGACCGTTCGCATCCACTTGCGATACTTCGAGCATCGCATCGCCAATCACCTTGCCATCGCCGTCGAACAACTGGCCGACGATCGTGATGTGCTCGCCCGCCGCTTCCCGATCGGCCACGACCGGCGTGAACAGGCTGCGAAAATCGAAGTCGTATTGCTGCGGGCACAAGCCGTAGGCGAAGTACGGGCCGACCGTTTGCGAAGGCGTTTGCTTGAGAGTCGTCATGGCTTAGCGCTCCATCGGGGTTTCGTTGCGGCCGCGCAGGACGATGTCGAAGTCGTAGCCGAGCGCATAGGCTTCCTGCGTGGTATCCAGCGAGAAATTCGCGATCAGACGCTCGCGTGCCTGCTCGGGCGTGCCCTGGAAAATCGGATCGAAGGCGAGCAGCGGATCGCCGGGAAAGTACATCTGCGTGACGAGGCGCGAGCCGAAGTGGTCGCCGAACAGCGAGAAGTGAATGTGGTTCGGGCGCCAGGCGTTCGGGTGATTGCCCCACGGGTAAGCACCCGGTTTGATGGTCAGAAAGCGGTAACGGCCCTCGTTGTCGGTCAGGCAGCGGCCGGCGCCGAGAAAGTTGGGATCGAGCGGCGCGTCGTGCTGGTCGGCTTTATGAACATAGCGGCCGGCGGCGTTTGCCTGCCAGATTTCGACCAGCGTATTGCGCACCGGGCGGCCGCCTTCGTCGAGCACGCGGCCGGTGACGATAATGCGCTCACCCAGCGGCTCGCCATTCTTCACGGCATTGCGCGTCAGATCGTGATCGAGCGCGCCGAGGTCTTCCGTGCCGTACACCGGCACGCGCTGGTCGCGCAGCTTTTCTTTTAGCGGAATCAGCGGCAGTGTCGGGCCGCGTTTGACCGAGGAACCGTAGCCGGGATAAACGTAAGCGGGATGGGACGCAAAGTCGCGCGAGGTGAGAAAGGACTCGTCCATCAGTGTCTCCTTCGAGGAATTGTGGGATTGCATCTTGTGACGCGACTTTAACCAACCGGCACGGTTATGAAAAATGACGTTTTCGACCTTTTCGTATAACCTCCTGTTATGCAACGAAGCCTCGCGGACAGCCGCGTCAAATTCCGTCATCTGCAGTGTTTTCTGGCCGTCGCGCAGTTCGGCAGCGTCCAGCGCGCCGCCGACAGCCTGTCCATCACCCAGCCCGCGGTGTCCAAGACGGTCGCCGAACTGGAGGCGATCCTCGGCGTGAAACTGTTCGAGCGGGGTCGTCACGGTGCGGTGCCGACCCGTGAGGGGCAACTCTTCATGCCGCACGCGAGCGCCTGCGTCGGTGCGCTGCGCCAGGGCGTCGACCTGTTGTCGCGCACGGAAGGCGCGGCCACGCTGACGCTGGAAGTCGGCGTGCTGCCGACCGTCGCCGCCGCGCTCATGCCGCCGGTGCTCAAGCGGATCGCCGCGCTCTGGCCGCGCGTCATCGTGCGCCTCGCCACCGGTGCCAATCCCGAACTGCTCGAGCGCCTGAAGGCCGGCAGCATCGAATTGGCCATCGGCCGGCTGGCGGACCCGGAGAGAATGGTCGGCCTGAGTTTCGAGCAGCTTTTCAGCGAACCGTTGATCGCCGTGGTGCGCGCCGGTCATCCGCTAACCATGGCGCCCGCGCCGGGCGCGGGTTCGCCGTCCGCTACGCTGGAAGATTTCCCGGTGGTGCTGCCGCCGTTCGGCACACTCATCCGGCAATCGGCGGAGAGCCTGTTGAGCGCCTGGGGCGTCGCCCCTCTGTCGGCGTTCGTGGAGGTGTTGTCGGTGTCCACAGGCCGCGCTTTGGCGCTCGAGAACGAGGCAGTCTGGTTCGTCCCGCTCGGCGCCGTGGAGTACGAGTTGCAGCACGGCATGCTCGTACGCCTGCCGTTGCCCGGGCCCTTCGCGGGCAACGGCACGGGCGAGCCGGTCGGCTTGATCCGCCGCTCCGACACCCAGCCGTCGCCGGTAGGCCGCGCCTTCATCGACGCGGTGCGCGAAGTCGCGCGGGAACGCATGGCCGCCATGGCGGCAACATCGTCGTCGGCCGCGTCTGCCACCCGGCGCGCCAGCAGGCGTCAGCGTCGGCCGGCCAGAGACACATAACCCGCTTTGTGAACCATTCAGTACAAAATCAGAGTTGCGGACGCCCTGCGACCCGGTGTACAAACACGTGCTGATACCATCGGTGCCGTGAAAATCAGCACAAGCGTCGAAAGACTGTACAAGGAGATTGCCATGCCCAGCGACTTGCCCACTCCAGACGCCGCGTTCTGCGCGGTGTCTGCGCCGGAGCAGAATCCGCTCGGCACGGCCGGCCTCGAATTCGTGGAGTTCGCGTCGCGCGACCCGCAAGCGCTCGGCGAAACCTTCGTCCGGCTCGGCTTCAAGGCGGTCGCCCGGCATATCAGCAAGAACGTCACGCTGTATCGCCAGGGCGGCATGCAGTTTCTGCTGAACGCCGAGCCCGATTCGTTCGCCGAGCGTTATGCCGAAGAATACGGCGCGGGCATCTGCGCGATCGGCATTCGCGTCGCCAATGCGCAGCGTGCGTTCGAACGCGCGATCGAACTCGGCGCGTGGGCGTTCGAAGGCGAACGCCTCGGCGCGGGAGAACTGCTGATTCCGGCCATTCAGGGCATTGGCGATTCGCACATCTATTTCGTCGATCGCTGGCGCGGCCGGAATGGTCAGCAGGGCGGACTGGGCGACATCTCGATCTTCGACATCGACTTCCGGCCGATCGTCATCGACACCGCGCAAGCCGATCTCAGCCATGCGGGCACCGGCCTGACCGAGGTCGATCATCTGACGCAAACGGTCGGCGAAGGCCGCATGCAGGAGTGGGTCGACTTCTATCGCGACCTGCTCAATTTCCGCGAGATACACGAGTTGCACGCGAACTGGCATGTGTCGGCGGAATCGCGTGTGATGGTTTCGCCGTGCGGCGCGATTCGCGTGCCGCTGTACGAGGAAGGCACGCGTCGCACGAATCTCATGCACGAGTATTTGCCCGAACATCCGGGCGAAGGGGTGCAGCATCTCGCGCTCGCCACCGACGATATTTTCGCGTGCGTCGAGCAGTTGCTGGCCAACGGTGTCGAGTTCGTCGAACCGCCGGCGCGCTATTACGAGCAACTGGATGCACGTTTGCCGGGTCACGGACTCGACGTCACGCGACTCGCGCGCACGCATGTGCTGGTGGATGGCGAGATAGCCGCCGACGGCCGCGCGTTACTGTTCTTCCAGACCTTCGTGCGCCGCGGCCCCGGCGAGATATTCTTCGAGATCGTGCAACGGCAAGGCCATCATGGTTTCGGCGAAGGCAATCTCAGCGCGCTTGCGCAGGCGCGTCGAGCGGCCGGCGCGTAATCTTCGCCTACGAGCGCGGGCCGCTCAGGTCCCGATGTCCGGCGGCTGAGGAAATTCCGCGCCGGTTGCCATCCATAACACTTCGGCATCTTCTGTACTGGTGGACACCGCGGCGTGACCGGTGCGGCTGTCGAAGTAAAGACTGTCGCCCGCGTTCAGATGCGTCGGTGCGTACAACTCCGAATACAGGCACACGCTGCCGCTGATCACATAGAGAAACTCTTCGCCTTCGTGTCGGCCCCAGTCGTCGAACGCGTCGAGCGTGTGCGCCGAAATGCGGATGCGAAACGGCAGCATCGCCTTGTGCGCGAGATCGGTGGCGAGCAGTTCCATCTGATAGCCGCGATACGCGTGACGCTGGCCTTCGTCTTTACGGGTCAGCGCGCGGCGGCCGTTCGCATTCACCTTTTGCGCCGGACCGAACAACTCGCCGATATCGATCTTCAGACCCAGCACGATTTTCTGCAGCACGTCGAAAGTGGGGGACATCAGGCCGTTTTCGACTTTCGATAGCGTCGATCGCGAGACGCCGCATAACTGGCTCGCCGCTTCCAGCGTCAGGTTTTGCGCCTGACGGGCTGCGCGTACGCGGCGGCCCAGGTCCGTGGTGGAGGCGTCGGCGGATTGGGTGAGATGGGTGTCCATGGAGGGTGGCGTCGAGGCTCGCCAATCGGGCGATCGGTGGGGCCGATCATAGCATTGGGGGCGCACCGCGCCCCCTCGCATGGACGACGCGTGATGCCTACTGCCCGATCTGGCGCAGCGGCTTGCCGGCCATGAGCTTGCGTTCGATCTGTTCGAGCGAGACGCCCTTGGTCTCCGGCACGATCCACAGCGTCATCAACACGAAGACCGCGTTGAGGAGCGCATAGAGCCAGAAAGTCTGCGCGTTGCCGACGGTATTGAGCAAAGTCAGGAAGGTTGCGCCCGCAATCGTATTCGCCACCCAGTTGACGAAGGTCGACACGGCGATACCGAAGTCGCGGCCTTTGATCGGCTGGATTTCCGCGCACAGAATCCAGATCATCGGACCCGCCGACATCGCGAAACCGGCGATGAAGATCAGCAGCGCCGCAACCGCCGCGTACTGATGTGCGGGCGTCGTAATACCTACGTGCATCAACGTGCCGAGCGATGCAAGCGCCAGCGCCATCACGGTGAAGCCGGTGTACAGAATCGGCTTGCGGCCCCAGCGATCCACCAGCCCGATCGCGACGAAGGTCAGCGCCACGTTCACCACGCCGACGATCACCGTGCCCCACAACTGGTCGTGCGAGCTGCCGTAACCGGCCAGACCGAAGATACGCGGCGCGTAGTACATGACCACGTTGATTCCCGTCAGTTGCTGCGCGATTTGCAGCAACACGCCGAGCAACACCGAGCGGCGGAAATTCTTGTTGCTACGAAACAGTCCCCAGCCTTCGAACTCGACTTTCAACTGTTCGTCGATTTCGCGCATCTCGGTTTGAATCGCCTGCTCGTCGCCGCGCAGTTTGTGCAGCACCGCTTCCGCTTCTTCACGGCGGCCGACGCTCATCAGCCAGCGCGGACTGCGCGGCAGAAAGATCAGACCGACCAGCATGGCGAGCGCGGGGAACGCGATCACGCCGAGCATCCAGCGCCAGTCGCCGCTACCGCTGAACGCCGTGTTCGACAGGAAGGCGGCGAGAATGCCGACCGTCACCATCAGTTGATGCAGCGAGATCAGCGCGCCGCGCATCGTGCGCGGTGCGATCTCCGACAGATACAGCGGCGCCGTGAACGATGCGATGCCGACGGCGAGACCGAGCAGCACCCGGCCGCCGATCAGCATGGCGGGGCTCACCGCGAACGCGCACAGCGTGGAGGCGAGCGCGAACAGCGCCGCGGCGATCATCAACGAGACCTTGCGGCCGATGGCGCGCGCCATCCAGCCCGAGCCGAGTGCGCCGATGGCGGCGCCGACCATCATCGAGCTGACGATCCATTCCTGCATCTGGTCGTTGACCTGAAACTGTTTTGCGATGAACGGCAGCGCGCCGGAAATGACGCCGATATCGAGGCCGAACAGCAATCCGGCGAGCGCCGCGATCGCGCTAGTCAGCACGATATGAAACCGTTGATGCGTTGGCGCACCCGAATGCGCGTGAGGTTGATGATGCGTTGTCGACATTTATTTTCCTTCTCTTTCAGGCCATTGCTTTCATTGTTGTTTCGGATCGACGGCCGTTGTTTACGTTTGCATTCCGGCGCGCGACTACCTGCGGTTCAGGGCGGGTAGCAGTTGGCATGCCCGGGTGCGAACAGGCCGAAACGAGGGCGCCGGATTATAAGCAAAGGGAAGCGTTGCCGCGTGCGGCAAGAGGTCTTTTCTGAAAGATCCCAACGAGGATTCAGGCGGCGGCGCCCGATCGCGAGGTCAGACTGCCGTGGGCGCCGATCTGCTGCAGGATCGCCTGCACGACGCGCTCGACGCTCGGCCAGTTGCGCTCGGGCTGATCCGCGAGGTAAGTCTCGGGCGCCACGCTCAGATACGGCAGCGGATAACCCCAGATCGCATCGTGCACGGCAGGCCGCGTCACGCTGCCGCCGAGCACCGCAACCGTCGGCCGATGAAACGCCGCGGCGACGTGCATCAGCATCGACGCATTGCTCAGCACGAGGTCGGCCTGTTCGGCCAGCGCGAACACGACGCGCATCGAGACGTCGCCGGCTACCGAGCGTATCGGCACGTCCGCGCCGGCGGCGGCGATCGCTTCGCGCGCGCGACCGCGATCGGCCTCGCTGCCGACAATCACGATATCGCAGACCGTGCCCGCGGCTTCGAGGATATGCGCCGCCTGGGCGAGCGCCGCGCCGGCCTGCTTCGGGTCCCACGCCTTGCTCGCGACGCCCGCGCCCACGCCGACCAGTAGACGCACGTTCGGATGTCCGGCGAGCGGCGCGTGCCAGATGCTCGCGGCGTCGGCGCGCTCGGCGTCGGTCGGGAACAGTTGCGGACGCGCGTCGGGCAGCGACGTGGCGCCGAGCAATTCCCCCTGCGCGAGCGCGGCACGAGCGCTCGAGCGCCGCGCGAAATCGATGTACGCCTGGCAGCCGCTCCATCCGCCGCGATAACCGCGCACGCCGATGCGATAGCGCACGCCGGCACGCATCAACAGCAACGCGCCCATATAACTGCCGAGCACGTCGATGCCGACATCGAAACCGCCGCGCGCGCGCAGCGCCGCGACTTGCGGCGAGCGCCAGAGAAAGCGCAACACGTTGCGCGGCGAACGGTCTTCGACCAGCTTGTTATTCCACGGCGCGTCGAGCACGACGATTTCATCGACGAATGGATTGTTTTCGAGGATCGGGCGTCCCCAGCTTCCCACGCCCGCGATCAGTCGGGTGGTGGGAAAGCGCCGGCGCAGCGCTTCGAATAGCGCAGTGGTGGTCAGCAGTTCGCCAAAATCGTTTGGGCGCAATACCAGTATTTCGCGTGGCGTGCCGCTTAACGGATCGAAGCGTGGCCGGTGAAACTGTCCGAGTAGCCAGACCGGTGCTTCGACCAGCAGGTTCTTCCAACCCATTTTTCGCTCCGCATGACTTCGCATGCCGTGACCGCCGCGGCCCAGCTCGTCCCGATTGTGCATGCCAGCGACGGTGCGCTCTGTGGCGGTCCGTACAGAACCGCGAATGTCGACGCGCGCGCGTGACATGGCAGGCCGGCGCCGACAGATGACATAATTGCCCGTCGTCATCGCAGCCCGTCAGCGGCTGTTTGTCTATCAACGAGGAGATACACATGAGCAAAGGTTATTGGGTCGTGGCTTATCGCGTGATCAAGGACCCGGAGAAGGTCGCGGCCTATGCGAAGTTGTCGGCGCCCGCGGTCGCCGCGACGGGTGGCAAATTCATCGTGCGCGGTCCGGCAGAAACCGCCCATGAGCAAGGCTTGAAAGAACGCACGGTGGTGATCGAATACCCGAGCTACGAGCAGGCTCTCGCCGCCTACGACAGCGACGAGTACAAGAAAGCGCTCGAAGCGCTGGGCGACGGTGTCGAGCGCGACCTGCGCATCGTGCGCGGCGTCGAGTAACCTGGCGCGCATGCGTGGCTGGAAGCACGAGTTGGAAGCATGAGTGACCGCCGGTGCGGCCGTGTGCGCAAGACGCACCCGACGGCCGCACCGGCAAATAAAAACAAACGGCAAGGGGAGGGGAGATGACCGGGAGACATCGCGGGCGATGCCTGCTGATCGGCATGGTGATCTGTCTGCTCGACGCGTGTGCAGCTAGCGGGTGGAACGACGATTCCGGCCCCGCGCTGCCCTCGGCCGAAGACACCATGAACCAGTGTCTCGCACTGGCCGCACCGCATGCTCGACCGTTCGTGGACACCGGGCACCTGAGCCTGATTCTGAGCCGGAAGGAATGGTCCCGCTACGTGGGCTGCACGCTCGCGCGCAATATGCGGGTCGCGCGCGACAACGTCGCCGGCAATCCCGAAGCCACCGTATCGATCCACCTCGCTGCCGATGGCGCCGTGACGTCGGTCGACCTGCCGCAGTCGAGTGGAAACCCCGCATGGGACAAGGCCGTGCAACGCGCCATTGCGGCGGCTTCGCCGTTGCCGCGCGCGCCGGCGACCCTGCAGGCGTCGCGAGTCGACATGAAGTTTAGTCCGCACCCTCAGGCAACCGGCATCGGCGGCAGTACCGGCTTGACGGCCGAAAGCCATTGGACGGTCCGTCATTGCACGACGGTGGGCGGTGTCAGCGCCTGCAATTAGCGGTGTAGCGCAGCGTGCGGTCTGCGCGGCGAATGGGCGCTATGGGATAATTTCGCGCCCGCGTAGCAATCCCGCACGAACCCGACCGATATGTCCACGAGGAACGACCTTGTCCAGCCATGATGGCGCACCGGCGCCGAGCGCCAGTCGCCCGCCGCCGGCAGAAAAACCCACCACGTTCCAGTTCTTTCTGATCTGCGCACGCATCGGGCTCACGAGTTTCGGCGGCGGTTTGAGCGGCTGGTTTCTGCGCGAGTTCGTGCAGGACCGCCAGTGGCTCACCGAAGAAGAGTTTCTCAACGGCCTTGCGCTTTCGCAGGCGCTGCCCGGCGTCAACATCAAGAACCTCGCCATCTGGATCGGCAATTACCTGCTCGGCTGGCGCGGCGCGGTCGCGGGCTTCTGCGGCATCATTTTTCCTTCTGCCATAGCGATCATTCTGCTCGGCATGTTCTTCTCGGCGATTGCCGGCTTTTCGCTCACGCATATTGCGCTTGCGGGCGCGGCGGCCGGGGCGATCGGCCTGTCGCTCTCGATGGCGATTACGGCAGTGCGGCGCCTGCCGCGTCGCGTCGTGCCGTTGATCGTGTTCGGCGTCTCGTTCGTGTCGGTCGCGCTGTTCAGATTGCCGCTCGTGTGGACCGTCGTCGTGCTCGGCGGCCTGAGTGTCGCCTACGAATACGTCCGCGCGCCGCGCGACGAATAACGCCCCGTCTTCTTCCAGGAGCAGCTTTCTTGTCCCGAACCTTGATTGCGCTGATTTCCGTGTTTGCGCCGCTGTCGCTCGTCACGGTCGGCAGCGGGCAGGCCATCATCGCGGATGTGCAGCGGCAAGTGGTCGACGTGCATCACTGGATGACGCACGCCCAGTTCGTCAGCGACTTCGCGATTGCGCGGCTCGCGCCCGGTCCCGGTTCGCTGCTCGCGACGCTGATCGGCTATCAGGTCGCGGGCTTGCCGGGCGCGCTCGTGACGACTCTCGCGCTGCTGGGCCCAACGGCTTTCCTGATGTACGGCGTCTCGCACCTGTGGACCAGACATCGCGGGGCGCGCTGGTTGAATGCGCTGCAGGCGGGACTGCGTCCCGTGGCAGCGGGTTTGATTCTGGCCGCGGTCTATACGCTGGTGAAGGGACTCGAAGGCGGCTGGATAGCGTGGCTGACGGCGCTGGTCTCAACGGCCATTGTGATGAATACGAAGGTCAATCCGCTGCTGCTGATTGCGGGCGCCGCCCTGCTGTTCGTGCTGCTTCGTCTGGCCGGCGCCCTCTGACTGCTCGATGGGCGTTCAGTTAGCGAGCATTTCCACCACGGCGATGACCGCCGTAAAAATGCCGATACATCCGCCCAACGTGGCTGCGCCTTGCATGAAGTGCGACATACGGGACCCCGTGAAGTGTGGTTGAGAGCCCGTATTAAATCGCAGTTGAAAGCTAAAAGAAAGGTTTAAAAAATAAACCGCAATGCGTCAGGGTGCCGATGCGGCTTCGGCCGGCACCGCTTTCGCCGACGCCGCGGCGGGATCCGTTTCCCAACCGCCGCCGAGGGCGAGGAACAGATTCACCTGATCGGTTGCCACCTGGCCTTCGGCCGCCGCCACCTGCGACTTCGTCGCGGTGAGCGTGCGGGTCGCGTCGAGATCCGAAATGAACGACTCGCGGCCGGCGCGGTACAGCCGGTGCGTTTCATCGGCCGACTGGCTCGCCGAGGTGAGCGCGGCGCGCAGCGCTTCCGCGCGTGTGTAGTCGGACGCGTAGGTGGCGAGATTCGTCTCGGTCTCGCGCAGCGCGGTCAGTACGACGCCGTCGAACTTCGCCAGTGCGACCTGACTCGACGCCTGCGCTTCGCGCACGCGGCCGCGCGCGCCGTCGGCGGGGAAGGTCCAGCTGATCAGCGGACCGAAGCCCCAGCGCGCCGTCTGTGCGGTGCCGAGGTCCTCGAGCACGCCGGTCAGTCCGGTCGATGCGCCGAGGCTGATCGTCGGATACAGCGCGCCCGTGGCGACGCCGATTCGGGCGGTCGCCGCCGCCAGTTGACGTTCGGCTTCGCGGACATCGGGACGGCGCTTGAGCAACGCCGCGCCGTCGCCGACCGGAATCGGCTGGCGCAGTCGCGGCGGCGCCTGGCAGGTCAGCACGGCCGGCGGCAAATCGGACGGCGCGCGGGCGAGCAGCGCCGCGAGCCGGTATTGCGCGATCTTGCGGCGCGCCGTGTAGCGCGGAATATCGGCCGTCACGGTTTCGACCTGAGTCTGGCCGCGCGTCACTTCGGTCTGATTGCCGCG
Source organism: Paraburkholderia sp. BCC1886 (assembly GCF_900996245.1). GTDB lineage: Bacteria > Pseudomonadota > Gammaproteobacteria > Burkholderiales > Burkholderiaceae > Paraburkholderia. The sequence goes on along the minus strand of NZ_CAAJGK010000056.1, from coordinate 18,988 downwards.
GCCCGCATCGCGCAACCGGCGTGAAACGTCCACGCGCTGCTTCTGCAAATCCAGCGATTGCTGGGCGATCTGCAACTCTTCCGCTGCCGAACACTGTTCCACGTAGGAGCGCACGACGTCCGCCACCACGGTGATTCGCGCGAGATCGCCTGCCGCCTGCACGGCGGCGGTGTCCGCCTGCGCCGCTTCCACGCCGCGGCGCAGCTTGCCGAACAGATCGAGTTCATACGACACGCTGATGCCGACATTGCCTTCGTTAGCCACCGGCAGCTTTTCGAACAGCAGGTATTGCTCGCCCGATTCCTGCGCGCGTTCGGCGAGCGCCGTGGCCGACCCCGAGAAGCCGCCTTGCGCTCGCGCCACGCCCAATGCTTCGCGTGAGCGCGCCAGGTTGGCCGACGCCACACGCAGGTCGGTGTTCGATTTCAGTGCTTCGTCGACGAGACCGTTCAGAACCGGGTCGTCGTACAGCTTCCACCAGACTGCCGGCACATTCTGCTGCGAAGTCAGGCTGGTGTCGGCGCCTTCGATCGGCGCGTTGGCGAGCGGCGCGTTGACGAGCGCCTGCTGCGGCAGCGCGTAATTCGGGCCGACCGTGCAGCCGTCGAGCGCGATCGCCAGCGGTAACAGGGGTAACCACGGCCAGAGCGACCGCAGTGCAGAGGAGGGCAGAGCGCGCGACAGCTTCATTTCGATGCGCCCGGAACTGAGGCCGCCGGGGCCGAGGTTGTGACCGTGGTGCTAGCCGGGACCAACGCTGGCGTCGACGCCGCCGAAGCGACGGCCGGACCGGAGACTGAATTAGAACTCGCAGCCGACCCCGAAGCCGCCACGGACCCCGCCGCCGGTTGCCTGCCTTTAGCCAGCGACAGATCCCGCACCGACACCGTCGCCGTGCGTCCGGCGATCATCCGGAAGTCCGCCGGCACTTCGTCGAGCGCCACGCGCACGGGAATGCGTTGCGCGAGCCGCACCCAGCTGAAAGCCGGATTGACGTTCGGCAGCAGATTCGAGCCTTGCGTCAGATCGCGGTCTTCGATCGCGGCGACGATGCTCTGCACGTGACCGCGCAGCGCGTTCGGCTCGCCCATCACCGTAATGTCGACCGGTTGACCGATCGCGATGCCGCGCAGCTTGGTTTCCTCGAAGTAGCCGTCGACGCGGAACGAGTGCATGTCCACCACGGCGAGCACCGCGTGTCCCGCCGCGACGAATTCGCCTGCGCGCGGCGCGCGGTCGTTCAGATAACCGTCTACCGGGCTCACGATGGTGGCGCGCTGCAGATTCAGCCGCGCGGTATCGATCGCGACGTTCGCGTCGGCGAGTGCGGCTTCGCCCGCTTCGACGCGCGAGCGGCTTTCCTCGGAGATTTCCGCCGCCACCAGGTTGCCGAGCTGACGATTACGCGCGTCTTCGCGGCGCGCCTGATTGAGCGTGGCGAGCCGTTGCTGCGCGGTGGCCTGCGCCTGACGCAGCGCGAGCGCATAGCGCGCGTGATCGATGACGAACAGCACCTGGCCTTTGCTGACCTGCTGACTGTCCGTCACCTCGACCGAGGTGATCAGCCCGGAGACGTCCGGCGCGATCTGAATGACGTCGGCGCGCACGTGGCCGTCGCGCGTCCAGGGCGCAAACATGTAATAGCCGACCAGCTTCCACAGCACGATGGCGGCGAGCGCGACGACGATCAGGGTCAACAGGATTCGACCGACGGAGAACCAGGTTTTTTTCACGTTATTAGTCTGTGCGAAACGACAACGACAAGGCCCAGCACCAGCACATAGATGCCGAGATCGAAGATGGAGCGATGCCAGACGAAGCGGTAGAAACCGATGCGTCCGAGCAGCGTGCGGATCGCGAGGTTGATCAGATACGCGATCAACATCAGGAGGAGCACGGCCGGCACGAACACGCCGAAAATATCGATTTCACCGATCATCGCGGAAGGGGCAAAGAAAGTAAGGGAGCCGGCTGGCGAAGGCCTGCTTCGCGGCGACACGGACACGATATGGGAGCATCACGCGGTTGCCTCCGGTTCGGGCGGAGTGGGCGCGCTCAGCGTGGCCGGGAACAGCGACAGACGCAAGCCGATCAGCGCATGCAACGCATCGCGCGAGTGGCGCACCGAGCCCGGCAGCACCGGGCTCGCCGGGTCCGGTGTGACGATACCGTGAGCCGTGACGCGGGCCACGGCGGTGTCGATCGACGTCCTCAGGTCCTCGGGCACCTGCGTGCGTGCGCGACCGATTGCGCAGCCTTCGTAGTAGCGGCGCACGCCGTCGAGCACGTGGTCGATGGCGGCGGGCGCGTCGCCGTTCAGCTTGCGGGTCAGGCGCCGCAGATCGAGCGCGTTGAACGCGATGCGCAGGTCGCGGAAGCTTTCGATCGACGGATGGCGGTTGTCGTCGGTCGCGGCGAGACGCGGGATCAGTTGCATCAAGCGGTCGAGCATGCGGGCGGCGAGATTGCGCGGGTCGTCGATAGGACGCGTGGAGGCGGTCAGCGCGACGTCGGCCCAGCTCGAGCGCAACAGGCGCGAGGCCGCGAATTCCGCGCCGAACGGCCGCGTCACGCGGGTCCACAGGTACGCATAAAGAAGGCCGGCGAGGCCTGCCAGATTGCTGTTCAGGAACACCAGAAAGTCGGCTTCATAAGCGCTCTGAATACTGATGAAGGTGGCCGTGTTGACGGCGACCAGCATCGTCGCGACGTTGAACTGCGGCCGCGGAATCAGCGTGCCCACCAGAATGAACGGCGCCGCGAAGAGGATGACGAGCATCGTGAAGTCGTGCACGTTCGGCAGCACGGCGAACAGGTACAGGCCCGCGGCTATCACGGCGACACCCGTGGCCCAGAAAAATTTGAACACCAGCGGCGCCGGTTCGTCGAGCGACGCGAAGAAGCAGCACGCCACCGCTGCCAGCGTGACGGCCCCGGCGCCGTCGGCCCAACCGGAACTGATCCACAGCGCGCAGGCCAGCACGACCGCGAGTCCCGCCGAGACCGTCGAAAACAGCATGATGCCGCGGTCGAAGAACTGCTCGGTGCCGCCCAGCCGCCAGTGACGGAAACGTGGTCGCCACGTGCCTTCTTCGCGCGAGATGATGACGCGCAGCGCGCGGCAATCCTGCCAGACGTCGATTACCTGTTTCAGCCGCCATAGCGCGCTCGACAGCAGTGCGCCGTCCCAGCTAGCTAGTGCCGCGGCCGGCGGCTGCATCGCCACGATGCGGGCGCGCAGCGCGTCGGCGAGCCGCTCGTGCTCGTTGATGTGGTTAGCGTCGGGCAGCGGCAGATTGAACCATTTGATCGTATCGTCGAGCAGGCTGGTGAGGCCTTCCGGCCAGCTTTGCTGGCCGCTTTCGTATAGCGCGATCAGCGGGTCGGCAAGCGCCGACATCAGCGGCAGCAGCAACTGCATGCGTCCGCGCAACTCCCGTGCGCGCGCGAGGATGTCCGGTCGCGTGTGATCGTAGGCCAGCTGGCTCAGCAGCAGTTCCAGCGCGTTGGTCGTGCCCGCGAGGCGCTGGCGCGCGGCGGAGATAGCGGCGCCGGCGATCCGTCCGGACAGCGTTTCGGTCGAATAGAACGCCGCGTCGCGAAACCACGCGTCGGTCCGCTCGATGATGGTGGGCGCAAGCCGGCTCGGAAACAGCGAACTGCCGATGACGCTCGCGCACACGATGCCCAGCGTGATCTCCTCGAAGCGGCTGAGGGCGAGATCGAACACGCCGTCCGGATTGGTCACCGAGGGAAATGCGATGATCGACAGCGTGTAGGCCGCCAGCATGAAGACGTAATTGCTGGCCGTACGGTTCGAGATGGCCAGATAGAGCAGCGCGCCGGTCCACAGCGCGACCACCACGCTGAACAGATACGGCGACTCCACGAACGGCGGCACCAGCAGCACCGCGGCCGACGCACCCAGCGCGGTGCCGAGCGCGCGATACAGCGCCTTGGAGCGGGTCGCGCCGACGAACGGATTCGACACGATGTAGACGGTGGCCATCGCCCAGTACGGGCGCGGCAGTTCGAGTTTGAGGGCGAGGTACAGCGCGAGCATGGCCGCGGCGAACGTCTTGACGGAAAACAGCCAGTCGCGAAGAGTGGGATAGACCATAAAACCTTAAGCCGTCTCCCCGTCGGCACGATGGCCATCGGCCGACGCTGCCGCGGCGCGTTCCGCGGCTTCCGCCGTGAACGCGGCGAGCACCCGCAGGGTGGCTTCGAGATCGCTGCGTGAAATACCCTTGAGCGCCTGCGCGCGCAATGTGACCAGTTCTTCTTCCATCTTTGCGGTGACCGCGCGGCCTTCGGCCGTCAGCATGACGGTTTTCGCGCGGCGGTCTTCGGGATCTTCGTCGCGGCGCATCAGGCCCGCGGCGCATAGCTGGTCGAGCAGCCGCACGAGCGACGGCCCTTCGATGCCCACGTGATCGGCGAGCGTGACCTGTCGCACCGCCTCGCCGAGCCGGCTGGCGGTGAGCAGTGGTGTGGCGCAGGCTTCGGACACGTTGAAGGTCGCGAGCACCCCGTGGCTCGCGCGCCGCCACTTCCTGGCAGCGACGACCAACGTGCTGCTGACAGTGCGGCGCAAGGTATCGAGATTCGACATGGCCGGTATTGTATGGGCTAAATATTCGTTAGCAAACTATTGATTATGGTTTTTTTTAATCGTGTCTCGCCGATGCGACCGGCACACGCGACGAGGTAACTCCACTAAAATCGGCGGGTTCCATGCCGTAAACCAGAGTGTTGGCCGGAAAAACGCCGGTTTGAATCGTTTATTAAACTAGCTGGGAATTCTCTTGGAAAGCACCGTGACTCAGGAATTCGACAGTGTGACGCTTGCAGCCCTGGCTGCTGCCGAGATCGAGACTCTGGACGCGCTGCCGTTCGGCGTGATCGGTTTCGGTGCCGACGGGAGCGTCATCGTCTATAACGCGTTCGAATCGGCGGGCGCCGGTTTGCGCGCGGCAAATGTCGTAGGGCGGCACGTGTTTGCGGAAGTCGCGCCGTGCATGAACAACTTCATGGTGGCTCAGCGTTTCGAGAACGAACCCGAACTCGATGCCACCTTGCCGTATGTGCTGACCCTGCGGATGCGGCCCACTGCGGTCCGGCTGCGCCTGCTGGGCTCGCCCGACTATCCCACCCGCTTCGTGTTGATCGACCGTCAAGGTCCCCAGTGAATCCCATCGACGACGAAGACAACGCCGACGCCGAGAAGACACTTCAAAGCGAGCATGAGGCGTTGTTGTCGTTCGTCTATATGTCGCCGGTGGGCATTATCCGCAGCGACATCGCGGGCCGGATCGATATGATGAACCCGCTGGCTGCGCAGTTGCTGATGCCGCTGGTGGGTGAGAAGGGCATCGAGAATATCTTCGAGAGTCTCGCGTCGGTCGCGCCGGAGTTGCGCAGCTTCGTGCAGAGTTTCACGGCGGCTCGCGGCCCGGTGTGCGAAAACCATCGTGTATTTGTCACGCCCGCGCATGAACGCGCGATCGTGTTGTCGTGCTCGATCATCAAGATCAGCAACCAGTTGCTGATGACCGTGCTGACCGACATCTCGCGTCAGGTTGCCGCCGAACGGCGCGCGCGGCAGACCGAGTCGTGGCTGGCGGCCATCTATACCAACGTCAAGGACTTCGCGTTCTTTTCGCTCGATGCGCAGGGCTGTGCGATGAGCTGGAACGCTTCCGTGGAACGCGTGACGGGATTCAGCGAAAGCGAGACGCTTGGGCAAACGCTCGCGCATTTTTATTCGCCGGGGCAGTTTTTGCCGCACCGGTCGCCCGAGCATCTGGCGTTCGCGCGCGGTCAGGGCTGGCACGTCGAGGAGTGCTGGTGCAAAACGCGCGACGGGACGCGCTACTGGGGGCAAATTCTGGTGGCGGTGTCACGCGAAGACGATGGCGCGTTCACGGGTTATACGGTTGTGTTGCGCGACATCACCGAGCGCAAGATGACGGCGGACAATCTGAAGCGTCTTCTCACCACGGACCATCTGACCGGCGCCTCGAGCCGCGCGCATTTCTTCGATGTCGCCGAGGCGGAAATCGCGCGGGTGCGTCGTGACGGCGGCACGCTCTCGCTCGTGATGCTCGACGCCGATCACTTCAAACAGATCAACGATACCGCCGGCCATCTGGCGGGAGACGAAGTGCTCAAGCGGATCGTCGTCGAGGCGAAGCAGTTGCTGCGCGAACAGGACGTATTCGCCCGGGTCGGCGGCGAGGAGTTCGTGCTGATGCTGAGCGGCGCCGATGCCGCGCACGCCGCGCAGATCGCCGAGCGCCTGCGTGCGGCGATCGAGGCGGCGCGCGTGGTGACCGATGCGGGTGAGTTGCGGGTGACGGTGAGTCTGGGGTGCGTGACGCTGAGTGAGTCTTGCGCGACGTTGCGCGGGCTGCTGGATGCTTCGGATCGGGCGCTGTATGAGGCGAAGAGTGCGGGGAGGAATTGTGTGCGGTGAGGGGCTTGTGTTCGGCCGCGCCCGGCGTAACGCTGTTTGCTGGCTGGCCTGTACCGAGATGATCGTTCGCTAGCTGCTGAGGATTTGGATACGTCGCTTGGCTTTTTCTGGGCGTAAAGTTGTTATGTCCCGGTTGATGCTTATTTTGTTTTGCTTCTTCATAGTTGAGTCATTTTTGTCTCTATTAAAGATAGCATTACTTGGTACACCGCCCTGCGTTCCCTGCGTCGGCACCATCGCAACCGCACACACTGGCGGCACACACACACCGCAACAGGATCAGCCAAACCACTGTTACGGCCGATTTCCTATTCTGAGATATTGCACGACTGCAAACACACAAAAGACTGAACCTAGTAAAGAACCCTTAACGAACACATCTTCAGCATCATGCCAACTCCATAGGTGGCTGCCACCATAAAACAACTTCGCCATGTAAATAATCGCGACCTTTATGGTCGCCACACCAAGCAGCGAGATAGCGAAGGCATAAACAAAGAGAAGCAGCAACCGAATCATTTCTTGCCCATATGATTTTTGACGCTGTTGATTTCAGCATTACTGAACTCCGACCCGAAGCCTCCACCAACTGAAGAGCCGATAGTCGATAGATTGTTCGGTATAAGGAGGTTCGATCCCGACGGCCCAGCCCATTTCCCGACATCCGCCCAACCCGAACTATTGATCGTTGGCCGCAGGATGGAGTTGATCCCTGTAGCCATGCCATTGCTAACACCATAACCAAAGGCTGCGCCAGCACTGCTTACTGCGCCGCCAAACAGGATGCTGTCGCTCTTAGCGTATACGACGTTATTGATCGCCGTGCCTGTCGCACCACTCACGCCATTTACAAACACGTTCCATCCCAGCGCGCCGGATACACCAACGCCGCCCGATATCGCAGCAATGGCCACGTCAATGGGGTTGACCGTTCCGTTCTGGTAATACTGCGAAGCCGCATTGATGCCTGCGCTAATCGCGCCGGTGCCCGTCGGCGATGTTCACGCTTCTGAACCCAATGCCCCACCCGCGCTGAGGATCGGTGCGCCCGGCAACGCTGCAACCGGTCCAGCGACAGCGATACCGCCCGCGAGTGCTGCGGCGCCAATCGTCCCTTTCGTATAGGCATCACGATACGCTGCGTCGCGATTGACCGAGTTCGCGACATTACCTGCTGCCGGCCGGTTCAGTCCTACGCCGCTCGGGTAGTACTTCGCGTACATGTCCGGGTTCGCCTTCTGATCGGGTGTCGCGTAGTACATATAGCCCGGTCCGCTGTTGCCATCACCCGAAAGCATCCCATGCGCCTGACCCAGAAACGCTTGGGCATTCTGGTCCCAGGCGCCCGCCGACCCGTTCTGCACCTGCCGGTCGGCTTGCGCAGTCAAGGCGCCAATCGCCTGATCGATGGTGATCCCTTGCTGCTTCCAGGTCGAGCACGGCAGGCTCGTCATTACCCCAGACTGAACCACCCCATAAACAACAGACCCGGCGCAAGGCCGGGTCTGTTGATTCAGCTAAAGAACATGCTCTTTATCACCACGTACGCGATGAAGCTCATCATCGTCGTGAAGACGCTCCACCAAACGATTTTTTGCGTCCGAGATTTTGGCGTTGATGTAATCGAAGGTCCCATAGTGCTACCACCTGATTCCAGTCTTACCTTGATCGTTAGAGAAGCCCCAGCCCACTGATGCAGGGTTATCGGTCTTGCCTACGTTTGTACCCGCTCCGAAACCGATGACAGTCGCAGTTCCATTTCCAGGCGACACCATAATGCCGCCGCCCAAACCACCGTATAGAGCAGAGCCACCACCGGCATATCCTCCGGCGAAATTATTCGTCTGCCCAGGGCTGACTGATGTTGTGTTCAGATAGCCAGCGGAAACATTAACTCCAGCGCCTACGGAATTTGGAATGCCAAGATTCACACCATATCCAAAGAACGAATTCCCATCGCGCGTAAACGTCCCCCACATACTCCCCACGAAGTAATCCACCTGGAAGTTCACAGTGTCCGGCAACCGGAACAGCCCCGGATTCGAGCCCGTAGTCGTGGCCTGATACGTCAGGCCGCTGCCCTGTGCACCATTCACAATGTACGCCTGCAAATTGGGATCGCCCGCACCAAGGCTCTGCGCCCACACCTGCTGTCCAGCCTGGTTCACGCCGTACGGCGTCTAGCTCGTTCCATCGTTGGGCTGATCCCCGACCGCCACCCGCACACCGCCCGATTCTGCAGGTACATGACCGAACCTGAGCCGAGGCCATGCTGCAACGACGCAGCACACGCAACTGAGCAACACCCATAAACAGCAAACCCGGCCGCGGCCGGGTTTGCTGTTTCAATGGATTAAACCAAGTTTATAAATCCAGATACCAGCAATTAGGGCAAATCCAAGAGCGATAGCAATCCAATAGATCATCTTTTGACCTCTGCTCAGCTTCTGGTATTCACCTGGCTTAAACGATGGTCCAGCCATAATTTTCCCTTCTATTTTTTCATCTCGAACCCGTAACTAACAGGGTTCACTGCCGTACCCGGCGGGAAACTAAGACCATACTCTATGGAAGTCTGGCCACCATATGCATGACTAACGCCACCACCGGCGCCAATGGCCGGGAAGCCAGGGACAGGTACGAAGGTAGACGCATTAGCGCCTCCACCTGCCAAGTATGAGCTCGTCCCGTCTGCACCACCGCCACCAAGAATACTCCCGAACGTCACTGAAAGACCCGGGTTCAATGAGTCGCGGCAGCGCTCACGCCGTTGCGTGTTGTCGTGCTGTCGCTGCCACTGTCGTGCCGGCTAAGGGCAGGCGTGATATCAAAGCCACCGTCACCTGCCTGGATGCCAGCCTGTTCGTACACGCCTGCATAGCTGCCGGTTGCATTGGCATTCCTGTGACTGAAGCTCGCGCTGCCGCCACCCTGACTGATCGCGAACGGCATGACTGCCGCGGCCGGGTTGTCTGTTTCAGCAGTATGCGTTGTGGTGAATTAGCCCGCTTCAGGGCAAACAACGTGCTTCAATTGCATTCGGCCTTCATGCTTGCGTGCTAACCAACCGAAATCTTTCACAACAATCGGCTGTCCGCAGACGAAGCACTGATTTGGCCATCCATGAGCACGCCAATTTGCGATTTCCTGGAACTCAACACCATGTGCATATGCAGTCCACTCTTGTCGAGACATACCTAAAGCCTCATGCACAGGAACAATCCTGCTCATATCTGTCAGGATTTCACTGAGAATGTCTTCGGCCTGCTCATCTGTGATCTGACCTTCAATAAGGTCTTGCAATACATTGTGTTTTTCCATGGCTTTAACGGCTATTCAGTTTTCGACCAGGAACGGCATCTTTGTACATATCACCCGACACTGGGTCCATTGAACCCAAATGCACACCATGTTTGTTGTAAACCTCAATGTCGTTATGCGTGTAGTCCCATTCATAAAACAGCTTTCCGTCTGTCTTCACACCGTTTCCAGCACTGTCAAGACCGTGCCAAACGGGACTGTCAGCTTTTGACGGATTAGCCTGACGAGCATCACCCCCGTCGCTATTCTCGCTATTGAAGATAGCATTACTCGGCACGTACCATGACGTTCCCGGCGTTACAACCGGCACGGCAGCACACAACGGCGGCACGGCACATACCGGAACAAGCGCTGCCAAACCACCGGCCGCCGGTGGCTTCGAGTTGCCACTTGGCCCATTCAGATCGCCTGGATCAACATACGGCCCCTGCGGGCCGTTCACATTCACCAACGCCGCGAACTGGTTCGCCAGGTTCTCCGCGCCACGTCCCGCGCTCGCGAGTTGATCGCCAATCCAGCCAAGCGCCGAATTCGACGTGCTGCCCTGGCCGTCCCCGTTACCTGTGCTTCGATTGTAGAGATCCGTATTGCTCGCTGTGAACGCGCCCGTCGGGCCGCCGATCAGGAACCCGCCTGCACCAGCCACGACATTGGACAGCACGTTACCTACTGCGAGCGCCGCATCGCCACCGCCCAGTGAGTTCCGTGTGGCGTTGGCCAGACGGTTCAGATCGCCCGCCGCCCACGCTGCGATACCCGCACCCGCCGCGCCTTGTGCCGCGCTTCCGATGCTGCCGCCACCCAGACCGGCGATCAATGCACCGCCCGCAATATGCAGCGCTGTTCTGTTCGTCCCACCCTCATCCCACTCCGGATTGCCCGTTGCTCTTGTCTGCTCGTCGGCGTAGTCGCCAATGCGTCGGGAGACTGCTTCACCTGCAGCGCCTGAAGCTGACATCCTGTCGGCCTGTTGATCGAGCAGGCGGTTCACGTGGGGCAGTCTTGCGATCGTGCCGTTCGTGTTCGACGTGTCACGGTTCAGACTTGCAATGTCCTGTAATTGAATCGCCGGATCGGTGACGCTGATCGTGCCTGCGCTGATACCGCTATGTGTGATGGCGCCATCGCTCCCGTGATTGTCCTGACTGGGCATCGGCGAACCGCCGCCAGTGTTCCTGCCCGACGTGTTGCCATGGGTGCTGTAGTTCGCGCCGCCGTCATCGGTCGATGCGCCTGCGCTGAAGCCGCCGGAATGCGCGTCGTAGCTGGACTGGTTCTGGATATCGCTGAAGCTCAGGGTGCCTGTCGACAGATGGTTCTTTAACGGATCGGCATCGCCCGCGATTACGGCGCCCAAAAGGTCCTCCGTATTGCCGTGAATACGCACACCCAACCCGCCCGCCGTTGTCGATCCGGCAACGTCAGACGCGACGCGGCTTTGAGCGCAGCAATTTCCCGGATGCAGTTCTTCACGACAGATTTTTGCCCCGACGCGGGTTTTGGTCAGAAGGCGCGAGTCTGCCAGAGGACGCATTCCGTCCATGTCAAGCACATCGCATCATGAGGCAACTTCGTCCCGCCTGGTTTGACGGCTCCCGAAGGGAGACGGCAATTCGTATTCCCTGGATGCAGATCGCCGATGATCTGCTCGAACGCGCAGGTTTCCTGCCCGGCGAGCAAGTCATGTTCAGCGTCGATCACCGGAGCGGCCGCATCACCATTACCCCGGACTATGACTACAGGGTCGCCGGCAGATACATGACCGGGCCCGAGGTCGAAGCCATGCTGCAAAGACGCCGCAAACGCAACTGAACAACTCACAAACAACAAACCCGGCCAGCGCCGTAATGCCGTTCAGTCAAGCAACTGAACGGCATTTTTTATTGGTTGCGCAAAGTAGTTGTAAACCGGTCGTGGCGGTGTTAACTTGCATCGCCATGCTGGTTGATGATCTGCGCCTCCTTGTTGACTCACAGCCGCCGCTCGAATGGGGACGGCTGGGTGAGCATCTGCCGTACGTATGGATCGAGTCTGCGGTGCAGGCGAGTGGGACTGCCAGCGTTCGTCGTCGCCGGCTTCCCGCGCAGCAGGTCGTCTGGCTTGTGATTGCGCTCGCGCTGTACCGGCACCAATCGATCAGCGAGGTCGTCGATGAACTGGACCTTGCATTACCTGTGGCCGACGCATCGTTTGTCAGTAAAAGCGCCATCACCCAGGCACGGCAGCGCGTGGGCGCGGCGCCACTGGCGTGGCTGTTTCAAGAATCAGCCAGAAACTGGATCGCGCAGGATCAGGACCACTATCTCTTCAAGGGATTCTCGCTGTTCGCGATGGATGGCACCACGCTGCGCACCGCCGACAGTGCTGCCAATCGCAAGCATTTCGGCTCCTCTGCCGCCGTTAATGGCCGCATCGGCAGCTATGCGCAACTGCGTGCGGTGACCCTCACCGCGCTTGCCACGCATCTGGTGCGCGATGCAGTGTTCGGGCCTTACGACATCAACGAAATGGTCTCGGCGCGCGAGCTCATTGCCCGTGTGCCGGCCAATTCCATCACCGTCTTCGACCGCGGGTTCATGTCGGCCCAACTGCTGTGCAATCTGGTCTGGCACGGCCAGAACCGGCATTACATCATTCCAGCCAAATCCAATTTGCGCTGCGAGGTCGTGAGCGGGGGGCACGGTGACCAGATCGTACGTATGCGCGTCTCACCGCAGGCCCGCGCAAAGTGCCCGGATTTGCCCGAATCCTGGCAGGCGCGCGCCGTGCTCGCCGTGGATGGAAGTGGGCGGCAACGCACGCTGCTGACGTCGCTGACTGATCGAAGACGCTTCAAGGCTGCCGACATTGTGGCGTGCTACGAGCGCCGCTGGCAGATCGAGACCAGCTACCACGAGTTCAATCAGTCGATGCTGGGTATGGAGCTGACCCTTCGCAGCCAGACCGTGTAAGGCGTCTACCAAGAATTCTGGGGCGCACTGATCGCCTACAAGCTGATACGCCTGGAGATGACCAAAGCCGCCTTGGCGGCCGGCCGTGCCCCCAATGAGTTGAGCTTCATCCGCGCATTCCACACCGTTCAGTACGAAATGACGTGGGCCGCCGTAACGCGCTCTTACGGCAAACTGCCCGCGCTGCTTAAGCGCCTGCGCGAGCGGCTCACAAAGCTTCTCAATGAATAACGGCCCGGGCGCAGTTGCGCTCGGGCTGTCAAATCGCGACCGTTTTCGTTACACCGTCCGGGTCCTAAAAAGAGACCTTAACTGAACGGCATTGCGGCCAGCGCCGGGTTTGTTGTTATTCGTCTTTGTTCTTCTTTAGCTCACGCAACTCCTTGACGAGTTGATACGTGACGCCCCCAAACAGAATAGCGAACAGCGGCATCAGTATCAGAAGAGGTTTCAGGCCTGCACCATGCCCAACCGAAATAGCAAGCGCAAAACCTACAATCCCTACCGCACCAGAGTAGGCTATTAAGGCTCGTTTCATGAGCGCGCGAAGCTTGGCTTGCGCATCTTTAGACCGTGTCATTTATGTTGGGTAATAGCGTTCTGGAATGGCCCACTCAAACCTTGAATCACATTATTGAGTAAGTTACCCAAAGTGCCGGGAAACAGAAGCTTCGTCATCCCACCCGCAGCAGCAGAACCAGCAGCAAATCCGCCAGAGTCATCCGGACTGGCTTGGTGAGTAACCGCTGCCGAACCAAACGCGCCAGTTCCTGCCACGACGGCATTGTAGCCATTGGCCGCAATCTTTCCGGCCGCTCCCATGCCGATAATCACAGTGTCTGCAATGGCAAATGGATAGAGGGCGCCATTTATCATGCCCGTGGTGTATGACTTCGTGAAGTCCGGCTTGTCCTTCGACAGGCCCATCGCGTAACTGACAGCATCTCCTTCATAATCAAATCCACCAGCCAGTGCAGCAGCAGCCAGCGCTTCCGGCCCGATCAATGCCAGCGCGGCAGCTGGCGCTCCATACGCCGCCGCTGTCTGCATGTTCGCCAAAGCCGCATCCGCATTCCCACTCTGCGCCTGAAACGCGGCCTGCAATACCGCCTCACTGCACTGTGCGCCAGCACCGCACGCCTGCAACACCAGATCCTTTGGCACAGATCCATCATGAGCGGATCTGTTGTAGAGATCGACGCTCGATCCCGAGAACGCGCCCGCATCGCCGCCCACTGCCACACCCGCACCCGTCGCAATCGCGTTCGCAACGATGTTGCCCAGCGCCTTGTTCATATCGGCGTTGCCGGTCGGGTTCGAGCCGGCAATTGCTCTGCTCAGTTCGTTCAGCTTACCCGCGGCGATTGAAGCGATACCCGCTCCGGTTGCACCCGCAACCGCATTACCACCACCGAGCCCTGTCACCAGCGCCGCACCCGCTCCCTGCATCATCGCCCGATTCGGGCCGCCGTCCTTCCACGCCGCAATGCCCGCCTGATCTCCCGCATCCCGCGCCTCCTGCAGACGCCGGTCCGCATAGTTGCCGATCTGCGTCGCCACTGCCTGAACGGCTGCGCTCGCCGCACCCATCATGTCGGCCTGCCTGTCCAGCAGGTTGTTCAGGTCCGGCGCTTTCGTGACCATTCCATTCGTGTCCGCGGTGTCGCGCTTCAGGCTCGCCACGTCCTGCGTCTGATGGTCTGCGTCAGTAATATTGATCGCGCCGCCGCTGACGCCGCTGCGTGTTGTCGCGCTGTCACTGCCACTGTCGTGCTGGCTTAGGGCACGCGTGATACCGCCCGAGTTCGGCACCGAGGCCGGTCCCACCACCTTGTCCGGCAAGCCCATTGAAGCCCCGGCCGAGATCGCGTTGCTTTTCGTATCGTAGTTCGAACTGTTCGCGATATTGGAGTAGGTCAGCGTGCCGGTCGTCAGGCTGTTCTTGTCCGCGGTGGCCATACTGGCAATGGTTGCCCCTGTGAGGTCGGTATTGCCTTTCACGCTGATATCGAAGCCACCGTCACCCGCCTGGATGCCGGCCTGCCCGGTGACTGCTGCATAGCTGCCGGTTGCATTGGCATTTGTGTGACTGAAGCTCGCACTGCCGCCACCCTGACTGATCGCAAATCCGCCGCCCGTGCTCTCGTGATGCGCGGCGCCCGACATCGTGTCCTGCACGCTCGCGATGTTGAGGTTACCGCCGATATCGGCTGTTACCTGACGGGCATTCACAGTCGCGCCGATGATGTTCGTATCGCCGCCCGAGACGATCGTCGCCGTGTTCGTCGCCGTCACCTGCGTGCTGTTCTGCATCGCCGCATCACTGCTGGCGTTGCCGTGCGCTTTCGCCATCGACGCCGACACACCGAAACCCTGCGTGCCATACGACACGCCGACACTCGCGCTGCCGAACTCACTGGTGCTGCGGGTCGAGTCAGTATCGGTGGTGTGGATGAGGTTGACCTGATTCTTCGCGGCGAGAATGACATCGGTGGCATGCACATTAGCGCCCGCAATCGTGACGTTGCCGCTAGCCGCCGTATCGTTTCCGGTCGCCACGAACGCAGCGGTGCCTCCTGCGCTCACGCCCGACCCGCGATTCGTCGTCGAGTCTTCGGTGAACGTGTCGCGGCTGTGGCTGCTGCCGTAGCTCAGTTCGAGCTTGCCTTCGGGCCTGTTGCCGCTGGTGAGGTCGTTCAATGCGGGCCCGGCTGCACCGTAGGCGTCATACACACCGCTCGCGGCCGCCATGCCGTGCAGCGCCGCTGCACGGTCATCCTGACTGTGGCTCGCCGCATGCGTCTGGTCGACCGCATTCGAGACCGCATCGAGCACCGGCGCCCTGACCGCCAGCGTGAAGCCGTTCCGGCTCACTTCGTGCGTCTCGTCGTGATGGGCGGTGTCGGTGGCGGCGTCGATCGTCACATTCGCACCGGTCCCTGTGACGTTCTGTGCGGCGATCAGATGGCTGCCTGTCACATGGAGGTCCGCGCCGGCGGTCAGACTCACGCTGCCGTCCGTGCTGCCAATAAGACTGCCCGTGTTGCTCACCGTCCGGTCGTGTGCCGTATCCTTCGTGTCGACCGTGCCGTACAACACGCCCACCCCGCCAGCACTGCCGAGGCCGGTTTTTATGGTCTGGTGGAAGCGGCCGGTGTCGCTGGTGTCCTGCGTCGTGTCGATGACGAGGTTGTTAGCAGCCGCCAGCGTCACGTCGTGCGTCGCGGCGACCGTCGATCCGCTGACCGTCATGTCATGCCCCGCCACACCGGTGACCGTATCGCCTGACACCGTCGAACCATTTGCAAGCACCTGATGCGAACTGCTCGTCCCGGTCGTCGTTTCCGTCGACAGGAAGCCCGTATGTCGGGTCTGCGACCAGCTCTGCGAATCGTGCGCTTCGCTCACGCTGCCGAGCGTGATATCGCCCGTTGAAACGAGTGCCACGCCGCCCGCGCCTGCCGAAACCGACGAACCGGTGATCGTCAGCGTGCCGCTGCCACCCTGTCCCGCGGCGAGCGTCATGTTCCCGCCCGCACTGATAGTGGACCCCCGCACCGATTCGTCGTAGCTGGAACTGCTGTGATGCGACAGTTCGCCGCCCAGAGACTGCTCGTTGTGTGACTGCGTATCCTTCGTCGCTGTGACCGTCAGGTTACCGCTCGCGACCATCGCGGCATTGCCGCCAGCGGTGACGGTCGCACCCGTGAGCGTCGTATCGCGCCCCGACAGCGTGGCCAGATCGCCACCTGCCGTGATCGCGCCACCCAGATTCTGCGTGATCGCCGTGTGACTGCCGTTCATTCCATTGCGCGTCTGCACGTCCTGCGTCGAGGCCAGCGTTGCCGTACCGGCATTGATATCTCGCCCTGCTGCGATGACTGCATCGCCGCCTGCCCGGATCGTCGCGCCCGTCAAGGTGACATCACGACCCGCGAGGATCGTTGCGCTTCCCGTCGCCGAGATCGTCCCGACCGCATCGATGCCGGTGCCCGTAATGCTGCCCGTAATGCTGCCCGTGACAGTTTCCGATCCGAACGCCTTCGACACGCCGTACGTCAACGTCCCGTTGACCACATCACGACCGGCCTGCATGATGACATCACCGCCACCGATGCGGCCACTCAGGTTACGCACATCCTCAACCGCCGCCACGACAGTCGTGCCCGCACTGCCGATCACTCCGCTGTTCACGACAGTGTTCCCCACGACAGTCGTCGCCAGACTGCTCACGACATGACCGCTGCTGTTCACGTCACCCGTCGCCTTCAGGTTCACCGCGTTCCCCGCTACCAGCGCGCCGCTGTGCGTGAGGTCGACCGTGTCCGGCTTCGCGAGATACACCTGCGGCACCAGCACCGTCTGGTGCGAGCCGTCCGGCAGCGTCACATCCTGCGAGACGAGCCACACCATGCCGGTTGTCAGCTGCGCCATCTGCGACGCGCTTAACGCGATGCCAGGCGCGAGCCCAAACTCCTGCGCATACGCGACACCGCTGTTCATCAGCGCGGTGTATTCGGACAGACTGTCGGAATAGCCGTCGAGGAAGGTGCGCCCGGTCAGCTGTGTCACCTGGTTGCGGATCAGCATCTGCTCATAGACGCCGTCGCCCAGCCGTTTGATCGTCTTCTGCGGATCGATGCCCAGCTGACCCAGCATGTAATCGCTGCTGATAAAGCCCGAATACTGCGTGAAACGCGGATCGGTGACGACCAGGTATGACGCCTCGGGCGCAGTGCTGTAGGTGTAGAGCCCGTTCGTGGGGAGGGTCAGGTTCGCGATGCCGGTCGTCTGCGCCCGGTCTGGCGCGCCGCTGAGGGTCCCTGCCTGCGTGCCGGCCTGCATCCCGTCACCACTACCACCCGTCACCCCCGAACCCGCTACCGTCTGCCCCTGACGGTCCACCGAACCGATCGTGATCGTCCGGGCGTCGGTCTGCACGGTCTGGTTCGAGCTCGCGATCGCGGGGAGGGCATCCACGGTCGTTCGCGATTGCGTGATGCCGTCCGGCACCGTCTGCGTATCGCTGTCACCGCCGGTCTTCTGGTGCCAGTAGAACGTCGACGCAGATTCCCGGGTAAGGGTCTGCTGCAGCACCGTCCCTGAATCGGTGACGCTTCCGCCTTCGGCGCGCCGCACCAGATCGCCACCGGCCGCGATCGTCGACGATTCGTTGCCGATGCTGCCGCCATCCGCATTGATACGGATCGCCCCCTGCGCCTGGATCGTCGCTGCATGGCCCGCATCCACGAGCCGGTCGGTCGAAGCCGTCGTCGTGAGCGTGCGTGAGACCTCGCTGTAATCGTGGGAATCATCGCCGAGGCTGTGGTTCACGATCAGCTCATCAGGGCGGATATTCTTCGCCGGATCGAAGTCCGGCCACAGGGTGATCGTGTAGGTGTCGCCGTTATCGGTCAGGTCCGTGTACCACTGCACCGGGTTCGTGCCGATCTGACGCGTCTGCAGGACCGGTAAGGGATTGCAGTTCAGGCCGTTGGCGTCACACGTCATCGTCGTGTGGGTGCTGTCGTAGAACTGCTCCGTGATGCCCTGGGTTAGCGTCAGCGTGTTCGCGGTCGTATCCAGGTTCGTCACCTGGGCCTTCGGGACCGTCACGGTGACGGGTGCCCGCAGATCGTCCACGATCTCTTCCTTGTACGGCGCCTGATCCTGTTTCCAGGTCCATTGCGGGAAGGTGAGGCTGAAGTGGCTGCCGAGCGCGTCGCCAATCGGGATGCCCGCGGTCCAGGTGGTGAGTGTGGTGGTGGTGGTTTGCGGTGCGCCTGCGCCGGTGAGGATGCCAGTGCGGACATTGCTGACCCCGTGGGCCGCGATGTCGATATCGCCCTCTGCCTCGATGGTTGCGGCGCGGTTTGTGAGCGTGCCGGTCTGGTGAGCCAGCAGGCACGACGCGTCGCGCGTGCCGTCCTTTGCGATTTCCAGATTCCCGGCGCTGTAGATCAGCGCGCCGTCGGCGTTGGTGACGGAGTCCTGCGCGTAGAGGTGGACGCTGTTTGCGCCTGCGATCACCGCAGCAGCGCCTGTGTTCTGCACGTTGGCTGCATTCACGGTTACGTCGTTGCCGATGACCGTGCCCGTATTGGCAAGGCTCACGCTGTTCGTCGTGACGGTGTCGCCTTCGATCCGGCCAGCGTTGATCAGTGTGCCCGCGGCATTGACGGTAGTCGCCGAAGAATTGATGTCGCCGCCCACCGTGTTCACGACGTCGACCCCGCTC
>NZ_CAAJGK010000055.1 GCF_900996245.1 Paraburkholderia sp. BCC1886 | reverse complement strand
TGCACTGGGTAACCTGTGGATGGCACGCAAGCAATTGCTCAAAGCGTGAAACGCGAGGGCGTGGGCGGCCTCATGCGCGGGCAAACGTGAATCACACGGCCGAATCAAAACCTATGACCAGCGCCGCAGCATGTTTGCAATGTAGTGGCACGCGCTGCAAACAGCCCACGCGCAGAAAACGGGTTTTGCAGACCTTCCCTAGCAAAGCAAGGAAAGGCCAAAGGCCAAAAATCCAGAGTAACGAAAAAACCAGAAAGCCAGTGCAACGACAAACCTTCATTCCCGCGCCGAAGCCGCCACCCCATGACTCAACCAGTCGAGCACAGCGGAAGCATCATCATCAGCCCCCTCCCGAGCCCGAGCAACCGTCTCAGCCACCTCCGCGCTAGGCATAGCGCGCCGAATCGCCACCCCCACCGCAAGAATATCAATCATCACCAGATGCAAAATCCGCGAAATCATCGACAACTGCGACTCGCGAATCTCAATGTGATCGGTCTCGAGCGCGACCGTGGCCCGCTTGGCCAGCGCGGTATTGCTCGACGTAATGGCAATCACCTTGGCACCGGCCTGCATCGCCACATCCAGCACGCGTAGCAACTCAGGCGCACGCCCCGACTTCGACACCGCGACGATCACATCACCCTTGCCCAGCAACGCAGCCGACGCGGCCTGCATATACAGATCGCCATAAGCGATCGTCGGAATACCAAAGCGGAAAAACTTGTAATGCGCATCCTGCGCGACGATGTTCGAATTGCCCAGTCCATAAAATTCGATGCGCCGCGCGCCGTTCAACAGGTCGATAGCCTGCTCGACATGGTCGAAATTCAAATGCTCGCGCAATTGCAATATCGCCGAGACGGTGTTGTCCAGCACCTTCGCGCCGAAGTCCGTCGCGGTATCGCCCAGATGCACCTGGCTATGACTCACCGGAATCGTGCCGGTCAAACCGGTCGCAAGCTTCAGCTTGAAATCCGACAACCCCTGGCAGCCGAGCGAGCGGCAAAAGCGGATCACCGTCGGCTGGCTCACGTCGGCCTTACGCGCGATGTCGACGATTGGGTCGTTGATGATCGAACGCGGATGATTCAACGCAAGATCGGCCACGCGTCGCTCAGCCGGCGTCAACGCGTCGCGCATCTGCCGGATCCGCTCGAACACCGCCGATGAACTGCCGCCCGCGCGATTCGACAACTGCTCCGCGAGAATCGCCGACACCCCGAGGAACGCCGGATATTCGGCGGTAATCACGTAAGTCGGCACGTTGCGCAGATAACCCTCGAAACGCCCCTTCGCCTCGAAGCGCTGGCGAAACGACGAACGCGCAAAAAACTCGCCGAGCCGCGGCACCACGCCGCCGCCGATATAAATGCCGCCCAGCGCGCCGAGCGTCACCGCCACATTGCCGGCGAAGGTGCCGAGAATCCCGCAGAACACGTCGACCGATTCGGCCGCCAGCGGCTCGCCGTCCAATGCACGCTTGACGATCTCGATGGTGTCGATGTTCGCCGCGACGCGCTTCTTGTCGCGACCCGCGAGCGCACGGTAAATCACCTCGATACCGGGGCCGGCGGCCACCCGCTCGAACGACACGTGCGACCACTTTTTGCGCGCGTATTGCAGCACGATGTCTTCACGCTCGTCGGCCGGCGCGAAAGTGGCATGGCCGCCTTCGCTGCCGAGCGCGATCCAGCGGTCGTCGGCGGGAATCAGGCCCGACACGCCCATGCCGGTGCCCGGGCCGAGCAGCCCGATCACGCTGTGCGGACGACGCGTGCCGCCACCGACCTGCACACGCTGTGCGTCGGTCAGGCCGGGCAAGGCCATGGCCAGCGCGGTAAAGTCGTTCACGACGAGCAGCGTGTCGAAGCCAAGCGCGCGGCGCGTGGCTTCGATGGAAAAACTCCAGTCGTGATTGGTCATACTCACCTGATCGCCGTCGACCGGGTTCGCAATCGCGATAGCCGCATGATTCACGCGGCCGATCTTCATGTCCTTCAAATACTGCTGGATGACCTCGGCAACGCCCGGATAGTCAGCGCAGGGATACACCTGCACCGAACCGATGTCGCCCGGGCTGTTCTCCAGCGCGAAACGTGCGTTCGTGCCGCCGATGTCGGCCAGAAGCCGGGGTCCGTCGGCATGCTGGCCCGCGCCCGGACCAGCCTTAGTTTGCACACCAGTAGACATCGAGTCTCACTCCCTTGTCGTTTGCCAACTGCGAGATGGCATTTTTTTGTAGCGAAGCGGAGGCGGCATTGAGCACCTCCAGCTTGCGCGATCCTGCGATCAGCAAAAACAGATGCTTCACTTCCTTTAACGCGGACAGCGACCAGCTCACGCGAGCATGCGGTGCGCTGCCGGGGTGCACCGCCACGAAACGCTCGGTCGTGGTGATCGCGTGGGTCCATTCGGGTGAATCGGCGAAAATCGACGCGGTGTGGCCGTCTTCGCCCATGCCGAGAATCGCGACGTCCGGCACGCGCGCAAAGCGCGGGTCGGCGTTCAGCGCGGCAACGTGCGCGTTCAGATCCTGCGTGGTGTCGACCAGCGGCCAGAACGTCGCGTTTTTGGCGGCGTTCTGCAGCAGCGTGGCGTGCGCGAATTGCGAATTGCTGGCGTCGTCGCTGTCGGGGACCCAGCGGTCGTCGACCAGCGTGATGGCCATGCTCGCCCAGTCGAATGGCTGGGTGGACAAGGTCTGCAGGAACGGCCGCGGGCTGCTGCCGCCCGATACGGCGAGAAGCGGCGGGCGCGCGGCTTGTGCCGTCGCGGCAGTCTGTGTGGCGAGTGACGCATGCAGCGCTTCGCCGACCGCTTTGGCCAACGCATGGGATTGGGCTTGCTGATCGTCGAAAGTGTGAAGTTGGATCATGGCTCCTCCGTGCTGCATTCGGTTTGAACCGGCAGACACGCTGCGCCGCGAGTGGGTCCGCCGCTCGAGCATTCGCTGATGCGATTGCTTTGGCAGAGGTTGTCGCGGTGACTGCGCTATGTCGTTGCCCGTTCGTCGGTGGGGTTTGGCGGGAGCGCGATGTCCGGCGCACCCAGCCTCTCAATTCAAATCAGTTCAGTTTCAATTCTCTTCTTCGAGCCAGCAGGTGTCGTGCTGCGCGAGCATCGCGCTCGCCGCGGCCGGTCCCCACGTACCCGATGCATAAGGCTTGGGCGGTTTGTTGCTGGCCGCCCATTCGTTCAGGATCGGTTCGACCCAGCGCCATGCGGCTTCCTGTTCGTCACGCCGCACGAACAACGCGAGGCGACCGTTGATCACGTCGAGCAGCAGGCGTTGGTATGCCTCCATTTGTGCTTCACGGAAGAACTGGTCGAACGCGAGGTCCAGATGAACACTAGCGAGATTCATACCTTCGCCGGGTTGTTTCGCGAGGCAATAGAGCCGGATGGTTTCGTTCGGCTGCAAGCGGATCACGAGTCGATTCGCGCCCGCACGCAATGCCGATGCCCCGAGTGCCGAATGCGGCACGGCGCGGAAATTCACCACGATCTCGGCGACGCGGTCGGCGAGACGCTTGCCGGTACGCAGGAAGAACGGCACGCCGGCCCAACGCCAGTTCTCGATCTCGACCTTTACGGCGACGAAAGTTTCGGTCGTGCTGTTGGCCTTGACGCCGGCTTCGGTGGCATAGGCGGGCACCGAAGTGCCGCGAATCACGCCCGAATGATATTGACCGCGCACGGCGACCTTGGAGATGTCGCGCGGATCGATCGGCTTCAACGCCCTTAACACGCGCAGCTTTTCGTCGCGCACGGAATCGGAATCCATCGAATGCGGCGGCTCCATCGCGACGATGGAAAGCAGTTGCAGCAAGTGGTTCTGCACCATGTCGCGCAGCGCGCCGGTGTTGTCGTAGAAGTCGCCACGCGCTTCGACGCCGAGTTCTTCGGCAATCGTAATCTGGATGCTCTCGACCCATTCGCGGCGCCACAGCGGCTCGAACAACGCATTGCCGAAACGCAGCGCGAGCAGATTCTGCACCGGCTCCTTGCCGAGGTAGTGGTCGATCCGGTAGATCTGTTCTTCGGCGAAGATTTCGCCGACCGCATCGTTGATTGCATTCGACGATTTGAGGTCGTAGCCGAGCGGCTTTTCCAGCACGATGCGGGCGTTTTCGTTGAGGCCGACGGAAGCCAGCGCACGGCAGATCGGCACGAACAGCGACGGGCCGGTTGCCAGATAAAACACGCGTATACCCGGCAGATCCTGAATGACGTCGCGCAACTGCACGAAGTCTTCGGCCCGGCCGAGATCGATGTTGATGAACTCGATACGCTCGAGAAAACTCGCCCACGCCGTTTCATCTACACCGTTCTTCGACACGTGCGGTTTGACGTGTCCGTTGACCCACTGGATGTAGTCACCCCGATCCGTCGCATGCCGCGCCACCGCCACGATCTTGCCGCTCTCGGCCAGCATGCCGCCGGCGCGGTGCGCTTCATACAGCGCCGGCAGAATCTTGCGCATCGACAGATCGCCAGTTCCGCCGAAGAGAACGAAGGTGAAACTTGAATCGGTTTGCATGAGTCTCCGTCGATGTCCTGGAGGTCGCTGACGTGCTGAATAGAGCGACCGTAGTCCGATAAAATATTTTTTGACACTGAATTGTAGTTTAACTACAATCCAAATCAAGAGGTAGCGCTAATTCGATGAAAAAAGCGTGCGCTGTGTAGCAAGATGCGCGTTTTCCCGAATCGGCGAGCGTCCTTTGCATGTTAATGGACATTGCGTGTCGGCACCTGCCAGCATGCCCAAAGCGGTCCATATGCGAGGCGCCTCGAGTCTGCCGCGCGCGACGCGGGCAGGCAAAAATCAAAAGAGGAGACAGTCAGTTGCATCTCGAACCACTCATCTCTTGAGCGTCCAGCGGCCGAATAGCGGTCCGCCAGCCCATGCATTCATGCATGAGGCACGACCCTGTTCGATCGCCCAGTGTTTTGCCTGTTTGAACCAACCACAGCACCCTGGCGACATCAGGGGCCACTTGTTTTTTGTTCAGATGTCTGGAGGAGATAAACAATGAAAGTTCGCGCGATCATGGGCGCTTTGTGCGCCGCGGGTCTGATGTGTGGCGTATCGGCCGTGCAAGCTGCCGAGTCGATCGAAGTGTTGCACTGGTGGACGTCGGGCGGCGAATCGAAAGCCGTCGGCGTGCTGAAAGACGACATGACGAAGCAGGGTTACACGTGGAAGGACTTTGCGGTTGCGGGCGGTGCAGGCGCGGCTGCCATGACGGCTCTCAAGACGCAAGTGATCTCGGGCAACGCGCCGAGCGCTGCGCAGATCAAAGGTCCGCTGATCCAGGACTGGGCGGAGCAGGGCGTGCTGGTGCCGATCGACCCGGTCGCCGGCGACTGGAAGAAGAACCTGCCGCCGGAAATCGACAAGATCATGCATGCAGACGGTCACTACGTGGCGGCACCGTTCTCGGTGCACCGCGTGAACTGGCTGTACATCAACAAGGCTGCGCTGGACAAGGCCGGCGGCAAGGTGCCGACCACGTGGCCGGAATTCTTCGCGGTGGCTGACAAGATGAAAGCGGCCGGCATCCAGCCGATCGCAATGGGCGGCCAGCCGTGGCAAGACCTGACGCTGTGGGAAGACGTCGTGCTTTCGCAAGGCGCGGAGTTCTACAAGAAGGCCCTGGTCGATCTGGACGAGAAGACGCTGACGTCGGACAAGATGGTCGGCGTGTTCGATACGGTCCGCAAGATCCAGGGTTACTTCGACGCAGGCCGCACGGGTCGTGACTGGAATCTGGCAACGGCCATGGTCATCAACGGCAAGGCCGGCATGCAGTTCATGGGCGACTGGGCGAAGGGCGAATTCGCCAACGCCGGCAAGAAGTCGGGTTCGGACTACGTCTGCGCCGCAGTGCCGGGCACGGAGAAGGCCTACACGTTCAACGTCGACTCGTTCGTGTTCTTCCAGCAGAAAGGTCAGAAGACCGCAACGCCGGGTCAACTGGCTCTCGCCAAGACGATCATGACGCCGGACTTCCAGGAGCAGTTCAGCCTGAACAAGGGTTCCATCCCGGTGCGCCTCGGCGTGTCGATGGCCAAGTTCGACGACTGCGCGAAGAAGTCGTACGCGGATGAGCAGGTCGCAATCAAGTCGGGCGGCTACGTGCCTTCGCTGGCACACGGCATGGCTCAACCGGATGCAGCAGCCGGTGCGATCTCCGACGTGGTCACGAAATTCATGAACTCGCAGGAAGATTCGAAGACGGCGGTCGCCGCTCTCGCGAAGGCAGCGAAGACCAAGTAAGTGGCATGAAACGAAGCGGCGCGGCGAATACCCGAGTGGGCGTTCGTCGCGCCGTCGAGCACCTTCCGTCTCACGAGTTTCACCGAGTCACCTCTTTGCCGCTTTAACCTCGCGCTTCTGATGGCGAGTGTCCCGGCGGTACAGTTTCAGCAGGAGTCGAGTAGTGACTGCTTCTATCAGCGGAAAAGGGAAAACGGCTACTGTCGCCCGCCGCGTGTCGCCGATGGCGGCCCTGGCCGATCGCTGGATTCCGAAACTGGTGCTCGCACCCAGCGTCGTGATCAGCCTGATCTTCGTGTATGGCTTCATTGCCATCACCGGTTATCTGTCGCTGTCCAATTCGCGACTGATGCCACGTTATGAGTTCGTCGGTCTCGACCGTTACCGCGAACTGTTCGATAACGACGTGTTCTGGACCTCCGCCGCCAACCTCGGCTGGTTCGGCATTCCGTTCATCGCCATCTGTATCGGTCTGGGTCTGTTCCTCGCGATCCTGCTCGATCAGCAGATCCGCAACGAAGGCGCGTTGCGCGCGGTGTTTCTCTACCCGATGGCGCTGTCGTTCATCGTGACCGGCACGGCGTGGCAGTGGATCATGACGCCGAGCGTCGGCCTCGAGAAAGTCTTTCACGACTGGGGCTGGACGAGCTTCTCGTTCAGTTGGCTCGGCGACCCCGACAAGGCGATTTTCTGCGTGGTGATCGCGGCGGTATGGCAATCCACCGGCTTCGTGATGGCGCTGTTTCTCGCCGGTCTGCGCGGCGTGGACGGCGAAATCTTCAAGGCGGCGCAGATGGACGGCGCAGGTCTGCCCACCATCTACCGCAAGATCGTGATTCCCAGCATGCGGCCGGTGTTTTTCTCCGTGCTGCTGATCCTCTGCCACATCACCATCAAGACGTTCGACCTGGTCGTCGCGTTGACCGCGGGCGGCCCGGGTACGTCTTCGTCGTTGCCGGCCATTTTCATGTACACGTTCTCGTTCAATCGCGGGCAACTGGGCGTCGGCGCAGCTTCGTCGATGATGATGCTCGCCACCGTCGTCGCCGTGCTCGTGCCGCTGATGTATCTGGAATCGAGGAGCACCCGCAATGCAGCCTAAGATGACGATCAGCCGTGCCGTCATTTATGCGGCCTTGATTCTGTTTGCCCTGTACTTCCTGTTTCCGCTGTACGTGATGCTGTCCACTTCGTTCAAGGACATCGACCAGTTGCGCACCGGCAATCTGCTCACGCCGCCTACGCATTGGACCATCGACCCGTGGATCAAGGCATGGAGCGGCGCCTGTACGGGTGTGCGTTGCGACGGCATGGAACCGTTCTTCATGAACTCCGTGCGCATGGTGATTCCCGCCGTGCTGATCTCGTCGATCATCGGCGCGTTCAACGGTTATGTGCTCACACACTGGCGGTTTCGCGGCGCCGATCCACTCTTCACGATGATCCTGGTCGGCTGCTTCATCCCGTTCCAGGCGATCCTGTTGCCGATGGCGCGTTTCGAAGGCGCGCTCGGTCTGTCCAACACGACGACCGGCCTCGTGGTCGTGCACGTGATCTACGGGATTGCGTTCACCACGATGTTCTTCCGCAACTTCTACGTCAGCATTCCGGCTGAACTGGTGAAGGCGGCGCGTATCGACGGCGCGGGTTTCTTCACCATCTTCACGAAGATTCTGATGCCGGTGTCGCTGCCGATTTTCATGGTGTGCCTGATCTGGCAATTCACGCAGATCTGGAATGACTTCCTGTTCGGGATCGTGTTCTCCGGTGTCGATTCGATGCCGATCACGGTGGCGCTGAACAACCTCGTGAACACCTCGACCGGCGTGAAGGAATACAACGTGGACATGGCCGGCGCGATCATCGCCGCGTTGCCGACGCTGCTGGTCTACATCGTGGCGGGACGCTATTTCGTGCGCGGCCTGACGGCCGGCGCGGTGAAGGGCTAACGCCGCGGCAAGTCCGCTAAAGCATACGAGCGCGGCGGTCTTTCACCGCAAACGGAAAGACCGCCGTCACCCGACAAGACGTTTGAAGCAGTACCAGAGACAAAGAGGATTCACAGCATGGCAAGCCTTTCCATCCGTGACGTGTACAAGACTTACCCGAACGGGGTGCCGGTTTTGAAGGGTGTCAACATCGACATCGAAGACGGCCAGTTCCTGATTCTCGTCGGCGGCTCGGGCTGCGGCAAATCGACGTTGCTCAACATGATCGCCGGTCTCGAAACGGTCACCAAGGGCGAGATCCAGATCGACGGCAAGACGGTGAACAACCTGTCGCCGAAAGACCGCGATATCGCAATGGTGTTCCAGTCGTACGCGCTGTATCCGTCCATGACGGTGCGCGAGAACATCTCGTTCGGTCTGAACATCCGCAAGGTGCCGAAGCAGGAACAGGCGCAGATCGTCGACCGCGTGTCGAATACGCTGCAGATCACGCACCTGCTGGATCGCAAGCCGGGCCAGCTGTCGGGCGGCCAGCGTCAGCGTGTCGCAATGGGCCGTGCGCTCGCGCGCGATCCGGTGATGTTCCTGTTCGACGAACCGTTGTCGAACCTCGACGCGAAGCTGCGGATCGAGATGCGGTCGGAAATCAAGCTGCTGCATCAGCGCCTCGGCACCACGATCGTCTATGTCACGCACGATCAGATCGAAGCGATGACGCTCGGCGACCGGATCGCGGTGATGAAAGACGGCGTCGTGCAACAGTTCGGCGCGCCGCAGGACATCTACGATTCGCCGTCGAACCTGTTCGTGGCCGGCTTCATCGGCGCGCCGCCGATGAACTTCATTCAGGGCAAGCTGGTGGAGCAGGGTGCGGGCGTCGGGCTGGAACTGGACACGGGCGTGTCGCGCGGCGTGCTGAACCTGCCGTTCGACTCGGCGAAGGTCAAGTCGCATGTTGGCCGCGACGTGATTCTCGGGCTGCGTCCGGAGCGTATTACCGACGCGCGCGGCGCGCACGGCGACAACGCGCAGTTGCAGCCGATCGAAGTGAAGGTCGACGTGATCGAGCCGACCGGCCCGGACACGCTGGTGTTCGCGCAGGTCAACGGCAAGCGTATCGTGAGCCGCGTGCACCCGGCGTCGAATCCGCAACCGCTGACGAACACGACGTTGCTGTTCGATGCATCGAAAGCGGTGTTGTTCGACCCGTCGAACGAAGAGCGCATTGCCTGATGTAATGGTTTGAACCCGAGGCATCGCTCGCCGGTTTGAAAAACCCCATGCGTCGTTAGACGGATGGGGTTTTTTTAATCACGCGTGATCTACGTCACGCCGTCTGTATCCGCAAGTCCGGATTGTTGTGCGCGAGTTCGGTGACCCATTCGATGAACGCTCGCAGCCGCGAGCTCAGATTGCGCCGATGCGCATAGAGAATCGACAGCGGCGTGCTGGGGCTCGTGAAGTCCGTGAGAATTTCGGTCAGCGCGCCTTGCTCGATCAGATCGGCGACCATGAAGCGCGACGGCTGGATGATGCCGTGACCGAGTGCCGCCGCGCCGATATAGACGCTGCCGTCGTTCACCGCGAGCACGCTTTTGAGCGTGACCTTGGCGATTTCGCCGCCCACCTGATACTCGAACGGAAACGTCTTGCCGCTGCGCGCGGACACGTAGTTCACCGCGCGATGCTCGCCGAGCTCTTCGAGCGTGGTGGGCGTGCCGTGCTTCTCCAGATACGCGGGCGACGCGCACGTGACGATGCGCGCCTGGCCGATCCGGCGCGCGACGAGGCTCGACTCTTCCGGTGTGCCCATGCGGATCACGCAATCCACGCCGTCCTGAATCAGATCGATGTTGCGATCCGCGAGCCCGAGCCGGACGTCGATCTCCGGGTACTGCCGGTAGAAATCGTCGAGCGCGGGCAGCAGCAGCGCGCGCGCGAGCGTGCCGGACGTATCGACGCGAATCGTGCCGGCCGGATGCTCGCGCGTGTTCGATAGCGACGACTCGGCCTCGGCCACTTCCGCGAGAATGCTGACGCAGCGCTCGTAGAAATGCGCGCCGTCTTCGGTGACGCTGACCTGGCGCGTCGACCGGTTTAGCAGACGCACGCCGACGTGTTCCTCGAGTGCCTGGATGGTGCGGCTCACCTTGGCGCGCGGCAGGTCGAGCGACTCGGATACTTTGGTGAAGCTGTTCGCTTCGACCACGCGCGTAAATATCTCCATCGCTTCGAAACGGTCCATGACTTTTTGCCTTAGGGATGATGGGGGGCGGAAGGGTTTCTCGACGGCAAGTGTATCGGGTCGAAAATGCGTTGTCTCGGCGGCCGCGATGGACCGGCCGGGTCAATGCGGCAGACGGATGTCGAAGCGGAACGTGACGAGGCGCGCCAGCAGGATGAAGCCGGTGGCGATCAGCACGCTGTACACCGTGTCGACGCTCGCCAGATCGAGCAATACGTAGAGCCAGCAGCCGACGAACGCACAGGTCGCGTAGGGTCGCGAGTCGCGCAGAATCAGCGGCACCTCGTTGCAGAGCACGTCGCGAATCACGCCGCCGAACACGCCGGTCAGCACGCCCATCATCACGGAGATGAACCACGGCATCAGGGCATCGTGCGCGAGTGCGGTGCCGCCCACGCTGAACAGACCCAGACCGATTGCATCCGCGACCAGCAGCACGCGTTGGGAAATGAGTCGCGAGGTCATCTTCAGTAGCGTCGGCGCGAACATCGACATGACGAAGATCGCGATCAGATAACCCTGATGCTCGACCCAATAGAACGGGCGCCGCTCCAGCAGCACGTCGCGCAACGTACCGCCGCCGAAAGCCGTAGCGATCGCCACGAGGAAGGTGCCGACTGCGTCGAGTCGGCGGTTGCGTGCTTCGATGAAGCCGGAGATCGCGTAGGCGAAAATCGCCAGCGCTTCCATGAGCGTCAGGGCAAGCGTGAGCCGCGGGTGGATCACCGGAACTCCGTCAGGCGCGCGCGTGAGCCGGCATCGCGCCCGGCTGCAACAGAACGACCACCGCGCCTGCGCCGCCGTCGTGCGGACGGGCCTGGCAGAACGCGATCACCTCGGACTTCTGCACGAGCCACGCGCGCACCTTGCCCTTGAGCACCGGCTCCTTGCCGATCGAGCCGAGCCCCTTGCCGTGGATCACGCGCAAGCAGCGCAAGCCGCGCTTCACCGCGTCGCGGATGAATTCGGCCAGCGCCTCGCGTGCTTCTTCACGGCGCATGCCATGCAGGTCGATTTGCGCCTGCACGATCCAGTCGCCGCGACGCAGCTTGCGAACCACTTCCTGGCTAACGCCGGGACGGCAATAGGAGAGCGTTTCGTCGGTTTCCAGCAGGACTTCGGGATCGAATTCATCCGAAATGGCTTCGTGCAGCACGGCTTCTTCGTCGAGCCGGGTTTGCACGGGCAGCGGCGGCGGCGGATTGCGCGGCATGCTCGCGCGCGGCGGCACGGCTAGTGGTGCAACCGAGCCGATTTCGCTGCGGAACAGGTCGGCATCCGCCGAGGCTTCGCGTTGCGCAGCTGCCTTGACCACACGTTCGCGTTCGCGGCGTTGCGCATCGTTTTTCAGTGCGTCGCGCAATGCGCCGAGGCCGGCCAGACCCGCGGCGGGTTCGATCACCGGACTGCGCGCGGGCGGGCGCGTGTCGTCGACGGGCCGGGCCGCGGGGCGCGCGCGCTTCGGTTCGTTGGGATGGGGCTGATTCTTCGGCATATCGGCAAGTCACGCAGAAAGAAGGATCGGTCGCACGGCGCGAAGCAAAGGGGACGGCGCGTGTGGCAGGCATGGGTTCGACATGAAAAAAGGCCGCCGGCTGGTGAGCCGCGGCCTCTTCCGATATCGTGCCGGGGCAAGCCCGGCCGCCATTCTACCGTTGCGTCTGCAGTCGAACCTCGCGCCGTGCATCGAGCCAAACCGCGCGCTCGGGTTCGACCCGCTGGATCAACGCTCGGCTTCCTGACTCATCGCGTGCTCGCCGGCCATCTCGTCGATGGTTTCCAGAAAGCGCTGCGCATCGAGCGCGGCCATACAACCCGTGCCCGCGCTGGTGATGGCCTGGCGATAAATATGGTCTTGCACGTCGCCCGCCGCGAACACGCCCGCGACGCTGGTGGCCGTGGCAAAGCCGTTCAGACCGCCCTTGGTGATGATGTAGCCGTTCTTCATCTCCAACTGGCCTTCGAAGATGTCGGTGTTCGGCTTGTGGCCGATCGCGACGAACACGCCCTGCAACGCGATGTCGGTGGTTTCGCCGCTTTGCGTATGCTTGACGCGCAGGCCGGTGACACCCGACTGGTCGCCGGTCACTTCGTCGAGTGTATGGTTCCACTTGATTTCCACCAGGCCTTCCTTTTCTTTCGCCAGCAGGCGGTCGATCAGGATCGGCTCGGCGCGGAACTTGTCGCGACGATGGATAACGGTGACTTTTTTCGCGATGCCCGACAGATACAGCGCTTCTTCCACCGCGGTATTGCCGCCGCCGATCACGGCCACGTGTTGCTGTTTGTAGAAGAAGCCGTCGCAGGTCGCGCAGGCCGACACGCCCTTGCCCATGAACGCTTCTTCGGACGGCAGACCGAGGTATTGCGCCGATGCGCCGGTCGAGATGATCAGCGAGTCGCAGGTGTATTCGCCGGAATCGCCGATCAGACGGATCGGTTTTTCGTTCAGCTTCGCTGTATGAATGTGATCGAAGATGATTTCGGTGTTGAAGCGCTCGGCGTGTTCCAGAAAGCGCTGCATGAGTTCCGGACCTTGCACGCCATTGGCGTCGGCCGGCCAGTTTTCGACGTCGGTGGTGGTCATTAGCTGACCGCCCTGGGCGAGGCCCGTGATCATGACCGGCGACAGGTTGGCGCGTGCCGCATAGACCGCTGCCGTGTAGCCGGCGGGACCGGAGCCGAGAATCAGGACCTTGGCGTGTTTCGTGGAAGTTGCGGGCATGATCGAATCCTTTGACGGCGCCCGGCTCGACTTGCGAGGCCGCGCGACTTGAACAGAAACTTTAGATGGGTATCAGGACGGCATTATAAAGGGCGGGGCCGCGGCCTGCTCCATGAAGCTTTCCGATCGATCCGATAGAGGGCGCGGGCGCGGGCGGCGGGCTGTGGGAGCGCTGCTCTTGCGCCGGTTTCGCCGGCGCACGCCCAGTTACCGTCATTTACAGCCTCGCGCGCGACACTGCGTTTACAATAGGCCGCATCGTATCGCAGGGCCGACGGGGCAAGTTCGGGGCAAATCAGGGGCACCTCGGGGTCCACTCAGGGGCTACCACGGCCACACACGCAACAGGATCAATGGCAAAAGCTACCTATTCCGCGAGCGCGCAGGCATTGCCGCACCGCATGTCGCGCCTTTTCACCGAAATCCGCTGGATCCTGCAGGTGGCGCTCGGCGTCTTCCTGCTCATGGCGCTGGTGAGTTACAGCCGGCACGACCCGAGCTGGACGCACGCCGTCCAGGTCGACCATATCGGCAACTGGGCGGGCCGCGTCGGCGCGTGGACATCGGACATCCTGCTGCAGTTGTTCGGCTTTTCAGCCTATTGGTGGATCATCCTGCTCGGCCGGCACATCTCGGCCAATTACAAACGTATCACCCGTACCGAAGAACCCGAGGAAGACGCCCCGCGCGACATCGGCTGGCTGGCGGATGCGTTCGCGTTCGTGCTGGTCGTGCTGTCGTGCAGCGGCATCGAAGCGCTGCGCATGTGGTCGCTGAAGTCGCACGTCCAGTTGCCGGGCGTGACGGGCGGGGTGATCGGCGAGGGTGTCGCGCGCGGCATCTCGCACGCGTTGGGCTTCACCGGCGGCACCCTGGCCTTGCTGATCGTGCTGGCCATCGGCTTGTCGCTGTATTTCCGTTTTTCGTGGCTGTCGGTGTCGGAGAAGGTCGGCGAGTCGATCATCTCGGCCGTGACGTTCGCCAAGCTGCGCCGCGAGGCGGGCCGCGACCGCAAGCTCGGCGAAGCCGCCGCGGTGAAGCGCGAGGGCAAGGTCGAAAAGGGCCGCGTGCGGATCGAGGAACACGAGCCGGTCATGATCGTGCCGCCGGTCGTCACGCCGGCCAAATCGGAGCGCGTCGAGAAAGAGCGGCAAGTGCCCTTGTTCAAGGATC
This sequence comes from Paraburkholderia sp. BCC1886, assembly GCF_900996245.1. Lineage (GTDB taxonomy): Bacteria > Pseudomonadota > Gammaproteobacteria > Burkholderiales > Burkholderiaceae > Paraburkholderia. The sequence continues at coordinate 37,549 of NZ_CAAJGK010000055.1, read as the reverse complement.
TGCCGGGCGACTCCACGCTGCCGCCCATTTCTTTGCTCGACGCCGCGCCGGCCGCGCAGGAAACCGTGTCGGCGGACACCCTGGAATTCACTTCGCGGCTCATCGAGAAAAAGCTGAAGGACTTCGGCGTCGAGGTGAGTGTGGTCGCCGCTTATCCGGGGCCGGTCGTCACGCGTTACGAAATCGAGCCGGCTACCGGCGTGAAGGGCAGCCAGATCGTGAATCTGGCCAAGGACCTGGCGCGCTCGCTGTCGCTGGTGTCGATCCGCGTGGTCGAAACGATTCCAGGCAAGAATTTCATGGCGCTGGAGTTGCCGAACCCGCGTCGTCAAACCGTCAGTCTGTCGGAAATTCTCGGTTCCGCCGTGTACGCGGATGCCGCTTCGCCGCTCACCATGGGTCTGGGCAAGGACATCGGCGGCAAGCCGGTATGCGCCGACCTCGCGAAAATGCCGCACCTGCTGGTAGCCGGAACGACCGGCTCGGGCAAGTCGGTCGGTATCAACGCGATGATTCTGTCGCTGCTCTACAAGGCGAGCGCCGACCAGGTCCGCATGATCCTGATCGACCCGAAAATGCTCGAAATGAGCGTCTACGAAGGCATTCCGCATCTGCTGTGTCCGGTCGTGACCGACATGCGCCAGGCCGGTCACGCGCTGAACTGGGCGGTCGCCGAAATGGAGCGCCGCTACAAACTGATGAGCAAGCTCGGCGTGCGCAATCTCGCCGGCTACAACAACAAGATCGACGAAGCGGCCAAGCGCGAAGAGAAGCTGCCGAATCCGTTCAGCCTCACGCCGGACGATCCGGAACCGCTCGCGCGTCTGCCGAACATCGTGGTCGTCATCGACGAACTGGCCGACCTGATGATGGTGGTCGGCAAGAAGGTCGAAGAGTTGATCGCGCGTATCGCGCAGAAGGCGCGCGCGGCCGGCATCCATCTGATTCTGGCAACGCAGCGTCCGTCGGTCGACGTGATTACCGGTCTGATCAAGGCCAACGTGCCGACCCGCATGGCCTTCCAGGTGTCGTCCAAAATCGACTCGCGCACGATTCTCGACCAGCAGGGCGCGGAGTCGCTGCTCGGCATGGGCGACATGCTGTATCTGCCGCCGGGTAGCGGGTTGCCGGTGCGGGTGCACGGTGCGTTCGTGTCCGACGAGGAAGTGCATCGGGTGGTCGACAAGCTCAAGGAGCAAGGCGAGCCGAACTACATCGAGGGGATTCTCGAAGGCGGCGTGACCGGCGAAGGCGACGAAGCCGGCGGCGGTGCCGGGGGAACCGGAGCGGGCGACGGCGAGTCCGACCCTCTCTACGATCAGGCGGTCGACGTGGTGCTGAAGAATCGCCGTGCGTCGATCTCGCTGGTGCAGCGGCATTTGCGCATCGGCTATAACCGCGCGGCGCGTCTGCTCGAGCAGATGGAGAACTCCGGCGTGGTATCGGCCATGTCGTCGAACGGCAATCGCGAAATTCTGGCGCCGGCGCGGGAAGCCGAGTAGGGCTTCGGGTCAAGAGGCCGCGCCCGGCCGCGCTCCTCCGGTTGCCAACCGCTCAACGAATTCAATCAACGGAGAAACACACATGCAGGTATCCGCGCAGCAGCAGAGTCGAACGCGTCCCCACGGTCGCTTCGATCAACTCGCCCGAACCATCGCGCGCGGCGTCGGCGGCGTGGCGATCGGCGCGTCGATGCTGTTCGCGTCGCAGGCGTTCGCGAGCGGCACGGAGCAGTTGAAGGCTTTCGTCGCGCAAGTGCATGCGGCGCGCGGCACCTTCGTTCAGCAGGAAGTTCGCGCGCCGAGCAAGGCGGCGGCCGCGAGCGGCGCGCTCACCACGGGCGGCGGCAAAAGCGGCGGCACGTCGAGCGGGACCTTCACGTTCGCGCGTCCCGGCAAGTTCATCTGGCAATACGAAAAGCCTTATTCGCAACTGCTGCAGGCCGACGGCGACAAGCTCTATGTGTACGACAAGGACCTGAGCCAGGTCACGGTGCGCAGTCTCGGCGGCGCGCTCGGCGCGAGCCCGGCGGCCATTCTGTTCGGCAGCAACGACCTCGACAAGAATTTCACGCTGCACGACGCGGGAGTGAAGGCCGGCATCGACTGGCTCGAGCTGACGCCGAAGGCGAAAGACACGCAGTTCCAGCGCGTGGGCATCGGCTTCAAGGACGGCAACCTCGAAGCGATGGAATTGCACGACGTGTTCGGCAACGTCACGCTGCTGACTTTCTCGAACATCCAGAAGAACCCGCCGCTGCCGGCCGACGCGTTCAAGTTCACGGTACCCAAGGGTGCGGACGTGATCAACGGGTGACGTCGCAGTGAGGCTTCAGTCGTAGAAAAGGCCTGCATTTGCAGGCCTTTTTCGTTCATGAGCGGAATTCAACCCATCAAGCGGATCACGCGTAAGCCGTCTTCCGAGCCGATACGAGCACCAGATAACACACCGCACCGATCGCCAGCGCCGGCAGTGTCGCGCCCAGATTCGGCAGCCACTGGTTGATCGCCTGATACGCCGCGATGCCGATCGCCCACGCGATGAACGCGCTCAGATGCCAGCCGCCGGAGAAGCCGTAACGACCGTGCGGATCGCCGAGCACGGCCGCGTCGATACGGCGCTTGCGCACGATGAAGTGATCCACCAGCACCACGCCGAACAGCGGCGCGAATACCGAGCCGATCAGCAGCAGGAAGTTCTGGTACTTCGCCATCGGCACGGCAAGCGCGATCAGCGTGCACAGCGCGCCGAACCCCGCCGACAGGAGGGGCACGCTGCCGCGCGTCCAGAACGTGCCGGTCGAAACGGCTGCGGAGTGGATATCCGCGAACGCGTTGTCGATTTCGTCGATGAGGATCAGCAGCAACGCCAGGCCGCCGCCGGCTTGCGCGAGCGCGCCGGTCAGCAGCGCGTCGCCGCCGCCCGCCGCGAGGCCGTAAATCGCGCCGAGCGCATAGAACCAGATGTTCGCGATGCCATAACCGAGCAGCGTGCCGCGGAACGTCTCGCCGGGCCGGCGCGCAAAGCGCGTGTAGTCGGCGATCAGCGGCAGCCACGATAGCGGCATGGCGACAACGAGGTCGATCGCGCCGCCGAACGACATGTCACCGGTGCCGGGACGGTGCATCAGCGCGGACAGATCGTGCTTCGCCAGCAGATTCCACGTGAGCCAGACGGCGCCCGCGAGCAGCAGCCAGATGCCCCAGGTGCGCAGGAAGCGCCGCACGAACGAAAGCGGGCCGCTAATGGCCAGCAAGGTGGCGAGCAAACCGAACACCACGGTCCAGATGAGCGGCATCGACAGGCCGAACGCCTGTTTGGCGAGGGCGTCGGCGGAATCGCGCATCACGATCACTTCGAACGAACCCCAGCCGACCAGTTGCACCGCGTTCAGCACGGCGGGCACCGACGCGCCGCGCACGCCGAGCGTAGGCCGCAACGACGACATGGCCGCGAGCCCGGTGTCCGTGCCGATCACGCCGACCAGCGCCAGCAATACCACGCCGATCACGCTGCCCACGACGATTGCCAGCAGCGCATGCGGCAGCGACAGGCCCGGCACCAGCAAGGCGCCCGCCTGCGCGACGAGCAGGCCGATGCCGAGCGAGAACCAGAGCGCGAAGGCGTCGCCGGTGCGGAACGCGCGACGTGCGTCGGGCACCGGCGTGAGCGGCGCGTAAGTGGAACCGGCGTCGCCGGCGAGAGGGTCTTGTGCCATCGGGTGATGTTCCTGTGGTGGGACTTGATAGAGGCTGGGTAAGGTGCTGCGAGTGCTTTGGTGTTTGCCGGCGTCGCGGAGGTATCGCCGTCGGCGGGCCGCGCCGGCTGTCATAATGCAGGACGTTGCCCGCGCCGCTTGGCGCCCCTTCGCGCCGCTTTGCCCGTCCGGCAGCACGCCGCCTTTCCACGGACCACGGACCGCATCCGGCCAGCCGAGATTATCCCCAAAACGCCATGTTTGAAGAAACCCGTGCCAATGTTCCGCTCGCCGAACGCCTGCGGCCCCGCAATATCGACGAAGTGATCGGCCAGAAGCATCTGCTCGGCCCGAACAAGCCGCTGCGGGTCGCGTTCGAATCCGGCGAAGCCCATTCGATGATTCTCTGGGGCCCGCCCGGCGTCGGCAAAACCACCCTTGCGCGGCTCATGGCCGATGCGTTTCATGCCGAGTTCATCGCGTTGTCGGCGGTGCTCTCGGGCGTGAAGGATATCCGCGAAGCCGTCGAGACCGCGCAGATTCATCGCGCGAACGGGCACCAGACGCTCGTGTTCGTCGACGAAGTGCACCGCTTCAACAAAAGCCAGCAGGATGCGTTCTTGCCCCACGTGGAGTCGGGACTGTTCGTGTTCGTCGGCGCGACGACGGAGAATCCGTCGTTCGAGGTGAACAGCGCGTTGCTCTCGCGTGCCGCCGTCTACGTGCTGAAAAGTCTGACCGACGACGAGCAGCGCGAATTGCTCGACCGGGCGCAGCAGGAACTGGGTGGCCTCACCTTCACCGACGAGGCGCGCGACGCGTTGATCGGTTCCGCCGACGGCGACGGCCGCAAGCTCCTGAACAACCTCGAAATCGTCGCTCGCGCGGCGAACCAGCAGAAGACCACGGAAATCGACGGCGCGTTGCTCGGCAGTGCGCTGGCGGAGAATCTGCGCCGCTTCGACAAGGGCGGCGACGCATTTTACGACCAGATCAGCGCGTTGCATAAGTCCGTGCGCGGCAGCAGTCCGGACGGCGCGCTGTACTGGTTCTGCCGCATGCTCGACGGCGGCGCCGACCCGCGCTATCTGGCGCGGCGCATCGTACGCATGGCGTGGGAAGACATCGGTCTCGCCGATCCGCGCGCCGCCCGCATCGCGCTCGACGCCGCCGAAACCTACGAGCGCCTCGGCACACCGGAGGGCGAGTTGGCCTTGGCACAGGCGATCATCTATCTGGCGGTCGCGCCGAAATCGAATGCCGGGTACAACGCGTACAACGAAGCGCGGCGCTTCGTCGGCAAGGACCAGTCGCGCGGCGTCCCGGTGCATCTGCGCAACGCGCCGACGAAGCTGATGAAGGAACTCGGCTACGGCCACGAATACCGTTACGCGCACGACGAACCCGATGCGTACGCGGCCGGCGAGACCTATCTGCCGGAGAACATGCGCGATCCGCACTGGTACGAGCCGACGCCGCGCGGCCTGGAAGGCAGGATTAGCGACAAGATGGCGCGCCTCGCCGAACTCGACGCGCAATGGCGCAGCGAGAACAAGCCGAAGAAGGGCTGACCGGTTTGTCGCCGGCGAGTGTGCGTCGTGCGTGCGGCGTGCGTACGGCGTGCGTACGGCGTGCGTGCGTCATGCGTACGTCATGCGGATGTCATGCGTATGTCGGAGCGCGTCGGCGATCTAAGCCACCGGGCGGCTCGGCCGGTGCGCTAAAATCCCGAGTTCACACAACGATTCCCGCCCCATCTCATGCTCGACATCCAGCTGCTGCGTAAAGACCTCGACGGCGTCGCCAAGCGCCTCGCCGACCGCGGCTACACCCTCGACGTGGCGGCTTTCGCCGCGCTCGAAGCGGAACGCCGCGACACCCAGACCCGCACCGAAGAAATGCAGGCGCGCCGCAATACGCTGTCCAAGCAGATCGGCGTGCTGAAAGGCAAGGGCGAAGACACCTCGGCGGTCATGGCCGAAGTCGGCGGGATCGGCGACGCGATGAAGGCATCGGCGGCGCGCCTCGACGAGATCCAGAAGGGGTTGTCGGACCTGCTGCTCGGCGTGCCCAACCTGCCGCACGAAAGCGTGCCGGCCGGCAAGGACGAGAGCGATAACGTCGAAGTGCGCCGCTGGGGCACGCCCCGTACGTTCGAATTCGAAGTCAAAGATCACGTCGACGTCGGCACGCCGCTCGGCCTCGACTTCGAGACCGGCGCGAAGCTGTCGGGCGCGCGCTTCACGATGCTGCGCGGGCAGATCGCGCGACTGCACCGGGCGCTCGCGCAGTTCATGATCGACACGCACACGCAGCATCATGGCTATACCGAGGTGTACACGCCGTACATCGTGAATCCGGAAATTCTGTATGGCACGGGCCAACTGCCCAAATTCGCCGACGACATGTTCCGCGTCGAGAAGGGCGGCGAAGAAAACACCGTCACGCAATATCTGATTTCCACGTCGGAAATTTCCCTGACCAACACGGTGCGCGAAAGCATCGTCGAAGCGGATACGCTGCCGATCAAACTCACCGCGCATTCGCCGTGCTTCCGCTCGGAAGCGGGTTCGTACGGGCGCGACACGCGCGGCCTGATTCGCCAGCATCAGTTCGACAAGGTCGAGATGGTGCAGATCGTCGCGCCGGACACGTCCTACGACGCGCTGGAGCAGATGGTCGGTCATGCCGAAACGATCCTGCAGAAACTGGAATTGCCGTATCGCGTAATAACGCTGTGCACGGGCGATATGGGTTTCTCCGCGACCAAGACCTACGACCTCGAAGTGTGGGTGCCGGCTCAGAACACTTATCGCGAGATTTCCAGCTGTTCGAATACCGAGTCGTTCCAGGCGCGCCGGATGCAGGCGCGGTTCCGTAACGCGCAAGGCAAGCCGGAACTGGTCCATACGCTGAATGGTTCGGGTCTCGCAGTCGGGCGCACGCTGGTGGCGGTGCTGGAAAACTTCCAGAACGAAGATGGCTCGGTAACGGTGCCGGTGGCATTGCGTCCTTACCTCGGCGGTATCGAACGGCTGGAGGTGCCGAAAACGGTTTAAGTCGGTTCGATGAAATTTTTTAAGCGAAGGGCTTGGAAAGCGGATTAAGCTGTTCTATAATCTTTCTCTCCCAAGCAACGACCCGCTTGGATCTGGCGAAACAGCCTCGTTGCTGCATGTCGGAAGACCCGGAAAGGTGGCAGAGTGGTCGAATGCGCTGGACTCGAAATCCAGTGTACCTTTAGGGGTACCGTGAGTTCGAATCTCACCCTTTCCGCCAAATTAAGAAAACAGGCCCTTCGGGGCCTGTTTGCATTTCTGCGTTGCATTCCTTTCCCCCGTTTCGACACCATGATGTGCGCGCTCGCGCATGCACGACATTCCCGTCCCTGGATGGGTCATGAATCGTCATCGCACTTAGCTCGCATTTCGGTTGAGCGGTAACCTCGTCAACGCTACTGCACACGCCGCTGTTCGCAGCGCTCAGGCGCATCCCCGGCGCCGGCAAAATCGGCCGCGTCTGCATCCATTCCCGCCCGCGCTGCGTAAATCCCATCAAGGACGCGCACCCCCGCATTGCCTCAACAAACCGCACGCGCGTCCAGTCGAATGGAGACGTGCCCATGACCCCTGTCGCACCGAATTCCCCCTTGCCGCGAGGTTCGCGGGTTGCGGTCATCGGTGGCGGCATCTCGGGTCTGGCCAGTGCCTACCTGCTGGCGCGCCATCATCGCGTGACGTTGTTCGAATCGGCCGGCTACGCGGGCGGCCACACCAATACCGTCGACGTTACGCTCGAAGGTCATACGCACCCCGTCGACACCGGCTTCCTGGTCTTCAACGACCGGACCTATCCCAATCTGATCGCGCTGTTCGCCGAACTCGGGGTTCAAGCTCATCCGAGCGACATGACCTTCTCGGTGTCGATGGACGACGGCCGTCTCGAATGGGCCGGTACCAGTCTGAACACCGTGTTCGCGCAGCGCCGCAACCTGTTCTCGCCGACCTTCATGGGCATGCTGCGCGATATCGTGCGATTCAATGGCAGCGCGCAACGCAACCTCGAGGTCGCCACACAGTCGCGCGTGTCGATGGGCGAACTGCTGACGGCCGGCGGCTACGGCCGCGCTTTCCAGAGCCACTATTTGCTACCGATGGCCGCCGCGATCTGGTCGAGCGCGACAGCCGACATTCTCGCGTTCCCCGCCACCACGTTTCTGCGCTTCTGTCTGAACCATGCGCTGCTGCAGGTGAATCACCGGCCGCAGTGGAAGACGGTGGTGGGCGGCGGCCGCGAATACGTGCGGCGCATCGTCGGCACGCTCGACGACGTTCGCCTCGGCACCCCCGTGCGCGCCGTGCGACGCGACGCGGACGGCGCCGACGTCTACACCGACGCGGGCGCCGAGCGTTTCGACGCATTGGTGATGGCCACGCACACGCCCACGACGCTGCGTCTCCTGGAAGATGCCGACGCCGACGAGCGCAGCGTGCTCGGTGCCGTGCGCTATCAGCCGAATGTCGCCGTGCTGCACACCGATACGAATCTGTTGCCGCGTCGTCAGCGGGTCTGGTCGGCATGGAATTATCTCGGTAGCCGCGCAGTGGATAGTGCGCATCCGGTCTGCGTCAGTTATCTGGTGAATCAGTTGCAGCCGCTGCCGTTCAGGACGCCGCTGGTCGTCACGCTCAACCCGATCGCGCAGCCCGCGCCCGGCACCGAGCTGCGCCGCTTCGTGTACGAACACCCGCTGTTCGATCTCGCGGCGATCGACGCGCAGCATCGTTTGCCCGCGTTGCAAGGCAAGCGACGCACGTGGTTCGCGGGCGCATGGAGTGGCTACGGTTTTCACGAGGACGGTCTGAAATCGGCGCTGCGGGTAGCGGCCGACTTCGACGCGTCGCCGGCCTGGGCCAGGCTGTGAAGCGCACGTGCACCGACGTCGATCCCGCTGCCTGGCTTTTGACCGGCAAGGTGATGCACGAGCGTCTGCGGCCCCGGCATCACCGATTCGTGTACCCGGTGTTCTACGTGCGTTGCGATCTCGACCGGCTGGCTTCACTCGATAACGGCTGGTTCGGCATCGACCGTTGGCGACCGCTCGCATTGCACCGGCGCGATCACGGTCCGCGCGACGGCAGCGATCTTGCGACTTGGATGCGCGCGCAACTAGCTGGCGCGGGGATCGAGGAAGCCGACGGGCGGATCTGGCTACAGGCGTTTCCGCGCGTGTTCGGTTATGCGTTCAATCCGGTCAGCTTCTGGTTCTGTCACGATCGCGCGGGCCAGTTGCGTGCGCTGCTCGCTGAAGTGCGCAATACCTTCGGCGCACGCCATAGCTATCTGTTGAGCGCGACCAACCATGCGCCGATCACCGCCGACACACCGCTCGTCTGCAGAAAAGTGCTGCACGTATCGCCGTTTTGTCGCGTGGAAGGCGATTACGCGTTTCGCGTCAAGGAGACGCCCGCGAGCGCGTCGGTCGCGATCGACTACCGCGATGCGCACGGTCTGCTAATCCGCACGGCGCTCGCCGGCCGCCTCACGCCGCTCACCCGTTGGTCCGCGCTCGGCGCGTTGTTACGGCAGCCGCTGCTGACCGTCGGCGTGGTGTTCCGGATTCACTGGCAAGCGTTGCGGCTGGCTTTGAAAAAGGCGCCGTTTCACGGCAAGAACCCCGCGCCGGCCGAGCGTGCCGATGCGTCCACCGACTCTGCCGCAGACGGTCAACCGTCCGCCTCTGCGCACCCCATTTCGTCCGATTGAGGAGATTCAGCCATGGCGCTTTCGAGAACCCTGAGCGGGCATCACGCCGCCCCCGCGTCAGGTCGTCTGTTTCTGTCGCTACTCGAACGGATTCAGGTGGGACACGTAGTGCTGATCACGCCCGACGGCCAGCAGCGCGTGTTCGGCGATCCGCATGCCGCGCCAGGAGCGCGTCTCGAGCTACGCGACTGGCGCGCGTGCGGAGCGATTCTGCGCAAAGGCGATATCGGTTTCGCGGATGCGTGGCGCGCGATGTGGGTCGAGACGCCGGATCTGGCGGCGCTGTTGCGCGTCGCGATCCTCAACGAGCGGGCGTTGCAACGCACCGTGTACGGCGGCTGGCTTGCGCAACTCTGGTACGGGCTGCGTCACAAGCTGAGGCCGAACACGCGCTCGGGCAGCCGGCGCAATATCCACGCGCATTACGACATTGGCAACGCGTTCTACTCGCAGTGGCTCGACGAAACGTTCACTTATTCGAGCGCGGTTTTCGGCGGCGATTTCTATCAGTCGCTCGAAGAAGCGCAGCATGCGAAGTATCAACGCATCGTCGATACGTTGGGTTTGCGTGCGGGCATGCGCGTGCTCGAAGTGGGCTGCGGCTGGGGCGGTTTCGCGATGCACGCGGCACGCCTCGGCATTCGCGTGCACGGCGTGACGATCTCGCCGGCGCAGTTGGAGTTCGCGCAACAGCGAGTCGCCGATGCGGGTTTGAGCGAGCACGTGCAACTCGAACTGCGCGACTACCGGAGCCTGACCGGCCAGTACGACGGCATCGTCTCGATCGAAATGTTCGAAGCCGTCGGCGAAAAATTCTGGCCGACGTACTTCGGCATTCTGCGCGAACGGCTCGCGCCGGGCGCCCGCGCGCTGGTGCAAACCATCACCATCGACGATTCGCATTTTCTGGCTTATCGGGCGACCAGCGATTTCATTCGCGAGTTTATTTTTCCGGGCGGCATGTTGCCGAGTCCGCAGCGCTTCATCGAGGCGGCGCGCCGCGGCAAGCTCGCGGCGCATACGTCGCTCGCGTTCGGCCGCGATTACGCAGAGACTCTGCGGCGCTGGCGCCATGCATTCGAGGCGCGGCTCGATACGATCCAGGCGCAGGGTTTCGACGAAGTGTTCGTCCGTACGTGGCGGCTCTATCTGGCGTATTGCGAGGCCGGCTTCGACGAAGGGCGCACGGACGTGATGCAGTTCGTGCTTGCGGCGCAAGACTGACATGCGTGCGCTCGCGGCGCTCGTTCTCGTGCTGTGGGCCGGCGCGGCCTGCGCCGACTGGCGCGGCGACGTGCCGTCCGCGAAACTCGTCGGAGAGGGCGAGTTCAGTGTGCTGGGCTTCCGGCTGTATCGCGCGCAGATGTGGAGCGAGCGGGTGCCGGTCGACGACGGCGCGCGTTTTGCGCTTCACATCGTCTACACGCGCAGCATCAAACGCGAGCGGCTGGTGGACACGGGCGTCGGCGAAATCAAACGGCTCGCGCCTGCGCCGATTCCGGAAGACACGCTCGCGCGCTGGCGTGCCGACATGACGCAGGCGTTCGTGGACGTGGCGCCGGGCGATCAGCTGAGCGCGATCTATCTGCCGGACAAGGGTGTGCGGTTTTACGCCGGCGAGCGCATGACCGGCGAGTTCGACGACCCCGCTTTTGCGCGGGCGTTTTTCGGCATCTGGCTCGATCCGTCGACGCGCGCGCCGACGTTGCGCAAGCAACTACTCGGCGTTGCTCAGTGACGCTCGTGGGTGGGGTTCGATGCCCTGCGCACTGGGTTGTCCCGTCGGGACGGCCGGAGCGCCAGCCTTGCGCGCCACGTTTTTGACCTGCGCATCGATAAACGCAGTCGTATCCGCGAGTACCGGCGCGAAGCCGCGCAGCGGCCCTGCGATCGCGCCCACCAGCATCGCGTGGCCGACGCGCGGGTAATGTTTGACTTCCACCACCTTGTCGCCCGACGCGCGCAGTTTCGCCGCGAGCCGGTCGGTGTTGCCGGGGTCGACCGTGGTATCGCGCTGACCCGCGGCGAGGAACATCGGCGGCTCGTTGCCCGACACGAAGTTGATCGGCTGGCTCGCTGCGCGCCACGCGGGCGGAAAGATTTCTTCGAGCGTCGCGTCCTGCAGCGGCAGGAAATCGTAAGGGCCGGCAAGGCCGATCACACCGCTAATATCGCTTTTGCTCATCTGCTGCGCGGCGAGATAGCGGCTGTCGGTCGCCAGCATCATCACGATGTGCGCGCCTGCCGAATGACCCATCAGAAAGATTCGCGAGGGATCACCGCCGAATTCGGCGGCGTGATCGCGCGCCCAGCGCACCGCTGAAGCCGCATCGTCGACGAAGCCGGGAAAGCCGGTGTCGGGCCAGGTCCGGTAGTCGGGCACAACGGCCACGAAGCCGCGCGAAGCGAGCGCCGCGCCGACGAACAGGTAGCTGCTGCGCGAACCGTTCTGCCAGCTGCCGCCATAGAAGAACACCACTACCGGGCGGCCATGCGGATCGGCGGACGGTGCGCGGGCGGCGGGCCGGTACACGTCGAGTTTCTGGCGCGGCGCGCTGCCGTAGGCGAGGCTGTCGTCGGCCTGGTAGCTCTTGTGCGAGACGGCGGCGTTCAGCACACCGGCGGCGCTGCAGCCGCCGAGCGCTGCGAGCGCGAGAGCGGCGGTCAGGGTGAAAAATCGTCGGGGCATGAAGGTCCGGTTCATCCGATTGGTCTGGTCGGAAGAATGTACGCGGCAAGCGGCCAAGCGGATGCAGCCGGGCCTTTGCGCGCCGGTTCGGGCGAGATGCGGCTTACGGCCAGATGCCCGCCACCTGCAGCAGCAACACCAGATTCAGCGCCAGCACGACCAGCGTGCCGAGCACCGCCGCCACCGTCGTCATACGGCGATTGCAGTAGCGGCCCATTAAATCGGCACGCGAGGTGAACCACACGAGTGCGATCATCGGCACGGGCAGCGCGATGCTGAGCAGGACTTGACTCAATACCAGCGCGCGCGTCGCATCCACGCCGCAGGCGACCACGGCGAAGGCCGGCGCCATCGTCACGAGGCGGCGCGCCCACACCGGAATGCGCATGCCGACGAAGCCCTGCATGATCATCTGTCCCGCCATCGTGCCGACGACGGAGCTCGAAATACCCGACGCGATCAGCGCAGCGAGAAACAGTCCCGCCGCGGCGCCCCCGAGCAGCGGCGTCAGCGTGCGCCATGCGGTCTCGATGCTGGCGATCTCGGGATGGCCGGCATGAAACGCGCTGGAAGCCGTGATGACCATCGCCATGTTGATCAGGCCGGCGACGCCCAGGGCGAGCACCACTTCGATATTCGAAAACCGCAGCAGCCGTTTGCGCTCGCCTTCGTTGCGCGGCGGCACGCGATTCTGCGTGAGACCGGAGTGCAGAAACAGCACATGCGGCATGACGGTCGCGCCGACGATGCCGACCGACAGCGTCAGCGCGTTGCTGTCGGGCAGACTCGGTTTAAGGGTATGCGCGATCACCGAAGGCCAATGCACCGGCGCAATCAGCAACTCGGCGAGATACGACAGCCCGATCACGCCGACGAGCGCCGCGATGGCGAGTTCGAGTGGCCGGAAGCCGCGCTTCTCGAACTGCAGCAGACCGTACGTGATGGCGGCGGTAATCAGCATGCTCGGCAGCATCGGTAGATGCGTGAGCAACGATACGCCGATCGAGCCGCCGACGAACTCGGCAAGATCGGTCGCCATCGCGGCGATCTCGCTGATCGCCCACATCGCCAGAACATAGCGACGCGGTAAAGCCGCGCGGCACAACTCGGCGAGATTGCGGCCGGTGACGAGGCCGAGTTTCGCCGAGAGCGCCTGAAACAGCATGGCCACCAGGTTGGCAATGGCGACGACCCACAGCAGCGTATAGCCGTAACCGGCGCCGGCCTGGATGTTGGTCGCGAAGTTGCCCGGGTCCATATACGCGATCGATGCCACGATCGCCGGGCCCGCGAACGGCAACATGGCTCGCAGGCCGCGGCGCTTTCCGGCCAGCGTCTCGTGGATATCGAAGCAGGTTTGCTCGGTGAGCGTCTGCGGAAGCACGGCCGGAATCGCTACATCGTTCATGTCCGCTCCAGTGGGTCGGCAAGGCGTACAGCGCGATACAGGGGAAGGGGAGGGCCGTCGGCTGGTCTATGCCACCACGCCATGGCCCGCCCATTGACGCTTCAGGCACTCATGTTCAGCGAGCCGTTCACGCCGTTCGGGAAGAAGCCACCCTTGGTCGCGGCCGAGCTCGTCAGGTACACGATGTTGAGCACGTTGCCGTAGCCGCGGCTGTAGGCGAGTCCATTGCTGTCGAGCGGCACGATGTTGGAGGTGCCGGCCGTCGCGCCCGTGATGCCCTGATCGTCGTGACCGTTCTGGTCGAGACTGTTACGCGCGGCGGAGATGGCGTTGGCCGCGGTCACGAGGCTCGTCATGTCGATCCCTTTCGAGTAGAGCACCGTGCGCACGAGACCGGCGTGATAGGCCTCGGCGGCCAGAATGCCGGCCGCTGCCTCGAGGAAGGTCTTGTTGCTGATGAGCGGCGACGCGCCCTTGTAGGCCGTCACGCCGACGTCTTCGAAGATATAAGCGCCGAGCAGAAAGTTGTTATCGCTCTCGTACGGATTGAACGCGACGCCCGCTCCGACCAGACCCGCCGCGCGCGCCGCATTCGAGAATGCGCCGTTCGGATTGGTCCCGCCGATGTCGATCGCGGGCATGGCCACCGCTGCCGATCCCAACGCGCTGCGCAGGAAGGCGACATGTTCGCGTTCGTCGTTGGCAATCTCGTTCGCGTAGGCCTTGACCACAGGATCCTGAAACGGCACTTGCGTACCGGGAACCACCGTGCCGACCGTGCCCACGCCCGACGTCATGCTCGCGGCCAGTCCCGCGCCGGTCGTCGCATACGTGTAGAACTGCGATTCCAGATACTCCAGGTTCAACGCGAAGTTCAGGATTTCCGCATCGGTGGGTGCGCTCGCAGCCGTCGCACTCGGACCCGATCCGCCGCCGCAGGCGCTGATCAACGTGCCCCCGACGAGGCCAAGGCCGAGTCCGCCGGCATTGCGAAAGAACTGTCTGCGTTGCAGGCGTCGTTCGACACGACGATCCAATGCATCGATAAGGGATGCAGATTGATTGCTCGACTCCGACATGGCTGTGCTCCTCAAATGGTTCGCTGCATATGCCGCGCATTCGCCGTGGCCTGCTGCCAAAACGCGGACGCAAAGAGACCCCGGTTCTTCGTCGAAGAACGAATGAATGATGGGAGAAGAATCGAGTCCTCAAGCGCCTTTACGGAGCGAATCTGCTGGCAGATGCATAGCATGCAAAAGATATCGATGTGCGAATGCAGCATGGCCTGGCACTCGCGCCTCGTCTTACGGACTGGCGTGGCTCGCGAAGGTGGCGCGGCGATCCTCTGTACAATTGGTCAGTCGATAGGCGGCATGCATGCTATCGACCACGACCCACAATCGACCCACAGCGCATTTCACGCGACCGAATTCATGGCCATTACCTACAAGACTCCCGACGACATTGCCAAACTGCGCATTTCCGGCCGCCTCGCGGCCGACGTTCTGGCGATGATCGGCGAGCACGTCAAGGCAGGTGTCTCCACCGACGAGCTCGACGCCCTGTGCAACGATTACATCGTCAATCATCAGAAGACCGTGCCGGCGAACGTTGGCTATCTGGGGTTCCCCAAGACCGTTTGCACCTCGGTCAACTCGGTGGTGTGTCATGGCATCCCGAACCGCGCCGAAGTCCTCAAGGACGGCGACATCATCAATATCGACGTGGCCATCATCAAGGACGGCTACTTCGGCGATACGAGCCGCATGTATTGCGTCGGCCAGCCGAGTGCGCTGGCGCAGCAACTGATCGACACCACCTACGAGGCGATGCTCGCCGGTATCCGCGAAGTAAAGCCGGGCGCGACGCTCGGCGACGTCGGTTATGCGATCCAGAAGATCGCGCAGCGCGACGGCTTTTCGATCGTGCGCGACTATTGCGGCCACGGCATCGGCAAGGTCTACCACGAAGAGCCGCAAGTGCTGCACTACGGCCAGCCGGGGCAGGGCGTGCGCCTGAAACCGGGCATGGTCTTCACCATCGAACCGATGATCAACGCGGGCCGTGCCAGCACCGCGGTGCAGCGCGACGGCTGGACGGTGGTGACCAAGGATCGCTCGCTGTCCGCGCAGTGGGAACACATGCTCGCCGTGACCGACGATGGCTACGAACTGCTGACACCCTGGCCGGACGGCACGGGCCGCTACGAGGCGCCTTGAACGGCGCTGCGAGAGGGCCTGGCGGATGCTCGTAGAGGCTGCCTCGCTATCGCGCCATCGGGTGCCGGGCGCGCGAAATGCTGGATGCTGTGTATCTGCGTCGTGCGTGGCCCGGATGACGTTACAATCCGGTCAATAATGATTTGACTCGCGCGCTGGTTCGGTTAAAGCTACGCCATAGAGTTTCAAGGGGTTTTCGTCTGCATGAGTCCGTCATTGACCGTTCGCCGCATCGCCGCTGATCAAGGCGCCGTTTTTCGCGAACTCCGCACTGCATCGTTGCGCGAGGCGCCCTACGCCTTCGGCGCCACGCTCGAAGACGCGTTGTCGGCGGACGCCGCCAGTTTCGACACCACCGCCGCCGAACACGCGGGGTCGTTGAATATCTCCACGTTCATCCTGTACACCGAGGGCCATCCTGCCGGCCTGATCGAAGCGCACTTCGACGCGAGCGAGGCACGCCGCGCATTCGTCGGGGAATTGTGGGTGGCGCCGGCCGTGCGGCATCTGCGAGGCGGCGAATTGCTGGTGGATACCGCCGGTGCCTGGCTGGCCGGTGAAGGGGCGATTGAAATCTACGCATGGGTGGCCGACGCCAACCGCAACGCCATGCGTTTCTACGAGGCGCTCGGCTTCGGTCCGACCGGCGAGCACCGGCGCGTGGCACGCGCACCCGAGCAGGCGGAAAGCCTTCTGGTGCGCCACGTGCCGAGTACTTCCCAAGTGTTTCAGCAGTGATCCCGCGAGCGGCGCAACAGTCGGCCGCTCGATTCCCATCTGCGTCTGTCCCGCGCCTGTTCGTTGCCTGTCCCGTGTCGATGCCGACTCCCGCTGAGAGGCCGGCTGGTCAGGTCGTGTGCATCACATCGTGGTCCGGTTGTTCGTGCGGCAACTCGCCGTTCCGGCAAAAAAACTGGCCGTGCGCGTGGACGCCTGTAAAATACGCAAAATTTTTTGCCGAACGCTATGTCGCCCAAGAAATCCCCTTTTTTCGAACTCCGCAGCGGCTCGGTCGACACGCTCCTGTTCGTGGTCAAAACCACCGACCTCGACGCGATGCGCGCTGAGCTCACGCGGCGCTTCGAGGCGACCCCCGAATTCTTCGCCAACGACGTCGTCGCAATCGACGTGCGGCGTCTGGCCGAGAACGAGCGCGTCTCGCTCGCCGAGATCGCCCAGTTGCTCGACAGCGTACGCATGCGTCCGGTCGGCGTGGTCGCGAACCCGCAGCAGGGCTGGGCCGCCGAATCCGCGCTACCGCTGCTCGAAGCACGCGACCGTCGTGGCGCCGCGGCAAAGAGCGCGGAAGAAGACCCCGCCGCGGCTGGCGCGAGTGCGGCGAATGCATCGGCCCCGGCTCCCGCGTCCCAACCCGCACCCGCCGACGACCTGTTCTCGAGCGCTGCCCTGGCAGCGGAAAGCACCAGCCCGGCAGCCGCCGAGCCTGCTTCAGCCGCTGAACCGGTGCGACTCGCGACCTCGTCGCAGACCATGGTGGTCGACAAGCCGCTGCGTTCCGGTCAGCGCATCTATGCCAAGGGCGATCTGGTCGTGCTCGGACTCGTGAGCTACGGCGCGGAAGTCATCGCGGAAGGCAACATCCATATTTATGCGCCACTGCGCGGGCGGGCTCTCGCTGGCGTGCTGGGCAATCACGACGCGCGCATTTTCTGCACGTGTCTCGAGCCGGAACTCATTTCGATCGCGGGCATCTACCGCACGACCGAGAACCCGCTGCCGGCCGACGTGCTCGGCAAGCCGGTGCAGATCTGGCTCGACGAAGAAAAGCTGATGATCGAACCGTTGCGGCTCACCTAGGCGTACAGAAGCGCGCGTCGTCCCGAACGCATCCGGCGCGCGGCGTTTCACTGCCGGCAAGACCGCAAATAACTGACGAAATTGACGAACACAAGGTAAGGGTAATGGCAAAAATCATTGTGGTGACTTCGGGCAAAGGTGGCGTGGGCAAGACGACCACGAGCGCGAGTTTTGCATCGGCCCTGGCGTTGCGGGGCAGCAAGACCGCCGTGATCGACTTCGACGTCGGCCTGCGTAACCTCGACCTCATCATGGGTTGCGAGCGTCGTGTGGTGTACGACCTGATCAACGTGATTCAGGGCGAAGCCAATCTGAACCAGGCGCTGATCAAGGACAAGAAGTGCGAGAACCTGTTCATCCTGCCGGCTTCGCAAACGCGTGACAAAGACGCGCTGACGCTCGAAGGCGTCGAGAAGATCATCAACGATCTGATCGCGATGGACTTCGAATACATCGTCTGCGATTCGCCCGCGGGTATCGAATCGGGCGCGCTGCTCGCCATGCATTTCGCCGACGAAGCGCTCATCGTGACGAACCCGGAAGTGTCGTCGGTACGCGACTCGGACCGTATTCTGGGCATCCTGTCGTCGAAGACCAAGCGCGCGATCGAAGGCAAGGAGCCGATCAAGGAACATCTGCTGATCACGCGCTACAACCCGAAGCGCGTCAGCGAAGGCGAAATGCTGTCGCTCACCGATATCCAGGAAATTTTGCGCATCGACCTGATCGGCGTGATTCCTGAGTCGGAAGCGGTGCTGCACGCATCGAATCAGGGCTTGCCGGCGGTGCATCTGGACGGCACCGACGTGGCTGAAGCGTACAAGGACGTCGTATCGCGTTTCCTCGGCGAGCAGAAATCGCTTCGCTTTACCGATTACCAGAAGCCCGGGCTGCTGCAGCGCCTCTTCGGCACCAAGTAAGGGGAGCGCACGTTATGTCGATTCTTTCGTTTTTGCTGGGCGAGAAGAAGAAGTCCGCGTCGGTAGCGAAGGAACGTTTGCAGTTGATCATTGCGCACGAGCGCGCCGGCGGTCATGCTCCTGCCGATTATCTGCCTGCGTTGCAACGCGAACTGGTGGCCGTGATTTCGAAGTACGTGAAGATTTCCGACGACGATATTCGCGTGAGTCTCGAGCGTCAGGACGATCTCGAAGTGCTCGAGGTCAAGATCGAAATACCGCAGGCCTGATGTGCGGTGACCGCGGCGCTTCGGGCGTCGCGGTGCGCTTCTACAAGCTGCGTTGCCCGCTCGAAACATCCCGTTGCACTTCGGCCGCCGCCGTTACACGCTCGCTGTCAGCGTTTTCGTCCTCTCGCGCATTGAACAGATACGCCGCATGCCGGTGTTTCTTCTCAGAGGACAACATGAACAAGACCTTTCGTTTGCTGCTCGCTAACGCAGTCGTGATCGCTGCCGGTGCGATGACCGTCGCATCGGCTTCGGCTGAAGTCGTCGTGATCGCTCCGTCGGCGCCGCCGCCGGTCCGCTATGAAGCGGCGCCCGCGCCGCGTGTCGGCTACGTCTGGGATCACGGCCACTGGCGCTGGGACCACGGCCGTTACGTGTGGGTCGCGGGGCACTGGCAGGCCGAACGTATCGGTCACCATTGGGTGCCGGGACACTGGGTCGAGCACGGCCCGAACTATCGCTGGATCGAAGGCCACTGGGCCTGATCGGGTGGAAGGGCCGCAGGGGTGGGCCGGCCTCGTTGGAGTCGCCGGCTCAATGGGCTCAATCGGCTCATCGAGCTCAACGAGCTCAACGGGCTCACGGACGTGAGCCCTCCTCCGGCTTTTTTTCTTCTACTTCGGCTGTGCCGGTTATCTCGGGCACCTCGGGCACTTCCGGCACCGGAGCAGGCGCCGGTTGTGGAAGCGGCGCCATGTAGCGAGCCGCCAGCGACTCATACAACGGCGGCGCAAACAGGCGCGCGACGCGACTCGCGATCAACGCGGTCGCCATCAGCGAAATGACCAGCGCGTGGCCGTCGATCATCTCCATCACGATGACGAACGACGTAATCGGCGATTGCGTGACCGCGGCCAGATAGCCGACCATCGCGAGCGCGATCAGCATCGGCAGTTGCATCGATCCGAACACCAGGTGCAACAGATTGCCGAAGCCCGCGCCAATCGACAGCGACGGCGCGAAAATCCCGCCCGGAATGCCCGGCAGGTACGAGCCGACCAGCGAGATCATCTTCAGAAACGGATAGAACACGGACAGCTGTTCGTGTCCGTCGAGCAATCCGCGCGCTTCGGCATAGCCGCTGCCGAAGGTCGTGCCGCCCGAGATCAACCCCACGATTGCGATGACGAAGCCGCACAGCGCGGCGAACACCACCGGCCGTTCGCCATGCAATTGCCGCAGCGGCGCCGGAATCCAGCGCGCGGTGTTCAGCAGCAACCAGCCGAAGATGCCGCCCGCGATGCCGGTGACGAGTGCCGTGAGCAGCACCGCCACCGCCAGCAGATCCGGAAAATGCGCGCCGATCTGAATCGTGCCGAAATAGGTGTAGTTGCCGTTCAAGCCGAGCGCGATGACGCCGGCGATGATGATCGCGGTAATCAGCACGCCGCTCGCGCGCGCTTCGAAGCTGCGCGTCAGTTCCTCGATGGCGAACACGATACCGGCGAGCGGCGTATTGAACGCCGCCGACAGACCGGCCGCCGCGCCGGCCAGCACCAGTTGCCGTTCGATCAGCGCGTTGGAGCGCGGGTAAAAGCGCCGCAGATTGAACATCAACGCCGCGCCGACCTGCACGGTCGGCCCTTCGCGACCGATCGTGAAGCCGCCCAGAATGGCCAGAAACGACACTGCGATCTTGCCGACCAGAATGCGCAGCGACAGCAGACGCGCGCCGTACTCGCCGGGCTTCGCATGAAGCGTCGCGATGACCTGCGGGATGCCGCTGCCCTCGGCGCCGCGAAAGAAGGTGCGCGTGAGCCAGACGGCCAGCGCGGCGACCGCTGGCGTGACGATCAACGGCGCCCACACGTGCCGTTGCTGCAAGGTGCGGAACTCGCCATAACCCCAGTCGATCAACCGCGCGTAGAGCACCGCAAGCAGACCCACCGCAATCGCGCCGAGCCAGAAGACGCCGTATTGCCGCCACAGACGACGGGCGCGGCGCATGATGGTTGGGGAGAACAGAGCGGTGGCTAGGGACATGATCGTCGGCGCGGGGACGGAGGTGCGATTATACGACCCACCCTAGCAGCAGTCTGGCGTGAAAGCATTCCGTCAATGGCGTGGCGAAAGGGACGCCGGAGCGTACCCTGTAACGCTCCGTATTGCCGCTCGGCCAGGGGCGCGGCCGGTTCCGGCAAAGAATTCCGGCCGGTCGGCTAAAATGCCCGGATGTTTGAATCAATCACAGGCCCTCAATGAAGCGCGTCCTTATCGTCAAGGTCACCTCACTCGGCGATATCGTGCAGGCGTTACCCGTCGTCGCCGATATCAAACGCGCTCATCCCGGCGTAGAAGTCGATTGGGCGGCCGACGAATCCTTCGCCGAGATGGTGCACTGGTGCCAGAACGTCGATCGCGTACTCTGTGCGCCGCTACGCCGGTTCAAGAAAGCACGCCGCTGGGCCGATTTCAAGGCGATCGCGGCCTCCATCGCCGAACTGCGTGCTTACCGTTACGACTACATCGTCGATATTCACGGCGTGTACAAGAGCGCGATCATCGCGTTCCTCGCGCGGTCGGCGAGACGCATCGGTTACCAGAATAAAGACCTCGGCGAGCGCGGTGCCGCTTTCGCCTACACCGGGCGCTTTGGTCCGCGTCCGCTGTGCAATGCGTGGCACGGCATGCGTATCAGTACCGGCGAAGCGCTCGGTTACGAGGTCGAAGGCCCGGCCGTCTACAACCTGCGTTTGCCCGAACCCGTCGAGCCGCCGTTTCCCGCGAACGGCGCGCCGGTTGCCGCGTTTTTCCATGCGACGTCGAAAGACGACAAGAAGTGGCCGCAAGCGCATTGGATCGCGGTCGGCCGCGAACTGGCCCAGCGCGGTTTTCATGTGGTGCTGCCGTGGGGTTCCGATGGCGAGCGGGCCGAAGCCGAACAGATTGCGGAGCAGGTGCCCGGCGCCACCGTGCTGCCGAAGCTGAGCGTGACGGAAATCGCGCAGATGATCGACGCGTGCGCGCTGGTAGTCGGCACCGATACGGGTTTCGTCCACCTCGCCCATGCGTTGCAGAAGCGCACCGTGATGATCTTCGTCGCGACTTCGCCGGATCATTGCGGAATTGAGTCGCCGTTCCGCTCCATTTCGATCGGCGATGGACGTTCGGTGCCGCCCGTCAGCGCCGCACTCGACGCGATCGACCATGTGCATGGCAAGCAGCCGGCGGTGGTTCTGCAAGACGGCTCTGCCGCGGCCTGAGCGGCACGGATCAAGGACGAATCGCGTCCGGATCGCGCCTGAATCAAGCCAGAATCGCGCGTCGATAAATTACACACCTGTTAAAACTGTCGCGATTCATTGAGGCAATACTTGCCGCAATGAACGCGGCATAGCGCCTGGGCGCGCTTGCGCTCACGCGCTTCGCCGACGTGGAGCGCGGCGTGTAACACAGTGGTGATGATCCCTTACAACTCGCAACGTTCGCGCGAGGCGCTGTCGTGTCCAATCGGGTCATTCGGGATTTCGCTCGAATGAACAATGAATCGATTGGAGAACACCATGAAACGTTTGATCCTCACCGTGCTGGCAGGCACGCTCCTCGCGACGGCGCTCGCCGGTTGCATCGTCGTGCCCGGCTACTACGGTGGCGGCGGTGGTTACTACGGCCACGGTGGCTACTACCGTTGATGGCGCGACGGCGCCGCTTCGACAGCTTCGCATGACGGCGAGCCGTCGACGCGCGCCGGACCCGGCGCGATCAGCTGAGCAGCGTTTCGACGGCGACGACGGCCGCGATGGCGGCCGCGTTCGAAGCCAGCGCTTCGACGACGACGCCGCGCCACGTCGCCGGACGGAACCGCCAGGCGAGCAGCAGCGAGCAGAGCAACGCCAGCGCAATGATCAGCACGATATCCGCGTTATGAAGATGAAGATTCATCTAAGCCTCCCTTCTCGCCATAGGGTGATATGAGCGGAGTATAGGCATATCAAAAACACGTGCAAAACGGGAAATCGATCCGGGAGCGTTGCGGCGCGCAGCGGCTCCCGTCGTGCGGTTTACATCAAACGCGTGTCCCGCGTTTCACGCATGCACAGCACGCCGATCATGCTGACCGCCGCGGCGATCGACACATACGCGCCGACCCACGGCAGCCCGCCGTGCGCGGCCAGCACCGAAGCGATATACGGCGCCACCGATGCGCCGAGAATCCCGCCCAGGTTGTACGACACACCGGCGCCCGTGTAGCGCACGTTGGTCGGAAACAGTTCCGGCAGCAGCGCGCCCATCGGCGCGAAGGTCACGCCCATCAGGAACAGTTCGATGACGAGGAACAGCAGCACTTGCGGCGTCTGACCGCTGCCGAGCAACGGCGCCATGGTAAAGCCCGACAGGATCGCCGCGACGATGCCGACGATCAGCACGGGCTTGCGGCCGTAGCGGTCGCTGGCCCATGCGGACACGGGCGTGGCGAGCGCCATGAAGACCACCGCGATACACAGCATGCCGAGGAACGTCGGCCGCGGAATGTGCAGCACCGAGACGCCATACGACAGTGAAAACGTCGTCGCGTTGTAGAACAGCGTGTAGCAGACCACCATCGCGAGCGCGCCGAGCAGCGTCGGCAGCCAGTGCTGCGAGAGCAGCGTGGCGATCGGCACCTTGACGCGTTCCTTGCGTTCAATCGCCGCGCGGAAGGCCGGCGTTTCGGCGATTTTCAGGCGCACGTAAAGGCCGAGCGCGACCAGGACCGCGCTGACCAGGAACGGCACGCGCCAGCCCCAGCTGCGGAACTGCTCGTCGCTCAGCGATACCGCGAGCGCGAAGAACAGACCGTTCGACGCGAGGAAGCCGATCGACGGTCCAAGTTGCGGAAACATGCCGAACCAGCCGCGTTTGCCGGCGGGCGCATTTTCGGTGGCGAGCAGCGCGGCGCCGCCCCATTCGCCGCCGAGGCCGATGCCCTGGCCGAAGCGCAGGACGCACAGCAGGATCGGCGCCAGGCTGCCGATCGAGTCGTAGCCCGGCACGAAGCCGATCAGGGTGGTCGAGACGCCCATCACGAGTAGCGAAGCGACCAGCGTCGATTTGCGACCGATGCGATCGCCGAAGTGACCGAACAGAAACGAGCCGATGGGCCGCGCGACGAACGCGATGCCGAATGTGACGAAGGCCGACAAGGCTTGCGCGGTGGCCGAGCCATGCGGGAAAAAGACCGGGCCGATGACTAGCGCGGCGGCGGTGGCGTAGACGTAGAAATCGTAGAACTCGATCGCGGTGCCGATGAAGCTCGCGAAGATGATGCGCGCGCTACTGTTCTGCCCGGCCGCATTGGGCGGGGCGGCGGAAAACGACGACGTGGACATGCAGGGTCTCCGATAGGGTGTGATGCCGTCGGGCGGCGCGCAGGTTGATGTACAGGTTGATGTGCAGGTTGACGTGCACGCTGTACCGGTCGCCGCGGCATCTTTGTTCAGTTTCGTTCGACGGGAGTTGCAGACTGCTTGCCGTCCCGGGACGATTCGACAGCTTACAACGGCCGCCGGCCACGTTAGCGCGCGAAAGTGGCCATACCAGGGGAATAACCAGGTGATGGCCGAACGCGGGTTCAGGACGTGTCGCGGTTGCAG
Organism: Paraburkholderia sp. BCC1886; assembly: GCF_900996245.1. Taxonomy (GTDB): domain Bacteria; phylum Pseudomonadota; class Gammaproteobacteria; order Burkholderiales; family Burkholderiaceae; genus Paraburkholderia. Next base: position 13,190 of record NZ_CAAJGK010000055.1, on the reverse strand, counting down.
CGCGCAATCGCGCGAGCGCGCATGCAACGTTGGTATGGGTTCGAACGTCGGGCGGCGCGCGCATTGCGCATTGGGCAGGCGGCCGCTCGCGGATGGCGAGGCGGTGCTGCGATCGGCGCCGTGCCGCGCCGGCGGGTGTGCGGGCGGCTCGAGCCATGCCGGAAGATTCCGGCGCAAGGAATCTGAAAATTATAACGAGCGCGGGCTTCGCGCGGCAAGGCGTTGCTGATGGCGCTCGGAGGTTCTTTGCTGGCGCAGGCGATCTGATTACGGCTCGCTTACGCGACTACGCGACCACGCGATTACGCGATTACGCGATTACGCGATTACGCGATTACGCGATTACGCGATTACGCGATTACGCGAGTCAGTCGATGGTCTGCGCTTGCGGCGACGCGAATTCGCGCAACTGAAATTTGCCGTCGTCATTGAACAGCCAGTCTTCGAAAAGTTCGAGCTGGCCGCGGCCGTTCAGCAGTTTGCCGGGTGGTTGCGGCAGCGGCGCGGCACGTCGCAACGTGGCGAGCGCGGTGCTTTCGGCTTCGTCGTCGCCGTTGGTGCGATAGACCGCCGACTGCAGCACACGCCCGCTGTGATCGACTGTGAAGGTCACGACGACCAGCGAACGCAGCATCGCTTGCGGCGTTCCGCGCAACACGTAGGACGGATTGCGTTCGATGATGCGGCGGGCGACGGCTTCGCGGTATTGATCGAGCGTCGCGCTGTTGATGGCAGCCGCTGGAGTACTCGTGGTCGAGTGCGGTGGCGGAGTGAAGGTGCAGCCTGCAAGGCTGATAGCGAGCGCTGCTGCCAATACGTAAGCAACGCGATGTCGTGTGAGACGAACCCGATGACGCGTGCGGATAAGCATGGTCGCTACCGTTCAGCACGAAGACAGAGTGTTCTCAATGGTAGCGAAAAAGCACCGCGATGCAATGCGCGTTCACCCGCGCATGCGTGCGTGTAAGACTTGGAAATATGAGCGCAATTGTCTTCTGCGCAAACCTGCCTACACTGGGATGGCCTCTTTCGGGAGGCATCGGTGGAAGTCTTTCATTCAGCCCGCTTCGTGCGGGCTTTTTTTTATTCCGGGTGGGGACGTGTATAGACCACCCCCCTCCCCACAAAAAAAGCGAACGCCTGAACAGCGTCCGCTTTTTCTCAACTGCCACGTCGGGACGAGGTCCTGACACAACCCCACCCGCGCAGCATCCCATCACCTCACCGCAACCCGTCCCGCGCCGCCTTCACCGCCGCCAGCACCTGTTCCGGTGCCGTGCCACCCGGATGATTGCGGCTCGCCACCGACCCTTCCAGCGTCAGATACGAGAACACATCCTCGCCGATCAACTGCGCGACATTCGGCAATTCCTTGCGCATTTCCTCGAGCGACAGATCGGCGAGATCGCAACCGCGGTCCGCGCAAACACGCACCGCCAACGCCACCGCTTCATGCGCATCGCGGAACGGCAAGCCGCGCTTGACGAGATAGTCGGCCAGATCGGTTGCCGTCGAAAAACCTTGCAGCGCAGCGTCGCGCATCGCTTGCGGCTTCACCGAAATACCCGCCACCATTTCCGCGAAAATCCGCAGCGTGTCGGCCACCGTGTCGACGGTGTCGAACAGCGGTTCCTTGTCTTCCTGATTGTCCTTGTTGTACGCGAGCGGCTGGCCTTTCATCAACGTCAGCAGCGCGATCAGATGACCGTTCACACGGCCCGTCTTGCCGCGCGCGAGTTCGGGGACGTCCGGGTTCTTCTTCTGCGGCATGATCGACGAACCTGTGCAGAAGCGGTCGGCCAGATCGATAAAGCCGACCCGCGGGCTCATCCACAACACGAGTTCTTCGGAGAAGCGCGACACGTGCGTCATGATCAATGCCGACGCCGCCGTGAATTCGATTGCAAAGTCGCGGTCGGACACGGCATCCAGCGAGTTCGCGCAAATCCCGTCGAAGCCGAGCGTCTTCGCCACGGCATGACGGTCGATCGGATAGCTGGTGCCGGCCAGCGCAGCCGCGCCGAGCGGCAGCCGGTTCACGCGCTTGCGGCAATCGATCATGCGCTCGGCGTCGCGCGAAAACATCTCGACGTAAGCCAGCAGATGATGACCGAAGGTCACCGGCTGCGCGACCTGCAAATGCGTGAAGCCCGGCATGATGGTCGACGCGTTCTTCTCCGCCATGTCGAGCAGCGCGGTGCGCAGCTCGGTCAGCAGTCCGCCGATCCGGTCGATCTCGCCACGCAGCCACAGACGGATATCGGTGGCGACCTGGTCGTTGCGCGAGCGGCCGGTGTGCAGGCGCTTGCCGGCGTCGCCGATCAGCGCGGTCAAACGCGCTTCGATATTCAGGTGGACGTCTTCCAGATCGAGTTGCCACTCGAACTCGCCACGCTCGATTTCACCCTTGATCTGCGCCATACCGCGTTCGATGGCGGCGAGGTCGTCGGCGGCGATGATCTTTTGCGCGGCCAGCATGGCGGCGTGCGCAAGCGACCCTTCGATATCGACGAGCGCCAGACGCTTGTCGAAGAAAACCGACGACGTGTAGCGTTTGACGAGCTCCGACATCGGCTCCGAGAAACGAGCCGACCAGGCTTCGCCTTTTTTGTGCAGTTGGGACGTCATGGTGTTGGGCAGTGTGAGCGGTGAAGAGGCGACCGGCGTGAGTAGGCGTCGAAGCCATCGCGTGACAACCACGAGGCGGCGCGCCGCGCCGAAACAAGGAAAGACCGGGATTTTAACACCGGCGGCCAGCACGTCAGGACCCCAGCACGCGAGCATGCAGGCCGCCCGGCGTTCATTGCCGCACGAGCACCACCAGTTTCAGATCCTCACGATGCGCGGGCTTGAACGTGATCTGATCGAAAACCAGCCGCCCGTCACGCGGATGCAGGAATTCGCGTCGTCCGCCTTCGCGCTCGCCGACGTCCTGCGAAGCCCAGAAGCGCGCGAACGCGTCGCTGGCGGCGCTGAGCGAGTCGATCAGCGCGCGGGTGGGCGCATCGTTCAGATGACGGATCGAGTCGGCGCGGAATTCGGCGGCGAGGCGTCGGGCGCGCGTTTCCCAGTCGAAAATCAGTTCGCGCGCGGCCGGCTCGGTGAACGTAAAGCGCAGCAGATTGCGGTCGTGCGTGCCGTCCAGCCAGCCGACGAACAGTTCGGCCGCGCGGCTATTCCAGGCCAGCGCATTCCATTGACGATCGAGCACGTAAGCGGGGGCATCCACGAGCTGCACGGTTTCGAGCAGGGTGGCGGGCGCGTCCGCGGCGCTGGGATCGGGCTCGGCCGGATCGCGCTGCGCAGCCAGTTCGAACAGATACGCGCGCTCGGCACGCGACAATTGCAGCGCCACGGCAATCCGCGCCAACGCGTCGGCCGACGCCGACACCGGCCGGCCCTGCTCGATCCACGTGTACCAGGTCGGGCTGACGCCGCACAGTTGCGCGACTTCTTCGCGCCGCAAACCCGGCGTGCGGCGGCGCGGGCCGGGCGGCAGGCCGACCGCCTGCGGCGACAGCCGCTCGCGATGCGCCCGGATGAAGTCGCCGAGCGCGCGGGCGGGCGTGGCATCTAGCGGCGGCGGAAGATCGGCGGTGGACGGCGTGGTCATGCTGGACGGATGGGGCGTGCGGAAAAGGTGGCGTGGGAGCGGGGTGCTATTCATACCAGAATAATTGCTTAACTTGTACTGGTACCCGGCGGGCTCTATTGTAGCGGCTGAAACGGCGTAACGCCCTTTCGGCGCGGCCTTGGAGCCATCCGTGTGCGCCGGTCCGCGCGAATTTACCCCGATCCGAACTCACAACTATCCAACGGAGTCCCCATGAAGCATCACGATCAGGTCGCCGACGCCTTCGGCTCGACCGCCGCGGCTTATCTGACGAGTCCGACCCACGCGAGCGGCGCCGATCTGCGTACGCTGGCGGAGTCGATCGCCACGACGCCGGATGCCCGGGTGCTGGACATGGGCTGCGGCGCTGGGCACGCCAGTTTTGCGGTGGCGCCGCATGCGCGGGAAGTGGTCGCGTACGACATCGCGGCGCCGATGCTGGCGACGGTCGACGGCGCAGCAAGGGAGCGCGGTCTCGCGAATATCCGCACGCAGCAGGGCGCCGCCGAAACGCTGCCGTTCGACGACGCTTCGTTCGACTGGGTGATCAGCCGGATGAGCGCGCATCACTGGCACGACGTGCCGCTCGCGCTGGCCGAAGTGCGGCGCGTGCTCAAACCGGGCGGCAAAGTGTTGTTCATCGATATCGCCGGTATCGATCATCCGTTGCTCGACACGCATATTCAGGCAATCGAGATTCTGCGCGACGGCTCGCACATCCGCGATTACCGCGCCGACGAATGGCTGACGCTCTTCGAAGCCGCGGGTTTCCAGGCGTCGATTCGCGAGCGCTGGCGCATCGATATCGAGTTCGCGTCCTGGGTGGCGCGCATGCGCACACCGGCGGTACGGGTCGACGCAATCCGTTCGCTGTGGGCCGGCTCGCCCGATGAAGTGCGTCAATACTTCGACGTGCAACAGGACGGTTCTTTCAAGCTCGACGCGTTGATGGTCGAGGCCAGCTAGCCGCAGTCAGATGCACAGGTCGCGCGAGCGCGCGACCTGATGCCACACCCCAGGCATCCCAAAAAATACGGTGCATCGACGCGTGATACGCTGCGGATCGCTAAGTCATTCCGCAGACCCCTCATGCGCAATCTCGTTTTTGTACTGGTCACGACGGCAGCCGCGGTCACGGCTTCGAGCGTACCGTGCAGCGTATCGGCGCAAACCGACCGCGACTTTTACAGGCAGCGCAACACGACCTTGCCGCGCGCCATTTCATCCGATCCGATGACCTTGCCGTTCGCTACGCAGCGCATGGACACGGGCACGGCGCTCGGCTCGACCGTCAATATGTCGCGCGAGGCGCGACGCGACTACAACGCGCGCATGCAGACCGAAAGCGACGAGCGCGACAAACAGCTCGAAGCGCGCCGCGATCCGCCGCTCAAATTCAACATGCCGAAGCCGGAAATGCCGAAGCCGAACGCGGTGGATTGACCGGCGTTCGGCTTCGTTTCCTCAGGCGGCTAAACGCGGCGACTTAGCCCGTATTGCGCAACCCCGCCGCAATCCCGTTGATGCTCAAATGAATCCCACGGCGCACGCGCGCATTGGTATCGCCGGCACGGTGCCGCTTGAGCAGTTCGACCTGCAGGTGATTCAGCGGATCGAGATACGGAAAGCGATTCTTGATCGAGCGGGCGAGCAGCGGATTCTCCGCGAGCCGGTCCGCCTTGCCGGTAATCTCCGACAGCACCTTCGACGTGCGCTCCCATTCGCCGACGATCCGCTCGAACACGTGCTTGCGCAGCTTCTTGTCGGACACCAGTTGCGCGTAGCGTGAGGCGACGGCGAGGTCGGTCTTCGCCAGCACCATGTCCATGTTGGACAGCAGCGTCGAGAAGAACGGCCAGGTCTTGTGCATTTTCTTGAGCAGGCCGAGACGGCGCTGACGCTCGGCATCGCTCGGTGCACTGTCCAGATGCGCGGCGACCGCGCTGCCGAATCCGTACCAGCCGGTCAGCAGCAGCCGGCATTGGCCCCACGAGAAACCCCACGGAATCGCGCGCAGGTCTTCGATCTTGCGTTGTTTCGGGTCCTGCAGCTTGCGCGACGCAGGCCGGCTGCCGATGTTCAGTTCGGCGATCTCCGAGATCGGCGTCGACTCGAAGAAATACTCCTTGAAGCCCGGCGTTTCGTAGACCAGCGCGCGATACGACGCCATCGCCGCATCGGACAGTTCCTGCATGGTCGTCTCGAACACGGGCAATTGCGCGGGCGCCGTGCCTTGCGGCAGCAACGACGCTTCGAGCGTGGCGGCGACCACCGTCTCCAGATTGCGGCGGCCGATGTCCGGATTGCCGAACTTGCTGGCGATCACTTCGCCCTGCTCGGTCAGACGGATCTGCCCGTCGACGGTGCCAGGCGGCTGCGACAGAATCGCCTGATAGGTCGGGCCGCCGCCGCGGCCGACCGTGCCGCCGCGTCCATGGAACAGCCGCAGCGTGATGCCGCGCTCGTTGAACAGCGACACCAGCGCGAGTTCGGCGCGATACAACTCCCAGTTCGACGTAAGAAAACCGCCGTCCTTATTGCTGTCCGAATAGCCGAGCATGACTTCCTGCTCGTTGCCCTGATGTTCGATCAGGCTGTCCACGCCGGGCAGCGCCATCAGATCGCGCATGATGACCGGCGCGTTGCGCAAGTCGGGAATCGTCTCGAACAGCGGAATCACCATCAGGCCGGCTTGCGCCGGGTCGTTGGCGTCGCCCAGACGGCCGTGCAGCAGACCGGTTTCCTTCTGCAGCAACATGACTTCGACCAGATCGCTTACGGTTTCCGTGTGCGAAATGATGTAGTTGCGCACCGCGCGCGCACCGAATTTCTCGCGCGTCACGCGGGCCTGTTCGAGCACGCCGAGTTCGCTTTTTACGAGATCGGAATATTCCACGTAAGGCAGACGCAGCGGACGTGGCTGCGCCAGTTCGGCCTGCAGCAACGTGAGTTTGTCGGCTTCGGAGAGCGCCGCGTAATCGGACTCGACGCCGGCGCGTGCGAACAGTTCGGCGATCACCGCTTCGTGAATGTCCGAACTCTGGCGCAGGTCGATGCTCGCCAGATGGAAGCCGAACACTTCGGCGGCGCGCGCGAGCGGCGACAGCCTCGGTGCGGCGAGCGGCGCGCCATGGTGTTCGGCGAGCGAGTCGATCAGCACGTGCAGGTCGCGCACGAAGTCGGCGGCGTCGTCGTACGGAATTGCGCGAATGGGCGCGGCGCCGCGGCCGGCGCTGCGCAACGGCACGCTGCCTTCGCCGAGCCGCACGCGGGCGCTCGCCGCGAGGCGCGTGTACATGCCGATCAGCGCGCGGCGGTACGGCTCGTCGGTGCGATGCGGCGACTGGTCGGGCGACGCGTCGGCGAGCGCCTTGAGCGCGTCGTTGGCGCCGGCCAGCAGGTTCGACACCGACAGTTCGGCGCCCAGCTTGTGCACCTGCTCCATATAGTGCTCGAAGATCACCGCCGCCTGACGCGTGATTGCGTGTTCGAGTGTCTCGGCCGACACGTTCGGATTACCGTCGCGGTCCCCGCCGATCCAGCTGCCCATCTGGAAGAACGCCGGCAGACGCGCGGCGAGGCCGTGTTCGCTGAGCGCTTCTTCGATATCGGCATACAGCGCGGGGATTTCTTCGAGGAACGTGGTGCGGTAGTACGACAGTGCATTTTCGATTTCATCGGCGACCGACAGACGCGAGTCGCGCAACATGCGCGTTTGCCACAGCGACGTGACGCGGGCGCGCAGCATCGCCTCGTTGTGCGCGCGTTCGCGGTCGGTCAATTGCTGGTCGCGTTCGGCGAGCAGACGCGCGACGTCGTGCTGCGCGTCGAGAATGCTCTTGCGCTGCACTTCGGTGGGATGCGCGGTCAGCACCGGCACGATCAGCGCGTTGTTGAAGAACTGCTGCAGCGCCGGCGTAGCGGCGGCGCCCGCTTCGACGAGCCGTTCGAGCGCGTGCGCAATGGTGCCCGGTTGCGACGTCGAGCCCGCCAATGCATGAATACGGTGACGACGGTTACGGTGGCGGTCTTCCGCGATATTCGCGAGATGCGAGAAGTAGCTGAATGCGCGCACCACGCTCACCGTTTGCTCGGGGCTCAGCGAACGCAGCTTCTTGTCGAGCGTCTGGGCGGCGGCGCTGTCGTCTTCGCGGCGAAAGCGCACGGCGTTCTGGCGGATCGTTTCGACGATCTCGAACACCGCGTCGCCTTCCTGTTCGCGCAGCACGTCGCCGAGCAGGCGTCCCAGATAGCGGATGTCCTGAAACAGCGGATGATCCTTGTCTTCGCGCGTGCGGTTGCCGCTCGGCGGCGTAACGGCGGCATCCTGCTGCTTCGAGGCGGATTTGAGCTTCGGGCTTCCGGCTTCGCCCCTGGCCGATTTCGGCGGCCGTGCGCCGTTGGTGGCTTGCGCCTTGTTCTTCTTGCCGCCCTTCGGCGCCTTGGGTTCTTTCGCGGATACCGCGGCCTTCGTGGCCTTATCGGCTTTCGCGGCTTTCGATGCTTTGGCGGCCTTCACGGATTTCGTGGGCTGTTCGACGATGGCCGGCTGGGTAGCACTGGCGGGTGTGGAGGCGGCTTCGGCCTTCGAAGCGTTGAGCGAAGCAGTGTTGCGGCGGGCAGGGCGCGCCGGTCCGGAAGACGTCACGATGGGTTTCCTCAGGGAAGCCAGGGTCAGTAGAGTAATGAACTGCGACTGCGGGACTACACGTGAATGACAAACGTGAACTGCAGATGCGGACTACACCGATGGCGCTACGCTGGAGAGAATGGCCGCCTGCCGTCGCGACCGACGCCCGCGTGCGTGACAAAGCCTGTCTCCTCCATCGGCATCGCGCCCGGCGCGGCGCCCGCCATGCCTTGCGACAGGGGGTGCACGAAGGGGCGCGTGCTAACATTGATTGCTATTACATTCCCGTCATTCGATCAGCAAGCTAATGAACCACGAGACGTTTTCGACGCCACCCCACACGCTTGTGATTGCGTCGCGAGAAAGCCGCCTTGCCATGTGGCAAGCCGAGCATGTGCAAGGTGCGCTGCACAAATTATATCCATCTTGTGACGTAAAAATCCTTGGAATGACGACACGTGGCGATCAAATTCTCGATCGCACTTTGTCGAAGGTCGGCGGCAAGGGCCTGTTCGTCAAGGAACTGGAAGCCGCCCTGGCCGACGGCCGCGCCGATCTTGCGGTGCACTCGCTCAAGGACGTGCCGATGGAATTGCCCGCCGGCTTTGCGCTGTCCACCATCATGGAACGTGAAGATCCGCGCGATGCACTGGTGTCGTCGCAATACGATTCGCTGGCCGCACTGCCCGCCGGTGCGGTGGTCGGCACCTCGAGCCTGCGCCGCGAAGCCATGATCCGCATGCGCTATCCGCATCTCGTCGTGCGGCCGTTGCGCGGCAATCTGGATACGCGTCTGGGCAAACTCGATCGCGGCGATTATGCGGCGATCATTCTCGCGGCGGCGGGCCTCAAACGTCTGGGTCTCGGCGAGCGGATCCGCGCGCTGCTCGATCCCGAAGACAGCCTGCCGGCTGCTGGCCAGGGCGCGCTCGGCATCGAGATTCGCGCCGATCGTCCAGACCTGGCGGCATGGCTCGCGCCGCTGCATCACGAGCACACGGCGGCTGCGGTCGAAGCGGAGCGCATGGTGTCGCGCTCGCTCGGCGGCAGTTGCGAAGTGCCGCTCGCGGCCTATGCGACGTGGCATGACGGCGCGCTGCATCTGCGCGGCATCGTCGCGACGCCCGACGGTCAGCGCGTGTTGAGCGCGCAGGCATCCTCACCGGCGCCTACGGTCGAACACGCGCTTGCGCTGGGCCAGCAAGTGGCTCGCGAACTCGAACAGCAAGGCGCGATGGAGATCGTGCGCGCGCTCAGCACGGCGAGCGGCCCCGCCAACGACGCGGCGACCGGCGAGTGATGGCGGCGACGACTTCAAATACTCCAGGCAATGCCGCGTTCACGGTCGTCATTACACGACCGGTCGGTCAATCGAACCAGCTCATCGCGCAACTGGCCGCGGCCGGCATCGCCACCCTTGAATTTCCGCTGATCGATATAGCGCCCGTCATCGACGAAGCGCCGTTGCGCGCCGCTCTGGCTTCGCTGGAACGTTATGCGCTGGTGGTGTTCGTCTCGCCGAACGCCGTCGATCACGCGTTCAACCGGAGCGACGCCATCTGGCCGCATGCGCTGCCGGTCGGCGTGGTCGGGCCGGGCAGCGTGCAGGCGCTCGCGCGCCACGGCGTGACGTCGCCGGCGCACACGGTGATCAGCCCGCGCGCCGGCATCGACGACGACTCCGCGAGCTTCGACTCCGAAGGCCTGTTCGCCGCCATCGACGCGACGCTCGGTGCGGCGAGCCTGAGCGGCAAGCGCGTGCTGATCGTGCGCGGCGACGGCGGGCGCGAGTGGCTGGCCGAGCGTCTGCGCGAAGCCGGCGCCGAAGTCGACACGGTTGCGGCGTACCGGCGTCTCGTGCCGGAGCCGTCGATCGGCGGCTGGGCGCGCGTCCATGCGCTGCTCGCGGGCGAGCCGCATGCCTGGTTGCTGACCAGTTCCGAAGGCGTGCGCAATCTGCACGAGCTTGCCCTCGAGCATCTCACTGGCGACGAACTTGTCGAACTCAAGCGCGCCACACTCGTCACGCCGCATCCCCGAATCGCGCAGACCGCGCGGGCATTGGGTTTTGATAGGATGACGGTGTCCGGCGCGGGCGACGAGCGCATAGCCCGCGCTCTCCTTGCCGCCGTGCCTCCCGTTGTTCCACCGGTACCGTCCAACCCGGCTCAATCACGCATGACTGAAACGAATTCATCCACGAACGCCTCGCCACAGCCGGCCGCAAGCTCCGCTTCGCCGCCGAATCAACCGCGTAATCAACCCTTCACGCCCTACGAAGCGCAAAAGCGCCGCAGCGCGAGCGGACCGCTGCTGTGGTTGGTCGTCGTGGTGATCGCCGTCGTGGTGGGCGGCGGCGGCTTCGCCCTCAATCGCAAGCTGACGCAGACCGAGCAGCAACTCACGCAGCGCCAGCAAGCCAACGATACGCAAACCAACGAACTGCGCATCAAGACCGACCAGGCGATGGCGACGGTGCATCAGTCCGACTCGCAGGTCGCGCAACTCGAAGGCAAGCTCGCCGATTCGCAGGCCGCGCAACAGGCGCTGCAACAGCAGTACGCCGATCTCGCGCGCAATCGCGACGACTGGACCATGGCCGAAGTCGGGCAGATGCTGTCGGCGGCCAGCCAGCAATTGCAACTCACCGGCAACACCCAGCTTGCGCTGTTCGCGCTGCAAAGCGCGGATACGCGCCTCGCCGCATCGGACAGCCCGCAGGCCGTGGCCGTGCGCAAAGCCATCGCGCAGGACATCGACAAGCTGAAGGCCGCGCCTTCCACCGATCTGACGGGTCTGGCCATCAAGCTCGACAACGCGATCGATCACGTCGACACGCTGCCGCTCGCCGGCGAAGCGCCGATCGCGCATGCCACGCCGAAGGCCGCGACATGGGCCGACACGGCCAAGGTGGCCGCCGCCACCGGCGAGCCGCGCTGGCAAGTGTGGTGGCGTGAAGTCACGAGCGGTATCGGCCAGCAGTTGACGAGCCTCGTGCAGGTGCGCCGTGTCGATCACGCGGATGCCATGCTCGTCGCGCCGGATCAGGGCTACTTCGTGCGCGAGAACGTGAAGCTGCGGTTGTTGTCCGCGCGGCTCGCGCTGCTGTCGCGCAACCAGACCACGCTGAAGTCCGATCTGCAGGCCGCGCAAACGGCGTTGGGCCGCTACTTCGACAATGCGTCCAAGCTGACGCAGACGGAGATCGATCTGGTCAAGCAGGTGGATGAGGGCTCGGCCGCGGTCGAGTTGCCGAATCTGAGTACGAGCCTGCAGGCCGTCAATCAATACCGGAATCGAGGCTAATCATGGCGATCCGGGGACTTCTATGGCTCGCGTTGCTGTTCGCTGTCGCGGTGGTGCTGGCGGTGGTCGGGCGCTTCGACATGGGGCAGGTGCTGCTGGTGTATCCGCCGTACCGCGTCGATATTTCGTTGAATCTGTTCGTGGTTGGATTGGTGGTGCTGTTCATCCTGCTGTATGCGTTGTTGCGCATCGCCCGCAATATCTGGCGCATGCCGCAGCGGGTGTCCGCGTATCGCGCGCGCTCGCGGGTCGCGAAGGCCCATGCGGCGTTGCGGGATGCGATCGGCAATCTGTATGCGGGGCGTTTTTCGCGTGCGGAGAAGGCGGCGAAGGATTCGCTTGCGAATGGTGATAACAAGGGCGCGGCCGGGTTGATTGCGGCTGCGGCGGCGCACCGGATGCACGAGTATGCGCGGCGCGATGAGTGGCTTGCGCAGATTACCGAACCGGACTGGCAGGATGCGCGTTTGATGGCGACCGCCGATATGCGCGCGGACGGTCGCGATGCGGATGGCGCGCTCGCTGCTTTGACCGAGATGCAGTCGCAGGGCGCGCGGCGGATTCACGCGCAGCAGATCACGTTGCGCGCGCAGCAGCAGTTGAAGAACTGGGGCGAAGTGCTCAAGCTCGTTAAGACGCTGGAGAAGCGTGAGGCGATTCATCCGGCCGTGGCGGTGCGGTTGCGTCAACTGGCGGCAGAGAATCTGTTGCGCGATCGTAGGCATAACGCCGATGCGTTGCTGGCGCTGTGGCATTCGCTGACGCCGACCGAGCGGCACTCGCCGCGTCTCGCCGATCTCGCCGCGGAGTTGCTGGTGGGACTGAGCCGGCCGCAGGACGCGCGCAAGATCGTCGAGGATGCGCTGGCTCAGAATTGGGATGCGCGGCTGTTGAGGCGGTATCCGGATACGGCTGCAGGCGACGCGTTGCCGTTGATTCAGAAGGCCGAGGCCTGGCAGAAGGATCGACCGGAAGATGCGGATTTGATGTTTGCCTTAGGCCGGCTGTGTTTGCATCAGCAGTTGTGGGGGAAGGCGCAGTCTTTCCTCGAGCGGGCGCTGAAGCTTGCTGATAACGAGACTTTGAAGATTCGGTCGCATCGGGCACTGGCTAGATTGCATGAGCAGTTGGGGGATGCGGAAAAGGCTAGTCAGCATTATCGGGAAAGTGCGCTGGCTATGAATGTGGTTTGAGGGTTTTTTGTTTTTTGCTTTTTTGATTTTTGTTTTTCGTGTTCTGTTTTCTGTGATGGATGGCCGCGGCGGGTGCTGCGGCCATTTTTTTTATTGTCTTTTGCACGGGTGCGGTTGTTGGGTGGATTGGTGAGTTAGTGGGGTGATGCTGGGGCTTCCTGCGCGGGAGTTGTTGCTCTCTTGGATGCTTCGGCTAATAGCTCGGTTGCGTGCCGCGCGGTGATGCGGGTTTGCGGAATGCCCTTTGCGTCGAGTGCGATTACCTGCAATAACTCGCGGTCGCATTCGAGCGATTCCTGGTATTGCTCTGCTGTGTCAGCTAGGGAAGGTCTGCAAAAGTCCTGGCGTTGACGTAAGTGTGAACTATCCTGGAAGAGGGATAGTTAAGGGGAATGCTGATGACGCAACTGGGCCTTGGGTTGGACCTGTCAACGAAGCGCACGCGCAA
>NZ_CAAJGK010000054.1 GCF_900996245.1 Paraburkholderia sp. BCC1886 | reverse complement strand
TGGCCAGCCGCCAGCACGATGCGAAGCTTCACTTTTTTAAAAATTCCCCTTTCGGGATGTCCAGATTTACTTGACCACTACAGTGCCCCCCCGCACAGGGGGAACGCTAATAGACCACTAACAAAACAAGGAGAGGCCAAAGTCCAAAGGCCGAAGGCCAAAAAGCCAGTGCAACGAAACACCCCACCCAAAATCACAAAACCCGAGCCACCACCGACAACACCATCGAAATCACCAACGTCGACATAAACGGAAAAGGATATTCCTTCCCAAACATCCTCAACGTGACATCCCCGGGCATCCGCCCAACCCCGATCTTCCTGAGCCAGGGCCAGCAGGCCGACAAAACCGCCACTGCAATGAACGTGGTCAACAGCCAGCGGATCATCAAAACCCCCAGAACAGACAGAAAAAAATCACAGCGAATGCGACCGGTCACCACGCGAAAAAACCGTCAACGTCTCATCGAGCCCGCGTGAAAACGCAATCACCTTGAACAGTTCACCCATCTCGGCTTCAGACAACAACTTCTGCACCGCACTCGCCGCAGGCAAAAACCGCCGGGAGTCGGAAGGATCGAACTCGCCCAACACCTCGGTAATCCCGCCATTCAGCAAAAACCGCGCTTGCGACGTAAAACCCAATAAATCCGCCCCCGCTTCGACTCCCGCCTCGGCAATACCCGTAAACTCCACGTGCGCAGTGATGTCCTGCAAGCCAGGATAAACAAAAGGATCGCCATGCGCCCGATGCCGGTAATGACACATCAACGTGCCCTGCGCACGCTGCGCATGATAAAACTCGTGACGCGGAAAACCATAGTCGATAAAGAACGCCGCCCCACGCGTCAGCATCGTGCAAACAGTCCGCGTGAACGCGCGCGCTGCATCATGAGTCTCCGTCACGTAGTCATCACCGGAAGTCTCGATCTCCGCTAACAACGCCAGCGTCCTGGCATCGGCAACGCGGCGATCGTCGAACGCAAATGCATCGTCGCGCCACACCACGCCGCGCTCGCGCCAGTCGCCGTCGCTAAAGGCAAACAGCCTGACCGGCATCGCATCCAGCACCTCGTTGCCAATCACCACGCCCTCGAACCGCTCCGGCAACGTATCGAGCCAGCGCACCTTGTTTGCAAGAGCCGGCACGGCGGCCTCGAGCGTCTCGCGCTGACGCTCGCGCAACTCGCCCGACAACTCGACGATCGAGTAAGCGTCGAACTCGCAGCTCAATTCGTCGAGCGCGGCAAGCAACCCCGCGGCCAGTTTGCCCGTGCCCGCGCCGAATTCCATCAGTTCCCGCGTGCCGCTAGCCTGCAGCGCCTCGGCCAGCGGTCGCGCCAATGTCTTCGCGAACAGCGGCGACATTTCCGGCGCCGTCACAAAGTCGCTGCCGTCGTCGCCACGCAAACCGAATTTGCGCGCCCCGCCGCTGTAATAGCCAAGTCCCGGCGCGTAAAGCGCGCTTTCCATATAGCGGTCGAACGGCAACCAGCCGCCGGCGCTTTCGAGCTCGGCGCGGATTCTCGCGATCAATGCTTCGGACTGCGCAAGCGCGCTCGGGCCGGGAGCAGGTAAACTGTCGGGTTGGTGAGCTTTCGGATTCATCCCCGCATTGTAAATGACCGCTTCTCTGGACACTGCCGCCCCCCGCGCAACCAAATCGACCGGATCGTCCGAATCGCCCGACCTGCCGCGCGTCGTGCTGATCACCGGCGCCGCCCGCCGCATCGGACGGGCGCTCGCGCTCGGCTTTGCCGCGCGAGGCTGGGACGTGGCGGTGCACTACGGCGAATCGCGTCAGGAAGCGGACGAGCTGGTCGCGCAAATCAACGCGTTGGGCCGGCGGGCCGTCGCGCTGCACGCGGAATTGGGCGACGAGGCGCAGGTGCAAAGGCTGCTCCCGGACTGCATCGCCGCGCTCGGCCGGCCGGCGTGTATCGTCAACAACGCGTCGCGCTTCGAGGAAGACACGGCGCAAGACGTCGGCTACGACCTGCTGCTCAAGCTGACGGCGATGAATCTCGGCGCCCCGCTGGTGCTCGCGCGTATGCTCTACGAGGCCACGCCCGAGGCCGCCCGCGACGACGAAAGCCAGCGCGCCGTGGTGATCAACGTGCTGGATCAGAAGCTCTTCAACATGAATCCGGATTACCTGTCGTACACGCTGTCGAAGGCGGCGCTGCAAACCGCCACGGTGGCGCTGGCGCAGGCTTTGGCGCCGAAACTGCGGGTGGTCGGTCTGGCGCCCGGTCTGACCATGCAATCCGGCGATCAGACGCCGGACGGCTTCGACGCGGCTCACCGCACGACGCCTTTGGGCCGTGCGTCGCGGCCGGAAGATATCGTCGCCGCGGCGCTGTATCTCGCCGATGCAGCGGGCGTCACCGGAACGACGCTAGTGGTCGACGGCGGCCAGCACCTGGTGCCGCTGCCGCGCGACGTGATGTTTTTGACGGGCGCCTGAAACGCCCCTTTGCGTGCCCAGCACGCTTTTTTTCGACTGGAACGAACATGTTTGCCGCTCTTTCGCATCCCCGGCTCGCCGATTGCCGCCGGCTTTTTCTGCGCAACTACGAAGTGCACATCAACATCGGCGTGCATGACTTCGAAAAGCGGGGCGAGCAACGCGTCGTGATCAACGTCGAACTGTTCGTGCCGCTCGCGCTCTCCACACCGGTCGACGACAAGCTCAGCGAAGTGGTCGACTACGACTTCATGCGCGCCACCATCGCGAGGCGCGTCGAGCAAGGCCATATCCATCTGCAGGAAACGCTCTGCGACGACCTCGTCACGACGCTGCTCGCGCATCCGCAAGTGCGGGCCGTGTGTCTGTCGACGGAAAAGCCGGACGTGTATCCCGACTGCGACGCGGTGGGCGTCGAAGTGTTTCGCATGAAGGAGGATTGATTGATGAATGCGCCCGACATCCTCAACGACACCGCCGCTGCTCCGACCGTCAAGGCGCCGCTCACGCGCCGCGAACAGAAGGAAGCGTACGAGAACAACAAGCTGTTCAAGCGCCTGGTTCGCCAGGTGGGCGAAGCGGTCGTCGATTTCAACATGATCGAGGACGGCGACCGCGTGATGGTCTGCGTGTCCGGCGGCAAAGACAGCTATGCGATGCTCGAAATCCTGATGCGGTTGCGCGAACGCGCGCCGATCAACTTCGAGATCGTCGCGGTCAATCTGGATCAGAAACAGCCGGGTTTCCCGGAACACGTGCTGCCGGAATATCTCAAGCAACTCGACATTCCGTTCCATATCGAGAACCAGGACACCTACAGCATCGTCAAGCGGCTGGTGCCGGAAGGCAAAACCACCTGCTCGCTGTGCTCGCGTTTGCGGCGCGGCATTCTGTATCGCGTCGCGGGCGAACTCGGCGCCACCAAGATCGCGTTGGGCCATCATCGTGACGACATTCTGCAAACGCTGCTGCTGAACATGTTCTACGGCGGCAAGTTGAAGGGCATGCCGCCCAAGCTGCAGTCCGACGACGGCAAGAACATCGTCATCCGCCCGCTCGCCTACGTGAAGGAAACCGATCTGGAAAAGTACGCGGATCTGCGCGAGTTTCCGATCATTCCGTGCAACCTGTGCGGCAGCCAGCCGAACCTCAAGCGCGCCGAAATGAAAGCGCTGATCCGCGACTGGGAGAAGCGTTTCCCGGGCCGTATCGAGAACATGTTCAACGCGCTGTCCAACGTGGTGCCATCGCATCTGATGGATCACAAGCTGTTTCCGTTCGCCGGTTTGCATGCGAGCGGAGAGGCCGATCCGCAAGGCGATATCGCGTTCGATGAAGAACCTTGCTCCACCGGCAACGGCGATGGCTCGCTGCCCGGCCTGTCGAAGCCGATCTCGATCGTCCAGTTCGACGACATCTAAACCAGAAACCGCGCTCGTAATGCGCGTTTGCGCACGGTCCGCAGCGTTCCAGGCGTGCGCTGGCAGCCCTTTCGCAGAAGGGCTGCATGATAGAATCGTCGGCTCCAAACTAGTCAATTGCCGACGCCATGAACATCGTGATTTTGGCGGCAGGCACCGGCAAGCGCATGCGGTCCGCGCTTCCCAAGGTGCTCCATCCTCTGGCCGGCCGGCCGCTCCTCGCTCATGTCATCGACACTGCCCGTTCGCTCGAGCCGAGCCGTCTGGTCGTGGTAATCGGCCATGGCGGCGACGCGGTGCGTGCAGCGGTCGCCGCGCCCGACGTGCAGTTCGCCGTGCAGGAACAGCAACTTGGCACGGGGCACGCGGTGCAACAGGCGCTGCCGCTGCTCGACGCCAACGAGCCCACGCTGGTGCTTTACGGCGATGTGCCGCTCACCCGCGCCAGCACGCTGAAGGCGCTGACCGGGCGCGCCGGGCAGGGCGGCTACGGCGTGCTCACGGTCACACTCGACGACCCCAGCGGCTACGGCCGCATCGTTCGCGACGACGCGGGCAAGGTCGCCCGCATCGTCGAACAGAAAGACGCCACGCCCGCTCAACTCGAGATCGCGGAGATCAACACCGGCATCGTCGTTGCGCCCACCGGGCGGTTGGGCGGCTGGCTCGCCGCGCTGAAGAACGACAACGCGCAGGGCGAGTTCTACCTGACCGACGCCGTCGAAATGGCGATCGCCGACGGGCTGGACGTCGTCACCACGCAGCCGGACGATGAGTGGGAAACGCTCGGCGTGAACAGCAAGCAGCAACTCGCCGAACTCGAACGCATCCACCAGCACAACGTCGCCGAGGCCTTGCTGATCGCGGGCGTGACGCTGGCCGATCCGGCGCGTCTGGATGTGCGCGGCACGCTCGAATGCGGCCGCGATGTGTCGATCGACGTGAATTGCGTCTTCGAAGGGCAGGTGACGCTGGCGGATAACGTGACGGTCGGACCGAATTGCGTGATCCGCAATGCCACGATCGGCGCCGGTACGCGGATCGATGCGTTCACGCATATCGAAGGCGCCCAGGTCGGCGCGAACGTGGTGCTCGGCCCTTATGCGCGACTTCGTCCCGGCGCGGCTTTGCACGACGAATCGCATGTCGGCAACTTCGTCGAGGTGAAGAACGCGGTGCTCGGGCACGGCTCGAAAGCGAATCACCTCACCTATATCGGCGACGCTGACATCGGCGCGCGCGTGAATATCGGCGCGGGTACCATCACCTGTAATTACGACGGCGCCAACAAATTCCGCACGGTGATCGAAGACGACGTGTTCGTCGGCTCCGACACGCAACTGGTTGCGCCAGTGCGCATCAGGCGCGGCGTGACGATTGCAGCCGGCACGACGGTCTGGAAAGACGTCGAAGCCGATTCGCTCGTTCTGAACGACAAGACTCAAACCAGTAAGACGGGTTATGTTCGCCCGACCAAAAAGAAGAGCTGATCACACGACGCGCGCCTGCGGCGCGCTCCTTGATTTCCAGCACTGAAAAAGGAATACGCCATGTGCGGCATTGTCGGCGCGGTTGCGCAACGTAATATCGTCCCCGTCCTGATCGAAGGACTGCGTCGCCTCGAGTATCGCGGCTACGACTCGTGCGGCGTCGCCGTGCTCGGCGAGAACGGTCCGCTGCGCGCGCGCAGCGTCTCGCGGGTCGCCGATCTCGACGACCAGGTGCGCGAAAGCCATCTGCAGGGCGTCACCGGTATCGCGCATACGCGCTGGGCCACGCACGGCGCGCCGGTTACGGACAATGCGCATCCGATCTTCTCGAAAGACCAGCTGGCGTTGGTACACAACGGGATTATCGAGAACTACGAGACGCTGCGCGAAATGCTGCGTGGAAAGGGTTACACGTTCGTTTCGCAAACCGACACCGAGGTTATCGCTCACCTGATTCATAGCGTGTATAACGGCGACCTGTTCGCCGCGGTGCGCGAAGCGATCGCTCATCTGCATGGCGCGTATGCCATTGCCGTGCTGCATAAAGACCAGCCGCATACGGTGGTCGGCGCGCGCCAGGGTTCGCCGTTGGTGGTGGGGCTCGGCGACGGTGAGAACTTCCTCGCGTCCGACGCGCTCGCGCTGGCCGGCAGCACCGAGCGCTTCATCTTCCTGGAAGAAGGCGACGTTTGCGAACTGTCGCTCGACGGTGTGCGCATTGCCGATCGTCACGGCGACGAGACCCCGCGCGAAGTGCGTCAGGTGGCGGCATATGGCGGAGCGGTCGAGCTGGGTCCGTACCGTCACTTCATGCAGAAGGAAATTTTCGAGCAGCCGCGCGCGATCACCGACACGATTCCGCAAGGCGATTCGTTCGATCCGGAACTGTTCGGCGCGGACGCGGGCAAGGTGTTCGCGGAAATCGACAGCGTGCTGATTCTGGCTTGCGGCACGAGCTCTTATGCGGGGCTGACCGCGAAGTACTGGCTCGAATCCGTGGCGAAGATTCCGACTCAGGTCGAGGTGGCCAGCGAATATCGGTATCGCGAGTCGGTGCCGAATCCGCGGGCACTCGTGGTGGTGATTTCACAGTCTGGCGAAACGGCGGACACGCTCGCAGCGCTCAAGCATGCGCAGTCGCTGGGACATCGGCACACGCTGACCGTGTGCAACGTCGCGACGAGTGCGATGGTGCGTCAGACGGAGTTGGCGTTCCTCACGCATGCCGGGCGGGAAATCGGCGTGGCGTCGACGAAGGCATTCACGACGCAACTGGTCGCGTTGTTCGTGCTGGCCGCGACACTCGGCAAGTTGCGCGGGTTCGTTGATGAAGCGCAGGAAGCCGAGTACCTGAGACAGTTGCGGCATTTGCCGGCCGCGTTGAATAGCGTGCTGGCGCTGGAGCCGCAGATTATCGCGTGGTCGGAAGATTTCTCACGCAAGGAAAACGCGCTGTTTCTCGGGCGCGGTCTGCATTATCCGATTGCGCTGGAAGGCGCGCTGAAGCTCAAGGAGATTTCCTATATCCACGCCGAGGCTTATCCGGCGGGTGAGCTGAAGCACGGGCCGCTTGCGCTCGTCACGGAGGCAATGCCGGTGGTGACGGTGGCGCCGAACGATGCGCTGCTCGAAAAGCTCAAATCGAATATTCAGGAAGTGCGTGCGCGGGGCGGCCAGTTGTATGTGTTCGCGGATGCGGATACGAAAATCGTCAACGACGAAGGCCTGCATGTGATCCGGATGCCGGAGCATTATGGTTTGCTCTCGCCGATTCTGCATGTGGTGCCGTTGCAGTTGCTGGCTTATCACACGGCTTGTGCGAGAGGTACCGATGTGGATAAGCCGCGGAATCTGGCTAAGTCGGTGACGGTGGAGTGAAGAAGCGTTGAGAAGAAAATAGAAGCGTTTCAATCAAACGCTTCTACCCCATCCCTCCCACAAAACCTTTCACTCCCCTTTCCCCTCATCCGCACCCAACTGCCGTCTCGCTTTCTCCCAATACTCCTGAGCCTTTCCATCAGGGCTTCCATCTTTTTCCCAAAGATAAAACGCGAGCGTTTGAATCTGCTCCTCAGTAACGGGGACGTCCATTTTCACTCTCCAGAAAGACACTTACCCTTTGTGATGACGGCCAGCATGCGCAGAATCCGCAGCAATACGCGCGACTACCGGCACTAATCGACGGTTGAACAACGGAACCGAACTCGCTCGACCTTCGACGCGGGCCACGAGTGCATCGACCGTCACCTTCGCGACCGCGCGCTTTGCCCGACTCGTGAAATGTCTTAATTGCCGGTCGCTGACCGGATGACGCGCCCATAAGAGCGCTGCGAACCAACCGATAACCGTCCACCCGAGCAGGATATTTACCATCGTCACCGCGAACGCGTCTTTACGTTCTCGCGCGTCGGCAATCATGGACGGCGCGAAGTACAACATCGTCGCGCCGATCAACGCTGCGCCTTCAACTATCTTCAACATGGTCATTACCTCGATGCCGCAAGAGACACGAGCGATAGTTTAGGCGGGACCTCTGCTGTTTCGCCATGCCGGCAGCGGGAAATGACAATTGCGGCAAGCCGAACAATCCACCAGTCGAACCATCAGAAGCGGTCGACCCGGAACGGTTTCGGATCGACGATCGTCGGTACACCCATGATCATCTCGGCGATCAGCCGTCCGGTAATCGGACCGAGCGTGAGCCCGTGATGCGCATGTCCGAATGCGAACCACACATCGCGATGACGCGGCGCCGCGCCGATGATCGGCATCATGTCCGGCGTGCAGGGACGTGCCCCGAGCCAGGGTTGTGCATCGACGCGCGCGCCAAGCGGAAAGACCTCGCGTGCGATCGGTTCGACGGCTTCGAGTTGAACCGGTGTCTTTGCCGAATGGCGAAAGCCGAGTTCGACGCCGGTCGTCAAACGGATGCCGCGCACCATCGGCGTGATCATGTAGCCCATTTCCGCATCGAGCACCGGCTGGTTCAGCTTCGCGCCGTCGGCCGGCGTGTAGTGCATGTGGTAGCCGCGTTTCACCGCCAATGGCAGGTCGTACCCAAGCTTGCCCGCGATCTCGCCTGACCACGGTCCCATTGCAACAACGACGGATTTCGCTTCGACCTCGCCTTCCTGCGTCATGACACGCCACGACGGTTCGAGCGTGGCCGCATCGCCGATCAGCACCTTGCCGCCGAGCCGTTCGAAGAGCTTCGCATAAGCCGTGACGAGGCCGCCGGGATCGCTCACCGAATCGGACGACGTGTAACGCACGGCGCCAGCCAACGTCTGACTGAGCGACGGCTCCGCGGCTCGCAGCGCGGCGCGATCGAGCGCACGGTATTCCACGCCGTATTCCGCGTGCCATTGCTGCGCTTCGGCGATGGTCCGCTGCAGGGCTGCTTCGGTGCGAAAAATTTTCATCCAGCCGCCGGTTCGCAACAAGGCCTGCGCGCCCGCTGCATCGATCAGCGCGCGATGCTCGGTCACGCAATGCTCGATCAGCGTCGAATACGCGCGCGCGATCAACGCATGACGGTCGGCCCGCGAGTGATGCCAGTAGCGGTACAGAAACGGCATCAGCTTCGGCATGGCGGCCGGGTGATAGCGCACGTCGTTCGCGCGATTGCCCGCGTAACGCGCGAGCGAACCGGCATCGCGTGGGAACGCGTACGGATAGACGCCTTCGCGCTGAATCAGCCCCGCATTGCCGAGCGAGGTCTCGTTACCCGGCGCCTTGCGGTCGACCAGCGCCACGGCGAGTCCGCGCCGCTGCAACTGCAACGCAACCGACACGCCGACGATGCCTCCGCCGAGCACGACCGTATCGAACTTCATCGTCTGGATTCCTTTGGCTGCGTGGTCAGGCGAGCGCCGTGACGGCGACTTCGACGTCGAGGCCCGGCTTCATCAGCAGAGCAGTGACGCAAGCACGCGTCGGCGCATGGCCGGTCGCGACCCATGCATCCCACACGGCATTGAACGCATCGAAATGCTTCGGATCGGAGAGCCACACGTTGGCGGTGAGCAGCCGCGTTTTGTCGACGCCGGCCGACGCCAGCAGCGTGTCGATGCGCGTGAGAATTTCCTTCGTCTGCACGTCGATAGCGGCGCCCGCGCTATCGGGCACCTGGCCCGACAGATAGACGACGCCATTGGCGATCACCACCTGGCTCATGCGGGCATTCGTTTGCAGTCGTTTGATCGATTCGGTCATGGTCGTTATACCGTTGAAAGACCGGCGGTATCGCCACCGGTCGGGTTGAAAAGCGGAGGCGCGGTGACGATGGACGTCAGCGCCGGGTTGGGTTGCGCAAGCCGCGCAAGATCGGGACGCGGGCGGCGCAACTGCGGCGACGCGGCAAACGCGAATTCGAGCGCCTGCGCAACCGCGAGCGTCTTCATGTCGCCGCGAAACGGACCCACGATCTGCAGGCCGAACGGCATACCCGCCTGATCGACACCGCATGGCAACGCGATCGCCGGGTGCGTGGTCAGCGTGACCACGTACGTGAGCGCGAGCCAGCGATAGTAATTCTCCTGCGCGCGGCCGTCGATCTCCGTTGCATGCATCTGCGTCCACGGGAACGGCGAGACGGGCGTGGTCGGCGAGAGGATGACGTCGTAGCGCGAGAACGCCTGCTGGAAGCGCTGGAAAATCCGGGTCTGCTCGGCTTGCGCCCAGGCGCTGTCGGCGAGCGACATCTTCGCACCCATCTCGTAGTTCGCGCGAGTATTCGGACCGAGCGCGCTCGGGTCGCGCGTGTACGCCGCGTGCAAACCGGCGACGAAACTCTCCGCGCGAATCACGTCGAAGCAGCGGTGCACGTCGCCGAGATCGAACGCGACCGGCTCGCAGGTGTGCACGATCCGGGCGATGTCGGCGATCCGTGCGCGAAACGTTGCGCGGATGTCGGGATCGACGTCGCAGCAGCCGAAGTCTTCGGTATAGCCGATGCGCAGCGTCGCCGGATCGAGATGCGGCGGCAGCGCGAAGGCGAGCGGATCGACGGCATAGCTGAGCGGATCGCCCGCCGACTGGCCGGCGCTCGCGGCAAGCTGCAAGGCGGTATCGGCGACGTCGCGGCCCATCGGCCCGACCACGGAGATCGGCGTCCATCCGAGCAGACGGCGCGAGTTCGGCACCAGTCCCGGCGACGGCCGGAAGCCCACCACGCCGCATTTCGCGGCGGGAATCCGCAGCGAACCGCCGGTGTCGGAGCCCGTGCAGACCGGCAGCATGTCGCACGCCAGCGCCGCCGCCGAGCCGCCCGACGAGCCGCCCGCGTTGAGATCCGGATTAAATGGATTGCCGGTCGCGCCCCACACCGGATTGCGCGTGTTGGCGCCCGCGCCGAGTTCCGGCACGTTGGTCTTCGCCACGACGATGGCGCCCGCAGCGCGCAGGCGCTCGACCAGCACGACATCGCGCGACGGCACGTTGCCGCGCGACATCGGCGAGCCGTAGGTCGTCAGCAGACCGGCGGTATCTTCGAGATCTTTCACGCCGAGCGGCAGGCCATGCAGCAAGCCCAGCGGCTTGCCGTCGATCACGGCCTGTTCCGCGGCCTTGGCTGCGGCGCGCGCGGCATCGAAACCGGTGGCCGTGACGGCATTGACCGCGGGATTCACGGCGCCGATGCGCTCGATGCACGCTTCGAGCAGTTCGACGGGAGAGATCGCTTTCGTGCCGATCAGTCTGCGCAGTTCAACGGCGGACAGACTGACCAGTTCGGCTTTGTCGGACATCGTTCGGGTTCCTCGTGAAATGGAAGATTCAGCCGATGGCTTCGCCAGTGCGGTCGCGCAGCCAGATGACCGGGATCAGCGACACGGCGCAGGCCACCGCGACATACCAGGCCGGCGCGAGCGGATTGCCGGTGCGCTCGACGATCCAGCTGGCGATCAACGGCGAGAAGCCGCCGAAAAACGACGCGCTGACCACGTAGGTTAGGGCAATTCCCGTCGCGCGGACTTCGCGCGGGAACAGTTCGGGAATCATCACCAGCACCGGCACGATCTGCGCGGCGACGAAGATCGACAGATACGCAGACACCGCGCACAACAACGCCATCGAAGGCGCAGCGGAGAGCCACGCGAAGGCGGGATACACGGTGAGCAGCAGGATCACGCGTGAAGTGACCAGCACGCGTTTGCGGCTGAAGCGGTCGGCGAGCTTGCCGGCGATCGGCGCGATTGCGAACAGCACGAGAGAACTGATCACGCCGGACGTGACCGATGCGGTAGGCGACAGATGCAGCGTCCGCACCGCGTGATTCGGCAGAAAGAACGCAGTGATGTATATCGACACCGACCCGCCGAGTTCCGCGAAAGTGCCAAGCAGGGTCAGCTTCAGATGGGTGGTCAGCGCGGCCTTCAACGCGCCGCGCCGTGGCGCGGCGCGCGGTGACGACGGCTCCGCACTCAAGGTTTCTTCGAGACGGCGGCGAATCAGCATGCCGACCGGCGCGGCAACGATGCCGAGCAGGAACGGCAAACGCCAGCCCCACGTATCGACGATCTCCTTGGGCAGCAACACGTTGACCAGCGTCGCGACGATCGCGCCGAACGCAAGCCCGAGCGCGGTCGCCGCGAAATTCCAGCTGGCAAAGAACGCGCGCGTGCGATCGCTCGCGTATTCGACGAGCAGCGTCGTGCCCGGGCCGAATTCGCCGCCCGCCGCGAAACCCTGGATGAGCCGGGCGCACAGCACGATCAGCGGCGCGAACAGGCCGGCGCTCGCGTAGGTCGGCGCGCACGCAATCAGGGCGCAACTGAGCGCCATCAGCATGATGGTGAGCACCATCGCCTTCTTGCGTCCCACGCGGTCCGCGTACGCGCCGATCACGATGCCGCCGAGCGGACGCACCACGAAGCCCACGCCGAACACGCCGATCGACAGCAGGAACTGGTTCACCGGCGACGCGGACGGAAAGAACAGCTTGCCGATCTGGATCGCGAAGAAACTGTAGATGGTGAAATCGTAGTATTCGAGCGCCGTCCCGAGCGTGGCGGCGGCGATGACCTGAGCTTTCGACAAGCCCGTTTTCTGGATTGCGAGAGATGCCACGTCACGACTCCTGAGAAGGCGGAGAGAAGGTGTGAGCTATCATATATGAGAAAAAAATAATTCTCATATACGACAAAACCCTTTGCGTCATCCGCATACGGAGCCCGTTTCATATGGCAAAGGCAAAGGCCAAGCCCGCCGCAGACAGCCGCGCGGAGACCGCCAAACCTGACCTGCTGATCGACCACAAATCCGTGGGCACGCGTCTGCGGCAAGCCCGCAAGTCGCGCGATCTCACGCTGGCGCAGTTATCGGAGCTGTCCGGCATCGCGGTATCGACCATTTCCAAAGCCGAGCGTGGCGACATCGCGCTGGTGTACGACAAGTTCGTCGCGCTCGCGCATGCGCTGAACCTCGAGTTCGACGCGATCTTCGGGCGCGCGAAGCGCCGCAGCGGGGCCGGTCCGATGCAGCCCTCGCTGACGCGCTCGGGCAAACAGCCGGTCTACGACACGCCGAACTACGAGTACGGCATGATTGCCAACGATCTGACCGGCAAGCGGATGGTGCCGATGCGCGCGCACATCCGCGCGCGCAAGGTCGACGATTTCCCCGATTACATCCGCCACAGCGGCGAGGAGTTCGTGTTCCTGCTCAAAGGACAGCTGGAGCTGCGCTTCGAGAACGGCACGGCATTCAGTCTCGACGAGGGCGACAGTCTGTACTTCGACAGCGCGGTGGGCCACGTCTACCTGAGCGTCGGCGAGGAAGAGGCGGAAGTGCTGGTTTGCTGCGTCGATACGGAAACGCATCGGCCGCCGCAGGCACTTTAAAAAGAGTTCCGCGCTTGGGAACGGCTCAGGAATGCTCGTGCAGGGAGTGAAGTAGCCGCACCTTGCCGAATAGCCACTGAAACACCGAATGTCCCGCATCCCGAGTCTCGGGGATCGGCGTCGTGAGCTGGCCCAGGCGGTCCTGCCGGTAAGCGAGCAGTTGACACATCTGCCTCGCCACCTCGGGATGATCTTTCAGGAACGAAGACATGTCGTCCTTGTTCAGCTGGAACAGAACGGTCGGCGTGAGCGTCGTGATGGACACATGCATGGGCAACCCGGCGAGCAAGCCCGCTTCCCCGAACACTTCGTCGGGGCCGATGCGGGTCAACTCCCGCTCGCCCGACGTGTCGTCGACCGTCACCGACAGCACGCCCGACTGAACGATGGAAAGACTGTCGGGAACCGTATCGGCGGCGAGCACTTTTTCTTTTTCCTGATACTCGTGCCGGGTGAGGCGCTTCGCGAGTCTCGTTACTTCCTCTCCCGTCAGACTTTCGAACAGCGTCACCCGCTGCAGAAGCGCTTCCTTCAGGTCGTGCATGGCGACGGCCGGCGCCGTCACGCCGAGCGCGCGCGGCGTCAGACCCGAGGCCGCGAGATGCCGGTAGCAGAGGTCGAACAGGTCGTTGGATGCGGATAGTTTCTTGCCCATCTCATCGACGAAACCGGCCACTTCGTAGTGAACCGAGTTCAGCGTCGTGCGCTTCATTCGCGCATAGGGCGCGGGCGTCTGGAGTAGCGAACTGCATCCGGTCAGCGCCCGGCTCAATGCGTCGAGCACCGCTCGCGGCCGCGCTTGCGGGTCGACTTCGAGCACGAGTGAAATACCGTGCACATCGCCCGGGCGGGAATTGTTGGAAATCTTGGCTTTGGCGGCCACGGCGTTCGGAACGATCAGCGTGTTGCCCTGGCCCGTGAGCAGATGCGTGGCGCGCCAGTTCATCTCGACGACCTTGCCTTCGATGTCGTCGATCATCACCCAGTCGCCGACCGAATAGGGTTCCGTGGTGTTGAGCACGATGCCCGCGAACACATCGCTGAGCGTGCTCTGGATTGCCAGCCCAAGCACGATGGCTAGCGCGCCCGATGTCGCGACCAGACCGCGTATCGGCAGTTCCAGCACGAAGCCGAGTGCGGCCACGACCGCGGCGAGAAAGACGATTGCACCGAAAACATCGGAGAACAGCCGCTGTCTTCGCCAGGCGCTGGGCAGAAGAAGCGTGTCCAGAGACAGGGTGAGCAGGCGCGCACCCATGAGCCACCAGATGATTTCCAGCACCTGCCCGAGCCAGTGCAGTTCGACTGCATCGCGATACGGTGCCTGGGAGAAAGGACTCAGCCCGGACGTGAAGAGCACCCAGCTCAATGCCGCAAACAGCGCGAGCCTGATGAAGAGCCGGATGACTTCGTGCGCCGGTACGCGCAGACGCCAGACGACAACGTCGGCGGCCACGAGACCAAACCCAAGAATGATCGGATAGTTCACGCATGCGCTCCTCGAAAGGCGACCTCAGGAGGATACACAGGCTTCGTTGCGTTGGAGCCGAATCGTGACACTCAGTGAGCGAGCGATGCTCAATCCGCGGAAAACACCACCGCCGCGACGTCTCCGATCTGCGTGAAGCTGCGCACGAACCGGTAAACCTGTACGCCGATCTGAATCTGGTTCGCGCCCGATGCAGTCGATTCGAGCATCTCGTTGGCCAGCGTGATAGCGATCGTGCCGATCTGTTTCAGCTCTTCTTTCGGGCCGGCCGGATCGCCCAGATAGACGGTGCACACGCTCGCCGTATGCCGCATCATCACGACGCTCGTCGCGCTGTCGAGAGACCGTTCGAGAAACTCGGCAAGGGTTTGCAGCGATTCCGGAGCCGCATCGACGTTTCCGTCCACACCATTGTTATTCGCCACTTTGACCTCTCTTCGCCCAATGGACCGTGATCGTCTTATGTTTGCCAGACAGCATCATGGCACGGCGGAGGCGCGAAAACGTGGCAGGTCGTTCTGCGCGGATCAACTTTTATCGGAAAGCGCGACGGTTCGATCAAGAGGCGTCTTACGCGGCATGTCGCCGTTGGGCGATGCGGCGGGTGCCGACGCCGCGGCAGGCCAGAACAGATCGCGCCCCGACTTGATGGCGCCGCTGAATCCGGCGATGCCGCCGCCGACCGTCGCCAGAACCGCCATCACGACAATCACGCCCGCGCCGAAAGGATGGTTCTGGATCGCTCGTTGCCAGCGCTCGGCGCGGGTTCTCTGCTCTTCGGCTGGAGTGGACGAGCGCGTCGGGTCGCCGGCCGGTTCGAGCTTGCGCAGCGCTTCGATGCGCTCCGTGGTCGGCCGTTCGAGCAAGGCCGGTGTGTCCAGCACTTGCGCGATGCGAGCTTTCAGTTCGCGGCGCATTTCTTCGAACGGACCGTATCCGGTGAGCTTGGGCTCGTTGCGGTTGATGTCGCCGATGGCGTTCAGCATTTCGTCGAAGGCCGCGCGTGCACGACGGCGGATGCGCTCGCCGAGTAAAGGTTTGACCGTCGGCGCGATCGACGAAATCGCGGCGACGTCGCAATCGATGCGAGTCAGCACCAGCGCCTGCAGAACCTTCGGCACATCGGATATCAGCGTGTCGAGTGCACCGCGGACGCCGAAGTTCAGCGTCGCGCCGGCCAGGTCGACGCCCCTCGTCACCAGATAGTCGAACTGCCGGCGCTTCTCGCTTTCGAATATCGCGTCGGCGGTTTCCCAGCGCACGGCTAGCAGCGCGGCGTCGAGTTCGCTCAGCCTGGGAATCCAGTGCAATTCACGCGGATACTTCCGTTGCAGTTTCGCGAAGTAGTCTTTCGTCTCGGGCGTGAATAGCGCCCAGTCCCGCTCGAGCATCGTCAGCGCGCCGGCGATGCAGGCCCGCTCGCAGTCCGTCTGCGCTGCGCCGGCGAGCAGATCGTCGAGACTGAGCGACGGAGCACGCGTGACGACCGCGGCCGGCATCGTGGCCGCGATCGGCAAATGCTGGAACACATGAGGCGGCAGCGCGATGGGAGGGAAGAAGGGCATCCATAGGTCGCGCAGCAGGCTGCTGTTGTCGCCATCTGTTGCCATCACGCCTCCGTGGGTCGACGCCGTCTCAGGGTGAGTTCATCGAGGGCGAAAGCGAAGCGTGATGACGGGAACAAAGTCGCACGGGTCGGCCTCACGCCGGATACCGGGATGGTTATAGAACGTCGGCTCGCTGAAAGTAAGACCGCTGTGTCGCGTCGACGCATTTCAGTCCTGATTGGACTGAATCTTGACGGTATCAAACGTGCTGCCGGCCGGAACGCACGCGGCAACGTTCGCGGCTTATTCGCGCACCAGTTCCACCGCGGCCGCTGAAATAAACTCGGCGCGCACGCTGTCGCCCACCTTTAACCGGTCGAGCGCGATCTCGCGCGACGCTCTCAGCACCTGCTGGTGCTTCGGTCCGCGCAGCGTCACGAGGCGGTTGCGGCGGTCGATCCTGAGTACCGTCGCTACGACCTGCACGCGATGCGCCGACGACGCATAACCGTTGGCCGCCGGCAGCGTCGTCGTGGTTTCTATGCGCTCACGCACGCCTCGCGTGGCCAGCTTGTCGACGTGCAGCAACAGCGCCTGCTGATAGGCCACGTTCAACCTGTCGCCGACGCGCAGCTTGCGGATATCGGCCAGAGCGGGATCGACCTCGACGTCGGCGAGATCGCCGCGCGCGCTGCGCAGGGTGAGGCGATGGTTCGCCGCATCGATGGCGACGATACGGACCTGGTGATGAACCATGGCGGCTTTTTCGAGCGCCTTCTGCCCGGCTTGCGGATCGACGGGCGCGTCTTGTGCCGACGCGGAGCGACCGGCGACGGCCAGTAACGCAGTAGTCGTCAGGACCAGCACATGCGATAAGACGGTTTTGTGCGGACAGTTCATGTTGTTTGGCTCCTGTCGATGTCCTGCCCGCCGACGCCTACAACTCCGGCCGCGCGAGGTCGCTGACGACGATGTGTTCGCCATACACCTGCGCTGCCGCGATGGCTTCGAGCTTGGTGGGATACGGGCCGAGTTCCGGCGCACCGTCGAACGGAAACAGCACGCGGCCGTCGGTGGTTCGAACCACTTTCAATATGCCGAAGAAGCGCCGGTAGCCCGCCAGCTTCGATGTTGCGGAGATATCGAAATCGTCTTCCGACGTGGCGGGAATGCTGGGAATAAATCCGGTCTTGCTCATACCTGAAAACATCTCTTGATCGATGGGTGCACGCCTTCGCGAAACGCCAAGGCTACACCTGGTTGCGCCGGCAACAGATTCGCCGACGGGCTTCATTGTCTCAAATCCGGCGTGAGGCGCTTTTTTCCGCCGCAGCAGCGACGCAATTCACGCGGCCGTCACAAGTGTCACCTAAAGTTTGCCCCCAGATTACAACTCCACAATACGCAGGGGCTTTCCATGTCACAACGCAATGCGTTGCGCGCACTCTTCATGATGGTGTGCGCGGCTTTGATCGGCGTCATCGTCGCGGCGTGCGGTTCGTCGTCGTCGCTCAGTGCCGGGCAGCAGCAGATCCGCCACGTCTTCGTCATCACGCTGGAAAACGAAAACTACGCGACCACGTTCGGCGCGAACACCAAGGCGCCTTATCTGTCGCAGACGCTGGCTTCCCAGGGCGCCATGGTGCAGCAGTATTACGGCACGGGCCACGTGAGCCTCGACAACTACATTTCGATGCTCAGCGGCCAGGCGCCGACGCCGGAAACGGACAACGATTGCATCACGTTCCAGGACTACAAGCTCACCGGCGTCACGTCGGACGGCCAGGCGATCGGGTCGGGTTGCGTGTATCCGGCGAGTATCAAGACGCTGCCGGACCAGCTGAAGGCGGCCGGCTACACGTGGAAGGGCTACGAAGGCGACATGGGCAACGACCCGACTCGCGAAGCGGCGACCTGCGGTCACCCGGCGTTGAATACGACCGATCTGACGCAATCGGCGGAAGCGCCGAGCGCGGCGGTGCCGCTCGGCGATCAGTACGCGACGCGGCATAACCCGTTCATGTACTTCCACTCGATCATCGATTCGGCGGACTGCGGGCAGAACGTCGTGAATCTGAACAAGCTGACGACCGATCTGCAAGCCGTTTCGACCACCGCGAACTTCAACCTGATCACACCGAACCTGTGCGACGACGGTCACGACGCGCCGTGCGTGAACGGCCAGCCCGGTGGACTGACGAGCGCCAACACGTTCCTGCAGAAGTGGGTACCGATTATCACGGCATCGCCCGCGTTCAAGCAGGACGGCCTGCTCATCATCAACTTCGACGAGAGCAGTTACGCGACGGTAACGCAAACCTCCACCAGCGAGGACCTGACCTTTACGGGTGCGACCTGCTGCAGCCAGCAACCGGGTCCGAACCTGGCGGCGTTCCCGCAGACTTCGTCGCTGTCCTACAAAGGCCTGACGATCAATCTCACGAAGCAGAGCTATGGCGGCGACCAGACCGGCGCGGTGATGATCTCGAAGTTCATCAAGCCGGGCACGGTGTCGACGGTGCAGTACAACCACTATTCGATGCTCAAGAGTATCGAGGACATCTTCCAGGTCGGCCATCTCGGCTATGCGGGGCAGGCCGGTCTGGTCGGGTTCGGCAACGACATCTTCACGAACCTGTAAGCGGCTGACTCGATGCTGGTTTTTGCTTCGCGCCCGGGCGCACGATCGACTTTCCGCGGCGTCGTACGGCGGGCGGTGCGCGCGGCGTTGATACTGGGCGCGGCGACGACGCTGGCGGGTGTGGCCGGAGCAGCGAATGCCGCTAGCGCCGCGGCGGACCTGCCGGCGGCGTCCGCCGACGTCAAGCCGGTCTATAGCGATGCCGCGGCGCTCGGCAAGCTGATGTTCTTCGACGCGTCGCTTTCGGCGTCCGGACGGATGTCGTGCGCGAGCTGTCATAGCCCGTCGCACGCCTATGGGCCGCCCGACGGGCTCGCGGCGCAGTTCGGGGGCGCGGACCTGCGCTCGCAGGGCACGCGCGCTGTGCCGAGCCTGCGTTACGTCCTGAACCGCACGCCGATGTGGAGTCACGCGCAGGCGGCGAGCCTGTCCGAGCGGCTGAGCGAGACGGACAATGCGCCGGTCGGCGGCTTCGGGTGGGACGGACGCTTCAACCGTCTGCACGATCAGGCGACGTTTCCGCTATTCGATCCGAACGAAATGGCCAACAAGGACCCGGCGGCCGTGCTCGCGAAGCTCGAGCACACGCCGTACGCGGCGCGCTTCAAGGAAGTGTTCGGCCAGAATATTTTCGCGGATCGCAGCAAGGCGTTCACCCAGGCGATGTACGCGATCGAGCGCTTCGAACTGGAAGACCCGAGTTTTCATCCGTACACCAGCAAGTTCGATGACTACCTCGACGGCAAGGTGTCGCTTACGACACAGGAGTTGCGCGGCAAAAAGCTGTTCGACGACCCGGCGGGCGGCAATTGCGCGTCGTGTCATATCGATCAGCGCGGCGCGGATGGATCGCACCCGCTCTTCACCGATTTCAATTTTCAGGCGCTCGGCGTGCCGCGCAACACCGAGTTGCGGGCGAACGCCGATCCGAAGTACTTCGACATGGGCCTGTGCGGGCCGCTGCGTACCGATCAGGCGGCGGATAAGAGCAATTGCGGGTTGTTCAAGTCGGTGTCGCTGCGCAATACGGCGACACGGCGGGTGTTTTTCCACAATGGCCGGTTCCACACGCTGAAAGACGCGCTGCGCTTCTACGTGCAGCGCGATACAAATCCGGCGAAGTGGTACCCGAAAGACGCGCACGGCAAGGTCGACAAGTTCAACGATCTGCCGGTGGCGTTGCGTGTGAACGTCGATACCGTCGACGAGCCGCTGACGCGCCATGCAGGTGAGCGGCCGGTCTGGAGCGAGCAGGATATCGACGACGTGGCCGCATTCCTCACGACGCTCAACGACGGTTACTCGGCCAGGCCCGCTCGACCCAAGTGATTTCCTTTTCGATTCATCGCGGTATCGATTGATAAGACGAATTCCGGTTTTTGGGTGCCTATTTTTCGGGCAGCGCTATAATGCGCGAATTCCTTTTTCTGGCGTCCCTCGCTATGAGCCGGTTACTCTGCCTGATCGTGCTTTCGCTCGGCCTGATGCAAGCCGCAATGGCCGACGAAAATGGCGACCGCATGTCGGTGTATCTCACCCACAAATTTGGCCTCGCCAAAGAGAAGGCACAGAAGATCTCCGAAGCCGTGCAATCCGCCGCGTCGAAATATTCGCTGCCGCCGGCGTTGCTGCTGGCCATCATCTCGATTGAATCCCGCTTCAAGGAAAAGGCCAAAGGCTCGAATGGCGCGACGGGTCTGATGCAGGTCGTCCCAAGCGCCCACCGCGGGCTGCTCAGGAACGTGAAAGACCTCACCGAGCCGACCACCAACATCGAAGTGGGCTCCGCGATTCTGTACGGCTACATGCGCTCGGCCAACGGCGATATGAACGCGGCGTTGAAGAGCTACGGCGGTTCGCAGGCTTACGCCCAGAAGGTCAGTTTGAAGGTGGAAGATTTCGAAAACGTGGCGCCACCGCAGGGCGTCACCGTTCTACCGAACGTGCAACTCGGCGCTTGCGGCGCACGTCCCGATGATCGTTGCGGGGACGCGCAGGCTAACTGGGCCAACACCTTCACCGTGCCGGCCACGGCCGGGCAGTTTGCACCGGGTAAAGGCGCGGCGGCGCCGAACTGAAGCGCAACGCTTCTTTTCTTCGCAGCAGCCCTGCTGCGGTTTTTATCGGAATTCCCAGGTTAAGCAGAGGCTTTAAGCGAAGCGGTCTGCACGCTTTTTACGCGCGATCGACAGTCGCTCTACAATGCTTTCCCATTCGCGCTCGCTGCGCACCTCCCGGTTTTTCTCCATGTCGACGTCGTTTTTCAAAGCCACCGCTGCTGCGCTCCTTGGCGTGCTCAGTCTGGTCGCGTGCACTAACACCCCTCAACCCAAATTCCAGCAGGAACTGTTCGAAACCGGCGCGAGTCCGTACGCCCGCAATTTCAACTCGAACTCCACGGATGCCTGCGAGGCGGCGCGCCGTGCGCTTCTGAGCCAGGGCTATCTGACGACGATGCCGCGCCCGGACACCGTCGACGGTACCAAAAACTTCCAGCCGACCGGCGACACGCATGTTTCCGTCGATTTCCACGTGGTGTGCACGCCGGGCGAAGAGGCGAGCGATACGAGCATCGTCTATGTGAATGCCGTGCAGAACGGCTTCGCGCTGAAAAAGAGCGATACGTCCGCGAGTGTCGGTTTGAGCGTGCTGGGCTCGCTGTCGCTGCCTATCCG
Organism: Paraburkholderia sp. BCC1886; assembly: GCF_900996245.1. GTDB lineage: Bacteria > Pseudomonadota > Gammaproteobacteria > Burkholderiales > Burkholderiaceae > Paraburkholderia. The sequence continues at coordinate 37,298 of NZ_CAAJGK010000054.1, read as the reverse complement.
CTCGAACAGCGACGCGATGGTCAAGATTTCGAGTGAGACGATTCCATCGGGCAAGTTCTACGACCGTTTCTTCGGGCTCGTCGATCATTACCTGCAAACGGTCGTGCGAACGCAGCCCGTGACCAGTACGCCAATTGAAACGCGTCTGTTGCCGGTGCCGGTCGAGGCGACGGCGCCCGCGCCGCTTCCAGCTATGCCCGATGAAATCGGCAAGGCGGCTTCGGTGCAACCCTCGAGCGAAGCGGTGAGGGCGCCGTAAGCGTCGAACCGATGCAATGCGGCGGCAATTATCCCAATGGGTTTACTTCATACATATATCTTTGTAGTAGTAGTTAACAAGGGTTAACCCGTTCTGTGGATAACTCGGTATTCATCCGTCACATCAATGTCATGCGGAATTCATAACCCTGCGGACCGAATCTGTAGAAAAACTACGAGGCCGGGATAACCTGGCTCACGGCGGATGGGCAGTCCGTCTTGTCAAGATTCGGCCCACAGGCTGTTCCATGCATTGTCCCGAAGTTATCCAGATGCGTTTGTGGATAACCCTGATGCCCACCACCGTACAGTCCGCGCATCGCGGGCCGTTAACTTGTTCAAACCGACGATCAATCCAATGATCAATACGGTACAAAGATTGCGTCCTTCTTTTGCATGCGCGACTGTTGCTATTTCAGCAAAACCATTTCAGCGACGGTCGATCCGGGCATAGAGTTAAAGAAGTTTGTGAAGTCTTTGGTGCAGTGCGGGGGTGTGAGATGAAACGCAGAACAGCACGACAACTCGTCCGTCTTCTTTCGGATATCCGGCATGCCAGCCACTGTACGACGCTGCGGGCGGCAGCCACCAATCGGGCTCTACTGCTCGAATCGGCGCAACAGGATGCCGACGCCGATGCCGATGCCGGCGAGTCCGACGATAGCCCCGAAGCCAATCGCGATGCGCATGAACACAAACCGGCGCGGAGCGGATCATGAGAACGGCAAGCGAGCAGTCCCTGCGTTTCCTCGTTGAAAAATGGCTGGCGCCGGAGCCTTCCGCGCCGGTTCGCGTGACCGAGTTCAGCCGGACTCGCCTGGGTGGTCGACGCTATGTGCGCGTCGAGACGTCCCAGGATGCCGATGCCCGCGGCCTGTTCTTCTTTCGTCACGACGACGGCTGCTGGTGCGTATTTCCGCCCACCGCCGACACGCCCCGTTTCATCTCGCAGCCGCGCGCGGCCTAGCGACCCTTCCTGGCCGGTTACGATAGCCCGTTTTCAGCGGCTATCGGACTGGCAGATCAACCATGGACGAGAAAGACTGGATTGCCGGCGCGGCGAAAGCGCTGGCGATCATCGAAGCATTCGACGAAGAACACGCGCGCATGACCCCGACGATGGTGGCCGCGCGCGCCGGCCTGTCGCGCACGGCGGCGCGCCGTTATCTGCTGACCTTGCGCGAACTCGGCTACGTCGATACCGACAACAAGCTGTTCTGGCTCGCACCGCGCGTGTTGCGGCTCGGTCAGTCGTATCTCGACTCGGCGCGTTTGCCCCGTATCGTGCAGCCGTTTCTGCAGCGCATAACGGCGACCGTGCAGGAAACGGCTCTCGTCTCCATCCTCGATGAACACGACGTCGTCTACGTCGCGCGCAACGGCGTGAACCGGGCGATGGCGGTCGGCTTCGTGCTCGGTTCGCGCGTGGCGGCGCCGTTGTCGTCGGCAGGTCTGGTGTTGCTGGCGTTCCAGGCGCCCGAGAGCATCGAGCAATGGTTGGCGTCGTATCAGATCAAGGTCTTCACGCCGCACACCTACGCAAGCGTCGAACGTCTGCGCGACGTGCTGGCCGAAATTCGCCGCTACGGTTACGTCGTGACCGATCAGCAACTGGAGGTCGGCGTGCGCGGTGTCGCCGTGCCGTTACGCGACCGTCACGGGGCGATGGTGGCTGCCATCAGCGTGAGTATGTCGATCGGTCAGGAGAGCCCGGAAGCCGCTTTGCAGCGCGTACTGCCGACGCTACAGGAGACCGCCAGCCTGCTACGCAATCTCGTTTGATCCCGCACTAGGTAATCTCCCTAATACGGGCTACTTAATGAGTGAAAGGACGACGAAAGCGTGCTGTCTCCCGGAAAATACATATCGAGTTTTGAGCATGACAAACCGCCTACACTGGGTAATACTCTCCCGCGGGGAGCGGGATGGCGCCGTTTTGCCGCCTGCTTTACCGTGCATCTATTCATTCACATTGACTCAGTCGTCCAGGTTTGGGGAACAACACATGAAAAAATTCATCGTCTCGCTCGCAGCTGCATCGATCGCGCTGGTTTCCGTTCAGGCTTTCGCACAATCGTCGGACGCAGCAGCACCGGCCGCTGCAGCTAGCGCGCCGAAGAAGCATCACATCAAGAAGCTGAAGACGCATGGCAAGAAGGCTGGTGTTTCGGCAGCGGCTTCGGCAGCTGGCACGAACGACAAGGGCGCGCAAAACTAAGCCGGCCGGACGTCTTCGGACGCCTGAGGCTTGCCGCACCGGTACGTTGCGGTCCCGCCACTCGTTGGCGGCACGGCGTCTGTCCGGATCGGCGGGTAGCCAGCAAAAAGGCCAGAGCTCGTGCTCTGGCCTTTTTGCATCTGGCGCCGGTGTCGCGCTGCAGTGTCGGGCGATTGCGCTCGCCGCTGGTTGCCGCAACCCGGCTCGTTCAGTTCAGCTCGCCAGTCCGCGCTTGATCACTTCGTTCAGCAGGCCGCTCATGCCTTCGGGATGCGTGAGTGCGCGCTCTTTCAGTTCCGCGACCAGATCGCCGTTCAGTTTGCAGGCAAAGGCAACTAGACCCTGCGCCTGATCGAGCTTGCGTTGCTCGCGCCGGTCGAGTTTCGGCTCGGCGGTGGCGCCTTTGCCGAAGCGGTCGGCCGTGGACAGCTTCATTGCGTTGTTCAGTTTCAGTGCCTTGTTCTTTTCAAGGTCGGTTTTTTTCATCGCCATACGGAAGGCCTCTGCCAGATAAGTAATCCCGTATTGTACGCACCGCGCAGCGACGCCAGCCTCGCGCCGGAAGTTTTGCTGCGCACTGTCCTGCACGTGTCGCATGGGTATGCTTTACTTCGGGTTCTTTGAAGATGACGGAGCGACAGATGGACATCGGTTTTATCGGTCTCGGCGAGATGGGCGCCGCGATGGTGGCAAACATGTTGAAAGCCGGGCACCAGGTGCGCGTGTGGAACCGCTCGCCGGAACGCGCGCAAGCGCTGGTCGACGCGGGCGCGCAAAGCGTCGCGACGCCGGCCGAGGCCTTCGCGGGCGACGCCGTGTTTTCCATGCTCGCGGACGATGCCGCCCTGCGTGAAGTCGTGACCGCCGAGTTGCTGGAGCATGCGCCGCGCGGGCTGATCCACGTGAACATGGCGACGATCTCCGTGACGCTCGCCGAAGAACTGGCGACCGCGCACGCGTCGCGCGGCGTTCACTACGTCGCGGCGCCGGTGCTCGGGCGCCCCGATGTCGCGGCGGCCGGCAAACTGACCATCGTGGCGGGCGGGCCTGCCGAGTCGATCGATCGCGTCCAGCCCATTTTCGACGTGATCGGCCAGAAGACGTGGCGTATCGGCTCGTTGCCGCAGCAGGCGAACGTGATGAAACTTGCCGCCAATTTCATGCTCGGCGCGGCCATCGAAACGCTCGGCGAAGCGGCCACGCTGGTCACCGGCCATGGCCTCGCGATGCAGGATTTTCTCGATGTCATCACGAGCGGCCTGTTTCCGGGGCCGGTTTACGCGGGCTACGGCAAGTTGATCGCCGAGCAGCGCTACGAGCCGGCCTTGTTCAAGGCGCGTCTCGGATTGAAGGATGTGCGACTCGCACTCGCCGCGGCTGACGCGGTGACGACGCCGATGCCGATTGCCAGCGTCGTCCGCGATAGCCTGATCGAAGCGATTGCTCACGGAGACGGCGAAAAAGACTTCGCGGTGCTGGGCCAGGTCGCGGCGCGGCGCGCGGGTCGCTGAGCATGGAGGAACACGGGAGCAACTCGGGGCAGTGGCCGAATTCAACTAGATCCGAAACGTGTTGCTTTTAAGCAACGCAAAGGGTCAACCCTAATTTGAATGTTGCGACGCACCAACCCATTTGCTATAGTCACTCCTGTCTCCTCCATGTCTCCTCTGATATGGATTCAGCCCGCCAAACTAGGCGGGCTTTTTTTTGCCCCGAATTTTTCACCTGCGCACAGCGAAAAAAAGCCGGCGGCCCCTTTCCACAAGGGCCGCCGGCTTTTTTGCATCAACAGCATCGATCGCGATCAGAACTTATAAGACACCGCGAGGAACGAGATGATCGGATCCGCCTTCAGATCCGCTCTCGACACACCCAGCTCCGAGCCGTCCGCTGCCTTGATGATCACCGACGACGTCGTCTTCAGCGGGATATAGGTCACCGACGCCACCAGACCCCAATGATCGGTGATGTTGTATGCGAGACCCACGTTGAAAACCGGCGCCCACGACGACGACGCCTTCGCGGAAATCTGCGTTTGTCCCGGCTTGCCGGCGCCGGCGGCGAGCACGGCGCCGAGGTTGTTCTGCGTGGACTGGATGAACGCCGGGCTCAACTGCACGTCGGAAAACCAGTTGTACGACACGCCGACACCCACGAAAGGCCGGAACTTCGCCGTCGGCGCGTTGAAGTAGTACTGCAGCAGCATCGCCGGGCTCCACTGGCGCACGCTCTTCACGATCGGATTGGTCTGGCGGTCGCCCAGGTTCTGCTGGCCGAGCGCGCCCGCGGGTCCGGGCGGCTGGATCGTCCCCGTACCGTAAATCTTGAATACGGGCGGCACGCCCGCCACGGTCGTCACGGCGATGTGATCGGTCAGGTAGTGGCTGAACGTCAGGCCGACGGTATCGGCGTTATTCGTCGACAGACCGGTGCCGGCCGACGTGAACGAGTTGGGCAGTCGCAACGGTGTGTTGATCGGCGTCGGTGCGACGTTGGTCGTCAATGCCGTGCTCGAGTCCTGCGGCATGACGTGAAACCAGCCCAGCACGGCGACGTTGTCGCCCGCATGCTGGGCGTACGCGCTGGCCGACAGGCAGCCAGCCAGTATCGCGAAAGTGAGTTTTTTCATCGTGTTCCTCCTGAGTCACTCGCTGCGCTCATCGCGTGCGGCGAGCAGCGGCGGTTGGCGGGTGTCGGCCTGCCGCTGCGCTGGATAATCTGAGAACGCTGCTGTCGGCGACGCTGTGAACGCCGCCATGAGCAGCCGGCTGCCGCGGTGCGCCGCAGCCGGGACGCGAACGCCGCGTCGATTCATGGCGGCCTGGCTGCGCCGCTTACTGGACGAAGGCGCCGATCGAGAAGTACGGCGAGGCCGCGTTGGTGATATCGAGGTAGCCGAACACGCCACCCGAGAAAATCATCTTCCCGGTCGGCGTGGTGCCCGTCGATGCCCCGACCTGCGTTGTCGTAACGACACCCGGCACGGTTTGCGTGTAGTCCAGGTTCAGCGCCGTCGCAAGCGAGGCTTGCGACGCGTTGAACGGATCGAGCAGGGTCGCTTGCGCGCCTTCGAGCGCTGTCGTGCGGTAGTCGAACTGGCTATCCACGCCGATGTACTCGCCGTTCTGCGAGCCGGAAGCGATCGTGGCTTGCGGCGCGAGAATCGAAATGCCCGATTCGTCGTCGGCGTAGGGACCGATCTCGCCGTTCACCGGCGTCGTGATCGACGCGTTCGCCGCGCCCGCCCGAACCAGGATCGGCACGAGTTGACCCTTCAGCTTGCCGACGATCATGTAGCCACGACCCTTCGGCGTAGTCGCCAGAGTCGGCGTGCCCTGACCCAGGAACTTGTCGGTTTCGAATGCACTGACGGTTGCGCCGCTGGTGTCGGTCGCATTCACGAAGTTCGTGCCCGGCTGCTGACATTTGCCCGCATTGACACCCGAGTTGTCGCACTCGGAGTAGGAGCCGTCCGCGTTGATCGTGATCGTCGAATCGACCTTGACCGGCGCGAAGCTCTGCGACGGAATCAGGTGATAACCCACCTGGTTGTACGTGCCCTTCACATTCGCGATATTCGTCTCGACCGACGAGAAACCGATGAACGGGTAGTACGGGAACGTCGTGTCGGGCACGGCGCCGACGCCGAGAATGCCGCCGAACGAAATTTCCGCACCGGGGATCGTGCCGCCCGCCACGCCTTCGCCGACGAAAATCCGCGCCGGACGGCTGGCATCGAGACTCGCGCCGTTCAGGCGATACGCGCACTGGTTGAGCTTGTTGGTCGGCAGGAGGGTTTCCTGAGTCAGCGTGCCGCTCGCGGTCTGGCCGGCGCGGGTCGGCGAGACGGTGCCGACGGCGGCCGGAATCGGCGATTGCACGTAGTTGACCTGCCAGGTCATCTTGGTCGTATCGAGTTGCAGCTTGACCAGCTCGCCGCTGGCGCCGCCGCCGGTGAATACCGTCGTGTAGTCGAGCGAGGCGGGACACAGCCGCACCTCAGTCACCGGACCATCGCCGCCACCGCCGCCACCGCATGCCCCGAGCAACGGCGCTGCAAGCGCGAGCACCGACACGATTCTCAACTTCATACGACCTCCAGAATTTCTCGTTTGTGTGCGACCGGAGTCCAATCCGGCCACTTTTTTTTGATATCCCGGACGGCGAGCGGGTCGCCGTCGGGTTTGCCGGTTATTTGCTGATCTGGGCGCCGATGCCGAAGTAGGGGACGCTCGATGTGGCCGAGTTGGCGGACGTTGCGGCAACACCGCCGTTTTCCGTGCCCTGGATCTCGATCGCGTAGAGGCCGCCGGATGCGATGGCGAAACCCGTGGCGCCGTTGGTGTCCTGCACGCCCATCAGACCCGGGCTCGCCAGACCGTAAGCAATACCGAAACCGCTTTCCGCTGCCGACGTGCTCGGGTTGATGAACGTGCCGACGTTGCCCTGAATCAGCGTCGCGGTCGTCCTGAAGTTCGAGTCCGCGCCGACGTAGCCGCCGTCGAATCCGCCGGATGCAATCGGCGTTGCCGTCGTGGCCAGCATGGCGATGCCCGATTCGTCGTCGACCTGAGCGTCGAGGTGCAGCGGTGCCGTACCGAGATTGATGTAACCGGTCCGGATGACCAGCGGCACGGTGGCGCCATTGACCTGGCCAATGATCATGTGCGCCGTGCCGCTCTTGCCGCTGGCGCCGACTAGCGGCAGCGCGAGTTGCGTGCTGATCTGCGGTGCCGCCGTGCTGTCGAAGTAGCCGTTGCTGTTCAGCACCAGCGGGTTGCCCGTGGTCAGGCAGCCGCCTGCATTCGGCGAGTAACCGGTCGTAGCGGTGTTGCTGCTGGTGCAGGTGCCGCTCGCGTCGAAGGTTTCGACGGTGTTGGTCGCAGCCGCGGCATAGGCGCCCGACGGAACCAGGTGATAAAGCAGGCCGTTATAGGTGCCCGGCAGTTTGGTGATATCGGTGGTGGTGTTGGCGAAGCCGAGGAACGGGTAGAAGTCGAAATGACGTGCGGGCACGGCGCCGACGTTCACGATGACCGGCGGGAGAATGTTCAACCCGTCGAACTCGATATCCGCACCCGGAATTCCGCCGCCCGCCACGCCGCCCAGACCGACCAGGATCATCGGCGGATTCGGGTTGTTGGTGTAGTCCGGTGTCGTGTATGGCTGACCGTCGCCGGCGCCGGTGCCGGTGCCGGCGCCGAGAATGAACGCACAGCGCGTCTGTTCGGCAGTCGGCAGCGCGCCGGTGGGCGGGTGAATGACCGCGCCGGTAATGGTCGTACCCGCGCGGCTCGGGGTCACCGAACCCGTGCGCAACGGAACGGGCGACTCGAGCCACTTGAGCGTGTAGGTCATCGCCGTGGCATTGATATTCAACTGCACGACCTCGCCACTACCCGCACCGCCGAGGAACGTGCTGTTGCCGATATCGGCCGTGGCAGGACACAGCGACGTGTCGGTCGCAGCTGGGGTCGGCGCGCCTTGCGGGCCGCAACTCGCACCCGAGCATTGCGGCGTATTAATCGGCGCGGGATCGCTGGCTTTGCCGCCGCCGCAAGCAATCAGTAATGGAGCCGTGGCAATGGCCAATGCCAGACCTCGAGTAATAGCGTGCGACATGCTGCTGTCTCCCTTCATGTAATTGTGCGAGCTAATTTCGCCGTGTGGTTAATGCCTGTCAATTGAATGAGCCGTCTAAAAAGAACGATTCAAACAGCGGAATTTATCCGCAAGCGCACCAGGCGGACGTTCCCCGGCCTTTTAAACAAAGAAGCCTTTCATGCGTGAAAACCCGACCCCGTTGCATCCCCGCACACCCTTGCCAGGTAAGCGATTCAGCAAAATGGCTCTATCATCTTCGAACGACCGTTCGCTAAAAAATAAGGAGTTTCCCTAGGCGGAAAACTATGCTGAGCGGGTTTTTGAAGTGAACGAATTACCGTGCCAGTCGGCGCGATCCGATTTTTCTATTTGAAGTAATGCGGATTAATACCGACTAAAGGCGCGAATCACGGATTGAATAATGGATTTTTAAAACAGAAAAGCCGGTCTGGTGAGGACCGGCTTTGCGTATGAATCGACGGCGAGTTAGCCGCCCGTTTTCGGATTCGTGCTGGCGGTTCGACCTATCGGTTCAGGCCTGTTTCTTCAGCGGTGCCAATGGCGAGGTTCATGCACTGGATGGCCGCGCCCGACGCGCCCTTGCCCAGATTGTCCAGACGCGCGACGGTCACGAAGCGCTCCTGATTGCCGAACACGAACAGGTCGACCCGGTTAGTGTCGTTGTTTGCCTGCACGTCGAAAAAGCCGCTGTCCAGATTGGCTTCTGCATCGAACGGCGCGACGTGGACGAAGGCTTCGCCCGCGTAGTATTCCGCGAAGAGCGTCTGCACGTCTTGCGGCGTGGTCTTCTTGGCCAGTTGGCTGGGCGAGAAGAACGTGGTGACCGCGAGCCCCTTGTAGAAATCCCCGACGATGGGCGTGAAGACCGGCGCCGATTTCAGGCCCGTATGAGCGGCCATTTCCGGCAGATGCTTGTGCGTAAGGCCCAGTGCGTAGGAGCGCGGGCTTTTCAGTTTCTCGTTACCGCCGGCTTCGTAGTCGGCAATCATTTTCTTGCCGCCGCCGCTGTAGCCGGTAATGGAATAAGCGTGGGCAGCGAAGTCCGGCGCGACCACACCGGCTTCGACCAGCGGCCGCATGGCCAGCACGAAGGCCGATGCATGGCAGCCCGGCACGGCGATGCGTTTGGCGGTGCGCAGCCGCTCGCGTTGCGAGCGCGCCAGTTCCGGCAGCCCGTAAGCCCAATCGGCGGAGGTGCGAAATGCGGTGCTGGCGTCGATCAGCACGGTGCGATCGTTTTCCACTAGCGAAGCCGATTCGCGGGAGGCGACGTCGGGAAGACACAGAAACGTGACGTCCGATGCGTTGATGAGACGACGGCGCTCGTCGAGGTCTTTGCGTTTCGCTTCTTCGATACGCAGGATTTCCACGTCGGCGCGTTGCGACAGGTATTCAAAAATCTTCAGGCCGGTCGTGCCTTCCTGTCCGTCGACAAAAACTTTCGTGCTCATCTCGATCTCACTGGCTTGCTGGAAACGGGGCGCGACGCGGCGCCGGAACGGTATTTTAAGACCTGATGGCGGCAACCGTGCGGCGGGGAGTGAAAAAGCGGGTGAAAAAACGACGATGCGCGCCGAAAGTGACATCGGCGTGACCGGTTGCACGCCAGATGCATGCCGATAAAGACAATACCGCAGCGCACGGCGGGCCGGCGGCTGGCTGCTCTTTGCTTGCCCGGTCCGCCTCGCTCGCTTGAGCTGCCGTCTTAGTTCGCCGCCGCAATCCAGCGCGCCGTCACGGTGGCCACCCGCGCGCCGAACCGGCGTGCGGTCTCCAGATCGCCGGCCGGCGGCGCTTCCTCGGGTGTCGCATCCGCGGGCGATTGCGTGAGCAGGCCGGTCGAGCCGCCGACGTAATTCAGGTCGTCGCGCGTCGCGGCCTTGGTGTTCGACGGCATCATGCCGGTGCCGGCCCAGATCATCCCGTGCTGCATCGCGAGCGTGACGAAGTACTGGATCGTCGAAAACTTGTCACCGTTCATCGTCGCCGAATTGGTGAAACCGGCGGCGATCTTGTCCTTCCACGTCTGGCCGAACCACGGTTTCGAACTGGCATCGGCAAACTTCTTGAAGTCGGCGGACGGGCCGCCCATGTACGTCGGCGAGCCGAAGACGATGGCGTCGGCGCCGGCCAGCTCCGCCCACGCGGCGTCATCGATTTCGCCGACGGGCAAAAGCCGCGCGTCGGCGCCGGCTTCGAGCGTGCCGGCCAGCACGGCCTCGGCGACTTTCTTCGTATGGCCATAGCCGCTGTGATAAACGATGACGATTTTCGACATGGGACGCTCCGGGAGTGAGCAACTGGTTGAGAGAGGGGGGCTAGCGTCCGTAGTTGACCACGATTTGCGCGTGGCCAATGGCGACGGTGCTGATTTCGTGATCGAACATCAAAGCCGGCCGGCCTTGCGCGAGCCGCAGATCGGCCGAGTTCAGCGCATACACGGTGATGACATAGCGATGCGGTTTGCCCGGCGGCGGGCACGGACCGCCATAGCCGTCGCTGTCGAAGTCGTTGCGCGCTTCGACGGCGTGGAGCGTTTTGAGAAAGCCCGAAGAACTCGCGTTCTCGGGCACGCTGCCGACGCCGGCGGGAATGCCCGCGACCGCCCAGTGCCACCAGCCGCGGCCGGGCGCATCCTGATCGAACACGGTAATTGCGAAGCTGCGAGTGCCTGGCGGCGCGTTACGCCAGCTGAGTTGCGGCGAACGGTTACCGCCTTTGCAGCCGTTGCCGTTGAAGACCTGAGCGGTGTCGAGCGTGCCGCCGGCTTTGACGCTGGCGCTGCTCACCGCGAATGCGCTGTCGGCGAATGCCGGAGCGCCGGACGCGGCCAGCAGAAGAAGTCCCAGCAGGCTGCAGATAGCGGACGACGGGCGGGAGAACGACAGCCCGAGCCCCGTACGCGGCAAACATCGCCGGCACGACGATGCCAGCGAAACGTGCAGGCAATGCAAGTGCATGTGCCGGTTCTCCTGTCAGGGCGCGAGGCGGACGTCCTCGTGGGGGTTTATTGTCCCTAATTTGTGTCTCGCGGTCGAATCCTGTCGAACATTAGCTCTCCGATCGATGATTGTTAGCAATTGCAAGGATTGGATGAGGCGAAATCGGCTATAGTCGGAGGAATTGTCCGCGCGTCTTCCGCCGCGTATCCGATCAGGTTTGAGTATCAAAGAATAGAAATGCTAGAAGTTCTGGAGAGCGGTTCATTTGTAGAGGGGAGGGCAATGCAAGATCCCGTCAGGGTCGTGGTCGCCGACGACCATCCCGTCATTCTGTTCGGCGCCGAGCAGGCCTTGCTCAAGTTTCCCGGTCTTCAGGTGGTGGCGCGTGCACGGCAGTCGACGGAACTGGTCAAGGTGCTGCAGACCGTGGCCTGCGACGTCCTCGTCACCGACCTTGCCATGCCGGGCGGCCAGTACGGCGACGGCTTACCTCTCATCGGTTATCTGCGGCGCAATTTCCCCGAGCTTCCCATCGTCGTCCTGACCATGCTGGAGAACGCCGCGCTCCTCAAGCGCCTGAGCGAACTCGGTGTCACGTCGGTCGTCAACAAGTCGGACGATCTCAGTCATATCGGACTGGCCGTCCAACACGTCAGCCGTCATCTCGAATATATGAGCCCATCGGTGAAGGCATCGCTCGATGCGCTGCGCATGAATTCCGGTGGCAAGAACGACGAAGTGATGTTGTCGCGCCGCGAACTCGAAGTGGTGCGGCTGTTCGTATCGGGCATGACCATCAAGGAAATTTCCGAGCAACTGAACCGCAGCATCAAAACCATCAGCACGCAAAAGAACACGGCGATGCGCAAACTCGGTATCGATCGCGACTCCGAACTGTTCCAGTACGCGCAGAGTAATGGCTTGATGAACCTGTCGTCGCATTCGGTGACGGGAAAAACCGGCGGCTCCTGAGCGCGCACTTTTCCAGCGCGCCGCGGCAAAAAAAGGCCGCCTGTCGTGAGACAGGCGGCCTTTTTCGTACTGCGGATTCAGCGGATCAGCAGATTTCGCGCAGCCTTACTGCGGCGTAGCGTTAGCGCCGCCGTGCGCCGCCGACCACTCGGCCGGCGCGTGCAGGAATTTTTCGACTTCGTCGAGCGTGTTGGTGTCGAAGTACTTGTTTTCTTTCGCGACACGCAGCACGTCCCACCACGTGGCGAGCGCGTGCAGATCGACGTCGATGTCTTTCAGCACGGACACGCTTTCCTTGAAGATGTTGTAGTGAAACAGCACGAAGCAGTGATTCACCGTGGCGCCGGCGGTGCGCAGCGCGTTGATGAAGTTGATCTTGCTGCGGCTGTCCGTGGTCAGGTCTTCGACCAGCAGCACGCGTTGACCTTCGGTCAGCAAACCTTCGATCTGCGCGTTACGGCCAAAGCCCTTCGGCTTCTTGCGCACGTATTGCATCGGCACCATCAGGCGGTCGGAGAGCCATGCCGCGAACGGGATACCAGCGGTCTCGCCACCGGCGACCGCGTCGATCTGCTCGTAGCCGACGTCGCGCAGGATGGTGGTCTCCGCCATCTCCATCAGGCCCCGACGCACGCGCGGGTAGGAGATCAGCTTGCGACAATCGATATACACCGGGCTTGCCCAGCCGGACGTGAAAATATACGGTTTCTCCGCGTTGAAGTGCACTGCCTGAACTTCCAGCAGCATCTTGGCGGTCGTGTCGGAGATCGTCTGGCGATCGAAGCCTGTCATGGGCGAATCCTTGGGTGTAAGCGGGGAGAAGCGGGCGCAAGGCCCGGTGGCGCAGCCAGGTGTCACGGTCGGCCGGGAAGTGCAGGCCGGTTTGCTGCGCGCGTAGGCGGGCATTTTACCTGAAAGAGGCACGCCCGAGGTAGCGGGCTGGCCAGGCACACGGCGGTCGCCGTCGGCGGGCCGAGCGCTCCCGTCCGCGGTCGAGCCAGCTTCCCGAGCCGCTTTTTGGTCGGCTTGTGACCGGCAAGGCCCGCCTTTACACTCACGCGAAATTCCCGGGCGCTCGCTCTGCGTTGCCGTCCCCTTGCCCTACGGATGGCTTTCGATGAACACCGCTTCCTCCTCCACCCACAGCGCTGCGCCAGCCCGGCGCGGCTACGCGGGCCGCGCGCTGCTCGCCGCGGTGCTCGGCTACGCGATGGACGGCTTCGATCTGCTGATCCTCGGCTTCATGCTGCCGGTGATCGCGGCCGACCTGCATCTGAGTTCCGCGCAAGCCGGCTCGCTGGTGACGTGGACGTTGATCGGTGCCGTCGCGGGCGGCCTGATCTTCGGCGTGTTGAGCGACTATTTCGGGCGCGTACGGATGCTCACGTGGACCATCCTCGTGTTCGCGGTCTTCACCGGACTCTGCGCGCTGGCGCAGGGCTACCCGGACCTGCTCGCATATCGGACCATCGCCGGCATCGGGCTCGGCGGTGAATTCGGCATTGGCATGACACTGGTGGCCGAAGCCTGGCCGGCCGCGCAACGCGCGCGCGTGTCGTCGTACGTGGGACTCGGCTGGCAACTCGGCGTGCTGGCCGCGGCGCTGCTCACGCCGCTGCTGTTACCGCTAATCGGCTGGCGCGGCATGTTCGCGCTCGGACTGTTGCCCGCCGTGGTGTCCTTTTTCGTGCGCCGTCGCGTGGAAGAGCCGGCGCTGTTCACCGAGCGCGCGGCGCGTGGCGCACGCAAGCTGCCGCTCAGGCGTCTCGTCGCCGACGCCCGTACCGCGCGCGCGAGCCTCGGCATCGCGATTCTCTGTTCGGTGCAGAACTTCGGCTACTACGGGCTGATGATCTGGCTGCCGAGCTATCTGTCGAAGACCTTCGGCTATTCGTTGACGAAATCCGGCTTGTGGACGGCCGTGACCGTGCTCGGCATGGCGTGCGGCATCTGGCTGTTCGGTGTCGCCGCGGATCGCTTCGGGCGCAAGCCGACGTTTCTGTTCTACCAGGCGGGCGCACTGGTGATGGTTTTCGTCTACGCGCATCTGACCACGCCGAGCGCTTTGCTGATCGGCGGCGCGGCCATGGGCGTGTTCGTCAACGGGATGATCGGCGGGTATGGTGCGCTGATCTCCGAGTTGTATCCCACCGACGCCCGCGCGACCGCGCAAAACGTGCTCTTCAACATCGGCCGGGCCGTAGGCGGCTTTGGACCGGTCGTAGTCGGCGCGCTGGCCGCCCGTTATTCGTTCAGCGCCGCGCTCGCGCTGCTCGCCTGCATCTATCTGCTCGACATCTTCGCGACGCTGTTTCTGATCGCCGAACGCCGCGGCGCGGAACTCGACTGAGTTCAGCGGCACCGCGTTCCGGCAACTGCCGATACACCGGATTCGCGTCCGCCGAAGCGCCGCGCGAGTGCCGCGCCAGTGCCGCGCTATGCGGCGCTGCACCATAGCCAGCGGGCGTTTCGCCGATGGTGAGGATCGGCTATCCGCTCTTTCCGGCGCTGCATTCAGGGGTACACTAACTGCCCCGCGCAGCACTTCCGCACCGTCTTGCCCTCCGCCGAGGTTCGACGCCGCGCCGAACCGGCGCCCGCGATAAACCGCCTCTGTCGACCATCCATCCGATCGATGCATGCGACGCCGACGGTACGCACCGCTGCTGGAAGCCGGGCCTAATTTCTCTTCTTTGTTTTCACGTTTCTTTCACGTTCTTCAGGCCAAACAATGGACGAACAACTCAAGCAAAGCGCTCTCGCCTATCACCAGAATCCGAAGCCGGGCAAGATTTCCGTCACGCCGACCAAGCCGCTGTCGAACCAGCTCGATCTGTCGCTGGCTTATTCGCCGGGCGTGGCCGCGGCCTGTATGGCGATCTACGACGAACCGCTCGACGCGCAGAAATACACCTCGCGCGGCAACCTGGTCGGCGTGATTACGAACGGAACGGCGGTGCTCGGCCTCGGCAACATCGGCCCGCTCGCGGCCAAGCCGGTGATGGAAGGCAAGGGTTGTCTGTTCAAGAAGTTCGCCGGCATCGACGTGTTCGACATTGAACTGTCCGAGACCGATCCGGACAAGCTGGTCGAAGCCATCGCGATGCTCGAGCCGACGCTCGGCGGCATCAACCTCGAAGACATCAAGGCGCCGGAATGCTTCTACATCGAGAAGAAGCTGCGCGAGCGCATGAAGATTCCGGTCTTCCACGACGATCAGCACGGCACCGCGATCATTGCGTCCGCGGCCATCCTGAACGGCCTGAAAGTGGTCGGCAAGAAACTCGACGAAGTGAAGCTCGTGTGTTCGGGCGCGGGCGCCGCCGCTATCGCGTGTCTGGATTTGCTGGTGAACCTCGGTCTGTCGAAGCAGAACGTGCTGGTCACCGACTCGAAGGGCGTGATCTACGAAGGACGCGGCAATCTCGATCCGTCGAAGGAACGTTACGCGGCCAATACCGAAGCCCGCACGCTCGCCGACGCGATTCGCGGCGCCGACGTGTTCCTCGGCTGCTCGAGCGCCGGCGTGCTGAAGCCGGAGATGGTCGTCGAGATGGGCACGCAGCCGCTGATCCTGGCGCTCGCGAATCCGGAACCGGAAATCCGTCCGGAAGACGCAAAGCGCGTACGCCCCGATTGCATCATCGCGACCGGCCGTTCGGACTATCCGAACCAGGTGAACAACGTGTTGTGCTTCCCGTTCATCTTCCGCGGCGCGCTCGACGTCGGCGCCACGACGATCACCGAAGAGATGAAGCTCGCCTGCGTGCGCGCGATCGCCGAACTCGCCGAAGAAACCGATCAGGGCGATGAAGTCGCGAAAGCCTATGAAGGCCACTCGCTCGAATTCGGTCCGGAGTATCTGATTCCGAAGCCGTTCGATCCGCGTCTGATCATCAAGATCGCGCCGGCGGTCGCGCAGGCCGCGATGGATTCGGGCGTCGCCACGCGTCCGATCCAGGACATGGATGCGTATCGCGAAGAACTCGGCACGACCGTGTATCGCACCGGCATGGTCATGCGTCCGGTGTTTGCCGCGGCGAAGTCGGAGCCGGCGCGCATCGTGTTCGCCGAAGGTGAAGACGAGCGCGTGCTGCGCGCCGCGCAATTCGTGTTGCTGGAGAAAATTGCGAAGCCGATTCTGGTGGGTCGTCCGTCGGTAATCGAGATGCGTTTGAAGAAGATGGGCTCGAAGCTGAAGTGCGGTGAAGATTTCGAAGTGGTCGATCCGGAGGACGATCCGCGCTACCAGCAATCGTGGCAGGCGTATCACGAACTGGGCGCGCGCGAAGGCGTGACGCCGGACGTCGCAAAAGCCGCGATGCGCAAGTTCAACACGTTGATCGGCGCGATCCTCGTGCGTCTGGGCGAAGCCGACGGCATGATCTGCGGGATGATCGGGCAGTACCACACGCATCTGAAGTTCATCGAGCAGGTGCTCGGCAAGGCCGACGGCGTGCAGAACTTCGCGGCAATGAATCTGCTGATGCTGCAAGGGCGCAACCTGTTCATCTGCGACACGTACGTGAACGAAACGCCGACCGCCGAACAGCTCGCCGACATGACGCTGCTGGCTTCGCGCGAAATCGAAAAGTTCGGTATCACGCCGAAGGTCGCATTGCTGTCGAACTCGAATTTCGGCAGCGCGCCTTCCTCGTCGTCGCAACGCATGGCGGCTGCGCGCAAGCTGATTAGCGAGCGCGCACCCACGCTCGAAATCGACGGCGAAATGCACGGCGACGCGGCGTTGTCCGAAGCGGTTCGCAAGGCGGCATTCCCCGGCACGACGCTGACCGGCGAAGCCAACCTGCTGATCATGCCGAACGTCGAAGCGGCGAACATCACGTACAACCTGCTGAAGATGATTGGCGGCGAAGGCGTGACGGTCGGACCGTTCCTGCTCGGCGCGGAAAAGCCGGTGCATATCCTGACGCCCGCTGCGACGGTGCGCCGGATCATCAACATGACGGCAGTGGCGTCGGCTAACGCGCTGCAGAAAAAGAACGCGCAATAAACGTTGCCCGATAGCTTCTGAAAAAACGCCACGGAGCCTCGGTCCGTGGCGTTTTTTATTGTTCGCGTTGTTTTCGGCGCTCGGTCCTAATTGCGGGATATCCCAAAAAATAAGGCCTTAAATCATCCAGTAGACTCTTGCGCAGCTAGCCCGATCACGCGGGTGTAGAACGACTGGAGCCTTCGCATGGATCCCCGACTGCTCGACTACTACAACCAGGAGTCGATGTATCTGCGCGAGCTCGCCGGCGAGTTCGCCGAAGCGCATCCGAAGATCGCAAGCCGACTCGGCATGCGCCCGATGCAAGCGGGTGAAGTCGCGGACCCGTATGTCGAGCGTCTCTTTCAATCGTTCAGTCTGGTGGCCGCGCGCATGCGGCTCGAACTCGACGCGGATTTTCCGCAGTTGACGCAGCGCATGCTCGAAGTGGTGTATCCAAATTACGTGGCGCCGACGCCATCCATCGCCGTGTCGCGCTTGTACCCGAGCCGGACCGAAGGGAATCTCGTCGAGGGCTTCACGCTTGCACGCGGCACGGTGTTCAAGTCGCGCAGGGTCGATGGCGAAAACACCGTCTGCAAGTTTCGTAGCAGTCAGGATGTCACGCTTTATCCGCTTGAGATCGTCGCCGCGCGACTTACGGGTGTGCCGCCCGACATTCCCGCGCTCGACCGCTACGTGCCCGCGAACGTGACGGTGCGTGGCGCGCTTCGGCTGCGCTTGCGCACGACGAACGGTAGCGCGATTGGAAGTTTGCAGGGACTCGACCGCCTGCCGGTTTATCTGGCGGGAGACGTTCAGGTGGTGTCGCATCTTTTCGAGTTGTTGCATACGGGAAGTGTGGCGTCGGTGATTGGTGCGCAGGGTGCGCAAGGTGCGCAAGGTGCGTTCGGTGCGCAGAGCGCGGTGCTGACCGCGGTGACTTCGCATGCAGTGGTGCATGAAGGTCTCGGTGAAGAGCACGGTCTGTTGCCGCTCGTGTCATCCAAATTCCACGGACACAATCTGCTGCACGAGTATTTCGCGTGTGCCGACCGTTTCTATTTCTTCACGTTGACGGGGCTGGCAACAGGCCTTCGACGTATCGAGGGACCGGAGGTCGAGATCGTCGTGCTGCTCGACCGTTTGCACGGCGCGCTCGCGAATCAGGTCGACGCTGGCTGTTTCGCGCTGTTCTGCACGCCGGTGATCAATCTGTTCGCAAAGGAGATAGACCGCATCGAGGTAGGCGCTCACGCCCATGAATTCCTGATGATCCCCGATCGCCAGGCGCCGTCCGACTATGAAGTCTTCTCCGTGAACGGACTCAGCGGCCAGCTTGCGGGGGCTTCCGCGGCGATCCAATTCAAACCTTTATACGAAGCGCTGGGCAACGGCGCCGGCCACCACGACGCATACTTCTCGCTGCGTCGCGAGCGGCAACTGGGTTCGCAGACCGGCCGCCCTCGCGACGTGCGCACGCGCCACATCGACACGCAAACGTTCGTGTCGTTGACCGACCGGCACGAAGCGCCCTACCGCGGCAACCTCCGCTATCTGTCCGCGAGCGCCTGGGTGACCAATCGCGATCTACCGCTGTCCTTGCCGCGCGATGGTATCGACGATCTTCTGCTGGCCAGTTCCGCACCGCTTCAGAGCGTCGGACTGATCCGGCCGCCGTCGATGCCGCGCGCGCCGCTGGCGGAGCGGGACGCGGCGTGGCGGCTGATCGGCCAACTGAAACTCGACTATCTGGCGCTCGACGATTCCGGCCGGCGGCTGCCGGGTGAAGGGCTGCGTGAGTTGCTGGGACTTTTCCTGACAAGCGACGACGACGCGCATCGTCGTCAGGTGGAAAGTATCGTCGGCGTAAAGACGCGGGCGGTCACTCGCAAATTGCCGGGCAATGGACTGCTCGCAATCGGCCGCGGGATCGAATGCGCATTGTGCGTAGACGAGGCGGCCTTCCACGGCACGAGCCCATATCTATTCGGGCTGATTCTGGAGCACTATCTCGCGCGTCACGTTTCGACCGTCTCGTTCACGCAAACAGAACTGCGCTCGACGCAACGAGGACGCATCGCTCTTTGGCCGGTGCGTGCGGGCACGCGCGGAGTGCTGTGATGGATAGGTGGCCGACGTCTTCACCGCGCCGCACCGTCACCGTCCGCGGCCCCGCGTTACCGCTATTGGCGAGCGGCGAGGCCGCGTTGCAGTTGAGCGCAATCGACGGCCATGAAAATCTGTCGGCAATTTTCCGCTATACGCTGGACTTGCTGACGACACCCGCGCTTGCTCAGCCGGACGACGAAGCGGCCAATCTCGACCTCACGGCGATGCTCGGCAAGGAGCTAACGGTATCGATCCAGCTCGATGGGACGAACCCAGGCGAACCCACCACGCGCGAAATCAGCGGCCTCGTCACCGAAGCGCGGTTCGTCGAGCAGAGAAGCCGGCAGTGCCATTACCAGGCGATCGTGAGGCCTTGGCTTTATCTCGCCGATCAACGATCGGACTACCGGATTTTCCAGCACAAGACGGTCGTCGAGATTATCGATGAGGTGCTGAAACCGTATCTTTACCTGCACGACAAACGCTTGAGCGTGCGCTACCCGAACCTGACCTATCAGGTGCAATACGGCGAAACGGATTTTGCGTTCATTCAGCGGCTCATGCAGGAGCACGGCATCTACTGGTTCTTCGAGCATTCGCAGGGCGTTCAGCGCCTCGTGCTCGTGGATCACGTCGGTGCCCACAAGCCGGTGCAGAGTGCCGCCTGGCAGACGCTGGCTTATCGCCCGCCCGGCCACGACATCGACCGGGAATACGTCGACGCGTTCCGTGTAGCCGAAAGCCTGCAGCCGGATCGCTGGACGACCGACGATTTCGACTTCGAACACCCCAAGGCCGACCTCTCGGCACGGAGCACTTCGGTTCGCGCAAGCGCTCATCATGCGTTGGAACGTTACGAATGGCCGGGCGACTATACGGACGTGGTGGACGGCGAACGCGTGGCGAAACTCCGTATGGAAGAAGTCCGCTGCCACGCCGGCCGGTCATGGGGACGCGGCCAGGTCCGCAACGTGGTGTGCGGAACCACGTTCACGCTGTCCGGTTATCCGAAGGCCAACGGGAATCGCGAGTATCTGGTCATCGGTGCGCGCTTCGCGGCGACCGAAACCGGCGCGTCGAGCGGTTCGGGCGAATTCGGTTTCGTCACCGAGTTCCAGGTGCAGCCGGCGACGGCCGTCTTCCGGCCGCCCCGCAATGTGCCCAAACCTCGCACGAGCGGTCCGCAGACCGCGATCGTCGTCGGTCCTCGCGGACAGGAAATCTGGACCGATCAGTACGGACGGGTGAAGCTCAAGTTTCACTGGGACCGCTCGCCGGTGTGCGATCACGACGCGTCCTGCTGGGTGCGCGTGTCCTATCCCTGGACCGGCAGCCATTTCGGTGCGATCAACGTGCCGCGCGTCGGCACCGAGGTCATCGTCGATTTCGAGAACGGCGACCCTGACCGGCCGATCGTCACGGGGCGCGTGTACAACGCGCTGACCATGCCGCCGTGGGACTTGCCGGCGAACGCCACGCAGAGCGGCATGCTGACGCGCTCGCTGAAAGGCCACTACGGCACGGCGAACGCCATCCGTTTCGAAGACCGGCAGGGCGCCGAAGAACTGTGGATTCAGGCGGAGCGCAATCTGCGCACCGAGGTGGAGAACGACGAGACCCATTCGGTGCTGGCGAATCGCAGCACGTCGGTCGGAGGCAATGAATACCGGGTCGTGTCCGGTCGACAGCAGACGGAAGTGGCCGGCGCGCAGAGCGTCGAAGTCGGCGCCGATTTCGCACTGACGTCGGCCACCCAAATCAGTCTGACTTGCGGGGCGGCGCGGCTGGTCATGGAAAGTAACGGCAGCATCACGATCAATGGCGTGAAGATCGTATCGAGCGAACCGGCCGTTTTTCCGATAGAAGCGCGGGAGGCGAAGCCCGCCGCAACCTGACGCAACGGAAAGCCCACCACGTTCAATCGCCTTGAACGAGGTCCATGTCACTGGCGCGGCAACGAGCCGGCCGGTGACATGGTTCACCTCACCTCACGTCATGCTACGTGCCGTTCGGCGGTCCCTTGCGGCGAGCGCCAGCGGTTCAGCAACTCGCCCCACTTGACTCGCACGCCCTTCAGATTGTTTTCCTTCACGTGCCCATAGCCGCGGATGCCATCCGGCAGATTCGCCAGTTCCACCGCCAGTTCACGCTTGTGCACACTGAGTCCCGCGATCAGTTCACGCACCAGCGCCTCGTATTCGCCGATCAGCGCGCGTTCGGTGCGGCGTTCCTCCGTTTTGCCGAACACGTCGAGCGCCGTGCCGCGCAGGAACTTGAAGCGGGCCAGCACGTGCATCGCGCTGAACACCCACGGGCCGTACTTTTTCTTCACCAGATGACCGCGCGCGTCTTTCTTCGAGAACGTCGGCGGCGCGAGATGAATGTGCAGCTTCCAGTCGCCTTCGAACTTCGACTTCAGTCCGTCGATAAAAGCCGGATCGCTGTAGAGACGCGCGACTTCGTACTCGTCCTTGTAGGCCATCAGCTTGTGCAGGTTCTTCGCAACGGCCTCGGTCAACGGCAACTGGCCGTCGCCCGATTCGAGCGCCGTTTCCGCGGCGCGGACCTGCGAGACCAGTGTGCGATAGCGCTCCGCATAGGCGCTGTTTTGCCAGGCGGTGAGATAGGCGACGCGCTTTTCGATCAGCGTATCGAGCGCTTTCGGCGTGTGCAGCGCGATGATCTTGCTGCTCGCGCTGTCGGCCATCGCGCCGCGACCCTGCGATTGCACGAGCGCGCGCACGGCGGCGAGATCGTGGGCTGCGCGGCGACCCCATTCGAAAGCGGCGCGGTTCTTCTCGATCTGCACGTCGTTCAGTTCGATCGCACGCATCAGCGATTCGTGCGTGAGCGGCACCCAGCCGCGCTGCCATGCATAGCCGAGCACGAACGGGTTGGTATAGATCGCGTCGCCGAGTAGGGCCACGGCAAAGTGATTCGCATCGACCATGTCGACGCCGTCCTCGCCTGCGCCGGCGCGCACATCGGCTTCGGTGCTGCTGCCAGGAAAGCGCCAGTTCGGGTTCTTGATCAGATCGGCCGTCGGCGTGTGCGCGCTGTTGAGCACGACGCGCGTGCGACCGGCCTGCATGCGCGACACGCATTCGTCGCTGGCCGTGACGATCGCATCGCAACCGATCACGAGATTCGCTTCGCCCATCGCGATGCGGGTCGCGTGAATATCGGCCGGCTTCTGGGCGATCTGCACGTGGCTCATCACCGCTCCGCCTTTCTGCGCGAGGCCGGTCACGTCGAGCACCGTGACGCCTTTGTTCTCCAGATGCGCGGCCATGCCGAGCAACGCGCCGATGGTCACTACGCCGGTGCCGCCCACGCCCGTCACCAGCACGCCGTACGGATGGTCGATCGCGGGCACGTCCGGCTCGGGTACCGGCGGGAATGTTGCAGCCGCGCTTGCACCCGCGCTTGCACCCGCGCTTGCACCCGCGCTTGCACCCGCGCTTGCACCCGCGCCTTCACCCGCAACGCCCGACGCGGCCTTCGGTTTGCGCAACTGCCCGCCTTCCACCGACACGAAACTCGGGCAGAAGCCATTCACGCACGAAAAGTCCTTATTGCAGGTGGACTGGTTGATCTGGCGCTTGGTGCCGTATTCGGTATCGAGCGGTTCGACGGACAGGCAGTTCGATTTCACCGAGCAGTCGCCGCAGCCTTCGCACACCGCTTCGTTGATCACCACGCGGCGCGCCGGGTCCGGATACGTGCCGCGTTTGCGGCGCCGGCGCTTTTCGGTTGCGCAGGTCTGGTCGTAGATCAGGATCGTGGTGCCGGACACTTCGCGCAGTTCGCGCTGGACTTCATCGAGCTTGTCGCGATGATGGATGTCGATGCCCGGCGCGAGGCCCACGTTCGCCGAATACTTCTCCGGCTCGTCGGTGACGATGACGATCTTCGTCGCGCCTTCTGCCGCGAGTTGATGGGTGATCTGCGGGACGGTCAGCACGCCGTCGACCGGCTGGCCGCCGGTCATTGCGACCGCGTCGTTGTAGAGCAGCTTGTAGGTGATGTTCGCCTTCGACGCAATCGCCGCGCGGATGGCGAGCAAGCCGGAGTGGAAGTAGGTGCCGTCGCCGAGATTGGCGAACACGTGCTTGTCGTGCGTGAACGGCGCCTGACCCACCCAGGCGACGCCTTCGCCGCCCATCTGGCTGAAGGTCGTGGTGCTGCGGTCCATCCACACGGTCATGTAATGGCAGCCGATGCCGGCCATCGCGCGCGAGCCTTCCGGCACGTTGGTCGACGTATTGTGCGGGCAGCCCGAACAGAACCACGGCTTGCGCTCGGCTTCGACGCGCGGGCGCGCGAGCGCCTTTTCCTTCGCTTCGATCACGGCGATGCGCGTGGCGATGCGCGCGCGCACGTCGGACGGCAGATCGAACTTGTCGAGCCGCGTGGCGATGGCCTTGGCGATGATCGCGGGCGACAGTTCGTAATGCGCCGGCAGCAGCCAGTTGCCCATCGGCACCGACCATTCGCCGCCCGCGCCGTCTTTCTCGTCGAACTTGCCGAACACGCGCGGACGCTGCGCATCGGGCCAGTTGTACAACTCTTCCTTGATCGCGTATTCGAGAATCTGGCGCTTTTCCTCGACCACCAGAATTTCGTCGAGGCCGCGCGCGAAGGTGTGCGCGCCTTGCGCTTCCAGCGGCCACACGCAGCCGACCTTGTACAGACGGATGCCAATGCGCGCGCAGGTTTCATCGTCGAGACCGAGGTCGGTCAGCGCCTGCCGTACGTCGAGATAAGCCTTGCCGGCGGTCATGATGCCGAAGCGCGCGTGCGGCGAATCGATTTCGACGCGATCCAGCTTGTTGGCGCGCACGTAGGCGAGCGCCGCATACCACTTGTAGTCGAGCAGCCGCGCTTCCTGCACGAGCGGCGGATCGGGCCAGCGGATGTTCAGCCCGCCGTCGGGCATCGCGAAGTCTTCGGGCAGGACGATGCGGGTGCGGTGCGGGTCGATATCGACGGAGGCGGACGATTCGACCACGTCGGTCACGCATTTCATCGCGACCCACAAGCCGGAATAGCGGCTCATGGCCCAGCCGTGCAGACCGAAGTCGAGGTATTCCTGCACGTTGGACGGAAACAGCACGGGCAGGCCGCAAGCCTTGAAGATGTGTTCGGACTGATGCGCGAGGGTGGAGGATTTGGCGGCGTGGTCGTCGCCGGCGAGCACCAGTACGCCGCCGTGTTGCGCCGATCCCGCCGAGTTGCCGTGCTTGAAGACGTCGCCGCTGCGGTCGACGCCCGGGCCCTTGCCGTACCACATCGAGAACACGCCGTCGTATTTGGCGCTGGGGTAGAGATTGACCTGCTGCGAACCCCACACGGCGGTCGCGGCGAGGTCTTCGTTGACGCCAGGCTGGAACACGACCTGGTGTGCGGCGAGATGTTTCTTGGCCTTCCACAGCGACTGGTCGAGTCCGCCGAGCGGTGAGCCGCGATAGCCGGAGATGAAGCCGGCGGTATTGAGGCCGGCGGCGCGATCGCGTTCCTGCTGCAGCATGGGCAGACGCACTAGCGCCTGGATGCCGCTCATGTACGCGCGACCGCGTTCGAGTGTGTATTTGTCGTCGAGCGTGACGGAAGTTAGCGCGGCTTCGAGCTTGGCTCGTTGGCCTGCGTCTAGTGGGGCATTCATTATGTGTACTCCTCCACCCAGTTTGGGATCACCAAAACTTTTTTTGAGCCTCGGCATCTTGTGAATGCTTCGGGCCGGGGCCGCCATAGTGACGTGTTTCGAGCGATGGTAGCACTGGTAAAAACCCGCCACAGTCATCGTTTACGCCGCATTGCAGCGTATTCGACGGGTATTTCGGGCTGGATGACCCCGCGTGGTGGTTTTTGCGAGGGAGGGCGCCTGTAACAAGCTGTAAAAGCTACGATTTCAGGGAACCGCAGTTGAAATCTCTGTCTAATCCGGCACCTGTGAGCAATGTCTGCGCAACGTTTCGCATTTTGCGAAGCTTCACGACAACAGGGCAGTTAGAAAAAGGAGTACGCATGAACACGAAAAATATCCAGACCTTCCTGATGGTTTCAGCCGCATTCTTCGCAATGAGCGCACCGGTGCGTTCGAGCACGAGCAACGCGGGGGCGCTGTCGAACGTGGTAACCCGGCCGGCGGAAGTCACGCCTTCTACCGTCGCGCTGGGCCGCGTTTCGCGACCGAGCCAGAGCGATGAGGAAGACCAGAATTCATAACGCGTCGTTCAGGCGACGTGAATAAAGAAAGGGCGAGGATTTTGCGATCCTCGCCCTTTCTTTTTGCCTGCTTTAGCTATGCGTTAGTCGGCGCGCGTTTTTACGAAGCGACGTCCTGAACCACACCGCGGCGAATCTGATCCAGTTCGATGGATTCGAAGAGCGCTTTGAAATTGCCTTCGCCGAAGCCCTGGTTGCCCTTGCGCTGGATGATCTCGAAGAAGATCGGGCCAATCTGGTTTTCGGTGAAAATCTGCAGCAGCAGATCTTCCGGTGCACCGTCGATCAGAATCTTGCGCTTCTTCAGTTCAGCAAGGTTTTCGCCGTGATTCGGCACGCGGCGATCGACCAGTTCGTAATACGTGTCGATGGTGTCGAGCAACGAGATGTTCGCGCCGCGCAGACCGTCGACTGTCGCGTAAATGTCGTTGGTGCCGAGCGCGATGTGCTGAATGCCTTCGCCGTGATACGCGTCCAGATATTCCTGAATCTGGCCGGCTGTTTCCGAGCCTTCTTCGTTGATCGGAATGCGGATCTTGCCGCAAGGCGAGGTCATCGCCTTCGACTTCACGCCCGTCACCTTGCCTTCGATGTCGAAGTAACGCACTTCGCGGAAGTTGAACAGACGCTCGTAGAATTCCGCCCATTCCTGCATGCGGCCGCGATGCACGTTGTGCGTCAGGTGGTCGATATAGGTGAGGCCGTGTCCGACCGGATGCTGATCCGCGCCGGCAATCGGTTCGAAGTCGACGTCATAGATGTCGATGTTGCCGATGCTGTTCGGCTCCGCGCCGTTCTTGCCGCGCCAGCGGTCGACGAAATAGATGAGCGAGTCGCCGATACCCTTGATAGCCGGAATGTTCAGTTCCATCGGGCCGGTCCGGTTGTCGAAACCCCAAGCGCCTTTTTCGATCGCCTGTTTGTAGGCTTGGGCCGCGTCTTCCACGCGAAAAGCGATCGCGCAGATCGACGGGCCGTGCAGACGCGTGAAGCGCTGCGCAAACGAATCTTTTTCGCCGTTGACGATGAAGTTGATTTCACCCTGGCGGTACAGCGTGACGTTCTTGTTGCGGTGTTTGGCGACGGCGGTGAAGCCCATCTGCTCGAACAGCTTGCCGAGGGCGACGGGGTCCGGCGCGGTGTATTCGATGAATTCGAAACCGGCGGTGCCGACGGGATTTTCCCAGGTTGCCACTTGCATTGTTTGTCTCCTGATGGGCGCCGACGCGATGACCGACGCTGTGGGGAATGGGCGCGACTGAATGACGCAAGTGTAAAGTCGGCTTGGCGACGAAAACTTGCGAACTTAATCGTCTCTCCCTACGATGGCGCTATTTTCTAGCGCGATCTTTTGAAAAGGTAACGGGATATGGCCGATATCGAGATAGATGCCATCGACAGGCGCATTCTGACGATCCTTCAGGAAAATGGCCGGCTGTCGAATCAGGAGATTGCCGAGCGCATCAATCTGTCGCCGAGTCCCTGTCTGCGGCGCATTCGCCGGCTGGAGGAGAGCGGGGTGATTCGCGGCTATGTTGCGCTGCTCGATCCGCAGCGGCTGGGGCTCGATCTGCTTGCGTACGTGAACGTGAGGCTGGAGAAGCGCGGGGGTGGCGCGCACCGGTCGCGTAGCGACGCGACGCATGCCGACCTGTTTCGCGCGGCAGTCCAGACGTGGCCGGAAGTGGTCGCCTGCCATGCGATGACGGGCGATATGGATTATCTGCTGCGCGTTCAGGTCGAGGACATGGCGCACTTTTCGCGATTCGTGCAGGATCAGTTGCTGCACCACCCGTCGGTGATCGACGTGAAGACGAGCTTTTCGCTCGAGAAAATCAAGGAGACGACTGCGTTGCCGATTCTGTGATTTGTCGCTGGCGGCGCTCGTGAATGCAACAAGGGCAGCCGGAAGGCTGCCCTTGTCATGTCGTGCCCGCGTTGCGTTCGCGTTGCGTTCGCGTTGCGTTCGCGTTGTGTCCGCGTTGCCTGTCAGGCTGCCGCGGCTGTCGGCATGAATGTCTCGAAGAGACGCGACGCGTGGCGCGCCTGACGTTTCATTGCGTAGTCGAACACCGCGGCCTGCTCCTGCAGCATCTCGGCGATGATGCTCGACTGATCGGCCGGAGCCAGCGTCAGATACGCGTCGGCTTCGCCGTACGCGTATTCGATCTTCATGCCGGCCTTGCGGGCGATGTGCATCATGGTGGAGTTGCGCGACAGGCAGTGCACGTACAACGTGGTGACGTGCGTGTTGCGACTACGGATGGCGGCGCGTTCGAAGAGTCTCGAGCCAATGCCCAGACCGCGAACGCTTTCGAGAACGGAGACGCCGAATTCGGCCGTGCGGTTGTCGCCTTCAGCCGGGAGATAGGCCAGATGGCCGACGCCGGTGAGTTGCAAATGGTTGTCGAACACGCCAAACACGGTGTCGCGGGTGAAGTCGATGGCGCGGACGTAGTTCTCGATGACGTGATTCGGCGTGAACTGGCCGAAACGGAGGAGGCGGTCGTCTTCGCCGAGGGCGAGGAAGTGGGTGAGCAGGCGGTCGCGGTCGGCGGCAGTGAGTTCCCGGACCAGCGCTGGCGTACGGCCGGCGGACCCGGGCAGATCGTGAGCGACGATCGGCTCGGCGGCGCGGGGGGTAGTCAGATTCATGGTCAGGTTCTCCTAAAGATCGAACGGCTTGGTGCGCCGCAAAAAAGATTTTAGCGGAAAGCTAAAACGATCACTAGGGAAAACCCGTATCAAATTTGGAGCGGGTTATCTAAAAAGTTAATTTTGAACCAATAAGTTATTGATTTTTAAGAAAATGAATTTGTAACGTGCGTACGTGGCACGCCGTCGCACGCCTGCAACTGGTGCTCCAGTTTCGTCGGATTATTGTTGCTGCGCGTCAATATCAGGCGAGTGTGGAGCCCAGACCGTGGTCCACCATGCCGACCACCTGTTCGGCAAACTCCCGGTAACCCAGCCGGCCGTCGGGTTTGAGCCACGTAAACGTCCAGTTGATCATGCCGAACACCATCATCGTCAACGCCGTCTGGTTGTCGCGCGTGGCGCGCTCGGGGTAAGCGCGCGCCAGCTGGCGGGCGAACGCCGCCACCACATCGCGCTGGCGATTCAGAATCACCTCGCGCTGGGTGTCCACCAGATACTTCACGTCGTTGAGCAATGCGACGTGCCGGCTATGCGATGTCTCGTATTCCGACAGAAACGCGCGAATCAGCTCGGCGAAGGTGTCCCGCTCGCTGAGTCCGCGGCGCTGACTGGCGCCCTCCACCTCGGCGATGATCAGCATCAGCCGCTTGGTGTACCGGTCCAGCAGATCGAACAGAATCGCTTCCTTGCTCGCGTAGTAGTGGTACAGACGCGCTTTCGAGGTGCCGCAGGACGCGGCCAGTTCCGCCATCGAGGTGCTCGGATAGCTGGTTTGCGCAAACTTCGCCGCGGCGAGTTCGAGGATCTGCTCGCGCTGGGTTTCGTGGTCGGGGGCTCGGGTTCGGGCCATGGTTGTCTATTGGATTAGTGTGGACAAGGTGCCGGCGCGCCGCACAACTCGAGCGTTCGCCATGTATTCGGATCGCCGCGCAGCCTGATGCGCCGGCTCGCGACCAGTTCCCGGAAACGCCAGAGCACGACATTGTCGCTGACGAGAAATCCGAGTTCGGCGCTCATCAATTCGGCCGCGATGCGCGCGGCGGATTGCCAGTCGCCGGTGAGCTGGTCGAGGATCATCGCGTCCAGGTCGGCGAAACTGCCGCTGGTGAACACGTTGTCGCGCCAGCGCCGGGTCTCGCCGTTCGCCTGTTTGACTTCCTGCCATTCGAGCGCCAGCCGGCTGATGCGCAGCACCGAGATAGGCGCGGCTTGCGGCAGACGAGCCTGCAGAACGTTTGGCGCGAACATGCCGACGGAAGTCGCGCGGTCTTTGCGGGTGTGCGCCCAGGCGCCGGCATCGGTGAGGTCGCGAACCGACAGGCGCACCTCGTTCAGACGCTGCGGGCTGTTGCGCAGGTGGTAGCAGACCCGGCGCAGCATCAGTTGATCGGCGGCGCTTTCGCCATGCCAGATCACCAGATGGGCGTCGTCATGGGCGATGTCGTCGAGCGCTTTTGCCTGCTCGCGGAATTCACGCAGGAAGTCGCGGCGCGTGTCGGTGCTGACCCGTTCCCAGAAGTCCGCGCGGACTTCGGGCATATCGTCGATGCCGCGTAGCGGCCCGACCGCGAGGTCGTCGCGCAACGCATGCACGCGGTCGTCGCGGCCAGCCGCCGTGAGCGCGGCGCGCAGGGACTCGGCGGCGACATCGCCATTGGTGAGGTGGATGGTGCTCATCGGCTTGGGTGCGGTCGGTTCCGGCGGCTGGGTGACAAAACGGCATCACGAAACAAAAGAGGCCGCTCGCGGACCGGAACAGACTCCGATCCCGAGCGGCCCCTAGTGTAAGCGGATCACGAAACGGCTGAAAGCACGACGGGCGTTTCCAGGGCGCTGCTGCGCCCGACCCGGCTCGAGCGACTGATTAGCGCTCGTCGTAGCTCACCACCACGCGATCGCTGATCGGATGGCATTGGCAGGTCAGCACGAAACCGTCCCGCACTTCGTGCTCTTCCAGCGTGTAATTCTTTTCCATCTTCACTTCACCTTCGAGCACCTTCGCGCGGCAGGTACAGCAAACGCCGCCCTTGCACGCATACGGCAACGCGAGGCCGGCGCGCAAGCCCACGTCGAGCACGCTGACCCCTTGATACGGCAGGCGCAGCTTGCGGCGTTTGCCGTCCAGCACGATTTCGAGTTCGGCGGCCGGCGTGTCGTCGGTGATCTCAACCGGCGGCACGCCCGCTTGCGGCAGCGGCGAGCCGAAGCGCTCCACGTGGACCTTTGCCGGCGCCACGCCCGCGCTTTTCAGCGCGGCTTCGGCGGCATCCATCATCGGGCCTGGGCCGCAGATGAACGCTTCGTCGATCGCGTCGGCCGGCATCAGGTTCTCGATGAACGCCGCACATTTCTCCTGATCCAGCACGCCGTTGAACAGCTCCACGTCCTGCAGATCGTCCGACAGCACGTGGTACAGCACGAAGCGGTTCATGAAGCGGTTTTTCAGATCTTCGAGTTCTTCCGCGAACATGATCTGGTCGACGCTGCGGTTGCCGTACACCAGCGTGAACGTGCTGCGTGGCTCGGTTTCGAGCGTCGTCTTGATGATTGCCAGCACCGGCGTAATGCCCGAGCCGCCGGAGAACGCCAGATATTGCTGGCCCTGATCGGCGTTCAGATGCGTGAAGAAGCGCCCGTCGGGCGTCATCACGTCGATCGTATGGCCGGGCTGCAGCGTATCGAACGCGAAGTTCGAGAAGCGCCCGCCGCGTACGCGCTTGATGCCGATGCGCAGTTCGCCGTCGCGATCGTAATCGGTCACGCCGACGCAGATCGAATACGAGCGGCGCGTTTCTTCTCCGTCGATATGGGTTTTCAGCGTAACGAACTGGCCTTGCGTGAATCGATACAGGTCGCGCAGTTCGACCGGGACTTCAAAAGCGACCGACACCGCGTCGACGGTTTCGGGACGTACTTCGCGAATACGCAGCGGGTGAAATTGCGGGGTAGCCATATCAGTATGGTTTGAAGTAGTCGAAGGGTTCGCGGCAGTCGAGGCAGCGGTACAGCGCCTTGCAGGCGGTCGAGCCGAATTGCGCTAGGCGCTCGGTATGCGCCGAGCCGCAGCGCGGACAGGCCGGTGCGGGCAGCGCGCGCGGCACGAAGCGCATCACTTTTTCCTGCATGGGCGCGGGCGAGCCGCAGTTGCCCGTGGGCGGCGCGATCCCGTAGGCGCGCAGCTTTTCGCGCGCCTCGGTGGTCATCCAGTCGGTGGTCCAGGCGGGCGCCAGCACGGTGGCGATGCGGTACGGCTTCAGATCGGCGTCGTCGAGCGCGTGGGCTACGTCTTCGGCGATCTGCGACATGGCCGGGCAACCGGAGTAAGTCGGCGTAATCACGATCTCGAGCGCGCCGTCGTCGGCCCGGCGCACGTCGCGCAGGATGCCGAGCTCGCGAATCGATACCACCGGAATTTCCGGATCCGGTACCGATTCGAGCACGGTCCACGCGCGCGCGAGCGTGGCGTCGTCCGGGTGAAGGGCGTTCGAGGTCGTCATGATCGGATTACCAGTTAGCGCCGGGATGCTGACGCGCGAGGCTTTGCATTTCCGCCAGCACGAAGCCCATGTGCTCCGAATGCTCGCCGTGCTTGCCGGTCGTGATGTGCTTGACCGGTTCGGGCAGTTTGAGCGAGGCATCGGCAAGCGCGGCGTTCACGTCTTCCAGCCAGGCGGCTTCGAGGTCCGACGTCAGCGGGCCGATGCCGGCCGCCGCGATGCTTTCTTCCACCGCGTCGGTGCTGAAAAACTCGCGGGTGTACGGGAACAGATAATCGAGCGCGGCCTGGGCGCGGCTATGCGATTCTTCCGTTCCGTCGCCGAAGCGGATCAGCCACTCGGTCGCGTGGTGCACGTGGTAGCTGGTTTCCTTGATGGACTTCGCGGCGATCGCGGCCAGCTGCTCGTCGCCCGACTGCGTCAGCGCGGTCCACACGTGCGCCATCAGCGTCGAGTACAGGAAGTTGCGCACGATGGTGACCGCGTAATCCTTGGCCGACTGCGCGGTGCCCGCGAGCGGGCCGAAGTGCGGCAGCTCGGCCAGCGTGTAGTTGGCGAACTCGCGCTCCGCGCGGAAGTACGCGTAGTCGTCCTCGGTGCGAGCGTTGCCGGTGAGCTGCTGTTCGAGCGACGCGGCATGCGTGTACAGCAGGCGCGCCTGACCGATCAGATCGAGGCTCATGTTCGACAGCGCGATGTCCTCTTCGAGGATCGGGCCGTGTCCGCACCACTCGGTATTGCGCTGACCGAGAATCAGCGCGGTATCCGCGAGGCGCAGCACGTACTGGAGATGTTGAGGCGTGAGGGTCATGGCCGCGCTTACATGTGGTTGACTTCGTCGGGGAGCGTGTAGAACGTCGGGTGGCGGTAAATCTTGTCGCCAGCCGGTTCGAACAGCTCGGCCTTGTCTTCCGGCGCAGAGGCGGTGATTGCCGACGACGGCACCACCCAGATGCTCACGCCTTCCTGGCGGCGCGTGTAGACGTCGCGCGCCATGCGCAGCGCCATCGGCGCGTCGGCGGCGTGCAGACTGCCGCAGTGTTTGTGGTCGAGTCCCTGCTTGCTACGCACGAAGACTTCCCAAATCGGCCATTCCTTGTTCATTGCGGATCTCCTGATTCTTTGCGTGATGCTTGCCTGACGGCGAGCCTGACGGCAAGCCTGACGGTGAGCCCGCAGGCCTGCCTGAAAGCGTGCCCGATGCGGCTACGGTCAGGCGGCTTGCTGTTGGGCGCGCTGGCGTTGTTTTTCGGCGTGGGCGAGGGCGGCTTCGCGAACCCAGCCGCCTTCGTCGTGCGCTTTGACGCGAGTGGCGAGACGCTCGCGATTGCACGGACCGTCGCCGTTCACGACACGCCAGAATTCTTCCCAGTCGATGTCGCCGTAATCGTGCTGGCCGCGGGCTTCGTTCCACTTCAGGTCAGGATCGGGCAGCGTGACGCCGAGCACCTTGGCCTGGTCGACGGTGGCGTCGACGAATTTCTGACGCAGGTCGTCGTTCGAGATGCGCTTGATGCCCCATTTCGACGACTGGTTGCTGTGGATCGAATCCTTGTCGCTGGGGCCGAACATCATCAATACCGGCCACCACCAGCGGTTCACCGCCTGCTGGACGAGTTCGCGTTGCGCGTCGGTGCCGGCCATCATCGCCATCAACGCGTCGAAACCCTGGCGCTGGTGGAACGACTCTTCCTTGCAGATACGGATCATGGCCCGCGCGTAAGGACCGTACGTGCAACGGCACAGCGGAATCTGATTCATGATCGCCGCACCGTCCACCAGCCAGCCGATCACGCCGACGTCGGCCCAGGTGGGCGTCGGGTAATTGAAGATGCTCGAATATTTCGCCTTGCCCGAGTGCAGCGCGGCGATCAACTGGTCGCGCGAGACGCCGAGCGTTTCGGCTGCGCTATATAGATAGAGACCGTGGCCGGCTTCGTCCTGCACTTTGGCGAGCAGGATGGCCTTGCGCTTCAGGCTCGGCGCGCGCGAAATCCAGTTGCCCTCCGGCAGCATGCCGACGATTTCCGAATGCGCGTGCTGCGAGATTTGCCGGACCAGCGTCTTGCGGTAGGCCTCGGGCATCCAGTCCTGCGCCTCGATCTTGCCGTCGGCGGCCATGACCGAATCGAATTGCGCCTGCTCGGGCGATGTCGCGCCGGAATCGATGGAAGCGACGTTACCGGGAATATCCAGGGATTGCGTGTACATGGGGACGCTCTCTGCGGAAGTTGTCTGAGTTCGTGCAGTATAAACCAACCGACCGGTCGGTTAATAAATTTTTTGAGACAGGCGGAAGGGGCCGGTTGGCGCGGGTTTGCGGCGGCTCACGACGGGTTCGGGCTGGTTCGGGCGTGCCAGGATGCCCCGTGCCGACGCTTAACCTATAAAATTGCGAATTGGCCGCGATTTGCGGCCTTCCTGCATCCCCCGGTCCTCATGTTACGTCTAAGCGAAATCAAACTCCCGCTCGATCATCCCGATAGCGTTCTCGAAGCCGCGGTCCGCGCGCGCCTCGCGGAACTCGGTGTGAAAGACGACGGGCTCATCCGGTACACCGTGTTCCGCCGTGCGCACGATGCGCGCAAGCGAGCCGACATCAAACTCACGTATATCGTGGATGTCGAGGTAAAAGACGAGGCGGCGGCGCTCAAGCGGTTGGCCGACGTACCGCATTGCAGCGTGACGCCCGATATGGCGTACCGCTTCGTGGCCAAGGCGCCGGCGCAGTCCGAGGCGCCGCGGCCGGTGGTAATCGGCATGGGGCCGTGCGGTCTGTTCGCCGGCTTGATCCTCGCGCAGATGGGCTTTCGCCCGATCATTCTCGAGCGTGGCAAGGCGGTGCGCGAGCGCACCAAAGATACGTTCGGTCTGTGGCGCAAGTCCGTGCTCAATCCCGAATCGAATGTGCAGTTCGGCGAAGGCGGCGCAGGCACTTTCTCGGACGGCAAGCTGTATAGCCAGATCAAGGATCCGAAGCATTACGGGCGCAAGGTGCTCGACGAGTTCGTCCGCGCTGGCGCGCCGGAAGACATTCTGTTCCTGAGCCGGCCGCATATCGGCACGTTCCGTCTGGTCAGCATGGTCGAGAAGATGCGCGCGACCATCCACGAACTCGGCGGCGAGGTGCGTTTCGAGACGCGTGTCGAAGATATCGATATCGATCAGGGCAAGGTGCGCGGGCTCGCGCTCTCGAATGGCGAGACACTGCGGTGCGATCACGTGGTGCTGGCGGTCGGGCATAGCGCGCGCGATACCTTCCAGATGCTGAACGATCGCGGTGTCTATATAGAAGCGAAGCCGTTTTCGCTGGGATTCCGGATCGAGCATCCGCAAGGGTTGATCGATCGTAGCCGTTTCGGCAAGTTCGCGGGGCACAAGCAGCTCGGCGCGGCCGACTATAAGGTGGTGCACCACTGCAGCAACGGGCGCGCGGTTTATAGCTTCTGCATGTGTCCTGGTGGAACGGTGGTGGCCGCGACGTCCGAACCCGGCCGCGTGGTGACTAATGGGATGAGCCAATACTCGCGGGCGGAACGGAATGCGAATGCGGGGATTGTCGTCGGCATCACGCCGGACGATTATCCGGGCGGCCCGCTTGCCGGCATTGCTTTTCAGCGGAAATGGGAAGAGCGGGCGTTCGAATTGGGCGGCGGCAACTACATGGCGCCGGGTCAACTGGTCGGCGACTTTATCGCCGGCCGGCCGTCGACGTCGCTCGGGGCCGTCGTGCCGTCGTATAAGCCGGGCGTGCATCCGACCGATCTCAGCACCGCACTGCCGGATTACGTGATCGAGGCGATTCGCGAAGCGTTGCCGCAAATGGACAAGAAAATCGCCGGGTTTGCCATGCACGACGCGGTGCTCACCGGTGTGGAGACGCGGACATCGTCGCCGATCCGCGTGCGGCGGCGGGACGATTACCAGAGCATGAATGTCGAGGGCTTGTATCCGGCCGGCGAAGGGGCGGGATACGCCGGCGGCATTTACTCGGCGGCGATCGACGGGATCGAGGTGGCGGAAGCCCTGGCGCTCAACATGATGGGCGGGCGCGCAGCGGTGTGAGACCGCCGCGCTCGAAAGGGTGATCGGGCACAATGCACGTTTTGCCTTCCGACCCAACCACCGAATGACCTTCCGTACTCTCGCCGTTGCTGGCAGCGCGGCGCTGCTTGCGCAATTTGCCGCTTCAACCACCAGTCTTGCCGCCGACAGTCCCGCGCACTGGGTGTCGGCATGGGCCACCGCGCTGCAACCGATTCCCGAGCGGCCCGACCTTCCGCCTTTGTACCGCGCGCCCGAGGTGGCTGGACGAACGGTTCGGCAGATCGTTTATCCCACTTTGTCCGGCCAGTCGGCGCGTATTCATCTGAGTAATGAGTACGGGAAGAGCGCGTTGGTCATCGACGAGTTGCGGATCGCCCGGTCGGGTGGCGGCGCGGCCGTGTCCGCGCAGGGCGATGCGGCGGTGACTTTCGGCGGTAAAGCGCGCGTGAGTATTCCTGCCGGCGGCGAGCTGGACAGCGACCCGGTCACGTTCGGCATTACCGCCGGAAAACCTTATGCGATCAGCGCGGTCATGGGGCCGGCACAGCGGATCGTCGCCTGGCATCGCGTGTCGAACCAGGTGAACTACGTTTCCGGGCCGGGTAATCACGCGGCTGATCCTTCCGGCTCGGACTTTCGGGTGCGCTTTACGCAATATGTGTGGGTGACGGGGCTGTCGGTGGATGCGTCGGCAGGGGCTGCGGCGTCGGTGGCAGTGGCAGTGGCGGCAATCGGCGATTCGATCACCGACGGCATGCGCTCCAGCCTGAATCAGAACAAACGTTGGCCGGATGCGCTCGCGAAGCGGTTCGCCGAGGCGGGCGCCGGCTCGACGGCGGTGCTAAACCTCGGCATTAGCGGGAACCGCCTGCTGAGCGACTCGCCCTGTTATGGCGATGCGCTCGCGCGGCGCTTCGACCGGGACGTGCTGGCGCGGCCGGGGGTGAAGACAGCCATCCTGCTGATCGGGATCAACGACATCAACTTTGCTGCGATGCCAGCTCGGAGCGGTCTCGACTGCGATTTTCCACATACGAGTGTGACGGCACAGGATCTGATTGCCGGCTATCAGCGCGTGATCGAGGCGGCGCATCGTCGTGGCGTCAAGGTGTTCGGCGCGACCGTGACGCCGGCGTCGTTGCCCGCGCCGCGCGAGCGGATCCGGCTGACTGTCAATCAATGGATCCGGAGCAGCCACGCATTCGACGGTGTCGTGGATTTCGACGCGGCGCTGCGCGACCCTGCACAACCGGATCGCCTGCAGCGTCGTTTCGACAGCGGCGACCATATCCATCCCGATGATGCCGGCTATGAGGCGATGGCGGCGGCCGTTCCGGTCGACGCCGTGGTGAATTCCACGCGCCGGTGATCCTGCGCGGAAAAATCTTTTCGCCGAACCCTTGCGCCAATACGGATGCTCACCTACTATTTCGCTCCTCGTTGTGAACGAGGAGCCGCGGTGAAACCAGCGGCCGTGACGTCGACAAGGTTTTAAGCGAAAGCGAAAAAATGGTGTTGACGAAACGAAAAAGAGGCCTCATAATCTCGTTTCTCTGCTGCAGATGCAGCGACGCAGAACGGGGCGGTAGCGGTGAAGTTGGCCGGTGCGGCTCGGGTAGTGACTGCGTAATCGATCTTTAAAAATTAACAGCCGATAAGTGTGGGCGCTTGATGCGCGATGCGCCGGCGGGCTCTTCGGGGTTTGCCGGGTAAAGCGAAAGTATCAAGTCTCACACAGTAATGAAAGG
>NZ_CAAJGK010000053.1 GCF_900996245.1 Paraburkholderia sp. BCC1886 | reverse complement strand
TCATCTGTTGAATTACCCATTCCCGGGTCTCTGCTGAATAGCGTTTCATCTTCCATTCGCTGTCCGCCCCCCAATCTTTACATCAATCGGTTCGGGTGAGGCGACAACTAGCCTGACATGGAGGGCGGCAAAGAAAAGTAGGTGCCCCCCCGCACAGGGGGAACGCTAATAGACCACTAACAACACAAGGAAAGGCCAAAGAATCCAGACCAACAAAAAAAAGCCAAGTGCAACGCCCACCCCTCATGCTTTGAGAAACTGCTCCCTAGCCCCCAACCACCGCCCAAGGTGGCCCTCCACAACCTCAGGATACCGATCCAACAAAACAGCCGCCGCCTCCCGAGCCGGCTCGATCAACCACTGATCGTTCTCCAGATCAGCAAACCTCAACATCGCCGCGCCCGACTGCCGGGCGCCCAAAAACTCCCCTGGCCCCCGAATCTCCAGATCGCGCCGAGCGATTTCAAACCCATCGGTCGTCTCCCGCATGGTCTGCAACCGCGCCCGCGCGGTCATCGACAACGGTCCGGTATAAAGCAGCACACACACCGACGCCGCACTGCCCCGCCCCACCCGCCCCCGCAACTGATGCAGTTGCGCCAACCCGAACCGCTCGGCATGCTCGATCACCATCAACGAAGCATTCGGGACGTCCACTCCCACCTCGATCACCGTAGTCGCGACCAGCAACTGCACCTCGTTCCGTGTGAACGCCTCCATCACCGCCGCCTTTTCCGCCGGCGCAAGCCGCCCATGCACGAGCCCCACCTGCAACTCGGGTAACGCAGCCACCAGCGTCTCGTACGTCTCGACCGCCGTCTGCAACTGCAACGTCTCGCTCTCCTCGATCAGCGGACATACCCAGTACACCTGACGCCCCGTCAACGCCGCCTCCCGCACGCGCGCAATCACCTCATCGCGCCGCGCGTCGGCAACCAGCCTGGTCAGGATCGGCGTGCGCCCCGGCGGCAGTTCGTCGATCGTCGAAACATCGAGGTCGGCGTAGTAAGTCATCGCAAGCGTGCGCGGAATCGGCGTCGCGGACATCATCAGTTGATGAGGCTGGAAGTCGCGCACGCCGTCGGCCGCGTTAGCCGCCTTCGCGCGCAACGCCAACCGCTGCGCCACGCCGAACCGGTGCTGCTCGTCGACGATCACGAGCCCCAGCCGCGCAAACTCGACCGCGTCCTGAATGATCGCGTGCGTGCCGATCACGAGCTGCGCCGTGCCGAGCGCGGCCGCTTCCATCGCGGCGCGTTTCTCCTTCGTCTTCAGACTGCCCGCCAGCCACGCGACGCTCACGCCGAGCGGCTCCAGCCAGCCGCGCAACTTGCGTGCGTGCTGCTCGGCGAGTATTTCGGTCGGTGCCATCAGCGCGGCCTGGTAGCCGGCATCGATCGCCTGCGCAGCCGCGAGCGCAGCCACGATCGTTTTGCCACTGCCGACGTCGCCCTGTAAAAGCCGCTGCATCGGATGAGGCTGCGTCAGATCGAGTGCGATCTCGCCACCCACGCGCTCCTGCGCGGCCGTCAGCGCAAACGGCAACGCCTTCAGAAGACGCGCCACCAGCGCCGATTCATCGCCGAGCTTGCGGCGCGCCATGGCCGGCGCGCCGCGCGTGCGACGCTCGTCATGCGCGCGCTTCAACGACATCTGTTGCGCCAGCAACTCCTCGAACTTGATGCGCACCCACGCTGGGTGCGTGCCGTCGATCAGCGCGGTTTCATCCGACTGCACGCCCGGGTGATGCAGCGTGCGCACCGCGTCCATCAGCGTCGGCACACCGAGCGGCTGCAAATAAGCCTCGGCAACCGGCGCGGGCAACAACTCGGGCAACGCGGTGCGCGACAACGCGTTATCGATCGACTTGCGCAAATACGCCTGCGTCACGCCGGCAGTGCTCGGGTAGACAGGCGTTAGCGCCTGCGGCAACGGCGTGTCTTCGTCGACCACACGCACGGCCGGGTGCACCATCTCCATGCCGAAGAAACCGCCGCGTACGTCGCCGCGCACACGCAAACGCGCGCCGATCGCCATCTGCTTGACCTGCGAGCCGTAGAAGTTCAGGAAACGCAGCACGAGTTCGTCGCCGGCGTCGTCGCGGAGTTTCACGAGCAACTGGCGACGCGGCCGGTAAGCGATCTCGTTGTCGAACACCACGCCTTCGGTCTGCGCGATGCCGCCCGGCAGCAGATGACCGATCGGCGTCAGGGAAGTCTCGTCTTCGTAGCGCATCGGCAGATGCAGCACCAGATCGATGTCTCGCGTCAGGCCCAGTTTGGCAAGCTTGTCGGCGGTTTTTTCAGCCGGCTTGGGGGCGGGTTTCGATGCCGCCTTCGCAGCGGGTTTTGCAGCGGGTTTTACAACAGTGCTCGCCGCCGGCGTCGCCGAAGCTGCCGCATCTTCGACCACGTCCTGACCCGCCTCGCGCACAGCCACCTCCGCCTTGCCGCGCGAGACGCGGCGCCCCGGTTCGGCGCTCACTGCTTCGGCATCGGGGGGCAATCGGCGGTCGGACAAAGGCATGGGTTGCTTCGCAAGTACAATATCGGCTGTCAAAGGTATCGCCGCCAGGCAACGCGCGGCTCGCGGGCCGCTCCGGCGTCCCGCAATCATAGCCGCCCGGCTCCGGCTTCGGCTCAATTCAGTCCCAATTCGCTCCCAGTCGTCCGCATGTTTACGCTTTCCGATTTCGATTTCGATCTGCCGCCCGAACTGATCGCGCAAGTCGCGCTGCCCGAGCGCAGCGCCAGCCGTCTGCTCGAGGTCAATGCCCCGCTCCAGCCCGGCGCGGCCGCGCATCTGGTGGACCGGCGCTTCACCGAACTGCCCGATTGCATCGGCGCGGGCGATCTGCTGGTATTCAACGACACCAAGGTGCTGAAGGCCCGTTTTCTCGGCCAGAAGGCGAGCGGCGGCAAGATCGAAGTGCTGGTCGAACGCCTGACCGGCGAGCGCACCGCGCTCGCGCAGATTCGCGCGAGCAAGAGTCCGCAGCCCGGTACGACCATCCGTCTCGCGGATGCGTTCGACGTCACGGTCGGCGAACGCGTCGAACCGTTCTACACACTGCATTTTCCCGAAGACTGTCTGACGCTGATCGAGCAGTTCGGCCGCCTGCCGCTGCCGCCGTACATCGAGCACGACCCCGATTCGACCGATGAAACGCGCTATCAGACGGTGTTCGCGCAAAACCCCGGCGCGGTGGCCGCACCCACCGCCGGTCTGCATTTCGACGACGCGCTGCTGGCCCGGCTCGACGCCAAAGGCGTGCAGCGCGCGACACTGACGCTGCACGTCGGCGCCGGCACGTTCCAGCCGGTGCGGGTCGAAAACCTCGCCGAGCACAAGATGCATAGCGAGTGGTATCACCTGCCGCAGACGCTGGCCGACCGTATCGCGGAAACGCGCGAGCGCGGCAATCGCGTGATCGCGGTGGGCACGACGTCCATGCGCGCGCTCGAAGCCGCGGCGCGCGACGCCGAAGCCGCGGGTCGTCCGCTGGCTGCGGCCAGCACGGAAACCGATATCTTCATCACGCCCGGCTACCGGTTCCGCGTGGTCGACCGGCTGGTGACCAATTTCCATCTGCCGAAGTCGACGCTGCTGATGCTGGTGTCGGCGTTCGCGGGCGTGGACACGATTCGCGAGACGTACCGGCATGCCATCGAGGCGCGGTATCGCTTCTTCAGTTACGGCGACGCGATGCTGCTCACGCGCCGGGACGGCTAAAGCCTCGCAACGCGTTTTCAGATTTACCGTTCCGCTGCCGCCGCGAGCCTTCGCGGCGGCGTTCTTCATTCGCGCCGGACTGTTTTCCGGTAGCACAGGAGTCAACGACCATGACCGACGGTCATACATCGCAATCGCGCTCGCAATCACAATCGCAATCACAATCGCAACCGGCCATCGCCGAACAACCTGACAACGGTCTC
This sequence comes from Paraburkholderia sp. BCC1886, assembly GCF_900996245.1. Taxonomy (GTDB): domain Bacteria; phylum Pseudomonadota; class Gammaproteobacteria; order Burkholderiales; family Burkholderiaceae; genus Paraburkholderia. The sequence continues at coordinate 69,313 of NZ_CAAJGK010000053.1, read as the reverse complement.
AAGTTCGAACTGCTCGGCACCGACGGCCAGGCCCGCCGCGGCCGCGTCACGCTGAATCACGGTGTTGTCGAGACGCCGATCTTCATGCCGGTCGGCACATACGGCACCGTGAAAGCGGTGCAGCCGCGCGAACTCGAGGAGATGCACGCGCAGATCATCCTCGGCAATACGTTTCATCTGTGGCTGCGCCCGGGCCTGGAAACCATCGAGGCCCACGGCGGCCTGCACGGCTTCATGGGCTGGAAGAAACCTATCCTGACCGACTCGGGCGGCTTTCAGGTGTTCTCCCTGGGCGATCTGCGCAAAATCACCGAAGATGGCGTCACGTTCGCGTCGCCCATCAACGGCGACAAGCTCTTTCTGTCGCCGGAAGTGTCGATGCAGGTGCAGAAGGTGTTGAACTCGGACATCGTCATGCAGTTCGACGAATGCACGCCCTACGCCACTAACGACGTGCCTACTTCCCACCAGGACGCCGCCGACTCCATGCGCATGTCGATGCGCTGGGCCCGACGCTCGATTTCCGAATTCAACCGCCTCGGCAATCCCAACGCGCTGTTCGGCATCGTTCAGGGCGGCATGTTCGAAGACCTGCGCGACGAGTCGCTCGCCGGTCTCGCCGAGATGGATTTTCACGGTCTGGCCATCGGCGGCCTGTCGGTCGGCGAACCGAAAGAAGACATGATGCGGGTGCTGAACCACATCGGCCCGAAACTGCCGGCCGACAAGCCGCATTACCTGATGGGCGTGGGCACGCCGGAAGACCTGGTGGCGGGCGTCGCGGCCGGCGTCGACATGTTCGATTGCGTGATGCCCACGCGCAACGCGCGCAACGGCTGGCTGTTCACCCGTTTCGGCGACATCAAGATACGCAATGCCGCGCACAAGAACTCGCTGCGCCCGCTCGACGAGCAATGCGGCTGCTATACCTGCCGAAATTTCACCCGCGGCTATCTGCACCATCTGCATCGCGTCGGGGAAATTCTCGGCGCGCAGCTAAATACGATCCACAACCTGCACTACTACCTCGAACTGATGCAGGAAATGCGCGACGCAATCGACGCGAAGATGTTCGAGCCTTTCCGCAAGCGCTTCCACGAGAACCGCGCGCGCGGGATCGCCGAGGCGCCTTGAGTTGCGCCCGGCCACACGGCGCCGGGCCGCAAGCCGGCACGCCGCCGGATTTCAGCAGAAGAATCGGCCGGCAGGACGGCGAAAACCTTACAATCAACTTTCGTCGACGCCAAAAAAGGCTTTAAACGGTTGATCCCAAAGCCGATTCCCCGCGCCGACCCGCGTCGGGCCGGTGGTAGAATAACCGGCTGATTTTTTTGAACGTTTTGATTTATAACGGAGAGACCAACGTGTCGTTCATTTCCAATGCCTTCGCCCAAGGCACAGCATCAGGTGGCATTGAATCGAATCTGATGAGCTTCCTGCCGCTGATCCTGATGTTCGGCGTGCTTTACTTCATCATGATTCGCCCGCAAATGAAGCGCCAGAAGGAACATCGCAACATGCTCGCCGCGATGGCCAAGGGCGACGAAGTGGTGACGAACGGCGGCATCGTCGGCAAGGTCACCAAGGTCAACGAAGCCTACGTCGGCGTCGAAATCGCGGAAGGCACGGAAATCACGGTGCAAAAAGCGTCGGTCACGACCATCCTCCCGAAGGGCACGATCAAGTCGCTGTAAGGCCTGCACTCTCGCGTCCGGCGCGGCCTCGCCGGCGGTTCACGCAAAATCTCGCGTTCCACCCCCGCGCTCATCGCCGGACGCATCGCTTCCAAGCCAACCTGCCGTTGGACCACTCATGAATCGTTACCCCCTCTGGAAATATGCCGTGATGCTGGTGGCTCTGGTCATCGGCCTCGTGTACACGCTGCCCAATCTGTTCGGCGAAGCGCCGGCGGTGCAGGTGTCGAGCGGCAAGGCGACGGTGAAGCTCGACTCGACCACGCTGTCGGCGGTCGAAGCGGCGCTCGCGGCCAGTCAGATCAAGCCGGACGACGTCACGTTCGACAACTCGTCGACCAACGCGAATATCCGCGTGCGTCTGCCGGACACCGACACGCAACTGCGCGTGAAGGACCTGCTGTCGAAGTCGCTGAACAGCGATCCGACCGATCCGCAATACGTCGTCGCACTGAACCTGCAAAGCGCGTCGCCGCGTTGGCTGACCGCGCTGCACGCGCTGCCGATGTACCTCGGTCTGGACCTGCGCGGCGGTGTGCACTTCCTGCTGCAGGTCGACATGGCCGGCGCACTGAACAAGAAGCTCGACTCCGACGCCTCCGACGCCCGCACGCTGCTGCGCGACAACAACATCCGCGACGGCGGCGTGAATCGCGTCAACCAGACGGTGGTCATCAATTTCGCCGATCAGGCGACGGCAGATGCCGCGTCGAAGCAACTGGGCCGCAGCATCGGCGAATTGCAGTGGGCCACGCAAAACGGTCCCGACGGCGGCGTGCAACTGGTCGGCACGTTCACGCCGGCCGTGCAGCGCACGGTGCAGGACGCCGCGCTCAAGCAGAACATCACGACGCTGCATAACCGGGTGAACGAACTCGGCGTGGCGGAGCCGATCATCCAGCAGCAAGGCGCCGACCGTATCGTGGTCGAACTGCCGGGCGTGCAGGACACGGCGAAGGCCAAGGACATCATCGGCCGTACGGCCACGCTCGAAGCGCGTCTCGCCGACCCGGTCAACACTCACCCGAATCCGTCCGACCCGGTTCCGCCGGGCGACGAACTGTTCACGCAGGGCAACCAGACGCCGGTGCTGCTGCGCAAGCAGATCATCTTCACGGGCGACCGCATCATCGACGCGTCGGCGGGCTTCGACGAACACCAGCGGCCTTCGGTGAACATCCGTCTGGACTCGGCCGGCGGCCGCGCGGTGAGCAGCGTGTCGCGCGACAACATCGGCAAGCCGATGGCCATGGTGCTGTTCGAGAAGAACAAGGGCGAAGTGCTGACTGTGGCGACCATCCAGTCGGAACTGGGCGACCGCTTCCAGATTACCGGCCAGGCCACGCCGCAAGGCGCCGCCGACCTCGCGCTGCTGTTGCGCGCCGGCTCGCTGGCTGCGCCCATGGACATCATCGAAGAACGCACGATCGGCCCGAGCCTCGGCGCGGACAATATCCGCAAGGGCTTCCACTCGGTGGTGTGGGGCTTCGTGGCAATCGCCGTGTTCATGGTGATCTACTACATGCTGTTCGGCGTGATCTCGATGATCGGCCTGTCGGTCAACCTGTTGCTGCTGGTCGCCGTGCTGTCGATGCTGCAGGCCACGCTCACGCTGCCGGGTATCGCCGCTATCGCGCTCGCGCTCGGTATGGCGATCGACGCGAACGTGCTGATCAACGAGCGGATCCGCGAAGAACTGCGCCACGGCGCGCCGCCGCAACTGGCCATCCAGAACGGCTACGCGCACGCATGGGCGACCATTCTCGATTCGAACGTCACCACGCTGATCGCCGGTCTGGCGCTGCTCGCGTTCGGCTCCGGCCCGGTGCGCGGCTTCGCGATGGTTCACTGTATCGGCATCCTGACGTCGATGTTCTCGGCCGTGTTCTTCTCGCGCGGTATCGTCAATCTCTGGTACGGCGGCAAGAAGAAGCTGAAGTCGCTCGCCATCGGTCAGGTGTGGCGTCCGCAGCCGGACGGCATCGACGGCGCCGCCGCTTACCTCACGAACGACGACGCCGCGAGCGACACGGCGCTGGCCATGACGGCAGCCTCCGCCGCGTCGGCAAAGCCGAAGGCGAAGGCCGGTGCGCAAGCGCGCGCCGGCAAGCCGACGGTGCGCCGCCGCAACGCGACGAACGCACCTGGCACACCGCCGACCCCGCCACAGAAACCGGGTTCATCCCGCTGAGTCCCGGAGAACAAGACCATGGAATTTTTCCGTTTTCGCAAAGACATTCCGTTCATGCAGCGTGCGTTGATCTTCAACGCGATTTCGCTGCTGACGTTCCTGGCCGCCGTGTTCTTTCTCGTGCATCGCGGGCTGCATCTGTCGGTGGAGTTCACCGGCGGCACGGTGATCGAAGTGCAATACCCGGGCGCCGCGCCGCTCGAACCGGTGCGCGGCACGCTCGGCAAGCTCGGTTATGCCGACGCTCAGGTGCAGAATTTCGGCACCTCGCGCGATGTGCTGATCCGCTTGCCGCTCAAGCAGGGCTATACCTCGGCGCAACAAAGCGACCAGGTGATGAGCGCCCTGAAGGGCCAGGACGATCAGGTGCAGTTGCAGCGCGTCGAATTCGTCGGCCCGCAAGTGGGTAAGGAACTGGCGACCGACGGTCTGCTGGCGCTGGCCTGCGTGGTGGTGGGCATCGTGATCTACCTGTCGTTCCGCTTCGAATGGAAATACGCGGTGGCCGGCGTGATCGCCAACCTGCACGACGTGGTGATCATTCTCGGCTTCTTCGCGTTCTTCCAGTGGGAGTTTTCGCTGTCGGTGCTGGCCGCCGTGCTCGCGGTGCTCGGCTACTCGGTGAACGAATCGGTCGTGATCTTCGACCGGATTCGCGAGACCTTCCGTCGCGAACGCAAGATGACCGTGATCGAAGTCATCAACCACGCCATTACCAGCACGATGTCGCGCACGATCATCACGCACGGTTGTACGCAGATGATGGTGCTGTCGATGTTCCTGTTCGGCGGTCCGACGCTGCACTACTTCGCACTGGCGCTGACGGTCGGTATTCTGTTCGGCATCTACTCGTCGGTGTTCGTCGCGGCCGCTTTGGCCATGTGGTTCGGCGTGAAGCGCGAAGATCTGCTGAAGGACAAGAAAGCGGGCGTCGATCCGAACGACCCGAACGCCGGCGCGCAAGTCTGACGACGCTAGCCACTTACGCTTCACCATGCAAAAGGCCGGTTCGACAATCGAACCGGCCTTTTGCTTTCCAGACTGATCGAACCAGCGCGCGTTCTAGCGGAACCCGAGCTTGCGGCGCGCCGCCAGCAACGCAACAAGACTGATCGCCGCGCCGAAGATCATGTAGTAGCTCGGCGCCGCCTTCGACCCCGTGAAGCTGATCAGCCATGCAATGATGAACGGCCCGAAGCCGCCGAAAATGGTCACGGCGATGTTATAGGCGAGCGACATGCCGGTAGTGCGCGTCTGCACCGGGAACATCTCCGAGAGCAAACCAGGCAGCGCGGCAAAGTACCCGGTCATCAGAAAGCCGAACACGATCTGCAGCGCCATCAGCGTGCCAAACGTCGGATGCGCGACCAGATACACGAAGGCCGGGTAGATCAGAATCAGCAGCAGCAATGCCGAAGTCAGCATGATGGTCGTGCGCCCATGCCGGTCGGACAGATGACCGACAAGCGGCGAAAACACCATCTGGATCAAGCCCGTCACCGCGATGGCTGCGAACGCGACCGACGGCGCCAGTCCCAACTGCTTCACGCCGTAAGTCGGCATGAACAGCACGAGGTACGTGGACACCGTGCCCAGCACCACCACGCCGATCGCGATCAGCAGCCGCAGTTTCTGACTCGTGAAGGTGTCGCGCAACGGCGTCTCGGTGGTTTCGGCGGCGAGGAATTCCGGCGTCTCGTCGAGCTTCGTGCGGATATACCAGGCCACCGGCCCGATCAGCAGACCGAAAAAGAACGGCACGCGCCAGCCCCACGAAGCCATCTGATCCGGCGACAGCTTGCCCGTGAGCAGCACGCCGAAGCCGGCCGCGAGCAGCGTCGTCAGACCCTGGCTCGCCACCTGCCAGCTTGCGAAGAAGCCGCGCCGCGACGGCACGTGCTCGGCAAGAAACGCCGTGGCACTGCCGAATTCGCCGCCCGCCGAGAAGCCCTGCATCAGACGTGCGATCACGAGGATGACCGGCGCGGCGAGACCGATGCTGCGGTAGGTCGGCAGCACCGCGATGATCAGCGTGCCGCCCATCATCAACAGGATGGACAGCGTCAGCGCGGCTTTGCGGCCGGCACGATCCGCATAGGCGCCGATCACGATGGCGCCGAGCGGCCGCATGAAAAACGACACCCCGAAGGTGCCGAGCGTGAGCAGCAGCGAGACCGTATCGTTACCGGCCGGGAAAAACAGCTTCGCGATGATCACCGCGAAGAAGCCATACACCACCAGATCGAACCATTCGAGCGCGTTGCCGATCGACGCCGCGACCACCGCGCGCCACGAACTGTTGCGACTCCCCACGCGACTTGCTGTCGCTGTTGCATTCATACGGATCTCCCCATTCGCTGTTTTTTCAGGCAGGCGTATTGCCCGCGTTTTGCCCACGTTTCGCCGCCGGATGCGCGTTTCACCCGCGCGGTGCCAGCGGTCTATGTACCTGAAAATTAAACGGCAGGCGAGTAGCAAATAGCCCGAGTCGCGTTTGCCCGCTATCACCGGTGCATTTTTGACACATATTGAACAATTAGGGACCGAGGCGGTCTGAACAGACCTGTCGATCGCGGGCCGGGCGCGTTTCCTGCAACGCCACAATGCCACTACGCAGGCCAGACGCGTTTGGTACTATGGCTGCTCGCTTTCATCAGACCCGCTCTATCGATCCGGCTTTGCACGCTGCCCTTCACACCGTTAAGCCCATCGCCGTATGGAACATGACAACCTGATCGCGTGCCATGAATGTGACACGCTGTTCCGCAAGCCCAGGCTTGCCGGGCGGACTGTCGCGCGTTGTCCGCGTTGCGGCGCAACGCTATACAGCGGCGTGTCGCGCAAGCTCGACAAGATCAGCGCCATGACGCTGGCCGCGCTCATCACCTTCGTGATTGCGCAGGGCTTTCCTATCGTCGAACTCGAAACCAACGGCATTACTTCGCAAACCACGCTGTTCGGCGCGCTGGTCGCGTTGTGGAACGAGGACATGCAGATCGTCGCCGTCATGGTGTTCTGCTCGACCATCCTGTTCCCGCTGACCGAACTCGTCGCGCTGCTCTACGTGCTGATTCCGCTGCGCGCGGGCTACGTGCCGCCCATGTTCAACCGCGTGCTGCGCGCCATCCAGTTCGTGCGGCCGTGGGGAATGATCGAAGTGTTCATGCTGGGCGTGCTCATCACCATCGTCAAAATGGTCAGCCTCGCGCGCGTGATTCCCGAAGCCGCGCTGTTCGCGTTCGGCGTGCTGACGCTGATGTTCGCGGTGGTCGTCACGTTCGATCCGCGCATTCTGTGGGACCTTGCCGACGAACTCGGCGACCGCAGCCAGCGGCCATTGCCGCGCACGTCGGCCGACAGTGCCGCGGCCGCGATGACCTCGCTGGACGGGCCGCCCGCGCCGCCCGCCCTGCTCGAGCCGTCACCTCCGGCGGCTCCCGATTTGCCACCCGGCGCGCCGTCGGCGCCGCCTCAGGGATGAGCACGCCATGAAATACGTCACCGCGCGCCGCGCGGGTCTGGTCTCCTGCCATGCGTGCGGACGCGTCGAGCCGCGCATCCGCTCCATTACGGCGCAGCACTGCGGACGCTGCGGCACACACCTGCACTCGCGCAACCCCGACAGCCTCGTGCGCACCTGGGCGCTGCTGATTGCCGCCGCACTGCTGTATATTCCCGCGAACCTGCTGCCGGTCATGCATACCGCGTCGCTGCTCGGTTCCGAAGACGACACCATCATGAGCGGCGTCGTGTATTTCTGGACCTCGGGCGACTGGCCGCTCGCGGTCATCGTGTTCATCGCCAGCATCATGGTGCCGATGCTCAAGCTGAGCGTGCTGGTGCTGCTCACCGTCACCGCGCAACGGCGCTCGCGCTGGCGTCCACAGCAACGCGCCACGCTGTACCGGATGGTCGAGCGGATCGGCCGCTGGTCGATGCTCGACGTATTCGTCGTCACGCTGACCGTTGCGCTGGTCCGTTTCAAGTCGCTGGCTGTGATTACGGCCGGACCCGGCGCGATCGCGTTCGGCTCGGTCGTGATTCTGACCATGATGGCATCCATGCAATTCGATCCACGACTCATCTGGGACAACGTGGAAAGCCGTACTAAAAAACCTCAGGACCCCCGCCATGACTAGCCCGCAAGGACCGACGCCCGCCTCCGACGCGCCGCGCAACGATTCGAACGGACCGAAGCTGCCGCCCCAACTTCCCGACCCCGACGTCGAACCGCGCAGCCGCTGGCTGCCTTCGCTCGTCTGGATGATTCCGCTGATCGCCGCGTTGATCGGCATCGCGCTCGTCATCAAGTCGGTAACGGAGAAAGGCCCGACCATCACGATCAGCTTCGTCAGCGCCGAAGGGCTCGAGCCGGGCAAGACCAAGGTCAAGTACAAGGACGTCGACGTCGGCTCGGTGAAGACCATCACCCTCTCCAAAGATCTGTCGCACGTGCTGGTGCAGGTGCAGTTGACCAAGGAAGGCGAGGACTTCGCGGTGAAGGATTCGCGCTTCTGGGTGGTGCGTCCGCGGGTCGGTGCGAGCGGCGTGTCGGGGCTGACCACGTTGTTGTCGGGTGCATATATCGGCGCCGACGCCGGGCATTCGCCGGACACCGAGAAGGACTTCGTCGGGCTCGAAACGCCGCCGCCGATTACCGGCGACCAGAAGGGTCATCAGTTCGTGCTGCATGGCGATTCGCTCGGCTCGATCGACATCGGCTCGCCGATTTTCTACCGGCGCGTGCAGGTCGGTCAGGTGGTCGGTTTCTCGCTGGACAAGGACGGCACCGGCGTGACCATGCAGGTGTTCGTGTCCGCGCCGTTCGACCAGTACGTCGGCACCAACTCGCGCTGGTGGCATGCGAGCGGGGTCGATCTGCGGCTCGACTCGAGCGGCTTCAAGCTGAATACGCAGTCGCTCGCCACGGTGATCGTGGGCGGCCTGTCGTTCCAGTCGCCGCCTGGCCAGGGCGTGGGTGCGCAGGCGCCGAACAACATGACGTTCCGCCTCGGTTCGGACGAAGCGGATGCGATGCGCGAGCCGGATGGCGTGCCGCTGCGCGTGGTGATGAACTTCAACCAGTCGCTGCGTGGCCTGTCGATTGGCGCGCCGGTCGATTTCCGCGGCATCGTGCTCGGTCAGGTGACGAACATCGGCATCGACTACGATCCGAAGACCCGCAGCTTCACCATGCCGGTGACGATGAACCTGTATCCCGACCGGCTCGGCAAGCGTTTCCGCGAAACCGCGCCGGCGCCGGGCAGTATGGCGGGGCAGACGATGCTGCAGCAACTCGTCAAGCACGGTTTGCGTGGCCAGTTGCGCACGGGCAATCTGATCACGAGCCAGTTGTACGTGGCGGTGGACATCTTCCCGAAGGCGCCGCCGGCGACGGTCGACGTGGCGAGCGATCCGCTCGAACTGCCGACCATACCGAACACGCTGGACGAGTTGCAACTGCAGGTGGCCGACATTGCGAAGAAGCTGGACAAGGTGCCGTTCGACCAGATCGGCAACAACCTGAACAGTGCGCTGCAGAATGCCGACGCGTTGTTCAAGCGACTCGACACCGAGGTGGTGCCGCAGGCGCGCGACACGCTGGCCGCCGCGAAGCAGACGTTTGGATCGGCGCAAGCCACTTTGCAGCAGGACTCGCCGTTGCAGTCGGACGTGCATCAGGCGCTGCAGGAATTGACGCGAACGTTGCAGTCGCTGAATTCGCTGTCGGATTATCTGGAGCGTCATCCCGAATCGCTGTTGCGCGGTAAAACAGGAGATAAACCATGATGTTTGCCCGGCTCCCCCGCCCGCCGCGCGGGCTCGTGCGCGGCGTTGCGACTGTTGGCGCACTGGCCGGATTGCTGGCGTTGGCGGCGTGCGCGTCGCCGTCGAGCCGTTTTTATACGCTTGGGGCGGATAGTTCTGCGGGTGCTGCGGGTGCTGCGGGTGCTGCGTCTGGCGCTGCCGGCGGTGCGGTGACTACGGCTGCGCCTGCGTGGATGATCGAAGTCGCGCCAGTGGATGTGCCGCCGCAGGTCGCCAAAAATCAGCTAGTCGTGCAGACCGGGCCGACGCAGGTTCGGGTGCTCGAAGAAGAGCGCTGGGCCTCGCTGCCGGGTGATGAGATCCGGCGGGCTCTGTCGACCGATTTGACGCAGCAGCTTGGGACCATCGATGTGTATGGGACTGCGCATTCCGATGCGGTGCCGGTTTATCGGGTAAGCCTGAATGTGCAGCGGTTCGAGTCGTGGCCTGGGTCGCATGCTCTGATTGATGCGGTCTGGAGTGTGCGGTCGTTGAAGACCACGGCGGTCTTGACCTGCCGGAGTGTGGTTAGTGTGCCTGTCGGCGGTGGGTATGATGCGCTGGTGCAAGGGCATCGGGAGGGGTTGCTCAGGGTTGCTACGCAGGTTGGGGTTGCTGTTCAGGGGGTCGCTCGGGGTGGGGTGACTGGTTGCCCTTCGGGCGGTTAGGATTTTTTGGGTTATTTTTGGGGTTTTTTTTGGCCTCTCCTTGCATTGTTAGTGGTCTATTAGCGTTCCCCCTGTGCGGGGGGCACCTACTTTTCTTTGCCGCCGCAAAGAAAAGTAGGCAAAAGAAAGCGGGCTCAAACCGCTAACTTTTAAGCGGGCACCACGCGCGGTTTCTGGTAGTGGTACATCTGGAATCCGTGCTCCCGCACATTCCGCTCCTGTGACAAGGCAGTCATTCTTCCGGCGGCGCTTCGCGCGCCCCCGGGTCGTTCTACCCCCCTCGGTTTTTCGCTTTCCGTGGTGTTCCCATCCGCGACGCACGCAGTGCGGAGTGGGAGCTGATGAGTGCTTTGTCACTAACGTCAAATGCGCGACGGCACGGATTCCAGATGCACCACTACCAAGAATCTCGCGCGGTTCCCGCTTAAGAATTAGCGGTGTGAGCCGCTTTCTTTTGCCTACTTTTCTTTGCGGCGGCAAAGAAAAGTAGGTGCCCCCCCGCACAGGGGGAACGCTAATAGACCACTAACAACACAAGGAAAGGCCAAAACCCAAAAGCCAAAAAAAGCCAGTGCAACGAAAAAAAGCCCGCGGCAGCGCCCTGTACAATACCCCCCACCCCACCCCACAGCCCCCGGCAGCCCCCTCAATGTCCTTCGACTTCTTCCTCCCCTGCCCGCGCGGCCTCGAAACCTCGCTTGCGGCCGAGCTCGGCGAAATCGCCGTCAAACACCTGAACGGCGCACCGTTCACCGCCGGCGCGCAAGTCCCCGGCGGCGTCCATTTCAAAGGCGGATGGGCCGCCGGCATGGCCGCCAACCTGCACTCGCGTCTGGCCAGCCGCGTCCTCCTGAAAATCGCGCATCGCCCCTATCGCACCGAACAGGACGTCTACGCACTCGCCGTCGATCAACGCTGGGAACACTGGTTCTCCGCCAACCAGACCCTGCGCGTCGACGTCACCGCCATCAAATCGCCCCTGCGTAGCCTCGAATTCACCACGCTGCGCGTCAAGGACGCCATCTGCGACCGCCTGCGCGAAGTCAGCGGCGCGCGCCCCAGCATCGATACCGCCATGCCCGACGTGCGCGTGTTCGCCTTCCTCACCGCCACGGAATGCACGCTCTACCTCGACACGTCCGGCGACCCGCTCTTCAAACGCGGCTGGCGGCTCGATAAAGGTGCGGCGCCGCTGCGCGAAAACCTCGCGGCCGGCATTCTGCGTCTCACCGGCTGGACCGCCGGGACGCCGCTCTACGATCCGATGTGCGGCAGCGGCACCTTCCTCGCGGAAGCCGCTCAGGTTGCGCTGAATATCGCCCCCGGCGCGGAACGCCGCTTCGGTTTCGAAAAGCTCAAGCAGTACGACGCCAAAACCTGGCAGACGCTGAAGTCCGCCGCGCTCGACGCCAAACACGCAGCCCGCCAGTCCCGCGCCGATATCCAGATCTTCGGCAGCGATATTTCCGGCGACATGCTCGACAAGGCGCGCGCCAATTTCCAGCGCGCCGGCCTGCCGTCCATCCCGCTGAAACAGGTCGACGCGCGCGGCATGACGCCGCCGTCGTCCGACGCGGGCATTCTGGTGGCCAATCCGCCGTACGGCGAACGGATCGAAGTGCGCGGACGCAATGCCCGCGGCGAAATCCGCGAAGGCCGTGGCAACCGCGAAATCCGCGACGAAGACAGCTTCCATCGCGCTCAGGAAGAAGCGCCCGACAGCGAGTTCTTCCAGTCGCTCGGCGACTCGCTCAAGCAACGCTTCACCGGTTGGCATGCCTTCATCCTGACGTCCGATCGCAAACTGCCCGGCCAGCTGCGCCTGCGCGAATCGACCAAAACGCCGCTCTTCAACGGCGCGCTCGAATGCCGGCTGTTCCGCTTCGATCTGATCGCCGGCAGCGTGCGGCAACGGCCGCAGAACACCGACCCGGCTGCCAGCTGATCTGTCAGCGCTCCAGCAAGCGAAACGCGGACCCCGCAAGGTCAGCGTTTTTTTTTCGCCCAGGCAAACCGGCAATTGCCGGCGCACCACACCCTCCCGAACGCCGCCAGGCTCCACTAAAAGCGACAGGCAACGGCACAAAACGCCGTGATTCATTTGCTTCGTCCGCCGATCCCATCTGTTACGCTGAATCGCATTCTTTCAGGTCGCTGACTCGCGCGTAAAACCTCGTCGCGAAGCCCGCCGGCAAGCCTGTCGGCGAGCCCATCGACGAGCCCGTTGGCAAGTCCATCGGGCTCCCGCCATCCGAATCCTCCATTTACTTAGTAGTCCCGGCACCGCTTCGATTGCCCGGACCCGTGGCATTACCTCGACCTCAGCGGAGTACGACATGCAGCAAGGACTCGGTTTTCGCAGCCTCGCGACCGGCGCCTTTCTGGCGCTGGCGATCACGGGATGTGGCGGTGGCGGCGGCGGTGGCGGCAGCCCAGCCACGCCATCCGGCGCGGCCGGCGCCACGGGCGCGAGCGCACCGGCAAGCACCGCCGAGCCCGCGTCCGCGGCATCGGACACACCCGCTGCCACGCCCAAACTCGCAGCCGCCACCCCGGTGATCGACGGCACGACGCTCGGCGATGCCAACTGGCCGTCGGGTTCGACGACCTCGGGCGGGACCGGTCAGGCCATCGGCGGGCTAAGCTGCGCGGTACGCGGCAACACGTACACCTACACGCATCTGTCGATCTATCAGGACGGGCGTCTGCTCGCGCTGCCTGCGGACATCGGCACGGTCGAGCCGACCATGGCTGCGCAGACCGGCTGCGCGTATCCGCTCCATACGGTCGATTCGAGCGGCAAGATCCGCATGGACGCGACGACGGGCACGAGCTACACACTGGGCCAGTTCTTCGCGATCTGGGGCGAAACGCTCGGCGCGACGAGCGTAGCGGGCATCAGCGGTTCGCCTGTCACGATCGAAGTCAACGACGGCGGCACGCTCACCACGTACACCGGCGACCCGGCCAGCCTGGTGCTGCCCGTGCACGGTGAAGTGACCATTGAAATTGGCACGCAGCTCACACAGATTCCCACCTACACATGGACCGATCCGCCGCCGTTCGATCCGAGCCCGATCACGCTGGTGTATGGCGGGGTAGTCGGTAACGCATTCTGGCCGAGCGGCAACACGTCGACCGGCGGCACCGGCGCTAACGTGGATGGCCTGATCTGCGCGGCCAACATGAGCGAGCTTTATCACGTGCATGCGCACATCGCGATCGTCAAGGACGGCCAGACGCTCGCGTTACCCGCGAACGTCGGGATCCTCGCGCAATGCAACTATGAAATGCACACGCATGATTCGACGGGCATCGTGCATATCGAAACGCCGACGCTGAAGAACTTCACGCTGGGCCAGTTCTTCGATATCTGGGGCGAGCCGCTCACCAGTACGAATATCGCCGGCGTGACGGGGACGGTCGTCGCATACATCAACGACAACGGCGACTCGCGCCGCTATATGGGCGAACTGCGCGACATCGAGTTGATCTCGCATCGTGACATCACCTTGCAGATCGGCACGCCGGTGAGCACGCTCGCGACTTACTCGTGGTACGAGCCGCAGTAACGCAGTAATGCAGGAGCGGCGGCGCGCCGGTGCGCGCCGCTTCGACCAGGCCGGCTGTCACTCCACGGCCTTGACCATGTCCTCGATCACCTTCTTCGCGTCGCCGAACACCATCATCGTCTTGTCCATGTAGAACAGGTCGTTGTCGAGCCCGGCATAACCCGCCGCCATCGAGCGCTTGTTCACGATCACCGTGCGCGCCTTGTACGCTTCGATGATCGGCATGCCCGCGATCACCGACTTCGGATCGGTCTTCGCCGCCGGGTTCACCACGTCGTTCGCGCCGAGCACCAGCACCACGTCCACCTGACCGAACTCGCCGTTGATGTCGTCCATCTCGAACACCATGTCGTAGGACACTTCGGCCTCGGCGAGCAGCACGTTCATGTGGCCCGGCATGCGTCCCGCCACCGGGTGAATCGCGTATTTCACCTCGATGCCTTTCTCGACCAGCTTGTCGGTCAGCTCCTTCAACGCATGCTGCGCACGCGCCACGGCGAGGCCGTAACCCGGCACGATCACCACGCTTTCCGCATTGCCGAGCATGAAGGCGGCGTCGTCGGCCGAACCGGATTTCACCGGACGCTGCTCGGTCGCGCCGCCCGCTGCCGCCGCGCCGGCCTCGTTACCGAAGCCGCCCAGAATCACGTTGAAGAACGAGCGGTTCATCGCACGGCACATGATGTACGACAGGATCGCGCCGGACGAGCCGACCAGCGAGCCGGCGATGATCAGCATCGGGTTGTTCAGCGAGAAGCCGATGCCCGCCGCCGCCCAGCCCGAATACGAGTTGAGCATCGACACCACCACCGGCATATCCGCCCCGCCGATCGGAATGATGATCAGCACGCCGAGCACGAACGCGATGATCGTCATCACGATGAACGGCAGCCAGGCCTGCGTGAGAAAGAAGATCACGCCGAAGCCGAGCATGCCGATGGCGAGCAGCAGGTTGATCAGATGCTGCCCGGCATACACGACCGGCGCGCCCTGAAACAACCGGAACTTGTACTTGCCCGAGAGCTTGCCGAACGCGATCACCGAACCGGAGAACGTAATCGCGCCGACGAAGGTGCCGATGAACAGTTCGACGCGATTGCCGTACGGCAGGAAACCGGGGTAGGTGTTCTCCGGATCGACGAGCCCGAACGCGGCCGGCTCCGATACCACCGCATACGCGATGCACACGGCGGCGAGCCCGATCAGCGAGTGCATGGCCGCGACCAGTTCGGGCATCTTGGTCATCTCGACGCGCGCGGCGACCACGGCACCGACCGCGCCGCCGACGATCAGCGCGACCAGCAGCAGACCGAGCCCGAGGCTCAGATTCGAGCCGAGTCCGTTCGCCTGCCTGACGATCAGCGCGATGGTGGTGACGATCGCAATCGCCATCCCGGCCATGCCGAAGGTGTTGCCGATGCGCGCGGTCTTCGGATTCGACAGCCCCTTGAGCGCCTGAATGAAGCAGACCGACGCGACCAGGTAAAGCAGCGTGACGACGTTCAGACTCATTACGCGTTCTCCCGGGCGGTCTTGTCCGCGGTGTTGTGGGCAACGAGTTTCTTCGGCTCTTTCTTGCGGAACATCTCCAGCATTCGCCGCGTGACGAGAAAGCCGCCGAACACGTTGACCGCCGCGAGCGCGACGGCCAGCGTGCCGAAAAACTTGCCCGGCGTGCCGAGCGTCAGACCGGCCGCGAGCATGGCGCCGACGATCACGATTGCCGAAATCGCATTGGTCACCGCCATCAGCGGCGTGTGCAGCGCGGGCGTGACGTTCCAGACCACGTGGTAGCCGACGTAGATGGCCAGCACGAAGATGATCAGGTTGATGACGGTGTGGTTGATGAGTTCCATGATCGCTTTCCCAGGAGGTTCAGGCGGCCTTGCGGGTGACTTCGCCATCGCGGGCCAGCAGTGTGGCCGCGACGATGTCGTCCGCGAGATCGATGTTCAGGGCGCCTTCCTTCGTGACGATCAGCTTGAGGAAGTCGAGCAGATTGCGCGCGTACAGCGCCGACGCGTCGGCCGGCACCATCGAAGCCAGATTCGTATAGCCGACGATGGTCACGCCGTGTCGGGTCACGACCTTGTCCGCCTCGGTCAGCGGACAGTTGCCGCCGCGCTGGCCTTCGCTGCCCTCCACTCCGGCGCCGCGGCCGGCGGCGAGATCGACCAGCACGGAGCCGGGTTTCATTGCCTGCACGGTGTCCACCGAAATGAGCGTCGGCGCGGCGCGGCCCGGAATCAGTGCGGTGGAAATTACGACGTCGGCCAGCCTGGCGCGCTCGTGCACCAGCGCCGACTGGCGGGCAAGCCACGAAGCCGGCATCGGCCGCGCGTAACCGCCGACGCCTTGCGCGGCGTCGCGTTCCTCGTCGGTTTCGTAGGGGACATCCAGAAATTTGGCGCCGAGCGATTCGATCTGCTCTTTCACCGCCGGCCGCACGTCCGACGCCTCGATAACGGCGCCTAGGCGTTTGGCAGTCGCGATCGCCTGCAAACCGGCCACACCCGCGCCCAGAATCAGCACGCGGGCGGCTTTGACCGTGCCCGCCGCCGTCATCAGCATCGGCATGAAGCGGGGATAGAGCGTGGCCGCCAGCAGCACCGCCTTGTACCCGGCGATGTTGGCCTGCGAACTCAGCACGTCGAGACTCTGCGCGCGCGTGGTGCGCGGCGCGGCTTCGAGCGCAAAGGCCGTGACACCGGCGGCGGCCAGCTTTGCGGCCTGTTCGGCGTTGAACGGATCGAGCATGCCGACCAGCGTCGCGCCGCGTTTGAGCCACGGCAGTTCGCTGTCGGTGGGCGCCTGGACTTTCAGGACGAGTTCGGCTCCGAACGCGCCGGCCGCATCGACGATTTCCGCGCCGGCGGCGCTGAAGGCCTCGTCGGGATAGCTTGCGCCGGTACCGGCGCCGCTCTGGATCGTGACCCGGTGGCCCTGGGCGACATACTTTTTCACCGTCTCGGGCGTCGCGGCGACGCGGGTCTCGTGCGCGCGCGTCTCGGCTGGCACTCCGATGTGCATCGTGACTCTCCTCGGACTTCCTGTGGGACGACAGAACGGCCGACGAGGCACGCCGGCTTGCAAGTGCAACGGCTAACGTCCCACTGTAACCGATACGAAGACGGGCCCGGAATTGGGGACAATGCGGGGGACAATGCAGAACACGATGTGGCGGATGCAGCGGTCACGATGCCGCAGGCGTCCGGACGCGCCCGCCCGCGGGCAAGCGTCGCCCATAACCGGTAAAATGCGCACCCATGAAACCGGAAACTTGGCTGCCGCACGTGACCGTCGCGGCCATCGTCGAACAGGACGGGCGTTTTCTGCTCGTCGAAGAGCACACGGCCGACGGCCTGCGCCTGAATCAGCCGGCCGGCCATCTGGAAGCGGGCGAGACGCTGCTGGAAGCGGTGGTCCGCGAAACGCTCGAGGAAACGGCTCATCCGTTCGCGCCGCAAGCGTTGGTGGGCATGTACATGACGCATTTCGAGCGGCCCGGCGGCGCTGGGGTGACCTATCTGCGCTTCACCTACTGCGGCACGGCTGGTCCGGCGGACGCGCAACGCGCGCTCGACCCCGACATCGTCCGCACGGTCTGGATGAGCGCCGACGAAATCCGCGCCTGCCCGCAACGGCACCGCACGCCGCTCGTCATGCAGTGCGTGGACGACTACCTGGCCGGCCGGCGTTTTCCGCTTGACTTCGTGCACACGCATTCGGTCGGTCCGTCGTAGATGCAGGCGAACGCCACCCCACGATCAACGAAGCAACGCAGCACCAGTCAGTAGCCAGCGAGTACCTTATGAGCAAGCAGAAAGTCGTAGTAGGCATGTCGGGCGGCGTCGATTCGTCGGTCACCGCATGGCTGCTGAAGGAACAGGGCTACGACGTGGTCGGCCTGTTCATGAAAAACTGGGAAGACGACGACGACAGCGAATACTGTTCGACCCGGCAGGACTGGATCGACGTAGTGTCGGTGGCGGACCTGATCGGCATCGACGTGGAAGCGGTCAACTTCGCGTCGGAATACAAGGACCGCGTGTTCGCCGAATTCCTGCGCGAATACTCGGCCGGCCGCACGCCGAATCCGGACGTGCTGTGCAATGCCGAAATCAAGTTCAAGGCTTTCCTCGACCACGCGATGTCGCTCGGCGCGGAAACCATCGCAACCGGTCACTATGCGCGCGTGCGCGAGAACGACGGCCGCTTCGAACTGCTCAAGGCATTCGATCACACGAAGGACCAGTCCTACTTCCTGCACCGGCTGAATCAGGCGCAACTGTCCAAAACGCTGTTTCCGCTCGGCGAGATGCCTAAAACCAAAGTCCGCGAAATCGCCGAACAGATCGCATTGCCGAATGCGAAGAAAAAAGACTCCACCGGCATCTGCTTTATCGGCGAACGGCCGTTTCGCGACTTCCTGAACCGCTATCTGCCGACCCAACCCGGCCCGATGAAAACCACCGAAGGCAAAACGGTCGGCGAACATATCGGCCTCGCGTTCTACACGTTCGGACAGCGCAAGGGCATCGGACTCGGCGGCAGCAAGGACGGCAGCGGCGAACCGTGGTTCGTGGCGGGCAAGGACATTCCGTCGAACACGCTGTATGTCGCGCAGGGTCACGAGCATCCGTGGCTGCTCAGTCATACGTTGAGCGCCGGCAACACCAGTTGGGTGGCCGGCGAGCCGCCCGCAAACGGCTTCGCATGCGGCGCGAAAACGCGTTACCGGCAGGCCGATGCGGCGTGCCGCTTCGCTGCGGGCGGCGCCGACTCCGGGCTCTTCGAACTCACTTTCGACGCGGCGCAGTGGGCTGTCACACCCGGGCAATCAGCGGTGCTTTACGATGGCGACGTGTGCCTGGGCGGCGGCATCATCGAACACGCGGTGACCGCGCAACCCGCGCTCGCGCCTCGACCGCAAACGGCCGCTCTGCTGACGGCCCGCTAAACTCCGCACCCGGCGCGAGCACCCTGCGTCGCACCGGACAAAAATGCTTAACCCACTAAGCCGTCGTTCCTATTCCTTCGCGGCGGACTCCGCCCACGCCGAGCGCGCGGGCGATCCCTCCGTGAGGTTCTACCTGCACTGGAGTCTGGAGTTCGCATGTTTTCACGACGTTATCTGGCAATGTGGTGCGCGCTGGTTTTGCTCGCCTTCTGCGCGGCGCTCGGCGCCACCCATCATGCTTCATGGTTCTGGACCGTCGTACCGCTCGCGCTCGTCGCGCTCGGCCTGTTCGACCTGACCCAGCCGCGCCATGCGATTCTGCGCAACTATCCGCTGTGGGGCCATTTCCGTTTCGTGTTCGAATTCATCCGACCAGAAATCCGCCAGTATTTCGTTGAAGGCGATACCGACGAGCGGCCGTTCTCGCGCGCGCAGCGCAGCATCGTTTATCAACGCGCGAAGAACGACGTGGACAGCCGGCCATACGGCACCGAACTCGACGTCAAGGCGGTCGCGCACGAATGGATCAGCCACTCGCTCGCTCCGACCACGCTCGAGCATCACGATTTCCGCATCGTCGTCGGTCCCGAACGCGCGCAGCCTTACTCGATGTCGATCTTCAACGTCTCCGCGATGAGCTTCGGCTCGCTGTCGGCAAACGCGATCATGGCGCTGAACCTCGGCGCGAAGAAAGGCAACTTCGCGCACGACACGGGCGAAGGCTCGATGTCGAAATATCACCGCGAGCACGGCGGCGACATCATCTGGGAAATCGCGTCGGGTTATTTCGGTTGCCGCAACGACGACGGCAGTTTCAGCGCCGATAAATTCGCGAAGCAGGCCGCCGATCCGCAAGTAAAGATGATCGAGGTGAAACTGTCGCAAGGTGCGAAGCCAGGTCACGGTGGCGTGCTGCCCGCCGCCAAGATCACACCGGAAATCTCCGAAACGCGTGGCGTGCCGATGGGTCGCGACTGCATCTCGCCGGCCACGCACTCGGAATTCTCGACGCCGCGAGGTCTGCTCGAATTCGTCGAGCGCCTGCGCACGCTGTCGGGCGGCAAGCCGACCGGCTTCAAACTGTGTATCGGCCATCCGTGGGAATTTTTCGGCATCGCCAAGGCCATGCTCGAAACCGGTATCCTGCCGGACTTCATCGTCGTGGACGGCGCGGAAGGGGGCACCGGCGCCGCGCCCCTGGAGTTCACCGACCACGTCGGCGTGCCGCTGCAGGAAGGCTTGCTGCTGGTGCACAACACGCTGGTGGGTATCGGCTTGCGGCAGCGCATCCGCATCGGCGCGAGCGGCAAGATGATCACGGCGTTCGACATCACGAAGACACTCGCGATCGGCGCGGACTGGGTGAACGCCGCGCGCGGCTTCATGTTCGCGGTCGGCTGCATACAGGCGCAGACCTGTCATACCGGCCGTTGCCCGACCGGCGTGGCGACCCAGGACCCTGTACGGCAACGCGCGCTGGTGGTCCCGGACAAGGCGGACCGCGTGTTCAATTTCCATCACAACACGCTGCATGCGTTGAAGGAAATCATTCAGGCCGCGGGCCTCAAGCATCCGGCCGAACTGCGCGCGCATCACATCGTGCGGCGCGTGTCTTCGCACGAGGTGCAACTGATGTCGGAACTGTTGAAGTATCTCGAACCGAACGACCTGCTGAACCGCAACTACCGCTATGCGCTGTTCGAGAAGTGGTGGCCGATTGCACAAAGCGATTCGTTCTCGCCGAAGGTCGAACTGGCCGCGACCTGATCCGGCGCGATGGGCGGTTCAAGGTCTGCTGCAACTAAGAATCCTTAAGAATTCGTCCTATATACAAGCGCGACGGCGGACTTTACATTGGCGTGGTCCTGGTGTCCCACCAGTCACCGCCAGTCACTTCGCTGCCGATCGCTCATGGTCACACTCTCTTCCGCTTCACCGCTGCGGCTAAGCGCGCACACGCAACTCGTCGAAACGCGGCATGGCTGGATGCTGGCCAATCCGAACGACTTCTATCAGGGCCGCGCGCTGCTCGAATACGGCGAATGCGCCGAACTCGAGTCGGCGGTGCTCAGGCAGTTGCTGGTGCGCCCGGGTATCGTCGTCGAAGTCGGCGCGAATATCGGCGTGCACACGGTCACGCTGGCGCGCGAAGCACAGGCCCGCCGCCGCGTGATGGTCGCGTTCGAACCGCAGCCGCTCGTGTTCCAGAATCTCTGCGCGAACCTCGCGGCCAACGGTATCGTCAACGTGCTTGCGTGGCCGTATGCGTGCGGCGCCGAAGACAGCACGCTGCATTTTTCTCCGCCCGACTATTTCGTACCGGGCGACTTCGGCGCGGTGTCCATGCAAACGGAAGCCGGCCCGGACACCATTCCCGTGCCCTGCGTTCGCCTCGACGACGCGTTGCGCTCGCACGCGGTCAGTCTGCTGAAACTGGATGTCGAAGGTTTCGAGTTGAAAGTGCTGCAAGGCGCCGTGGAAACGCTCACGCAATCGCGACCCACGCTCTATCTCGCGAACGACTGGCTCGACCGCTCGCGGGCGCTGATCGAATGGTTGTGGCGCATGGACTACCGGATGTGGTGGCATTTGCCTCCACTCTTCAACCCTGCGAATTTTCGCGGA
Organism: Paraburkholderia sp. BCC1886; assembly: GCF_900996245.1. GTDB lineage: Bacteria > Pseudomonadota > Gammaproteobacteria > Burkholderiales > Burkholderiaceae > Paraburkholderia. Next base: position 47,795 of record NZ_CAAJGK010000053.1, on the reverse strand, counting down.
CGCGCCGAGAATATTTTCGGCACCTCGCGCTCGAGCAACATGCTCGCATTGCCGCGCGAACTGTCCATGGAAATGGAAGGCTTCGTCGAAGTCACCGATTCGACCGCTCATGCGCTGATTGCGCAGGCGGGTTAGCCGGGCGGCGCACTACCGGCTTCCGCTTCACGCGTCACACCGCCCGCGCGCACTCGCGCGCCGATCCGCTCGCCCCGAGCGGTCAAAACGGACGCCCCCCTCCCTTTCCGTTAAAATCTCGGGTTTAGCACTTCGCTCCACGGCCATCTCGCGCTGCGGCATTTGCGGCGCGGCCCACTGCCCGAAAGGCACTTCATGCTCACGTTTCAGCAAATCATCCTGACAATGCAGTCCTACTGGGACAAGCAGGGTTGTGCGTTGCTTCAGCCCATCGACATGGAAGTCGGCGCGGGCACGTCTCACGTTCACACCTTCCTGCGCGCAATCGGTCCCGAACCGTGGCGAGCCGCGTACGTGCAACCCTCGCGTCGTCCGAAAGACGGCCGCTATGGCGAAAATCCCAACCGTCTGCAGCATTACTACCAGTACCAGGTCGTGCTCAAGCCGGCGCCGGAAAACATTCTCGACCTGTATCTCGGCTCGCTCGAAGCGCTCGGCTTCGATCTGAAACAGAACGACGTGCGCTTCGTCGAAGACGATTGGGAAAACCCCACGCTCGGCGCCTGGGGTCTCGGCTGGGAAGTGTGGCTGAACGGCATGGAAGTCACCCAGTTCACCTACTTCCAGCAAGTGGGCGGTCTGGACTGCAAGCCGGTGCTCGGCGAAATCACCTACGGGCTCGAACGTCTGGCCATGTATTTGCAGAAGGTCGAAAACGTCTACGACCTGGTCTGGACCGAGTGGGAAGAGCAAGGCCCGAACGGCCCGGAAATTCGCCGCCTGACGTACGGCGACGTGTATCACCAGAACGAAGTCGAACAGTCCACCTATAACTTCGAATACGCGAACGTCGACCTGCTGTTCTCGATCTTCAACAGCTACGAAGCGGAAGCCAAACGCATGATCGAAGCGCAGATCGCGTTGCCCGCTTACGAGCTGGTGCTAAAGGCCGGCCACACCTTCAACCTGCTCGACGCGCGCGGCGCGATTTCCGTGACGGAACGCGCGGCCTACATCGGCCGGATTCGCGCACTGTCGAAGCTGGTTGCGCAGGCTTATTACGACTCGCGCGAAAAACTCGGCTTCCCGATGCTCGGCAATCCGGTGCACGGCGTGCCCGGCCTCACCACCGACGCACAGGATGCCGCGATGCCCGCGTGGGCGCCGCCGCTGAAAGTCGAACGCAAGATCGACCCGGACTGACGAGACACTCACCTCATGACTCAACCCCAACACGCAACCCTGCTCGTCGAACTGCTGACCGAAGAACTGCCGCCCAAAGCGCTCGCGCGCCTCGGCGACGCATTCGCCGAAGGCATTGCCGAGCGCCTCGCGGCGCGCGACCTGATCGAAGGCGAACTGTCGTTCGAACGTTACGCCACGCCGCGCCGCCTCGCGATCACCATCAAGAACGTGCGCGCGGTCGCGCCGGAGCGCCACGTGCGCGAGAAGGTCCTGCCGGTTTCGGTGGCACTGGACAAAGACGGCCAGCCCACCGCGCCGCTCGCGAAGAAACTGGCCGCGCTCGGCTTCCCGGATTTTTCGGTGAACGACCTGGAGCGCGCGCAGGACGGCAAGGCCGAAGCGTTCTTCCTGCGCTATGCCGCGCCGGGCGCGACGCTTGCGGAAGGCCTGCAAACCGCGCTCGACGAAACGCTCGCCAGGCTGCCGATTCCGAAGGTCATGACCTATCAGCGCCCGGACGGCACCAATGTGCAATTCGTGCGGCCGGTGCATCGCCTGACTACGCTGCATGGCGATGAAGTGGTACCGGTCAGCGCACTGGGCGTCGATGCCGACGACACCACGCTCGGCCACCGTTTCCTGTCGGAAGGTTTCGTGCAGATCCAGCACGCCGACTCGTACGCCGACACGTTGATGCATAAGGGCCGCGTGGTCGCGAGTTTCGCCGACCGCAAGGAGACCATCCGCACGCATCTGCTCGCGCAGGCCGACGGCGACCAGGTGGTGATGCCCGAATCGCTGCTGGATGAAGTGACGTCGCTGGTCGAATGGCCGGTGGTGTACGCGTGCCGTTTCGAGGACGAGTTCCTGCAAGTGCCGCAGGAATGTCTGATCCTCACGATGCAGACCAACCAGAAATACTTCGCACTGACGGACGCGAGCGGCAAGCTGCGTTCGCGCTTTCTGATCGTCTCGAATATCGAAACGGCGACGCCGGGCGATATCGTCGAAGGCAACGAACGCGTGGTGCGTCCGCGTCTGGCCGATGCGAAGTTCTTCTTCGAGCAGGACAAGAAGAAGCCGCTGGCCGATCGCGTGCCATTGCTCGCCAACGTGGTCTATCACAACAAACTCGGCTCGGCGCTGCAACGCGTGGAACGCGTCGAAGCGCTGGCCGGTGAAATCGCCGGCATGACCGGCGCGGACGCGGCGCTCGCGAAGCGCGCAGCGCGTCTCGCGAAGGCCGACCTGATTACCGACATGGTCGGCGAATTCCCCGAGTTGCAGGGCACGATGGGCACCTACTACGCACGTCACGACGGCGAGCCGGAAGAGGTGGCGCTGGCCTGCTCGGAACACTATCAACCGCGCTTCTCCGGCGACGCGTTGCCGGTCACGGCAACCGGCACCGTCGTCGCGCTCGCCGACAAGCTCGAAACGCTGGTCGGGATCTGGGGCATCGGCCTGCAGCCCACCGGCGAGAAAGATCCGTTCGCGTTGCGCCGTCATGCGCTCGGCGTGCTGCGCATCCTCGTCGAAAAGCAGTTGCCGGTCGACTTCATCGAACTGTTGCGCGCGGCTTATGCGACGTTCGCCACGGTACCGAACGTCGCCGACTCGACGCAGGCCATCTACGAATTCAGCCTGGATCGTCTGCGTGGTCTGTTGCGCGAACGCGGCTACGCGCCGGGCGAAATCGACGCTGTACTCGCGCTCAACCCGACGCGTCTGGACGACATCGTCGCGCGCCTCGACGCGGTGCGCGAGTTCGCGGCGCTGCCGGAAGCGGCGTCGCTCGCCGCCGCCAACAAGCGCATCTCGAACATCCTGAAGAAGTCGGAAGGTCTCGCGACTACCGGCGGCGTGCAGGTCACGCTGCTGATCGAGTCGGCGGAAAAAGCCTTGCACGCGCAACTCGAGCAGGTGGCGCCGCGCGTGCAATCGCAACTCGCCGCGCGCGACTACACCGGTGCGCTGACCGCGCTCGCCGCGTTACGCGAACCGGTCGACACGTTCTTCAACGACGTGATGGTCAACGCCGAAGATCCGGCGTTGCGTGCCAACCGTCTGGCTTTGCTCGGCGCACTGCATCAGCAGATGAATTGCGTCGCCGACATTTCCCGACTCGCCGCCTGAGCCCCGCGCCATGCCGACCAAAAAAGTGGTGATCCTCGACCGCGACGGCGTGATCAACGTCGACTCCGACGCGTACATCAAGTCGCCGGACGAGTGGGTCGCCCTGCCCGGTTCGCTCGAAGCGATCGCGCGTCTGAACCAGGCCGGTTATCGCGTCGCCATCGCGACGAACCAGTCGGGCATCGGCCGCGGTCTGTTCGACATGAACGCGCTCAACGCGATGCATCTCAAGATGCATCGCGTCGCGGCGGCGGTCGGCGGGCGCATCGACGCGGTGTTCTTCTGCCCGCATACGGCGGAAGATCACTGCGAATGCCGCAAGCCGAAACCCGGCATGCTGAAAATGATCGCCGAGCGTTTCGAGGTCGATCCGGAACATACCCCGGTGGTCGGCGACGCGATACGCGATCTGCAAGCGGGCGCGGCGCTCGGTCATCCCACGCATCTGGTGCTGACCGGCAAGGGTCGCAAAACGCTGGCAGCGGGCGGTTTGCCCGACGGCACGAAGGTGCATGCCGACCTGCGCGCGTTCGCGCTCGACTTCCTCGCCGACGCGCAGGACTGAGCGTCCGTTGCGACACCTCTCCGACAACACGCACGCCACCTGCACCCTCTTCCCTCACCGACCACGCCGATGCGCTTCATTCGTTCGCTGCTCCTCCTGATTTACTTCGTGCTGTTCACGGTGCCGTACGCCACGGCGTGCTTCATCGCATTTCCGTTCATGCGCGCCGACAACCGCTACTGGATGGCGGCGGGCTGGTGTCGCGCCACGTTGCACACGGTGCGCTGGCTGAACGGCATTCGCTACCGGATCGAAGGCTACGAGAATCTGCCCGACGGTCCCGCGGTGCTGCTGTCCAAGCATCAATCGGCGTGGGAGACGCTGGCTTTTCCCGCGCTGATGCCGCGCCCGCTGTGCTATGTCTTCAAGCGTGAATTGCTGTTCGTGCCGTTCTTCGGCTGGGCGCTCGGCATGCTGAAGATGGTTCACATCGATCGCAAGGAAGGCAAGTACGCCTTCGACTCGGTGATCCGGCAAGGCAAGCAGCGCATGGAAGAAGGCGCGTGGGTCATCATGTTTCCGGAAGGCACGCGTACGCCTACCGGCAAGCAGGGCAAATACAAAACCGGCGGCCCGCGCTTTGCGATCGCCACCGGTGCGCCGGTCGTGCCGATCGCGCACAACGCAGGGCGCGTCTGGCCACGTAACTCGTTTTTAAAATATGCGGGTATAGTCACAGTGTCGATCGGCAAGCCGATCGACACCACGGGGCTCACGCCCGACGAAGTGAACCGGCGCGTCGAACAGTGGATCGAAACGGAAATGCGCCGCATCGATCCTGCCGCCTACCCCGCAGCGGAAAGCACCTCTACCGCCGCATCAATCTGACGCGCTGACGCCCACGAGGGCGTTCTTGCGCGAAGCCGAATCCGATGCAGAAGTCTCCTACGCCGCAGTCCGCTGCGGCGCTCGATAACCGGCAACTCGATCTCCCGCTCTTCGCCGAACCGGGGTCCGTGTCGTCGCCGTCACCGTCCTCAGCCTCCGCACCGCCGGCATCGCCGGGCGGGTCGCCGGCCAAACCGCCGCATGTTGCGCCACCCGCCACGTTGCTCGCGCCAGATGGCAGCAAGCTAAGAAGCGTCGTAATCGGCCCGCGCACCCTGCATTACGCACTCAAGCGTTCGGCGCGTCGCTCGATCGGCTTTGCGATCGACAGCACGGGACTCACCATCACCGCACCGCGTTGGGTCACGCTCGCTGATATCGAAACGGCAATCACCGAAAAGCAGCGCTGGATTTTTACGAAGCTGATTGAATGGCAGACGCGTGTCGAGCAGCGCGCGTTGCCGAAGGTCGACTGGAAAGACGGCGCCGAAGTCCCTTATTTAGGGCAACCGGTGCGCGTGACGCTCGGCGCGCCGCGCGGCACGCTGGCGTTCAACGCGCTCGACGCGGCGCTGCAAATACCGCTGCCCTTGCAAGCGGACCCGCAACAGATCAAAGACCGCGTACAGGGCTGGTTGCAAGGCGAAGCCAAACGTCTGTTCGGCGAGCGCCTCGCGATCTACGCGGAAAAACTCGGCGTGAACTATCGCGCGTATGCGCTCTCTTCCGCGGCCACGCGGTGGGGCAGTTGTTCGAGCGACGGCAAGATCCGTCTGAACTGGCGGCTGATCCACTTTCCGCTGTCCATCATCGACTACGTGGTCGCGCACGAACTGGCGCATCTGCGGGAGATGAATCACAGTCCGCGCTTCTGGGAAACCGTCGAATCGATTTTTCCGGAGTTCCGCGAAGCGCGGCAAACACTCAAGTCGCATCCGCCGGAATTACTGCCGACGTTGTAATGCGCTTTACTTCTTTTTTTGAATGAACTCGATCTTGTAGCCGTCCGGGTCCGTCACGAACGCGATCACGGTGCTGCCGTGTTTCATCGGACCCGCTTCGCGCACGACGTTGCCGCCCTGCGCCTTGATCTTGTCGCACGCGGCGTAGGCGTCTTCAACCTCCACGGCGAGGTGACCGAACGCGGTGCCGAGATCGTACGACGGCGTATCCCAGTTGTGCGTGAGTTCGATGACCGCGCCATCGCGCTCGTCCGTGTAGCCGACGAAAGCCAGCGTGAATTTGCCGTCGGGGAATTCTTCACGACGCAGCAGTTTCATGCCGAGCAGGTCGGTGTAGAAGGCGATCGAGCGGTCCAGGTCGCCGACGCGAAGCATGGTGTGTAGCAGGCGCATGAGGTACTCCGTTTGTGCGTGAGAAAAAAGAGCGTCAATGTACCCGGAATCGCGTCACATTGCAGAGCGCGGGACGCATGAGGAGCCACGCTTCAGACCCGCACTCCGGCCTGGGCCTTGCCCTGTAACACCTGCGCGACCTGCACGTATTCCGCTACCGGCACGTCTTCGGCGCGGCGCTGCAGATCGAAACCGAGCGCCTCGAAGTCCACCGAGTCGCGATACGCGGCCAACGTATTGCGCAGCATCTTGCGGCGCTGCGAGAACGCCGCCGTCACCAGTTCGCCGAGCACACGCTGATCCACCGGCGGCAGTTCGTGCAACTCGTACGGGATCATCCGCACGATCGCCGAATCGACCTTGGGCGGCGGCTGGAACGCTTCGGGCGGCACGTCGAGTTGCTTGTCGATCACGTAGCGATACTGCAGCATCACGGACAGGCGGCTGAATGCCTTGGTGCCCGGCTCCGCGACCATTCGCTCGACGACTTCGTTCTGCAGCATGAAATGCTGGTCGATCACCTTGTGCGCGAACTCCGTCAGATGAAACAGCAGCGGACTCGAAATGTTGTACGGCAGGTTGCCGACGATGCGCAGCGACGCCTTCTCCTGCGGCAAGGCCAGCGAACCGAAGTCGAACGCGAGCGCATCGCCCGAATGCAGTTCGAGCAGTTCGCCGAATTTCGTCTTCAGACGGCCGATCAGATCGCGGTCCAGTTCGACGGCGTGCAACGGCGACTCCGGCGTCGCGAGACGTTCGATCAACGGTCCGGTCAGCGCGCCGAGTCCCGGGCCGATCTCGACCATGCGCTCGCCGCGCTGCGGCGCGATCACGTCGACGATCGAATCGATCACGCCCATGTCGACCAGAAAATTCTGTCCGAAACGCTTGCGCGCGATATGACCTTGATGGCGGCCTGGTTGCTGTCTGCTGGTGGACATCGAAGAAACGCTAAGAAAGAGAACTGCTTAAGAAAAGAGGCCCGTCGCGGCGGCGGACGGCGCCTGGATAGCACGCAACTTCACGTCGGGTACGCATGGTACTAACGGCGCACACCAAAGCATGCCGCCGCTTCAACCCGCGCGACGATGTTGCGCCATGAAAACCGCGGTGTCGATCGCAGCGATCAGGCTGCCCGAGTCGGCGCGGCCGGTGCCGGCCAGATCGAGCGCGGTGCCGTGATCGACCGACGTGCGGATGATCGGCAAACCGAGCGTGATATTGATACCTTCGCCGAACGTCGCGTACTTCAACACCGGCAAGCCCTGATCGTGGAACATGGCCAGCACGCAGTCGGCCTGCTCGAGATAGCGCGGCTGAAACAGCGTATCGGCGGGATACGGTCCGCGCGCGTCGATACCCTGCTGGTTCGCGAGATTAAGCGCCGGCGTGATGACGTCGATTTCCTCGCGGCCGAGATAACCGTTTTCACCCGCATGCGGGTTCAGGCCGGTGACCAGAATACGCGGCGCGGGCAGACCGAAATGATGTCGCAGATCGTGATCGACGATGCGCAGCGTTTCGAGCAGACTCTCCACCGACAACGCCGCCGACACGTCCTTGAGCGGCAGATGGGTGGTCGCGAGCGCAACGCGCAACGGCCGCTGGCCGCTGCCGGCCAGCATCATCACGACCTGGCGGGTGTGCGTGCGTTCGGCGAGATATTCGGTGTGGCCGGTGAACGGCACTCCGGCATCGTTGATCGTGCTCTTTTGCAGCGGTGCGGTGACGATGGCGTCGAAGCGGCCCGCCACCGCACCGTCGATGGCGCAGTCGAGCAGATCGAGCACGTATAGGCCGTTGGCCGCGTCGAGCTTGCCGGCCACGGACGGCGTGCCGAGCGGCCGGTGCTGCACCTCGATGCGCTCGCCGTTCGCGAGCAACGCGTCCCAATCGACACCGACCGCGCGCGCGCGTTCGGCGAGCAGGTTCGCGTCGCCGAGCACCGTGAAGCGTGCGTGCGGCCAATGCGTCGCTGCGCCGGCCAGCGCCTGCGCCGTCAGTTCGGGACCGACGCCGGCGGGCTCGCCGGTCGTCATCGCGATCTGCAGGTGCGGGGAGGCGGGCTGCGCGGCTTGGGTCATGATGAGTTCTTGGGGTCGGCTTAGCGCGAAGCCGACAGATCCGGCTTCACTTCCACGTACGCCGTGTCGCGCAGTTCGCGCAGCCAGTCGGCGTAGGCCTGTTCGGCCTTGCGTTGACCGATGGCCTGACGCGCGAGATCCATCTGCTGCGACACCGAGCCTTGCGATTCGCGACGGCCCAGCACCTGGATCAGGTGATAGCCATACTCGCTGCGCACCGGGTCGCTGATCTGACCGTCCTGCAGGCTGTTCATCGCGCGCTCGAATTCCGGCACCGTTTCGCCCGGGCTGATCCAGCCGAGGTCGCCGCCTTGCGACGACGAACCGTCTTGCGAGTACGTATGCGCGAACTTCGAGAAGTCGCCGCCGTTGGCGATCTGCTGGCGGATTTCCAGCAGCTTCTGACGCGCTTGCGGTTCGGACATGCCGTCGCCGACGCGCAGCAGAATGTGACGCACGTGGGTTTGCACGAGCTTCGGCGCATCCGAACTGGTGCCCTGGCCCGCGCGACGATCGACGAGGCGCACGATTTCGAAGCCGTCGGCCGTACGGATCAGATCGGGACTGACCTGACCGGGACGCAACGTGGAGGCGGCCGTGACGAATTCCGGCGGCAGTTTGGACGGCGCCATGAAGCCGATGTCACCGCCCTTCGATGCGTCCGGCGCCTGCGAATTCGACTTCGCGAGCTTTTCGAAATTCGCGCCGCCCTTCGCTTCGGTCAACAGCGCCTGGGCTTTTTGCTGCGCGGCTTCGATATCCGTTTCCGGCGCGTTCTGCGCAGCCTTCAGCAAGATGTGCTCGATGCGCAGATCGCTGGTCTGACCGGCGCCCGGTCCGCGCTGGCTGGCGATGTAGTTCGCGACCTCGGCGTCCGACACGGTGACCTTGCTGTCCACTTCCTTCTCACGCAGACGCGACAGCGTGAGTTCGGTGCGCGCGTCGTTCGTGAAGGTGGACCAGGGCACGCCTTGCGCCTCGATGCGCGCGCGATAGATTTCGATCGACATGTTGTTCGCCTGCGCGAGCCGCTCGAGCGTTTTTTGCACGGCCGCGTCGTCGATGACGATGCCGTCTTCCTTCGCCTTCTGCAGCTGGATGCGCTCCAGCACCATCTGCGTGAGCACCTGCTGGCGCAACTGGTCCTGCGGCGGGACCGGTGCGTTCTGCTGCTGCAGCCGGCGCGAGATGAGACCCATGCGCTCGTCGAGCTCGCGCCGCGTGATGACACCGTTGTTGACCACTGCGGCAATGGTATCGACCGTCTGCCCGTTACTGCCGGAAGACAGCGCCTGCGCCTGTGCGGGCGCCACGACCAGGAAGGACGCCGCAGCCGCAAGACCGGCCGCGAGCGTTGCCAAGCGAAGCTTTTTCATGATTGCCACAGATACTCCAATGATGTCGGGCGCGCATGGCCCGTCTTTTCGCATGCAATGAATGAGCGGGCGAACGTCATTCGTAATTGGTGAAACGCGCTTCCGGCGCGGGCGGCGGCGGCAGCGGCGTGTAGCCCGCCACGCTCGCGCGGAATGCCGTGACGAGACCGTTGTCCACGCTCGACAAACCCTTGAACGTGAGCTGCGCGAGAAAGCGCGTGCTCGACTGGTACTGCCCCGACGTGTTCACACCGTTCGCGTAGCGCTGGATGCCGGCGCCGAGCGTCCAGCAGTCGGCGTCGTATTGCAGACCGATCAAACCGTCGACGACGCGGTGACCGCCGAGGTCGTAGTTGATGCGGCCGACACCGTACACCCGATGCGTGAGCGGCCATTGACCCGACACCAGCAACTGGTTGATCGGCTGGTTGTCCAGCGTGGTGTTCGCGCGCGTGTAGCGGTAGGCGACGTTGATTACCTTGCTGGTGCCCGGGCTAAAGCCGAAACCGATGCTGGTCTTCATCAGCTCGTTGTTGTCGGCATTATATTGGAACGCAGTTTCCGACGCGAAACCGGCCCCGAGCTTGAGCGACGCACCCGCGATCAGGTCCGAGTGCGTGGCCTGCGTGCTGGTTTGCGTCGGCAGCAGCGTGACGCGCTGATCCTGGAAGTAATACTCCTGCGCGAGCACGAAACGCGCGCGCTCGTCGCCGGTCGCCGGGTTGATGAAGCGCGTGGTGATGGCCGCGGTCAGGCGGTTCGCGTCGGCGATCCGGTCGTTACCGACGAAGGTGTTCGGCGTGAAGATTTCCGCCAGCCCGAAGTCGGAGTCGGCCGTGTCGAACAGCGGCGCCGATTCCTGGTTGCGGTACGGCGTGTACACGTAATACAGACGCGGTTCCAGCGTCTGGATGTAATCCTCGCCGAAGATGCGCACCGAGCGGTCGAAAATCAGCCCGGTGTCGAAGCTCAGCGTGGGAATCGATTCGGTGAAGTTCTTCGGCGTACCCACCGGCACGTCGTCGCCGATGTTGTTCAGGTTGTACGACGCGAAGTGCCATTGCACCTTCGGCGTGACGAAATAACCCGGCCCGACTACCGAATACGACAGGTACGGGTTGAACATGACCCGTTGACCCTGGGTCGTGTCGGCCGTGGTAATGCGGAAATTCGAGTAGTCGGCTTCCGTGCCGAAGTCGAACCCGCCGATGTTGTACTTCGCGTACTTGACGTTCAACTGCGGCTCGCGGCCATACGGCGCGACCGACGGCGTCAGTGTCTGCCAGTGCTGCTCGCGCGCGAGCACCGACCACGGGCCGTTGTTGTACGTCAACCCGGCTTCCTGTTGATACAGGAGCTGGGTGCCGTTCATGAACTGGTTCACCGACGACGACAGGTCTTCCGGATACGTATTGTCCGAAACCTTGTTGTAGTAGATGTAGCCGCCGAAACCGTTACCGAAATTCTGGTTGTGCTGGATATACAGCGCGTAACGGTTGGTCTTCGTGATGTGATCGTCCGGCAGGAATTCGCCGGTGATCGACCCGGAATACGTGGGCGACAGATAACGGAATGTCGACTGCAACTGCACGCCGCGCTTCGAGATGAGCCGCGGCGTGACCGTCAGGTCGCGGTTCGGCGCGAGGTTGAAATAGTACGGTACCGAGAGTTCGAAGCCGTTGGTCGAACTCAGCGAGAACGTGGGCGGCAGCACGCCGCTGCGCCGCTCGCCCGACAGCGGAAACGACAGCCACGGCGACGCGAACACCGGCACGCCCTGGAAGAACAGCACGCCGTTATGGGCGACGCCTTCGTCCGCGCCCGTGTCGAAATCGAATTCGCTACCCTTGATGTACCAGGCCGGATTGTCTTCGCAGTCGCACGCCGTGTACGTGCCTTTGGTGAACACCGAACGCTCGTTGTCGAGCAGATCGACGCGCTCCGCGCTGCCCGAACCGCCGGTCAGGTTGAAGTGGTACTTCGGCGCGCTCATGTAGCCTTCGCTCGAATCCACCCGCATGTGCGCTTCCGGCCCGACGAAGGTATTGCCGCTATTGGCCACGTGAACATGGCCGTAAGCGTCGGCCATGTCGGTGTCTTCGTCGTAGTGAAGTGCGTCCGCCTTGATGACCACCGCATTGCGGCGTATCTCGGCCGAGCCCTTCGCGGCCATGTCCTGATCGGTCGTGCCGCTGGTGGTGTCGCCGAGTACGAAGGTCGCCGGCTTCTGGCCAGGCTGCAACGGATGTTCTTCGAGTTGCGGGGCGAGTTGCATGCCCCAGGGCAAATCGATCGATTGCGGCTGCGCGGCTTCCCCGACCAACTGGGCGTGCGCAAGTGCGGGCATCAGGCCCGGAACGGCGATCAACGCCGCGACGAGCCGCCTTTTGCGCGGGACGACAGCACAAGAGGGAGTCGGTTGGGAAAACTGTCTAGGCGGCATGTATCGTTTGGCGAATCGGCCCGTGGGTCAGCTTGTGCAGTCACGATCCACCGCCTGCACGAGCTGACCGTGACAGTCGGCTGCACATGAATATTGACAATCTGTCGAACGGTGCGGCGGGCGGTAAAACGGAATACGCGAAAGCTGGCGTGAGTCGCGTCAAAAAAGTCGTGGGGTATTATATGGCAAGACGTTGCCCCTCTGAATTTGCCGCAGGATTTCATGCAGCTACCCCCCTCCCAAGACACCACCGACCTGCGCCTCGAACGCCTCGAGGCCTGGCTCAAGCCCCACGCCACACGCTATGCGCTCGATCTGGCCACACTGGTTCCGGCTTCCTCGGACGCCAGTTTCCGGCGCTATTTCCGGCTCGCCGGTAAGGCGGCGGAAGATGAAAGCGCCGGCACGCTGATCGCCGTGGACGCGCCCCCGCCCGAGAAGTGCCGGGAATTCGTGCAGGTCGCGCAGTTGCTCGGCGCCGCGAACGTGACAGTGCCGCGGGTGCTGGAAGTCGACTTCGACGCCGGCTTCATGCTGGTGACCGACCTGGGCACCGCGTCCTATCTCGCCGCGCTGACCGAAGCCCAAACCGCCGACGAACCGCGCGCAGCCCGCACGCTGATGCGCGATGCGCTCGACGCGCTGATCCGCTGGCAACTCACCTCGCGCGAAGACTTGCTGCCGGCGTTCGACGAAGCCTTTCTGCGCCGCGAGATGGAGTTGCTGCCCGAGTGGTTCATCGGCCGCCATCTGGGCCGTGAGATCGACGACAAAACCCGCGGGCTGCTCGACCGTACGTTTGCGCTGCTGATCGCGAGCGCCCGCGCGCAACCTCAGGCGTTCATGCTGCGCGACTTCATGCCGCGCAACCTGATGGTCCTGCCGGCAGGCAACCCCGGCGTGCTGGACTTCCAGGACGCGGTGTACGGCCCGATCACCTACGACGTGGCGTCGCTGCTGCGCGACGCATTTATCGGCTGGGACGAGGAGTTCGAGCTCGACTGCTTCGTGTACTACTGGGAGCGCGCGAAAAAGGCTGGCTTGCCGGTCGATCCGGATTTCGGCGAGTTTTACCGCCAGCTCGAATGGATGGGCCTGCAACGGCATATCAAGGTGCTCGGCCTGTTCTGCCGCATCAACTATCGCGACGGCAAGCCGCACTACATGAAAGACCTGCCGCGCTTCATCGGCTATGCGCGCAAGGTCGCCGAACGTTATGCGCCGCTGCGCCCGTTCGCGCGACTGCTCGACGAACTCGAAGGGCGTGCCGACGAAGTCGGCTACACGTTCTAGGTCATGGCCATGACTCTGAAGACAGCGATGATTTTCGCCGCCGGGCGCGGCGAGCGCATGCGCCCGCTCACCGATTCGCGGCCCAAGCCTTTGCTCGAAGTGGGCGGCCAGCCGCTGATCGTCTGGCAGATCGAACGGCTCGCGCGGGCGGGCTTCGAAACCATCGTCATCAATCATGCGTGGCTCGGCGAGCAGATCGAAGCCACGCTCGGCGACGGCTCGCGCTGGAACGTGCAGGTGCGTTATTCGGCCGAGCATGAAGCGCTGGAAACCGCCGGCGGCATCGTGCAGGCCTTGCCGCTGCTCGAAGACGAAGGCGCGAGCGAAGTGTTCGTCGCGGTGAGCGGCGACGTTTATGCGGACTTCGATTACGCCGCATTGCAGGCGCATGCGGCCCGACTGGCCGCGTTACCCGAACCCGGCATGCATCTCGTGATGGTGCCGAACCCTACGTTTCATCCACAGGGCGACTTCGGTCTGGTGGACGGCAAACTGTCGCTGGACGCAACGCCGCGCTTCACGTTCGGCAACATCGGGCTGTACGACACGCGGATGTTTCGCGATCTGCCGCGCGGCACGCGGCGTGCGCTCACGCCGTACTATCGCGACACGATTGCACGCGCTCTGGCGAGCGGCGAGTTGTACACGGGTTGGTGGGAAAACGTCGGCACGCCCGCGCAGCTCGATGCGCTGGACCGGCAGCTACGCAGCACGCGCGAGCTTTAGAGCGCGGCCGCCGGCTGTCCTTCGACCGCTTCCGGCACGGCGGGCTCCGTGCGCTGCTGTTGCAACGCCCACATCTGCGCGAACAGGCCGTTTGCCTGCAGCAGTTCGGCGTGCGTGCCGCGCTCGACAATGCGGCCCTTGTCCATCACGATGATCTGCTGCGCGTGCACGACGGTGGACAACCGGTGCGCGATGATCAGCGTCGTGCGTTCGCGGGCAATCAGATCGAGTTCGTGCTGGATCGCCCGTTCCGAACGCGAATCGAGCGCCGAGGTCGCTTCGTCGAACAGCAGGATCGGCGGATTCTTGAGGATGGTGCGGGCAATCGCCACGCGCTGCTTTTCGCCGCCCGACAGCTTCAGGCCGCGCTCGCCGACCGGCGTCTCGTAGCCCTTCGGCAAACCCTCGATGAATTCGTGAATATGCGCCGCGCGCGCCGCCGCGATCACTTCGTCGCGCGTGGCGGCCGGCCGGCCGTACGCAATGTTGTAGTAGATCGAGTCGTTGAACAGCACCGTATCCTGCGGCACGATGCCGATCGCCGCCCGTAGCGAATCCTGCGTGACGTCGCGAATATCCTGAGCGTCGATGGTGATGGCGCCGCCGCTCGCTCGATCCAGATCGTAGAAGCGGAACATCAGCCGCGCAAGCGTCGATTTACCCGAGCCGCTATGGCCGACCACCGCCGTCGTCGTGCCCGCTGCAATCGTGAAGCTGACGTCGTGCAGAATCTGCCGGGCGCTTTCGTACGCAAAGTTCACGTGCTCGAAGCGCACCTGCGCGCCGCTCACGTTCAAGGCCGGCGCCGCGGGCACGTCCGGCACTTCCTGAGTCGCACCCAGTAGCGTGAACATGCGGTCCATATCGGTCAGACTCTGCTTCAGTTCGCGATACACCACGCCCAGAAAATTCAGTGGAATGTAGAGCTGCAGCATGAAGGTGTTGATCAGCACCAGATCGCCGAGCGTGAGTCGTCCGGCCATCACGCCTTGCGTCGCGCGCCACAGAATGAACACGAGCCCCGTGCCGATAATCGCCTGCTGGCCGAAATTCAGCGCCGACAGCGAGCGCTGCGCCTTGATCGCGGCCGTGCGATAGCGCTTGAGGTTTTCGTCGTAGCGGCCGGCTTCCCACTCTTCGTTGCCGAAGTATTTGACGGTTTCGTAGTTGAGCAGCGAATCGATGGCGCGCGAATTCGCCTTCGAATCGAGGTCGTTCATGGTGCGGCGAAAATGCGTGCGCCACTCGGTCACCTTCACGGTGAACACGATATACACGGCGAGCGCGATGAAAGTCACCACCGCGTAATACGCCTCGTATTTGACGACGAAGAAGCCGAGCACGAGGCCGACTTCGACGAGTGTCGGCAGGATGCTGTAGAGCGAGTAGGAAATGAGTTGCGTGATGCCACGCGTGCCGCGCTCGATGTCGCGCGACATGCCGCCGGTTTGCCGCTCCAGATGAAAGCGCAGCGACAGCGCATGCAAATGGCGGAACACTTTGAGCGCCAGTTGGCGTACCGCGCTCTCGGTCACCTTGGCAAACAGAATCTCGCGCAACTCGGTGAAGAGCGAGGTCGACAGCCGCACCACCGCATACGCGACCACCAGCAAGCCGACGCCGCCGAGCAGCACGATGCCCGGCGCATCCTGCGCGCGGCCGAGTGCGGTGAGATGACGGACCGAGGCGAGGCCGTCGACGATCCGCTTCATCACGATCGGCACGCCGAGATTGGCGACTTTCGCACCGATCAGGCAACTCAGCGCGAAGCCGACGCGCCATTTATACGTGGCGAGATAAGGCAGCAGCGACAGAATGGTCTGCCAGTCGTTGCGCGGCTGGGTGGAAATGGGCGAAACGGGCGACGGGTCGGACGAAGGCGTGCGGCGCATGGGGATCGGCTGGGAAGTGAGGAAGCGACGGAGTTCGCAGGGGCAAGCGCCGGAGTTCGCTGCGTCGAAGACCGCGCCGATCACCGTCTGCCGTACCGGCATGCTGGTTATGTCGCGCGGCCCGGCTGGGAGCTTTCCCGTACAATCCGTGATCTTTCCATTGTCGCAGAAGCCGGCTGGCGCCGCTTTCGCTCGGCTTTTCAAGGTATTCCCATGACCGATGTTCTTCAACTTCCGCAGAAGCCCTGCGCGCTGCGCGTCATGCCGCAACCGTCGGACGCGAACGTCCATGGTGACGTGTTCGGCGGCTGGATCATGGCGCAAGTCGATATTGCCGGCTCGATTCCGGCCAGCCGCCGCGCTAACGGACGCGTGGCCACCATCGCGGTGAATTCGTTCGTGTTCAAGCAGCCGGTGTTCGTCGGCGACCTGCTCAGTTTTTACGCAGATATCGTCAAGACCGGCAATACGTCGGTCACGGTCTCGGTCGAGGTTTACGCCCAGCGCATGAGCCTCACCGAAGATCTCGTCAAGGTGACCGAGGCCATCCTCACCTACGTCGCAACCGATAGCGACCGCCGTCCGCGCGCACTGCCCGCGCTGGACTAACCCGGAAGGCGGTTCATGAAAAAAGGACGAGGCGCCACAGCGCTTCGTCCTTTTTTTACATCGCGGCCCGGCTTGGGGCCTGCCGGTTTACTGGCTAGCCGCAGCGCCGATACCCGCCTTCTTCTGCGCGTTCTGGATGTCCTGCGGATAGTTCGGATCGTTGCGCGACGGTTGATACCCGTTGCTTTCCAGTTGTTTCAGTTCGGCATTCTTCTTCGCGCGCGCCTGTTTGCGCGCGGCCTTGCGTTGGGCCTTGGTGCTGCTCGTGGCAGGACGGGAGGCCGCCGTCGGCGTGGCCGCATCCGAGCCGTCTCCAGCCGGACCGCCGCCACCGCCGCCGCCGCTTTGCGCGAACGCCGGCGCGGCCGACGCCACGCTCAGTACTACCGATGCCAACAGCACAGCCAGTTTCTTTGCAGGTTTCGACGTCATTGTTCTCTCCGGTTGTATTCAGCTAACGACGAGGACGCAACCTGCGTGCCCGCTACCTCCCGCCAGGCCTGGCTTCGCGCAGGTAGGCGTCGACCTGCCCTTCGATCCACTGCGCGAAATGCGTTTGCCGTGCATTCAACAGATCGCGCTGTTGCCACACCAGCCAGTACGGATAGCGGTACGGCACGCGAATCTCGGTGACCTGCACGAGTTCGCCGCGCGCCATGGCATGAGCGACCAGACTCCGCCGTTCGAGCGCGACGCCCTGCCCGAGCATGACGGCGCCGAGGACGATGCTCGAATCACCTGCCGACAGCACCGTTGCTTCGGCAGCCGGCTCCGGCAACCGGGCGGCACGGCACCAGTCGCTCCACGGCGCATCGGGGCTGGCGATCAGCGGACAGGCGAGCACCTCGGCCGCGCTGCGCGGCAAACCGCCGTGCGGCCCGAGCGCGAAATGCGGCGCGGCGACCACCACCAGTTCGTCGTCGAACAGTTTCTGTTGCGCGACGTCCGGCCAATGTCCCTGACCCATGCGAATCGCGATATCGCTCACGCCGTGGCGCAGATCTTCGAGTTGCAGACTGGTCAGCAAACGCACCCGGTAGTACGGATGCGCGGCGCGAAAGCTGGGCAGCCGCGGCACCAGCCAATGCAGCGCGAACGACGGCAAGGTGGCGACGACCAGTTCGCTCTCCTGCGGCCGCGCCTGCGCGCGCCGCGTGGCCTGCGTGATGTCGCGCAACGCGGTGCGGATTTCCAGCGCGTAGAGCCGCCCGTCTTCGGTCAGCCGCAGACCGCGCGCTTCGCGCACGAACATCGCGACGCCCATGGCGTCTTCCAGTACCTTGATCTGCTGGCTGACCGCCGAGTGCGTGACGTGCAGTTCGCGCGCGGCGAGCGTGATGCCGCCGAGCCGGGCCACGGCCTCGAAGCAGCGCAACGCAGTGAGCGGAGGAATCGGTTTCATGTAAGCCATTCTGACGAAAGCCGTCGAATAATGTCGCTTTTTTTACCGGCTGAAGATGCTTAATCTATCGGTTCGATTCGCGCAGGTGCTGGCCCGTCGGCTCCAGCCCATCAAGCGGCGCATTGCGCGCGCCATGATAGAACCTCTAACGGAAATGTGATGAAACTCATCGGAATGCTCGACTCGCCATACGTACGCCGCGTGGCGATCTGCCTGAAACTGCTGGAAGTCGACTTCGAGCACGAGGCGATTTCGGTGTTCAGCACGTATGAGCAGTTCAGGCGCATCAACCCGGTCGTCAAGGCGCCGACGCTGATCGTCGACAACGGCCAGAGCATCATGGATTCGACGGTGATCCTGCAGTACGTCGCGGCGCTGGCGGGCCCCGACCAGACATTGTTCCCGTCGCGGCCCGAAGACTGTTTGCGCGCCGCCCGTCTGACCGGGCTCGCGCTCGCCGCATGTGAGAAAACGGTGCAGATCGTCTACGAGCGGAAGCTGAGGCCGGCCGAGAAGCAACACGAACCGTGGCTCGAACGGGTGCACTCGCAACTCTTCGCGGCCTATGCCCAACTCGAACAGGAACTGGCGGCCGCGCCGCTGCCCATCGAGTCGGAGCGCTTCGGCGCGGCAGAGGTCACCGTCGCGGTGACGTGGGGCTTCACCCAGTTGATGCTGCCCGGTACCGTCAAGGCGGCGGAGCATCCTCAGTTCGCCGCGTTCGCGGCTCAGGCGGAGCAATTGCCGGTATTCATCGCGACCCCTGCCGTGTAATCGGCCCGGCGGCGGCGCGGCTCACGCCTCGACCAGTTCGCGCGCCATGCCGCCTTGCAACAAGGCCGCGATCGCATCCGTCGTCAGCGGCCGCGCAAAGTAGAAGCCCTGCATTTCGTCGCACGCGCGCTCTTTCAGAAACTCCAGTTGCGCCGAGGTTTCCACGCCCTCGGCAATCACCTGCAACTTCAGCGAATGGGCGAGCGCGATGATCGCCGAGGTGATGGTTTCGTCGTCGGCCGACACGCCGATATCCGACACGAACGAGCGGTCTATCTTCAACCGGTCCACCGGAAAACGTTTCAGATAGCTCAGGCTGGAATAGCCGGTACCGAAGTCGTCGATCGCGAGACCGATGCCGAGCGCGTGCAGTTCGTTGAGCATCGACACCGCTTCCTGCGCGTTGCGCATGATGGTGCTCTCGGTCAGTTCGAGCTCGAGGTATTGCGGCGCGAGACCGGTTTCATCGAGCACCTGCAGCACCAGCTTGGCAATATCGCGCTGCTGGAACACGCGCGCCGAAAAATTCACCGAGACCCGCGCGGGCGGCAAGCCTTCGTCCTGCCAGGCCTTGTTCTGCCGGCAGGCCTCGCGCAGCACCCATTCCGACAACGGCCCGATCAGACCGCTCTCTTCCGCGACCGGAATGAACGACGACGGCGGCACCAGTCCGACTTCGGGATCGAGCCAGCGCACCAGCGCCTCGGTGCCGACGATCTGGCCGGTACGGATATCCACCTGCGGCTGGTAGTGCAGCAGGAATTCGTTGTCGCGCAACGCGCGCCGCAAACGCCGTTCGAGATTCAGCCGCACGCCCGCGCTCGCGTTCATCTCCGGCTGGTAAAACTGGAACGTATTGCGGCCCATGTCCTTCGCGCGATACATGGCGAGGTCGGCCTTCTTCATCAGCGTTTCCGCGTCGTCGCCGTCCTGCGGATACAGGCTCGCGCCCATGCTGCAGCCCACGTACAACTCATTGCCGTCCACCCACACCGGCTCGGAGATCGACGTGCGCACGCGCTCCATCCACGCGATCAGCGACTGCTCGTCGACGGTGTCGGTCATCACGACCACGAACTCGTCGCCGCCGTGCCGCGCCACGGTATCGCTCGTGCGCGTGCTGCGCGCGAGGCGTTCGGCGACCGTGCTCAGCAAACGGTCGCCGACGCTATGGCCCAAGGTGTCGTTGACGATCTTGAAGCCGTCCAGATCCATGAAAACCACGGCGACGCCTTTATGCTGCCGCTGCGCGACGATCAGCGCATGCTGCAGGCGGTCGCGCAGCAGGTTGCGGTTCGGCAGGCGCGTCAGGCTGTCGTAGTTCGCCTGATATTCGAGCTGTTCCTGATAGCGGATCAGATCCGTCACGTCGTTGATCACACCGATGTGATGCGTAATCACGCCCTCGGCGTTCGGCACCGGCGCAATGAATAGTTGATTCCAGAACAGCGCGCCGTCCTTGCGATAGTTGCGCACCACGGCGCTCACTTCGCGGTCCGCCGCGAGCGCCTGGCGGATCAGCGCGACGCCTTCCTGCTCGCGGTCGTCGCGCTGCAACACCCGGCAGTCATGGCCGATCACCTCGGCCGGATCGTAGCCGGTAATCCGCATGAAAGCCGGGTTCACGTATTCGATCAGATTGCCCGCCGGCGACGGCGCGGTGATCAGAATCGCGTTGACGCTCGCGTCGAGCGCGCGGCTTTGCAGACGCAACGCCAGATCGGCGCGTTTGCGCTCGGTGATGTCGGTGTACGAGCCGAGCACGCCGATCACACGGCCGTCGTTATCGGTGAATGGCAGTTTGCTCGTGACCGTGGTGCGATGCTGACCGTCGATCACCACGTCGACTTCGAAATTCATCTTCGGCACGCCGGTGCTCAGCACCTCCGTGTCGTGGCCGTGCAGCACGTCGACGAGCGTGCGCCACGGCATGTCGGCATCGGTCTTGCCGACCACCTGCTCGGGATAAGCGAGCCCCGCATCGCGCGCAAAGGCCATATTGCAGCCGAGGTAGCGCGAGCCCCGGTCCTTCCAGAAAATGCGCTGCGGAATGTTGTCGATCACCGCTTCGAGCATCTGGTTCGAGCGCTCGGCTTCGGCTTCCGCGTTGATCTGCTCGGTGACGTCGTCGGCCAGCACGAAGAACGCGGCGCGGCCCATGAAATGCAGTCCGTGATACGCGATGTCGGCGCTGATCGTCGAGCCATCCTTGCGCCGGTGATGCCAGATGCCCGCCATCATGCGGCCGCGCCGCACCTCGTCGCTGCGTTGCAGATGCGATTCGAGGCGCGCGACTTCCGTGCGCGGGCGGATCGCGCGGATCGTCATCGACAGGAATTCGCTCTCCGAGTAGCCATATTGCTGGATCGCCGCCGCGTTCACGGCGAGAAAGCGCAGCGTGTCGCGCTCGAAGATGTACATCGGCACGGGATGGTCGTCGAACAGACCGCGAAAGCGTTCGTCGTCGCGACCCAGCGCACGGCCGCCGCGCCGTTTCCTGCGCGCGCCGACGCTGACGTTCAGCAGACTGCCGAGCACCACGGCGATGATCGCCAGGCTGATGAGCAGCCGCATCGAGAGAAAAGGAGTCATGGGTTCCGAACGTCGATCGTTCTGGGGGCGGGAGCGTGTACCGGCTGTCGGTGCCGCTCTTTTACACGCCAACCCATGAATAACGGCAGCGATCGGAACAGATTGAGGGCGCGAGCGAAAAATCGTCGCGCCATAGCAGACGAACTCAGCTTGCGAGGCCGAATTCCTTCATTGCGGGGATGAAGTCGTGGTTTGCTTCGGGCTTGCGCGAAAGTTTGGCGAGCACATAGCGCTTGAAAGGCGGAAGCGCGCTCCATTGCGCGAGTGCGGGTGCGGCGAGGCCCGCCAGTTGCGCCTGCCGCAGTAGTCCGTCCGGCACGGCGTCGGTCCGAAGCCAGGCGGGCGACGCGTCGGGCGTGAACCATTCCGGCGCCACGTCGGCGTGCGTGCGCAGCATTTCGAACAGCGCGTGATCGAAATTCGGCTCGATCTCCGCGTCTTCCTCGACGGGGAAGCGCGTCAGCAGCTTGCGGTCTTCGAGCGGCAGCAACTGCCATTGGGCCAGCGAGATGCGCAAGCCGAACCGGTCGAGATTGAAGCGCACCGACATCGGAATAAACGTGAAATTCTCCGAAGATTGAACTTCGAAATCGAAAAGTAGCGGTGTATCGGTCAGTCCCATGACAATGTCCCTCCTGGACGCCGGGCCACACGTGAACCCGGGTTGAGGTATTTTAGAACCTCGCTCGCGCAGCCAAAGCGCGGGCCGCCGAAAGCCATACACAAGGAGTGAATCGGTTTGGACGATCTGGAAACTACCGGGCAGCCCGGCGCCATCACCCGTCAGGTGCATCGGCATCGCGGCGAAACGGTCGAAACCGTCACGGATCACGTCGGGCAGGAATGGCCGGTGGCGCTTGTCTTCAACGGCATTTCGCATGCGGTGATGATGTGCACGCCGCGCGATCTGGAAGCCTTCGCGGTCGGCTTCGCGATTTCCGAGGGGATCGTGGCGCGCAGCAGCGACATTCAGGACATCGAGGTCGAACTGCACGACGACGCGGAACTGCCGCATGCCGAAGTGCAGATTCAGGTGATCCAGCAGGCGTTCGTCGGGCTCAAGGAAAAGCGCCGTGCATTGGCCGGGCGGACCGGCTGCGGGGTGTGTGGAATCGAAAGCATCGATCTGCTGGATCTGGAACCGGAGCGCGTTGCCGATACCGGTTTTTTACAACGGCTCGCGGTGGACGCGATTGCCCGCGCCGCGAAGGCGCTGCCCGAACACCAGGCGTTGACGCGACTCACGGGCGGCTTGCACGCGGCCGCGTGGTGCGACGAATCGGGCGCGATTCTGCGCGCATTCGAAGACGTCGGCCGCCACAATGCGCTCGACAAGCTGATCGGCCAGCTCGTGCTGGATCGCGTGGATACGCAGCAAGGTTTCGTGTTTCTGTCGAGCCGCGCGAGCTATGAACTGGTGCGCAAGGCCGCGCGCGTGAACGTGCCGATGCTGGCGACGATCTCCGCGCCGTCGTCGCTGGCCATTGCGATTGCCCGCAAGGCGGGCGTGCGGCTGGTGAGCTTTTGCCGCGAGTCCAGCTATGTCGACTACGACACGGCGCAGTCGACCTAGCTTTTCCAAACATGCGCCGCGTGCGGCGGCGCTCAGTCGAACTGCCGGAAGTCCGGCTTGCGCTTTTCGAAGAACGCCTTGAACGCCTCACGCGCTTCCGGCGCGAGCAGCATCTTGCCGAAGTGCACGGCTTCTTCGGTCATCTGCGTTTGCAGTTCCTGGTGACTGGCGTGCTTCATCAGACTCTTCGTTACCCGCAGCGATGAAGCCGGCAGCGCGGCCAGTTTCGCGGCTTGCGCCAACGCGAACGCCTCCACTTCGGCTGCCGGTAGCACGCGATTCACGAAGCCCATGCGCTGCGCTTCCGTCGCATCGAACGCTTCGCCGAGCAGCAGCTTTTCCGCCGCCGCCTGATAGCCGCCCACACGCGGCAACAACAGGCTCGACGCCGCTTCCGGACACAGGCCGAGTTGTGCGAACGGCAGCGAAAAGCTCGCGGTGTCGGCGGCGTACACCAGATCGCAATGCAGCAGCAGCGTCGTGCCGATGCCCACCGCCGGTCCCGATACCGCCGCGACCACCGGCTTCTCCGCCGAGCTGATCGCGCGCAGGAACTGGAACACCGGCGCGCTTTCGCCCATCGGCGGGGTCTTCATGAAGTCTTCGAGATCGTTGCCGGCGCTGAAAATCGCCGCGCTGCCGCGAATCAGAATCGCGCGCACGGCCGTGTCGCCTTGCGCTTCGACGAGTGCGTCCGCCATCGTCTGATACATCGCGGCAGTGATCGCATTTTTCTTCTCGGGCCGGTTGAAGGCAATCGTCAGCACGCCATCGGTGCGCTCGACCAGAATGTCCATCGTCATCTCCTCGTAATACTGATTGCGGTGCTTTGCAGTTTTTCGCGGTCAGGTGCCGCCGAATGGAAAAACGGTTCGCAGGCCTCGTGGCGTGCGAACCGTTTGCCTCGCGCCCGGGAACGCGCTTACAGACGCTCGATGATGCCCGCCGCGCCCATGCCGGTGCCCACGCACATCGTGATCATGCCGTACTTGTAGTTACGGCGACGCAGACCGTGCACGACCGTCGACGCACGAATCGCGCCCGTCGCGCCGAGCGGGTGACCCAACGCGATCGCGCCGCCCAGCGGGTTGATCTTCGACGGATCGAGACCGAGGTCCTGAATCACCGCCAGCGATTGCGCGGCGAACGCTTCGTTCAGTTCGATCCAGTCGAGGTCGTCCTGCTTCAGACCGGCGGCCTTCAACGCAGCCGGAATCGCTTCCTTCGGACCGATACCCATGATTTCCGGCGGCACGCCGCGCACGGCGAAGCTGACGAAACGCGCGAGCGGCGTGAGGTTGAATTCCTTTAACGTCTTTTCCGACACTACGATCAGCGCGCCCGCGCCGTCCGAGGTCTGCGAGCTGTTGCCCGCCGTCACCGAACCCTTGTTGGCGAACACCGCGCGCAGTTTCGCGAGGCCTTCGAGCGAGGTTTCCGCGCGCGGACCTTCGTCGAGCGACACTTCGCGCGTGCTGATCCGCACTTCGCCGGTGGCGAGGTCGGGGAAGCGCTCGGTGATCGTGTAGGCGGCGATTTCGTCGTTGAACTCGCCGGATTGCTGGGCGGCGATCGCGCGGCGGTGCGATTCCACCGAGAACGCGTCCTGCGCTTCGCGGCTGATCTTCCAGCGCTCGGCGACCTTCTCCGCGGTCAGACCCATGCCGTAGGCAATGCCCACGTCTTCATTGCGATCGAAGATATGCGGCGACAGCGACGGCTTGTTGCCCATCATCGGCACCATGCTCATCGATTCGCAGCCGCCTGCGATCATCGCGTCCGATTCGCCGACGCGGATGCGGTCGGCGGCCATCGCCAGTGCGGTCAGGCCCGATGCGCAGAAGCGGTTCACCGTCACGCCGCCGACCGTGTTCGGCAGACCGGCCAGCAATGCGCCGATGCGCGCCACGTTCAAACCCTGCTCCGCTTCCGGAATCGCGCAGCCGACAATCGCGTCTTCGATCACTTTGGTGTCGAGGCCGGGGACTTGCGCCACGGCGGCCTTGATTGCGTGCACCAGCAGTTCGTCCGGGCGCGTGTTTTTGAACATGCCGCGCGGCGCCTTGCCGATCGGCGTACGGCTCGCGGCGACGATATATGCGTCTTGTAGTTGCTTTGCCATTTTCAAGCTCCTGAATGTCGTCGCTTAGTTGCGAACCGGCTTGCCGGTCTGCAGCATGCCCATGATCCGTTCCTGCGTCTTTTGCGTGCCGAGCAGATCGACGAACGCACGACGCTCGAGTTGCAGCAGCCATTCTTCGTCGACGAGACTGCCGGCTTCGACATCGCCGCCGCATACGGCTTCGGCGATACGGCTCGCGATCAGATAATCGTGTTCGCTGATGAAGCGGCCATCACGCATGTTGACGAGCGACGCCTTGATGGTGGAGATAGCCGAGCGGCCCGCGACCGGCACTTGCGTGACGCGCAGCGGCGGACGATAACCGGCTGCCGCCAACGCGCGCGCTTCCTTCTTCGCGACGTCGAGCAGTTCGAACACGTTGAAGACGATCGTGTCCGACGGCTTCAGATAACCCATTGCGCGGGCGTCGAGCGCGGAGGCCGAGACCTTCGCCATCGCGGCGTTTTCGAACGACTTCTGCACGAACTTGAGCAGGTCGCTGGTCGCGCCGACTTGTGTCGCCGCTTCCGCCGCGCGCAGCGCCGCTTCTTTCAGACCGCCGCCCGCGGGCACCAGACCCACGCCGACTTCCACCAGCCCGATATAGCTCTCGATATGCGCGACGCGCTTCGCGCTATGCAGCGCCAACTCGCAGCCGCCGCCGAGCGCAATGCCCGACACCGCCGAGATGACCGGCACGCTCGCGTACTTCACGCGCAACATGCCTTGCTGGAATTTCTTCACGAACGGCTCGATGCCCTTCGCGCCGCCCATCATGAAGGCGGGCATCGCTTCTTCGAGATTCGCGCCGGCGGAGAACGGGCCGCCCGGCGTGCCGAGTTTCAGCGAAGTCGGTTGCCAGACGACGAGGCCCTTGTAATCCTTCTCGGCCAGTTCGATGGCTTGCGTGAGGCCGTCGATGACCGACGGTCCGATCGTGTTCATCTTGCTTTTGAACGACACGATCAACACGTCGTTCTCGCCCGCGCGGTCGTCGACCCATGCACGCACCGCGTCGGTTTCGAACAGTGTCTTGCCGTAGGTCTTCGGATCGGCGGAAGTTTCGCCGACCAGCGGTGCGCGGAACACCTGTTTGTCGTACACGCCCAGCGACGAGCGCGGCACGAACGATTGCGACGACGGCGACCACGAGCCTTCGTTGGTATGCACGCCGCCCGCTTCGGCGACCGGCCCTTCGAGCACCCACGAGGGCAGCGGCACGCTGGAC
Organism: Paraburkholderia sp. BCC1886; assembly: GCF_900996245.1. Lineage (GTDB taxonomy): Bacteria > Pseudomonadota > Gammaproteobacteria > Burkholderiales > Burkholderiaceae > Paraburkholderia. Next base: position 21,477 of record NZ_CAAJGK010000053.1, on the reverse strand, counting down.
AGCGCCTTGCCAGCTGCGATGTCTTCCTGCACCCATTCGGCGACCTGCTTCCAGCCGGCCGTCTGCCAGCCTTCGAACGGGCCTTCGTTCCAGCCGAAACCCCAGCGGATTGCGAGATCGACATCGCGCGCGTTGTCGGCGATCGATTCCAGATGCACGCCGATGTAGTGATACACGTCGCGGAAGATCGACCAGAGGAATTGCGCCTGCGGATGCTCCGATTCACGCAGCAGCTTCAGACGTTCTGCCGGCGGGCGCTTCAGGATACGGCCGACCAGTTCGTCGGCTTTCGCGCCGCCGTCGACGTACTCGCCCGTCTTCGGGTCGAGCACCTTGATCGCCTTGCCTTCTTTCTTGTAGAAGCCGCCGCCCGTCTTCTGACCGAGTGCGCCCTTCTTCACCAGTTCGGCCAGCACGGCCGGCGTTTCGTAGACCGGGAAGAACGGGTCCCCGGCCAGCGTGTCCTGCATCGTCTTGATGACGTGCGCCATCGTGTCCAGACCGACCACGTCGGCGGTGCGGAACGTGGCCGACTTCGCACGGCCTAGGCGCGAGCCCGTCAGATCGTCCACCTCGTCGAAGCGCAAGCCGAACTTCGCGGCTTCGGTAATCACCGCGAGGATCGAGAATATACCGACGCGGTTGGCGATGAAGTTCGGCGTGTCTTTCGCGCGAACCACGCCTTTGCCGACCACGCTGGTCAGGAACGATTCGAGTTGATCGAGAATTTCCGGGCGCGTGGTCGCGGTCGGAATCAGTTCCACCAGATGCATGTAGCGCGGCGGATTGAAGAAGTGCACGCCGCAAAAGCGCGCTTTGAGTTCGTCCGAGAAGCCGTTCGACAATTCGGTGATCGACAGGCCCGACGTGTTGGTCGCAAAAATCGCATTCGGCGCGATGTGCGGCGAGACCTTTTTGTACAGGTCGTGCTTCCAGTCCATGCGCTCGGCAATCGCTTCGATCACGAGGTCGCACTCGGCGAGCTTCTCGATATCGTCGTCGTAATTGGCGGGCTGGATGTATTGCGCGTCGTCCTTCACGCCGAACGGCGCGGGCGACAGCTTCTTCAGATTCTCGATCGCCTTGAGTGCGATCGCGTTTTTCGGGCCTTCTTTAGCGGGCAGATCGAAAAGAAGCACCGGCACCTTGGCGTTGATCAGGTGCGCGGCGATCTGCGCGCCCATCACGCCGGCGCCGAGCACGGCTACCTTGCGAATGATCAGATTGCTCACGTCGTTCCTCCGGAAGTTGTGCGATGTCGCGAATGTGTCTCGTGCATTCGCGATGTGTGACTGGACAGGCGCCATGTTGCGGATAAGCGAACGTGGCGCCTGCCGTGAGAGGGCTTAGAACAGCGCTTCTTCGACGTCCATCATGGACTTCGAACCGGCGCGGGCCTGACGGATGGTCATGGCCGTTTCCGGCAGCAGCTTCGCGAAGTAGAAGCGTGCAGTGGCAAGCTTGGCCTTGTAGAACGGATCGCCGGACGCTTCCTTGTCCAGCGCGATACGCGCCATGCGGGCCCAGAAGTACGAGAACACCAGATGGCCGACGGTACGCAGATACGGCACGGCGGCGGCGCCGACTTCGTCCGGATTCTGCATGGCCTTCATGCCGATTTCCATTGTCAGCTTCTGCACCTTTTCACCGATGTCGGCGAGCGGGTTGACGAATTCCTGCATCTCCGGCTTCACGCCTTCGGCTTCGACGAACTCGGCGACCAGCTTGCCGAACTTCTTCATCTTCGCGCCCATGTCGCCGAGGATCTTGCGGCCGAGCAGGTCGAGCGCCTGAATCGCGTTGGTGCCTTCGTAGATCATGTTGATACGCGCGTCGCGCACGTATTGCTCCATGCCCCACTCGGCGATGAAGCCATGGCCGCCGTGAATCTGCATGGCGTGGTTGGTGCCTTCGAACGCGTTGTCGGAGAGGAACGCTTTGAGGATCGGCGTGAGCAGCGCGACGAGGTCGGCGGCTTCCTTGCGCACCGCTTCGTCGCCGTGCGACAGTTCCTTGTCGATGTGCAGCGCGGACCAGTACGAGAAAGCGCGCGCGCCTTCGGCGTAGGCCTTCTGCGTGAGCAGCATGCGACGCACGTCCGGATGCACGATGATCGGATCGGCGGCTTTTTCCGGCGCTTTCGGACCGGTCAGCGAGCGCATTTGCAGGCGCTCTTTCGCGTACACCAGCGAGTTCTGATAAGCGACTTCGGTCAAACCCAGGCTCTGCATGCCGACGCCCAGACGCGCGGCGTTCATCATCACGAACATTGCGTTCAGGCCTTTGTTCGGCTCGCCGACCAGCCAGCCCGTCGCGTTGTCGAGGTTGATCACGCAGGTGGCGTTGCCGTGAATGCCCATCTTGTGTTCGATGGAACCGCACTTCACGCCGTTGCGCTCGCCCGGCTCGCCGGCTTCGTTCGGAATGAACTTCGGCACGATGAAGAGCGAAATGCCCTTGGTGCCGTTGGGTGCGCCCGGCAGACGCGCGAGCACGAGGTGGACGATGTTCTCCGCGAGATCGTGTTCGCCGCTGGAGATGAAAATCTTGGTGCCGCTGATGGCGTAGGAGCCGTCGCTATTCGGTTCGGCCTTGGTGCGCAAAATACCGAGGTCGGTGCCGCAATGCGGTTCGGTCAGACACATCGTGCCGGTCCAGACGCCCGCGACCAGCTTGGGCAGATAACGCTGCTGCAATTCCGGCGTGCCGTGTGCATGCAGACATTCGTAAGCGCCGTGCGACAGACCCGGGTACATGGTCCACGCCTGGTTCGCCGAGTTCAGCATTTCGTACAGCGCGTTGTTGACGAATGCGGGCAAGCCCTGGCCGCCGTATTCCGGATCGCAACCCAGTGCCGGCCAGCCGGCTTCGACATATTGCCGATAGGCTTCCTTGAAGCCCTTGGGCGTGGTCACCACGCCGTCGCCGGCGTAGGTGCAGCCTTCCTGGTCGCCGCTGTGATTGAGCGGGAACAGCACTTCGGAGCAGAACTTGCCGGCTTCTTCGAGTACTGCGTTGATCGTGTCGGTGTCGAGATCCGCGTGCTTCGGCATCTGCTTGATTTCGGCTTCGACGTTGAGCAGTTCGTGCAACACGAATTGCATGTCGCGCAGCGGCGCGGCGTACTGTCCCATGACTCTCTCCCAAGTTTGACAAGAAGCCAGGCTGTCAGCAAAGCCCGTGGATCGGATCTGTTCGCGCCGCCGTTTTCTGATTGAACACGGCGATGCGGCTAACGGCTCTGGCTTTGATACGAAACAATCAGTTTTTCCAGCGCGGCCCACGTGAGACGCACCGCATCGGGCAGATGCAGAAAACGCGCGTCGTGATGCAGGCCGAGCGTGAAGCTATACAGTTCGAACAGCATGAGTTGCGGATCGGTGTCGGCGCGCAGATGCCCTTCTTCCATCGCCTGCGAAATCGCGCGGGTGAGCGCGGCACGCCACATCGTCACGCTCGACACCAGTTGCTCGCGCACCGGGTTGTCCGCGCGATCGTCGTATTCGACCGCGCCGCTGATGTAGATGCAGCCCGTCGTGACTTCCTGAATGCGCTTCTCGATCCAGCGGGAAATCATTGCGCGCAAACGCGGCAAGCCACGCGGCTCACGCAGGCTCGGGAAAAACACCTCGTCTTCGAAACGACGGTGGTATTCACGCACGACTTCGACCTGCAAATCCTCGCGTGACCCGAAGTGCGCGAACACCCCGCTTTTGCTCATCTGCATGCGCTCGGCCAGCAGTCCGATGGTCAGACCTTCCAGTCCGTCGCGGCTTGCCAGATCGAGTGCTGCTTCGAGAATTGCGACGCGGGTTTGTTCGCCTTTTCGCATAACTTTTTATACCGTTCCAAGGTGACCGACAGAAAATCGAACGGCCGTACTATTATTCAGTGCGACCGTTTGTGAAACAAGGACTTTATTAGAAACCGGTTTCTAACCGGGTTCCAATTTTGCGGCATCCGTCAATCAGACGAAGGAGATTTTTTAGAGGCGTTTTTCTGTGACCGCGAACGGGTCCGGGAGTGCCGCGGCGACGCGGGCCAGCACGCTGTGCCAGTCGCCGCGTGCCGGTTGGGTGAACAGGCGCAGCGTGGGATACCAGGGGCTGTCGTCGCGTGCGTTCAGCCAGCGCCAGCAGCCGGCGAAGCGGTTGAGCAGCCAGACGGGTTTGCCCAGCGCCGCCGCGAGATGCGCCACCGAGGTGTCGACGGAAATAATCAGGTCGAGTTGGGAGATGAGCGCGGCGGTGTCGGCGAAATCGTGCAGTTGGTCGGTCCAGTCCGTGAGATGAGGGTTGGTGTCGGGGCGTTTCGCCAGGTCGTCGGTTTTTTGAAGGCTGATCCAGTGGATGTGCGGTATCGCGAGCAACGGCGCGATTTGCGCGAAGCTCAGGCTGCGCTGCCGGTCGACGGCGATGCCGGAATGGCCGCCCGCCCAGACCACGCCGACCCGTAGCATCGAAGGTTGTGACTGCGGCAACGCTTCGAGTCGTCGACGCCACGCCGTAGCTCGCCCGGTCTCGGCTTGCAGATAAGGCGCGGCTGCCGGGATCGTGTCGACGCGGGTACCGAATGCCATCGGCAGCGACATCAGCGGGCAATAGCAGTCCCATTCGACGAGGTCGGCGGGGACTGCGTCGAGCATCACGAGGCCCGGCCAACGGGCACATAGCGAATGCTCGTACAGTCGACGTAGCGGCAGTGGACAGACGTACGCCACTTTCTCGAAACGCCCGAGCCCGAGCAAAAGCGGCAGATAACGCACGAACTGCAGGCTGTCGCCGAAACCCTGTTCGTGGAGAACGAGCAGGCGTTGCCTGGTCGCGCGAGGCTCGATGCCGCCGTCGTGCCAGCGCTCACCCGCCCAGCGCGGCAGCGGCACCTGCACCGGCACGCGGGCAGGCTGTCCATCGGAGCGCTTGAAACTGACCCAACGGTCTTCAAACAACGGCCAGGCTTCGTCGAAGCGCCCAGTGGCGAGCAACAGCATCGACAGATTGTTGCGCGCGACGAGATTGCCAGGCGCCAGCCCGATCGCATGCCGGTAATGCCGTTCCGCGTCGGCCAGCAAGCCGAGATCGCCGTACACGCGGCCCAGATTGTTGTGCGCCGCCGAGTGCTCCGGCTCGAGTTCGAGCGTACGGCGATAGCTCACCGCGGCGTCGTCGAGACAGTCGTGATGGTGCAGTGTCAACGCTAGGTTGTAGTGCAGCGCGGCGAGTTCCGGCTTGATCGACAGGCCGCGGCGAATACTTTGCATGGCCGCGTTCGTATCGCCGAGTTTCAGGTGGATCGCATAAAGCGTGTTGAACAGGATGGGTTCGGGGCGAATCCGGATCGCGCGCTCGAGCCAGTTTCGCGCCTCTGCGGCATCGCTTTCGGCCAGCGCCACCAGCCCGTTCAGATGAAGCGCGCCCACGTGTGCGGGATCGTGTTGGAGAAGTTCTGCGGCGAGCAGGCGAACGTCGTCGAACCGCCCCGCTTGATAAGCCGCGACGGCCTCGTCATGGAGTTGCTGCGTATCGTTGGGCATGAGTGGCGAACGAGGGCCCGGGATGCGCGGTTCCGTGGCAACGGGCCGTTCGATCGCACGGCGTACACGGACGCAAAGGGCAGATGAGAGAGAAGCTCGGCGGCGCAGAACTCGCACCGGAAAACCCGGTTTCCGATCGAGCGAAGATTATCTTCGTCACGAATCGGCTCGTCTTTAGGAGCGCTCCGAAACCTGGCTCGCAAACAACCCGCAGCGGCTAGTCGTAACCGCCCACCGTCAGCACCTTCATCACTGCGCGATAAGTCGTGTACGCGAGCCAGTTCAGCGCACGCGTGCCGGCCGGACGCGCGGCATAGCGCGCTTCGTCGATGCGTCGCGAGTCCTTGAAGGCGACGAGAATCGCATCGCGCAGCACGTCGATCGACGGGTCGTTGACCAGCACGACGTTCGCCTCGTTGTTCAGCATCAAACTCAACGCATCGAGATTCGACGATCCGACCGTGGCCCAGTTCGAATCCACCACGGCGACCTTGCCGTGCAGCAAGGTTTTCTCGTATTCCGCGATATGCACGCCCGCCTTCAGCAGCGAGCGATACAGAAACGGCACCGCGTAATCGAGCGCCTTGAACTCCTTGCGGCCGATAATCAGCTTCACCTCGACGCCGCGCCGCGCGGCCAGCACGAGTGCGCGCCGCAGCTTGCGCCCCGGCATGAAGTACGGATTGGCCAGCAGCACTTCACGACGCGACTGGCCGATTGCGGTGAGATACGCCTTCTCGATCGCACGCCGGTTGATCAGGTTGTCCCGTGCGACGAACGCCACGCAAGGCTGACCGCCCGCCCACAGTTGCTCGTTGCGCCTGCGTCTGCGCCGCCGCAAGCTGCCGAGCGACGCCGCGGTATCCGGTCCGAGATCGGGTTGCAGCGATTCGATCGGCCGATGCCCGAGACGAATCCGCCGCCACTGCAGTTCGAACGCCTGGCGAATGTCGGCGACTACCGGTCCATGCAGTTCCACCGCGAAGTCCCAGCGTCGGAAGGGCAGTTTCTCGCCGTTGTTCTCGTAGTCGTCGACGATATTGATGCCGCCGCAATACCCGAACTGATCGTCGATGACGGCCAGCTTGCGGTGCGTGCGCGAGAACCCGAAACGCCCGAACAGATGCGGGTTGTAGATACGATGATCGATGCCGCCCGCCGGCCAATCGTTGAACATGGCGAGGCGCGCGGTGCCGATGCCGTCGGTGATAGCGCGGACCTTCACGCCGCGCGCGGCCGCGCGCAGCAGCGCCGCGCTGACGTCCTGACCGGCCTGATCGTTACAGAAGATATAGGTTTCCAGTACGACGTCGTGCTGTGCCGCGTCGATACGCTCGATCAACGCGGTGAAGAACGCTTCACCGGAACGCAGCAGCTTGACGTCGTTGCCGCTCGTGAAACGGTAGCGCTGCCAGTAGCGTCGACCGAGCAGCGACTGGCGTAAGCGCGCGAATCGGCGTGCGCCGCCGACGCTCACTGTCGACGCTCCCCGGGCGCCGGCTCGGCGTCGCCTCCGGTTCCGTCCTGGCCTGCCTGTGGCCGTTGCGCGAGCCGCTTCGGCAGTTGCAGGATCGCGTCGGCATTCGACGACGAAAAACAGCGCGATGCCGCCTCTTCGAACGGCAGCCATACAAACGCGGTGTGCTCGCGCGGCGCGAGCATGACGTCGAGTTGTTCCGGCACCTGCACGCTGAACCAGTGTTCCGTGTTGTGGATCACGCCTTCGGCATAGCGATGGCGGAACATCGGATAAATCTCGTATTCGATCGAGTAGTTCCAGTCGAACAACGCGCTCTGCGGAACCAGCCGGCCGCCGACCCGGATGCCGGTTTCCTCGGCGACTTCGCGCACGGCCGTTTCGCTGAGCGGCTCGTCGAGATGGTCTTTGGAGCCGGTCACCGATTGCCAGAAACCGGCGTGATCGGCGCGCTCGATGAGCAGCACGTCGAGTGCGGGCGTATGGATGACGACGAGGACGGATTGCGGAATTTTCGGCGGTTTCGGCATGGCGAGGAAACGGTGCGCAACGCTTGCGCGGTACATGTCGGTTGACGGTCGAAAGCAGTGGCTCGACTGTAACGCAAAAGTAACCCGAAAAAAGCAAAAGGCGCGAGGAGAGTCCTCGCGCCTTTTGCTTTACTTTTCGCTCTCCCGGGCGGCCTGGCTGCGTTCAGAGCGCCGGGAGCAGGTGCCGCTCGCTGCTTACGCCTTCGGTTCCGGCGTACGCAGACGGATATGCAACTCGCGCAACTGGCGCTCGTCCACTTCGCTCGGCGCCTGCGTCAGCAGACACTGCGCGCGCTGCGTCTTCGGGAACGCGATCACGTCGCGGATCGAATCGGCACCGGCCATCATCGTGACGATACGGTCGAGACCGAACGCGATACCACCGTGCGGCGGCGCGCCGTATTGCAGCGCGTCGAGCAGGAAGCCGAACTTCGCCTGCGCTTCTTCCGCGTTGATCTTGAGCGCGCGGAACACCTTGCTCTGCACTTCCTCGCGGTGAATCCGCACCGAGCCGCCGCCGATTTCCCAACCGTTCAGCACCATGTCGTAAGCCTTTGCGAGGCAGCGCGCCGGGTCCGTTTCCAGATACTCGAGGTGCTCGTCCTTCGGGCTCGTGAACGGGTGATGCGCGGCCACGTAGCGGTTGTCTTCCTCGTCGTATTCGAACATCGGGAAGTCGATCACCCACAGCGGCTTCCAGCCGGTTTCGACCAGACCGTTGGCCTTGCCGAATTCCGAATGACCGATCTTCAGACGCAGTGCGCCCAGGCTGTCGTTCACCACCTTCGCGCGATCCGCCGCGAAGAAGATGATGTCGCCGTCCTGCGCGCCAGTGCGCTCGATGATGGCCTTGACCGCTTCGTCGTGCAGGTTCTTGACGATCGGGCTTTGCAGACCGTCGCGGCCCTTCGCCACTTCGTTGACCTTGATCCAGGCCAGACCCTTCGCGCCGTAGATGCGCACGAATTCGGTATAGCCGTCGATGTCGCCGCGCGTGAGTTCGCCGCCCTTCGGCACGCGAATCGCCGCGACACGGCCGTCTTTCGTGTTGGCCGGCGTGCTGAACACCTTGAAGTCGACGTCCTTGACCGCGTCGGTCAGGTCGGTGAATTCGAGCTTCACGCGCAGGTCGGGCTTGTCCGAACCGAAGCGGCGCATGGCTTCCGAATACAGCATGACCGGGAATTTCTCATCGAGCGACACGCCGATGGTTTCCTTGAACACGTGACGGATCATCGCCTCGAACAGATCGCGGATTTCCTGTTCCGACAGGAACGAGGTTTCGCAGTCGATCTGCGTGAATTCCGGCTGACGGTCGGCGCGCAGATCTTCGTCGCGGAAGCATTTGACGATCTGGTAGTAACGGTCGAAGTTCGCGACCATCAGCAATTGCTTGAACAGTTGCGGCGACTGCGGCAGCGCGAAGAACTGACCGGGGTTGGTCCGCGACGGCACGAGGTAATCGCGCGCGCCTTCCGGCGTGCTCTTGGTCAGCATCGGCGTTTCGATGTCGATGAAGCCGAGCGAATCCAGATACTTGCGCACTTCGATTGCGACGCGATAACGCAGACGCAGGTTGTGCTGCATCTGCGGACGGCGCAGGTCGAGCACGCGATGGGTGAGACGCGTGGTTTCCGACAGGTTGTCGTCGTCGAGCTGGAAAGGCGGCGTGATCGATGCGTTCAGCACGATCAGCTCATGGCACAGCACTTCGATCTTGCCGCTCTTCAACGCGGCGTTCGTCGTGCCTTCCGGACGGGCGCGAACCACGCCCTTGATCTGCAGACAGAATTCGTTGCGCACGCCTTCGGCGGCTTTGAACATCTCGGCGCGGTCCGGGTCGCAGACGACCTGGACCAGGCCTTCGCGGTCGCGCAGATCGATGAAGATGACGCCGCCATGGTCGCGGCGGCGGCTCACCCAGCCGCACAACGACACGGATTGGCCCAGCAGTTCTTCGGTCACCAGACCGCAGTATTCAGATCTCATCGACATGATGTTTGTCTTTCGTTTTGCATTGGTTGAACGGTGCGCAGCCACCCGGGAGGGTGTGAGACGCTGCGCGCCGGCATTACAGCGGAGGCTCGACTGTCGCGCGGCGTACCGGCGCCGGCGGCGCGGACGGCGCCACGACGCCCATCGAGACGATGTACTTGAGTGCCGCGTCGACCGTCATGTCGAGTTCGACCACTTCACTCTTGGGCACCATCAGGAAGAAGCCGGACGTGGGGTTCGGCGTAGTCGGCACATACACGCTGACGTGATCTTCTTTCAGGTGGTTGAGCACGTCGCCGCCGGGGATGCCGGTCAGAAACGCGATCGTATAGGAACCACGGCGCGGATATTCGATGAGCAGCGCCTTGCGAAACGCATTGCCGCTGCTCGACAACAAGGTGTCCGACACCTGTTTGACGCTGGTGTAAATCGGGCCGACCACCGGGATGTGAGCGACGACGACTTCCCACCATTTCACGAGCTTCTGCCCAATGAAGTTCTGCGTGGCCAGACCGACGACGAAGATGAACGCCAGCGTCAGCACCGCGCCGAGTCCAGGCAGACGGAAGCCGAACAGACGTTCCGGCTGCCACGCGCGCGGCAGGAGCAACAAGGTCTGGTCCATCGTGCCGATGATCAGACCGAGCACCCACAGTGTGATGGCCAGAGGCACCAGCACCAGCAAGCCAGTCAGGAACACCGATTTGAGCGTCGTTTTTTTCGTCGTCATGTGTACCGCCAGAAAGCCGCGCGAGCCGAAGCTGCACGCGCGGCGTGTGCGCCGCTCCTGCGAGCGGCAGTCCCACTAGGCGCTACCGGAACCGCTGGAGGCGGCCGGTGCGGTGGCCGGCGCAGCCGACGTGGCGGCTGACCCCGATGAACCGGCTGCGGCCGTACCGCTTCCGGACGTCGATTCGGATTTTGCCCCGCTGTTATTCGAGGCCGCGGCATTTTCGCCGGAACCGCCATTGGCGGCGGAGTTGGACTTGGAGGCCGCAGCGGCATCCGCGTCGGACTTTGCCGGCGCGGCGGCGCCGCTATTGCCGCCACGGAAGTCGGTGACGTACCAGCCGGAGCCCTTCAACTGGAAGCCCGCGGCAGTCACCTGCTTGCGGAACGTGTCTTTCCCGCACTCGGGACACTGCGTCAATTGGGGGTCGCTCATCTTCTGAAGGACGTCTTTCCCAAAGCCGCACGATTCGCAACGATAAGCGTAGATCGGCATGATCTTTTCCCTACTGAAATCTTGTCAACGCTTGCAAAGCCTTGAATTATAGCCGCAAACAATATCGCTCCCCCGGTTTTCGGGACGAGCGCACGACGCAGCCGCCGTGCCGGAACATGGGGACGGACGGCGGCGAATCAAGTCCGGCGGTCGTCGGCGTCCGGCGCGCGTGCGTTGATTGCGTTTGATTACGCCGATTGCGCCGCGCTCAGGCGCGGCGGCGCCAGGTGAGCCAGCGCTCGCGTCCGGCGAAGACGGCGATCGAGTCCTGTACGGCTTCGTCTTCGATCAGATCGAAGTACGGGCTCAGCAGCGCTTCCAGTTCCGCGCGTTCGATGCCGAACGGCGGCCCTTTGGGCGTCGCGCCGAAGAAAAAGAAGCCGGCGAGCAGCGCGCCCGGCGATAGCAACTCCGCCATGCGACGGGCATAGTCGGCACGGCGCGCCAAGGGCAATGCGCAGAGAAACGCGCGTTCGTAGATCCAGTCGGGCGCAAATGGCGGCGGGTAGGTGAAAAAATCGGCCTGCTCGACCAGATCGCCATAGGCCACGCCCAACTGCTCGCGCGCCGCCTGCACCGCCGCGGGCGAAAAGTCGATGGCGCGCACTTCGTGCTGCTGCCCGGCGAGCCACTGCGCCTCGTACGCGCTGCCGCAACCCGGGATCAGCACCGCGGCGCCGCGATGGCGCGCCGCGAACGACTGCACAGCCAACGGCACGCCCGCCTGGTCCCAAGGCATGAACCGGCGCTCGAAGCGCTCGTTCCAGAAATTCGGCGAGTCGGGGTCGCGGGTCGCGAAGCTGGGCGGGGCGGGTTGCGTCGGGTCGCTCATCGTGGCTCTCGAAAAAATTCACCCACCTTTAACCGCCGTACGCGAAGGCGAGGAAAGCGCGCGCCAGCACGGCGCCCACACCGACCGCCACGCCGAACAGCAACAGACCCTGGAGCAGACGATTCGTGCGTTTCTGTTCGAGCAGGATCTGCCGGATCATCTCGTCGTTCACACCGCGCGTGTTGTCGTGACGCTCCGCCAGCACGTGATGAATCAGCCGCGGCAACTGCGGCAAGGTCTTGCTCCATTGCGGCGCTTCGATCTTCAGGCGCTCGTACCAGCCGCGCAGCCCGATCTGCTCGTTCATCCAGCGTTCGAGGTAGGGCTTGGCGGTTTTCCAGAGATCGAGATCGGGGTCGAGCGAGCGGCCGAGCCCCTCGACGTTCAGCATGGTCTTTTGCAGCAGCACGAGTTGCGGCTGAATCTCGACATTGAAGCGGCGCGACGTGGAGAACAGCCGCATCAGCACCTGCCCCAGCGAAATGTCTTTGAGGGCGCGGTCGAAATACGGCTCGCAAACCGCACGGATCGCGCTCTCCAGTTCCTCGACGCGGGTGGTCGGCGGCACCCATCCCGACTCCAGATGCAAGGTCGCGACACGATGGTAGTCGCGCTTGAAAAACGCGAGGAAGTTCTGCGCGAGGTAGTTTTTGTCGAAGTCCGACAGCGCGCCGATGATGCCGAAGTCCAGCGCGATATAGCGGCCGAAGTGCGCGGGGTTCAGGCTCACCTGAATATTGCCGGGGTGCATGTCGGCGTGAAAAAAGCCGTCGCGGAACACCTGCGTGAAAAAGATTTCCACGCCCTCGCGCGCCAGCTTGGGAATATCGACGCCGGCCGCGCGCAGTGTTTCCACCTGACTGATCGGCACGCCGACCATGCGCTCCATGACCAGCACCGTGGGCGTGCAAAACTCCCAATACATTTCCGGCACGAGCAGCAGATCGAGCCCGGCGAAGTTGCGGCGCAACTGGCTGCCGTTGGCCGCTTCGCGCATCAGATCGAGTTCGTCGTGCAGATACTTGTCGAATTCGGCGACCACCTCGCGAGGCTTGAGGCGCTTGCCGTCGGCCCACAGCCGCTCGGCCCACACGGCGATGTCGCGCAGCAAGCCGAGATCGGAATCGATCACCGGCAGCATGTTCGGGCGCAGCACCTTGACCGCGACCGACTTGCCCGCGTGCTGGCCGGCCTTGACCTTCGCGAAGTGCACCTGCGCAATCGACGCGCTCGCCACCGGCACCCGTTCGAAGTCGTCGAACAACACGTCCACGGGCGCGCCGAGCGACTTCTCGACGAGGCCGATCGCCACCGCCGAGTCGAACGGCGGCACCTGATCCTGCAGCTTGGCCAGCTCGTTCGCAATATCGACCGGCAGCAGATCGCGCCGCGTGGACAGCACCTGCCCGAACTTGACGAAGATCGGCCCGAGGCTCTCGAGCGCGAGACGCAAGCGCACACCCGGCGGCGCGTCGAACTTGCGACCGATCGTCGTGATGCGCAGCAATAGCCGGACGCGCCGGTCGTTGACACGGCTCAACATCATCTCGTCGAGACCGAAGCGGATGACCGTGAAGAAAATCTTGAGGAAACGCAGAAAACGCATAGTGTGCCCGGTGACTAGCGCGTGCCGCGCAACGTGGCGGCGGCGCCCGGCGCAGCGGCGCCCGGCGCGGCGGCGCCACGGGTTTCGACCTTCTGTTCAAGACGCTCGATGCGTTTTTCGACGCGCGCCAGCGCATCGCGCGCGCGCGCCAGTTCGACGTTGAAGTCGTCGAGCGCAGCGCGTCTGACCAGTTGCGGGTTTTCGTCCAGCAGATATTCGGCGGCGGTATCGAGCAGATTGCGGCCCGTGCGTTGCACCTGCTCACCCACCGAGCGCACGACGTTGGCAATGCGCCAGGCCGGGCCATCGCCGATGAGTTTCGCGAGGTCCTCTTCCGGCTCCCAGCGCAAATGCTCGGCGAGTTTGGCAATGGTGGTAGCGAACTCGGCGTCGCCTTCGATCTTCACGTGCTTCATGACGGCGGCCTGGCCGCCTTGCACGAACGCCGGCAACGCGTCCGACGGCACTGAAATCGTCACGTCGAACTGTTGCGCTTCGCTCTCGCCGACCGCGCCCAGATAGCCGTCCGGTTGCACGAGCAACATGAGCACGACCGGTGGGCAGGACAGACGCGCGGTCTTGCCCGCGTAGGGGACGAGACGCTCGCGAGCCCACGATTCGCGGGCGAGCAGATGATTGACAGCAGCAGCGAAAGGCTTGGCGGCGAGGGTCATTGAAAGTGGCAAGAAAAAACCCGCGCTGGCGAGGTGCCCGCGCGGGTTCCCATTGTACCGTCCGTTCGCTTCATGGCCTGCTATGCCGAACGGCCAACGTTAAAGGTGAAAACGGGCCGGGCGATGCAACCATCCCGACCGTGATTCAACCGTATCAATGCTGTGCGACCTGCTGGATACCGGCCAGCAACCAGCCTTCACCGGCACGATTCGACTTCGACAGATTCCACACTTCCATGAACGGTTCCGCCGGCGCGCCGACCGATTCGCGGATCAAGCCGGAGAAACGAACGCTGGCGAAATATTCGCTCGCGCGTTCTTCGACGCCGAGCAGGTCGGCATTGAGTTGCACCACGTCGGTCTGGTTGGACCCGGCACCGCGCGAGCTCAGATCGATTTTTACTTCGGCGAACATCTCGGGCGTCGTGAATTCGCGGATGTCTTCCATATTTCCGGCGTCCCACGCAGCCTGCAGGCGCACGAAGTAGACCTTGGCGTTACGCAGGAACGCGTCCGAGTCGAAGCCGGCCGGCAACGACGGCGTGGTCAACGGACTGGCTTGCGGCTGGAGATAGGAGCCCGTGGGCGGCGTGCTGTAAGTCGGTTCTTGCGGCCTGTAGCCGGTGTTGCCGGCGTTCAGCGAAGGCGCACCGCCGGCATAGGCCGGCTGCGATGCGTCGCGCTTGCGACCCAGGAAGCGCCGGATCAGCCAGATGCCGATCATGGCGATGATCGCGATCACGATGATATTGCCCATGGCGCCTGCGAAAGCCCCGCCCAGGCCGAAGTGCGACAGCAATGCCGCAATGCCCAGACCGGCTGCCAGACCGGCGATAGGACCAAGCCAGCGCGAGCGGTTAGGCGCTGCCGGCGCAGGCGCCGGAGCGGGCTGCGCACGCTGCTGCATGGCCTGATTGCTTTGGGAAGGTTGCGACGGTGTCGCCTGATGCTGCTGTTGAACGGTGCTGGATTGACGGCCGAAGCTGCGACCGCCACCCATGCGGCGGGCTTCTGCGTCGAGGGAGGCGAGAGAGCCGGCCATGATCAGACCGACCACTGCGATCAGTCCGATTCTTCTCACCAACGAACCCTTAACCTTACTGGGAGATAACAAACCTGAATCGGACATTTCGGTACTTTCCTTTAAAAATCGATGGGTTAGGAACCTTAGTATTTGGTCCCCACGTGCAAAGCTACCACGCCAGCTGACAGATTGTAATATTTGACGGCGTCGAGGCCAGCTTGTTCCATCATTGTTTTCAAAGTTTCCTGATCCGGATGCATACGGATCGACTCGGCCAGATAACGGTAGCTCTCGGCATCCTTGGCAAAACGGTCGCCGAGCCACGGCAGAACCTTGAACGAATACACGTCGTAGACCTTCTTGAGCGGGTCCCACACCTTCGAGAACTCCAGCACCAGCAGGCGCCCCGCCGGCTTCAGCACGCGGCGCATTTCCGCGAGCGCAACATCCTTATGCGTCATGTTGCGCAAGCCGAATGCCACGGTCACCACGTCGAAGTAGTTGTCCGGGAAAGGGATCTTCTCGGCGTCGCACAGCAGCGCCGGCGTAATTACGCCCTTGTCGAGCAAACGGTCGCGGCCCACGCGCAGCATCGATTCGTTGATGTCGGTATGCCACACCTCGCCGGTGTCGCCCGCCTGCTTCGCGAACGCTTTCGACAGGTCGCCGGTGCCGCCCGCGATGTCGAGCACCTTGGCGCCCGGCCGGACGTTGGCCTGGGCGATCGTGAACATCTTCCACGCCCGATGCAGGCCGCCGGACATCAGGTCGTTCATCAGGTCGTAGTTGGAAGCGACCGAATGGAACACGCCCGCCACCTTCTGCGCTTTGTCCTGCTCGTCGACCGATTGAAAGCCGAAGTGGGTTTTGCTCATCGCGCTCGTCCTTTCGCGTATTCTGGATTGTTGCGCCGCAAAAGAGCGGCGGCCGGGGCGAATCGTATCAGTGACAGTGCCCATGCGCAGCGGCTGCCGGGATCATCGGCGTATCGCGGTCGACGCCGGCCGCGGCAAGCCGGCTCAAATACCCTTGCCACAGTTTGTCCTGATGCACCGCCATCTCGTACAGCAGGTCCCACGAATAGATGCCGGTGGCGTGTCCGTCGGAGAACGTCGGCTGCAGCGCGTAGTTGCCCACCCCTTCGATCATCGTGATCGTCACGTCGCGCTTGCCGGTCTGCAAGGTTTCCTGGCCCGGACCGTGGCCCTGCACTTCCGCCGACGGCGACTGCACGCGCAGCAATTCGAACGGCAGACGATACGACTCGCCGTTTGCGTACTTCAGTTCAAGCACGCGCGACTTCGAATGCACGACCACGTCGGTCGGCACTGGGGTATCGGGAGTCAGTCCACTCATGATTCGACCTTAGTCAGGCAAGCGCCTGTTCGATTTCCTGCCGCACCGCTTCGCGCAGCAAGGTGGCCTGCGCGCGCCGCGACGACAGCATCGCTTCGGACACCGTGCGCTGGCGCGGCGCCCAGATGGGCAGGGGAAAATGCGCGTCGTTCGAGTAGCGCGGAATGACGTGCCAGTGCACGTGCGGCACCTGGTTGCCGAGGCTCGCCAGGTTGATCTTCGCGGGTTGCATGATGCGCCGCATGGCGGCTTCGACTGCGTAGACGGCCTTCATCACGCGATCGCGCTCGCTAGCCGACAGATCCGAGAACTCGGCCACGTGCTTGTTCCAGATCACCCGGCAGAAGCCCGGGTAGTCGTGTTCGTCGGCGAGGACGACACGCAGCGTGTCGTCCTGCCACAGCACATCGCCGCCTTCTTCCCGGCAAAAAACGCAGTCCATCGTCGTCCTCAGGCAAAAATCGTCGGTCGTGCCATTAAACCAGCACGCGCTCGATTCCGCCATCGTTGGCCCGGCGGACATAGTCCGCCATCCAGTCTTCGCCCAGCACGTGACGGGCCATTTCGACGACGATGTAGTCCGCTTCGGTCCCCGAGTCTTCGTTGTAACGCGACAGACCTTGCAGACAGGACGGGCAGCTCGTCAGAATCTTGACGTCGGTCGCGCCCTTCGGCTGCGGGCCGTCGCCGGCCTTGAGCACCGAGCCTTCCGCCGCACCCGCGGAACCCGCCGACGCATTCGCGCCGTTGATGCCGTTCGCGCCTGCCTCGGCCAGCAACGGAATGCCGCGCAGCTTGGCCGCGCCCTTGCGCATTTCCTCTTCCTTGCGGAAGCGGACCTGCGTCGAAATGTCGGGACGCGTGACCGCGAGCGTGCCGGACTCGCCACAGCAGCGGTCGTTCTTCTCGATCTTGTAGCCGTCCTTCTCCGAACCCATCAGCTGATTGACCAGGCTGACCGGGTCGATCGTCTTGATGGGCGAGTGACACGGGTCGTGATACATGTAGCGCACGCCGTTCACGCCTTCCAGCTTGATGCCCTTCTCCAGCAGGAACTCGTGAATGTCGATGATCCGGCAGCCCGGGAAGATCTTCTCGAATTCGTAGCCGGCGAGCTGGTCGTAACACGTGCCGCACGACACCACCACCGTCTTGATGTCGAGGTAGTTCAGCGTGTTCGCGACGCGGTGGAACAGCACGCGGTTATCCGTGACGATCTGCTCGGCCTTGTCGAACTGGCCCGAGCCGCGCTGCGGATAACCGCAGCACAGGTAGCCCGGCGGCAGCACGGTTTGCACGCCCGCTTCCCACAACATCGCCTGAGTCGCCAGCCCGACCTGCGAGAACAGCCGCTCCGAACCGCAGCCCGGGAAGTAGAACACCGCTTCCGTATCGGCCGTCGTGGTTTTCGGGTTGCGGATGATCGGGACGATCTTGTTGTCTTCGATATCGAGCAACGCGCGCGCGGTTTTCTTCGGCAGGTTGCCCGGCATCTTCTTGTTCATGAAGTGGATCACCTGCTGCGTGACCGGCGGCTTGCCGACGGTGGCCGGCGGGTGGGCCGTCTGCTTCTTCGCGAACTTCTTCAGCACTTCGTTGCCGAGGCGCTGCGCCTTGTAGCCGACGCCCATCATCGCGGTGCGCGCGAGGTTGATGGTCTGCGGGTTCGTCGCGTTGAGGAAGAACATGCCGGCCGCGTTGCCCGGATTGAACTTCTTCTTGCCCATTTTGCGCAGCAGGTTGCGCATGTTCATCGTGACGTCGCCGAAGTCGATCTTCACCGGACACGGCGTCACGCATTTGTGGCACACGGTGCAGTGATCGGCGACGTCATTGAACTCGTCCCAGTGCTTGATCGACACGCCGCGACGCGTCTGCTCTTCGTACAGGAACGCCTCGACCAGCAACGAGGTCGCGAGAATCTTGTTGCGCGGGCTGTACAGCAGGTTCGCGCGCGGCACGTGCGTCGCGCACACCGGCTTGCACTTGCCGCAACGCAGGCAGTCCTTGATCGACTCGGAAATCGCGCCGATGTCGGATTGCTGCATGATCAGCGATTCATAGCCCATCAGGCCGAAGCTCGGCGTGTAGGCGTTGCGCAGGTCGGCGCCTTCGAGCAGCTTGCCCGCATTGAAGCGGCCATGCGGATCGACGCGCTGCTTGTACGCGCGGAATTCGCCGATTTCGTCTTCGGTCAGGAATTCGAGCTTGGTAATGCCGATGCCGTGCTCGCCGGAAATCACGCCGTCGAGCGAGCGCGCCAGCTTCATGATGCGCGCGACCGCCGTATGAGCGTCCTGCAGCATCTCGTAGTTGTCGGAGTTCACCGGCAGATTCGTATGCACGTTGCCGTCGCCGGCGTGCATGTGCAACGCGACGAACACGCGGCCGCGCAGCACTTTCTTGTGAATGGCCTGCGCTTCGTCGAGGATCGGCTTGAATTCGCCGCCATTGAAGATCTGCCGCAATTCGGCGCGGATTTCCTGCTTCCACGACACGCGGATCGTCCGGTCCTGAGTCAGATGGAACACCGTCGCGTCCGGCTGCGTGTCGGTGCGATCGGCGAATTTCTCGGCGAGCGCCTCGTAGCCGAGACCGACCAGATAATGCTGCGCCTCGCGCAACGACATATCGAGCCGGTCGCGCAGGAATTCCCAACGGTTGCGAACGTGACCCAGCAGGTCGATCGCGCTCTGCACGCGGTCTTCGAGCAATTCCGCGCTGGGAATTTCGTTGGCGTCGTCGCTCTTGCCGAGCGGCAGCTTGCCCGCCTTGAAGAACGCTTCGAGCGCGTCCACCAGTTGCAGCTTGTTCTTGATCGACAGTTCGATGTTGATCCGTTCGATACCGTCGGTGTACTCGCCCATCCGGTTGAGCGGAATGACCACGTCTTCGTTGATCTTGAACGCGTTGGTGTGCTTGGCGATCGCCGCGGTGCGGCTGCGGTCGAGCCAGAAGCGCTTGCGCGCCTCGGCGTTCACGGCGACGAAACCTTCGCCGCTCTTGCCGTTGGCCATGCGCACCACTTCCGAGGTTGCGTGCGCGACCGCATCCGCGTCGTCGCCGACGATGTCGCCGATCAGCACCATCTTCGGGAACGCGTTGCGCTTGCTCTTGGTGGCGTAGCCGACCGCGCGCAGATAACGCTCGTCCAGATGCTCGAGGCCGGCGAGAATCGCGCCGCCCTGCCGCGACGTCTCGAACAGGTAGTCCTTGATTTCGACGATGCTCGGAATCGCGTCGCGCGCCTGGCCGAAGAATTCGAGGCAGACAGTGCGCGTGTGCGCCGGCATCTTGTGCAGCACCCAGCGCGCGGACGTGATGAGCCCGTCGCAGCCTTCCTTCTGCACGCCCGGCAAACCGGCGAGGAACTTGTCCGTCACGTCCTTGCCGAGACCTTCCTTACGGAACACGCGGCCCTTGATGTCGAGCGCTTCCGTGCGCATCAGCTTCTCGCCCGGCGCGTAGTTGCCGTCGAACCAGTTCAGTTCGAACCGCGCGACTTCGATGTCGTGAATCTTGCCCATGTTGTGGTCGAGGCGCGTGACTTCGAGCCAGTTCCCTTCCGGGTCGACCATGCGCCACCAGGCGAGATTGTCGAGCGCCGTGCCCCACAGCACGGCCTTCTTGCCGCCCGCGTTCATGGCCACGTTGCCGCCGACGCAGGACGCGTCGAGCGAGGTCGGGTCGACCGCGAACACGAAGCCGGCCTGTTCGGCGGCTTCGGTCACGCGACGCGTCACCACGCCGGCGCCCGAGAAAATGGTGGCGACTTTGCGCTCGACGCCGGGCAATTGGGTCATCTCGACCGCGCCCAGCTGCTCGAGTTTTTCCGTATTGATGACGGCCGAGAACGGCGTCAGCGGCACGGCGCCGCCGGTATAGCCGGTGCCGCCTCCGCGCGGAATCACGGTTAGACCGAGTTCGAAACAGGCCTTGATCATGCCGGCGATTTCGGCTTCGGTATCCGGCGTGAGCACCACAAAGGGATATTCGACACGCCAGTCGGTCGCGTCGGTCACGTGCGAGACGCGGGACAGACCGTCGAACTTGATGTTGTCCTTTTCGGTGACGCGGCCCAGCACCTTGGTCGCGCGACGGCGCAGGTCGTAGGTCTTCTGGAATTCGCTTTCGAACGCATCGACGGCGCGGCGCGCGGCCGCCACCAGCGTTTCGACGCGTGCTGCGCGGTCGACACCGGCATTGTCGCCATGAGCGACCAGATCGGCGCGACGGCGCTTTTCGATTTCGCTCAAACGGTGGTGCAGCGCTTCGATCAGCAGCGCGCGGCGCTTCGGGTTGTCGAGCAGATCGTCCTGCAGATACGGATTGCGGCGCACGACCCAGATATCGCCCAGCACTTCGTACAGCATCCGCGCAGAGCGGCCGGTGCGGCGTTCCGCACGCAACTCGGCAAGCGCCGCCCAGGCTTCGTCGCCGAGCAGACGGATGACGATTTCGCGGTCGGAAAACGACGTGTAGTTATAGGGAATTTCGCGCAGACGCGCTTCGGGATCGGCAGCCACCGCAGCGGCTGCGCCGTGCGGATCGAAAACTTGAGGTGCGTTCATGTTCGGACGACTCGGTGGATCAGCCCGACGCGCTCGAGAGAGAGGCGCCGGCTGACGGTGCGCGTGGGGCGCAATGCTGGAAATCTTTCTTGGGGAGCGAAGCAGGACCGACGGCCGGAACTCACGTGGATCGCTTCGCGGCGCTCAGAGGCAGCTACACGATCGTGCGTGGCGCAGATGCCGCTCGGCCGCGGGGCAACACTCACGCGGGGCGGGCATCAAATGGGCGATCCGAGGCTGCCAATGCATCTTCCGATCCTTTTTCCAAAAGCGAATTCTACCGCATGATCCCGCCGCGCGTTGCCGCCTGAAATAGGAGATGTGACGGGACTTTGCGCCGATTGGCGAAGAAACTTGCACCCGCCACCTTGCGCACAATTAACCAACCGGACGGTCGGCTGGTCCGCTGCTCAAGCCGCCCGGGCGATACGGCAAGGTCCGGCGCGCGTACCGATGG
The DNA here is from genome assembly GCF_900996245.1 of Paraburkholderia sp. BCC1886. Lineage (GTDB taxonomy): Bacteria > Pseudomonadota > Gammaproteobacteria > Burkholderiales > Burkholderiaceae > Paraburkholderia. Next base: position 197 of record NZ_CAAJGK010000053.1, on the reverse strand, counting down.
CGCTATCATTCAGCCTTTCCCGCCTTTCACCGCGCTTCGCGCCACCGTATGGCTGCCCACGACTACCTGAAAAAAATCCTCACCGCGCGCGTCTACGACGTGGCTCGCGAGACCGAACTCGAACCGGCGCCGAACCTGTCGGCGCGGCTGCGCAATCCGGTTTATCTGAAGCGCGAGGACAACCAGCCGGTGTTTTC
>NZ_CAAJGK010000052.1 GCF_900996245.1 Paraburkholderia sp. BCC1886 | reverse complement strand
TTGCATTTCCGGAGTGTTACCCATGTCCCGGTACACCTGTTACCCATGTCTCCAGTCCATACACGGCGGCAAAGAAAAGTAGGTGCCCCCCCGCACAGGGGGAACGCTAATAGACCACTAACAAAGCAAGGAAAGGCCAAAGAAGCCAACAACAGGCCGCCCAGGCCCCAAACCTCAAAGTCCAGAGATAACCCTCAATCCCCCTTCTTTTCGGCCCATCACGGCGAGGGCAAATGCCCAACAATCACTATCACCAGCACTGACGGCGCGGGACACGCGACCAGCAACACGCGACCAGCCACACGCACACAGCAGCCGCATAACCGCACCCGCCACCAGCAACCGCAAGAACACCGCAAAAACACACCAAACCCAAATGGCCACCACACCCGCCCCCCAACAAGCCGCGCCCGCCTCGCCGGGCCCCTTGAAGCGCATCATCCTGATCGCCGTCATCGCGATCGTCGCAGCCGGCGCTGCCGGCGCCGGCGTGTGGTTCTTCATGGCGAAACGCGCCCCGGCAAGCGCCTCCGCCGAAGCCGCCCCCGCGCCGGCGGCCGCCCCGACGTTCTTTCCGCTCGAATCGATGACGGTCAACCTGCAATCCGACGACGGCCAGCAACACTTCCTGCGCGTCGGCCTCACGCTCAAACTCGGCGACGCCAAAACCCAGCAGGAACTCACCGACCACATGCCGGAAATCCGCAGCCGTATCCTGCTCGCCCTGTCGAACAAACACCCCGACGACCTCGCGCCGCTCGAAGGCAAACGCGCACTCGCCACGGAACTGCAAACACTGATCGAACAGCCGACCGATAAAGGCGCCGCGCCGATCCACGTGCAGGAAGTCCTGTTCACCGAATTCGTCGTCCAGTGACGTCCGTGACGTCGTTTAACGCCGCCATCATCCACCGCCACGGGACGCACGAGGAATAAGCAATGGGCCACGAAGAGTTCATGTCCCAGGAGGAGGTCGATGCCCTCCTCAAGGGCGTCACCGGCGAGTCCGACGCGGAAGCGGAACAGACCGACCAGTCCGGCGTCCGCCCGTACAACATCGCGACGCAGGAACGCATCGTCCGCGGCCGCATGCCGGGCCTCGAAATCATCAACGACCGTTTCGCGCGGCTATTGCGCGTCGGTATCTTCAACTTCATGCGGCGCTCGGCGGAAATCTCCGTCGGCCCCGTGAAGGTGCTGAAGTACAGCGAATTCACCCGCAACCTGCCGATCCCGACCAACCTGAATCTGGTCCACGTCAAGCCGTTGCGCGGCACCTCGCTGTTCGTGTTCGATCCGAACCTGGTGTTCTTCGTGGTCGACAACCTGTTCGGCGGCGACGGGCGTTTCCATACCCGCGTCGAAGGCCGCGATTTCACCGCGACCGAACAGCGCATCATCATGAAGCTGCTCAACCTCGTGTTCGAACACTACACGGCGTCGTGGAAAAGCGTGCGCCCGCTGCAGTTCGAATACATGCGCTCGGAAATGCATACGCAGTTCGCCAACGTGGCGACGCCCAACGAAATCGTCATCGTCACGCAGTTCTCGATCGAGTTCGGCACGACCGGGGGCACGCTGCACATCTGCATGCCGTATTCGATGATCGAACCGATCCGCGACATCCTGTCGTCGCCGATCCAGGGCGAAGCGCTCGAAGTGGACCGCCGCTGGGTACGCGTGCTCTCGCAGCAGGTGCAGGCCGCGGAAGTGGAACTGACCGCCGACCTCGCGCAGGTGCCGGTCACGTTCGAACAGATCCTGAACATGCGCAAAGGCGATGTTCTGCCGATCAACATCCCCGAACACATCACGGCGAAAGTCGACGGCGTGCCGGTGATGGAGTGCGGCTACGGAATTTTTAATGGTCAGTACGCGTTGCGGGTCCAGAAGATGATCAGCGCAAGCGACACGATGAAGGAAGGTGGATATGAGTGACCTGAACGCCAAGACCGAAGCCGGCAAGCTCGAGTCGCAAGTGGCGGCCGACGCAACCAGCGCCGAAGACGACGCGGCCATGGCCGACTGGGCCAGCGCGCTCGCCGAGCAAAACGACAACACGGAAGTGAACGCCACGACGGCCGGTGTGTTCCAGCCGCTGTCGAAGGTCGCGCCGACCTCGACGCGCAACGACATCGACATGATTCTCGACATCCCCGTCCAGATGACCGTCGAACTCGGCCGCACCAAGATCGCCATCCGCAACCTGCTGCAACTCGCGCAGGGTTCGGTCGTGGAACTCGACGGCATGGCCGGCGAACCGATGGACGTGCTGGTCAACGGCTGTCTGATCGCGCAGGGCGAAGTCGTGGTGGTGAACGACAAGTTCGGTATCCGTCTGACGGACATCATCACGCCGTCCGAACGCATCCGGAAGCTGAATCGATGAAACGCATGACCCGCCGCGCAACGTTCGTCGCCCGCATCCGACCGACGGCGAGCGCAGGCTTCCTGTCGCTGCTGCTGCTCGCGCCGTTCGCGCCATTCACTGCTCACGCGGCGGACATGAACGCGGTCAACAACGCCGCGAAGATCGGCTCCGGCGTCGGCGCAGGCACAGCCGTTCCGGCGCTCGGCGTCGGCGCGGTTTTGCAGACCATCGTCGGCCTGCTGGTGGTGATCGGTCTGGTGTTCGGTTGTGCATGGCTCGCGCGCCGCTTCGGCCTGCAACCGGCGAACCGCGGCGGTCTGGTGAAGACCATCGGCGGCGCTTCGCTCGGCGGCAAGGAGCGCGTCGCGGTGGTGGAAATCGGCGATACGTGGCTCGTGCTCGGCACGGCGCCCGGCAACGTGCGTTTGCTGCATACGATGCCGGCAGGTTCGGCCGGCATGGAGTCGACGGTCGGCACGGTACCCGGCGCATCGGCCGCGGCTACGGCACCCGGCACGGCGTTGCCCGGCAGCTTCGGTCAGCGCTTTCGCGACGCCTTGAAAGGCGAAGTAGGCAAACGTTTCAACGGGCAAGGCGGCGGAGTTCGGTAATGCAGTTCAGTCTTTCTTCTGCGCGCGCAGCGCATCCCTCGCGCCGGTCCCGCGCCGTCACCAACCTGCTCACTGTCGTGCGGAACCTCGCACTGCCGGCACTCCTGCTGACGCTGCCCGCGCTATCGTTTGCGCAGACCGCCGGCTTGCCGGCCTTCAACACGAGCCCGGGCCCGAACGGCGGCACGACCTACTCGCTGAGCGTGCAGACGATGCTGCTGCTCACGATGCTGTCGTTCCTGCCCGCGATGGTCCTGATGATGACGAGCTTCACGCGCATCATCATCGTGCTGTCGTTGCTTCGTCAGGCGCTCGGCACGACCACCACGCCGCCCAATCAGGTGCTGGTGGGTCTGGCCCTGTTCCTCACGCTATTCGTGATGTCGCCGGTGCTCGACAAGGCTTACACCGACGGCTACAAGCCCTTCTCCGACGGCGCGATTCCGATGGAAACCGCCGTGAATCGCGGGCTCGCGCCGTTCAAGACCTTCATGCTGAAGCAGACCCGCGAAACCGATCTCGCCCTGTTCGCACGCATCTCGCACGCGGCACCCATGCAAGGTCCGGAAGACGTGCCGCTGTCCTTGCTGGTGCCGTCGTTCGTCACGAGCGAACTCAAAACCGGCTTCCAGATCGGCTTTACGATCTTCATTCCATTCCTGATCATCGACATGGTGGTAGCGAGCGTGCTGATGTCGATGGGCATGATGATGGTATCGCCCGCGACCATCTCGCTGCCGTTCAAGCTGATGCTGTTCGTGCTGGTGGACGGCTGGCAACTGCTGCTCGGCTCGCTCGCGCAGAGCTTCGTCTAGACGCAACCTCCTCTTTCCGGTCGACGCCATGAATCAAGAATCCGTCATGACCATCGCGCATCAGGCGATGTACGTGAGCCTGCTGCTCGCCGCGCCGCTGCTGCTGGTGGCGCTGGTGGTCGGTCTGATCGTGAGCCTGTTCCAGGCGGCCACGCAGATCAACGAAACCACACTGTCGTTCATTCCGAAACTGCTCGCCATTGCCGTGACGATGGTCGTCGCCGGTCCGTGGATGCTGACGACCATGCTCGACTATCTGCGCCAGACGCTGACCAGCATCCCGACGCTCGTCAACTGAGCGGCGCGCTCCTCGCCGCTTCACGCCCCTCCCCGCCGCCATGTTCTCCGTCACCTACGCGCAACTGAACGGCTGGCTCACCGCGTTCCTGTGGCCGTTCGTGCGAGTCCTCGCGCTGTTCGCCACCGCGCCGGTCCTCGGCAACCGTTCGCTGCCGATGCGCGTGAAGATCGCGCTGGCCGCGTTCATCACCATCATCGTGGCACCGACGCTCGGCGCGCTGCCGCAGGTCACGGTGTTCTCCGCGGAAGGCGTGTGGATCATCGTGAACCAGTTCCTGATCGGCATTGCGCTCGGCGTGACCATGCAGGTCGTATTCCAGGCGGTCAGCGCGACGGGCGACTTCGTGGGTCTCGGCATGGGGCTCGGCTTCGCGACGTTCTTCGACGCTCAGGCGAGCAGTTCGAGCCAGGTGCTGTCGAGCTACATGAACACGCTGGCCATGCTGGTGTTCCTCGTGATCGACGGCCATCTGCAAATGATCAGCGCGCTGCTCGCCACGTTCCAGACGCTGCCGGTCGGCTCCAACATTCTTGGCGCGGCCGGCTGGCGCACGCTCGCGAACTTCGGCAGCACGATATTTTCGGCGGGTCTGCTGCTGTCGCTGCCGGTGGTCGCGGCGCTGCTCATCACCAACCTCGCGCTCGGCATTCTGAACCGCGCCGCACCGCAAATCGGCGTATTCCAGATCGGCTTCCCGTTGACGATGCTGATCGGCATGCTGCTCCTGCAGTTGATGATCCCGAACATGATCCCGTTTTTCACGCGGCTGTTCGAAGTCGGCATCGATGAGATGGGACGCGTCGCGGCCGGGTTGAGATAGCGGTTTTCACCGTGGCGATGAAGAGATAAAAAAAGGGCGTCCCGCGCTTTCGCATGGGACGCCCTTCTACGTTCAGCGTGCCGCTTTAGTTATTGATGTACTGGAACAACGACATGTTCTGGATCTGCACGAACGCCTGTTGCGCCGCTTGCAGCGAAGCCTGGGTCGTCGTGTACTGACTGATTGTCTTGACGAGGTCGGTCTGCGTGAGATCGGCCAGGTTGTTCGCCGTCTGCAACGAGTTGGTCTGCGTGACCGTCTGCAACGCCTGCACTTCCTGCTCGCGTCCGCCCACCGATGCCTGCGCCGTCGTCACGTTGTTCATCGTGTTCTCGAGCTGCGTCATGCTGGTGGCGAGCGAGCTCTGGAAGCTGGCCAATGCGGCGTCGCCCGCCACCGGCTGCTGCAACGTCGTGATCAACTGGTTCAGATTTGCAAACACGTCCGTGCTGCCTTGTGTGGCCGGCGTCACCGAAAAACTGTCGCCTGCGTTCGGTGCGCCCGTGATGGTCACGGACTGACCGCCGAGCGTGATCGCCGAACCCGACGTGAAGGCCTGCGGCTGGCTGGTCGTGACGTTGCCGGTCGCCGGATCGGTCGAGCTCACCGTGTAGGTGGTCGCCGACGAGAAGTTGATCTGATAAGTATCCGCGTTGGCCGGGTCGGTCGGATTGTTCAGGCTCACGCTGCCGATCGAGCCGCTGCCGGTATTGCCGCTCGCGCCCGCCGGAACCGAACTCGTGCCGATCGGCGCCACGCTGCCGAAAATCGCTACGCCGTTGTCGCCGGTCTGCACGACGTTCGAGCCGCTGACCTGCACGGCGGGCGAACCGGTGTCGCCCGAATACGTGACCGCGCCGGCCGAGTCGATGCTGTAAGGCTGCGCGCCGCTCTGATAGCCGGAGAACAGATAGTTGCCTTGCGTGTCCGTCGAATTGGCGAGCGTCATCAACTGGCTGCGCAAGCCCTGCAATTGCGTGGCGAGCGCGCTGCGGTCGCTGTCGTTCAGCGAGCCGTCGCCGGCGCGCAAGGTCAGCGTGTGAATATTCTGCAGCACGGAGTTGACGCTGCCGAGCGTGGTGTCTTCCTGCTGCAACGAAGAGATCGCGGTGTTCTGATTGGTCGTGTACTGCGACAGCGTCGTGCCGGTCGCGCTCAACTGCACGGCCTGCGCCGCGCCAAGCGGATTGTCGGCCGGCGTGGAGAGGCTCACGCCGCTCGAAATCTCCGCGTACAACTGCGACAGCTGGGCTTGCTGATCGCTCATCGTCGCGACGTTCTGGGAGTAGTACTGCGTCGTGGAAATGCGCATGGTCAACGCCTCACTGGAAGATGCCGAGTATCGTCTGGAACAGTGTCTGCGCGGTCTGGATGACCTTGCTGTTCGCCTGATACAACTGCTGGTACTGAAGCAGATTGGCTGCTTCTTCGTTGATGTTCACGCCCGACACCGATTGCTGCGCGGCGGTGATCTGCGTCACGAGCGAAGCCTGCGCGGTCGCCGACGTCTGCACCTGATTGGTCTGGTTGCCGACCTGGTTGACGTAGTTCGCGTAGGCGCCCGTCAACGTCACGGTGCCGCCTGCCAGCGACTTCGCCGTCGACAGATTCGACAGCGCCAGCGCATTGCGGCCGTCGCTCGTCGCGCCGGTGTTCGGGCCGATGGTGAAGGTGTCGCCGGTCGCAGGCGAGCCGCTGATCGTCACCGACACGCCGTTCATCTGACCGGCAGTGCTGTTGTTGATCGTGAGCGACGCACCCGTGTTCGCCGAATACGGCACCACGGTCGTCGCATCCGTAATCGGATAGCTGGTCGGCGGCGTACCCGCCACCGTCACCGTCGAACCCGCCGGGAAACCGGACAAGCCGGTGCCGTCGTATTTGAGCGTGGTGGTCGAACTCGGCATGGTGTAGCCGGCCGTGACCGAGCCCGACGAAATCGTGCCGGTGCCGGTGTTGGTCGAGGTCGCCGCACCGAGCACGGGACCCGCGGCGGCGATGGCCGAAGCAGCCGTGGTCGCCGTGGCGAAACTGTTCAGCGCGCCGCGCGTCGGCTCGACCGTGAACGAATCGCCGGCGTTCATCGTGCCGGTGGTCGAAAACTGCAGACCGTCGATCGGTTTGGAGAGATCGGTGGCGGAACCCACCACGCTCCCGGTCGAATTGTCGGTGAGCGTGTAGGTGGTGCCGTTGAAAGCCAGCGTGTAATCGCCGGTAGTCGGCTGGGTCGAATCGGCGAACGAGACGTTCAGCTCGGCGCTGCCGGTATTTTTGGTGTTCGCATAGACGGTCGGCGTGCCGACGGTGAAGAGCGCGCCACCCTTGCTGCCGTTCAGCGTGATGCCCAGTGAATTCTGCGCGTTCACCTGCGAGGCGAAGCTCACGGCGATCGCGCCGAGTTGCGCTTCGGCCGGATCGAGCGTCTGGCTGCGGAACGAAACCAGACCGCCGAGCGTGCCGCCGGAAATATTGCTGTCGGGCAGATCTTGCGGCGTCTGCGCCGGATTCGCGCCGGCCTGGCCGAGGTATTGCACGGTGAGTTCGCTGCTGTCGCCCGACGACGTCGCGGTGCCGAGGTTGTAGCTGTTGTTCGACGAGACGAGCGGCTGGCCGTTGCTCATGAACACGCTATAGCTACCGTTGCTGTCGACCACCTGCACGCCGACCAGTTGCGACAGGTTCGCCACGGCCTGATCGCGCTGATCGAGCAACTGGTTCGGCGGCTGACCTTGCGTGCTGGCCGCGCCGATCTGGCCGTTCAACTGGGCGATCTGCTGGGTGTAGGTGTTGATCTGCGAAACGGTGTTGGTGAGCTGCGTGTTCACGCTCTGACGCAACGCGTCGTATTGCTGACCGGCGGCGTTGATCTGGTCCGCCAGCGTCTGCGCGCCGCTCACCGCGGTCTGACGCGTGGCCAGATCGGACGGACTGTTCGCGACGTTCTGCAAACCGGTGAAGTAGCTGGTGATCGCGCTCGAAATCCCCGCGGTCGGGCTGCCGACCAGGTTGTTCAGTTGCGTGATCATCGTGTTGTACGTCGACAGCGAACTGCTCGACGACGTCGCGTTGTTCAGCTCGGTGGTCAGGTACTGGCTGTACTGGCGCTGCACGGTGACGGTCGAGACGCCCGAGGGCAGATAGCCGGAGCCGGTGTACTGGCCGCCGGATTCCGCATACACCGGCGTTTCGATCGTGTAACCCGGCGTGGAAGCATTGCTGATGTTCTGACCGGTCGTGGTGAGACCCCACTGCGCCGCGTTCAGTCCACTAAGGCCGAGATTGATGAGAGAGCTGGACATGCGTCATCCTGAAGGGCGACACATGACACATGCCGCCGCGTTACTTGAACAGTCTGTTTAACGGCCCCGGACAGCAAAAATTGAGGCCATCGCGATACGTGTTCCGCACGGCTGCGGCGTTTTGACTTCTCACCGGACCAGCGAGCGGCGTTTCATTTCGAGCTGCGTAATCAGCCTTTGCAACGTGTTCTCCGCGTTGCCCGGCAACGTCAGAAAACGGAAACCCAGTTGATACCGCTGCGTGCCGTTCGGCAACGCAATCGACCGGTGCGACACCAGTTGCAGATCGAGCGCGAGGCGACCCAGCGCGCCGAGCGCAAGCTCGCAATCCATCAGACGCGTGCCCATCGGCAATTCGGCGACCCGCTCGCTCGCGGTCCGCATGCCGACACCACCCAGCGACAGGTCGTGCACTTCGAAACGGAACGTGTCGCCTTCCGGGAACCGGCCCGTGCAGATGTACGGATCGAGAATCGGCGCGTTCACGCGGAAGTACTCGCGCCGTTGCACGTAAAACAGCACCTCGGGGAAATCCGCCTCGAAAGCCGGCAGTCCCTCGAAGCGGGTTTCGCGCGGCGCGCCGGTCGCGAACTCCACGCGCACACCCTCGGGCGCGGCGTGAAACTGGCAACGCGGCGCGTCGAGCAAACCTTTGTTCTGCTCGGACAGCGCACCCCAGTCGAACGTGAAGGTCCGGCCGCGCACGTCCACGTCGAGCAGGCGGGTGACCAGCTGCCCGCCCGCGTACTGGGCGGTGAGGAAATCTCCCCGGTTCACGAGGTTGCGCAACTGCACGCCGATTTCGAGCGGGTTGCGGCGACCGAAATCGTGCGCCTCTTCGTTGTTCTGTGCCTGCGGCTGGCCGGGCGCTGCGGTCTGGCCGATCGACTGGTTCATATCCATTGAGCTTGCCGGTATGCGTGTGCTTGCGGGCGCGTGCCAGGGCTCCTGCCGGGGCTTTCGCGCGGTCTTCATCGAAGCCGCAGCACGCGCAATCAACCGGACAGTACAACGCTTTCCGGCATGGGGTCTAACTGTGATTAGCGGCAAGACCCGGCCAAAGTTTAGGGGCGCGCGTGAAATATTTCCCTTAAACGTTTAAAACCGCACACGAATTCTCCTGCGTCAGGCGGCTCGACCGGCCGCCAACCCTCAGCCCATCTTCTGCATGATCGACATCAGCTTCTTTGCGTAGTGCGGGTCGGTCGCGTAACCGGCGCGCTGCATGCCGTTGGCGAAACCGTTCACGTCGTGCGCCGAATTGATCACCTGGGCGTAACGCGGGTTGCCCTTGAGCAGACTCGCGTAGTCGGTCATCGCGTCTTCGTACGAGTCGTAGGCGCGGAATTTTTCGACGACCCGCTGTGGCTTGCCGTGCACGTATTCGGTCGTGACGGTCGACACGGTCTTGCCGGTCCAGTCGCTGCTCGCCTTGATGCCGAACACGTTGTGACTGGTCGACCCGTCGGCCTTCTTGATCTCGCTCTTGCCCCAGCCCGATTCGAGCGCCGCCTGGCCGATGATGAAGCGCGCCGGAATGCCCGTCGCGGAACTCGCGGCCTGTGCGGGCGCGGCGAGCTTGTCGACGAACGCATCGACTTTCGGCGAGCTGCCGTCGCCTTTGAGCGGCGGCGTCAACGCGCTGTTGGCCGAGTAGCCGTGACCCATCGCCAACTGGCCGTTCGCCTGCTTGTTGCCGTAGGCCTTGGCCAGCGCGTTGAGCGCCGCGGTCTGACCTTCGTCGCCGCCGCTGCCGCTGCCGCCGCCGAGCGCGTTCGCCATGCCGACGAGGCCGCCGGAGGCACCCGCGCCACCCGACGCGCCGCCGACCTGCAGGCCCTGATTGCGCATCATCTGCTTGAGCATCGCGTCGGCGACGCCGATGCCCTTCTGCGACATCTGCTGCGACAGTTGCTGGTCCATCATCGACGTGAAGGTGGCGCTGTCGTGCGAATCGAACGGACCGTCCTGCGGGGTCGCGTCGCGCATGCTCTTCAGCATCATTTGCGTGAACACCGCGTCGAACTGCTGCGCGGCCATCTTCATACCGGCTTGCGGCGAGGCCTTGGCCTGCGCGCTGAGCTTGCCGAAACCCTGCACGTCGAGCGCAAAGCGCTGGGTGAGGTCGTTCGCCGAAGCGGTGGAGTTGGTCGTGTCCGAATTCATCCCGTGTCTTCCTTAGATGATTTCCAGGTCGGCGCGCAACGCGCCCGCCGCCTTCATGGCCTGCAGGATCGACATCAGATCCGCGGGCGTCGCACCGAGTGCATTGAGCGCCTTCACCACTTCGGCGAGATTCGCGCCGGCAGTGACGAGTTTGAGCGCGCCGTTGTCCTGCTTCATCTGAATCTGCGACTGGCGGGCCGCGACGGTCTGGCCGTTCGAGAACGCACCCGGCTGGCTCACCACCGGCTGCGTGTTGATCACGACCGACAGGTTGCCGTGCGCCACCGCGCAGCTTTGCAACGTCACCATCTGGTTCATCACGATCGAACCGGTGCGGGCGTTCAGGATGACCTTGGCCGCCGCCTGCGCCGGATGCACGTCGAGGTTCTGCAGTTGCGCCATGAACGCGACCTGCTGTTCGGAATCGGCCGGCGCGCGCAACTGGATCGTGCGGCCGTCGAGCGCGGTCGCCGTGCCGCTGCCGAACGCGTTGTTGACCGCCGCCACCACGCGCTGCGTCGTGTCGTAGTCCATCTCGTTCAGCTCGAGCTGCATCGTGCCGCCTTGCGACACCGAGGTCGGCACGCTGCGCTCGACGATCGCGCCGCCGGTAATCCGGCCGGCCGCCAGCGAGTTGACCTGCACCTTGCTGCCGTTCGCGCTCGCGCCGGCGCCGCCGACCGCGAGACTGCCCTGGCCGAGCGCATACACCTGACCGTCGGCGCCCTTGAGCGGCGTGAGCAGCAGCGTGCCGCCGCGCAGGCTCTTGGCGTTACCGAGCGACGACACGGTCACGTCGAGCTGTTCGCCGGGACGCGCGAACGGCGGCAACACCGCCGTCACCATCACCGCGGCGACGTTCTTCAACTGGATGTTCGACAGCGACGACGACGAGCTGCTGGAGCCGGCCGCCTGGTTGTTGATCGAGATCCCGAGGTTCGCCAGCATGTTGGCGAGCGTCTGCGTGGTGAACGGCGTTTGCGTGGTCTGGTCGCCGGTGCCGTCGAGGCCGACCACGAGGCCGTAGCCGATCAGCGGGTTGTCGCGCACGCCCTGAATCTGCACGAGGTCTTTCAGGCGTTCGGCGTGAGCCGGCGTGGCTGCGGGCAAGGCGGCGCCGACCAGCGCAACGAATGCCAGAACGCGACCGATAGAGGAGATGACGTTACGCATGATCATCACCACGGCGACACGTTGAGGAAGAAGCGTTGCAGCCAGCCCATGTTCTCGGCTTCGTCGAGATAGCCCTTCGCGGAGTATTCGATCTTGGCGTCGGCCACCTGCGTGGAGTACACCGCATTCAGGCTCGAAATCGTGTTCGGATTGACGACCCCGGAAAAGCGCACGAACTCGTTGCCCTGGTTGATCAGCATCTGCTTCTCGCCGCTCACCATCAGGTTGCCGTTCGGCAGCACGCCGGTCACGGTGACGGTAATCGTGCCGTTAAAGGTATTCGACGCATTCGCGCCGCCGGTACCGCTGAATACATTGGCGCCGGTCGCGTTCAGATTCGTCTTGCCGAACAGACCGCCGAGAAAACCGGCGGTCGGCACGTTGAAACTGGTACTGCCCGAACGGTTCGCATTGGCGCCCGAGGACTTCGTCGCGTTGACGTTTTCCTGAATCACGATGGTCAGGATGTCGCCGACGTTGCGCGGCCGTTGATCTTCGAACAACGGCCGGCCCGCGTAACCCGGGTTGTAGATCGAGCCCGCCGATTGCGCTTGCGGCGGCATCGGCGGCACGGCCGTCATCGGCTGCTGCGTGATCGGCTGTTTGGGCACCAGACCGCAGCCGCCCAGCGCCGCGAGCAACGTGAGTTGCACGAGCGCCTGTGCGGTGCGCGAATGAACCGGGTGACGTGAAGAGTGCGACATCTTGATGACCGCCTGTTATTCCAGTTCCCTCAAACCTGCATCTGGCTGAGGGTTTGCAGCATCTGGTCGGAAGTCGTCACGGCCTTGCTGTTGATTTCATAAGCGCGCTGCGTCTGGATCATGTTGACCAGTTCCTGCACCACATTCACGTTCGAAGCTTCGACGTAGCCCTGGTTCAGCGTGCCGGCGCCGTTCAGGCCGGGTTGGGCGACGTTGGGCGCACCCGACGAAGCGGTTTCGGCGAACAGGTTTTCGCCCTTCGCATCGAGACCGGCCGGGTTGATGAAGGTCGCGACCTGCATCGTGCCGAGTTGCTGCGTGTTCGACGAACCGGCCACGGTGATCGACACCGAACCGTCGCTGCCGATGGTGAGCGAGGTCGCGTTGTTCGGGATGGTGATGGCCGGCACGATCTGATAACCGCTCGACGTCACGAGTTGCCCCTGCGCGTTGGTCTGGAACGAACCGTCGCGCGTGTAGGCCGTGGTGCCGTCGGGCATCTGCACCTGGAAAAAGCCCTGCCCGTTGATCGCGACGTCTTTCGAATTGCCGGTCTGCTGCAGATTGCCCTGGGTGTACAGACGCTCGGTGGCGACCTGTTGCACGCCGGTGCCGAGCTGGATGCCAGACGGCAATTCCGTGCTCTGCGTCGAGTTCGCGCCCGGCTGACGCACGGTCTGATACAGCAGGTCCTCGAACACCGCGCGCGAGCCCTTGAAGCCGTTGGTGCTGACGTTCGCGAGGTTGTTCGAGATCACGTCCATTTGCGCCTGTTGCGCATTCATGCCGGTGGCGGCGATGTAGAGTGAGCGGTTCATATTCTTTTCCTTTAGCTAAAGCTGAGCAGCTGGTTGGCCGACTGGTCGTTCTTGTCGGCGTTTTCCAGCAGCTTGGTCTGCATCTGGAACTGCCGCGCATTGGTGATCATCGCGACCATCGCGCTGACCGGATTCACGTTGCTGCCTTCGAGCGACGCGGGCGCCACCGTGACGGTCGGATCGGCGTCGACGGGGTTGCCGTCGCCGGCGCGAAACAGGCCGTCGTCGCCGCGCGTCATGCTTTGCGGGTCCGGATTGACCAGCTTCAACTGGTCCACCATCACCACCGCGGTCGGCGGATCGCCCGGCGTGAGCGCGCTCACCGTGCCGTCCTTGCCGATCGTGATCTCCGCGCCCGGGGGCACCGAAATCGGACCGCCGTTGCCGAGCACCACCTGGTTGGTGCCGTTCACGAGTTGCCCGTTTTCGTCCACGTGCAGGTTGCCCGCGCGCGTGTACGCCTCGTTGCCGTCGGCGGTTTGCACCGACAGCCAGCCCGGTCCCTGAATCGCCACGTCGAGCGGATTGCCGGTCTGCTGGATCGGCCCCGGCGTGTAGTCGGCGCCCGGCGTCGACGACAGCACGAAGGTGCGCGTGGTGTCGTCGTTCACCGTGCTGCCGTCGCCGAACGACATCGGCACGGCACGAAACGTCGCCAGTTGCGCGCGGAACCCGGTGGTCGATGCGTTGGCCAGGTTGTTCGCGACGATGGCCTGCTGTTCGAGCGCTTGCGTGCTGCCCGACATTGCGGTGTAGATGAGCCGATCCATGATGGGAAGTCCCGCTCGCTTACAGGTTGATCAGGGTCTGGTCGACGGTCTGCTGGGTCTTGATCGTCTGCGCGTTCGCCTGATAGTTGCGCTGCGCGGTAATCAGGTTCACCAGTTCGCTCGTCAGGTCGACGTTCGAGTTTTCCACCGCACCGCCTTGCAGCGTGCCGTGGTTGGTCGCGCCCGGCACCGAAATCTGCGCGACGCCCGATGCCTGGGTTTGCTGGAATTCGTTGTTGCCGAGATTCACGAGACCGTTCTGGTTCGCGAAGTTCGCGAGCGCGATCTGGCCGAGCGACGCCGTTTGCTGATTCGAATAGTTGCCGGTCAGCGTGCCGTCGGTGCCGATGGTGAAGCTCGTCAGCGTGCCGGCGGCATAGCCGTCGGGTTGCAGCGAGTTCACGCCGTCCTTGCCGCCGTATTGCGTGGTGCCCGCGATGTTCAGCGTCAGCGGTTGCGGCGTCGACGAGCCGTCGGTGTTCGGAATCGTGAAGTTGAACGCGTACGGCGTCGAGGTAGCCGAGCCGTCCGCGTTGGTCGTGCCGGTCAGCGTGCCCGACGTGTTGAACGTCGCCGTGCCGACCAGTTGCGCGGTGCTGCTCGAGGTGCCCGCGTACACGTCCCACGTTCCCGCCGAGGTCTTGGCGAAATACATGTTGACCGCTTGCGAGCCGCCCAGCGAGTCGTACACCGTCGTGCTGGTCGAGTAGTTGTAGGTGGTCGAGCTGTTCTGGTTGAACGCGATCGGCGCGGGCGCGACGGCGTAGCTGTCGCCGTCCGCGGGTGTGCCCGAGAACGAGATGGTCTGGCCGTTGCCGAGCGAAATCGCGGTGCCGGCCGAATACGTGCCCGACGTCGAGGTGCCGAGCGTGTTGTCGGTGACGGTGTAGTTGCCGCCCGTGAAGCTGACCGTGTAGTCGTCGGTGTTGGTGCCCGACGCCGTGTTGGTGATGGTCGCGCCGGTGGTCGTCAGCGAACCGGTGTTGGTCTTGCCGGCGGTCACCGTCGGCGTGCCGAGCATCAGGCCGTCCTGCGCATTCAGGTTCAGCGTCGCGGCGATCTTGGTCGTCGGTTGCGGTGCGATGTTGGTGGTCGGCACCTGCAGCGGCACGGTTTGCGCGGTGTTCACCACGCCCGACGAGGTCGCGCCGTAGCCCATCAGTTGCAGGCCCTGCGCGTTGGTGATGTAGCCGTTCTTGTCGAGCTGGAACACGCCGTTGCGCGAGTACACCAGCGAACCGTTATCCGACATCTGGAAGAAACCGTTGCCGTTGATCGCGACGTCGAGCGCCTGATTCGTGCTGGTAATCGTGCCCTGCGAAAACTGCTGCTGCACCTCGGAGAGCTGCGTGCCGATGCCGACCTGGTTGTTCACCGCGGTCGCCACCGAATTCGCGTACATGTCGGCGAACTGCGCGGCGCCGCTCTTGAAGCCCACGGTGTTCGCGTTGGCGATGTTGTTGCCGATCACATCGAGGTCGCTCGACGCTGCCGACAGACCACTCAAACCTGTTTGGTAACCCATGACGGTCTCCGTATCTGGAAAGTCTTGACTGACTGAATCTGAATCAGAGGATGGCGGCGACGCTGGTCAGCCCGACCGTCGTGCCGTTGGACAGCACGAGGCCCGGCGTGCCGCTCGACTGCATGACGACGCTTTGCACCGTCGCGCCCGCGAGCGTGGTTGCCGTGGCCTGCTGACCGTTGATCGTGCCGACCGCGCTGATCGTGTAGGTGCCGTCGGGCAGCGTGTTGCCGGCCGAATCGGTCGGCGTCCAGCCCACCGGCACCGTGCCGGCCGACTGCGCGCCGAGATCGAGCGTGTTGACGATCGAGCCCGCCGAGTTCTTCACCACCACCTGCAGATCGCTCACCGAGTTCGCGAGCTGCACGCCGAACGAGCTGGCCTTGCCGCTTGCGACCGAAATCGAGCTGCCCGGCGCGAGCACGGTCGAGCCGATCAGCAGCGCGGCTTGCGACTGCTGGCCCGACGACAGTTGCGTCGCGAGCGAGCTCAACGTGGTGTTCAACTGGCTGATACCCGACACCGTGTTGATCTCGGCCAGCTGCGAAGTCATCTGCGAGCTGTCCATCGGGTTGGTCGGGTCCTGGTTCTTCATCTGCGCGACCAGCAGGGCGAGGAACGTACTCTGCAGATCGGACGCCGAGGTTCCCGAGGTGCTGCTCGTCGAACTCGTCGCGCTGCTCGAGCCCGATGCACTGGCGGTGCCGTTCATGGTATCGAGCAGCGTTTGCGACACGCCTGTGCCGCTGCTGCCGATGGTGGTGTTGGTGGTCAAGGAGCTCTCCTCAGGTTCCGATCGTGAGCGTTTTCAGCATCAGTGTTTTGGCGGTGTTCAGGGTCTCGACGTTGGCCTGGTACGAGCGCGAGGCCGAAATCATGTTGACCATTTCCTGCACCGGGTCGACGTTGGGCAGCGTGACGTAGCCGTCCGGATTGGCTGCCGGATTGCCGGGGTCGTAGGCGGTCTTCATCGGCGTCGGGTCGTCGACCACGCCGGTGACCTGCACGCCGCCGACCTGCTGGCCCGAGCCCGAACGCGCGCCGCCGAGCGGACTCACCGCGAACACGACCTGCTTGGCCTTGTACGGCTGACCGTCCGGCCCGGTGGTGCTGTCCGCGTTGGCGAGATTGGACGCCGTCACGTTCAGCCGCTGCGATTGCGCGGACATCGCGGAGCCCGCGACACCGAAAATATTCATCAGGGATGGCATGTTTCCTGACCTCTCCTGCCGGTTCGAGCCGGCCTCACGTTAAATCCCGTAGCGATTTTGTCTTGCTGCCGTTCGGCTTATGAACCCGACTGGATTGCGGCCAGCATGGTCTTGATCTGGTTCGACAACACCGTCATGCCCGACTCGAAATGCAGCGTGTTGTCGGCGAACTGCACCCGTTCCGTGTCGATGTCGACCGTGTTGCCGTCGAGCGCGGGCTGGGTCGGATTGCGGTATTGCAGATTGCCGTAGTCGTCGGTGGTGCCGCCGGTCGGAATCAGCGTCGCCTTGCCGGCCATGTGGCCCGGCTCGGTCGACACCATCGACATGCCGCTGGTCACGCCGGCCGGCTGGGCCATCGCGAGCGTCGACGTGTTGGACGCGCCGCTCGCCGTGCCGCTTCCGGTTTTCTTCAACGCGCCGGCGAGCGACGAAGCGAAGTCGACGTCGCGCGCCTTGTACCCGGGGGTATCGGCGTTGGCGATATTCGAAGACAGCAGTTCCTGGCGATAAGCGCGCACATCGAGCGCTTGCCGACCAAAGGCGAATTCGGCATCGAGTTTGTCCAGCATGAGCCTCTCCGGAGAACGTTCCGAGGCTTTCCGCGGCGCGCCTCGTGTGAGAACTGCGCCTGGCAGGAAAGCCTTTTTTCCATGAGGTGCATCTTATGGGCCGAACGCAAGCGGCAATCGGACGAATAACCGGGAAAGGGGGCTTCTATTCGACGTTTGCGCAAAGGAGCCGCTCACTAGAATGCAAAGCGTACCGACGTATTCGATGGAGAAACCCGATGGACCAGCCCACTTTCGATCCGACGCATCGTGCGAGTCGCGCGGTGGCGTATCGCGTGGGCGTCGTTGCACTCAGGCGTGTTGCTCGCGGCGCCTGTCGTCTTGCGGTGAAGCTGGTCGTCAACGTGACGATCTGGGTGGCCGGCGGCGTCGTGCTGCTGCCGGTGGCGGCGAAGGCGCAGGACGCGGGCGGTCCGATCGTGATCGCCGGTCCCGGAGAAAAGAATCCTGCCGCGCTCGCCGCGCTGGCTGAACAGATGCAGGCCGCGCCGCCGAAACGCGCGGGCTCGCCGGCGACGCTCGCTGCGGCGACGGCGCAGTCGTTGTCGTTGTCGTCGGGTTCGAAGGCACGCGAGGCGGATGCGTTCACGCGCGCGGCGCAAGCCGACGGCGCCATCGTGATCGATGGAACCGGCGCGGAGGCCACGGCCGCGACGCCGCGCATGATCGCCACCACGCTGAAACCGGATGCCAACGGCGTCGTGACTATTCCGGGCCCGGGGGCCGGGGTGAAGGCGGCAGCGGCGAATGGCCTCACGCGGGTCAACTTCGTGCCGGATTCGCGCCAGGTGGTGCCGGTGGTGATCTCGCCCGCGCCGCAACCCGGCGGTACGCGGCCGCGTGCGGGCGTGCAGCCGGTGGCCGTGAATGCGCCGCAGCCGGTCGATGCGACCGGCCTCGCCACGGCGAACGGTTTCGATAGTCTCGCGTCGCGCGGCGAGCCGCCGCAGTTGGGTGCGAACGGTAAGCCTTTGCCTGCACGCGTGGCTGCGACGGTGCCTGTTGCTAATGCGGCGGCGGTAGCTACGGCGTCGCTTCCAGCGGTCGCCACTGCCGCGAACAATAATGCCGCCAGCCTTTCGTCCACCTCGGCCCGCGGCGCCGCCTCGGCGCGCATGCCGGCCTCCCCTGCACTCCAGAACGCGCGCGCCGCCCTGCCTGCCCGCGGCACGCCGCTCGCCGGCCAGCAAGATCCCGAAGCGATCCGGCAGACCGCGCTCGCGTTCCTGCAACAGCAATCCGCCGGCTTGCCCGGCAAGATCGACATCACCATTGCGCCGGCGTTTCCGCGCGGCCTCGCGGCCTGCACGTCGCTCGAGCCGTTCCTGCCGAGCGGCGCGCGTCTGTGGGGCCAGGTGAGCGTCGGCGTGCGCTGCGTCGGCGAACGGCCATGGACGATGTATCTGCAAGCGCGCGTGTCGCTGCATGCGACCTACTATCTGGCCGCCCGCGCGATGTCGCCGGGCGAAGTGCTGGGCGCCGCCGACCTCGTCGCGCGCGAGGGCGATCTGACCTATCTGCCGCAAGCGATCGTCACGGATCCGTCGCAAGTGATCGGTGCCACCACGCTCACGCGGGTCGCCGGCGGCAGCCCGCTGCGGCTCGACATGCTGAAAAGCGCGTCGGCCGTGTCGATCGGCCAGACCGTGCGGGTCGTCGCCGCGGGCGTCGGCTTCGCCATCTCGGCCGAAGGCAGCGCGATGAACAACGCGTCGCCGGGACAATCGGTGCGGGTCAAGACGGCCAACGGCCAGATCGTGTCCGGCATCGTGAAGGACGGCACGACGGTGGAGATTCAGCTGTGAAACCGCTCGCACCGCACGCCACTATGAGTTCGGGCTCGCTGCCCGGGCCGGCGAGCCGGCGCTGCGCGGTCGTGAAGCCGGGTTCGGAACCGGCGCCGCAGCCGGATAGTCTTGAAATGCAAGGGAAAAGCTGGAGCGAATGCGCTAAAGTTTTGATCACTGCCTGCCGTTATCAGGATCAAATCGTTCAGGAAGCCCATCGTGAAAGTCGATTCCACAACCAATTCGAATCTGCCGCCGTTGAAAGACGCCTCGTCCCGCTCGTCCGCCGCCGACGCGACGGCCACGAGCACCAGCGCGCAGACAGCCGGCACGAGCACGGCCAGCACGGCCAGCACGGCCAGCACGTCCAGCACGTCGGGCGACGCCAGCGTCAGCCTGTCGGGTCTGTCGCAGAATCTGCGCAATCTGGCGGCGTCCGGCTCGGCCGACATCGACACGGCGCACGTCGAGGCGATCAAGGCGGCCATCAAGGACGGCTCGCTGAAGATCGACTCCGGCAAAATTGCGGACGGCGTCATCAGCACCGCGCGCGACCTGCTGCAAACCCAAACCCCGTCGACCGGCAACTGATCGACACATCGAAGTACGGTGAATTGCCGGGCGGCATTCGACAAACCCGGCTCGTGAAGTATCGGCGAGCCGCTGCGTTCAGCGAGTTGTTGAGATGAAAGACGCCCTGCTTGCCACCCTCATCGAAGAGTATTCGGCCGTCGAGGCCTTCGCGTCGGTCCTGACGCTCGAAACCAGGGCGCTCATCGCCTTGTCCCCGATGGAGATGTTGCCGCCTATCGTGGAAAAGAAAACCGAGCTGGTCGGCCAGTTGGCGAGGCTCGAAGCGACGCGCGACGGTTTGCTCGTCGAGATGGGCTTGCCGGCCGGCTGGGCCGGCATGGAACGCGCCGCTGCCGCCGATACCCGCCTCGCCACGCAATGGTCGCTGCTGCAGAAGGCGGCCGAAAGGGCGCGCCGCGTCAACACCAGCAATGGCGAACTGATTCGCGTGCGGATGGACTACAACCAGCGGGCACTTACCGCGCTGCAGGTCGCCGTGCCACGCAAGGCTGGCTTCTATGGACCGGACGGACGGATTCCGGCACGAGTCGGGTTGTAAATTCTCTTCTGCGTCGGTGAAACAAGGGCTCGTTCTTTAACGGGCCTTTTTCTTTTGGAGGCCGGCTGCGGGGCGCTTCCGCTAGCGAGGGAGGTGTCGTCGTGTGACCGGTTCGCGGCGTGCGCTACGAACGGCGCCTGAAATGAAAAACCTGATTTTCCCGATCGCGATCGAATCGGGCGACGCACAGCATGCGTTCGGTGTAGTGGTGCCCGACATTGCGGGTTGTCACCCGGCGGGAGAGACGCTCGAAGAAGCGTAGGCGAATGCGAAAGAAGCGATCGAGCAGCATCTCGACGCGCTGCTCGACGAAGGACTGCCGATGCCCGAGCGCCTCACGCTCGGCGAACATCGACGCAATCCGGACTATGCGGCCCTTCCCTTTACCTTTACCTGGGGCTTCGTCAAGGGGCGCCCCGAGTGCGCCCCCGAATGCGCCCCTGCGTGCGCCCCTGCGTGCGCCCCCTAAGTACCAAAGCCAATCCGGCTCAAGTCGCCTCGGCGTTCGCCCAGGCCATCTCGCGCAACCGCGTGCGCAAGCGCGCCACCGCCTGGCTATGCAACTGGCACACGCGCGATTCGCTCACTTCCATCACCGCGCCAATCTCGCGCAGATTCATGCCGCGCTCGTAGTAGAGCGACATCAGGAGCTTCTCGCGATCCGGCAAACGGTCGATGGCTTCGACCAGCGCCGAGCGCAGGCTGTCGTCGAGCAAGGCGGAGAGCGGGTCCGAATGATCGACGCAGTAGCGGTCGAGAAACGGCTCGTCGTCCGCGGAGCGGTCGAAGTCTTCGTAGTAGATCAGCTGGCTGCCATGCAGGTCCTGCAGCATCGACTGGTACTCGTCGAGCGGCATCTTAAGGTGATCGGCAATCTCGGTTTCGCTCGCCGAGCGGCCCAGATTCTGTTCGACCTTGTGCACCGCCGTTTCCACTTCGCGCGAGGTGCGTCGCAGGCTGCGCGGCAACCAGTCGTTGCTGCGCAACTCGTCGAGCATCGCGCCGCGAATCCGCTGGCTCGCATAGGTTTCGAACTGCGCGCCCTGGTCTTCCTTGTAGCGGCTCGCGGCGTCGAGCAGGCCGATCATGCCGGCCTGGATCAGATCGTCGAGATCGACGCTGGCCGGCATTTTCGCCACGAGCTGCAAGCCGAGGCGACGCACCAGCGGTGCGTACTTCGTCAGAACTTCGGCCTGGGAAATCTTCCCCTGAGCGTTATACATCGTGCACCCCTTGTCCTGTGCCGCCCTTCAGGCGTGCTGCGCGGACGGTTGGTCGGCGTGTTGCGCCGCTGTAACTGTCGCGGGCGCCATCCATGGCGTCTGCGACGACATCGCTGGCCGCATCGGCCAGTACTGCAATTCGGCGGCGAGGTGCCGGAAATCGCGCGCAGCCGGTGTCGACGGAAACGCGTCGACGACACAGCGCGACAACTCCTGGGCTCGCGCCATCCGCACATCGGCGGCAATACAACCGGCGTCGGCCAGCGCCACCGTCAGGTAGCGCCCGGCCACGCCGGCCAGATTCGTAAAAGCAGTCTGCGCATCGCTCACGCTCTGCACGAAGTTCACCAGCACGCGGAACTGCGCGATGGCATGCGCGTAATGCAGGCGCTTCATGCACGCGTACGCATCGGTAATCGCCTGAGCCGCCATGCGCGTGACGATCATCACGTCGTGCGCCTGCGTCGCGAGCGGCGACAACTGACCTTGCGAATCCAGTTGCGCGTCGATCAGCACGACGTCCGCGGAACCGTGCAGCACCACGCCGAGTTGCGCGACGCCATGACCTTCGCGACTCGGCCGCGCAGCGTTCAATACCGCGAAACCGAGCGGATGGCGCGCAACCGCGTCGTCGAGCGCCATTTCTCCGCGCACCACGGCGCCGAAGTGACCCGCACCGCGCGCGCCGCCGAGCATCTCGCCGACCGAATTCGCACCGACGCATTCGTCGATGACCAGCACGTCCTTGCCTTGCTGCGCGAGCGCAGCGGCGAGGTTCACCACCGTCGTCGTGCAACCGGCGCTGGCCGATCCGGCCGTCACCGCCATCACGCGCGAACCGCTGCGCGCCAGCAGGCGCCGCAACCCTTCTGCCTGATCGGACATGTGTTTATGCAAAGCGGACCTCGTGCAGTTCGGACGTCGAACGCGCGGACAGCGCGGACAGCAGCGCGGGAATGTCGTCGTCCTGCGGGACGAACGGCGAGTGGTCGCGCGGAATGCAGAACGCGCTCTTGATCAAAAACTTGCGGGTGGCCACGTACAGGTTCTCGGGCACCTTCTGACCGGTCGACACGTAATGCACCGGCAGCTTGTAGCGGATCACCGTATCGAGCACGCCGCCCAGGTTGGTGGCTTCGTCGAGCTTCGTCAGGATGCAGCCGGCCAGCGGCTGTTGATCCGGCGCGCGCTGGTACGCCTGCACGACTTCGTTGAGCGTGTCGCCGTGGCTGGTCGCATTGAGCAGCAGCAGACGCTGCACCGGCTGACCGGCGCGGCACAGCATGGCGATCTGCTCGGAGACGAGCCGGTCGCGCTGGCTCATGCCGATCGTGTCGATCAGCACGATGTGTTTGTTGCGCAACTCGGAGAGCGCGAGTTGCAGATCGGCGCCGTCCTTCACCGCGTGAACCGACACGCCGAGAATCTTGCCGAAAATACGCAGTTGTTCGTGACCGCCGATCCGGTAGCTGTCGGTGGTCAGCAGCGCGACCTTGCTGGCGCCGAAGCGCATCACGCAGCGCGCGGCCAGCTTGGCGGTGGTGGTGGTCTTGCCGACACCGGTCGGGCCCATCAGCGCGAACACGCCGCCGCGCTCCATCAGCGCGTCTTCGTCTTCCATCACCGGCAGGTTCGACTCGAGCACCGAGCGCACCCAGTCCATGCCGCCGTCCATGTCGGCGAGTTCGTCGGGCAGGTTGTCGACCATCATCTGCACGAGCTGCGCGGAAAAGCCGGCGGCGAACAGATGCTTGGTCAGCGCAGCGCGCGTCGGGTTGCGGCGCTGGCGGTCGCTCCACAGCAGACCGGCGAAGTGCTCTTCCATCATCCCGCGCATCGACGAGAGCTCGCTCATCACGGTCTCGTTGACGACCTGCTCCATGCGCGTCCTGATCGCATCGGCGACGGCGGACGAACTGCGGGCGTCGTCGTTCGCCGCATGAGTGGCTTGCGTGGTTTGGGTTGCTTGCGATGCCGGCGTTTTCGGCATTGCGCGACGCGCCGCAATTTGGGCGGCTTCGCGCGCCCAGTCGGGTGTTTCGCCGACGCGTGCAGCAGCAGCCTGAGCCGGCTTCGGGAAGGCCGGCGTCGGCGTCGCGGCACGCGCGGCGGCCTTGACCGGTTCGACCGCGGCGCCGAGGCCCTTGGCCATCGCGGCGGCCGGTGTCATCGCGGACGCTGCGATGGCTTCGGCCGGCTGTTGCTGTTCGGCGGCGATACGGCGGGCGTGATCGATCAACCAGGGATTCGATTCGGCCATCGTGCGCGGCGCCGGCATCTCGGCTGCGGTGGCGGGCGACACACCGACCGCCTTCAGCAGATCGGCGCGCAGGTCTTCGGTCAGACGCGAAGCCGCGGCGCGGGCGCTCGGCTGTTCTGCCGCGACGGAAGTCGCAGGGGCGGTGTCGGTGGAGCGTGAAGTCGTGGACAGGTCACTGGTCGACGCCGAACCGGCGTTGCCATTGCCGCTGTTGCCCATCGTCTCCGCACCCGCTTCGGGGCTCGCGCCGAACACCGACGAGAACACATCGGGCATACCGCTCGCATACGGATTGGCGGCCATCGTCTGCGCACGGGGCGCCGCGAGTGCGGCTTGTGCCGGCGTCGCATTCATCGACATCGCGTGTGCGTTGCGCGGTGCTTTCGGCGCGATGGCGGCGAGGTCGCTGTCGGCCAGTGCGACGATCTCGACGCTGCCGTCGTCCATCGTGCGGCTGGACAGTACGACCGCATCCGCGCCCAACGCTTCGCGTACGAGGCGCAAAGCGTCACGACTGGTTGCACCGACAAATTTACGAATGTTCAAGATGGACCCCGATGAGCTGAACGGACTAACGGATCGGCAACATACCGCTTCCCATTGAGATCATTATTGCGAAACCCGTCGTGTGACGATCGATGGATAAAGACCGTTAAAGCGGGGCAATTCGAACGATGGACCCACGCTGTCATTCAGTCGCGCGGCGGTTTCAAACAGCATGTCGAACCGCATGCGCACCCGGTTCCGGGAGCGGAGCATGAGCGTTCTCGCAAGACCCGGGTGCGAAAAGTTAGATACGGAAATGCAAACCGGCGCTCGATGAGCGCCGGTCCGTAATCGCAAGCAAAAAGCAGAAAGCAGAAGCAGAAAGCAACCGCGTGAAGCTCGCCTAACCGTGCGCGCCGATCAGATTCACGACCTTGATGTTGCGGGTATCGGGCACTTCCGCATACGACAGCACCTTCAGTTGCGGCAAGCTGCGGCGCAGGAAGCGCGCGAGCATCGGCCGCAATGCGTGCTGCACGAGCAGAACCGGCGCGAGTCCGAGGTTTTGCTGACGCATCATGGCCTTCTGCGTTTCGGTCAACAGCGTATTCGCGAGGCCCGGTTCGAGGCCCGGATTGGCGCCGGTCGACAAGGCCTGCGACAACACCCGCTCCAGATTCGAATCGAGGCCCATCACCTGCATGTCGCCGGTGCCCGGAAACCACTGCTGCGTAATCGCGCGGCCCAGTGCAAGACGCACGGCCGCCGTGAGATCGTGCGCGTCGGACACCTTCGGCGCGTGCTCGGCGAGCGCCTCGAGAATCGTGCGCAAGTCGCGGATCGGCACACCCTCTTCCAGCAGGTTCTGCAGCACCTTCTGCAACGTGGTGACCGGCACGACCTTCGGCACGAGATCGTCGACGAGCGACGCCGTGTCTTTCTGCATGCGTTCGAGCAAGGCCTGCACTTCGCGGCGACCGAGCAGTTCGGAGGCATGCGTGACGACGAGGTGATTCAGATGCGTCGCCACCACCGTGCTCGAATCCACCACGGTATAGCCGTACACCTGCGCCTGTTCGCGCAGGTTCGTATCGATCCAGATGGCCGGCAGACCGAAGGCCGGGTCCTGGGTCGGCGTGCCCGGCAACGCGGCCGACACCTGGCCCGGATTGATCGCGAGCCATTGCCCCGGATACGCTTCGCCGACGCCGACTTCGACACCCTTCAACGCGATTCGATAGCCGTTCGGCCGCAATTCGAGGTTGTCGCGAATATGAATGACCGGCGGCAGGAAGCCGATTTCCTGCGCGAACTTCTTGCGGATGCTTTTGATACGCTTGAGCAGTTCGCCGTCCGAGTTCTTGTCGACGAGCGGGATCAGGCGGTAGCCGACTTCGAGGCCGAGCGTGTCGATCATCGTCACGTCGTCCCAGCTGGCTTCGGCGTTTTCGACCGGAGTCGTCGCCGCCGGCGTGATGTCGACCAGCGCCGGGGCGCCCTTGCGGTCTTCGCTGCGCTTGCGCATCGTGCGGCCGAGCTGGATGAGACCGCCGCCCAGAATCAGAAACGCGAAGTGCGGCATGCCGGGGATCAGACCCATCAACACCAGAATGCAACCGGTGATCGCCAGCACGCGCGGATTGGTGAACAACTGACCGGTGAGTTGCGTGCCGATGTCTTCGTTGGTCGCGACGCGCGACACGATCACGCCGGCCGCGGTCGAAATGACCAGCGACGGAATCTGCGCGACGAGGCCGTCGCCGATGGTCAGCAGCGTATAGGTCTTGCCTGCCGACGCGAAGTCCATGCCGTGCTGAACCATCCCGACGATCAGCCCGCCGAGAATGTTGATCACCATGATCAGCAGACCGGCGATCGCATCGCCGCGCACGAACTTGCTGGCGCCGTCCATCGAGCCGTAAAACTCGGCTTCCTGCGAGACTTCCAGACGACGCTTGCGGGCCGCCTCTTCGTTGATGAGACCGGCGTTCAGGTCGGCGTCGATCGCCATCTGCTTGCCGGGCATCGCGTCGAGCGTGAAGCGCGCGGACACTTCCGCGATCCGCCCCGCGCCCTTGGTGATCACCATGAAGTTGATCACCATCAGGATCACGAAGACGACGATCCCGACCGCGAAGTTGCCGCCCACGAGGAAGTGGCCGAACGACTCGATCACCTGGCCGGCGGCATCGGGGCCCGTGTGGCCTTCGAGCAGCACGACCCGGGTCGAGGCGACGTTCAGCGACAGGCGCAGCAACGTGGAGAACAGCAGCACGCTCGGGAACGCGGCGAAGTCGAGCGGCTTCATGGTGTACATGCTGACCAGCAGCACCATCACCGAGAGTGCGATGTTGAAGGTGAACAGCAGGTCCAGCAGGAACGGCGGCAACGGCAGAATCATCATGCCGAGGATCATGCAGATCAGCACCGGCCCGGCGAGGGCGCGCAGATTGGTGCTGCTCAAGGCATCCGGCCGTCGGGACAGGATTCCGGCGCGAGCGTTCATGCGGAGGCTCCTGGGGCGTCGTTAGCGGGGTTGGTGCGGCTGGCCGGGTTAGCCGGGTTAGCAGGGTTGGCGGCCGCGTCGAGCACGTCGGCCGCTTCCTCGGCGGCGTCTTCATCGGACACACCACCCTTGTCGAGATCCGCCGGCACGTCGAATTCGGTCGGGGCGACCGGCGCGACGCCACCTTCGGTGTTGAAGCGCCGCAACTGGTACACCCACGCGAGCACTTCCGCGACCGCGCCATACAGCGGGCCCGGAATCTCGCGATCCAGGTCGACGTTGTGATACAGCGCGCGGGCGAGCGGCGGTGCTTCGAGCAGCGGCACGTTGTTTTCGACGGCCAGTTCGCGAATGCGCGCGGCCACCAGGTTCACGCCCTTGGCGATCACCTTGGGCGCGCGCATCTCGCCGTCGGTGTATTGCAGCGCGACCGCGAAGTGCGTCGGGTTGGTCACGACCACGTCGGCCTTCGGTATCTGGGTCATCATGCGGCGGCGGGCCATCGCGCGCTGCTGCTGGCGAATCCGGCCTTTGACATGCGGATCGCCTTCGCTTTCGCGATGTTCACGCTTCACTTCTTCCTTCGTCATGCGCAGTTTCTTGTGGAACTGCCACAGTTGATACGGCACATCCATCGCGGCCACCACGAACAGCCCGGCTACCGTCATGCCGCAGCAGACTGCGATCAGATGCACGGTGTTGGCGAGCGCCAGTTGCAGCGGTTGCGTCGCGAGCGCGAGAATTTCCTCGCGACGATGCCAGATCGCCGTTCCGCCGATCACGCCCACCACCAGCGTCTTGGCGAGCGACAGGCCAAGCTGGATCGGCCCGTTGATCGAAAAGATCTTGCCGAGTCCCGCGATCGGATTGAGCCGGTCGAATTTGGGTTCGAGGCCCTTGCTGGAGAACATCCACCCGCCCAGCGCCATGGGTGCGAGCAAGGCGGCCGCGCCGGTGAACGCGAGGATCGGCAGCAACGCGGCCAGCCCTTCGCGGCCCGCCGACCCCGCGCCGAGCAGCATGCGGCTGGTCTCGAACACCGTCGCGTGATTGAACGTGAACGCCGTGCGCAGCATGCCCTGCAAATGCTCGCCGATGCTGCCGGACATTCCCCACACGCCGAAAAACCCGGCGCCGAGCAGCGCAAAGGTCGAAAGCTCCCGCGAACGCACGATCTGCCCTTCCTCGCGCGCCTTCTGCAGGCGCCGGGGAGTGGCTGATTCGGTTTTTTCGAGGTCGCTGTCCTCTGCCACGCACGCTCTCCAGTCGGCCGAGGCGAAACGCCTCTTTTCAGTGAGAGCGATTATTCCCGCTCGACGCAAGCAGCGATCGGCGGATAAAGACAGGGAAAGGGGGGTATTTCGACAGATGGTTGGGCCGGCGTCCCTCGCGGAAACCGCAGGGGGCGCCGGCCCGGCTTCTATTCAGGCGGCCGTGATCGCCGCGATAGATGGGAACCCGGCCAGCGGCGTCAGAACGCCACGTAGGGGCTTTGTCCGCCGGACGCCGTCTGATCGATGCCGTAGTACACGTAGCGACCATAGAAGAACGGCAGGCCCAGATCGAAGCTGCTGTTGCCGCCAATCTGCCCGGCCAGGTCGTTGAACGCATAGTTGCTGGTGTTGCCGAACAGCGTAGCCGCGCTGACGATGCCGATGCTGACCGCCGCCTGCGTACCGCTCACGCCGGCGAGAGTCACGGAACGGGTTTGCGCGGACGCCGGGCAATAGAAGCCCGAGTAGGCGCTGCCGCACTGCGCGAGCGTACTGTCGCCGAAGAAGTAGCCGTTCGAGCCGGAGTCGAGGAACGCGACCACCGTCGTGCCGTTGAACACGCTGTTGTTCATATCGCCGTACGAGTCGGTGACGAACTTCTGCGTCGCGGCCATCGTGTTGTTCGACTGCGTGCCGATGCCGAACACCAGGGTGCCGGTGGCCGATGGCGCGCCGCTATCCGCGAGCGGCGGCATCTGCACGATCACGCCGTTGTTGTCCGCCGCGAACTTCGTGACCGGATTGGTTACCTGCTGCTCGACCGGCACCGCCGTGCGGGTGCAGGATGCGCCGCCCGGGCACGAGAAGTAGTTGCTGTAGGCCGCCGCGGTGGTCGGATTCGCGCAGGTCGCGCCGCAATCGACGGGCGCATTGCCGATGCCCAGAATGCCGTTGGCGCCCAGATCGCTAACCGTGTTTTCCGCCGCGCCGGTCCCGCAACCGTTGGCGGGCAAGGAACTGGTCGACACGTCGCCGATGATCTGCAGCGGCGTCGCCGCCGTCGTCGTCTCGCCGCCGATGGTCAGCGTCGCGGTACGCACCGAGCCCCACGTGTAGCCGTCGGCGAACGTCGCGCACTCGGCGAGCTGGCCGCCGCCCGTCGCCGTGCTGGTCGGCAACGCGCCGAGCAGCGACGCGTTCAGGGCCGAACCCACCACCCGCAAGCCGAACGAGCCGGTATCGACCTGGATGTTATTGATGGTCTGGCAATTGGTCGTGGAGCCGGGCGCGCAGATCGTCACGCTCACCGCCGGAATATTCACCACGCCCGCGACGCCCTTGCCGACCGTGATCGCCACCGTGTTGGAAGCCGTCGCGGCGATGGGTTGCTGGGTCGGGCTGGCCGGCAACGACCCGCCGTTCAGCGTGGTGGATGAATTGCCGTTCCCGCTGGTGCTACTCGAACTGCTGCTGTCGCTGCCGCCACCGCCGCCGCATGCGGCGACGACCGACAGCAATGTCACGGCCACGACGGCCTGCACCCAGCCTTGCAGCTTCAAAGCAATTTGCCTGGTTCGCATCTTGTGTCCTCGCCCTTACTGGATGTCCGAACCGCTCACGCCGGCAGGTAATGCCGACGGCAGCCATGCCTGTCCGATGAACGCGCCCATGTGGCCGCCGGAGTGCACCACGAGGCTGCTCTGGTCGACCGTCACGGGACCGTGACCGCCGCCGCGTGCCGCGCGTACGGCCTGGACGCCGCTCACGTATTGCGGAAAGTAGCTGCCGAGCAGGCTGTTCAGATCGGGCATTTGCGGACCGCGCCACGCGATGCCGAACACGGACGCATCCGCGGCAAGGTATTCGCGCACCACGGTGCCGTTGCCGAACGTGGTTTCACGCACGGTGTAGGACGCAGCGGACGAAGCGGTGGCGGACGAAGCGGCGCTGGACGCGGCGCGCATCACGCTTTGAGTCGTCGCAGTAGCCGTGCTGCCGGAGCTGGCGGCAGGCTGCACCGTACGGGAAGAGACCGAAGCATCGGCCGGTGGAACGATTGGCGCGCCGCCCAGGGCGGCATGAGCGGACTGCACGCCCGAAAACGAGCAGGGCAAAGCAAGCGCCGTAACGTACACGGCGCGACAGACACGACTCCACATGACGTGGCTCCTCCCAGACTGCGGCTCGACTCGCCTCTCATACGACCCGGCCGCCTATATGTAAATCTTACGGCACCGCTCGTCCCGACACGGCAGGATGACCGTCCCACCGGGTTTGCCGGCTGCGGCGCCGTTGCGTGAGTCCGTAGTATGCCTGTGGTTTCGGCCGCCAGACAGCCGGGCGCCTGAAAGCGGCCGGCCCTCATTGCGCCTGCTCGCGCCAGGGCGGCTTACCGGGCCTTACCTGGCGCGCGCCTAGGTTGCAAGGCGGGCTGCAACGGGGGCTGCAACGCGGGCTTGCAACGGCGTTATGCAAAACGCCCCGCGCCTGCGCGCGTTAAAAGCCGAGGCTGGCCAGAAGATCGTCCACCTGCGACTGATCCTGCATCACATCGGGCTTGCCTTCCGGATCGATCTGCGGACCGTTCAGCAGATGCTCGGGGCTGCCGGTCGCCGACGGTTCGGCCGCCAGCGCCGCCGCGTTCGCCGCAAACTGCTCGCGCCGCTCGAGCGCGATGTTTTCCACCAGCACGCCGAGCAACTGCTGCTCGATCAGGTAGACGACGTCCGTGATCTTCTTGATGACCTGGCCGGTCAGATCCTGGAAGTCCTGCGCCAGCATGATTTCCATCAGCTGCGTATTGGTCGCGCCGGTCGATTGCGGCACGCTGCGCAAAAACGTGCGCGTGTCGTTCATCAGCGCGCGCACTTCCTCGCGCTCGATCGGCGCCGCGTACCACTGCTCCCAGCGCGCGTCGAGTTCGCCCGCGTCTTTCTGCAGTTGCTCCTGGATCGGCTTGGCGACGTCGATCGCGGACAGCACGCGCTCGGCGGCCTGCTCGGTCATCGTGGCGATGTATTTCAGGCGGTCGCGCGCATCGGGCACGGCTTGCGCCGCACGCTCGACGTGTTTGTCGAGTCCGAGCTCGCGCATCGAATCGCGCAGCGTGCGCGTGAGTTGGCCGATGCGGGCGAGGATGCGGTCGGACGCGTGGTCACCGTTCTCGCTGGCCGCTTCGTCCGCTTGCGAAGGGATCGGCAGGTTCACATCAGCTCCCGGCTTTCGCCATCTTCTCGAGAATCTTGTTGAGCTTCTCGTCGAGCGTCGCGGCCGTGAACGGCTTGACGACGTATCCGCTCGCACCGGCCTGGGCCGCTGCGATGATGTTTTCCTTCTTCGACTCGGCCGTCACCATCAGCACCGGCAAATGCGTGAGCGCCGCGTCGGCGCGGATTTCCTTCAGCATGGCCAGACCGTCGAGGTTCGGCATGTTCCAGTCGGAGATCACGAAGTCGTAGCCGCCGCCGCGCAGACGCGCGAGACCCGCCTGACCGTCTTCCGCTTCGTCGACGTTCGAGTAGCCGAGTTCTTTCAGCAGGTTGCGGACGATCCGGCGCATCGTCGGAAAATCGTCAACTACCAGAATCTTCATTCCCTTATCCATTTCCATTCCTTTGCTTGATTCATGGTGCGGCGTATGACCGTCCGCGTGAATGACCCGGCGCGCATCATACGCGTTGAACGCGTTCGCCCATCGACGACAATCGCGCCATCACGCGCCGGCTCATGTCCGGCAACGCTGCGATTTCGTCCGCCGCGCCCAGCGCAATCGCTTCGCGCGGCATGCCAAAAACGATACAGCTCGCTTCGTCCTGCGCGAAGGTGTACGCCCCCGCCCGCTTCATATCCAGCAGCCCTGCCGCGCCGTCGCGCCCCATGCCCGTGAGGATCACGCCGACCGCGTTCTTGCCCGCGTGTTGCGCGGCTGAACGGAACAGCACGTCCACCGACGGCCGGTGCCGGTTCACCGGCGGCTCGTCGGACAGGTGCGCGATATAGTTCGCGCCGCTGCGGGCCAGCAGCAGATGCGCGTGACCGGGCGCGATATACGCATGTCCCGGCAGCACGCGTTCGCCGTGCTCTGCCTCTTTAACGGTAATCCGGCACAAACCATTGAGGCGTTGCGCGAAAGATTTCGTGAAACCCGGCGGCATGTGCTGTGCGATCAGCACGGCGGGCGCATCCGGCGGCAGCGGCACCAGCACTTCGCGGATCGCTTCGGTGCCTCCGGTCGATGCGCCGACGATGATCAGCTTCTCCGTACTCAGCAACGGATTGTTGAAGAGCGGCGCGGCGGCCGCGACACCGGCGCTACCCGCGTGCGCGGCGTGCGTGCTCGCGTGCTGCACCGGCGCGCTCTGTCGCACGCGCGCGCGCGCCGCAGCACGCACCTTGTCGGCGAGCTTTTCGGCGTAATCGAGCATGCCGTCGCGAATCCCGACCTTCGGCTTGGTGACGAAATCGACCGCGCCGAGTTCGAGCGCGCGCAACGTGATTTCATTGCCGCGCTCGGTCAGCGACGACACCATCACCACTGGCATCGGCCGCAAACGCATCAGCTTTTCGAGGAAGTCGAGGCCGTCCATGCGCGGCATTTCGACGTCGAGCGTGAGCACGTCGGGATTGTGCTGCTTGATGAGTTCGCGCGCGACCAGCGGGTCGGGCGCGGTCGCCACGACCGTCATGTCCGGCTGACTGTTGATGATCTCGGTCATCAGGCTGCGGATCAGCGCCGAGTCGTCGACGCACACCACTTTGATCTTTTGCACAGCGCTCACGCCTCCTCTGTGGTTCTGGCGTTGTTGGAATTGATGGGGCGCGGGCCTGCGCCGAACAGCTCGATTCTCGGTCTGGCGGGTGCGGCCGGCGCCGCGGAAAACAGCTCGACCTTGGGACGCGCGGCGGCCGGCGCCGAGAACAGTTCGACGCGCTGACGCGCAGCCGCGAGCCGCTCGGCACGCGCCTCGGCGCTCTGGCGCACCAGCGCCTGTTCGCGCTCGGCCACGCCGGCTTCCTGTTGCAGACGCAACTTCTTCACCATCACCTGTCCCGTGCGCGGCATGAACGCGACCTTGCGCGGATGCGCGCCTTGCAGGTCTTCCGCGACGATGCGGATTTTTTCGAGCGCCAGATAGCGGCGCACGAATTCCGAGTTGCGGTCGCCGATGTTGATGGTCGTCATGCCGGCCAGCACCGCGCCGCCGCCGAACACCTTGGCTTCGAAACGCTCGCGCCGCCCGCCCGCCTTGATCAGTTCGTTGATCAGCACTTCCATCGCATACGCGCCGTAGCGCATCGAGTCCGACGCCGGTTGCCCGACATCCGCGCCGTCGTCGGGCAGCATGAAGTGATTCATTCCGCCGATGCCCGCGGTGCGGTCCTGAATGCAGGCGGCCACGCACGAGCCGAGCACGGTGACGAGCACCATGTCTTCGTGAGTCGTATAGAACTCGTTCGGCAACAGCTTCACGCCGGGGCGCTGAAAGTGGTTGTCGTAATACAGGTTGGTCGCGATCGGCAGGCGGCTGCTCATGCGGTCACCCCGCTATTCGTTGGGCGCGTCGAGCTAGTCGCGCTAGTCGCGCTCGTCGCGCGGCTCGGTGCGCGCACGCCGGTCGCGTCGCGCGCGAGTTCGTAGACGGTCTGGCCACGCAGCCGGAACGCCTGCGTGACATAGGTGAAGTTTTCCGAGTGACCCGCGAACAGCAGACCGCCGCTTTTCATCAGCGGCTCGAAGCGGGTCAGCACCTGACCCTGCGTCGGCTTGTCGAAATAGATCATCACGTTGCGGCAGAAGATCGCGTCGAACTGAGTGCGCAACTGGTAATCGCGGTCGGTGAGATTGAGCTGTTCGAAGCGCACCAGCGCCCGCACTTCGGGGCGCACCTTGACCATGCCGGCATGCGCGCCGGTACCCTTCAGGAAGAAGCGCCGCAGCCGCTCGGGCGACAGATGCTTGACCTGATCGAACTGGTACATGCCGGCCGCCGCTTTGGCCAGCACCTGCGTGTCGATGTCGGTGGCGAGCACGCTCGCCTGGCGCGCGCCGCTTTCGCCGAGCGCTTCGATCAGCGTCATCGCGATCGAATACGGTTCTTCGCCGGTAGACGCCGCCGAGCACCACACCGAGACCGGCTGGGCGCGAGAGCCGACGAAATCGGCGAGGATCGGAAAGTGATGCGCTTCGCGAAAGAACGCCGTCAGATTGGTCGTGAGCGCGTTCGTGAACGCTTCCCACTCGGCGGGATCGTTCTCCGCCTCGAGCAGATCGAGATACTGGCGGAAGGTGTCGAGTCCGCGCGTGCGCAGCCGCCGCGCGAGCCGGCTATACGCCATGTCGCGCTTGTGATCCGACAGCGAAATGCCCGCGCTGCGGTGGATCAGCTCGCGAATGCGGGCGAAGTCCGCTGCGGTGAATTCGAAGTCCCGTCCCGACTCGCCGGATCTGGCCGGTTCAGGCCGCTGGGTTGCGCGCGTTGCCATCATGAGAGTTCCTGCCTGCAATACGAGCCATCGCGCTTTCGCCTCGCAGCGAAAGGGATTGTGTTCGCGGGGTCGCGCCCGCCCGCGAAGTGCTGCCAATGACGTGGCTGCAACATGCAGTCGGCCCGCGACACACCGTCAAGGCGTGCTTCGATGATTCGCCCGTCGAGGAGCGAGATGTCGAATGACCGCATGTTTTCCTGCCGTTTCCTTGCTTAAAACGTTTCCCAGTCGCCATCCGCGCTCGCCGTGGCCGCGCTGGCGGCCGGGCGTGCTGCGGAATCGGCGGCCGTGCGGGTCGTGGCCGTGGACGGCTTCGAGGCCGGCTTCGATGCTGGCTTCGATGCCGGCTTGAGGGCCGCATTGAGGGCCGGCTCGACACGCGCGGCGGCGTCGCCCGATAGAGCCGTGGCTGCGGCAAGACGATGCGCCGCTGCGGTCGCGGACTGACTTACGGTTTGCGACGCGGCGCTCGTCCTGGCTTTCGTCATCGCCGCGCTGCGTGTTGCGCTCGAGTGCCCCGTTGCCGACACCGCGCGCGGCTCGTCGCCCGCCACGGTCCACGCACTCACCACCGCTTGCAACTGGCGCGTCTGGTCTTCGAGCGAGGCGGCCGCGGCCGCGGCCTGTTCGACCAGCGCCGCGTTCTGCTGCGTCACTTCGTCCATCTGCACGACCGCGCGATTCACCTGTTCGATGCCGCCCGACTGCTCTTCCGAGGCCGCGCTGATCTCACCCATGATGTCCGTCACGCGCCGCACGGCCTGGACGATTTCCTCCATCGTCGCGCCGGCGCGGCCGACCAGGGTCGAGCCGCTTTGCACCTTGTCCACCGAGTCGCCGATCAGTTCCTTGATTTCCTTCGCGGCGCTGGCGCTGCGCTGTGCGAGGCTGCGCACTTCACCCGCGACCACCGCGAAACCGCGGCCCTGTTCGCCGGCGCGTGCTGCTTCCACCGCGGCGTTCAACGCCAGAATGTTGGTCTGAAAGGCAATCCCTTCGATCACGCCGATGATGTCGACCACCTTGTTCGAACTCGTCGCGATGTCCTGCATGGTCGTGACAACCTGGCTGACCACGTCGCCGCCGCGCGTCGCGATATCGGACGCGTTGACGGCCAGCTGGCTCGCCTGGCGCGCGTTTTCCGCGTTCTGGCGCACCGTGCCGGTCAACTGTTCCATGCTCGACGCGGTTTCCTGCAGCGAAGCGGCCTGTT
The DNA here is from genome assembly GCF_900996245.1 of Paraburkholderia sp. BCC1886. Taxonomy (GTDB): domain Bacteria; phylum Pseudomonadota; class Gammaproteobacteria; order Burkholderiales; family Burkholderiaceae; genus Paraburkholderia. The sequence goes on along the minus strand of NZ_CAAJGK010000052.1, from coordinate 530,084 downwards.
GCTCGGTGCGCTGCGACAGGTCGGTGTTGCCCATCGCGATTTCGCGCGCGCCGGTGTCGATCGACTCGGCGCTGTCGTGCACCGCTTTGACCATCGTCCCCATGCTGGCCTGCATCTGCTTGATGCCGGCGAACAGGCGGCCCATTTCGTTGCGGCTGAACACCTCGATGGATTCGGACAGGTCGCCCGCGGCAATCCGTTCGAAGCAGGCGGTTGCGTCGGCGAGCGGCTTCACGATCAGGCCGCGCAGCGCGAAGCGCAGGCCCACCACCAGCACCAGGGCGAACACGGTGAGGCCGAGAATCAGCGTGGTCATCAGCGAGATGGTCGACTGCGCGCTGGCCTGCTGCGTGACGGCCTGCTGCTGCAGGCTCGCGATCACGGCCGACGCGGCGCCGTCGTAAGCGACGAACCACGGGCTGATTTTCAGATCGGCAATCGCGTGATAGCCCGGCAGATCGTTCGCGCGCAACGCGGCGAATTCCGGGTCGAGGCCGTCGCGCGTCAGGGTCGTGCGACGGCTGACCAGTTCATCCAGTTGCGCCTGATCGACGCCCTGCTTGGGCGCGTCGAGATATTGCTGCCAGCTCTGATTGCCCTTGCCGTACAACTCCTGCGCACGATCCAGGGCTTTCTTCGCTTCGTCCTGGTTGCCCGCTGCACTCAATGCGTTGAAGCGATCCAGCGACAAACGCGAGCGCAACAGATACGCGGACGCTTCGTCGAGTGCGTGGATCGACGCGAGATCGCCGCGCGCAATGCGCTCGAGCGACCCGCTCGCGCCGTTCAGCGCGCTCAGTCCCAGCACGCCGACCACGACCGTGAGCGCCACCAGAAGAATCCCCACCAGCGTAAGCGACGTGCGAATCGACCACCTGCTCAACATCTCGATGCTCCCCGTTCAAATCTGTCTCTGATTGCGCGCGCCAGCCTTGGCGTGCCGCCGGATTCAGCCCGCGATCGTTTCGATCAATGCCATTTCGCGGCTGGTCATCAGTTTTTCGATATCCATCAGGATCAGCATGCGGCCGTCGACCGTGCCGAGTCCCGTCAGGTACTCCGTCGTGAGCGTCGCGCCGAATTCCGGCGCCGGCATGATCTGCTCGGTTGCCAGCGTCAGCACGTCGGACACGCCGTCCACCACCATCCCGACCACGCGATGCGCGACGTTCAGGATGATCACCACGGTCTGATGGTCGTATTCGACCCGGCCGAGGTGGAACTTGATGCGCATGTCGACGATCGGCACGATGATGCCGCGCAGATTGATCACACCCTTGATGAAATCCGGTGCGTTGGCGATGCGCGTCACGTTGTCGTAGCCGCGAATCTCCTGCACCTTCAGGATGTCGATGCCGTACTCTTCCGCGCCCAGTGTGAACACGAGAAATTCCTGACCGCCTGCGTCGGCCTGCTGCGCGTCGCGGCGGCCGCTCGTACTGCTCGTGCCGCTCGAATTGATGGAATGGACTTCTGCCACGTTTAGCCCCCAAACGGTTGGGATGAGATGAATCGGGTGAATGTCATGCGAGACTCAGCGCGCCGTGCGCGTGGCGGGTCTCGCGGTTCAGCGCCGCCACGTCCACGATCAGCGCGACGCTGCCGTCGCCGAGAATCGTCGCGGCGGAAATGCCGTGAACCTTGCGGTAATTGGTTTCGAGGTTCTTCACCACCACCTGCTGCTGGCCGACCAGTTCGTCGATCAGCATCGCGAAGCGGCGCCCTTCGGCCTGCATGATGGTGACGATGCCTTGCGTCGGTTCCTGCTTCGCGTCGGAAACGGTGAACACTTCGTGCAGCGCCACCAGCGGCAGATACTCGCCACGCACGCGCACCACGCGCTCGCCGTTGGCGACCGTGTAGATGTCTTCGGCGCGCGGTTGCAGCGACTCCATCACGAAGTTCAGCGGCAGGATAAAAATCTCGTTGCCGACCTTGACGGACATGCCGTCGAGAATCGCCAGCGTGAGCGGCAACACGATGCGCGTGGTGCTGCCCTTGCCGGCGTGCGACGTGATTTCGACGTGACCGCCCATCGCCTGGATGTTGCGCTTCACCACGTCCATGCCGACGCCACGGCCGGAGACGTCCGTGACCTGTTCCGCCGTCGAAAAGCCGGGCAGGAAAATCAGGTTCCAGACTTCTTCGTCGCTCATGCTTTCGCTCACCTGCATGCCCTGCTTGGCAGCCTTCGCGAGAATCTTGTCGCGGCGCAGACCGGCGCCGTCGTCGCTCACTTCGATGACGATGTTGCCGCCATGGTGCGCGGCCGATAGCACCAGCTGGCCGGTGCCGTCCTTGCCGGCCGCGCGGCGCGCCTCCACCGTTTCGATACCGTGGTCGAGGCTGTTGCGCACGAGGTGCGTCAACGGATCGATGATGCGTTCGATCAGGCTCTTGTCGAGTTCGGTCGCCTGACCGAACGTGACGAGTTCCACTTCCTTGCCGAGCTTCGCCGCCAGATCGCGCACGAGGCGCGGGAAGCGGCTGAACACGTAATCCATCGGCATCATGCGGATGGACATCACCGCTTCCTGAAGGTCGCGCGCGTTGCGTTCGAGTTGCGCCATGCCGTTGAAGAGCCGGTCGTGCAGCGCCGGATCGAACGTGCTGGTGGTTTCCGCGAGCATCGCCTGCGTAATCACCAGTTCGCCGACCAGGTTGATCAACTGATCGACCTTCTCGACGCCGACGCGAATCGAACTGCCTTCCGCGCCGCCTGCTGCCGCGGCCGGGCGAGCGGCCTTGCGCTCCTGATCGGCGGCGGCGGGTGCTGCGGCGGTCGTGGTGGCCGTGGTGGCCGGGGCGGCCTGCTTCTCGGTGCCAGCCGGTGCGGGTGCTTGCACGGGCTGCGGCGTCGTTGGTGCTGCCGGTTGTGCCGATGCTTGATGGGCGGATCGGGTCGAGGCCGGTGTGTCGAACAATCCGTGCGTTGCGGTTTTGACGGAGGCAGCGATGTCGGCCACCGTGGCCGATGATGCTGCCTGCTCCAACTCATTGACCGGTGCTGTCTGCGCCGGGGACGATCCAGCGGCTTCGGGCGTTCCAGGATCGCCTTCGCTCGCGTCGTCCGCCGGTGCGGTGCCGCGGCCGATCGTGATCTGACTTTCGTCGATCACGAAACAGCACACGGCGATGATGTCGTCGGCGGTAACGTCGGTCGCGAGCCACAGCGAAAGTTCGCCGTTGCCCTCGACCTGACCGACGATGCTACCCAGGTTGCCCAGTTCTTCGACGAGCAGTGCCTGGTCCTTCTCACCTACGCCCCGTAGCGTGATTTTCAGATGCGGGCCGGTGTCGCTGTCGGCCGACGCCGTGCCCACGGCTTCTGCTGTCTGCGCAGCTTCGCCGTCGTTCCATTCGCCTGCTGCATGCCAGGCCTGCTCGACGACATGCTCGGGCGCCGAGCCGTCTTCGGGTGCTGCGCTTGCCGCGGTGGTTGTTGCTTCTACTGCCGGTTGTTGCGGTTCGGCGTGCGCCGCTTCCGCGGCCGCTGCGCCGAAGCGGCTTTCCGTATGCAGACGCTCGAGCTTTGCGCAGATCGCCCGCGCAATGTCGGCATCGGGCTCGGCGCTCGCGCGGTAATCGGCCAGCTGGCCCGACAGCACGTCCTTGGTTTCGAGGAACGTGTCGATCATGTCCTTGCGCAGCACGAGTTCGTTGTTGCGCGCGCGGTCGAGCAGCGATTCGAGAATGTGCGTGGTTTCGGTCAGCGCGGTAAAGCCGAAGGTCGCCGCACCGCCCTTGATCGAATGCGCCGCGCGGAAAATCGCCGCGAGGTCTTCCGGGTCCGGGCGAGCGATATCCAGATTGAGCAGCAACTGCTCCATCTGCGCGAGCAGTTCGTCCGCTTCGTCGAAGAAGGTCTGGTAGAACTGAGTGATGTCGAGTGTCATGCCTGGGTCACCGCGAGAGTTCCTGTCTAACTTGGGCTACCGGGCCGCCGCGCCGGAAGCTTCTATACGTCGTGTCGAATGCGCGCCCGCCGTTCATGCGTGATCCGGTTCGGCGAGCGCCGCGACCAGTTCGGTCAGCATGTCGGGGTCGAGCGGCTTTTCGATCCAGCCGGTCGCACCCGCCGCGCGCGCCGCATCCTTGAACGGCTCGCCGGATTCCGTCGTGAGTACCAGAATCGGCGTGGCCTGATAGGCCGGGTTGTTGCGCAACGCGGTGATCAGATCGAGCCCGGTCTTGCCCGGCATATGCTGGTCCGTCAACACGAGGTCGAACGACATCGCGAGCGCGTTTTCGAGCCCTTCGTTGCCGTCTGCCGCCAGCGTCACTTCATAGCCGGCCGTCGTCAGCGTCGCGGCGAGAATCTGCCGCATGGAGGCCGAATCGTCGATTGCCAGAATGTGCCTGATCATCAATACCTCGTCGCACTTGCCTGATAAGCCGCCCGGCCGTCCGCGCCGCCTGGGCGCGCGGAGTCGTCCGGGCGATCGCTGTTCTTTACTTCGTCACCGGCGCGAGCGTCGGCAACTTCGGTGCAACCGTCACCGGCTGCATGATCTTCGGCAGCAAAGGCCTCGAGCCCGCTGCGTCGTCCGACAAGGTCGTCGTGGTGGAGTCGTCGTGATTGAGCGCATCCTCCGACTTCCTGTTCAGCACGATGATGCTGATGCGGCGGTTCTCCGGGTCCATCGCGTTGGCCTTGTTCAGGTTCTGCGTGGACGCGAGGCCGAGCACGCGCATCACCTTCGCTTCGTCCATGCCGCCGGAAATCAGCTCGCGGCGCGACGCGTTGGCGCGGTCGGCGGACAGTTCCCAGTTGCTGTAACCCTTCTCGCCGCCCGCGTACTGCGCGGCGTCGGTGTGACCCTGCACGATGATGCGGTTCGGCACGTCGTTCAGCGTGTGGCCGATCTCGCGCAGGATGTCGCGCATATACGGTTCGACCTGGTCTTTCGCGGTGGCGAACATCGGCCGCTTCTGCGAGTCGACGATCTCGATGCGCAGGCCGGTCAGCGTCGAGTCGATGCGGATCTGCTGCTTGAACTGGCGCAGCACCGGATTCGCTTCGATCGCCGCCATCAGCTTGACCTGCAGATCGTGCAGACGGGCCTGCTCCTGGCGCTCGAGCGCGCCTTGCGACTGCTTCACCGACTCTTCGTCGTTGTGCGAGACGGAGTGTTCGGCGCGGTTCGCGGCGCCGTCGGTCGCGCGCGTCACGCCTTGCGCGTCCGTCGAGATGTCGCGGCCGCCGCCTTTCAGAATGCTCGAATCCTCGGCGCTGCGGTCGCCGCCCCACAATGTGACTTTCAGCGGCTGGTTGAAATAGTCGGCAATGCCCCGGAGCTGCACGGTGGATGCCGAGCTCAACAGCCACATCAACAGGAAGAAGGCCATCATCGCGGTCATGAAGTCCGCGTACGCCAGTTTCCACGCGCCGCCGTGATGGCCGGCTTTCTTCGGCGCGGAGCGCTTCACCACAATGGCGCGGTCTTTGTCCTTGCTCATGGCTTCGTGTCCGGGCGCCGCTTACTTGGCCTTGACGCGGCGCACGTGCTCTTCGAGCTCGGCGAACGACGGGCGCTCGGTCGAGAAGAGCACCTTGCGGCCGAACTCGACGGCGATCGCCGGCGCGTAGCCGTTCAGGCTGGCGAGGATCGTCACCTTGATGCACTGGAACATCTTGGTCGACTCGGTCAGGCGCTGTTCGGCGACGCTCGCGAGCGGCCCGATCAGCCCATACGACAGCAGAATCCCGAGGAAAGTACCGACCAGCGCCTGCGCGATCATCTCGCCGAGCACGGCGGGCGGTTTGTCGGCGGAGGCCATCGTGTGCACCACGCCCATCACCGCGGCGACGATCCCGAACGCGGGCATCGCGTCGCCGACCTTGTTCAGCGCATGCGCGGGCGCTTCGCCCTCCTGGTGATGCGTTTCGATCTCTTCGTCCATCAGGCTTTCGATTTCGAACGCATTCATGTTGCCGCCCACCATCAGGCGCAGGTAATCGGTCAGGAATTCGATGATGTGGTGATCGGCGAGGATTTTCGGGTATTGCGTGAAAATCGGGCTTTTGGACGGATCGTCGATGTCGGCTTCCAGCGTCAGCGTGCCTTCCTTGCGGGCTTTGGCGAGCAGGACGTAAAGCAGCGCCATCAACTCCATATAGACGGCCTTGTTGTATTTGGCGCCTTTGAAGAGCGTCGGCAGGACGCGCAGGGTCGCCTTGATCGTCTTCATTCCGTTACCCAGAATGAACGCGCCGACGCCGGCGCCGACGATCATCAGCACTTCGACGGGCTGCAGCAGCGCGCCGAGATGGCCGCCTTCCAGCGCATAACCGCCGAAAACGGACAACAGCGTCACGAGTGTTCCCACGAAAATCAGCACTGCCGACCCCTATCGATAAGCGACGGCGTCCGTCGCGTTATTCAGGTTTACGGCAGCAGGGCAGAAAACTTTGGTGGAAAAGCGTCGCGTCAGGCCTGGAGGGCGGCCGCCGTCTCGCGGGCGCGGGCGTCGGCAAATTTCTTTGTCTTACCGGCGCGCGAAGGCGGCTGGCAGAGTCCGCAGACAAAACCGTGCTGCGGATCGTGGGCATGTGCGACAAAGTGTCCGCGGCAACGGCAGCAGGACGTCATCTGCAGCATGCCGGAGTCGAAGAAGCGCACTAGCGTCCAGGCGCGCGTGAGACTGAGCACGGGCTCGTCGTCGTGCAACTGGACGTGTTCGAGGTAGAGCCGGTAGCTCTTGACGATCGACTGGATGGTTTCGCAGCCGCCGTGGTCGGCCATGAAACGGTAGATGTTGTAGAACAGGGACGAATGAAAGTTCGGCTGCCAGGTCATAAACCAGTCGGTCGAAAACGGCAGCATGCCCTTGGGCGGCGACACGCCTTTCAGCTCCTTGTACAGCTTGATCAGGCGATCGCGCGACAGGCTGGTTTCGGCTTCCAGCAGTTGCAGCCGCGCGCCGAGTTCGATCAGCTCGATGGCCAGGGTAATTTCCCTGACCTCGAGCACCACGCTTTTAGTTGCCATCCGCTTGTATTTTCCCAGGTCCGTGCACGCGATGTGCAAAAAGGCCGGCAATCAGTCGAGTTAGCCGAATTAGCCGAGTTGCTCGACCGGCTGACTGGCCATCAGAATCGCGGAATGCGCGTGGGCAACGGCGCCGGATTTGCCTTTATCGGCAAGCGCGGACAGCACTGCATGGTCATCGAAGCGGAAGCGGCACAGCATCTGGTTCGACGCGGCCAGCTTGACGGTTTGCGCCAGAGACAGATTGGCAATGACATCGGCTAGCTGATCCGAGATGCCCATGCGAAACATGCCCATAGGCTTGTCTTCGCGCAGTAGTCGCTGCGCCAGCAGGAGATACGAGAGATTGACGTCTCTGATCTCACTGAGCATTTCGCTTGTCGCGCTCATGATTCCCCCGGGTGTAACTGGCTGGTCAGGCCGTTTAGGAAACGTTTGCTCGATCGCGCGCGCTTTAAACGCACGAATCGGCTCGTTTCTGGTCTTGCGTGCATTGTGGCGAAACGGGGCACGGACGAAAATCGGACAGACACCCTGCCTCTCTGACGGATTAATCCGTCATTCGTGTAGGAATTTTTCCTACAAAGGACGTTCGCGGGAGGTTTTGATACGGCTGATGTCCGGGCAGTTTGACCGCCGCTGATGCTTACTGGATAAGGCGTGGCGCCTGATTGTTCGAAAGGCTGGCCAGAAAGTGAGAATTCTCCGGCCGGAGTTTTCACCTGTTCTCGGGTGAAACCGGATTATAAAAGCTTTTCACTTTTCACTTCGGTTTGCCGGCGCTCTGGCGTTTGAAGCGGTCCGGGCGCGTCGCTTGCTATGATGCCGCAGCGTTTAGTTAACTAGTAGGGCTCGATTTTCGTGGGTGGAAAGGCCGGTAGAACGGCCTGTAACACCTCGTGTATCGCGCTGTAACAACATTAAGCGTTTGAAAAATAACTCGAATTAGCTCATGTGATCCCGATAATGACGATAAGGGATTACCCGATGCTGGTTCGGAGCACCCCCGGGCGGCGGCTTACCGCGCCCAACCGTCCGTCAGGCATTCGCTCCTCGCTCACACCACGAGCGCCGTTGTGCGAAAGCCGTATTGATTAGGAGAAACCGCATGCGAATCGCACAAATTGCGCCCCTGTATGAAGCCGTCCCGCCGAAGCTTTATGGCGGCACCGAACGTGTCGTGTCGTATCTGACCGAAGCTCTGGTCGACCTCGGGCACGACGTCACACTGTTTGCGAGCGGCGACTCGGAAACCTCGGCCAACCTCGAAGCCTGCTGGCCGCGGGCGCTGCGACTCGATCCGACGATCCGCGACGCGCTCGCTCCGCACGTGCTGATGATGGAAAAGGTGCGCAAGGTCGCGCACGAGTTCGACGTGCTGCATTTCCACCTCGACTACATGCCGTTCCCACTGTTCTCGACCATGGACACGCCGTTCGTCACCACGCTGCATGGTCGTCTGGACCTGCCGGAACTGCAGCCGGTGTTCGACGCTTTCCCGCAAGTGCCGGTCGTGTCGATCTCGGATTCGCAGCGTGCGCCGTTGCCGCAGGCCAACTGGCTAAACACGATTTACCACGGTCTGCCGGACCAGTTGCTCACGCCGCAAACGCACAAGAAGCCGGAATACCTGGCTTTCCTCGGTCGGATTTGCCCCGAAAAGCGCGTCGATACAGCTATCAAGATCGCTGCACAAAGCGGTTTGCCGCTGAAGATCGCCGCCAAGGTGGACAAGGTCGACCAGGAATACTTCAAGCGTGAAATCGAGCCGCTGCTGTCGATGGCGCATGTCGAGTTCGTCGGCGAGATCAACGAGGCGCAGAAGCCCGAGTTCCTGTCCGGTGCCAAGGCGCTCCTGTTCCCGATCGACTGGTCGGAGCCGTTCGGCCTCGTGATGATCGAGTCGATGGCGTGCGGCACGCCGGTGATCGCATTCAACCGCGGGTCGGTGCCGGAAGTGATCGACCACGGCGTGACGGGCTACATCGTCGAAGACGTGCAGGGTGCGGTCGCCGCGTTGCAACGCCTGGACGAACTGTCGCGCACCGAAATTCGCGCGCAGTTCGAACGCCGCTTCAGCTCGAAGACGATGGCGCAAAACTATGTCGACGGCTACACAGCCCTGATCGAAGCCACGCGCCGCCCGGTGTTGCGCCAGGTTGCAGTCGGTTAATCGGCTGGTCGAATGACGACGGTTCAAACGGCTGTAGGGTTATTCAATGCGCCGATTGAGCCGTCTCAGTTCGAACAATGCGATTTTTCTGAATGAACGGCAGGGCACGACATAATTTGTCGATGTGAATCGTTTGCGCGAACAGCCGGACCGAGTATCCCGACGCTGGTGCAGAAAAAAGCCGCCTTTTGAGGCGGCTTTTTCAATTGATTGTGCAGAAGTGTCTAGCCGGTCGAATGCCGGATCTCGAATAAGACTGCGAGTGAATTAACCTTCAGTTGGCTTTCGGTTCGACACGATATGCACATTCAAAGTGCGCCAATCAGATACCGCTCGCGGTTCTTGCCGATGATCCATTTGGGTGGTTTGCCGCGTCCGCTCCACGTATTGCCCGACTTCGGGTCCTGATACTTTGCCGGCAGCGGCGCCTTCTTGGGCGGGCGTCCGCGCTTGGCGGCAACTGCAAAACCGAGGTCTTGCGCAGTCAGGCCGTATTCGGCGATCTTTTGGCGGATATCGGCGACGACATTGTCGATTTCAGTTCGCCGCGCATCTTCTGCCTGTGCCTGCAATTTCGCGATCTGCGCCTTCAGGTCTGCATATTGAGACATTTCGATTCTCCCCGTTTCCCGAACTCATTCGCTCGGAGACTAACCGCAATTATAAAAATTCGCAATGGCCACTAATACTGATTTAGCCGGGATATCCTCTGATAATTATTAAACGTGGATGATTTGTAAAAGACAATTTTTATCCCGTAATAATCGACAAAAGACTCTCTACATTGACAATTCTTGACACCTGAATTGGCCGTCTTTCCCTAGAATGCGCACTCAAATTGGGCAGTGGCACATAACCGTGCATGCGCATCAGAAGCGACTTCTTTTTCAGGATTACCAATCATGCAGTTGTCAAAACGCCTTGCGGCCGAAGTGTTCGGCACATTCTGGCTTGTGCTCGGAGGCTGCGGCAGCGCAGTGCTCGCGGCGAATTTTTCGGGACCGTTGCATGGTTTGGGCATCGGCTTCGTCGGCGTGTCGCTGGCGTTCGGATTGACCGTGCTGACCATGGCCTTCGCGATCGGTCACATTTCCGGCTGCCATCTGAACCCGGCGGTGAGCGTGGGCCTGACGGTCGCCGGCCGTTTTCCGGCGCGCGATCTGCTGCCCTACGTCGTCGCGCAAGTGCTCGGCGCCGTGTTGGGCGCAGCGGTTCTCGCGTTGATCGCGTCGGGCAAGCCGGGCTTCGATCTCGTGGCCAGCGGCTTCGCGAGCAACGGCTATGGCGAGCGTTCGCCAGGACAGTATTCGCTCGTCGCCGCGTTCATCTGCGAGGCGGTCATGACCGGCTTCTTCCTGTTCGTCATTCTCGGTGCGACGGACAAGCGTGCGCCGGCCGGCTTCGCGCCGATCGCCATCGGCCTGTGCCTGACGCTGATTCACCTCGTTTCGATTCCCGTCACGAACACGTCGGTGAACCCGGCGCGCTCGACCGGTCCGGCTTTGTTCGTCGGCGGTGCGGCGGTGGATCAGTTGTGGCTGTTCTGGGTTGCGCCCATCGTCGGCGCGGTGGTCGCCGGCGTGCTGTATCCGTTGATCGCCGAACAGCGGCGTGGCCGTTCGGCGGAACTGGCGCTGGACTGACTGGCCTCGGCGCTTCACGGGCCAAGGGAAGCCCGCTGCTAGAATCGAGCGACTTTCCTGGCCAGTAGGTACGAACGATGAACCGTTGTCGCGCATTTGTGCAGGGTACGGCGCTTAATGTGGCGTCTTGTGTGGCGCTTTGTCTGGCTGGTTTGGGTGGCGGTTTGCCGATACTACCGGCGGCGCATGCGGCAGGGACGAGCGGGACGGCCGGCGTGGCAGTGCCAGTGGCAGCGAAGGATGGTGTCGAAACGCTCGTGTTCGTGCGCCACGGCGAGAAGCCGGCGCAGGGTTACGGTCAGCTCGACTGTCAGGGATTGAACCGGGCGCTGGCTTTGCCCGCTGTCATCGCCGCCAAGTTCGGCAAACCCGACCAGCTTTTTGCGCCCGATCCCGGCCAGCAGAAGAACGACAGCGGACACCCGTACTACTACATCCGTCCGCTCGCCACGATCGAGCCCACTGCGATCCAATTCCAGATGCCCGTGCAAACGCCTTATGGGTTTGCGCAGATCGACCAGCTCGGCAAGACGCTGGTCGACCCGGCCAATCGCAACAAGCTCATCGTCGTCGCGTGGGAACATCATCTGATCGTCATATTGCTGCGGCAGATCATGAGTGCGCATGGCGGTAATGCCGCTGACGTCCCGAAGTGGGCAAGCGACGATTTCGACAGTATTTATATCGTGCGGCTCGACTGGAAAGACGGCGTTGCGCATGCGAGTTTCAAGCATGACCGGCAGGGGTTGAATGGACGGTCGACCGAATGTCCGTGTGCAGGGCTGCCGGGGGCGGCGAGTGCGGCTCCGGCGAGCGGTCCAGCGGCGAATACGGCGAATGCCGCCAGCGCGGATGATTAATCGGGTAATACAGATGTAAGTCGCGATTACGCGCGGCGGGAGTGATTCAGGCGATCACTCCTGTATTTTTCCTCTCCTTTTTTAATTCACGCCGCCGAAGCGCCATCTCGCCGCGGTTCTGGCGAATCCAGCACGATACGGCGCGATCCGGCGCTTGCTCTCGAATCCCTTTCAGACCCTGCGACGATGCTTGCAGTCCGTAACATCTCGTCGCAGATCGGCGCGGGGGAGTGCGTACATTGGTCCTGTGCGACAAACACACGTCGCCTAACAGGAGAACAGAACATGAAACGCATCGTCACTCACTTGCTGGTTGCTGCCGGACTTGCGGCGGGCGCATGCGGCGTCGCGCAAGCTCATACGGGTTTGAATATCGGCCTCTCGCTGGGCGTGCCTGCTTACGCGGAACCCGCGCCGGTCTACGTCGCACCGCAGCCGGTTTATTACGGCGATGGCGGCTGGGATCATCGTTATGATCATCGCTACGACCGCCACTGGGGTCACGACGACTATCGCGGCGGTCACGACAACCGTGGGGATCATGGCGATCGCCGTGGCGGATGGCACGGTTAATCGGCCTCGGCCCAAGGCCTGTTGAATTTATAAGCTCACCGGCCCGTATCCGCTCTTGCAGCTACGGGCCGGTGGCGTTTCAGGACGTCAATTCGTCGTCGAGCGCGAAGAGCTTGCGCAGATGATGCGCCACGCCGGCGTCGAAGTTATTGCCGATGCGTGGGACATTTGGCAAAAGCTTGATGAGGTCCGGATTCGCATTGTTCATCATGAACGGATGACCGGCGGTTTCGAGCATATCGATATCGTTCATGTTGTCGCCGAACGCTACGCATTCGGCAGCATCGACGCCGAGACGGTCCAGCACGATTTGCAGTGCACGCCCCTTCGACACATTGGCCGTCATCACTTCGAGGCAGTCGGGCAGCGAATAGGTGACGTACAACGCGTCGCCGAATTCACGCGCGAGATTCGCTGAGACTTGCGCAAGATCGGCGGGGTCGCCTATGTATAACGCCTTGGCGATGTTCGCGCCGTCGTGAGTGAGTAGATCGGTCACCTCGTAAGTGAAGCCCGAATCCTGATGAAACTTCAGTAGATGCGGCGCATCGCGGTCGATCAGCCACGCCTGATCCGCGAAAAGATTGACGATCACGCGGCCGTGCCCGCCTGCAATCTCCGGTTGCACGAGCTGCCTGACGATGGCCGCAGGCAGGTCGTCGGCGTGCAGCACGGTATTGTCCGGCGTGTGGACGCGCGCTCCATTGGAGGTGATCAGATACGGACTGATCCCGAGCACGTCGCGAATGCCGGCGACGTCGGAAAAATGCCGGCCCGTTGCGATAACGAAGCGCAGGCCGTCGCTCTCGAGCTTGCGAAGCGTGGCGATCGTGAACGGGTCGACCTGGTGATTCGCGTTGAGCAGCGTGCCGTCGAGATCCGTGGCGATGACTTTGTACATGGGTGAGCAACCGGGCAACGTCGAAACACGTATCTTACCGTCGACTCCGGCTTGGGCTGGGCTCAACGGGCAGGCGAATTTTGTTGCGGTGTGCTTCGAAGGGAGGTGTGCTTCGAGGACGGTGCGATGCATAGAGCGCCGTGATGCTCGTAAGCGCCGTGATGCTGTTCTCCCGCTTCGCGGTCGCTCAGCCGCCTAAACGAGCCGCGGCGCGCGCCGCGAGTTGCAAACCGCCGTGTGCCGAGTCGGCCAGCGGCTCACGCAGGCGCGCTTGGTAGACCGGCGCCAGATAGTCGCGCATAGGCGCACCGAGTCCGCCGCACAATGCCACCGGCAGGCTTTCCGAAGGATCGAGCGCATCGATCATCCGGCCGACCTGGACACCCGCCTCGTCGAGCACACGCGCCGCGAACGGATGCGTTCGGTGCCTGATAGCAATCGGCGCAAGACTCGCGTAAGCCGTCTGGTTCGCATCGCACAGCCACACGACGAGACTGTCGCGATCGTGGGCTCCGGTGTGCGCGAGGAGCGCGTCGGCAAACTCGTCGCCGGGACTGCGCCCATCCAGCACATGCTGGGCATGCACGATGGCTCGCAGACCCAACCACGCGCCGCTCGCTTCATCGCCGGAGGGATAACCGTAGCCGCTGACGAAGCGGCATTGACCCGCGCCGTCGAGCACGGCCGCCACGCTACCGGTACCCAACGCGACAATTACACCTTGCTCGCCCCCATGCGCGCCCAGCACGGTCGTGTAGGCATCGCTCTCCACCGAAAGCGCGGCGACGGCGGGCGCGTGCGCGTGAAATGCCGCCAGCCAGTCGCGATTGTTGACGCCGGCCAGCCCGCACCCCAGCACGCAGCGCGACCAGTCCAACTTCGCGCCGGCACGCGCAAAAGCCTCGGTGCACGCCGTCGTGATGGACTGCCACGCGCGCTCCACGCCGAGCCCCAGACCCGACGGGCCGCTCGCCGCCTGCGCGAGTTCGCGACCCTCGGCGTCGCCGAGTACGACGCGTGTGCCGCTGCCACCGCCGTCAATGCCGATCAGAAAGAGAGCTTGGTTCATTGAAAATCGTGTGAGTTCAGGAAGGGGAATAACGCATAGCGTGGCAGGTCGGTTTCGATCCCGCAATCGGCCGAATGGGTAGCTTGCGGCGCGCACGGCATCCGCTATGCTGGCGGTCGACATGACACAGCGGGGGCGCGAATTGACACAGCGATGCAACTGGGTATCGAGCGAAGCGCTCGCACAGTATCACGACGCCGAATGGGGCGTGCCGTCGCGCGACGACCGGCATCTGTTCGAAATGCTCGTGCTCGAAGGCGCGCAGGCGGGTTTGTCGTGGTCCACGATTCTGAACAAGCGCGCCGGTTATCGCCGTGCTTTTGCCGATTTCGATATCGCGACGGTGGCGCGCTTCACGCCGCAAAACGTCGATGCGCTGGTCGTCGACGAAAGTATCGTTCGACATCGCGGCAAAATCGAATCGGCCATTACCAACGCACGTGCGGTCCAGCAGATTCAGGCCGAACATGGCTCACTCTCCAACTTCGTCTGGTCGTTCGTCGACCAGACGCCCATCCAGAACGACTGGGCATCGTACAAACATGCGCCGGCCTCGACGGAGGTGTCGGACGCGCTCAGCAAGGCACTGAAACGCTACGGCTGCAAATTCGTGGGATCGACTATTTGCTACGCATTCATGCAGGCGGTGGGCATGGTCAACGACCATGAGACGACCTGCATGTGCCGCGCACCATGCGTGGCGCTCGGCAAGAAAGGACGCAACCGCAAGGCCGGCTGATCACTCGGGGTGAGCCATCGGTCAGGTGCTGTGCCGCGGCCTAAAAGCAGAACGGCGGCGTGGCCTCTTTCGAGGCTCACACCGCCGTTCGGCCGTGCTAAAAAAGCGTGCTTAGTGCAGCTTTTTCGGCAGCATCTGGCTGCGCAGACGCTTGTGCAGACGCTTCACTGCAGCAGCCTTCTTACGCTTACGCGCCGTGGTCGGCTTTTCGTACGATTGACGCTCACGCAGTTCTGCGATCAGGCCATTCTTTTCGATTGCACGACGAAAGCGGCGAATCGCCACTTCGAACGGCTCGTTTTCCTTCAGAAGAATCGTCGTCATGTAATTCCTAACTCAATCACTTGATACGGGTTAATTGCGTGGCGGGGAAGCCGCTCACGCGCCGGCCCTCCGGTCGTTTCGATCTCTGGCCAGTAACAGGCAAACGTAGGTCAACCCGAATAAAACAGGAGGAAAACCCAGCCAAACCAGAAATGAAACGAGAGGCAAAGCGGCCACGGAGGCCGGAAAAGAGAGGTGGGGAGTTCACCGCGGAACGCGGACAGACGTCAAGCCAAAGCCCCGCCTGCTGCCGTTTCGCCAACCTTCCATCAATGCAAAAGCGTTGACGAGCCAGGCAAAGATCTCAATTCACTCCCGATCATATCAGGAAACTCTCCATCCTACCAGGGGTTTAGCGATCGCGCCAGGTAGCAAACAAAGTCAGGCGCTTGCCTCGTTCAGCTCGCGAATGTCGTCACCTGTCAGCACCAACTGGACTGCGGCGGCAAGGCTTTTCAACTGCTCGACCGACGTCGCGCTGGCGATCGGCGCCGTCACGCTCGGCCGCGCGATCAGCCAGGCCAGTGCGACCGTCGCCGACGTGCTGCCATGCCGCCCGGCAACCTGTTCGAGCGCGTCGAGAATGGCCAGGCCGCGCGGATTCAGATACTTCTCTACGCGGCTTCCCCGCGCCTTGTCGGCCAGATCGGCCTTCGAGCGGTATTTGCCCGACAGAAAGCCGCTTGCAAGGCTGTAATACACCACCACGCCCAGATGATTCGCGAGCGCCACCGGTTCCGTATCGGCTTCGTACGGCGCGCGGTCGTACAGGTTGTATTCCGGCTGCAGCAACTGGTACTCCGGCAAGCCATGCTGACGCGACACCGCCAGCGCTTCCTCGACGCGCGCGCCACTGTAGTTCGACGCGCCGATTATCCGCACCTTGCCCGCCTCGATCAGCTTCTGGTATGCGCCGAGCGTCTCGGTCAACGGCGTCGCGGTATCGTCGTCGTGCGAAAAATAAACGTCGATGTAGTCGGTTTGCAGACGCCGCAGCGAATCTTCCACCGCCGCCTGGATATTCGTTGCAGATAAGCCCTTGCGCTGCGGCAGCTTCGATACCTTGGTCGCGAGGACGACCTTGTCGCGCTTGCCGCTTTTCTTCAGCCACTTGCCGATGATGGTTTCCGACTCGCCACCCTGGTTGCCGGGCACCCATGCGGAATACACATCGGCGGTATCGATGAAATCGAGACCCGCGTCGACGAACGCGTCCAGGATCGAAAACGAGGTCGCTTCATCGGCGGTCCAGCCGAAAACATTGCCGCCGAACACCAACGGCGTGACCTGTATATCGGAACGTCCAATACGGCGCTTCTGCATAATTTCTCCACGGTTTAACACAGGGGAAAAACAGAATACGCCGACTTTCCATTAGCTGCAGCGCATACGCCATCCCAGACTACAAGCGGCTTTCAGGCCTGCGGCAGCATAAATCTCCGGTAATGCCATTCGGTCGCACTCAAACAAAGCCCCTCAAGTTTTTTTTAGAGGGGCCGTCAACCTTCACTGAGGCGGCCAGCAATGAACGAGTGCTTCCGCCGATGCCAACGTGGCGTATTGGGCTCAAGGGCTTCTTTAGGAGATTTTCCATGCTCGGAATCAATAGCAATATCAACTCGCTGGTTGCACAGCAAAACCTCAGTGGCTCGCAAAGCGCCCTCTCGCAAGCCATCACCCGCCTGTCGTCGGGCAAGCGCATCAACAGCGCGGCCGACGATGCAGCTGGCCTCGCCATCGCGACCGGCATGCAAACCCAGATCAACGGCCTGAATCAAGGTGTCTCGAACGCGAACGACGGCGTCTCGATGATCCAGACGGCGACCAGCGGCCTGAGCCAGATCACGTCGAGCCTGCAACGGATTCGCCAACTGGCGGTGCAAGCTTCGAGCGGCGGCCTGACGGACGACAACCGCGCAGCACTGCAACAGGAAGTGACGCAGCAAATCTCCGAAGTGAACCGTATCGCTTCGCAAACGCAATACAACGGCAAGAACATTCTGGACGGCTCGGCAGGTACGGTGTCGTTCCAGGTCGGCGCGAACGTCGGCCAGAACATCAGCCTGAACCTGGCGCAAAGCGTGTCGGCAGCTTCCCTCGGCGGCGGCGCAGTGCAAGCCGGCGCAACGGTCGCATCGTTGTCCGTTTCGCTCGACTCGACCGGCGCAGCCTGGAATGCGGGCACGTCGACGGGTAACGAAGTCACGCAACTGAACGCCGTGTCGGATGGCGCAGGCGGCTTTACGTTCACCGATCAGAACGGCAACGCACTGTCGTTCGACCCGACGTCGACGACGACGCCGCTGTTGACCAAGAGCACGACCGACGGCTCGCTGTCGATCAACACGGCCGGCGCACTCGATGCCACGACCGAAATGGCCGCGATCGACACCGACAACGCAGCCACCGCATACACGGCCAACACGACGCTCGGCACGATCACCGGCCTGAACATCGACCCGACGACGGGTATCGATGCAACGACCACCGGTTCGTCGACCGCCATCACGTCGATCACCGTGAAGTCGGACGGCAACAAGGGCTACACCTTCTGGGATCAGAGCGGCAACCAGTTGTCGGCTTCCAGCAAAGCGGTCACGACGGGCCTCGGCTACACGGCACCGTCCGGCACCACGGCCGGCACGATGACGCTCGGCGCGGTCACGCAAACGTCGTGGACGGCTGCATCGACCGCGACGACGCAAACCGTCGACCAGACCGATGTCAGCACGCTGGCAGGCGCCACGTCGGCCATCGAATCGATCGACGACGCACTGACGACCGTCAACAACATCCAGGCAAGCCTCGGCGCCGCGCAAAACCGCTTCACCGCGATTTCGACGACGCAGCAAGCCCAGTCGACCGATCTGTCGCAAGCTCAATCGCAAATCCAGGACGCCGACTTCGCACAGGAAACGGCTAACCTGAGCAAGGCGCAAGTGCTGCAACAAGCTGGTATCTCGGTGCTGGCTCAGGCAAACTCGCTGCCGCAACAAGTTCTGAAGCTCCTGCAATAAGCTTCGGTGCAGTAACACTACGCGGCGCGCCGGCAGACGAACAAGCCAGCCTGCCGCGTAGGCAACAAGCTCGAGATTCACAGGGAGGCTGAGCCTCCCGTACTGCATTCTGAACACCCTCGAGGTCACGCCTCGGGTTTCACCGACTCATCGACTCATCGACTCACCGACGCACGGAGCCGCTCCATGTCAACCGTCTCGACGGCATCATCCACTGCAGCCACCTCCACGACCGCGAGCACCAGTGCCGCGCTCGCAGAAGCCGCACAGTCGATCATCAGCGGATCGACCGGCAACTCATCGCTGGATGTCTCATCGCTGGTCACGGCGCTGGTCAACTCGAAGACGGCGGGGCAGACGGCCGCGCTCACCGCGCAAACCACTGCGGACAACACCAAGATTTCCGCGATCGGCACGCTGAAGGCCGCGCTCGAAGCGCTGCAAACCAGCGTGAGCGGTCTGTCGGACGGCTCGACGCTGTCCACCTTCACCGCGACCGCGAGCGGCTCGGGTCTGACCGCAACCGCCGGCGTCGGCGCAGTGGCCGGCACCTATACGATCGCCGTGCAGCAGACCGCGGCGGCGCAGACGCTTTCGTCGGCCGCCTTCGGCGCCTCGACGGCTGTCGGCACCGGCACGCTGAACGTCTCGCTCGGCGGCAAGTCGGTCGCCGTCGCCATCAACTCGACGAACAACACGCTTGCCGGCATCGCCTCGGCGATCAACTCCGCGAGCGGCAACCCCGGTGTCACGGCAACCGTCGTGACCGGCACGGACGGCGCGCATCTGGTGCTGCGCTCGGCGTCGACCGGCGCGGCCAACACCATCAGCGTGTCGTCGAGCGACTCTGGACTGTCCGCCCTCGGCGTGACGACCTCACCCGTGCTGACGTCCAACAGCTTCACGTCGACGCAGGCGCTCGGCACCGGCACGATGACCGTGACCGCCGGCGGCGCGTCGATGAACCTCACCATCGACAGCAGCAACAACACCGTGAGCGGTATCGCCGCGGCCATCAATGCCGCGAGCAACAATCCGGGCGTCACGGCGTCGGTCGTGTCCACTTCCAGTGGCGACCAGCTCGTGCTGAAATCGTCCACCGGCAGCTCGGGCGCGATCACCGTGGCCACCAGCGGCGTCACGGGTGACCAAGGTCTGACGAGCCTCGGCAGCATGACCGGCTCGTCGACCGTGACCTCGACCGGCGGCAGCTCCTGGACCCAGACGCAAGCCGCGCAGGACGCGCTCTTCACCGTGGACGGCACGCAGGTCAGCAGCTCGACCAACTCGTCGACGACGGCGATTGCCGGCGTGACGTTGAATCTGACCGCCGCCGCGCTCGGCACCACGTCGTCGAGCGGCACGACCACCGGCAACTCGCAGACGTTGACGATTGCCTCGGACACGACCTCGCAAGCCACGGCGATCAACAATTTCGTCAGCCTGTACAACACGCTGGTCACGACGATGGGCACGCTCACGTCGTTCGACAGTACGCAGTCGGCGGGCTCGCAAGGCGGCCCGCTGCTCGGCGACTCGATGCTCAACACCATTCAGAATTCGCTGGCGAGCATCGTGGCCGGCGGGGTGAAGAGCGGCAACACGACCAACACGCTGGCGTCGATCGGCATCACGCTGAACGACGACGGTACGTTGACCGCCGACTCCGACACGTTGAACTCGGCGCTCGCCAACTCGCCCGCTACCGTGGCCTCCGTGTTCAACTCGACCAACGGCATCGGTGAGCTGATGAATAACGCCATCACGGGTTTCACGGCGACGGGCGGCATCATGGATACCGAAACCACGACGATCAACGCCGATCTCACCAGCATCGCCGCGCAGCAAACCACCCTTGCCGATTACACGACCCAGCTGACGGACAAGTACAACGCACAGTTCACCGCGCTCAACACGCTGATGGCGACGATGAACAACAACTCGCAGTACCTCACGCAGTTGTTCGGCGGCACCAACAGCGCAGGCGCGCTGGCCGACGGCAAGAGCTGATCGAAGACGATAAAGAGGAAAGCCGACATGACATCGAACGCCATCGCCGACACGCTGCTCGCGCTTTCAGAGGCGATCGAACACGCAGCCCGCCAGTCCGACTGGACCGAAGCCGCCCGTCTGACGCAACAGCGCTCGCCGCTGCTGATGTCGCTCAGCGCCGACGCGGACGAAGCGACGCGCGCCGTCGTGCAACGCGTCCGCCAGATCGACGCGGCCGTGCTCGCACTCGCGGCCGAAGGCAAATCGGAACTGGAAGCCGGCTACTTCAAGGCGATGCATCGCGCGTCGGTGACCAGTGAATACCACCGCGTCGCGCGGTTCTGAAAAACTCGAACCCATCGAACAACCATAACTAAAACGCGCCGGATAAACGGCGCATTCGCTCGACTCGTGCCCGCCTCGTTGCGGGCATTTTTCTTTCGATGAACGTGCCTTGCCATCCCATGCCGCAGCCTGCCGCTCATCCTGAGAACAGCAACGATATTCCCGCCCAGCTTGCCGCTTCACATCGGACACGAAAGCGCCATAATTTTTCCATCGTCCACCCTGCCTTCGAACCAACATGACTTCTGCGCCGGCGCCGCTTGACCACCCCGTCCTCACGCCAGAGGAACAATTCGAGCAGGATATTCAGACCGTCCTCGCAAGCGCGATTGCCGAGCATCAGAACGGTTTTCTGGATGAGGCGGAGAAGCTCTATCGCATCATCCTCGACGCGAGTCCGCAGCATGTCGACGCGCATTACAACCTGGGCGCGCTGTCGATTCTGCGTCGTCGACCCGAAGCCGCGATTTCTCACTTCGAGATTGCCGTGGGCGCGCGGCCGAACGACGCGCAGTACTGGCTCAGCTATATCGATGCGCTGTGCCAGGCCGGCGAAACCGAAGCCGCGCAATTGATGGTGGAAGCCGCGCGTCAACGCGAACTGGCGGGCTCTCTCATCGACAAGCTGGTGGAGCGCCTGTCTACTCTCGCCGGCTGAATGCGGTCACTGGAAAGTCGCACTGACCGACAGCAGCACCGCATTGCCCTTCGGCCGGTTGCTCACGTTGAATTCGTTGACCCAGCGCAGCGACGCCGACACCGGCGTCTTTTGCACCTTGCCCGACCAGGTGATCATCGGCCCGGCGCCCACCGAATGTCCCTGGTTGCCACCGGTGATCTCCGCCAGGCCGCCGCTATCGTGGCCGAGTTGCTGAATATAGCCGCCGACCACGCCGACACCCCAGCCGTTGCCAAAGCGCTTGAGCGCCAGCAGATCGAGCACGCTGAGCGGCGCGTTGTGATAGTGCGTGTCGTTGTTCGGCGTGTAGAACTCGACGCCATAGTTCAGCGATAGCTCGACGTCCTGCTTCGGCAACAGCTTCGTGTACGACACCGTCGGCGTGAAAGTCCACGTGTTCTGGCCGGCGTTCGCAAGCCGCGCCGTGCTGTAGGCGCCGGTCGGCGCATAGATCTGCACGCTGAATGCAACGTGATCGGTTTTGGTCAGGTGATAACCGGCTATCACCGGTGTGAAGAACAGGTCGGCGAACTGCGTCGCGTTGTCGTTCGGCAAGCGGCCATGAAACGACGAGATATCGGTGTACTGCAACGGCACGCCGAACGACGACGCGAAGTTCCAGCCGCCTAGCGTGATGCCCCACGTCTTCACCGCGTTGACGATGGAATAGACAGCGGTCACGTCGACGCCCGCCGTCACCTGCCCGGCAATCGGAATCGATTTGCTCGCGCCGAGCGAACCCTCGTAATAGATCGTGGCGACCGAAATGATCCAGTCGCTGGTGGGCGGCACCACGCCGCCGTAGGGTGTGACCTGCATGCCGGTAATCGGCCGGCCGATGCCGCCTTCGGTCGCGGACGCCGCGAGCGGGAGGGCAACGCCAAGCGTCGCGACCAGCGTGGAAACACACGTAGCGACGCGCGCACCGGCAAACAGCCTGCCGACGAAGAAGCGATTGGGGTGACTCATCATCATCCTCGTAAATAGTTAGGGTGACTTATTGGCGTCCTGTTTAGTCGCGTAGCTTCACCGCGATGCACGGTGAGTGCGCGATTTATATAGCGTGAGCGACTGACAGTTCTTTGATCAGAAGCAAGCCATTGTCAGAAAAAGACAACGTGTCGCGGGCCAGCCATCGCGCCGGGTCCTATTTGCCGAAGGTCATGTTCAGGCCCGCGAAAATCGTGAACTTCGGCACGCCCGCGCCCGAGTGCGCAACGGAGTACTGCGGTTCGATAAACGCGTTGTAAATGGTCGATCCGCCTTTCCACGCTTTTCCAGCACCGAGGCCGACTGGAAGGTAGTAGCTGCCGTGCTGCAGATCGAAGGTCCATGTGCCGGTCGAGCGGATATACCAGCCTCCGGGCAGATTGAAGATGCCGAACGGTTGTGCCGTCAGCGACTGTGTGGTGGGACGACTGGTTTGCCCGGCGAACGAGTGCTGCCACTGCACGAGTGCACCGATGAGTCGCGCCCGCGTCGCGCTGACCGCCACCGCCGCGAGGCCGGCCTGCCACTTGCCGGTGCCGAGGCTCGGGTCGGTAGCGGTGGGCAGCGTGACTAGCGGTCCCACGCCTATCTGCATGCTGCCTTGCGATAGCAGGAGGATGTCGAACAGATTCAGGTCGCCGAGACCCGTGTCGTAGCCGCCGCCTGGCGATGGTCGCGTGCTGATCGGCACCGTCACGCGGAAAATCTCCGGCACGCCGATCAGCGCATTGGGGCCGACCGGAAGAGTGGGACGCAGCAGGAAGTCGTTCGTATGAGCACTCGCGCCGAAGACGCTGGGTGTGTAGTAGTTCTGGATATTGAACGAAGCCGCGGGATTGAGCGGGTTATTGGTCTTGTTGGCTTCGTCGGCGGATGCCTGCGCGCTAGCTGGAGAAGGCACAATCGACATGACCGCCGCAGCGGATAAAGCCATGGGCCCCACTACGCCTCGATAATCCATAAGCACCTCGTAGATGGCATTTCTTATAGGCGAACGCAATCTCTTTGCATCGAGCAAACAAGGCTAAAACCGTTTTTATGACGAGTGATTCGTTTTGGATTAACGAAGGGCGGGCGCAACGTCTGGAAATACTAGCAGCCGTTTACAGAAATAACAGACAGAAATTTGTAACACGATCGATAGTTCGGCTGAATAAAGCTAATACCCTATTCAGCCGACTTTCACGCGGAATTCGTGCGCCCTGGCCGGTGCTCAGGGCGTCGACCGAACAGCTCAGCGACTCAGCGTTACCGCAAGATACGTGGCGTACAGGACACCGCACACCAGCAGCGACCACACCGGTACACCTCGCTCACGCACGTTGATTCGAAGCCACGCAGCGGCGGCAAGCGTGATGACGATGCCCGTGACCACTTCGATACGCGGCGTCCACGGTGTCAGCAGAATGCCGATGGCCGGCAGCAAGGTGCCCTGAAACACCATCGCACCGGTAATGTTGCCGAACGCAAGCGTGTCCTTGCCACGCCGGATCCATAGAATGCTGTTGACCTTCTCCGGCAGTTCGGTCGCAATCGGGATGATCAGCAACGACAGCAGCAACGGCGACACGCCGACCGCCGCGGACACGCCCTTCACACCGTGGATGAAACCCTCCGCGCCCCACACGAGCAACGCGACCGCAAGCAGCAGTTGCACGCCGATCGTCACGAGGTTGGTCGGGATGCCGAGTCGCGACAGCAACATGGCACCGGGCGCCTCCGTGCCATGACCGGCATCGACCAGCTGACTCGACGCGCGGAAAGTCATCACCACGTAGATCACATACACGCCGACGAGCGCCGCGCTGAACAGTGCCCGCACGATCTTCTGTTCGTGCGGCACGTACATCGCGACCGCGGCGAGCACGAACGCGCACAGGAAATAGTTGAGGTCCCGCGTGAAGCCCGTGCGTTCCGGCGCGACCCAGCCGGACGCGCCGCGTGAGCCGAGGATCGCGAGGGTCATCAGGAAGGTGGACAGCGTGGAGAGCATCAGCGGCGCACCGAGAATGGCGCCGACACCGATCTCCTGGTTGACCGCGTTATCGGTCGTGCCGCCGGCTATCGCCAGCAACGGCACGAGCGTCTCCGGCAAAGCCGTGCCGACCGCGGCGAACAGCGATCCGGTCACGCCTTCCGAGATTTTCAGACGTTCGCCGAGATGCTCGAGTGCATTGGTGAAAAGCTCGGCCGCCACGAGAATGACGACCAGCATGATGGCGAGTTCGAACAGAAGACCGGTCATGCGACGCTCGCTGCAGAAGGGACATTGCGCGATGACGGACAGTTGAGATCAAACGAACGAACAGACGAGGACAGACAAGATCGCACAGGGCAACTCCGCGGTCGGACGTAAATGACGAACCATGACGCACCGCCACCCGTCCGACCAGAACGAAGCAGTACGTCAATGGTCTCGCCAAACCGACCCGGTCGAGCGCGCCATGGTCCGCAGACCAAGTATGTTGACGCGCTCTCCTTCAAAGGCTGAAGGAAGGCTACTCCCCAATGACCGGTGGATTCTATCGGCTCGGGCGGCTTTCAACAAGATTGCACGGGGCAACTTAATTGAAGTGATACTGCGCGGCCAGGGTGAAGCTGTCGTTGCGCCGCCGCGTGCCGTCGTGACGGCTCGTATCGGCGGTCCACTCGCCGACTGCGCTGATATGCCGGGTTAGCTTGTACTCGACGCCGAGGCCCCAATGCACTCGCGTGTCGGGATCGTCTCCGGTAAAGCCGAGCCGGATAAAAGGCATCAGACTGTCGAACGGCATGCCGAATCTGAGGTCGACGCCGGCGTCTTTCGACGTCACGGAACCGTGATGAAAATCGCCGAAGGCCTCGGCACCCAAGACCGCGCGGCCGACGTCGAAGTTATAACCCGCGGTGACGCCGGGAAAGACCGTGTTGTGAGCCGCACGGTCGGTCGTGCCGGAAGCGCTGGAATGGTTGACGCCGAATTTGAGGCCGATATAAGGACCGGCGAACTGGCTCACGCTCGACGGTGAATCGGCGGTTTGAGCGAAGGATAGGTGGGAGAGTAAAACTAGGGATGCGGTTAAAATCAGCTGCGTTATTTTAAACATGACCTGCTGGCGCTAAACGATAAATAGACATGGGACTCCGATAAAAAAATATCGAAATCGGGAATGACTATGCTTTGGTTCTGCTTGATTCATTACGCATAGTGCATGCATGCTAATTAACCGGATAGCGCTACGGGATAAGAGATTTCCGCAAACAGGGAGCGTGGAATCTGCTTATTGAAAAAGGGGAAAATGTTGGAGTTTGTGAAGAAGGTGGCTGTTTTTTGCGGGCAATAAAAAAGGCCTACGCCACGATGCGTAAGCCCTTTACTTGCGAATGCCTTCTTGGTGCGCCCGGCTGGGATCGAACCAGCAACCCCTGCCTTCGGAGGGCAGTACTCTATCCATTGAGCTACGGGCGCTTCATCACGAAAGCGCCGCGACCCAAAGGACGCGGCGCCGAAGCAAGAGCGCAAGAATACCCGGTTTCCGCCGAACCGTCCACCGGGCGGCCCGAAGACCCACGTCCAACGCCCCGCGAACGGCCCCGCCGATGCGGGTAAACGCCTGCCGAATAGCCCGCCGTGCCGCTCGCTCCCGCCGAAACCTTGCGTCTATAATCGTCCGTGGCTGATCTCAGAATAAGAAGTTGCCGTCACGCTGTACCGCTCACATATCTACGGAGACGAGACAAGCATGAGCGAA
Source organism: Paraburkholderia sp. BCC1886 (assembly GCF_900996245.1). Classification (GTDB taxonomy): domain Bacteria; phylum Pseudomonadota; class Gammaproteobacteria; order Burkholderiales; family Burkholderiaceae; genus Paraburkholderia. Next base: position 504,056 of record NZ_CAAJGK010000052.1, on the reverse strand, counting down.
GCACCACACGGAGCCCCGATCAAAACCCCCGCACAGCTCGTCGCCGCCATCATCGCCGGGTTCGCTGTGCCGATCGTCATCATCGTTCTGCTGGCCGTCTACGTCGACAACTCGACCCGCACGGGCGCCGGCACCGACAGTCTCTCCGAAGCCCAGGTCAACGCACGCATCAAGCCGTTCGCCCAGGTCGACATTCGCGACGCGAACGCGCCGCGCGTTTTCAAATCCGGTGAAGAGGTGTACAAGGCGGTTTGCTCGGCCTGTCACGCCGCCGGGGTGGCTGGCGCACCGAAATTCACCAATACCGCCGACTGGGCGCCGCGCATCGCGCAAGGCTTCGACACCCTGTGGCACACGGCGCTCGCCGGCAAGGGCGCGATGCCCGCACGCGGCGGCACCAGCCCGGACGATTACAGCGACTTCGAAATTGCCCGGGCCGTCGCCTATATGGCGAACAATTCCGGCGCAAGTTTCCCCGAACCCGTCCAACCCGCAGCAGGCGCGGCGGCCGCAACGCCGGCTTCGGGCGCGGCGGCCGGCGCAGCACCCGCAAGCGGCGCGGATGCAACCAACGCCACCGCCACCCAGGCCGCAGCGGCCATGGCCGCCATGGCGAGCGTGCCGCAAGCCGCCGCGCCTGCCGCCGGCGCCGCGCAAAGCGCGGACGCTTCGCAGGCCGGCAAGGCGTTGTATCAGCAGGTTTGCCAGGCGTGTCACGCAGCGGGCGTGCTGAACGCACCGAAGTTCGGCGACAAGGATGCGTGGGCGCCGCGTCTGAAAGATCCGATGGAAACGGTCTACAACTATGCGTTGCACGGCAAGGGCGCGATGCCGGCCAAGGGCGGCTCGAATGCTTCCGACGCTGACGTGAAGGCCGCCGTCGATTACATGGTCAGCGCGGTGAAATAAAGCTGCGCCCGGCAGGCAGCCCAACCGACGCGACGCTCAGGAAGGCTTCTGCAACAGCGCTTTCAAACTCGCCAGCCGGTCTTTCGGCGACATCGGCGCTTCTTCGGGCGTGGGCGGCGGCGCATCGTCCAGCAGCATTTCGGGGATGAACCGCGAGGGCTCGCACACCACCGTCTCGCGAGCGCGCTTGCGTTTCTTGCACCAGTTCAGATGCAGACTGCGCTGCGCCCTCGTGATCGCGACGTACATCAGGCGCCGCTCTTCCTCGATACGCGCGTCGTCGATCGGCTCGTCGTCGGGGCCGCCACGGTGCGGCATGATGCCTTCCTCGACGCCCACCAGAAACACGTGCGGATACTCCAGCCCCTTCGACGCATGCACCGTCGACAGCCGCACCGCGTCCGGATCTTCTTCGCGGCCTTCGAGCATCGACATCAGCGCCACGGTTTGAATCAGGCCGAGCAGGCTCTTGCCGGTATCGCCGAAACCGTCGGCGGTATCGTAGCCGGTCGCTTCGGCGTTTTCGGCGCCGGCACCTGAACTCGCACTCGCCGGTTCTGCCTTCGTGCCCTTGCGTTTCAGCCACTCCATGAACTCGAGCACGTTCTGCCATTTCGACTGCGCCTGGCGCTCGTCGAACGCGTCGTACAGGTAGGCTTCGTAATGGATTGCGTCCATCAGTTCGTCGAGCAGCGTGCCGGCCGCGTCTTTCTCGGCGCGATCGGTCAGGCGTTGCATGAAGTCGCAAAACACGCGCATCGGTTCGATCTGACGCGGCGACAAACGCGCCTCGATACCGCCCATGTAGACCGCTTCGAATAGCGACACCTTGGCCTGTCCCGCGAACGATCCGAGCGCTTCGAGCGTCGTATTGCCGACGCCGCGCCGCGGCGTCGTGATCGCGCGGATAAACGCAGGGTCGTCGTTAGCGTTGGCGATGAGCCGCAGATACGCGCAGATGTCCTTGATCTCGGCCTTGTCGAAGAACGACTGGCCGCCCGACAGCACATAGGGAATCCGCTCGCGCCGCAACACCTGCTCGAAAATGCGCGCCTGGAAATTGCCGCGATACAGGATTGCGTAGTCGCGGAAATTCGTGCGCCGCTCGAACTTGTGCGCCGACAGGCGGAACACGACCGACTCGGCCTCGTGTTCTTCGTCGTTGCAGGGCGTGACGGTGATCGTGTCGCCCATCCCGTGTTCGGACCACAGCTTCTTCTCGAACAGCTTCGGGTTGTTGGCGATCACGTTGTTGGCCGCGGTCAGGATGCGCACCGTCGACCGGTAATTCTGCTCGAGCTTGATCAGATGCAGCTTCGGGAAATCCTTGCTGAGCTGGCCGAGATTTTCGAGCGTTGCGCCACGCCAGCCGTAAATCGCCTGATCGTCGTCGCCCACCGCGGTGAACGCGGCGCGCGGTCCGGCCAGCAGCTTCACCAGAGCGTACTGGCAGGCGTTGGTGTCCTGGTACTCGTCGATCAGCAGATAACGCAGCTTGTTCTGCCAGCGCTCGCGCACCTGCTCGTTCTTCGCGAAGAGTTCGGCGGGCAGGCGGATCAGATCGTCGAAATCCACGGCCTGGTAGGCGTGCAGCGTCGCCACGTAGTTGCGATAGACGATCGCGGCCTGCTGCTCGTCCTCGTTCGCCGCAATCGCGATGGCTTCTTCCGGCATGATCAGGCCGTTTTTCCACAACGAAATGATCGACTGGATCTTGCGGATGAAGCCCTTGTCCGTCGAGCCGACCTGTTCCTGGATCATGCCGAAGCAGTCGTCGGAGTCCATGATCGAGAACTGCGGTTTGAGGCCGACGTGTTCCGCTTCCTGCCGCAGAATCTGCACGCCGAGCGAGTGGAAGGTACACACCGTCAACTGGTTGACGGGAACTTTGCGGCCTTCCTTGCCGGGCGTGGTGAGCGTCTTGCCTTCGAGCAGTTTGCCCACGCGCTCGCGCATTTCGGCGGCGGCCTTGTTCGTGAAGGTGACGGCGGCGATGTGGCGCGGCTCGAAGCCTTTGACCTCGATCAGATGCGCGATTTTCTGCGTGATCACGCGTGTCTTGCCACTGCCTGCACCGGCGAGCACGAGACACGGACCGTCGAGATAACGGACCGCTTCACTTTGAGCGGGGTTCAGGCCTGCGGACATCGTGTCTGGATGGATAACGCGGTTGAGGGCGCTGCGGCGGGCAATGCCGGCGCGAAGGCCCAAGGGGCAAGCTGCGCGGCGCGGCCGCGCGAGAGGAGCGATGTTAACACGGAAGGGGCGCCGGGCGACCCGCGCGAAAAACCCGCCGCTCGCGTCGCCCGGCGAGCGTCCATCGCGGCGTCGCATGCCACAATCGCGGTGTCACGCGCCGCCGCACCGGTCATCCGGCGGCGCGCCGCTCTCCATGTTTTCGCAGGGAAGTCACATGTCCACATCGCTGAACATCGGTTTGATGGGTTACGGTTTTGCGGGTGCCACCTTCCACGCGCCCGTCATCGAACACTGCGGCCGCGCCAAAGTCGCGGCCATCGCGACCGGTCAACCGGATCGCGCGCGTGCCGACTATCCGCACGCGAAACGGGTCGCCGACCTCGACGGCTTACTGGCGCTGCCCGAAATCGACTGCATCGTCATCGCAACGCCGAACGACACGCACTTCGACCTCGCGCGCCGCACACTGGAAGCGGGCAAGCACGTCGTGGTCGACAAACCGGTCACGCTGAGCGCGGCCGACGCGCGCACGTTGATGAACATCGCCCTCGCGCGCAGCCGTCACTTCGTGCCGTTCCACAACCGTCGCTGGGACGGCGACTTCATGACCGTGCGCGATCTCCTCGCTAATCAGACGCTCGGGCGCATCACGCAATACGAATCTCACTTCGACCGGTTCCGGCCGGTGGTGCGTCCGCGCTGGCGCGAAGAGGCTGCGCGCGGCGGCGGCTTGCTGTTCGACCTCGGCCCGCATCTGATCGATCAGGCGCTGGCCCTGTTCGGCGTGCCGCAAACGGTGTCGGCCACGGTGCGCACGCATCGCGATCAGGCCGGCGCACCGGACTACGTACACATCCAGCTTGGTTACGGCGAGTCCGAAGTCGTGCTTCACGCCAGCGCATTGACCGCATTGGTCGCGCCGCGCTTCGCGATTCACGGCACGAGCGGCAGCTACGTGAAACACGGACTCGACACGCAGGAAGATCAGTTGAAGGCGGGCTTGCGTCCCGGCGAGGCCGGCTTCGGCGGCGGCAACGCGGCGGGCCTGCTGCGCGTGCTGGAAGGCGAACAGGAAGTCGAGAAAAGCCTGCCGACGCGCGACGGCGATTACGCCGGCTTTTATATCGCGCTGGCCGATACGATCCAGACCGGCGTGAAATTCCCGGTCAGCGCCCAGGACGCCGTCGACGTGATGACGATCGTCGAACTCGCCGCGCGCAGTTCGGACGAAGGTCTGCGCCTGCCTTTCGAACGGGTTCGTTAAGCTTCTAAAAGTGAAAGGAAACATGACGTTACAAAAAGGCGCGCGGGTTGGGTCAGCGTGAAGCCGTCGTCAGCCGTTGCTACCGGGTAGCAGCATCGAACGACAACGACTTCCGGAGAATCCATGCCCCGTACCCTTCATGCGTTAGCCGCATGCGCCCTGCTCGGTTCACTCGCCGCCTGCGTCGTGGCACCGCCGCCCGCGGCCGCCCCGCGTCCGAATCCGCAACAGATTGCCGATCAGCGTCTGCACCAGGTCGACGGCCGGCTCGACAACCTCGGCCATCGCATCGACAACCATGTGAACCAGGGCTATTACCCGCCGCCGCAAGGCGACGCGCTGCATCACCGTCTGGATGTGATTCGCCGCGAAGCGCACGACATGGCCAGCCAGCACGGCGGCGGGTTGTCCGGCGAAGAACAGCGCGTGTTGAATCAGGAACTGGACAACGCAGCGCACGCAGTCGGCGAATAAACGTTCGCTGTCTCATCCGTTGCAACGCAGCGCGGGCACTCGTCCCGCGCTTTTTTTTGACAGGTGCGAAACCGCTTGGTCAAGCCCCGCGCCCCTCGCAGGCCTTTATTTGACAAGGCTCCAGCCCTCGCGTACATTCGCCGCACGCGTCGGGAGAGCGTGCTGGCCGCTGACAATTTCATTCATGTCGCAGGCCGCGCCGCCGAAGGGGCACACCCGCAAACTCTCAGGCAAAAGGACCGACCGCGTCGAAGAACCCGCCTCACGGCCACGGTTTTTCGCACTCTGGAGAGCGGCAGTAGCCATTCGCATAGTCCCCATCCACGGACTTTGGCAGGCTGCCCACCGAAGGGGCGCGCGCTTCACCGTCACTCGTCAGCACGAGCGGCGGCGGCGCAATCTCTCAGGTATCGAGGACAGAGGGGCCATGCAGAACCACGCTCGCAGGCAAATGCCGCGAGGCGTAGCGCCGCATGGCCTTTTTTGTTTCGCGAGATGCCCGAGGCCCCATGACTGAACTCAAACACACCCCGCTCAACGCCACCCATCGTGCGCTCGATGCCCGCATGGTCGACTTCGGCGGCTGGGACATGCCTGTCAACTACGGCTCGCAAATCGACGAACATCGCGCGGTACGCACCGACGCCGGCATGTTCGACGTCTCGCACATGTGCGTAGTCGACTTCACCGGCGAGCGCGTGCGCGCTTTCTTCGAATACGCGCTGGCCAACAACGTCGCGAAGTTGCAAACCCCGGGCCGTGCGCTCTACTCCTGTCTGTTGAACCCGAATGGCGGCGTGATCGACGACCTGATCGTCTATTACTTCGGCGAAGATCATTTCCGTGTGGTGGTGAACGCGGGCACCGCCGACAAGGACATTGCGTGGTTCGGCCAGCTCAACGCCGAAGGCGGTTTCGGTCTGACCATCACGCCGCGCCGCGATGTCGCGATTGTCGCGGTGCAAGGTCCGAACGCCCGTGAAAAAGTCTGGCAAACGGTGCCGGCCGCGCGCGCCGCATCGGAAGCACTGAAGCCCTTCAACGCCACCCGCATCGAAGCCACGCCGTTCGGCGAACTCACCGTCGCCCGCACCGGTTACACCGGCGAAGACGGCTTCGAGATCATCGTCCCCGCAGACCACGTCGTAGCGCTCTGGAACGCGCTGCAGGCGCAAGGCGTGCGCCCCGCCGGTCTCGGCGCGCGCGACACGCTGCGCCTCGAAGCCGGTATGAACCTGTACGGTCAGGACATGGACGACGACGTGTCGCCGCTCGACGCGGGCCTCGCCTGGACGGTCGACCTCAAGGCGCCGCGCGACTTCATCGGCCGGGGCCGGCTGGAAGCGGATGGTTCGAAGTCCGCGTTCGTCGGTCTCATCCTGCTGAAAGAGAACGGCCGTGCCGCAGGCGTGCTGCGTGCTCACCAGACAGTCGTCACGCCGCACGGCGACGGCGAGATCACCAGCGGCACATTTTCGCCCACCATGCAGGAATCGATCGCCTTTGCGCGCGTGCCGGCCGGCGTGCAACCGGGCGACACCGTGCAGGTTCGGATTCGTGACAAAAACCTTCCCGCAAGCGTGGTAAAACTGCCGTTCGTGCGCAATGGCAAAGTGCTCGCCGTTTAAGCAAGCCGCCGCGTGCGTCGCCGCTTCGGGCAGGTCCGACAGTGTCCGGGCGGCGGCCTCTCTTCATGAATCTGAATCCATACCGAATCACACCGCATAGGAGCATCCGATGAGCATCCCGGCCGATCTGAAATACACCGAATCGCACGAGTGGGTCCGCACTGAAGCAGACGGTACGCTCACCGTCGGCATCACCGACCACGCGCAGGAAGCGCTCGGCGACATCGTCTTCTTCGAAGTCCAGGAACTGGGCAAAACCGTCAGCGCCGGCGACACCGTCGCCGTCATCGAATCGGTGAAGGCCGCCTCCGATATCTACGCGCCGGTTTCCGGCGAAATCATCGAAGCGAACTCGGCCGTGTCCGACACGCCGGACGGCGTGAACAGCGCGCCGTACGACAACTGGCTATTCAAGATCAAGCCGGCGGCCGACGCCGCGCAGGATCGTCTGATCGACGCCGACGCGTACGCGAAGTCGGTCGGCGCCTGAGTCTCGCCTTTACGTTAAACCGTCAGGTGCGGCGGCCGTCAGGCATGGCGCGCCGCACCGCCAGGAACACCCCATGAAGCTCGAACACCCGGATCGTCTGATGAACCGCACTCCTCTCTCGCTCGCCGCGCTCGAAGTGCACGACGCCTTCGCCGAACGGCATATCGGCCCGGATTCGGCCGACCAGCACGCGATGCTCGATGCCCTCGGCTTCGCTTCGCGCGCCGCGCTGATCGACGCCGTCATCCCGAAGGCGATCCGCCGCACCGAAACGCTGCCGCTCGGCCCCTTCGCGCAACCGAAGAGCGAAGCCGAAGCGCTCGCCGCGCTGCGCGAACTCGCGGACAAGAACCAGGTGTTCCGCTCGTATATCGGGCAGGGCTACTACAACGCGCACACCCCGACGGTGATCCTGCGCAACGTGCTGGAAAATCCGGCGTGGTACACCGCGTACACGCCGTATCAGCCGGAAATCTCGCAAGGCCGACTGGAAGCGCTGCTGAATTTCCAGCAGATGATCGTCGACCTGACTGGCCTTGCCATCTCGAACGCGTCGCTGCTCGACGAAGCCACGGCGGCCGCCGAAGCGATGACGCTGCTGCAACGCGTCGGCAAGCCGAAGTCGAATGTGTTCTTCGTGGCCGACGACGTGCTGCCGCAAACCATCGAAGTCGTGAAGACGCGCGCCACGCCGGTCGGTATCGAAGTGAAAGTCGGCCCGGCCGCGGAAGCGGCCACCGCCAACGCGTTCGGCGTGCTGCTGCAATACCCGGGCGTGAACGGCGACGTGCGTGACTACCGCGCGCTCGCCGATGCCGTGCATGCCGCCGGTGGTCACGTGGTGGCCGCAGCCGACCTGCTGGCGCTCACGGTGCTCACGCCGCCCGGCGAATGGGGCGCGGACGTCGCCGTCGGCAATACGCAGCGGTTCGGCGTGCCGGTCGGCTTCGGCGGCCCGCACGCGGCTTACCTCGCCGTGCGCGACGAATTCAAGCGGCAGATGCCGGGCCGTCTGGTCGGCGTGACGGTCGACGCACAAGGCAACCCGGCGCTGCGTCTCGCGCTGCAAACGCGCGAACAGCACATCCGCCGCGAGAAAGCGACGTCGAACGTGTGCACCGCGCAAGCGCTGCTCGCGATCATGGCCAGCATGTACGCGGTGTATCACGGCCCGCACGGTCTGAAGACCATCGCGCTGCGCGTGAACCGCATCGCCGCGTTGCTCGCCGAAGGCGCGCAGCAACTGGGCTACAAGCTCGTCAACGAAACCTTCTTCGATACGCTCACGTTCGACAGCGGCGCGCGCACGGCGGCGCTGCACGACGCCGCACGCGGGAAGCGCATCAACCTGCGCCGCGTGAGCGACACGCAAGTGGGCCTGTCCATCGACGAAACCACGTCGCGCCGCGATCTGGCCGATCTGCTCGCGGTGTTCGCGCAAGCTGCCGGCGTGACCGCCGCGGCCGATGTGCCGCAAGTCGACGCGCTCGACGCCGCGCTCGCAGCAGCGCAGACAGCCTCGGTGCCGGCCGCGCTCGAACGCACCAGCGCGTACCTCACGCACCACGTGTTCAACCGTCATCATTCGGAGACGGAAATGCTGCGCTATCTGCGCAGCCTGTCGGACAAGGACCTCGCGCTCGACCGCTCGATGATCCCGCTCGGCTCGTGCACGATGAAGCTGAACGCGACCTCGGAAATGCTGCCGGTCACGTGGCCCGAGTTCGGCCAGATTCATCCGTTCGCGCCGGCCGAACAAACGGTCGGCTACCGTGAAATGATCGACCAGCTCGAAGCGATGCTGGTCGCGGCCACCGGTTACGCGGCCGTGTCGTTGCAACCGAATGCCGGCTCGCAAGGCGAGTATGCGGGCCTGCTGATCATTCACGCTTACCACGCGTCGCGCGGCGAAGCGCATCGCAATGTCTGCCTGATTCCCGCTTCGGCGCACGGCACGAACCCGGCATCGGCGCAAATGGCCGGTATGCAGGTGGTCGTGGTGGCCTGCGACGCGCAAGGCAATGTCGATATCGACGACCTGAAGAAGAAAGCCGAACAGCACGCCGGCAAGCTCGCGGCAATCATGATCACGTATCCGTCCACGCACGGCGTGTTCGAGCAGAACGTGCGCGAAATCTGCGAGATCGTGCATGCGCACGGCGGCCAGGTGTACGTCGACGGCGCGAACATGAACGCGATGGTCGGTCTGACCGCGCCGGGCCAGTTCGGCGGCGACGTCTCGCACCTGAATCTGCACAAGACCTTCTGCATTCCGCACGGCGGCGGCGGACCGGGCGTCGGTCCGGTCGCGGTGGGCGCGCATCTCGCGCAGTTCCTGCCGAACCAGATCTCGTCGGGCTACGAGCGCACGCCGAACGGCATCGGCGCGGTATCGGGCGCGCCTTACGGCTCCGCGTCGATCCTGCCGATCTCGTGGATGTATATCGCGATGATGGGTGCGAAGAACCTGACCGCTGCGACCGAAACCGCGATTCTCAACGCGAACTACGTCGCGAATAAACTGGCGCCGCATTATCCGGTGCTGTATTCGGGCCCGGGCGGACTGGTCGCGCACGAGTGCATTCTCGACCTACGTCCTATCAAGGACACGAGCGGCATTACCGTCGACGACGTCGCCAAGCGTCTCGCCGACTACGGCTTCCATGCGCCGACGATGAGCTTCCCGGTGCCGGGCACGCTGATGGTCGAGCCGACCGAATCGGAATCGAAAGAGGAACTCGACCGCTTCATCGAAGCGATGATCGCGATTCGCGACGAAATCCGCGCAGTGGAAGAAGGCCGCTCGGACCGCGAGGACAATCCGCTCAAGCACGCGCCGCATACCGCTGCCGTGGTCATCGCGAACGACTGGAAGCATGCCTATGCGCGCGAAACCGCCGCCTATCCGTTGCCGACGTTGATCGCGAAAAAGTACTGGCCGCCGGTGGGTCGTGCGGACAACGTGTATGGCGACCGCAATCTGTTCTGCTCGTGCGTGCCGGTGGCCGATTACGAGTAAGGCGACAGTGACCGCAGGCGCGCGCCTGCGGTCGGGTCTGCCGGTTCAGTTCTGTTGCAAGCGCCCGCAAACGGCTAACATCACACACCGAATCAGCCTAACGAGGAGTTTCGCATGGCGCGAAAGGTGCGATCGATGCACAGCCGGATCGAAGTCAGGCAAGTCTCAACATGGCGCCGTGCCGGCGTAGCGATGCTGGCCGGCGCAGCCGTCCTGCTGCCGCTGCGCGCCGCGCAGGCCGCGATGAATTTCTGTGCGGCGCCCGCGTTGCAGACCAGCGAGCGCACCAACGCCGATCCCGGCGTCAAGGCACTCGTCGGCAACGTGCAGGCTCATCTGAACGACCAGCCGCATGCGCTGGCGAAGCTCCACACCGAAGGCACCTTGCCGCATGAAGGGATTTACGACCAGAGCGTCGAAGCAGAAAAAGATCTCGATCTGCTGCGCGACGCCGCGCTCGCGTGGCGCGCCACCAGCGACGACCGGTATCTCAAGCTGGTGGATCGTTTGCTATACGCGTGGGTCACGACGTATCAGCCCAGTTTCAATCCAATCGACGAAACGCGTTTCGAAGGCCTGATTCTCGCGTACGACATGACGGCGAGCGCGCTGCCGGTCAAAACCCGCAACGCGTCGATGGCCTTTCTGACGAAGCTGGCGACCGGCTACATCCAGCAGATCGACACGCAGCCGCGGCCGCTGAAAGGCACGTTCCGTAACAATTGGCAGAGTCATCGCATCAAGCTGATCGCCATGGCCGCGTTCACGCTGGACAACCGCAAGATGATCAACGCGGCGCAGCGTCTGTTCGTCGAACATGTTGGCGACAACATCGAGCCGGACGGTTCGACCGTCGATTTCAGCGAGCGCGATGCGCTGCATTACGTCACCTACGACCTGCAGCCGCTCGTCACTGCCGCGCTGTCCGCGCGCCGCCACAACCGCAACTGGCTCGCGGAAAAAGGCGCCGACGGTGCGACGCTGCAAGTCGCGCTCAACTGGCTCGCGCCGTATGCGGCCGGTAGCAAGACCCATGATGAATTCGTGCATTCGAGCGTTCCGTTCGATGCCAAACGTCGCAAGGCCGGCTTGCCGGGTTATACGGGCCAGTGGGAGCCGAAGAACGCGACAGAACTGTTTCACCTGGCGGCGCGTCTGGACGGACGCTATACGCCGATCGCGCTGAAGCTCGCACCGACGCCGCCCGCGTGGCTCGCCGTGTGTTTGCCGCTGCCGGCGCGCTAAACCCTTTTTTACGGCAGGAGCAGTCAATGGCAGTTAGCGTGTTCGACCTTTTCAAAATCGGCATCGGGCCGTCCAGTTCGCATACGGTCGGACCGATGCGCGCGGCGCTGATGTTCGCACAAGGGCTCGAACGCGATGGACTGCTCGACGCGTGCGCGTCGGTGAAAGTGGATCTGTACGGTTCGCTCGGCGCGACCGGCAAGGGGCACGGTACCGATCGCGGCGTGATGCTGGGTCTTTTGGGCGACGCGCCCGACACCGTCGATCCCGATACGATCGCCGAGCGTCTCGAAGCCGTGCGAGTATCGCGCAAGCTCGCGCTGCTCGGCACGCACGACGTGCCGTTCGTGCAGAAGGAACACATCTCGTTCTATCGCCAGGCGCTGCCCGAGCATCCGAACGGTTTGAAGCTGCGTGCGTTCGACGCGCAAGGCGGCCTGCTACGCGAGTCGACATATCTGTCGGTGGGCGGCGGCTTCGTGGTGACCGCAGGTGCGCCGAACACGAAAGTGCTGAGCGCCGTCGATCAACTCCCGCATTCTTTTCGCAGCGGCAACGAGTTGCTTGCGCTGTGCGAATCGACCGGCAAAAGCATTGCCCAGTTGATGTGGGAAAACGAGCGCGTCTGGCACACCGAAGACGAGACGCGCGCGGGCCTGCTGAAAATCTGGGACGTGATGCAGTCGTGTGTCGCGCGCGGCTGCGGCATCGGCAACCCGGATGCCGATGGTCATTTGCCCGGCCCGTTTCAGGTGAAGCGCCGCGCGCCGCAGTTGTATCGCTCGCTCTCCGGCAATCCCGAACTCGCGCTGCGCGATCCGCTCTCGATGGTCGACTGGATCAACCTGTATGCAATCGCCGTGAACGAGGAAAACGCCGCGGGCGGCCGCGTGGTCACCGCGCCGACCAATGGCGCGGCCGGCATCATTCCAGCCGTGCTGCATTACTACACGCGCTTCATGCCGGGCTCGAACCAGCAAGGCGTGATCGACTTTCTGATGACCGCGGCCGCCATTGGCATTCTGTACAAACTCAACGCGTCGATTTCGGGCGCGGAGGTGGGTTGCCAGGGAGAAGTGGGCGTGGCGTGCTCGATGGCGGCGGGGGCGCTCGCCGCCGTGATGGGCGGCTCGCCGAGACAGGTCGAGAACGCCGCGGAAATCGGCATGGAGCACAACCTCGGGCTGACCTGCGACCCGGTCGGCGGGATGGTGCAGATTCCGTGTATCGAGCGCAATGCGATGGCGTCGGTCAAGGCCGTGAACGCGGCGCGCATGGCGCTGCGCGGCGACGGCAGCCACTACGTGTCGCTCGATTCGGTAATCAAGACGATGCGTGAAACCGGCGCGGATATGAAGACCAAATACAAGGAAACGTCGCGCGGCGGGCTGGCGGTGAATATTGTCGAGTGTTGAGCGACAGGTGGGGCTTGCGGCCTACGCGTAGATAACGGACAAGGTGCCGAGCTCTTTCATCAGAGCGGGCTTGTGCGACTCGATGATGTCGCTCTGGATTTGATAGATCACCGACTTGATCACTTCGGTCTGGCTGAGCGCCGTTTCAGCCATCAGCATTTTCAGGTCTTCGGCAATGCGCGGCGTCACCTTCATCGACAGGCGCCGCCGCGCGATACCCCGATGCTCGCCGAAACGCTCGAGCGCCGAGCGATGTGCGCTGAGCAACCAGGCACGCGGATATTCGCCCAACGCAAACCGGTGCAAATACAGCGTCATGAGAACCTTGCGAAATTCGGTCGAACTCGCGCTGTCGACCTGATAAGCGGCGAGATCGAGCACATCCAGATAAATGGCCGGCAATTGCGCCTCGATCGGTTTCACCTCTTTTTGCCTCGCTTCACGAATGGCGGGCGTGGACTGCGCCGGGACCGTGACAACGTGATCGCAGATGTTGCACACGCCCGCGAGAATGTTCTTCACTTCGCCGTGGCCGTCGCTAAACGGAACGGTGCGCCGCGCGAAAGTCGTGCCCACCAGTTGTTTGCAATGGTGGCAGACCGCCCTGCTGCGATCGCCTTCTTCATAGAGTTTCATCTTCATTGCTTCACTCACTGGTGGACGCTAATAAACACGGTGTCCGGCTCGCCGATGAAGTAGAACTTCACGTACCAGTCGGAGGACTTGACGATATGAACGTCGAGCGAGGGAACGAAGTGGTGAGGCGACGAGCGATATTGCGTGCTGTTGCTTCTTGCCACGAGTTGTTCGACGAAGCTCGGGGTGACTTCCCCCGTCGACAAAAGATTTTTAACCTCGATGCGTCGGCGAGCTTCGTGCTCGAACTTCCCGGATCTCAGCGCGCGGGTGACGGTGCGCTTCGCCTGTTCGTACTGGTCATCTGTCGGCAATTGTACCTCCCATTCATACGAAATGTCTCGTATACAATTTGCGTGTTTCAACGGCAAAACGCGCGAGGAAATTGTCGATCAAATGTTTTTCAAGAGAACCCTGGACGAATGGCTAACAGGGCAACGGCCTTAATTGCACACCCCATAAAAAAACCCCGCCAAAGCGGGGTTCTCCAGGCTCGAAGCAAACAGCCAGCGCGGCTTACTTGCCGCCCACGCTTTGCAGCGTCGTCCACTTGCCGTCGACCACCTTGTACAGCGTGATGCCGCCGTTCTTCAGATCGCCCTGGCCGTCGTAGGCGAGGTTCGCTGCCGTCACTGCCGGCATCGAGGTCTTCGCGAGCAACGGCAGGTACTTGGCCGGATCGGTCGAGTTCGCCTTCTTCATTGCCGTGAACATGGCCATCGCGCCGTCGTACGCGTACGGCGAGTACGTTTGCACGTCTTCGTTGAAACGCTTCTTGTACTTCGCGACGTAGTCCTTGCCGCCCGGCATTTCTTCCAGCGGCAGGCCGGCGAGCGAGGCCACCGTGCCGTTCGCGGCATCGCCCGCGAGCTGGATGAAGGTCGGCGTGTGAACCATTTCGCCGCCCATCAGCGGGGCTTTGATGCCCAGTTGCTTCATCTGCTTGACCATCGGCGCCGCTTGCGAATCCGCGCCGCCGTAGTACACCAGATCCGGGTTGGTTCCCTTCAGCTTGGTCAGGATCGACTTGAAGTCGACGGCCTTGTCGTTCGTAAACTCACGATCGACGATCTTGCCGCCCGCAGCCTTCGCAGCCTTCTCGAACTGATCCGCGAGACCCTGGCCGTAAGCCGTACGGTCGTCGACGATCACGATCTTCTTCATGCCCAGCGTCTTCACCGCGAACGTGCCGGCGACCGAACCTTGCTGCGTGTCGGACGTCATCATGCGGAAGGTCGTCTTGAAACCTTGCTGCGTGTATTCCGGCGCCGTTGCCATCGCGATTTCGGGGATGCCCGCGTTCGCGTAGATACGCGAAGCCGGGATCGTGGTGCCCGAGTTGAAGTGGCCGAGCATGCCCTTGATGCCGTCGTCCACCAGCTTTTGCGCGACGGTCGTACCGGTGCGCGGGTCAGCCTGGTCATCGGCCGAATCCAGCACGAAGCGAACCGACTTGCCGCCGATCACCGGCTTGGTCGCGTTCATGTCTTCCACCGCCAACGTAATGCCGTTCTGAAAGTCCTTGCCGTAATGAGCCTGTGCGCCCGTCATCGGACCGGCGAAGCCGATCTTCACGTCTTCGGTCGATTGCGCATGAGCCGTCCCCGCCAGCGACATCGCCGCAACCATCGCTGCGCCTGCCAGCTGTTTCATCTTGTATTGCATAGCTTCTCCTTGGTACCAGGTGTGGATGGAGCGGTTTCGGGGTCGCCGTACCGCTTCCGATTTATTGAGGACCGGTGAGGTTCGCTCAGCCGATCGTCATCAAATTCGCATTACCGCCTGCCGCCGCGGTATTGACACTGACCGAGCGTTCCGTCAGCAGACGCTCGAGCGTGTAGTCTTCCTCGCCGCTTTCCAGTGCGCGCGCCGCGACGCCCTGGACCGAGACGATCGGGCCCGCCCGCTTGGCCACTTCCTTCACCAGCGTCAGCAGCTCGTCGCTGTCGCCTTCGAACAGCACCGCGTCGAACGACGCATCCGCGCTCTTCTTCACGCTCGCATGCGACGCAAGCGCCGCGGGCAATTGCGCCACCAGCTGCTCGCCGGCTGCGCCTTCGAACAACGCGTGATTGCCCGTTGCGAGCGCCGCGGCCAATTGCACGCGCGCCCCGCTGGCGGTCGCCGCAATGCACAGCACGGTGCCGCGCGCGCCCAGCGTGTAGGTGTTGCGCTCACCGGTGGGACCGGACAATACCGCCGTCGCGCCCGCCGGTACATGCGACAGATAACCGTCGCAGCGCGCTGCCAGCACCGGCTGCTGCTCGGCGATCAGCCAGTCGCGCAGAGCGGTCAGCGCGGCGGACGGATTGTCGCTGTTTTTGCCGGCTTGCGGTACCTCGGCGATCAGCGACTGCGCGAGCGACTTCGGCAACCCGGCCGGCCGCGTGGCCAGCAGGCGTTGCAGATACAACGCGCCGCCCGCTTTCGGCCCCGTTCCCGACAGACCTTCGCCGCCGAACGGTTGAACCCCCACCACCGCGCCGATCACGTTGCGGTTCACATAAATATTGCCGACGTGCGCGCGGCTGATCACATGCGCGATCGTTTCGTCGATTCGCGTATGGATGCCGAGCGTCAGGCCGTAACCCGTCGTGCGGATCTGCTCGAGCAATTTGTCGAGCTGGCTGCGGCGATAACGCACCACGTGCAGCACCGGACCGAACACCTCGCGCTTCAGCTCGTCGATGCTGTCGAGCTCGATCAGCGTCGGCGGTACGAAGGTGCCTTGCGCGCCGCCCTCGGGCATCGCCAGCTGCTCGACCTTGCGACCCCTGTCGCGCATCGCGGCGATGTGCGCGTCGATGCCGCGTTTCGCGTCGAGGTCGATCACCGGACCCACGTCGATCGACAGCCGGTCGGGATTGCCCACCGCGAGTTCGCGCATCGCACCCGTCAGCATCTCGAGCGTGCGGTCCGCGACGTCGTCCTGCAGACAAAGAACGCGCAACGCCGAACACCGTTGACCGGCGGAATCGAACGACGACTGCAGCACGTCGGCGACGACCTGTTCGGCAAGCGCCGACGAGTCGACGATCATCGCGTTCTGGCCGCCGGTTTCGGCGATCAGCGGAATCGGCTTGCCATCCGGATCGAGGCGACCCGACAGCGTCCGGTTGATCAGACGCGCGACTTCGGTCGAACCGGTGAACATGACAGCACGGGTGCGCGAATCGCCGACCAGCGCCGCGCCCACCGTTTCGCCGTCGCCCGGCAGCAGTTGCACGGCGCCGGCCGGCACGCCGGCTTCGCGCAGAATGCGCACGGCCTGTGCGGCGATCAGCGGAGTCTGTTCGGCGGGCTTGGCGAGCACGGTGTTGCCCGCGGCCAATGCGGCGGCCACCTGGCCCATGAAAATCGCCAGCGGGAAATTCCATGGGCTGATACACACCACGGGCCCGAGCGGGCGATGCGTATCGTTGGAAAACTCGTTGCGGATTTGCGTCGAGTAATAGCGCAGGAAGTCGATTGCTTCGCGGATTTCCGCGACCGCGTTCGCCAGCGACTTGCCGGCTTCGCGCACGACCAGTCCCATCAGCGTGTGCATCTGCGCTTCGAGCAGATCGGCGGCGCGGGCGAGGCAATCGGCCCGTGCGTCGACCGGCGTGGCTTGCCAGATCGGCGCAGCGGCGACTGCATGCGCGAGCGCTGCGCTCACGTCTTCGGCGGTGGCTTCCACCACGGTACCCACGAGGTCGCGATGATCCGCCGGATTGCGCACGTCCTTCGCGACGCCCGCAGTGGTTTCGTTGGTCTCGAGCATCGGCGTGGCGCGCCACGGATGATGCGCACTCGCCAGCAGCGCCGACGACAGCGACGCCAGCCGGTGCTCGTTCGACAGATCGAGGCCCATCGAATTGAGACGCTCGCTGCCGAACAGATTGCGCGGCAGCGGAATCTTCGCGTGCGGCGCGCCGAGCGGCACGATCTTCGATGCTTCGTCGACCGGGTCGGCGATCAGGTCGTCGATGGCGACGCTTTCATCGGCGATGCGGTTCACGAACGAAGTGTTCGCGCCGTTTTCCAGCAGACGACGCACCAGATACGCGAGCAACGTTTCGTGCGTGCCGACCGGTGCATAGACGCGGCACGGACGGTTCAGTTTGCCGCGTCCGGTGACCTCTTCGTACAGCGGCTCGCCCATGCCGTGCAGACACTGGAACTCGTACTGGCCGGGGTAGTAGTTGTTGCCGGCGAGGTGATAGATGGCCGACAGCGTGTGCGCGTTGTGCGTGGCGAACTGCGGATAGACGGCATCCGGCGCGGCGAGCAGTTTCTTCGCGCAGGCGACGTACGACACGTCCGTGTAGATCTTGCGCGTGTAGACCGGATAGCCTTCGAGTCCGTCCACTTGCGCACGCTTGATTTCGGTATCCCAGTACGCGCCCTTCACGAGGCGGACCATGATGCGGTGACGGCTGCGGCGCGCCAGATCGATCAGGTAGTCGATCACGAACGGGCACCGCTTCTGGTACGCCTGCACCACGAAGCCGATGCCGTTCCAGCCGGCCAGTTCCGGATCGAAACACAGTGCTTCGAGCAGATCGAGCGAGATTTCGAGGCGGTCGGCTTCTTCGGCGTCGATGTTCAGGCCGATGTCGTAGCGGCGCGCGAGGATCGCGAGCGAGCGCACGCGCGGCAGCAGTTCGCTCATCGTGCGTTCCTGCTGCGAGCGCGAGTAGCGCGCGTGCAGCGCCGACAGCTTGATGGAGATACCCGGGCCTTCGTAGATGCCGCGGCCGCCGGCCGCCTTGCCGATGGCGTGGATCGCCTGCTCGTACGACGCGTAGTAGCGCTGTGCGTCGGCCTCGGTGGTCGCCGCTTCGCCGAGCATGTCGTACGAGTAGCGGAAGCCCCGCGCTTCGTATTTGCGGCTATTGGCGAGCGCCTCGGAGATGTTCTCGCCGGTGACGAACTGTTCGCCCATCAGACGCATGGCCATGTCCACGCCCTTGCGGATCAGCGGCTCACCGCCTTTGCCGATCAGACGCGTGAGCGCCGAGGACAGATTCGTTTCGCTATTGGTCGTGACCAGCTTGCCGGTGATCATCAAGCCCCAGGTCGCGGCGTTGACGAACATCGACGGCGCCTGACCCATATGCGATTTCCAGTCGCCCTTGCTGATCTTGTCGCGGATCAGCGCGTCGCGCGTGGCGCGGTCGGGAATACGCAGCAGCGCTTCGGCCAGACACATCAGCGCCACGCCTTCCTGGCTCGACAGCGAGAATTCGTGGATCAACCCTTCTACACCGCCGCCCCGGCTCTTGCCGCGCAGGGTGCCGACCAGTTTGCCCGCCATGGCTTGCACGTCGCCCGCGAGATTGGCCGGCAAGCGCGCCTGACCCAGCAGGAACGGCACGCATTCCGGTTCGGGCCGGCGATACGCGGCGGTGATCGCCGCGCGCAACACCGATTGCGGCTGCACGTTCTGCGCGAAATCGAGGAACGGATGCGACGCACCATCTTCCTCGTGCTCGACCGACGTGCCGTCGGCCAGATCCGCCGAGCCGGTGACACCCGACAACTCGGGCGGCAACTGCCCGTGCTCGATCTTTTCGAGGTACGCAAAAATCGCCTGCTTGATCAGCCAGTGCGGAGTGCGTTCGAGACGGGTCGCGGCATCTTTCAGCCGGGAACGCAGGAGGTCGTCGACCTTGACGCCAAGGGTGGTGCTAGCCATGTTTCCTTCTTGGGATACCAGACGATATGCCGGTGAAAAGACTAAAAAGTTGGCGAATCGTACGCTTCCCAAAAAAAAGGTGCAACCATTCCAGAGAGCCGGTTGCACCCAATGGAAAGCGCCATGGCACGGGCGTTTGAGGCGGATAGACCCGGACAGTTCGGCGCGCTGGTTGCGATCCGTATTTTCCCTGGCGTGATTCTTTTCGTCTTTACCCTTATGAGTTCATACCACGCGCCGTTAACACACATCAACGACATGCGGCCTTTGCGGCATGCATATAAAACGGTACGGGGTTCGAGGACAGGACATGGAAAAGTGGCTGGTGGTACTGGGCATTTGGGCGATGTGCGCGGCCTGCGCGGTGCTGTTCATCCGCGGCGCCACGATTGGGGCGAACCGGCGCCCGCCCGAAGAAGGACGGCCGCGCGCGGCCTCGCGGGCATCGACGGGCGATGCGAGGGCCGCAGTGAACGAGTGAGGCGGGGAAGGCGGGGGAGGCGAGCCTGAGGCGGCGAGCCTGAGGCGGCGCGCCTGAGGAGATGCGTTAGTGGCGCTGTACGGGTGCGAAACGCGCGCAGGCGTCATCGGGCGAAACGAGTTGGTCGTGCAGCCGGCATAGCCGGCTGTCCGCCACGCTCGCGCCGAATCCGGAACTGAACACCACCAGCCCTGGAATCGCCTGCTCCAGCGAATCCCGATTCTCGACGCGATGCGCGCAGTCTGCGCAGCGCGGCGAGTGGGATGCTTCCGGCGTGGGGCAGGTTACCGCAGTCACCTGAGTGCTCCGCGCGGCCTGAACGGCCGCGGCGTCCGGCTGCCTCGCGCGGCGACGGACAGCCCAGCCCATTACGAACCCTGCCCGAAGCTGTTCCAGTACGGCGCGAACAGGTGCGCCGACAGCGCGTAGCCAATCGCGATATTGACCACCACGCCCACCGTGAACGCGAGGAACGGCTTCCATCCGGTGGACGAGAGCGAACGCAAACGCGTGGTCAGCCCGATGCTCAGGAAACAGAACGTGAACGCCCAGACGCGCAATGCAGTGATCGGCGCGACGAAATCGGGTGTCACCACCTTGCGGTAATCGGCCAGCGAATAGTGGCTGGCAATCCACGTGACGAGCGCCGACGCGATCACGAAACCAATCACGAATTTCGGGAAGCGCGCCCAGATTTCGCGCGCATCCACGCGCGCCTTGACGCCGCTTTCCTGGGTTTCCCAGCGCGTCGTCGCGACGATCGCCAGCACGAAAGCCCAGATGCCGATCCAGATATCGCGGCCGACCACTTTCATCAGCGTGAAGGCCTGTACCGATGCTTCCGGCGCACCGGCAATCGCGCCGCCCGCGTGACTAGCGAGATCGCCGTACGCCTGCGCCGCGGCGATACCGGCAGCGTCGGCGAATTCCGACGTGCCGATCCAGGCGCCCGCCACGCCGGTCGACAAGCCCAGCGAACGGGACGCGAACGGCAGCACGAAGATCATCACGATCGCCCACAGCACGACCAGCGTGATGGCCACCGACGCCTGTTCGCGCTTCGCGCGCACGGCGCCGGCAATGGCGATGGCCGCCGAGACGCCGCAAACCGCGCCGCCGACGCCCAGCACGGCGGCGAAGCGATGGTCCAGACCGAACGCCTTGGCGGCGAAGAAGATCACGAAGAACGTGGCGAGCGACACGATGGTCGCCTGGCCGAGCGCGACCGGACCCGCCCACACCAGCAGCGTGAACGGCAAGGTCGCGCCGAGCAGCACGATTCCCACCTTGATATAAAACTCGACGCGCAGACCCGCCGAGAACCAGCTGGGCAACGTGAACACGTTCGAGACGATCAGACCGAGCGCCAGCGCGACGAGCGGCGGTTCGAGGTTATAGGTCGATGCCCTGGTCCACGCGCCGATCGTGAAGATCACCGCGGAGGCGACGAAGAGAATCAGGAACGAGCCGAGAAACGCGCCGATTCGCTGCCCGAGCGCAGCGAGGCTCACGCCGAACACCACCGCGAACGCGACGAACAGCGCGACGTAGTTAGGCAGATGCTGGCCGATATCGTGCGCGGCCTGCGCCACGCTCGACCATTTGGCGGGCGCCACCGCCAGCCACTTGATGCTGCTGCCGGACGCGAACAGCGCCCACGCGACCACGATCGCCAGCAGCCCGACCCAGACGGCCCACCAGTCTTCAGTGGAAAAGAGCCCGCCGCCACGCGCGGTTTGCGGGTTCGCCGGCGCCCGGCCGCTTTCCAGCGTTGTATTGGTATTGCTCATCGCCATGCCCCGAGGAAGTTGAATTGCGTCGGCGCGGAATGTTGGAGTTGTGCCTGAAATTGCGCCGATTTGCCGAAATATAGGCCAGCTATTGCGCAAAACGAAACGACCATTCGCTCTATGGATATGAGACAAAGAAGTAACGCGCGGCGGCGAGTGGGACGACCGGAGCGACCGGCGAGCGCGTCAGATATCGAGAGGATCGACTTCGAGATTCCAGCGCAAGACGCCCTTGAGGCTGCGCAATACCGGCTGCCACGCACGGAGGGTGGCTTGCAGCGCGCCGCGCGACGCGCTTTCGATCAGCAGTTGCGCGCGGTGCACGTGCATCACCTTGACTATCGTGAGCGGTACGGCGTCGTAGACGGTCACGCGTTCGGCGGCCGGAATGCCCGTTAGGCCGGCGGCGGCCTGTTGCAGGAAGGCCAGCGCGGCTTCGAGCGTTCGGCCTTCGGCGCGCAGCAACGCCTGATAGACGAATGGCGGCAGGTGCGCATCGCGCCGCTCGGCCAGCGTCGAATTCGCGAAGCCGACGTAATCGTGGCGCGCCAAGGCGTGATACAGCGCGTGGCGCGGATAACGCGTCTGCACCAGCACCTCGCCCGGCAACCCGCCACGGCCCGCGCGGCCGCTCACCTGCATCAGTTGTGCGAACAGACGCTCACTCGCCCGGAAGTCGTGCGAGAACAACGCGGTGTCGGCGTTCAGCACACCGACCAGCGACACGCGCTGGAAGTCGTGCCCTTTCGCGATCATCTGCGTGCCGACCAGGATGTCGACTTCGCCGGCATGAACGTCCGAGAAAAGCGCCTGCGCGCTGCCCTTGCGGCGCGTGCTGTCGGCGTCGATGCGCAGAATGCGGGCGCCGGGCACCGCGCTCGCGAGCGTCTCTTCGACGCGCTGCGTGCCGCGTCCCATCGGCGCGATATCCACGTTGCCGCAGTCCGGGCACGAGCGCGGAATACGCGCCTCCCAGCCGCAGTGATGGCAGCGTAGCGCGCGCTCGGGCTTGTGCAGGACGACGTAGGCGCTGCACCGCGGACAGCCCGCCACCCAGCCGCAGGCGTCGCAAGCGAGTTGCGGTGCGTAGCCGCGGCGGTTCAGAAAAACGAGGCTCTGCTCGCCACGCTCCAGACGCGTTTTCAGCGCGGCGATCAACGGGCCGGACAGGCCCTCCACCGAGGCGCGCCCGCGGCGGCGCTCCTCTTCCAGGTCGATCAGGCGGACGCTCGGCAGCACGGCTTCGGCCACCGCGCGGCGCGTCAGCGTGAGGCGTCGGTAGCGCCCCTGGTCGGCCTGCCACCAGCTTTCCAGCGATGGCGTCGCCGAACCCAGGACGACCGGCAAGGCCAGTTGCTTGGCGCGATAGATGGCCAGGTCGCGGGCCGAATAGCGCAAGCCTTCCTGCTGCTTGTAGGCCGGGTCATGCTCTTCATCGACCACGATGATCGCGAGATTCGGCAACGAGGCTAGCACCGCGAGGCGCGTACCGAGCACGATGCGGGCGCGGCCGGTGTGCGCGGCGAACCAGTTGCGGGCGCGCTCGCCTTCCGCGAGGCCGCTGTGCAGCGTAACGATCGCCGTGCCTTCCAGCGCCGAGAAGCGGGCGCGGAAGGCGGACTCGAACTGCGGCGTGAGATTGATTTCCGGCACGAGCACGAGCGCCTGCGCGTCGGGCTTCGCGGCCAGAATCTCGGCCAGCGCGCGCAGATAGACCTCGGTTTTGCCGCTGCCGGTCACGCCGTGCAGCAGAAACGGCGCGAAACCGTCGGCATCGCGGATTGCTTCGACGGCGGTCGCCTGTTCGTCGGTCAGGGTCGGCAGCCTGGGCGAAGGGAGGTCGGCGCCCGACGCTGCCGACGTTGCGGGCAAGACCGCGGCGGCTTCGATCAGTTCGAGGGCGACCCAGCCGTCCGACTGCCAGCCGTCCAGAGTGGCGATGGCTTTGGGGTGGAGCGCGCGGGCGTCGGCAGCCAGCAGGAAATCCGCTTCGACCAGCGCTTGTGCCAGTTTGCGCAGCGCGCTGGCGCGGACCGGCAACCTGTCGGGCAAGGCCGCGCGTCCTTCCGGCGTGAGCCGGTAGCGCGCTTCCGGCGCGAAAAGCCGCGACCAGCGAGAAGCATCGCGCAGAGCCTGCGGCAGCGCGGGCAACGCCACTTCGCCGAGACCGCGCTGGTAGTAGTCCGCGGCGAATGCGGCCAGGCCCAGCCAATGTTCCGACAGCGGCGGACAGGCCGAGCACACATCGCTCACGTCGCGCAGACGATCGGCGGGGACTTCGGTGTGATCCGTGACTTCGCACACGAGGCCAACCACGTGCCGCTTGCCAAACGGCACGCTGACCATGCTGCCCGGCGCGACGGGCGCGGACGCGTCGTAGCGATAGTCGAACAGGGTCGGCAGCGGATGATCCAGCGCGACGCGGACGAACACTTCGCTCACGCCGGTTTCCGTGCAGGGGAATTCGTCACGTCGAAGTTAAAGTAAAACCTCAACTTTCGCGCTAAGTTTTGGATTCCGCTGAACAATTGCAATCGGTCCGCTGGCCTGTGGATAACTTTGTTGAGAACTTCGCTTCGAAGCGCCGGAAACCGCGTCGCAGCGGCCTTCTGTGGGGTTCCGCACATTCCCGCCTGGTCCCGCCAAAGCCTTGCCAGATAAGGCCCGGATCAAATGTGCCGGCAATGTGCAAGGGTCCGTGCAGGACGAAAGCTTCTACCGCGCCGCAGCGTGATAAATGTGCATAAGTCAAGTCTTGACATCTGCGAGAGGGCCAATGGACGGCCCCGGGGCGGGAAATTTATCCTTAGACCAAGAGCCCACTTCGCGGCATCGCAGCAAAAACGGCAAGGATTACAGCATCATGCCGGTGCACGCGTGCCGCTGCGAATGGCACGGCTGTGGCGATGCACTTCGTCGACGAGTTCAACGACATTCTCCGGCGGCGTAAACTGCGAGATGCCGTGACCAAGATTGAAAACGTGCCCCGGATAGTTGCCGAAACTGTCGAGCACCGCGCGCGCTTCCGCCCGGATGACCGACGGCGGAGCGAACAGGACGGACGGGTCGATATTGCCCTGCAGCGCGACCTTGTTACCAACGCGCTCGCGGGCATTGGCCAGATTCACGGTCCAGTCGAGACCGACCGCATCGACGCCGATATCGGCGATTTGATCCAGCCACAGACCGCCACCCTTCGTGAACGTGATGACGGGCACTTTCTCGCCGTCGTGGTCGCGTTTCAACTGGCTGACGACCTGCTGGATGTAGTGAAGCGAGAACCGCTGGTAAATGCCGTCCGCCAGTGCGCCGCCCCAAGTGTCGAAAATCATCACCGCTTGCGCGCCGGCTTCGATCTGCGCATTCAGGTAGGCCGCGACCGAACGCGCGTTGACGTCGAGAATGCGGTGCATCAGGTCGGGGCGCGCGTAAAGCATGGATTTGACCGTGCGGAAGTCGGCCGAGCCACTGCCTTCGACCATGTAACACGCGAGCGTCCACGGGCTGCCCGAAAAACCGATGAGGGGCACGCGTTGACGGCCTTGTGCGTCGGTCAGCGCCGTACGGATTTCGCGCACGGCGTCGGTCACGTAGCGCAGCGTCGCGTCGATATCCGGCACCGCGAGACGGGCCACGTCGTCTTCCGTGCGCACGGGCCGCGCGAAACGCGGGCCTTCGCCGGTGACGAACTCGAGGCCGAGGCCCATTGCGTCGGGCACCGTGAGAATGTCGGAAAACAGGATGGCTGCGTCGAGCGGATAACGTTCGAGCGGTTGCAGCGTAACTTCGGTGGCGTACGCCGGGTTTTTGGCCAGGCCGAGAAAACTGCCGGCACGACTGCGTGTGGCGTTGTACTCCGGCAGATAACGACCGGCCTGACGCATCAGCCAGACAGGCGTGTATTCGGTCGGCTGGCGCAGCAGCGCGCGCAGGAAAGTGTCGTTCAGGAGTTTATGGGCCACGTTGCGTACGACTCAAGGCAAAGCGGCATTTTACCGGACGCGGCCACGGCCATCGCCCCCGATATGGGCAATAACTGTTGCGACCGGTCGGATCGGGTTCGGCTGGCGGTGGTTCGGGGCGCCGTACCCTGGCTGAACGGCTAATGTTCAAGCGGAGCCGGGCGGGCTATGATCCGTCGGCCTGACCCTACAACGACACGACCCAAGGAGACCTCATGAAGAAAATCGTATTCGCGCTGATCGGCGTTCTGGCCGGTGTTTTTATGCACACGGGCGTGGCTCACGCACAAGCCAGCGGCGTGGCCGCTGCCGCGGGCGCTTCGCGGCTCGACGAGATTCTCGCGCGCGGTACGCTGAGGGCCTGCACGACCGGTGACTACAAGCCGTACTCGTTCTATAAGGCGGATGGCACGTTCGAAGGCATCGACATCGACATGACCGAGTCGCTCGCCAAATCGCTGGGTGTGAAGACGGAATACGTGAAGACGTCCTGGTCGAATTTGATGAACGACTTCGTCGCGAAATGCGATGTCGGCGTAGGCGGGGTGTCCCCCACGCTCGAGCGCCAAAAGCACGCGTTCTTCACCCAGGCGTACATGATCGACGGAAAAACGCCGATCGTCCGTTGCGGGGACGTGGATAAATATCAGACGGTCGCGCAAATCGATCAGCCTTCCACGCGGGTAATCGTGAATCCGGGCGGCACGAACGAGCGGTTCGCCAAGCAGTATTTCGGGCACGCCAACCTTACCGTTTATCCGGACAACGTTACGATCTTCAAGCAGATTCTGGCGGGCAAAGCGGACGTCATGGTCACCGACGCGTCGGAGACTTTGCTGCAGCAAAAGTTGAATCCAGGGTTGTGTTCGGTCCATCCGGACAAGCCGTTTCAATATGGAGAAAAGGCCTGGTTGCTGCCGCGCGGCGACGTGGCGTTCCAGCAGTATGTCGACCAATGGCTGCACCTCGCTCGCGCCACAGGCGAATATCAGGCGATCTCGGATAAGTGGTTGAAGTAGTCGCTGAACAAGAGAGGGAAGGCCGTGGATCTGACGGATTCGTGTAACCGTCATAGGGGTGGCTGGTAGGCATTTAAACGGTTTCAGAGAAATGTGCGTTGCAGAACTGCCCCTTTGATCCGCCTTGCCGCAGGACCGGTTTGGGGCACCGCAACATGCATACATTGCATCCCGAACCGGTCTTTCAGGTCTGATGAAGTAGCCGCCTGTAACAGCCACCTCGTGTCACCGAACCAGGGCAAAAGATGCGTATGCAACGATTTCATGCGAAATCGACTGAAGAAATTGCGCGGCAATATGCGTCCTGAATAGCATCAATCGGGCGTATGAACTTGCGCCCGAGTCATCGGTAAAAACTTCGTTTAAAACGTGAAAATTTGGCAAGATGACCCGGAGCGCCTTATCCGGCGGGCGTTACAACCTGAAACACTTTGTTACCGCGTTGCCCGGTTTATTCGCCCACAATGCCTCAACGGTTTCAACACGGATGTGGCTGGGTGTGTGGTGTGAGCGGATACGATGCACTTGCCGGTCGGCGTATGCCGAAGCCCTGTAAAGGGGCATCCCTGCTGGGGTCGTAGTCGACGCAGGGTGGTCGTCTCTCGGTTCTACCTTTGGTCTCCTCGCGCTAACCCCGTAGCGTGTGGTTTTTAGCGGGCTCCAGGCCCGCTTTTTTTTCGTCTGGTCAAACGTTTGCGCGCTGAATTTTTGCTCTGCGCGAACGGGTTTCCCAATGCTTGAAAGCGCGAGCCTGGTGAGATTTCACCCCGCTCGCGTTTTTATTGTCTTCTTCATTACCTTCTCAAGCGGTCCTGTCCTCGCGCACATTCAACTCGCTGATCATGCGGTCGCGCATGATGAATTTCTGCACCTTGCCGGTCACCGTCATCGGCAACTCATCGACGAAACGGATGTATTTCGGCACCTTGTAGTGCGCGATCTGGCCGTGGCAGAACTGCTGGACCTCCTCCGCCGTGGCGTGTTCGCCCAAGCGCAATACGATCCACGCGCACACCTCTTCGCCATACTTCGCATCCGGCACGCCGAAGACCTGAACGCTTTGAATCTTCGGATGGCGGAACAGAAATTCCTCGATCTCGCGCGGATAAATGTTCTCGCCGCCACGTATGAGCATGTCCTTCAACCGGCCGACGATATTGCAGTACCCCTCGGCATCGAGCGTCGCCAGATCGCCGGTGTGCATCCAGCCGTCAACGATGGCTTCGCGCGTCTTCGCTTCGTCGCCCCAATAGCCTTGCATCACCGAATAACCGCGCGTGCAAAGCTCGCCGGTTTCGCCGACCGGCACGATGACGCCGAGCGGGTCGACGATCTTCACTTCGAGGTGCGGCTGAATGCGGCCGACGGTCGTCGTGCGCTTGTCGAGCGGATCGCTGGTGGAACTTTGGAACGACACCGGGCTAGTCTCCGTCATGCCATAAGCGATGGTGATCTCGTCCAGATGCATCGTCGAGACGACTTTTTTCATCGTCTCGATCGGGCACGGCGATCCGGCCATGATGCCGGTGCGCAAATGCGAGAAGTCATACGTCGAGAAGTCCGGATGGTCGAGTTCCGAGATGAACATCGTCGGCACGCCGTTAAGCGCCGTGCAGGCCTCCTCGGACACCGCGGCGAGGGTCGTGGCCGGGTCGAAGCCCTCGCCGGGGAAGACCATTTTCGCGCCCACCGACACGCACGCCAGCACCGACAGCACCATCCCGAAGCAGTGATAAAGCGGAACCGGAATGCACAGGCCGTCCTGTTCGCTCAAGCGCATGGCCATTGCGATATAACGCGCGTTGTTGACGACGTTGCTGTGCGTGAGCGTCGCGCCCTTCGGATTGCCCGTCGTGCCGCTGGTGAACTGGATGTTGATCGGCTCGTGGCACGACAGCGTCTCGCCGATTGCATCGAGCCGCGCCACGTCGAGCGTGGCGCGGCCGCGCTCGATCAGATCGGAAAAGCTCAACATGCCCGGCGTTTCCGTGTCGCACATGCGGATCACGTAGCGCAAGTCGGGCAAACGGGCCGCGCGCAACTCACCGGGTGCTTGTGTCGCGAGTTCGGGGGCAAGGTCCTGCAGCATCTCCAGATACATCGAGCTCTTGAAGCGTTCGGCCGCGATGATCGCCTTGCAGCCCACCTTGTTCAACGCATACTCGAGTTCGGCGAGCCGGTAAGCGGGATTGATATTGACGAGGACGGCGCCTATGCGCGCGGTGGCGAATTGCGTAAGGATCCACTCGACACGGTTAGGCGACCAGATACCAACGCGATCGCTCTTCCCGATGCCGAGCGCGAGCAACCCGGCCGCCATCACGTCGACTTCGTGAGTGAACTCCTGCCATGTCCAGCGGATGCGCTGCTCGCGAAACACCACGGCCGGCCGCTCGGGGAACAGCCTGGCGGTATCCCGCAGGAACTGGCCGACCGTTGCCTCGCTCAATGGACTCGCGGTGGATCCACGAACATACGACAGCCCGTCTTTGGGCTCGATAAGTGGACCGTCGGCTGACTCGTGCGTTGCCATGATGTTTGTCTCCGGTGAGCCGATGCTCGCCTTGTATTGAAATGAATTTGAAACCGATTGTGCCATCGGCTTATGCCTGTCCGGCATCAAGTCTTACCCGCAGCGCGTGAAAGACCTTCCGTATACGGAAAGCATAAGGTGAAAAAAAAGCAGCTTATGAAAGCTGCTTTCTCTCTGATACGTGAAGCTTCGTTTAACTACGCAGCTTGCGCAGACGCTGGATTGCAGCCAGCTGAGCCGTCGCATACGCGAGTTCCGCTTGCGCGGTTGCGTATTCGAGGTTCGAACCGGTGTTCTGCAGCGCCTCTTCCGCACGCTTGCGTGCTTCTTCGGCTTTGGCCTCGTCGAGATCCTTACCGCGGATCGCGGTGTCGGCGAGAACCGTCACAGCACCCGGCTGAATTTCGAGAATGCCGCCGGCGACGAACACGAACTCTTCTTCGCCGTTTTCCGCTTCGATGCGCACTGCGCCCGGACGGATGCGCGTGATGAGCGGCGTGTGGCCCGGCAAAATGCCGAGTTCACCTGCTTCGCCCGGCAGCGCGACGAACTTCGCCTGGCCCGAGAAGATCTGCTCTTCCGCGCTGACGACGTCTACCTTGATAGTTGCCATAAGTGTCGACTCCTGGTTGAGCGTATAAGAGGCGCCGCTTGCACGGCGCCCGCTTGGTTACACCCCAACCTTTACTGGATCTTCTTGGCCTTTTCGAAGGCTTCGTCGATCGTGCCGACCATGTAGAACGCCTGTTCCGGCAAGTGGTCGCATTCGCCTTCGACGATCATCTTGAAGCCACGAATCGTTTCCTTCAGCGGCACGTACTTGCCCGGCGAGCCCGTGAACACTTCAGCGACGTGGAACGGCTGCGACAGGAAACGCTGGATCTTACGAGCGCGCGCCACGGCGAGCTTGTCTTCCGGCGCCAGTTCGTCCATGCCCAGAATCGCGATGATGTCGCGCAGTTCCTTGTAGCGCTGCAGCGTTTGCTGCACGCCGCGCGTGATCGAGTAGTGCTCTTCGCCAATCACGTTCGGGTCGATCTGACGCGAGGTCGAATCGAGCGGATCGACCGCCGGGTAGATACCCAGCGAAGCGATGTCACGCGACAGCACGACGGTTGCGTCCAGGTGACCGAAGGTGGTTGCCGGCGACGGGTCGGTCAAGTCATCCGCAGGGACGTACACGGCTTGCACCGAGGTGATCGAGCCGGTCTTGGTCGACGTAATACGCTCTTGCAGCTTGCCCATTTCTTCAGCCAGCGTCGGCTGATAGCCCACTGCCGACGGCATACGGCCGAGCAGTGCCGACACTTCCGTGCCCGCCAGCGTGAAACGGTAGATGTTGTCGACGAAGAACAGCACGTCCAGACCTTCGTCACGGAAGTGCTCGGCCATTGTCAGACCGGTCAGCGCGACTCGTAGACGGTTGCCCGGCGGCTCGTTCATCTGGCCGTACACCAGCGCGACCTTGTCGAGAACGTTCGAGTCCTTCATTTCGTGATAGAAGTCGTTCCCTTCGCGGGTACGCTCGCCAACACCGGCGAACACGGAATAACCACCGTGCTCTTTAGCGATGTTGTTGATCAGTTCCATCATGTTCACGGTCTTGCCCACACCGGCGCCACCGAACAGCCCCACCTTGCCGCCCTTCGCGAACGGGCAGATCAGGTCGATCACCTTGATGCCGGTTTCGAGCAGTTCCGTCGACGGCGACAGTTCGTCGAACGCCGGCGCCTTCTGGTGAATACCGCGCGTCACGTCCGAGTTGATCGGACCGGCTTCGTCGATCGGGCGGCCCAGCACGTCCATGATCCGGCCGAGCGTCGGCTTGCCGACCGGCACGCTGATCGGTTTGCCGGTGTTCTTCACCATCGTGCCGCGGCGCAGACCGTCCGATGCACCCAGACAGATGGTGCGGACCACGCCGTCGCCCAGCTGTTGCTGGACTTCGAGCGTCAGCTCCGAACCTTCGAGAATGAGCGCGTCGTAAATCTTCGGCATGTCCGAACGCGGGAATTCCACGTCGATCACCGCGCCGATGCACTGTACGATCTTGCCTTCTACCAAAGCAGTTGTACTCATCGCTTTTCCTTTAGATACTCAATTCTTCACTCGCGCAAAGGCGCAATTTCGATGGAATCGCCTGGTCGGGTGCGCCACGAAGGCGCACTCGAAGCGGCTTGTTCGACCGTCGAGGTCAGACAGCCGCCGCACCGCCGACGATTTCCGACAGTTCTTTCGTGATCGCGGCCTGACGGCTTTTGTTGTACACGAGCTGCAGTTCGTTGATGACCGTCTTCGCGTTGTCCGAAGCGGCCTTCATCGCGACCATCCGTGCCGACTGTTCCGACGCCATGTTTTCCGCGACGGCCTGATAGACCAACGCTTCCACATAACGCACCAGCAGTTCGTCCACCACCGCCTGGGCATCCGGCTCGTAGATGTAGTCCCACTGCGAGGTCGGCGTCGTGCCGTCTTCTTCCGTGCGCTCGAACTGTTCTGCCGACAGCGGCAGCAGTTGCTCGATCACCGGCTCCTGCTTCATCGTGTTGACGAAGCGCGTGTACGCCAGGTACACCGCCGAGACCTTGCCTTCCGAGTACAGGTCGAGTTGCACCTTGACCGCGCCGATCAGCTTTTCCAGATGCGGCGTGTCGCCCAGATGCACGACGTTCGACACCACTTTCGCGCGCAGACGATTCAGGAAACCGAGACCCTTGCTGCCGATCGCCGTTGCTTCGATCGTCTTGCCCTGGCCTTCCAGTTCCTTGAACTTCTGCAGCGACGCACGCAACACGTTGGTGTTCATCCCGCCGCACAGACCCTTGTCGGTCGTCACGAGGATGATGCCGGCCGTCTTCGCGCCTTCGTTCGACACCATGAACGGGTGACGATACTCCGGGTTGGCACGGCTCATGTGCGCAGCGATATCGCGGACCTTGTCGGCGTACGGGCGAGCAGCGCGCATGCGCTCCTGAGCGCGGCGCATCTTCGATGCCGCCACCATCTCCATCGCTTTCGTGATCTTGCGCGTGTTTTGCACGCTCTTGATCTTGCCGCGAATTTCCTTCATTCCAGCCATTGCTTGCTCCTTGATCGAAGCCGCGCGGGTTCAGTTGCCTGTGGCCCGCGCCGCTTCAAGGTCTTCGCGGATCAATAAGCGCCGGACTTCTTGAAGTCTTTGACGGCCGTGTGCAGCAGGCCTTCGTCGTCCTTCGAGAGTTCCTTCGTGTCTTCGATGCGCTTGACCAGGTCAGCGTGGCTCGCCTTCAGATGGTCACGCAAGCCCTTTTCGAACGGCAGCACTTGCGCGACTTCCAGATCGTCGAGGTAGCCGTTGTTCGCAGCGAACAGCGACACGCCGAGCTCCCACACCTGCAGCGGCTGATATTGCGGCTGCTTCAGCAGTTCCGTCACGCGGCGACCGCGCTCCAGTTGCTTGCGGGTGGCTTCGTCGAGGTCCGAGGCGAACTGCGCGAACGCAGCCAGTTCACGGTACTGCGCGAGGTCGGTACGGATACCGCCCGACAGCTTCTTGACGATCTTCGTCTGAGCCGCACCGCCGACGCGCGACACCGACACGCCGGCGTTGATAGCCGGGCGGATACCTGCGTTGAAAAGGTCGGTTTCCAGGAAGATCTGGCCGTCGGTAATCGAGATCACGTTCGTCGGAACGAAAGCGGTCACGTCGCCGGCTTGCGTTTCGATGACCGGCAGTGCCGTCAGCGAACCGCTCTTACCCTTGACTTCGCCGTTCGTGAACTTCTCGACGTACTCTTCCGAGACGCGAGCAGCACGTTCCAGCAAACGCGAGTGCAGATAGAACACGTCGCCCGGATACGCTTCGCGGCCCGGCGGACGGCGCAGCAGCAGCGAGATCTGGCGGTATGCCCAGGCCTGCTTGGTCAGATCGTCATAAACGATCAGCGCGTCCTGACCGCGGTCGCGGAAGTATTCGCCCATCGTGCAACCGGCGTACGGTGCGAGGTATTGCATCGCAGCCGATTCCGAAGCCGAAGCGGCCACGACGATCGTGTATTCCAGCGCGCCGGTTTCTTCCAGCTTGCGCACTACGTTCATGATCGACGAAGCCTTCTGGCCGATCGCAACGTAGATGCAGAAGAGGTTCTTGCCCTTCTGGTTGATGATCGCGTCGACAGCGACTGCCGTCTTGCCGCACTGGCGGTCGCCGATGATCAGCTCGCGCTGGCCACGGCCGACGGGCACCATGGCATCGATCGACTTCAGGCCGGTTTGCACCGGCTCCGACACCGACTTACGCCAGATCACGCCCGGGGCGATCTTCTCGATAGCGTCGGTCTTCGTTGCGTTGACCGGACCCTTGCCGTCGATCGGGTTGCCGAGAGCATCGACCACGCGGCCGAGCAGTTCCGGACCCACCGGCACTTCCAGAATACGACCCGTCGTCTTGACGATGTCGCCTTCGGAAATGTGTTCGTACTCACCCAGAATCACCGCGCCGACCGAGTCGCGCTCGAGGTTCAGCGCGAGACCGAAGGTGTTGCCCGGGAATTCGAGCATTTCGCCCTGCATCACTTCCGACAGGCCGTGAATACGCACGATACCGTCGGTCACAGAGATCACGGTGCCCTGGTTGCGAACGTCTGCGTTCGCTTCGAGGCCCTGGATCCGGCTCTTGATCAGCTCACTGATCTCAGAGGGATTGAGTTGCATTGTTCGCTCCTGATAGTCAATTCTGTTGCGTGCCAGCCGCTTCAGCGCTTACGCAGCGCTTCAGGCCGTCAGAGCCGTTTGCATGCTGGCAAGCCGCGCGCGGACCGAGGTATCGAGCACTTCGTCGCCCACTGTCACGCGCACGCCGCCGATCAACGACGGATCGACTTCGACCGTCGGCTTCAGCTTGCGCTTGAACTTGCGTTCCAGATTTGCGACGACGTCGTTCAACTGCGCGCCTTCGAGCGGGAATGCGCTGACGATCAGCACATCGGCCGCCCCTTCACGGGCGTTTTTCAGCTCTTCGAACTGCGCGGCGATTTCCGGCAGCAATTGCAGACGGTGGTTGTCCACCAGCATTTGCACCAGATTCTTCGCCTGCGCGTCGTCCTTGAGCGGCGACTTGACCGCGGCCAGCAGCAGTTCGCTGACCTGGGCGCGGCTTACTTTCGGGCTCGAGGCGATCGACAGCACTTCGGGCAGACGCGCAACCTGTGCCAGCTCCTGCACGAGCGTGGACCAGGCGGCGATGTCACCAGCTTCGGCCACGCCAAACAGCGCTTCTGCGTACGGACGGGCGATGGTTGCAAGTTCGGCCATGATCAGAGCTCGGCTTTCAGTTGATTCAGCAGGTCGGCATGCGCCGCCTGGTCGACTTCGCGCTTCAGGATCTGTTCAGCGCCCTTCACAGCCAGTGCGGCGACTTCGCCGCGCAGCGTTTCGCGCGCCTTCACGACCTGCTGGTCCGCGTCGGCCTTCGCTTGCGCGATGATGCGAGCGGCTTCAGCCTGGGCTTGAGCCTTGATTTCGTCGGCGATTGCCACGGCGCGCTTTTCCGCGTCGGCAATACGTTGCTGACCGTCGTTGCGTGCCTGAGCGAGTTCCTGGTCGACGCGCTTATGCGCCGCTTCGAGCTCCTGCTTGCCCTTCTCAGCGGCAGACAAACCGTCAGCAATCTTCTTTGAGCGCTCGTCGAGGGCGTTGATCAGCGGCGGCCACACGAACTTCATCGTGAACCACGCGAGGATCAGGAACACGACCATTTGCGCAAACAGGGTTGCGTTGAGATTCACGGTGTTTCCTTAAACGTTGCTAGTTCGGAAAGTGAAACGGCAAGGCGCTCATCGATTCTGTATTCGATCAGCGCCCGAGTGCCCGTTCCGCCCTGCGCCTTCGCTAGTGACAGCTCAGGCGCAAACTTCCGAGGAACCTCAGCCTGCCAGCTTCGACAGCAGCGGGTTCGCGAACGCAAACAGCATTGCCACACCAACGCCAATCAGGAAAGCCGCATCGATCAGACCAGCCAGCAGGAACATCTTGGTTTGCAGCGGGTTCATCAATTCAGGCTGACGAGCACATGCTTCGATGTACTTGCCGCCCATCAGGCCGATACCGATACAGGCGCCGATTGCACCCAGGCCGATGATGATGCCGATACCGATGGCGGTCAGACCCTGGATGTTGGCGATGAAAGCTTGCATGATCACTCCTTTGTGAAAAGTCTTTTAGAACTGGTTGGAACTGGGATTTAAAAACTACGATTCTTTTTACGACGGCGCCGGTTAGTGCGTGTCGTGTGCCTGGCCGAGATACACCAGCGTCAGCATCATGAAAATGAACGCCTGCAGCAGAACGATCAGGATGTGGAAAATAGCCCACACGCTGCCGGCGATCACGTGGCCGATGAAGCCAAGCACCGTCGTGTCCGCGCCGAAGCTCCAGATGCTGCCGAGCAGGGCAATCAGCAGGAACAACAGTTCGCCCGCGTACATGTTGCCGAACAGCCGCATGCCGAGCGAGACCGTCTTCGCGACGAACTCGATGATGTTCAGTGCAAGGTTCGGGATCCACAGCAGCGGATGCGCGCCGAACGGAGCGGACAGCAGTTCGTGAACGAAGCCGCCGACGCCCTTGATCTTGAAGTTGTAGTAGATCATCAGCGCGAACACACCGAGGGCGATGCCGAGCGTGCCGTTCAGGTCGGCGGTCGGCACGATGCGATGGTGCGGGATGACTTGCGACAGACCCAGCCAGTCGATGACATGGCCCGGCAGGTCGACGGGGATGAAGTCGAGCGAGTTCATGAGCGCGACCCAGACGAACACGGTCAGGGCGAGCGGGGCGATGAAGGTGCGCGAGCCGTGGATCATCGACTTCGATTGATCTTCGACCATTTCGACCAGCATTTCGATCGCGCACTGGAAACGGCCCGGCACGCCGGACGTCGCCTTGCGGGCAGCGAGATGCAGAATGAAGATGGTGGCCAGACCGCAAACGATCGACCAGAAAAGGGTGTCCAGATTCCAGACATGAATGTCGAAAATCGACGTCTGGTGCCCGGTGGAAAAGTTCTGCAAGTGGTGCGCGATGTACTCGGACGGATCCATTGCGCGCGTGCCTTCGCTAGCTGCCATATCGTTAAAGCCACCCAAATTGTCGAAAATCGTCTGAGGCCGCTCCCGCCGCAATACTGTATTGCGGGAACGCGCCGGGTGCGAGTCAGGTCAGACCCACACACTTGTCGCCGGCGCTTCGCGCCAGCCTGAATTTTTTTGCTGCGTTGCTGTACTGCGGTCGCTGTACTGCGGTTGCTTCTGTTTGCCGCGTCTTGCTTCTGTTGCTACCGGCGTTGCTACCGGCCGCTCATTGCGCAAGGTCCGTCTGACTTCGTGCGCAGGCTACCTTAGCGCCATATCATGGCGATCCAGTACGTCTTGAGCGTAACGAGGTAAGTCACGAGCAGCGGCACCCAGCGTACGTCGTGATACCAGAAGGCGATGACTACAAACATCGCGATCGTTGTCCCCATCTTGAGCGCTTCGCCGACCACCCAGCTCATGACCGTTTCGGCGCCGCTCAGTGTTCTAAGTCGTGCCGCGAATAACGCGCCCGGCACCCAGCAAATCGCTCCACCCAGAAACGCGGACAGCGCAGCAGCGCCCGGCGGCTTATCGAACAGCCACCACACCAGCGTAGCACCCAGGGACAAGACCATTTGCGCTACTACGACCTTGAACGGCGTAACGCGCGATGGACGACTCACCTTCGGACCAAACAGCTTTTCAGCTTCAGCCCGCGTGAGCGGAACGATATTGTTGTCTTGTTGCTCGGCTTCCCACGTATCGTCGTTCATGACGGGCGAACCGGTGGACGCAGCGGAAGCATTGCGTTCAGCGGGGTGTTCGTCGCGTCGATTATTCGGCGCTTGATTCGACGCTTTGACCGCCATCGCAGTGTTCCGAAAGTCCTGGCCCAGCCAGCGAGCTTACGCTGCGCTTACGGGTTTGCCATGCAATTAAATCCGGGCGATTGTAAGCGATAGTTGCAGGCAATTCAAGACTTTAGGCCGTTCAATAACCTAAGGGAAAACCGCCGTCCGGCGCCGCAAGCGGCGTTCCCAGCGCGGGACGCACGGTAAATGTAAGGCGCTTCGGAGATGTCAAAATGCGATGCTGAAACCGGCGCTTCCGGGCACTGATTTTTCGCAGTCGAGACTGCTGCGGCGGAGCTCCCGAAATTGCAACGGAGGGCTTCGATCGTCGGTATCGCTCATGCCGATGTCGGGTGGCGAGGCGCGGAATCCGGCGCTTGAGCAAGAGAGTCGCGCACCCTATTCCGGCTAAAAAGCCGCGTGCGTGTGACTACGACTTCCAAAAGTCAGGACGAAGCTGCGCGCGCGGTCTGCTGGATCCCATCGGAACGAGGGCGAATTAC
The DNA here is from genome assembly GCF_900996245.1 of Paraburkholderia sp. BCC1886. GTDB lineage: Bacteria > Pseudomonadota > Gammaproteobacteria > Burkholderiales > Burkholderiaceae > Paraburkholderia. The sequence goes on along the minus strand of NZ_CAAJGK010000052.1, from coordinate 466,906 downwards.
CTCGGGAATCCTGATTATCGTTAACGTTCTGGAGAGCTTTGAAGACCCGCGGACAAGCCAGGTTTAGATGGCTCACGCGTAGCTTGCAAGGGTTCGCCGCCACGCGCATAAATCCTTTTAACACTTGCCCGCCTGCATCCCTTGCCGAACCGCTTGAAAGCCATCTGAAACCACATCAGTCGGGCCAGCGCCCTCCTCCGCATGGGTGGGTGCGTCAAGCGGTCGCATTGCCTCGCAAACGCACCAGAATGCCTTCCAGCGCATCCAGATCGCCAAAATCCACCAGCACCTGACCGCGTCCCCGTCGACCCAGCTTGATCTTGACAGTCGACGCGAGCAGATCGGACAACTCCTCCTCCAGCCGACGGGTATCGCGACCGCCGTCCGGATTGGCCCGCGCCTTCACGGCCGGCGCCGCCTTGGTGGTCGCGCTGACCAGCTTCTCGGTCTCACGCACGGACATGCGCTTGTTGACCACCTGATTGGCCAAGGTGATCTGCGTCGCAGCGTCCACGGCGAGCAAGGCGCGAGCGTGTCCCATATCGAGATCGCCGGCCAGCAACATGGTTTGCACGGGCGACGCCAGGTTGAGCAGCCGCAAGAGATTCGACACCGCACTGCGCGAGCGGCCAACCGACTCGGCCGCCTGTTCGTGCGTGAAATTGAATTCGTCGAGCAATCGCTGGATACCCTGCGCCTCTTCCAGCGGATTCAGATCTTCGCGCTGAATGTTCTCGATCAGCGCCATGGCCGCCGCAGCCTGGTCCGGCACATCCTTCACCAGCACCGGCACCTCGGTCAAACCGGCGAGGCGTGCCGCACGAAAGCGGCGCTCGCCGGCGATGATCTCGTACTTATCCGCCGATACCGGTCGTACGAGGATGGGTTGCATCAAACCCTGTGCGCGGATGCTGGCCGCCAATTCCTGCAACGCGCCTTCGTCCATCCGCGTGCGAGGCTGGTACTTGCCGGCCTGCAGTTTGCCGAGCGGCAACACGTTGGGCGCCCCTTCGATCTTCACCGCTTCGGAGATATCCGCACTGCCGCCGAGCAACGCTTCGAGTCCCCGGCCCAAACCTTTCTTTCTTGCCACTGCATTCATCGTGCTTCCCCGATCCGCTTAAGATGCCTGCGGCGCGTCGTTCAGCGCGCGCACCCGTTCAATCATTTCCACACCGAACTGCACGTAGGCCTGAGCACCACGTGAAGCCCGGTCGAATACCACGCCCGGCAAACCATAGCTGGGCGCCTCGGCCAGACGCACGTTGCGCGGAATCACCGCATCGAAAACCTTGTCGCCGAAATGCTCCTTGAGCTGATCCGACACCTGCTGTTGGAGCGTGATACGCGGATCGAACATCACGCGCAGCAGGCCGATGACCTTGAGATCGCGGTTCAGGTTGGCATGCACCTGCTTGATCGTGTTGACGAGGTCCGAGAGCCCTTCCAGCGCGAAGTACTCGCACTGCATCGGGATCACCACGCCGTGCGCGGCGCAGAGCCCATTGAGCGTCAACAGGGACAAGGCCGGCGGACAGTCGATCAGCACGAAGTCGTAATCGCCCTCGACGGCCGCGAGTGCGACTCTTAGCTGGCGCTCGCGACTCTGCACGCTCACCAGTTCGACTTCGGCACCCGCCAGTTCGCGATTGGCGGGCAATACGTCATAGCCGACAGCCGCGGGCCGCACACGCGCATCGGCTACCGAGACGCCATCCACCAGCACCTCGTAGACCGTATTGACGCAAGCGGCCTTGTCGACGCCGCTGCCCATCGTGGCATTGCCTTGGGGATCGAGATCGATGAGAAGGACACGCTGTCCCTGCGCTGCCAGACTCGCGGCCAGATTGACTGCGGTAGTCGTTTTACCGACGCCGCCTTTCTGGTTCGCAACGCAGAAGATTTTTGCCATCGTTGGTGTGTCCCTTTGCTGCTTGTATGAGTGAATTGAGCTTGTCGAATCTGTTGCGACTGCGCTGGCGCATCGAGCGGTATTAATCGGCTGAATCCACGCGCACCTTGATCAGATGCCGTTCGGCGTCGAGCGCCGGCACGTTCAACCGGATGATCTGTTCCACGTGGGCGCTGGCCGGCAAACGCTCGATCTCACCTTCGGGGCGAATACCCTTCATCGCCCAGATCGCACCCTGCTCCGCAACCAGATGACGGGCCAGTGTAACGAAATCCGCGAGTTCTGCGAATGCGCGTGAGACGATCGCATCGAATTTACCCGGCACTTCGACGCCTGGCCGCAATGTCTCGACGCGCCCGGTCACCACGGAGAGATTCGCAAGGCCCAGTTCAGCTTTCGCCTGCGCCTGAAACGCCGTCTTCTTGTGAACGATGTCGTTCACCGTCACCGTCCACTCGGGCAGAACGATAGCGAGCACGATACCCGGCAGACCGCCGCCGGAACCGACGTCGAGTACCGATGACGAACCTTGAGCTGCGAGATGCGGCACGATGGAAAGCGAATCCAGAATATGCTGGATCAGCATCTGCCGCGGATCGCGAATCGCCGTGAGGTTGTAGACGGCGTTCCACTTGGCCAGCAGAGCAACGTAGTCGAGCAGTTTGCCGAGTTGCGCGGCGTTCAGATCGAGACCCAACTCACCGACGCCCTGCTCGAGCACCGGCGCCAGCGGATTCGCCGCTGCCCCCTTCTGCCCCACGGTCATTGCGTCACCGGCTTCGAATCCGCGCCCGGCTCAGCGGGTTTGGCGCCGCGACGGCCCAAGCCGCGCTTAAGGTGAACCATTAGCAGCGAGATGGCCGCCGGCGTAATGCCGGAGATGCGCGACGCCTGACCGATGGTTTCCGGACGGAACTGCGTCAACTTCTGGCGCGCTTCGAACGACAGCCCCCTCACCTCGGCGTAGTCCAGTCCTTCTGGCAGGCGAGTGCCTTCGTGCGCTCCGTTACGTTCGATTTCGCCGGCCTGACGGTCGATGTAGCCTTGATACTTGATGCCGATCTCGATCTGTTCCTTGATCTGAGCCAGCAGTACCGGATCGTCCGCGAGAATACCCGGCGCCGCGCACTCGCCGCCCTTCAAACCGCACACGCCGTCATAGGTCACGCCCGGACGACGGAGAAGGTCCGCGAGGCTATATTCGTGGTCGATCTGTTTGCCGAGCAAAACCGTGGCTTCATCGGCCGGCAAGGTTTTGGGGTTTACCCACGAGGTCCGCAAGCGTTCTGTTTCACGTGAAACAGCGTCGCGTTTGCGGCTGAACGCATCCCACCGGACGTCGTCCACAACACCAAGCTCGCGACCGATCTCGGTCAGGCGCATGTCGGCGTTGTCTTCCCGGAGGCTTAAACGATATTCCGCCCGGCTCGTAAACATCCGATACGGTTCGGATACGCCCCGCGTAACGAGATCGTCGACGAGCACGCCAAGGTAGGCTTGATCGCGCCGCGGGCACCATGCTTCTTTGCCCTGCACTTGCAAGCCGGCGTTGATCCCCGCCAGCAGACCTTGCGCGGCAGCTTCTTCATAGCCAGTCGTTCCGTTAATCTGCCCGGCGAAGAACAGCCCGCCGATAACCTTTGTTTCCAGCGAAGCCTTTAGCCCACGCGGATCGAAGTAGTCGTACTCGATCGCATAGCCCGGACGCAGAATATGCGCGTGCTCCAATCCGCGCATTGAGCGAACGAGTTCGAGCTGCACGTCGAACGGCAAGCTAGTGGAAATCCCATTGGGATAAAACTCGTTGGTCGTCAGACCTTCCGGTTCGAGAAAAATCTGATGCGATTCTTTCGAAGCGAAGCGATGAATCTTGTCTTCGATCGACGGGCAATACCGCGGCCCCACCCCTTCGATCACGCCGGTATACATTGGCGACCGGTCGAGCCCGCCGCGAATGATGTCGTGCGTCCGCTCATTCGTATGCGTGACCCAGCACGGAACCTGCCGCGGATGCTGCTCGACGCGCCCGAGAAACGAGAAAACCGGCACCGGATCGAGATCGCCCGGCTGTTCTTCCAGCTTCGAAAAGTCGATCGTCCGGCCGTCGATACGCGGCGGCGTTCCGGTCTTCAGACGCCCTTGTGGCAGCTTCAATTCCTTCAGACGCGCCGAAAGCGACACCGAAGCCGGGTCACCCGCCCGTCCACCCGTGTAGTTGTTCAGACCTACGTGAATCTTGCCGTCGAGGAACGTCCCTGCCGTCAAGACGACAGCGCGCGAGCGGAAGCGAATTCCCACCTGCGTCACTGCGCCCACGACGCGATCCCCTTCCACCATCAGATCGTCGACAGCCTGCTGAAACAGCCATAGATTCGGCTGATTTTCCAGCCGATACCGGATTGCCTGCTTGTACAGCAGACGATCGGCTTGCGCTCGCGTTGCCCGCACGGCGGGCCCTTTCGACGAGTTGAGAATGCGGAACTGGATTCCGCCCTCGTCGGTGGCGGCCGCCATTGCTCCGCCAAGCGCATCGACTTCCTTGACCAGATGGCCTTTGCCAATCCCGCCGATCGACGGATTGCAGCTCATCTGGCCTAGCGTTTCGATGTTGTGCGTCAGTAGCAGCGTGGTGTTACCCATGCGCGCCGACGCCAGTGCGGCTTCGGTACCGGCGTGACCGCCGCCGACGACGATGACGTCAAATTCTGTGGGAAAAAGCATCGCGGATCTCACGCATGAGCATCGCGTGAGCCTCTAAAGAAAATGGATTGGCCGAATTATAACGGGTTCGGTTTAGACCCGAATTCGCGGCAAAGGCGTGGTTAACAAAAAAACGGTGTGTTTCACGTGAAACACACCGCTTCATTCTGCGAGGAACCACCCAACGGGCTTACCGCTAGGCGACCTTTTTGGCTAACCCGAGATACGTTTCAATCACACGCGGATTTTGTGCGAGATCAGCTGCAGGACCTTCCAGAGCCAGCTCACCAGTTTCCAGCACATAGCCATAATCCGAGATTTGCAACGCCGCCCGCGCGTTCTGCTCGATCAGCAGCGTCGCCACCCCAGTCTGCCGCAGTGCGCTGATGATGTGAAAAATTTCCTTCACGATGAGCGGCGCCAATCCCAAACTCGGCTCGTCGAGCATCAACAGGTCTGGCTTACCCATCAACGCACGGCCGACCGCCAGCATCTGCCGCTCACCGCCAGACAACGTTCCCGAGGCCTGTTTGCGACGTTCTTTCAACCGCGGAAACAGCGTAAACACCGGTTCCAGCTGATCCAGAAAATTCCGCTCTCCTGCCCGCTTGCGCCGATACGCACCCAGCACCAGATTGTCCTCGACTGTCATCGAAGCGAACAACTCGCGCTTTTCCGGCACCAGACACATGCCACGCGCTACACGCTTCTCGACTGGCACCGCGCTGACGTCTTCCCCTTGATAAAGCACCGCGCCCTTCGCATGGCCCGTAGTCGGCAACGCGCCCATGATCGCGTTCAGCAGCGTGGATTTCCCCGCGCCGTTCGGGCCGATCACCGAAACAATCTGGCCGGGCCGCACTTTGATCGCCGCGCCATGCAGCGCTTCCACCTTGCCGTAACGGACCGACAGGCCCGCGACGTCGAGAATCGGCGCCGCCGTATTCAACGTGTTTTCCATCACTCCACTCCGCCCAGATACGCTTCGAGCACCGCCGGATCCTGCTGCACTTCCTGCGGCAAGCCTTCTGCGATTCGCGTGCCAAACTCCATCACCACCAGCCGGTCGGTCAGATTCATCACGAAGTCCATATCGTGCTCGACCAGCAGGACGCTCATCCCTTCCGCCTTCAACCTGCGCAGCAAGTCAGCCAGTTGCAGCTTTTCCTGGTAGCGCAGGCCTGCGGCCGGCTCATCGAGCAGCAGCAACGTGGGATCGCAGCACAGCGCGCGCGCGATTTCCAGAATCCGTTGCTGGCCCAGCGCCAGACTGCCCGCTTCATCGTGCATATGCTGCTCGAGGCCGACGCGGCGAATCTGCCGTGCCGCCTCGGCCATCAGACGAGCTTCCTCGGTGCCGTTCAGACGCGCGACACTGCGCCAGACGCCGGCGTGCCCACGCAGATGCGCGCCAATTGCCACGTTCTCCAGCACGGTCATGCCGGGCAGCAGTTTGACGTGCTGGAAAGTCCGGCCGATCCCGCGCTTGACGATTTCACGTGAATTCAGCGAGTCGATCCGCTCGCCGCGGAAGGTAATCTCACCGCTGGTAGCTTGCAGAACGCCCGTCACCAGGTTGAACGTCGTCGATTTGCCGGCGCCATTCGGGCCGATCAGACCGATGATCTGTCCCGCCTTCACTTCGAAGCTGACATTGTTCACCGCGACCAGCCCGCCGAATTGCTTGCGTGCCTTGTTCACCACCAGCAGCGCTTCACCGGCAGTCGGCTTGCTGCGTTGCGGCAAGGGCTCGGCGTCGTCCGAAACATGGGCGCGCGGACCCTTCGGGAAAAACCGCGCAACGAACGGCCACACACCCTGCCGCGCGTACTGGAGCAACAGCACCATCAAAATGCCGAACACGATCACTTCGAAGTTGCCGTTTTCGCCGAGCAACTTCGGCAGCAGCGTCTGCAGATAATCCTGCAGGATCGTCAGGATCGCCGCGCCCAGGACCGCGCCCCAGACATGCGACACCCCGCCCACTACGGCCATGAACAGGAACTCGATGCCATGATTCAAGCCGAACGGCGTCGGATTCACCGCGCGTTGCAGATGGGCATACAGAAAGCCCGACACCGACGCCAGCACCGCGGCGTAGACGAAGATCACCACGCGCATCCACGCCGTGTTCACGCCCATTGCCTCGGCCATCATGCCGCCACCGCGCAAAGCCCGGATCGCCCGGCCCGGCCGGCTATTAAGCAGATTCTGAACAGACACGACCGCACCCAGCACCACCACCCAGATCAGGTAATAGATATGGCGGCCGGACTCCAGGTTGATGCCAAAAACATTCAGCACCGGAATACCGTTGATGCCGTCGTACTTGCCGAGCATGTCCAGATTGCCGAACAGATAGAACAGCGCGAGTCCCCAGGCAATCGTGCCGAGCGGCAGAAAGTGGCCGGACAGCCGCATGGTGACCAGACCGAGCATCAGCGCGATCAGCGCCGTCACCACCACGCCCGCGATCAGCGCGAGCCACGGCGACACGCCATAGGTCGTCGTCAGATACGCCGTCGCATACGCGCCGATCCCGACGAACGCCGCTTGCCCGAAGCTCGTCATTCCACCGATCCCCGTGAGCAGCACGAGGCCGATCGCGACGATCGCATAGAGGCCGATGTAGTTGAGCAGCGTGACCCAGTACTCGGGCACGTGAATCGGCTGCGGCAACACCGGCAGCGCGAACAGCACCACGAGGAACAACCAGAAGAACTTGTTTTGCATGATCCGTTTCATCGTGTCACTCCTCGTCTTCGTCGCTGTGCGGGCTGGCCAGACTGCGCCAGAGCAGCACCGGGATGATCAACGTGAACACGATCACTTCCTTATACGAGCTTGCCCAGAAGGACGAATACGACTCCAGCACGCCGACGAGAATCGACCCGGCCGCCGCCAGCGGATAGCTGACCAGACCGCCGATGATCGCGCCCACGAAACCCTTCAGACCGATCAGGAAGCCCGAGTCGTAGTAGATGGTGGTCAACGGTGCGACGAGCACGCCACACAGCGCGCCGAGGCCGGCTGCGAGCGTGAATGCGAGGCGCCCCGCCTGGGTCGTGCCGATCCCGACGAGCCGCGCGCCGAGCCGGTTCACCGAGGTCGCGCGCAACGCTTTACCCGAGATGGACCGATCGAAATACAGGTACAGCGCGCCGATCAGCACGACGGCCGTGCCGACCACCCACAGACTCTGCCCGGAGATCGTCAGGCTGCCGACGGTGTAGCTCGCGTCGGAGAACGCGGTGGTTCGCGAGCCTTCGGCACCGAACATCACCAGACCGAGGCCGACCATCGCGAAGTGCACCGCCACCGCCACGATCAGCAGCAACAGCGTGCTGGCTTCCGCAATCGGCTCGTACGCGAGCCGATACACGAACGGTCCCATCGGAATCACGATCAGCAGCGTCAGCGCGATCTGCACGATCATCGGCAACGGGTGCAGGAAGACACCCTGCGTCAGCGCATACACCGCGACCGGGAACAGTAGATATTTGCCAACCAGCAGCGCCAGCGTGCGCGCCAGATGGCGGCGTCGCTCGGCATGCCGCACCAGCCCCGCCACTTCGACGACGAAACAGGCCGCGCCCATCGCCATCAACAGCCAGCAGGTGGCCGGAAACTTCTGCGTCTGCAATGCGGCGAGCGTGAGCGCGCCGTACGAAACGAATTCTCCCTGCGGGATAAAAATCACCCGCGTCACGGAGAACACCAACACCAGCGCGAGCGCGAGCAGCGCGTAGATCGCGCCGGTCGTGATGCCGTCCTGCGCGAGGATCGCCGCAATTGATAGATCCATACTTCCTCTGCTTGAAACGTCGAAATGAAGCGTCGAAATCGAAAACGGGGAAACAGTCGTGGCGCCCGACCCGCGGCCAGCCACCGACCTGCACAATCAGAAAAGGCGACCGCCGCGCCGATGAACCGGCGCGGCGGTCGTTGCCATTGTCATCCACCAGAATGGCAATGCGGCATGGGCTGCCGCATAAAGCGCGAGAGGCGCGTACCGCTTTTTATGCTTAGTCGTTCTGCAGTTTCCACTTGCCGTCGACGATCTGCACGATCACCCGTGCGCGCTTGTCGAGGCCGTTGTGGTCGGTCGTCGTGGTGTTCATGATGCCGTGCGACACCGGCAGTTCCTTGATGCTCTCGAGCGCGCCGCGCAGTGCTACGCGAAACGCTTCCGTGCCCGGTTGCGCCGTCTTCAGCGCTTCGGGGATGGCCCGCTGCAGCATCTGGCCTGCATCCCATGCATGACCGCCGAAGGTCGCCACCGAACCCGCGCCATAGGCCTTCTCGTACGCGGTTTTATAGGCGAGCGACGACTTCTTCACCGGATTCGAATCGGGCAGCTGGTCGGCCACGAGGATCGGGCCGGCCGGCAGCAGTTCGCCTTCGCAATCCTTGCCGCACACGCGCAGGAAATCGTTGTTGGCGACGCCGTGCGTCTGATAGACCTTGCCCTTGTAGCCGCGCTCCTTGAGCGTCTTGGCCGGCAGCGCCGACGGCGTGCCCGCACCCGCGATCAGCACGGCGTCGGGATTCGCGCCCATCGTCTTCAACACCTGCCCGGTTACCGAAGCGTCGGTGCGGTTAAAGCGCTCGTTCGACACGATCTTCAGATTGTGCGCGGCGGCCGCCGCCGTGAAGACGTTGTTCCAGCCGTCGCCGTAAGCGTCCGCGAACCCGATGAAGGCCACCGTCTTCACGCCGTGATGTTCCATGTAGTCGGCGATCGCGTCGGCCATCAGGCTGTCGTTTTGTGGCGGCTTGAATGCCCATGCGCGCTTCGCATCCATCGGCGCGATGATCGTGGCCGAAGCGGCCAGCGAGATCATCGGCGTTTTGCCTTCGGCGGCCGGGTCGAGCATCGCCAGCGCATTCGGCGTGACGGTCGAACCGATGATCGCGTCGACGTGATCTTCGTCGATCAGCTTGCGCGTGTTCTGCACGGCCTTGCCGGTGTCCGACGCGTCGTCGAGGACGATGTACTGCACGGTCTTGCCGCCGATCTCCTTCGGCAGCAGCGCGATGGTGTTCTTCTCCGGAATGCCGAGCGAGGCGGCCGGTCCCGTGGTCGACAACGTCACGCCGATTTTCACCTGCGCCAACGCGGCGCCCGCGCCGCACATCATCGCCATTGCGATGCCGGTGCGCACCCATTGCTTTGTCTTTGTCATTACAAGTCTCCAAACGCTGCGAAGCGTGTATCTGTAATCCGGTTCATGGACCGGGTGTCTGAATCTAGTTATCGGGTACAGGCGTGCCAAGCATGGTTTTCCCTGCTCGGCATCGAGGCCCTGACCGCTTTGTTGTCACCTGCTCCCTACTCCCTGCTCCCACTCTCCCTGCTGCGAATCTTCACGGCGGCTCGTCGCTCCGCTCTCCGATAAACCACTAACATGTTAGTAGTATTGCGTTCTGCCCGATTCGCGGTCAATAGACGGTCGCCCGAATGCGGGTTTGTCCTGAATCCGCCGCGCCACAGTTCTCTGCTTTCTCACCCTGCGCCGCGCGGGCGATAAAAAAGACGCGTCAACCGCACGCGTCTTTTTAGTGGATTCCCGTAGCGTGGCGACTCCGGCTCAGTCGGCGGAAAGCTTCCACTTGCCGCCGGCGATTTCCACCATCACGCGCGCCCGCTGGTCGAGGCCAGAGTGGTCGTTTGCGCTCATGTTGAAAATGCCGTGCGACGCGGGCAAGTCTTTCGTGCTTTCGAGTGCGGCGCGCAATGCTTCGCGAAACGCAGGCGTGCCGGGTTGAGCCTTCTTCAATGCGAGCGGAATTGCGTGTTGCAGCAGCAGGCCGGCGTCCCATGCATGGCCGCCGAACGTCGACACCGAGCCTGCGCCATACGCGCCTTCATACGCGTGCTTGTACGCGAGCGAGGCCTTCTTGACCGGGTTCGAGTCCGGCAACTGGTCGGCGACCAGCAGCGGGCCGGCCGGCAGGAACGTGCCTTCGCAATCCTTGCCGCACACGCGCAGGAAGTCGTTATTGGCGATGCCGTGCGTCTGGTAGTACTTGCCCTTGTAGCCACGCTCCTTGAGCGTTTTCTGCGGCAATGCGGCCGGCGTGCCGGCGCCGGCGATCAGCACCGCGTCCGGATTCTGCGACATCAGCTTCAACACCTGGCCCGTGACCGACGTGTCGTTACGGGCAAAGCGTTCATTCGCGACGATCTTGATTTTCGCGAGATCCGCGGCCTTGCCGAACTCCTTGAACCAGCTCTCGCCATAAGCGTCCGAGAAACCGATGAACGCCACGGTTTTGACGCCGTGATTAGCCATGTGCTGGGCGATCGCGGTGGCCATCAGAATGTCGTTCTGCGGCGTCTTGAAGACCCACGCGCGCTTCGCGTCCATCGGCTCGACGATGCTTGCCGCGGCGGCCATCGAGATCATGGGCGTAGTGGTTTCGGCGGCGACGTCGATCATGGCGAGCGAGTTCGGCACGACCGTGGAACCGATCAACGCATCGACGTGATCTTCGCTGGTCAGCTTGCGGGCGTTCTTGACGGCCTGAGTCGAATCCGTCGCGTCGTCGAGCACGATGTAGTCGATTTTCTGACCCGCCACTTCTTTGGGTAGCAGCGCGATCGTGTTTTTCTCCGGAATGCCGAGCGACGCAGCCGGACCGGTTGCCGATACCGTTACGCCGATTTTCACGTCCGCCAATGCTGCACTGCTCAATGCCGCATTCATTCCCGCGATGATTACCGCTGCGCTAATACAACGTAATGCCGACTTCATCCCGCTCCTCTCCCCACCCCGTTATTTATTCCCGTCGAACCCACCCGCTAATTACGTGGATTCAAATCCCGACCCAACGGTCGGTGAATGCGAGTGTAGCGGACGAAAGCCCCGCGCCGCAAGCATTTTGCAGGGTGTGAGCGGTGTCTTTAACGGTTGATCCGGCGAATAAAAGACACGCACCGAATTAGGGAAAAAATGGAAGGAAATCGAATGAAGCGGAATAAAAATGCAATAAAAAAAGCGCTGTTGGATATCAATCCAACAGCGCTTTCGCCTGGGCACTTAGTGCCTCATTGTCTCCTCGTTCTCCACCTGCAAAATTCGGGGTGAATCAGAACTGCATGAAGATTAAACCAGCACCCAACGTGCCACAACTAGCAATTACCCTAGTGGTGCACTGCGGCACTGGTTTGGGGCAAGCTGGCCGTAAGCCGGAGCCTGCCGCAGCGTGCCATTCAAGCCCGCAACGGCCGGACTTTCGCCACGATCTCGCCGACGATTCCACGCCGGAACGCCATCACGCAGGCGATGAAGATGAGCCCCGTCACGATCGTCACCGACTCGCCCAGTGAGCGGAACCACTCCACTCCCGTCGACGTGGCCAGCGCCCCGCCGATATCGCCGAGCCGGTCTTCGAGCGCGACGATCAGTGCCGCACCGAGCAGCGGTCCGAACAACGTGCCCATGCCGCCGACCAGCGTCATCAGAATGACGAGGCCGGACATGGTCCAGTACGCATCGCTCAGCGTTTCGAAACCTTGCACGAGCACCTTCAGCGAACCGGCCAGTCCGGCCAGCCCCGCCGACAGCACGAAGGCCAGCAGCTTGAACCGGTCCGTATCGTACCCGAGCGACACCGCGCGCGGCTCGTTTTCCTTGATGGCGACCAGCACCTGGCCGAACGGCGAATGGACGATCCGCACGATCAGCAGAAACGCCAGCACCATCACGGCCAGCACGACGAAGTACAGCGTCAGATCCGACGACAGGTCCAGCATGCCGAACAGCTTGCCGCGCGGGACGCCTTGCAGACCGTCTTCGCCGTGCGTGAACGGCGCCTGCAGAAACACGAAGTAGACCATCTGCGCGAGCGCGAGCGTCACCATCGCGAAGTAGATGCCCTGCCGGCGGATCGCGAACATACCGACGATCACGCCGAGCACCGTCGCCGCCGCCGTGCCGGCCAGCACACCGAGCTCGGGAGAAAAGCCGAGCGTCTGGATACCGTAGCCGGTCACGTAACCCGCGGACGCGAGAAACATCGCATGACCGAACGACAGCAGTCCCGTGTAGCCGATCAGCAGATTGAAGGCCGCCGCGAACAACGCGAAGCACAGCACCTTCATCACGAACAGCGGATAGATGCCGAGTGCGGGCACCGCGAGAAGCACGATCAGCAGCAGACCGTAGAGCACTTTTCTCTGCATCATTTTTCCTTGCCGAAAAGACCCGCCGGTCGCACCAGCAGCACGAGCGCCATGATCACGAAGACGACGGTGGCCGAGGCTTCCGGATAGAACACCCGCGTCAGCCCCTCGATCACGCCGAGCAGCAAGCCGGTGAGAATCGAGCCCATGATCGAACCCATGCCGCCGATCACCACGACCGCGAATACGGTGATGATCATCGGCTGGCCCATCAACGGCGACACCTGAATGACCGGCGCGGCCAGCACGCCGGCGAATGCCGCCAGCGCGACGCCGAAACCGTAGGTGAGCGTGATCATCAGCGGGACATTGATGCCGAAGGCTTCGACCAGCTTCGGGTTTTCCGTGCCGGCACGCAGGTAGGCGCCCAGCCGCGTCTTCTCGATCACGAACCACGTCGCGAAGCACACCACCAGCGACGCGACCACCACCCAGGCGCGATAGTTCGGCAGGAACATGAAGCCGAGATCGGTCGCGCCGGAGAGCGCCGACGGCACGTCGTACGGCTGCCCCGACGAACCGTAGACGGAGCGGAACACGCCTTCCACCACGAGCGTCAGCCCGAAGGTCAGCAACAGTCCATACAGATGATCGAGCTTGTAGAGCCAGCGCAGCATCGAGCGTTCGATCGCCATGCCGAACACGCCGACGATCAGCGGCGCGAGCACCAGCATCACCCAGTACGGCAGGCCGAAATACGACAGGCCCATCCACGCGAGCATCGCGCCGAGCATGAACAACGCCCCGTGCGCGAAGTTGATCACGTTGAGCAAGCCGAAGATAACCGCCAGACCGAGGCTCAGAATCGCGTAGAACGAGCCGTTCACGAGACCCAGCAGCAGCTGGCTCAGCATCGCCGGGAGCGGAATGCCAAAGATTTCCATTGAAGCCTTGATTGCTTTGCTAAGCCATTGCGAGCGTGAAATCCGTGAGACCCGTGAATGCGGTCACGACAGGGCGCCTTCCCGATGCAGGTTGCTGCTCTGGGAGGCGCCCTTGCACGCTTTCAGAACGCGCTTATTTCCACAACGCGCAGCGCGTTTCCGCCTTGGTCGTGAAGGCCTGCTCGCCGGGGATCGTCGCGGTGATCTTGTAGTAGTCCCACGGCTCTTTCGACTCGGCCGGCGTCTTCACCTGCATCAGGTACATGTCGTGGATCATGCTGCCGTCCTGCCGCACGTAACCCTTCGCGTAGAAGTCGTCGATCTTCGTTTTCTTGAGCTGCGCCATGACCTTGTCGGAGTCGGTCGAGCCGACCGCCTGCACCGCTTTCAGATAGTTCGTCGTCGCGGAATAGTCGGCGGCCTGCAGGCTCGAGGGCATCTTCTTCGTCTTGTCGAAGTAGCGCTCGGCCCACTTGCGTGTCGTCGCGTCCTTGTTCCAGTACCAGCTATCCGTCAGCACGAGTCCTTGCGTGGTCTCCAGACCCAGGCTGTGAATATCATCGATGAACACCAGCAGCGCGGCGAGCTTCATCGTCTTGGTAATGCCGAATTCCTTGGCGGCCTTGATCGAGTTGATCGTGTCGCCGCCCGCATTGGCGAGACCGAGCACCTGCGCTTTCGACGACTGCGCCTGCAACAGGAACGACGAGAAGTCCGACGCCGACAGCGGATGACGCACCGAACCGAGCACCTGACCGCCGTTCGCCTTCACCACGTCCGACGTGTTCTTTTCTAGCGCCTTGCCGAAAGCGTAGTCGGCCGTCAGGAAGTACCAGGTCTTGCCGCCCTGTTTGGTCACCGCCGAACCGGTGCCCTTGGCGAGCGCGGTCGTGTCGTACGCATAGTGAATGGTGTACGGCGTGCATTGCTCGTTGGTCAGGTTGTCGGCGCCCGCGCCGATGCTGATGTACACCTTGTGCTTTTCACCGGCCACGGTGTTCATCGACAGACCGGTCGCCGAGTTGGTGCCGCCGATCAGCATGTCCACGCCATCGCGATCGAACCATTCGCGCGCGCGGGACGCGGCGATGTCGGCTTTGTTCTGATGGTCCGCGTAGACCACGGTGATCGGCTTGCCGTTGACCTTGCCGCCGAAGTCCGCCACTGCCATGCGGATGGCTTCGAGGCCGCCTTGCCCGTCGATGTCGGCGTACAGGCCGGACATGTCGGTGATGAAGCCGATCTTCACGGCGTCGTCGGCTGCCTGCGCCGAGCCGGTCGTGAATGCTGCGCCTGCGGCGAGTGTGAATACAAATGTGGCGAGCCGCGCGAGCGAGTTCTTTTTCATGCTGTCTCCTGATTCTTCGTTTGTGGTTCTAGAGGCAAAACGGCAAAGGCGTGGTTTCTTCGATCCCGTTACACGCCCAGCAATTCGTGCAGCACCGGCATCTTGCTTTCGAGCTCGCCGGCCCCGAAGTGCTCGACGATTCCACCGTGCTCCATCACGTAGAAGCGATCGGCGAGCGGCGCCGCGAAACGGAAATTCTGTTCGACCATCACGACCGTATAGCCGCGCTGCTTCAAGGTCATGATCATGCGAGCCAGCGCCTGCACGATCACCGGCGCGAGGCCTTCGGAGATTTCGTCGAGCAGCAGCAGGCTTGCACCGGTCCGCAGAATGCGCGCGACCGCCAGCATCTGCTGTTCGCCGCCGGACAGGCGCGTGCCCTGACTCATGCGGCGTTCGTGCAGATTGGGGAACATCGAGTAGATCTCGTCGAGCGACATCATGTGCGCCTTGTCGCCGACCGGCGGCGGCAACAGCAGGTTCTCCTCGCACGACAGGCTCGAAAAAATGCCGCGCTCCTCCGGGCAGTAGCCGATGCCGCAATGCGCGATGCGATGCGTCGCCATGTCGATCGTCTCACGTCCGGCAATGCGGATCGAGCCGCTGCGCCGCCCGGTCAGTCCCATGATCGCGCGCAGCGTCGTCGTGCGGCCCGCGCCGTTGCGGCCGAGCAGCGTGACCACTTCGCCGCGGTTCACCGTCAGGTCGACGCCATGCAGGATATGCGATTCCCCGTACCACGCCTGCAGGCCCGCAATCTCCAGTGCGGGCACACCGGTCGCGGCGCCGCTCGCTTCGACGCCTTCGCGTTCGGCTAGCGTGTTCATGCGTGGGCTCCGGCCAGCGCCGCGTCGGCGCTGCCCATGTAGGCCTGCATGACGAGCGGGTTTTTGGACACGTCGGCGTACGCGCCTTCGGCCAGTACTTCACCGCGCTGCAGGACGGTGATCGTGTCGGAGATTCCGGCAATCACGTTCATGTTGTGTTCGACCATCAGGATGGTGCGGCCCGCCGAAACTTTCTTGATGAGTGCGGTGACACGGTCGACGTCTTCGTGACCCATGCCCTGGGTCGGCTCGTCGAGCAGCATCAACTCCGGTTCCATCGCGAGCGTGGTCGCAATTTCCAGCGCACGTTTGCGGCCATACGACAGCTCGACGGTTTCCACGTCGGCGAAATCGCTGAGGCCGACCTGAGTGAGCAGATCCATTGCGCGGTCGTCGAGGCGGCGCAGCGTGCGTTCGCTCTTCCAGAAATGGAACGCAGTGCCGAGCGAGCGCTGCAGACCGATACGCACGTTCTGCAATGCCGTCAGATGCGGGAACACAGCAGAAATCTGGAACGAGCGGATGATGCCGCGCCGCGCGATTTGCGCCGGCCGCTCGCGCGTGATGTCCATGCCATTGAAGACGATCTGGCCCGCGGTGGGCTCGAGAAATTTGGTGAGCAGATTGAAGCAGGTGGTCTTGCCGGCGCCGTTCGGACCGATGAGCGCATGGATCGAGCCGCGCCGCACGCGCAGATTGACTCCATTGACGGCGACAAAGCCTTTGAACTCACGGGTGAGGCCGCGCGTTTCGAGAATCGTATCGCCGAGAATCATGTTCCCTTCCATACGGAGTAAGGCGAAGCACTACGATCTTCCGCGCGACTTGCCGCGCGACTTTTTATGACGCCGGCACCCCGTGCCACGCGTTTGACGTGCTGCACCAATCCGGACGGTAGTCCATGGCGTCGCACGCAACCTGGCGGTCATTGTCGCGCCAATGATGCAGCGCAATCATCGGGATTTGCACTTAGTGGATTGTCTGGTCGGCATCGGGGCGCGATGCCGGCCTTCATTGACGGAAAGTCACGAGACGGTCACCGAAGGCGCCGCGCCGACGCCCGGGGTTGCGGTTGCGGATGTGGTCGCGATTCCACGCGCGCGGCGATCTTCGCGGATCATGTCGCTCGCGCGTTCCGCGATCATCAGCGTCGGCGAGTTGGTGTTGCCCGACGTGATGGTCGGCATGACGGACGCGTCGACCACGCGCAGGCCGTCTACACCGATTACGCGCAGCCGGTTGTCGACGACTGCGCCGGGGTCGTCGCTCGTTCCCATGCGACAGGTGCCGACCGGGTGAAAGATGGTCGTGCCGACTTCGCCGGCGGCCTGCTGGAGTTCCGCTTCCGTCTGGAACTGGATGCCCGGCAGGATTTCCTGCGGACGATAGCGTGCGAGCGCGGGCGCGGCGGCGATCCGGCGCGTGAGTCGCAGCGCGTTGGCGGCGACGTGGCGGTCGTAGTCGGTGGACAGATAATTCGGCGCGATCGCCGGTGCGGCCGCGGCATCGGCCGACACGATATGCACGCTGCCGCGGGAGGTCGGCCGCAACTGACAGACCGACGCCGTGAAGGCATTGAAGCGATGCAGCGGCTCGCCGAAGCGATCGAGCGAAAGCGGCTGCACGTGGTATTCGAGATCGGGGCGCGTGAGCGAGCGATCGTCGGGATCGGACCTGGCGAACGCGCCGAGTTGCGACGGCGACATCGACATGGGACCGCTCTGGAACAGCACGTATTGCAGGCCGATCATCAGCTTGCCCCACCAGTGCGCGGACGCCGTATTGAGTGTGCGCACGCCATCGACCTTGTAGGCCATTCGCAACTGCAGATGATCCTGGAGATTTTCGCCGACGCCGCGCAGGTCCTTGACGACGTCGATACCGAGGTTTTGCAGACGTGCGCCGTTGCCGATGCCTGACAACTCGAGCAATTGCGGCGAGTTGACGGCGCCCGAACTGAGGATGACTTCGCAGCGGGCGCGGGCGAGGTAGTCGGTGTTGTCGCCGCGGTATTCGACGCCGGTGCAGCGGCGTCCTTCGAAGACGACGCGTTGGGTGTGCGCGCCGGTGATGACGGTGAGATTCGGGCGTTGGAGCGCGGGGCGGAGGAAGGCTTTGGAGGCGTTCCAGCGGATGCCGCGTTTCTGGTTGACGTCGAAGTAGCCGACGCCGGAGTTGTCGCCGCGATTGAAGTCATTCGACGCGGGGATGCCGGTTTCCTGCGCGGCGCGCGAGAACTCTTCGAGGATTTTCCATTTGAGGCGTTGTTTCTCGACGCGCCACGGGCCGCCGGCGCCGTGCGATTCGGACGCGCCTGCGTGATGGTCTTCGCTGCGTTTGAAGATGGGGAGGACCGAGTTCCAGGACCAGGCGGCGTCACCGGTGACGCGGGCCCATTCGTCGTAGTCTTCGCGCTGGCCGCGCATGTAGATCATGCCGTTGATCGACGAGCTGCCGCCGAGGACCCGGCCGCGCGGATAGGAGAGTGTGCGGCCGTTGAGGCCTGCTTCGGATTGGGTTTTGTAGAGCCAGTCGGTGCGGGGGTTGCCGATGCAGTAGAGGTAGCCCACGGGGACGTGGATCCAGTGGTAGTCGTCTTTGCCGCCGGCTTCCAGCAGGAGGACTTTTATTTCGGGGTCCTCGGAGAGGCGGTTGGCGAGGACGCAGCCGGCCGTGCCGGCGCCAACGATGATGTAGTCGAAGGTGCCTTCCAGGCGGGGTGAGGGGGGCATTTTTTTTCGTCTCCTGACTGAGGGTTTGGTTTGTTCGTTGCACTGGGCTTTTATCGTTGCACTGGCTGGTTTTTTTTCGTTGTACTGGCTGGTTTTTTTCGTTGCACTGGCTTCTTTGGCCTCTCCTTGCTTTGTTAGTGGTCTATTAGCGTTCCCCCTGTGCGGGGGGGCACCTACTTTTCTTTGCCGCCGCAAAGAAAAGTAGGCAAAAGAAAGCGGGCTCAAACCGCTAACTCTTAAGCGGCAACCGCGCGAGGTCTTTGGTAGTGGTGCATCTGGAATCCGTGCTCCCGCACATTCCACCTCAGTGACAAGGCAGTCATTCTTCCGGCGGCGCTTCGCGCGCCCCCGGGTCGTTCTAGCCCCTCGGTTTTTCGCTTTCCGTGGTGTTCCCATCCGCGACGCACGCAGTGCGGAGTGGGAGCTGATGAGTGCTTTGTCACGGGCGCGTAATGCGCGGGGGACCGGATTCCAGATGCACCACTACCAATGAAATGCTGGGGTTCCCGCTTAAGAATTAGCGGTGTGAGCCGCTTTCTTTTGCCTACTTTTCTTTGCGGCGGCAAAGAAAAGTAGGTGCCCCCCCGCACAGGGGGAACGCTAATAGACCACTAACAAAGCAAGGAGAGGCCAAAAAGCCAGTGCAACGAAAAAAAAAGCCCGCTGCAAGCGTAAATCCAACCCTCCTCCCAAATCCAATGAAAATTCATCAACCCGAATATAAGCCGCGCTAATATCACCCCTCATGGACCTGACACTCTTAAAAGCCTTCACCACAGTAGCCCGCGAGGGCAACCTGACCCGTGCAGCCCACCACCTTCACCTAACCCAACCCGCAGTCAGCCTGCAGATAAAAAACCTGCAAGCCGCCCTAGGCATCACCCTCTTCACCCGCACTTCCCACGGCCTGACCCTCACCCGCGACGGCCAGGCGCTTCTCCCAAATGCGGAACGCGCGCTCGAAGCCGCCAACGACGTCCACCGCGCGGCGGCCGCCCTCCGTCATGAAGTCCGCGGACACCTGCGCATCGGCACCATCCTCGATCCGACCTTCCTGCGCCTCGGCGGCTTCCTCAAACAACTCGTCGAAACCTCTCCGCGCATCGAAACCGCCCTCCGCCACGGCATGTCAGGCTGGGTCCTCGATCAGGTCCGCTCCGGCCAACTCGACATCGGCTACTACATCGGCCTGCCGTCCGACAGCAACGCGCGCGACGCAACCACCTTCCACGCCATCACGCTCACCCACTTCCAATACCGCGTGCTGGCGCCCGCCGGCTGGAAAGAACGCGTGAAAGGCGCCCGCGACTGGCGCTCACTCGCCACCCTGCCGTGGATCTGGACACCACCCGACTCGGCACACAACCGTCTGCTGACGCAATGCTTTAGCGCCGCCGGCGCCACGCCGCTCAAGGTCGCCGAAGTCGATCAGGAGCAATCGATGCTCGACCTCGTCAAATCCGGCGTCGGCCTCTCGCTCGCGCGCGACGCAATCGCCATCGCCGAAGCCCACGCGCACGCGCTGACCATCGTCGACGACGTCACGGTCCCGACTCGACTCAGCCTCGTCATGCTCGCCGAACGCAAGGACGAACCGACTATCGCCGCCGCCACGAAACTGATCGAAGCCCAGTGGGCCAGATAATCCCAGCAGATCGCGGCCCCGCAATATCAGCTGCCCTCATGTCAGTCGAAACCGGGCGCACAGCCTCCGTCACCCCGGTGCAGCCGGCCGGCTGAAAGGACAGCGTCACGCAGTTTTGCTAGATTGAGCGTTCTTCGCGCCAACCCGCGTCCACGCGCACCCATCCGATTCGTCTTCTGTCCCGCCTTTTTCGTCCTTCCTGGCGGCTTCGCCCCGGCCATTCCGAAAAGCCGCCTACCTCACCGTCCGTCCACAGGAGCCTGACATGGCACGCAACATCGAAATCAAAGCCCGCGCCCAGCAATTCGAGCAACTGCGTGAACGCGCGGCGAAACTCGCACCGGATGCGCCGCTGATCTTCCGCCAGCAGGACTTTTTCTACGACGTGCCACGCGGCCGCCTGAAGCTGCGCCAGTTCGACGACGGCACGCCAGCCGAGCTGATCTTCTATCAACGCGACGATCGCGACGGCCCGAAGGCGTCGTACTACACGCGCAGTCCCGTCACCAATCCCGACGCCATGCACGCGTTGCTAGCCACCGCACTGACCACCCGCGGCATCGTCACGAAAGAGCGCCATGTCTATCTCACCGGGCGCACGCGCATTCATCTGGATCGGGTCGACGGTCTGGGCGACTTCGTCGAACTGGAAGTCGTGCTCGCGCAGGACGACACCGAAGAAGACGGCCACGCCGAAGCCCAGGCGATGTTCCAGACGTTAGGCGTGTCGGAAGCGGACCTGGTGGCGCTCGCCTATGTCGATCTGCTCAGCTCGAACGGCACGGCACAGCCGGGCGCATAACGACGGCGACAGCCCTCGCGCATTCAGACGCCCGCAGCGCCCGGCGACAGATGCGCCAGCGGCAGCGGCCCGTTGCGCTTGAACGTGGTGAGCACGATATTCGAGCGCACGCTGTCCACGCCGGGCACGCGCATCAGCTTCTTCATCACGAACGTGGACAGGTAGTTCAAGTCGGGTGCAACGATCCGCAGCAGATAATCGGCATCGCCGACCACGGCATGACACTCGAGCACTTCGGAGAGCACGTCGATCTGCTGCTGAAACTGTTCGATGATGGAGTCGCCGTGATGCTTCAACTTCAAACTGGTGAATGCCGTCACGCCAAGCCCCAGCTTCTCCGGGCGCAGCACGACCCGATAACCATCCACGACGCCCACCTGTTCGAGCCGCTGCAGACGCCGCCCAATCTGCGACGGCGATAGCGGCACCTGCTCGGCCAGTTGCTGATGAGTCGCACGGCCGAAGCGCTGCAAAACGTCCAGCAGCGCGAGATCGAAGTGATCCAGTTCGAGCATGATCTGATTCCGCATAGAATGGGGTTTATATGCACGATTATTGCATATACTCCCGAAATACTAATCATCTTGCGACCTTGCCGCACGTCTGCCGCTCTACACTTGCATGGCCACTGACCCTTGCCATCTTCATAGAGCGCAGCACCATGAATCATGCGAACCCCGCCCGATTAAAAGAGCCGTTCGACGCCGGAATCGAGCCGCGTGCCGATTTCACGATCGATCAACCGCTTCACCGCTACGGCGCCGTCGATCACGCCGTCT
The DNA here is from genome assembly GCF_900996245.1 of Paraburkholderia sp. BCC1886. Lineage (GTDB taxonomy): Bacteria > Pseudomonadota > Gammaproteobacteria > Burkholderiales > Burkholderiaceae > Paraburkholderia. The sequence continues at coordinate 445,089 of NZ_CAAJGK010000052.1, read as the reverse complement.
GGCAGCAGCTTTACGCGCGCCAGACCGCACTGCTCGAAGGCCGCGTATGCGACGCGTTTCTGGCCGGCGTCGAGCGCATCGGCATGTCGGCCCGGCGCGTTCCCGTGTTCGCCGAGATCAACGCGAAGCTCACGCCGGCAACCGGCTGGACCATCGTCGCAGTGCCGGGGCTCGTGCCGGATCGCGTGTTCTTCGAACATCTGGCGAATCGCCGCTTTCCGGTGACCTGGTGGATGCGCCGGCCGGATCAGCTCGACTATCTGCAGGAACCCGACTGTTTTCACGATCTGTTCGGTCATGTGCCTTTGCTGATCGACCCTGTCTTCGCCGACTACATGCATGCGTACGGCCGCGCGGCGCTCGCCGCCAGCGACGCGGGTGCGCTGCCGCTGCTCGCGCGGCTTTACTGGTACACGGTGGAATTCGGTCTGATCCGCGATCCGGGCAGCCCGAACGGCGTCAAGATTTATGGCGCGGGCATCGTATCGAGCAAAGGCGAAACCCTCTACAGCCAGCAAAGCGCGGCGCCCAATCGCGTCGGCTTCGACCTGGAACGCGTGATGCGCACGCGCTATCGCATCGACACGTTCCAGAAAACCTACTTCGTGATCGACGACTTCGACCAACTCTTCGACGTCGCGCAGACCGACTTCGCGGCGCTGCTGGCGAGACTCCAGGCCGAGCCTGCTTACGCCGCCGGCGAACTGAGCCCCAGCGATCGTGTCCTAACCCAAGGCTCGCAGGAAGGTTGGCTGAACGACGGCGACGTCTGAGGCCCGACCTCCACGCGATATCCATGAAAACTCATGCATCTCGCCTGCCGGCGAGTTCGCCCAGCATAGGAGGTCGCATCATGATTCAGGCACTCGGTTCCGAAGCACGCACCCAACAGCTCGCGCAACTCGACGGCTGGCAAACCGTCGAAGGTCGCGACGCAATCCAGCGCAAGCTCAGCTTCGCCGACTTCAACGAAGCGTTCGGCTTCATGACGCGGGTCGCCATCAAAGCCCAGCAGATGGATCACCATCCGGAATGGTCGAACGTCTACAACAAGGTCGAGATCGTCCTGTCCACGCACGAAGCCAATGGCCTCACGGAACGGGACATCGAACTCGCCCGCTTCATCGACAGTATTACCGGGTAATACAGGCAAAAAATATCGGCCGGCCCGGCTGCGTCGGGCAAATGGCCCTGAATGAAAGCCCGTTGCAGGCCAGCTACCGGCCAAACCTTCAGTTCTACAGGCCATTCTTAAGGTGCACGTAAGATTCGGGAATCGGCCCGGCAATAGGGTCCAAACGATCCGGCGAGAGGTGCGGCCGACGCTGTACAATCAGCACGCATCCGGCGAGGTGAGCGCCCGCCTCCTCGCACGGTAAGACGTTCGTCGCCGCTCCAAGGTTAAGAGGCGCCCCGGCGAACCGCTTGCCCAACGCCTAACCCTCGTACTTGAGCGAACTCCATGCGACTCCTTCTGATCGAAGATGACCGCCCCATCGCGCGCGGCATCCAAAGCAGCCTCGAACAAGCCGGCTTCACCGTCGACATGGTTCACGACGGCATTTTCGCCGAGCAGGCTCTCACGCAAAATCGCCACGAGCTGGTGATTCTCGACCTGGGTCTGCCGGGCATCGACGGCATGACCTTGCTTGCACGCTTCCGTCAGAGCAATCGCCACACGCCGGTCATCATCCTCACCGCGCGCGACGAATTGAACGACCGCGTGCAAGGTCTGAATTCCGGCGCCGACGACTACATGTTGAAGCCGTTCGAACCCACCGAACTCGAAGCGCGCATTCGCGCCGTGATGCGCCGCAGCGGTCCGCACGGCGATATGCCGCGTCCGGAAGTGTCGCTGGGCGGAGTCCGCCTGTCGGGCGTCGACCGTCGCATCTTCAACGACGACAAGCCGCTCGAACTGTCGCCGCGCGAATTCGCGGTGCTGGAAATGCTGCTGCTGCGTCACGGCCGTGTGGTCAGCAAAGCGCAACTGCAAGACCATCTGACGCACTTCGGCGGCGATCTCGGCGACACCGCGATCGAAGTCTACGTGCACCGGGTGCGCAAAAAGCTGGAAGCCTGCCGTGTCGAAATCGTCACGGTGCGCGGCTTCGGTTATCTATTGCAGGAAATCCGTCAGGCCGCATAATCGTCGCAACGGCCGCCCACCGTTTTCGGTGGCGGCCTGACGACGCCGGGCCGGCAACACGCGCGTGACGCGTAGTTCGCCGGCCACCGGCACATTTTCGCGGTGCTCGTCGCCGCCACTTTCCGCGCGTTCGATCATGCCCCAGCTGGCCGCCAATAGTCTGCGCCGCACGCTGTTGCGGCGCCTCGCCGCTCCCCTCTCGCTGCTCGCACTGATGAGCGGGCTGATCGCCTACTGGCTGGCGTGGCAATACACCCAGCACGTGGTCGACCGTTCGCTTGCCGACATGGCGACGGCCATCTCCAAGCAGGTTCAGATTGCTGGGCCGAACGCCAAGGCAGCGGTGACGCCGCTCGCTCAGGCCATGTTCTCGGACCCGGTCGAACAGCTGGTCTTTCGCATCAGCAATGGCGAGACGGAAATTGCCGGCGACCGCAACCTTCCGCTGCAAGGCACCAGCGTGCGCCGGATGCACTACGCGTACGTGTTCGAAGCGCAGCACGAAGGCGTGACGGTGCGGGTCGCGCAGGTTCGCGTGGATCAACCGGTCGGCAATCCGATCGTCATCGAGGTCGGACAGCCGGTGCATCACCGGTTCCAGATTGCCGCCGAATTTCTGGTCGCGATCATGATGCCGTTGCTGCTGTTGCTGCTGGCCGGCTGGGTGATCGTGTGGCGCGTCGTCAATCAGCAGCTCAATCCGCTGACGGACCTCGCCGACTCGCTGAACCGGCAAACCCACACGTCGCTCGAACCGGTCGACGAGACTTATGTGCCGGTCGAAATCCGCCCGCTCACCGGCGCACTGAACGCGCTGCTCGACCGGCTGAAAACGGCACTCGACGGGCAACGCAAATTCATCGCCGACGCCGCGCATCAGTTGCGCACGCCGCTTACCGCGGTGAAGCTGCACGCCGAACAGGCTGCGGTCGCGCGCGATCCGCAACAGGCGCTGGTCGCCGTGCGCGAGTTACGCGCCGCGGCGGATCGCGCCGTGCGGCTATCGAATCAGTTGCTCTCGCTCGCACGCGCCGAGCCGGGCGAACAGGCAGCCCGTTTCGTCAACGTGGATATGGCCGCGCTCGCATTCGATACCGGCGCCGAATGGGTGCCGCGCGCGCTGACATTCCATATCGATCTGGGCTTCCAGCGTCTCGACGATCCGACCAACGATCATCCGCTCATGGCACGCGGCAATCCTGTTCTGCTGCACGAGGTGATCGCCAATCTGCTGGATAACGCCCTCAAGTACGTGCCGCCTTCGCGCGTCGACGGCGGCCGCATTACGGTGACGGTGTCGCAAGCGCTGATCGGCGAACAACGCATGGCCGAGATCGCTGTGGAAGACAACGGTGCGGGCGTCCCGCACAAGCAGCAGTCCGATCTGTTCAAGCGTTTCTTTCGCGGCGACGGTCAGAGCGATAGCGGCGTGGATAGCGGTGCGGGTCTCGGTCTCGCGATCGTGCACGACATCATGGTGCTGCATCATGGCAGCGTGCATTACGAAGACGCGCCGGAGGGTGGAGCGCGCTTTATCGTTCGCGTGCCGTTGATGCCGGCGAGCGTAAAGCCTGCTCCGTCTGTCGAAGAGCGACGGCCGGCGAAAAAAACGGCGCTCTCGGCGCCGATGGATGTGTAATTCTTCAAAGCCTCGCCAGATAGCCGGCCGTTAGATGGAACAGCTTCCGAACGACCGGCGACCGGCGCCTCATTTTTTCTTCGACTTCTTTTCTTCCTTCTCAGGCCTGGCCTTCTTCGACGCCTTCGCAGACTTTGCGGACTTCGCCGTCTTCGCCGTTTTAGCCGCGCCCTTCTCTTTCTCCGGCGGCGCCAGCATCGTGCCGCGGCACTTGCGTGCGCCGCAGCGGCATTCGTATTCCTGCTTCAGCTTTTTGGTCTGCCGCGCATCGATGACGAGCCCGTAGTCATAAAACAGCTCGTCGCCTTCGGCGATATCGCGCAACGCATGCACGTACACATGCCCGTCGATTTCTTCGGCTTCGCAATTCGGCGCGCACGAGTGATTGATCCAGCGGGCGCTGTTGCCGTCCACCTTGCCGTCGATCACCTTGCCGCTATCGAGCGCGAAATAAAACGTGTGATTGGGTTCGGCCGGATCGTGCGGATGACGACGCAATGCTTCTTTCCAGGAGATGCGCTCACCCTTGTATTCGATCAACCGTTCGCCCGCCGCGATCGGCTCATTGGCAAACACGCCTTTGCCGTGCACACCCGAGCGGCGCACGGCGATCCTGCGTGAACTCATTGAATGAATCCTTGTGAAGAACGGTGGGTGAAGTTCCGGCCGCGCTGGCCGCCGCGCTGGCAGCCGCGCTGGCCGCCGCGTCTCACGCGCTGCTTTTCCGACGCGGATAGCAAACGCGGCGCCCTGCGAGCGCCGCGTCGACTCGTGACGCTCACGCGTCACACATCCGGCATCCTACACGCTCGGAGCGGCTTCGTTCAACCGTCATCGAGACTGCGCGCGCATGCCGCTCGTGCCGGGTCGTCGGCCTAACGTTGACCAAACGAGATGTCGCCGAACAACGCCTTCTGTTCGCGCGGTTGCGAACGCCAGTACTGCGGCGGTGCTTCGACCGTCGCACCCAACTGAGCAGCGGCGTGCCACGGCCAGCGCGGGTTATACAGCAGCGCGCGAGCCAGCGCGATCAGATCGGCGTCGCCCGCTTCGATCAGTTGCTCGGCATGCAACGGGTCGGTGATCAGACCGACACCGATGGTGGTCAATCCCGTCGCCTGCCTGACTGCTTTGGCGAACGGAATCTGATAACCCGGTTCGAGCGGAATCTTCTGCAACGGCGACACACCGCCGGACGACACATCGATCCAGTCGCAGCCGCGTTTCTTCAGTTCCTGCGCGAATGCGATGGTCTCTTCGAGGGTCCAGCCGCCGTCGACCCAATCGGTCGCCGACACACGCACGCCGACCGGCTTGTCGGCCGGAAACGCGGCACGCACGATGTCGAAAATCTCCAGCGGAAAACGCATGCGATTCTCGAGCGAGCCACCGTATTCGTCGTTACGTTGATTCGCGATCGGCGAGAGAAATTGATGCAGCAGATAACCGTGCGCGGCATGCACTTCGAGTGCATCGAGACCGAGTCGTGCGGCGCGGCGTGCGGACGCGGCGAAGGCTTCGCGAAGACGGTTGAGGCCGGCGGTATCGAGCGCCAACGGCGGCTCTTCACCTGCTTTATGCGGCAGCGACGACGGCGCATGCGGCAGCCAGCCACCTTGCGCCACTGGAATCAGCTGACCGCCATCCCAGGGCGCGTGACTCGACGCCTTGCGCCCGGCATGCCCCAACTGCATGGCGACCTTGATAGACGAGTGCTTGCGGATTGCGGCCAGCACCGGCACGAGTGCCGCTTCGGTGGCGTCGTCCCACAGACCGAGATCGCCGGGGGTGATTCGGCCGTCGGGTTCGACCGCCGTCGCCTCGATACACAGCAAGCTCGCTCCGGATAAAGCCAGACTGCCGAGATGAATCAGATGCCATTCGGTCGCCTCGCCGCGATCGGCGGAATACTGGCACATCGGCGACACGACGATACGATTGGGAAGCGTCACGCTACGCAGCGTGAGCGAAGAGAAGAGCGCGCTCATGGGAGTTCCAGTCGAAACAGGAGAGCGGTCGAGCATAGCACCGCGAGCCGCTTGCTGCTCGTAGTGTGCTGCTCGTGACTGCCTGCCGGAACGCGCCGCTTCAGGCGGTCGGCTCGACCTGATCGAGCCACTCGCCGAACATGCGGCACGCGGCGGTTTCCAGCGTCGGCGCGAACTGCGCGGTCTGCGCCCGCAACTGCCGTGCGTCGATGCCATGCCCTGCGATCTCGCCTGCGTTACCGATCAGCCAGGGCTCGAAGCGGTCCGCGCGAATCTCCGGATGACATTGCAAGCCGAGCACATGCTGGCCCCACGCGAATGCCTGATTTTCGCAGGCGGGGGTGGAAGCGAGGCGCGTGGCGTTATCGGGAAGATCGAAGGTATCGCCGTGCCAGTGCAGCATCGAAGTGAGTGCGCCGTCCACATGACGCAGCGGCGAGACGCGACCGGCGTCGGTCAGCGTGAGCGGAGTCCAGCCGAGTTCCGTATGGCCCGCGGCATAGACGCGCGCGCCAAGCGCTCGCGCGATGAGTTGTGCGCCGAGGCAGATGCCGAGCGTCGGCAAGCCTGCCGCGATACGCTTTTCGAGCATTGCCAGCAGCGGCGTCAGATGCGGATAATGCGCATCGTCAGAGGCGCTGATCGGGCCGCCGAGCACCACCAGCAAAGACGCGGCGAGCGGGTCCGGTGCCTCGATGCGCGCGAAGCCAACGTCGAGATAGCGAACCGGGCGTCCACGCTCGCCAAGGACGAGCTCCAGACTGCCCAGATCTTCGAAGTGCACGTGGCGAATGGCCAGAACTTCGCGATTCATCGCCCTGTTCCACCTTCAGGTTGACTAAAGACGTGCCGCTACGCGGCGCTCCGGGCAGCGGGCCGCCGGTGTCGAACGGCGTGAACGTTTCGACTCCCGCAGACCGCAGCCGGCTTGGCAGTGTAGCGGATTGTCCCGAAGATCGCGCCTTACTGCGCGAAGATCTTCCAGGTCTTCTTCTGGGTGGTGAGGTCGGCGATTTCGTACACCGAGCAGTCGAGACGCACGTCGGTGTCCAGCATCTTCAGCCCGAGCAGCGCGCATTGATGCGGCGTCTTCTTCGGATTCTTGCTCGGCTCGAAATGCGTGCAGCTCAGACACATCCGGTGCGGCGGAATCGTGCCCTCGGCTTCGAGGTGATGCACGGTCTTGAGCAGCGTGCGGTAGAACACTGCCTGTTCGTCGTCGCGCAATGCGCCGACTGCCTTGGCCAGAAAATCCGGCCATTGCACGGCACGCTTCGCAGCAGTCCGGCCGCGAGCCGTCAGGCGTACCGCGAGTGCACGGCCGTCGTCGAGGGCACGGCGTTTTTCGACCAGACCCTTGGTTTCCAGCGTGCTGACCGCGTCGCTGGTGGTCGCTGCGGTCAACGCTGTTTCGCGCGCGATTTCGCCTAGACGCATCGGGCCTTTGCGCTGCATCAGCAACACCAGGATTTCGCCCTGGGTCGGCGTGAGACCGGCGCCTTCCGCCCAGTCCCAAGCCTGGCTCCGCATGGCCGTACTCAATCGCAATAGGCTGTGAGTCACGCGCCCACTTGCCAGTTCACCGTATACGCCTTCGCTCATAATCTTCAATTCGTGTGTATTGATAGCCTGCGTGCCTTGCCGGCGAACTGTTCGCCAGACTCGACCGTAGCCTGTGTGGGGTAGCCCCGCCCTACAGCAGACGAGACGATTCAACTATCTCAAAAATTTACCGCTCCAGCAGCCCAAGCGGCGAAAACGACATTCTATGCGAGAGCTGCGAATCGCACAGCTAAGTTATCCAATGCAAGCTGTGGATAACCCGGGGAAAACAGGGGGACGACTTGTGCATCGAATCTTGATAAGTCCGCCGACTCCATCGCGAGTTCAAAAGTTATCCTTTCCGCAAGCCTGCAATATCGGCTCGATCTACTTGCTTATGGTTTACGTAGCACATTGACTTTGCAGGGAAATATCCCGTTGTTCACAGGTAGATGCGGTGCTTGTTAACTACTACTACGTTGTATACGTCATCTTTATAAAAAAGCTTGAGCGACGCGATCTGGAAATGAATTGAAAAGAATTGCGAAGAAAGGATAAATTTGATTACGAAAAAAAACCCGCTCGATGGCGGGTTTTCTTACGAATCAACTTCAAACGGAATGACCCGGCTCACGCTCTCCATTGCAGACATTGTTGCCGCACTGCTTCGTGCAAGGACTTTTCCTGATCGAATACACCGCGCAACCAGGTTGCGTCGTTGACCTGACCACGCGCAATCGCGCCGATTTCCGCGAGTGCATTGCCCGAGCCCAGCGCCTCGGCATGCGGTGCGATCCGGTCCAGCGTTTCCAGAATGTCTTCGGAAATCGTTTTGCGTTCCCCCGTCTGCGGATTGATACAGGTGCCGGCCAAACCGAAACGGCACGCCTCGAAGCGGTTGAACGTGTAGACGAGATAGTCGTCTTCCTGCGGGGTGATCGGCTTGTCGAGCAACAGATGCCGCGCGAGCGTTTGAATGTAGCAGGCAATCGCTGCCGCGCGATCCACCGATAGCGGCGTATCCATCACCCGTACTTCGATCGTGCCGAAGCCCGGCTTTGGCCGGATGTCCCAGTAAAAATCCTTCATGCTGTTGACCACACCCGTGTGGACCATCTTCGAGAAATATTCCTCGAAGCTGTCCCATGTCAACACGAACGGTGCGCGGCCAGACAGCGGAAATGCGAACACCGAATTCAGACGTGCCGAATGAAAACCGGTGTCCACGCCCTGCACGAATGGCGACGACGCCGACAGCGCGATGAAATGCGGAATGAAGCGCGACATGGAATGCAGCAGATACAGCGCACTGTTCGGATCCGGACAACCGATATGCACGTGCTGGCCGAACACCGTGAACTGCTTGGCGAGATAGCCGTACAGCTCGGAAAGATACTGAAAACGCGGTGTATCGACGATCTGCCGGTCGCTCCATTGCTGGAACGCATGCGTGCCGCCGCCGCACAGACCGACGTTCAGCCGGTCGGCCGCGGACACCAGCGTGTCGCGAATCGTGCGCAGATCGGCGACGGCCTGTTCGTGCGTCGTGCAGATGCCGGTCGACAGCTCGATCATGCTTTCGGTGATTTCCGGCGTGATGTTGCCGGGAATCTTTTCGTCCTTGATCAGGCGCAGCAGATCCGAGCCGGCCTTGGTCAAATCGTAATCGTGCGTGTTGACGATCTGCATCTCGAGTTCGACGCCGAAAGTAAACGGCTTCGAATCGATGAAGGGTTCGAGTGACATGGCGTCCCCTGAGTCTGAACGGCCGGGAGGTGTCAGATACCCGGCCGTGTTTGAAGCTTATAAATTGGAATTACTCTTCGCGCCGTTCGTTCACCAACGCGAGGCTGCGATACACGAGCCACGGCCCGAGAATCTGCAGCACGACGATCGAACACATGACGATCGCGCGCAGTTGCGGATCGAAATTCGGATAAAGGTTGTAGGTATCGTCGACCAGCAGATACGCGAGTGCCGACATGGGTGAAAGCGATAGCCCGAGCGCGAGCCCCTGCTTCCAGTTCAACCCGCTTGGCCTCGCGAAGGCGAGCACGCCGACGAGTTTCGCCACCAGACGCGCAACGATCAGACCCAGTGCGGCCACCCCGCCGAGCGCAATGTCTTTCCATTCGAACGACGTCAGCGTCAGCACGAACAGAATTACGGTGAGCAGCCAGCCGGCCGTGCCGAAATGCTGAGGCCACAACTGCGGACGCGCCTCGTGATTTTTAACGATGATGCCGGCGGCGAGCAGCGCGAGAATCGTCGACAGCTTGAACAGATGCGCGACCGCAATGGCCAGCAGCACGAGACCGAATAGCGCGACGAACGAGTGCTCGTCGTGCATGTTCAGGCGACGGTAGAACAACGTACAGGTGCGAGCGAGCAGATAAGCCAGAACGAGCGAGCCGACCAGCAGATACAGCGGCTGCAGGATGGTCGCGAAAACGTTGCCGTAGATTTCCTGATGCAGCCAGCTCGACACGAGTTTTTCGATAACGACCGCGTACATGCTGTTCAACGCGGTCAGCGTCAACAGACGTTGGGTGACCTGGCCTTCCGCGCGCAATTCGGTTTTGAGCTGAATCACCATGGCGGGCGAGGTGGCCATCGCGATGGCGGCGAGCACCGTGGCCACCATCAACGGAACGTGCAGGAACAGCAGAACCGGCAGAACCAGCACGAAAGTGAGTGTGGCTTCTGCGATGCTGGAAAGAATCAGCCATGGGTTACGGCGAATCCAGCGCAAGTCGAGGCGGCTGCCCAGTTCGAATAGCAGCAGACCGAGTGCGACGTCGAGCAAAGGGCGCGCAGCGCCGGCGGAATTGGCGTCGATTACGCCGAAGCCGGCCGCGCCGGCAATCAGCCCGATAACGGCATAACCGGAAATGCGCGGCAGACGCCACGCGCGATAACACAATTCGCCGCACAAACCGGCGGCAAGCAAAGCCAGACCCGCCCAAAAAATGGCGTCGGGGGCGAGCGGCCACGCGGGGAAAAACGAAAACGCCGAATTCATCGTGATGAGCTCTCCTTTGCCGCAACAGCAGACAGACGAACGGACGCGAGCCGGCGCACACCGGCGGCCGAGTGAGCGCGATGGGCGCTCACTGTCGCGATCGCTTCGCGTGACAGGCGTTGCGAGTTGTCTACGATCGGATGATCGGTACGCGCCGCAGCCGCTCGGCGCCGGGCGCATTCAGGCGTGCGGCGTGGCATCCGGCACGGCACGGTGAAGAAGCCGGCGTGTTTGACTCAGATTCTGATTGGCCGGCACCGTTCCGTTGCTGCGTGTGCCGTGAGAGGCAGGCACCACGCGGAAAAAGAACGGCGATTGTGCCATAGCTTTTTCAGGCTCGACCGAAAAGACATGAACCTGCTGGCAAAACGGTAAAAACGTACGTTATCTTCACGAGTTGCGGAAAAAGCGACCTTTTTGCGGTGATTGACGGTTTGGTCGAGGGCTTTGCTTAAGGGGGCGATTTGCCGCGGGTTTTAAACGTGACGAGTTCTTGCTGCTGCTTCCAGATCACCGCGGTCTTTCTGTTTACAGGTTTACCGTATGTATACGTAGTAACAGTTAACAAGCTGACTCGATTTCTGTGGATAACCCCGATTTACCTAAATGAATCATCGGTTTGCCAACCGCATAACCGGATGCACGGAATGTGCGGAAGCAGCGGGTAGTCGAGGGTAACTTTTGGCGATTTTTCACGGCGCAAGAGTTACCCCGTTTACGTCCACAGCGGTTCCACATGAGTTGCGCCAGTAAACAACGAGGTTATCCACACAGTGCGGTGGATAAGTGACGATAGCGCGTCAGCTCACCGTTCCTTGTCGCAATGCCCGAATCAGGAAGCGCGCGGGATCGATGTCTTCGGCCAGATCCTGGGTGAGAGGCCACGGCTCGCCTTCGATCTGCGAGGCGAGCAGTTCGGCGCCGAGCGTGGCCCACACGAGCCCGCGCGAGCCATAGGCGAAAGCGCCATACAGCCCTTCGCTGCGTGTCAGATCGAGCGGCCAGGCGCCGCGCAGACGCTGTGCGTCCCGGGCGGCCGCGGTCTCGTCGGCAAGCTGGCCGATCATCGGCATGCGGTCGCTGGTCACGCAGCGAAACGCCACGCGTCCGTCCAGATTCGCAATGTGGGCGGAATCCAGGTTGCGTTGGAAACCAGGCAGCATCGCTATCACGCGTTCGATGTTTTCGCGATGGCCATCCGGGCGCAGCGTCGCATCGGGATCGTCGAGTTCGTAGGTCGCACCGGTTAGGGTGACGCCGTCGGCGAGCGGCACCGCGTAGCCATCGCCGATAACGGGCAGCGCGAGCGGCGCGACCGAGCCCGGCGGCAGCAGGCTCAACTGCCCGCGGATGCTGCGGGTGGGCGCATAACGCAAGCTGGCGAGACGCGCGGCCTCGTGCGCGCTCGCGACGATGACCACCGGTGCTCGCCCGAGCAACTGTCCGGCTGTGTCGAAAACGGACCACTGGTTGTCGATCCGCTCGAGTCGGCCCACTTCGGCGTCGAATCGGCGAGTCAACAGATCGCCCGCCGCCGCGCATTGCGACGCGCAGAGCGCGGCGGGGTCGACCCAGCCGCCGTGTGGGAAAAACGAGCCGCCGCGGGCGAGCGGCGTGCCGGCCAGGCGTTGCGCTTCGCCCGCATCGACGGCATGCACGTAGCCGGACGGGTAGCCGAATCGCTCGATGGCCTCGCGTATTGCATGGGCTTCGGCATCGTCGGAAGCGATTTGCAGCAGGCCTGCGTCGCTGCGCAGGCGCTTGCCGCCGTCGAGACGCTCGAGTGCCTCCCAGCGCCGGAGCGCGTAAAGAAAGCCCGCGCGAGTGATGCGCGACGCGACGCTGTCGTCGCGGGAAATTAGAGGATGGAATACGCCGGCCGGATTGCCCGACGCGCCGCGAGCCACAGCAGCGTGTCGCTCCAGCGAGGTGACGCGCCAGCCGCGTGCCGTCAGCCGCTCGATCGCGGCGCAGCCGGCAAGCCCGGTACCGATGACGATCGCGTGCCTTTCATCCACCGCCAACGGCGCCGGCGGCTCGTAGCGGCGCACTCGCCAGCGCGGCGAAAAGTGACCGGCCAGCATCGCCCGCTTCCAGCCGAAGCCGTCGATTTTTTGGTACACAAAGCCATTCTGGAGCAGCGCCCGCTTGATCTCGCCTGCGCTGCTGTAGGTGGAGAAAGTGGCCTCTTCCCCCGCCAGTCGGGCCAGCGACTTGAAGATGGCCGGCGACCAGATATCCGGATTCCTAGCGGGTGCGAAACCGTCTAGATAGAACGCGTCGGCCCGGAGTCGAAGCACCGGCAGCGTGGCGGCGGCGTCGCCGAAGATCAGCGTCAGCGTGACCTGGCCGCCGTCGAATTCGAGCCGGTGCGAACCCGGCACGAGCATCGGCCAGGCATCGGCGAGCATCGCCGCCAGGCTGGCGATTTCCGGGTCCGGAATGGTCTTCGCACAGACGCTGCGCAGATCGGCCTGAGTAAACGGATGCTTTTCGGTCGAAACGAAATGCAGACGTGCGCAGCGTTCCGGATCGGCACGCCAGGCGGCCCACGTCATCAGAAAATTGATACCCATGCCGAAGCCGGTCTCGAGCACGGTGAAAACACGCCGGCCCTGCCAGCGCCCGGGCAGCGCATTGCCGCGCAGAAAAACGTATTGCGCCTGCTCGAGACTGCCGACGGCGCTGTGATAGATGTCGTTGTAGAGCGGCGAATAAGGCGTGCCGTTGTCGCGGAAAGCGAGGACGGCCGGGATCAGCGGATCGGTCATGCGCGGTGGAGTTGGACGCTCGACAAAAGCGGTTCAGACGTTACCCCCGGCATGCGCTGCGAGCCAGGCGGCGAAAATGGCGCGCCGGCGTTGGCAAAAACCAACGCCAAGCCCCGTCCATACTGGGTTTCAGCCCAAAAGGGGGTCCCGGAACGAAGAAAAGCAAGGGTTTCCCCGCGCTCCCGGCCGCAGCCTGCTTAATTCTTCGAAACCCTTGTCCTGATTGGGTTTGCGCTGCGCTATCATAGCAAGCGCCGCCAAGGGAGCGGCAGCGCGGCCATGGGCGGTCAACCGCACCGTGAGATTGTCTGGAGGGGATCCGGAGCCGTCGCTGCTCGACGGCGTTGTCCGCGTACGTATAATCGGCGCGTTCGCGCTGTTCGTGTCAACCTAAACTCAGAAAGGAACCTTAATGAACAAACAGGAACTGATCGACGCTGTCGCAGGACAGACGGGCGCCAGCAAGGCTCAAACCGGTGAAACGCTGGACACGTTGCTTGAAGTGATCAAGAAGTCTGTGTCGAAGGGTGATGCGGTCCAGTTGATTGGCTTCGGCAGCTTTGGTTCGGGCAAGCGCGCAGCACGTACGGGTCGTAACCCCAAGACCGGTGAAACTATCAAGATCCCGGCCGCCAAGACCGTCAAGTTCACGGCCGGTAAGGCGTTCAAGGATTCGGTCAACAAGCGCTAGGCACATCGGTGCCAGGCAGTTGACACCCGCCAACGGCGGGTTTTTTTTCGTCCGCGTTTTCGTCCGCGATTTCGTCCGCGATTTCGTCCGCGATTTCGTCCGCGTTTTCGTCCGCGTTTTCGTCCGCGATTTCGTCCGCGTTTTCGTCCGCGATTGGCGGCGGCGTCAGCCGGAACCGGCGCCGCAGTTCAGTCGTGACGATGCAGGATTTCACCGTGGCCGTGGCCGTGGTCGTGGTCATGATCGTGGTCGTGGCCATGATGATCATGATCTTCGTCATCGAAGTCCCAGTCCGGGAACGGATCCGAGAATTGCTGCCAGCCTTGGGGCCCCAGCGCGTACTCGTCGTCGGTCAGCAGACACGCGTCGAATTTCCACTGCCATTCGGTCGCGTCGATATTCACGCCGATCATCACCAGTTCCTGCCGCCGGTCGCCGATGCTCATGTCATCGGGTTCGCCGAACCAGTCGGCGGCGATTTCGGCGGCCAGTTCGTCGTCGCCGTCCGGCCATTCGCTGCGCGGTTGCGCCGCCCACCACATGCCGGCCGGACCATGCCGGCATGCACCGCCCGCTTGCGACAGCGAACCGGCAGTATCGTTACGCGTCGCGAGCCAGAAGAAGCCTTTGCTGCGCAACACGCCTTTCCACTCCTGATGCAGCAGCGCCCAGAGACGCTCCGGGTGAAACGGCCGGCGCGCGCGATAGATAAAGTTGCCGATGCCGAATTCGTCCGCTTCGCCGTGATGATCGTGATCTTGGTCATGCTCGTGATTCAGCGATGCGAGCCAGCCCGGCGCACTTGCAGCCTCGTCGAAATCGAACCGGCCGGTGTTCAGCACTTCACCGAGCGGCACTTCGCCGAAGCGGCTCACCACCTGCACCGCACGCGGGTTGATGCGCGCGAGAATGCGCTGCAGGCGCGTCAGTTGGTCGGCGCTGACCAGATCGGCCTTGTTCACCACCAGCACATCGCAAAATTCGATCTGCTCGATCAGCAATTCAACCAGCGTGCGGTCGTCCTCTTCGCTCGCGGCAATGCCGCGCTCGGCGAGCGCGTCGGCCGAACCGTAATCGCGCAGGAAGTTGAACGCGTCGACCACCGTCACCATCGTGTCGAGTTGCGCGACATCGGACAGCGACGCGCCGTCGTCATCGACGAACGTGAAGGTTTCGGCAATCGGCATGGGCTCCGCGACGCCCGTCGACTCGATCAGAATCGCGTCGAAACGCTTTTCACCGGCGAGCCGTTTGATTTCGATCAGCAGATCGTCGCGCAGCGTGCAGCAGATGCAGCCGTTGGACAGTTCGACCAGTTGCTCCTCGACATGCGACAGCGCGGCGGCATCGCGCACGAGGGTCGCGTCGATATTGACGGCGGCCAGATCGTTGACGATCACGGCGACCCGCAGACCGGCGCGATTCGCGAGGATATGGTTCAGGAGCGTGGTCTTGCCGGCGCCCAGAAAACCGGAGAGCACGGTGACGGGCAATAGCGGCTGGTTCATCGCAGTACGGAAAAGCTAGAGGAGTGGAAGGCGTGCCGTGGCGCGAAACCTGTCTGGCCTTGCACGGCAGGCGCCAGCGGCAGCACGAAGCCGCATTGTGCATCAAACGGGGGGTCGCCGCGTGGCGGGAGAGAGAACGACGCAGCCGGCGGATCGGAAACCGCCAGCCACCGGCAACTCAGCGCACGACGGCCGGCATCAGATTCCACTTGCGCAGAATCGCGGCAATCTGCTGCGCGTACTTGTCCCGCAGGGCCGGCGTTTCCGAGTGATAAGCGCCGACGGCCTGCCAGGTGTTGCCGTATTTGTTCATCTGGCGGCGCAGGTGCCAGGCGGCAATATAGACGTTCTTGCAAGGCTCCATCAGCGTGCCCTGAGAAATGCCGTACTGGGCGAGCGTCGGAAGATGAATCGAGTTGATCTGCATCACGCCGTAGTCGGTCGAGCCGTTGGCGTTCTTGTGGGTCGCGTCCGGCCGGTTATGCGACTCCTGCCAGGCAATGGCGCGCAGGATCAGCGGATTGACCTTCTGATATTTCGCGGCCTCGTCGAAGCAGTCGGCGCGCGCGGACCCTGCTGCAAACAGCAGCGTCAAACCAGCAGCGACGGTGACAAGGCGGCGATTCATCGGTCAATAGGCCTAAGCAAAGGGGCAAGCGTAAGGGGCGGGAAGGCTTGGCGCCGGCCATATTTCAGCCGAAGCAGGCCGCGGGAGCACGCAGGCTGGGCGTTTGCCGGACATCGGGGAAAACCCGTGCCGCCAACCGGCCACCGGCGAGGCGATCGGCTCGTATCATACCGGCAGACTTGCGAGCGTCAAGCCGGCCGGATGTCATAGTCGCGTGAAAAAACCGGTCGTTCTGCGGCGTAGCGCACGATCCGGCACGCCTCGCCTCCAGCTTTCAATCGGTTGACGAAGGCTGCCGCTCGTGGAGGAATCGCTCTGGCCCGTTTGTTTTGTGACAAATCCGACATGAAAAACTGTTACTGTTCATTTTTTTCGGACGGCGGGTGGCCAGCTTCCGGGGCGATGTCCCCCCGCATAGCCAGCCGACGGACCACCAAGGCGGCTCGCTCCAATGTCCGCACGGCATGACCGTCGGCAGCTCGCGCTGCCGGCATCGAAACCTTATTCCATGAGAAGAAATCGTATGGCTTTGCGTCGAGTCGCAACGGCGCTGCTGGTGGCTGGATTGATCACCGCGCAGACAGCACAGGCACAGGTGACACTCAATTTCGTCAACGCCGACATCGACCAGGTGGCCAAGGCGATTGGCGCGGCGACGGGCAAGACCATCATCGTCGACCCCCGCGTCAAAGGTCAGTTGAATCTCGTATCGGAAAATTCGGTACCCGAGGATCAGGCGCTGAAGACGTTGCAGTCGGCCTTGCGCATGCAGGGTTTCGCGCTGGTGCAGGATCACGGCGTACTGAAAGTCGTGCCGGAAGCCGACGCCAAGCTGCAGGGCGTGCCCACCTACGTCGGCAATGCGCCGGTGGCGCGCGGCGACCAGATCGTCACGCAGGTGTTCGTGCTCAGGAACGAGTCGGCCAATAATCTGCTGCCGGTGCTGCGCCCGCTCATCTCGCCGAACAATACCGTGGCCGCGTACCCGGCCAACAATACGATCGTCGTCACCGATTACGCCGACAACGTCCGGCGCATCGCGCAAATCATCGCGGGCGTGGACACGGCAGCCGGCCAGTCGGTCGCGGTCGTGCAGTTGAAGAACGCGAACGCGCTCGACATCGCCACGCAAATGAACAAGATGCTGGACCCTGGCGCGATCGGCAGCACCGACGCGACGCTCAAGGTGTCCGTCACGGCCGATCCGCGCATCAATGCGCTGCTGATCCGCGCATCGAACGGCGGCCGTCTCGCCGCAGCGAAGGAACTGGCGAAGCAACTCGACGCCCCCACCACGATGCCCGGCAACATACACGTGGTGCCGCTGCGCAACGCGGACGCTACGCGTCTTGCGAAGACGCTGCGCGGCATGATGGGCAAGGGCGGCGACAGCGGCTCGTCGGGCAGCACGAGCGGAGCGAATTCGTTCAATCAGAACGGCGGCAGTTCAGGCGGCAATTCGACCGGCACGTCGGGCACCCCACCGTTGCCGTCGGGCGGTCTGAACAGCAGTTCGAGCGCGTCGCCGATGGGCGGCAGCAACGGCTCCTCCGGTTCGGGCGGCAATAACAGCGACTTCCTCGGCGGCGACAAGGACAAGAGCGACGACAGCCAGGGCGGCGGCATGATCCAGGCCGACGCCGCGACCAATTCGCTGATCATCACCGCGCCGGACGCCGTGTACCGCAACCTGCGGGCCGTGATCGACCAGCTGGACGCGCGCCGCGCGCAGGTTTATCTCGAAGCGCTGATCGTCGAACTGAACTCCAACACGAACGCCAATCTGGGCATTCAGTGGCAGGTCGCGAACAATTCGCTGATTGCCGGCACGAACCTGTCCACCGGTTCGAGCAACAGCATCATCAACCTGACGGCGACGGCCGCCGCAAATGCGGCGACCGGCGGTCTGGCCACTGCCGCCGCCGGTCTCCAGCAAGGCCTGAACGTCGGCTGGGTTCACAACGTGTTCGGCGTGCAGGGGCTCGGCGCCTTGCTGCAGGCGCTCTCGCAGACCGCCGACGCGAACGTGCTGTCCACGCCTAACCTCATCACGCTCGACAACGAAGAAGCCAAGATCGTGGTCGGTACCAACGTGCCGATCCAGACGGGCTCCTACTCGAACCTCACGAGCGGCACGACCAGCGCGGCGTTCAACACGTACGACCGCGTCGACGTCGGCCTGACGCTGCACGTCAAGCCGCAGATCACCGAAGGCGGCATTCTCAAGCTGCAGTTGTATACGGAAGACTCGGCGATCGTGAACGGCACGACCAACGCAACGACCAACCCGGCCGGCCCCGAATTCACCAAGCGCTCGATCCAGTCGACCGTGCTGGCCGACAACGGCGAGATCATCGTGCTGGGCGGCCTGATGCAGGACAACTATCAGGTCAGCAACAGCAAGGTGCCGCTGCTCGGCGACATTCCGTGGATCGGCCAGCTGTTCCGGTCGGAACAGAAAACGCGCGACAAGACCAACCTGATGGTGTTCCTGCGCCCGGTCATCATCACCGATCGTGCGACCGCGCAGGCCGTGACGGCGAACCGTTACGACTACATCCAGGGCGTGCAGGGTTCGTACAAGTCGGACAACAACCTGATCAAGGACAACGACGACCCGGTCATGCCGCCGATGCCGCTCGGCCCGAGCCAGGGTGGATCGCCCGCGATGAACCTGTTCGATCTCGACAGGATGCGCCGTCAGCAGGCAACGCCGCCCGCGTACCGCGTACCGGCGCCCGCTGCCAACGGTGGCGCGGTGCAAACCGATCCGGTGCAGGCTTACCCGGTGCCGTCGCAGGCTAATCCGGTGACGGTCACGCCGACTACGGCGTCTCCCGGAGTGCAGCCGTGAACACGCCTTACACGCCGCCGTCGCCCTCCTCTGCGGGCCGCGGCGCGTCCGCATCGGCCGCGGGACCGGCTGCCGGCTCGGCTGCCGGCTCGGTCGCCGGGGAAACCGTGGAACGCGCTGCGCCGTCCGCCGTCGCCGCGCGTCTGATTCCGTACGGCTTTGCCCGCACCGGCCAGATCCTGGTCGCGCAGCAGCACGCCGACAGCCTCGAAGTGTGGATCAGCGAACGCACCAGCGACGCGGCGCTGGCGGAAATCGCCCGCAACTTCGGTGCGCTGTCGGTCGTGCGTCTGCCGGCCGACGAGTTGTCGCAGGCGATCAACCAGGCCTATGCGCGCCAGGACGGCAGCGCGGCGCAAGTGGTCGGCGAAGTGGAAGGCGAAGTCGATCTGTCGCGTCTGATGCAGGACATTCCCGAGGTCGAGGATCTGCTCGAGTCGGAAGACGACGCGCCGATCATCCGCATGATCAATGCGCTGCTCACGCAAGCCGCGCGCGAACAGGCATCGGACATTCACATCGAACCGTTCGAAACGTCGTCGGTGGTGCGTTTTCGTGTCGACGGCACGCTGCGCGACGTCGTGCGGCCGAAGAAAGCGCTGCACGGCGCGCTGATTTCGCGCATCAAGATCATGGCGCAGCTCGATATCGCCGAGAAGCGTTTGCCGCAGGACGGCCGCATCACGCTGCGCGTCGGCGGCCGGCCGGTCGACGTGCGCGTGTCGACGCTGCCCACCGGTCACGGCGAACGTGCGGTGCTGCGTCTGCTGGAAAAAGACGCTTCGCGGCTGAACCTCGAAGCACTCGGCATGGCGCCGGACACGCTCGTCAAATTCGACAAGCTGATCGGCAAACCGCACGGCATCGTGCTGGTGACCGGTCCGACCGGCTCGGGCAAGACGACCACGCTGTACGCGTCGATGTCGCGGCTCGAAACCGCCACCACCAACATCATGACGGTGGAAGACCCGATCGAATACGACCTCTCCGGCATCGGCCAGACGCAGGTCAACGAGCGGATCGGCATGAGCTTCGCGCGGGCGCTGCGCTCGATTCTGCGGCAGGACCCGGACATCATCATGATCGGTGAAATCCGCGACCTCGAAACCGCGCAGATCGCGGTGCAGGCGTCGCTGACGGGTCACCTCGTGCTGGCCACGCTGCATACCAACGACGCCGCTTCGGCCGTCACGCGTCTGACCGACATGGGCGTCGAGCCGTACCTGCTCGCGTCGTCGCTGCTCGGCGTGCTGGCGCAGCGGCTGGTGCGCCGGCTGTGTCCGGTGTGCCGCGAAGAGCGTGTCGAAGAAGACGGCAGCGTGCGCTGGCATCCGGTCGGCTGCGAGCGTTGCGGCCATTCCGGTTATGCGGGACGGCGCGGGGTGTACGAACTGCTGCTGATCGACGACGAGATCCGTGCCCTTGTCCATCGCAACGCTTCCGACGCGGAGATTCTCACGTCGGGCCGCGCGCAGGGCATGCGCACATTGCGGGAAGATTCGGATCGCTGGCTGGCCTCCGGACTCACCTCGCTCGAAGAAGTGATACGTGTGACGGGCGGAGCGTAAGCGAATGCCGGCATTTCGTTTCGAAGCCATCGATGCGGCGGGCAAGGCGCAAAAAGGCGTGCTCGACGCGGACAGCGCGCGCGGCGCGCGCACCAACCTGCGCTCGCAGGGACTGACGCCGCTCGTCGTCGAACCCGCGGCGACGCGGACGCGCGGCGAACGCAATCAGCGTTTGTCGCTCGGCCGTCGTCTGTCGCAACGCGAGCAGGCCATTCTGACGCGACAACTGGCCAGTCTGCTGATTGCCGGCTTGCCGCTCGACGAAGCGCTCGCGGTGCTGACCGAGCAATCGGAGCGCGACTACATTCGCGAACTGATGGCGTCGATTCGTGCGGAAGTGCTCGGCGGCCATTCGCTCGCGAATGCGCTGACGCAGCATCCCCGCGATTTCCCCGAGATTTATCGCGCGCTGGTGGCCGCCGGTGAACATACCGGCAAGCTCGGCCTCGTGCTCTCGCGGCTTGCCGACTACATCGAGCAACGCAACGCGCTCAAGCAGAAGATCGTGCTCGCGTTCACGTACCCGGGCATCGTCACGCTCATCGCGTTCGGCATCGTCACGTTTCTTTTGAGTTATGTCGTGCCGCAAGTGGTCAACGTGTTCGCCAGTTCCAAGCAGCAACTGCCGATTCTGACCGTGATGATGATGGCGCTCTCCGCTTTCGTGCGGAACTGGTGGTGGGCCGTGCTGATCGGCGTGGTCGTGATCGCGTACCTGGTGCGCTCGATTCTGCGGCAACCCGGCCCGCGTCTCGCGTTCGATCGCTGGCTCCTGACCGCCCCGCTACTCGGCAAGCTCGTGCGCGGCTATAACACGGTGCGCTTTGCCAGCACGCTCGGCATTCTCACCGCAGCAGGCGTGCCGATTCTGCGCGCGCTGCAGGCCGCCGCCGAGACGCTCAGCAACAAGGCGATGCGCGAGAACATCGACGACGCGATCGTGCGGGTGCGCGAAGGCACGTCGCTGTCGCGCGCGCTCGGCAACACCAGGACGTTTCCGCCGGTGCTGGTTCATTTGATCCGTTCGGGCGAAGCGACGGGCGACGTGACCACGATGCTCGATCGTGCGGCCGATGGCGAAGCACGCGAACTGGAGCGGCGCACGATGTTCCTGACGAGCCTGCTCGAGCCGTTGCTGATTCTGGCGATGGGGGGCGTGGTGCTGGTGATCGTGCTGGCGGTGATGCTGCCGATCATCGAGTTGAACAACCTGGTGCAGTAGTTGGGTCGGCAGTTGGGCGAGTAGCGCGGCTTGCGGCGCTCGCTCGAAGCGAGCCGCGCCGCAGCCGGTTTTGCTTTAGCGCACGTAGATCGTGGGACCGGCGGGATTGGCGGGCAGAAAGACTTCGGAATGCGCGCCGTTGCGGTCGATGATGATGGAGCGGGGGCGGACTTCGGAGAGTTTGGCGCCTTGCATGAGCGCGCTGCCGAGCGAGACCGCATGCGGCGGTTCACCGCCGACGCTGACGATGGCCGCCGCGCCACCGCTCAAAGCGAGGATACCGAACAGATGCACGTCCTGGTTCGCGCTGCGGGTGAGTTGACCGCCGAACAGCGTGGCGGCCTGGTCGGTCGACACCTGCGCATGCGCGGCTGCGGCCGGCAACGGTGCGCCCGACAGCGCGGAAAGAGTGATGACCCAGTAGGTCAGCGTCGCGCAAAAAACGGCGAAGAGCGCGAGCGACAGAAGGCGGATTTGGATGGCGTTCATGCGCCGTATTGTACGGACTATTGTGAAAATTGCGTTGGGTTGAAGCCCTTCAACTGCATGACATTAAAATGACCGCCCGAACGTGTTCAATGGCAACCTGTCTGCCGGAACGCGCCAACGGCCGATCGAAAATTTCACCTGAAAAGAGGTAGCAAGCTATGCAAGTGTCGACCATTCGCCGTACTGAGATCGCGAGGCCGAAGAGCCGTCTTCAGCGCGGCTTTACGCTGATCGAAGTCATGGTCGTGATCGCGATTCTGGGGATTCTCGCCGCGCTGATCGTGCCGAAGATCATGAGCCGGCCGGACGAGGCGCGACGCGTCGCCGCCAAGCAGGACATCGGCACGGTGATGCAGGCGCTCAAACTTTACCGGCTGGATAACGGCCGCTATCCGACGCAGGAGCAAGGCCTGCGCGCGCTGATCGAAAAGCCGGCGACGGACCCGGTGCCGGGCAACTGGAAAGACGGCGGTTACCTCGAGCGTCTGCCGAACGATCCGTGGGGCAATGGCTATCAGTATCTGAATCCGGGTGTGCATGGCGACATCGACGTGTTCAGTTACGGCGCCGATGGCAAAGCCGGCGGCGAAGGCAACGACGCCGACGTCGGATCCTGGCAGTAAGGCGTGAAGCACGTGCGCCGACGCGGGGCCGCGCGGGCAGCGGGTTTTACGCTGCTCGAAATGATGGTGGTGCTGGTGATCGTCGGCATTCTGATCTCGGTCACCACGCTCACGATGACGCGCAATCCCCGCACCGATCTGAACGAGGAGGCGCAGCGTCTCGCGTTGCTGTTCGAGTCGGCGGGCGACGAAGCGCAGGTGCGCGCACGGCCCATTGCATGGCAGCCGTTCGAGGGCGGCTTCCGTTTCGATATGCATACCGAAGACGGCTGGCGTCCGTTGCGCGACGACCTGCTCGGCGCGCGCAGATGGGAAGGCGGTGTGACGGGGGTGACGATCAGCTATCCGGGTTCGGATACGCATCCGAGCCGCATGGTATTCGGCACCGAGGCGATCGACGTGCCGGTGCGGGTCACGCTGTTTTCGTCGGTGGGAAGCGCGACCATTGTCGGCACGGGCAGCGGTCGTTATGAGGTGCATTGAGATGCAGGGTGTGGCAAGCGCGGGAGCCCGTGCGGGTGTCGGCGCGAAACGCGCGTCGCAGCAGGGTTTTACGATGATCGAGGTGCTGGTGGCGCTGGCGATCATTGCGATTGCGCTGGCTGCGTCGTTGCGTGCGGTGGGGAGTCTGGCGAGCGGCGAGGCCGATTTGCATCAGCGCCTGCTGGCGGGATGGAGCGCGGACAATACGTTGGCGCGCTTGCATCTGGCGCGCGCGTGGCCGGACATTGGCTCGTCGAGCTTCGACTGTTCGCAGGGCAATTTGCAGTTGATCTGTACGGAGCATGTGACGTCCACGCCGAATCCTGTGTTCCGGCGAGTGGAAGTGATGGTGACGACGCCGGGGCGTTCCGGCAATCTGGCGCAGATGGTGACGGTGGTCGCGAATGAAAACAACCGTTCGCTCTGAGCGTCGCCACCGCGATGGTGTGCGTGGTTTCACGCTGATCGAGCTGCTGGTCGCGATTGCGATTCTGGCGGTGATTGCGGTGTTGTCCTGGCGGGGGCTCGACCAGATTATTCGCGGGCGGCAGACCATTACGAACGCGATGGAAGAGGAGCGCGTGTTTGCGCAGGTGTTCGATCAGATGCGGATCGATGCGCGGCAGGCGGCTTCCGACGATGAGTCGGAGCAGGCGGCGATATCGATTGCTGGCGGGATGTTGCAGATCGTGCGGGAGCTGTCTTTACCGGGGACGGCACCGCGATTGCAGGTGGTGCGGTATCGGGTGTCCGATGGACGGGTGATCCGGTATGCGTCGCCGCCGTTGGGGAACGTGGGTGAATTGCGGGCGGCGCTGCGCGGTGGTGAGGGGGATGGGTGGACGGCGGTGCCGTTGATGGGTGGGGTGGTTTCCATTTCTGCCCGGCTGTATGTGCCCAAGGTGGGATGGACCTCGCAGATGAAGGATGTGCAGAAGGCGATTACCGAGAACGTTAATAATCTTAAGGTTCCCCAGTTGGGGAATGCGCCGTTGCCGCGGTCTGTTACCGGGGTCGAGGTGAGTGTGGGGGCGAGGGGGTTGGCGCGCAACGTGACTCGGGTTTTTCTTGTCGGGGAGTGAGGTGATGGCTGGCTTTTTGTCTCCGCGACGCGGTTTTTTTGTGGTGCTTTTGTGGTGGTGCCTTTCCTTGTTTTGCTCTCGGTCTATTAGCGTTCCCCCTGTGCGGGGGGGCACCTACTTTTCTTTGCCGCCGCAAAGAAAAGTAGGCAAAAGAAAGCGGCTCACACCGCTAATTCTTAAGCGGGAACCGCGGCATTTCTTTGGTAGTGGTGCATCTGGAATCCGTGCCCTCGCACATTCGATGTTCGTGACAAAGCACTCATCAGCTCCGGCGGCGCTGCGCGCGCCGAGGGGCATAACCGGCGGGGTGGCTGGTCGTTCCCTGGCCGAGGCGAAGCCGACGGCCGGCATGCATACCTTTCCGGCGAGCGCGAAGCGCGAGTCGGGAAGGATGACTGCTGTGTCACTGTCGTGGAGTGTGCGATGACACGGATTCCAGATGCACCACTACCAAGGAAAGGCCACGGTTCCCGCTTAATGGTTAGCGGTTTGAGCCCGCTTTCTTTTGCCTACTTTTCTTTGCGGCGGCAAAGAAAAGTAGGTGCCCCCCCGCACAGGGGGAACGCCAATAGACCACTAACACAACAAGGAAAGGCCAAAAAGCCAGACCAACGAGGCGTAGCCATAATCAGCGCCCTATTAGTCGTAGCCCTATCGGCAATCCTGGTCTCCGGCATGCTCTGGCGCCAGCAAGTCCAAATCCGAAGAATAGAAAACCAGCGCCTCCTCTCCCAGGCCCAATGGGTCTCCCGCGGAGCGCTAGACTGGACCCGCCTGATCCTCCGCTCCGAAGGCGACACCTCGGCGGGCATCACCTATCTGGGCGGCCTCTGGGGCGTCCCCATCGCCAAAACCCGTCTCTCCGATTTCCTCGGCCAGATCGGCGAAGTCCGCGCCCAGGAAGGCGCCGCCACCTACCTGTCAGGCTCGATAGAAGACGCCCAATCCAAATTCAACCTGCGCAACCTGATCCTGAGCCCCGCGCCAGGCGTCCTGCAACTGAACATCTCGCAGATCGGCGCCTACCAGCGCCTCCTGGTCTCGCTCGGCGTCAACAGCCAACTGGCGCAAACCACCGCCGTGCAACTGCGCGCCAGTCTCGCGCAATCGGCCACCCGCTTCCAGACCAGCACCACGACGACAACAACCAGCACGACCAGCACGACAACAGCCGCCACCTCGCAACCCATCCAGGGCGGCGGCACCGGCGGCGGCTTCAGCAACAACCCCGGTATCGAAGACGGCGACGACCGCGCAGCGCACGCCCCCCTGCAAATGATCAGCGTCGACTCGCTCCTCGACGTCCCCGGCTATACCCCGGAAATGGTCGCGCGCCTGCGCCCGTTCGTCACCGTCCTGCCGACCACCACGGCGCTCAACATGAACACGGCATCGGCCGAAGTCATCGCGGCCATCGTGCCCGGTATGAGCCTGTCGTCCGCGCAATCCTTCGTGGCGAGCCGCACCACCGTGTTCTTCCATAACGTCGGCGACGTCCAGCTGGCATTGACCGGCTCCGGCGTCCAGCAGGTGGCAATCGACCCGAGCGAAATGGACGTCACCACGAACTACTTCCTGATCCACGGCCGGGTCGAGCACGAACGCGCCGAAGTGGATCGCACCACCCTCGTCTATCGCGACGCATTGACTCACACTACGCGTATCGTGCGAGTCCAAGACCAACTATGAACAACGCCTTTCCCAAAGAGAGTGGCCTTTGAGCACGCTGATCGTCCTACTTCCGCCGCGTGATCCGGCGGTGCCATCGCAGGAATGGCAACTGCCGGAGCTGCCCTTCGTGCTGCTCGACAAGTCGGGCCGCACCCAGCGCGCCGGCCGTTCGGCGCTCGCGCTGCTGCCGCGCGCGTCGTCCACGGTGCTGATGGTCGCCGCGCGCGACCTGCTGATGATGCCGGCCAAACTGCCGCCGCTACGAGGCCCGCGGCTGCGCCAGGCGCTCCCCAATATCGTCGAGGATCAGCTGATCCAGGACCCGCAAACCTGCCACATCGCCGTCGATCCGCAAGCGCTCGCAGGCGGCCGGCAGTTGCTCGCCATCGTCGATCGCGGCTGGTTCCGCTTCATCTGCGAAGCGTTCGCGCAGGCCGGCCATCGCAGCCTGCGCGCAGTGCCGGTCACGCGTTGTCTGCCGCAAACGCAGGCGCTGTCGCCCGATACGCCCGCCGAAGTCGCCGAGACCGTCAACGCCGGTGAGCCCGCGCTGGCCGGCGCGGCAGGCCCGGCGACAGTCGCGACGTCGTTGCCCGGCATTGCACCGGTCGTCGCGCCCGGCGTGGCCGCAATCGTGCCGATGGTGGCCGCCGTGCTCGGCGCCGTCGTGCAAACCGCACCCGCCATGCTGCTGGAAGGCGCGGTCGAGCGCCCGCAAGACACGAGCGGCGTGCCGCGCGTCGAACTGGCGATCGCCCGCGGCGTGCAGGGCGAAGGCCTGGCCGTGCCGGCCAGCGCCGTGAATTCCACGCTCGCCGCGTTGGGCGGTGCGGCGTCCGTCTCGCTCTACATGCTGACCGAAGTGCCCGGCAACGAGCCGAGCCTCGGCACGACCAGCCCGGCCCGGCTCGCCGCTCATGTACACGGCGCGAGCCCGCTGCCCTTCGAACAGCTCGCGCGCCGCGCGCTCGAATGCCGTTTCGACCTGTGCCAGTTCGAGTTCGCGTCGCAACCGTGGCGCCTCGACCGCGCGACGCTGCGGCGCTTGCGTCTGCCGGTCATGCTGGCGGTGGGCGCGCTGGTCATCGCGATCATCGGCGCGAACGTGCAGTGGATCATGCTCGCGCGCCAACGCGACGCGATCAACACGCAGATGACGGAACTGCTGCTCAACACCTTCCCGAAGACGACGGTCGTGCTGGATGCGCCCGACCAGATGTCGCGCCAGTTGCAGCAGTTGCGGGTCGCGGCGGGCGAGTTGTCGCCGGACGACTTCCTGTCGCTCGCCGACGGTCTCGCGCGCTCGCTGCCGCCGGTGCCCGTCAACGGCATTGCGGCGCTCGACTATCACGACCGGCGACTCGACGTGACCTTCAAGCCGGAAGTCAAACTGGATGCCGGCTTCGCCCAGCGTCTCGCGCGTAACGGCTTGAGCGGCGCGATCGACAGCAACACCGGCAAGTGGACCATCAGGAACGGACAATGAAAGCTCAACTCGCTCAAACATGGGCCGGATTCTGGGACCAGCGCACCGAGCGCGAAAAGATGCTGCTGACGTGGGGCGGCGGCGCACTGGCGCTGATCATCGCGTGGACGGTGTTGTGGGCGCCGGCGCAGGAAGGCCGCACGCATCTGCGGGAATCGCTGCCGGGCTTGCAGCGGCAGTTGGCGCAGATGACCGCGGAGTCCAACGAGGCACGTCAGTTGTCGGCGGCCTCGCAAGGCGTCGCGCCGACCGGCGCCGCGCTCAAGGACGCGCTCACGGCGTCGCTCGGCGATCACGGGCTGGCCGCGACTCAGGTGCAGGTCATCGGTAACGCGGTGCAGATCCAGATGAAGAACGCGTCGTTCCCTGCCTGGACCGCGTGGGTCGACGACGCCCGCAAGCAGTTCAAGGTGCAGGTGGCCGAGGCGCATCTGAGCGCGCTGAAGGAAGACGGCCAGGTGGATCTGACGGCGTCGTTGCAGCCGTCCACCGCGAAATGAGCGCGCCGCTACAGGATCTCGCATGACTTACTGGATGCGGCGCGCACGCGCCGCGCTGCCCTGGCTGATCGTCGCGGTGGTGTCGGCGGCGGTGGTGATGGTGGCCTTGCTGCCGGCGGCCTGGATTACGCCACAATTCGCGAAACACACGCGCGGTCACGTGAATCTGGTCGATCCGGCCGGCTCGCTCTGGCACGGTTCGGCCACGCTGATGCTGGCCGCGGGCTCGGACATGAGCGCGGCGACGCTGCTGCCCGGTCGCATCGAATGGCGCACGGCTTTCTGGCCGCTGTTCACCGGACGCGTCCGCATGACGATGCTGCATAGCGAAGCCATGCCGCAGCCGATTACCCTCGACGCCACGCCGCGTGGCGCGACGGTATCGGCGGGTGCGATCGCGGTGCCGGCGTCGCTGCTGAGCGGGCTGGGCGCGCCGTTCAATACGCTCGACTTGCAGGGCGACGTGCGGCTGTCGTGGTCGGACTGGCGCAGCTTCAACCGCGAAGCGTTCGGCCAGATGACCGTGACGCTGAACGATGTCAGTTCGCGGGTCTCGCTCGTCAAACCGCTGGGCTCGTACCGGCTGCTGTTTCAGGCGCAGGGGGTCACTTCCGCGCTGGATCTGTCGACCTTCAAGGGCCCGCTGCGGTTGAACGGGACCGGTACGGTGTCACCGGCCTCCATGTCGTTTCACGGCACCGCGAGCGCCGATCCGCAAGCGCGCGATAACCTGGCCGGCCTGCTGAATCTGCTCGGACGGCCGAGCGGGCCGGATACGGTGGCGCTGACTTTCGTGCATTGAAACCCGCGGCTAGCGAGCGGGTTCAAAGTCGGGAGCCGGGACACAGGCTCCCGGTCGCCTAGTTACTCGTCGCCTGCGCCGACGGCGCGTCGTTTCGTGCAACCGGCGCGGCGACGTCACCCGTCTCGCGATTCATTTGAGACGCGTCCCAGCCGCCACCCAGCGCCTTCACCAGACCCACCGACGAGACCATCCGCTGGCCGGCGATGTTTTCCAGCTTCTGCTGCGCGGTGAACGCGGTGGTCTGCGCGGTCAACACGTTGAGAAAAGGCACCGTGCCGGCCTTGTACTCGTTCGTGACGATGTCGAGCGCCTGGCGCGCCGAATCGACTGCCTGCTGCTGCACGACGATCTCCTGCGCAAGGATGCGCTGCGACGCGAGATTGTCTTCGACGTCCTGGAACGCGGTCAGCACCGTTTGACGATAGGTGGCGACGTTTTCGTCGTAGGTGGCGCGCGCTGCTTCGGTCTGCGCCTGACGCAAGCCCGCGTCGAACAGAGTCGCGGCGAGTTGCGGGCCGAGCGTCCAGAAGCGTGACGGCGCGGTGAGCAGTTGCGAGAACACCGAGTTTTCGAAGCCACCCGACGCCGACAAGGTCAGCGACGGAAAGAATGCGGCGATCGCGACGCCGATCTGCTCGTTGGCCGCCGCGGCCTTGCGTTCCGCCGAGGCGATGTCGGGCCGCCGCTCGAGTAGTGCGGAGGGCATCTGCGCCGGCACCGTGGGCGGCGTGGCGGTGAGCGGACTGGGCGGAATCGAGAACGTCGAAGCCGGTTCGCCGACCAGCACGGCGATGGCGTGCTCGTCCTGAGCGCGCTGCACGCCGTTGTCGATAGCCGACGCCTGCGCCGATTGCAGTTGCGTCTGCGCCTGAATCACGTCCGAGCGCGCCGCGACACCCACCGCATACTGGTTTTGCGTGAGTTGCAGCGAGCGCTGGTAGGCCGCGACGGTGTCGTCGAGCAGCTTCTGGGTGGAGTCGAGCGCGCGCAGCGAAAACCAGGTTTGCGCGAGCGTGGCCTGGGCCGACAGCCGCGCGTTCGCCAGATCGGCGGCAGCACCCTGCTGACCGGCTTTCTGCGCATTCACCGAGCGCGTGACCGAGCCCCACAGATCGGGTTCCCAGCTCGCATCCAGGCCGAGGTTGAAACTATTGCTGATGCCGGAGCGGCTCGTCGACGTCGTCCCGTTGCCGCCCGACGAATTGCCGTTGCCCGATCGCGTGGCCGCCGCCGAGATGCCGACGGTCGGGAAATACGCTGCCCGCGCCTCGCCGACCAGCGCGCGTGCCTGCCGATAGGCGGCCGCGTACTGGGCGACGGTCTGGTTCGCGGTATTCAGCTTGTTCTGCAGCGCGTCGAGTTGCGGGTCCTGGTAGATGTTCCACCAGTCGCCCCGGTCTTCCCGATCCGCGGGTTGGGCGACTTTCCAGCCCGGCGCGGCTTCCTTATACGAAGCGGGGATGCTCGCGGCGGGTCGCTGATAGTTGGGGCCGACCGCGCAACCGGCGAGGGTCATACATGCGGTCACGCACGCGGTAGTACACGCGGTGGTGATCGCCAGAGTCAGGGCGCGAGGCGCAAGTCTCCGCGCGCGCGCGATTCGAACAGACTGCATGCAATGGATTCCTTCAGGACGCCGCGGGGCCGCTGCGAGGCGGCAGCCCAGGCCGGGCGAGATCGTAGGTCTGCCGGCATGTTAGCGCATGGACCCGCGCGGTTGCGGGAAACTGAAAGCGTAATGGAGGGGGAAGAAAGCTGTGTTACCTGAGGCGCCACGAAGGTTACGCGTCGTTACCGACTGCGATGCGCGTGGGGAGCCACGCCGCGTCGCAGTCTTCCGCCAAGGGGCGTGGGATCAGATGCGTGAATCGGTCGAGCCCGGCTGACGGGCCTGTTTGCCGGCCGCCGCGCGGCATGCGGCGCCGCGTGACTGACATGCGCCGGCGGGGGCGCTGGGGTTGGCATTCGCGAAGTTGGCGACGGCCTTGTCGGGCGTGCTGGCGATCAGAGCTACTGCAGTCTTTTTCTGCGCGGCGGCCAGGGCGCCTTTGCGTGCGCGACGATGCTCGAACCACGCGAACACGGCAATTGCCACCGATCCGCCGGGCAGGACGAACAGTACCGCGAGCAGAGCCAATTTCCACCAGCGGTGCGGTCCCTGGAAGGTGCCAATTGCGGAATCGGTGAGCGAGCGGCCGAGGCCGCCGAGCGTGTTTTTGAGGTACAGCATGGGAAATCCTTTATTGCACGGCGCGCTGGAGATTCAGGCGGTGTGCAGACAATCGGTCAGAACATGGTCTCGGGTGGCGCGGAATCGCGCGAAACTCGTTGCCTGCAATAATATTGACTATGCAATGAAATTTCAAGATACTTTGCCTGGTTTGCGGTGCGCGTGTTGTTTTTTAGTGGATAGCAAAGAAGCAGATGTGCATTTGATTCACCCGTTCGAAGGCGAAAATCCATTGGTTTTTGCGGAAGTACCGACTACACGATGATCGACGGACCCTACAACGCAGACGAGATCCAGCTCGAAACGAGTCTCGGCTACTACCTGACCAAAGCGCGAAACGTGCTGGTCGAGCGCACCGATCGCGCGGTCAAACCGCTCGGGCTGACGGCTCAACAGATCGGCGTGATCCTGATGTTGTCGGCGTGTCGCGCCAACACGCCCTTCGAGCTGTCCCGCGTGATGTCGTATGACAGCGGATCGATGACGCGGCTGCTCGACCGGCTCGAAAAGAAAGGCTTCGTGGCGCGCACGCGGAGCGACGAAGATCGACGGATGGTGAAGCTTGAGCTGACGCAGCAGGGCCAGGATGCCGCGCGACGACTGCCGGCGCTGGGCGCGGAGGTGCTCAACGAGCAACTGCGGGGTTTTTCCGCAGAAGACCACGCGGCGTTGATGAATCTGCTCGGCCGGTTCATTGCGAACGGGTCGGATGGTGCGGGCGGCGACTAGCCGCCGAATTGTCCCCGAAACGCACCCGAATCGCCCCCCGAATTGCCGAATACAAACTAGAAAGCGCTCGAACAACGCGCTAGCCGCATGAGAATCTCTGTCTGGGCAGAGGATGACCGGGCATACAAGCAGGCCAGGTCGACCGCGCGATAAGCCTGCCGCGACAAGCATTTAACATTTGAGGATAAGCACATGGAAGCAACCGCGCCTGCCGCCGAATCGACCCCCGCGCCACTCGCTCCGCCCGCGGCGGAGCCGGCGCCGCTCAAAGGCGGCGCGCTGGCCCTGCTTACGGTCGGTCTCGCGCTCGGCACGTTCATGGAGGTGCTCGACACGTCGATCGCGAACGTGGCCGTGCCGACCATCTCCGGCAGCCTGGGCGTGGCGACCAGTCAGGGCACCTGGGTGATTTCGTCGTATTCGGTGGCATCGGCGATTGCCGTGCCGCTGACCGGCTGGCTCGCGCGACGCGTCGGCGAAGTGCGGCTCTTCACGCTGTCTGTGCTGCTGTTTTCGATTGCCTCGGCGCTTTGCGGCTTCGCGCATAACTTCGAATCGCTGATCGCGTTCCGGCTGCTGCAAGGACTCGTCTCCGGCCCGATGGTGCCGCTGTCGCAAACCATCCTAATGCGTTCCTATCCCCCGGAAAAGCGTGGCCTCGCGCTCGGCCTATGGGCGATGACGGTGATCTGCGCGCCGATCTTCGGACCCGTGATGGGCGGCTACATCACCGATCACTACACGTGGCCATGGATTTTCTATATCAACGTGCCGATCGGGCTGTTCTCGGCCGCCATCGCGTTCGTGCTGCTGCGCGGCCGCGAGACGAAGACGACGCGCCAGCGCATCGACGCCGTCGGCCTCGCCCTGCTGGTGATCGGCGTCTCCTGTCTGCAGATGATGCTCGACCTCGGCAAGGATCGCGACTGGTTCAACTCGACCTTCATCGTCGCGCTCGCGGTCGTCGCGGTGGTGTCCATTGCGTTCCTGCTCGTGTGGGAAATGACGGATAGTCAGCCGATTGTCGATCTCTCGCTCTTCAAGGACCGCAACTTTGCGCTGGGCGTGCTGATCGTGTCGTTCGGCTTCATGGCCTTCTTCGGCTCGGTGGTCATCTTCCCGCTCTGGCTACAGACCGTGATGGGCTACACGGCCGGCATCGCGGGACTTGCGACGGCGCCGGTCGGCCTGCTCGCGCTGGTTCTCTCGCCGATGATCGGCAAGAACATGCACCGGTTGAACCTGCGCGTCGTGGCCAGTTTCGCGTTCGTCGTGTTCGCGTTCGTGTCGCTGTGGAACTCGACCTTCACGCTCGATGTGCCGTTCAACCATGTGATCTGGCCGCGGCTCGTGCAAGGGATCGGCGTGGCCTGCTTCTTCGTGCCGATGACCACCATCACGCTGTCGAGCGTATCCGACGAACGGCTGGCCAGCGCGTCCGGTCTGTCGAACTTTTTCCGCACCTTGTCCGGGGCGATCGGTACGGCGATCAGCACCACGTATTGGGAGAACGACACGATCTACCATCACGCGATGCTGACCGACT
Organism: Paraburkholderia sp. BCC1886; assembly: GCF_900996245.1. Lineage (GTDB taxonomy): Bacteria > Pseudomonadota > Gammaproteobacteria > Burkholderiales > Burkholderiaceae > Paraburkholderia. The sequence continues at coordinate 411,863 of NZ_CAAJGK010000052.1, read as the reverse complement.
CGGTGAACGTCTACGCGGCCAATACGACGGCCTACACGAACTCCCTGGCGAGCCTCGGGCTGAGCGGCGACGGCATTACTGCGCAGTTGAACCAGGTCGTAACGGCGCAGGCCTACATGATGGCGACCAACGACTTTTTCCGGATTTCGTGCGCGGCGTTCATCGTGCTGGCGCTGCTGGTGTGGATCACCAGGCCGCGCAAAGGCGCGGGGCCCTCGATGGGGCATTGACCCCGCTGGCGACGTTATATTGCGACGTTATTGAGTGACCGCTTCGCCGTTCGCGGCGGGAATGGATTGCCCGCCGCCTTGCGAGGTTTCCGGATGCGCTGCGGCAGCGGGCTGCGGCGACGGCGCCGCCGGAGCGGTTGGCGCACCAGCGCTGGCACCAGCGCCCGGCGACGAAGCCGCACCGCTGCGCACGAACTGCTTGAAATCCGCGCCCGCTTCCCATGGATTGGGCTTGCAGCCCATCGACCCGTCGCAATGCGCAGCGAAGCCAATCGTGGCGGTGCCATCGGGATTCGGCGCACGCGTGATCTGGTACGCCAGCGCACGCTTGCCGCCGTCGGGACCGGCGGTTTGAATCAGCGTGTCGGTGACGGAGTCGACCTTGTATTTGGAATGGTCCGTCACCCATGTCTGGGCGCGCTGCCACCACACGTCGCATTCCGCCTTGCTCGAACAGGTGAGCGGCGTGGTGGCGATCTGCATGACGTCGGGATCGACCTGCCCCTGGGTCGAGCAGCCCGCCGTGACAGCGACGGCTGCGATGGCGGCGAAGGCGGCCGCGGACCACGCGGCGATTGGATTGAGTCTGTTCATGTCGAAACCTCTTTCGCTAAAGCGCGTGCGGTTTGGACCGCGTAGTCGGCCTCGCGTTTCATACGCGGGCCGCTCTCTTTGCGACAGGCGGCTTCGTGTCAGATACTGAACCGGTTCAGCGTGAAGGCGCGGTAGGCGGCCACGAAGGCGTCGAACGAGCCCACTTCTTCCTTTTCCAGCTTGCTTTGCTCGGCCAGCGACTGCGCGGCCAGGCCGGTGAATTCTCTCGTGGTGGCTTCGTCCAGCGGACGGCCGCGGAAATAGGCAGCGTGCGCCTCGCTTTGCTGCAGGCCGAAATCCAGAAAACTCTGCTGGTTCTCACGCATGGTTTTGAGCACACGCGCCGAAGGCGTCAACGATACATCCGCGAGTTTCGCGCGTTGAATCGCCACCGAGCGCGCGTGCTCGTCGCCGCCTTGCAGCTTGTCGAGCGCAACTGCGGCTGCTTCGATCTTCGCGAGCAGTGCTTCGGCCCAATCGGTCATCGCGACCGTCTCGCCGTCGCGCGTCAACGTGAGGCCCGGCTTGCGCCCTTCCATCGTGACGCGGCCAAAATTCTGGTTGGCTTCGGCGTAGGCGGGCGGCGGTAACGGCGCGCTGTCGTCGAGCGCGCAGACCAGCAGGTAGGCATCGAGAAAGCGTGACGTTTCGAGCGAGATCCCGCTGGGTTCGAACGGATCGATATCCATGCAGCGCACTTCGACGTATTGAACGCCGCGCGCGGCCAGCGCATGCAGCGGACGCTCGCCCGGATGCGTGACGCGCTTCGGGCGGATCGTCGAGTAGAACTCGTTTTCGATCTGCAGCACGTTGGTGTTGATCTGCACCCACTCGCCGTCGCGTTGCGTGCCGATCGCCTCGTACGCGGGATACGGCTGGCTCACCGCCTTGGCGAGCGCGTCGAGGTAACCGGGCAAGGTGTCGTAGTCGGCGTGCAGCGCGGCCTGCGCGGTGGTGTTCGAGTAGCCGAGGTCGCTCATGCGCAGGCTCGTGGCGTACGGGCGGTACAGGGTGTCGGCGTCGAAGGTGTCGAGCGTATGCGCGCGTTCGCGGAGAAACCGGCGATCCAGCGCCGGCGAGGCGCCGAACAGATACATCAGCAGCCAGTTGGTGCGACGGAAATTGCGGATGAGCGCGAGATAACGTTCGGACTGGAAGTCGACCGCGCTGGCGGTGGATTGCTGATCCGCCTGCAACGCCCGCCAGACTTCTTCGTTCAGCGAATAGTTGTAGTGGATGCCCGCGATGCACTGCATGGTGCGTCCATAACGCAGCGCGAGCCCGATGCGGTACACGTACTTCAGCTTGCCGATGTTCGACGAACCGTAGTCGGCGATCGGAATCGCGTCGTCGGCGTCGGGCAGCAACGCGGGCATCGAGTTGTTCCACAAGATCTCGTCGCCGAGTACGGCGTAGACGAAGCGATGCAGCGTGTCGAGTTTATCGAGCGTGATCGCGACGTCGCTTTCGGCGGGCGTGATCAGTTCGAGCAGTGCTTCGGAGTAGTCGGTCGTGAGCGACGGATGCGTAAGCGCCGAACCGAGCGCACGCGGATGCGGTGTCGTGGCGAGCTTGCCGTCCTGCGTCACGCGCAGGCTTTCCTTTTCGATGCCGCGCAGGCCGCGGATCAGCGCGTCGCGCTGTGGGCCGGAAGTCAGCACGGACAGGCGGTGTAAGAACACGTCGGTCGTGCGGGAAGGTGTGGTGTTTGGCATTGATGCGAGTCGGGCGTTGTCGGCCGCCATGTGCCGCTTCACTGCTCGTCGGCAGCATGGCGCGGTTGACAACGTTCGGCGGAATTTTCAGTAGCGGGCACTTTAACATCTCGTCAGGGCCGCTGCTTGAGGTCGCCCCGGCAGGCCCTGCCTGCTTGAACCCGGCCGTGGCCGGGTGGCGGTTTACCCTGTCTTTTGCCCTCTTTTTTTGCCCTCTTTTTTCGCCCTCTTCTTTCGCCCTCTTTCGCAACCGCTCAACCGCCGCGTGCGGCGCCGGCGCGGTCGGCCACTTCGTTCCACAAATGCATGGCCGCGTAGGCACGCCACGGCCGCCACGCGTCGGTCCGGCTGCGTTGTTGCGCAGGCCGCACGAGCAACGGGTCGCGCGCGGCGATGGACTGCATCAGCACCAGGTCCGAGCCCGGCCAGGCATCGGCATCGCGCCATGCGCGCATCGCGACGTATTCGACGGTCCATGGGCCGATGCCGGGTAGCGCGAGCAACGCGGCGCGCAGGTACTGCGCGTCGGCGACAGCGCTGTCGAGCGGCACGTCGCCCGACGCGACCGCCTGCGCGAAGCCCTGCAAGGCCGCCACGCGTTTGCCCGGCATGCCGATCTTCGCGAGATCGACCGCGGCGAGCGCGGCCGGCGTCGGAAAACGCCACGCGGTGTGCTCGTGCGGATGCCCTGCGATGCGCTCGCCGGCGCGCTGGACGAGACGTCCGATGATGGTCGTCGCGGCTTTCACGCTCACCTGCTGGCCGACGATCGCGCGCACCACCAGTTCGAAGCCCGACCACGCGCCCGGCACCCGCAAGCCCGGCGCGTGCTCGACGAGCGGTGCGAGCCACGGGTCGGCGGCGAGTACCGCGGCGATCTTGCGCGGTTCCGCGTGAAGGTCGAACATGCGCGCGATCGGCGCGGCGAGCGCATCGGCGTGACGGCTCACGTTGCCTTCGATCGTCGCGACCAGGCAGCGCTTGCGCGGATGCAGGCTGACGCTCAGCGTGCCGCTGTCGCCGAGCCACTCGATTGCGCGACGGTACGCGCCGTCCGTCACCGCTTCGACGCCGGGTGTCGCGCGTCCGCCGAAGAAGCGCAGCAGGCGCGGCCAGTCGAAGGGCGCCTTGAACGGCAGTTCGAGGATGGCGGAAGGCTGGGATGGGCTCACGCAGCGTGATCCAGGCTGGAGGTTGGCTCTTCGGAAGTAGCGACGTCGCGCTCGTGCTGCGCTTCGTTCTCCAGCAACGCGGCTTTGCGCGGCAAGCCCCAGCGATAGCCGGCGAGCGCCCCGCCCTTCTGCACGACCCGATGACACGGAATCGCCAGCGCCACCGGATTCGTCGCGCAGGCGCTCGCGACCGCGCGAACGGCGCGCGGCGCGCCCACCGCGTCGGCGATCTGCGAATAGCTGCGGGTCTCGCCGTATGGGATGCGCTGTAGCGCGTCCCATACGCGTTGCCGGAACACGGTGGTCGACACATCGAGCGGCAGATCGAAGGCGTGACGCGTGCCGCGCAGATAGGCGTCGATCTGCGCGAGGAACGGCGCAAGCGGTGCGGCGTCGTCCCGCAGATCGGCGTTGGCGAACTCGTCGCGCAGTTCGTCGACCAGCAACGCGGTGTCGTCGCCGAAAGCGATCTTGCAGATGCCTTTGTCGGTCGCCGCGATCAGCACGTAGCCGAGCGACGTCGAGGCCGTCGTATAACGCACGCTGAGCCCGGCGCCCTTGCGGCGAAAGGCGGAGGGCGCCATGCCGAGTTCGGCCGCCGCGCTTTCGTACATGCGCGAAGGCGAGCCGAAACCGGCATCGAGCGTGGCGCTGGTCACATCCGCGCCGCTTTGCAGCGCCCCGCGCAACGCTGCGCCACGCCGCGCGGCCTGATATTGACGGGGCGACACGCCAACGACGCGCTTGAACAGCCGCTGCAGATGGAACGGACTGACGTGCACGGCGTCGCTCAACTGCGCGAGCGTGAGTCGCTGTTGCGGATCGGAGTCCAGCGCCGCACACGCGCGCTCGACGATCGTCAGTTCGCGCGGCAGACCGCCGGGCTGGCAGCGCTTGCAATCGCGAAAACCGGCTTGGCGCGCGGCATCGACATCGGTGAAGAAAAGCACGTTCTGCCGGTTCGGCTGGCGCGACGCGCACGACGGACGGCAGAACACGCCGGTGGTCTTCACCGCGAAGAAAAACTCGCCGTCGGCTTGCGGGTCGCGGCGCGTGACGGCTTGCCAGCGGTCGTCGTCGGAAGCCCAGCGGGTGGCGGAATCGAGCTGATCGGTGCGGGTCATGATGGGGTCCGGGAAGCGTTGTCGGTGCTCACCAATGTACGTAGTCTGGCGACGCACGACGCTCCAGTTCTTGCTCTGTCATTCGACTGCGCGCAGAGCCGGAAAGCTCCGTCCGGCGCCGATTGCACCGTAGACTGCGACAATTTGGCGCGATACCGGGTTTTCCCTTAAAAAGTTATTGCGTCGCACCAACCCCATGTGTATATTAGGAACTGTCTCCTCCATGTCTCCTCCTGATATGGATTCAGCCCGCTCCACATAGAGCGGGCTTTTTTTCGTCCCCAACTTTTGCAGGCGCCGAGTTCAGCCGTTCGACGGCGCCTTCAGCACCGTCCAGTCGATCTTCACCGCATCGGCGTCCGCGCTGCCGAGCCACGCTTCGCCGTCCTGTACCGTGCATTGCAGCCGCATGGTCCGCTGCGCAAGCGAACTGAGCGACGCCGCCACTTCTTCGCCGAGCGTCCACACCGTCACGTTGCGCAGGCGCTCGACCTTGTTCTTCACACCCTGCCACCAGATATCCGACGTGCGGCCGCCATACGCGATCACCACGACGTCGTTGGAGCGGCCGCTCGCCTTGGCGATGCGCCGTTCGTCGGGCTGACCCACCTCGATCCAGGTTTCGATCGCACCAGTGAGGTCTTTCGCCCACAAGTCCGGTTCGTCGACATCCGACAAACCTTTGCAGAATTCCAGGCGCTCCTGCGCGAACAGCGCGAACGCCGCGACCCGGACCATCATCCGTTCGTCGGTTTCCGAGGGATGGCGGGCGATCGTCAGGGCGTGGTCGGCGTAATAGTGCCGGTCCATGTTGGCGATCTGCAGTTCCGCCTTGTAAATCGTCGATTTGATAGCCATGCCGTTACTGAACCAGACGCTCGCTCCACCGGAGCGAACAGAAAAAGAATCGTCGACGGCGCGTTGCCGTTTTCCGTGATTGGGGTACATCGTGGCCCTCCCGCGCCGTTGACCGGCGACCATGACATCAGGAGGAGCATTTATCGCGCCACAGCCGGCTCGAACGAGCTGCCGTAGACCTCGCCCGCGGCCGCACGCAGCGCGTCGAGTACGACGGACGCCGCCGGCGACAACAGGTGCGACTGGCGCGTGATGATACCGAATGTATCCATGCGACACGGCAAATCGATCGGCACCCGGCTCAACACGCCGTACTGCTGATACTGCCGCGCCACTTCGTCGGGCAGCACCGCGAGCATGTCGCTCTGCACGAGCAGGCTCGAAATCGCGAGGAAATTGTTGGTATTCACGACGTTCTGCGGCGGATTCAGACCGATCTGCGAAAACATCAGATCGAAGCGATGCCGCAGCACACTGCCCGGCGGATGCAACACCCAGCCCGCATTGACGATACCGCGCAAGGTCAGCCCGCTCTCGCTTTCCAGCGGATGCCCGGGCCGCGCGACCACGCACAGCGGCTCGTCGGCCAGAGGTTCGTAGCGGACTTCGGTCTTGAACTGGTTCTGTCGTTCCAGCACGCGGCCCACCATGATGTCGAGCTCGCCTTCGGCGAGTCTCGGCAGCATCACGTCGGAGGTTTCGACTTCTACCCAGATCTGCATCTGCGGATAGCGCTCCTTCACGCTCGCCACCGCGCGCGGCACCATCGTCGCGGCGGCCGCCGCAATCACGCCGATGCGCACCTGTCCGGCGAGCCCCGAGCGCAGCGCCGAGATCTCGTCGTGCGCGTGGCTCAGGTTCGACAGCACCATGCGCGCGTGGCGGATCATCACCTCGCCGTACAGCGTGGCGTGCATGCCGTGGGGAGTCCGGTCGAACAGACTCACCTCCAGCATGTCTTCGAGTTCCTTGAGCAAACGCGACGCGGCAGGCTGCGTCATGCCGAGCACGTCGGCGGCGCGGCGGACGTTACCCTCCTCTTCCATCGCCGCCAGCAGCAGCAACTGGCGCGTCTTCAGACGCGCCCGCACGAACCAGTTCGAATAGCTACGCGTCATGGCCTGTCTCCATCGTGCGGCTCGAAGCCGTCTATTGGCGGGCGTGCTGCGTACCGGCCGTCCGGTGCGCTGACCGCGTCATCATGCCATACCCGATTTGATATCGGGATGGCTCAAAAAGGGATTGGAAAGTTATTGGACCGGCTCATACCATTCGTGGACTTTTCCGAGCTTCCCCTCTACTTTCGTCAACCTCCCGCCCCTCGATGAATCGCGATCCGCTCGTTCCACTCGTCGCCAGTCCGTTTCGCCACTACATCAACGGCGGCTGGGAAACGGGCGCGACGACCGGCGTGTCGCTCGATCCATCGGACCTGGATCATCCGCTCGGCGAATACGTGCGCGCCGATGCGCGTCAAGCCGACACGGCCATCGAAGCCGCCGCCGCCGCCTTCCGCGAATGGGCGCTGAGCGCGCCGCAACGCCGCGCCGACGCGCTCGATACGATCGGCAGCGAGATGCTCGCGCGCCGCGACGAACTCAGCCGTCTGCTTGCGCGCGAGATCGGCAGGACGCAGGCCGAAGCCCTGGCGGAAACCACCCGCGCCGGGCAGATTTTCAAGCGCAGCGCTACTGCCGCATGGCAGCCGCCGGCGGACGCGACGACGGCCGCGCGCGCCGGCGCGTCGATCGATATCGACACGACGCGCGAGCCGCTCGGCGTCGTCGGCATCATCGCGCCGTGGAGCGCGCCGTTCCTGCATGCCGCGACGAAAATCGGCGCCGCGCTCGCGCACGGCAACACCGTCGTCTTCAAGCCGGCCGAATCCGCGCCCGCTTGTGCGGCGGCACTGACGTCGATCATCGCCCGCGCGGGACTGCCCGCCGGTGTCTTCAACCTCGTGATGGGCAGCGGCCGGCAAGTGGGCGCGCGCATCGTCGCGCATCCGTTGGTTGCCGCGATCAGCCTGAGCGGCTCCGGCGAAACCGGGACACGCGTGCTGCAGGTCGCTGCCGCCCGGCAAGTGCGCCTGCAACTGGAAATGGGCGGCAATCATCCGTTCGTCGTGCTGGCCGATGCCGATCTTGCCGGCGCCGTCGATGCCGCGTCGAGCAGCGCCTATAGCGGCGCCGGCCAGCGTCACATGGCGACCTCCCGCCTGATCGTCGAGCGCGACGCCTTCGAGCCGTTCGTCGATGCGCTGCGAGCGAAGCTGACGATGCTGCGCGTGGATCACGCGCTGAAACCCACCACCGACATCGGCCCGCTCGCCGAAGCGACCCAACTCGCGCGCACGCTCGATTACGTGCGCACCGGTCAGGCCGAAGGCGCGGCGTTGCTGCAAGGCGGCCTGCCACTGGAGCGGGCCACGCGCGGTTATTTCTTCGAGCCCGCGCTGTTTATCGCCGAACCGGAACATCGCATTGCCCGCGAAGCGATATTCGGTCCCATTGCGGTCGTACTGCGTGCCGACGACTACGAGCACGCGCTCCATCTTGCCAACGACAACGCTTCTGGTCTGTGCGCCGGCCTTTTCACGCGCTCGCTCGCGCACGCGCGGCACTTCCGGCGTCACGCGCAGTGCGGCCACGTCGCGATCAATCTGCCGACTACCGCGCTGGAGCAGCATCACGCGTCGGCTGACGGCCGCAAGGCGTCCGCCTACGGCCTCTCCGACGCAAGCTTCTGGACCACCACGAAAACGGCCTACGCCGCAGGCTGATCCGCGATGACAAAGCCCGAGTTCGCCACCCCGAATCCACGCCCCGGCTGATCACGCCGGGAGTCGTGAACCCCCGCTGCCCATAAAACACATCAACGCAGCGTTCCAACTTCAGGAGACAGACATGACCCGCAAACTTCGTCGCTTGACCCTTTCGGCGATGGCCGCCGCCGCCCTCGCCGCGCCCTTCGGGCTGCAACTCGCCGCGCACGCAGACCAGCCGCTCAAAGTCGGCTTCCTCGTGAAGATGCCGGAGCAGGCCTGGTTCATCAACGAACAGAAAGCCGCGAGCGCGCTGGGCCAGAAGGACGGCTTCGCGGTCGTCAACATCGGCACGCCGGACGGCGAGAAAGTGCTGGCCGCGATCGACAACCTCGGCGCGCAAGGCGCCAAAGGCTTCGTGATCTGCGCGCCCGACGTGCGCCTCGGACCGGCGATCCAGGCGCGCGCGAAGCGCTACAACATGAAGTTCGTCACCGTCGACGATCAACTGGTCGACTCGACCGGCAAGCCGTTGCCGAACGTGCCGCATCTGGGCATGTCGGCGTTCAAGATCGGCAATCAGGTGGGTCAGGCGATCTCGGATGAAATGAAACGGCGCGGCTGGAGGCCCGAAGAAGTCGGCGCACTGCGCATCACGAATTACGAATTGCCGACCGCGAAACTGCGCACCGACGGCGCGACGCAATCGCTGCTCGCCGGCGGCTTCAAGAAGGAGAACATCTTCGACGCGCCGCAAAAGACCACCGACGACGAAGGCGGCTTCAACGCTTCATCGCCGGTGCTGGCGCAACATCCGGCCATCAAGAAGTGGGTGATCTTCGCGTTGAACGAAGAGAGCGTGCTCGGCGGGGTGCGCGCGACCGAGCAGTTGCATATTCCGTCGGCCGACGTGATCGGCGTGGGCATCAACGGCGCGGGCGAAGCGTTCGCCGAGTTCCAGAAGAAGGAACCGACCGGCTTCTACGGCACGATCGCGGTGAGCTCGACCAATCACGGCAAGGAGAGCACCGAAAACCTCGTCGACTGGATCAAGGACGGCAAGCAGCCGCCTGCCGATACGCAGACCACCGGCAAGCTGATGGTGCGCGGCAACTGGCAGGACGTGCGCAAAGAACTCGGTATTTGAGGGTTCTTCCGGCGAGCCGCGCACGCGGCTCGCTGCTTACCGGTCTCACGCTGCCCGAGGTGTTTCGTTCGATGACGTCCTTCCAAACCAAGTCCCATTCCGACGCGACAGCCGTCGACGCACAGGAACCGTATCTGCAACTTGATGGCATTACCGTGCGCTTTCCCGGCGTGCTCGCGCTCGACCAGGTGTCGCTCGACGTGCGGCGCGGCGAAGTGCACGGCTTGATGGGCGAGAACGGCGCGGGCAAGTCGACGCTGCTCAAGGTGCTGTCCGGCGTGAATCAGGCGGCCGCGGGCAGCCTGTCCATCGACGGCGTGCCCCAGCAGTTCACGTCCACCAAAGCGGCGATCGCGGCAGGCGTCGCGATCATCTATCAGGAACTGCATCTGGTGCCCGAGTTGACGGTCGCCGAAAACCTGATGCTCGGCGCGCTGCCCAACCGCTTCGGCGTGCTCGACGAGAAAGCGCTGGTCGCGCGCGCCGTGCGCGAACTCGACCGGCTCGGCGAAAAAATCGACCCGTCGCAACAGGTGAAAAATCTGTCGATCGGTCAGCGCCAGATGATCGAAATCGGCAAGGCGCTGATGCGCGACGCGCGCGTGATCGCGTTCGACGAGCCGACGAGTTCGCTGTCCTCGCGCGAAACCACCCAGCTCTTTCGCATCATTCGCGCGCTGAAGGCCGAGGGTCGCGCGATCGTCTATGTCACGCACCGGATGGACGAAGTCTACGAGCTGTGCGATCGCGTTACGGTGTTTCGCGACGGCCGCCATATCGACACCTTCGAGGCCGGCACCGGACTCGATCGCGACCGGCTGATCAGTTGCATGGTGGGCCGCTCGATCGCCGATGTGTACGGCTATCGCTCGCGCGCACTCGGCGACGTGCAACTCGAGGTGAAGGATCTGATGGGTTTGGGACTGCGCGAACCGGCGTCGTTTGCGGCGCGCCAAGGCGAGATCGTCGGCTTTTTCGGGCTGGTGGGCGCAGGGCGTTCCGAGTTGATGAAGCTCATTTACGGCGCCGTCAAACCCGTATCCGGCGAGATCACGCTGAAGGGCAAGCGGGTGCGCTTCGCGACACCGCGCGATGCGGTGCGCGCGGGTCTCGCGCTGTGTCCAGAAGACCGCAAACAGGAAGGCATCGTCTCCATCGCGTCGGTGTCGGACAACCTGAACATCAGTTGCCGGCGGCATTTTAGCCGCTTCAACGTGCTCGACCGCCGCAAGGAAGCGCAGACCGCGAAAGAGTTCATCGGCAAGCTCGCCATCAAGACGCGCAACGGCGACACGCCAATCGGCACGCTGTCCGGCGGCAACCAGCAGAAGGTGATTCTGTCGCGCTGGCTCGCCGAGGAGATCGACGTGTTCCTGATGGACGAGCCCACGCGCGGCATCGACGTCGGTGCGCGCAGCGAAATCTACGGCCTGCTGTATGGACTTGCCGAAGCGGGCCGCACGGTCGTCGTCGTATCGAGCGACCTGGCCGAAGTGATCGGCGTCGCGGATCGCGTGATCGTGATGAAAGAAGGCCGCATCGTCGGCAACCTGCCCAAGGCGCAGGCGACGCCCGACGCGCTGATCAAGCTCGCGCTGCCCCGCTGAAAAACCATGGCTTTGAGAACGGACTAACACCATGCAAACACCTTCAACCGAATCCTCGACGCCCGCCGTCGCTTCCGCGGGCCTGAGCGCGCGGGCCGCGCGTACGTGGGATCTGATCAACAAGTCCGGCATCGTGATGGTGTTCGTGATTCTGTTCGTGGCACTGTCGTTCACCGTGCCGGATTTTCTGAGCTCGCGAAACATCCAGGGTTTGCTGCTCTCGGTCACGTTGATCGGCTCGATTTCCGTGACCATGATGTTCGTGCTGGCGCTCGGCGAAGTGGATCTGTCGGTCGCGTCGATCGTCGCGTTCGCGGGCGTCGTGGCATCCACGCTGATCACCGCGACCCATAGCGTGACGCTCGGCATCGCGGCGGGCGTGCTGGCCGGCGGCGCGGTCGGACTCGTCAACGGCGTGCTGGTGGCGCGCTACAAGATCAACTCGCTGATCGTCACGCTCGCAATGATGGAAGTCGTGCGCGGTCTCGCCTACATCACGTCGAGCGGCGACGCGGTGATGATCTCCGAAGAGCGCTTTTTCGATCTGGGCGGCGGCGCGTTCCTCGGCATTTCGTATCCCATCTGGAGCAACATCGTCGGCTTCGTGCTGTTCGGTTTCCTGCTGAAGAAAACCGTGTTCGGCAAGAACGTGCTGGCCGTGGGCGGCAATAGCGAAGCGGCCCTGCTCGCCGGCCTGCCGGTCACGCGCATCAAGATCACCGTCTTCGTGCTGCAAGGGCTCGTCACCGGTTTCGCGGGCGTGATGCTTGCGTCGCGGATGAGTCTGGGCGACCCGAAGACCTCGGTTGGACTCGAACTCGGCGTGATCTCCGCGTGCGTGCTCGGCGGCGTCTCGCTGACGGGCGGCGTCGCGACGATTTCCGGCGTGCTGGTCGGCGTGCTGATCATGGGCTCGGTGCAGGACGCCATGAGCCTGATGAACGTGCCGACTTTCTATCAATATCTGATTCGTGGCGGGATTCTGTTGCTCGCGGTGCTGTTCGACCAGTTCCGCCGCAGCAAGCGCGTGCATTGACTCGTAAGCGCCCCGCACTCTCTAAGCTTGCCAACAGGAGATTCAATGGCTGATTCCAACCAGACTAAAAAGCCGCTGCGCAGCCAGGCGTGGTTCGGCCTCAAGGACCGCGACGGTTTTCTGCATCGCTCGTGGATGAAAAACCAGGGCATTCCGCACGACGAATTCGACGGCCGCCCGGTCATCGGCATCTGCAATACGTGGTCGGAACTGACGCCGTGCAATGCGCATTTTCGCGAGTTGGCCGAGTACGTGAAGAAAGGCGTGCACGAGGCCGGCGGCTTGCCGCTCGAGTTTCCGGTGATGTCGCTCGGCGAGACGAATTTGCGGCCGACCGCCATGCTGTTTCGCAACCTCGCGTCGATGGACGTGGAGGAATCGATCCGCGGCAATCCGATGGACGGCGTAATTCTGCTGGTGGGTTGCGACAAGACCACGCCGGCGCTGCTGATGGGCGCGGCGTCGTGCAATCTGCCAGCGCTGGCGGTCTCTGGCGGACCGATGCTGAACGGCCGGTTTCGCGGCAAGCATATCGGCTCGGGTACCGGCGTCTGGCAGATGTCGGAGGAAGTGCGCGCCGGCACGATGACTCAGGAGGAATTCACCGAAGCCGAGTCGTGCATGAACCGCTCGCGCGGCCATTGCATGACGATGGGCACGGCTTCCACGATGGCGTCGATGGTCGAATCGCTCGGCATGGGTCTGCCGCACAACGCGGCGATTCCCGCGGTGGATGCCCGGCGTCAGGTGCTCGCGCATCTGGCGGGACGGCGCATCGTCGACATGGTTCGCGAGGACCTGACGATGGACAAGATTCTCACGCGCCAGGCGTTCGAAAACGCGATCCGCACGAATGCGGCGATTGGCGGCTCGACCAACGCGGTGGTGCATCTGATTGCGCTGGCCAAGCGCATTGGCGTGGAGTTGACGCTGGAAGACTGGGAGCTTGGCTCCAACGTGCCCTGCCTCGTCAATCTGCAGCCGTCCGGCGAATATCTGATGGAAGATTTTTACTACGCGGGCGGTTTGCCGGCGGTGCTGAAGCAACTCGGCGAACAGGGGTTGTTGCATAAGGAAGCGCTCACCGTGAACGGCCGGACCCTGTGGGACAACGTGCGCAACGCGCCGAATCACGACGAGAAGGTCATCACGACGTTTGCCGAGCCGTTCAAACCGAAGGCGGGCATTGCGGTCCTCAAGGGCAATCTCGCGCCGAATGGCGCGGTCATCAAACCGTCGGCCGCGACCGCGAGTTTGCTCAAGCATCGCGGACGCGCGGTGGTGTTCGAGACGATCGAAGAATTGCACGCGAAGGTCGACGACGAGTCGCTCGATATCGACGAGCATTGCGTGATGGTGCTCAAGGGTGCGGGGCCGAAAGGTTATCCGGGCTTCGCTGAGGTGGGCAACATGCCGCTGCCCAAAAAGGTCCTGCAAAAAGGCATTACGGACATGGTGCGCATTTCCGACGGCCGCATGAGCGGCACGGCCTATGGCGCGGTGGTGTTGCATGTGTCGCCCGAGGCGGCGGCGGGCGGCCCGCTCGCCTTCGTGCAGACCGGCGACATGATCGAACTCGATGTCGAAGCGCGCCGTCTGCATCTGGATGTCAGCGACGAAGAACTCGCGCGCCGTCGCTCCGCGTGGCAACCGCCGGCACCGCCCACGCGCGGTTACTACAAGCTGTATGTCGAACACGTGTTGCAGGCGGATCAGGGTGCGGATCTGGACTTTCTGGTCGGATCGAGCGGCGCAGCAGTGCCGCGCGATTCGCACTGACGGGCGGCGCGCAGTTTAAGCTTTAACCGGGTTCCTGCGCCGCGAGAAGGCGTATTGCCGATGCGACCACATGGCCGCATCGGCTTTTTTAATTATCGATGTCTCTCAGGTCCACGCAGCGATCACACAGCGATCACACAGAAGCGGCGCGGCGGATTAATCCGCCGCGCCGTCAATCTGATTGACTCGACCAACGAGCGATTTATCGGATTACTGCTTGATAAAACGGTCGTTTGCCCAAAGGCCTTGGGTATCGCTATTGCCCGAATTCACGAATTCGACGTCGTGGCCGACTACGCGCACCACGCGGAAACTCGAATTTTCGGGAGTCGACACGCATTGATAACCGGAGAAAAATTCCTGCATTTTCTGCTGCTCGCCGGCTTGAGCGTGTTGATCGGCGGCATCGAGCTTATCTTTCGATAGACAGCCGTAGCTGTTGGCCTTGAACTGGATGGTTTGCTGCGGCTTGACGACGTCTTGAGCCTGAGCAGTGACAGCGGCCAGACCCACAAGGGCAAAAACCAGTGCGATTCGCGTTTTCATGTGATCCTCCGGTGCGGGTCGATTACTCAGGTTAGCTATCTATTTAAGATTAAGATTCAACCCGCAACTTGCACTTTAGGAGAATGCGGTAGAACAACAAGCACATCTTGTGTGCGGTCGCAACAGTGACGAATTGCCGCATGTTAATGTCGACCTGCTTAAACCTTGAGCAGTAGTTTGAACGGATCACATTAAAACTATTAGAAATCAAAGGGGCAGGGTACAGCGCTCTAACCGGTAAAGCTTTGCGGTCGATATTCACGTAAACGCCAGGTGCCAATTAAGCGACTTAATACAATTAATTCAGCCACTTGGTGCGTTGCACACAAAGTCATTCAACTGACCTGAGAGGAAGGGCGAAATAACGGTGTAAATGCAGAAGAGAAACGATGCCAGGCTTGTTTGAGGATGGCGCAAGCGGTTTCACTCGGGGTGATTCGAGAGAACGTGATAACCGCTGGCGACTACAATGAAAATCACTGCTTGCGCGAGGAGGCTGCCGTGATCGAACAGATAATCCTGGGCCTGTTTCTGGCGATTCCGCTGTTAATCGTCGCCTTTCTTTTCTCCGATGAATTGTGGCAGGAACATCGTCATCTTCATGGCTTGCGGCCGGCGCATCTCAAAGCACGCCGGCACGGCATCGACTGGCGGCATCCGCTGCGCCGCCCGCGGGATCGGGAATAGAAAGACGAACGGAAAGAAAAAAGCCTGCCGGTTCGGCAGGCTGAAAAGAGATCCACACTCAATGCCTTGTTGGGACAAGGCAGCGCCAGTCTAGCCACATTGCGCGCTGCGCTGGTTTCGAAGGCTTTTACAGATGTTACGGCGCGTGACCGTCAAAGCATCACGAGCCCGCCAGCCGTTAATCCGCGCGCCAATGATCGCGAATCCGCTTGGCCAGCGCTTCGAGCGTGGCGGCGTCGGCGACGTCGCGCGCATGCATTCGCAGGTCCTGCCCCTGCCAGCGCGGAATCACGTGAAAGTGCACATGCGGCACGGTCTGCCCTGCCGCACTGCCGTTGAACTGACCGATGAACACGCCATCCGGGCGCAACGCCGCGCGCACTGCAATCGCCAGCTTCTGCGTCATCCGCATGCAGGCCACCGTCGACGCATCCGACAACTCGAAGATCTGCGCCGCCTTTTCTTTCGGGATGACGAGCAGATGCCCGTCGGCCTGCGGCATCAGATCCATGAAAGCCAGCGCGGAGCTGGTTTCCGCCACTTTGATGCAGGGGAGTTCACCACGCAGAATCCTCGCGAAGGGATTGCTGTCGTCGTAGTTCATCGCGCTTCCTCTCAGTTTGCGAACACGAATGGGAGACTGTCGTGCCGGTCAGGTGGCGCCATTGTCTCGCACATCTGTTACAGCGAACGCATCGGCGCGCTGAGGATGCTTGGACGTGGCCGCGCCGATGTTCAAGCGCTCATCGCCACCTGATTTCTGCCGTCGCGTTTGGCGCGATACAAACCGACGTCGGCGGCTTCCACCAGCGTGGTCACCGCTTCCGCAAGCGTCGGCACCTGCATCGCCGCGCCGATGCTGACCGTCACGACGCCGCTCGCCGAGCCGGTGTGCGTAATGCCCAGGTCTTCGATGGCGAGGCGGATCTTCTCGGCGATCAAGCGCAAGCCGCCGCTGGAGGCGCCCGGCAGCACCACCGCGAATTCCTCGCCGCCGAAGCGCGCCGCGAGGTCGGGCGAGCGTCCGAGACAGGACTCGACGGTGTGGCCGACGCGTTTGAGCACTTCGTCGCCGGCCACGTGGCCGTAGGTATCGTTGTAGGCCTTGAAGTTATCGACGTCGATCATCAGGAAGCCCAAGCCGGTCTTGTCGCGTACGCCGCGGCGCCATTCGGCTGCCAGATACTGATCGAGATAACGGCGGTTCGACAGACCCGTGAGCCCGTCCGAATGCGTGAGCCGCTGCAATTCCAGATTGGTCGCGAGCAGTTGCTGCTGCGAATGACGCAGCGCCTGATACGCCTCGTCGCGTTGCAGCAGGTTCAGATACGAACGCGAGTGGTAGCGGATTCGCGCGATCAGCTCGATACGGTCCGGCAGTTTGACCAGATAGTCGTTGGCGCCCGCCGCGAACGCCGCGCTTTTGACGAGCGGCTCTTCCTTGGTCGACAGCACGATGATCGGAATATCGCGGGTGAGCGGATGCTCCCGGTATTGCCGCACCAGTGTGAGGCCGTCCGTACCGGGCAGCACGAGGTCTTGCAGGATGACCGTGGGACGGGTTTCTTCGGCGCAGCGCACCGCGTCTTCCGGAGACGCGCAATAGTGGAAGTCGATGCCCGGTTCGCCTTCCAGCGCCTGCCGCACGGCTTCGGCGATGATCGCCTGATCGTCGACCAGCAACACCATGATCGGACACTGGGCGGCCGGCGGATTGCCGAGGATGCGCACCAGCGCGTCGTCCACCGGCAGCGTGGGCGCCTGCCGGTTCGCGTCGGCATCGGCGAGATTGGGCGCGGCGGCGGTCTGAGGCGGGTTGCGAGTGTCCATGGTGTTCGTCAGATGAAAAGCAGTCGAAAAAGTGAAGCAGGCTCAGGTGAGGCGCAGGCGGCAGGCAAGCAGGCAGACCGGTTGGAGCAGCGTCGCTAACGCGTGCTTACTGCCGTGCCTACCGCCGTCACTAATGCCGTCACTAATGCCGTCACTAATGCCGGAGCAATCGCCGGTAGCGGCAGGATCGATACCGCCGCATCGAGCGCGGCAGCCGCCTTCGGCATGCCGTACACGGCGCTCGTCGCCTCGTCCTGCGCGATCGTGCGATAGCCCTTGGTGCGCATCGCCTTCAACCCGATCGCGCCGTCGCGTCCCATGCCGGTCAGCAGCACGCCGATCGCGCGGCCCGGCCAGCGTGCCACGACACTATGAAAGAACACATCGACAGAAGGCCGGTAGGGCGTTTCCGTCGGCACGGGTGTGTAGCCGAGCACGTTGGGCAACTTCAGATGCAGGTGGTCGTCGGTGGCCGCCAGCAGCACGAGTCCCGCCTGCGGCCGGTCGTTTTCCTTCGCGATCCGCACCGGCAACGCCGACTGCTGGTTCAGCCAGTCGGCCATGCCGGCGGCAAATGCGGCATCGACGTGTTGCACGATTACGACTGCCGCCGCGAAATCCTTGGGCAACGCGGCGAGCAGGGTGGCCAGCGCCGCCGGTCCGCCGGCGGATGCGCCGATCGCTACCAGCGGCGTGTCGCGGTTCGTCGCGCCGGGCTGAGGCGCGGCCGCCGGCGTGGGCGCATTGCGCTCCTTGACCAGCGCGGCAATCCGGTCGATTTTCGCGAGCAACGTGGCGATGCTCCGGTGCGCGTCGGGGCCGCTCAGCGACGGCGTGTCGACGGCGTCGAGCGCGCCCGCGCCCATCGCTTCGTACACGCGCCAGGCGTTGGCGCCCACGTCGACGGTGACGATCAGGATCGCGCACGGCGCGCGCGCCATGATGCGGCGGGTCGCCTCGATGCCGTCGACGTTCGGCATCACGAGGTCCATCAGCACGATGTCGGGTCGCTGCGCGGCGCAGAAATCCACCGCCTGCACGCCGTCCTGCGCGACCCACAGCACGTCGTAATCGTGGCGCGCCGCGAGCGCGCGGCGCAGCGCTTCGACGGCGAGCGGCATGTCGTTGACGATTCCGATCTTCATTCGTGTCACCCGTGGGTTGCGCCGTAAGCTTCGCCGATCAGATCGCGCACGGCGTCGAGCAGCGCTTCGTCATGGAAACTGCCTTTTGCCAGATAGTAATCCGCGCCCGCGTCGAGACCCGCGCGGCGGTCTTCTTCGCGATCCTTGTACGAGACGATCATCACCGGCAGCGAGTGCAACTGCGGGTCGCGCTTGATGAGCGTGACGAGTTCGATGCCGTCCATGCGCGGCATGTCGATATCGGTGATGACGAGGTCGAAGCGCTCGCCGCGCACCGCATTCCAGCCATCCATGCCGTCGACCGCGATGGTCACGTCGTAACCTCGCGTGGCCAGCAGTTTGCGCTCGAGTTCGCGGACCGTGAGCGAGTCGTCGACCACCAGCACGCGCCGCGTGCTGCGACGGCTGGCGAGCGCGGCGCCCGGTTGCGCGTGTTGCAGATCGCCGCCGGCCACCAGCCGTTCGACCGAGCGCAACCAGTCGTCGACATCGGCGATCAGCACGGGGTCGCCGTTCTCCATCAACGCGCCGGCGGAGATATTGCGGATCTTGCCCAGCCGCGGATCGAGCGGCTGCACCACCAGCATCCGCTCGCCGAGAAAACGGTCGACCACCACGCCGTAAGTCCCTTCGCCTTCGCCGATCACGATCAGGCTGACCAGTTCGGCCTCGTTCGCGGACGCCGCGGTGTCGAGAATCTGATGCGCGGTAACGATGCCGATGCGGCGCCCGTCGAAGCCGATGTGCTGATGGCCTTCGAGCAGTTCGATCTCCGCGCGGCTCACGTGCAGCGTGCGGTTCACGTGCGCGAGCGGCACCGCGTACGGTTCGCCGGCGACTTCCACCAGCAGGCTGCGGATGACCGACAGCGTCAGCGGCAACTGCAGTTGCACGCGCGTGCCGAAGCCCGGCTCGTGCGTGATGCGCACGGTACCGCGCACGCGCTTGACGACGTCGTGAACCGCGTCGAGCCCGACGCCGCGGCCGGACACGTCGGTCACCTGGTCGCGCAGCGAGAAGCCGGGCAGAAACAGGAATTCGAGCAGTTCGGCTTCGGACAGACGCGCGGCCGTTTCCGGGCTCGCGAGCTTCTTGCGCACGATCGACCCGCGTAGGGCATCCAGATCGATGCCCGCGCCGTCGTCGGTGACGGTGATCAGCAGGGAGCCGGCGGTGTGGCGCGCGTCGAGCGTGAGCGTGCCGTCGGCCGGCTTGCCGCGCGCGAGCCGCACGGCCGGCGCTTCGATACCGTGATCGAGCGCGTTGCGTAGCAGGTGGCCGAGCGGCGCTTCGAGCAGATCGAGAATATCGCGGTCCACCTGCGTCGATTCGCCGACCAGGTGCCAGTGCACCGTCTTGCCGAGCGAGCGCGCGACGTCGCGCACCATCCGCGCGAGGCCGCCGGTGCCGTCGCCGAACGGGCGCATCCGGCATTGCAGCGCCGCGTCGTACAGTTGTTGCGACAGATGCGTCGAGCGGCGATCGAAGCTTTCCAGATCGGCGAGACGCTCGGCGAGCAGATGCTGCGATTCGCCGGCGAGCCGGCGTAGTTCTTCGAGTGCGGCTTGCGCGCGCGGATCGAGTTTCAGGTCGGCGAGGCTTTCGTGCAACTGGTCGAGCGCGCGGGTGCTGTCGCGTTGCACGCGTTTGACCCGCAGCATCGACTGCGCGAAGGGTTTGAGCCAGCGCGACTCGACCAGCGATTCGCCGGACAAGGACAGTAGCCGGTCGAGGTTGTCCGCGCGCACGCGCAGCATGCGGGCGGGGTCGGTGGCGGTGTGGGGGGCTTGCTGGGCGGCTGGTGCAGGAGTTTGTGCGGCGGCATCGAGCATCGGCACCGGTACGGCGCTGTTCACGACCGGCTCTACAAGCATGCGGACCGCTTCGTCCGCCACGCCGCCTGGCGCTTCCGGGGCCGTCTCCGCCACGTCGACCGTGCGCTGCGGGACGGCGATCTCCATCGGCATGGCCCCCGCATCGCGCCGCGACACCGCCCCATGCGGCGCCACGCCCGCCATATGCGCCTGCAACGACGCGACGCAAGCACTCACCGCTTCGCTCGCCTCGGCATCTTCCTCGTTGCCGATGCGCTCCACGATGTCCACGCCGCGCAGCAACGCGTCGATCCACACGCCGTCGAGCAGCGCACGGCCTTCCTGCGCGGCGACGAAACAATCCTCCATCGCATGCGCGAGTTCGACGCCGACCGGCACGCCGACGATTCGCGCCGCGCCCTTCAGCGAATGCGCGGCGCGCATGCACGCTTCGAGCGCGGCGGCGTCGCGCGGCGAGCGGTCGAGCGTGAGCAGGCCGTCGTTCAGCACGCGCGCCTGGGTGCGGGCTTCCTCGCGGAACAGGTCGATCAGCGACGGGCGGCGCGGGTCGTCCGTCATCCGAGACTCCGGTTCAAGGTGTCGAAGAGCGCGTCGGCGTCGAGCAGGCCGAGACTCATGTCGCGCCACGACGCGACCGCGCGGGTATGCGCGGCGGCCGCTTGCGACAGCGTGGCGGGCGGCGGCTGGAACGTGTCCAGCGCGATGCGATGCACGCCGTCGACCTGATCGACGGGAAAGGCCGCGTGTTCGTCGGCGCGCGACACCACCAGCAAACGCGGCAGCTCGTGACGCGCCCGCTCGTCCTGCTTGTCCCGCGCCGCGCTAGCGCCGGGTTCGAAGCCGAGCAGCAGCGCGAGCGACACGCACACCAGCAGATCGCCCTGCACGTTCACCACGCCCAGTACCGCGCGATGCTGGCGGTGCGGCAGGCTATGAACCGGCCGCGTCTGCACGATGCGTTTGAAGATCGGTGTAGGCAGCGCGAGCCACGCATCGCCGATCCGGAATACAAGGAACGATTCGCTCTCGCCTTGCGCGTCGCTGCGACGTGTGGGAACGAGTGCGGGCGCGCGCAGTTCAGGGTGCGTGAGATCGATCTGCGACACCGGGCGGTCCAGCAGGCGGGCCGCCGCCGTTTCGAACACCGGGCAGTTCAGGCAGCGGACATACTCGGTCAGACGCTCGCACGACGAGTCGCCGCGCACGCCGATGCGGTTCCAGCAATCGTCGAAGTCCGGCGCGCGTTCTTCAACCACGGGACGCTCCCTGCGCGCGCGACGCGCGTTGCAGCAACAGGCGCGCACCGGCGCGGTCGCCTTCGAGTTCGAGCAGCGTCGCCAGATGCGCGAGCGCTTCGCCATGCTGCGGATCGAGGTAAAGCGCCTTGCGGTAGTGACCGCGCGCGAGGTTCGTCTCGCCGTGAGCATCGGCGAGCACGCCGAGCAGATAGAACGCGTCGGCGTGCGGTGCGTGGCGTTCGAGGTAGGCGGTGAGTGCGGTTGCGGCTTCCGCGAGACGGCCGGCATCGGCGAGCGCTTGCGCAGCTTGTAGCGTGTCGCGCGCGGCGTTGGTCGGTGCGGCGGTTGGTGCGTCCGTCGGTGTGGCGGACGACGCTCCGGGCGTTGGTGCGGTCGGTGCCGTGCGGGAGGCAGGCCGCGCTGTATCGGCGATCATCGGCTCGGCCGCGGCCGTTGCGCGGTCGAGCGGTGCGCGCGCAACCGCATCCGGCCACGCGAAAGGCTGCGCGGAAAACACCTGCACGGGCGCCAGCGTTGATTGGGGCCAGCGTGTCATGGCCGACGCCGCCGCGTTCGCCAGCGGCGCGGTAGGCGAAAGGTGAGGCGGCGTCTCCCGATTCGCATCGACTGACGCCGCGCGATAAAACGCGAACGCCAGCGGAATCTTCGCGGATTGCAGGCCGTGGCGCACCAGCAGCCCGGTTTCGGATGGCCCGACGAACAGCGTGCCGTCTTCGGCCAGCACGCTTTCGAGCGCCTGCAACGCAGCATGCTGCGCCTCGCGGTCGAAGTAGATCAGCACGTTGCGGCAGAACACGAAGTCGTACACGCCGAGCGCGGACGCATCGAGTTGCATCAGGTTCGCACGCGAGAAGCGCACCGCATCGACGATACGCGGCGCGAGTCGCCAGCCTGCTTCTACGCGGGCGAAGTGCGCGTCGCGAAACGCCAGCGCGTTGCCGCGAAACGAGTTACGGCCATAAATCGCCCGGCGGGCGAGCGCCAGCGAGCGCTCGCTGATATCCATCGCGTCGATGCGGAACTCCGTCGCCGCGAAACCCGCGTCGAACAGAGTCATCGCGATCGTGTACGGCTCTTCGCCGCTCGAGCAGGGCAAGCTGAGAATGCGCAGCGGCAGCGAACCGCCGCGCCGCGCAGCCGTGACCCGTGCAAGCCGCGCCAGCGCCTTGAACGCATCGGCATCGCGGAAGAACCAGGTTTCCGGCACCACCACCGTCTCGACCAGCGCCTGCACCATCGCGGGCGACGCCTGAGTCGCTTCCCAGTATGCGGCGAGCGGCGCATCGTCGTGACCGTCGGCGCGCCAGGCCGCGGCGCGCTGATCGACCGCGCGTTCGATCGCGCTATGGCCCAGCGACGCCGCGTCGAGTCCCATGGTCCGATGCAGCAGGTCGGCGAAGCGCCGGTACAAAGGCGCGTTGTCGTGATGCGCGTTCATGCGCCCGCCTCGGCGAACAGCAACGCCTTGACGTCGTCGGGCAGCAGATGCTCGACGCGAATCCACTGGACGAGGGTGCCGGCGTCGCTCGCGACCGGGCCGAGATAGCGGGTCGCGGGCAGATCGATGCCGGCGTCGTGGAACGAATCCGCATTCAGACGGATGGTGCGCGTCGCGCCTTCCAGCAGCAGCGCGAGCAGGCGCACGCCGCTGCGCATGCCATTGCCCATGCCATCGCGGCCGCCATTGCCCCCATCGCTCGCGAGCGGATAGCGCACCAGTGCCACGCGCGTGGACATCAACTGGGCAGCGGGACGGCCGAGCGCGAGCGCGGGCAGGTCGATGACCGGCACCGGCGCGCCTTCGTGTTCGAGCACGCCCGCGACCCATGCCGGCGCGCCGGGGATCGCCTTGGGCGGCGACTCGGGCGAAAGCGGCATCAGACGCTCCACCTGCGTCGCGTCGATCACGTAGCGTTCGCTATCGAGGGTGAACAGGATGAAGAGCATCGGCGGGAGCTTGAGCTTGGGCTGGGCGGAGGGCGCGGGCGAACCTGGCGCGGCGCGTCAGGCCAGCACCTTGAAGCGCGACACGCCGGTGCGCAAACTGTTCGCCACATGCGTCAGATCGTCGATGGCCTGCGTCGACTGGCGCAGCGATTCCGCCGTCTGCTGCGCGGCCTCGGAAAGCTGCGTGAGCGCCTGGGTGATCTGCTCGGCGCCGGTGGCCTGCGTCTGCATGCCTTCGTTGACCATCGAGAAGCGCGGCGCGAGTTGCTGCACCTGCTGGATGATCTGCGTGAGATGGCCGCCGACGTTCTGCACGTCGAGCATGCCGCGGCGCACTTCCTCGGAGAACTTGTCCATCCCCATCACGCCGGCGGCGACCGCCGACTGGATTTCCTTCACCATCTGCTCGATGTCGTAGGTGGCGACGGCGGTCTGATCGGCGAGACGGCGGATTTCGGTGGCCACCACCGCGAAACCGCGGCCGTATTCGCCGGCTTTCTCCGCTTCGATCGCGGCATTCAGCGACAGCAGGTTAGTCTGATCGGCCACTTTCGTGATCGTGGCGACGACCTGATTGATGTTGCTGGCCTTCTCGTTGAGGATCGCCAGCTTGGCATTGACCGAGCCGGCGGCTTCCATGACGAGGCGCATCGTTTCTTCCATGCGCGCGAGTCCCGCGTGGCCGGTGCCGGCGAGCGCCGCCGACTGGCCTGCAACTTCCGACACTTCGTTCATGGTGCGCAGCAGGTCGCGCGAGGTCGCGAAAATCTCCCGCGAAGTCGCGCCGATCTCGGTGGTGGTCGCGGCGGTTTCGTTCGCGGTGGCTTGCTGCTCGCGCGAAGTCGCAGCGATTTCCGTCACCGACGTGGTGACCTGCACCGCCGATTTTTGCGCCTGGCCGACCAGCGCGGTGATTTCATCGGTCATGCGGTTGAAGCCCGACTCGAGCGCGCCGATCTCATCCGCGCGATTCAGTTGCAGGCGCTGCGTCAGGTCGCCCGTGCGCATCACGTCGACGACCTGCAGCACCTTGGCCATCGGCGTGGTGACGGCGCGCAGCAACCAGTAGCCGGCGGCCACGGCGACGATCGCGGCGATCAGCAGCATGACGAGCAGCGCGACGCGCGTGGTCTCGACCGAACTGCGGATGTTTTGCGCGGCCTCGTCGGCGTAGGCCTTGTTGTTGTCGACCAGCTTGCGGATGGACAGCCGGCCGGTTTCCCAAACCGGCGTGAGCTGCGTGTTGAACACGCGCGCGGCGTCTTCCTTCGAGCTCGGCAGCGTGTTCAGCAGCGAGGTCTGGATCGGCAGGTATTGGGTCTGCTGCTGGCGGAAATTGGTGAACAGCTCACGGTCGACGTCGCGAAAGAGCGTCGCGCCGTAGTCGTTGACGAGCTTTTGCAGCGTGTCCTGGGTTTCCTGCAGTCGGGTCGTGTCGCGTTTGATGGAGGCGGGATCCGCGTCCACGTAGATGAGCCGCTGCGTGACCGAGTAGTTCTCGAACCACGCGGCGCGCATTGCGGTGGCGTAGTAAAGGCCCGGCATGGAGTCCTGCTGCTGGCTCTTCGCGTTGTGATCGATGCCGCCGAGTTGCTCGAAGGTGACGACCGCAGACGACAGCATCACGATGAGCACGATCCCGAAGCTGCACAGGATCCGTTGGCGGATGGTCCATTGTTTCACTCGCACACCCCTTACTTTTTTGACGCTGTCGGATTGATCTGACGGGTTGTGCGGCGAATTTTACATTGATCAGGGCAATCTTTGAGTCGAACGAAAAACGTGGGAGTGCCAGCTTGCGCGAGGTTACAACCGTAATGGGCGGTTACCACTTGCAGCATCTATTTCTGTCGGCGACCTCCACAATCCGTTGCATGCCTAACAGGCCGGAGAGAAACGTGAAAAAGATTGCAGTGGCATTGGTGATGGTGGGGAGCTTGAGCGTGGCGGGGCAAGCGTCCGCGCATGGCAATGGCGGCGATGTGGTCGGCGCGTTGATCGGCGGCGCGGTGCTGGGTGCAGTGGTAAGTTCGGCGCTGGCGCCGGCCCCCGTGTACGCACAACCGGTGTATGCCCAGCCGGTTTATGCGCAACCTGTCTACGCGCAGCCGGCGTATCAGCAGCAACCGGGGTATGGCGGGCCGCCGCCGGGCGCCTGCTATGACCAGTACCAGCGCGCGTACGTCGCTTGCGGTGCGCCGCCGCCTCCGCCGCAAGGACAATATGGCTACTCGGGTTACTCGGAGCCCGAGCCGCAGCAGGGTTACTGATTTCCGCCAGTCGAACGAAGGCCGTCGCAAAGTGCGACGGCCTTTTTATTCGTGCTGTGCGGAGCAAGGGTGAGAACGCGGCCGGTCAGTGCCGGTGATGCAGCCACTCCGCGTAATGCGTATCGAGCCAGCGCTCGAGTCGGGGCGGTTTGGAATCGGGATGGGGATGGTGCTTCTGGTGATAGCGGGCGGCCGCCCAGATCGTTGCACCCACCACCAGCATGACGGCGGGTCCAAGCAGATAGGCCAACAATGGTTCGGACATGGGAGCCTCCGCGTGGAGTTAGAGCCATGCCTCAGTGTAGGCGAAGGATGACGCTCCAAGGGCGGGTTTTATTCAGCGACAAATCGATGTATTGGTCTGCCGATTGGTGCGTCGTTCGCGTTGACTAACGCGCGCTATTCGTCTGAGTTTCTATGAAGTCTGCCCAGCATTGCTGGAACTCGCGTTGCGTGTTCGCATCGCTCGAGCCAGCCGGTTTTTGTGGCAGATGGGCTGCTGCCGTACGCCGGAAATCGTGCAGCACGAAGTGCTCGACATCGACGCCTAGCGCTTTCACGGCCTGATTCAACGTGCTTCTGGCTATCGGCCGATCGTCGCCCCGTACGCTTGGAAAGACATAGCGCTGGCCGTCGGCTTTGGCATCGAACAGCTCCTGCAGTATCGCGATGGCCTGACGCGATAGCGAAACGATCTGGTCGTGCTCCGCGTTCAGCCGCGTTGCAGGAATCGTCCATTGCGCTTCGTTCAAGTCGAACTCCGACCAGGTCGCTTCGACCAGGTCCGACTTGCGCGCCATCGTCAGCACGCGCAGATGCAAGGCAAGCTTGAGCGGCCGGCGAATGCTCGATACGTCGATAGCGCGCAGCATCGTGCCGATCTCGTTGCCCGACATAACGCGCGTGCGGCTGTGAACGGTCGCGAGGGAGCGCGCCGGGACGACTTCAGCGGGATTGTCGGTCGCGAGTTGCCGGGCAATCAGATACTCGTAGAGACGCTTGACCACGTTGCGTGTGTGCAGCGCCATTTTTGGCGCGCCGCGGTTGTTGATGCGCTCGCATATTCCGACGATGTCCTGCGCCGTCACCGACCTGACCGGCTTGTTGCCGATTGCCGGCAGCACGTCCTTGTCGAGCGCGCGTCGGGTGGTGCGGCGATACTCATCCGACTTGCCCGCCATTTCTGTCGAGAGATAAAGCTCGGCGGCTTCGCGCAAAACATCCGCGTTGCTGTCGGCGCCGCGGTCGCGACGCGCGGTGGCGACCGGTGAGATACCTTGCGCCACCAGCGCCGCGTACTTTTGCGCTTTGGCCCGCGCGACGCGCAGCGAGATCATCCGGTAGTCGCCGATCGTGGCGAGCGGCTGCCGCTTGCCGTTCAACGAATAGCGGAACCGCCAGACCTTGGTGCCGGTGGTCATCACTTCGATGATCAGGCCTTGGCCATCGGCAACGGAATAGCGCGTGCCGCGTGGGGTGAGCGCGCGGACTTGCGATTCGGTGAGGGGCGTAGCGAGTTTAGGCATGCTGCGGCGGTGGGGGAAGCGGTGTCGCCGGATTCTACTCTGCCGGGTGGCTGTGTACCAAACCTTTAGTGCTTTTTCGGTAGTCAGTAGCGCGATACTCCGAGCCGTAATCCCTACTAGCTTGCCTCGTAGCCCGGCGTCACTTCCCGATACAAAACCTGCTGAAAATCACTCCTAGAAGATCGTCCGAACTGAATTCTCCAGTGATCGAATTGAGTTGGTCCTGTGCAAGCCGCAGTTCTTCGGCAAACAGATCGAGCGCCTGCGAATTCTGATCGGCATGCGCGGCCGCGGTCGCCAGATGCTCTTCGGCTGCACGCAACGCGATCAGATGCCGCTCGCGAGCCAGATAAACGCTTTCCGCGCCCGCCTGCCAGCCGGCGATGCGCAGCAACTCGCCGCGTAGCAACGCAACCCCATCGCCCTGCTTCGCCGAGAGGCGCACTTCGCTGAGATCGGCCGCAGCGTCCAGTTGCTGCACTGCTGGCGCGAGCGCGGTCAGGTCCGTCTTGTTGACCACTCGCACCACCGGCACGCCAAGGGGAAAACGCCCGGCAATCGTTTCGTCTTCGGCCGTCATGCCTGTGCGGGCGTCGAGCAGATGCAGCACGACGTCGGCGCGCTCGATTTCGCTCCACGTACGGGCGATGCCGATCTTCTCGACTTCGTCGTCGGTATCGCGCAGTCCGGCGGTGTCGATGATATGCAGCGGAATACCTTCGATCTGGATGGTTTGCGCGACCTTGTCGCGCGTCGTGCCGGCGATCGGCGTGACGATGGCCAGTTCGGCGCCGGCCAGCGCATTCAGCAACGACGATTTGCCCACGTTCGGCTGTCCGGCTAGCACCACGGACAAACCTTCGCGCAGCAACGCGCCCTGCCGCGCTTCGCCCAGCACATGAGCGAGGCGTTCGCGGATTCGCGCGAGCTTGCCGTGCGCGTCGGCGGCTTCGAGGAAGTCGATTTCCTCTTCGGGGAAGTCGAGCGTCGCCTCGACCAGCATGCGCAGCGTAATCACGTCCTCGACGAGCGCATGGATGTCGCGCGAAAACGCGCCGTCGAGCGAGCGGCCTGCCGAGCGGGCAGCCGCCTCGGTGCTGGCTTCGATCAGATCGGCGACGGCTTCGGCCTGAGCCAGATCGAGCTTGTCGTTCAGAAACGCACGGCGCGTGAATTCGCCAGGCTCTGCGAGCCGCAAGCCGATCGCGCGGCCCGCTTCGATGCAACGCTGAAGTACCAGCTGCAGCACGACCGGTCCGCCGTGGCCTTGGAGTTCGAGCACGTGCTCACCGGTATAGGAGTGCGGCGCGGGGAAATACAGGGCGATGCCGCGGTCGAGCGCGCTGCCCGCCGCGTCCTGAAACGGCACGTAGCTGGCGTGGCGTGCCGCGAGTGTCTGGCCGGTGAGCGCCTGCATCAACGGTTCGGCCGCCGCCGCGCCCGCTCGCCCGAACGAAATCCGCACGACGCCGATGCCGCCTCGACCGGGCGCGGTGGCAATGGCGACGATCGGATCGGAATCGGTGGTGAGCATGGACGCGTAGAGAATCGGAGAAGGGAAGGGCGCCGCCAGGTCGATGCGGCGCGAAGGATTGTAACGCGGGCGCTATCGACGGCCGGCTTGTAACACCGAAAACCCGGCCGGTAGGATTTATCCTACTCAAGCTAGGATTGGAACTGTCTTTCCTAAGAACAATTAAGACTGACTAGGATCGGAAATTTCCCAAAAGCCACGCTAGATAAGGAAATCATGATAAAAATCAAATTCCGCGAAATGCTTGGCGTGGCGGGAATTACAAGCTAAACAAATCTTCAACGCGCTAAACCATAGCCTGACCAGTTGTCAACTGGGTGGAATGTGAATTGCACAATCCACCCCATGCCGACCGACAAAGAAAAAGCCGCCTTCGCCAAACGGTTGAAGGACCTGCTCGAGCCGCTGAGAATTCGCGGCGGGACCAAGCTTGCCGAACAATTCAATCTCCGTTACCACGGCGAACGCCCGGTCACGCCGCAAACGGCGCACAAGTGGCTGACGGGCACGACGATTCCGAAGCCCGACAAACTGCGCACGTTGGCGGAGTGGTTGAACGTGAAGGAGCATTGGCTGCACTACGGACCGCCGCCGGGCTCGAATGCGAAGCCCATGGCGCGCGGCGAACTGTATCCGCCGACACCCGAACTCATTCACCTCGCGTCCAAAATCGGATCGCTCATGCCGAAAGACCGCTATCTGGTCGAGGAAATGATCGACCGGTTCTGGGGCGAAGAGCATCCCGACGAAGAATAACCGGCGCGCCGCGCCTCCGGCTGCGGCGTATTACCCATAAAACAAAGCCGCCCGGTGGTTTCCCACCGGGCGGCTTTTTTACGACCGGCCGCATGAAGGCCGGCGGTTCAGGCTCAGGTCAGACAGCCTTGGCTTTCTTCGACTGACCCATCATCCGCGTGATGTAGTACTGCTGGGCGATCGACAACACGTTGTTGACCACGTAGTACAGCACCAGACCGGCCGGGAAGAAGAAGAACATGACCGAGAACGCGATCGGCATGAACATCATCATCTTGGCTTGCACCGGGTCCGGCGGCGTCGGGTTCAGGCGCGTTTGCAGGAACATCGACACGGCCATCAGCACCGGCAGAATGAAGAACGGGTCCTGTTGCGACAGATCGTGAATCCAGAGAATCCACGGCGCGCCGCGCATTTCCACCGACGACAGCAGCACCCAGTACAGCGAGATGAACACCGGAATCTGGATCACGACCGGCAGACAGCCGCCGAACGGATTGACCTTCTCGGTCTTGTACAACTCCATCAGCGCCGAGTTCATCTTCTGCGGATCGCCCTTGAAGCGTTCGCGCAGCGCCTGCATGCGCGGCGTGATGGCCTTCATGCGCGCCATCGACTTGTAGCTGGCGGCCGACAGCGGGAAGAACACGGCTTTGATGAGCAGCGTGACCAGCACGATCGACCAGCCCCAGTTACCGACATAGCTGTGAATCTTCTCGAGCACCCAGAACAGCGGCTTCGCGATGATCGTCACCCAGCCGTAGTCCTTCACCAGTTCCAGACCCGGCGCGATGCCTTCGAGCATGCGCTCTTCTTCAGGACCGGCGAACAGGCGCGCCGACACGTCGGCCGACTGTCCCGGCGCGATGGTCGGCACCGGTTGCTTCACGCCGACGCGGTACAGCGCCGGATCGATCTTCTCGACGTAAATGTCACGCTTCGCGCCTTGCTGCGGAATCCAGGCGGACGCGAAGTAATGCTGCACCATCGCAATCCAGCCGTTGTTGGCCGAATTCGCGAAGTCTTCCTTGTTCTTGTCGATGTCGCCGAACGTCATCTTCTGGAAGTGATGCTGGTCCGTATAAACAGCCGGTCCGATGAACGTGTGCGAGAAGCGCGGCGTTTCCACCGGCTGGTCGTCTCGTACCAGTTCCATATAGACGGACGGCGTCACCGGCGCGGTGCCGACGTTCTGAATCTTGGTATCCACGCCGATCACATAGCTGCCGCGCGTGAACGTGTAGGTCTTGACGACCTTCACGCCACCCTTGACCGGCGACTCGAAGCTGAGCTGGAACGACTTGGCGTCCGCCGGCAGGTCACGCGGCTGGTCCGCCACCGGCGTGTAGATATCGTTGTGATTCGGGAAATCGCCACCGAGCAGACCCGTGCGCGCCAGATACGTATGCGTCGCGGTGTGATCGAACAGCGTGATGACCAGATCGGGCTGCTTGCCGTCGCCTTGCTTGACGAGCGACAGCTTCGACAGCGTGCCGCCGCGCGTGTCGATTTCGCCGCTGTAGACGTCCGTGCTGAATTTGATGAGTTGCGCCTGCGCGGCGGCCGGTGCATTGCCCGGAGCGGCTGCGTTGGTGGCGGGCAGATCGGCGGGTTGGGTTCCCGGCGTCGTGGTTCCGGGGGCGGCGCTACCGACCGTGCTGGTCGGCGTGGTGCCCGGGAAGAACATCGACGGGCGTCCATGGTCGCGTTGCCAGTTGTCGAACAGCATGACCGCTGACATGAAGAAGATGACCCATAGGACGGTGCGTTTGATATCCATGCGTTGTCTCAGTGTCGATGAACCGGCGCGTCAGCGCTTATCAGAAGTGGGAGGCGGGACGAGATCGATGCCGCCCGCGGAAAACGGGTGACAGCGGCAAATACGCCTGGCGGCGAGATAAGTCCCGCGCGCGGCGCCATGATACTGGATTGCTTCGCGCGCGTAATCAGAACAGGAAGGGTAAAAACGGCACCGGTCGCCGAGCAGCGGGCTGACGGCTAGCTTGTAGAAACGCAATAGACCGATGAGGACCGTTTGTACCGTTTGCATGGCAGTGGCGGCCGGACGGCGCCGCGCATCGTGGAGTACCGGGCGACGCCCGCGCAGCAGGGCTGCAAGGCGGGCGGTCAGAGCGGTCACGGGAGCGTCATTCCGTCTTGGGCGCGTCCGCGGGCGGCGCCTCGCGACGGATGACTTCGCGCGCGGCCTTGTCGAGCAGCGCTTCTATCTCACTGCGGAACAACGTGCGCAACGGCGGCGAAGACGCGCTGGGAAACGCCTTCTTGTCGATGCGCGTATGCAGGCGCAGCAACACGTCCCATCCGCCGAATTCCGCGCGACGCAGCCGGAAGGCTTCACGCGCGATACGCCGGACCAGATTTCGCGTCGCGGCGCGCGGCGCATACTTCTTGCCGATCACCAGCCCAAGGCGCGCCTCGTTGCCGGTGGGCCGGCCGTACACCACGAAGTGTGCGGTGCGGCGCCACGGGCGCAAACGAAAAACGGATGAAAATTCATCCGTTTTCAGTAGCCTTGCGGCTTTGGGGAAGGCGGCGGGCGCTCGGGACTGGGTTTGCAACTGGGTTTGCAAGCGCGTTGGCAACGGAGCCGTTCCCGCTTCGCCGCGGGCGCCGGTCATAGCGCGCAATCCGCTGCCAGCCTTAGATGGCCAGACGCTTGCGACCCTTCGCGCGACGTGCGTTGATGACCTTGCGGCCACCGGCGGTCTTCATGCGAACGCGAAAGCCGTGGGTGCGCTTGCGACGGGTAACGGAAGGTTGATAAGTACGTTTCATGTTGCTCTCACTTGATCGAAAAATAACCGCGCGATCATCGCTGAAAGCGCAATGGCCGGAGGTCTACTGAATTGGTTTTCGCGGAACCCGCTATTTAAACCGGTTTTCTGTTGGGCGTCAATACTTTAGCCGGTCCGGGCGACGCGCCGGCTTCGCCGCGAGGGTTGATCGGTCCCTGTGGATAACTCCCGCTCGTCGTGAATTTGGCGTTAGAATCTCGCCTTACTTCCCGAAAACCCTGCACGCCGCTCCGGCTCGCTTGCCCCGCAAACCCTTGTGGCACAAGCGCCTGGAGCCATTGCGCCTGGCTGCTCAGGGCCTTGTTGCATACACGCGACAAGGGCAGCGGCGACCCGCCGTGCACACCATAACCACAGCAATTTGATGAACGATTTCTGGCAACACTGTTCCGCCTTGCTGGAGCGCGAGCTGACGCCTCAGCAGTACGTGACGTGGATCAAACCGTTGGCTCCGGTTGCCTTCGACGCCGCGGCGAACACGCTGAGCATCGCCGCGCCGAACCGCTTCAAGCTCGACTGGGTGAAGAGCCAGTTTTCCGGCCGCATCGCCGACATGGCTCGCGATTTCTGGCAAGCCCCGGTCGACGTGCAGTTCGTGCTCGACCCAAAAGCGGGGATGCGCGCGCCGGCCGCATCGTCGCCGGCGCCGTCTCGTCCAGTGGCGGGTCCGGGCTCGGCGATGGGGGCGAATGGCGGCCATGGCGGTTCGAACAACGGGGGCGCCGCCGTGGATGCAGCGGTCGGCGCCGTGCAGGCGGCGCACGCTGCGCGCGCCAACGGCGTGAGCGCGGCGCAGCAGGCCAACGCGAACGCCCGCGCCGCGGCGGCCGCCGCCGAAGACTCGGCCGATCTCGATCTGCCGAGCCTCGACGCGAACGAAGCCGCCGCGGCCCGCCGCACGTGGCGTCCGGGCCAGAGCGCGAGCTCGAACGGCAACGGCGAGAACGACTCCATGTACGAACGTTCGAAGCTCAACCCGGTGCTGACCTTCGACAATTTCGTGACCGGTAAGGCCAACCAGCTGGCGCGCGCCGCGGCCATCCAGGTCGCGGACAACCCCGGCATCTCGTACAACCCGCTGTTTCTGTATGGCGGCGTGGGCCTGGGCAAGACCCACCTGATTCACGCCATCGGCAATCAGCTTCTGATGGACAAAGCCGGCGCGCGGATCCGCTACATTCACGCGGAACAATATGTGTCCGACGTGGTGAAGGCCTATCAGCGCAAGGCGTTCGACGACTTCAAGCGGTATTACCACTCGCTCGACCTGCTGCTGATCGACGATATTCAGTTTTTCTCCGGCAAGTCGCGTACGCAGGAAGAGTTCTTCTACGCGTTCGAGGCGCTGGTCGCGAACAAGGCGCAGGTGATCATTACCAGCGACACGTATCCGAAGGAAATTTCCGGTATCGACGATCGCCTGATCTCGCGCTTCGACTCCGGCCTGACCGTGGCGATCGAGCCGCCCGAGCTGGAGATGCGCGTGGCCATTCTGATGCGCAAGGCGCAGTCGGAATTCGTCAGCCTGAACGAAGACGTCGCGTTTTTCGTGGCCAAGCATCTGCGCTCGAACGTGCGTGAACTGGAAGGCGCGCTGCGCAAGATCCTCGCGTATTCCAAGTTTCACGGCCGCGAGATTTCGATCGAAGTGACGAAAGAAGCGCTGAAAGACCTGCTGACGGTGCAGAACCGGCAGATTTCGGTGGAAAACATCCAGAAGACCGTCGCTGATTTTTACAGCATCAAGGTTGCGGACATGTATTCGAAGAAGCGTCCGGCAAACATCGCGCGGCCGCGGCAGATTGCGATGTATCTGGCCAAAGAGCTCACGCAAAAAAGCTTGCCGGAGATCGGCGAATTGTTCGGCGGACGCGATCACACCACGGTGCTGCACGCCGTGCGCAAAATTGCCGCCGAGCGCAGCACCGACGCGCAACTGAACCACGAATTGCACGTGTTGGAGCAAACCCTGAAGGGCTAGACGGCCGGAAAGGAAAAATCGACCTGTTTATTTCGGAACACGCCCCCAATTTAGGGGAGCGCTTCTGTTTTCAGGCACAATACAGGTTTAACCGCCCGGCGGTCGGGGCGGATTCACGCCGTGACGAGCGCTGCGTGGCGCCGACGGGGAGTCGCGGCTGCGCGCGGGAAGGTCGGGCGGCAAGTTGGCCTCGAAGCGGCCGGCAAACTGACCGGCAAGCTGGCAAATCAACGGGCAAGCAAGGCGCGCAGGCCGTCATATCAACGAAGGAACTCTATGCAACTGGTCAAGACCGAACGCGATAACCTCCTCAGGCCGCTGCAAACCGTGAGCGGCATCGTCGAACGCCGCCATACGTTGCCGATCCTCGCCAATTTGCTGATTACCAAGAACGGCCCGGACGTGTCGTTCCTGTCGACCGACCTGGAGTTGCAGATCACCACGCGTGCCGATTTCGGCGTGGGTGGCGACTCGGTGGCCACCACGGTGGCGGCAAGAAAGCTCCTCGACATTCTGCGCGCCATGCCCGACGGGCAGGTCACGCTCACCCTGAACGACAAGCGCCTGACGGTACAGTCCGGCAAGAGCCGTTTTGCGTTGCAAACGCTGGCGGCAGACGAGTTCCCGACCGTCGCCCAAGCTAAAGACTTCGGCGCGAACCTCGTGGTTCCCCAAAAAACGTTCCGCCAGTTGCTCGGCATGGTGCACTTCTCCATGGCGCAGCAGGACATCCGTTATTACCTGAACGGCATGCTGCTGGTGGTGGACGGCGACCAGCTGATGGCCGTCGCCACCGACGGTCACCGTCTGGCGTTTTCGTCGATGAAAATCGAAGGCTCGTTTGCACGTCAGGAAGTCATCATTCCGCGTAAGACGATTCTCGAATTGCAGCGTTTGCTGGAAGACATCGACGACACGCTGAAAATCGACATCGCACCCACGCAGGTCAAGTTCACGTTCGGCCAGGTCGAACTGGTGTCGAAGCTGGTGGAAGGCAAATTCCCCGACTTCCAGCGCGTGATTCCGAAGTCGCACAAGAATCAATTCCTGATCGGCCGTGAAGAACTGCAGCGCTCGCTGCAACGTGCCGCCATTCTGACGTCGGACAAATTCAAGGGCGTGCGCTGCATTATCGAGCCGGGTCAGTTGAAGATCATGTCGACCAACGCCGACCAGGAAGAAGCGCAGGAAGAACTGGAAATCGCGTACAGCGGCGACAGCGTCGATATCGGGTTCAACGTCACGTATCTGCTCGACGTGCTCGCGAACCTGAAGGTCGACACGTTGCAAGTGAGCCTGGGCGACGCCAGCTCCAGCGCGTTGATCACGATTCCCGAGAACGACGAATTCAAATACGTCGTGATGCCGATGCGCATCTAACGCGTTCAACACTGAAGAACACACCAAGGGGCGCAGCGCCCCTTTGGCGTTTTTATGGTGTTTTGAAAAGTCCCGAGCAGCAACCTTGCAGCAACGCAGAACCGGAAAAAATCCATGACTGAAACGAACAATTCGCAACCCGACAATAGCGGCTACGGCGCCTCGTCCATCCAGATCCTCGAGGGTCTGGAGGCAGTGCGCAAGCGTCCCGGGATGTATATCGGCGATACATCGGACGGCACCGGCCTGCATCACCTCGTGTTCGAAGTGCTCGACAACTCGATCGACGAAGCGTTGGCCGGGTACTGTAACGACATCCAGGTCACCATTCACGCCGACAACTCCATCTCCATCACCGACAACGGCCGCGGCGTGCCAACCGGCCTGAAGATGGACGACAAACACGATCCGAAGCGCAGCGCCGCTGAAATCGTGATGACCGAACTGCACGCCGGCGGCAAGTTCGACCAGAACAGCTATAAGGTGTCCGGCGGTTTGCACGGCGTGGGCGTGTCGTGCGTGAACGCGCTGTCGTCGTGGCTGCGTCTCGTGGTGCGCCGTGACGGCAAGAAGCACTTCATGGAGTTCCATCGTGGCGTGCCGCAGAACCGTGTGATCGAAGAGATCGACGGCGTGGCCGTCTCGCCGATTCCGGTCGTGGGTGACACCGAAAATCGCGGCACCGAAGTGCACTTCATGGCCGACGAGACGATTTTCGGCAATGTCGAATATCACTACGACATTCTGGCCAAGCGCATTCGCGAGCTGTCGTTTTTGAATAACGGCGTGCGCATTCGTTTGCACGATTTGCGCAGCGGGAAAGAAGAAGATTTTGCGTTCGTTGGCGGTGTGAAGGGCTTTGTCGAGTACATCAACAAGAACAAGGCGGTATTGCACCCGAACATTTTCCACGTGAGCGGCGAGAAGGACGGCATTGCCGTCGAAGTCGCGATGCAGTGGAACGACAGTTACAACGAAAACGTATTGTGCTTCACGAATAACATTCCGCAGCGCGATGGCGGTTCGCATTTGACCGGCTTGCGGGCGGCCATGACGCGCGTGTTGAACAAGTACATTACCGATCACGATGTCGCGAAGAAGGCGAAGGTCGAGACGGCCGGCGACGATATGCGCGAAGGGCTTTCATGCGTGTTGTCGGTGAAGGTGCCGGAGCCGAAGTTCAGCGCGCAGACCAAGGACAAGCTGGTGTCGTCGGAAGTGCGCGCGCCGGTGGAAGACGTGGTCGCCAAGGCACTCGAAGAGTTTCTGCTGGAAACGCCGAACGACGCGAAGATTATCTGCAGCAAGATTGTCGATGCAGCGCGTGCGCGCGATGCGGCACGCAAGGCGCGGGAAATGACGCGCCGCAAGGGCGTACTGGATGGCGTCGGTCTGCCTGGGAAACTGGCGGATTGCCAGGAAAAAGATCCGGCGAAGTCCGAGATTTATATCGTCGAGGGCGACTCGGCAGGTGGCTCGGCCAAGCAGGGACGCGATCGGAAGTTTCAGGCCATTTTGCCGCTGCGCGGCAAGGTGCTGAATGTGGAGAAGGCGCGTTACGACAAGCTGCTTTCTTCGGAGCAGATCGTTACGCTGATTACGGCTTTGGGTTGCGGCATTGGCAAAGAGGATTACAACCTCGATAAGCTGCGTTATCACCGCATTATCATCATGACCGATGCCGACGTGGACGGCGCGCATATCCGGACACTGCTGTTGACGTTCTTCTATCGTCAGATGCCGGACATGATCGAGCGTGGGTATATCTATATCGCGCAGCCGCCGTTGTTCAAGATCAAGGCCGGGAAGGACGAGCGGTATCTGAAGGATGAGGCCGAAGTTAATGCTCATATTCTGAAGCTGGCGCTGCAAGGTTCTGAACTGGTGCCGTCGGAAGGGGCTACGCCGATTACTGGCGACGCGCTCGGCGAATTGGCTCGGGCTTATTTGTTGGCGCAAGGTGTCGTGAACCGGTTGAGCCGGTTGTATGACGCGGGCGCGCTCGAGGCCGTGATGGATGGGATCGTCGTCGATCTTTCGACCGAGGAAACGGCTGACGCGTCGGCCCGCGCGCTGGAAGCGAAGCTTCGGGACGATCCGTTGAAGCCCGAAGTTCGAGTGACGACGATGTATGACCCTGTTCGTGAATTGCGCTCGTTGCGGGTTGCACGGACGCATCACGGGAATCAGAAGATCTCGGTGCTGGATCAGGATTTCCAGTTGACTGCCGATTATCAACAGCTGATCAATACGGCTAATACGTTTAAGGGATTGATTGGCGCTGCGGCCGTGATCAAGCGCGGTGAACGGAGTATGGCGGTTACCGACTTCAAGAGCGCAATGAAATGGTTGCTGGCCGATGCCGAGCGCAATGTTTCCAAGCAACGGTATAAGGGGCTTGGAGAGATGAATCCCGAGCAGCTTTGGGAAACGACCATGGATCCGACCGTGCGCCGGTTGCTGCGTGTGCAGATCGAGGATGCGATTGCGGCAGATGGGATTTTCACGACCCTCATGGGGGATGATGTGGAGCCGCGGAGAGCGTTTATCGAGTCGAATGCACTGCGGGCGGGGAATATTGATGTTTGAGGGGGGTTGAGGCTCTCAAGTGATTCGCCCACCCGAGCCTGTTTCCATGCAGGCTCGAGTCGAGACTTCCGGTTTTAAATTCATACCCATGCCTGCTGCTTTCAGTCGATACGTTGGTATCGACTATTCGGGCGCACAGACGCCCAATGACAGTCTGAAGGGACTGCGGGTCTATCTCGCAGGAACCGCAGGCGAGCCGCCAGTTGAAGTTCCCCCACCGCCTGGTGCGCGCAAATACTGGAGTCGGCGCGGTATAGCGTTATGGCTTGCCGAGCTACTTAGCGAAGATATCCCGACAATTGTCGGCATCGACCACAGCTTTTCTTTCCCGCGTCAGTACTTCGAGGCTCATCGGTTAGCTCCGGACTGGTACGCGTTTCTTGAAGATTTCCAACAGCACTGGCCTACGGATGAAGACAGCGTGTATGTCGATTTCATTCGGGATGGCTTAGTCGGAAATGGCAGTGAACGGCAAGGCAATTCGAAGTGGCGGCGCATTGCTGAAGAACGATGCAGAGCCAAGTCCGTATTCCATTTCGATGTTCAAGGCGCAGTCGCGAAGTCGACCCATTCGGGATTACCTTGGCTGCTTTATCTGCATCGTCAGCTCGGGGAGAAGATTCACTTCTGGCCATTCGATGGCTGGGAGATCGAGCCGGGCCGCTCTGCCATCTTAGAGGCTTATCCGTCCTTGTTGAGAGTCGGGCGTGTGCGGCCCGATGGGATGACTGACGATCAGTATGATGCGTACACTATTGCGGATTGGCTGAGAATCGCGGATGAGGAAGGGCGGCTAAAAGGCGCATTGCATCCGGAGTTAATGCGGATGGAATTTGATTTGGCTCGCTTCGAAGGATGGATTTTGGGAGTCAGTGGCTGAAACTCAGCACCTCATTTCCGCAAGTAAGCTGCCCCATTCTCCAACTTCACCACCTGTTGCACCCGCCCATGTCCTAGTGCCCGCGACACTCGCGCTCCGGCTTCAGCGCTCGTCCGCGTAAGCCCCTGCAACCGGCAAACCGCTTTTGAAATTCCATCCAGCGACGTTCCCCCTTGCTGGACCAGAACAAACACGGCCGTATTCCCGAGTTCTTCAAGACTAATCTCGTTGATAGCACGACGCGTTTCCGGGCTACTCGCCGGAACGCGAAATCCATCCCACGCATCCGGTTTTATCCGCTCCGGCCAATAAAAAGTCATGTTGCCATCCATCGTACGCGTCACGTCTTTCGGCACCAATCCACACAAATGAGCCTCGATACGACTACCCACTCTCGACAACCCCCAAGCTTGCGTTACCCGCCTGAACAAGATTGCCTGCGAAACCGGTCCTTCGGTTTCGATGACCTCGAGTAATTGACCGACCAGAGTCGATATCGACCGGCTTTCGTAGAAGAGATCCGGACTGCCTTTATCCAGGCTGACAAGTCTATATTCCCGCAACTGTGTAGTAGGCGCGGTCGCCTCAACATCCGCCTCAACAACCGATTCCCCGACCGGCTCAGATGCCGCATACATAGTATGCGACTCTTCCTCAGCTACTTCGGAAACCGCTGTCTCCACCTCAGGCACGACCGCCATTAAATCCTCAAGCCGTGCCAAAAGTTTCCGCATCGGTTCTTCCGGATTAAGCCACCAGTCCGTGGACCAGATCCGATGCAGCTTCCAGCCGAGCCCTTCCAGCACATGCTGACGGAGCCTGTCACGGTCGCGAGCCGTTGCGCCCGAGTGGTACATCGCGCCATCGCATTCGACGCCCAGCAGATACCGTCCGGGCGCACGCGGATCGACGACGCCAATGTCGATCCGGTATCCGGAGACGCCCACCTGTGGATGAACCGTCCACCCTTTCTCCCGAAGGACGGAAATCACTTGCCGTTCGAACGGACTATCGGGTTCACGTCCGGTCGGCATACTTTGCTCGACCAGCGCACGCGGACCTCGAATCGCAAACTCCAGATAGTTCTTCAGGTCGCGCACGCCGGCGGCCCGCACACGCGACAGATCAATCTGCTCGGGCAGCAGCGTGCTGAAAATTACTACACCGACACGCGCACGCGATACGGCCACGTTGAGACGCCGATGGCCCCCTTCCAGATTCAATGGCCCGAAATTAAGACTGACCTTCCCCGACGCATCCGGACCATAGGTCACTGAGAAGAAGATGATGTCGCGTTCATCCCCCTGCACGTTTTCCAGGTTCTTGATGAACAGCGGCTCCTGTGCGGTCTGCGCAATCGCCTGATCCAGCTGCTGCGACACGCGCCGGCGCTCGTCCAGCATTCGCTCAATCAGGCTTTGCTGCGCCTGGTTGAAAGTGACCACACCAAGCGTCAGATGTCGCTTCGCTGAATCGAGATAATGCCGTTCGATTGCCTTGACGATCGCATCGGCTTCCGCCCGATTGGTTCGGGAGCCGCCTCGGTCGTAGACGCCCTGCACACGCTCGAAATGCACACTCTGGTCGTTTGTCACGGGCGACGGGAACGTAACCAGCTCGTTGTCGTAGTACGTGACATTGCTAAACGTAATCAGCCCTTCATGCTTGCTCCGGTAGTGCCAGTTCAAGCGCAGTTCAGGCAGCCCGATACTAAGGCATTCATCCAGGATGCTCTCCAGATCCTGAACATCGTCACTGTCCACTCCATCCGCGGAGTCATCCGATCGGGCAAAGAAACTGGTTGGCGGCAACTGCTTCGGATCGCCGACGCAAACCAGCTGTTTGCCACGAGCAATGGCGCCGACGGCATCCCACACCGGAATCTGTGAGGCCTCGTCGAATATGACCACGTCGAACTGCGCATGCGATGCATCCAGATACTGGGCGACCGACAGCGGTGACATCAGCAGACAGGGTTTCAGCCGGGTCATTAGACTCGGCAGGTTTTGAACCAGTTGCCTGATCGGCATGTGCTTTCGCTGCTTCTGCAATTCACGGCGTAGCTTTCCAAGCTCGGAGTCGGCACCGGGCATGACCTCACCGCTCGCCGGAACCTGTCCCGCAAGCTTCGCAGCGATATATTGCTGCGTCAGCTTCTGGAACCGTTCGTCAGCCTCCTTGAACTCGGCAATCTTGCGATCATGCTCGGCGCTCGAGAAGTTGCAGAGCACGGGCTCCCGGTCGATCGCTTTGCGAAGCCACCAACTTTGGTAGCTGTATTCAAAGAATGTCGCGACATTCGACAATGGCGCCTCACCGGCCTCCAGTGCATCCACGATCCCCTGCAAACCGCTATC
This sequence comes from Paraburkholderia sp. BCC1886, assembly GCF_900996245.1. Classification (GTDB taxonomy): domain Bacteria; phylum Pseudomonadota; class Gammaproteobacteria; order Burkholderiales; family Burkholderiaceae; genus Paraburkholderia. The sequence continues at coordinate 370,499 of NZ_CAAJGK010000052.1, read as the reverse complement.
GATTGCAAGGGCGCGAGATTTCCTCCACAGGCACCACGGTTGCAACTGTCGGGAAGTGGCTTGCCATCCTTGAAGCAGGCTCGATAGCCGGGGAATCACGCCGGCGGCGGTGGGGTCGAGTCCGAGGTCGGCTTGACAATGACCCAGCTCGATGACCAGGCGGAGTTGCGTAACAACATCCCGATAGCGATCACGGTATGACAACACACTCGCGCCAAGCGGCATATCTGCCTTCAGCATGCTCCGGTTGTCGGCAACGAATAGCTGCAGCTTCCCACGCAGCGTCTGGAGCAAGTCGAGGTCGTGACCTGCGATCGACGTAACTGCGTCTGCGAACGACGTCGCCCACCGCTCGACGGACTCTACGGAGTTCCAGTCCGTCTTCGACGCGGTGAAGCCTTCCTGCAGCAGATGCGACGCATCGTGCGACATGGACTCGATCACCTTGTCCTCGGCATTCACCGTCGTCAATGCGCCAAGAACGCCTGGCACGTCCTCGTTGTGTGGCCGGCGCTGGTCCTGCCTATACGGACGCAATCGTGCCGTTACTGCGCGTTTCTCAATCAGGCTCTTCGGCCACCAGGTACTGGTCGCGGCGGTCCATTGCAACTTCAGCTCGGAAGCGTTCAGTGTGGCGATTTCGTCCACATAGTGTTCGCGCAACGGCTCCCACGCCAGATTGCGCGCCACGCCATGCTGCCGGAGATTCGCGAGCCGGTTTCGCGTGGACTCGTCGTGCGCTGACCGGGCCACCTCGACAGGGATAGTCGGCGCGGCAGAAAGCACGTCGGCCAGAACATCGAATTTGCCAAGTCCATTCAGCGAAAATGAAACGCTGGGAAGTCCTAGCTGGCTCAGCAGGCTCGAGGCGGACTCGGCCAGTTTTCTGATGTGGCTTTCGAGCGCTGCGACTGCGTCGAGAAACTGTTGCTGCCACGACGGCGTCCATTCGGTCTTCTGGATGCCAGCCAAAGGATGGTTCTGTAATCCGCTCAACTGACCGGCCAGCGCACCCATTTGACGGCAGGTCTCACGCAGTGCCTCGAGCTGGGCGCGGTCGTGTGCATCGGCATCGGCCCACGACATGGTAGCGGGCCGCATATCCGCGTGTTGCAAACTGGTTCCGATCGCCTCGTAAACGGTCAGGTCGTTCGCATAGACGCGATGCAACGCACGTGCGACTCCATTCAGGTCCCCGCGAAGTGCCAGCAGACGTTCGGATTCCCGCTCCCAGTCCTTCACTGTGCGGTCGCCTGCGGCATCCAGTGCAACCCCCAGTTGTTTCAGAACATCGGCCTTTTTTGCCTTGGACGAATGTAGTTCGAGACAGAACGGTCCGAGTCCGAGACGGCTAAGCCTGCGATGCACGACTTCGAGCGCCGCCATTTTCTCCGAGACGAACAGCACGGTCTTCCCGGTGGCGAGAAGATGAGCAATCAGGTTCGAGATCGTCTGACTCTTACCCGTTCCCGGTGGCCCTTCGATGACGAGATTCTGCCCTTCGGCAGCGACGCAAACCGCACGCAACTGTGACGAGTCCGACAACATCGGCGTGAACAGATCTTGAGGCCGGAACTTCTCATCCAGGGTGCTGGGTTCGAAACTTGTAGCGCTGTCGGCGAAAGCCTTGCCCGGATGGTTGACCAGATGAGCAACGACACTGTTTTCCTGAAGCTGCTTCTGGCGGTCGCGGAGGTCCTTCCACATCAGGTACTTCGTGAACGAGAAAATACCCAGATGAACCTGCTCCTTGACTTCCCAGCCCTTCAACTCGCCAACATGCAGACGGAAGGTCTGAAAAATCTGATCGACGTCGATACCGCGGTCGTCGGTGGGCAAGACATCGAACGACGGTAGCTTCAGGCTGAAATCCTGCTGAAGCTTTTGCAGCAAGGTCGGGTTAACAAGTGCGTCGTCGTCGTGGCGAGTCAGACGGAAGCCGTTGCGCACCGACTGCCGGGACAACGTCACGGGGATCAGCAGAATTGGCGCTAGATGGCTGGATTCGGCGTCCTTGCTCTCCTGCCATTCCAGCATCCCGAACGCCAGAAACAACGTATTGGCGCCACCTTCTTCCATTCCCGTACTCGCCGCACGGAATATTTCGAGGAGTCGACCTTCGAGCGCCTCGTCTTCGATGTCCGTGACGATTTCATTCCGCACAAGTGCGGTGGCCGCCAGGTCATCGGTAGCCTGCGTTCCGTTTCGGACCGCGTAGACATTGGCGTCGCGACCGTCCAGGCCGGACATCATCTTCGGCTTTGCACGGACCCGGAATTCGTTGCCGTCCGCAAGCCGGTCTTCCAGTGCGCCCGGGTCAGGGCAAATGACGCGCAGCGTGGTTTTAGTCGGCTTGAAGTTCAGCAGCTTGTTCCGAAGCGTCAAGTCGAGCAACTTGCTCTTCCACTTCGCGAGCCGTCCCTCCGGTGTGTCGGGTGTTGCGTCGTCGCGTAGCGGTATGACGACCGGGTCCAACGGCGGCAACTGCGGCACGTCCTCGACGACAGATGTCCCGGCTTTGGCGATCGCAACGGTCTGCTCATCGACATGCGATGAACGCGATGGGAGCGGGCGAATCTGCACTTCGCGGGCGCGCCGGATATCGACAACATACGCGAACGTCGCCTCGTCGTTGAGATGTTCCTCGCCACGAGTGCAGGCCCAGCGAAGCGAGGGCTTCTGACCGCCCGCTACGCCGGTGGTCTCGAAGACCATGAACTCGCCGGACTTGACCCGCTTACGCACCGCCTGAACGTCGTCCACCAATGCAGTCGGGAAACTGGCATCGATCAGCCAGACGCCAATCCACGCATGGCCCTCCTTGAACAGCACGACGGGATGCAGGCCGGCCTGTTCGAGGCACGACGCAAACAACATAGCGAGGTCCAGACAGGTCGCGAGCTTGCCATCCAGAATGCGCTCCGGCGTCCGGATTTTTTGACCGTCATTTCCGAAAGATGCCGGCGGGTTCGAATACTGAATGTCTTCGGCGACGATCGTGCTGTAGATGGCGGAAACCTGTTTCCACACCTTCTCGCGATTCCTGGACTGATAACCATCCATGGACAGGTCGGCCGACGTCTGGCGCAGCAGTCCAGAGGCGCGAGCAAGTAGCCTGTCCACGACCCGGGAATTGGGCATGCAAAACGCTGCTAAAAGCTCGGGCAAAGACCGCGTGCCCGCCCACTGGTCGTAGGCGAGTACATCGATGTTGTGGGTTGCGGTGACGAGTTCGACTTCCTCGGCCCGCAGGTTCGCCGTGATGACGGAACGCACCGACTCATCGAGTTGGCTTAGATAATGGTGATCCGGCCGGAGGTCGACAGGCGCAAGCCGCCGGATTTCCCCGGGCGCCAATTCTTCGAAACGGAAGCGGGCGCTCTCGGCAAAATCCGGGATACATTTGACGACCAGTTCGACATCGAGGAGCGTCGTGTCACCCTCGTTGGAGAACAGGATTTCCCGGATGAGAGGAACGTTGTTCTGGATCGCTGCGTAACCGATGGTCAGGTCGGCAATGACCTGAACGGAAAGTTTAAAATCAGCTTCTGCCACCCGATTCTGAACGTCGTCTGTTAGTTCTTGTGTCATCGCCCCGGTCCTTATTATTCGTGCTGGGTTCGACCCAGTCGCCTTCATTGTTGGTGATATCAACCAAGCTGAACCACGCTATTGATTGCGCTTCGCTCTTACTGCCGACCTTTTCGCAGGCAGTTTATTCTGTCTCCGCCCCTAGCGGTTGCCGGAAATTTCTCAAATTAATTCCTGACAATGGGATGTGAACAATCTCCCGATACACGTCGCGAATTCTCACGACTCAATTCTGGCAATTACGACGAATCGCCCAAAAGTGCCGTTAATGCGTAACGCATACAGCCGGTGATGCGAGCAGCGGACAATAGATATACTGCATATCGCAGATAGAAATATTACCGAAAATCGATCGGCAATTCAAAAACTGAAAAATATACCGGTTTAACAATTCATTTTTTCGATTTGATTGCGACAATCGTCTTACTTTTTGTATTATCCGAGAAGGTAGAATCGGAAGCGCCAGGGCATAACCAACGATCGTTTATGCGCGTCTAAGTCGATATTGCGGGGCATCGCCGACGGGTTGTCCAAGCTAATCAAATCATGCACCTCACGCACTGGATTAGAACCAGATCGCCAGGGACGGCCAACCGCAGTGTGCTGTCAATGGACCCGACAGAATTTGCCATCGTTTTGACGCAAACGAAAAAAGAAAGCGGAAAACCAGAGGACTCGCGATGAGCACGCAAGAAGGGGTAAGCGGCCTCGCAAGCGGATTAATGCAGCAGGACCGCTTGCTTAAACTTGATACGCCGCTAGGGGAAAACACGCTGGTACCTCAGCGTGTACTTGGCCGTTCGCGCATCGGCAGGCATTTTGAATTCACACTCGACGTAGCATCGATGTCGGGCAGCATTGAACTAAAAAAACTCATTGCCCAACCGATCACGCTGTGGATCCAGCAAGCGGACAAAACGTATCTGCCGCACAACGGCTATGTGCATACCGCGCGACGTCTGGGTTCAGATAGCGGCATGACGAGTTACCAACTGGGCTTCGCGTCATGGATGTACTTCCTGAAATTTCGTCGCGATCAGCGTATCTGGCAGGACAAAAGCGCCGACGAAATCGTTACTGACGTATTCAATACGCACCCTCAGGCGCAGGGAATGTTTCAGTTCGCGTTGTCCCAGCCGCTTCCTTCGCGATCTTATTGTCGTCAAGATGAAGACGATTGGAATTTCGTCCATCGGCTCCTGGAGTCGGAAGGTCTATTTGGCTTATGGCATCAGGCCCAGGACGGAAAGTCCCATACGCTGGTCATCACCGATCGGCTGGAAACAGCCAAAACCATGTCCCCGGAAACGGTCACGTTTTACCGCGCCGGGACGAGCAGCGAGACCGATGCGCTGACGCAGTGGTCAGGCACACGCACGCTACAAAGCACCACTCTCACTACCCGCACATTCGATTACAAAAGTCCGTCTACCCAGTTCAATCCCAAAGGCACGAACGTGCCAACAATGCCGAATCAGGGCGACTTACCGGACCAAGCGGAGGTTTATGAGTACACGGGGGCTTATACCTATCCGAAACAGGATCGGGGCGACCAGTTGTCCAAATTTCGAATGGAAGAATGGGAATCGCGCGCGAAGCGGTTTCACGGAGAGGGAGGTTTGCGTGGCATCGACGCCGGACTGCGCTTCACGCTAAGCGGTCATCCCGACCACGACCGCGACCCGGCCGCTGAAAAGGAATTTGTCGCGATCGAAACCGCTTGGGTAATCGAAAACAACGTGCCTATCGGCGGACCTGTCTCCGGCTTTCCGCACAGCTTGCAAGCGACCCTCGCTCAGGTACGTACGAGTCACACGGGCGCGACTACGTTCAACGTGTCGCATGCAGACGGATCGGACGGATTTTATCGAGTCCAGGTCGAGGCTCAGCGAACCACGGTTCCCTATCGCAGTCCGTTCGAGCACAGGAAACCGGAGACACACCTCGAATCGGCCATGGTCGTCGGCCCGAGCGGCGAGGAGGTCTACACCGATGAGCTCAATCGCATCAAGGTTCAGTTCATCTGGGACCGTTTGAATAGCGGCGATGAACAGGCATCGTGCTGGGTGCGCACTGCGCAGGCGGACACAGGCAGTGGTTACGGGGGCGTGCATATGCCGCGCGTCGGCGAAGAGGTCCTGGTCGACCATATAGGTGGCGATTGCGACCGGCCAGTAGTCATCTCGAGGCTCTATAACGGCACTGCGAAGCCGCAGTGGCACTCCAATGGTCTACTGTCCGGATATCGTTCGAAGGAATATGGCGGGACTGGCTACAACCAGATGGTCATGGACGACGCGACCGGCCAGAACCGCGTGCAGTTGTACAGCAGTAGCGCGAACTCTCAATTGCACCTTGGCTATCTCGTCCAGCACACCAGCAACGATCGGGGCGCATTCCTCGGCAGCGGCTTCGACCTCAAGTCAGATGCATACGGTGCGATTCGGGCTGGTCAAGGCCTCTATGTGTCGACCTATTCTGCGGCGGTCAATCAACCGCTCGACGTGAGTCAGGCCAACAAACAACTCGTCAGCGCGGAAAGCGTGGTCGAGATGTTGTCGGAGGCGAGCGCTGCGAACCAGGCCGAAAGCCTCGAAGACGGCCAGAACGCCTTGAAGAAGTTCACCGATGCAACGCAGTACACCACCTCCGGTAGCAGCGGATCAGGCGGACATACCGCAGGCGGGGGCACCGGCAATGCAAATGGCTTTTCTACGCCGATCATGCTGGTGGCAAGTCCCGCGGGGCTTGGCTTGTCGACCCAGGATTCGATGCAGATTACCGCGAATCAGCATGTCAACATGGTCAGCGGACAAAGTACGCACATCGCGACAGGCAAGTCGCTGATCGCGAGTGTGTCGGAGAAGATCAGTCTGTTCGTGCAGAACGCAGGCATGAAGCTATTCGCGGCGAAAGGAAAAATCGAGATCAAGGCGCAGAGCGACGAGATGACACTGGCGGCGCTCAAGGACCTCACGATTACCAGCACGGAGGGCAAGCTGGTTCTATCGGCCGACAAGGAAATCTGGATAGGCGCAGCCGGCTCGTACATCAGGATTACCGCAGACGGTATTGAGAACGGCACGCCCGGGAAAATCCTTGAAAAATGTGCTGCGTGGGATAAGCCAGGTCCGGCATCGATGCGCATTCCGTCGCCGCTTACCAGCGCGGTGAAAGGCTGTTCCTGGAAGACCGCGGCGGCGTCGGCAGACAGCGCGTCGAGTGTTGTTCTGGATTGAGGTAAACATGGAATCGTTGAACTATCGCAACGCAAGCGCTCCACGCGAGGAACCGGTTCGGACAGATTCCGCGGCCGAAGAGTCCGGCGTCGATCGGATGATGAGCAACCTGAAGGCTTACTTCCGTCAACGTCCTGAACTGAATTGTCTAGTCGTCATCGACCCAAGCCGGGCTGGCTTACCAGAAAGTCTCGAAGAAACGACAGCGGTAGCGGATTTGCCGCACGCCGTCGTTACCGTTGCACACGAGGCGTACCCCGACGAGCATCGTCCATATCTGGTTCAACTTGATCTCGGTACGTCAGTTGGCATGGAATGGCTGGCAGAAAGTGTACGACTTGCATTTGAAGACCGGCACCCGGAATCCGTCGCCCAAGGACTGGGACAGCGTATCGGCGGATGGCTGGCGACTTCGAGTCCGGCCGACGCCGTCGCCGCGCACTGGTCGCAACATGTTTTGCAGACGGACGATCGGGGTCGGCAATGCGCATTGCGGTTCTATGACTCGCGCGCACTCGGTCTTTTGTGGCCAATGTTGTTATCGGAGCAGCGGCAGGCGTTGTTGGGACCGGTGAGCGCGTGGCACGCAATTGATGCGTGCGCCAGACCCTGCATTTACACGAACAAGACCCGAGCAGCATCGAGCCTTGGGTTGACGGGGGAGCAATGGAGATCGATTCACCGCCACGGACTGATCAATCGCGCACTTGGGATACACATGCTGAACACAGGAAGACAACCCGAACCGCATGACGTCGAAGCTGCGGTGGCGAGCGCGGCGCGCGCGGATCAGTATGGGTTGGTTGACCGCGACGACAAAGTTGCTTTCATCGGTCATTCTTTAGCATGGCACCCGCAATTCGACCGCCATCCCAAAGTGCAGCGGGCGCTCCGTCAGATGAATCCGGATGATTTCTATACTGCGGCAGTCGGCGAGTTAGGCAAGGACGAGATCGAAGAGATTCGTCGCGGAGACTGGGCGAATGAAAAGTCGCTTGCCGTTACCACAAGATGAGCGACGAGCATCCATTTAAGCGTCATTGCAGACTTGATTTTTTAAGCGCGATTGAATCCCGTCGCAGCGCAGCTTACGGCAGACAAGGAATTCGGTTCATGATGAATCTCATTCGCCTGGATGACGATACCGATCACGGTGGCAAAGTCATTACCGCATCGAAAACTATGTCTTTTGGCGGCCGCTTCGTTGCTCGAAAGGGCGATGAAGTGTCTTGTCCAAAGCACGCTGACGTTAAACCCAATGTCATTGTCGACGGCGATTCGTCCATGACCGACAACGGCACACCCGTTGCGCGACACGGTGATACGGCCACATGCGGATGCAAGCTGATAACTAGTCTCGTATAGATATCGAAGCGAAGCGTCATGGGATAGGACAGCTTACGCGAGATATTGATCGGCAACGCGTTCAACAATCGAATACAAAAAATTATCATGGCGACAACCGAACAAAAATGCGGTAACTGCGAAAAGACAGGTTTGCCGATTCTGCCGGTGAGGTACGCCGTATTGCCGCAGACAGTCAACGCCAAGCTACCGGGTGGCATCAGCGGTAAAAGTGTGACGGATGTTGCACTATCTTCGCATCATTACGGTTTGCGTACCTTACGTGAGGGCTGGCTATATCTGTTCTACGTAAAGGGCGCGCGCGGCGGTAACTATTGGGAAGCCTACAAGGTGACCGAGGACGGACGGCTCTGGAAGCAGACGCTGCCTCTGCCGACTGCGCCCGTGACTCATCCGGCGTGCGCGCAAAAAAGTATCGCAGTAGCGATGGACATCATCGCAATTGAACACCCGGAGAAATGCGGCGATGTTTATATCGCTTTCTCCGAATACGGATGGCACAAAGACATCTTCAAACTGTATGCAGGTGACGCCGCACTTCGCAAGAAACGGATGCAACGCATCGAACCCGCGAAGTGGATTACGGGTGCAGCAGACGAGCACGCTTCCGTCGCAACGGAGCAAAGTATCGATGATGTCATTGAATACATGCCCGGCTTTGATCCGAAGCTGCTCCAACTACCGAAACAGCGAGTCAGCAATCCGGATGGAAGCTTCAATGCGCAGATATTGAAGCATGAAGCGACGCGTTATCCACTGCATGTACGTCAGGCGACTCCATCCTCAGCGAGTGCTGCGCTTGTGAAACTGATGGGCGACGTGGGCGAGAAAAGCGGCGGCAAACACCATCCTCCTATGTTGCTGGCGTTATGGGATGGGATCGGAAACGTACACGAACTTAACGGCTATCGGAATGACGCCGCTGTCATGATGATGCGCTACGTGCAAGAGCTTCCGAAGGAAATTGATGCCTTGCGGTCGATCGACGCGGCGGAAATCGCGGTTAAAAACGGCGCCGTCTCATCGAAGAGCCGGTGGCGTTCGGCGCTACAGGCTGGCTGGGAAGGCATGATTAACTCCCCAGGTGCGATGGACGGCATCGTTACTATTCCAACCGATGAGCAGGAAGCGGCGTCGCAAAAGCGAATCGAAGAGGCTGGCAAGATTAGCCCCACAGAGGCCAAAAAAATCGGCGAGGAAGAGTGGCCGAAATATTATGAAAAACTCAATCCATCGAAATTCAAGAAATTCCAGTCATCGTTCAGTTCGATGCAGACCACTGTCGACCAGGTGCAGGCGAGCCGCACTGCGGATGTCGCCGCATGGCTAAAAGCCCCACTGTTGCTTGCGACCCTGCATGATTATCACGAAGACGACGTCGCTAATGGCAAAGCATTTGAAGGGGTGGTCAACGAGGCCATCAACGGCTTGCCCTCGGAAGACAAGGGAGCGCAGGTCGTGGTCGACCTCGTCAACAATATGGACCCGACCCAGCCGACCAGTCTTGTGTGGCGCGCTTTCGCGTTCAACCAGAAACAGCCGAAGATAGAGATCAAGGAATTGCTCGCTAGCGCGACGACCTATAAAGCGACCCACGCGGAAGAGGTTGCTGAAATTCTCGAGAAGATCGCAAAGCCTCTTGAAAAGCTCAAAACGTTTGTCGAATTTCGCGAGAAGATGGGAGAAGTCAAGGAGCATGAGTATGCGGTCTCTGCTACGGAGCGAGCGGCAAAAAACCTTCATGTCGACCGGCTTAGCATTACGATCGCCAATGCACTTTTTAAGTGGACAGGGATGGGCAAAGTCAGCGACTGCGCGGGGGCGTACCTGATTCGGGGTGCGTTGATGCTGCGAATCGGTATAAGCAGGACGGATACGCTGGGCCTGATTAAAGAGTCGGCGAACGTTGAGCCAAAACTACGCGCGAAGTTGGAGAGTGGCTATAAAGCGCTGCGCGCCAAAGGCGTTAAAGCCGCCGACGCTTACGCGCAGACACTCGAGACTCTCGCATCGGACGAGAAAGGTCTGGTGCTTCGCGCGAAGTGGAATGCAGTCAGGCTAACAAGCGAAGGGGCGGAGGCGGCCACAGGTATCCGTATCGGCGGCACGCTGGCGATCATCGAACTGTTCTGCTTCGGTGCGAGCCTGGCCAAGGTCGATAAAAACGGAGAAGACTACGCAATGCTTGTTGCGAGCGGCTTTTCAGCTTCGTCCGCCTGTCTCCAGGCATCGAGCAAAGCGATGGCAGCAATGGCAAAGGATGCGGCTCAGACGGTCGCTAATCTAAAGGCTATTACGGGTTATTTTGGCGGCGCATCTGCTGCGATTGGTGCGTTTTTTGATGCGAGGAAAGGTGCAGAACAGGCTGGAAACGGCAAAGGCGGCATGGCCGCGCTGTACTTCGTCAAGAGCGCTTTAGGATTTGCCGGCTCCGCCGCCAACCTTCTGACCGCTCTATCATCGAGTGCGCCCATGATTGCCCGATTGACCGGGGGGCGTGGAGTCGCGTGGTTAGGCAAGACTAACGCAGGACTAGCGGGGGCAGCAGCAAGATCTGGCAGTCTCGCTACTGCCGCGGAGGAAGGTACGACTGCAGCGGCTCGAGCGGCCGCGGCTAACGCTGCAGGTAGGGAAGCAGTCGGCGTTGCGGCTGGCGAAGTAGTCGTCACAGTCGGTGAACGCGGCGCGTTGCTAATGCTAGGACGGGTTGCTCTCTTCATGGCCGGGTGGGAAGTAGCTGTGGTAATAACACTGATCCAGGTTCTGATCTGGTACTTCTCCGATAACGATTTGCAGACTTGGTTTGAGAAGTGTACGTTTGGCAAGTCTCCAAATAGTCCTCCATGGGAGGCCGGTAAACAGCACGAAGAGTTCGAGAAGGCGCTTAAAGGCGTAGGGCTAGAGGCAACTGAGGGTTCGGAATGAAAAACGAAATAACAGCAGCATCGCCTACGCAGTTACTGCGCGGACGGATCACCAATTTACGCAAAGCACGCCGTAATCAGGATTTTTTCTTCACGGAGACAGACCGGAATAAAATGGGCGCAACGGCAATTGCTGCAGGACTAGCTGGGCTAGGTGGTATTGCTGTTGGTCTCAGCGGAATGGCAATGGATACCACTGAGGAAGCCGACTTACTTGAATTCGATCTGGAGGGAAAGCCGGTCAAGGCTTGGGTGTGGGAGTCTGTCTTCAACGAAAACGACGAAGTGCAAGTCGTCGCCGAGCAGTGGGGCGACCATTGGCAGGGATACGGCATACGGCGAATTGACGACAAAATTGTCGCTTTACATCCCCACTGTTGCAGAGGTCGATATGCCCACTACAAAGTCAGTCTGAGAATATGGTTAAAAGTCTGCTTGCCTCTCCTGTTGTTTATGTATGTCTTAACCGGCGGCATCGCTTTTTTTGAATCGCTGCACAACTGGATGGGTATCTTTCAGATGTGGGTTTTGGGAGGGGCTGGACTCCTGGCAATTTTGGGTGTCATCGGCTTCCGGATGTCCCGCAAGTTTATGGGCTTTGTGAGCCTCGCAGAGGGCATTTTCCAAGGCTTCGGCTGGAGTGACGTCAAGAACATCGATCTACCGGCCATCACCAAGAAAAACAAGACATCGAGTGATCCTGGGGTGTTAGGCGTTCTTTACTTTCGATACTAAAAGGCAATGGACTGTCGGGGATGGACAAACAAAATTGCATAATTCAAGCCCACGGAGGGCCAGGTTCGTCGCCCTGCAAGTCGTCCTGTCACTGCTAGTCCTTCTGCTGCCAGTGATCGCGTACGACAGGCTAGCTGTATCGTCATTCGGCACTCGCGCCCACGTGTGAAGTTATCTCTTCCGTAAATTCATCGGACCACTTCTTGTCCTTAACGAGCGAAAAAACCAACAGTTTCCGCTGGCCATGTCGTGTCGGATTGATCGTTGTAAAGGTGTCGATCTTTTCGTCCATGTGTCTGATAGGACCGGCACCTCCGATCTCGTATCTGACAATACCCACCATACACTTTTGATCCGCTTCGAGGATGATTCGAGCATTTCCGCTGCTATAGCCGGACATTGGGAGGGCGATCTGATCAAGGGGGCGGGCAACCGTTCAGCAGTGGGCACACTGATCAATCGCAGCACGCTGTTCGTGATGCTGGTGAAGATGGAAGATAGCACTGCTGAGGCTGCGCTGAAGGCTTACAGCGCGGCGTTTGCACCGCTGGTCCGCAGTTGCTGAAGACGCTGACCTACGATCAGGGCAAGGAAATGGCGCTACACAGGAAGCTGGCCGAGACAACTGGTATCAAGGTGTATTTCTGTGACCCGCATAGCCCCTGGCAACGCGGTATGTGCGAGAACATCAACGGGCTGCTGCGCCTGTTCCGATAACCGGATGACGCAATGCTTACCGAAACAGAATCGAAAGCATCTACAAATTTGCTGCGGGGACGCATAACCCATCTTCGTCGCTCGAGACGCAGCCAGGACTTTTTCTTTACCGATGCCGATCGAAAGAAAATGGAAGCAACCGCCATTGCTGCGGGGCTAGCCGGGTTGGGCGGCATTTCTGTCGGCCTGGGTGGCATGGCAATGGATACGACCGAGGAAGCTGACTTACTCGAATTCGATCTCGATGGTAAGCCCATCAAGGCATGGGTCTGGCAGTCCGTTTTCAACGAAGATGACGAAGTGGAAGTCGTTGCCGAGCAGTGGGGTGACCATTGGCAGGGATATGGCATACGACGGATCAGCGATCAAATTGTCGCACTGCATCCGCATTGCAGTCGCGGCAGATCCGCGCACTACAAAATGTCGTTGAAGCTATGGTTGAAAAGCTGTTTGCCCCTTCTTCTGTTTATGTACATTCTGACCGGTTCGATAGCTTTCTTCGACCCGCTGCATAACTGGGCAAATCTGGTCATAGTGTGGCTTATAGGCGGCTCTTGCGTGATGGTGATATCGGGCCTGATTGCTTTCCGGATGTCACGCAAATTCATGGGTTTTGTCGAACTCGCCGAGGGTATCTTTCGCGGCTTCGGCTGGAGCGACGTCAGGAACATCGATCTGCCGGCCATCACCAGGAAAAGCAAAACGGCGAATGACCCCGGCGCCTTAGGCGTTCTTTACTTCCGATACTGAGGAAGCCATGGAGTGATTCCTGGTCAATCCGTATACCTGTTCGGGCGCGCCTTCTTCGTTTCTCGCTGCAGCCAGGATCGCTCTTACCCTCATCGTCGCTCGACCTCGATTCGCGCATGACGAAACAACAACGTAGTCAGGGTCGCGATGAAACACGTACCAACAATTGCTTCTAATCAAGTGCAATATTCGTGTCCTAGCCCTATTCAAATATCGACGCCACATAAATCGTGGCCCAGTCTGGTTTTATACTGATCGCCGTCCCAAGCGACCAGCCACAAGCCACATCAATGAAGCGCCAGAACGACGCAGTATGGGCAATGGCAAAAAGAACCGCCCCCCCTGAACCTGTTGCTTCCCGGACTGGGTGCTGGCGTTTCTTATGCAGCCTATACCGAGGACCTCGCGGTATCCGGATGGCCATGGAAAATCGGCGTATTCGTGACCTTGGTCTGCTTTTCCATTCCATTCATCGTCGCACTGCTCTACCGCCGATCGAACTTGATGTGGGTATGCGGTGTGATTCTGACAACCTCGATGTTCTCCCTTTATTATTTCTTCGGCATTTTTGCTTACTTCTGCTATTTCATATTTGCGCCGCTTCCACTAATGGTGCAGTCCATAGCACTGCTGGGAGGCACCTTACTGACGCTCTATTGGGGAGTTATATCCACGGGGACAGTCAAGCACCTGATCAACCGGACACCGTTCGTAAAAAAGGCATTCGACGAAGAGGAAACGCACTTTACCTACAGGATGCAAGCCGGGACGGCACTCTGCGAGCGCCTGTTGAAAGAGCGTTCGCCATTTCCGAAAATCTATGTTTATTTCGCTTATGGCGTTGCGCCATTCAGCCTGATAGGCGCCCGCCTGCTTTCATCGAGCTTCGGGACGAACGGACTGCTGTTTTTCCTCGCGGTGTTGGGCATGCCCATGTCCTTGTGGTCCGCCGGCCTGCTTGCCCGTGTATTCCTCATGTATATAGTCTTGCCAAAAACGCTTGAAAAAGACCGCGACAAGCCGGTAGTGGTCGCCGAGTGAGCAGAAGCGAAACACCCTCTCACCCCCTTCCCAACGCCCGCTCCACCCACCCAAACCCAACCCGTTCCTGCTCCAACCTTATATTCGCGCGCAACCGGTTATCCCTCAAATCGTCGTAAAGCGCCCGTTCGGCCTGCGTAAGCCGGGGCAAATCCCGCACCGTCTGCTTCTCCTCGCGATCCCATAAAGAAGCAAACGCCATCAGCGTTTCCCGATCCATCAGAAACGACTCGACATGCCCGAGCAGGCCACGCAACTGATCGAGAATCGCGAACCCATGCGTATCGATATCTCCCCAGTAAAAAACCCGCCGCTCGACAAGCCACGATGCCCCAGCCAGCATCTCGAACCCATAACCGGCACCGAATACGACCATGCTGTCTGCGACCGCGGGAAACGCCAGGAAGTTGACCTCATTTTCCGTGATGAACACGCGACTAACATCAGGATCGAGTCGCGCAAAACTCACGGCATCCAACGTAATATCCTGTTCCGTCGTCCCCGGCTGAAATAGCGCCTTGCTGGCGTCCAGCATGCGAAACCGTATTCGCAGCGGTTTATCCCTGAACCCATACCGCAGCGAGAACTGGCTTGAACCAGAGCGCTCGGCATCGACCGCTTCGCCGGGCAAAATCAACTCGAACAATTCCGCCAGTACGCTCCGCTGGCTTTCGATGAACTTGGTATGCACATCGGCAATATCGATCTGCCGTAAATAAACGTTAGGACGTGGATGCCGCTCTATCCACGCGCAAACATCGAGCATACGTTCCCATATCCCCGCCAATTCGAGCGCTCGCAGCGGTTTTCTCGCGAGCCATGGAACCAGCCGTGGCTCGCGCGCATTCGTCATGCTCAGCAGCGCGGCGAATCTCGCCGCATCGCGTTGCTTCCCGATTAGCGCGACCGCCTCATCGAAGCTATCCACCCACGCCTCATTGGGAAGCGCATTCGCACCAAAAACCCGATGCCGGAACTCGCGCATTTCCACCCGGCAATGGGGCATGCCCCGCAGCGAGCCGCTCCACTCGCGTACTTCGTCGAAACGTTCCGCGATTTCCATGGAGGTCGGTCCTTTCAGCACAAGCCGCTTTGGAAACGAACTCGATTCCAATGCGAGATTACCGAGCAATTCGCCACGTTCCCAAAGCCGGTTCACCTGTGCGCGCAGTTCATCCGGTGTCGTCCAGCTCACGACTCACTCCTGCCTTTCTCTTCCCGATACGCTTCGATCGAAAGATTGCGCAAGCGCGAATGCCGCCCTTCCTTGTTATCGACAAAACCCACGCTGCTGACAAACGGCTCGATGATATAAATCTTCTGCAATGGCGTGACAATCAGCAATTGCAGATTCAGTTGCGCAAACAACTGCAAGCCATAGCGCGCCGATTCATCGGAGCCTCGCCCGAACGCCTCGTCGATCACCACGAAACGGAACGAACGCGAACGCACGGCCCCCCATTCGAGACCGAACTGGTACGCAAGGCTCGCGGCCAGAATCGTATAGGCAAGTTTCTCTTTTTGACCGCCGGACTTACCGCCCGAATCCGAATAGTGCTCGTGTTCGCTGTCGTCGTGACGCCACCGCTCGCTCGCCGCGAAGGTGAACCAGTTACGGACGTCCGTGACCTTGACCGACCAGCGTCGATCCTGCTCGGTCAGCCCTTCGCGTCCGCGAAACCGCTCGATGATCAGTTTGACCTGAAGAAACTTGGCCTCCGAGTACTGCACATCGTCGGAGCCTGTGAGCGTGCCTTCGGTACACGACCGCAGGTCGCTCTGGAAGTCACGAATCTCGGCGTCCTGACTCAACTGGGCTTCGAGCACGATATAGCGCCCCGAGTTGTAGTCGATCTTCGTCAACGACTGGTTGATCACGTCGATACGCTCACGTATCGTCTCGCGTTCCCGAGCCAGTTGGGACTGAAAATTAGCGACCTCGCGAATGGTGTTCTCGTTAAGGAGGTCCTTGAAGCGCGCTTCGAAACGCGGCAGATCGTCGGCTTCCAGCGTGGCAAGCATCGCGCGATACTCGTCGGCGGCATCAATGGCGACATCGACCTCTTGAGTCTCGAGCGGGAACGCCTCGCGATATCCACGCATCGCATCGATGATCTTGTCGCGTTGGCGCGCGACTTTCTTCTCTTCAGCGTCGATATTCTCCTGCAGCCACCTGCGCAGATCGCTTTCACGGTTGTCACACGATTCGACGGTTAACTGATGTTTGCCGAGCACCTCGGGCCAAAGCGTCTGGAGACGCGGAAAACAGGCTGCGTGAATACTGTAGGTCGCGTCGTCGAGGATCGTGCGAGTCTGGGCATGCAGATCGCCGGTGATACTTTGTCGCTCTTCGGTACGAGTGCGATCGGCCTTATGTTCGTCGAGCTTCTTTTCCGTTTCGGCGAGCGCGGCACTCATCTGATTCAGCCGCCCGGTCAATTGCTGGAGCAAATCGGAAGCGGATTCGAGACCTGCTTTCTCGTCTCGTAACCCGGCGACCTCCGCGGCGAGCGAGCGCCAGTCGAGCGCACGATAATCACCCTGTTCGGTCAGCAACGAAAGCGCGTTGAGACGTTCCTTCAGTGCAAGCTGCTGCGCGTGAATCCCGCCTATCCGTGCGCCGAGATTGCCCAGATGCGCGGCAAGCTGCGTTGACTGCGCTTCCAGCGCTTCGATCTTTGCGGTGTTGGTCCAACCGAGCACATAGCGTCGGCGATCATCCAGCCGGTGACGATCGTCCTTTTCATGACGCTCGCCCGGCGCCTTGATCTGTCCGGTTCGCGTGATGGCGCGCATCTCGCGCCGGAATTGTTCGCGAGTGTCGCAGCACGCCACGTCGAAGCGATGCGCCACCTCCTGCTCCAGCCACTCGTAAAACGGCGAATCCGGTTTGACGGAAATCTTGCGAGCCAGCGAATCGCGGTGCAATTCGGTCCGATCGCGTCTTGCCGACGGACGGACCCGAAAATAAACCAGCCGCCCCTTGAGATGCGTTCGATCGACCCACTCGGTGACAGCGGCATAGTGCTCATCGGCGACGAGTAACGACAGGCCGAAGGTTCGCAGCAGACGTTCGGCGGCGCCTTCCCAATCCTGCTCGCTTTCCCGCACTTGCAGCAACTCGCCTGCAAAGCTCAGGCTGGCTTCGGGCAGACCGAGCGCAGTGCACAGCGCGGTGCGCATCGCGATCTGTTCCGCCGGAATATTGCTGCGCCGGCTCTTCAGGCTCTCGATCTCGGCCAGCAGCGCTTCATGCTCTTTTTTGCCGGTGTGAAAGTCGACACTCTGTTCGGTTAGCTCGTTCTGCAATCCCGCGTCGTCCGACTGAGCCTGCTCGGTCAGTTCGGGCAAACGTCGGCGGAGTGCCAGAAAACCGTTTTCGTCCTGTGCCAGCGTTTCGCCGACAATCTTCGCGAGCCCCTCATAGCGCTGTGCTTTCTGCTTACGCTCGATGCACTCGCGGTCTTTCGACTCGATCTCCGCTCCGAGCCGCTCGAGCCGGTCTCCACCGTTATCGGCGATATTGCGCCGCAACTCGGCTTCCTGGACTCTTTGAGCCGTACGAGCAGTCTCGAGCCGTCCAACATGCGCGTTTTGCCGCTCCCACTCGGCGGCAAGATTCTCGATACGCTTATCGAGTAAGCCCAGTTTCAACTCGGCGGCATACGATCGGAGCGCATCACGGCTAGCGCGGAAATCGTCGACTTGCGAAACGAGCAGCGCATGCCGCTCGCAATCTTCGACGAGCGGGCCGAGCCGCGCCATCTGACGCTTGGCCTTCAGCACGGCTTCATGCGCACGGTTCAGGTCGTCGAAGTGCCCGATCAGCGCGGTGACACGTGGCCCGACGTCGAACGGTTCGAGCATGTGGCTGCGGACGAAATCAGTCAGGTTGCCGACCGATTTCATCGACACGGTCTGATGGAATAACTCCAGAGCCTGATCGTTCTCGATCCCGAACCGGCGCCTGAACCACGCGCCGTAATGCGCAAAGCTATCGAACAGCTCGGCCCCGCCTGACCGAAGTTTTTTCCGAAGGTTGGCGATGTCCGGGCCGAAGCCGGCGAAATCCTCCGCGATCGACAACGCGCGTTCCGCACCGACGAACAGTCGCGCGGGTTGCCCATGCGGTTCTTTCATCCAGAACACCTGGGCGAGCGTAATGGTCTGGTCGTAGCCGGCATTGTGGAAGCGACCCAGAATCACTGAATAGCTGTTGTGATCGCGCAAGGCAACGGCCTTCGCCGCGCCGCTGGTTTCGTTGCGTTCGGACTTGTAATGGCCGAGCACGTAAGAGCGCAACGAGCGCTCCTTGTTCTCGGCGCCGGCCGCTTTGTTGTAAGCGATACGATGCGCGGGCACTAGCAGGGTCGTGACGGCGTCCACGAGCGTCGACTTGCCGGAGCCGATGTCGCCGGTCAGCAACGCATTTTTTCCATCGGGCTTGAGCGTCCAGATGCGGCCGTCGAACGTGCCCCAGTTGAAGACTTCGAGTTGATGCAGACGGAAACCGGACAGCGTGTCGTCACCGACGAAGTCGAGTGCGGGGATGTGCATGTCAGTCATTGCCGCCCTCCGCTGCGCCGCCGAGCTGCTGGCGATAAGCGCCGAGCCGCGCGTCGAAATCCGCGAGCCATTGTGCGTCGACAAACGCCTTCAGAATACGCTGCACTTCGAATACGCCGGCTTTTCCGTCGCGTTGTCCCGCAGCAGGTTTGAGTTTGCGCATGAAGCCGAGATCGACAATCTTGTTGATATGCGTGTCGATCTGATCGGCCAGCTTCGCTTCGTTGCTGCCCGCTGGCATGAAGACCCGGATCGCGTCGACGATCTGCTCGCGCGAAAGAATGAGGCGGGTATCGGCGCCGCTGGCATCGGACTCCGCAAGCTTCTTGCGCAGCAAGGCCAGTAGCAGGCTGACCGGGAACGACAGTGGGCGTCTCGCCATCAGTCTTGGTAACGCGGGCGTTTCCTCGTCGTGCGCCGTGCGGGAACGCAGGAACGCGTAGCCTTCGGCTTCGTCCAGCACCAGCTCGAGATTCAGTACGATGACGTAGTCGCGGACGCGGGCTTGCAGATCGAGCAGCGCGCCCCAAAGCGCCGTATCCGACTCCCTGTAGATCACGCCTTTGAGCAAGGGGATGAGCAGACTCGACAAATCGTGCGTGGACGGCGTGGCGTCCTGTTCTGTTTCCAGCATTCTCATCTCACGAAAATGACGCGCGGCAGTGTGGCCTGCCGGGTAGGGGATTCGCCGTTTGCTTCAGCGCTGTGCCACGAGATTGTTTCGCTGGCCTGCTCGTCTACGACGGTGGTGAACGCTTCACTTGCTAGCTGAAGGTAGGCTACCAGTTCGGCCAGGCCCTGTTCCAGTGGTTGGATGTCGCAGAGTTCGCGCAGTGTGACTTGCGAACGGTCCTGCAGAACGCGGTCGATATGCCAGGCGAGCCTGGCTTTGTCGACTACGACTTGCGAATAAAGCGCGGCCGCGTCGATGTCGACGTCACCGGCCTCGAGTGCGCTCGACACGATGCGCGGTTTGACGCCTGGCACGTAAAGCGGCCGCTCCATCGGCAATTCGATTTCGGCCGCCGTGTCGTCGATCGTCATCATTTCGCCTGGCGGCGGGACGTCTCGCACGGCGAGTGCCTTGGCTTCGACGCCGCGCAGGATGTCCATGATGCGACGATTCTCGAGCCACGCCTGATCGTCGAGAAAGCGTCGGAGTTGTTGCGAGAGAAACGCGACGGTGCGCTGCGTGTGCTCGCCCGCTTCGAGCCAGTCGTAATGCACGCGCCGTGTGCGAACGTCGGGTTCCAGCTCGGCGATCGGCGAGAGCGCCAACACCCGGTCGAGCAGGGTCGTCAGTTCCTCCTGGCGGCTGCTCGACATCAAAAAGTCCCAGAAGGCACGGAAGCTGCGCCCTTGATCCGAATCGGCAATCGTGTCGCGCTCGCCGATGATCTCTTCCAGCAGGGCGCCCTTGGCGCCGTCCCACAGCGCAATGCGCTCCCGCACCCGGCGGTCGAGATTGCGGAAGTTGTGTTCGACCTCGCGAAAGTCGGTCAGCAGTTCGCGCGCAATGGCGGTGAATTGCTGGAAGCGGTCTTTCAGCGCGGTGTCGTCGAGAATCGAGATGTCGCCGGATTCGACGCGCGCGATTTCCGCATCGATGTCGGCACGGCGTTTATGCAGTTCGACGAGACGCGCTTCGGGGTCACGTTCACTGCCTTCGCTCATCTGCTTGAGCAGTTCGAAAAGCGTGAGCAAACGCGATTCCGTACCGATGAAACTGCGTTCGGTCAACGTGCCGAGCCACGCGATGGCTTTTTCGGTCGCAGGCGTCAGGTCGAATTGCGGCTCGTCCGAATCGGCGCCATAGAATTTGCGCAGCCAGCTTTTATCGTTGGCAGCCCAGTCGTTCAGATAATCGGATGCGGCTTTGGGGAAGGCATTCGGGCCGAGTTGCTCACGTAAGGCGTACAAATCGTCTTCGAGCGCTTCGGCGAGATCGGCTCCTCCCATCACCCGTACGTTGGGCGCGGTGAAGATGCGGTGCAGGAAGCTCGCGACGAGCGGCGCGTGTTCCGCACGCAGCAAGCGCCAGGCAGGGTGGTTCTGACGCAATAGCTCGAGCGTGGCGTAGTCGAAAATCATTGCGAGAAAGGATGTTGACGGCCGGGAGGGAAATGATAGTCCACAATTCTCGCGTGACAGCACCCGCGCGCGGCATGTCGAACCGCGGACGGGCTACATCTTGGAGCAGTGCGAAAGCACGGCGGGACCTGCCCGCCTCAAGCAACTTATCCACACCCTCCTCTGGACAACCGTTGTACAAATCATCGGACACGCTGTGGGCGAAACCTTGATAAATGTCGGTCATCAACCAGGTCGCCGGAAGTTGTCCCTGGCTCCCTGCATCTGTCAGCGTCGGCCGCGCAGGGTTATCGATTCCGCAACGCATTGATCCGCCAGTGAAGTTTCCGGTTATCCACAGCAAGGCGCGATGCTTGTTAACTATTACTACGTATACATATACGAAGACTTTAAAAACCAGAGAAGCAATGCCGAAGCTCGCTGCACAAACGAACAGGCATCAAACCAGAGGCAAGAAAATCTCGGTCTTCAAATCGGCCGGCGCGGTATCCATCGGGCTGTTCAAATACTCTTCGAACGAGGGAGCCTGCGCGCCCTGTCGGCCCGACGCGGGCAACCAGGTTCGATACAACCACTCATAAGTCGCCGGCAAATCGCTGTACGGGCCTTGGTGAAGCAGAACCGCATACTCACCGCCATCGACGTGCGTGACGGCAACCGGCGGGCTTACCGTAACCGACATCTGCACGGGATGCGGCAACAACACACAAGCCCTGGAGCGCAACGCGCGCTCTTCCACGACACTCGGGTCGTCGTAGTAAATCCCGATCAAACGCAACTCTGCAGCCAGCAAACGATGTTGCTCGAGCCAGTGCGTCAACGTTTCAAAGGCGCGATTGATCTGCCAATACGCGCCGGCATGCTCGACCGACAACAACGCCATCGGCTCGACTTGCCGGATCACGACTTCACGCTCGGTCATTTCCTCTCTCCTGGTTTCGGGACGGTCAAAGAACGCCAACGAAACTATCACGACCGACGCGCAAAATTGCCGAATTTCGATAACGCTTCGATTTATGGCTCACTACCATCGCCTGAAGCCTGCCCGTCCGTGCGCCGCAAAGCCACGCGGGGCAATGCCGGCAGTTACTTCAGGAGCGTCCGATGAAATCAGAGTCCACCAGTCAGCACGTCGGCAAGGTCAGCCATCACGAGTTGAAGCAGACGCTCGGCACATGGCAGCTATGGGGTATCGCAGTCGGACTCGTCATATCCGGCGAGTATTTCGGCTGGAGCTACGGCTGGGCCAGCGCGGGCACGCTCGGTTTCGTCATCACGGCGATTTTCATCGCGGCGATGTATACCACCTTCATTTTCAGCTTCACGGAACTCACCACGTCGATTCCCCATGCGGGTGGTCCGTTCGCCTACGCCCGCCACGCGTTCGGTCCGACCGGCGGCTATCTGGCGGGCGCGGCCACGCTGGTGGAATTCGTGTTCGCACCGCCGGCCATTGCGCTCGCGATCGGCGCGTATCTGCACGTGCAGTTTCCCGGCCTCGAGCCGAAACACGCAGCCATGGGCGCGTATCTCATCTTCATGGCGCTGAATATCGTCGGCGTGCAGATTGCCGCGGCGTTCGAGCTCTGCGTGACGTTGCTCGCGATCTTCGAGTTGCTGGTGTTCATGGGCGTCGTCTCACCCGGCTTCCAGTGGTCGAATTTCACCAAAGGCGGCTGGTCGGGCGCGGATACGTTCAGCATGGGCTCGTTTCACGGCATGTTCGCGGCCATCCCGTTCGCCATCTGGTTCTTCCTCGCGATCGAAGGCGTCGCAATGGCCGCCGAAGAAGCCAAAAACCCGAAGCGCTCCATTCCGATTGCCTACGTCACGGGCATTCTCACGCTAGTCGTGCTGGCCATCGGCGTGATGGTGTTTGCGGGCGCGGCCGGCGACTGGACCAAGCTGTCGAACATCAACGACCCGTTGCCGCAAGCGATGAAGTTCATCGTCGGCGAACATAGCGGCTGGATGCATATGCTGGTGTGGCTCGGGCTGTTCGGACTGGTGGCGTCGTTTCACGGCATCATCCTCGGTTATTCGCGGCAGATCTTCGCATTGGCTCGCGCGGGCTATCTGCCGGAGTTTCTCTCGAAAGTGCATCCGCGTTTCAAGACCCCGCATCGGGCGATCATTGCGGGCGGCGTAATCGGCATCGCGGCCATCTATAGCGACGAGCTGATCCAGTTCGGTGGCCAGACGCTCACGGCGAATATCGTGACGATGTCGGTCTTTGGCGCTATCGTGATGTACATCATCAGCATGCTGTCGCTGTTCAAACTGCGCCGCTCCGACCCGAACATGGAGCGGCCGTTTCGCGCGCCGCTGTTTCCGGTGTTTCCGGCGTTCGCGCTGGTGGCCGCGGTCATCTGCCTCGCGACCATGGTGTACTTCAATTTTCTGGTGGCCGTCGTATTTGCGATCTTCCTCGCGCTGGGTTACGTCTACTTCCTGCTGACGCGTCATCAACGGGAAGCAGCGCCTGCCGATACCCTGCTCGAAGAATGACGGTTCGAGCCGCTGCGTAAGCAGCGGCGATGGAGTTGCAAAGATGAGTTACACCGAAACCATCGGCAGCCGCACGTATCGCTTCGCCGATCTGAAAACCTTGCTGGCGAAAGCGAGCAATCAACGCTCCGGCGATCAGCTAGCCGGTATCGCGGCCGCCAGCGAAGAGGAACGCGTCGCGGCCAAGATGGCCCTCGCGCAGGTGCCGTTGCGCACGTTTCTGAACGAAGCGGTGATTCCCTACGAGAGCGACGAAGTCACGCGGCTCGTCATCGATACGCATTCGCCGCAGGCGTTCGCGGAGATTGCGCATCTCACGATCGGCGACTTTCGTAACTGGTTGCTGAGCAGCACGACGGACACCGAGGCGCTCACGCGTATCGGACCCGGTCTCACACCGGAGATGGTCGCGGCGGTCTCGAAGCTGATGCGCAATCAGGATCTGATCGCGGCGGCGCGCAAACGGCCGGTCGTCACGCGCTTTCGCAATACGGTGGGCTTGCCGGGCCACATGTCGGTGCGTTTGCAACCGAATCATCCGACCGACGACGCGCAGGGCATCGCCGCCTCGATGCTCGACGGACTGATGTACGGTTGCGGCGACGCGATGATCGGCATCAATCCGGCCGGCGACAATCTCGCCGCGATCACGCGTTTGCTGCTGATGATCGACGACTTCCGCCAGCGTTATCAGGTACCGACGCAATCGTGCGTGCTGACGCATGTGACCAATACGATTAGTGCTATCGAGAAAGGCGCGCCGGTCGACCTGGTGTTCCAATCCATCGCGGGAACGGAAAAAGCCAACGCGAGCTTCGGCATTTCGCTCGCGTTGCTGCAGGAAGCGTATGAAGCGGGCTTGTCGCTCAAACGCGGCACCGTGGGCAACAATCTGATGTACTTCGAAACCGGTCAGGGCAGCGCATTGTCGGCCGATGCGAATTTCGGCGTCGATCAGCAAACCTGCGAAGTGCGCGCGTATGCGGTGGCGCGCCAGTTCAATCCGTTCCTGGTGAACACGGTGGTCGGTTTTATCGGGCCGGAGTATCTGTACGACGGCAAGCAGATTACGCGCGCAGGTCTGGAAGACCACTTCAGCGGCAAACTGCTGGGCGTGCCGATGGGTTGCGATATCTGCTACACGAACCACGCGGAAGCGGATCAGGATGATATGGACAACCTGCTCACGCTGCTCGGTGTGGCAGGCATCAATTTCATCATGGGCATTCCGGGCGCGGACGACGTGATGCTCAATTATCAAAGCACGTCGTTCCACGACGCGCTGTATGTGCGCAATGTACTCGGCTTGCGCCGCGCGCCGGAGTTCGAAGAGTGGCTGGAGTCGATGCAGATTACCGACTCGCGCGGCACGTTGCTGAGCGCTTCGCTGCAGCAACCGCTGCTGGAAGGCGCGAACGACTGGATGGGCATCGCATGACGGACTTCCTGGAAAAAAATCCGTGGCAGGCGTTGCGGCAGTTCACCAATGCGCGCATTGCTTTGGGCCGCACGGGCAACAGCTTGCCTACCGCGCCTTTACTTGCGTTCAATCTGTCGCATGCGCAGGCACGCGACGCCGTGCATCATCCGCTCGATACGGCGGTGTTGCACGAGCAATTGCACGCGTTGAATTTCGCTACGCTGGATGTACAGAGCGCCGCGCCTGATCGCGAGCATTACTTGCGGCGACCGGATCTGGGCCGGCGTCTGAGCGATGAGAGCCGGGCAGCGTTGAAGCAACTCCCGGCCGCATCGCCCGACATCGTCTTCGTGATCGCGGATGGTCTGTCGGCCTTTGCCGCGGCGAAGCAATCCATTCCGCTCCTGCAGGCGGTGTGCGCGAAACTCACGGACTGGACCATTGGGCCCGTGGTGGTCGCGCGCCAGGCGCGAGTCGCGCTAGGCGATGAAATCGGCGAATTGCTCGGCGCGAAACTGGTGGTGATGCTGATCGGCGAGCGACCGGGTTTGAGCTCGCCGGACAGCCTCGGCATTTACCTCACCTACGCGCCGAAACTCGGCTGCAGCGACGCGCAACGCAACTGCATTTCCAACGTGCGCCCGGAGGGCCTGGATTACCCGCACGCGGCGCACAAACTGCACTACCTGCTGACGCATGCGAGACGTCTGGGACTCACCGGTGTCAGCCTGAAAGACGACAGCGATGCGTTGCTGGCGGGCTCGCCCAATGAACCCGGTCCGCCCGCCGTGAGCGACGATTCGAAACCGGCCGCCTAAGCCGTCACACGCTCGACAGGATGCGTATCCAGCCACGCATTCTCCTGGTCCTCGAATAACCGCGAGCGCGTCAGGAACCGCAAACCGCTCGGGCGTTCCAGCGAAAACATCCCGCCATTGCCGGGCACCGCGTCGATAATCAGCTGCGTGTGCTGCCAGTATTCGAACTGCGATTCGCTCATGTAAAACGGCACGCCGGCAATCTCGCCGAGTTTGACATCCGACGAACCGACCATGAATTCCGACTGTGGAAACATCATGGGCGCGCTGCCGTCGCAGCAACCGCCGGACTGGTGAAACAGCACCTCGCCGTGTTCGGCCTTCAACTTGTCGATCAGATCGACCGCGGCAGGCGTCGCGATCACTCGCTGTACGGCCTGGGTGACTTCCTTCTCATCGGCCATCGATGTTCTCTCTGAAAAAAAGCGAGCCGCTCGAGGCGGCCCGCTTGAACGGAAATGACAGCGCTATCCGGCTTAGAAGAACCCGAGCGGCTTGTCGCTATAGCTGACCAGCAGGTTCTTGGTCTGCTGATAATGGTCGAGCATCATCTTGTGATTTTCCCGGCCGATACCCGATTGCTTGTAGCCGCCGAAAGCCGCATGCGCCGGATACGCGTGGTAGCAGTTCGTCCACACGCGGCCCGCCTGAATCTGCCGGCCGAAGCGATAGGCACGCGTGCCGTCGCGCGTCCACACGCCGGCGCCCAGACCGTAGAGCGTGTCGTTGGCGATTTCGAGCGCTTCGTCCTCGTTCTTGAACGTCGTGACCGACACCACCGGTCCGAAGATTTCCTCCTGGAAGATGCGCATCTTGTTGTGACCGCGGAACACGGTCGGCTTCACGTAATAGCCCTTGCTCAGTTCGCCGTCGAGCGCATTGCGTTCACCGCCGATCAGGCATTCGGCGCCTTCCTGTTTGCCGAGATCCACGTACGAGAGAATCTTTTCCAGTTGTTCCTGCGAGGCCTGCGCGCCGATCATCGTCTTGGTGTCGAGCGGGTGGCCTTGCGTGATGGCGGCGACACGCTTCAGCGCGCGCTCCATGAAACGGTCGTAAATCTTCTCGTCGATCAGCACACGCGACGGGCAGGTACACACTTCGCCCTGATTCAGCGCGAACATCGTGAAGCCTTCGAGCGCCTTGTCGAAGAAACTGTCGTCTTCGTTCATCACGTCGGCGAAGAAGATGTTCGGGCTCTTGCCGCCGAGTTCCAGCGTCACGGGAATCAGATTCTGACTCGCGTACTGCATGATCAGACGGCCGGTGGTGGTTTCGCCGGTGAAGGCGATCTTGGCGATGCGTTTGTTGGAGGCCAGCGGCTTGCCGGCTTCGAGACCGAAGCCGTTCACGACGTTCAGCACGCCGGGCGGCAACAGATCGTGAATCAGTTCGAGCAGAACGAGAATGGAGGCGGGCGTTTGCTCGGCGGGTTTCAGCACGACGCAATTGCCGGCGGCGAGCGCGGGGGCGAGCTTCCAGACCGCCATCAGAATCGGGAAATTCCACGGGATGATCTGACCGACCACGCCGAGGGGTTCATGGAAGTGATAGGCGACGGTGTCGTCGTCGATCTGCGATAGCGCGCCTTCCTGGGCACGCACGGCGCCGGCGAAATAGCGGAAATGGTCGATTGCGAGCGGGATGTCGGCGGCCATTGTTTCGCGTAGCGGCTTGCCGTTGTCGATGGTTTCGGCAATCGCAATGCGTTGCAGGTTGGCTTCCATCCGGTCGGCAATGCGATTGAGGATGTTGGCGCGGTCGGTGGTGGACGTTTTGCCCCAGGCGGCTTTGGCCTTGTGGGCGGCGTCCAGCGCGAGTTCGATATCGGCTTCGCGTGAACGGGGGATGGAGGTGAAGGCTTCGCCGGTGATCGGCGAGACGTTGTCGAAATACTCGCCGCCTACGGGCGCCACCCATTGGCCGCCGATATAGTTCGCGTACTGTTTTTTGTACGGAAATTCGGTGGTCAGAAACTGCATTTCTGCGTGATTCATCTGTGTGCTCCTCACATGGTGGGTTATATCCGGCTCAATAGGCTGCCTGGCCGCGTGTCCCTTGAGCCAGAAGTGTGCCAATGCACCGGGCTGGTGAGCAGTGCACCACGCGACAGGCACTTGCGTCCGGTCGTCCGCGTTGCCGTGTTCAGCCTGCGTTCGGTACAGCGTAGTGATTGTGAACAGTGCGCGGCATGGTGTTCATCCTCTGAACAGCGGGCGCGGCGGCCTTGACATTGGTAGACGGAATAGGGGATCGATTACGCATTGAAAGTAATCGGCATGGGAATTGCCTTCCGTTCCGTTCTATTCCGTTTGCACAGAACCCGTATGACGATCGACACGTCCAGCGGCACTTCGACAGGCGCCACGCTCACGACGCGGCCCAGTTTCCGCGTGCAGACGCTCGTCGCGCACGACGCCGACGAGCAGGCGCGTAACCTCGACGGCTGGCATCAGACCTACGACCAGCTCACGGCTGGGCGCTTTGTCGGCGGCCTGACGGAGCTTAGCCTCGATCACATGCAGTTGTTCGTCGAGACCACGAGTCACACTTTGCGGCAAACCTGCGAGGTTCAGAAAGACGCTTACTGGTTCGGCATTCCGACCTTTTCGACCCCGGCGAGCGGTATCGGCCGGATCGATGCGCAGGTCATCCCGGGCGACGCGCTCGCGTTCCGGCCCGGCGGCATCGAGTTCGAACTGCTGACGCCGGCGGGTTTCGAGATTTTCGGGGTGGTGGTGAAAGGCGAGGTGCTACGCCGGTACGCGGCGGACGTGGAACGTGTCGGACTGGCCGGGCGCCTGCCGAATGCCCAGGTGGTGCCGATCGGCGCGGCGCGCAAGCAGCGGCTGTGCACGTCGCTGCGCCGGTTGCTCGACGATGGCGCGGCGCGTAGCACGCCGCTGTCTTCGGTCGCGCGCAACCATATGCAGGCGTCGGTGCTCGCGGCGCTGTTCGACGTCGGCGCGCTGTCGGCGGAGCAGCCTGCGGCGTTGCCGGCGCGAGCGCGTCGGCAATCGATCGTGTCGGACGCACGCGACTATGTGCTGGTCCACCGCGATCGCGCGGTCGGCGTGCCGGAGTTGTGCGAACGCTTGCACGTCAGCCGCCGCACGTTGCAATACTGCTTTCAGGACGTGCTGGAGATGGCGCCGGCGACTTATCTGCGCGCCATCCGGCTGAACGGCGCGCGGCGCGATCTGATTGCGGCTTCGGCGGCTTCGGCAGCCTCGGCGCGGTCCGTGCAGGACGTCGCGGCCGCCTGGGGTTTCTGGCATCTCAGCCAGTTCGCGACGGATTACCGCAAGCTGTTCGGCGTGCGGCCTTCCGATACGTTGAAGTCAGCGTCTGGCGGTGAGCGGTTGACGGTGCAAGCGTCGTTGAAGCATTAGCGCTACCGCCGCGCGAATCGCCGCCTATTTACGCAACAGCCGCAATCCATTACCGACGACCAGCAAGCTTGCCCCGACATCGGCGAACACCGCCATCCACATCGTGCCGAGCCCCAGCACCGTAAGCACCAGAAACACGCTCTTGATCCCCAGCGCGAGCGCGATGTTCTGCACCAGCACGGCATGCGTCGCTTTCGAGAGCCGGATGAAATGCGCGATCTTGCGCAAGTCGTCGTCCATTAGCGCGACATCGGCGGTTTCGATTGCGGTGTCGGTGCCCATTGCGCCCATCGCGAAGCCGATATCGGCGCGCGCGAGAGCGGGTGCGTCGTTGATGCCGTCGCCCACCATGCCGACCGTCACGCCGCTTTCGGCCCACTGCGCGACGGCATCGAGTTTGTCCTCGGGCAACTGATTGCCGCGTGCGTCGTCGATCCCGACCTGCTGTGCGATCGCCGCGGCGGTGTGCGGGTTGTCGCCGGACAGCATCGTGGTCTGCACGCCGAGGCGCCGCAATTCGGCGATGGCGGCGCGGCTCGTCTCCTTCACCGTATCGGCGACCGCGAAAAGCGCCAGCACACGTTCGGCGTTTGCGAGCATCACGATGCTGCGGCCCTCGCGCTCCAGCTTGTCGAGCCGCGCTTCGAGCGCTGGCGAACCGAGCCCGCGTTCCTCGATGAGCCGTTGATTGCCGAGCCAATACCCGATCCCGTCGATGTCGCCGCGCACACCGCGTCCCGCCAGTGCTTCGAACGCATCCACGTGGAGTTCGGCGATGCGATCGGTCTTCGCCGCGTCTGCAATCGCCATCGAAACCGGATGATCCGAACGCCCGGCAAGACCGGCGGCAAGTGCCCTGTAACGCTGGGCGATGTTGGCGTCGGCATCGCCGGCCGCATCGGCAAACACATCGAAACCGGTCTGCACCGGCTTGCCGTGCGTCACGGTGCCGGTTTTATCGACGGCGAGCCGCGTCAGCTTGCGGCCTTGCTCCAGATAGACGCCGCCCTTGACCAGAATCCCCTTGCGGGCCGCCGCCGCCAGCCCGCTGACGATCGTGACCGGCGTCGAGATCACCAGCGCGCAAGGGCACGCGATCACCAGCATGACGAGCGCCTTGTACACCCACTCGTGCCAGGCGCCGCCCAGCAGCAACGGTGGCAACACCGCCACCAGCAGCGCGACGACGAACACTACCGGCGTATAAACCCGGGCGAAGCGATCGACGAAACGTTGGGTTGGCGCTTTCGCGCCCTGCGCCTGTTCGACCGCGCGAACGATGCGCGCCAGTGTCGTGTCGCCGGCCGCGGCGGTGACGCGATAGTCCAGCGAGCCGGCCTGGTTGATCGTGCCGGCGAACACCGCGTCGCCCGCCTGCTTCTCGACCGGCAGACTTTCCCCGGTAATCGGCGCCTGATCCACGCTGGAGCGGCCCGCGGCGACTTCGCCGTCGAGCGCGATCCGCTCGCCCGGCTTGACCCGCACCAGCGCGCCGGGCGCAATGCTGTCGAGCGCGACCTGCTGCCATCTGCCATCCGCCTGCTGAACGCTCGCTTCGTCGGGGGTGAGACGCATCAGCGCCTGAATCGCATTGCGCGCCCGGTCGAGCGACTTCGCCTCGATCAGCTCCGCCACCGTGAACAGCACCATGACCATCGCCGCTTCTGGCCACTGGCCGAGCAGCAGGGCGCCGGTGACGGCAATGCTCATCAACGCATTGATGTTCAGGTTGAGATGGCGGATCGCCAGCCAGCCTTTGCGGTAGGTGCCAAGGCCGCAGGAGGCGATGGCGAGAAGCGCGAGTGCCGCGGATAGCCAGCCGGGCGCGCCGAGCCAGCTGGCGGCCTCTGAGCCCGCCGCGACGATCCCGGCGAGCGCTACCGGCCACCAGGGTTTGGCGGGCGTCTCAGGAACCGTAGGCGCACCCGCGCTGGCCACTTCGGGCGTGAAATCGAGCGAGCGCAACGCGGCCAGCACGGCATCGAGCGCATCGGGCGCGTGCACCACGGTCAGCACGCGCTGCATCAGGTTGAATTCCATGCTGCGCACGGCCGGCATGCGGCTGAACGCCTTGCGGATCAAGGCTTCTTCGGTCGGACAATCCATTTGCATGATGCGGATGGCGGTGCGCACGTCGTCGCCGACGGCTTCGGAGCGCGGCAACGGCGTCGCGGGCGGAACTGCTGCACCGTGATCGTGGCCGTGCCCATGATGCTCATGGTCGTGCGCATGTCCGCAACACCCCGACTTCGCCTCGTCATGCCCGCGGGTAAAGACTTTCGCGGATTCCGTACGAGCGCTTGCGGCTGACTGTCGATAACGCATGGTGGCTTCCTGGGACGATTTGTGGTCTAGTAGACACCTTGAAGCCACTACAAGGTCAAGGCCGCTATCCGGAGGGTCCATGAAAATCGGCGAACTCGCGAAAATCGCCCATTGCACGACCGAAACCATCCGCTTCTACGAAAAAGAAGGTCTTCTGCCCGAAGCGGAGCGCACCGAAGCCAATTACCGCAGTTACACCGCGAAGCACGTCGAACGCCTGCGTTTCATCCGGAACTGCCGCGCGCTCGACATGACGCACGACGAAATCCGCGCGTTGCTGCGTCTGACGGACGCGCCGGCGGAAGGCTGCGGCGGCATCAATACCCTGATCGACGAGCACATCGCCCACGTCGACACGCGTATCGAAGAACTGATGCAGTTGAAAGCGCAACTCACGACTTTGCGTGAGCAATGCCACGGCGAACAGGCCGTGGAAGATTGCGGCATCGTGCAGGGCCTCAATGAAATGGACGTCGGCATCACGCGCGCGCGGCATACGCATCTGGGCTGACGCGCCGCATCCGTCGTGACCGAGAGCGACATCGAATCCAGTTGGAGAATCAACGTGTTTACCTGTAGAAACCAGTCCTGCGAAGCGCAGTGGGAACAGTCGGACGTCGTCATCAAGAACGAGGGCCAAGGGCTCCTGTTCCGTTGCCCGATGTGCGGTGCGCGCAATTACGTCGAACGTTTCGACGGCGACGACGGCTCGGTGCTGTACGAGCAGATCGAAGGCCGGCCTGCCGCCGGTCCCATGGCCGAATAATCCGGCTTTCCGCCCGCTCTTAGTACGCATTTGCCGACACCGAGTCACCCCACATGAACACACCCACCTCAGCCGGCGCGTCGTTCAGCCAGCTTCCGCTGCCGCCCGCCACGCTCGCCAATCTGACGCAGCTCGGTTATCTCGAGATGACGCCGATCCAGGCCGCCAGCCTGCCGATCGCGCTGGCCGGCAACGACCTGATCGCCCAGGCGAAAACCGGCAGCGGCAAAACCGCCGCGTTTTCGCTGGCGCTGCTCAACCGCCTCGACGTGCGCAACTTCGCCGTGCAGGCGATGGTGCTGTGCCCGACGCGCGAACTCGCCGATCAGGTCACGCAGGAAATCCGCCGCCTCGCGCGCGCCGAAGAAAACGTGAAGGTCCTGACCTTATGCGGCGGCGCGCCGATGCGTCCGCAAACCGCCAGCCTCGAACACGGCGCGCATATCGTGGTCGGCACGCCCGGGCGCATCATGGATCACCTCGAGCGCGGCAGCCTGCCGCTGCAGTCGCTCAACACGCTGGTGCTCGACGAAGCCGACCGCATGCTCGACATGGGTTTCTTCGACGACATCGCAACCGTCGTCCGTCAATGCCCGAAAGAGCGCCAGACGTTGCTGTTCTCGGCGACGTACCCCGAAGGCATCGTCAAGCTGAGCCAGCAGTTCCTGCGCAATCCCAAGGAAGTGAAGCTCGCCGAGCGGCACGACAACACGAAAATCCGTCAGCGCTTTTATGAAGTGACCGAAAACGAGCGTCTGCACGCGGTCGGCCAATTGTTGAACCACTACCGCCCAGTGAGCACGCTGGCGTTCTGCAATACCAAACAGCAATGCCGCGATCTGCTCGACGTGTTGCGCGCGCAAGGATTTCATGCGCTCGCGCTGCACGGCGAACTCGATCAGCGCGAACGCGATCAGGTGCTGATCCAGTTCGCGAACCGCAGCTGCTCGGTGCTGGTGGCCACCGACGTCGCCGCGCGCGGCCTCGACATCGCGCAACTGGAAGCCGTGATCAACGTCGACGTGACGCCGGATCCGGAAGTGCACGTGCACCGCATCGGCCGGACCGGTCGCGCCGATCAGGAAGGCTGGGCGCTGAGCCTCGCCAGCATGAACGAGATGGGCCGCGTCGGCAGTCTCGAGCAGGCGCAGAAGCGCGATGTCGAATGGCACAAGCTGTCGGAGCTGAAAACCGAAAGCAACGAGCCGCTGTTGCCGCCGATGGAAACGCTGCAGATTCTCGGCGGCCGCAAGGAAAAGATCCGGCCGGGCGACGTGCTCGGTGCGCTGACCGGCGACGCGGGCTTCGCCGGCTCGCAGATCGGCAAGATCAACGTGACCGAGATGTCGACCTACGTGGCAGTGGAGCGCAGCATCGCGCGTGAAGCCGTGCGCAAGCTCAGCGCCGGCAAGGTGAAGGGCAAGAAGGTCAAAGTCCGCTTGATGGACGATCTGATCGGGCACTGAGCCTTGCATGTCTGGCTCGCCGCGTAAGCAGGCGAGCATCACATTACGTCATACCTGGACGGGTTTCCACGAGCTTCGTGGAAACCCGTCATGACGTAAACGCATGCCGCGCATGACAAAGATTCGATTGTGACGGTTCATTGGCTAATGCCTAATCTCCCCCAACCGGATGGAGTCAGGAGAAGCCTCATGCAGAGCGCCATGCAAGCCCGCTCGAAATTGCCCGACGTGGGCACGACGATTTTTACCGTGATCGGCCAACTGGCGGCACAGCACGACGCGTTGAATCTGTCGCAAGGCGCACCGAATTTCGCGCCGGACCCGAAGCTGGTCGACGGTGTCGCCGATGCGATGCGCGCCGGCCACAACCAGTACGCGCCGATGGCGGGCATCGCCACACTGCGCGAAGCGCTCGCCGACAAGGTCGCGACACTGTACGGCGTGCATTACGATCCGGTTACCGAAGTGACCGTCATTGCCAGCGCAAGCGAAGGGCTGTATTCGACGATCAGCGCGCTCGTGCATCCCGGCGACGAAGTGATCTACTTCGAGCCGTCGTTCGATAGTTATGGGCCGATCGTCCGGCTGCAGGGCGCGACGCCGGTCGCCATCAAACTGTCGCTGACGGATTTTCGGGTGAACTGGGACGAGGTGGCCGCGGCCATCACGCCGAAGACCCGCATGATCATCGTCAACACGCCGCACAATCCCACCGCCACCGTTTTCAGCGAAACCGACGTCGCGCGCCTCAAAGCGCTGACGCGCAACACGGACATCGTGATTCTCGCGGATGAAGTCTACGAACACGTGGTGTTCGACGGCGCAAAACATCAAAGCATGGCGTGCGACGCCGAACTCGCGGAGCGCAGCGTGATCGTCTCGTCGTTCGGCAAGTCGTATCACGTGACCGGATGGCGCATCGGCTACTGTCTCGCGCCGGCCGAATTGATGAACGAGATTCGCAAGGTCCACCAGTTCATGGTGTTTTCCGCCGATACGCCGATGCAATACGCGTTCGTCGATGCCTTGGCGAATCGCGACAGTTATCTCGGCCTCTCCGCGTTCTATCAGAGAAAGCGCGATCTGCTGGCCGAAGCATTGGCCGGTTCGCGCTTCGAATTGCTGCCGAGCGAAGGCAGCTTTTTCATGCTCGCGCGCTTTCGCGGCTTCTCCGATGAAAGCGATAGCGACTTCGTGCTGCGCCTGATTCGCGACGCGCGCGTGGCGACGATTCCGCTGTCGGCGTTCTATACCGACGGCACGGATTCCGGTTTGATCCGCCTGAGTTTTTCCAAGGACGACGCGACCCTGATCGAAGGCGCGCGGCGTTTGTGCGCGATCTGACGCGCAACGGGCCATAGGGCCGTAGGGCCGTACAGGCGCCGCCACCTCAGTGCAGCGTGGCCGCCGCGCCGCAACACTTCTTGAATTTCTTGCCGCTTCCACACGGACACGGATCGTTACGACCGACCTTCGGGTCGGCGCGTTCGATCGTGCCCGGCATTTGCTCGTCGACCTCTTCGCGATGCGGCAGCCAGTAGCGGAAAATTGCCGCGATGCTGGCCGGAATCTGCCGGGTCAGCGCGTCCTCCTGTTCCGGGGCTTCGACCAGCGCCTCTTCTTCCGGCGTGAGTTCCAGTGCGCCCAGCAGATGCAGCGGTCGCAACCACGCCTGCCCCTCCTCGCTGTCGAATAGCGGCTGCCAGTCGGCCCGCACCAGCTCGAGCCCTTGCATGAAGCCCATCGCCCATGCGCCGCCATCTATGTATTCGCGATCCTGTTCGTCGGTGACGACGAAGCCGAAGACCGGCTCGAAGCCGTCCGGATCGCTTTCGATGCTCGCGATGATGCCGTTCATCTGCCGCAGGATCAGCCCGAGGATGTGCTGCGCCTCTTCGACGGAATCGAATGCCGGCGTGTCCGCCTCGCTCGGTCCCCACACGCGCGGCAGCCAGTAATTGGGCGCCAGCGTAGTTGGTCCGATGGCCAGCGCGGTCAGATAACCGTCGAGCGCTTCGATGGTCAGCGTCTCTTCCGACGTCACGTCGGAGACCAGAAAGGTATCGAGTTCTTCGAATTCCGCGTCGGAGAGCGGGCGGTCGAGGTCGGCAGGTTTGAGTTTGGCTCGGGACATCGTGGGTGTCGTGTGTTTCGGGACGGGGATTGCGGGTTCCGATCATAGCGCGTGCGACCCAGGCAAATTGGTTTGCAAGAAATGTTTGGGCACTTCGCTGCGCGTATTTGGCTGTATCACGAGTCCGGAAATCGATTATATAAAAGTGCGCATGGCGAACATAAATAGGTATAAGTCTGCAGAGCATAGCTTGGCAGCCGCTTCCAACCCAGAAAACCGTTGTTTCCCGATTTTTAGTCATGTATAAATACGAACATCGGTGCGACAGGCGCACTAATTCGGGGGATCATCGAGTATGGCGGTCGACAGATATCGGAAGCAGGAAACAGCAGTCCAATCGGAAAAACGGCGTCGCCTGCTCAAATTAGCGGCATCGGCGGGTCTGACGGCGACGGTGGCGGGAGTGCCTTTCGGCCGCGCGTTCGGCGCGGAACCGATCACCTTGCGCTGGTGGTCGACGCAAGCCGCGCCGGATCAGCTGAAGGCCTACAAGGCGCAGATCGCCGGTTTCATGACGGCGCATCCGGGCGTCAAGGTGGTCTTCGAAGCCACGTCCGACGAAGGCTATCCGGCGCAACTCGCCGCGGCCTTTGCCGCGAATCAGGTGCCGGACATCATCACGCACCTGCCGTCTTATGCCGCGCAGACGTATTACGCCGATGGCCTCGTTGAACCGATCGACGACGTCGTCGCAAAAGTCGGCGTGGACAAGTACTACCCGAACGCCAACGACGTCTTCAGAACTGCCGACGGCAAACTGTGCGCGACGGGACTTGCCAATACCGCCGCGGACGTGCTGTGGATCCGCCGCGACCTGATGCAGAAAGCCGGCGTCGACAAAGTGCCTGAAACCTGGGACGAACTGCGCAGCGCCTGCAAGAAAATGCAGGGCGGCCGCATCTACGGCGCGCCGCTGCCATACGGCCTGAACAGCATGACCTCGCTGATCATGCTGGGCTTCATTCATCGCGCCGGCGGCCAGGTGTTCACGCCGGACCTGCAGGTCGGCATCGACAGCCAGGCGACCCTCGACGCCCTCGACTTCTACAAGTCGATGCGCGAGTTCTGTCCGCCGGGCGCGACCGGATATAGCTGGGGTGAAAGCCTGACGGCCTTCGTTTCCGGTTCGACGGCAACCGGCATTTACGGTGGCCGCGTGCTCGACAACATCGCGACGCAGAATCCGGCCATCGCCGATTTCGTCACCTGTGCAACGTACCCGACCCAGTCGAAGTCGGTGCAGCCCTGGACCTACAACGACTTCCCTTGCATCTTCATTCCAAAGAAGGCCAAAAATATTTCGGCTTCCAAACTGTTCGCGGAATATCTGTTCGATCCGGCCGGTTACATCTCCGAACTGCTCGGCGCCCCGGCGCATCTGCTGCCGGTGCTGAAGACGATCGCCGCGGACCCGCGCTACTCGGGCAATCCGATCATCAGGAAATATCCGAAGGAAGTGGCGCTGATGTCCGCCGCCGCCGCGTCCGGACACAACCTCGGCTACGAATCGCCGTCGCACAAGCCGAACCGGCGCGCCAACGAAATCGTCGCGAGCAACGTGCTGGCCGAGATGGTGCAACGCGTGGTGCTCAACAACGAGGCGCCGAAGCCGGTCGTCAGCGCGACCGCGAAGAAGCTCGAAGCATTGATGAAAGCCTGATAACGCGTCTGCGATGCTGCGTGCAACCAGCGCGCGGCATCGGACGCTTGTCCAAGCCAGTCACTGTCCAGCACTGCCCGCGCTCAGGCAGGCACGGACCTGTTACGGAAATACGCATGGCCACCGCCTCTTTGCCCAGCATGGGCGTCCGTTCGCTCGAGTCGACCTATAGCCGGCTCGGCATTCTGCTGGTCGCGCCGGCCATGCTGCTGCTGATCGCGACGATCGTGTACCCGCTGCTTTACGCGCTGTGGCTCTCGTTGAATTCGGTGTACACGCCGACCCAGCAATCGAGCTTCGTCGGTCTCGCGAACTACCGCGACATGCTCGGCTCGTCGACGTTCTGGTTCTCGCTCTGGGTGACGATCGTCTGGACGACCGCCACGCTGATCCTGCAGATTCTCTGCGGCGTCGGCATGGCTTTGCTGCTGAACGAAAAAATCCTGTTCCGCTCCGCCGCGCGCAGTCTCGTGCTGTTTCCCTACTTCGTCTCGACCGTCGTCGCGGTGCTGGTGTGGCGCTGGCTGTTCAACGACCTTTACGGTCTGCTGAATCAGGTGCTGCTCGAAATGCATATCGTCGACGCGCCCGTGAACTGGCTTGGCCAGATGCCTAACGCGATGATCAGCATCGTGCTGGTGGGCACATGGAAGTACTTCCCGTTCGTGGTGATCGCGGTATTGGCGCGCTTGCAGACCATCCCGCTGTCGCTTTACGAAGCCGCGCGAATGGACGGTGCGGGACCTATCGGCCGGTTCTTCGACGTGACTTTGCCGCAACTGCGCGAGGTGCTGGGCGTGGTGATCCTGCTGCGCATCATCTGGGACTTCAAGGAATTCGACCTGCTGTATCTGATGACCGGCGGCGGTCCGGTCAATCAGACGCGCTCGGTGCCGCTGCTGGTGTACCAGCAGGCATTCGGGTTGAACCAGATGGGCACCGCATCCACCTCGGCGGTGGGCATGATGGTCGTCATGGCTGTGCTGATGGCTGCTTACCTCTACCGTTCGCAACGCACGAGGAGTCAAGATGCGAGCCGATAAGATCAACCCGCTGGCGTCGCTGGTCACCTGGGTCATCGTCATCCTGATGGTGTTCCCGCTCATCTGGATGGTGCTCACGTCCATCAAGCCGCAGAGCGAGCTGTTCGTGTTTCCGATCAGGCTGCTGCCCGAACACGTGACCTTCGAGCATTACCGCCGCCTGCTGGAAGACACGCCGTTTCTGAGCTACTTCTGGAACTCGGTGGTGCTGTCCGTGGCGACCACGATCGTCGTCATGGCGGTGGCGACCCTCGGCGGCTACAGCCTCGCGCGCTTCCGGTATCGCGGCCGCGAAACCATCGCCGTGGCCGTGCTGTGCACGTATCTGATGCCCTCGGTCGTGCTCATCATCCCGCTGTATCTGATGATGGTGAAGCTCGGTCTCGAGAACACGCTGACCAGCCTCGTCATTTCGTACACCACGTTCGCGCTGCCGTACGCGCTGTGGTTGCTGCGCTCGTTCATGGCCGGCATTCCGGAAGACCTCGAAGCCGCCGCTCTCGTCGACGGCGCGAGCCGGCTCGAAGCGTTCAAGGACGTGATCCTGCCGCAAGCGCTGCCCGGCATCATTTCCACCGCGCTGTTCACCTTCATCCTGGCGTGGAACGAGTATCTGTACGCGCTCGTCATGGTCAACACCGACGAGACCCGCCCGCTCACCACCGGCGTCATGAACATGCTCGTGTCGTCGTTCAACATCGAATGGTCGTTGCTGATGGCGGCCTCGGTGATGATGAGCGTGCCACTGCTGTTCTTTTTCGCCTTCCTGCAGCGCTATCTGACCAGCGGCTTCGGTGCGGGCGGCGTGAAGGGCTGAGTCGAATGTCGATGACCGGCAACACAAGACACATGCATTCCGGAGTAGATCCATGGCAGCAGTGAGTTTCAAGAACGTACGCAAGGTTTTCGGCGAAACGGTGTCCATTCCGTCGCTCGACCTCGATATTCGCGACGGCGAGTTCGTCAGCCTGCTCGGGCCTTCGGGTTGCGGCAAGACGACCACCCTGCGCATGCTGGCCGGGCTCGAGCAGCCGACGAGCGGCGCAATTCATATCGGCGGACACGAGGTGCACGAATTGCCGCCGGCCAAACGCGATATCGCGATGGTGTTCCAGTCGTATGCGCTGTATCCGCATCTGACCGTGGCGGAGAACATCGTTTATCCGCTGAAAAAACGCGGCGTGCCGAAGCGCGACTGGCCCGGGATGCTGGCCAACGTCGCGCAGTTGCTGCAGCTCGAACCGCTGCTGGCGAGAAAGCCCAAGCAACTCTCGGGCGGCCAGCAACAGCGCGTGGCGCTCGGCCGCGCGCTGATCCGCAAGCCGAAGGTGTTTCTGCTCGACGAACCGCTGTCGAACCTCGACGCCAAGCTGCGCGCGCACATGCGGGCGGAGCTGATCGAGTTGCATCGGCGCATCGGTACGACGACGGTGTACGTCACGCACGACCAGCTCGAAGCCATGACCATGTCGACCCGCATCGCGGTGATGAGCGGCGGCGTGCTGCAGCAGTTCGGCACGCCCGACGAAATCTACTACCGGCCGGCGAACCAGTTCGTCGCGGGCTTCATCGGCACACCGGCGATGTCGCTGATCGACGGCGACCTGCAGCGCGACGACAGCGGTTTCGCAGTGCGCGCCGGCGGCCTGTCGCTACGGCTGCCGCATTCCGCCTTGCGCGCAGAGGCAGTGGGCGAGGTCGCCATCGGCTTGCGTCCCGAAGACATCGTCCTCGGCCGTGGCGCCCAGAGCGCGCGCATCAAGGTCGTCGAGCCGACCGGCCACGAATCCATCGTGCTGATGGACTGCGGCGGCGCGACCCTCTGCACGCGTATTGCGAGCGAC
The DNA here is from genome assembly GCF_900996245.1 of Paraburkholderia sp. BCC1886. Taxonomy (GTDB): domain Bacteria; phylum Pseudomonadota; class Gammaproteobacteria; order Burkholderiales; family Burkholderiaceae; genus Paraburkholderia. Next base: position 330,104 of record NZ_CAAJGK010000052.1, on the reverse strand, counting down.
GTGCCGCTGGCCGCCGAACTACGCGCCGGCCAGGACGTGCCGTTCGACGTGACGCTCTCGCGCGTGCACGTGTTCTCCCGACAAAGCGGCCTGCGTCTGAACCGCGACGACCTCAACGTCACCGCGATCAAACGCACTCGCGACGCAGCATGAAATTCGTTATCAATGACCACGCAATGACCACGGGATTCTGAATGAACCGAGATAGTGTGAACTGGACCGGCGCGATGCCGGCAATCACGACCCCGTTCGACGACAGCGGCAAGATCGACGAACGCGAGTTGGGCGACGTCATCGAGCGGCACCTCGCGCTCGGCGCCACCGGCGTGGTGGTGGGCGGCTGCACCGGCGAATTCTGGGCGATGAGCGCGGCGGAACGCGCGCGCCTCTTTGCCGCGTCGAAAGCGGTGGTCGGCTCGCGCGGCACGCTGATCGCGGGCACCGGCATGATCGGTGTGGAAGACACGATCGCGCTCACCCGGCAAGCCGAGCAGGCCGGTTGCGATGGCGCGCTGATCCTGCCGCCGTACTTCGTCAAGCTGACCGACGACGAGATTTTTGCGCACTACGCCGATGTGACCGCAGGCAGTGGCTTGCCGGTGATGCTCTACAACATTCCCGGCAACGCGGTGAATTACCTCACGCCAAAACTGGTCGCCCGTCTCGCGCAACTGGAACGCGTGGTGGCCGTGAAGGAAAGCTCGGGCGACTGGAATAACTTCTACGGCACCTTTCTCGCCGTCAATGAAACCTTGCGGGTCTTCTGCGGGCCTTCGTCGGTGTTCGGCGTGCCGGCCGTGGAGCTGGGCGCCGATGGCGTGATCGACTGCTTCCCGAACGTGTGGGACGAGGGCGGGCAGACCCTCTTCGAAGCGGCGCGCGACGGCGACCGTCTGCTCGCGGCGCGACTCCAGGCGACGGGCCGCCGTCTTACCGATCTGTTCACGAGCGACGGCCGCACCCTGTATCCGTCGACCAAGGCGGCGATGGATCTGCTCGGCATTCCCGGTGGCGGTAAGCCGCGCGCGCCGCTGCGCGCGTTGTCGGCGAGCCAGTGCGATGCGATCGCCGCGGGCTTGCAGGCGGAAGGTCTGCTGTAAAGCGGGACACGCGTAGCGACATCACGAAGGAGAGAATCATGACGCAACACCAGACTGCAGCACCTGGCACGGACGCGAACCCCTGTGGTTTCTCCGTGCAATACGGCAAGTACATCGGCATCGGCGCGAACGGCAATCTGTGGGTCGACGGCTGCGACGTGCAGGCGCTCGCCGAAACCTACGGCGCGCCGCTCTACATCATTTCGGAAAATGAATTGCGCGAGCGCTATCGGGCGTTTCGCGACGGTTTTCTCGCGCACTATCCGCAAGTCGAAATCCTGTTTGCCAACAAGTCGAACAACGGTCTCGCGATTCGCCACATTCTCAATCAGGAAGGTGCGGGCGGCGACTGCTTCGGCGTGAACGAAATGTATATCGCGCTGCTGGCCGGCACCGATCCGCAGAAGCTCGTGCTGAACGGCTCGAACAAGCAGGACGAAGAGCTCGAGATGGCGATTGCCAACGGCATCTGCGTGAACATCGACGCAATGGACGAACTCGACCGCATCGACGTCATATCGAAACGGCTCGGCAAAAAAGTGGCGATCGGGATCCGGCTCAAACTCGACCTGCTGCCGCTCGCCGGACGCACCGGTGTCGCGATGCACGGCCCGGGCACGCTCAAGGAGCAGAGCGATTCGACCAAGTGGGGCATGACGCGCGAACAGACGGTCGAGATCGTCAAGCGCGCGCAGGCCATGCCGAACATCGAGTTGAAGGAAACCCATTTCCACCTGAGCCGCATGTCGAACGATCCCGAGAACTTCGCGATCATGGCGCGCGAGATGATCGTCTGGTCCGGTTTCCTGCGCGATCAAACCGGCTGGACGCCGCCTTGCATCGATATCGGCGGCGGCTGGACTTTCGGCAAATGGTATGGCACGGGTCCGCGCTCGCAGATCGACGACAACGCCGCGCCGACGCCGGACATCTATGGACGTCTGTGCGGCGCGGCGATCCGCGAGGAAGCGGAACGCCTGAATCTGCCGCTGCCGAAACTGCGCATCGAACCGGGCCGCGCGATCTCGGGGCCGTCGGGTGTGGCGGTCGGCACGGTCGGCGCAATCAAGCAGGGCGCGACGAAGAAGTGGGTGAATCTGGACCTGTCGACGAATCACCTGTCGTGGGCGTCCGCGCTCGACTGGTACTACCACGCGGTGGCGGTCAGGGACACGGCGCGCGACGCGATCGATCACGTCGATCTGGTCGGCCCGCTGTGCAATTCCGACGAGGTCGGCGCGGACCGGATGATGCCGCCGCTCGAACGCGGCGACTTCGTGGCGTTTCTCGACGCCGGTGGCTACACCGAGTCGGGCGCAGCGCGTTACAACGCGCAACTGCTGCCGGCCACCGTGCTGGTCGCGGGCGACACCGCCGAGGTCACGACCGTGCGCGAGCAATGGCGCGACGTGGCGGGCCGCTTCAAGGTGCCGCCGCGCTTGCTGGCGGCTTCGTTCGCAAGGCCAGCGCAGTAAGGCTGCACCGACACATGCAACAGCCGGGCCGATTCGCGGCTCGACAGCAATTCGGCCGGCGCGTCGCGCGCCGGTCAGCGGAGACACTATGGATTTAGGTATCAGAGGGCGCCGCGCAGTGATCTGCGGCGGCAGCAAGGGGTTGGGACTGGCGGCGGCGCGTTCTCTCGCACGGGAAGGCGTGGACCTGACGCTGGTTGCGCGCTCGCAGGACACGCTCGAGGCGGCGGCGCGGCAACTCATCGACGAGACGGGGGTGAAGGTGCAGACCGTCAGCGCCGATCTGGGGAGCGCCGAAGGGCGCGCGGAGGTGCTGGCGAAGGCGGGCGTCGTCGATATCCTGGTGGCGAACCCGGGCATCCGTCAGGTGCCCGACGACTTTCGCACACTCACGCGCGAGGCGTGGGACGGCTGGATGGAAGCGCATTTCTACTCGTCGCTGGAGCTGATCCGCGCGCTCGTGCCGGGTATGAGCGAACGCGGCTTCGGGCGCATCGTCAACATGTCGGTGAGCTTCATCAAGTTTCCGCAGGTCGGCTTCGCGCCGAGTCATGCGGCGCGTCTGGCGCTCGCCGGTGCGATTGCCGCGATGGCGCGCGAGCTGATCTCGCGCAACGTGGTGATCAATAGCGTGTGTCCGGGTCTGTTCGAAACCGATGCGCTGATCACCAATCTGCATGGTCATGCTGCGCGCGGCAATACGACCTTCGAGGCGATCGTCGAGAACCGTTTGAGTCATTGTCCCGCCGGACGCTTTGCCGATCCTTCGGAATGCGGCGACCTGATCGCGTTTCTGTGCAGCGCGCAGAACGGTTTCATGACGGCGCAGAACATCGTCAACGACGGCGGCGTCTATCAGGGGCTGTTCTGATGAATCAGGCGCAACGGGAAGCGCAAGCGCCGGCAGGAGCCGGCCGCGTCGTCATGCTGTCGGGTGCGACGCGCGGCATCGGCGCGGCCATCGCGGCGCGTCTTTACGCCGAGGGTTATTCGTTGTCGCTCGGTGTGCGCGATATCACGAAGATCGACCCGGCGCTCGCAGCGGACTCGCAGCGCGTGCTGGTCACGCATTACGATGCGCTCGAGGTCGACTCGCCGGGTACCTGGGTCGCGGCCACGCTCGAACGCTTCGGGCAGATCGACGTGCTGGTCAACAACGCCGGCATCCTGCTCGAAATCACCTTCGAGCGCGGCGACGAAATCGCGCTCGACCAGATGTGGGCGGTCAACGTGAAAGGCCCGTTCCGGACCATTCGCGCGGCCATGCCCGCGTTGAAGAAGAGCGGGCGCGGCCGGGTCATCAACGTGGCGTCGACCGACGGAAAGCGCTACCGGCCGACCGACTCGATCGGCTATTCGATGACCAAGCACGCGGTGATGGCGCTGACGCACGCGGCGCGCTTCGAGGGCTGGGACAGCGGCGTGCGCGCGACCGCGGTCTGTCCCGGCGCGGTGAACACCGAACTGATCGCTCACTTTGCCAGCGCGAGTCCGGTGGCCGACCGGCTGAGTCCGGAAACAGTTGCTGATACGATCGCCTTCCTGCTGACGCTGCCCAACAATGCGACCGTTGCGGAGCTCGTGCTGAACACCCGCCTGGAGCCGTCGCTGTGATGCAGGCGCCAGCCAGTTCGATGCCTTCCGACGACGTACATACCGATCGATCATGACCCAAACCATTCCCGTCGAATTCGAAGGCGCCACGCTTCAGGCACGACCCGGCGAGACGCTGGCGGCGACGCTGATCGCTCACGGCGTGCAGGATTTCCGGACCACGGCGGGCGGCCAGCCGCGCGGCGTTTTCTGCGGCATGGGCGTTTGCCAGGACTGTCTGGTCGAAGTGGATGGCGTCGCCAACCGGCGCGCCTGCATGACGAAAATCGTCAAGCCGGTTACCGTGCGGCGCGGCGCGCATGCGCGGCCTTTGCAGATGCCGTCTGCCACTGCCGGTGCGGGCGGCGCGGGGACTTTTCCCGGCGTGCGCGAACCCGAACTGCGCGAGCCCGGCTTACTCGTGATCGGCGCGGGGCCGGGAGGATTGTCGGCGGCGCTGTTCGCGCGCCGCGCGGGCGTCGACGTGACCGTGCTCGACGAACGTAGTCAGGCCGGCGGCCAGTATTACAAGCAGCTCGGCGTATCGGAGCAAGGCGTGTTACCGGCCGATGCGCAGCATCGCCGTGGCGCGGCGCTGATTGCAGCCGCGCGCGAAGCCGGCGTCGAGATCGTGCAGGACGCGCTGGTGTGGGGCGCGTTCGAACCGAAGGAATTCATTGCGACGGTGCGCGGACAATCCGTGCGCTTTCGTCCGGGCGCCTGCATCGTCGCGACGGGTGCTTACGAGCGGGGCTGGCAGGTGCCTGGCTGGACGCTGCCCGGCGTGATGACCACCGGCGCCGCGCAAACCTTGTGGCGCACGTCGCGCCGCTTGCCTGGCCGGCGTGTGCTGATCGCGGGCAACGGGCCGCTGAATCTGCAACTGGCCGCTGAACTGCTGAGCGGCGGCGCGACTGTCGCGGCGGTCGTGGAAGCCGCGCCCGCGCCGGGTGTGGCCTCGCTCGATTCGCTGCTGACGATGGGACTGGCCGCGCCGTCACTCGTGGCCGAAGGGCTCGGTTATCAACGCACGGTGAAGCGGCATGGCGTGCGCATCGTCAACGACACCGTGATCGAGTCGATCGACAAGACTGCCGGTGGCTTATCCGTGACGCTCGCGAGGGTGTCGGGCGAGACGCTGCCGCAACGGATCGAGGTCGATGTGGTGTGCCTCGGCTACGGCTTCGAGCCGGCCAACGAACTCCTGCGTGCGCTCGGTTGCGTGCACGACTTCGACGGGCGTCGCCGGCAACTCGTGACGCGTCGCGACGACGCGGGTCTCACGAGCATCGCGGGCGTGTATGCGCTCGGCGATTGCACGGGTCTTGGCGGTGCGAAGGCGGCGCTCGCAGAAGGCGTGGTGGTGGGCGCCGCGGTAGCTGGCGCGCTCGGCCATCCGCCCTCCGCCGGGCTGCTCGAGGAAAGGACAGCCGCCGTCAAGGAACTCGGCAAGCAGCGCCGCTTCCAGCGTGCGCTATGGAACATCTACGCGAGCCCGTTGAACGCGCCGCGCGAACGTTGCGGCGACACCCTCATCTGCCGCTGCGAGGAGGTGAGTTTCGCCCAGCTCGAATCGGCGCTCGACGAAGGCCTCAGCACGCCGGGCGCGATCAAGCGCCGCACGCGCATCGGCATGGGCCGCTGCCAGGGACGCTATTGCGCGCCGGTGCTCGACGAGATCGTCTGCGAACGCTTCGGCCGCTCGCGTGACGAAATGTCGGGTTTCGCGCCGCGGGTGCCGGTCAAGCCGGTCACTATTGCGGAACTGAGCGGGCACGGTAGCGATTCATGAGCCCCCTCGCTATGGACGGACTGGCGCGGCGGAAAACCGATGTTGCGGTGATCGGCGCGGGCATCGTCGGCCTCTGCCTGGCCGGCTTTCTGGCGCAACGCGGCCGCGAAGTCATGTTGCTCGACGCCGGCGGATCGGCGGCATCGACCGCCAATGCCGGCAGCCTGCATGTGCAGATGCAAAGCCGCTTCATGCGGCTTTTTCCCGAGCGCGTCGCCGGCTTCGAACAGCAGTTGCCGCTGTATCCCCAAGCGGTCGATTACTGGCGCGAATTCGAGCGCGCGATCGGCGCCGACTTCGAAATGAAAGTCTCCGGTGGCCTGATGGTCGCCGAGACGCCGGAGCAGTTCGAGTTTCTCGTCACCAAGAGCCGTCGTGAGCGTGAGCTCGGGCTCTCGGTCGAATTGCTCGAACGCGCCGATCTCGAGCGCGTCGCGCCGTATCTCGGTCCCGCCGCGTTCGGCGCGGAGTTGTGCGCCAACGAAGGCAAGCTCAATCCGCTCAAATGCAATGCGCAGATACGGGCGTGGGCGGCGAGCCAGGGCGTGACGATCGTGGACCGCTGCAAGGTCGAACGCTTGCAGGCGAACACGCCGGGCTTTTCGCTCGCGACCTCGCAAGGCCCACTCGATGCGCGTGAAGTCGTCGTGGCGGCCGGTCCCGGCGCGCGTGCCTTGATGGCGAGCGCCGCCGCGTTTCTGCCGGTCGAAGCCGAGCCGCTGCATATGAATATCACCGAGGCGGCGCCGCCGTTGATCCTGCATCTGGTTCAACATGCGGAGCGCTCGATCACGCTCAAGCAGTTGTCGACGGGCCAGGTCGTGATCGGCGGCGGCTGGCCGGCGAAACTCGCGCCCGGCGCGGAGTATCCCGTCGTGGATCCGGCGAGCCTGATCGGCAATGTATCGCTCGCGCAGTTCATGGTGCCGGCGCTGGCGCCGTTGCAGATCATCCGCACTTGGGCCGGGCTGAATTCGAAAGTGGACGGGCGCGGCGTGCTGGGCGAGATGCCCGGCGTGCCCGGTTTGTACGCGGCGATTCCCGGCGATGCCGGCTATACGCTCGGGCCGTTGACCGCGCGTCTGGTGGCGGACGTGATGAGCGGTCGCGATCCGGGCGTCGACATGCAACCTTATTCGCCGATGCGCTTGCTGCAGGAAGACTGGCAGGCTGCGCTCGCGGCAAGTTGAGCTTTGCCGCGCGCTGATTTTTCGACTTGCCGAAGCCCACCCGCCGCGCGACGCCAAAGTCGCGCGGCGTTGTCACATCAGGAGATCAGAAGCGGTGACGCAGCCCTAGCCGCACGCTGGTTTGCGTGCTGGTGGTCGACGGCGTGAACAGGTAGCCCTGAACCGCATCGACGCCGGACGAAGCGCGTAGATACGAGCCTTGCAGATAGACGTCGGTGCTCTTCGAGAAGTTGTAATCGAAACCGAGGCTCGCTTCGTTGTAGTGATGCCCTTCGAGAGTCGAGTAGAAATAGCCCGCCGATGCGCTGAACGACGGCGTGACCTGCCATGACGCGCCAGCGTCGTATGTCCGCAGCACCGAAGTCTGGCCGAACCCCTTGAACCAGACGTCCGAATATGCAAGTCCGTAAGTCACGTGCGACAGCACGTAACTCGCGCCCACGGTCAGGACGCTCTGGCTGTCGATCGCCATCGGCGTGCTGGAAAACAGATCCGTGACCTGCCCGGTGGCCGGGTTGCGCGTCGCGGTGGCCTGGCCGAGGAAGCTGGAGACACCCATCGACGCATACGGGTCGATCGCGTTGGAGCCGTTCGGGTTGTTCATCCGCAAATACACGGCGCCAGTGGAGAACGAACCATGGTTGTACTGAGCACCGAACGACCACGAACTGTCTTCATGCAGACTGCCGGCGACGTTGCCGAACGAATACAGTGCGCCGCCCTGGAAGCCGTTGAAGTCCGCGCTCTTGATCTTGACGACGTTGTCGAGCCGCTCCCAGCCCATCCGGTCCAGATCGCCCTGGTGGGTCGCATAGCCGCTCGCCCAGGCGCTCATGGCGTAATTGGCGGTGTAGTCGTAAATCAGATCGTATTGACGGCCCATCGTGATCGAGCCGTACTGATTTTGCAGACCGACCCATGCCTGACGGCCGAATTCGCGGCCACCCTGACGGAGTTGACCGTTCAGCGCGTCGAAGCCGTTTTCGAGGTCGAAGATCGCGCTCAATCCGCCGCCGAGGTCTTCCGTGCCTTTCATTCCCCAGCGATTACCCGAGGCGATCGAGTCGTCCATCTTGACGTTATGAGCGCCGCCTTCGTTGCTGACATAGGTGGGGCCCACGTCGATCACGCCGTACAGCGTCACGCTGCTTTGCGCGTGTGCCAAACCCGTTGCTGCAACGCCCACCAGCGCTGCGATCCGTTTAATCGTCCTCATGCCGCACAACTCCCCTGAATTGATACTGCTTGAAATCGGTAGTACGAACCAGTTACTTCACATAGGGATGCGAAGTCATCGTCGGGATCGCGCTACCTGCCCACGTGGTTTTGCACGTTCTGCTGTCGCCACGGTGCGCAAACGGGTTGACATTTTCGGTGTCAGCGCTTTGTGACAAAACGTGCGCCATGCTAACATTCAGACGCCATGTGAACAAAAATGATTGTTGAGGTTTGACGATTTTTTGCTGGATTTTGAGCGAGACGTGCGGTGGGGGCGACATTTATTACCGATGTAAGCAGAGAGACGCTAGTCTGTTGCGTACAGCGGCCTAACTAAAGCGGCATGATCGCGTCGCATAAGGCGCAACATTTGTGCGCATAGCGGCATGACATTTAATGGAAAATCTGGAGAGATACGTGAGTAAAGTTTTTCGAGGTAGCTATGGCGTGACCGTCACGCCCTTCACGGCCGACGGCAAGTCGATCGACGAAGCGGCGCTCAAGCGCTTTCTCGACTGGCAGATCGAGGCGGGCTCGCCCGGCGTGATCATCCTCGGCACCACCGGCGAGTTCCTGACGATCAGCGACGAGGAGCGTACCCGTTACGTCGAAACTACGGTCAAGCACGTGGCGGGACGCATGGACGTGCTGGTCGGGACGATGAACGCATCGACGCCGAACGCGGTGCGTTACACGCGCGAAGCGGAAGCGCTCGGCGTGGACGGCTACATGATCGTGCCGCCGTACTACTACACCCCGACCGAAGACGAAATCTTCGAGTACTACCGCGCGATTTCCGAAGCGACGTCGCTGCCGATCATGCTGTACAACAATCCGGTCACGACCAACGTCGACATGTCGGCGAAACTGGTGGCTCGCCTCACGCGCGCATTCGACAACGTTCGCTACATCAAGGAAGCCAGCATGGACGTGGGTCGCGTCTACGACGTGATCGAAGCCACCGACGGCGTGATGAACGTGTTCGCCGGCGAGCGGCCGGTGGAAAGCTTCCTGCTCGGCGCGGTCGGCTATGTGAATCCGTACGCGAACTACATTCCGGAAGCGTCCACGCGCCTGTGGGACGCCCTCGTCGAAGGCGAACTGGAAGAGGCGAAAACCATCCAGAAGATGATCGGCAGCTTCGACCGCATCATCGCCGAAGGTCACCCGACTTACGGGCATCAGTGCTATTCGAAAGCGTTGGCCGCGTCGCAAGGTTATCCGGTCGGCGACGTGCGCCCGCCGCTGACGCCGTTCTCGGCGCTCGGCGCGGAAGGCGTCGAGCGGCGCGCGAAGATCGTGGCGATTCTCGACGACATCAACGCGTATGTCGCGCAGTGCGCGGCGAAAAAGGCCTGAGTCCACGATGCGCGAGATCAGCCTTTTTACGCCGTTCAGTTCACGCGGCGCGACGTTCGCCAACCGGATCGTCGTGTCGCCGATGTGTCAGTACCGCGCGCTCGACGGTCACGTGAATGCTTGGCACCTCGCCCATCACGCGCGCTTTGCGCTCGGCGGCGTGGGCGGCGCGGTGATCGAGGCGACCGCCGTGGAACGCGACGGCCGGATCAGCGAGGGCTGTCTCGGGCTGTGGAACGATGCGCAGATCGGCGGGTTCCGGCAACTGGCCGATCTGTATCACGAACACGCGATTCCGCTCGGCGTGCAGATCGGTCATGCCGGGCGCAAAGCCAGTTCGGCAAGCCCATGGGATGGCGCCGGAGCGCTCGCGAACGAGACTCCGCCGCGCGGCTGGCCGACGCTCGCACCGTCCGCGTTGGCGCATGCGGAGGGTTGGCCGATACCGGCTGCGCTCGACGCAGCCGGTATCGCACGCATCGTCGCTTCGTTCGCGGCGGCCGCGCGTCGGGCGGTCGAGGCGGGGCTCGATTTCATCGAGCTGCACGGCGCGCATGGCTACCTGCTGCATGAATTTTTGTCGCCGCTCGCGAATCGGCGGACCGACCATTACGGTGGCAGTTTCGATAACCGCGCGCGGTTTGCGCTGGAGGCGGCGCAGGCGATCCGCGCGGCCGTGCCGGATACGGTGCCGGTCTGGTACCGCGCGTCCTGCGTGGATGAAAGCGCCGGCGGTGTCACGCTCGATGAAACAGTCGAGCTGGCGGGTCGGCTGAAGGCGGTCGGTATCGATCTGGTCGACTGTTCGTCGGGCGGTATTCGTGGTCCGGTCGCGCGGTCTACCCGAGCGGAAACGCCGGGGCATCAGGTGCCGTTTGCCGGGCGAATCCGGCGCGAAAGCGGTATTGCTACGATGGCGGTCGGGTTGATCACCGGAGCCGCCCAGGCCGAGCGGATTATCGGCGAAGGTTCGGCGGACCTGATTGCGATGGGGCGGGAGTTGCTGGCCGATCCCAACTTCGTGTATCGGGCGGCGCGTGAGCTGGGGCATCCGGCGGCGCATGAGGTGCTGCCGAGGAATATCGCCTTCTTTCTGGCGCGGCGTAATATTGAAACCCCGATGCAAACCCCGACCCATCCTGCCGGCGCCGCAGCAAAATAACGCATGGCATCTCTCTCTCACCTCACCTGTTGACCCGATGAACGATGTGATTGTGATCGGCGGCGGTCTCGCCGGCTGCGCGACTGCCTACTATCTCGCTCGCGACGGCGTGGCTGTTCTTGTGCTCGAGCGCAGCGAGTTGAATACGCAGGCGTCCGGTTCGAACGCCGGCAGCCTGCATGCGCAGATTCCGCACGACCCCTTCGTGAATCGCGGCCCGCAGTGGGCCGCGACGTTCGCGCCGACCATCGGTCTGCTGCATCGCTCGATCGGCGTATGGCGCGGCTTGTCGAGCGAACTCGACGCCGATCTCGAAGTGTCGTTGAAAGGCGGCCTGCTGGTCGCGACCGACGCTTCGCAGATGGCGTCGATTGCGGCCAAGGCGGAAGTCGAGCGCTCGCAAGGCCTCGAGATCCGTTTGCTCGACCGCGCCGAAGTCAGGACGCTGGCGCCGTATCTATCGGACACGATCGTGGGCGGCGCATTCTGTCCCGACGAAGGCAAGGCGAGTCCGCTGGCCGCGACGCTGGCATATGCACGCGCGGCCCGCGCGCTGGGTGTCACCTTCGAGCGGCATACTGACGTGACGCGAATCGAACGGACAGCGCAAGGCTTCGACGTGCATGCAGGCGGCCGCGTGTTTCGCGCGAAGCGTGTGGTCGACGCGGCCGGTGCCGACGCCGGCAAGATCGCCGCGTTACTCGGTATCAGCATCGACGTGCAGGGTTTCGCGATTCAGGTGGCCGTGACCGAGCGCGTCGCGCCGCTGATTCCGCATCTGGTCTACTCGGCCGGCGACAAGCTCACACTCAAGCAGAACCAGGCCGGCTCGATCCTGATCGGCGGTGGCTGGCCCGCGCGCTGGCATGGCCGCGGTCATCCGGCTACCGACCCGGACTCGCTCGAACGGAATATGGCGGTCGCGCTCGCCGCAGTGCCGGCGCTTGGTTCGCTCTCCGTGATCCGCACGTGGGCGGCGGTCGTGAACGGCACCGACGACTGGAAGCCGATACTCGGCGAAGTGCCGGGCACGCCCGGCTTCTTCATCAACTTCTTTCCGTGGATGGGTTTCACCGCCGGGCCCGCGATCGCGCAGATTATCGCGAGCCTCGTGCAAGGCAAACCCGCACCGTTCGACGTGGACCTCTCGCCGTTTTTGCTGGCGAGCGCCTGACGGAAGGCAGGAACGAGGTTCGTAGGCGCCACGCCGTGGCGCCCGAAACCAACCGTTTCAGTGATGCCGCAAGATCTTGCCCACGAAGTCGCGCGTACGCGCTTCGCTCGCATTGCCGAAAATCTTCTCCGGCGTGCCGATCTCGACGATCTGGCCTTTGTCCATCATCACCACTCGCGTCGACACTTCGCGCACGAACGACATTTCGTGCGACACGAGCAGCATCGTGATGCCTTCGCTCGCCAGCGTACGCACCGTATCGAGCACTTCGTTCACGAGTTCCGGATCGAGCGCGGCGGTGATTTCATCGAGCAGCAGCAACTCCGGCTTGAGCGCCAGAGCGCGCGCAATCGCCACCCGCTGTTGCTGACCGCCCGAGAGTTCGTCGGGATAGCTGCGGTGTTTATCCGCAAGACCGACGCGGCGTAGCAACTCTTTGGCTTCGCTTTCCACCTGATCGCGCGCGCGTTTCTTGATCTTCAGCGGCGACAGCGTGACGTTGCGCATCACGTCCATGTTCTGGAACAGGTTGTATTGCTGGAACACGATAGCCATCTTGTCGCGCGCGGCCCGCACGCTTTTACGCGACGAGTAGTCGAGCGGTTCGTCGTCGAGCACGACGCGGCCGGCGGTGGGCGGCATCAGACCGACCAGCGTGCGCAACAACGTGCTCTTGCCCGACCCCGACGGCCCGATCAGGCTGATGACTTCGCCGCGTTCAACCGAGAGTGTGATGTCGCGGAGAACCTGTTGCTGAGCGTACGCGCTTGAGAGCTTTTCGACTGCGAGGTGAGGCAAGGCGATTCTCCAGATAGGCACCCAGACGGCTTAACGGGTAGGACAGAATGAAATACGCGGCAAGCACCGCGCCATACACGAGAAAGGGCGAGAAGCCGCGGTTCATCAGTACCTTGCCGGTGAACGTCAGTTCGACCACGCCCATTTGCGAAGCCAGCGACGTGTCCTTGATGAACATCACCATGAACGCGAAGGCGGGCGGCAGGATCACTTTCCACGATTGCGGCAACAGCACGAGGAACAGCGTGCGCATGAAACCGAGGTTCATCACTTCGGCCGCTTCGATCTGCTGGCGCGGCACCGACTCCAGTCCGGCGCGAATCACCTCGGACAGAAACGCCGTTGCGACGATGCAGATGGAGACCGCGGCGATCGTGAACAGCGACACGTCCGACCCGAAACCCTGCAGTGCGAACATCACGATGAACAGGTTTACGAGGAACGGAATACGGCGGAATATTTCCACCAGCAAGGTCAGCAGCACGCGCAGCGGCGCGAGCCAACGGCTCTTCGTAAAGCGGATGACGGCAATCAGCGTGCCGAGCACGATACCCACGCCGCAACCGAGCACGGTCATGGCAAGCGTTCGACCCATCGCTTCCAGCAGGAACTCGAATGTGAAGCGGGTGAAGAAGGTCGGGATTTGCGCAACGATCTGGTCGAGCATCAGAAGATCCTCGCTTTGACACGGAAGGCGTAGCGGCCGGTCAGCGCAAGCGCGATCGATGCCACGAAGGTCAGCGCCACGTACATGGCGGCGACTACCGAGAAGGTTTCAATGGTGCGCATGTTGGCGCTGGAGATGTTGATCGCGCGACCGGTCAGTTCCTCGACGCCGAAGATCGAACCGATCGAACTGCCCAGCACGAGCCACACGAAGAAGTTGCACAGCGGCGCGTAGATGGTCTTGGCGACGTGCGGCAGGATCACGTAACGCACCGTTTGCAGACGCGACATGCCGAGCGTCTCGGCGGTCTCGAGTTCCGAGGTGCGTACCGAGATGACGCCGGAACGCAGGATATCCGTGAGATACGCGCCGGAATTCAGCGTGAGACCGATCAGCACGGCGGTCATCGGCGAAAGGGTGATGCCGACGTCGGGCAGTGCGTAGAAGAGAAAGAAGATCTGCACGAGGGCTGGCGTGTTCGTCAGTATGACCACGTAGAGTCCGATCACGCGGCGAATCAGGGCGCCGCCATGCAGTTTGCCGAGCGCGCCGGCGAGACCGATCAGGCAACCGAGTCCGAACGAGACGAAGGCGATCTCGAGCGTCAGCAGCGCGCCGGTCGCCAGGTACGGCAACTGACGCAATACATCGGCGTATTGAAGCGTGTAGGTCATGGCAATCCAGTACAAACGACGACGCGCCTTCGCAGGCACGCACGGTCATGCAGGACGTGGCCGCTCGCGTAACCGCGCGCGGGCGGCCATGGCTCGCGACAATCAGAAATACGGGTTGGGTACGATCGGCTTCTGCATCGGCGTGCCGTACGCCTTCAGCCAGCTATCGTTGACGAAGCCCGACGAGTGCAGGTCGTACAGCACGACGTTCAGATAGTCCTTCAACGATTCATTGCCCTTCGCGACGCCAATGCTGTCGTAGTTGACGAAGATCGGGTCGTTCAGCGTGCGCCATTTCACGTTCGGGTAGTTCTTCGTGAAACTCTGGAAGAAGTCGATATTTTCGACCAGCGCGTCGGCCCGCCCCTGTGCGATAGCGCGCACGGTGTCCGCATTCGAGTCGACCAGCAGCATCTTCGCCTTCGGCAGCTTGTCCTTCAGGTAATCGACCGACCAGTTGCCGCGCATGTTGACGAGCGTAACGGTCGGCGAATTCAGCTCCGTCCACTTGGTCGCCTTGATCTTGCCGGTGGTCAGCACCGACATCGATTCGGTATGCAGCGGCACCGTGAAGTCGATCAGTTGCGCGCGTTCGGCAGAGCGCGTCAGTGCGCCTAGCGAAATATCGATGCGGTCCGAGACGAGAAACGGTACGCGCTGCGCCGCTTCGGTCGGGACGAATTCAGCTTTGATGTTCAGCGTGCTGGCAATCTTGTTGCCGACGTCGATGTCGAAACCGGCCAGTTGATTGGTCGCGTTGTACGCGCTCATCGGCGGGAAATTCGGATTCACGCCGATGCGGATGGTGCCGCTTTTAATGATCTGATCGAGCGTGCGGGCTTCAGCCACGTGTGCGCTCATCGTCGCGACGACCGCAGCCAGCACGAGGAATACTGCTCTAAACATTGCGAACTCTCCAGAAGGACAAGTGGGAAATCGGGTGGCGGTCGCCGGGTTACGCGGCAGTGTGCTTCAGTCGGCCGGTAGGCGTTCCGGAGCCGTCCGCGTAAAAAATTGTCTTCTCATCAAAATACGCTGTCAAAGAAAATGTGCGCGCAGCGCACTTATGTTCTCAAATTTTTCGTTTGGCGGACGAATGATCGTCGGTTGGCTTTCGATCAGCGCACGTAGCTCGCGCCATTCACGTCGAGCGTCGCGCCGCTGAGATGGCGAGCCGTTCCGCTCGCAAGGAAAGCGACCAGATTGCCGATGTCGTCGGGGGGCACCCATTCGCCCATGGCAAGCGTCGCGGTGATTTTGTCTTCGCCGCCTTGCGTCGCGGCGAACGCCTCCGACATTTGCGTGCGAACGACACCGGGCGCCACGATATAGGCGAGCAAACCGTCGCGCGCGTGCGCGCGGGCCACGGTTTGCGTCATCGAGCGCACCGCGGCTTTCGACGCCGCGTAGGCAATCGTGTCGGGATTGGTCACGCCGCGTTGCGCGGCCCAACTCGAAATGGTCACCAGCACACCGCCGCGTTGTTCGAGGAAATGCCGCACGGCGCGGCGGATCAGGCGGGCCGGCGCGAGCACGTTGACCGCGAGCGTTTCTTCCCAAACCGAGTCCCAGGTGGCGTCGTCCGATTCGAAACCGCCGTGCCACAACATGATGGCGGCGTTGTTCACGTAGACGTCGATCTTGCCGCGCCATGCGACGGCTGCGTCCCACATGGCTTCGGTCGCGCTCAGATCGTGCAGGTCCGCCTGCACGAAATGCTTGCGCGCGGACGGCACGTCGGCGAGTGCCTGTTCGGCGCCCGCGCGGTCGCCGCCGTAGTGGGCGACGACGTTGGCGCCCGCGGCGCCGAGCGCGGTGGCGATGGCCGCACCGATCCCTTTGGACGCGCCCGTTACGAGCACGGTTTTGTTTTCCAGACTGAACATGAGAGAGAACCTGAGTGGTCAAGCGAGGAAAGCGGACGGCGGCGTGTTTAGCGCAGGCCGGCGTCGACGGGAAGCAGTACGCCGGTGATGCCGCTCGCGGCATCCGAGGCGAGGAAGAGGGCGGCCTTGGCCACTTCGGCTTCGGTGGCGAGGCGGTTCAATGCGTTGCCGCGTGCGAGTTCCTGCAGCGCGACGTCGGCTTGCGTGCCGCCGGCGGCGGCGCGGTGCCGCACGCGTTCGAGCAGCGCTTCGGTCGCGATCGGGCCGGGGGCGAGCGCGTTGACGCGCACGCCTTGCGCGCCGAGATCGCGCGCGGCCGAGCGGACGATGCCGAGTACCGCGTGCTTCGACGCCGTGTACAGCATCTGCTGGCCATGCGCCGCATAAGCGTTGATCGATGCCATTACCACGACGGCGCCTTGCGTCGCGGCAAGCGCCGGCGCGGCCTTCGCCAGTGTGATGGCGACGCCGCGCGCGTTGACGGCCATCACGCGGTCCCATTCGTCGAAGTCGAGATTCTCTGTCGTGCGCCATCCGGGCACCAAGCCGGCGTTCGCGATCACCACGTCGAGCCGGCCGAAGCGTTCGAGAGTCGCCGCCACGCAGGCCGCGACACTCGCTTCGGAGGTGACGTCGCAATCGAGCGCCATCATGCCGGGAGGCGGCGAAAGCCGCGCAGGCGACGGCAAATCCGCTACCGTGCCGAGCGCGCCAATCTCGGCAAAGGCGGTCGCGATAGCGTGGCCCAGGCCGCGCCCGCCTCCCGTAACCAGTACGACCTTACCCTTCAATGACGACTGCATGAACGATCGCTCCCGTGACGGTTTCTTTTGAGATGGCCATCGATACTAGCGCACAAAAGTTCGCCATGTAAACATCTCGACATTAAAAAAGGGCATAAGCTGAACCGAAAAGCCATAAAAAAACGGCACGCAAATGCGTGCCGTTGGGATGCTGCAAAGTCGTTTTACGGGCTCAGGCCTGCAGCGCGCGGGTGATGTCTTTCGACGCTTCCAGCATGGCCGAAAGAATCCGGGTGCTGATGTCCTGGGGAGTGACGCGTTCGGCCGGACAGCAGACATTCAGGGCCGCGACCACCTTGCCGTCGCGGTCGCGGATCGGAACCGAAATGGAGCGCAGGCTGATTTCGAGTTCCTGATCGACGATGGACCAGCCGCGCAAACGGGTCTCTTCGACCAGCTCGCGCAGCTTCACCTTCGAGGTCACCGTGTTCGGGGTGAACTTATGCAGCTTGGCCTTTTCCAGATACTGATGAAACTCCGCGTCCGGCAGCGCGGCGAGCAGCACGCGCCCCGTCGATACGCAGTGCGCGGCCGTCCGGCTGCCGATGGAAATGCCAACGTTCATGATGCGGTTCGACGTGGCGCGCGCCACATAGATGACCGAATCGCCGTCGAGCACGGCGGCGAAACACGACTCCTGCACGTTCGCCGACAGCGCGTTCATGATCGGCTGGGCAATGTCCCAGATGTTCATGGACGACAACGCCGAAAAACCGATTTCGAGAATCTTCGGTTTCAGGTTGAAGTACTTGCCGTCGGTTTCCGCATACCCTTCGCGCACGAGCGTGAGCAGAAAGCGTCGCACCGTGGCGCGCGTCATGCCGCTCGCCTCGGCGACTTCGGACAGCGTGCGGCGTGGCGTGTGCCGGTTGAATACCTTGATGACTTCCAGACCTCGAGCAAACGAGCCGACGTAGTCGCGATCGCGTACCTCGTCGTCGTCCTCCAGAGCCGTCTCAATTGCGGCCATATGCTTCCCCTTTAAGTAGTTGCAGTGGGCGCATGGCGCACAAAAACCTGCATCACGCGAATCTTATCAGCAGACTTCCGCGATGCACACATATTTGAGTTCGGTGAATTCCTCGATGCCGTGCTTCGATCCCTCGCGGCCGACGCCCGACGCCTTGACGCCGCCGAACGGTGCGCCTTCGAAGGAGGTCGCGCCGGTATTCACCCCGACGATCCCGCATTCGAGCGCTTCGCTCACGCGCCAGACGCGCGCGTTGTCGCGCGTGAAGAAATAGGCGGCCAGACCGAATTCGGTGTCATTCGCGGCTGTGACGGCTTCTTCTTCGGTATCGAAGCGGAAAATCGGCGCAACCGGTCCGAAGGTTTCTTCGATCGCCACTTTCATCGAGCGGGTGACGCCGGTGAGCACCGTCGGTTCGTAGAACGAGCGGCCGAGCGCGTGGCGCTTGCCGCCTGCCGCGATCTTGGCGCCTTGAGCGAGCGCATCGGCGACGTGTTCTTCGACCTTCGCCACCGCGTCGTCGTCGATTAGCGGACCTTGCGTCACGTCCGCGCCGAAACCGTCGCCGACCTTCAGTGCATTCACGGCGCGCGTCAACGCTTCCACGTAGCGGTCGTGAATGCCCGCCTGCACGTAGATGCGATTCGCGCATACACAGGTCTGACCCATATTGCGGAACTTCGAGGCGATCGTGCCGGCCACGGCGACCTCGACATCCGCATCGTCGAACACGATCAACGGCGCGTTGCCGCCCAGTTCCATCGCGACCTTCTTGATGGTGCCCGACGCTTTCTGCATCAAAGAGCGGCCGACTTCGGTCGACCCCGTGAAGGTGAGCTTGCGCACCAGCGGATGGGTCGCGAGTTCGTCGCCAACCTCGGATGCGGCGCCCGTCAACACGCTGAAGACGCCTGCGGGCAGGCCGGCGCGATGCGCCAGTTCGGCCAGCGCAAGCGCCGAAAAAGGCGTCGCGCTTGCGGGCTTGAGCACCATCGTGCAACCGGCGGCGAGCGCGGGCGCGGCCTTGCGCGGGATCATCGCCATCGGAAAATTCCACGGCGTGATGGCTGCGCACACGCCGATCGGCTGACGCAGCACCAGCATGCGTTTGCCGGCGCTCGGCGCTTGCAGCACCTCACCGTAGAGACGCTTCGCGTCTTCCGCATACCACTCGAAGAAAGCGGCGCCATACAGGATCTCGCCGCGCGCTTCCGCGAGCGGCTTGCCTTGCTCGGCAGTCAGGATGCGAGCGAGATCGTCGACATGCGCCACGATCAGATCGAACCAGCGACGGATAATCTGCGAACGTTCTGCCGCAGGGCGTGCGCTCCATGCGCGCAGCACTTTATTCGCTTTGGTGATCGCATCGGCGGTCATCGCGCGGCTTGCTTTCGGCACTTTGCCGATGACGGCACCGCTCGACGGATTGACGACTTCGATAAAACCCGCCTCTGTCCGGTCGATCCATTCGCCATTCAGATAGAGAGCCTGTTTGAGCAGGGTCGGGTCGTTGAGTGTCAGCATCGTTGAAATTTCCTTGGTTGGGCGTCGAACAGGTTTTCGTTTCGTTGATTTATGTTCTCATATCGCCCAAAATGACGCAATGCGCACAAATTGTGCGTCGCGGATTTGCGCTTTCCGTCCCTCCCTTGCTGTTAATCGGCTTACCCACCTGGAGATAGTCATGAGTTTTCCCGCGGCCGACCACGCGCCCGACCTCAACAACCTGGACCGGCAGTTCTTTTTTCATCCGTTTACGGCGCTGGGCGATCACGAGCGAAATGGACCGCTCGTGATGGTGTCGGGCGAGGGTGTGTGGTTGCAGGACAATCAGGGCAAGCGCTATATCGATTCGATGGCCGGCTTGTGGTGCGTGAACATCGGCTATGGCCGCCGTGAGATTGCGGACGCGATTCACGCGCAGGCGTTGAAGCTGCCCTACTATCACACGTTCGCGTCGATGTCGACGGACGCGCCTATCCTGCTCGCGCAGAAACTGATCGAGATGTCGCCGGTGCCGATGTCGAAAGTGTTCTTCGGCAATTCCGGCTCGGACGCGAACGACACGCAGGTCAAGCTCGTCTGGTATTACAACAACGCGCGCGGTCTGCCGCTGAAGAAGAAGATCATCGCGCGCCGGCGCGGCTATCACGGCGTGACCGTGGTGACCGCCGGCATGACCGGCTTGCCCGGTTTGCATAGCGGCTTCGATCTGCCGCTGTCGTTCATCAAACACACCACTGCGCCGCATCGCTTGTGGGAAGCCGAACCGGGTCAGAGCGACGCCGAGTTCGTTGCGAAACTCGCCAACGACCTCGAGCAACTGATTCTCGCCGAAGGGCCGGAGACGGTCGGCGCGATGATCATGGAACCGGTAATGGGCGCGGGTGGTGTGATCGTGCCGCCCGAAGGCTACTACCCGGCCATCCAGAAGGTGCTCGACAAGTACGACGTGCTGCTGATCGCCGATGAGGTGATCTGCGGTTTCGGACGGCTCGGCACGATGTTCGGCACCGAGGCGATGGGCATGAAGCCGGATCTGATCACGGTGGCCAAGGGGGTGACGTCGGCTTATGTGCCGCTGTCGGCGAGTCTGGTGTCGGAGAAGGTGTGGCGCGCGATCGTCGCGGGCAGCGACAAGCTCGGCGTGTTCGGTCACGGCTTCACGTATAGCGGTCACCCGATTGCAGCGGCCGCGGCGCTCGCCAATCTGAAAGTGATCGAAGACGAGCAACTGGTCGCGCGAGCCGGCTCGCATGGCGCGATCATGCACAGGCATTTGCGCGAAGCCTTTGCCGATCATCCGGCGGTGGGCGACGTGCGCGGCTTCGGTCTGATCGGCGCGGTCGAATTCGTCGCCGCGCGCAACCCGGCGCAACGTTTCGATCCTGCGTTGAAAGTCGGCGTGCGGGTGGCCAAGGCCGCGCTCGCGAATGGCCTGATCACGCGCGGCTTGCCCGATGGCGATTCGATTGCATTCTCGCCGCCGTTCGTCATCTCCGAAGAAGAGATCGTCGAGATGGTCAAGCGCGCGCGCAAGGCGGTCGATCAGGTATTCGGCGAGTTGAAGGCCGAAGGGCACTGGAAGGGCTGATGAAGTAACCGGGTCCGCCGCACCGCAGAGAAGGTGCGGCGACCCGGTATTCGCCCGGCGTCACCCGGCGGCATTTGCGCGCTTTTTCAGATGCGAGCGCCACGTCATCGCCCAGCGCGACGGATCTTCCAGCGGCGCGCCCTCCACCCGGCCCGCCGGATGATTGTGCGGCGCGGTGCGAACGATTTCCGGTGTCGTGTAAGCCTCGTGGCAAACCTGCGCGAGCACGGCGATCCACGTGTCGATGTCTTCCTTCGACCACATCTCGCCCGCTTCCGGCGTGAACGGTTGCGGCACGATCCACGGTTCGTGCGCGAGCCAGAATGCGTCGACGCCGAAGTCGACCATGCGGTTCTGCACGTCGAACACGGTCACGCCGGTTTCACGCTCGAGCGTCTCGAGACTGAATCGCGTCATTTCCATCCGCCACGCGTCGACTTGCGGATGCGAGCAGGTCACGCCGCGAATCTTCAGGAGTTCCTGCGTCATGTAGTTGTTGGCGAGCACGGAAATATCCGCTGCCGCCGCAATGCCGTTTGCGCCCATTGCACGGACCCATGCGTACGCCTTGATCACCGTTTGCAGATTGCCGAAGAATTCGCGCACCCGCCCAATGCTGGTTTCCGGCCCGGCGTCGAGCGAATACGCGCCATCGCGGTCCACGACGAGCGGTCCCGGCAGATACGGCGCCAGCTCCGCGCTGCAGCCGTAAGCGCCGACCGCGGGACCGCCGCCGCCCTTCGGGCCGCCGAAGGTTTTGTGCAGCATGAACATGCACGCGTCGAAACCGAGTTCGCGCGCGCGGATGCGGCTCATCACGCCGTTGAAGTTGGCGTGATCGTAGAAACACAGGCCGCCCGCTTCGTGAACGATGCGGACCCACTCCTTGATGTGCGGGTTGTAGATGCCCATGTCGTCGGGATTGTTGACCATCAGCGCGGCGGTCCGGCTGGACACCGCCGACTTCAAGGCCTCCAGCGACGGGTAGCCGTTTTCTTCGAGCGCGAGCGTGATTACCTTGAAACCCGCAGTCGCGGCCGTTGCCGGATTGCACGGATGCGACTGGATCGTCGTGATGATTTCGTCGCGTGTGTCGAGCTCGCCGCGCGCCGCGTGATAGGCGCGAGTCACGCATGCATGCGTGTACGCCGCGTCCGCACCGCCGGCCGGTTGAAACACGAACCGGTCCATGCCGGACAACTCGCGCAGCGCGAGGTCGAGCGAATGAATGATCTGCAACGCGCCTTGCAACGTATCGGGATGCTGACGCGGATGCAATTCCGCGACTTCATCGCGCGACGTGATGGCTTCGTTCACTCGTGCGTTGTACTTCATCGTGCAGGTACCGAACAGCGAAATGCCCATCATGCCGAGCGTCTGTTGCGATAGATGCAGGTAGTGACGCAGCACGTCGGGTTCCGACATCTCCGGCAGCGCGGGACGTTTCGCGCGGCGCAGCGCGGCCGGAATCAGCCGCTCCGTCGAGCCGACGGCGGCGCTCACGGCTGCCTCCGGTGTGGGAAAGAGCACGCCGCGGCGTCCTTCGCGCGACATCTCCATCACGACCGGTTCGTCCCATACCGCAGCGTGATAGCGGCGCAATGCCGGCCTGGTCGGCTTAGTCGTCATGGTCGAGAATCTCGCTGAGGGTGTCGTACAGGCGGTCGATATCGCGCTGCTCGTGGAGTTCGGTCACGCAATACAGTGCGCGCTGGCCGAGTGCGGGAAATTCCGCGGACAGATCGTGGCCGCCGAAAATGCCGCGCTCGCGCAACGCCGCGTTGATCGACGCAACGCTGCGTCCGCTGGCGGTGAAGTCGACCACGAATTCCTTGAAGAAGTCGCCCGACAGCGGTACCGAGACGCCCGGCAGCGTCGCGAGACGTTGTGCCGCGTAGTGCGCCTGCGCGGTCACGAGCTGGCCCACGTCCTCGAAACCTTGCGGGCCCATCAAGGACAGATACACCGCATTGGCGATCGCCCAGAGATAGACCGAGTTGCCGGTCCAGTCCTTGCCGTCTTCCCGTGAGCCATAAGACGACTGCTCGGCAAGTGAAAGACCGAAGCCGATTTCTCCCGCGCGTGTCGTGCCGGTCATGCTGACGAGCAGCGTCGGATATTCGCGCGCGTAGCGCTCTTCGTCGCGCGTGGCGATGAAGCCGCCGAGGCCGCCGCCGCCATACATGTGCACGCCGAGCGGCTGCGTGGTCCCGACGACGATGTCCGCGCCATACGCCGGCGGCGGCGCGAGCAGACCGAGCGAGATCGGGTCGACGCCGACGATCATCTCCGCGCCCGCCGCATGCGCGAGTTCGGCGAGACGCTCGGCGTCCTCTTCGAGGATGCCGAAGTAATTCGGCATTTCGAGGTACACGGCCGCCGTCTCTACGCCGATTTTCGCGGCGGCGTCGGCGAAGTCGATGCGGCCGGTGGCCGGGTCGAGACGCATCGGCACGATGCTCAGATGACTCGCCATCTCCGACGGCTCGCAATAGTTGCGAATCACCTGCAGACGTTCGGGGTCGAGTGCTTCCGGCACCAGTACCTGGCGCCGGCCGTTCAGCCGCGAAGCCATCCGCAGCGCGTGACCAACCGCGCAGCCCCAGGTGTAGACAGGCAGTCCGACCAGATCGCAATCCACCAGTTCGCCCAACTGGCTGCAGAACTCGAACCATGCCTGATAGCGGCCCTGATCCGATGAGGGCGTGCCCCACACCGAGGTCAGGAATTCGCTGCGCCGCGCGATCTCGTCGCAGATGGCGGGCACGTGATGACGCCAGCAACCGCCGCCGAGAAAGCTCAACTCGCCTTCGCAATGACGGTTCTGGCCCAGCGTGTCGAGCAGATGACGCCTGAGCGCGGCTTCCGACGCGAGCGCCGGCGGCAGATCGATTGGCGTTCGGGTGCGATGGTCCGCGGGAATCTGTTCGAACAGTTCGGCGATGGTCTTCGCGCCGATCGCATCCAGCATCTCCTGCTGGATCGCATCCACGGAATTCGCCATGAAAGGATGCGGCTGATTACGCATGCAGTACTCCGGTGATGCACACAGTTTTACTGTTGCGCACATTTGTTTGTATGGCGCACAATATAGCCACATAAATTTGTTGCCGCAAGGCCGGAAACGGACGTGCCGATCTGTATTGGAGTAGTGATCAACCCGCTGGCGGGCGTGGGCGGCGCTGTGGGTCTCAAGGGAAGCGACGGGGCGCAAACGGTCGCGCAGGCGCGCGCCCGCCAAGCCTCGTTCAATGCCGGCGAGCGCGCGCTGCCGGCGTTGCTGCGACTGCGCGCGGCGGCCGGTCGGGCGGATTTCGAGGTGGTCACGGCGGCGGGCGCGATGGGTGAGGACGCCTGCCGGGCGGCTGGCTTGCCGGCCCGCGTGGTCGCGTCGCCGGCAGGTTCGCCGAGCGCGCCGGCAGATACCGCGGCCGCTTGCCGGGCATTCGTCGCGCACGGCGCGACGTTGATCCTGTTCGCGGGCGGCGACGGCACGGCTCGCGATGTCGCCGCCGCCGTGGGCACGGCGTTCCCGGTGATCGGCATTCCCTGCGGGGTCAAGATGTACTCCGGCGTATTTGCGCTGACGGCGGCGCGTGCGGGCGAGGTCGCCGCGCAATGCATGCAAGGCCCGTTCGACGTGCAGCCCGTCGAGCTGCTCGACATCGACGAGGCGGAATTGCGTGCCGATCGGTCGTCGTCCCGACTGCACGGCCACGTCCTCGCGCCGGTCGACCGGACGCGGATGCAATCGAGCAAGGCGCAGATGCCAGGGAGCGGTCGAGCCGATATCGACGCCGCTTGCCGTCAACTGGCGGCGCAATGCCAGCGCGACACGCTGTACATCGTTGGCCCTGGCACCACGATGGCGACGCTATGCGAACACATGGGCGTGCGCGGGACGATGCTCGGTGTCGATGCGGTCGTCAACGGACGCCTCGCGGCCGCCGATGCCTCCGAGGCCACGCTGTTGGCCTTGCTCGATGAATGGCCGTCGGCGTCGATCATGGTGGGCGTGATCGGGCGTCAGGGATGCCTGTTCGGCCGCGGCAACCAGCCGATCAGCGCGCGGGTACTGCAGCGTGTGCCGCGGCAACGTATCGAAGTGGTGGCGAGCGTTCACAAGCTGCTGTCGCTGGTCGACGGCCGGCTGTTCGTGGATACCGGCAATGGCGACATGGACCGTGCGCTCGCCGGGCCGCTGCGCATACGGACAGGCGCGAACCGCAGCATGGTGATGCGCCTGACGTCGTGACGAGTCGTGGTAATCGAAATGGTGAAATCGGGAGGATTCATGGAAAAGGTGGCGATAGTCGGTGGCGGCAGTATTGGCGTGGCGTTTTGCATCGTGTTTGCGCGCGCGGGTTTCGCAGTCCGTCTCTATGACCCGGCGCAGGAGCGCCGGCTGGCTGTCAAGCCGGAAGTGGCAGCGCGGCTTGCCGATCTGGCCGAGTTCGGTCTGCTCGACGAACCTGCGCAAAGCCTGCTGGCCCGCATCGAGGTGTTCGATGAAATCGCCGGGACGGTTCGCGATGCCGTGCTCGTGCAGGAATGCGCACCCGAGCGCGTCGACCTGAAGCGCGAACTGTTCGCGCAGATCGATGCGTACGCGCCGGTTACTGCGGTGCTGGCGAGTGCGTCGTCGGCATTGACGACATCTTCCTTCGCCGACGCGTTGCCCGGCCGCGCGCGCTGTCTGGTCGCGCATCCCGGTAATCCGCCGTATCTGATTCCGGTCATCGAGATCGTGCCGGCGCCGTTCACCGACGCCGCCGCCGTGGCTCGCGCGACGGCGCTATACGAAGCGGCAGGGATGAGCGCGGTGCACGTGGGTGGTGAGATCGAAGGCTTTGTGTTCAACCGGTTGCAGGGCGCGGTGTTGCGCGAAGCGTATTGCCTCGTGCGGGACGGCGTGGCGTCGGTAGCGGATATCGACCGGGTGATACGCGACGGCGTCGGCTTGCGCTGGTCGGTGACCGGGCCTTTCGAGACCGTCGACCTGAACACGCGCGGTGGAATCGCGTCGCACGCGCAGAAGATGGGGCCAGCCTATGAACGGATGGGCGCATCGCGCGGGCAGTTCGATCCGTGGACGCCGGAACTGGTCGAGCGGGTCGAAGCGGCGCGGCGCGCCGACTTGCCGCTGGAGGAGTGGGACGCGCGAGTGCAGTGGCGGGATCGACGCTTGATGGGGCTCATCAGGGACCGGAGGAAAGGCGCGTAATCGTTCGCTTTCGTTCGCTCTAAATCGCGGCTTTAATAAGCTGCGAATCCTGTGGCTCCAATCGGTTTGCCAGCTTCGATAAAGGCGAATTCGCTCTTTCGTGGTATCGGACAAAATAAGGATTCAAACAGACATTAATCTGGAACACTATCCTGCCGCATTATGCGAATACAGCCACCGGCAAGCCAGATTACAGAACTTAAAGCTGAAGAATCAACGGTCAATCAAACACCGGGATATGTGGTGAAAAACAACGACCGGTTTTTTGAACCCGCCTATCTCGCGTATACTGCCGAGCCTTAACAGGATTAATACCTGAAAACGCGAAGTCGGCGCCCGGCGATAACGATTTGCCCAGGCGCTGTACGAGCAGATTGCCAGACCGCGTCCCACGAGGACTGCCGGTCGACCTCCTAAAGAATTCCGTCAACTCTGCCGATAAGTTACGTGCCGCCGTTTCGGGCGCATGGATAAGTCATGACTGAACGCACCGTTTCGCCGGCACCGCAGTGGTGCGAGTTCCTCTCGCTGTTCGCGCAAGAGTTGACGCAGCATCTGACACCCAGGCTGCTCGCGCAGATCGTGCGCGGAGCCGGTACCCAGTTCGCGCGCCGGCATGGTCTCGCTGCCGCGGCTACGGTCGCCGATATGCAGGTCGTGATGAACCGGGTCTGGAGTGAGCTGGCCTGGGGCCGGGTCGAGATACGCGAAGCTCAGGACTGGCTGGTTCTCACGCATTACCACGCGCCGCTTCGCGCGGCGTTCGGCGCGGAAAACCAGCAGTGGGCCGGTGCTTTTCTCGAAGCGGCCTACGAAGAATGGATGCACGGGCTGGGCGCCGATCCGCAACTACGGATCACCTCGGCAGCTGCCGCGGATGCGTCGGAAACGATGGTTTTCCTCTTCGGCAAATAACGACGACCAGCAGTTCGTACCGGCGCAGGGACGGCGCCGTCACTACAAGACAAATATGGCGGGATTGGCGCATGAGCAGTGCATC
Source organism: Paraburkholderia sp. BCC1886 (assembly GCF_900996245.1). Taxonomy (GTDB): domain Bacteria; phylum Pseudomonadota; class Gammaproteobacteria; order Burkholderiales; family Burkholderiaceae; genus Paraburkholderia. The sequence goes on along the minus strand of NZ_CAAJGK010000052.1, from coordinate 302,925 downwards.
GGACATTTCGAATCTCTTCAAGGTAGTGGGCGGCGACCCGGCGCAATACCAGGAAGTGGAGCAGACCGAACAGGTGCAGGGCTTGCGCGGACGGTGGACCCGCACCGCCGCGCCCGTGGATATTGCGCAATATCTCGCCGAGGCCAACAGGGCGCGGGTGGTCGAGGTGGCCGATGAAGAAGCCTCGGCCGCTGTAGAGCCCGAAGTAGCCGAAATACCCGATGTAGCGGACGCAGCCGAGGCCGCCGACGCCGCGCAGGTATCCACACCCGCAGCCGCCATAGCCGAAGCAGCGCCTGTCGATGCCGGGCAGGCGCCGGTGCCCGGCGTCGCGAGCACACCCTCGATGCCACTCGAACTTTCCCCGGCAGCGCAGACCACCCCCGAACAGCCCGTTGCACCCGCCGCGCCAGAGCCTGCCGAACCGCAGCCTGCCCCGTCGCAGTCCGCCGCTTCACAGTCCGCCGAACCGCAGTCCGCCGAACCGCAGTCCGCCGCGCCGCAGCCGGCCGCCTTGACTAGCGTATTCGCACGCCTTCTCGAGCGGGATCAACCGACGCAGGATGCTTCGCCACGTCGTCCGTCATGACCGGCTTCGCCCCGCTGGTCCGGCCTGGCCTCAGGACCAGTTAGCAGAGAATTTATATGGCACAGATCAAACAGAAGCGGGTTCGACTGGATCCGCAACGTCACCCCGGTACCGGCCAGAGTGACGACGAAGGCGGCTGGGACGACAAGCTGCTCAAAGCCGGCGCCTCGCTATTGTTCTCGCGCTGGTCGCGCGTTCTGGTCACGCTGCTCGCCGCGCTGCTGTTCATGTCGGCCATGACCGTCAACCTCGCGTTGTCGAGGCAATGGATGTTCGGCGTGCTGTGCATGGCGGTCGCTTATCTGCTGAGCCGTCTGCGCGGCAGGATTCTCACCGTGTCGCTGGTGGCGTTGTCGATCTTCGTCTCGTTGCGCTACCTGTACTGGCGCGTGACGCAGACGCTGGCGTTTTCGAGCCCGCTCGACATGACCTTCGGCTATTTTCTGCTGCTGGCCGAAGGCTATGCGGTCGTGATGCTGCTGTGCAGCTATTTCCAGACGCTGTGGCCGCTGCATCGCCGGCCGGTGCAGTTACCCGCCGACACGTCCACCTGGCCCACGGTCGATGTGTACATTCCCACCTTCAACGAGCCGCTCGACGTCGTGCGGCAGTCGGTGCTGGCCGCCACGCTGCTCGACTGGCCGGCGGACAAGCTGCGCGTCTACGTGCTCGACGATGGCCGCCGCGACGAGTTCCGCGCGTTCTGTGCCGAGGCCGGCGTCGATTATCTGACCCGTCCCGACAACACGTTTGCGAAGGCGGGCAATCTGAACGCGGCGCTGGCGAAGACGCACGGCGAGTACATCGCCGTGTTCGATTGCGATCACGTCACCACGCGCTCGTTCCTGTCGATCTGCATGGGCTGGTTCCTCAAGGACCCGAAGATGGCGATGGTGCAGACGCCTCACGTCTTCTACTCGCCCGATCCATTCGAGCGCAACCTGGAAACGTTCAGGAAGGTGCCTAACGAAGGCGACCTGTTCTACGGCGTGCTGCAAAACGGCAACGACCTGTGGAACGCCGCGTTTTTCTGCGGATCGTGCGCGGTGCTGCGCCGTTCCGCGCTGGAGGACGTGGGCGGGGTGGCGACCGAAAGCGTCACGGAAGATGCGTTGACCGCGCTCAAGATGAGCATGAAAGGCTACAACACGGCCTATCTCGCGATCCCGCAGGCCGCCGGCCTCGCCACCGAAAGTCTGGGACGGCACGTCGGTCAGCGTATTCGCTGGGCGCGCGGCATGGCGGAGATTTTCCGCCGCTTCAATCCGCTGCTGGTCACGGGGCTCACGTTGCCGCAGCGCCTGTGCTATCTGAGCGCGATCATGCACTTCTTCTTCGGCGTGCCGCGCATCGTGTTTCTGGTCACGCCGATGACCTATCTCTTCTTCGGCGCGCACGTCTTTCACGCATCGGCGTTGATGGTGCTGGCGTATGCGGTGCCGCATCTGGTGATTTCGAGCATCGGCGCATCGCGCATTCATGGACCGTTCCGCCATTCGTTCTGGAGCGAAGTCTACGAAACCGTGCTGGCCTGGTACGTGATTCTGCCCGCGCTGCAGGCGGTGTTTTTCCCCGGCCGCAAAAGCTTCAACGTGACGTCCAAGGGCGGCGTGATCCGCACGTCCTTTCTCGACTGGGCAATGGCGCGTCCGTACATCGGCTTGCTGAGTCTGAACCTGGCCGGTCTCGCGGTCGGCGTGGTGGCCCTGGTTCGCGGCCCCGGCTGGCCCGAGGCGATGAGTATTCTCTTCAACCTCGGCTGGGTGATCTACAACGTCATGAATCTGAGCGCGGCGGCAGGCGTAGCGAGCGAATCGCGGCAGTTGCGCCTGACGCCGCGCGTGCGTATCGAGTTACCCGCCGCCGTGCGTTTCGCCGACGGCCGGCATGTGCCGTGCCGGACCAGCGACTATTCGCAGGGTGGTCTGGGCCTTACGCTGCCCGACGATGCGCCGCTGCCGCAGCGTGGCGAGCACGTGGTGGTGTCGGTGTTCCGTGACGACTACGAGGGCATTTTTCCCGCTGAAGTCCAGGTGTGCCGCGGACGCACGCTAGGCGTCAGTTTCCCGGCCCTGACGATCGATCAGGAGCGCGACCTGATGCGCGTGACGTTCTCGCGCGCCGACACCTGGATGGCGCAATGGGGCCGCTATCGGACCGACCGGCCGCTGCGCAGTCTGGCCGAAGTGCTAGGGGTCGGCTGGCGCGGCCTGATCGAATTGTTCCGGCACCTGTTCCAGGGCGGCCGCCGGCGCCTTGGCCGTACGGCGGTTGCGCCGGCCGGCGATTTGGGAAACCGGCAATCGTGAGTCTCGGCTATCTATTGTCTTTGCATCGTTTCGCGGGCAGGCGTCGGCTCGCCGTGCTGGCGTGCGCGGGTCTGTTGCTCGGCGCGGGGACGGCGCTGGCCGCTGCGCCTGAAGCGGCGTCCGCGGCGTCCGCGGCGTCCGCGACGTCCACTGCGTCCACTGCGTCCACTGCGTCCGCGGCGTCCGAAGCACGCACCGCAACATCCGCGGCATCTTCATTGTCCGCAGCATCCGCAGCATCCGCAGCATCCGCAGCATCCGCAGCACCGCCAGCATCCGATGCCGCGTCGAATGCCGACGCCTACACCTACCGCATCCCGCTGCTGCGCCAATATCCCGAGCAGGGCGTCACCTTGCTCGGCCAGGACGCCTACGCGGGCATGAACTTCGGATTGCGCCGCGACGAGCGTGTGATCGGCGCGCGGCTCGATCTGGACTTCAGCTATTCGCCGACCCTGCTGCCGGCCATCTCGCATCTGAACGTGCTGATCAACAGCATCGTCTCGGCGACCATTCCGTTGCCGCAGCCGGCCTCGCGCACCGCCCGCCATCTGATAGTCGATCTGCCGCTTGCGCCGCTGTCGGCCTTCAACCATCTGAACCTCGAGTTGATCGCGCACAGCAAGGCGAGCGATCAGGGCAACGATCCGCAGAGCGCCGACCTGTGGCTCAAGGCCGGTCCGAACAGTGCGCTGGAACTGACCGTCGTGCCCGCCGGCCTGGCTGGCGATCTGGCGGCGCTGCCCGCGCCGTTCTTCGACGAGCGCGACGTGCGCCGGCTCGACCTGCCCGTCGTGCTGCCGCGTGTGCCCGGGGCCGAGCGTCTCGAATCCGCCGGTATCGTGACGTCCTGGCTGGGCGCGCAGGCGGGTTATCGCGGCGCGCATTTCACCGCGATTTCCCGTGCGATTTCCGGCTCGATACTCGATGCGATCCCCGCGCACGGTCACGCGGTGGTGCTCGCGCTGCGCGGCGAGTTGCCGGACTCGTCCGCGCTCTTCGTGCCGGGCGCGGCCGGACCGGCGCTCGCCATCGTGCCGAACCCGCACGATCCCAACGGCAAGCTGCTGCTGATCACCGGCCGCAACGAGACAGAACTGCGTGCGGCGGCTCGCACGCTGGTGCTGGGTTCGCGGACGCTGTCGGGCCCGTTCGTCAGCATCGACAAGCCGGTTTCCGCGCCGCCGCGCAAGCCTTACGACGCGCCCAACTGGCTGCCGTCCGACCGCCCGGTGCAGTTGGGCGAATTGCTGCCGGCCGAGCGGCTCACGGTGCAAGGCTTCCAGCCCGGCGCGATCGATGTCGGTCTGCATCTGCCGCCGGGTCTGTTCGGTTTCGACAACGACGGGGCGCAGTTGAATCTGCGTTACCGCTATACGGCGCGACCGGAATCCACGCATTCGGCGCTTCAGGTACTGGCGGGCAACACCCCGCTGCAGACCTTGCCGCTGCCGGGCGACGCATCGGAAGGCGCTGCCGTGATGTCTATCCCGACCTACCTGCTGCCGCCGTTGACGACCCTTCACTTCGACTATCGCTACGAAGCCGTCAAGACGAAGGACAACTGGCAGGACACGCCGGGCGGCCCGCTCGAGAGCGCGATCGATCCGGCTTCGACGATCGACATCTCCCATCTGCCGCGCTACGCGGCCATGCCGGATCTGCGCGCGTTCGGCGACGCCGGCTTCCCGTTCACCCGTCTCGCCGATCTGTCGGGCACGGCGGTGATCCTGCCGGTGCAGCCGTCCGCCGCCGACTATTCCGCGTATCTGACGCTGATGGGCGCGATGGGCCAGGCGACCGGTTATCCGGTGCTCGGCGTGACGGTCGGCGAACCGGCGCAAGCCGACGCGCTTCGCGACAAGGACCTGCTGGTGCTGGCGTCCGGCGACAACCAGCCGTTGTTGAAAACCTGGCGCGATGAAATGCCACGCGGTTTCTTCGGCCCGCAAGCGCAGTCGAGCGGCGCGATTCCGGGCTGGTGGCAACGCCTGACGCGCGGCAATACGAGCGCCCGGCGCGAGGTCGACACGGCCGCGCTGTACGGCAGCAGCGATCAGGACGGCATGGTCGCAGGCCTCGAGTCGCCGCTTGCGCATGGTCGCAGCGTCGTCGTCGTATCGGGTAACTCGCCGCACGGTCTGGACGAGGTGGTGAACCTGCTGCAGGCCAACCGCTACCTGACCGGCCAGCGCCGCAACGACACCAGCGGCGGCAACCTCGTGATCGTGCATGACGGCGCGCTCACCACGCTGAGCCGGGATCAAAGCTATTTCATCGGCTCCTTGCCGCTGTGGATCGGGCTCCAGTGGTTCTTCGCGAGCCACATCGTGTTGCTGCTCGTCGCGACGGTCCTCAGCATCCTGCTGATCGGGCTGATCGGCGGCGTATTCCTGCATCGGCTCGCGCTCCGCCGCCTGGACCTGGACGTTCCCCAGACATTGCAACGTGAAGAAGGAAGAAGAAATTCCCATGTTTAGAAGAAGGATCGACCCGCTCCGGGCACACCTCGCGCGTTGCATGACTCTGCGGCCGGTCTGGCCGGCACTCCTGCTGGGCGGGGCTCTCGCGACCTGTCTCGCGGCCACCGCGGCGCATGCGGCGCAACCGGCCCACGCGGCAAAACCGGCGCAAGCGGCACAAGCGGCGCCGGCTTCGACCGCCGTGGCCGCCGCTGCGCCCGCGAGTGCATCCGCCGCCGCGCCCGCGGGTGCATCGTCGTCAGCAGCGACTTCGACGGTGACCTATTCGCTGCAGCAACTGGGCGCGCAATACGCGCTCAATCTGCGTGGTGTGGACGGCAGCAACACGCTGCCGGTCGGCGTGCGTGACGACCAGGTGGTGAGCGGCGCGCGGCTGAATCTGCGCTATGCGTATTCGCCCTCGCTGTTGCCCGACCTGTCGCATATCAACGTGCTGATCAACGATCAGGTGGCCGCTTCGATCGCCGTGCCGAAAGACACGTCCGGCACCAACCTGCAACGCACGATCGAACTGCCGCCGTACCTCTTCACGTCCAACAGCAAACTGCGTCTGCAACTGATCGGCCATTACACGACGCAGTGCGAAGACCCGCTGCATTCGAGTCTGTGGGCCAACATCAGCAACGACAGCACGCTGACCATCGACACCCGGCCGCTGACGCAGGCCGACGATCTGGCGCGTCTGCCGCGACCGTTCTTCGACGAGCACGACATCCGCCGCCTGAACCTGCCGGTCGTGTTCGCCGGCAATCCCGATGCCGCTGCGCTCGAAGCCGCCGGTGCCGTGTCGTCGTGGTTCGGTGCGCTGGCGAGCTACCGCAGCGCGGACTTCCCGGTGTCGCTCGCCACCGTGCCGGCCCAGGGCAATGCGGTCGTGATCGTCGAAAGCGCGGATCAGGCGAACCTCGCCGGCGCGCCGCTGCAAGGACCGACGCTCGCTGTCGTCGCCAATCCGAACGATCCGAACGGCAAGCTGCTGCTGGTGATGGGCCGCAACGGCCGCGAACTCAAGCAGGCCGCCGATGCGCTCGTCACGGGCAGCCAGACGCTGTCCGGTGCGAACGCGCTGATCACGAAGTTCTCCGACCTGTCGCCGCGTCAGCCTTACGACGCACCGCGCTGGCTGCGCAGCGACCGTCCGGAGTCGTTCGGCGAACTGCTGGACGCGCGCCAGTTGAACGTGACCGGCTATAGCCCCGACCTGATCCGTATCAAGACGCGCGTGCCGCCCGACCTGTTCGGCTGGCACGAACCGAACGTGCCGATCGACCTGCATTACCGCTACACGCCGCAGCCGTATATGGTCAATTCGTCGCTGCTGTTCAGCGTCGACGACCAGTTCATGAAGTCGATCCCGCTGCTCGCGCTCGAACGCCTCGAAGGCGGCGCCAGGCTGAAGCCGGAAGTGCTGCCCGACAGCAGCCTGCCGCGCGACGCGAAACTGGAAGCGCCGCTGGAAGCGCTGCTGCAGCCGAACACGCAGCTGCAGTTCCGCTACATGTACGACTACATCAAGCAGGGCGAGTGCCGCGACATCATCATCGACAACGTGCGCGGCGCGATCGATCCCGAATCGACGATCGACCTGTCGCGGTATCCGCACTATCTGGCGATGCCTAACCTGGCGGCTTTCGCGCAGGCGGGTTTCCCGTTCACGCGCATGGCCGATCTGTCCGGCACGGACGTCGTGCTCGGCGCCAATGCGGGCGCGCCGGAATACAGCGCTTACCTGGCCGTGATGGGTCGCATGGGCGATTCGACCGGCTATCCGGCGTGTGGCGTCACGGTGCTGCGCGGTCAGCGCATCGATGCGATGCCTACCGACAAGGATCTGCTCGTGATCGCCTCGGGCGCCGACCAGAGCTGGCTCAAGGATTGGGCGCAGTACCTGCCCGCGGTGTACGAGCGCAGCGCACAGTTCTCCGTGTCGGATCTGCCGGGCCGCGTGCTGGGCTGGTTCCACGCCAATCCGCGGCTGGACGCCGAACCGGCACGCCTGTCGCTCGCGTGGAGCGGACCGGGCGTGAGCGCCGTGCTGGCCGGCTTCGAATCGCCGAAACAGGCGGGCCGCAGCGTCGTGATGGTCGCCAGCAATCAGGCCGACGGACTGAAGGACGCCGTCGCCGCGCTGCTCGATGTGCCGAACTACGACAAGCAGCCGATTCAGGGCAGCCTCGTGTCAATTCGCGGCAAGGAAGTCGATTCGCTCGTGAGCGAGCACACCTACTACGTCGGGCATCTCGGCATGTGGCGCGGCCTCGACTGGTGGCTGGCTTCGTTCGGCGTGTCGCTCGCGTGGCTCGTCAAGGCGCTCGCCGTCGTCGCGCTCGTGCTGATCGCTTCGGGCCTCGTGGCGGTGCTGCGCCGCCGCCGCGCACGCCGCGACGCCGAAGCGCTCGCGCGGCTGCGGGCTTCGCAGCCGACCCAACCGTTTTAATCAGGAAACGTTCATGTCAGTCAGACGCAACCGCAACCGGGTCTGGATTCTCGGACTGCTGCTCGCCTCGGCGAGCCATCCGGGATGGGCGCAGGATGCGACGTCGAACATGCTGCTGGAACAGGGCCGCTACTGGCAGGCGCACGACAAGCCCGATCTGGCTGCGCAGTCGTGGGCGAAGCTGTTGCTGACCGACCCGAACCAGCCCGAAGCGTTGTACGGCATGGGCACGATCGCCGTGGGCAAGCAGCAGTTCGGCGAGGCGAACCGGTATCTGACGAAACTGCGCGCGGTCGCGCCCGGCAGCCGCTTCGTGCCGTTGCTCGAACAGAACTTGCGGCTCGCGGTCGAGCCGGGCAAGTCGACCTTCGCGAAGGCGCGGCAGATGGCGCAGGACGCCGTCAACCAGAACGATCAGGCCGCGCTGTCGGCAGCGATGGCGCAGTACGACAAGGCATTAGGCGGGAAGCCGCCGCAGGGCAACGTGGCGCGCGAGTACTACAGCTATCTGGGCTATGCGAACGGTCAGGTCGATCCGGCGATTCGGGGCCTGGAGCGCCTGAACGCCGAGACACCGAACGATCCGAACATCATGCTGCCGCTCGCCGAGCACATGGTGCGTGACGAACAGCAGCGCGCGGCCGGCATCGCGCTGCTGGAAAAGCTCGCGACGCGCCCCGACATCGGCGGCGAAGCGACCGAAGTCTGGCGCTCCGTTCTGACGTGGGTTACGCCGACGCCGAAGAACCGCGCGTGGTTCGAGGACTATCTGAAGCTGCATCCCGACGAGGAAATCCGCCATCAGATGACGGCGCCGCGTCCGGCCGTCGCGACCGGTCCCGTGATGGATCCGCGTTTGACGCGCGGCTTCGCCGCGTTCAAGGCGGGTGACATCGCCACGGCCGAGCAGTCTTTCACGGACGTGCTGCGCGACAAGCCCAACAACACGGATGCGCTGGGCGGACTGGGTCTCGTGCGGATGCAGCAGGGCGATCTGGCGCAGGCGCAGACGCTGTTGTCGCGCGCGGTGTCGCGCCCGGGCGCGGGGACCAACTGGAGCACCGCGCTGAATTCCGCACGCTACTGGCTGCTGGTGAACCAGGCTGAAGGTGCGCAGAACGTGGGCGACTTTGCGGCGGCGCGACGCGAGATCGATCAGGCGTTGCGGCTCGATCCGCTCGAGCCGGGCGGTCGCGATGCATCGGCGCGACTGTATGCGGCGCAAGGCGACCTGAAGCGCGCCGAAAAGCTGTATCGCGACGTGCTGGCCACGAGCCCGAACAATCGCGAGGCGGTCAGCGGGCTCGTCGACATCCTGGCGCAAACCGGGCGCGCCGAAGAAGCGCAGAAGTGGATCGACGGGATGTCGGCGGAGCAGCAGGCCGGCATCGGCGGGCTGGACCGGTTAAGAGCGACGGTTGCCGCCGGACGCGCCGATGCCGCCGAGCAGCGCGGCGATCTCGACGCGGCCCGGAAAATTCTCGAAGACGCGCATCGTGTCGATCCCGATAACGCGTGGATTCGTCTGGAACTGGCCCGCTACGAGCTGAAGCAGGGTCGCGCGGACGACGCGCGACAACTCGTCGACGAGCTCGTCGCCGCGAATCCGGACAACGCCGAAGCGCTCTACGCGAGCGCGCTGCTCGCCATGCAGATGGGCGACTGGACGCGCGCACAGGACACGATGGCGCGCATCCCGGCCGCGTCGCGCACGCCGAACATGGTGGCGACCGCGCAGCAGATCGATTTCCAGGTGATCGTCACGCAGGCCTCGCATCTGGCGCTGGAAGGCAATCTCGACGACGCCCGCAACATGCTGGCGCGACTCGAGCCGGCGGCGGGTCAGGACCCGTCGAAGGTGGGCGCGCTGGCTCAGGCTTATGTCGACGCGGGCAACCTGCCGCGCGCGATGAGTCTGATGCACGCGCTGATGCCCAACGGTCTGAAGGGCAGCGGTCCCGACGTGCAACTGGCGTATCTGGGCGTGCTGCTCAAGACCGGCCAGAACGTCGAGGCCGCGGATGCGATGCGCGAGTTGCACGGCGAGACGCTGACCGCGGATCAGCGCGAACAACTGGACAATCTGGACTACCTGTACAGCGTGCGGCTCGCCGATCAGCAACGCCAGCAAGGCGATCTCGCCGCAGCTTACGACACGCTCGCGCCGGTCCTCGCCAAACGGCCCAACGACAGTCTCGCGCTGGCCGCACTCGCTCGCATGTATGCGGCGGACGGCAAGTACGACAAGGCGCTGTCGCTCTACCAGAAGGCCGCGGCGAACGACCCGGGCAATCCGGGCCTGCAACTGGGCGTCGCGATGGCGGCCGTGCAGGCGGGCAAGGGCAGCGTCGCCGACGCCGCGTTGAAGCAGGCAGTGGCGAAGGCGCCGAACGATCCCGACGTGCTGGCCGGCGCGTCACGCATCTACGTGATGCAGGGCAAGACGCGCGAGGCGCAGACGCTGCTGGAATCCGCGATTGCCGCGAAGGAAAAGCGGCTCGGCGTGCAGGCGCAGGACATTCACGTGGCGGGCAATCCGTTCGTTCACGACGACGATGGGTCGCGGCGTGCCGCGCGACGCAATCGGCAGGCGGTTGGCGAGACGCTTGCGGGCGCGTCCGCAGCGCCGGGTTTTGCAGCCGGTTCCTCAACGACCTTGGCGGTTGCATCGACGTCCCGCGCGACGGCTGCCGATGCGCGCGAGCGCGCTTCGTCGACGTCCGCCTCTCCCGCCGCGCTGCCGACCGTGGCCGGCACGCCGGTCGGCGGCCTTGCCACCCAGCAGGACACGGTTGCGATGAGCGAGCCTCGGGACGGCTCACTGACGCTCGACGAAATGCGCAGCGAGCTGAGCGATCTGCGTGCACAGCGGTCGCCGGAAATCACGGGCGGCCTGTTCGTCACGTCGAACAACGCCGCACCCGGCACGAGCCAGTTGACGACCGTGCAGCAACCGGTCGAAGGCTCGATCCCGGTCGGTAACGGCAAGCTCTCCATTCGTGCGACGCCGGTCGAACTCGAGGGCGGGACGCTCGGTTCGGACGTCTATAGCGCGAGCCAGTTCGGCGGCGGACCGATCGCAGCCGCATCGCAGAAGGCGGGCACCGTCGCTGCGCCGGACAAGCAGTCGGCGTTCGGCGTGGGCCTCGGACTCGGCTACGAGATCGGCAACTGGAGCACCGACATCGGCACGACGCCGCTCGGCTTCAAATTCACCAACGTGGTCGGCGGCGCGAGCTACCGGAACAGCATCGACGCGCAACCGGGCAGCTGGTTCAACGTCGGCGTGTCGCGTCGCGCGGTAACCGACAGCGTCACGTCGTTCGCCGGGTCGCGCGATCCGCGTACCGGTTTGACGTGGGGCGGCGTGACTTCGACCGGCGTGCATGGCGCGATCGGTATCGACAATCAGGATTACGGCGCCTATGTCTACGGTTCCGGCAAATATCTCGATGGGCACGACGTGCAGGCTAACGTCGGCGGCGAAGCGGGCGGCGGCACGTACTGGTATCTGCATCGCACGAGCGACAGCATGCTCACTGCGGGCCTGAACCTGACCGGCATGTTCTATCAGCACAACGAGAACAACTTCACCTACGGCAACGGCGGCTATTTCAGCCCGCAGCGCTTCTACGCGTTCAGCGTGCCGGTGACGTGGGCGCAGCGCTCGGAGCGCTGGACCTACAAGCTGCAAGGCTCGGCGGGTATCCAGTATTTTCACCAGGCGGGTGAACCGTACTTTCCGACCAGCGCCGGGTTACAGTCCGCGGCAGTCGCAGCGGCGTCGGCCATCGGCCTCGCCGACGGCGCGAACCATCCGGGCCAGTCTTCGACCGGCTTCGGATACAACCTGCTGGCCACCGCCGAATACCGTTTTACGAATCACATGACCGGGGGCGCGTCGATCGGCGCCAACAATTCGTCGAGTTACCGGCAGTGGGCGGCGGGCCTGTATCTGCGCTATACGCTTGCGCCGCAGACGAAGGCTTTGGCCCTGCCGGTCGTGCCGTATCAGTCTCATTACAGCGACCAGTAACCCGCCACGCGGCCGGTCGGATATCGATCTTTTTTCAGGAGTCGAAGATTCATGCTTGTTTCCGTTCTTGCTGGTCTCAGCATCCTCATGATCGGCGATAGCCATCTGAGCGAACCCGGTTATCTCGTCGACACCCTGCAGGACCAGTTGATCGCCGCCGGTGCGCAGGTCCACACCTACAGCGTGTGCGGCAGCATCCCGGGCGACTGGGTGAAGTCCGTGCCGGGCACGTGCGGCGGCGCCGAGCGTAACGGCAAGTCGCCCATCGTCATCGACCACAATGCGAAGACCCAGCCGGTCGATCAGCTGATTGCTGCGAACAAGGCGAAGCTCGTGATCATCGTCGAAGGCGACACCATCGGCGGATACGGCAAGGAAGACTTTCCGAAGGCCTGGGCGTGGCAGCAGGTCACCGCGCTGACGCAAGACCTCGCCGCGAACAAGACGACCTGCGTCTGGGTCGGACCGGTCTGGGGCACGGAAGGCGGCAAATATCAGAAGAGCTTTGCGCGCGTGAAGCAGCTGTCGTCGTTCCTCGCGACCAACGTCGCGCCGTGCTCGTATATCGACTCGCTGACGTTTTCGAAGCCGGGCGAATGGGCGACCGTCGACGGTCAGCATTTGACGACGACCGGCTACAAGTACTGGGGCGCGGACATCATGAAGGCGCTCGTGAAGCTGCCCGCCCTCCAGCAGAAGTGACGCGACCGGACCTACCAGAATGAAACCTCTGCTTTCCCGGCTGTTCCTGTCGTGCCTCGGCCTCGCGGCTTTCGGCGTGTTCCTGCAACCGGCCGCGGCTGCCGATATCCCGCTGTATCCCACCGGCCCGGCCGAGGATTCGTCGTTCGTGCGTTTCGTGAATGGCGCATCGCACCCGGTCGACGTGACGTCGGCGGGCTCGAAAGCGCATCTGTCGCTCGACGCTGCGAACCCGGCCAGCCGCTTTTTCCCGATTGCCGCGGGCAAGCCGGTGGCCGGCACGCTGACGGCGGGCGGCGCGCATCAGGACGTTGCCGCGACGGTGCAGCCGGGCGAGTTCGTCAGCATCGTTGCACTGGATGGCGCGGATAAAGCCGGCGGTCTGCCCACCGTGACCGTGCGCGAAAAGCCGGACGACTTCAACGCGCTCAAGGCGTCGGTGGCGTTCTATAACCTCGACGCCGGTTGTGCGACGCCCACGCTGAAAGTGCCGGGCCGCGACATCGTGCTGCTCGACGGCGTCGCGGTGAAGGCGGCCAAACGGCGGCAGGTGAATCCGGTGGCGTTGTCGGTGCAACTGGTCTGCGGCGGTCAGCCGGTCGGCCAGCCGCTGAGTCTGGGAACGCTCGTGGCCGGGCAGCGCTACACGGTGTTTCTCGTGCCGGCGGGCGCGGGACACTCGCGCATTTTCTCGGCGAACGACGCGGTGAGCCATTGATCGCCTGCGCGCCGCTTCTACTTCTGGAACGCGGCGCGCCGGATTTCTCCTTCGACTGAGAACGATGCATGGTCTTTGCGTCCCTCGAATTCCTGACGCTGTTTCTGCCGGCTTTCCTCGCGCTCTACGTGGCGTCGCCCGCGCGCTGGCGTAACGGCACGCTGCTGGTTTGCAGCTGGTTCTTCTATGGCTGGTGGAGTCCGGTTTTCCTGCTGCTGTTCATCGGGCTGACGGTGTGGGGCTGGCTCGGCGGCATCGTGATCGACGCCGCCTCGGGCCGGCGCGCGCGCGGGGCGTGGCTCGGCGTGTTCATCGCGGTCAACGTGCTGATCCTGTGCTGGTTCAAGTACGCCAACATCGTCGTCGACAGTCTCGACAACGCGCTCGCGCTCGGCCACGCCGGACCGATTCCGTGGCGGCACGTCGCGTTGCCGATCGGGCTGTCGTTCATCGTGCTGCAGTCCATTTCCTATCTGATCGACGTGCAGCGCGGCACGGTGACGGCCGATCGCAGCGTCATCCGCTATGGCGCCTATCAGGGGATGTTCGTGCATCTGATCGCCGGGCCGATCATCCGCTATGCGTGGGTGAAGCGCGAGCTCGTGTCGCGCACGGTCGACTGGGACGGTGTCAGCGCCGGCGCGCGGCGTCTGATGGTCGGCATGAGCATGAAGGTGCTGGTCGCCGACACGCTCTCGCCAATGGTCGATGCAATCTTCTCGTTGCACACGCCGTCGCTCGCGGACGCCTGGCTGGGATGCGGGTTTTATACGCTGCAACTGTTCTTCGATTTCGCCGGATATAGCGCGATGGCCATCGGTCTCGGGCAGATGCTGGGCTTCCGCTTTCCCGAGAACTTCAACCATCCGTATCTGGCGAGCAGCATTCAGGACTTCTGGCGTCGCTGGCATCTGTCGCTTTCCAGCTGGATACGCGACTATCTGTACATTCCGCTGGGCGGCAATCGGCACGGCGAGTGGAAGGCCGCACGCAACCTGTTGCTGACGATGGCCATTGCGGGGTTGTGGCACGGCGGCGATAGCTGGAATTTTCTGTTGTGGGGCGTCGCGCATGGTCTCGCGCTGATGGTCGCGCGTTTATGGCGGCGATTCGATCTGCCTCGCGTGCCTGGGTGGTTGTCGCACGCGTTGACGCTCGTCTTCGTGATGCTGGCGTGGACGCTGTTTCGCGCAGTCGGCTTTCATGCTGCGCTCGCGATGTATCGTGGCCAGTTCGGGTTGAACGGCATCGGCCTGAGCGATGCGGTGGCCGTGTCGTTGCGTCCGGTTCATGCGCTGGCGGCGTTGCTCGGTGTCGTCTGCGTGTTGCTGCCGATCGGGCAGCGGCGCTGGGAGCGCTTGCCCGATACGACGCTGCGTCGAATATGGGACGCGCTGTGGCCGTTGGCGGGTTTTCTGCTGTCGTTCGGGTTGATCGCGGCGCGCGGTGCGGTGCCTTTTCTTTACTTCCAGTTCTGACGCCATGGAAGATCCCAAACCGCTGCCTCAACGTCCCGCCACGCGCGCCGGCAAAATCGCGGCCGTCGTCCTGATGGTTTTTCTGATCGCGGGCTTCGTGTCCAATGTGCGCTTTGCGACGACGGCTGAGTCGCTGTTACCTCACGCCGTGACGCGCGCCGGCGTTCTGGACGGCACCGTATCGAGCGCGCTTGCAGAACGCATGGGCGATACGCCGATCGCCGCCGATGCCGCGCGGGTGCAACGTGCGCTCGGCTGGGTCACGTTGCACGATCTGGGGCCACGCGTGCGGCAGGGCTGTCCCGGTTGGCTGTTCCTGCACGATGAACTGAACGTGTATGCCGACGCCGATCGCCATCTTGCGATGCGCGCCGTCACCGTTGAAACCGTGCAGCGCGAACTGGCGCGTCGAGGCATTGCGTTGCTGGTCGTCGTGGTGCCCGACAAATCGCGTATCGAATCGCAACGTCTGTGCGGCCTGCAGCGTCCGGCTTCGCTCAATGCGCGTCTTGGGCAGTGGACCGCACGCCTCACCGCCGGGGGCGTGCCGGTCGTGGATGTGAGTGCAGCGCTGCGTGGTGTCGCGGGCGACCCGTTTTTTCGCACCGACACGCACTGGTCCGAGGACGGCGCGGGTGCGGCGGCGCGGGCCGTGGCACAACGCATCCGCACGATGGGTATTGCGTTCGGGTCGAGCAAGCCCGGCTATCGCGTGGTCGACCTGCCGGCCGCGCGCCGGCCCGGCGACCTGGTGCGTCTTGCCGGACTCGAAGAATTGCCGCCGTCCTGGCAACCCACGCCCGAAGTCGTGACGCGTCGCGACTACGTTCACGAGGCTCAAGCCGCGGCATCGGCCGACGACCTGTTCGGCGATGCCGACCTGCCCGATATCGCGGCGATCGGCACGTCGTATTCGACGACGTCCGACTTCGTGCCGCAGCTTGCGTTGGCGCTCGGCACGGGCATCGGCAATTTCGCACGCGACGGCGGCAAGTTCGGCGGCTCGGCGCGCGCGTATTTTGCGAGCGCGGCTTTTGCGCAGACGCCTCCCAAACTGATCGTGTGGGAACTGGACGAGCGGGATTTGCAGGCGCCGCTCGAGGCGGACGATACCCTTGTCGTGCCGAACGCCGGCACGCCGGACTCACGAACTTCACATGCTCATGTTCAGGTCAATTAGTCGACACGCGGTGCTGGCGGCAATGCTCGGAGCGGGCGCGATGAGTTGCGTCGCCGTGGCTTCAGGCGCGCCACTGGTGACGACCATCACCGTCGATGCCAACGCTCGCCGTCATCCGGTCAACCCGCTGATTTACGGCCTGAATTTCGCCACCGCCGAGGTCTTGCGTGATCTGCGCGTGCCGCTCAATCGGTCCGGCGGCAACGGTGCGTCCGCCTACAACTGGCGGATCGATGCGCGCAACACCGGGCAGGACTGGTTCTTCGAAAGCGTGCCGGTCGATTCAAAAGATGTTTATCAATACGGCGAGCGTTTCGTGCGGCTCAATGCGCAGGCGCAGGTGACGTCGATGCTGACCATTCCGATGATCGGCCGGGTCGCGAAGCTCGATAAGGACCGCAAGCCGCTGGTTAGTTTTTCGGTGGCGAAGTATGGGAAGCAGCAGGGCGTCGACGGGAGTCATCTGGGCGACGCCGGCAACGGGATTGGACCCGATGGTGCGCCCATCAGGAACGATCCGGACGATGCGTCGATTACTGACGATTCGCAGAGTCAGCAGGAGCGCGTCGGGCAGTTGTTGCGCGACACCGGAACGGACGGCGTGCGGTATTACATGATGGATAACGAGCCGAGCCTGTGGCACGTCAACCATCGCGATATTCATCCGGCGGGTGCGCATGCGAGCGAAGTGGCGAACAAGGTGGTCGCGTATTCGCGCGCGGTGAAAGCGGCCGATCCTGGCGCGCGAGTCGTCGCGCCGGAAGAGTGGGGCTGGACGGGGTATCTGTATAGCGGCTTCGATCAGCAGTACATGGCGGCCCGCGGGCAGGGCGGGACGCCGGACAGGAGCGGCGAAACGCGGGGGATGGATTACGTCCCGTGGCTGCTCGCGCAATGGAAACAGGCGGGGCATCCCGTCGATGTTTTCGGCCTGCATTTCTATCCGCAGGGTGGCGAGTTTCGCGAGTCTAACGGTGCAGCCGCGGCGGATTCCCCGGCTATCGAGCTGGCCCGGAACCGGTCGACACGCGACTTGTGGGACGCCGGGTATCGGGACCCGACGTGGATCAACAGCGTGGTGAACCTGATTCCGATGATGCGGCGGTGGGTCGATACGTATTACTACCCGGGCACGCCGATCGCGCTAACGGAATACAGCTGGGGCGGCGACACGACGATGAACGGCGCGACCGCTCAAGCCGACGTACTGGGAATTTTCGGCCGAGAAGGGCTGGATATTGCGACGCGCTGGGGTGCGTTGAGTCCGGAGATGCCGGTTTATAAGGCGTTCAGGCTTTATCGGAATTACGACGGGCAGGGGGCGGGGTTTGGCGATACCAGTATTGCGGATTCGCAGGGTGATCCGGATCGGGTTTCGTCGTTCGCTGCGCTGCGTAATCGCGATGGGGCGATGACGGTCGTGGTGATCAACAAGCAGCTGGATCAGGCGGCGGATGCGACGATCGTCGTCGAGAATTTTGCGGGTCGGGGTAAGGCGGAGGTTTGGCAACTGGCTGGGAATGCGATTTCGCGCTTGCCGGATGTGGACTACGCAGGCGGGCGAGTGCGGGCTAGCTTGCCGCGGGAGAGCGTGACGATGTTTGTTTTGCGAGGGGCGGGGAGGCCTTGAAGTTGCGGTTGATGGTGGATTTCACCGGCCGCCGCCGTAGCCGCAAAGCAAAAAGCCCGGTCGCAAGGACCGGGCTTTTTGCTTTCATTCTTTGGTGGGGCGTGACAGATTCGAACTGTCGACCTACGGATTAAGAGTCCGCTGCTCTACCAGCTGAGCTAACGCCCCAAACAGAAGCAAGATTATGACGGAAATTCGGGACCTTGCCAAGACCCTTTAACAGATTTCTTAAAAATATCCTCGTCCTCAGTCAGGTGGCTTTCAGTTGCCTACCGCGTCAACCGAACCCGCTATAGCGCCCGACGTCCCGGTATCATGTCGCGAGACTTTTGCCGCGCGCAGCGTCGCGGCTTTCCACCGGGAACCGCCATGGATGAGAAAGAGATCACCGAATTGCTCGACCGCATTCTCGCGCCGTGGGTTCGCTCGCTGGCGCTGACGCCCGTCAGCGTCGACGAAGAGAGCGCGACACTGCGCCTGCCGTTCGCCGGCGGCCTCCGTCATTCCGGCGGCGTGATCTGCGGGCAGGTTTTCATGGCCGCGGCCGACACCGCGATGGTCGTGGCCATTTCCGCCGCACTCGGCGGCTTCAAACCCATGAGCACCGTCTCGCTGAACATCAGCTTCATGCGCGCCGTCCGCAATGGCGACGTGGTTATTACCGCGCGCGTGCTGCGCATGGGGCGCAATCTGGTATTCGGCGAAGTCGAGTTATTCGACGATGCCGGCAACATGGCCGTCCACGCCACCACGACCTACGCGCTGCTCAACTGACTGGCCGGCGGCAGCGCTCCAAGAGGAAACAAAACAGGATGTTCGATCAGGTCGTATTCGCCGGCGGCGGCAACCGCTGCTGGTGGCAGGCGGGGTTTTGGGACGTCGTGCAACCGGCGCTGCATATTCGTCCGCGCGTCATCACCGGAATTTCGGCGGGCGCGGCCACCGCGTGCATGCTCTACACGAGCAATTCCGAATGGGTGATGCGCTATTACGAAGAGGCGCTGCGCCATAACACCCGCAACGCCTATTGGGGCAACCTGCTGCGCGGCGAATCGGTGTTTCCGCACTACCGCATCTACCGGCAGGCGCTACTGGACATCTACGGCGAGAAGTTCGCCACGCTGGCGGCGGCCGACGCGCCGGAGATCCGCATCGGCGTATCGCATCTGCCGCGCTGGCTCGGCGCGCGCAGCGCGGTGGCCGCCGGCCTGATTGCGTACAACATCGAAAAATACGTGCGCAAGACCTTGCATCCCACCCTGGGACAGACGCTCGGGTTTCATCCGGAATTCGTGCGCGCGCAAGACTGTACGAGCGTCGAGGATCTCGCCGACCTGATCCTGCAATCGTCGAGCACGCCGCCGTTCACCCCGGTTCTGCGGCGCAACGGCCGGCCCGTGCTGGACGGCGGGATGGTGGACAACGTGCCGGTCGGCGCGCTCGACGCCGAAGCGCCCGGCAACGTACTGGTGATGGTCACCCGCATTTACCCGCGGCCGCAGATGTTCGTCGTGCCGCACGGCGCGCAGCAACGGCTGTATGTGCAACCGTCGCGTAAGGTGCCGATCTCGAGCTGGGACTACACGAGCCCGTCGCAGATGGCGCATGCGTACAACCTGGGGCGCGTCGACGGGGAGACTTTCCTCGAGCGCATGCCGGCTCTACTCGAAACCGGCGCGCACGAGGCTCGCTAAAACAAAACGCGAACTTCGGCCGCTTACCGTCTGCGACCGCCTTGCAACGCCTCGGGATTGGCCACGCTGGCGGTATCGCCGGCATCGAATGCGAGGATGTTGTTGAATGCGGCGGTGAAATACTGCTCGTAGCTCTCGCGCTCCACGTAGCCGATGTGCGGCGTGCAGATCACGTTCTCCATGCGCAGCAAACTGTAGCCTTGCAGAATCGGCTCGCTCTCGTACACGTCGATGGCGACGAGGCCCGGACGGTTGTGCGACAGCGCGTTCAACAACGCGTTTTCTTCGAGCAGTTCGGCGCGGCTGGTGTTCACCAGCAAGGCCGTCGGCTTCATCCGCAGCAGATCTTCCTGTTTGACGATGCCGCGCGTGTCGTCATGCATCCGCAGATGCAGCGACAGCACATCGCTCTGTTCGAACAGCGCCTCGCGGCTTTCGGCGACGCCATAGCCGTCGGCGCGCGCGGCTTCGCGCGAATGCTCGCGGCCCCAGATCAGGACGTTCATGCCGAACGCCTTGCCGTAACCGGCAACCAGCCGGCCGATCTTGCCGTAGCCCCAGATACCCAGCGTCTGTCCGCGCAGCACCTGACCGAGACCGAAGTTCGGCGGTAGCGCCGACGTCTTCAGACCGGACTGCTGCCAGGCCCCTTGCTTAAGGTTTGCTACGTATTGCGGAATGCGCCGCTGCGCCGCCATGATGAGGGCCCACGTCAGTTCGGCGGGCGCCACCGGCGAGCCGGTGCCCTCCAGCACGGCGATGCCGCGCTCGGTACAGGCGGGCAGATCGATATGGCTCGACACCTTGCCCGTCTGGCTGATCATGCGCAAACGTGGGAGTTTGTCGAGCAATTGAGGTGTGATGCGGGTGCGTTCGCGAATCAGCACGAGCGCGTCGACTTCCGAAAGACGGCTGGCGAGTTGTCCGAGACCGCGAACCGTGTTGTTGAAAACCTTGACCTCATGGTCGGCCAGCAACTGGAAGCAATCGAGCTTGCGAACGGCGTCCTGATAGTCGTCGAGGATGGCAATCTTCATGGTATGTGTCTTGGGCGGCACCATGACGGTGCGCAACGGAATGTTATGCTGACTGTCCCACCATGTGACCCAGGTCACATGTAGAACTGGGTGGATGCTTTACCGTGGAAGCTGCCGCGAAGAACGGAAGCGCTACGGCAAGCCGATTGAGAACGTTTTTAACAGTTTGTTGCGTGTCGAGGCAAGCCGCTTTACAGACGGTTGCAGAAGCCGCGGCCGGCGCCCCGCACGAACACGCTGTGTAGCCCACGATGACCTGCACGATCAGCCGTCGGACTTCGAAAACGCCGACCGGTTGAACCGACGCCTCTCGCACGCAGCGTCGCTGGGCTTGTACCGTTTTTCTATTGCTATCAGAACGGAGACAAGTCGATGAATCATCCCTCGTTTGAAGGAACGGTCGCTATCGAGGCGCCGGCATGGGTCAAACACCGCAAGCTGATCGACTGGGTGCAGCGCGTTGCCGCTAAAACCCAGCCCGAGCAGATTGTCTGGTGCGACGGCTCGCAGGAAGAATACGACCGCCTCTGCGCGCAGATGGTCGAAGCCGGCACCCTCAAAAAACTCAATCCCGCCAAACGGCCCAACTCCTATCTCGCCTGGTCCGATCCGTCTGATGTGGCGCGCGTCGAAGACCGCACGTTCATCTGTTCGCAGCGTCGTGAAGACGCCGGTCCGACGAATAACTGGACCGCGCCGGATGACATGCGCGCGACGCTCGACGGGCTTTTCGAAGGCGCGATGCGCGGCCGCACGATGTACGTGGTGCCGTTTTCGATGGGCCCGCTGGGTTCGCCGATCGCGCATATCGGCGTGGAGTTGAGCGACAGTCCCTACGTGGTGACGAACATGCGCATCATGACGCGCATGGGCCGCAAGGTGTACGACGTGCTGGGCGAAGACGGCGAGTTCGTGCCGTGCGTGCATTCGGTGGGCGCGCCGCTCGCAGCGGGCGCGGCCGACGTGCCGTGGCCCTGCAACGACACCAAATATATCGTTCATTTTCCGGAAACGCGCGAAATCTGGAGCTACGGCTCGGGTTACGGCGGCAATGCGCTGCTCGGCAAAAAGTGTTTTGCTTTGCGCATCGCATCGACGATGGGGCGCGACGAAGGCTGGCTCGCCGAGCACATGCTGATTCTCGGTGTGACCTCGCCGCAGGGGCGCAAGCATCACGTCGCGGCGGCGTTTCCGTCGGCGTGCGGCAAGACTAACTTCGCGATGCTGATTCCGCCGCAAGGTCTGAACGGCTGGAAAATTTCCACGATCGGAGACGATATCGCGTGGATCAAGCCAGGCCAGGACGGACGTCTCTACGCGATCAACCCGGAAGCCGGCTATTTCGGTGTCGCGCCGGGCACCAGCGAGAAAACCAACTTCAACGCAATGGCGACGCTGAAGGAAAACGTGATCTTCACGAACGTCGCGCTGACGGACGATGGCGACGTCTGGTGGGAAGGCATGACCGACGAGCCGCCAGCGCATCTGATCGACTGGCAGGGCAAGGACTGGACGCCCGCCAGCGCGAAGGAAAGCGGCCGCAAGGCCGCGCATCCGAACGCGCGCTTCACCGCGCCCGCGTCGCAGTGTCCGTCGATCGACGCCGAGTGGGAAAACCCGGCGGGCGTGGCGATCGACGCGTTCATTTTCGGCGGACGTCGTTCCACGACCGTGCCACTCGTCACCGAAGCGCGTAACTGGGTCGAAGGCGTCTACATGGCGGCGACCATGGGCTCCGAAACGACCGCGGCTGCGGCCGGCCAGCAAGGCGTGGTGCGCCGCGATCCGTTCGCGATGCTGCCGTTCTGCGGCTACAACATGAGCGACTATTTCGCGCATTGGTTGAAAACCGGTGAACGTCTGGAGCAGATCGGCGCGACGTTGCCGAAAATTTTCTGCGTGAACTGGTTCCGCAAGGGCGCGGACGGCAAGTTCGTCTGGCCGGGTTTCGGCGAAAACATGCGGGTGCTGAGCTGGATGGTCGGCCGCATCGAAGGCACGACGGAGGGCGAGGAACACGCGTTCGGGTTGTCGCCGCACTACGAGGACATCGACTGGAGCGGTCTCGACTTTAGCCGTGAGCAGTTCGAGCAGGTCATCTCGGTGGACGATCAGGCCTGGCGCGACGAACTGGCATTGCATGCAGAGCTGTTCGACACACTGCAGCAAGGTCTGCCGCTGGCCCTGACCCAGGCGAAGCGTGCGCTTCACGAGAAGCTTGCCGCCTGATCGTGTGACCGGTCACTGCCGGACGAGCCGCCTTCGGGCGGCTTTTTTGTTCGTCGGCGCTTTGGATTGCCGCTCGGCGGCATGCAAAGTGCCAACACAAGCATATTTTCATCTGTTGGAACAAACGCCGCAATCTAAGCTGCACTGCAGCATATTGTTTCGAGAATCGGAATAATGAGTGGTCGAGCCCCTTGCTGAGACGCACAATGGTACAAAAATCGACAATATTTCCGCTTTTGCGGGCAACTTCTGCACGATTGCGCGAGTCGTAGGAGAATTCCAAGTTCGCTTCCTTGGGTTTTCACCAATTGTCAGGAAGTTGTGACACGGCAGGAGTCGTCTTATGGATCATTTGCAGTCGATGCGAGTTTTCGTCAAAGTGGCGGATCTCGGCAGTTTCGCCCGCGCTGCTAGCGCGATGGACATTTCCAACGCAGTGGCTACCCGTCATGTCGCCGACCTCGAAGGCCGGCTCGGTACGCGACTGCTCAACCGCACTACCCGCAGTTTGTCCCTGACCGAATCCGGTCAGGTGTATCTCGAAAGGGCGCGCCAGATTCTCGACGAGCTCGAAGACGTCGAACAGATGGTCGTGGCGCGCAATCATGAGCCGGTCGGCACGTTGCGCATCGTCGCGCCGGTCGTGTTCGGTTTGCATAATCTCGCGCCCGTGCTGCAGACCTACGCGGAGCGCTATCCCAAAGTTATCCCCGATGTGACGCTGGTCGACCGTCAGGTCGATCTGGTCGAAGAAGGTTTCGACGTCGGCGTGGTGATCGCGCGGCAGATGCGCAGCGCGAGCATCGTCACCCGGCGGCTCACCACCGGCTGCATGACGGTGTGCGCGACACCTGCATATCTGGACAAACACGGCATTCCGACGCGTCCCGAACATCTGCTGGAACATCCCTGTTTGAGTCTGCCGTCCGAATATTGGGGCGACGAGCGCGTGTTCACCGGCCCGGAAGGCGAGGTGCGCGTGCGGCCGTCGAACGTGATCGTGGCGAACAACACGGAAATGCTGCGGCAATTCGCGCTGCTCGGAATGGGCATCGCGATCCTGCCGAGTTATCTGATTGGTCGCGACATGACGCGCGGCCGACTCGTGCGTCTGTTGGGCGACTACCGTTTGCCGCAGGTCGAGATCAACATTGCGTATCCGAGCCGGCGTCACTTGCCGGCCAAGGTGCGCACGTTCATCGATCATCTGGTCGAGCATTTCAGCCAGACGCCGAACAGCCTGCTCGGCGAACAATGGATCGCCGACGGTCTGGGTCGGGCCGCCACGTCCCCCGCGTTCGATTCCACCAGCCACATGCCGCCGGAAGCATTCGACGGCGCTGAGCCGCTCTCGCGGCTTCTGGACAGCGAGTTATCGCCACTGCCCAAGACGCTCGCGAAGACGGTGACGCTGCCGGTGCCGCGCTCGTCGGCGCCATCGGCGTTGTAAGGCTGGGGTCGCCGGGTTGTCGTCACGGCGGCGGATAAGAAAAAAGGCGCAGTCACTTTCAAGTGACTGCGCCTTTTTTTGATCCCTTTAACTTTGGAGGTGGCCCGCCGCGAGCCACCCGACAGGCTACGTGCCCGTCTTACGTGCGACCTTTTTAGCCGGCGCTTTCTTCGCCGCTGCCGTCCTGGCCGGTGCTTTCTTCGCCGCCACCTTCTTTGCGGCTGGCGCCGCCTTCACCGCAACGTCACCGTCTTCCGACTCCGTTCCGGCGTCCGGTGCCGCCTTGGCCGCCGACTTCGCAGCAGCGGTCTTCGCCGCGGTTTTCGCGGACGGCTCCTTCTTCTCGAACTCGAAGCCGATCTTGCCGTCGCTCTGCTTGACGAGGAACGCCTTGAAGTTGCGGCCCGTGCGCGACGACTTGAAGTTCGTCAGCAGGTCGGTGCGGCCTTCTTCCAGCAGCTTGGACATCTGCTCGCGGGCAATTTCCTGTTGCAGGATCACCTTGCCCGAGCGGAAATCGCACGTCTTCGGATTGGCGACCGAGTTCTCGCAGACATAGCTCATGCCGTGCTCGAACACGCGGCCCTTGCACTTCGGACACGCGCCCACCGACTGCTGGTCGGAGAAGTCCGGCGGTTCGCCGTCCTCGCCGCCCGTGTCCTGACCGAAGTCGAACTCGAGCTTGTAGTTCTTGATCTCGTCGTCGAGCGACAGCTTGAGAATCGCGGAGAACGGCCGGCCCATCTTGCTGCGGAAACCCGACAGCGGCCCGATCGTCTTGTTCTGCAACAGCTCTTCGACCTCCGGAATTTCGAACTGACGGCCGCCGGGAATCTTCGAAATCGAAAACTCGCATTTCGAACAGGCGAAGCGCCGGTAGTTTTCCTTCACCTGACCGCCGCAATTCGGACACGGCGTCTGTAACGTCGCGTAATCGCCGGGGATCGTGTCGGAATCGTATTCCTTCGCGCGCTTGACGATGGTCTGCGTCATGCGGGCGATTTCCTGCATGAACGCATCGCGCGGCAGGTTGCCGCGCTCCATTTGCGACAACTTGTATTCCCACTCGCCGGTCAATTCCGGCGCGGTCAGTTCCTTCACGCCGAGGCCGCGCAGCAGCGTCATCAACTGGAATGCCTTGGCGGTCGGAATCAGATCGCGGCCTTCGCGGATCAGATACTTCTCGCCCAGCAGACCTTCGATGATGGCGGCCCGCGTAGCTGGCGTACCGAGACCTTTGGCGGCCATCGCTTCGCGCAACTCGTCGTCTTCGACCAGTTTGCCCGCGCCTTCCATGGCCGAGAGCAGCGTGGCTTCGTTGTAGCGTGCAGGCGGCTTGGTTACCAGTTGATGCGCGGCGATCTTGTCCGTCTTGACCTTCTCGTCCTTCTGTACCGGCACGAGGTTGGCGTCTTCGCCGCTGATTTCGCGACCGTAGACCTGCAGCCAGCCCGGCTCGACCAGCACCTTGCCTTCGGTCTTGAAGTGATGGCCGACCACTTCGGTGATACGCGTGGTGACCTTGTACTCGGCCGCCGGGAAAAATACCGACAGGAAGCGCTTGACGACCAGGTCGTACAGCTTCTGTTCCGGTTCGGACAAGTTCTTCGGCGGCTGCGACGTCGGGATGATGGCGAAGTGATCGCTGATCTTGGAGTTGTCGAAGATGCGCTTGTTCGGCTTGACCCAGCCCTTGTCGAGTACCTGCTTAGCATACGGGAGATAGTTGTTGCTCTCCTTGAGCATGCCGAGCGTTTCCTTGACCGTATCCATATAGTCTTCCGGCAGCGCGCGCGCGTCGGTACGGGGATAGGTCAGGACCTTGTGCTTTTCATACAGCGCCTGGGCGAGACCAAGCGTGTTCTTCGCGGAAAAACCGAAGCGCCCGTTGGCCTCGCGCTGCAGGCTCGTCAGATCGAACAGCGCCGGCGACAGTTGCGTGGACGGTTTCGACTCTTCCGTCACCGTGCCGATCTGGCCGCGACAGGCGGCGACGATCGTCTCGGCAGCGGGCAGCGCCCACAGGCGCGAGTCGCGTTTTTCCGGATCGAACTCGTCGCGCTTGAATTTCGGATCGAACCAGCGGCCTTCGTAGAAGCCCGCTGCACAGACGAAGTCCGCCTTCACTTCCCAATAGTCGCGCGGCACGAAGCGGCGAATTTTTTCTTCGCGCTCGACCACGATGGACAGCGTCGGCGTTTGCACCCGGCCGACCGTGGTCAGGAAGAAGCCGCCGCCCTTGCTGTTGAACGCCGTCATTGCGCGCGTGCCGTTGATGCCGACTAGCCAGTCCGCCTCCGAGCGGCAGCGCGCCGCATCGGCGAGCGGCTGCATTTCTTCGTCGCTGCGCAGACGGGCGAAGCCGTCGCGAATCGAGCCGGCGGTCATCGACTGCAGCCACAGACGCTGCACCGGTTGCTTTGCTTTGGCGTGTTGCGCGATCAGGCGGAAAATCAGCTCGCCCTCTCGCCCCGCGTCGCAGGCGTTGATCAGACGGTCGACATCCTTGCGCTTGAGCAGCTTGGTCAGCACCTTCAGGCGCGACTCGCTCTTCGCGATCGGGTTGAGGTCGAAATGAGGGGGGATGACGGGCAGATTGGCGAAACTCCACTTGCCGCGCTTGACTTCGTAGTCTTCGGGCGCGGCGATTTCCAGCAAGTGGCCGACTGCCGAGGAAAGGACGTAGTCGTCGCTTTCGTAGTATTCGTCATGCTTGGTAAAACCGCCCAAAGCGCGCGCGATGTCGTTCGCGACGGAAGGCTTTTCGGCGATGATCAGTGCTTTGGACATGACTCGATGTGAGGTTGGTAGATGCGGGTTGATGGCCTTGAGTGCGCTGCAATTGAGCGCCACCCTCGTTTGCGACCTTTGCGACCCAATAACGACCGCTTTATAGCACACGCCGCGAAGCCGGCGGGTCAAGAGCAAGAAAAAGCGCGCTCGCGTCGTGGCGCGATTCGCCGCAGGCGTGAGCTTCGGCAAAGGCCGAAGGCGCCCCGCGTGATGTCAGGCCAGCGTCAAGGCCGGCCGCAATTTAGGCGCACCGATCACGCCGGGCACGGCGCTCAGATCGGTCAGCATCCGCTCCACGATCGCCGCCTGTGGCAGGACGGTGCCGAAAAAGCGCGTCGTGTTCGAGTCTTCGATCAGGATGGTCGGGAAATTCTCGACGTCCAGATCGTCGAAACGGTCCGCATGGGTTTCGATGTCGATCCATGCGAAACAGATTTCCGGGTGCCGCTCCGCCAGCTTGTCGAACGTCTCCCGATAGTCGCGGCAGGTTCCGCACCACTCCGCGCACAGACACGCCACGAACAGGGTATCGGGCTCGTTGACGCGCTCGGCGATCCGGTCCTGGTCGGTGTCGAGATTCAGCGCGGGCATGGCGGTTCCTTGCGTACTTTTGTCAGGTGCTTTGGCGCGAATGTAGCATGGCCAATCTCAGGCCGTGGTCAATTGGGCTCATGGCGGGGTTCACTGCGGGGCTCACGGCGCGACTCACGGCGGCGCGCTTAACCATGACTCGCCCGCATGAAGCGGCCGCCCGGCAGCACGGTCAGCTGGCCGGCCAGTTCAAGTTGCAGCAACGTGGCTTGTAAAGCCGCGTCCCCCATCTCGGTACGGGTTGCCAGAATTTCAAGCGTCGCAGGCGAGTGGCCGAGCGCGTCGAGGAGTTGCCGGGCTTGCGGCGTGAGCGAGGCAGGCGGGGACGCGGCGAACAAAGCGGGCTGACGTTCGTCCCCGGAGGAGCGCGCCGGGCGTTCGGCCACCGCATGCGTCACCTTCGCCCGCGACACTGCCGGCTTGCGAAAGCCCAGTTCTTCCAGCACCTCGTCCGGCGTTTCGACCAGCTTCGCCCCTTGCTTGATCATGCGGTGGCAGCCGCGCGAGAGCGGCGCGTGAACCGAGCCGGGCAATGCGAAGATGTCGCGCCCCATCTCGTTGGCGAGGCGCGCGGTGATGAGCGAGCCCGAGCGCATGGCCGCCTCGACGATCACCACGCCGCTCACCAGCCCCGCGATGAGCCGGTTGCGCTGCGGAAAGTTGGCGGCGCGGGCGGGCGTGCCGAGCGGCCATTCGGACAGAATTGCGCCATCCTGCGCGATCTGGCGGGTCAACGTGTGATGCGCGGAAGGGTAGACCACGTCCGCGCCGGTCCCGATCACCGCGACCGTGCTGCCGACCCGCTGCAGCGCGCCGCGATGCGCGGCGCCGTCGATACCCAGCGCCAAGCCAGACACGACGGTCACGCCAGCCGCCGCGAACTCGCGGGCGAACCGCTCCGCATCTTCCACACCCTGAGGCGTGGCGCTGCGACTCCCGACGATGGCGATCGCGCGCGTATGCAGCAGGTCGAGCCGGCCCTTTATATATAGCAGCGGCGGTGGATCGGGCATGGTGAGCAAGGCGGGCGGGTAGGCCGGGTCGTCGAGCGTGACCACCTGATTGCCCGGCAGTTCGCACCATGCGACGACCGCGTCCAGTTGCGCGCCGAAGTCCGCGGACGTGGGCGCCAGCGCGGCGCGCGCCGCAGCCTCGCCGGCAATTTCAGCGAGCACTTGCGGCGGCTGCTCGAAAATCGCTGCGGGCAAGCCGAGCGCGCTCAGCAAGAGCCGCAGCGCGGCGGGTTTGAGGCCGGGGGCGAGAGACAGCCGCAGCCAGGCGGCAAGTTCGATATGAGTGGTGGGCAAGGTGTGCATCGACGGTCCATCCTCCGACAGGGCCAGCGGGCAGGCTGGCACCCATGCTAAAATTTTCATCATCCGAAAAACGGTAGCGCTGCGCCTACCCGCGCGGGCTCCTCGTCTAGCGCAGTTAGCGCGTCGAATCGAACCGGTTCGACACCCTCTATGCTCTCTGCAACGCGATGCGCCCACAATTCGGCCGAATGGCCAACGCGGCATCCTCAACGGTCGGCAGCGCCCAAAAACACACTCAAGATCATGGCTTTACTGAACATTCTCAATTACCCGGACAAGCGTTTGCACAAGGTCGCGAAGCCGGTCGAGGCGGTCAACGACCGCATTCGCCGACTCGTCGCCGACATGGCCGAAACGATGTACGCCGCGCCCGGCGTCGGCCTTGCCGCCACTCAGGTGGACGTGCACGAGCGCGTCATCACCATCGACGTGTCGGACGATCACAACGAACTGCTCGCTTTCATCAATCCGGAAATCATCTGGTCGAGCAACGAAAAGAAGCTGTCGGAAGAAGGTTGCCTCTCGGTGCCGGGTATTTACGACAACGTCGAGCGGGCCGAAAAGGTTCGGGTGCGTGCCCTCAACGAAAAAGGCGAGACCTTCGAACTGGATTGCGAAGGGCTGCTCGCGGTCTGCATCCAGCATGAAATGGATCATCTGATGGGCCGGGTGTTCGTCGAATATCTGTCGTCGCTCAAGCAGACCCGCATCAAGAGCAAGATGAAAAAGCTCGCCCACGCAATGTAATGCGCGGCCTCATCCGCATTCAGCCTGTTTATCGTCCCCGTTCATGAGTCATTCATTGCGCGTTATTTTTGCCGGCACGCCGGAGTTTGCCGCGGCCGCGCTGGCTGCGATCCACCGTGCCGGGTTTGCCGTGCCGCTCGTATTGACCCAGCCCGACCGGCCCGCCGGACGCGGCATGAAGTTACAGGCGAGCCCGGTCAAGCGATACGCGCAGGAACATGGGCTCGACGTCGCACAGCCGCCTTCGCTGCGCCGCGCCGGCAAGTATCCGCAAGAGGCTGCCGCGGCAATCGGGCAACTGCGCAGCACGCCGCACGACGTGATGGTGGTCGCGGCTTACGGGCTGATCCTGCCGCAGGAAGTTCTCGATATTCCGCGACTCGGCTGTATCAACATTCACGCTTCGCTGCTGCCGCGCTGGCGCGGCGCCGCGCCGATCCATCGCGCGATCGAAGCGGGCGACACGCAAACCGGCATCACGTTGATGCAGATGGACGTCGGCCTCGACACCGGCGCGATGATCTCCGAAGCGCGCACGCCGATCGGCGAGCAGGACACCACGGCAACGCTGCACGACCGCCTCGCGGAAAGCGGCGCGGCGTTGATCGTCGAGGCGCTCGTCGAACTCGAGCGCAGCGGCAAGCTGGTCGCGACGCCGCAGCCGGCGGACGGCGTGACGTACGCGGAGAAAATCGGCAAGCACGAAGCAGCGCTCGACTGGCGCCGGCCGGCAGCGGTGCTGGCGCGTCAGGTGCGTGCGTTCGATCCGTTCCCCGGCGGCGTGGGCACGCTGGAAGACGGCACCTCCATCAAGATCTGGTCCGCTACACCCGTCGACGCGCAACGCTCGGCCACTGCGCCCGGCACGATCACCGACGTGAGCGCTGAAGGTGTCGTCGTGAGTTGTGGCGAAGGCGCGCTACGTCTCACGCAGTTGCAGAAACCCGGCGGCAAACGCCTGCCGGTGCGCGAATTCCTGGCGGGCTTTACGCTCGCTTCGGGACAGCGCTTCCAGATCCCGGAAACAAAATAGCAGTTCGTGCAACGCCTGGGCATCGTCCATTCGGCCGATGCCTGAACGTGCCGCGGACGGTCTTGCCGCGCGTTAGAATCCGCGTGCAGTCGACCTGTCTTCGAGGATCTCCATGTTCGGCATCACCCATTTCGAGTTTTTCGTCGTCGCCGTTTTTCTGTTGAACGTGACGCCCGGACCCGACACCGCTTATATCGTCGGACGCAGCGTCGCCCAGGGCCGCGGCGCGGGGCTCATGTCCGCGCTCGGTATCTCGGCGGGGTGCTGCGTGCATACGCTGGCGTGCGCGTTCGGGCTCACCGCGCTGCTGGCGGCCTCGGCTACCGCGTTTACCGTCATCAAATTCGTCGGCGCGATGTATCTGATTTATCTCGGCGTGCGTCTGCTGTTCGCCAAACCTGCCGCCGACGAAACCACGGGCGCCGCACGCGCGGCCGGCGCGCCGAAATCGCTGCGTCAGCTTTTTCTGCAAGGCTTCTGGACGAACGTGCTGAACCCCAAAGTCGTGCTGTTCTTCGTATCGTTCTTTCCGCAGTTCGTGACCCTCGGCAGCGGCCACAAGACGCTCGCTTTTCTCACACTCGGCGGCGTGTTCGTGGTGATGAGCATGGCGTGGAACAGTTTCGTCGCGTGGATCGCGGGCAGCGTTACGCGTCGCTTCTCCGGCAAACCGTCGGTGAAAAAATGGCTGGACCGCACGGTAGGCAGCGCTTTCGTCGGACTCGGCTTGAGGCTGGCGGCGGCATCTCGATGAAGATTGAATTTTCTGATAGCGCCCATATCTAACAGTCGGCTTACAATCACGCGCCGCAATTCGCGGCGTCGAGTGAATAGCGTACTGAGGCAAGGAGCAGCGAACATGTTCAATTGGGTCAAAACCGCGATGTTGATGGCCGCGATCACGGCCCTTTTCATCGTGATCGGCGGAGTCATCGGTGGGTCGCGCGGCATGACGATCGCGCTCGTGATCGCGCTGGGAATGAATTTCTTCTCGTACTGGTTCTCGGACAAGATGGTGCTGCGCATGTACAACGCGCAGGAAGTCGACGAAACCGCTGCGCCGCAGTTCTATCGCATGGTGCGTGAGCTGTCCACGCGCGCGAGCCTGCCCATGCCGCGGGTCTATCTGATCAACGAAGACGCGCCGAACGCTTTCGCGACCGGCCGCAACCCGGAGCACGCAGCGGTGGCCGCGACCACCGGCATTCTGCGAGCGCTGTCCGAGCGCGAAATGCGCGGCGTGATGGCGCACGAGCTGGCGCACGTCAAGCACCGCGACATTCTCATCTCGACCATCTCGGCCACCATGGCCGGTGCGATTTCCGCATTGGCAAACTTCGCGATGTTCTTCGGCGGCCGCGACGAAAACGGCCGGACCACCAATCCGATCGCCGGTATCGCGGTCGCGTTGCTGGCTCCTATTGCCGGTGCCTTGATTCAGATGGCTATCTCGCGTGCGCGTGAGTTCGAAGCCGATCGCGGCGGCGCGCAGATTTCCGGCGACCCGCAGGCGCTCGCGTCGGCGCTCGACAAAATCCATCGCTACGCGAGCGGCATTCCGTTTCCCACGGCCGAGCAGCATCCGGCCACTGCACAGATGATGATCATGAATCCGCTTGCCGCCGGCGGCATCGCCAATCTGTTTTCAACGCATCCGGCGACCGAGGAGCGCGTCGCGCGTCTGATGGAAATGGCGCGCACCGGGCGCTTCGAATAAGCGCACGGCGCGACGCAGGCGGTTGCAAGCAAGGCGAGCTCGAGGGCTCGCCTTTTTCCTGCACGAGCGGCGCGGCGGTTTCGGCCACCCCGCGTCGACCCTCACCCGCACCAAGCTACAATGTGCGCTCCGAGTGCCGCGCACCGTGCGGCCTGCCCTCGCTTCCTTCATGATCCAAAAGCCTTCTTCGCGTTCTGCTACTCCCTCGGCGCGCCCGCGCGATTCCCGTCTGTCGATACTGCATCTGGCGCCCGAGTCGCTCGGCTTCGCGCTCGACTCGGCGGGTCAGGCCGTCGGCGCCGTGCGTCTCGGCGCAGCATTGCCGGCGGCGCTGCAATCCGTGTTCGCGTCGGTGCCTGAAGGCAGTGCGGCTGCCGCGCGCGGCGCGGTGCAAGACATCGCGTACCGCACGCTGCGGCGTCTCGGAACCGTCGAATGGCTGATTGCCCGTCTCGTTAAAAAAGCGCCGCCGCCGCACGTCGGTCACGTGCTCGCCTGTGCCTTCGCGCTGCTCGTCGACGACGAAGCAAGCGCCGCCTACACCCCGTTCACGGTGGTCGATCAGGCGGTGAGCGCCATCGCCGCCCGTCGTGAATTCGCGTTTGCCAAGGGGCTCGTCAACGCCGTGCTGCGCAACTTCCTACGCGAGCGCGAGACGCTTCTGACCGCCGCGCAAGCCGACGAAGTCGCGCGCTGGAACTACCCCGCATGGTGGATCGACGCAGTCCGGCGCGCCTCGCCGGATGCATGGCAAGCCGTGCTGGCAGCCGGCAACGTACAAGGTCCTTTGACGCTACGCGTGAACGCCCGCCGCTCCACCGTCGCCGCCTACCTGCAAGTGCTGAAGGACCATCACATCGACGCCACGCAAGCCGGCGAGCACGCCGTCAGACTGGCGACGCCGATGCCGGTCGATCGCATTCCCGGTTTCAACGACGGCGTGGTCTCGGTGCAGGACGCCGGCGCGCAACTCGCCGCGCCACTGCTCGGCGCGCGCGACGGCATGCGCGTGCTCGATGCCTGCGCGGCGCCCGGCGGCAAGACCGGCCATCTGCTGGAACTCGCCCGACTGCAACTGGTGGCGCTCGAAAGCGACGCGTCGCGCGCACGCCGTATCGGCGAAAATCTGCAGCGCCTGCAACTGGAAGCCGAAGTGCGGATCGGCGACGCCGGCGCGCCGGCCAAGTGGCACGACGATATCGACCAGCCATTCGACCGCATTC
Organism: Paraburkholderia sp. BCC1886; assembly: GCF_900996245.1. Taxonomy (GTDB): domain Bacteria; phylum Pseudomonadota; class Gammaproteobacteria; order Burkholderiales; family Burkholderiaceae; genus Paraburkholderia. The sequence goes on along the minus strand of NZ_CAAJGK010000052.1, from coordinate 269,533 downwards.
TTGCCGACGTGCCCTGCTCGGCATCGGGTATCGTGCGGCGGCATCCGGACATTCGCTGGCTGCGTCGAGCGTCCGATATTGCGGCACTGGTTGCCGAGCAACGCCGCATTCTCGACGCGCTCTGGCCGCTGCTGAAATCAGGCGGTGAGTTGCTCTACGTTACGTGCTCGATCTTTCCCGAAGAGGGCGAGTTGCAGGCGCAGTGGTTTGGAGACAAGTATCAGGATGCGGTACGATTGGACGCGCCGGGGCAACTTTTGCCCTCGGTCGCTCGCGCGAGCGCCGACATATCGGCCGGGTCCGACGCCGGACAACCCGCTGAAGACACTGCCGGCTCGAACCCAGACCACGACGGATTTTTCTACGCGCGCTTTCAGAAACGGTGACCATCAAACGTTTTCTCCCGCTTCGGCTCGCTGCCGTGCTTTGGATCGCGCTGGCCGTGTGGCTCGCGGCGCCATGCGCGGCCTACGCCGACTCGATTGCGGTACAGCGCGCGTCGTTGCAGGCCGACAGCAGCGGCTGGACCCTCGACGCGCGTTTCGACTTCGACCTCAACAGCAATCTCGAAGACGCGGTGAACAAGGGCATTCCGCTTTACTTCACCTCCGACTTCGAACTCAGCCGGCCGCGCTGGTACTGGTTCGACGAACAGCCGGTGAGCGTGTCGCAAAGCATACGTCTGTCGTTCCAGCCGCTCACGCGTGAATATCGCGTGTCGAGCGTGTCGTCCGGCGGTCTGCAACTCGGCTTCACTACGCTGAAGGACGCGCTCGCGGTCATCAAGCACATCACGTCGTGGCACGTGATCGACAACAATCAGGTGCATGCGGGCGAAACCTACAACGCGTCCGTGCGCATGCAACTCGACATTGCGCTGATGCCCAAGCCGTTCCAGATCGACGCGGTGAACAACCGCGACTGGAGCCTCGCTTCAGAGTGGAAGCGTTTCACCTTCACGGCGGGCGGCAATGCTAAATAAAGTCCGCCAGACTACCAGCGTGACCAGCATCGTCGTGCGCGTGCTGGTGTCCACGGTCGCCGTAACGGCCGTGTTGCTGCTCGTGCTGCTGGCCGCGGCCAGCGCGAACACCGAGTTCTTCGACCGCTATTACCAGTGGCTCTATGCTGCTAACGTCGCGGTCGCGTTGATCTTTCTGCTGGTGGTGGCCGCACTGGTGGTCATCATCATCGCGCGCTTGCGCAAGGGCAAATTCGGCACGCGGCTGCTCGCCAAGCTCGCGTTCTTCATGGCGCTGGTCGGCGTGGTGCCGGGCGGCATCATCTACGTCGTGTCGTACCAGTTCGTGTCGCGCAGTATCGAATCGTGGTTCGACGTCAACGTGGAAACCGCGCTGACATCGGGTCTGAATCTCGGTCGCGGCATGCTCGACGCGTCGCTGTCCGATCTGCAGACCAAGGGCCGTCTGATGTCCGAGCAGTTGGGCAGCGCCGACGCCGCCGGCACGACGCTGACGCTGCTGCGTTTGCGCGATCAGTTCGGCGTGCAGGAAGCGACCATCGTCGAGCCGACGCGCAGCATGTCGGGCGCGACGCCGGATATGCACGTGGTCGCGCAGGCCTCCGGCAATTACGCGTCGCTCGTACCGAACGACCTGCCCACGCCGCTGATGATCGACCAGGCGCGCGGCCGCGGCTATGCGGCGATCGAAGGCGAAGTGGACGGCGATCCTCGCGCGCTCGGCAGCAAGGGCGCGCTGCGCTTGCGCATCGTGCAGCGCATTCCCGATTCGAACGCTTCGCTGCTGCAGCCCACCGAACGCTTCCTGCAACTCACGCAGCCCGTTTCGCCATCGCTCGCGCGCAATGCCGACGCGGTGCAGCGTGCGTATCGCGAGTATCAGGAGAAGGCGCTCGGCCGCACGGGTCTGCGCAAGATGTATATCGGCACGCTGACGCTCGCGCTGTTTCTCGCCACCTTCATCGCAATGATGCTGGCGCTCGCGCTCGGCAATCAGCTTGCGCGGCCGCTGTTTCTGCTCGCGCAGGGCACCAAGGAGATTACCGAGGGCGACTACACGCCGAAACGCGAAATCAAATCGCGCGACGAACTGGGTTTTCTCACGCAGTCGTTCAACGCAATGACGCGGCAGTTGTCCGAAGCGCGCGCGGCGGTCGAGAACAATCGCATCGCGCTCGAACATTCGAAGGCGTATCTCGAGAGCATTCTCGCGAATCTGACCGCCGGTGTCTTCGTGTTCGACCGGCAGTTCCGTCTCACCACCGCCAACCGCGGCGCCGAGCGGATTTTCCGCCAGCCGTTTCAGGCGGTGCTGGGTGCGTCGCTCGAGCAGATCGGCGTGTTGAGCGAGTTCGGCGGGATGGTGCGCAAGGCATTTGCCGATCGTGAAGCGGCGAGCGGCGACGGTCACGATGACCGTGGCCACTGGCAGCAGCAGTTCTCGATTCAGGTGGCGGGCGAAACCGATCCGCTGACGCTGCTGGTGCGCGGCGCACGGCTCGTCTCCGCGACCGACCGCGACGCCGAAGACATGCAGACCTCGGGCTACGTGGTCGTGTTCGACGATATCTCGGACGTGATCTCCGCACAGCGCTCGATTGCCTGGGGCGAAGTCGCGCGACGGCTCGCACACGAAATCAAGAATCCGCTGACGCCCATCCAGCTGTCCGCGGAACGTTTGCAGATGAAGCTCGCCGACAAACTCAGCGCGTCGGATGCCGACGTGCTCAAGCGCGGCGCGACCACGATCGTCAACCAGGTCGCGGCGATGAAACAGATGGTCGATAATTTCCGCGACTATGCGCGCACGCCGCCGGCGGTGCTCGCGCATCTGCAACTGAACGAACTGGTCAGCGAAGTGTTGACGCTTTACGGCATCGAGGAAGGCAAGGGCGCGATTCAGGTGGAGCTTGCCGCGTTGCCCGCGATCCGCGGCGATGCGACGCAATTGCGTCAGGTCATCCACAACCTGCTGCAGAATGCGCAGGATGCGGTAGCCGATCTCGAGCGCCCGCGCGTGGTGCTCGAGACGAGGACAGTAGAATACGGAGACCCCGATGCCGAAGGCAAGGTGCGCGTCGCGGTGCGTCTGACTGTCTCGGACAATGGCCCGGGCTTCTCCGCGCGCATCCTCACCCGCGCATTCGAACCTTATGTGACGACCAAGGCCAAAGGTACGGGTCTGGGTCTTGCGATGGTCAAGAAGATTGTCGACGAACACGGTGCGCGCATCGACATTCGCAATCGCATGAAAGCGGGCGACGTCATCGAGGGCGCGCAGATCTCGATTCTCTTCCTTCAGCTGGCAGACGATGCCGCGGCGCTTCCCACAGGGCCGCGGCCGGCGCATGGCAACGCGCAGCAAGGAACGACAAAAGCAACAGTGAAGACAAGGGCAGCGTAAATGGCAACCATCCTGGTGGTAGATGATGAAATGGGCATCCGGGAATTGCTCTCGGAGATCCTGAGCGACGAAGGGCATGTCGTCGAGGCCGCGGAAAATGCGCAGGAGGCGCGCGAGTTCCGATTGCGTCAGGCGCCGGACCTGGTGCTGCTCGACATCTGGATGCCCGATACCGACGGCGTGACCTTGCTCAAGGAATGGGCCGCACAAGGTCAACTGACCATGCCGGTCATCATGATGTCGGGTCACGCGACAATCGATACGGCGGTCGAAGCGACCAAGATCGGCGCGCTCAATTTTCTCGAGAAGCCGATCGCCTTGCAGAAGCTGCTGAAAGCGGTCGAGCAGGGACTGGCACGCGGCAATGCCGTGGCGGCGCCGGGCGGCGCGGCGGCCAAGCCGGCGCCGGCGGTCAGCGCGTCGGTGGTGGCCTCGGCGGCCGCGCTGCCGATGCTGTCGACCGACGGCATGGGCAGCGGCGCACTGGCCGCGCAAACCGCATCCATCTCGTTCGATATTCCGTTGCGCGATGCGCGCGATGCGTTCGAGCGCGCGTACTTCGAGTATCACCTCGCGCGCGAGAACGGCAGCATGACGCGCGTCGCCGAGAAAACCGGGCTGGAGCGCACGCACCTGTATCGCAAGCTCAAGCAGCTCGGCGTCGATCTCGGCAAGAACAAAGGCGAGTAAGCGCGGACACATCGACGGCAAGCGCCTCCCGGCAGATTTTTTCGAGAGGGGGCTTGTCGGGATGCAGACCCTTTGATATTATTTCGTTCTTCGTTGGCCCGGTAGCTCAGTTGGTAGAGCAGCGGATTGAAAATCCGCGTGTCGATGGTTCGATTCCGTCCCAGGCCACCAGGATTCAGCCCCAGGAAATCGCAAGATTCCTGGGGCTTTTCCTTTTCCGGGCAGGCCGGACGTGTTCCGGGTCGCGTGATAAAATCGCGCCGCTTCAAGCACTTGCGCATGGTTTCGCGCAGCGTCGAAGTCTTCGTGCGGCGATCGGCGGTATAACCGGGTGCGCCTTCGCGCAAGCCAGGCGCCACCTATACTGCTTGGGGCCGGCGCAGTGCCGGCTACCGTCGCGCCGCGGTGCCCTCATGGCTCTCCGCGCGCATCGCACGTAACTCGCGCAGGGCGCGAGACGGGCAACCCGGCCCTCATCATTCACGGAGTTTCACGGTGATCCGCAAAGACGCTAAACGTAGCGCTCTGGTGCTGTTTTCCGGCGGCCAGGATTCCGCCACCTGCCTCGCCTGGGCACTCGAACGGTATGACACGGTCGAGACACTCGGCTTCGATTACGGTCAACGTCACCGCGTCGAACTCGAATGCCGCGACGGATTCCGCCAGGCGGTCGTGAAGGCGTTCCCCGCGTGGGGCGAACGACTGGGCGAAGATCATATGATCGACCTGTCCGTGCTCGGCGCGATCAGCGATACCGCGATGACGCGAGAAATCGAAATACACGCCACCGCGAACGGTTTGCCGAATACCTTCGTGCCCGGCCGCAATCTGATGTTCATGACCATTGCGGCTGCCATCGCTTACCGGCGCGGTTTGCAGGTGCTGGTGGGCGGCATGTGCGAGACGGACTTCTCGGGCTATCCCGATTGCCGCGACGACACCATGAAGGCGTTGCAGGTGGCGTTGAATCTCGGCATGGACTCGCGCTTCCTGCTCGAAACACCGTTGATGTGGCTCGACAAGGCCGACACGTGGCGGCTCGCGCACGAGTTGGGCGGCGACGAACTGGTGGAACTGGTGCGCGTCGAAACGCACACCTGCTACGTCGGCGAGCGCGCCGAACTGCACGGCTGGGGTTTCGGTTGTGGCGAATGCCCGGCGTGCCGCCTGCGCAAGCGCGGCTACGAAGCGTATCTCGCGGGCGAGCAGGTCACCGAACCGGTTTAAGAACTTTCAGGTACACGAGGCAGATAGCAGCATGACTTACGCGGTCAAGGAAATCTTCTACACATTGCAGGGCGAGGGCGCGAACGCCGGACGTCCGGCGGTGTTCTGCCGCTTTGCCGGTTGCAATCTGTGGTCGGGTCGCGAGGAAGATCGTGCCGACGCCGTGTGCCGTTTCTGCGATACCGATTTCGTCGGCACCGACGGCGAAAACGGCGGCAAGTACCGCACTGCAGAAGACCTCGTGAGCATGATCGCGTCGCAATGGCCGCAAGGCGAAGGCCAGCGTTTCGTGGTGTGCACGGGCGGCGAACCGATGTTGCAGATCGATCAACCGCTGGTCGACGCGTTGCATGCCGCTGGCTTCGAAATCGCTATCGAAACGAACGGCTCGCTGCCGGTGCTCGAGACGATCGACTGGATTTGCGTGAGTCCGAAGGCCGATGCGCCGCTGGTCGTCACACGCGGCAACGAGTTGAAGGTCGTGATGCCGCAGGACAATCAGCGTCTGTCCGAGTATGCGAAGCTCGATTTCCAGTATTTCCTCGTCCAGCCCATGGACGGCCCGTCGCGCGAGCTCAACACCAGACTCGCGATCGACTGGTGCAAACGCCATCCGCAATGGCGCCTGTCGATGCAGACCCACAAGTATCTGAACATTCCCTGATCCGCCGTGCTGACGATTACACGAAAACTCGAATTCGACGCGGGTCACCGCATTCCCGATCACCGTAGCCAGTGCCGTAATCTGCATGGTCATCGCTACGTGCTCGAAATCACGTTGCAGGGCGATCTGGTCGACACCGAAGGCGCGCCCGATCGCGGCATGGTGATGGATTTCGCCGATGTGAAATCGCTCGCCGTCGAGCATCTGGTCGACAAGTGGGACCACGCGTTTCTGGTCTACGAAGGCGACGCGCAGGTGCGCGGTTTTCTGGAGACGATGGCCGGTCACAAGACGGTCGTGCTCGACCGCATTCCCACCGTGGAGAATCTCGCGGCCGTCGCGTTCGATCTGCTCGCCAGCGTCTACGACGCGCATTACGGCGTGAATCTGCGGCTACACAAGCTGCGTCTGTTCGAGACCCCGAACTGCTGGGCCGACGTCGTCCGCGATTGACCCTGCGGCCGGCTGCCCGGCCCGACCTCCGCGTTATTGTCACGGTATGATCGCTGCGATAACCACTCGGAGCGAGACATGCCGGTCATCGCATTGCGTTGCAGCATCGGCTGCATCGGCAGTATCAGCAGAATCAGCAACATCAGTCACGAACGTCGTGGAGCGCATCCATGAGCACGTTCACGAATCCCCTCAAGCAACGTTTCAAAGAGACCGATCCGCTGTTCGGCCTGTGGCTTTCGCTCGGTAGCGACAGCGCGGCCGAAGCGCTCGCGCACGCCGGTTTCGACTGGCTGCTGATCGACATGGAACACGCGCCGAACGATAGCGGCGAAGTCACCTCGCAGTTGCGCGCGATCGCCGCCGCGCATCTGACGAGCGAGCCGGTGGTGCGCGTGCCCACGGGCGACGGCTGGCTCGTCAAGCGCCTGCTGGATGCCGGCGCGCGCACGCTGATGTTCCCGAATATCGAATCGGCGGAGGAAGCGGCGCAGGCCGTGCGCATGACGCAGTATCCGGTCGCGGAAGCGCTCGACGGCCAGCGCGGCGTCGCTGGCATGGTGCGGGCGGCCGGTTACGGCGCGCGGCGCGACTACGTGCAGACGGCCAACGCGCAGATCGCGACCATCGTGCAGATCGAGTCCGCGCGCGGCTTGCAGGAAGTCGACAACATCGCGGCGACGCCCGGTGTCGACTGCCTGTTCGTCGGTCCCGCCGATCTCGCGGCGAGCCTCGGTCATCTCGGCGACGCGAAGCACGCCGACGTGCAGGCAGCGATGGCGCGCATTGTCAGCGCCGCCGATAAGGCCGGCATTGCCGCCGGTATTTTCGCCATGGACGTCGCGAGTGCGAAGCAGTATCGCGACGCCGGTTTTCGTTTTATCGCGCTGGCCGCCGACGTCGTCTGGATGTTGCGCGCGACTCGCCAGGCGTTGCAGGAGGTGAGGTCATGAAGGGGATGGGAAGAGGCGTCGTGCGGCTGGCATTGATGGCGACGCTGGTGGCGGGCGCGGTAACAGGCGGCACGGCAGGCCTTGCCAATGCGCAGGACATGGTCGCGAAATCGGACGATCCGGAAACGCAAACCGCAGTCGCCGACTACAACGCCGGCAATCTCGGCGCGGCGCTGGCCGAGTTTCGCAAAGCGGCCGGCCGCGGCAGCCGGCTCGCCGAATTCAACTACGCGATGATGCTGCTCAACGGCGAGGGCACGACCGCCAACGTCGACGAAGGCAAGAAGTGGCTGCGCAAGGCGGCCGACGCCAACATGTCGCACGCGCAGTACGTGTACGGCAAGATGTACGACGATGGCGAGTTCGTCGGGCGCGATCCGGTGGAAGCGCATCGCTGGTTTCTGAAGGCGGCGAAACAGGGCCACGTGCAGGCGGAACTCGCGCTGGCCAACCAGTTTCTCGACGGCCGCGGCACGCCGCGCGATAACCGGCAGGCCTTCGTCTGGTACAAGAAGGCGGCGCAGGGTGGCGACATGACCGCGCAATACGTGGCCGGCTCGTTTTACGAGCGTGGCGGCGACGGCGTCGACAAGAACCTCAACGTGGCGCGCGCATATTACGCGGCCGCGGCGGCGCAGGGCGATCCGGCCGCGCGGCTCAAGTATCAGCAGTTGAGCGCGTTGCTGCGTGATCAGAAGGAAGTGAAGCCGCAATAAAAAACGGGGTGCGGCCATGTCGTTGGACGCACCCCGCTTTTCGATCCGACCGCTCCCGACTACGCAGGACGCGGGACGCACTAGCTCTGCATCAACCGCTTCTGTCGCGCGACACTCATGATGAGTCCGATCGCGACGCCCAGCGTCGTCAATGCCGTGCCGCCGTAACTCATGAACGGCAAGGGCACGCCCACCACCGGCAAAATACCGCTCACCATCCCGATGTTGACGAATGCGTAGGTGAAGAACGCCATCGTCAGCGACCCGGCCAGCAGCCGCCCGAACAGCGTCGCGCCGTTCGCCGCGATATACAGTCCGCGCGCGATCAGCAGCATATAAAGCGTGAGCAGGACGACCCCGCCAGCCAGCCCGAATTCCTCCGAAAACACCGCGAAGATGAAGTCGGTGTGCTTCTCGGGAATGAACTCCAGATGCGCCTGCGTGCCCTTCAGCCAGCCTTTGCCGAGCGGGCCGCCGGAGCCGATCGCAATCACCGCCTGAATGGTGTGGAAGCCCTTGCCGAGCGGATCGGACGTGGGGTCCAGCAGCGTGCAGATGCGATGCTTCTGGTAATCGTGCATCAATGGCCACTGCACTTCGGGCTGACAGATCTTGTCCTGAAACACCGCAATCGAGCCCACGGCAATCACGCCCGCGACCAGGACCGGCACGATCAGCCTGAAGCTGAGCCCCGCGAAGTAGATCACGAACAGGCCGGCCGCGAACACGAGCACGGCGGTGCCCAGGTCGGGCTGCTTGGCGATCAGACCGACCGGCACGATCAGAATGATGAAGCCCACCAGATAGTCGTACCAGCGCATCACGCCTTCGCGCCGCTGGTAGTACCACGCGAGCATCAACGGCGTGGCGATCTTGAGAATTTCCGACGGCTGGATCACCACGCCGACGTTGATCCAGCGTTTCGCGCCTTTGCGCGTGAGACCGAACAGCGCCACGGCCACCAGTAACGCGATGCCGAAAGTGTAGAGCGGCACCGCGAAACGCATCAGCGTGGTGGGTGGAACATTGGCGAGCGCCCACATCAGCACGAACGTCAGCATGATGTTGCGCAACTGGTCTTCCACCTTGCCGGGCATATCGAGTGTCGCGCTGTACAGCGTGACGATGCCGACGCACAGCAGCAGAAACACGATCAGGGCGAGCGGGCGGTCGAAGCCCACGAACATCCGCTTGATGCGGTCGATCCAGGCGCGCTTGTCGAATTGCATGCCTTGCTCCTTACTCGTCGATGCCGCCGGAAACCGGCTGGCGTGGCGACGACGTGGATGGAATAGCGTCTTGCCGCGACGGCGCGGCGGCGGTCGGCGCGGGCTCGCTCGCGGGACGCGGCTTGCGCGACGGGCCGGAAGATCGCGTGGCTTTCTTCGACGTGCCGGCGATAGACGAGGCGGCGCGTGCAGCCGAAGCCGAAGCCGAAGCCGAAGCCGAAGCCGAAGCCGAAGCCGAAGCCGAAGCGCCAGCGGTTGTCGCCGTCCCTGCGGAAGCCTCCGGCGCGGAGGCCGCCTTCGCAGCGGAAGCAGCCGCCGCCGCAGAAGCCGCAGCCGCCGCCGATGCCGCACCGGGAATCGGCAACGCCGTAAAGCCCGCCGCGACCGCAACCGGCTGCGACGCATCTTGCGGCGCGGGCGCATCGCCCACTTCCGGCGCTGACGCGTCCTCGGTTGCGGAGGCCGCCGCGGCGACCGCCGCAGCTTCCGCGCCGGGCTTGTTCTTGCCGACCAGGTAGTAATCGAGCACGCGCCGCGCGATCGGTCCCGCCGACTCCGCGCCCCAGCCGCCGTTTTCGACGATCAGCGCGAGCGCGATCTTCGGTTGCTCGGCGGGGGCGAACGCGATGAAGAGCGCGTGATCGCGCAACCGTTCGGGGATCGCGTGGCCCTTGTAGTTCGCGCCTTGCAGCGAGTACACCTGCGCGGTACCGGTCTTGCCGGCCGCCTGGTACGGCGCGCCGATGAACAGCTTCGCGGCGGTCCCGTTGGTCACGACACCTTCCATCGCACGTTTGATGATGTCGATATCCGACTGCTTCACGGCAATCCTGTCGCTCGGATCGCGCACGACCGGGCGGCTGTCCTTGGTGATCGGATTTTCGATGTCGCGCACGAGGTGCGGCTTCATCACGACGCCGTTGTTCGCGAGCGTCGCCGTCGCATGCGCGAGTTGCAGGATCGTGTACGAGTTATAGCCCTGGCCGATGCCGAGGCTGATCGTCTCGCCTTCGTACCAGCGTTGCTGTTCGGGACGACGGTAGGCTTTCTTTTTCCAGTCCGTCGATGGGAGGATGCCGCGCGCCTCACCCGAAATATCGATGCCGGTAATCTGCCCGAAACCCCACGGCTTCATGAAGTTGGCGATGGCATTCACGCCCAGGTCGTGCGCGAGCATGTAGAAATACGTGTCGTTCGACACGACGATCGCGCGGTTCATGTCGACCCAGCCCTGGCCCGAGCGCACGTCGTTGCGGAACGTATGGCCGCCGAACGTGTACGAGCCCGGATCCTGGAAGCCCCAGCCCGGCGTGCGTTTGTGCAGCGTCAGCGCGGCGAGCGCCATGAACGGCTTGTACGTCGAACCCGGGGGATAGGTGCCGTGCAGCGGGCGATTCAGCAGCGGGTGATCGGGCGAGTTGTTGAGGTCGTCCCAGGTCTGCTGGTCGATGCCGTCGACGAACGAGTTCGGATCGAAGCTCGGCGCGGACACGAACGCGAGCACGTCGCCCGTCGCCGGTTCGATCGCGACCAGCGCGCCGCGGCGGCCGGCGAACGCCTGCTCGGCGACCTGCTGCAAACCGATGTCGATCGACAGTTTGAGGTTGTTGCCAGGCGTCGCCTGCGTGCGCGACAGCGTGCGCACCGGCCGGCCGCCTGCCGTGACTTCCACTTCCTCGAAACCGGTCTGGCCGTGCAGTTCGGTCTCGTAACTCTGCTCCACACCGATCTTGCCGATGTAGTCCGTGCCCTTGTAGTTGTTGGCGTCCAGACGCGGATCGTAATGGTCCGGGTCGCTGTCGTTCTGGTCGCTGGCGTCGTCGATGCGGTCCTGGTCGCGCTGCGAAATCCGCCCGATATAGCCGATCACGTGCGCCGCCGTCGGCCCGAGCGGGTATTGACGGAACAGCCGCGCACGCACTTCCACGCCGGGGAAGCGGAAGCGCTGCGCGGTGAAGCGCGCGACTTCGTCGTCGGTGAGACGGGTGCGGATCGGCAGGCTCTCGAAGTTCTTCGAGTCCTCCTGCAGCTTCTTGAAGCGGCGCCGGTCGCGGGCGTCGATCGAAATGACGGTGGCGAGACTGTCGATCACGTTTTCGAGCGAATCGTTCAGCTTCGACGGCGTGATTTCCAGCGTGTACGCGGAATAGTTCTTGGCCAGCACCACGCCGTTGCGGTCGGTGATGATGCCGCGGTTCGGTACGATCGGCGCGACCGAAATCCGGTTTTCGTCGGCCTGCAGCGAGTATTTGCTGTAGTGCCACACCTGCAGGAACAGGAACCGGAAGCCGATCAGCCCGAAGCAGACGAACACGAACAGCCCCGCCGCCGCGACGCGCACGCGGAACTTCGAGAGCTGTTGCTGGGTGTCCTTGAATTCGGTCATGCGATTTCGCAAAAGGCCGGCGGGCGGCCATCGTGAGTGTGCGCCCGCGCAGGCGGGCTCGAGGCGGGAATCAAATCGGCCGCGTATCGTCCGGATCGGCCGGGCGGCGCTGCGGCATGAGCAGGAGCACGCTGGCCACCGGCCACAGCGCGGCTTCGACGAAGCCGTCGATCAGATAACCCCAGCCGGGGAACGCCGCGCCCGTCAGCAGACGGATGATGAACGGCACCAGTTGCGCGATCACCAGCAGCGGCATGACCGCGAACGTCTGCACGCCGAGCGACATCCACAGCACACGGCGATGGATCGTGATTGCGCCGTACGACAGCAGCGTGTAGGCCAGCGCGTGCTCGCCGAGCAGACTGGCGTTGTGCACGTCCATCAGCATGCCGAGCATGAACGCGATGCCCATGCCGACCTTGCGCGGCTGGTGCACGTTCCAGAACAGCAGCACCAGCGCGACGAAGTCGGGCACACCGGCCATGCGTCCCCACGGCATCAGGTTCAGCAGGAACGCGGCAGCGAGACTGAACGCGATGAAGTACGGATTGACCGGCTGCAGGATGTATTGCGGACGGTTCATTGCTGTGCCCCCGGCGTGATGGGCTTCACGTTGGCGTTGGCGTTTGCGTTCGCGTTTCCATTGCCTGCGGCGGCGGGCTTTCTCTCGGCGGCTCCCGATCTCGCAGGCGCTCTTTCCGTCGCGGACCGGGCCGGTGCTTTTTCATTCGCCGGGCGGGTGGCCGGCGCGGCTGCGGCGGGTTTTTCCGCGGCTTTGGCCGGCGCTTTTTCCGCGGCTGCCTTGCCGTCTGCGGGCTTCGCCCCTTTCTTCGCCTTCGCGTCTTTCGCGGTGGTGGCGGCATCGGGCTCTTCGGCGGGACGCGGCGGCAGGTTGTTCACGTAATGCAGCACCAGCAACTCGCGCGCGCCGCGCACCGGTGCGATGGGTAGACAGACCACGCGGGCGAACGCGGTATCGGCCTGCCGGTCCACGCGCACGACCCTGGCCACCGGCAGCCCCGGCGGATACACGCCGTCCAGACCGCTGGTGACGAGTTCGTCGCCGGTCTGCACGTCGGCGCTGATCGGCACGAAGCGCAGGTCGAGCGTGTCGCCCTTCGGCGTGCCGTAGATCACGCTGCGCAAACCGGTGCGCACGATCTGCACGGGCACGGCCTGATCCTTGTCGGTGAGCAGCGTGACTTCGGCCTGCAGCGGGAACACGCGGGTGATCTGGCCGATCACGCCGTCTTCGTTGACGACCGGCGAACCGTTCTGGATGCCCTGCTGCGCGCCACGGCCGATCACCACTTTCTGCGTGAACGGGTCGCGCGTGTCGTACTGGATTTCCGCCGGCAGCGATTGCGTGACCGAGCGCTGCGACAGTTGCAGCAGTGCCCGCAGATGGTTGTTCTCGGCGGCGAGTTCGGCGGCCGTATTGGCCTCTTGCGACAACTGCAGGTCTTTCGTGCGCAGCTTCTCGTTTTCGCTGCGCAGGGTGGCGCTGGTCACGGCCAGATCGGCGGCGCCCATGAAGACGTCGCGCGGCACCAACGCCGCGCGTTGCAACGGATAAAGACCCGCGCCGAGCACGCCGCGGACGATTTCGAGCGTCTTGAAGCGTGCGTCGGAGATCAGCAAAGCCAGCGCGAGCACGACGAAAAACACGAGCCGTGCGAGGGCCGAAGGGCCTTGCTTGAACAGGGGCGGCGGACTGTATTCCATGGTCGGCGCCGGGGGCGTGTGCGGTTGGGAGAGACGGCGGCGCGCCGGAGACGCGCGTTCAGTGCACGGCGGCTGGGTGTTCCAGCCGATGGCAAACCGGCCCACGTGGGGCCGTTTGCCAGATTCGTGCGACTGACATGGAGACGGGCTCGCTTACTCGTACGAGAAGATGCTGCCGAGCTTGTCCATCCGCTCGAGCGCCATGCCCGAGCCGCGCACCACGCACGTCAGCGGGTCTTCGGCGACGAGCACCGGCAGGCCGGTTTCTTCGGCGAGCAGGCGGTCCAGGTCGCGCAGCAGCGCGCCGCCGCCCGTGAGCATCATGCCGCGTTCGGCGATGTCGGCGCCCAGTTCCGGCGGCGTTTGCTCGAGCGCGATCTTCACCGACGAGACGATCTGGTTCAGCGGGTCGGTGAGGGCTTCGAGAATTTCGTTGCTGGAGATGGTGAAGCTGCGCGGAATGCCTTCCGACAGATTGCGGCCCTTCACTTCCATTTCCTTGACTTCGGAACCCGGGAAGGCGGAGCCGATTTCCTTCTTGATGGCTTCGGCGGTTTGCTCGCCGATCAGCATGCCGTAGTTGCGGCGGATGTAGTTGACGATGGCTTCGTCGAACTTGTCGCCGCCCACGCGCACCGAGCCTTTGTAGACGATGCCGCCGAGCGAGATGACGCCGACTTCGGTCGTGCCGCCGCCGATGTCGACCACCATCGAGCCGGTTGCTTCCGACACCGGCAGGCCGGCACCGATGGCCGCGGCCATGGGTTCTTCGATGAGATACACCTGCGAGGCACCGGCGCCGTGCGCGGCTTCCTTAATGGCGCGGCGTTCGACCTGGGTCGAACCGCACGGCACGCAGATGATGATGCGCGGCGACGGCGAGAACATACGCGATTCGTGGGCCGTCTTGATGAACTGCTTGATCATCTGTTCGGTGACGGTGAAGTCGGCGATCACGCCGTCTTTCATCGGGCGGATGGCCTCGATGTTACCGGGCACCTTGCCGAGCATCTGCTTGGCTTCCTTACCGACTGCCTGGATAGTTTTCTTGCCGTTGGGACCGCCTTCCTGGCGAATCGAAACCACTGACGGCTCGTCGAGAACGATGCCCTTGCCACGCATGTAGATGAGCGTGTTGGCGGTGCCGAGGTCAATCGCAAGATCGTTGGAGAAGTAGCTGCGCAAAAAACCGAACATTCAAAATCCTGTCTCGCTTGGGGCCGTGCCTCGCAACGTATGCGCAGGGCGGCAGCGGAAAAAATAACAGCTTCAACCGGGCGGAAGCGGCGCCACAGGAATTGGAAGCTGCGAGGGAATCTACCGGAGGCTCACCAGCGTACTCGGGGTCCGCCAGCGGGTATAAGCGGCCGGGCCTGAGTGAACTCCTGGTCAACTCTTAACCCAACTCAAGGCCATGTCAGGAAAATCTGAACAGATTTGAAATTTGTTCAGAAAGGCCTTGGTAAGTCGGTCCGGGTTTGGGTCGAACGCGTAATGATACCTTATAATTTTGGTTGTTTTGAAGGAAACGGACGGCACATTTCGCCGCCGCTGGCCCCTTTTCGGAGGCCTTCCTTCCGTGTCGTAACCTGCTGTCGCAGCATCGTTTTTCCTCGCTGCGGCAGTCCACCACATTTTCCGGTGAGCGCATGTCCCTGACCCTGACCGACGTTAAACGTATCGCGCATCTGGCGCGACTCGAACTGCCCGATGCCGACGCCGAGCACACGCTGGCGCAGCTCAATGCTTTCTTCGGCCTCGTCGAGCAGATGCAGGCGGTCGATACCACCGGCATCGCCCCGCTTGCCCATCCGATCGAACAGATCGAAGACGTCGCGCTGCGCCTGCGCGACGACGCGGTGACCGAAACGGTCGAACGCGAAGCTTTCCAGCGCCCCGCGCCGGCCGTGCAGGACGGCCTGTACCTGGTGCCCAAGGTGATCGAGTAAGACCCGCGAGATGACCCGCGAATCAAGCCCCAGGATAAAACGCAATGCATGAAAAAAGCTTGACCGAACTGCGCGCCGCACTGGCGGCCAAGGAACTGTCCGCAGTCGAACTGGCGCAGCTGTATCTGAAGCGTATCGAGGCCGCCAGCAGCCTGAACACCTTCATCCAGGTCGACGCCGACCTCACGCTCGCGCAGGCCAAAGCCGCCGACGCGCTGCTGCACACCGGTCACGCCGGTCCGCTGGTCGGCCTGCCCATCGCCCATAAAGACGTGTTCGTGACCAAGGGCTGGCGCTCCACGGCCGGCTCGAAAATGCTCTCGAATTACGAAAGCCCGTTCGACGCCACCGTGGTCGCGCGTCTGCAGCAGGCCGGCATGGTGTGCGTCGGCAAGACGAATATGGACGAGTTCGCGATGGGCTCGTCGAACGAGAACTCGTACTTCGGTCCGGTGCAGAATCCGTGGGATATCAAGGCGGTGCCGGGCGGCTCGTCAGGCGGCTCGGCCGCGGCCGTGGCCGCGCGTCTCGCGCCTGCCGCGACCGGCACCGACACGGGCGGCTCGATTCGCCAGCCGGCGTCGTTCTCCGGCATCACCGGCATCAAACCGACGTATGGCCGCGTGTCGCGCTACGGCATGATCGCGTTCGCGTCGTCGCTGGATCAGGGCGGCCCGATGGCGCAGAGCGCCGCGGATTGCGCGACGCTGCTCAACGCGATGGCCGGTTTCGACGAGCGCGACTCCACCAGCCTCGTGCGCGACGACGAAGACTTCACGCGCTATATCGGCAAGAACTGGAAAGAAGACGGCGCGGACAAGCCGCTCGCCGGCCTGCGCATCGGCCTGCCGAAAGAGTATTTCGGCGAAGGTCTGGCCGCCGACGTGCGCGCGGCCATCGACGCCGCACTCAGGCAATACGAAGCGCTGGGCGCCACGCTGGTGGACGTCTCGCTGCCGAAAACCGAACTGTCCATTCCGGTGTACTACGTCATCGCGCCGGCCGAAGCGTCGTCCAACCTGTCGCGTTTCGACGGCGTGCGTTTCGGGCATCGTGCCGCGGAATATCGCGATCTGCTCGACATGTACAAGAAGTCGCGCGCCGAGGGCTTCGGTCCCGAAGTGAAGCGCCGCATTCTGGTGGGCGCCTACGTGCTGTCGCACGGCTACTACGACGCGTACTACCTGCAGGCGCAGAAAATCCGCCGCATCATCGCGCAGGATTTCGAAGAGGCGTTCAAGCAGTGCGACGTCATCATGGGTCCGGTCGCGCCGTCGGTGGCGTGGGACCTCGGCGCCAAGGGCGACGATCCGGTGCAGATGTATCTCGCCGATATCTACACGCTGTCGGTGAGCCTCGCCGGCTTGCCCGGCATGAGCGTGCCGTGCGGCTTCGGCGCCGGCGCGAATGCGCAGCGTCCGGTGGGCTTGCAGATCATCGGCAACTATTTCAACGAAGCCCGCATGCTGCAGGTCGCCGACGCGTTCCAGCGCGCGACCGACTGGCATCGTCAGGCCCCGGCAGGAGTGTGAACACCATGACCAAGCAATGGGAAGTCGTGATCGGTCTGGAGACCCACGCGCAACTGTCGACACAATCCAAAATTTTCTCGGGCGCCGCAACGCAGTTCGGCGCTGCGCCGAACACGCAAGCCTGCCCGGTCGATCTCGCGTTGCCGGGCTCGCTGCCGGTCATGAACCGCGGCGCCGTGGAGCGGGCGATTCAATTCGGCCTCGCCATCGGCGCGACGGTCGCGCCGCGCAGCATCTTTGCGCGTAAAAACTATTTTTACCCCGATCTGCCGAAGGGCTATCAGATCAGCCAGTTCGAGATTCCGGTCGTGCAAGGCGGTCAGGTGACGATTCAGGTCCCG
Organism: Paraburkholderia sp. BCC1886; assembly: GCF_900996245.1. GTDB lineage: Bacteria > Pseudomonadota > Gammaproteobacteria > Burkholderiales > Burkholderiaceae > Paraburkholderia. Next base: position 252,282 of record NZ_CAAJGK010000052.1, on the reverse strand, counting down.
GCCAATGAGAAGGCCGGTAAGGAAGCTTACGAGAAGGTCGTCAATCTCACGCGCGCGCATCTGGAAGAAGACGCCGGCAAATCGCTGCACGAAGACTTTGCCGGCATGACCGGCATCGACCTGAATCGCGCCGGCACGCCGCTGCTCGAAATCGTCACCGAACCGGAAATGCGCAGCGCGGCCGAAGCAGTCGCCTATGCGAAGACGCTGCATACGCTCGTCACGTGGCTCGGCATCTGCGACGGCAACATGCAGGAAGGCTCGTTCCGCTGCGACGCGAACGTGTCGGTTCGCCCGCTCGGTCAGGAAGCCTTCGGCACGCGTGCCGAAATCAAGAACCTGAACTCGTTCCGCTTTCTCGAAGAAGCCATTCAGTACGAAGTGCGTCGTCAGATCGAGCTGATCGAAGACGGCGGCACCGTGGTGCAGGAAACCCGTCTGTACGATCCGGACAAGCGCGAAACACGCTCGATGCGCAGCAAGGAAGACGCGCACGACTACCGCTATTTCCCCGATCCCGACCTGATGCCGCTCGTGATCGACGCCGCGTGGATCGAGCGCGTGAAGAGCGAGATGACGGAACTGCCGGTGGCAATCGCCGCGCGCTTCGTCACGCAGTACGGTCTGACGCCTTACGACGCGAACGTGCTGACCTCGAGCAAGGCAATGGCGGCGTTCTACGAAGCCGTGGTCGTGAAGGTCGGCCCGGCGCATGCGAAGGTCGCGGCCAACTGGCTGATGGGCGAAGTGTCGTCGCAACTGAACCGCGAAGGCCTGGATATCGCTGCGAGCCCGGTGTCGTCCGCGCAACTCGCGCTGCTATTGCAACGTATCGCCGACGGCACCATCTCCAACAAGATCGCGAAGGAAATTTTCCTCGCCATCTGGGAAGAGAAAGCCACCGACGAAGCCGCCGCCGATCGCATCATCGAAGCGAAGGGTTTGAAGCAGATTTCGGATACCGGCGCGCTGGAAGCGATCATCGACGAAGTGCTTGCGGCCAATCAGAAGTCGGTCGAGGAATTCCGCGCGGGCAAGGAAAAAGCCTTCAACGCGCTGATCGGCCAGGCAATGAAAGCGACCAAAGGTAAGGCCAACCCGGCGCAGGTGAACGAACTGCTGAAGAAAAAACTCGGTTGAGCGGAGCAAGCGGTCGTGTTGAACGACGCTTGACCATCGTGGGCTGTTGCCGGATACGAAAGTGAGGCAACGGCCCTTTTCATTTGGTGCGATACGTTAAGTCACGGAGTGATTGACATGGCGAAGCAGGCGCAACTCGACGATTTCCGCGTGCCGTATTTCGATAGCAGCAAGAAGGCCGATAAGTTCTCGCTCGCCGATTTCGATCCTTCCAGCAAGCCGTTTTCCACCGGTTCGAAAGACGGCGATCGCAAGCGGCTCGCCGAGATCGGCGCGAAGCTCGACACGTTGCAGGAGTGTCTGCACGCGCAGCAGCAGCGTCGCGTGTTGCTGGTGCTGCAAGGCATGGACACGAGCGGCAAGGACGGCACGATTCGCGCGGTGTTTCACGAAGTGGATCCGCTCGGCTTGCGCGTCGTGCCGTTCAAGGCGCCCACGCCGATCGAACTGGCGCACGATTTCCTGTGGCGCGTCCACGCGCAGGCGCCGATGGCCGGCGAGCTGACCATCTTCAACCGCAGTCACTACGAAGACCTGCTGGTGCCGACCGTGCTCGGCACGTTGAGCGCGGACGCTTTCGAGCTACGCTGCCAGCACATCCGTGAGTTCGAGCAGATGCTTGCCGACAGCAGCACGACCATCGTCAAATGCATGCTGCACATTTCGAAAGACGAGCAGCGCGAGCGTCTGCAGGCGCGGATCGACGACCCGAACAAGCACTGGAAATTCGATGTCGCCGACCTCGACGCCCGCAAGCAGTGGGACGACTATCAAACGGCCTATTGCAACGCGCTCGCAGCGACGTCGACCAGCGACGCGCCGTGGTACGTGATTCCGGCGGACTCGAAGACGCATCGCAACGTGATGGTCGCCGAATTGCTGTTGCGCACGTTCGAGGCGCTGAAGCTCGAATATCCGCCATCCGACGATTCGCTGAAAGGCCTCAAGGTCGAATGAGGCCCTCGGCCTCGCCACATCTTTAAAAACACATTGAACTGACAAGGAACGACATGTTGCGTGTGATTACCGCCAACCTGAACGGCATCCGCTCCGCAGCGAAGAAAGGGTTCTTCGAGTGGTTCGGCGAACAGAAGGCCGACGTGCTGTGCGTGCAGGAAATCAAATGCTCGCAGGACGACATGACGCCCGAATTCCTGGCGCCGCACGATTTCACCGGCTATTTCCAGCACGCGGTGAAAAAGGGCTATAGCGGCGCGGGCGTTTATACGCGTCACGAACCGGACGAAGTCGTCATCGGCTTCGGCAGCGAGGAGTTCGATCCCGAAGGGCGCTATGTCGAACTGCGTTTCGGCAAGCTCTCGGTCATCTCCGTGTACGTGCCGTCCGGCTCGAGCGGCGAGGAACGCCAGCAGGCCAAATACCGCTTCATGGACGAGTTCATGCCGCATCTGGCCGCGCTCGCGCAGGAACGCGAAGTGATCGTGTGCGGCGACGTGAACATCGTCCATAAGGAAATCGACATCAAGAACTGGAAGAGCAACCAGAAGAACTCGGGCTGTCTGCCGGAAGAGCGCGCGTGGCTCACGAAACTCTTCGACGAAGTGGGTTACGTCGATGTGTATCGCACGCTCGACCAGCGGCCGGAGCAATACACGTGGTGGAGCAATCGCGGTCAGGCGTACGCGAAGAACGTGGGGTGGCGCATCGATTACCAGATCGCGACCGCGGGCATTGCGGGCAAAGCGAAACGCACCGAGGTGTTCCGCGATATCAAGTTCAGCGACCATGCGCCGCTGACCGTCGATTACGATCATAAGATCGCGAAGTAACGGGCCTTAAATAACCTGCCGCTATTCCCGCAGCGACTCGCGAATCGAGGGTCGCCGCGGGCGGCCCATGCCGCCGTAATCCGGCAGTGCGTCCACGTTCTTGCCGATCGCTTTCGCGTAGAGCGGCAGCATATCGGGCAGCCGCTTGACGATGTCCTTGCGGCGCTCGGCCGAATACGGATGCACCCACACATAACCTTGCGCGCGGCTGCTGTGCGTGGCGACCGCGAGCTTGTCCCATAGCGTAACGGCGGCACGCGGATCGTAGCCCGCGCGTGACGCGATATCGCTGCCTATCACATCGGCTTCGGTTTCATCGGTCGGCTCGTATTTCATTTCGAGCAGACGCGAGCCGATGCCGAGCGGCGCCGCGCCCAGATCGGCGAGTCCGAAGAGTTGCGGAATCGTGCCGGAGGAATCGAGTTGGCTCGATTGCAGTTCGCCGAGCCGCTCTCGCGCATGCTCGCGCAGCGCGTGCGCGATCTCGTGGCCTATCAGCATGCCGAGTTCGTTGTCGTTCAGGTGCACGCGGTCGAGTAGCCCGCCATATACGACGATCTTGCCGCCGGGCAGGCAGTACATGCGGATATCGTCCGAGCGGACCACCGCCACGTCCCACTTCCAGAGCTTGGCGCGCTCGTTCCATTTCAACGAGTAGGGGATCAGCTTGTCGACGATCGAGCGCACGCGGACGACGTGCGGGTCCTTGTCGCCGTACAGGCGGTCCGCATGTGCGGCGCCGTAGGTGATCTGGCTGAACTCTTCGGCGGCTTGCGCTTCGAGAACCGGCGACGGGATCAGGTTGCGGAACACCAGGTAGCTGCCGAAGCGCAGTTGCGGGTTTGGCGCCGGGGCGGGGGTGTACGACGGGGAAGTAGGGGTGGGCGTTTGTACGACGGGGGCGATGGCCGCCGGGTTGCCGGTGCTGGCCGCGCTGCTGTTGGCTTCGGGCGCGGTGGCGGCCTCCGGACTACTTGCGCCGGCCGTTGTGCTCGCGAACGCGCTGATTGGCACGATCGGGAGCAGACTTGCTGCGACGATTAAAAGCGCCGCACTCAGTTTGCTCGCGGGGTTCGCTCCGCACTTCGATTGCAGCGCCCTCACGACCGCGTTCTCCACGGCGCGATGCGCAGCAGAAGCAGCATGCCGGGCAAAGCCAAAGCGGTACACACGACGAAATAGTCGAACCAGCCGATTCGCGCGACGACGTAGCCGCTGGCCGCCGAGGCCAGCGTGCGCGGCACCGAGGCGAGGCTCGTGAACAGCGCGAACTGCGTCGCCGTATAGCGCGGGTCCGTGGTGCTGGCGATATAGGCGGTGAATGCCGCCATCGTCAGACCGGTCGCAAACGTCTCGAAGCCGTAGACGAGCGCCAATGCGACCGAGCGCGGCTCGAGCTGCACGGCCCAGTCGACGCCGACCAGCGCGAGCAGTTTCGTGGTGCCTTCGCTCATCCAGACGGCCATGTCGTAAATTGCTGCGAGGCCGGGCGACGCCGGTCCGAGATGCGCGAGCCACGCGAAGCCTAGCGTGGACACCATCTGCAGGATGCCGAAAATCCACAGGCCGCGGCCGATGCCGATTTTCATCAGCCACAGGCCGCCGACCACGCCGCCTGCGAGACTCGCGCCGAACGCGGTGGTCTTGGCGATCACGCCGATCTGCGTGCGCGAAAAACCGATGTCGAGAAAGAACGACGTGGACAGCGTGGTTGCCATCGTGTCGCCGAGCTTGTACAGGAAGATGAAGCCGAGCACGAACAGCGCGCCGCGCCAGCCGTCGCGCTGAACGAATTCGCTGAATGGTCGCACGATGGCTTCGCGCAGATTTTTGGGCGGCGTGCCATGCACTTCGGGCTCGCGCACCACCAGCGTCATGACCATGCCCGGCAGCATGAACGCCGCCGTCACGATGAACACGGTGGACCACGGTAAATGGTCCGACAGAATCAGCGCGAGCGAACCCGGCACCAGCGCGGCGATCTTGTACGCGTTCACGTGCACCGCATTTCCGAGACCCTGCTGCGTGTCGCTCAGCAATTCGCGCCGGTACGCGTCGACCACGATGTCCTGACTCGCGCCGAAGAACGCGACCAGCGCGGTCAATGCCGCGACGGTCCAGATCGACTCCTTGGGCGATACGAAACCGAGCGTGCCGATCGCACCGGCGACGAGAATCTGCGTGACCAGCATCCAGCCGCGCCGTCTGCCCGGCCGCCAGCCCGGGAAGCGCGGCACGTAGCGGTCCATCAGCGGCGCCCAGACGAATTTCCACGTGTACGGAAACTGGATCAGCGCGAACAGGCCGATTTCCTTCAGATTGACACCTTCGGAGCGCAGCCACGCCTGCACCAGATAGACGAGCGTGAACAGCGGCAGTCCCGACGTAAAGCCGAGAAAGACGCAGATCAGCATGCGCGTATTGAAAAATGCGCGCCAGCCGGGATGATCTTCGTGAGCGGTAAGTGCGGGCGCCTCTTGCGGCGGGTTCGACATGTGTGTGACTTGCGTTAGCTTTTCTTGACGCGATAGACCGCAAGACTACCACGCCAGTTCACGCCCCATCGCACCACCTGGCCCTCGTGCAGCACCACACGGTCGAGAATTTCGATGCCGACTTCCGGCGCCAGCGCCTCGAAGTCCTCGATGGTCAGCACGCGCACGTTCGGCGTGTTGTGCCACTGATAAGGCAGCGATTTCGACACCGGCATATGGCCCAGCAAAACCGAAAGCCGATGCGACCAGTAACCGAAATTCGGAAACGAGACGATGCACTCCTTGCCGACGCGCACTGTCTCGCGCAGGATCGCCGCGGTCTGGTGAATGGTCTGCAGCGTCTGCGAGAGGATCGCGAAATCGAAGCTTTCGTCTTCGAACAAGCGTAGGCCGTCTTCCAGATTCTGCTGGATCACGTTGACGCCGTTGCGCGTGGACGCCAGCACGCCGGCGTCGTTGATTTCGATCCCGTAGCCCTGCACGTCCAGCTCTTCGGTGAGCAGCGACAGCAGCGAGCCGTCGCCGCAACCGAGATCGAGCACGGTCGAGCGCGGTTCGACCCAGCGGGCGATCGCGCGGAAGTCCGGGCGCAACGCCAGATAATCGAGAGCTCGCTGGTTCATGCGTTCACCTCGGTGGCAATACGTTCGTAATAGGCGCGCATCAGGTTGTGATAGCGCGCGTCGTCGAGCAGGAAGGCGTCGTGGCCGTGCGGCGCGTCGATCTCCGCGTACGTGACCGTGCGTTTGTGATCGAGCAGCGCCTTCACCAGTTCGCGCGAGCGGGCCGGCGCGAAACGCCAGTCGGTCGTGAAGCTGGCAATCAGATACTTCGCCGTGGTGTGCGCGACGGCGGCGGTCAGATCGCCGGCAAAGGCTTTAGCCGGATCGAAATAGTCGAGCGCGCGTGTGATGAGCAGATAGGTGTTCGCATCGAAGTAATCGGCGAACTTGTCGCCCTGGTAGCGCAGATACGACTCCACTTCGAATTCCACGTCGAAGTTGAAGTTGTAGGCGTCCAGTGCGCCTTCCGCGCGACGCAGCGAACGGCCGAATTTCTCGGCCATGTCGTCGTCCGACAGATAGGTGATGTGGCCGATCATGCGCGCGACCCGCAGGCCGCGCTTCGGCTTCACGCCATGCGCGTAGTAGTTGCCGCCGTGGAAGTCGGGGTCCGAGAGAATCGCCGAGCGCGCTACTTCGTTGAACGCGATGTTCTGCGCCGAGAGCTTCGGTGTGGACGCGACCACGATGCAATGCGCGACGCGCTCCGGGTACATCATGCTCCACGCGAGCGCCTGCATGCCGCCGAGGCTGCCGCCCATCACCGCCGCGAAACGCTCGATGCCGAATTGGTCCGCGACGCGCGCCTGGGCGTTGACCCAGTCTTCGACGGTGACGACGGGAAAGCGCGCGCCGTACGGCTCGCCGGTGGCCGGGTCGATACTCATCGGTCCGGTGGAACCGAAGCACGAGCCGAGATTGTTCACGCCGATCACGAAGAAGCGGTTGGTGTCGAGCGGCTTGCCCGGGCCGACCATGTTGTCCCACCAGCCGATGTCTTTGGGGTCGTCCGCGTAGACGCCCGCCACGTGATGCGACGCGTTGAGCGCATGACAGACGAGCACGGCGTTACTGCACGCCGCGTTGAGCGTGCCGTAGGTTTCGACCGTCAGGTCGTAACCGGATAGCGAGCTGCCGTTCTGCAAGGGCAGCGGTTCGCTGAAGTGCATTTGCTGGGGAGCGACGATACCGATCGATTCCATTCATTCCGCCATTTGACAAAAACAGGGCGGCTAGATGGCGTCGGCGAGGCACGGAGGAGAAGCGATGTGCGCGGCTGACAACCTCTTTAGCCGCATTTGTAGTGAACCGCGGGAAACTCCCTGCAGTTCGCGCGCCCGCAATCGAGTCAGCAAATCGGCGCGTGATGAGTGGCGCAAAGTATAGCGGAAAATCTCGCGCGTAAGCGTCGCGCCGGCTGGGGTCTGCGGGATGTGGACGCGGCGCTCGCCTGGCTTCCGGCGCGAGGACTTGGGCGAGGCGCCCGGCGTCGGTTCGTGTCTGGCTACGCTGTTTTCGACTGCGTCACGCCTGTCTATCGGCTGGCGGCGGGCGACTGTCGTTTCGTCTGCTGTCCCTTCAGGCGAACCGAGCGGGTGCCCAGTCGTAGCGATCTCAACGAACGAATAGTGCGGTCGACGTAATGCGGCCGGCCGGTTCCCGGCAGACGCGTCGGCACGCCGTCCGCGTGCGGCTTGCGCGGCAGGTGCCCGGTGATCCACACGGTGCGGATGCCGAGGCGCCGATAGTTTTTCAGATGCGAGCGCGTGTCTTCGACCAGGATCACGTCCTTGAGCGCCACGTGCGCGTCGCGCATGGCTTTGCGCAGCATCGCGTGATCGGGCTTCGCGCGCCATTGGCGGCGATCGCGCATGTGTTCGATGGCGATCACCTGTTCGAATAGCCGCTCGATGCGCAACTCGGCGAGCACCGCGCGCGCGTATTCTTCGGGCGCGTTGGTCAACACGATCTTGCGGCCCGGCAGCGCCGCGACGAGGCGCGCGACACCGCGTTCGGAGCGGATCATCGAGCCCAGATCGGGGAACGTGTGAACCACTTTCAGGAAGTCGTTGCCGTCGAGCGGATGATGGCGCGTGAGGCCGAGCAGCGCCGCGCCGTAGCGCTCCGTGTAGCCGCTGCGAAGGCGGTTGGCTTCGGCGAGATCGACCTGCAGCGTGTCGACGATGTACTGCGTCATGCCGTGATTGATCGCCGGGAAAATGGCGTGCGACGCGCGATGCAGCGTGTTGTCGAGATCGAACAGCCAGACCGGACTGCCGCCGGCGATGTGCGGACGACGACGTCGGGAGGTGGGAGTGCGCATGGTGGTTTCGCCGTTCAGGCGCTGGCGGCAGCGGGACTGCCTGGCAGACTCCGCGCGTCGGGTCGACGCATGGAGTCTGCCGGAGAAGAGGCGGGGATCACGCGGGGATCAAGCCGGTATCGAGCCGGTATCGAGCCGGTATCGAGCCGGTATAACTCAGTGCGAACGGATCATCGTGCCGAACGGCTGTTCGGTGAGAATTTCCAGCAGCACCGAGTGCTCGATCCGGCCGTCGATGATGTGCACCGAACGCACGCCGCTCTTGGCCGCATCCAGCGCCGACGAGATTTTCGGCAGCATGCCGCCGGAGATCGTGCCGTCGGCGAACAGGCCGTCGATTTCGCGAGCCGACAGGTCGGTGAGCAACGTGCCTTCCTTGTCCATCACGCCTGGAATGTTGGTCATCATCACCAGTTTTTCGGCGTTCAGCACGACCGCCAGTTTGCCGGCGACCAGGTCGGCGTTGATGTTGTACGACAGGCCGTCTTCACCGAAACCGATGGGCGAGATGACCGGAATAAAGGCGTCGTCCTGCAGCGCCTTGACGACCGCCGGGTTGATGGCTTCGACTTCGCCTACCTGGCCGATGTCGAGATACTGGCCCGGATTGTCGCGGTCGGGCATGAGCATCTTGCGCGCGTGAATCAGGCCGCCGTCCTTGCCGGTCAGGCCGACCGCATGACCGCCGAAATGATTGATGAGCGTGACGATGTCCTGCTGCACTTCGCCGCCGAGCACCCATTCGACGACTTCCATCGTCTCTTCGTCGGTGACGCGCATACCTTGAATGAAGGTGCCCTGCTTGCCGATTTTCTTCAGCGCGTGGTCGATCTGCGGGCCGCCGCCGTGCACGATGACCGGGTTGATGCCGACCAGCTTGAGCAGAATCACATCGCGCGCGAAACCCTGTTTCAGGCGCTCTTCCGTCATGGCGTTGCCGCCGTATTTGATGACCACGGTCTTACCGTGATACTGGCGAATGTAAGGCAGCGCCTCGGCCAGGATTTCAGCCTTCAGGGTGGGCGCGATCTGCGAAAGGTCGGGAAGCTCGGACATGGCGGCAGGCTCAGGTACGGACAGTTAAAACAGGCCGAATTGTACAGGACTGACGCGGCGCGACAGGGTTTTCCATGGCGTCGGGACTTGCAGGCATCGGTGAAGAAGGTAGCGTAGCGCGTCGCGGGCACGCTGGTAATTGGCCGAACGGACGACTCACGGTCGGACGGCGCTCGTGGCATCATCTCCCGACCGTGACTGAAGCGAGATCGACCAGTCCATCATGAATTCCGTCCGCTCCCAAGACACTCCCCTTTGCCCGCGCTGCGGCAGCGCATTCGATTGCGGACGGCATGCGCAGCCGTTCGAATGCTGGTGCCAGGCCATGCCGGTGCTGCCGTCCGGAAAGCTCGATGCCGCGCGCGGCTGCTTATGCCCGGAATGCCTCGTGGCGGAAATCGCGCAGGCGGCTCAGGAAGCGGGGCGAGCCGGGCCTGCGTGAGCGCAGGACGCTGCCAATGCGCGCAGGTCGCGAGCAACGGTGTCGAGCACGGGCTCCCATAGCCCGAAGCCCGGCTGCCGGTAAAGCGTGGCGCGCGGATACCACGGGCTGTCGCTCCGACCGAGCAGCCACACCCAGTGAGGATTGACGTCGAGCAGCACCCAGGTGCGCTGGCCGAGCGCACCGCTCAGATGCGCCACCGACGTGCACACGGTGATGACGAGATCGAGCGCGCCGACCAGCGCGGCGGTGTCGTCGAAGCTTGTCAGTTCGGCGGTGTGGTCGGTCATCGGCAGACCGGCTGCACGGGCGGCGGCTACGTCGGCACCGGCGCCGGGTTGTAGTGAATAAAACGCCACATCGCGCAGGCCGCCGAAGTGCGCGGCGTAGCGCTCGCATCCCACGCGCCGGAAGGGATTGCGCTGGTGGCCTGGACTGCCCGTCCACGTCAGGCCGACCTTGAGTCGCGTCTCGCCGGCGAGCCGGCGTTGCCACGACGCGAGCGCGGTCGGGTCCGGGCGTAGATACGCTTGCGCCGCCGGAATGGTCGCTTCGCAGGTGCCGAAGATCAGCGGCAGGCTGAGCAGCGGAATCTCGTAATCGAACGGCGGCAACGAATCGGCGCCGCCGCCGGCGCAGTACCTGTCCACGTGACTGCCCAGACTTCGCGCCAGCAGCGCACCCATCTGCGGAAACGAATTCCAGATGAGACGGCCACCTTCGCGATGCACGCGCCCGGCGAGCAGCGGGATATACCGGCTGAACTGCAACACGTCGCCCATGCCCTGCTCGCCCCACACCAGCAGCGTTTTGCCGGCCAGCGATTCGCCTCGCCACGTCGGGCCGGGCAGCGCGGGGCGGTTGCCGCCCAGTTCGAACGAGCCGTCCCAGCGCGCCTCGTGCGACAACCAGCCCTGTGGGTAATCGCCGCGCATGAGTTGCAACATACCCAGGTTAGAGCGCAAGGTGGCGTCCTGCGGCGCCAGATCACAAGCGGCGAGTGCCGCTTGTTCCGCTTCGTCCCAGCGCTGGGCTTCGCGCAAGGTCAGCGCGTAGTTGTTCAGCGCAAGCGGGCTATGCGGCGCACAGTGCACGGCGCGTTGGCCGGCCGTGAGCGCGTTCGCCAGATCCATGTTCGCGCGGTAGGCCTGCGTGAGATTGGTCCAGCTATCGCCTTCGTTTGGGTCGTGGCGCACCGCGCTTTCCAGCAGCGCGATCTGCTCGCTTCTTGCGCCGCCTGTAAGCATTAGCGCGCCGGCGAGATTGCTGCGCAGCCGTGGCAGTTGCGGGTCGATGGCGAGTGCGAGGCGATACGGAGCGATGGCCTCGTGATGCCGGTTCGCCATTTGCAGTGCATAGCCGTGACGGAAGTGCGCCGGTGCGCGGTGGGAATCGAGTTGCGCAATAATGGCGGCGAGTTCGACGGCCTCGTCGTATTCATGCCGTGCGAGCAGGCCGAGCACCAGCGATTCGAGCGCTGCGTCGTCGAGCGGATGAAGTCGTGCCGCTGAATCGAGGCAGTCGGCTTCGTCTTCCGCGGTGCCGTTTTGTCGCGCTGTGGCGGCACGTCGCAGAAAGCTCAGGAAAGCTGACGAGACGTGAGACTCAGGCACTGGAGCAGAAGCAGAAGAAGTAGACGGCATGGAGAAGTTCGCGCGTAGCGAGCACCGATGAACAAGCAATGGGCCCGTGCGGCGCTATCGCAAAGGTGCCATGTTAACGGCGCGGATCAGCGAGGTCAGTCGGACTAGTCCGAACAGGTAAATAAAGTCATGCATCGAATCACCAATACGGGCCGGGTCAATCTGGGGCATCTGTTCTGGCTGCGCTGTCTAGCCATCTTAGGTCAGTTGGCGACGATTGCCATCGTGCAAAACTTCATCGGCGTGCATTTGCCGCTGCCCGCCATGTTGCTGGTCATCACGCTCGAAATACTTTTTAACGCTTTGACGTGGTGGCGCGTGTCGCGTCAACGGCCCGAGTCGAACATGGAATTGTTCGGGCAGATCTGGGTGGATCTCGGCGCACTGTCCGCGCTGCTGTTTCTTTCCGGCGGCACTACCAATCCATTCGTCTCGCTGTATCTGCCGTCGCTGGCAATCGCGGCCGCGGTGCTCCCCTGGCGTCTGATGGTGTGGCTCGCCGCGTTCGCCGTAGCCTGCTACGCGGTACTCGGCTTCGATTCGGTGCCGCTCAATCTCGACAATCCCGCCAACCTGTTCGACTACTATCGCGCCGGCATGTGGGTGAACTTCATGGTGAGCGTGGGGCTCATCGCATGGTTCGTCGCGCGTATGTCGCGCGCTCTGCGGCTACGTGACGCAGCGCTCGGAGACGCGCAGCAGCGCTTGCTTCACGACGAACGCGCGGTCGCGCTCGGGGTTCAGGCGGCGACTGTCGCTCACGAAATCGGCACGCCTCTGTCTACAATTGCGATGTTGTCCGAAGAGTTGCGCGATGCCGCCCGTTCCGATCAAGGCCTCGCACCCTACAGCGCCGACTTCGAACTGCTCGAGCAGCAAATGACACTCTGCACGTCGGCGCTCGCGCGGTTGCGCAGTCGTGCGTCCACCACCACCAACCGGCAACCGGTCGGCGAGTGGCTCGAGTCGTTCGGCGAGCAGTGGCGCCTGCGCCATCCGCATGTGAAGTTCGAACGGATCGGCGTGCCGCCGGAAGACGTCAGTCTTGACGACACGGTTGCCGTGAGCCAGATTCTCACGATTCTGCTCGACAATGCCGCGCGGGCCAGTCGCGATTACGTGACCCTGTCCTGTGCGCTCGCGGCGCGTGGCGACCAGATTGTTTTCGAAGTGTGCGATGCCGGCCCCGGCATTCCGGCCGCGTTGCGTGGCTCGCTCGGCGCCATGCCGGTCGAGAGCACGCAGGGCGGCCATGGCGTGGGTCTGTACCTGGCGTTTTCGGCGGCGGCGCGTTTGCGCGGCACCATCGAACTCACCGATGTGAGCGCGATCAGGCCGCCCGGCACGCGCGCGATTCTTCGACTACCGCTCTCGGGGCGAAAATTATCAGGTGCGGCCCATCAGGACGCCGCGCCCTACAACACGGAGAAACAGGCATGAGTGAAATGAATTTTCTGGTGATCGACGACGACGAGGTGTTCTCCGGCATCCTCGCCCGCGGTCTGACTCGCCGTGGCTATACGGTGAGCGAGGCGCACAACGCGGACGAGGCAATCAAGCTCGCCAATCAGCAAAAGTTCAGCCAGATCACGGTGGACCTGCATCTCGGCAACGACTCGGGACTCACGCTCGTCGCTCCGTTGCGAGATCTGCAACCGGACGCGCGCATGCTGGTGCTCACCGGTTATGCGAGCATCGCGACCGCGGTGCAGGCGGTCAAGGACGGCGCCGACAATTACCTCGCGAAACCGGCGAACGTCGAGACGATTCTGTCGGCGCTGCAAAGCGAAGCGAGTTCGCTGCAGGCGGACGAAGCGATCGAGCATCCCACGCCGTTATCCGTCGCGCGTCTGGAGTGGGAGCATATTCAGCGCGTGCTGGCCGAACATGGCGGCAATATCTCGGCCACTGCGCGTGCGTTGAACATGCATCGGCGGACCTTGCAGCGCAAGCTGGCGAAGCGGCCGGTCAAGCAATAAGGCGAAGGCCTGCTGCACGCGCCAAAAAATACGGGCTGCCCGATTAAAGGCAGCCCGTTTTTTACGACCACGCGTGATGCTAATCAGGCGTGAGCGGCATCACTAAAAAATCACGAAAAATCACAACACGTAGCGCGACAGATCTTCGTCTTCCGCCACTTCGTTCAGCGCGCGATCGACATAAGCCGCGTCGATCTGCACCGTGCGGCCCGAGTGATTGCCCGCCGAGAACGAGACTTCTTCCAGCAGCTTTTCGATGACCGTGTACAGACGGCGTGCGCCGATGTTCTCGGTTTTCTCGTTCACCGCATAAGCGATCTCGGCGAGCCGTCGAATACCGTCGTCGGCGAATTCGAGGTGCACGTCTTCGGTCGCCAGCAGCGCCTGGTATTGCTTGACGAGGCTCGCATCGGTCGACACCAGGATCGATTCGAAGTCGTTGACCGACAGCGAGTCCAGTTCGACGCGAATCGGGAAACGGCCTTGCAGTTCGGGAATCAGATCGCTCGGCTTGGCCAGATGAAACGCGCCGCTCGCGATGAACAGGATGTGGTCCGTCTTCACCATGCCGTACTTGGTGTTAATGGTGGTGCCTTCGACCAGCGGCAGCAGATCGCGCTGCACGCCCTGACGCGATACCTCACCGCCGCCGGCTTCGTTGCGCGACGCAATCTTGTCGATTTCGTCGAGGAACACGATGCCGTTCTGCTCGACGTTCTGCACGGCCTTGGTTTTCACCTCTTCGTCGTTGAGCATCTTGCCGGCTTCTTCGTCGGTGAGGACTTTGAGCGCTTCCTTCACCTTGAGCTTTCGGCGCATTTTCTTGCCGCCGCCGATGTTCGCGAACATCGAACGAATCTGCTCGGTCATGTCTTCCATGCCCGGCGGCCCCATGATGTCCATGCCGGCTTGCGGCTGCTCGACGTCGAGTTCGATTTCCTTGTCGTCGAGCAGACCTTCGCGCAGGCGCTTGCGGAAGGTTTGCCGCGTGCTGCCGCTTTCGTCGACGGTGTCCGCCGCATTCGAGCTGGCGCCGAAACCGACCGGCCGCGCGCTCGGCAACAGAATGTCGAGAATGCGGTCTTCAGCCTGATCTCCAGCCTTCGTGCGCACTTTGCGCATTTCGGTTTCACGCGTCTGCTTGACGGAGATTTCGATCAGGTCGCGCACGATGCTGTCGACGTCGCGGCCCACGTAGCCGACTTCGGTGAACTTGGTGGCTTCGATCTTGATGAACGGTGCGTCGGCCAGCTTGGCGAGCCGCCGCGCGATTTCGGTTTTGCCGACGCCGGTCGGTCCGATCATCAGAATGTTCTTCGGCGTGATTTCCTGGCGCAGCGGTTCGTCGACCTGCTGACGCCGCCAGCGATTACGCAGCGCCACGGCTACGGCTTTCTTCGCGCGGCCTTGGCCGATGATGTGTTTGTCGAGTTCCGAGACGATCTCGGCAGGGGTCATGGTGCTCATCGTGGGTCCTTACTCGATCGTCTCGATGACGCGGTTATGGTTCGTATAGATGCACATGTCGCCGGCAATTTGCAGCGACTTCTCCACGATTTCGCGGGGTGACATTTCGGTGTTTTCCGCAAGCGCGATCGCGGCTGCCTGCGCATAGGAACCGCCCGAACCGATTGCGCAGATACCGCCTTCCGGATCGAGCACGTCGCCGTTACCGGTGATGACGAGCGTGGTGGTGGCGTCCGCAGTGATGAGCATGGCTTCCAGACGGCGCAGCATGCGGTCGGTGCGCCAGTCTTTCGCGAGTTCCACGGCGGCCCGCGTGAGATTGCCCTGATGTTTTTCCAGCTTCGCTTCGAAACGGTCGAGCAGCGAGAAGGCGTCGGCCGTGCCGCCCGCGAAACCTACCAGCACCTTACCGTTGTAAATGCGCCGGACTTTCTTCGCGCCGCCCTTCATGACGATGTTGCCCAATGTCACCTGGCCGTCGCCGCCTAACGCGACCTTGTCGCCGCGGCGCACGGAGACGATCGTCGTGCCGTGAAATTGCTCCATATGCGTTCCTCTCTACAAAACGGGTAGGACGCGGTGGCGCAGCACCCCCGCGTGAATCCTGAAAGCGGACGACGCGCGACGCGACACTCATCTTGCCGGCGCGCGCACGTGCAACGCATGTCCGGTTTATTTTAGGGCGTGCGCGGTCATATCAAGAGCCCGCAAAAGGCATCGGAGAAAAAACCCGGAATTGGCTGCAGATGAGCGTGCGCAGGAGATTGCAAAAGAAAAAAGGCGCACGGATTACCGTGCGCCTCTCGAAGAAGCGGCTTGGAGGGCGCGGAGCCGAAGCCGCGCCGCAAGGTATTCAGTCGCCGAACAGCTTCTGACGCAGTTCGCGGCGTTCCTGCGCTTCGAGCGACAGGGTGGCCGTGGGCCGGGCGAGCATACGCGGGATGCCGATCGGCTCGCCGGTTTCTTCGCACCAGCCGTAGTCGCCGGAGTCGATGCGCGCGATCGATTGCTGCACCTTCTTCAGCAGCTTGCGTTCGCGGTCGCGCGTGCGCAGTTCGAGCGCATGCTCTTCCTCGATCGTGGCGCGGTCGGCCGGGTCCGGCACGATTACGGTTTCGCGCAGGTTCTCGGTAGTTTGGCCGGCATTGCGGAGAATGTCCGCCTGCAGCTGTTCGAGCTTGTTCTTGAAGAAGGCGAGCTGATCCTCGTTCATGTAATCCTTGTCGCTCATCTTCAGGATTTCGGCTTCGGTCAAGAGTCGTTTCGTCGTCATCTGGCTTGCTTCTTCAATGTGAGGCAAAACTCTTACATAGTGCCCGCACTTTCGTATTGCCCGCAAAGGCGCCGCGAGGACGCTGAGCGCGAGGCGGGCACGGACGATCAACTGTCGTGACGCCGAAGCGCCTGGCGCCCACACGTCGGGCGTCGCAACGTCGGGCGTCGTAACGCCGGGCGTCGAAACGCCGATGCGGGGCCGAACTCCTCTGGAAACCGATTCTCAAATGCTCCTGAGGTACTGATTTGCTGGCCGCGTACCTTTGCAGGTTTTGCCGGCCGGCGTAACGGCGCGATTCCGGAGCAGATTTTCCGGCGCCGCTTCAAGCCCGGCGCGGGATACGCGCGGTCCGGTAATCGGGGTCATTCTCAGTGGGCACGTATTGTAACTGAATCACAAACTCGCACCGGAACTGGTGAAAAACGCCCTACGGCGCATCGTAATCCCGAAAATATAACGCGCGCCCGACCAAAAAGCGATGGTCGTGCACGCATTAATACAGCAGGGTTTTCACGCGCTTTTCATACGCCCGACATTTCAAACGCCTGACGTCGACATCGGGCGAATTAAACTGCCGAATCGAGGTGCGCACGGTGCGCTCGCGTACAGTGCGAGCGCAATCGCGCGGCCACCCGGAACGGCCTGACGCTTATGCGAGGCAGGCGTCCAGACCGTCGGTGATCAGGTCTTGCGGCAGTTCGATGCCGATGAACACCATCTTGTTGGTCTTCTTTTCGATGGGTTGCCATTTCGCGGCGAGGTCGCTGCCCATCATCTGATGCACGCCCTGGAACACGACCTTGCGGTCCACGCCCTTCATATAGAGCACGCCCTTGTAGCGCAGCAGCCGTTCGCCGTAGATCTGCAGAATGCCGCCGAGGAAGTCTTCGAGCTTGTTCGGGTCGAACGGGCGGTCGTTGCGGTAGACGAACGACTTGATCTTGTCGTCGTGGTGCGCGTGGTGATGGTTGTGTCCATGATCGTGGCCTTCGTGATCGCACTTGCCGTGATCGTGGTCGCAGTTCTCATGATCGTGATCCGCGTGCGTGTGGCCGTGCTCGTCGTGCGCATGCGCGTGATTGTGCGAATGGTCGTCTTCGACGAGGAAGTCCGGGTCGATCTCGAGCTTCGAATTCAGATTGAAGCCGCGCAGGTCGAAAATCTCCTTGATGGGCGCCTCGCCGAAATTCACTTCCTTGATGGCCGCGCGCGGGTTCATGTGCAGCAGGCGGTGGCGCAGGTCGGTCACGTGCTTTTCATCGACCAGATCGGCCTTGGTGATGAACAGGCGGTCGGCGAAACCGACTTGGCGCTGCACCACTTCATGCTCGTCCAGTTGATGATTCGCGTGCTTCGCGTCGACCAGCGTGATGATCGCGTCGAGCAGGAATTCGTTCGCGATCTGATCGTCCATAAAGAAGGTCTGCGCGACCGGCCCCGGATTGGCGAGGCCCGTGGTCTCGATCACCACGCGGTCGAAGTCGAGCGTGCCCGCCTGTTTCTGCGCGGCCAGATCGCCGAGCACGCGCGACAGGTCGCCGCGAATCGTGCAGCAAATACAGCCGTTGCTCATCTGGATGATCTGCTCGCCGGTGTCCTGCACGAGGATTTCGTTGTCGATGTTCTCTTCGCCGAACTCGTTTTCGATCACGGCGATCTTCATGCCGTGCTGTTCGTTCAGGATGCGCTTGAGCAGGGTGGTTTTGCCGCTGCCGAGAAAGCCGGTCAGGATAGTGACGGGAATCATGTGGGTACCTGTGCCTGTATCTGTATGTTGAACGGTGCGTCACCTGCTCGCGACGGGGCGCAAAACAGGACGCGAAATGGGGTGTTTCCGCACTGCGATAGGCCGGGGCGCGGCAGCCTCATGGCGCGAAAGCCCCGTCTGGCCTGGCCGGGTATTGAAACATATCTGCCGGGCCCACGCTGGCGAGCCCGGCGGAATCGCAAAACCAACCCCGAAACTATGGGCGATCAGGCGATTTGCAACAATAGGCCTTTCAGGTACTCCCCTTCGGGGAAGGCCGTCAGCAACGGATGGTCGACGCCTGCGCCCAGCCGCTTGAGAATGCGCGCGTCCACCCGCGCATCGGCCGCCGCGCTGGAGACGATTTTCTGGAACAACTCGGCGTCGATCGCGCCGGAGCACGAGTAGGTGAACAGCAGGCCGCCCGGGCGCAGCAGCTTGAGACCGGTCAGGTTGATGTCCTTGTACGCCCGCGACGCCCGATCCACGTGCTCGCGCGAGGGTGCGAATTTCGGCGGATCGAGCACGATCAGGTCGAAACGCTCGCCCTCGTCGTACAGGCGCCGCAGCGTCTTGAACGCATCGGCGTCGAGCCACGTGGCGCGCCCGGCGTCGAAGCCGTTGGCCACGACGTTCTGCTGCGCGAGCGCCAGCGCTTCGCCCGACGAATCGACCGACACCACGCGCTTCGCGCCGCCCTTCAGCGCCGCCAGCGAAAACCCGCCGGTGTAGCAGAAGCAGTTCAACACGTCGCGATCCTGCGCGTATTGCTGAACCAGCAAGCGGTTGTCCCGCTGATCCACGTAAAAGCCGGTTTTGTGGCCGTTGCGCACGTCGACGTGATAGCGCACGCCGTTTTCGCTCGCGATCAGCGCGTCGGACGGCGGCTCGCCCGCCAGCACACCGGTGATCTGCTCCAGTCCTTCCTTCTGGCGAATCGACACGTCCGAGCGCTCGTACACGTTCGGGCAGCCCGTCGCGTCCACCAGTGCGGCGACGATCGCGTCCTTCCACGCCTCGACGCCCGTCGCCATGAACTGGCAAACGAGCTGGCTGCGCTGGCCGGCGTCTTCGGCCGTGTAGCAATCGACGATCAGGCCGGGCAGGCCGTCCGCTTCACCGAAAATCAGTCGCACGGCGCCGGTGTCGCGCACCATCGTCCGCCGATGCGCGAGCGCGCGCTGCACGCGGCGCTTGAAAAACGCGTGGTCGATCGGCTCGGCCTCGTCGAAGCTCCAGACGCGCGCGCGGATCTGGGAATGCGGGCTGTAGGCGGCGCGCGCGAGAAACCGGCCGTCGTGGGCGCGCACCAGCACGGTGGCGCCGGGCGCGGGATGGCCGTCGACGCGATCGATCGCGTTCGCATAGACCCAAGGGTGCCGGCGCAGCAGCGATTTTTCTTTCGACGGTTTGAGCGTAACGATATTCATCAGGGTGTCAGCAAGGCAATGGGCCGCGTGAACGAGGCAAACGTGGCGTACGGAGAGCCACGCGCACACGGCGGGTAAAGCGAAGGCGGAGACTGCACGCCGCGTCAGCGGACTCAGTCGCGTTTTTTAGCGCGCGGATGCGCTTTGTCGTAGACCTGCGCGAGATGCTGGAAATCGAGCGCGGTATAAACCTGCGTCGCGGTGATGCTGGCGTGGCCGAGCAGTTCCTGCACCGCGCGCAGGTCGCCGCTCGACTGCAACACGTGAGTGGCGAACGAATGCCGCAACACGTGCGGGTGCACGTTGGCGGGAATGCCGGCGACCATGGCAGCGCGCTTCACGCGCTCGCGCACCACGTTCGGCGAAAGCCGGTTGCCGCGGGTCGACAGGAAGAGCGGATGTGGGTCGTGTTTCACCATCTGGTCGCGCACGGCGAGCCACGCGTGCAACGCGATGAGCGCCTTGCTGCCGACGGGCACGACGCGGCGCCGGTTGCCCTTGCCGAGCACTTCGACTTCGGCGGAATCGAGCTTGAGCCAGCCGGCGGAGCGGTAGCCGTTGGCATCGGCGAAACGGGCGTCGAGACCGACCAGCTCCGCCAGCCGCAGACCCGACGAATAGAACAGTTCGAGCATGGCATGGTCGCGCAGACCTTCGGGCGTGTCGGCGGGCGGGCTCTCCATCAGGCGCGTGGCGTCGTCGACGGATAAGGCTTTGGGCAGCGTGCGGGGTTGCTTCGGTGCGCGCACCGTCGCGACCGGATTGGACGGCAGATCGACCCGGCCTGCCAGCCAGCGGTAGAACGCGCGCCACGCGGACAGCCGGTGGCCGATCGAACGCGCCGTCAGGCCGCCCGCATGGGCGCGCGAAACGGCGCCGCGAATATCGACGGCGCTCAGGCTTTCGAGCGGCCGGCCTTTTGCGAGCAGCCGGAGTTGTTCCAGTTCGTGCGTGTAGCCGCGCAGCGTATGCGCGGACAGCCGCCGCACGTGTTCGAGATTCGACAGATAGGCGGCGATCGGGTCGGCGTCGCTCGAGCTTGCTTTAGCGATTGCGCCTGCGTCTGCGCTTGCGTCAGCGGCTTCTGTCGAGGGTTCGGTCACGATGCGGGGCGGATGCGAGTGCGGTTACGGGTGGGCTACCGGCTCAGCGCGGCAGCAGACGGCTGAGCGCCGCGCTCGCCAGACCGCCGATCTGCGTCAGGAAGTCGGTCGCCATTCCTTCGTGAAAGCGGCGCGGGTCGGCCGAACCCATCACGAGCAGACCGAACGTCGGCGCTTCCTCTTTGCCTTCGGGGTCGCGCAAGGCGAGCAGCGCGATCGATTCGGTGCTGGGCGGGGTATCGGACGATGGCGTCTCTTCACTCGCCGGCAGCCACTGCGCGGCCTCGAAACCGGTGTTCGCGCCGCAATACGGCGTGGTGAGGCTGGTCGCGAAGAGGCGGACTTCCTCGCCGACATGGCGCGCGAAGTCGGCCTGCGCATACGGCTCGGAGACATCCCAGACGCGCAAGGCCGCTTGCGGCACGTCGAAGACTTCACGCAGACCGGCGGTGATCGTGCGCGGCAACGCGTAGGGGTCGCGCTCGGCCATCACGCGCAAGGTCCAGCGATTGAACCTGGAGGCAATGCTGTCGTTCTCGTGACCGTAGCGCAGCAGTTCGGCGAGGCGTCGTTCGAGTAGTTTGTTCTTGTCGCGCAGCATTTCCATCTGCCGTTCCTGCAGCGACACCGCGGCTTTGCCGTGTGGGTTCGCCAGCCGTACCGTCGCGAGCATCTCCGCGTGGTCGGCGAAGAATTCGGGGTTGGCCAGCAGGTATTCGACGACTTCGCGATCGTTCATGGTTTCGGCTAAAGCAATACGGAGCGACGCCCGGGGGCGACGCGTCGGTCAAGGAGGTCGGCCGTCCGGTGAATGCGCCGCCCGACTGTGAGAGGTGCTTCAACGGTGCGCTGCAACGGCGCGTTTTCAGCCGCGTGTCTGGAACTGCCTGGCCGGATTCAGTCGGCCAGTTCTATCTCGCCTTCGAATACCGTGGCCGCGGGACCGGCCATCAACAGCGGTTCGGCGGGCTTCGCCGGGTCCCACGTAATGGTGAGTGTGCCGCCATGCGTATGCACCAGCACCGGCGCGTCGAGCAAACCGCGCCGGATGCCGGCTGCGACCGCCGCACAGGCGCCGGTTCCGCAGGCGAGCGTTTCGCCGGCGCCGCGCTCGTAGACGCGCAGTTTGACTTCGCTGCGGCCGACGATCTGCATGAAGCCCGCGTTCACACGGCGCGGAAAACGCGCATGCCGCTCGATCACCGGACCTTCGACGAGCACTGGAAACGCTTCCACGTCGTCGACCACCTGGACCGCATGCGGATTGCCCATCGATACCACCGAAATCCAGCGGGTGACGCCGTTCACGTCGAGCGGCCAGAGCGTGTCGGCGCCTTCGCGGCGACCTTCCAGACCCTTGGTCGCGAACGGCACCTGTTCCGGTTCGAATACCGGCGTGCCCATGTCGACCAGCACTTCGCCATTGTCCTGCATGGTCAGCGTGATCACGCCTTGCTGCACTTGCACGCGCACGCTGCGCTTCCCGGTCAGACCGCGGTCGCGCACGAACTTGACGAAACAGCGCGCGCCGTTGCCGCAATGTTCGACTTCACCGCCGTCGCAATTGAAGATGCGGTATCGGAAATCGACACCGTCCACGGTCGGCTTTTCCACCAGCAACAACTGGTCGGCGCCGACGCCGAAGTGACGGTCGGCCAACGCCCGTACCTGTGCCGGCGTGAGCGCGAGCGGCTGCGTGTAGCCGTCTAGCACGACGAAGTCGTTACCTGCGCCGTGCATTTTGGTGAAAGTCAGTTTCATCGCGCTATTGTAAGTGACGCGCCCGAGGGCGCGGACGGCTTCGATTATTCCGGGTACGTGTCAATACACGCTGGGGACACCCGGCGGCCGCGTCTTGAAACGCTTGTGCACCCAGTAGTACTGCTCGGGGATCAACGGAATCTGTTCTTCGAGGAACGCGTTCATGCGGCGCGCGTCGGCATCGTCGTCGCCGCTCGGGTAGTTGGCCCACGGCTTGAACACTTTCAGCCGATAACCCTTGTAGTGCGGCAGCACCTCGCCGATGAACGGCACGACCTGCGCATGACCGACCTGGGCGAGCCGGCCGACGGCGGTCAGCGTGCAGGTGGGAATGCCGAAAAACGGCACGAAGGTCGAGTTGCGCGCGCCGTAATCCATGTCGGCGCCGAGCATTACCGGCTTGCGGTCGCGCAACCAGCGCAGGACGATGCGCGCGCTGTCGGCGCGACTCGCCATGTCCGCGCCGAAACGGCCGCGCGCTGCTTTGGCCACGTCGTCGAGCACCTTGTTCGACATCGGCTGATACAGCGCGCCGCATTGCCGCTGCAACGCATGGTTGATAAACACCGAGCCGGCTTCGATACCCACGAAATGCGCGCCCAGCAACAGCGTGGGCGGCATGTCCGGGTCGAGCAGATCGACTTCGCTGTCGACCTGCACGAGCTTCTCCAGCTTGCGGGCGGAGCCGAACCATTGCACGCTGCGCTCGACATAACTGCGGATAGCATGGCGAAAATGTTTCTGCGCGATGTCTTCGCGGTGTTCGGCGCTCCATTCGGGGAAACACAAACTCAGATTGATATGAACGATGCGTTTGCGGTTACTCGGCAATTGATAAAGCAGCCAGCCGAGACCGTCGCCCATTCGCGCAACCAATCCGTAAGGCAGGAGCGCCAGAAACTTGAGAAACGCAATGGCCGCGTGGGCGCCGAGACGGCTCAGCATGGTGTCTCCGGGAATAATTGGCCTCGCGACGCAATGCTCGGAAAACCTGCAAACGGGAAGAAATACAGCACGTGTGGGTACTCTGTGACAATCAGAAGAAGTCGCTATAATAAATGCTTCGCCGAGTTAATAGACAACTTGCGGGGCGAAGCCGAACGGAGCATTGCACGTCTTTTACGACATGCAAAGCGCCATCGGTAAAGTAATCCGCTAAAGCGTCGCCGCTTCAGGCTCCCGAAGCTGGCTACGTGAAACTCACCCGTAACCACACAACCGGAGTTCTGCAACGTGGCAAACGACTATCTCTTCACTTCCGAATCCGTTTCCGAAGGCCATCCCGACAAAGTCGCGGACCAGATTTCGGACGCGATCCTCGACGCCATCCTGACGCAAGACAAGTACTCGCGTGTCGCCGCGGAAACGCTGTGCAACACGGGCCTCGTCGTGCTGGCAGGAGAGATCACCACTACCGCCAACGTCGATTACATCCAGGTCGCGCGCAACACGATCAAGCGCATCGGCTATGACAATACCGACTACGGCATCGACTACCGCGGCTGCGCGGTGCTCGTCGCGTACGACAAGCAATCGCCGGACATCGCGCAAGGCGTGGACCGCGCGCACGACAACAACCTCGATCAGGGCGCCGGCGACCAGGGCCTGATGTTCGGTTATGCGTGCGAAGAAACCCCGGAACTGATGCCGCTGCCGATTCACCTGTCGCACCGTCTGGTCGAACGTCAGGCCAATCTGCGCCGCGACGGCCGCTTGCCCTGGCTGCGCCCGGATGCGAAATCGCAGGTCACCGTGCGTTACGTCGACGGCAAGCCGCACGCCATCGACACCGTCGTGCTGTCCACCCAGCACTCGCCGGACATCGATCTGGCCACGCTGCGTGAAGCCGTCATCGAAGAGGTCATCAAGCCGACGCTGCCGGCCGACCTCATCAAGGGCGATATCAAGTTTCTGGTGAACCCGACCGGCCGGTTCGTGATCGGCGGCCCGCAAGGCGACTGCGGTCTGACGGGCCGCAAGATCATCGTCGATACGTACGGCGGCGCGGCACCGCACGGCGGCGGCGCGTTTTCGGGCAAGGACCCGTCGAAGGTCGACCGTTCGGCCGCGTATGCCGGCCGTTATGTGGCGAAGAACATCGTCGCTGCCGGTCTGGCGTCGCGCTGCCTGATCCAGGTGTCGTACGCAATTGGCGTGGCTCAGCCGACCTCGGTGATGGTCAACACGTTCGGCACGGGCCGCGTGTCGGATTCGACCATTACGCGTCTGGTGCAGGAACATTTCGACCTGCGTCCGAAGGGCATCATCCAGATGCTGGACCTGCTGCGTCCGGTGTACGAGAAGAGCGCCGCTTACGGGCACTTCGGCCGCGAAGAGCCGGAATTCACGTGGGAAGCCACGGACAAGGCTTTGGCGCTGGCTGAAGCAGCCGGTACGGAACCCGTCGTCGCGCTGGCTGAATAAACGCGTTCGTCTGAGAGCCGTCAGAAGTTAAAAACCCCGCTGGGCTTGGTGCCCGAGCGGGGTTTTTTTATGTTTCGCGATGCCGCATGGTCAGAGACTCAGCGATTCAGCGACTAGCAAAGGCAAACGCAAACCACCCGGTGCTGCCGTTCGTCGACATCCGGCGCGGCCGGCGGCTACTGTTCTGCAGCGCCGCGACCGGCGCACGCTTTGGCGCGGCGAGACGCAGCGGCGTCGGCTTGCGCAACAGCGTGCGCAGCGAGAAACGGCGCGTACTGCCTTGCAGACGCAGCGCGGAGAAAAACGTGTTGAACCAGGTGCGGATGCTGTCGACGGCTTTGACGTCGCGCCATTGCTCGCCGAGAGCGCGGGTGCGCGTGGCGTGGTGACGGAGCGCGCGAACTACCTGGCGGCGCGCCGGACGCGCGGCCTTCAGTGCGGCGCGGGTGAGACGGGTGCTGAAAAGAGTGTGCATGGCTTCACAAGTAGGCAACGTGTCGCGCGACGGAGGTGCGCCAGTAAGAGCACCAAATGTGCCAATGGCGGGTCGCGAGCGACAGCGCGAAAGCCTGGTATTCGATGAAAAATTGCGCACAACAATTCGGCGCAAGCGGCCAGGTGGGCCAGTGCATGCCGCTTTAAACGACGTAGCAGGGCTGCAACTGCGTGCAGGCTACACGCGAATCGTGACCGCAGAAAGTCGGTTTTTACCCTGCGAATACGGGTTTTTACGGGGGTGTACGGTGCCAGATCACAACGGACTGCTGGCCGGCGAGGATCGTTTACCGTGCATGCCCGCACGCCGGATGTGCGTGCGGGCGGGCGCTGCGCCTGAAAGTCGTGCGTAAGGTTGCGGGCCGCGCCGTGTATCCGCGAAAGGCGAAACTGCCGCCAGCGCGATCGCGCCCGTTTTACAATCCAGCATCGGCTAGTCGACAGTAACGGAACACCATGTCACTTCATTCGAAGAAAGAGCAGATTCAGACGTTGCGGGAGCAGGGCTTCGTCGTGGTACCGGGCCTCGTGTCACCCGAACGATGTGCCGAACTCAAACGGATCGCCGAACAGCAACTGCAGGAAGCGGCGACACCGATCGAGTTCGAAGCGGATTTGCAGTATCCCGGCGCACCGGTGTCGAAGCACGCCCCAGGCGGCCACACGGTACGTCGCTTACTCGATGCCTACGGGCGCCACCCAGGTTTTGCGCAATGGGCGACCGCGCCCGAGATTCGCGGCTGGATGGAGCTGTATTTCGGCGAGGCTCCCCGTCTGTCGCGCGCGCATCACAACTGCATGATGACCAAGCATCCCGCGTACGGCAGCCTGACGGGCTGGCATCGCGACGTGCGCTACTGGTCGTTCGAGCGGGACGACCTGGTGTCGGTCTGGCTCGCGGTCGGTGAAGAGAAGGTGGACAACGGCGCGCTCTGGCTCGTGCCGAAATCGCACAGCGCCGCTTTTACGACCGAACGTTTCGACGAATCCAAATTCTTCCGCTCCGACCTGGAAGAGAATCAGGCGTGGATCCGCACCGCGGTGTCGCCCGAGTTGAAGGCGGGCGACGTGGTGTTTTTCCACTGCAACACGCTGCACTCGGCGGGCAAAAATATCAGCGATCAGGTGAAGTTTTCGCTGGTGTACACCTATCACGGCGTGAGCAACGTGCCGTTGCCGGGTACCCGTTCGGCCGCCAAGCCCGAGATCGCCTTTTAGGCGCGGGCTACCCGGGTCGGGGTGAGACGCCTCAACGTTTGCGCCCCGAGAGCGCCATCCCGGTCAAGCCGGCCAGGGTGGCAATGACGCCGGCCACGATCAGCACGACGGCCTTGTTGGTCGGCGACCCGGTAAAGAAGCGCGAGACTTCGCTGCTCACCGAGTTGAACGCCTGGCCGCCGAAATACAGCAGCACGATACCGCCTACGATCAGCGCGATCGAGATCGCCTTGCCCATGTCTTCCACCTTTCGCCAAGCCTGAACCGGCCAGAGTGTAGGGGAGTGGCACACGCCCGTCCATCCCGCATACTGGGTGTCTGCACGCATCACGTCGATTGGCTAACATAGCGGGCTAGCTCCGCCCAGAAAAACAGAAAAGCCCGTAAAAGCAGCGCCTCCCGCAGCACGCGATCTCCTCACGCCCGCCATGTCGGGCGAGTTCGACTTCACCATCAAGGACACTAGCAATGGCTTACGAAGCAGCTTCAGAACGCTATTCGGATATGCAATACCGCGTCTGCGGCAAGTCGGGTCTCAAACTGCCGGCGCTGTCGCTGGGCTTGTGGCATAACTTCGGCGACACCACGCCGATTTCCACGCAGCGCGACATCCTGCGCACGGCGTTCGATCTCGGCATCACTCACTTCGATCTGGCCAACAACTACGGGCCGCCCTACGGCAGCGCCGAAACCAACTTCGGCCGTCTGTTCAAGGACGATTTCAGGCCGTATCGCGACGAGTTGCTGATCTCGTCGAAGGCGGGTTGGGACATGTGGCCGGGTCCGTACGGACAGGGCGGCGGCTCGCGCAAGTACGTGCTCGCGAGTCTCGACCAGAGCCTGCAACGCATGGGGCTCGACTACGTCGACATTTTCTACTCGCATCGTTTCGATGCCGACACGCCGCTCGAAGAAACCGCCGGCGCGCTGGCCACAGCCGTGCAGCAAGGCAAGGCGCTCTATGTCGGTATCTCGTCGTATTCGGCGAGCAAGACGCTCGAGATGGCGAAGCTGCTCGCCGACTACAAGGTGCCGATGCTGATTCATCAGCCCGCGTACAACATGCTGAACCGCTGGATCGAGGAGGATCTGCTCGATACGCTGGAACAGGTCGGCGCGGGCACGATCGCATTCACGCCGCTCGCGCAGGGTCTGCTCACCGGCAAGTACCTGAATGGCGTGCCGGACGACGCACGTGTCAACAAACCGGGCGGCGGCTCGCTGAAGCAGGAGCATCTGAACGAGCAGAATATCGAGCACGTTCGCAAGCTCGCCGCCATTGCGGAACGGCGCGGGCAGAGCCTCGCGCAGATGGCGTTGGCGTGGGCACTGCGCGATCCGCGGGTGACTTCCGTGCTGATCGGCGCGAGTCGCGCGGAGCAGGTGAAAGAAAACGTTGGCGCGTTGAAGAACCTCGCGTTTTCGAGCGACGAACTCGCGGAAATCGATCGCTACGCGACCGAAGGCGGCATCAACCTGTGGGAAAAACCGTCCACCGATCAGGCAATCTGATCCACTGGACTGTCGCTCGGACCGCCTCGCAAAAAATTCGCGCGGGCGGCCCGACTCGCGAAGATCGACTGCGCTAGACCAGCGCCGGCAATCCTTCGACCAGCACGACTGCGAATACCACGCCGATCAGCGCGCCCAACACGCGCAATGCGTTGTGTCGCAGTTCGGTCTTGCAGGGAAGGGCGCCGACGAACAGCGCGCCGGCCAGCGCCATGGGAATGACCAGAATGAAATCGCCGATCGTGAAGTAGGTCGTCATGCTCGTCTCCTGATGAATGACTGGCGCTGGCCGTGGCTCCGTTTTGCGGAAGTCATGCACGAGCAACGCTCCAGTCGAGTATAGGAGGCGCCGTAAGGACGATGTCGGCGATTGGGCTTGCTGCAGTGCGATTTCACCACCTGCCTTGATCCGGCTCAGTGGGGCCCATCGCTATACCGCGCCGCAGCAAAACTATCTTTTCGCTGTGAAGCGTTTGCTTACATAGGCCTTACTCTTTGGGCCTTTTTCATGCGCTGTACATTGCGGTGCACATCGGGGTTTACCGCGCCGTCGTCTCGTAGCGACGCAGCCTGATCGCGGCCAGCAGCCCGAGAATCAGCAGCGTCCCCACCAGCGCGGTCACGCCATTCCATCCGTAGTTCGCCCACATATGCCCGCCGTACGAGCCGACCACGCTCGATCCGATGTAGTACGCGAGCAGATACAACGCGGCCGCCTGGCCTTTGGCTTCTTTCGCGAGACGGCCGACCCAGCCGCTTGCCACTGAGTGTCCGGCGAAGAAGCCGAAGGTGGTACAGGCGATCCCGGCTGCGATCGCCGCCAGCGGGTGCAACGTGGTGAGCAGCAGGCCGAACGCCATCAGCAGAAGGCTCGCGATCAGCACGCGCGCGCGGCCGAACGTGTCGGCCATGCGCCCCGACCACGGCGACGCCACCACGCCCGTCAGATACACCACGAAAATTGCGCCGATCTCCGTCTGGTTCAACTGATACGGTGGCGCGAGCAACCGGTAGCCGAGGTAGTTGTACAACGTGACGAAACTGCCCATCAGCACGAAGCCGAGCAGGAACAGCAGCGGCAAACCCGGCCGCGTGAACTGTTTGAGCAGCGCCGAGCGGTGATGCGTAAAGCCCAGCCCGCTACGCGGTATGAAATGGCGCGACGGCGGCAGCAACGCGCGAAACGCCAGCATCGACAGGATGCCGAGCACGCCGATCGTGCCGATGGCGACACGCCACGACGCCAGATCCGCGACGATGCCGGTAATCACCCGCCCGGCCATCCCGCCGATGGCCGTTCCGCCAACGTACAGCCCCATGGCGAGACCCAGACCATCGGGATGAACCTCTTCCGCGAGATACGCCATCGCGACCGCGGGCACGCCGCCGAGCGCGAGGCCTTCGAGCGCCCGCAACACGAGCAGTTGATGCCAGTGCGGCGCCAGCGAAACGCCTATCGTCAGCAGCGCCGAGGCCGTGAGCGAGAGCGTCATCAGCTTGTGGCGGCTCCAGCCTTCGGACACGAAGCCGGCCACGAAGATGGCGAGCGCGAGCGCGCCCGTCGTGAGCGAGAGCGAGAGGCTGCTTTGCGCGGGCGTTACGCCGAATGCCGTAGAGAACGAGGGCAGTAGCGGTTGCACGCAGTACAGCAGGGAAAAGGTCGAATAGCCGGCGAACAGCAGTGCGATGCTGGCGCGCCAGTAGGCGCGTGTGCCGCGCTCGAGGTAAGGAATATCGGTGAGTTCAGGCACGGGACAGACGCAATGAATGAAACGAGGTGAGGAAGGTGCGATGAATGTCGGCGCGGGCAGACCGACCGGCGCAAAACCGCGCAAAGGATGTAAGGATACGCTGAAAAAATTGGCGAGGTTGGCCAAACGGGCGGTCCAGCGTGGCGCCGCGTTTTTGAAGTTCGTCGCCGACAGGGTTTATGATGGGCCGGGCGTGGCGCTGGACGATCGCGAATCAATGGCGAATCGACGAATGAAACGCCTTTTGTTCGAGCTTTGCAAAGCCCGGTAAAACGGGAACAATGACTCGAACTTCTCACGTGTTTCGCGCGTGGAAGCTGGGGGCGACCGCAACGGGATGGTCTGGCGCGGCGCTTTTTATCATGACCTTGACCGGCGCGGAAGCCAGAAAGCCGGCTATGGGAGAACGGGGAAATATCATGCAAATCGGTTCCATTGTCCGGTCGGTGCATATCGCAGTGCCGCAAGGCGCGCGCGGAATCGTCATGCGCATTCTCGGCGACATGGCCATGGTGGCGTGGTATGCCGGCGAGCCCGGCGCTTCGCAGCATCTGAACACCGAACCCTTTTTTCTCGAAGACCTGATCGACACGGGCGAGCAGGTGCGTCCGTCGAGTGCGCAGATGCATTGAAGTCCGTCCGATTCACTTTTGTTTGATGACTGTTTGCCAGGCCTTTGGTTGAACGTTTCCCGCATGTGAGCCGTTGCCCTCGTGTTTGACGGCGGCGCGGCGCACAATGCGGCCATGAACGACGACAACTACGAATCCCGGCCCGACGCCAGTAGCGCCGTGCCGTTCGCCCGGCTTCAGCCGGAAATCGTGCTCGACGCGCTCGACAGCGTGCTCACCAGCGCGGGCATGCGCACTGATGGCCGTATGCTGCCGCTCAACAGTTACGAGAACCGTGTGTATCAGGTGGGCGTGGAAGACGGCCCGCCGGTGGTGGCGAAGTTTTATCGCCCCGAGCGTTGGAGCGACGCGGCCATTCTCGAAGAACATGCCTTTGTCGCCGATCTCGCCGCGCGCGAGATTCCGGCGGTGCCTGCCCGCGTGATCGAGGGGCGTTCGCTGCATCAATTCGACGGTTTTCGCTTTTCGATATTCGAGCGACGGGGTGGGCGCGCGCCTGATCTCGATCGGCGGGACACGCTTGAATGGCTGGGTCGATTTATCGGACGGATTCATGCGGTTGGGCAGACGCAGGATTACGCGGAGCGGCCCACGCTCGACATTCACACGTTTGGATATGAGCCACGCGACTTTCTTTTGTCGCAGCAGTTCGTGCCGAACGACGTGCGCACGGCATGGGAGACGGTGGTGAATCTTGCGCTCGAGGGGGTGGAGCGTGCATTCGAGCGGGCGGGTGAGATCCGGATGTTGCGCATGCATGGCGACTGTCATCCGAGCAATGTGTTGTGGACGGATGCCGGGCCGCATTTCGTCGATTTCGACGACAGCCGGATGGGGCCGGCGGTGCAGGATTTGTGGTTGTTGTTGCCGGGCGATCGGGTGGAGGCGTCGCAGGCGCTGGCCGATCTGCTGGCGGGGTATGAGGATTTTTGCGATTTCGAGCCTCGCGAGTTGCATCTGGTGGAGGCTTTGCGGACGTTACGGTTGATTCATTACCAGGCCTGGCTGGCGCGGCGGTGGGATGATCCGGCTTTTCCGGCGGCGTTTCCCTGGTTTAATACGCAGCGGTATTGGGAGGAGAGGGTTTTGGAGATGCGGGAGCAAGTGGGGGTTATGGGGGAAGGGCCACTTTGGCCCGTTTGAGGGGCTTTTTCGTTGCACTGGCTGGTTTTTTTCGTTGCACTGGCTTCTTTGGCCTCTCCTTGCTTTGTCAGTGGTCTATTAGCGTTCCCCCTGTGCGGGGGGGCACCTACTTTTCTTTGCCGCCGCAAAGAAAAGTAGGCAAAAGAAAGCGGGCTCAAACCGCTAACCATTAAGCGGGCCCCGCGCGGGGTTTCTGGTAGTGGTGCATCTGGAATCCGTGCTCCCGCACATTCCACGTTCGTGACACAGCAGTCATTCTTCCGGCGGCGCTTCGCGCGCCCCCGGGTCGTTCTTGGAACCCTCGGTTTTTTTGCCTTCCGCCGTTTACCCATCCGCGACGCACGCAGTGCGGAGTGGGAGCTGATGAGTGCTTTGTCACTAACGCAGAATGCGCGAGGGCACGGATTCCAGATGCACCACTACCAAAGAAATGCTGCGGTTCCCGCTTAAGAATTAGCGGTGTGAGCCGCTTTCTTTTGCCTACTTTTCTTTGCGGCGGCAAAGAAAAGTAGGTGTGTAGTGGTCCAATGATCCTGGACACCTCAAAAGGGGATAATTCTCCAACTGAGGTGAGAAATGAGCAGACGGAACATTCCTGAAGAATTCAAGGCAGAAGCAGTCCAGCTGGTGGTTAGCAAGGGCTATTCGTACTCGCAGGCCTGCGAAGCGCTGGGCGTAGGCGACACGGCGTTGCGTCGCTGGGTCGCACTGTGGCGCGAGGAGCAGGCCAAACCGCCGCGCACCGCGATAGAGATCGAGACCGACGCGCGGCGTATTCGCGAGCTCGAGGCGAAGGTCGCCGATCTCGAGAGGGAACGGGACATTCTAAAAAAGTCTACGGCCTTCTTCGTCAAGGAAATGGATCGCTTCCCGAAGTGATCCAGTCACTGAAGAAGGCCTGGCCGGTGAGTGTGATGTGTGAGGTGATGAACATGGCGCGCAGCAGCTTTTACGCGTTTGCGGGGCGCCCGTCGGCCAGCCCTGGCGCCTGCGCGCAGATGGCGGCTGCCCGCGAGATCCATCGTGAAACCCGCTGTAGCTATGGCAGCCGCAGGATGTCGGACGAGCTCAAAAAGCGTGGTCACCAGGTGGGGCGTTATCGGGCCCGCACGCTGATGCAGCGCGCGCAGCTGGTGGTGACCAGAAAGCGCACGCATCGCTACCAGAAGAGCAGCGGCGAGGCGCTGGTGGCGCCGAATCTGCTCGCGCGCAAGTTCGAGCCACCGTCCATCAACCAGGTGTGGGCAGGCGATATTACTTATGTGAGAACGCATCAGGGCTGGTCGTATCTCGCCATCGTGATGGACCTGTATTCGCGCCGTATCGTCGGCTGGGCATTTGCGCTGCTGCCGGATACGGAACTGGTCATCAGGGCTTTGCAGCAGGCACGCGAGCAGCGACGACCGCCGTCAAGGGTGATGTTCCACTCGGATCAGGGATGCCAGTACACCAGCGCGCACTTCGTGAACGAACTGAAGGCAAACGGCATCGTTCAGAGCATGAGCCGAAAGGGGAATTGCTGGGATAACGCGCCTGTGGAACGTTTCTTTAGAAGCCTGAAAAGCGAATGGATCGACGAAAAAGGGTACCCCGATCACGCGCATGCCGAACGCGACATCGGGGCCTACATCGACGACTTTTATAACTACCGTCGCATCCATTCGGCAGCAGGTGGCCAGCCGCCAGCACGATGCGAAGCTTCACTTTTTTAAAAATTCCCCTTTCGGGATGTCCAGATTTACTTGACCACTACAGTGCCCCCCCGCACAGGGGGAACGCTAATAGACCACTAACAAAGCAAGGAGAGGCCAAAAAATCCAGAGCAACAAAAAAAAGCCAGTGCAACGGAAAAAACCCCATTCACTCAGGCCGCCAGGCCCCCACCTCCCGCGCCGCCTTGGCGCCCTCCACCTGTAATAAAGTCGGCAACGAAACCCCATTCTTCGCCGCCGTAACCTCGGCCAGAATCGACACCGCAATCTCCGGCGGTGTCCTGCTCCCGATATAAATCCCCACCGGCCCGTGTAACCGCGCCACCTCCGCCTCGTTCAGATCGAATTCCTTCAACCGCTCGCGCCGCGCCTGATTATTCCGCCGCGATCCCAACGCCCCCACGTAAAAAGCCGGCGTCTTCAACGCCTCCATCAACGCAAGATCGTCCAGCTTCGGATCGTGCGTCAGCGCAATCACCGCACACCGCTCGTCGAGCTTCATCTCGATCACGATATCGTCCGGCATCGTCCGCACGATCCGCGTGCCCGGAATGCTCCACTCCTCCGTGTACTCCTCACGCGGATCGCACACGGTCACCTGATAATCCAGCCCCACCGCAATGTTGCACAAATAGCGCGACAACTGCCCCGCGCCAATCACCAGCATCCGGTAACGCGGGCCGTGTATCGTCAGCAAGCGCCGGTCGTCGAAGTGCACGCCGTCAGTCGCCTCCGCCGGACCGAGCCGGACAGCCCCCGTCTCCATGTCGACCTCGCGCGCCATCAGACGGCCACCCTCCACGGCATCGCACAGCTCGGCAATGCCGCTTCGCGCCGTCAACGGTTCGAGCACCAGTTGAATCGTCCCGCCGCAAGGCAAGCCGAAACGATGCGCTTCCTCCGCCGTAATGCCGTACTTCACCGCCTCCGGACGCGTCTGCTCGATGCCCCGCTGGCGTACCCGCTCGATCAGATCGTCCTCGATGCAGCCGCCCGACACCGACCCCACCACCAGGCCGTCGTCGCGCACGGCCAGCATCGCGCCCTCGGGACGCGGCGACGAACCCCAGGTCTTCACCACCGTCACCAGGAGTGCGCGATGTCCCTCCGCCAGCCAGCGCGCACTGGACTTGAGGACTTCGAGATCCACGCTGTCCATGATCGATTCCTTATGATTCGGTTCGGTTGCGTTGCCCACCCGGCGCCCACGTTACAAGGGCCGCCGCGGCAGGCTTCATGCTATTCGCGTGCCAGGGCGGAATGCCTGCGCGAATAAGAGAAATAAATCGCCATGCCCACGACCAGCCAGACCACGAAGGCAATCCACGTGATCAGCTGGAGATTCACCATCAGGAACAGACAGGCCGCGACCGCCAGCACCGGCACCACGGGCACGCCCGGGCAGCGAAACGCCCGCGGCAGGTCGGGATGGGTCCGCCGCAACACCAGCACCGCGATCGACACCATCGAAAACGCCGCCAGCGTGCCGATGTTGATCAGCTCGGCGAGGACGTTCAGCGGCACCAGCGCGCCGATCAGACCGAAGAAGAGGCCAACCAGCCACGTGGTAAAAAACGGCGTCGCGAACTTGGGGTGCAGCTTCGACAGCCGCGCCGGCAACAGGCCGTCGCGCGACATGGCGAAGATTACGCGAGTCTGGCCGTAAGCCATGACCAGAATGACAGTCAGCATGCCGAGCACCGCGCCCAGATCGATGAAACCCGCCACCCAGTTCTGACCGACCACCTGTAACGCATACGACACCGGGTGCGACACGTTCGCGAATTGCGGCGACGGCACGATGCCCGTCACCACGGCCGCGACGGCCACGTACAGCACCGCGCACACGCCCAGCGACGCGATGATCCCGATCGGGAGATCGCGCTTCGGATTCTTCACTTCCTCGGCCGCGGAGGACACGGAGTCGAAGCCGATGAACGCGAAAAACATCACCGCCGCCGCGCCGAACACGCCGTGCCAGCCGTTCGGCATGAAGGGATGCCAGTTGGCCGGCGTGACGTGAAATGCGCCCACGCCGATCACCAGCAGCACGACGACGACCTTGATCGCCACCATCACGTTGTTGATGCGCGCAGACTCCCGCACGCCGACGGACAGCAGTGCGGTGATCGCCATCATCACGAGGAAAGCGGGCAGGTTGAAGAGCGTTTCGTGACCGGGCAACGCGCCGGGCGCGGCGCTCAGCGCAACCGGCAAGGACACGCCGAAGCCCGCCAGCAGCGATTGCAGATAGCCCGACCAGCCGACCGAGACAGCGGAGGTGGCCAGCCCGTATTCGAGCATCAGGTCCCAGCCAATGATCCACGCGGCCATCTCGCCGAGCGTCGCGTACGAGTACGTGTAAATCGAACCGGCCACCGGAATGGTCGACGCGAATTCGGCGTAAGCCAGCGC
Source organism: Paraburkholderia sp. BCC1886 (assembly GCF_900996245.1). Taxonomy (GTDB): domain Bacteria; phylum Pseudomonadota; class Gammaproteobacteria; order Burkholderiales; family Burkholderiaceae; genus Paraburkholderia. Next base: position 216,765 of record NZ_CAAJGK010000052.1, on the reverse strand, counting down.
GGCAAAGCCGCAAGCGATGGCGGCGATCAGAAAAGAGACCATCAGCGCCGGGCCGGCTTGCACGGCGCCGGTGCCCGTCAGAACGAAAATGCCGGTGCCGATAATGGCGCCGACGCCGAGCAAAGTCAGGTCGAGCGCGCCGAGCGCCTTTTTCAGGCCGGCGTTCCGGGCGCTGTCGGCAATCATGTGCTCGACGTTTTTCTTGCGAAACAGGGACATTGGCGGAGGTCTCCAGTAGTGCACGCATGCTGCGCGCCGAATGTCGGGAAACCTTCGATTTTAATGGATACGCCGGGGTGCACTATTTTGGGACACGGTCCCGAACGGGACACTGGGAAGAGAAACGCCGCAAAAACGAAGTGTGCACGACCGCATGCAGCGTGTGAGGCAATTGGCCGCATACAAGCGGCCCGCCGGGCGTGGGTTCGTTTTAACCGGCCATTGCCGGGTTGAGGTCGACGAGGCGGTTGCTCATCACGTAGAAGGTCAGCTCGGCGTTATTGCGCAGCTTCATCTTCTCGAGCAGACGCGTGCGGTAGACGCTCACGGTCTTCACCGACAACGACAGCGTCGCGGCAATATCCGTCAGCCGTTTGCCCGAGGCGAGCATGCAGAGCGTCTGATACTCGCGGTCGGAGAGCTTTTCGTGCGGCAACTGCTCCCCGTCGAACGACACGTAATCGGCCAACGCTTCGGCCATCGCCGGGCTCACATATTTGCGGCCCGCCGCGACCTGCTGGATCGCGCCGATCATCTGCGCGGCGTCGACGGTTTTCGACAGATAGCCCGCCGCGCCCGCCTTCAGCGCGCGCACCGCGTACTGGTCCTCGCGATACATCGAAAACATCAGCACGGCAACACGCGGGGCCTTGCGCTTCAGACGTTTGAGCACTTCGACGCCGTTCATGTCGGGCAGCGAAATGTCGAGCAGCACGACGTCGTAGCTATGGCGTACGACGGCATCGAGCGCGTCGGCGCCGCTTTCCGCTTCCGTGACTTCGCGCGCCACGCCGCGGTCGAGCAGCAGTTGACGCACCCCTTGGCGAACTACGGCGTGGTCGTCGGCGAGGAGAATGCGCAGGCTCATGATGGCGTGCTCACGATTGCAGCGCGCGGCGCACGCTGTCCGCGGCGTTCGCGAGCATCGCGTCCCACGCAAAACGGGCATGCACCTGCGTGCCGCGCGGCGACGCGCCGTTCTCGCCGCGTGCCGGGCTCGAACGCGGGCTGCGCAGACGCAGCGTGCCGTCGAATGCGGCGCAGCGCGCCTGCATGCCGCTCAGGCCAAAGTGGCCGCGGCGGGTGCGGGCGTTGCGCGTGACGCCGACGCCGTCGTCGCCGACGATCAGCGTCAGATGGCGGCGGCTGGTTTCGATCCGCACATCGGCGGATTCGGCGCGAGCGTGTTTGGCGATGTTGTTCAGCGCTTCCTGCGCGACGCGGAAGATCGCCAGCGCGGCTTCCGCGGGCAAACGCGTGAGCCGCACATCGGCGGCGCAGACGAAGCTCGTGCGCAGCTGCGTGCGTGCGGCGAAGTCGTTGGTCCACTGCGACAGTGCGCCGACGATGCCAGCGTCGAGCGACGGCGCATGCAGTTCGGCGACGGCCTGACGGCTGGCGGCGCACACGGCATCGAGCGAACGGTTGGCGACGGCCAGCGCGGCCGCGCATTGCGGCGGCGCATCGGCCGGCAGCCAGGTTTCCACGCCGGCCAGCGCGAAGCGTGTCGCGGTCAGCTCGGCGCCGACGCCATCGTGCAATTCGCGCGCGACGTGACGGCAGGCGGCTTCCTGCGCCTGCACGAGTTCGGCCGACAATTGGCGAACGCGCGCGCGCAGGCGCTGAAGTTCAGATTCCGTCGAGGAAGACGAGGAGGAGGCAGTGGCGACAGGCGCCTGAGCAAACGTGTCGAGTCCGTCGCGGGTCGATGACGAGGCGAGCGGAGCGCTAAACGGGACGACAGTCGACGTATCCATGAGTTGTCTGCTCAGGAAGCCAGGTGAACGGTGAAGCGATAGGGCATGGGCAGCGCGAAGAAGGAAGAACACATGTGGGTCTCTAGCCTCCCGATGCAGCCAGAACGCTGCAAGCGTGATGGCCGTTTGACTACATCAGACGTAACGAAAGTTACACTCAGTAACACTTATGCTGGACCGATGGTTTTGAAACAATTCGTCTGACCGTGCGCCGCGATCATATATCAAAAAAAGAAAAAATGCAGGTACAGCAAGGCTTAGACGCCACATTTCATGCAATGGTTGATGTTCGGCGCAGGGTTATTTGTAGGAAGAATACCGACGTGAAATGTCAGATATACGACGTCAATTTGTAACGGGCAACAAAAAAGGAGCCCGAAGGCTCCTTTTTTAAATCGGCGCGGCAAGGGCCGCGGCAATCTGCATTCGCGTTCAACCGACGAATGCCTTTTCGACCACGTAGTGACCCGGCGAATTGTTGCTGCCTTCCTCGAAGCCGAGGTCGTCGAGCAGTTTGCGCGTATCGCGCAACATATGCGGGCTGCCACACAGCATGATGCGATCGTTTTCGAGCGAGAAGCCCGGCACGCCAAGATCGGCAAACAGCTTTTCGGTTTCGATCAGTTCGGTGATGCGGCCGCGGTTCTGGAACGCTTCGCGCGTGACCGTCGGGTAGTACAACAGCTTTTCCTGCACCAGTTCGCCGAGGTGTTCGTGCGCCGGCAGGTGGTCGGTGATGTATTCCTTGTAGGCCAGTTCATCGACGAAACGGCAGGTATGGGTCAGCACCACGCGCTCGTAGCGGTCGTAAATGTCCGGGTCTTTGATGATCGACATGAACGGCGCGAGGCCGGTGCCGGTGGACAGGAGCCATAGCGTCTTGCCCGGCAGCAGGTTGTCGGCCATCAGCGTGCCGACCGGCTTCTTGCCGATCAGAACCTGGTCGCCGACTTTCAGATGCTGCAGACGCGATGTCAGCGGGCCGTCCTGCACCTTGATGCTCAGGAATTCGAGGTGTTCTTCGTAGTTGGCGCTCGCGAGGCTGTATGCGCGGCTCAGCGGTTTGCCGTCGACTTCGAGGCCCACCATCGTGAACTGGCCGTTCTCGAAACGGAATGCCGGGTCACGCGTGCAGGTGAAGCTGAAAAGCGTATCGGTCCAATGATGGACGCTCAGGACGGTTTGTGGATTCAGGTTGCTCATGGCTTCTTGGATAGTGCGAAAACAAAGGCGGCCAGTCGTTTTTCAGCCGGCCGGCACGGCAAGGGCGATGCTGCGCGACGCTGCTGTAACCCGTCACCGGGCGGAACGCGCAATCGGCTATTTTACCGCGCCCGCTGCTTGTGGCCGGCGGCGCGGTGGTTGTGCGTGGTGAAGCGGGTTACTGAATCTGGATGCGCCGGCGCCGCTTCAAGACGGTCGGCGCCAGGAAACCTGCGGCTCGACATGCGGTGTGCGCGTGGCTGCGGTCGCGCTCGGGCCAGCTTCGGCGATCGGCGCAAGCCGCGCTGGGCGGCTGCCATCGGCTGTCCGGGATGCGCCGTTCAGGCGCGCCGCGCGGGCAGCATGGGCAGGATGATACCGAAACCCGCCGTGCGCTGCAGCATTGACCCTGCTGATAAAACTGGCAAAAGCCCGGCAAGTGCGCGGCAACGAACGACCTGTCGCGTGATGAAGACCTTAAGCCGCGCGACTGACCGCGCGGCACTTCAGGTCATTTTTGAGTACACAGGGATGGGTCATACAGTGTCGACTAAGAGCAACTAGCCTGACGGTAAAGCCGGGAGATGGTTCGCATAAAGGTTACTTCGAGCTTCACGCGGCCGCTGCGCGCTTCGCGCCCCGCTGTTTCAGCACTCTCGCCTGCAACACGATGACGAGCAGCAGGAACACCCCGCGAATCACCGACTGCCAGTAAGCCGACAAGCTGATAAAACCCAGCCCGTTCTCGAAATTCAGCAGATTGAACACGAGTCCGAGCAGCAATACGCCGGCAATCGTCATCGCAATCGAGCCTTCGCCGCCCGTCAGCAACGTGCCGCCCAGCACCACGGCCGAGATCGCGAACAACTCCCAGCCCACGCCTTCGTTCGGCTGACCGGCGCCGAACTGCGCAGCGAGAATCACGCCCGCCATGCCGGCCAGCAGACCACTGACCGCATAAGCCGTCACGAGCGTGCGATCGACGTTCAAGCCCATCAGGCGCGAGGCTTCCTCGCTGCCGCCGATAGCCAGCGAATGCCGCCCGAACCGCGAACTCCGCAGCGCGACCCATCCAGCCAAAGCCGCGACGACTGCCACGATGCCCGGAATCGGCAGCCCGAACAGATCGCCTTGACCAAAATTGCCGAAGCCCGAGTCCGACGCGATCGACACCGCATCGTTCTTGCCCAGCAGCAGCGCAACGCCATGCGCGCCCAGACTCGTCGCCAGTGTCACGATGAACGGCAGAATCTTCATCCGCGTGATGATGATCCCGTTCAGCACGCCGACTGCGAGTCCCGCGACGCATCCCGCCAGCACCGCGGCCCACGTGCCGTGGCTGCTGGCCAGCGCGGCGACCACGCTCGACATGGCCGCCACCGTTCCCACCGACAGATCGATGCCGCCCGTGATGATCACGAACGCCATGCCGACCGAGATCAGCGCAAACATCGAGTTGTAGCGCCAGAACGAGTTGATGTTGTAGGCCGAAGCGAAGTGCTCGTAGCGCACGAGGCCGAGCACGATCAGCGCGACCAGTGCCAGCAGGAGAGGGAGATTCTTTTTCATCGCATAGAGTCCGAAGTATCCGGGATGAGCGCAGACATCAGCGCGAGCGCCGTTGCACGTAAACCGCGGCGACGATGATGCCGGCTTTGACCACCAGCGCCGCCGCATCGGGAATGCCGTGCGCGAGCAGCGTGTAGCGCAGCAACTGGATGATCAGCGCGCCGATGAGCGTGCCGCCGATATACGCCTTGCCGCCCGTCAGCGCGGTGCCGCCGACGGCCACCGCGGCGATCGCGTCGAGTTCGACGCCGAGCCCGACCACGTTCGCATCCGACGACGAATTCACCGAGATCGAGATGAGTCCGGCGAGGCCCGCCAGCGCCGCGCACAGTGTGTAGGCGATCAGCTTGACGGTCGCGGTCGGCACGCCGCACAGATACGCGGCCTTCTCGTTGCCGCCGGTAATCAGCAGGTACTGGCCGAACAGCGTCTTGCGCACCACCCAGACGAACACGCCGACCAGCGCCAGCATCAGCAGCACCTGGAAGGGCACGCCCGCGACCTTGCCGAGCGCGATCCACTGGAAAGCCGGCGTGTTGAACGCCTGCAGACTGCCGTCGGTGACGACCTGCGCGATACCGCGCCCGGCGATGAACAGCACCAGCGTCGCGACAATCGGCTGGACCGCGAGCCTCGTGACCAGCCAGCCGTTGAACACGCCGCACAGCGCGGCGGCCAGCACCGGCAGCACGAAGGCGAGCGCGATGCCGCCGGGCCCCGCGATATTGAGGAACAGCATCGGCGCGAGCGCACCGGAAATCGCCATCGACGCGCCCACCGACAGATCGATCCCGCCCGTCGCCACCACCAGCGTCATGCCGATGCCGACGATCACGATCGTCACCACCTGGGTCATGTTCACGTTAAAGGTTTGCAGCGACCAGAAATGCGGCGTGAAGATCAGGTTGAACAGCACCATGGCCAGCAGCACGATCACTTCGCGTTGCATCGCGAGGCGGCGCCATTTCTGCACGGTGGTGGCGGGCTTGACACGCGGCGCAGCGGCGAGCGCCGCGGTGTCGCCGCGCGACGGTTCGGCGGACAGGGAATCGGTATGTAACTTAAGCGCCATGACGGTCGCCCTCCAGCGCGTCTTCGATGTGTGAGGCCTGCGCGGCGTCGACGAGAGCGGAATGCCCCTCGCTGCCGTAGGCGATGGCGTCCATGATCGCGGTCTCGCTCATGTCGGCGCCGTTCAGTTCGGCGACGGTGCGGCCATCGCGGATCACGACCGCGCGATCGGCCACTGCCGTGAGTTCTTCGAGTTCGGACGCGGACAACAACACGGCCAGGCCCGCATCGCGCAATTCGCGGACGATCTTCGCGACGTCCGCTTTGGCGCCGACGTCGATGCCGCGCGTCGGTTCGTCGAGCAGCAGCAGCGACGGTTCGGCGGCGAGCCAGCGCGCGAGCAACACCTTCTGCTGATTGCCGCCGGACAGTTCGCGAATCGGCTGATCGGCCGAGCGCAGCTTGATACCGAGCGACGCGATGAAGCGATCGACGATCGCCTGCTGCTTTTTCACGTCCACCACGCCGTTTTTCGTCAGCGTGCGCAGGCAGACCAGCGTGAGGTTGTCGCGCACCGACAGTTCCGGGACGATGCCTTCGGCTTTGCGGTCTTCGGTGAGATAGGCCATGCCGCGCGCGATCGCGTCCTTCGGCGACTTCAGCGCGACGGCCGCGCCGTCGACCGAGAGGCTGCCGTGCGTCATCGGATCGGCGCCGAACATCAGACGCATGGTTTCGGTGCGGCCCGAGCCGAGCAGACCGGCGAGACCGACGGCTTCACCCGCGTGGACGTCGAGCGAGACGTCGTTCACCTTCGGATGCGCGCTGAGGTTCGTGGCGGCGATCACCTGCTTGCCGCGCCGCGCCAGATTCGCTTCGCGCGCGGCGGCATCTTCCTGCACGACGGCGGCGAGCGTGCGGCCGAGCATGGTCGTGACGAGTTGCAGCTTGTCCATCTCCTGCATGCTGCTTTGCGCGACCGTCTGGCCGTCGCGCATCACGGTGACGCGGTCGCACAGCGCGTAAAGCTCGTCGAGCCGATGCGACACGAAGATCACCGCGCGGCCGTCGTCGCGCAGCTTGCGCACCACGTTGAACAGCAGTTCCACTTCGCGTTCGTCGAGCGACGAAGTGGACTCGTCCATGATGACCATCTTCGCGTCCGACGAGACCGCGCGTGCCAGCGCCACCATCTGCTGGATCGCGGTCGAATAGCGGCTCACCGGTTTCTTTACGTCGATCTGCAAGCCGAACGAGTCGAGCAACGCGCTAGCGCGCTGCTGCACCGCGCGCCAGTCGATCAGACCGAAGCGGCGCGGCTCGCGGCCAAGAAAAATGTTTTCCGCGACCGAGCGGAACGGCACCAGGTTGATCTCCTGATAGATGGTGCTGATGCCGGCTTCACGCGCCTGTTTCGGGGTGCGGAAATCCACCTCGCGACCCTCGAAACGCACGCTGCCCGAGCCGCGCCGATACGCGCCGGTCAGGATCTTGATCATGGTCGATTTTCCGGCGCCGTTCTGGCCGATCAGCGCGTGCACTTCGCCCGCGGCGACGCTGAGATTCGCGCTGCGCAACGCGGCGACGCCGCCGAAGCTGATGCCGATGTCCTGCATCTCCAGCAGGGGCGTGCGGGGAAGGGGAGAGTGCGTTGTCTGCGTGCCGGATTCCGTCACGGGTGTTCTCCTGATGCGTGTACTGCCTGTGCTGCGGTTGATCCGCGCGAGCGGCACGCGTGAATGGCGATGCGCGAGCGGTGGCGGCAAACCGAGGTGCTGGAAGCCCAGGCGCCGGATGACCGCTATCGCGGCATAAAAGCGAAGCGACGGCTCGTGCAGCCACGGGCGCGTCGCTTCGAACCCCTCCCGTCACCGCTCCCCGAGGAGTTCGATTCGGAGCGGAAACGTCCTGCACGGCGATACCGCGATCCGGTGAGAGAGTCGGTACCTGCAGCGGTATCGCCGCTAAAACCAGCGCGCCGCTCGTATGCGGCGCCCTGCCTGATCGACGCGATCAGTAGCCGTACTGCATGTTCTGCTGCACGTTGCTCTTGTCGTAGAAACGATCGGAGACCTTGACCCACGTCGGGATCTTCTCGCCCTTCGCGTACCGCTGCGCCACGTCGCAAGCGAGCGGGCCGAAGAACGGGCTCGACTGCACGCTCGCGCCGAGTTCGCCGGCGGCGATCGCATCCATGCCGCCCTTGGTGCCGTCGATCGTCACGACCTGGATATCCTTGCCCGGCTGCTTGCCGGCGGCCTTGATCGCCGCGATCGCGCCGAGCGCCATTTCGTCGTTATGCGCGTAGACCGCGGTCACGTCCGGATGCGCCTGCAGCAGCGTTTCCATCACCTGACGACCCTTGTCGCGCGCGAAGTCGCCGCTTTGCGAAGCGATGATCGACATGCCCGGGTTTTTCGCGATCACTTCGTCGAAACCCTTCTTGCGATCGTTCGCCGCGGAGGCGCCGGTCGTCCCTTCGAGTTCGATGATCTTCGCCTTGCCGCCGGTCGCCTTGACCAGCCAGTCGCCCGCGCGATGGCCCTGATCGATGAAGTCCGAACCGATGAACGTGATGTAGTCGCGGCCCGCCTTGGCGACCGACTGGTCGACGTCGCGGTCGACCAGGATCACCGGAATGCCGGCCTTTTTGGCTTGCAGCACGATGGGTGCAAGCGGCTTTTCTTCGCGCGGCGGGAACACCAGCAGATCGACGTGCTGCGCGATCATGCTTTGAATGTCCGAGACCTGTTTGGAGTTGGAGCCGTTGGCGTCGGTCATCACGACCTGCCAGCCGCATTTGGCGGCGATGTCCTTGAAGCTTTTGGTTTCGGCCAGACGCCACGGATTGTTGCTCTCCGTTTGCGCGAAACCGACCTTCAGCGGAGTTTTAGTGGGCAGCTTCGGCAGCGCGTCGTCGGCGTGTGCCGTGGCGACGCCGAGGCCGATGGCCAGTGCCAGCAGGGAACCCGCCAGCGGACGAATCTGTTGCTTGCGCGCGTGCTTGCGCGACTGCGTGTTGAGCGACGCCATTGTCTTCCTCCAGTACCTTGGTGAGGTAGGTGTATTTGCTTTTAGTACTTCTGGGCCTGCTGGTCCGGTCGTCGCGATGAAGCAGGTTCGCCCCAACCGGTCGTGCCGATTATTCCACCCGGAATTATTATCGGTCAATCACTAATATTATTAATTGCGGGTTTTTTCGCCTCGGTAATTACCCTGACCGACGCGCGTTCGACCAGCGGTCCGTCGAGCTTGACCATGCGATGCCGCACCGGTGCGCCGGCGGCGCGGTTCTGTTCCTCCTGCAAAAGCGTCTCGACGGCCCAGCGTCCCAGTTCGTAGTTCGGCAGCACGACGGTGGAAAGTGGCGGATGCGTGTGGCGGGCAATTTCCTGATCGTCGTAACCGAGCACCGAGACGTCGTCGGGCACCCGCATGCCGAGTTGCTTGAGCGCTTCGATCGCGCCGATCGCGGTGAGGTCGTTGGCGCAGAAAATCGCCGTCGGCGGATTGGGCTCGCGCATCAGCGAGAGCGTCAGTTCGAAGCCGAGCCCCGAACTCCAGTCGCCGTCGCGCACCAGCTCCGGCGCGTAGGGCAGATCGGCGGTGGCGAGCGCGGTGCGATAGCCTCGCAGGCGGTCGCGCGCGGCGTCCTGCCACGGCTCGCCATTGATATACGCGATGCGCCGATGGCCGCCTTGCAGCAGATAATCGGTGGCCAGATGGCCGCCGGCCACTTCGGCGGGGACCACCGAGGACACGCCGCCATCGCTCGTGTAGCAGTTCAGCAGTACGGTGGGCACTTTGGAGAGCGCCGCCGGCAAACCGACCTTGCGCGTATAGACGGTCGCGTAGATCACGCCGAATACGTGCGGGTTCGATAGCGCGGTGTCGAGCACCTGCTTTTCGATGTCGGCATTGCCGTGCGTCGAATAGACCGCGAGCATCTTGCCGCTCGCGTAGGCCGCGTCGCGCGCGCCGTCGATGTTGACGACCGGATGCGGGCTGGTCGAGATTTCATCGGCGAGATAGACGATCAGATTGCGTTCGTCGGCGCCCGTCTGCGGCAGGGATTCGCGCAGCGACAGGCGATAGCCGAGGTCCTGCGCAGCCTTCAATACCTTGTTGCGAGTGGTCTCGGAGAATTTCGCGCCGGTCGCGTTGTTCAGCACCAACGAGACAGTCGATTGCGACACGCCGGTGAGCTTGGCGATGTCGGTCATGGTCGGGCGGCGTTGAGTCGATTTTTTCATTGTGCGGGCCGCGCGGAGCGGCGCTAAGGCGGGAGCATGCCCAGTGGCATCGTGAGGCCGACGTTACCATTAATAATATGCGTGCGGCAACGCGCGCTAACCCGCCATTTGGGAGGTTTGGTCAGGATCGGAAAGCACTGCCCGACAAATTTATTACTAATAATATTGACCGAAGCGTTTCGGCATGCGATTCTCGGTCGCGCGAACCTCGAGGTTCGCCGGCCGCGCACTGGGCGCGGCACGATATGAGGAGACATCGATGCGCGTACCCGCCACCCGCCTGAGGCCCCGCCTTTTCTGATCATGCGCGACGTTTCCCTGAATCCGACCCGCACCATTGAGTCACCGACCGCCGAGTCCCCGACCGCCGAGTCCCCGACCGCCGCGGCGATTACCGCCGGGACCGAGCTCGCCTGGCTCGACGACCCCGCGATCGCGCCGACACTCGTCACATTGTCCGCCGGCGCGTTGCGTGTCGTGGTCGCGCCCGAGTTGGGCGGCGCGCTGGCCGCCTTCTATGAAGTCACGCCGGCTGGTCTGCAACACTGGCTGAGACCGGCGACGACCGCCGCCTTCGAACTGCGCGATCCGCTGAGAATGGCGAGCTTTCCGCTGTTTCCGTATTGCAATCGCATTCGCGATGCGCGCTTCGAATTCGACGGCGTCACCGTCGATCTGAGCGGCAACGACCCGCGCTTCGCGCATGCCTTGCATGGCAATGCATGGCGTCGTCCGTGGACAGTGGGCGCGCGCACGGCGAGTTCGGTGGAGTTGCATTTCGAGCACGTGCCCGACGCGCGCGTGCCGGGCGACTGGCCGTTCGGTTATCGGGCAAGCCAGCGTATCGAGTTGATCGACGGTGCGCTCGGCATCACGTTATCGGCGTGCAATCTCGCCGACAGGGCGATGCCGTTCGGCATGGGACATCACCCGTACTATCCGCGCACTGCAGCGACGCGCGTTCATGCCGATGTGCAGGCAATGTGGCATGCGGATGCCGACGTGCTGCCCACGCGACTCGGCGCGCATCCGGCAGTCGATGCATTGCGCGAAGGCATGTCGCCGGACGCGTTCGATCTGGACAACAACTTCGCGAACTGGTCGCGCGAGGCGACGATCGCATGGCCCGACGAGCTTCGGCAACTGACGCTGACGGCCGACGCGCCGTTCGATCACATGGTGATTTTTGCGCCGGCCAACGACACGCAGCTTTGCGTGGAACCGGTGACGAACACGACCGATTGCTTCAACACGGTGGGATCGCGCGAGCATGTCGGCGGCTGCGTGCTGCAGCCGGCGGAGGAAATGTCGGCGTCGCTGAAATGGACGCCGCAGAGGGGCTGAATCGCAAGCCTTGAAGCGAGCGCCGCATGGAAAGCGGCGCATTGCTCGGAAGCTCAACTCACCCGCAAGCGCGCCATATACGGCAAATGGTCGGACAGCCACGCGGTTTCCTGAGTCGGCTGAATCCATTCGATCGGTTCCATGCCGCGCACGAACATCTTGTCGAGCGCCAGGGCCGGTGAAAAAGCCGGAAACGTGCGGCCCGACTCGCCGAGCAAGGTCGCGACTTCCTGCAAGCCGTGTTCACGGAACAGCGGCACCGAGTCGTTGCGCCAGTCGTTGAAGTCGCCCGCGAGAACCAGCGGACCTTCCGGCGCTTCCTTGGCGATCCAGTGTGCGATCCAGTTCATCTGCCGCAAGCGCGCCGAGCGCGTGAGCGCCAGGTGCGCGCACAACAACGTCACCGAATGACCGCCGAAGGTCGCGCGCGCGACCAGCAAGCCGCGCTTTTCGAAGCGATGCGCGGAGATGTCCCAGCGTCCGCCCAGATCGAGCGGATGCGGCGACAGAATCGCATTGCCATGTCGCCACGACGGCTTGAACACGTTCGGTCCGAGGGCGATGTCGAGTTCCAGCGCGCGGGCTATCTCAGTGGCCTGGCAATGCCAGACGTCGTTCATCGGATCGGCGAGCGGCGCGCCAAAGCTGCTCGCCAGCACCGGCGCCGGCATGCGCCGCGCCATCGCTTCCTGCAGAAAATACGCATCCGCGTGAGTCGATTGAACCCAGCGTTGCATGGCTTCCCACGCCTGGAAGCCGAGCGGAGTCCGGCCTTTATGCAGATTCCAGCTCACCGCCACGAAATCCTTGGGCGCTGCGCTCTCGCGGATCAATTCTTCGGGGTTTCGCATGCCGCGTGTCCACGTGTTCTGTTTCAGGGGATATCGAGAGTGTCAGGTGCACGGTGTCGATCGGGTAGCCCGGTTTAGCTCGGGCTGTTCGAGAGACTCGCATGCACGCGGTAGACCAGGTTCGGATTCTTGTCGACGATCGTCCAACTCGCCCATTGACCCGCCGGCACGCGCAGGCCCGGATGACTCGCGCTCACCTGGCGCGGTTGCGGCGGCAGCTTGCAGCCGGTGTCGGTTTGCTGCGCGGTGTCGTCGTCGAACGTTTCCTGCGCGTCGATGGACAGCGTGACGGCATTCGCATCCGCCTGCAGCGGTGAAACCGTCAACGTGCGGGTCAGGTCGATACTGCCGGCCGGTCGATCCTTGCAGCCGACGTTGTGCTGAACCACCTTGTGATGCGTATCCGTGCGCGCCTGGCCGACGGTGGTGGTGCCGTCGAACGAGTCGATCTGCTGACCGTCGCGCATCACCTGTAATTGCCACTGCACGACCTGCTGCGTCGACGGTTGTTGGGCATTCGCAAGCAACGAAGTGCCGAGCAGCACAGCCACGAGACTGGTTTTCAACATAAAGACTTTTCTCCAGTTACGGCGTCGGGCGGCATCCGCCATTTTTGTCAGAGGGCCATCTTACGCCTGATGGACGCAACGCTTTTTCTGACACGTGAAACGGGGCCGGGTTCAGCGCCAGCGCTGCAGGCATCTGCCCCGATTAGCAGCAGAGCCCCACGACTGCTGGCTTGCACACGAATATGTCGTCGCTACACTGGTCTCGAAACGGTGCCCATGAAGTCATGGAGCGCCGCCACAGCAGCATCAGCCAGACGGGGTGAGCGATGACGACAGCAATGGTCAAACAGGAAATCGCGGTGGCATCGTTCAGTCAGGTCTACGACCTCGATCGGGTCGAGACCGCGCTGAACGATCTCGGCGATGGCGCCAACGAAGCTTTGCGCGCCACTTACGAAAAAATGCTGAAAACCGGCAACCTGCGCTTTTGCGTCAAGCCGAACCGCATGCCGTCGATCGACGATCTGATCGACGCGCTTCCCAACTTCGCCGAGCCGCTCGACGACATCCGCAAACAGGTGGCGCTCTGTCTGGAGACCGAAGACCGGCTCGAACTGATGCCTATCCTGCTGCTGGGCGATCCGGGCATCGGCAAGACTCACTTCGCCAAGCAGTTGGCGCGCCTGCTCGGCACCGCCTATCACTATGTGGCCATGAGTTCGCTGACGGCCGGCTGGATTCTGTCGGGCGCGTCGTCGCAATGGAAGAACGCGAAGCCGGGCAAAGTGTTCGACGCGCTGGTGAACGGCAGCTACGCGAACCCGGTGATCGCCGTCGATGAAATCGACAAGGCCGGCGGCGATTCTCAATACGATCCGCTCGGCGCGTTGTACGCGCTGCTCGAACACGACACGGCGCAGAGCTTTATCGACGAGTTTGCGGAGATTCCGATCAACGCGGGCCATGTGATCTGGATTGCCACGGCCAATGACGAGCGCTCGATTCCGGAGCCGATCCTGAACCGGATGAACGTCTACGAGATTCCGCCGCCCGACCACGCGGGCGCGCGCCGGATCGCGCAGGCCATCTACGGCGAGATCCGCGCGGCGCACAACTGGGGACTGCGCTTTCCCGAACTGCTGGGCGAGGCCGCACTCGATGCGCTGAAGCTCGCGTCGCCGCGCGAGATGCGGCGCGCGATGCTGAACGGCTTCGGCGCGGCGCGCATCGACGGTCGGGACAGCATCGAAGCAGGCGATATCCGCCTCGACTATGGAAATCGGCGAAAAACCATTGGTTTTTAACGTTTAGACACGGTTTTTCGCCAGTTTTTCGCAGAAAGGCCGCTCTCGGGCGGCCTTTTTTGCACTCAAAATCGGGTTTTAATACCGGAAATAGCTTGATTGCTGCGGCAATTATTGCTATTTCTGAGATGCTAACCCGACAAGACCGGCATCTGGCAGATACGGGTTGCGCGAATCAAGGACAGGTAAGTTCGGCAGCAAGCGGTGTAAAGCCTGCGCAAGCCGTATCCTGTCTTCTTGTTATCGAATCAACGAGGCAGTGCGCGACGAAGCGGGTCGCGCCCAGGAGACATGGATCAGATCGAATGTGTAGTCATCGGCGCGGGCGTCGTCGGTCTCGCCGTCGCGCGTGCGCTGGCCGCGCGCGGGCGCGAAGTGATCGTGCTGGAAGCGGCCGAAGCGATCGGCGTGGGCACCAGCTCGCGCAATAGCGAAGTGATTCACGCCGGCCTGTACTATCCTCGCGGCTCGCTCAAGGCGGCGCTTTGCGTACGCGGCCGCGAAATGCTTTACGACTTTTGCGCCGAACACCACGTCCCGCACTCACGCTGCGGCAAACTGCTGGTCGCCACGTCGCGCAATCAGATTCCTCAACTCGAAAGCATCATGGCGAAGGGCCGCGAAAACGGCGTGCTCGACCTGATGCGAATCACGGGCGAACAGGCGCAGGAACTCGAACCGGCGCTCGAATGCGTCGAAGCGGTGTTCTCGCCGCAAACGGGCATTGTCGACAGTCACCAGTTGATGCTGGCGATTCAGGGCGACGCCGAGCGCGACGGCGCGGTGTGTGCGTTTCACGCCCCGGTCGAAGCGATCGAAGCGAGCAATGGCCGCTTCATCGTCAAGGTGGGCGGCGCGGCGCCGACTACCATCAACGCGGCTTGCGTCATCAACAGTGCAGGCCTGTATGCGAATGCGCTGGCGCGGCAAATTCGCGGACTCGACGCGCGCCACGTGCCGCCTCTGTATCTCGCGCGCGGCAACTATTTCGGCATCTCGGGACGCGCGCCTTTCAGCCGGCTCATCTACCCGATGCCGAACGAAGCCGGGCTCGGCGTGCATCTGACGATCGATCTCGGCGGCCAGGCGCGTTTCGGTCCCGACGTCGAATGGGTCGATGCGATCAATTACGACGTCGATCCGCAGCGGGCGGAATCCTTCTATGCAGCGATTCGCGCGTACTGGCCCGCGCTGCCGGACGGCGCGTTGCAGCCGGCCTATGCGGGCATTCGTCCGAAGCTGTCGGGACCGGGCGAACCCGCCGCCGACTTCGTGATTCAGGGCGCGGCCGCGCATGGCGTGCGCGGGCTCGTCAATCTGTTCGGGATCGAATCGCCGGGACTCACGGCCTCGCTCGCCATCGCGCAGCGTGTCTGTGAATTGAGCGGAAGAGCGTAAGCGCGAGGTAACCGGACGGTAAGCAGAAGCGGCCGGACGCGTGCTTACCTGGCCGTTACCGATTCGGTTATCTCTACCATTTGGACTGTCACGCGTGTGGGCTTCATTGCTATCCTTTGGCACCGCCGTCAAAGAACGGCGATCAGTTCCCCATAACGGAGTGCGTCCCCCATGAAATCGTCCCGTCGTACGTTTTTGATCACCAGTCTCGGTGTGGCTTCCACCCTCGCGCTTTCGCGTCAGGCTTTTGCCGATGCACCGAAAGTCGCCGACACCGATCCGACCGCACAGGCACTCGGCTACAAGGCCGACGCCAGCAAAGTCGACAAAGCCCGCTACGCAAAATACGCCGCCGGTCAGGACTGCAGCAACTGCAGCTTCTATCAGGGCAAAGCCACCGACGCCTACGCAAACTGCCCGATGTTCGCGGGCAAACAGGTCGCCGGCAAAGGCTGGTGCAGCGCTTATAACAAGAAGGCCTGATTCCTCCACTTCGTACAACACCGCCTAGCTGCGCGCCTGCATCAACGGCGGCCGTTTGTCGAACCATGGACGTGCCGCTTCGAGTTGAGCGGCCAGACGCAGCAGCGTCGCTTCGCCGCCTTCACGCGCGGCGAATTGCACACCGACCGGCAGGCCACGCGCAGTCCAGTAGAGCGGCACCGACATCGCCGGTTGCCCGCTCAGATTGAACAGTTCCGTGCATCCCGCCCACGCGAATGCCTTGTTCGAGGCTTCGGTCAGCAGCTTCTTCATCAACGCTTCGAGCGGCATCGCGGTGACGGCGCGCATCTGCATGCGCTCCATCGACGTGGGCCGCATCTCGCCGATCTTGATCGGCGGCGCGGCAAGCGTCGCGCACAGAATCACGTCGTAACGGTTCAGCAGAAGCGTGAGGCGTTCGCTAATGCGCCGCTGTTCTTCGAGCGCAGCGGGCAAGCCGCGCTCGCCGAGTTTGCGGCCCACGTGCGCCATCGCCCAAGTCGACATTTCGAACTCTTCGCGCAGCGGTTTGCGACCGGTAATGCGGTCGGCGTTCAGCACGAGTTCTTCCGCGGTGACCGACCAGAGCGTCAGGAACGCATGCCTTACCGACGCGTAGTCGATGCCGAGCGTGACCGGCTCGATGTGATGGCCGAGCGAGGTTGCCAGTTGCGCCGCGTCGTCGAGTGCGGCGCGCGACTCGGCGGAAAGTGTTGGCGCCAGCATCGGCTCGGTGACGTAGGCGATTTTCAGCGGCTTGCACGGCTCGCGACTCGCGCCGAGAAAAGTGCCCGGCGCGCCGGCTGGCCGATCCGCGTTGCCCGACAGCAGATCGAGTAGCAACGCGCTGTCGCGCACGCTGCGTGAAATGGCGTGATCGATACCGAGTTCGCCGACGGCGGGTTTGAGCGTCGCGCGCGGTACGCGTCCGCGTGACGGTTTGAGTCCAAAGAGCCCGCAACACGATGCGGGAATGCGGATCGATCCGCCGCCATCCGATGCATGCGCGAGCGGCACGATGCCGGCTGCAACGGAGGCCGCCGCGCCGCCGCTCGAACCGCCCGGCGTATGGTCGAGGTTCCACGGGTTACGACATGCGCCGAACAGTTCGGGCTCCGTGTAGGGCATCTGTCCCAGTTCGGACGTGCTGGTCTTGGCGAAGATGTTCAGGCCGGCCGCTTTCGCGAGCGCGACGACGGGCGCGTCCTGGTCTGGAATGAAATGACGATAGTGGCGGCTGCCCATTGCCATGCGCAGACCGGCGATCGGTGCGCCCAGGTCCTTGATCAGATACGGCACGCCGGCCAGTGCGCCGCGAGCGCCCGCCGCCGGTTCTTCGCTCGTGCGTGGTGACCGGCTCGCATCGTCGCGCGACGCGCGCTGACGTGCGGCGTCGTAGTCCTTCAGCACGATGGCGTTGATCGCGGGATTGACGGCCTCGGTGCGGGCAATCGCGATGTCCAGCAATTCGCGTGCGCTGGCCTCGCGGCTGCGCACGAGTTCGGCGAGGCCGATGGCATCGTAGGCGAGATAGTCTGATTGCACGACGGAGGTTCCTCGCTTGAGGGAAGGTGGATGAGGTCGCCGGAATGAAACGGTCCATGCAAAAAGACGGCACGCGCAATGCGTGCCGTCTTCAGCAGAGTAAACGAGTTAGCCGCCGGCGCAATAACAGCGGCCGCCGCCGATCTCGTTAAGAGCGTTCGCCGAGGAACGTCAGCGTACGGCCATGCGCGAGCGCCGCCGCGGGCTGGTTGTACGAAGCGCGCTCCGAGCAGTTGAAGCCGTGGTCGGCGTTCGGATAGATGTTGAACTGGACATCCGTGCGGCCGGCGAAGCGTTCCTGAATCTGACCGACCGCCGACAGCGGAATGTGCGCGTCGAGTTCGCCGTAGTGAAACTGAATGGGTACCTTGATCTTCGCGGCTTCGTCGAGCTGGTTCTGGATGCCGCCGCCATAGTAGGCCACGGCGATGTCGATGGAACCTTGTGCGGCGGCCAGATACGCGAGGCGTCCGCCGAAGCAGTAGCCGATCGCGGCAACCTTGCCGGTCACTTCCGGCATCGCACGCAATGCGGCGGCGGCCGAACCGATATCGGCGACGGCGTCGTCGAGATTGAGTTTCTGCATCAGTTCGACGCCCTTCTCGCGATCCGCGCCGTCATAGGTCAGTTCGACGCGCGGCTGCACGCGCCAGAAAACGTCCGGCGCCAGCGCGACGTAACCGTCCTGCGCATACTGGTCGGCGACCGAACGGATATGACCATTCACGCCGAAGATTTCCTGAATGATGATGACGGCCGGACCTTTGCCGCCTTTGGGCAAAGCGAGGTAGCCGCCGAAACTATCGTCGCCGGCGGGTATGTCGATCCATCGGGAAGTCGTGCTCATCGTGCTCTCCATTGATCCGCGCATTGCTGCGGGAATCGGTCTGAGTGAATGCGGGAAAAGGCCAGAGGCTTGAATGCCCGAAGCGGCGGACAGTTTGCCACCAAAAGAAACGCCGCGCAGCCAGGCATGGACGGCAAGAATCTCGTCGGACGATGGAAGCGTTCTCGATAATTCATTGTTCTGCGGGCGGCCGCGTCGGTACAGTCGACACACGTCGACGTGTCATGCAGACAAGTCATGCAGCCAGCAAAGGATCGATCATGAGCGAAGAAAGTTTTGTGACACCGTGGACCGAACGTTTCGGTATGCGTGTACCCGTCGTGCAGGCGCCGATGGCGGGCGGTCCGACCACCCCGGCGATGGTTGCCGCGGTATCGAATGCAGGCGGTCTGGGGTTTCTTGCCGCCGCGGCGCTATCGCCCGAAAAGATTGCGGGCGAAGTGGCGGCGATCCGCGTGCTGACGGATCGTCCATTCGGCGTGAACCTGTTCGTGCTCGACGACCTCACGCCCGACGACGCGAGCGTGCGCCGCGCGCTCGAAGCCATCGACCCGTTGCGCGCGGAGTTCGATTTGCCGCCGGGGCGGCCGCTCGAACGCTACGCGCCGGACTTTCGCGCGCAACTGCAAACGTTGATCGACTTGCGGGTGCCGCTCGCGAGCTTCACGTTCGGCTTGCTCAGTGCGGACGACGTGACCCGTCTTCATGCGAACGGTCTATATGTAATAGGCACCGCCACGCATGTCGCGGAAGGTCTCGCCTGGCGCGAGGCGGGTGCCGATGCGATCGTCGCGCAGGGCGCGGAGGCGGGCGCGCATCGCGGCACCTTCATCGGCGCGTTCGAAGATGCGCTGGTCGGCACGCTTGCGCTGGTCCCGCAACTGGTCGACGCGACCGGTCTGCCGGTGCTCGCCGCGGGCGGCATCATGGACGGCCGCGGCATCGTGGCCGCGCTCGCACTGGGCGCGCAGGCTGCGGCCATGGGCACCGCGTTTCTCGGTTGCGCCGAAAGCGCGATTCCGCAAGTCTGGAAGGACCGCTTGCGCAGCGCATCCGATACCTCGACGGCGGTGACGCGCGCCATCACAGGACGTCACGCGCGCGGCATCCGCAATCCGTTGATGCAGCGTTTGAGCGAAGCCACGGACAAGATTGCGCCGTATCCCGTGCAGAACGCCTTGACCCAGGAGTTGCGTCAAAGCGCGGCCCGGGCACAGAACAGTGACTATCTGTCGCTGTGGGCCGGACAAGGGGCGGCGTTGGGACAACGGCGCGAGGCAGGGTTGAGCGCAACTGAATTGATGAAGCGGCTCGAACAGGAATGGCGCGACGAAACCGCGCGAATTGCTGCTTTCAAACGCTGATTCGCCATGCCACGGGCGCGCCTCGCAACCGGTTGCGAAGCGCGTTTTTTTTACGCTTTTTTTTCATTAACAGAGGCCTGTTTTTTAACGTAAAGCGCTTTCGCCAGCGCATTCGAAACATTAACGGTTTAAACCTCCTGAAGCTTTAGACCGCGCAGTTAGATGAATGCCTCACCTGGCGGAAACCCGCATGGGTTGGTGCTTTCCGGCCTGTCTGTCCAGTCGCATCCGGTGCTGTTGGATAAACGCTATTAGTGTTCATCCCACTTCCTCAAAAAAATCCCACAAATTAATTTGATGCCCTACACTTGCGCGCAAGTACGGGTTGCCGCCTGCCACAAACAGTCCGGCTAACGTGCTGGCCAAGTGCATGAACGATGCAACCGGCGTGATCGTCCACCGGACTGAGCGACACGTGTAGGGGAAGCGGGGGGCACGGGGCGATTACGTTGTTTTTGGGACCGAAACTGGAGACTTACATGAACATCAAGATTCAAAAGCTGTTGCCGATCAGCGCTGCGGCCATGCTGTTCGCCTCGCTGGCAACATCCGCGGTAGCTGACGAGGTCGTCAAGATCGGCCACGTTGCACCGTTGACTGGCGGTATCGCTCACCTGGGTAAAGACAACGAAAACGGCGCGCGCCTGGCAGTTGAAGAAATCAACGCCAAGGGCCTGACGATCGGCGGCCAGAAAATCACGCTGCAACTCGACGCACAAGACGATGCAGCCGACCCGCGTACCGCTACGCAAGTCGCGCAGAAACTGGTCGACGACAAGGTGGTGGCAGTGGTCGGTCACTTGAACTCGGGTACGTCGATCCCGGCTTCGAAGATCTATAGCGATGCTGGCATCGTTCAGATCTCGCCGTCGGCAACGAACCCGGCTTACACGCAACAAGGTTTCAAGACGACGTACCGCGTCGTTGCGACCGATGCGCAACAAGGTCCGGCGCTGGCTAACTACGCAGCCAAGGGTCTGAAAGTGAAGAGCGTCGCGATCGTCGACGACTCGACCGCTTACGGTCAAGGTCTCGCCAACGAATTCGAAAAGACCGCCAAGTCGCTGGGCCTGAACGTGGTGTCGCATGACGCGACCAACGACAAGGCTGTCGACTTCCGCGCGATTCTGACGAAGATCAAGGGCGAAAACCCGGACGCGATCATGTACGGCGGTATGGATGCAACCGGTGGCCCGTTCGCCAAGCAAGCCAAGCAACTCGGCCTGCGCGCGAAGGTGCTGGCCGGCGACGGCGTGTGTACCGACAAGCTGTCGGACCTGGCTGGCGACGCAACCGACAACATCGTCTGCTCGGAAGCCGGTATGGCGCTCGAGAAGATGGCTGGCGGTGCAGCGTTCCTCGCCAAGTATCAGAAGCGTTTCGGTCAGCCGATCCAGATTTACGCTCCGTTCACGTATGACGCTGTGTACATCATCGTCGACGCCATGAAGCGTGCTAACTCGGCAGATCCGGCAAAGATCCTGGCAGCAATGCCGGCAACGGACTACAAGG
Organism: Paraburkholderia sp. BCC1886; assembly: GCF_900996245.1. GTDB lineage: Bacteria > Pseudomonadota > Gammaproteobacteria > Burkholderiales > Burkholderiaceae > Paraburkholderia. The sequence goes on along the minus strand of NZ_CAAJGK010000052.1, from coordinate 195,596 downwards.
GTGTGATCGGCGAAACCACGTTCGACTCGAAGGGCGACCTTCAACACGGCGTGATCTCGCTGTACAACTACAAGTCGGGCAAGAAGACGCTGCTCGACGTAGTGAAGATGTAAAAACCTCGTGTATGAAGATGGCGAATGACCGTCTTCATGCGACGATAAAGGCACGCGCGCTTTCGGGCTCGCGTGCCTTTTTTCTTTCTGAACTCCGCGCGTGCAGCGAGGCCGGGTTGCACGCGCGAGCCGATGTGTCGAAGAACACCTATGGGGGAGAACATCATGACCACGACAATCCGTTCAATCGATGACGGCTGGCGCCGCTGGATTGCCGAAAATCTGCTGCTCGACGCGCCGCCGCCGGCTTTGCATGGCGCGCTCGTCGGACATGGTTTCGATACCGTCGAAGCCACGCGTGAAATCGAAGCCGTGCTCGCGAGTCCGTATTTTCATGGCGCCACGCGCTTGCGCAATCGTTTGCGCAAGCGCGAGTGGATCCTGTCCGTGTATGGCACGCTGAACCGTATGCGCGCGACGGGTGGTGAGATCGAGCGGCGCGAACGGTTATCGCGCGACGAATTCTTCGAGCAGTATTACTTCCAGAACCGGCCGGTGATCATTACCGGCGCGTTCGATTTCTGGCCGGCGCGCACGCAATGGAGTTTCGAGTACTTTCGCGAGCGTTGCGGCGACTGCCAGGTGGAAGTGCAGTTCGGCCGCGATTCGGACGCGAACTATGAGATCAATCAGCCGAAGCACAAGCGCATGATGCGCTTCGCCGATTACGTCGATCTCGTCGCGCAAAGCGGGTCGACGAACGACTTCTACATGACGGCCAACAACACTTCGCATAATCGCTCGGCGCTGGCCGAGTTATGGGCCGATGCGCCGACGATCGGCGAGTATCTCGACGGCAGTTCGCCCGATACCGGGTTCTTCTGGATGGGACCGGCAGGAACGAAGACACCGTTTCATCACGATCTGACCAATAACTTCATGGCGCAGGTGATCGGTCGCAAGCGGATCAAGCTCGTGCCGCTCTCCGACACGCCGCATATGGCGAACAACCTGCATTGTTATTCGGAGGTGGATGGCAGCGCGATCGATTACGCGCGCTTTCCTTCGATGGAGAATGCGCAACTGGTGGAATGCACGCTTGCGCCGGGCGAGTTGCTGTTTCTGCCGATAGGTTGGTGGCATTACGTCGAAGGACTGGATGCGTCGGTGACGATGACGTTCACTAACTTCCTCGAGCGTAATGACTTTTCATCGAATTACGCTACGTATCATGAGTTGTGATGGGGGTGGGGTAGTGGTTGAGGGCGCTTACTTCTTCGGATAAAAAAACGGCGAACCGGTTTGACCCGGTTCGCCGTTGCTCCCTTTTCGGCGCTTATTCCTCGCGCCGTTTTTATTGCCTGCTGTTCTCCTACTTCTCCTTCTACTTCTTCGATGCGAGGCCGTTGAGGCCGCCGAGCAGACCGCCTGTGGTCGTGCCGACCGTGTTCAACGTCGTGGTCAGCGTGCCGGTGACGGTGGTCAACAGACCGGTGACCGGTGCGATGGGGTTGCTGGTGCCACCCGATGCGCTGGTTGCTGCGGTGTTGAGCGTGCCCGTCAGCGAGCCGGTAACCGTGGTGACCGCCGATGTGACCGGTGCGAGCGGATTGCCGCTGCTGGCTGCGCCGGTCAGACTGCCGGTGACAGTGGTGAGCAGACCGGTGACCGGAGCCAGCGGGCTGCTGGTACCGCCGACGCTACCGAGGCTGCCTGTCACCGTGGTGAGCAGTCCAGTAACCGGAGCCAGCGGATTGCTGCCGCCGCTCAGGCCACCGCTTAACGTCGCAGGCAGCGAGGTGAGCAGACCAGTCACCGGAGCCAGCGGATTGCTGCCGCCGCTCAGGCCACCGCTTAACGTCGCAGGCAGCGAGGTGAGCAGACCCGTGACCGGAGCCAGCGGATTGCTGCCGCCGCTCAAGGCACCCGTCAACGTCGCAGGCAACGAGGTCAGCAGGCTCGTGACCGGAGCGAGCGGATTGCTGCCGCCGCTCAGACCACCACTCAAGGTACCGGGCAACGACGTCAGGATGCTGGTCAGCGGAGCCAGCGGATTGCTACCGCCGGCAAGCCCACCCGTCAGCGTCGCAGGCAGCGATGAGAGCAGACCCGTCAACGGAGCGAGCGGATTGCTGCTGCTAGCACTTCCCGACGTGAGCAGCCCACCTGCCGATGCGACCGTATCGCCAAGCTTCGTCACCACGTTGCCGAGGTTCTGACCGATCGGGTTGCCCGTGGCCGAGCTGATCGCTGAACCTGCTGTCCCGAGACCGCCGCCGAGTTGCGAGAGCAGACCGTTCAGCGGTGCGCCGAGACCCGTGGTGTCGCCGATGGTTTGCGTCGTCTGCGCCACCGTGCTCGTGATTGGCGTGATCGCGGTGCTGAGGGTTTGCGTGACCTGCTGGATCGGACCGTTGGTCAGTTGCGACGTGAGTTGCGTGCCGATTCCGCTGACGGTATTGCCGAGCGTGGAAACCACACCACCGAGCGGCGTCGTGAGCGGCGCAAGCGGGGCAGTCGGACCGCTACCCAGACTCGTCACGAGTTGACCTGCGCTGTTGACGGCCTGACCCGCGTCATAGACGAGGTTGCCGCTGCTCGCGAGCGTGGTGCCGAGCGGATCGGTGGAGTTGCCAAGCTGGCCGAGGCCGTTGGCGAGACCGGTACCGACAGCGGTGACGCCGTTGCCGAGATTGGAGACGACACCGCCCAGCGAGGTCGTGGTCGCGGGGTTCGCGCCCGGAATCGGTGTGAGGCCAATCTGGCTGCCAATCGCGGAGACGGTCTGTCCGGTCGCGGTGACGACGTTGCCACCGTTCTGCACGACTATGCCGATGGGGTTGGCGCTAGTGGGCGTGGGCGTTGGAGTCGGAGTCGGCGTCGGCGTAGGAGTCGGCGTGGGCGTCGGCGTAGGCGTAGGCGTAGGCGTAGGCGTGGGCGTAGGAGTCGGTGTAGGAGTCGGCGTCGGCGTCGGCGTCGGCGTAGGAGTCGGAGTCGGAGTGGGCGTCGGAGTCGGAGTCGGAGTCGGTGTGGGCGTCGGCGTCGGAGTCGGCGTCGGTGTGGGCGTCGGCGTCGGCGTCGGAGTCGGAGTCGGCGTCGGTGTGGGCGTCGGCGTCGGAGTCGGCGTCGGTGTGGGCGTCGGCGTCGGCGTCGGAGTCGGAGTCGGAGTCGGAGTCGGAGTCGGCGTCGGTGTGGGCGTCGGCGTCGGAGTCGGCGTCGGTGTGGGCGTCGGCGTCGGCGTCGGAGTCGGAGTCGGAGTCGGCGTCGGTGTGGGCGTCGGCGTCGGCGTCGGCGTCGGCGTCGGCGTCGGCGTCGGAGTCGGAGTCGGAGTCGGAGTCGGAGTCGGAGTCGGAGTCGGAGTCGGAGTCGGAGTGGGCGTCGGCGTCGGCGTCGGCGTCGGCGTAGCACCACCTCCCCCACCGCCCGTACCCGTACCACCACCCGCACCGCTACCTGCGCCGCTGCCCGAGCCGCTCGGCAGGCCTGGCGAATTCAGTGTGCTTCCGCACCCGGTCAATGCGATCATCGACGACACGCATAAGGCGATCGCCGAGAGTTTGAAATTCTGATTCATGATGTGCTCCCCCGTAAATTGATAATGGCCGGGGAGCTAACTGCAAGGCCTATGCCATTTTGATCTGGCGTCGAATCAGCGCATAAAATATCTTATAAATCATGTGGTTACGATTAACCAAAAATCGCCGTCCACGCATGTTCAAGCCCCATGTGGCTCGGAACACCACAGTGCGCGAAGCGTGCGTAACGTAACGTAAGACGACCGTATTTCGGCCGGCCCCATTATCCGCAAACGTAGCGCGTATGCGCTTTCGCATCAGATCTTCAAACGCCGCAGAACCTTCGGCCCGGCCACAGCCAGCAACGCCGCACACAAGGCGACCACCGACAGCCCGATTGGCAACGTCGTCACCTGCGCCACCGAGCCGATCAGCACCGGCCCGAGCAGCAATCCGAAGTACGCGAGACCCGCGACATGAGCCAACCCCTGCGCCGCGTGGATCCCCTTGACGTTCGCCGCCGCCGCGAACAGCACCGGCATCATGTTGGCGAGGCCGAGACCCATCAGCGTGAAGCCGATCAACGCGACCACGGGATACGGCAGCAGTAGCGCACAGACCATCCCGCCGCAAGCGAGTGTCGCGCTCGCCATCACCAGTTGCGGTGCGCCGAAGCGGGCGCGCACTGCATCGCCGGCGAACCGCGCTGCCGCCATACCGCCAGAGAACGCAGCGTACGCAGCACTCGCCAGTGCCGGTGTCGCCAGCACGACGTCGCGCATATAGACCGTCGCCCAGTCGTACATGGCGCCCTCGGCGATCAGCGCGACCAGCGCCATGGCACCGAGCGCCCACAGCGCCGGCGAGCGCCACCGGTTAGCGCGCGGCGTGGCGGCGTCGGGGTGATCGGCGTGGGCGACGTGCGGCAGGACCGAGCGGCTGGCGGCGATCAACACCAGCGCACTCAGCGCGGCAGCGAGTGCGAGGTGAACGGCCGGCGCCATACCACCCGACAACAACGCGCCGCCGACCGCCGCCCCGGCCATCCCGCCCAGACTGAACATGCCATGCAGCGACGACATGATCGGCCTGCCGAGCAACTGTTCGACCGCACTGGCTTCGGCATTCATCGCGACATCGAGCGTCGCCATGCCGGCGCCGAAAAAGAACAGCACGATCAGCAGCATCCAGAACGCCGGCACGATCAGGATCAACGTCGCGCATACGGCCATGGCCAGGCCGCCGGCCAGACAGGCGCGACGCGAGCCGGCTCGCGCGATCCACGTGGCATTGGTGACCATCGCGGCGATCGAACCGCCGGCCACGGCGAACAGCGCGAACGACAGCATGCCCGGGCTCAGATGGAACCGGTCGCGCACGGTCGGCACATGAACGCCCCATGACGCGTACATCATCCCGGCTATAAAGAAGATCGCCATGCTGGCGAGGCGGGCGCGCCGTCGGCTGGTCGACGAAAGGTCGCGGTGGGCGGCGGGGAGGGTGGCGATTTCGGGCAAGAATGTCTCTTGAAGAGGCAGCGCGCGCGTGAGAATCGCGGCGCAGACGTGTTTTAAGCCAATTGAAAGCGAGTCGACGATTCTATCGAACCATGCTGCCTTATGCTTGCAAGCTTGCCGCCAGCCGTGCAGCAGCCCGCTCGTTCGGGTGGCTCCGGTTGTCGGGCGGCGTCGCTCAACCATCCAGGAGCCTCAATTGAACATCCCCGCTCATGCTCCGCTGCATCTGCTGCACTCGGCAGCGTTCGGCACGCTGGCCACGCACGCGCGACAGCCGCACGGTTTCCCCTATCCGACCGTGCTGCCGTTCGCGCCGGATCCGCAGCATCGCCCGATGATTCTCGTCAGCCGCCTGGCCGAGCACACCCACAATCTGCACGCCGATTCGCGCGCCGGCTTTCTCGTCGTCGACGCGCCCGACGGCGACGTGTTGAACGGTCAGCGCGTCACCTTGCTAGGCAGTTTCGAACCGGTCGAGTCGAGCCCGGCGTTGGTCCACCGCTATCTGCGCTATCACCCCGACGCGCAGCGCTATCTCGTTCTCGGCGACTTCACGTTCTGGACGATGCGCCTGGAGCGTCTGCGCTACATCGGCGGGTTCGGCGCAATGGGATGGCTCGACGGCGCCGAACTCGATGCATTGCCGCCGCTCGGTTTCGAAGAAGAACGCGCGCTGCTGGAACGCCATGTCGATAAGGCGGCGCTTCCCAAAGGACTGGAAGTCCTCGGCGTCGACCGCTACGGCGTCGATCTGAAACGCGGTGGCTTGAGAATCCGTTTTGCATTCGATGAAGCGCAACCGGAAAACGAAACCTTGCATGCGGCGCTCGAGGATTGCATCGAACGCTACGCCGATTAGGTATTTATTGCTGTATCGGCGGAAACACACTATCGCATTAAAGCGGTTGCCTCCTTATCCGCAATGGGTAGTTGTGTTTCAGCCATCAAGTTCTCATGCCGTGAAATGTTTTAACGATATTCTCATCTTAATTTTCATTTTTTGATAATAAACCGTTTCATTACTGCATCGACCTGCGCTTTTTCAGCCGTTTGGAATTAATCCCGATGAAAGAAATAGGCGTCTGGCCGGGCATTCCGGAAATTTCCTGAAATGAAACGGGATTAATTTGACGGCGTTCCTTTTGTAGTCTTTCTAATTTGTGTTAATCTCGCCTTCAATTTCTGATGCAGCTGCACTTTCAAACGGCAAGCTAGCTTCAGACTGGCAGCCATTATGCAAACCACAAGGGAAACTATGTCGTCATACAAGGAACTACTCGCGCAACGCGAGAAGCTGGAAAAGCAGATCGAAGAAGCCAAGTCCCGCGAATACGCTGAAGTGCTGAACGAAATCAAGCAGAAAATGGCCGACTACGGCATTACGCTGGCGGAACTCGGCGGTGGCCGTGCACCGAAGGGCGCTAAAGCCGCTCGTCCGCGCGCAGGCGTCGCACCCAAGTATCGCGATCCGGATAGCGGCAGCACGTGGTCGGGCCGTGGCAAGCCGCCGCGCTGGATCGCCGGCCTCGACCGCGACAGCTTCCTGATCGACAAGTAATCGGCCCGCTTCCGGTCGAGGCGTCACGCGCTCGCGCGACAACCTCGCGCGACAACATTCGCCGCGCATCGAACGTCAGTCGAAAAACCGCGTACCGTCAGGTCGCGGTTTTTTATTGCCCATGAAAAAGACGTAGTTTTGTCGCATCTTCATTGTGTAATTGGAATACGAATACATTTCGTTTAGATAAGCGGATGATTTAAAAGGATTTTTTTGGAATATTCCAAAGCCTTGTGCGGTGGCCCCGGTAGAATACGGGATTGAACTTTTCCGCGAAATTCCCTATGTCTTCTGCCGCCGCACTCCAGTCCGCCGAGAAACATCGCGTTGCGCGCCAGAGTACGTTCGTCAGTATCGTGCTCAATACTGTTTTGATGTTTCTGCAAATCGGGATAGGACTTTTCGCGCATTCGCAGGCTCTTGTTGCGGACGGCGTCCATTCGCTGGCCGATCTCGTATCCGATTTTGTGGTACTCGTCGCCAATCGGCACAGCGGCGCGAAGCCCGACGCGGATCACAATTACGGCCATAGCCGTTATGAAACAGTCGCTTCATTATTTTTAGGCGCGCTTCTGATTGCGGTTGGTGTCGGTATGTTGTGGCGGGCGGGAATCCGGCTTGCCGATCTTCAAAGTATTCCGCCAGTCCATTTGAGCGCGCTGTTTGTCGCCGTGCTCGTTCTGATTTCTAAAGAAAGTCTGTTCCGGTACATGCTGCGCGGCGCGCAACGCGTGCGTTCCGCGCTGTTGATCGCCAATGCATGGCATGCGCGTTCCGATGCGGCGTCGTCGCTGGTGGTGGCGCTGGGTATCGTCGGGAGTCTCGCGGGCGTGCGGCTGCTCGACCCGATCGCCGCAGCCATCGTCGGTTTCATGGTCGCCCGCATGGGTTGGACCTTCGGTTGGGACGCGTTGCAGGATCTGTCGGATCGCGCGCTCGACGACGCAACCGCGGCCGACGTACGCACGCTTCTACTGGCGACGCCGGGCGTGCGCGACGTGCACGAAATGCGCACCCGCAAGACCGGCGATTTCGCGTTGGTCGACGCGCACATCCTGGTCGATCCGCGTATCTCGGTTTCGGAGGGACACTACATCGCCGAGGCGGCGCGCTTGCGGGTCATGACCGACAGCCGCGTGATCGACGCGCTCATTCATGTCGATCCCGAGAACGACCTGGTGGCGCAACCGCCGGTCGATCTACCCGGCCGCGAACGGGTGCTGGAAGAGGTCGATGCGGCGCTTGCTCCGACCGGCCTGAAGGCGATGGCGGTGGACATTCATTATCTGAGCACGGGTCTCGACGTGGAGGTGGTGCTGCCCGCGACGGATGGCCACACGCTGAGGAGTCTGGATGTAGCCGCGCTCAAGCGTCGTCTGGGCGCGCATCGTATCGATTGGCGGCAGGCGGTCGAGCTCGTCCCGACAGTGGATACTACGCGGGCCGCGCCACAGGAAGATCACGCAACGACGACTAGCAAAGCCGGCCCAGCCTGAACCGACGCCCCCGCTTTTGCATCACGCGAACCATCACAACGGCAATTGTGTATCGAACTTGATTTCGCGCAGCACGACGCTCGTACGCACTTGTGCAACGGCGGGAATCTTGAAGATGCGCTCGTGGAGAAAACTGTCGTACGCCTTGATGTCCGGCGCGACGATCTTGAGGATGTAATCCGATTCGCCGGTCGTGCTGTAGCACTCGGTCACCTCCGGGCAGGTGGCGATTTCCCGTTCGAACTGTTCGACTCCGCCTTCGGTGTGGCGCGTGAGATGGATATGCGCCAGTGCGCACACATGCAGCCCCAGCTTTTCCCGATCGAGCAGCGCCGTGTAGCGCTGAATCACGCCCGACTGTTCCATGTCCTTGATGCGTCGCCAGCACGGCGTACTCGACAAGCCGACCTGGTCGGAAATTTCCTGAACGGAACGGCGTGCGTCGAGCTGCAGCAGGCGCAGGATTTTTTGAGAGAACGTATCGAGTGTCAACTGCGCCTCCGTTTGCGTCGCCGTATCAACGCATGGTAGAGGGGCCGAAAACGAAACGCAATGTAAAACGGCTTCGCGGAGGTAGATTGCCTACTTTGTTGGTTTCTGAGTAGTGTTTTGTCCTGTGAGGTCGCGCTCCGTCTCACTAGCCGATCGTGCGGTTTCGTTGACGGCCTGCATTGCGCGCAGATCTTTCAGCATGTTGCAGAACAGCGCGCCCTGTTCGATCGCGTCGTCCAGGGCGACATGGGTATGCGGGTGCTCGTCGAACCAGTGCTTCGGAAAGCGCGGCTTGATGTTCTTGCGATACGGCAAGCCGGTCATCGCGAAGGCGAGCGTCTTGATATCGAGCGCCGACCACGAGAACGGACAGCGCCCGACGAAACGCATCATGTACCAGAACATGTAGGTGAAGTCGAAGCCGGCCGGCATCGCGACGAACACCGGTTTGCCGGGCAGCGCTTCGACCCAGTCGACGTAAGCGGTCAACGCGGCCTGCGGCGCTTGCAGATCTTTGCGGCACGCTTCCCATGCTTCGGGCTGCGTTTTCCACCAGGCTTCCTGCACCGGATGCGCGCTGGCGCCGTCGAGCAATTCGAGGTTCGCCGAAAACGTCGCGATGAGCTGCTTGTCTTCCGTATAGGCGGCCGAGGCGAAACTCAGCATCGAATGCGGGCCGGGAATCGGGCCATCGGCTTCGACGTCGGTACTGACGAAAATTTCGCTGCTCATGCCTCGACTCCATCTGCGACGTAGGGATTGCTGCGGCGCTCGGCGCCGAACGTGGAAGTCGGCCCGTGACCCGGAACGAAGGTGACGTCGTCGCCGAGCGGCCAGAGTTTTTCGCGGATCGAGCGCACCAGATCCGCGTGATTGCCGCGCGGGAAATCCGTGCGGCCGATGGAGCCGGCGAACAGCACGTCGCCGACCAGCGCAAGCCGGTGCGCGCGGCTGAAGAACACCACGTGGCCCGGCGTATGGCCCGGGCAATGGTAAGCCTCGAGCGTCTCGTCGCCGAACTGCACGTGCTCGCCGTCGTGCAGCCAGCGGTCGGGCTCGAAAGCTTCAGCAGCGGGAAAGCCGAAACGCGTGCTCTGGTCCGGCAGTTTGTCGAGCCAGAAACGTTCGTCCGGATGTGGGCCTTCGATCGGCACGCCGTAGTGAGTGGCGAGCGCTTTCGCGCCCGCGCAGTGATCGACGTGACCGTGGGTCAGGAAAATCTTTTCCACCGTGACGTTCTGACGGGCCACTTCACCTTGAATGATGTCGAGATCGCCGCCGGGATCGACGAGCGCCGCGCGTCCGGTGGCCTCGCAAACGAGCAGCGAACTGTTCTGCTGAAACGGCGTGACGGGGATCAAAGTGACTTTCATGGATGGGGGCGCCGCAGGAAAAACGTTGATTGTACCGGCGTCCTTCGAAGCTTCGTGGAGCCCCTCGGAAGGGCTTCCTGACGGGACTACACGAGGATTACCCCCGGTCGAAATTTGGAGAAAAGTGAAAAATCATCAAGGTTTTCATGGCCTTGTCATCCTGAAAATTAGTTTTGGGTATAATGCGACCACGCACAAGGTATCGTGCTGCCACACGACGGTGCGTCCCTAACACCAAAAGGGATCGCGGATCGTCATTCAAGTATGGGCTGCTGGAGTTGTCGGCAGCCATCAGGTATCGAAGCTTTCGATGCACACGTCTTGCCCAGCCAGGCGCCACGCGCCTGCTACGGACTTAACTGCCGTGACGCTGGGTGGGGCCTACGCCGCCGTTCCTGTTCGCTGAGTTTTTCGCGCGCAAGAACGTGTTTGCCACGTTCGATGGCGGCATGTGGGGTCTGGTCAGGCTGCCGGGGACAGGTTGCGCCAGACGTGAAAATTAACCGTGCGGTAGCGGCTATGTAAGTCGCGTCCGGGCTTTGACGTACTGCGCCTATTAGCGCGGCGCGTTGTCGTCCCTTGCCGCCGGAGTCGCAGGCAACACGCTCAACTTACGCGTGATGCGGCTCGACAATGTGATTGCACGTCTATGAAAACTCGGTTATCCCGTGGTCTGGGGACTCTTTTTGCCTTTTTTGCGCTGGCTGGTTGCGCAACGCCTCCGGGCGGTAGCGACACCTCCGCAAGCGGCGTGCCGCTCAGCACAAAAAACGCGCAAGCGGGCTCCTTCGGGCCACAGGCTTTCGGTAGCGCGCCAGCTTCCGGCGCGGCATCGAAGGCAACCGGCCAGGCATCGTCCGTCGATGCCAACGCTTCGCCGCTGGGCAACGCTCAGCCTTTGACCGACGATCCTTCGACGGTTTCGGACTTCGAGCAAACCGGTCGCGCCTCGTGGTACGGCCGCGGCTTCCACGGCCGGCGCACCGCCAACGGCGAGCGCTTCGACATGCACGCGCTGACCGCCGCGCATCGCACGCTGCCGCTCGGCTCGTACGTGCGCGTGACGAACCCAGCCACGTCGCGCTCGGTGGTGGTGCGGATCAACGATCGGGGTCCTTATGCTCGTGGTCGGGTGATCGACCTGTCGATGGCTGCTGCCAATGCGCTTGACATGCGCCATTCCGGCACGGCTCGGGTCAAGATCGAAGGATTGTCACAGCAGGAAGCGCGCGCCGCGCGTAACGAGATGCTGGCGTCGAACTCGGGTTCGACCGCCGAGAAGTAAGGCTGATGTAGGGCGGGCTCGATGCCCGCCTTTTTTATTCCGCGTTCCCGCAGATCGGCCCGGTGCCTTCAAAGCCACTGCGGTCTTACTCTTCTTCCTGCTTGAGCGCCAATGCGCGCGTGTAGAGCGTATTGCGCGACGTACCGGTGATAGCCGCCGCGACTTTGGCCGCGCTGCTCACCGTCAACTCTTCCAGCAGAATCGCCAGCAGAGCGTCGTGATCGTTTTCACCGACGGCTTCCGGCTGCGCGCCTTCCACGACCAGCACGAACTCGCCGCGTTGCCGGTTGGCATCTGCTGCGAGCCACGTTGGCCCTTCGGCCAGGGTGCAACCGTGCAGCGCTTCATGTAACTTTGTCAGCTCCCGCGCGATCAGCAGCTTGCGCTCGCCACCGAACGTATCGGCGAGCGCCTGCACGGTGTCGACGATCCGGTGCGGCGCTTCGTAGAACACCATCGCATGCGGATGCCGCACGAGCGTCTGCAGCGTGCTGGCGCGTGCCTTGGCTTTTGGCGGCAGAAATCCGAGGAACGAGAAGGTCGCGACCCAATCGCCCGCGGCGCTCAACGCAGTAGCGAGTGCGCTTGCGCCCGGCAGCGGGATGACCGGGAAGCCCGCTTCGCGTACTGCGTCGACGAGTTTCGCGCCAGGGTCCGAGATGCCGGGCGTGCCGGCGTCCGATACATAGGCCACGCGCTCGCCTGCTTGCAGATGCTCGATCAGACGCAGCGCTGCGGCGCGCTCGTTGTGTTGATGCACGGCAATCAGCGGCTTCGAGATGCCGTAGCGCGCGAGCAGCTGGCCGGTGTTGCGGGTGTCTTCGGCGGCGATGCGGTCCACGAGTCCGAGCACATGCAGCGCGCGCAGGGTGACGTCGGCGACGTTGCCGATCGGCGTGGCCACCACATACAGCGCGGCAACGGGATATTGCTGCCCTTGCGCGAGTTCGGAGAGAGGAGTCATGAGGCAGAAGACGCTAACGGAAGGAGCCGACGAAACCGGCGGAACGAGCCCGCCATTGTGCCACGCAGCGGTTGCCGCTTCGGCTGGCGGACGAGGGCAGGGCAAGCGTGGTTTGGCAATGCCGCCGCGAATTTCTCCGGAGGTGGCGAGTAACCGTTCGTCTGCCGATCGGCGAGCGGCTTCTACTGCTAGCAATGCGAGTCCGCTCGCGTCGCACAACTTTTCAGGATCGACTGGGTCGAAGCTCGTCGGCGCTGCTTTCGAGAAGCGCGCGCAGGAATTTTTGCAGCGGCAACGGCTGTGCTTCGTCGCGCGCAACGTGGTGTGCCGGGGCGGCGAGATCGATCTCGTGATGCGCGACCGTGATGGCGCGCTGGTCTTCGTCGAAGTTCGCGCGCGTGCGCAGCGTCGTTACGGCGGCGCGGCGGCGAGCATCGGCTGGCAGAAGCGACAGCGGATCGTGCGTGCCGCGCGTCACTATCTGGCGACGCGTTGCCAGCATTTGCGCGACGAGCCCGCGTGCCGTTTCGACGTGATCGCGTTCGAGGCCGGACGGCTCGTCTGGCTGCGCGATGCGTTCCGTTCCGACGAAGTCTGAGGCGCGGCGCGGAGAAGCCGGCCGAGTGCGATAAACTTGCGCTCGCGTCTGCGTCACGGGGTAACGCCGATCGAACGGTGTGTCGCGCAGCCTTGCAATACGACTTCACAACACGACCGCGCGCAGCGGTCCATTCGCGGTAGAAGATAGAGACTCGATGTCAGTCGAACGCATTCAACAACACTTCCGCGATAGCGCGGCAGTCAAACTCGAAGCCCTCGAAACACTGTCGATGCCGATTGCCGCTGCGATCGACACGATGTTCGGCGCGCTGGCCAACGGCAATCGCATTCTGGCTTGCGGTAACGGCGGCTCGGCGGCCGACGCGCAACATTTCGCGGCGGAACTGATCGGCCGGTTCGAACGCGAGCGTCCCGGTTTGCCCGCGATTGCGCTGACTACCGATACATCCGTGCTGAGCGCGATTGCCAACGACTACGCGTTCGAGCAGATTTTCTCGCGTCAGGTGTGGGCGCTCGGCCAACCTGGTGACGTGTTGCTGGCGATTACCACGTCTGGCAATTCCGCGAACGTGCTGGCCGCGATCGAAGCCGCGCACGAGCGCGAGATGATCGTGATCGCGCTGACCGGCAAGGGCGGCGGACGCATGCAGGACGTGTTGAGCGACACCGATATTCACGTGTGCGTCCCATCCGATCGCACTGCGCGGATTCAGGAAGTGCATTTGCTGACCATCCATTGTCTGTGCGACGGCATCGATGCCATGTTGCTGGGCGAAGACTGATACCGATTCCGAAGGAGAGCTAGTTGATGAGCGTATTCCGCGTCAAGAAGACACTGGTCAGGACCGTGCTGGTGGTGAGTTTTGCGGCGGGTTTGTCCGCTACGTTGCAAGGTTGCTTTCTGGCCGTTGCGGGCGCGGCGGGCGGCAGCGCTCTGGTGGCGACCGACCGGCGCACGCTCGGCGCGCAGACCGAAGATCGCGAGTTGCAGGTGAAGGCGCTCTCGCAGATCAGCCAGAATTTGCCGGATGCGGCGCATGTGAACGTGGCGGTGTTCAATCGTCGCGTGCTGCTGACTGGCGAGGTGCCGGGGGATGTGTCGAAGCAGCGTGCGGAGACGATCGTGCGCGGGTTGAATAACGTGAACACGATCGTCAATGAATTGACGATTGCGCCGGCCAGTTCGTTTTCTTCGCGGACCAACGATACGTATCTCGAGACGCGCGTGAAGACGGCGCTGATCGCCGAGAAGAATATTTCGGCGAACAACTTCAAGGTCGTGGCCGAGCGCGGATCGGTGTATCTGATGGGGCTCGTCACGATGGATGAAGGCAATCGCGGCGCGGATGTCGCGAGCCGGGTGCCGGGTGTCGCGCAGGTGGTTAAGGTCTTCCAATATATTCAGCCGCAGGAAGCGGCGGCCGCTGCGACTGCGGCCAGTACGCCGGTGACGACGGCGCAACCGGATGCTGCTGAGCCGACGGTAGGGGCGATTCCAGATTCGTCGGTGAGTTCGCGGCCGTTGGATCAGCAGAGCCCGGCGCCGGTGAGTAATTCGAACTCGGTGCATCCGGGGAATCCGAAGGCGACGTCGCCATGAGGGTGGGGGTTTGGGGTTTTGCCTTTGGTGTTGTTCTGGTGGTCGGGGCGGTCGCAGGTACCGATGCGTTTGCTGCTGATGCGCCGCGTGGGCAGAGTATTGCTAATGGCAATGCCTGTATGGGGTGTCATGCGGTGGATCGGAAGCTGGTTGGGCCTTCGTTTCAACAGATCGCTGCTAAGTACAAAGGGGATCCGCAGGCTGAGGCCAAGTTGGTCCGGAAGGTTAAGGAGGGCGGGGCTGGGGTGTGGGGGATGATTCCTATGCCCGCCCATCAGTCTATGAGCGATGCGGATGTTCGGACTGTGGTGGAGTGGGTTTTGGCTGGGGCGCCGGGTAGGTAGGTTGGTGTATTTCAGTGGGAATTTTGGGAGCGGGGTTGGGCGGCGGGGCTTGGCAATGGGGGAATTGCCTGTGCTAGAATCGTTCGGACGTTGGGGGGGTAGCTCAGCTGGGAGAGCGTCGCGTTCGCAATGCGAAGGTCGGGAGTTCGATCCTCCTCCTCTCCACCAAAGTCCACGCAAAAAACCCGGACTACGTCTCTCGACGTAGTCCGGGTTTTTTATTTCTGCGCCCCAAAGCAACACCCGAAAAAAACGGCGAACCGGTTTGACCCGGTTCGCCGTTACTCCCTTTTCGGCGCTTATTCCTCGCGCCGTTTTTATTGCCTGCTGTTCTTCTCCTTCTACTTTTACTTCTTCGATGCGAGGCCGTTGAGGCCGCCGAGCAGACCGCCTGTGGTCGTGCCGACCGTGTTCAACGTCGTGGTCAGCGTGCCGGTGACGGTGGTCAGCAAACCGGTGACCGGTGCGATGGGGTTGCTGGTGCCGCCCGATGCGCTGGTTGCTGCGGTGTTGAGTGTGCCCGTCAGCGAGCCGGTAACCGTGGTGACCGCCGATGTGACCGGTGCGAGCGGGTTGCCGCTGCTGGCTGCGCCAGTGAGGCTGCCGGTGACGGTGGTCAGCAGACCGGTGACCGGAGCCAGCGGGCTGCTGGTACCGCCGACGCTACCGAGGCTGCCTGTCACCGTGGTGAGCAGACCCGTGACCGGAGCCAGCGGATTGCCGCCGCCGCTCAGGCCACCGCTTAACGTCGCAGGCAGCGAGGTGAGCAGACCAGTCACCGGAGCCAGCGGATTGCTGCCGCCGCTCAGGCCACCGCTTAACGTCGCAGGCAGCGAGGTGAGCAGTCCAGTAACCGGAGCAAGTGGATTGCTGCCGCTGCTCAAGGCACCCGTCAACGTCGCAGGCAACGAGGTCAGCAGGCTCGTGACCGGAGCGAGCGGATTGCTGCCGCCGCTCAGACCACCACTCAAGGTACCGGGCAACGACGTCAGGATGCTGGTCAGCGGAGCCAGCGGATTGCTACCGCCGGCAAGCCCACCCGTCAGCGTCGCAGGCAGCGATGAGAGCAGACCCGTCAACGGAGCGAGCGGATTGCTGCTGCTAGCACTTCCCGACGTGAGCAGCCCACCTGCCGATGCGACCGTATCGCCAAGCTTCGTCACCACGTTGCCGAGGTTCTGACCGATCGGGTTGCCCGTGGCCGAGCTGATCGCTGAACCTGCTGTCCCGAGACCGCCGCCGAGTTGCGAGAGCAGACCGTTCAGCGGTGCGCCGAGACCCGTGGTGTCGCCGATGGTTTGCGTCGTCTGCGCCACCGTGCTCGTGATTGGCGTGATCGCGGTGCTGAGGGTTTGCGTGACCTGCTGGATCGGACCGTTGGTCAGTTGCGACGTGAGTTGCGTGCCGATTCCGCTGACGGTATTGCCGAGCGTGGAAACCACACCACCGAGCGGCGTCGTGAGCGGCGCAAGCGGGGCGGTCGGACCGCTACCCAGACTCGTCACGAGTTGACCTGCGCTGTTGACGGCCTGACCCGCGTCATAGACGAGGTTGCCGCTGCTCGCGAGCGTGGTGCCGAGCGGATCGGTGGAGTTGCCAAGCTGGCCGAGGCCGTTGGCGAGACCGGTACCGACAGCGGTGACGCCGTTGCCGAGATTGGAGACGACACCGCCCAGCGAGGTCGTGGTCGCGGGGTTCGCGCCCGGAATCGGTGTGAGGCCGATCTGGCTGCCGATCGCGGAGACGGTCTGTCCGGTCGCGGTGACGACGTTGCCACCGTTCTGCACGACTATGCCGATGGGGTTGGCGCTAGTGGGCGTGGGCGTCGGCGTGGGCGTGGGCGTCGGGGTCGGGGTCGGAGTCGGCGTCGGCGTCGGCGTAGGCGTAGGCGTAGGCGTAGGCGTAGGCGTCGGAGTGGGCGTAGGCGTCGGAGTGGGCGTAGGCGTCGGAGTGGGCGTAGGCGTCGGAGTGGGCGTCGGAGTCGGCGTAGGCGTAGGCGTCGGAGTTGGCGTCGGAGTGGGCGTCGGCGTCGGAGTTGGCGTCGGCGTCGGAGTCGGCGTGGGAGTCGGCGTAGGCGTAGCCCCACTCCCCCCACCAGCCCCACTACCACCACCTGCACCCCCACCCGCACCGCTGCCCCCACCAGCCCCGGCCCCACTTGAAACATTAGGCGTCGTCAGGGTACTACCGCAGCCTGTAAGAATAATCATCGACGATACGCACATAGCGATCGCGGAAAGTTTGAAATTGCGATTCATGATTTGCTCCCCCGTAAATTGATAATGGCCGAGGAGCTAACTGCAAGTGTCATGCCATTTTCATTCCTACGTCCTCCATAAGAAAATAACAGCGAAAAATCAAACAGTTAGAGAAAAATCTAAAACAAGAAACCCCAGAAACCATCCCGACGTGTTTCGGAACACCCCCGCGCGCCCCGCACTTGTAACGTAACGTAAGCGCCGCGCCCAACCAGCCGCGGCGCCCGTCAAAACCACGAAAAATCAAAACGTATCCCACCCATCATCACCGCCCGTAGCCCCCGCCGCGAGCGCAGCAACCGGCATCGCCCGCACCGGCACCGGCCGCCGAACCGGCGCCACTCCCGAAACCCCAGCCCCTGCGCGCCGCATCCCCACCTGAGCAACCCCAACCCCAGCCCCACCCACCGCCAAAGCCGCCCCTCTCTCAACCCCCCCACGCCCCTCCAGAATCTGAAAGAACGCCACAGCCTCATTCAAATGCTGCCCCTGATCCTCCATCGACCTCGAAGCCGCCGCCGCCTCCTCAACCAAGGCCGCGTTCTGCTGCGTAACGTTATCCATCTGCGTGATCGCCACGTTAACCTGTTCGATCCCACGACTTTGCTCGCTCGAAGCCGCCGCGATCTCCGACATGATGTCCGTCACCCGCGCAACCGCCTGGGTCACCTCGGCCATCGTCTTCCCAGCCTCACTAGCCAGCGCCGACCCATCGCGAATCTTGTCCACCGAACTCGCGATCAGATCCTTGATCTCCTTCGCCGCGCTAGACGACCGTTGCGCGAGACTGCGCACCTCGCTCGCCACCACCGCAAACCCACGCCCCTGCTCACCAGCACGCGCCGCTTCGACCGCCGCATTCAACGCGAGAATATTGGTCTGAAAAGCAATCCCCTCGATCATCCCGGTGATATCCGCGATCTTGGTCGAGCTATCGCTGATGTCGTGCATCGTGCTCACCACCTGACCGACCACGTTGCTGCCGCGCTGGGCGATCGACGAAGCGGACGCGGCCAGCACGGTACCCTGCTGCGCGTTATCGGCATTCTGCTTAACAGTAGACGTCAGCTCTTCCATGCTGGCCGCGGTCTCCTGCAACGACGCGGCCTGCTGCTCGGTCCGCTGACTCAAATCCATATTCCCCGCCGCGATCTGACGCGCCGCGCCGGCAATGCTCGTGCTGCTATCGCGCACCCGTCCGACGATGGCAGTCAATCGCTCATTCATCTCCCGCAGCGCAGCCAGCAGCCGGCTGGTTTCATCGCTGCCCTCGACATCGATACGCGTACGCAGATCGCCTTGCGAAACAGTCCGCGCCACGTCGATTGCCTGCCGCAACGGCCCGGTGACGGCACGCGTAATCAGCGTACAAGCGCCGATCGCCAGCACCACCGCAATCAGACACAAGGTCACCAGCAGATTGCGCTGGCTCTCGTAATGCGCCTGATAATCGCCGATCAACTGTTCCTGGCGGCTATGCGTGTAATCGGCATAAGCATTGGTCGCACGCACCAGCGCGGCCAGCAACGGCCGGCATTGTTCGTCCATCTTGACGATCGCATCGTCGCGCCGGTTATTCAGCGCAAGGCTGACGATGTCGGTAGCGACCGGCCCATACAAGGCTTCCACGCGATCGATCTCGCCCACCAGGCTGCGCGCCTTTTCGGTGGTGTCCGACGCGCTCGCGATCATGTCGTTGAGCTTCTTCAGATTAGTCTGCACGTCTTCATGGGCGCGCAGCACATCGGCTTTTTCGAGGTCGAGATCCTGTTGTTTGGTCACCAGCACCAGGTTACGCGCGGCAATCGCGCGACGGTCGACAGCGGTTCGCACCTGCACGGCCATATCCGCGCGTGCGTTGATGCCGTGTACGAAGTTGGAAAACCCATCGGTCGAATCGCTGAGCGATTTCAGGGACAGCGCGGAGACCGCGACCACGATGAGCGTGAGCATGCCGAAGCCGGCAATCAGCTTGGTTCTGATGGTGAATTGCTTGAGTGTCACGATGTACTTCTCCAATAACGAAAACGTAGGTGTTCGTAATGGACTCTCAGGTCCGGGCTTTGGGAGCGTCTATCCGGCCGCCGTACGTCTGTCCTGTCGGCGACTCCGCGCGATTACCTCCGCCTCCGTGTAGCGGAAATGGGGTATCCCTACTACCTGTTATCGGACCGCGGACAGGAGGACTTAAGCGTTATCGGGTAAATCTCTACTGGGCGGGTCGAGCCTCACCGCATAAGCGGTAGGTTTTGCTAGAAACACGCTCGGGCACGCAGAAAGGGGCACGCCGCGCTTGCAGTCGCCATCCACCACGCGTGAACATCGAAAAAGCCGGTTGAGCGACAAAGTCCGTGTATTAACCGGAAAAACACCGGCTTTTCGATGCTTTGATGCAGCGCACCCTCTGTTACGCTACCTGCTATCGAGATGCGCCCGTCGCGGCGCGCCCACATTCACATGCGCTTGGCCCAGCGCACGCCCAAACAAGAAACCATGGTGACGCGCCGTCCGAACATCGTGATTGCAATCAGCATCGTGCTAGCCAGCGCGATGCTGGCGATTGCCGTGTGGGTGCTGGCGCAGATGCGCGACGACGCGCTGCGGCGCGCGCAGGACTCGGTCTACAACGTGTCCCTGCTGATCGAGCGCGATGTGTCGCGCAATCTGGAAATCTACGACCTGTCGTTGCGCGCGGTGATCGACGGTCTGAAGCAGCCGGGCGTGCTGGGCCTGTCGCCGGCGCTGCGCCAGATGGTGCTGTTCGACGGCTCGGCCAGCGCCAAGGACCTGGGTTCCATTCTGGTCACCGACGAACTCGGCAACGTCGTCTTCGATTCCCTCGGTTCGCCGCCGCGTCATCTCAATCTCGCGGATCGCGATTACTTCAAGGTACAGCGCGATTCGCCGAATGTCGGCCTGTACGTCAGCCATCCTTTCGTGCCGAAGTCGAAGAGCGGCGAACGCAGCATCGCGTTGAGCCGGCGTATCACGCGGGCCGATGGCAGTTTTGGCGGTGTAGTGCTCGGCACCATGCGGCTGACCTATTTCCAGCGTCTGTTCGACGGGATGAATCTCGGCGCCGGCGGTTCGATGGCGCTGATGCTGAGCGACGGCACGATGCTGATGCGCCGTCCGTACGATCCGAAAATTATCGGCATCAATCTGACGGGCACCGCGAACTACTCGCGGTTCGCCGAACAGCCGAGCGGCGATTTCTTCGGCACGGCGGCTATCGACAGCGTCGAACGCTGGTACGCGTTCCGCCATATCGACATGTATCCGCTGATTCTCGACGTAGCGCTGTCGACGCGCGATATCTACGTGGGCTGGCGGCATCGCGCGTGGATTATCGGCTCGCTGATCGCCGCGCTCGACGCCACGCTGATCGCGTTTGCCGTGCTGCTGACCCAGCAGTTGCGCCGGCGTCTGGCAGCCGAAGAAGAACTCCGCCAACTCGCCCGTACCGACGGCCTGACCGGCTTGAACAACCGCCGCAGTTTCGAGGAACGCGCCGACGAAGAATGGCGCCGCGCGCAGCGTAACGGCTGGGCGTTGTCGATGCTGCTGATCGACGTCGATAGCTTTAAAGGCTTCAACGATCTGTACGGCCATTCGGCCGGCGACGACGCGCTGATCGCGGTCGCGCGCAGCATCGCGCAGAGCGTGAGGCGTCCGGGCGATACGGCGGCGCGTTATGGCGGCGAAGAGTTCGCGGTGCTCTTGCCGGACACCGACCTGTTCGGCGCGCTGCGGATCGCCGAAAAAATTCGGGCCGCCGTGCAGGCGCTCGGCCTGCGCCACGTGGCGAGCACCCATCACACGTTGACGGTGTGCCTTGGCGTAGCGTGTACGGAAGGGCAGGCGTTCGCCACCAGCCGTGCGCTCGTGAACGCGGCCGACGAGGCGCTCTATGCGGCGAAGGACGCGGGCCGCAATCGGGTGGTGCGGTATGGCGAGCGGATCGAGGCGCGGCGCGAACGCCGGGCGACGGTTTCGGGAAAATAACCGCCGCGCGCTCCACGACGACTCAGCGCGGTTGCCGGGACGAAAAAAAACCGCTCACGCCGGGGGAGCGTGAGCGGCAAGTCGGAGAGTTACAACAACATCGCACAGCTTGCTGCGCTCACCCATGGAAGTGAACGCAACGAACGAAGTCTACGGGCGCGCCTCCAACTCATAAATCAGACAAATCCCAAACGTGGGGCGTGGCCTTCGGTCGCGCGTCACGTCTTGTGCATTTCTCGCAGATCTGCCAGTTAGCCAACAACGCCTTACATCATCCTGTCCCGGTTATCCCTGTTATTTGGCGCTTCAGGTCCGTCCGCTCGCGCCGTAAAAGGGTGGGCGCCGCTGCGCATCCTGTCGCTCGCGAATTTCTCGCGAGGGCGCGGCGATCAGGCGATCGATCAGGTTAACGAAGGAAAGCGAAATGAAGTGGTTCGACCGCATGCCGGTTTTCAGGAAGTTGTTGCTGGCGTTTGCCGTGGTGATCGGCTTCGTTGTCGTGATCGGCGCCACGTCGCTGAGCACGCTGGCGTCGATGCACGCCATCACCGACGCAATTTGCGACAAAAGTATGGATGGGCTGTATTGGCTCGAAGAGGCGAACCGCCACAAGATCGACGCGGATCTGGGCGCGGCCAATCTCGGTTACGCAGCCGACGACGCGGGTCGCCGGCAGTTGAAGGACACCATCGTGGCATCGCTCAAAGGCCTGCACGATGCGTACGACCAGTATCGCGCGACGATCGCGACGCCCGAAGATCGCGCGATGTTCGACGAGGTGCTGAGCAGGTCGGCGGTGTGGGACGACATCGTGCATCAGCAGATCGGCCTCGCGCCGATACCCGCCGGTGTCGACGATCACGAACTCGTGCGGCGCGCGATTGCGTCGAGCGAGGCGCTGCGCGATCGCATCACCGCGCTGATCGACTATCGCCGTCAGCAGGCGACGCATTCGCAGGACGACGCGACCGCGCGCTATCGCCGCATGCGCGTCGTGATGCTCGCGCTGGTGCTGGGCGCGCTCGTGGTCGGCGCCTGGCTTGCCGCGTTGATCGCGCGGCGTCTGTCGCGGCAGTTGGGCGGCGAACCGGACTACGCGGTGCAGATTGCCAACCGCATCGCTGGCGGCGACCTGAGCGTGCGCGTCGACACGCGCGCGGACGATACCGGCAGTCTGCTGTTCGCATTGAGCAACATGCGCGAACGTCTGGCGGGAATCGTCGCGGGCATCAGCGAGTCGAGCGAATCGATTCTGCTGGCGTCGGGCGAGATCGCGCAGGGCAACACCGATCTATCGCAACGCACCGAAGAGCAGGCCGCCGCGTTGCAGCAAACCGCATCGAGCATGCAGGAACTGACCTCGACGGTGAAGGCGAATGCGCAGAACGCTCAGCAGGCGGGCGGCGTTGCACACGGCGCCTCGGAAGTGGCGGCGCGCGGCAGCCATCTGGTCGGCGACGTGGTCGAGACGATGCGCGAACTCGCGGCCGGTTCGCGGCGCATGACGGACATCATCGCGGTGATCGAAGGCATCGCGTTCCAGACCAATATCCTCGCGCTGAACGCCGCGGTGGAAGCGGCGCGCGGCGGCGAACAGGGACGCGGTTTCGCCGTGGTGGCAGGGGAAGTGCGTTCGCTCGCGCAGCGCAGCGCGGTATCGGCGAAGGAGATCAAGGAGCTCATCGAGAACTCGACGGCGCGGGTCGGCAACGGCGCGCAACTCGCCGAGCGCGCCGGCCAGACAATGGCCGAGGTCACGCACGCGGTGCAGCGGGTGACCGACATCATGGGTGAGATTTCGTCGGCGTCGCGCGAACAGAGCACGGGCATCGAAGAGGTGAACCGCGCCGTCGCGCAGATGGACGACGTGACCCAGCAGAACGCCGCGCTGGTCGAACAGGCTGCTGCGGCGGCGGCTTCGATGGCGGATCAGGCGCGCCATCTGCAGGCGGCGGTCACGGTGTTTTCGCTGCAGGCGCAGCACGGCTGAGCGCCACCGCGCGCCCTTGCGGGTCGTCGAGCCACTCCGTACACTCGCGCCTGAATCCGGACGGCGGCCCTGAGCGGCGCCGCCCCCGGACACCTCGACGACACATCGACAACACCGACAACACATCGAATAAAGGAGACCCCGCGATGGCCGATTCCTATTTCCCGCGCTGGCGCCGCCAGCCTGCCGCCCGCGACGGCCAGATCGTCGGCATCGACGAGCGGCTCGCGTGGCCGCAGATGTTCGCGATGGGCATCCAGCACGTCGTCGCGATGTTCGGCTCGACGGTGCTTGCGCCGTTGCTGATGGGTTTCGATCCGAACCTGTGCATCTTCATGTCGGGCATCGGCACGCTGCTGTTCTTCGTGCTGGTCGGCGGCCGCGTGCCGAGCTATCTCGGCTCGAGCTTCTCGTTCATCGGTCTGGTGATCGCGGTGACGGGCTATGCCGGACACGGCGCCAACCCGAATATCGGCGTCGCGTTGGGCGGGATCATCGCGTGCGGCGCGGTGTACGCGATCATCGGACTGATCGTCTCCGCCATCGGCACGCGCTGGATCGAGACGCTGATGCCGCCGGTCGTCACGGGCGCGATCGTCTGCGTGATCGGTCTGAATCTCGCGCCGATCGCAGTGCACGGCGTGAGCGGCAGCAACTTCGATTCGTGGATGGCGCTGGTCACGGTGCTCTGCGTCGGCGCGGTCGCGGTCTTCGCGCGCGGCATGCTGCAGCGCCTGCTGATCCTGGTCGGCCTGCTGCTCGCGTATGCGATCTACGCGATCGTCACGAACTGTCTCGGCATGGGCAAGCCGATCGACTTCGCAGTCGTCGCAAACGCCGCGTGGTTCGGCTTGCCGCACTTCACGGCGCCGGTCTTCAACGCCCAGGCGATGACCCTGCTGGTGCCCATCGCCGTGATTCTGGTCGCGGAAAACCTCGGGCATATCAAGGCGGTCAGCGCAATGACCGGACAGAATCTCGACCGTTACGTCGGCCGTGCGTTTCTCGGTGATGGACTGGCGACGATCGCGTCCGGTTTTGCGGGCGGCACGGGCGTGACGACGTATGCCGAGAATATCGGCGTAATGGCGGTGACGAAAATCTACTCGACGCTGGTGTTCGTGATCGCTGCGGTGATCGCACTGGTGCTGGGTTTCTCGCCGAAGTTCGGCGCGGTGATCCAGACGATTCCGGGTCCGGTGCTGGGCGGCGTATCGATTGTCGTGTTCGGTCTGATCGCCGTTACGGGCGCGCGAATCTGGGTAGTCAACCGGGTGGACTTCTCGGACAACCGCAATCTGATCGTCGCGGCCGTGACGCTGGTGCTTGGCGCGGGAGACTTCTCGTTGAAGCTGGGCAGCTTCGGACTCGGCGGAATCGGAACGGCTACGTTCGGCGCGATTCTGCTTTATGCGGTGTTGAGAGGGCGCGAGTCGGGTCAGGAGAAAGGGGTGTAGTCAACCACACCCCATGGGGCAGATTGGGCCCATGTAGGCCGGGCTCAGGGCGCTTATTCCCGGCTTGCCAGCGCGCCGCGGCCGACCGTTCCGGTCGCCGCCGCACCGGCGCTAGCCGTGGTCGAGGAACCGGCGCCCCATACGACCGAGTTATCGACCGCATACAGCCGGCAAGGCGCCGAGCTTTGCTTCTGGCAGTTAGCCACGGCCACCGACATCGGATCGTCGCCGCCTTCGGCCCACGACCACGCGCCGGAGTCCGACACCGCGAACGCGCGGCTCGGATACTGATGCAGGAAGTTGCGATATCCCGCGCGGCCGGCTTCGTCGACGAACGGCACGGCGTCCACTGCATCCACGGCGGCAAAGCCGCTCGCCTTCGGCAACGACGGATCGGCCACCTGGTATTGCACGCGCGTCGGCATGCCGACCCGTGCGAGGAACGCTTCGACCGCCGGCCACCACACATGCACGCCGTCACGATCGCCGACCAGCCGGTGCGCGTCGTTCTTGTACTCGCCGTAGTCCACCATCTTCGCGCTGGCGCCGTGCGCGCCATACGCCGTGTACATGCCCGTCACGAGCGGGCGGGTCCACACCGAATCGTTGTCGCCGTACATCCACAGCGACGGAACCCTGGTTTTCTCGCCATACGTGCCGAAGGCGCGGGTCAGATTACCCTGCCAGTCAGTGCACGCGTCCTGACGCAAGCCACCCGAAAAATTGATCAGCGCGCGCACGCCCGGCGCGGCTTCCGTGCCGTAGGCCATCGTGGCGAGACCGCCGTGCGAGGTACCGGCCACCACGATGTGGGAGGCATCCACGAACGGTTGCTTCGACATATAGCCGATGGTCGCCGCCACGTCGCCGGCCTGGCCGAGGCCGTTGCGTTCGACGTCGCAGCCGTCCTGTTCGTATGCGCCGTCCGAGTGGCCGAAGCCCTGACGGTTCGGCGCGACCACCACGTAACCGCGGCGCACGAATTCGCGCGCGAACGGCAGCGGGTCGCTGCGTTCCTGCAGGCGCGGGTCGCCAGGCATCTTGCCGTGATTGAAGACGATCATCGGGAACGGACCCGGACCGTCGGGTTTATACACCGTGGTTTCGAGCGTGACGGAACCAGCTGCGTCGACCGGCACGCGAATGATGCTTTCGTTCAGACCGGCGGTGGGGAGATAGACATCGTCGTCGAGCGCGATGCGCGGCACTTGCGCGCGGCTCAACGGGCCGGCCTGGTTGTCGCCGAGCGGCGTGAGCGGGTCGGCATGCGCGAGTGCGACAGCGCACGTGGCCGCTGCACAGATCACCGCACACTTCGTCAGAACCTTGCTGAACACCATCGACGTACCTGCCCAAAAAGCCTGCCCAGAACACCGTGATGTGTTGCCTGCCGGACTTCGCTGCTGACGAAATGCTTTCGTCGGCGGGTTCGACACACAACAACATACTCACGTACGCAGTGCGCGAAGCGCACGTACGTCTTTGGAGATCGCACGGGATGAACCCAACGGCCGACGCGACCCCACGCGCCGATGATGAACGTCACTCACGTTGCTTTCCGCTTCCACCGGACCCACGCTCTCTGGTGCCCGGCAGGCATCGGCACATTTTGCTGGTCGGGTCTCGACCCGCTCCAGCAAGGTGACGTCATGAACCTACGCCCTCATCCTGGCACGACAATTTTGTTTTGTGCAATGCAGGACAAACCCGGGACGAAAAAATTGCCGCGTCCAGCGAGGCCTCGCCCGAGCTCCGAAACGCCCGGCGCGCCGGTACTTGGGTGGACGAAGCAACCGCACGCCACGCGGGGTTTGTGGTGTTGAGCCAACATAAAAAAAGGCCCTCGTTTAAAGGGCCTTAGGTGAACTCGAAGCGATGGGCGCTGCTGCGTCCCGTAAGGTTAAGAAAGGATGCGGCGGTAGGGGACGCTTAATCGCGGATGTCGCCATCGACATAACGCCAGCGTCCATCGTCGCCGCGCACGAAGCGACTCAACTCGTGCAGCCGATGCGCACGGCCACCCACCTTGTAACGTGCGACGAATTCGACCGTCGCGCTGTTCTCGCCGGTGTCGGCGAACGCCTTGATCTGGAGTCCAAGCCAACGCGGCGCATCGGGCGCGTCGGTGTCGGCGTCGAGATCGGCGGGACAGGTTTGCGGGGCCCACGTCGCACGCAAGTAATCCGTTGCGCCGACAACGAACGCGCTGTAACGCGAGCGCATCAGTTCGAGCGCGCGCGGCGCGATGTCACCGTCGTCGATATAGCGTCCACAGCATTGCGCGAAGCGCGGCGCTTTGACATCGCTGCGCGGATTGGGCGCAGCGCCGCCACAGGGACACTCGACCGGTCGTTGCTTCGACAAAGGTTGCTGGCTCATGGGTTAAGTCGTCGTGCTTGCGGCCGGCTCGGCTACCAGCCGAGCGCGGTGCCGTCGTATTGATAGAAGCTTCCGTTGAACGTGGCGCGATCGGCCGCCGCCGCAGCCAGCACTTCGCGCATGCCGCTCACGCTGCGCTGCGGGTCGATGGCCGCCGTGGAGCCGCCCATGTCGGTGCGGACCCATCCCGGATGCAAGGACACGCACGTGGCCCGCTGTGCGGCGAGCGACGCGAGCTTGAGCGCGTCGTTCAGCGCGGCCTTGCTCACGCGGTACAGCCAGCCGCTCGTGCTGTTGGCCTCGCTGATGCTGCCCATCCTGCTGGACACGACCGCGAACACGCCGCCGGCTTCCTCGACCAGCGGCAGCAGGATCGGCATCAACTGCATCGGCCCACGGACGTTGGTCCGCATCACCTGATCGAAGTCTTCCGCGCCGACGGTCTCGATGCCCTCGGTGCGCGGGCCATACACCCCCGAGACGACGATTGCGGCATCGAGCCGTTCGCCGTCGAGCTTCCAGCCGAGTCCGGCGATCTGCTCCGGCGCGGTGACGTCGAGCGAAAAGGGCGCTGCGCCGAGTTGCGTCAGCGCCGCGAGCGACGCTTCGTCGCGCGCGGTCGCGAGCACGCGCCAGCCGCTTTTGCGGTACTGGCGCACGAACTCCTGGCCGATGCCGCGCGACGCACCGACAATCAATACGGTTTTCATCGAATCACCTCGTGTCGTTCAGAAGGGCAGGCGGCGTGCGCGCCTCAAACCAGTTCGATGCCCATTGCCGTTGCTTCGCCGCCGCCGATGCACAGCGTCGCCACGCCGCGCTTGCCGCCGCGCTTCTTCAACGCGCCGATCAGCGTGACGAGAATGCGTGCACCGGAAGCGCCGATGGGATGGCCCAATGCGCACGCGCCGCCGTTCACGTTGACCTTCTCGTGCGGCAGATGGTGCTCTTTCATCGCTGCCATCGTCACCACGGCAAAGGCTTCGTTGACTTCATACAGATCCACTTCCTCCGCGCGCCAGCCATTCTTCTCGAACAGCTTGCGGATCGCGCCGACCGGCGCCGTGGTGAACTTCGCGGGTTCCTGTGCGAACGTCGAGTGGCCGACCACGCGCGCGATCGGCGTGACGCCGAGGCGCTTCGCGGTAGACTCGCGCATCATGACGAGCGCGGCGGCGCCGTCGGAAATCGACGACGAATTCGCGGCGGTCACCGTGCCGGTTTTGCTGAACGCGGGCTTGAGCGTCGGGATCTTCTCGAGGTTCGCCTTGAACGGCTGCTCGTCGTGGTCGATGGTGACTTCGCCTTTGCGGCCGGCTACTTTCACGGGCGCGATTTCCCATGCAAACGAGCCGTCTTCGTTAGCGCGCTTCGCACGGTTCAGCGACTCCACCGCGAACGCGTCCTGCGCCTCGCGCGTGAAGTCGTAGGAGCCCGCGCATTCCTCGGCGAAGGTGCCCATCAGACGGCCCTTCTCATAGGCGTCTTCGAGACCGTCGAGGAACATGTGATCGAGCACCTGACCGTGACCCATACGCATGCCGCCGCGCGCTTTGGGCAGCAGATACGGCGCGTTGGTCATGCTCTCCATGCCGCCCGCGACGATCACGTCGACCGAGCCGGCCGCCAGCATGTCGTGCGCGAACATCGCCGCGCGCATGCCCGATCCGCACATCTTGTTGACCGTGGTGCTGCCGGTGCTCAACGGCAAGCCGGCGCCGAGCGCGGCCTGGCGGGCCGGCGCCTGGCCGAGACCGGCGGGCAGCACGCAACCCATCACCACTTCGTCGATCTGTTCGGGTTTCAGGCCCGCGCGCTGCACGGCGGCTTCGATGGCAGCGGAGCCGAGTTGCGGTGCGGTGAGCGACGCGAAGTCGCCCTGGAATGCGGCCATCGGCGTACGCGCCGCCGAAACGATAACGATGGGATCAGCTTGGGTGTCAGTCATGTTCGTCTCCTTCATGGGTTGAGTCGTTCTCGTGGATATCTAGTGCTTGATTACTCGTGCTTCAGCCTGGCGATCACGCCTTCGACGATCGCGGGCACGGCGGTATCGTCGGCGGCATCCTTGGTAGCCGCCGCATACGAGCCGCCTGCGGCAATCGCGGCGATGCAGCTTCGGTAAGTCTCGTCGAGCGCGGCGGCGTCGCCGATCGTCATGCCGAGGTTGCGCACGCGGCCATCGTGCACGCCATACACCCAGCCGTGCACGGTCACGTCCTGGCCGCGCGCCCACGCGTCGTTGAGAATGGTCGTGCGGCACACGTTCACGACCTGTTCGATGGTGTTGAGTTCGACCAGACGCCGGTGACGCGCCTCGCCGAGCGGCCAGTTTTCGAGCAGCGCCGCATGTTTGGTGCGCACGTCCTGCACGTGATGCAGCCAGTTGTCCGCGAGACCCACGCGCCGGCCGTGCAAAGCCGCGCCGACTCCCGAGCAGCCGTAATGGCCCACCACCATGATGTGCTTGACCTTCAGCAGATCGACCGCGAACTGGATGACCGACAGACAGTTCAGATCGGTATGCACCACCACGTTGGCAATGTTTCTATGCACGAACACTTCGCCGGGCGGCAGACCGATGATCTGGTTGGCCGGCACTCGCGAGTCGGAGCAGCCGATCCACAAATACTCGGGCGTCTGCTGATGCGCGAGTCGCGAGAAGTACTCGGGATCTTCCGCGAGCTTGCGGGTCACCCACGCGTCGTTATTGGCGAACAGGTGCGCGAGCGGATTGGGAAGCGTGGAGTCGTTAGCGTTCATGGTGGGTTATCACGGTTCAGCGCGGTTCAGCGTGCATGCGAGCGGGGCGAAGCATGATCGTCACGCGGCCCGCGCATTGCGCTCGACGGTTTGCTCGGCGTCATGGGACGCGCGCTCGCGAGCCGGATCGCCGAAACGTTCGGGATACCGCTCACAAAAGCGCACGCTGCGGTCGTACGGGAAAAAGTCCGGCAGTTCGCCTTTCAGCAGATGATCCTTGTGCCGTTGCCA
Source organism: Paraburkholderia sp. BCC1886 (assembly GCF_900996245.1). Classification (GTDB taxonomy): domain Bacteria; phylum Pseudomonadota; class Gammaproteobacteria; order Burkholderiales; family Burkholderiaceae; genus Paraburkholderia. Next base: position 165,755 of record NZ_CAAJGK010000052.1, on the reverse strand, counting down.
CAGCGCCGGATCGAAGAAGTCCGCGTGGTGCTGCATGAACGCGCGGCGCACGCGCGGGTCACCGAGCAAAAAAGTGCCATACGTCTCCGGGAAAATGTCGTGCGGGCCAACGGAGTACCACGGCTCGCCGGACATCTCGTCTTCTTCGTTGCGCGGCGCGGGCACGGCGCGCACGTTGCAGTCGGTCAGGTATTCGATCTCGTCGTAGTCGTAGAACACCACGCGGCCGTGACGTGTCACGCCGAAATTCTTGTACAGCATGTCGCCGGGAAAGATGTTCGCCTGCATCAGTTCCTTGATCGCATCGCCGTACTGGCGGATGCCGTGATCGACATCGGCGTCGCTGCCGTTCTGCAGGAACAGATTGAGCGGCGTCATGCGCCGCTCGATATACAGATGCCGGATCACGAGGTTGTCGCCGTCGTATTCGATCAGCGACGGCACTTCCTTTTGCAACTCCTTCAACAGCAAATCGTCGAGCCGTGCCAAAGGCAACGCGACGCTCGAATACTCGAGCGTGTCGGCCATGCGTCCGAGCCGGTCGTGCCGTTTGACGAGTTGATACTTCTCCTTGATCTGCGCGCGCGTAGTTTCCTTCGGCGGCGGAAAGTGGTCCTTGATCAGCTTGAACACATAGGGGAAGGACGGCAGCGTGAACACCAGCATCACGAGTCCCTTGATGCCGGGCGCGATGACGAAGCGGTCGCTGGAATGCGACAGATGCCGCAGCAGATCGCGATAGAACAGGTTCTTGCCCTGCTTCTGCAAACCCACCGACGTATAGATTTCCGCCTTCGGTTTGCCCGGCAAAAGCGCGCCGAGAAATTCCACGTAAGCGGACGGCACTTCCATATCGACGAGAAAATACGAGTGCGAAAAGCTGAAAATAATGGCCAGCTGCTCGCGTTTGAGCAGCACGGTGTCGAGCGCGAGCAGGCCCGGCTTCACATGACGCAGCGGCACCGCGAACGGCAGTAGTGCATCGCCGTTGATGATCCGTCCGATGATATAAGCCGACTTGTTGCGAAAGAACAGCGACGACAGCACGTGAATCTGGAAGTTGGGCGCTTCGTCGAACGCGCCGAACGCGTCGTGAATGGCCTGCATCACGCAGCCGACATCGCGCATGAGGTCGTCGAACGGTATGTTCAGCTGGAAGTTCGTGACGATCCGCTCGAGCGTCGCGGGAAGGCCGTCGCGGCTCGGGTAATACGCGCGATACGTCGGTTTGGCGGCGGGCGAATCGTTCTCGATGTAATCGGTCGAAATGGCCGGCCGCACGAAAATAAAGTCGTTGTTGAAATACGAGCGATGCAGAATCTTGCAGCACACGGAGTTGAAGAACGTCTCCGCGCATTCGGGCTGATGGTGCGTGGTCAACAGGCCGATGTAATGCAGCTTGATCTGCTGCCACACTTCGCGCTCGATGTTCTCCGCGTCGTACTCGTCTTCGAGCGACACCACGCATTCTTCGACGCGTTCGTCGTACGAGGTGATACGGTCGCGCGCAAGCTTTTGCAAGCCGTGCCAGTCCGCGCTTTCGAACAGCGTCTGCGCGTGAATCGCCGCATCGCGAAATACCCGGTAATGCCGGTCGAAACCGTCGAGCATGGTCTGCGCGATATCGAAGCCGATTTGCGACGACAGCAGTTTGGGGAAGTGATTCATCTCTAGCCTGCCGCCGCTCCACGTTGCTTGCGCGAACCGGCCTCGAGCAGTGCGCGCGCCTGCGCTTCGTATTGCGCGAGGTCTTCGAGCGTGGCGTTCAGGTCTTCCAGTTGCCGTTCGAGCACCGAGCGGTGCTGCGCTACCGTGGCGATAAAGGCCTGCAATTGCGGCACGGTGTCGGTCGGCGATTCATACACGTCCAGCAGATCGCGAATTTCCGACAGCGTGAAGCCGAGCCGCTTGCCGCGCAACGTGAGCTTCAGACGCGTTCTGTCGCGGCCCGAGTACACGCGCCGCAAGCCGCTCGATCCTTCGCGACTCGGCGAGAGTAAACCCTGGTCTTCATAAAAACGGATGGCACGCGGCGTCACGTCGAATTCCCGTGCAAGCTCGGTGATGGTGTATTGCGTGTTCATCGGAGCGGTCCCTGAGCGGGCAGAAAATCGGATTGAACGCTAGAATCGACGTTTACGTTATCGTCAACTTGATAGAAACGCAACCACGCTACGCGGCATCGCATACCTCGCCATGCCACGGGCCGACGGAGGAAGACATCCCCATGAACGCACTCGAACATCAACTCGACTATCCCTTCAACGACACCTTGCCCGAAGCCGGCCACGCGATGGACGTCGCGCCCGGCGTGCGCTGGCTGCGCATGCCCTTGCCGTTCGCGCTCGACCATATCAACCTGTGGCTGCTACGCGATGAGATCGACGGACAACAGGGCTGGACGGTCGTCGATTGCGGTATCTCGTCGGACTCGATCAGACAGAACTGGGAGAAGGTGTTCGAGACGGCGCTCGACGGCCTGCCGGTGCTGCGCGTGATCGTCACGCACTGCCACCCCGACCACGTCGGTCTCGCCGACTGGGTCTGCAACGGCGGCGACAAACAGCGCTGGAACGTGCGCCTGTGGATGACGCTCGGCGAGTACATGCAGGCCCGCGTGCTGGCGGCCGGCGATGGTTCGAATGCAGGCGGCGCGGGCGCGGCGCGGCACTTCGAGCGGCACGGTCTGAGCGATCCCGAATCGCTCGATGCGCTGCGCAATCGCACCAGCTATTACTCGAGTCTGGTGCCGTCGTTGCCGTCGCAGTACCGCCGTCTGCGGGAAGGCGACCGCGTGCAGATCGGCGGCAAGTCGTGGCGGGTGGTGACCGGCTTCGGTCATTCGCCGGAGCACTGCGCGTTGCATTGCGAAGAGCTGAGCGTGCTGATTTCCGGTGACATGGTGCTGCCGCGTATCTCGACGAATGTCTCGGTGTTCGACATGGAACCGGAAGGCACGCCGCTCGCGCTGTATCTGGAGTCGCTCGGCCGTTACGAGACGATGCCGGAAGACACGCTGGTTCTGCCGTCGCACGGCAAGCCGTTTCGCGGAGTGCGTACCCGCATCCGGCAATTGCGCGAGCATCACGATGCGCGGCTCGCCGAAGTGCGCGAGGCATGTGCCGCGAAGCCGCAGAGCGCGGCGGACATCGTACCGATGATGTTCAAGCGCAAGCTCGATATCCATCAGATGACCTTTGCGATGGGCGAAGCGCTCGCGCATTTGCATCTGCTGTGGCTCGCCGGGGAATTGACGCGCAAGCAGGGTGACGACGGCGTGATCCGTTTTTCGGCAGGCTTTACGCGGTAAAGCGCCGATAAAAAAAGCCCGGCTTGCACGAAAGCAGCCGGGCTTTTTGTTTGCAGCGTGAGCGCGATTACTGCACCGATACCGCGCCGAAATTCTGCCGCCCGAACGGGCTGACGTGATACCCGCTGACATTGGTCCGCGTAATGACCGACGCCGTCGGATAACCGAGCGGAATCCACAACGCCTGATCGTGAATGATCTGCTGCGCCTGCTGATACGCCTTCGTACGTTTGGCCTGATCCGGCGTGGCCTTGCCGTCGGCGATCAGCTTGTCGAGATCCTGATCGCAGAAGCGCGCGAAGTTGATACCCGATTTCACGGCGTTGCAGCTAAAGAGCGGCGACAGATAATTGTCCGGGTCGCCGTTGTCGCCCGCCCAGCCCATGAACAGCGAGTCGTGCTGGCCCTGCTTTGCCTGCTTGATCAGCTCGCCCCATTCGATCACCTTCACCTCGGCTTTCACGCCGATCTTCGCGAAGTCGGCCTGCAACAGTTCGGCGCCGACCTTCGGATTCGGATTCAGCACGCTGCCGTTCGGCCGCACCCAGATGGTGGTCTCGAAGCCGTTCGGGAAACCGGCATCCGCGAGCAGTTTCTTCGCTTTCACCGGGTCGTAGGGCCACGGCTTCACGGCCTTGTCGTAGCTCCAGGTGTTCGGCGGATACGGGTTCACGGCCGGCGTCGCGGTATTGTCGAACACGGTCTTCAGATACGTCGTGCGATCGAACGCCATGTTCAGCGCGGCGCGCACCTTCTGGTTGTCGAGCGGCTTCTTCTGCGTGTTCAGCGCGACGAACGCGGTCATGAAGGCCGGCGTCTGCACGATGCTGACCGCCTTGTCGCTTTTGGCATCGGCCAGATCCTGCGGCTTCGGCGACAGCGCGATCTGGCATTCGCCGGTCTTCACCTTTTGCGCGCGCACGGTGGCGTCCGGCGTGATGGCGTAGATCAGGCGGTCGATCTTCGGCTTCGGCCCCCAGTAGTTCGGGTTCACGTCGTAGCGGATCACCGCGTCTTTCGTATAGCTCTTCAGTTCGAACGGACCGGTGCCGATCGGCTTCGCGTTCAGGTCCGTCTGCTTGCCGGCCTTGAGCAACTGGTCCGCGTATTCCGCGGAATAGATCGACGCGAAACCCATCGTGAGGATCGACACGAAAGTCGCGTCCGGCGCGTTCAGTTCGAACTTGACGGTGTCGGCGTCGACCTTGCTGACCGATTTGATCAGCTTGGGCAGACCCATCGACTGTGCATGCGGAAAGCCGCTCGCGCCCGTCACCTTGTGCCACGGATTGTTCTCGTCGAGCATGCGCTCGAACGTGAAGACCACGTCGTCGGCGTTCAGCGGGCGCGTGGGCTTGAAGTAGTCAGTGCTCTGGAACTGCACGTTGGGACGCAGATGGAACGTGTAGCTCAGGCCATCGGCACTGACTTCCCACTTGTCCGCGAGCGCGGGGACCACTTTCTTCGCGGCCTCGTCGTACGAGACCAGCGAATTGAAGATCACGTCGGCCGACGCGTTGGTCGTGACGAGCGAATTGAACTGCACGACATCGAAGCCGTCGGGGCTCGACTCGGTACAGACAGTCAGCGGTTTCGCGAGCACGAGCGCGGGCGCCGTGAACAGTAGGGCGGCTGCGAGCAGTTTGAAGCGCATAGGATCTCCCATAACGAGCGCAGTCAGGCAGTGCGTCAGGTGGTGTGTGGTGATGTTGCGGTGAGGCGGCTTGCAGGGTCCGGCGTTCGCGAAAGCTTATCGAAGGGTGGTTGCGGCGACAACCACTTAATCGGCATATCCATATCGAACTTGCGGCTCCATGTGGATGCATAGGCTCGCTTGCGGCCAATGCGCAGGCTCGTGGCCTATTCCGCAGCGGCGCGCGGCTTGCGCGGTGCGCGCTCGAACGCGCGGTCGTACAGCCAGCGCGGCAAGACGTGCAGCAGCATCGCCACCACCCGCATCTGCCAGGGGAATACCGCGAACGACGTGCGCCGTTCGATGGCCGCCGTCACCTTCTCGGCGAAACGGTCGGCGTCCATCAGGAACGGCATCGTGTAGGGGTTGTGCTCGGTCATCGGCGTGCGGATATAGCCGGGCGCAATGGTGACCACGCCGACGCCCGCCGGGCGCATCTCGACGCGCAAGGCCTCGAGATATTTGAGCGCCGCGGATTTCGACGCGCTATACGCGCCCGAACCCGGCAAGCCACGCACGCCGGCGACGCTGGCAATGCCGACCAGCGTGCCCCGTTTCGCGGCGACCATCGCGGCGGCGAACGGCTCGAACGTGGCGATCATGCCGAAGTAGTTGACGTCCATCACTTCGCGGAACGTGCGCAGATCGCCCTGACCCGTGACCGCGCCTTCGCTGATCCCGGCGTTGGCGATGACGACGTCCGGCAAGCCGTGTTGGGCGATGAAATCCGCGGCCGCGTCGGCGAGCGCTTCCGCATCGCGCACATCGACGCGATACACCGAGACGGCATGCTGGGGATAAGACTGCTGGAACGCGGCGAGTGCGTCGGCGCGGCGGCCGACGAGGCCGAGAATCGCGCCGCGCCGCGCGTAGTCGGCGGCGAGCGCGAGGCCAATGCCGCTCGACGCGCCGGTAATGAAAACCTTCAATGGTGAACTCATTCCGGCGCCTTCGGCTTTACATCTTCTTGGCGCGAACCTGCTGCACGAGGTAGTCGAGTACCTGGATCGTGCCCGGCAGGCTGTTGGTCGCAGCCGGGCCGGTTTCGTACTTGCCCTGCACGGCCAGCGTCGGCACGCCGTCGATCTTGTAGTCGTCGAGCAGCTTCTTGTCCTTCTGCAGCGCGCTTTGCGTCGAGAACGAGTTGTACGCGTCCATGTACTTCTTCGGATCGACGCCGTTCTTCGCGAGGAATTTGGCCTGATCTTCCGGCGTCAGCAGATAGTCCTTGTTGACGTGGATTTCGTTGAACACCTTCGGCGTGAGTTGCGGCGCGACGCCGAGTGCGTCGAGCGCGTGGTACATCTTCGAATGCGGAATGAAGTCGTCGCGGAAGGCGACAGGCACGCGCTTGAACACGACGTCCGGACCCTGCTTCTTGACCCACGCTTCCAGGTACGGATTGAATTCGTTGCAGTGCGGGCAACCGTACCAGAAGAACTCGATCACTTCGATCTTGCCGGCGGGTTCGTCGGTAGGTTGAGTGTTCGACAGCACGGTGTAGTCCTTGCCGGAGACCGGCGCGGCAGGCGACGCATGCGCTGTGGCGGCGACGAGGCCTAGCGAAAGAAACAGGATGCTCAGCAGCTTTTTCATGTTGTGTCGGTCCAGAGAGACGGTCGAACGGTGGCGCCACGCAAATGCCCGTCACCGTTTTGAGAGTTTGGCGTCAGACGTCTTTCAATGTCCGTCGTGCTCGCCTGCCCGCTCACGCGAGGCCGGCGACACGTTTGTGACACGCGCTGCAGTCCGGGAGTTCGGCGCCGGCGCGTGCTGACGGATCGCGATTGCTTATTGTCGGTTCACTGTTTCGAGAAGCGGATGACGGCGGTGTCCACGCCTGCGTCGGACAAACGTTGACGGTTCGAATTCATGTCTTCGAACTTCGAGAACGGTCCGATGCGCACGCGATAGTACGTCACACCGCCCGCATCGCGCTGCGTCACCTTCGATTCGAAGCCCTGGAAAGCGAGCCGCGCGCGCTGCTGTTCGGCGTCGGCGGCGGTCTTGTAGGCGCCGACCTGCAGGAAGTAGCCGGTGTTCGCATCGCCCGGTGCCGGCGCCGCGCCGGAACCCGGTTTGGCATTGGCAGCCGCGGTGGACGACGTGTTCTTCGGCGCGGAGCCCGCGGTAGTCGCGCTGGGCGCGCTCGCGCTTTGCGGCTTGCGGGTCGGTGCGGTGGTGGTGCCGTTCCCGTTGTCCTGCGCGGGCTGCGGGCCGACTGCCGTGCCGTTCGCCGAGCCGTTCGCCGTGCCGTTCGCATTACCGCCCGTAGGCGGCACTTCGACGATCTGCGGTTCTTCCAGCATGCCCGACTGGGTTTGCGAATTGGTCTGGCCGGGTGCGGTGTTCGGCGGCGCGGGTTGGGCCGCTTGCGGAACCGGTTGACCCGGCGTCTTGCCTTGCAGCGGACGGTTCGGGTCGTATTGTTGTGCCTGGCTCGCGCCGGCGTCGGTCGCGGCGGGCGGCGCTACCTTCGAGACGAACGGCGTAGGCGCACGGGTGATATACAGCGCTACCACTACCGCAATGGCAAGGCCGACGATCAGGCCCAGCACGATACCGAGAAAAGTGCCCCCGGTTTGTTTCGACTGCTTCGTTGTGCGGCGTGGTGTTGCCATCGTATGAATCACCTGCAAAAAGAATCGCGGAACGGCCGTCGATTATAACGACGGCCGCATGCATGTTGCGCCGGAGGAATTACATTTTGACGGGAGCGGAGACGCCGATCGTCGCGAGGCCGTTGGCCAGCACTTGCCGCGTGGCCGCGAGCAGCGCGACACGGGCATTGCGTTCGGCCGCATCGTCGACCAGCACGCGTTCGGCGCGGTCATTGTAGAACGAGTGGAATTCCCCGGCGAGGTCGCGCAGATAGAACGCGACCGCGTGCGGCGCGAGTTCGTCGGCCGCGTGTTGCAGCATGTCCGGGTATTCGGCGAGCTTGTTGAGCAGCGCCATCGCGCGTTCGCTGGTGAGCGGCGAGACGTCGACGGCGGGCAGGGTGCTCTCGTCCGTGTTGTAGCGCGACTTGCATTCGGCGATCACAGAGCAGATGCGCGCATGCGCGTACTGCACGTAATGCACGGGGTTTTCGTCGTTCTGCTTGAGCGCGAGGTCGATGTCGAACACGAACTCCGTGTCCGCCTTGCGCGAGATCAGGAAGAAGCGCACCGCGTCGCGGCCACGGCGGATGGTCTCTGCGTCGATCTGGTCGACCGCCGCTTCCGAACCCGGCGTCGCGCCGCCCGACCATTCGATCAGATCGCGCACCGTCACGTAACTGCCCGCGCGCTTGGAGATTTTCACTTCTTCGCCATTGCGCATGACCGTGACCATCTTGTGCAGGATGTAGTCGGGATAGCCCTTCGGAATGCCGATGCCGAGACCTTGCAGACCGGCGCGCACGCGCGCGATGGTGCCGTGATGGTCCGAGCCCTGCACGTTGATGACCTTGGTGAAGCCGCGTTCCCACTTCGCGACGTGATAGGCGACGTCCGGCACGAAATACGTGTAGGTGCCGTCGGTCTTGCGCATCACGCGGTCTTTGTCGTCGCCGTCGTCGGTGGTGCGCAGCCACAGCGCGCCTTCCTGCTCGTAGGTCTTGCCGGCCGCGACCAGCGCGGCGACCGTCTTTTCGACCCGGCCTTCCTTATACAGCGACGACTCCAGATAGTACTGGTCGAACTTCACGCCGAAGGCCTGCAAGTCCATGTCCTGCTCGCGGCGCAGGTAGGTCACGGCGAAGCGGCGGATGGCCTCGAGGTCTTCCACGTCGCCCGCGCCGGTGACCGGCTCGCCGTCGCTGGCCTCGACCGTCACGCCGTTCAGATAGTCCTTCGCAATGTCGGCGATGTACAGGCCGTTATAGGAGTTGGCCGGCCAGCCCGGTTCGTCCGGCGCAATACCGCGAGCGCGCGCCTGGGTCGACACGGCCAGCGTATGGATCTGCACGCCGGCGTCGTTGTAGTAGAACTCGCGATGCACGTCCCAGCCTTGCGAGGACAGCACGTTCGCGAGCGCGTCGCCGAGCGCGGCCTGACGGCCGTGGCCGACGTGCAGCGGACCGGTGGGATTGGCCGACACGAATTCGATCAGCACGTGCTTGCCGGCGTCGCGCGACGAACGGCCGAACGCTTCCTTACCCGCCAGCACCGCGGCGATGACCGACTGTTTGGCGGCGGTGGCAAGCCGCAGGTTGATGAAGCCGGGGCCGGCGACTTCGGCGGAATCGACGAGACCTTGGGCCTGTGGATTCGCGAGCAGCGCGTCGACGATCTGTTGAGCCAGCTGACGCGGATTGGCGCGCAGCGGTTTGGCGAGTTGCATGGCCACGTTGCAGGCGACGTCGCCGTGCGCGGCGACTTTCGGGCGTTCCAGCGTGATGGCGGGCGCGACGAAAGCGGCTTCGCTTTCGCCCTGGGATGCTTGTGCGACCTGCTTCACCGTGTCGGCGAGCAGAAGTTCGAGGGTATGTTTATGTGCAGGCAGCATGCTTGTTGCGAGTCCAGTGAGGCAATCCGGTGATGCGGGGGGGCGTGGGCTGCGCGTAGCGCGGCCCAATGGCCGGAAGCGCGACAGCCTGGAAGCGGCGCTGTGCGGGCGCTTGCGCGCGGCTCGGGCACATTATCTGCGACGCGCTTTCCGTCCGGACAGATTTTAGCAGGTGCTAATATGTCCAAGATGAGACGCCCACCAAGGGCCGTGGCCGCCAGCCCGATCGGCGAGCCAACGTAACGCGCGCCGGCGGTCACTTTCTGCGACTGGCGCGCCAATCCAAGACAACGACAAAAGGAAACGTCATGCTGATAACTTTCAAATGCCGCGCCTGTCCAGACGTGATGATGCTGGAAAATCTGGCCCAATACCTCGTCGGCATCGTCGGCAAGCGGCTCGGTGAGCGCGGCGTCATCACCCATGACGAACTCGGCCCGGCCATCACGGCGCTCGAAGCCGCCGTCTCCGTGGACAAGCAGGAACGCGCCGAACACGACGGCCATTTCCACGAAGGCGAAGACGGCCACGAGCATCATGAAATTCCGCCGGGACTTGCGCAGCGCGCTTATCCGTTCCTCGACATGCTGCGCGCCGCGCAGAAAGAGAATGCCGATATCGTCTGGGGTCTGTGACCCGATCACGGTAACGCGCCAGCTATCCTGAATGCGCCGGATGTAAAAGAGCCCGCAACGAGCGGGCTCTTTTCATTTCTCAGGCTGGTTGCCGAGGCTTTGGCCGGCTCTGGCGGGCCGCTTACTCGCTGGCGGCGTCCGCGGCGGGAGCTGACGCACCCTTTTTGGCCTTCTTCACCTTGGCTTTCTTCGGTTTCTTGACGTGCTTCACGACCGGCGGTGAATACGTACTGACCGAGCTCGAGCCGGCCGGAGCGGCCGTTTGGGCCATGGCCACCGTGGCGCTGGCGGCAAGCGAAACCGCGGTCAATAACAGCGTCAGCTTCTTCATATCATTCTCTCCGTTGACGATTGCAATTAGTTGAGCCGACGCGTTCTGGTCGCGTCTGGCGGGTAAAGCCGGTTCAGTCTACAAAGCCGAAAATTACGCTGCCGCAAATATTCAGCTTTTTAGCCCCGATATAGTGGGGTTCCCGCCACGGTCAACTCAAAGCAAGGGTGCAAGCGCCCGTTCGGCGTCGGTTTTCGACAGCGACATACGCTGCGCGTAGTCTTCCAGCTGGTCCTGCGCGATCTTGCCGACCGAGAAATAGGTGCTGTCCGGGTGCGCCAGATAGAAGCCCGACACGCTCGCCGCCGGCAGCATGGCCAGCGATTCGGTCACGCTCATGCCGATTTCGGTCGCCTGCAACACGTCGAACATATCGCGCTTCACCAGGTGATCCGGGCAGGCCGGATAACCCGGCGCCGGCCGGATGCCGTGGTACTTCTCGGCGATCAGGTCGTCGTTGGACAACGTCTCGGCGTTCGCATAACCCCACAGGTCGCGTCGCACGCGGGCGTGCAGCGCTTCGGCGAAGGCTTCGGCGAAACGGTCGGCCAAGGCCTTCAGCATGATCGCGCTGTAGTCGTCGTGATCCTTCTCGAACTGCTTTTCCTTCACGTCGACGCCCAACCCCGCCGTGACCGCGAACATGCCGATGTAGTCGGCGATGCCCGATTCCTTCGGCGCGATGAAGTCGGCAAGCGACCGGTTCGGCCGCATCACGCCGTCCACCACGGGACGCACGCTCTGCTGGCGCAGATTGCGCCACGTGAGCGCGACTTCGCTACGCGATTCGTCCGTGTAGATTTCGATGTCGTCGTCGTTCACCGTATTCGCCGGCAGCAGCGCGATCACGCCGTTGGCCTGCAGCCAGCGGCCCTGGATCAGGCGCGAGAGCATCGACTTGCCGTCGGAAAACACGCGGCGCGCCGATTCGCCGACGATCTCGTCGTTCAGAATCGCCGGGTACGGACCGGCCAGGTCCCACGTCTGGAAGAACGGACCCCAGTCGATGTAGTTCGCCAGTTCGGCCAGATCGAAGTTCCTGAACACGCGCCGTCCGATGAATTTCGGCTTGACCGGCCGATAGCTCGCCCAGTCCACCTTCGTTTTGTTCGCGCGGGCTTCGGCGAGCGTGACCATCGGCTGGGCTTTCTTGTTGGCGTGCTGCAGGCGGATGCGGTCGTAGTCGGACTTCAGGTCGTCCAGATACTTCGCCGCGCCTTCGTCCGAGAGCAGGCTCGAGGCCACCGACACCGAACGCGATGCATCCGGTACGTACACCACCGGGCCTTCGTAGTGCGGCGCGATTTTCACGGCGGTGTGCACGCGCGACGTGGTCGCGCCGCCGATCAGCAGCGGAATTTTCTTGATGCGGAAATAGTCGTCGCGCTGCATTTCGGACGCGACGTAGGCCATTTCTTCGAGACTCGGCGTGATGAGCCCCGACAGGCCGATGATGTCCGCGCCCTCGACCTTCGCCTTGGCGAGAATGTCGTTGCACGAGACCATCACGCCCATGTTGACCACTTCGAAGTTATTGCACTGAAGCACCACCGAGACGATGTTCTTGCCGATGTCGTGCACGTCGCCCTTCACCGTGGCGATGACGATCTTGCCTTTCGCGCGGACATCCGCGCCGGCTTCGGCGAGCTGCTTCTTTTCTTCTTCGATGTAGGGGATCAGATGCGCGACGGCCTGCTTCATCACGCGCGCCGATTTGACCACCTGCGGCAGGAACATCTTGCCCTGACCGAACAGGTCGCCGACGATGTTCATGCCGTCCATCAACGGGCCTTCGATCACGTTGATCGGGCGGCCGCCTTCTGCCTCGATGCGCGCGCGCACTTCTTCCGTATCGTCGACGATGAAGTTGGTGATGCCGTGCACCAGCGCGTGCGACAGGCGCTTCTCGACCGGCTGGTTGCGCCATTCGAGGTTCTCTTCCTTCTTCGCCGCGCCGGTCTTGAACTTGTCGGCGATTTCCAGCAGACGGTCGGTGCCGTCTTCACGACGGTTCAGCACCACGTCTTCGACGCGCTCGCGCAGTTCCGGGTCGAGGTCGGCATACACGCCGAGTTGGCCGGCGTTGACGATGCCCATGTCCATGCCCGCCTGAATGGCGTGGTAGAGGAACACGGTGTGGATGGCTTCGCGCACCGGGTCGTTGCCGCGGAACGAGAACGACACGTTCGACACGCCGCCGCTCACCTTCGCATACGGCAGGTTCTGCTTGATCCAGCGGGTCGCGTTGACAAAGTCGACGGCATAGTTGTTGTGTTCTTCGATGCCGGTGGCGATGGCGAAGATGTTCGGATCGAAGATGATGTCTTCGGGCGGAAAACCTACTTCATTCACCAGGAAGTCGTACGAGCGTTTGCAGATTTGCGTCTTGCGCTCGTAGGTATCGGCCTGGCCCTGTTCGTCGAAGGCCATCACCACGGCGGCCGCGCCGTAGCGGCGGATCAGGTTCGCGTGATGGCGGAACGCTTCTTCGCCTTCCTTCAGCGAGATCGAATTGACGATGGCTTTGCCTTGCACGCACTTCAGGCCCGCTTCGATCACTTCCCACTTCGACGAGTCGATCATGATCGGCACGCGCGCGATGTCCGGTTCAGACGCGATCAGATTCATGAAGCGGACCATGGCCGCTTTGGAATCGAGCATCGCTTCGTCCATGTTGACGTCGATGACCTGCGCGCCGTTTTCGACCTGTTGACGCGCGACCGCGATGGCGTCGTCGAACTGGTCGTTCAGGATCATGCGGGCAAACGCCTTCGAGCCCGTGACGTTGGTGCGCTCGCCGACGTTGATGAAGAGCGTCCCGGGCGTGACGTTGAACGGCTCGAGGCCGGAAAGGCGCAGGGTGTGGTCGGTCATGGCGTTAGTGCGGGTCGGTTGCGTGCGTGGGGTTCGTTAGCGATGAAGCGGCGGCTCGATTCAGCGCGCCATTGTCAGGCCGCGTCGCGGTATTGCGTCGGCCATTGACGTGGTTTAACCCCCGCCAACGCCTGCGCAATCGCCGCAATATGCTCCGGCGTCGTCCCGCAGCAGCCGCCCGCGACGTTCACCAAACCCGCCTGCGCGAACTCCTTCAGCAAGCCCGACGTATCGGCCGGCAATTCGTCGAAGCCCGTATCGCTCATCGGATTCGGCAAACCGGCGTTCGGATAGCACGACACGTACGCGTCGCACAGCTTGGCCAGTTCGGCGATGTACGGGCGCATGAGCGCGGCGCCCAGCGCGCAGTTCAGGCCGAATGTGAGCGGCTTGGCGTGGCGCAGCGAATTCCAGAATGCTTCGACGGTCTGGCCCGACAGAATGCGGCCCGATGCATCGGTGACCGTGCCCGAGATCATGATGGGCAGGCGCTCGCCGGTGTCTTCGAACAGCTCGTCGAGCGCGAACAGCGCGGCTTTGGCGTTCAGCGTGTCGAAGATGGTTTCGACGAGAAACAGGTCCGAGCCGCCTTCGAGCAAGGCCTTGGCCTGCTCGTAGTACGCCGCGCGCAACTCGTCGAAGGTCACGTTGCGGGCGCCCGGGTCGTTCACGTCGGGCGAGATGCTCGCGGTTTTCGGCGTCGGTCCGATTGCGCCGGCCACGAAGCGCGGCTTGTCCGGCGTCGAATATTTGTCGCACGCCGCTCGCGCCAGCTTCGCCGATTCCAGATTCATCTCGATAGCGAGCGACTCCATGCCGTAGTCGGCTTGAGCCACGGTGGTCGCACCGAACGTGTTGGTCTCGATGATGTCCGCGCCCGCCGCGAGATACTGCTCGTGAATCTCGCTGATGATCTGCGGCTGCGTGATGGACAGCAGTTCGTTGTTGCCCTTGATGTCGCGGCCGTAGTCCTTGAAGCGCTCGCCGCGATAGCGGGCTTCGTCGAGCTTGTAGCGCTGGATCATCGTGCCCATTGCGCCGTCGAGGATCAGAATGCGCGACGCGAGCAGCGCGGGCAGTGCCGCGCCGCGTGTGTAGGCGGCCTCGGGACGGACGGACGTAGCGGTTTGAGCTGGCTGGTTCATGGCGGACAAGGGCTTGCGCCGGGCATCGGGAACCCGTCATTGTAGCCGCTGTAAGCCCGTTGCGTCGGGCACGGGCGGCCATTCGCGGCTCGCGGGAACGGGACAAGTCGTGCAAAAAAGAAAACGGCCCAACGAGGCAAAAGCCTGCTGGGCCGCTTGATTACGCTACCACTGCGTGCTGTTGACTGCGACCCGCTTCGTCGATGCTGCCGGCGAGGCGGCGAAACGCAGTGAATAAAGGTCGCCAGATACGTTAAACCAAACCCTGCGGTCAGTGCAGAATCACGGGCTGCTGCATGAGGCTGTCGAACTGGCCGAGGAATTCGTCGACCTCGTCGAGCGACGGTTCCTCTTCGATCAGCTTCTGCACGTGCTCGCGAAACCGCGCCGCCATTGCACCGTCAATGTAAATTTCGCGCTGCATGTTTTTGTCGACGATCTCATAGCCACCCGACTTCATGGCCAGCAAACCTTCCTGCGGCGGAAACTCGACGACACAATAGTTCGGGCTGTTGTAGATCATTTGCATGGCGACACTCCTTATTTCCGTTGGCTCCTGGCCAGTCCTGCGCCATATCTGGAGCGTGTGGTGTGGAATTCAAGGGGTGGGTCCGGATTGACGCTTGTAAAGTTCCGAACCTACCGGTTAAACCGGCCTTTCAAGAAACGTTTCAAGCAGTGCAGCAAAACGGTGAGATTGCTCGATGGGCGCGAGATGAGCGGCATCCAGCAATTCGAACTGTGCGCCTTCGATGGCGTCTGCTAGCGCCTGAGTGTCAGCAGGCGGCGTGCCCGTGTCGTGGCGGCCGGCCACGGTCAGTGTTGGAACACGCAATGTCACAAGCTTACTGCGGACATCGAAATCGCGCAGCGCAACACACGCCGATGCGTATCCTTCCGGCAACGTTTGAGTCAACACGTCGCGTATCGGCTCGACTGCTTCGGGGTGCGCTGCCTGAAAATCAGGCGTCAGCCAGCGACCCAATGTTGCGTCGGCTATCGCCGACATGCCTTCCTGTCGTACCTTCGCGGCACGTTCATCCCATCTTCCACGCGCCTCGGGCGGCGTGCCGCCGGTGGTATCGGCGAGGGTCAGCGTATCGACGCGCGACGGATGGTCCAGCGCGAACTGCTGCGCGATCATGCCGCCCATCGACATGCCGACCAGATGCGTCGAAGGGGCGCCTAACGCATCGAGCAGCGCGGCGAGATCGTCGGACAGGTCGGCAACCCCGAACGGTTTCGTCGATAAACCCGTGTGGCCATGGCCGCGCACGTCGTAGCGCAGCACCGTGTAGTCGTCACGGAAGTAGCCGGCCAGCTGGTCCCAGACCGACAGATCGCCACCCAGCTGGTGGATGAACGTCAGCCATGGGCCGCCGCCCTCGTTGCTCAGCACATAACGCGTTTCGATACCGTTGATGTTCACTTGCATGCGGGCTCCTTGAAGAGGATCGCAGTGGAAGGATCCGCTCACGCACGCTGTTGGAGCGTCGGAACACACGCTCTCACCCATATACGTAGTTTCCGCGCGAACGGTTGCAACTCTCCTTGCGAGTGAAGCGGCGCGTGGAAGTTTCAGCAGTTGCTGGAGAATCTACTCGGGTTGGGAATTGTCGACGCCGGGGTTGGCCGGGGCGGTCAAGGTCCCGGTCGGATCGACCGGTGCTGCAGGAGGGGACTGCGTTGCATCGGGTGGAACTGCCGACGCTGCCGCAGGTGCCGGGTTGGCAGGGATCGTGGAAGCGGCGGATGAGGTGGCGGATGAGGTGGGCGCATCGTCGGCCCCAGCCGGACCCGTCGCATTGCCGGGATTGAGCGCGCCACGCCAGACCAGTTCGAACTGCGCGCCGTTCGGTTCCGTCTGCACGATGCGCGCGGGCAACCAGCCAAGCGACGGCGCCAGCCATACGTCGATACGACGCTGATCGCCATCATGGCGCGGAAGGCGTTTGAAATGGCGCGTTTCGAGGTAGCCCTGGGCCGTGCGGATCGTCTCGTCGCCGATGGTTTCGACCGGCCAGTTCTCGCCGCTATTGTTGTCGACCACGAAGAACTGTCGCGTCACGCCAGGTTTGTATGCGCCCGGGTCACCGCGTACAAGGCTTGCCAGTTGCATGACCACGCTGAAACGGTCTTGCGCGCCATCGGCCAACGGCAGCGTATCGGGCGTACGCGTGAAGCCGATTTTTTTGTCGGTGCGATTGAAGATGGCGATATCTTCCGCGCGACGTCCGCGCTTCTCGCTGTACTGATCAGGCGCGAGTCCGAATGCGTCGATACGACCATGGCTCGAATAGACGAACGGACCCACGAACGGTACCGGCACCGACACCACCATCTCGTAGCTCTGCGCGTTACTCATCCAATGGATGGTGCCGGGCGCGTTGCGCACGCCGTTGTAAAACGTGTCGTATTGCAACTCGCCGGACGGTGGGACGGAGAATTTGACGCCCGGCGACGGAGGCGCAGCGCTCGCTGCAGTGGCTGCGCTCGCGGCGGCTGTCGCGTTTGCGTCGGTATGTGTTCCCGAAGCGGGGCTGGATGCAGACGCCAACGGGCTCGAGGCGGCGGTCGCGTCGGAGGCACCGGCGGTCGCAGTCGCTTGCGCAGACGAGCGAAGCGCGGTCAACACAGGCTCGCTCGGCTTGCGAGGCGCCGCTCGATGCGCTGGCGCGGCAGCCGGCGTGGGCGCAGTCGCCGCTGCGTCCGGGTGACGCTCGACACGCTCCGGCGTGAGCAAGGCAACCTGCACGGGAACATGCTCGCGATCTTCGGGATTCAGATTCGCACGATTGCGCTCGACCCAGTGGGCGGCAATCCAGTGCACGACGACCACCACCAGCAACACCGCGATCCATCGGAACGCGCGCACTGCGAGCCTCGGCCCGTGCGGTGCTGGATGATCTGCGTGATGAGCGGTCGTGGAGCGTGAAGCCATCGGCGAACGGAAGTGAACAAACGGAAAGACATGACGCGACGAGGCGTCAATCCGGCGCCTCGCGTGGCGTCGCACTATACCCCAGCTCATACGAGAGCTTCTCAGCGCACTCGCGCAGCGCCGAGTCGATCTCGCCGCCCCAGCGAATATCGAACGCGCCTTCATGACCCAGCGCGACGAGACCGAGCGCGAGATCGCCGCTCGCATCGAACACCGGCATGCTGAAAGCGTGAATGGTCGCGAGCAGCATGCCTTCCACACGCGCCGCGCCATGTTGCCGGACATCGTTCAGCACACGGTCGACTTCGTCGCGCGTACGTGGGCCGCCGTGCGTCGAGCGGCGCGAATCGGCAAGCTCGCGCTCCAGCATCGCGGCAGTTTTGCTCGACGGCAGGTAGGCTGCGAACAGCAGACCCGACGCGGAACTGAGCAGCGGCATCACGTCGCCGAGTTTCAGCGATGCTTTCGCCGGATGGCTCGATTCCATCCAGTGCACCATCGTCGGTCCCTGATTGCCCCACACCGCGATACCGACGGTGAGGTCCAGCCGGTCGCGCAATTCGGCCAGCGCGATGCGCGCGAGCTTCACGCCATCCACCCGGGCGAGCCGCGCAAGTCCCAACTGCAACGCGAAGCCACCCAGTTCGTAGCGACCCGACAGCGGATCTTGTGCGACCACGCCAAGCCGCAGAAAGCTCACCAGATAGCGATGCGCTTTTGCCGGACTCATGCCGGCGCGCTGCGCGAGATCGCGCAGCATCATTGCGCGCGGTTCGCGGGTCAGCACGTCGAGCAGCTTGAAACCGACCTCGATGGACTGGATGCCCGAGCGCAGTTTCTCCTCGCCGCCGTCGCTGCCTTCATTGGCGTCGTTGGCGTCGACACTGTCTTCGTCTTCGGCTGTGTGCAATTCGAGCGGGTCGACGGCGACCCGCAGCGTATCGGTACTGCTGCGGATCGCGCTGTTTCGGTTGATTGGAGGCATGAGGGGCGCGCTTCGGGCGCGTTCAGAATCGGTCGGAAACGTTTAGATAAGGGCGGCGCGGATTCACCATCGTAGAATAGATTCCCTCTATCGTCACTAATACGGTTCCCGCCTCTATGAAACTTGCCTCGTTGAAGGACGGCACGCGCGACGGTCAACTGATCGTCGTGTCGCGCGATCTGCATACCGCCGCGATTGCCGACGCGATCGCGCCCACACTGCAGCGCGCGCTCGACGACTGGGCCTTCTACGCGCCGCAACTGAACGATCTGTACGACACGCTCAATCAGGGCCACGCGCGTAACAGCTTCGCCTTCGATGCCAAATCGTGCATGGCGCCGCTGCCGCGTGCGTTCCAGTGGGCCGACGGCTCGTCGTACGTGAATCACGTGGAGTTGGTGCGGCGCGCGCGCGGGGCGGAAATGCCGCCCGAGTTCTGGACCGATCCTCTGATGTACCAGGGCGGCAGCGACGACTTCATCGGTCCACGCGACGACGTGCTGTGCGCGTCCGAGGCTTTCGGCATCGACTTCGAAGCGGAGGTCGCGGTGATCACCGGCGACGTGCCGATGGGCGTCACGCCCGACCAGGCGCTCAGAAGCGTGCGTTTGATCACGCTCGTCAACGACGTGTCGCTGCGCAACCTGATTCCCGCCGAACTCGCGAAAGGTTTCGGTTTCTTCCAGAGCAAGCCGGCTACGTCGTTCGCACCGGTCGCGGTCACGCCCGACGAACTCGGTGAACACTGGCGCGAAGGTCGCGTACATCGGCCGATGTTGGTCCATTGGAACAATCGCAAGGTCGGCCAGCCGGATGCCGGCACCGACATGGTGTTTCACTTCGGGCAGTTGATCGCGCATGCCGCGAAAACGCGCAATCTGCGCGCCGGGGCCATCGTCGGTTCGGGGACGGTCTCCAACAAGGACGCCAAACTCGGCTATTGCTGCATAGCCGAGAAGCGCTGCCTCGAAACCATCGAGCACGGCGCGCCGCAAACCGAGTTCATGAAGTACGGCGATACCGTGAAGATCGACATGCTCGACGACGCCGGCAAGTCGATTTTCGGTGCGATCGACCAGAGCATCGCGCCGCTGGATTAACGCTGTCCGTCAGCCCGGCGAAAGGGTTTCGCCCGATGCCGGCACAAACTTGCGCCGTTACACTGGCTGGCGCGGCGCCATGCCCGGGGCGGCAGGGCGCCTTTCAACGGCCTGTTTTGCAGAACACGGCGGACATCGCGCGGACATCGAATACCGCCGTCACAACGAATAACCAACTGAGGAGACACCATGCCACGATCGAACCACCCTGCGTCTAAAGCGCCTTCCTTTCTCGCGCTTCACCTTCCGGCACGCAGCCGCATCGCCCGCGCTGCCTGCGCGCTTGCCGTCGTTGCCGCCGCGTTGCCCACTCTCGCATTGGCCCAGGTCAAGATCGGCCTCGTACTGTCGCTGACCGGACCGGCCGCGTCGCTCGGCATCCCGGCGCGCGACACTGCGGCGCTTCTGCCGCGCACGATTGCCGGCCAAAGCGTCGAATACATCGTGCTCGACGATGCGTCCGACACCACGCAGGCCGTGCAGGACACCAAGAAGCTGATTTCCGAAAATCACGTCGACGCCATCATCGGTTCGTCGATCACGCCGAATTCGCTGTCGATGATCGACGTGGTCGCCGACGGCGAAACGCCGATGATCTCGCTGGCTTCATCCGCGAAAATCATCGAGCCGGTCGATGCGAAACGTCACTGGGTCTTCAAGACGCCGCAAACCGACGCGATGATGGCGTCCGCGATCGCCGAGCATGCGAGCACGCACAACGTCAAAACCATGGCGTTCATCGGTCAGGCCGACGCGCTCGGCGAGACCTTTTACGCCGAGGTCGCCAAGTTCGCACAGTTGCATCACATCAACATGGTGGCGAGCGAGCGCTTCAATCGCACCGATCCGAGCGTCACGGGTCAGGTGCTGAAGATTCTCGCCACGCATCCGGACGCGGTGGTGGTCGGCGCGGCCGGCACGCCCGCCGCCTTGCCGCCGAAGACGCTGCGCGAACGCGGCTTCAAGGGTTTGATCTATCACAATCACGGCGTCGCGAATAACGACTTCCTGCGCGTGTGCGGCGCCGATTGCAACGGCACGTTCCTGCCCGCGCCGCCGGTGCTGGTGGCCGCGCAACTGCCGGCGGATCACCCGGCCAAACGCCTCGCGCTCGACTACATCGCGCGTTTCGAAGCGGCGCGCGGACCGGGCACCGTGTCGGCATTCGGCTCGTACACGTGGGATGCCGGTATGCTGATCGGCCATGCCGTGCCGGTTGCGCTCAAAGCGGGCGCGCCCGGCACGCCGGAATTCCGCCGGGCGTTGCGCGACGCGCTGGAAGCGACCCGCGGTCTCGCGGATACCAACGGCGTGGTCAACATGAGCGCCACCGATCACCTCGGGCTGGATCAGCGGGCGCGCGTGATGGTCGAAATCACGAACGGGAAGTGGGTGTATCAGCCGCGTTGATCCACTGAACCGAATGCGCCGCGAGGCGACGACACACCGATAGACGGATCTGCTCACCATGTCTCAAGCATCAGGTAGTCACGACGCGTTCTACGCGCATTACCAGTCGCTGCAGTTGAAGCGCCATCCGCATGGCGTGCTCGAAGTCGTGATGAACGGCGCGGGCGCGAATCGCAGCGACCTCGCCACCGCCAATGCGCGGATGCACTTCGAGCTGGCCGAAATCTGGCGCGACATCGACCGCGATCCCGATACGCGCGTCGCGATCATTCGCGGCGAGGGTAAGGGCTTTTCGGCGGGCGGCGATCTGCAACTCGTCGAAGACATGGCGAACGATTTCGACGTGCGCGCGCGCGTCTGGCGTGAAGCACGCGATCTCGTCTACAACGTCATCAACTGCAGCAAGCCGGTCGTCTCGGCGATGCATGGTCCGGCAGTGGGGGCGGGTCTGGTGGCGGGCCTGCTCGCCGATATTTCGATCGCAACGAAGAGTGCGCGCATTATCGACGGACACACGCGGCTCGGCGTGGCCGCCGGCGATCATGCGGCCATCGTATGGCCTTTGCTGTGCGGAATGGCGAAGGCCAAGTACTACCTGATGCTGTGCGAGCCGGTGAGCGGCGAAGAGGCGGAGCGGATCGGTCTCGTGTCGCTCGCCGTCGACGAAGACGAATTGCTGCCCAAGGCCTTCGAGGTTGCGCGCAAACTGGCCGAAGGCTCGCAGACGGCGATTCGTTGGACCAAGTATGCGTTGAACAACTGGTTGCGCTCGGCCGGACCGGCGTTCGATACCTCGCTCGCGCTGGAGTTCATGGGCTTCGCCGGGCCCGATGTTCGCGAAGGCATCAGTTCGCTGCGCGAGCGTCGCGCGCCCAGCTTCGGCGCGCCCGACCCGTGGGCCGGACGACCGCACGAGGCCGGCGGCGAAACGCCGGAGAACGGGCGTTCCTGACGCGCGTCCACGTTGATTCGCGTCCACGTGACCCGACGCCATTCCGATTTCCCTCTGTTTTTCCCTGTCAGCAGCGAGGCGACAGCATGACCGATACCTCCGATTCCACGCCGTCGTTCGGCGGCTTTCCCGGATTTCCGCCTGCCGAGATGCTTGAACGCATGTGGGGCATGATGCGCATGTCGCCGTTCGGCGCATCGTTTCCCGGCGCGCAGTCGGGTGCGGGACTGAGCCCGTCGCTGTCGATGATGTCCGACATGATGGCGCCGCTCACCAACGTGGAAGAACTCGATAAGCGCATCACCGACATGCGCGCGGTCGAGCAATGGCTCAAGCTGAATCTGAGCATGTTGCAGTCCGCGATTCAGGCGCTCGAAGTGCAGCGCGCCACGCTCGCGACACTGCGTGCGTTCGGCGCCTTTGCGCAGGCGTCGATGACACAGCCGGCGACCGAGGCGCCCGCGCCGAGTCCGGCGCCGTTCGGCTGGCCGCATCCGCAGGCGCCGGGTTCCGCGAGCGCCAGCGCCCGCACGGCACCGCCTGCCGACGAGCCGCCCGCCGAGCAACCCGCCGCCGCGGAGGACGCGCCCACTGCGCCGCCGTTCGATGCCTCGGCATGGTGGAACGTGCTGCAATCGCAATTCAATCAGATCGCGCAGTTCGCGATGACTCAGCCGGCGAGCGCGGCCGGTTCGACCGACACCGCTTCTGACGACCCCGACACGGACGCCGCAGCGTCCGCAACGGGCGAATCGACCGCCTCGGGTGCGCCCGAACAACCGGCGCGCGCCGCTGCCACCACACGCCGGCCGGCGGCGAAGAAGACGACCGCAGCGTCGAAACGCACGTCTACCGGCACGGCACCGCGCAGCGGGAAAAAGTCTATTTGACCGCAGGAATGAAACGGATCGCGTGGGCCGCGCGCCCGGGTGCGTCACGCGGCCATGCACGGGCGGCTTCGACCCGGGTGGCACCGGTCGAATCCGCCGCCTGTCATGCTCTTGACGCCGACGGCGAGGCACACTTCGCGCGCCGTCCGCTTTTCTTGCCGGAGATCAATCAGGCACCGGAATTGCGCCTGTTCGCTGAAGGGTTGGGTGGAATCAGCATGCTATGATCCCGTAAGCTTCAACTGGTTATGTGGGCGTGCGCTGAAAACAACCAATCCTGCCGCCCATGTTCAGTACGACGCCGGTATCACCGGCGCAGGGCTGGACGGTGTGGCATCGATTGCGGCAGTTATTGCGACCGTCATTGCAACCGTCATCGCAAACTGGTTCGACCTCAGGCATAGGGTATCCCTCACCCACGGTTGGCCGCGTACCGCGTAACTTACAGTTACTCGCCGCAAGCGCCTGGTCTTCTTCGCTGCTGCATCCAGGCAGTGTATTAACGCGTAAAATTGAAGGCTTGGCCGGAAAAACCGCGCCTTGCGTCATTCCATCGTTAGCAAGCGTGCTCCACGTAGTAGTTACAGACACAGTTACAGACACACACAGTATGCGCAGAACAGGGGTGGGACTATGAACACCATGCTTTATCCGGAACTTTATAAATCGCTCGAATCCGTTCGATGGGACATGGAGAAGGACATTCCCTGGGACACGTTCGATGCATCGCTTCTGACCGACGAGCAGGCCGCGACGATCAAGATGAACGCGATCACCGAGTGGTCGGCCTTGCCCGCCACGGAAATGTTCTTGCGTGACAACCATCACGACAGCGATTTCTCCGCCTTCATGAGCGTGTGGTTTTTCGAGGAACAGAAGCATTCGCTGGTGCTGATGGAATATCTGCGCCGCTTCAAGCCGGAAATGTGTCCGACGGAAGAGGAGCTGCACGCCGTGCGCTTCGAATTCGATCCGGCGCCGCCGCTCGAAACGCTGATGCTGCACTTCTGCGGCGAAATCCGCCTGAATCACTGGTATCGCCGCGCTGCTGAATGGCACACGGAGCCGGTCATCAAGCACATCTACGAAACCATTTCGCGCGACGAAGCGCGGCATGGCGGCGCGTATCTGCGGTACATGAAGAAAGCGATGGCTCAGACCGGCGACATCGCACGTGCCGCGTTTGCGAAAATCGGCGTGTTGATGGCCTCCGCGCGTCGCACCGAAAAGCCGCTGCATCCGACCAATCTGCACGTGAATCAGGCGCTATTCCCGCGCGACACGATCCAGTCGCGTCTGCCCGATCCGGAATGGCTCGAGCGCTGGCTCGACGACCAGATCCGTTTCGACGACGGTTGGGAAAAGAAGGTGGTCGAGCGCATTCTGCACAACCTGTCCATTCTGTTCGAGCGCTCGTTCACAACCGCGCAGGAACTGAACCGCTATCGCAAGGAAGTGGTGGCGCGGTTGCAGGCCGATCAGAATCCGGCCAGCCAGCCTGCCTGATGCCATGATTTGATGTAGTCAAAGCTGGTCAAAACGGCCCCGCGGGCGAAAGTCGGCGGGGCCGTTTTGCATTGAATGCCGCGCACGCGTGTATCGTGGCGGCTCTTTCCTGTTCACTCCGAATTCATCATGGCTGCTACTTTCGAACGCAAGATCCTGACTCGCGAAGCACTCGTGGCGCGACGCGCGGCGCTTACCGCGCCGGTGGTCTTCACCAATGGCGTGTTCGACATCCTGCATCGCGGGCATGTCACTTATCTCGCGGATGCGCGCGCGCAAGGCGCCTGTCTGATCGTCGGCGTCAATAGCGACGCTTCGGTGCGTCTGCTCGGCAAAGGCGACGATCGTCCGATCAACAACGAAGCAGACCGGATGGCATTGCTCGCCGCGCTGGAGAGCGTCGACTACGTGGTGTGTTTCAGCGAGAAAACGCCCGTGGATCTGATCACGGCGTTACGCCCGGACGTGTTGGTGAAGGGCGGCGACTACGACATGGACGCGTTGCCCGAGTCGGCGGTGGTGCGAGGGTGGGGCGGCCGGGCGCTGGCGATTCCGTTCGAGCATGAGCGCTCGACGACGGCGCTACTGAAAAAGGTTCGCGCCCACGGGTGAAGTCTCGCCAAGCTTACTGCGCCAACTCCGATGCCGCCACCGGCGCCGCCGGTGCGGGGCCGCCCACCACGGCCTGATCGGCCGCCTCGGCGAGACTGACCGGCTGCACCTTCAGCGATTCCGGCTGAATCTGCCGGGCCAGATGATTCGGCTCGCGGCCACCGGCAGTGGGTGTCGGACCGAAAACGCCGCGCACCGCGACGAATGCCAGCAGGTTGGCAAGAAACAGGATGGCGATCAGCCAGCGCAACATGGTGCTTTTCCAGTCGAGAAGTTAAGCCGCCATGTTTCCATGGCCGTCATTCGGGCGCCGCGGACGCGGCTTCGGATCCACCGTCGGCGGCAATCAGCGCCAGGCCGGACAGCACGAGCGAATCGTGGCGAGTATGCGGCACTTTCAGCGCGCTTGTCACTTCGTTCACTGCACCGCCGCTCACCACGAGTCGCACGGTGACTTGCCATTCGTCCTGCAGATCGCGCCACATCCGCTCGATCAGCCCGGCTTGCGCCAGCGTGCAACCCGCAGACAACGAACGCGGCGTGTCGGTCGCGAAAAATGGACCGCGGCGCGGTGCTTCGGTCGAGTGCGCAGCCGACGCGGTTGCACTCACGCGAGTGGGCACCGCATCCGTTTCGAGCAAACCGCGGGCGGCGCTGGCGTCGAGCGTCGGCAATTGCGCCGTATGCTCGCCGAGCGAACGCATCATCAAGGTCCAGCCAGGCGCGATCAATCCGCCGACGAAGCAGCCGTCCGCTCGCAATGCTTCGAGCGTGGTGGCGGTGCCGAACGTGGCGATCAGCAGATGTTCGCCGGGAAACGCCGCGTGTGCGCCGATCATCCCGGCCCAGCGGTCGCTGCCGAGCGCCTGCGGCTGGCTGTAGGAATTGGTTACGCCGCATTGTCGTGACCGCGCGCGGATCGTCGTCAGCGGGAGGTCCGGCCGATCCGGCCAGGACTCGCGAAGCAACCCTTCAACCCGCGCGGTCGCCTGCCCACCCGCGACATTGGACAACCACGCGCTGCCCGGCGTGGGCAACCCGGACCACTCGGGACGGGTATCTTCGTCACCGTGTCCGAACGCGCCGGATGCGCTTTGTGTACCATCCGCCTGCACCATCGCCCACTTGATGCGGCTGTTGCCCGCATCGATCAGCAAAGTCGGTGCGCCGTTCGTCATGCAACACCGTCGGCGAGGCGCAGCGACACGTCGCCGGTGGCGATGACCTGGCGGCCGCTCGCGGTATCGAGCAGCAACTGACCGCGCTCGTCGACGCCAGCCGCAATGCCGCGCGCCTGCTCCTCGCCTTGCTCGAGCAGCACGACTTCACGGCCCGCGTATGCGTGCACTGCGTTCCAGCGCGACTGGAACGACGCGAAACCATCCGCGCCGAAACGCTGCAACGCGGGTTCGAGTGCGTTCAGTTCGGCGGCTAGCGTATCGGTGAGATTGGCGTTGGGCAGTGCGCGTTGCAGCGCGGTCGGCAGCGTGCCGCGCGCCTGCGGCGGCACGCCGGCATTCAACGCGCCGACTTTGGCGGCGAGTTCGTCCGCGCCCTTCACGTTGGTACCGATGCCGATGACCACCGCGCTTGCATCATCCGTACTCCATGCGGTTTCGATCAGGATGCCGGCAAGCTTGTCGCCTTCCAGCAGCACGTCGTTGGGCCACTTCAGCGCGATCTGGCCGGGTCCGGCCACCGGCAGCGAGCGCAAGCCGTCGACCAGCGCGACGCCCACCGCGAGGCTCAAGCCCGCGAGGCCTTCGAGCGGACGGGGCAGCACGCAGGCGACCGAAAACAGCAGCGCATTGCCCGGCTCGGCATACCACGGCCGACCGCGCCGGCCGCGCCCGGCGGTTTGCAGATACGCAACCCGCACGATCGGCCGCTGCAGCGCATTGGCCTTGCGCGGCAGTGCTTTGACACGGGCCATCAGGTCGGCGTTGGTCGAGCCGGTTTCCTCGACGATTTCGATCGGCCAGTCGTGCGCGTGCGGGCCGAACAGGGCGACCGCGCGTTCGCGGTCGATACGCCAGTCGCCGGACGCGCCGGCTGCGGAGGGAGTCTTGGAAGCGTTCATGCCGCGTATTGTAGCGACAGCGCGCGGGCGGGGGCGGCGCGAGCCGCGATCCACGACGGACAAGCTACGGGCCACCGACGAGCCACCAGCAAGCGACCAACCAGCGCAGCCGCCCGCTACCTCAATCGATCCGCCGCGCCTTCGATACAATGGCCGCTAATCCGATAACCAGACTCCGCGATCCTTGAACTACGACACTCCGCCCGGCCTCGAAGTCGCGGCCGGCAGCCAGGGCAAGATCGTCCGGCTTTCGGGCCAGTGGACGGCGCTCGCGCTCGCACGCGATCGCGCCACCGGTCATGTGATCCCGTTGCTGCGCTCGCTGGTCGGCGCCGAAGGTATCCGGCAGTGGGACCTGTCGCGCATCGACCGGATGGATCACGTCGGCGGCCAGGCGCTGTGGCGTGTGTGGGGCCACAAGATGCCGCCCGACACGACGCTCAACGACACGCAGCGCGATATCTTCGAGCGCATCGCGCTGCTCGACAATGCCCGCGAAACCGCCGAGCCGGTCGTGAAGTTCGATCCGTTCACGCGGCTGGGTCTGGCCATCTTCTCGTTTTTCGAGCATCTGTACGGCGGCATCGGCATGCTCGGGCGCGTAGTGCTCGATCTGCTGTCGCTGGTGCGCCGTCCCGCCAGCACGCCGTGGACCGAAATCTCCGCGAACATCTACAACGCCGGCACCAAGGCGCTGCCCATCACCGCGCTGGTCGCGTTCCTGATCGGCATCGTGCTGAGCTATCTGTCCGCGCAGCAGTTGCGGCTGTTCGGCGCGAACCAGTACATCGTGAATATTCTCGGACTGTCGGTGATCCGCGAACTCGGGCCTGTGCTCTCGGCGATTCTGGTCGCGGGCCGCTCGGGTTCGGCGATCACCGCGCAGATCGGCGTGATGCGCGTGACCGAAGAGCTAGACGCCATGCGCGTGATGGGCATTCCACATGGTCTGCGACTGATTTTGCCGCGCGTGGTCGCGCTCGGCGTCGCCATGCCGCTGCTGGTGATGTGGACCAACATCATCGCGCTGACGGGCGGCGCGCTGGCCGCGAAGATCGTGCTAGGCATCGACATGAGCTATTTCGCGCGCGCGCTGCCGAGCGTCGTGCCGGTCGCGAACTTGTGGATCGGCCTGGGTAAAGGCGTGGCGTTCGGCATGCTGATCGGCCTGGTGGGTTGCCACTTCGGCTTCCGGATCAAGGCCAACTCGCAAAGTCTCGGCGAAGGCACCACGACCTCGGTCGTGAGTTCCATCACCATCGTGATTCTCGCGGACGCAGTGTTCGCGATTCTTTTCCAGAACGTGGGGCTAGGATGATCGCGCCACTCAGCCAGGCCGTGCGCGGCCAACCGGTGCCGGCGATTGCCGAACCGGTCATCGAAGTGATCGACGTGACCAAGCGCTACGGTCGCAACATCGTGCATCAGCATCTGAACCTGGAAGTGCGGCGCGGCGAGATCGTCTCGATCGTCGGCGGATCGGGTTCGGGCAAGACCACGCTGGTGCGGCAGATTCTCGGTCTGGAGCAACCTTCGTCGGGCACCATCAAGCTGTTCGGCCAGGACCTCGCGACCATCTCGCCGGACACCGCGCTGCTGATGCGCAGCCGCTCGGGCATGCTGTTCCAGCGCGGCGCGCTGTTCTCGTCGCTGTCGGTGTTCGACAACATCGCACAGCCGGTGCGCGAACTCGGCAAGGTGCCCGAAGACCTGTTGCGCGACATCGTCATGCTCAAGCTGGAGATGGTCGGCCTGCCGTGCAAGCATGCGTCGAAGATGCCGTCGGCGCTGTCGGGCGGCATGATCAAGCGGGTCGGCATTGCGCGCGCCATCGCGCTCGAACCCGAATTGCTGTTTCTGGACGAACCGACCGCCGGGCTCGACCCGCAGGCCTCCGACGAATTCGTCGAACTGATTTCCGCGCTGCATCGCGCGCTGGGACTGACCGTGGTGATGGTCACGCACGATCTGGACACGATGATCGCGCTGTCGTCGCGCGTCGCCGTGCTGGCCGATCGCCGCGTGCTGGTCGCCGCGCCGGTCGAAGAGGCGGCGGGCGTCGATCATCCGTTCATCCGCGAATATTTCCTCGGGCTGCGCGGGCGCCGGGCGCTGCAGGCGCTGCCGCCGGAGCGCCGCGCGAAGCTGCCGCGCGCCGCGCTCGAATCGGCGTCGTCCGAATTGCCGCTGTGAACCAGGGAACCTGACAATGGAAAACAAATCACACGCCTTCTGGGCCGGGCTCTTCACGGTCGTTCTGCTGGCGGCGATCGCGGTGGCGGCATTTTTGTTCAACGTCGACCGTTCGGTGCGCGTGCCGTACGATCTGATTGCGCGCACCAACGTGACCGGTCTGTCCACCGACGCGGCCGTGCGCTATCGCGGGCTCGACGTCGGCAAGGTGCAGTCGATCAAATTCGACCCGGCGCATCCGGGGCAGATTCTGATCCGCATTCTGGTCGACACGCACGCGCCGATCACGCATTCGACTTACGGCAGTCTCGGCTTCCAGGGCGTCACGGGCATCGCGTTCATTCAACTGGACGACACGGGTCGCGACACGTCGCCGCTCGGGTCGTCGACCAGCCAGGTCGCGCAGTTGCCGATGCACCCGGGTCTGCTCGACCAGTTGCAGCAACGCGGCGACGTGCTGTTGCGCAAGCTCGAAAAGGTCACGGAAGACGCTGACAATCTGCTGTCGCCTGAAATGGTCGCGCAACTGCACGGCACGGCGGCGAGCATCCAGAAAGCCGCGGATGGTATCGCCACCCTCACGCAGCAGGTGGCGCCGGTCACCGGCAAATTGCCGGGCACGATCGATCAGCTGGATCGCACGCTGGCGTCGACCAATCAGCTGATCGGCAACCTGAACCGCCCGGACGGTCCGTTCGAAACCAATCTGAACAAGGTCGGCACGGCGGCTCAACAGGCCGGCGACGCGCTGACTTCGATGAACGGCTCGTTGCAGGAATTGTCCGCGCGAGTGGGTTACGACACGCTGCCACGCGTCGATTCGCTCGCCGACGACGTGCGCTCCGCCGCGCGGTCGGTGGATCGGGCCGCGGGCGTGTTCAGCACCAATCCGCGCAGTGTGTTGTTCGGCGCGCCGGGAGCGCCGCCGGGACCGGGCGAGGCCGGTTTCACGTGGCCTGCCGCGCACACCGGCGCACCCGCCGCGCACGCTGCCCAATGATTTCGCAGGTTTGAAGAAAGGAAGATTGTCATGTCACGCTTGACCCACCGATTGATGTCCTCGAGTGCCGCGCTGGCGGTGCTCATCGCGTTCGGCGTGCTCGCTGCGGGCTGCGCCGGCACGCCGGCGGCGATCTCGGACATCCGCTACGACTTCGGGCCGCCGAACCCGGCGGCATCCGCAGGCAGCGGGCCGACGGTGAAGGTGCTCGACGTGAGCGCGCCCGCGACGCTCGAGTCCGACAAGCTGGTCTATCGGCTGAGTTACGCCGACGCGCAGCAGATCGCCGCCTACGCCAACAGCCACTGGACGATGACGCCGTCGCAATTGCTGACCCAGCGTCTGCGCAATGCGTTGAGTTCGCGCGGCGCCGTCCTGACCGGCGCCGACGGCGTGAGTGCGCCGCTGCTGAAAGTCGATCTGAGCGAGTTCGAACAGGTTTTCGACAGCCAGTCTGAAAGTCACGCCGCGGTGACCGCACGCGCCACACTCACGCAGAACGGCAAGGTGCTCGGCCAGCGCACCTTCATTGCGCGGGCGCCGGCAAGCTCGGCCGATGCCGCCGGCGGCGCGCAAGCGCTCGCCGCTGCCAGCGACGACCTCGTCGGGCAGATCGGCGCGTGGCTCGGCGTGCAGGCGCTGGTCGCCGCGCAATGACCGGCGCGCAGCGCAAACCCCGGAGCGCTGCATGAGCGAAAGACCCTGGCTGCGCCGCCCATCGGCGCTCGCGCGTCAGGCATTACTGCTGTACACCGCGCTGATCGTCTACGGGTCGTGGTATCCGTTTTCCGGCTGGCGCTCGCTCGGCCTTACGCCGTTCGCGTATCTGTCCGATCCCATGCCGCAGTATCTGACGGCGTTCGACGTCGTCACCAATGTGCTCGGCTACATGCCGTTCGGCGCGCTGCTGGTGCTTGCGGTCTATCCGCGCTGGCGTGGCGCGCTGGCCGTCGCGGCGGCGCTGCTGCTGGGCGGACTGCTGTCGGGCGTGATGGAAGCCGTGCAAACTTATCTGCCCACTCGCGTCGCGTCGAATCTCGATCTGGCCGCCAATGCGCTCGGTGCGCTGCTGGGTGCGGCGATCATGTCGCCCGCAACCGGCGCGCTGCTCGACCGCGGCTTGTTGCGACGCTTGCGGCTGATGTGGTTCGAGCGCGACCGCGCGGCGCTCGCCTGTCTCGTGGCCGCATGGCCGTTCGCGACGATGTATCCGGCGCCGCGGCTGTTCGGTCTCGGCAACTGGCCGCGCGCGCTGTGGTTGCGCTTCGATTCGACCACTCAGGATGCTCTGCTGGCGTGGACGCCATCGGCATGGCACGTCGGCGCGTGGCCCGCGCTGGTCGCCGCCAGGTTGCCCGACGATGTCTGGGAAGTGCTGATCACCACGTTGAATCTGTTTGCCGCGCTGTCGCTGGCGTCGCTGCCGGTGCGCGATCACGCGCCACGCGTGAGGTTGTTGATGGTGTTCCTCGTCACGACCTTGTGCGTGAAAGTGGGCGCGACGTTTCTGCAATCGCAGGCGGGCCTGGCGTTTTTCTGGGCCACGCCGGGCGCACTGGTCGGTTTGCTCGGCGGAACGGCGGCGGCGTTGCTCGCGCTGCGCTGGCGGCGCCGCACGCGCGCGCTTCTCGCGGCCGGCGCGCTGACGATCGCGCTCGTGTTCGTCAATCTGCTGCCGGTGAATCCGTATTTCGATGCCGTGCTGGCCGACTGGCGGCAGGGCCGCTATCTGCACTTCAACGGGCTGGCGCACTGGCTCGCATGGAGCTGGCCGTATGCGGCGCTGGTGTGGCTCGCGTACGTGGTCGAGCAGGCGTGGCTCAAGCGGCGGATGAGCCGGCGGCATGCGTGAGGGCGACGCCTGGGCACGCGCCGTGCAAGCATTCCGCGGACGGCGGCCGGTAGCCTCGCTGGCTATAATCCACCGCACGAATGTCACAACAGGCGCGTGGCTACGGCTGCCGCGCCATTCCCCGCACTAGCAGTCTTGCCCCCGGACATCATGGACGCCTTCTACAAGTACCACGTCTTCTTCTGCCTGAATCAGCGCGACGCCGAGGCCACGCGCCCGAGTTGCGCGAACTGCAACGCACAGGAAATGCAGGAGCACGCTAAAAAGCGTGTCAAGAAACTGGGTCTCGCCGGCCCCGGTCAGGTGCGCATCAACAAGGCGGGTTGCCTCGACCGATGCGAACTCGGACCCGCGCTCGTCGTGTATCCGGAAGGGGTCTGGTACACGTATGTCGACGAGAGCGACATCGACGAGATCGTCGATTCGCATCTGGCCAACGGCAAGATCGTCGAGCGCCTGAAGATCGATTGAACGATAAGTCTCTCCCAATGAACGTACACACGAAGAAGTATCTGATCGACGGCCCGGTCGGCAAGATCGAAGTCGCGCTGGATCTGCCCGACGACGTGCGCGAACACGGCGCCGCGCCGCGCGGTATTGCGCTGGTTGCGCATCCGCATCCGCTGTTCGGCGGCACGATGGACAACAAGGTCGCGCAGACGCTCGCCCGCACGCTCGTGCAGTTGAACTACGTGACGTATCGCTCGAACTTTCGCGGTGTCGGTGAAACGCAAGGCGAGCACGACGCCGGTATCGGCGAGCGCGACGACCTGCGCGCCGTGCTCGACCATATGCGCGCGGAAACCGGGCAGGGCGAATTGCCGCTGGTGCTGGCGGGTTTTTCGTTCGGCACGTTCGTGCTCTCGCACGTGGCCGCGAAGTTGCGCGACGAAGGCAGGGGGATAGAGCGGATGGTGCTGGTCGGCACCGCGGCGAGCCGCTGGGAAGTCGCGCCGGTGCCGGAAAACACACTCGTGATTCACGGCGAGACCGACGACACGGTGCCCATTCAATCCGTCTACGACTGGGCGCGGCCGCAGGAATTGCCGGTGATCGTGATTCCGGGCGCGGAGCATTTTCTGCATCGCAAGCTGCATGTGCTGAAGCGGATCATCGTCGACGCGTGGCGTTAGCGCGGCGGGTGCTGCTCGTGTGGAGCATTTCCTTCGCCGGCTTCTTCGGGCGGCTGGTGCCTGAAGGCCTAAAGCGCCTGAGGTGCCTGAGGTGCGACAGCGCGCGCGTATAATGAGCGCTCTTTTTTGGGCGCAGCATTGCCCACCCGGCGGTTCGCGCGATGCGTAGGTGCTTCGACGCGCGCAGCGGTGCCGGATGCGAGGCGTGCTGCGCGAACCGATCGCGTGGCCGGAAGTCCAACGGGCGCCGTGCTGTTTTTACGGCCTGACGCTCGCCGACCGGCCCTTCCAAACAATGCGCTCTACGCGCGATGTATTTATCTGCACGAACCGACCCCTATGCGTTTTTCCACACTCGGCCGCACGTCCTTCTCTTCCGCTGCTTCGATCTCCAGTTCTTTCGTTTCGCCTGCATTGAGCCGTGCCGTTGCCCTCGGTATCGTGCTGCCCGCCACGCTCGTGGCGAGCGCGGCGTTTGCGCAAGTGCCGCCGCCCGCGGTCAGCGCGCGCTCGTGGGTGCTGGTCGACGCCACCAGCAATCAGGTGCTCGCCTCGGGTAACGCGGACGAACGCGCGGAACCGGCTTCGCTCACCAAGCTGATGACCGCGTATCTCGTCTTCGAAGCGCTGCAGACGAAGAAGATCACGATGGACCAGACGGTGATGCCGAGCGAAGCGGTGCGCCGCGTTCACACGGACGAATCGCGCATGTTCATCGAGGCGAACAAGCCGGTGACCGTGCACGATCTGGTGTACGGCATGATCGTGCAGTCGGGTAACGACGCGGCCATCGCGCTCGCCGAACTGGTCGGCGGCAGCGAGTCGCAATTCGTCAACATGATGAACACCGAGGCGCAGCGCCTCGGCATGAAGCACACGCATTTCGCCGACGTGAACGGCATGCCCGACCCGCAGCACTACACCACGGCGGGCGACCTCGCGGTACTGTCCGCGCGCCTGATTCGTGACTTCCCCGATTACTACAACATCTTCTCGGTCAAGGAATTCACGTACAACAAGATCAGGCAGCCGAACCGCAACCGCCTGCTGTGGATCGATCCGACCGTCGACGGTCTGAAGACCGGTCACACCGAAGCGGCCGGCTATTGCCTGATCGCGAGCGCGAAGCGTCCGTTGTCGGGCACCGCCGACGCGTCGCGCCGCCTGGTCGCGGTGATGATGGGCGAGCCGAAGGAGCACGACCGCGTGCAGGACGGCCTGAAGATGCTGAACTACGGCTACACCGCGTACGACACGGTGCGTCTGTACAAGGCCGCTCAGGTGGTCGGCACGCCGCGCGTCTACAAGGGTGCGCAGGACACGGTGCAGATCGGCGTGAAGAGCGATCAGTACATCACCGTGCCGAAGGGAATGGCCGACAAGGTGAAGCCGCAGATCGAGCAGATCGATCCGCTGATCGCGCCGATCGCCAACGGCCAGCAGGTCGGCACGGCGAAGCTGGTGGCCGATGGCAAGGTGCTCGCGCAATTCCCGATCGTGGCCTTGCAGGCCGTGCCGCAAGCCGGTGTGGTCGGCCGCGTGTGGGATTCGCTGATGCTGATGTTCAACAAGAAGAAGTAAAACGATGAGCACCGAGAACAACGATTCGCTGTTCGACTTTCCGTGCGATTTCCCGATCAAGGTGATGGGCCGCGCGCATCCCGAGTTCGCGGAAACCATCGTGACGGTGGTACGCCAGTTCGATAGCGAGGTCGACGCCTCGCGCGTCGAAATCCGGCCGTCCAGCGGCGGCAATTACACGGGCTTGACGGTGACGGTGCGCGCGACCAGCCGCGCGCATCTCGACGATATCTATCGCGCGCTCACCGGGCATCCGATGGTGAAGGTCGTGATGTAAGGGCCGCGGCGCGCAATGCGTCGGCCGCCAGGTCGGCGCTTGCCGTCGGTCCGGCTTCGCAGGCACGTTCGAAAAGCAGCTTGAAGCGTCCTACCTCGTCGAACACCCAGTCACGGAACGCCCTCACGCGTTCCGTTTCCATCATTTGCGGCGGGCAGATGAAGTAGTACTGCCACGGGCTCGGCCCGTCCACGTCGAACAGCCGGACTAGCCGCCCCGCGGCGATCTCGTGCATGGCGAGCGACCGGCGGGTGAGCGCGATCCCCTGTCCGTCGATGGCCGCCTGCAGCAGGTTCGACGAATCCTGATAGAGCACGCCGCGCTTCGGCTCAGGCCAGTCGGTGAGTCCGGCGGCGTCGAACCACGGGCGCCACAACTCGTCGTCCGAACGCAGCAGCGGCACCCTGGCCAGATCGGCCGGTGTCTGAGGCAGCTTGCCGCCGTTGAAATTCGGCGAGCAGGCCGGAAAGAAAATTTCCTCCAGCAGCAATTCCGCGTGCAACCCCGAGTATTTGCCGAAGCCGAAACGGATTGCCACGTCCACGTCGTCGCGCGCGAAATCCGTCAGCGCGTTGGTGGACAGCAGTTCGAGGTCCCATTGCGGATGCGCTTCGATAAAACTGCCGATGCGCGGGGTGACCCAGCGCGCCGCGAACGACGACAGCATCGACACGACCAGACGGCGCTCGCGGTCGCCGGCGCGGATTTCGCGCGTGGCGTCGGCCAGCGCCATGAGCGCGCTGCGCACGTGTGTGGCGTAGCGCCGGCCGCTGTCGGTGAGCCGCACACGCTTGCCGTCGCGAACGAATAGCGCGACGCCGAGTTCCGCTTCGAGCGCGCGAATCTGATGGCTGACCGCGCCGTGGGTGACGAACAGCTCGTCGGCGGCGCGTGAAAAGCTTTCGTGCCGGGCGGCGGCCTCGAAAGCCTTGATGGCATTCAAAGCGGGAAGCTGACGGAGGTCCATCGCAATATTTCTCACATAGAGGTGAAAATAGATCGTTTTGCTTAAACCCTTGCTACGCCTAGGATTGTAGCCACGAAACGAATTTTGGCGAGGGCATCATGAGAGAAATTTTCTCTAGTATCGCGTTTGAAATCCGCAGTGGCGAAACCATTCCGATGATGGTCGCGCGCAGCACCAAGCTAGTTGTCCGCGGCGGCGCGGTGTGGGTGACGCGTAGCGACGATATCGAAGATTACTGGCTGCAACCCGGCCACGTGCTGCGTCTGCGGCGCGGCGAGCGGCTCTGGCTGAGTGCCGAAGGCGCCTCGCCCGCGAAAGTGTCGTTCACCGTGCCGACGCGCTGCGACGAACGCGCGTTCAACTGGTTTGCCCGGGTGGTAGAACGGCTGGCGGCGCGGCTTCGCGGGGGCTGGCGCACGGTTTGACGGGCCGCGGCCTTCAATTGCCGGGCGTCGGGATCTGATCGACGTCCGGCGCGAATCCCAGGATTTCGGTAAACTGCGGCGATCATGTGCGCCACCCCGGTTCTCCCGTCTCCGTCCCTCGCCCTCGCCCTCGCGCCGTCGCCGCTAGCGTCGCCATCGACGCTACGCTGGCTCGGCACCGAATCCTACGAAACCAGTTTCGACGCGATGCGCGCGTTCACGGACGAGCGCACCGCCGACACGCCCGATGAAATCTGGCTGGTCGAACATCCTCCTGTGTTCACGCTGGGGCAAGCGGGCGATCCCGCCCATCTGCTTGCCCTCGACAGCGGCATTCCGCTGGTCAAGGTCGACCGGGGCGGACAGATCACGTATCACGGACCCGGCCAGGTCGTCGCTTACCTGCTGCTCGATCTGCGGCGGCGCAAGCTGATGGTGCGCGAGATGGTCACGCGTATCGAGCAGGCCGTGATCGATACCCTTGCAGCGTATAATCTCGCCGGAGAACGCAAGGCGGGCGCCCCTGGAATCTACGTGGCGCCGGGGCCCGACGCCGGGTTGCATGCCGGCGCCAAGATCGCCGCGCTGGGCCTGAAAATTCGCAACGGCTGCAGCTACCACGGTGTCAGCCTGAATGTGAAGATGGATCTGCGGCCGTTTCTGGCCATCAACCCATGCGGCTACGCAGGACTCGAAACAGTGGATATGGCGACGCTTGGCGTCGCCGCCGGCTGGGACGACGTAGCCCGCACGCTGGCAGCATGTCTCACCGCAAACCTCGACGGCAGTCCCGCGGCCGTCGCCCAACCGCAGGCCGGTGCGTTCACCGCCTGACTGGATCGAACGAATGACTGACGTTACCGCGAACCTGGCCGCTACTGCCGCTATTCCCACTACTCCCGTTCCCGACGCCTTGCCGGTTGCCGCCTACGACGCAACGGCGAAGCAGAAGGCGCAGGCCAAGACGGCCCGCATCCCCATCAAGATCATCCCGATCGAAAAACTGAAGAAGCCGGACTGGATTCGCGTCAAAGCGGCCACCGGCAATTCGCGTTTCACCGAGATCAAGCAGATTCTGCGCGAGCACAACCTGCACACGGTGTGCGAAGAAGCGAGTTGCCCGAACATCGGTGAGTGCTTCGGCAAGGGCACCGCGACCTTCATGATCATGGGCGACAAGTGCACGCGACGCTGCCCGTTCTGCGACGTCGGCCACGGCCGTCCCGATCCGCTCGACGTGGACGAACCGGGCAACCTCGCTCGCACGATCGCCGCGTTGAAGCTCAAGTACGTGGTGATCACCAGCGTGGACCGCGACGACCTGCGCGATGGCGGCGCGGCGCACTTCGTGGAATGTATCCGTCAGACGCGTGAGCTGTCGCCCGAAACACGCATCGAAATTCTGACACCGGACTTCCGCGGTCGCCTGGATCGCGCGCTCGGTATTCTGAACGCAGCGCCGCCCGACGTGATGAATCACAACCTCGAAACGGTGCCGCGTTTGTACAAGGAAGCGCGCCCGGGTTCGGACTACGCGCATTCTCTGAAGCTGCTCAAGGACTTCAAGGCGCTGCATCCGGAGGTCGCCACGAAGTCGGGCTTGATGGTCGGGCTGGGTGAAACCGAAGAGGAAATTCTTCAGGTCATGCGCGACATGCGCGAGCACGACGTGGACATGCTGACGATTGGCCAGTACCTGCAGCCGTCTGAACACCATTTGCCGGTGCGCTCATATGTTCACCCGGACACGTTCAAGATGTACGAAGAAGAAGCGTACAAAATGGGCTTCACGCATGCGGCCGTGGGCGCGATGGTTCGTTCGAGCTATCACGCCGATGTGCAGGCGCACGGAGCCGGCGTGGTCTGAATGCGTTGAGGGTTGTTGCCTGCCTGTCGCAAGATGAAAAGCCCGCACGTGTTGCGGGCTTTTTCATTGTGGGGAGGTTTTGTATGCGGTCCCTGTTGTCGCTAAATGCGGTTAACCGTAGTGGCGCGCGAGAGCCAGGCAGATAGGAGCGAGCGTGCCGCAGACGAACGAGAAAGGGATGGCGAATTTGATAAAGCGGTCGCGCCTTGCAGGGTCTTCGATAAGGCGGTGGAGCATGCCGAGCATTTGAGTCTTCCGTGTCAGATGTGGAAAAAATTATATCCTGGTCGATTGGCGATTAGTTAGGTTAGCCAATAATGAGATACGGAAAACGAAACGGTTGAGATGGCTGTCAATAGCAAAGATGGCCACATGAGTAAACCGCGCGTCTTCGGGTCTCTGGAATCGGCCGGGAAGCAGGCCGCGTCGGCCGCACCGAACGACACCAGAACGGTTGCGGTGACGATCAGCAGAGCATGCAGGAACAGACTCGCCAGCATGAAGGAAAGCGCGGTGTCGCTGGACGCTCCACCCAATGCGCAACCGATCTCGTAGCACGCGCTCGCGCACATAGAAATGACGACCCAAAGAAGTTGTCCGTCCTGAATCACCCGGGTAACGATACCTCGCGAAGACCCTCCATAGAAGTGCGAAAAGCTCAGCAAAAGGGGCAACGCAACAGGTCCGAACACCGGCACGCCGACATTGAAAAAGAGCCAACCCAGGCGGCCGATGAAAAACGTCATGAAGAATGCGAACCGTGAAAGACGAAGCGATCATCGCGCCGCACGACACTCGCAGTCAATCGGCCGAATGGCCAGGTTGCGCCCGGACATAGCCCTGCGCGATCATGACCAGAACAGCGCGCATCGTCCGCTTTGGCAACCGCCCGATCCAAGTCAGCGCGAAAAGCAATGCTCGAACGGCGTGATTAGCAATGGAGGATTAATTAGAACCGCGCGCGCCCATTCTCCCTATAGTCGAGCCTCCCAAACAACACTCACTAGAGGGGCTCCCGATGAACCGCTTTCTCCGTCCGCTGGCCGCGTTCGCTACGCTGCTCGCACTGTCCGCATCTTTCTCCGGCGCAGCGCACGCCGACAGCAAGGAAGTCGTGATCGCGTACCAGGACATGGTGGTGCCCTGGCGCTATGCGCAGGCGACGGGTGAAGTGGAGAAAGCCACCGGGTACAAGGTGACCTTCCGCAAGCTGGGCAGCGGGGCCGATGTGATCCGGGCGTTGGCGTCCGGCTCGGTGCAACTCGGCGAGGCGGGTTCGAGTCCGGTTGCCGCGGGTCTGTCGCAAGGCGTCGACATCTCGCTGTTCTGGATTCTCGACAACATTAACGACGCCGAGGCGCTGGTCGCGCGCGACGGCTCGAACGTGACGAGTGTGGCCGGGCTGAAAGGCAAAAAGATCGGTGTGCCGTTCGTCTCGACGTCGCATTTCCATACGCTGGTGGCGTTGCAAAGCGCGGGTGTGAATCCGTCCGAGGTGAAAATCGTCAACCTGCGTCCGCCTGAAATCGCGGCGGCCTGGGAGCGGGGCGACATCGACGCGACTTATATCTGGGACCCGGTGCTCGCCAAGGTCAAGAAGAGCGGCAAGGTGCTGATCACCTCGGGCCAGGTGGCGCAGCAAACCGGCAAGGCGACCTTCGACGGCTTCGTCGTCGATCGCAAGTTCGCCGCGCAGAACGCCGACTTCGTCACGCGGTTCGTCAAGGTGCTGGCGGCTACGGATGCCAGCTATCGAGATCACCCGTCGGCATGGACGGCGACTTCGCCGCAGGTCGAGGCCGTCGCGAAAGAGTCCGGCGCCAACGCGCAGGAAGTGCCGGCCAGTCTCGCGCTGTACGCGTTCCCGACGGCGGCGCAGCAGGCGTCGTCCACGTGGCTGGGCGGTGGCGCGCAGTCCGGCGCCGCGAAGTCGCTGGCCGCGACGGCGGCGTTCCTCAAGACGCAGGGCACGATTCAGAACGTGCTCCCGGACTATTCGACCGGCATCGATCCGCAATTCGTGCAGCGCGCGGCGCAATGATTGTCGTGCCGCACGCCGTCGGCGCTGTTCCCGCCCAACCGCGAACGAGGACCGCTCATGAGCACGCTTGAAATCCGGCGGCTACAGGTGGCATACGAGGGCGTGCGCAGCGGCGTGCGCAGCGGCGTGCGCAGCGGCGTGCGCAGCGGCATGCGCAGCGGCGCACCCCACGTCGCGTTGCAGGATGTCGATTTGCGCATCGAAGCCGGCGAATTCGTCGTCGCGCTGGGTGCGTCGGGCTGCGGCAAGACCACGCTGCTCAACTGCATCGCCGGTTTTATCCAGCCGACCGAGGGCGAGGTGCGTCTGAACGGCGAACCGGTGCTCGGACCCGGCGCAGATCGCGGCGTCGTATTCCAGAAATACGCGCTGATGCCATGGCTCGACGTGCTGGAAAACGTCGCGCTCGGCTTGCGCTTCCAGCGCATACCGAAGGCGCGGCGCGAACGCATCGCGCTCGACATGCTGGCGCTGGTCGGCCTGGAGAAGCACGCGCGCTCGCGCGTCTATACCTTGTCGGGCGGTATGCAGCAACGGGTCGGCATTGCCCGCGCGCTGGCGAGCGACCCGCAGGTGCTGCTGATGGACGAGCCGATGGGCGCGCTCGACGCAATGACGCGCGAGACGATGCAGGAACTCGTCCTCGACGTGTGGGGGCGCACGCGCAAGACGGTGTTCTTCATCACGCATAGTGTCGAGGAGGCGCTGTTTCTCGCCACGCGTCTGGTGGTCATGACGCCGGGCCCGGGTCGTATCGCCGAAAACTATGAATTGCCTTTCGCGAAGCGCTTTCTGGAGACGCGCGATGCGCGCGCGGTGAAGTCGTCGCCGGATTTCATCGACTGGCGCGAGCGGCTGGTCAGCCGGCTGCACGATCGCGGCGCAAGTCGGCAGGAGGTGCTGTCGTGACGGCTCCACGTGACGCTCTGAGCAACGCCAACCCGAACCCCGGCACAACGACGGCAACGGGAACCGCCACCGCCACCGCCACCGCAGCAACAACGGTATCGGCATCCGCAGCCTCGAACCGGCAGGCATCGCCACAGCGCAAAACCCGCCGCCCGGCGCGCGGCTGGCGGATGCCCGGCGAAGGCCCGACCGCCGCTTTGAGCACGATCTCGGTCGTGACGCTCGCCGCGTTGTGGTGGGTCGCCACGCATTTTCACTGGCTACCGCCTTTGTTCCTGCCGACACCCGAAGCGGTCTGGGCGGCGTTTCTCGACGCATGCCACGGCCGCATACAAGGCGGTCTACCGCTTTCCGAGCATCTGGCGTGGAGCGCGTTGCGCGTCTTCGGCGCGTTCGCGCTGGCCGCGCTCACGGCGGTGCCCGTCGGTATCCTGATGGGCGTGAGTCGCGTCGCTCGCGGGCTGCTCGATCCGCCGCTCGAGTTCTATCGGCCGTTGCCGCCGCTCGCTTATCTGCCGCTCGTCGTGATCTGGTTCGGTATCGACGAAACGGCGAAGATCGTGGTGATCTATCTCGCCTGTTTTGCCCCGATCGCGATGGCTGCGCGAGCCGGCGTGCGCAGCGCGACGCTCGAACAGATTCATGCGGCGTATTCGCTCGGCGGCAGTTTCTCGCAGGTCGTGCGCCACGTCGTGTTGCCCGCGGCGTTGCCGGAGATTCTGACTGGCTTGCGGATCGCCATCGGCTTCGGCTGGACTACGCTGGTTGCGGCCGAGATGGTGGCGGCGACTGCCGGCCTGGGTCAGATGGTGCTCAACGCGTCGAGCTTTTTACGCACCGACGTCGTCGTGATGGGGATCGTCCTGATCGGCCTGATCGCGTGGCTGTTCGATCTCGGCATGCGGGCGCTGGAACGGCGGCTGGTGCCCTGGAAAGGGCGCGGATAAAACCACGCCGAAACAACGCGCTCAGGCAAAGATATCGATGACCGGCCAGCCGCGTTCGCCTGCAATCGCGCGCAGACGCGCATCCGGATTCGTCGCCACCGGATGCGTGACGCGCTCCAGCAACGGTACGTCGTTGATCGAGTCGCTATAAAAATAGCTTTCTTCGAAATCCTGCAGCCGGTGTCCGAGCGACGCGAGCCAGCTTTCCGTGCGCGTGATCTTGCCTTCGCGAAACGTGGGCACGCCGAGCGCATTACCGGTAAAGCGCGCCAGCGGATCGCCGCCTTCGGTGCCCAGTTCGATACCCAGCAGATGCTCGAAGCCGAGCGCGCGACCGATTGGCTGCGTGATGAACACATTGGTGGCCGTCACGATGCAGCACAGGTCGCCCGCGTCGAGATGGCGTCGCACGAGTTCGCGCGCGGCCGGCAGAATGGCCGGCGTGATGACTTCCTGCATGAAGCGGGCATGCCACGCGTCGAGCTGTTCGCGCGAGTGACGGGCGAGCGGCGCCAGCGTGTAGTTCAGGTAAGCGCTCATATCGAGCGTGCCCGCCGTGTACTGGCGGTAATACCCGTCGATGTCCTGCGCGTGTCGCGCCGCGCCTTCAATGCCCAGGCCGGCCATGAAGTGCGCCCACGCCTGGTCGCTATCGAGCGGCAGCAGCGTATGGTCCAGGTCGAACAGCGCAAGGTTGCGGCTCATTCATTGTCCTCTTGATGAAATCGCCAGCGAGGAATCGGCAAGCGAAGGAATCCAGCTTGAAAATAGCCACGAGACAGGCCATCCACATTTTGCACGAGCCTATATTTAAAAGCACAAAATTACAATAAGGCAAAAATGTGCAACACTACTGTCACAAACGCCCCGGGTGCCGACTAGCACGGCATGCGGTTCGGGTCATGGCAGCAGGACGAACGCGCAGTGCTTTATGTTGATTCTCCTTAACCTTCTAGCCGGTGTTGCATTGCTCGTGTGGGGCTCGCACATCGTACGCA
The DNA here is from genome assembly GCF_900996245.1 of Paraburkholderia sp. BCC1886. Lineage (GTDB taxonomy): Bacteria > Pseudomonadota > Gammaproteobacteria > Burkholderiales > Burkholderiaceae > Paraburkholderia. Next base: position 122,610 of record NZ_CAAJGK010000052.1, on the reverse strand, counting down.
CCGGTATTCTGCGAGTCCTCGGGGCCGATCTGCGCAGTGCGCTCGGCCGAAGCACCAGTAGCCGCTGGCGCGCATTCGCTTCCGGTATCGGCGTGACCAGCCTCGTGCAAAGCAGCAATGCGACGGCGGTCATCGTGACGTCGTTCGCGGCCCAAGGTCTGTTGCCGCTCACCAGCGGGCTCGCCATCATGCTCGGCGCGGATGTCGGCACCGCGTTGATGGCACGGGTCCTTACCCTCGACCTATCGTGGCTCTCGCCCATCCTGATTCTGGTCGGCGTGCCGCTGTTTCTGTCGCGCAAGCAGAATCGGATCGGCCAGGCCGGCCGCACCATCATCGGACTCGGGCTGATTCTGCTGGCGCTGCATCTGATCGTCGAAGCGGCCCAGCCGATGATGCAAGGCGCCGGCGTGCGCGTGATGTTCGGCGCGCTGACCGGCGACACGATGCTCGACGCGCTAGTCGGTGCAGCCTTCGCGATGCTCTCCTACTCGAGTCTGGCCGCCGTGCTGCTGACGGCGACGCTCGCCTCGTCCGGCGTTATTTCCCTGAAGGTCGCGCTGTGCCTCGTGATCGGCGCGAATCTCGGCAGCGGCCTGCTCGCGCTGCTCGGCACGGTTGCGCAGAACGCGGCGGCGCGGCGTCTGGCGGTGGGCAGCTTTGCGTTCAAACTGGCCGGCGCTTTGCTGATTCTGCCGTTCGCGTCCTTGCTCGCTCGCGGACTGCCGGTATTGATCGCGAATCCGCGCGAAGCCACCGTCGGCTTTCACCTGATCTACAACACGCTGCGTTGCTGCGCATGTCTGCTGCTGGTCGACCCGATGTCGCGCATCTGCATCCGTTTGTTGCCAAACCGCCCGGTGCCCAACGGCGAACTGCGGCCGCTGCATCTGGATGCGGCGGCGCTGTCCACGCCGACGCTCGCGCTCGCACACGCCGCGCGCGAAGTGCTGCGCATCGGCGATATCGTGCGCACCATGCTCGACAACGTGGCGGAGCTGATCCATCACAACGACCTGGAGAAAGCGCGCGCGACCATCCGCATGGACGACGACGTCGACGAACTCTATGCCGCGGTCAAAACCTACCTCACGCTCATCTCGCGCGAGCAACTCGACGAAGCCGACAGCCGCCGCTGGACCGACATCATTTCGCTGACGATCAACCTGGAGCATGCCGGGGACATCGTCGAGCGCATCGTCAGCAATATCGAAGAGAAAAAAATCGCGCACCGGCTGTCGTTCTCGGAAGAGGGGCTGGGCGAACTCGACGATCTGCAGACGCGGCTGGTGAGCAATCTGCAACTCGGCCTGTCGGTGTTCCTGAACAACGACCTGCGCTGCGCCGAACGTCTGCTCGCCGAGAAGGAACGCTTTCGCGATCTGGAGCGCGCGTATTCGTACAAGCACCTGGACCGGCTCGCCGGACAAAGCATGCGCAGCATCGAAACCAGCGCGCTGCATCTGGATCTGATCAGCGATATGAAGCGGCTCAATTCGCTGTTTTCGTCGACGGCGTATCCGGTGCTCGACGCCGCCGGCGCGCTGCACGACACGCGTTTGCGCAAGCGCGTGCTCGACACCATGCACGTGAAGGAATAGGACAGCGCTCGTTGCGCTGGTCGCCTGGTTGCCAGCTCGCCAGCTCGCCCGGTCGCAATGGATTCAAGCCAGCAAAATCTCCTCGAGCTTCTTTTTCAGCGCTGAAAACTCGGCGGCTTCGGCCGCCTTTTTATTTGTGACGAGCACGTCGATGCGGTCGATCGGGCAATACGAAATCCGGCTACGCTGGCCAATCTTGCTGTAGTCGGCGAGGATTACCACGCGGTCGGCGTTGCCGACCATGGCGCGGGCAACTTCGGTTTCGGCGTGGTCGTAGTTGGTCGCCCCATGCCGGTGATCGATACCGACCGGCGACAGCAGCGCGATGTCCGCACGATAGCGCTGGATGTCGAGCACGGTGGTCGCCCCCGAGGTCGCCATGGCCCGGTCGCTGATCGACCCGCCGAGCAGAATGACTTCGTTGGCCGCTTCGGTTGCCTCGACCGTGCCGCGCATTTTCAGCGCGACGTCGATCGAGTTGGTGACGATAGTCAGGTTCGCCAGCTTCGCCAGTTCTTCGGCCAGCGCGGCCGTGGTCGTGCCCGCATCGACGAACAGCGTCTGGCCGCTCGCGATCAATCCCATTGCCGCCTTGGCAATTGCCGTTTTCGATTTGACGCGCATCTGCGCGCGTTCGGCGATCGGCGCTTCGTCAGCCGGTTTGATTGCGCCACCATGCACGCGCCGCAGCGCGCCGAGCGCTTCGAGATCGAGCAGATCGCGCCGCACCGTTTCGCGCGACACACCGAGGTCCGCCATGATCCGTTCGGTCGACACACGTTGCAGCGTCGACAGCAACGCGCGGATTCTCTGATGTCGGTCTTCCTGCCACATGCGGCTTTTCCTTGAGTGCGAACGCGCGCTCGCACGGCTTGTTTTAAAGGTTGACATCGTGGACACGGATGTGTGTCCAGACGATGTCAAGCGTACTACTTTCGCCCGATTGTGTTGTATTTTTTTGGCAGCTTGCAAGTTTGTGTATTTCACCTTAGCCTTCGAAAATGCTTCGGCGGCCCCGTTTCCAACAGCTTTCGAACAGCGTTATGCAACGCTGGCGCGGTGTGAATGGGACCTTTCATCGACTGGCTCTTTCTGAAAGGTAACGAGACGTGGGAAACGGGATCGATCGCGCTTCGTCCACTGACCTGTCTGCCGTCGGCAGCACCGACTGGCCTTACCCGACGCTGATCGCACATCGTTGCGGCGGCACGCTCGCACCCGAAAACACGCTCGCCGGTTTCGATGCCTGCGTGCGTTACGGCTATCGCATGGTCGAGTTCGACGCCAAGCTCTCCGCCGACAATCAACTCTTTCTGCTGCACGACGACCTGCTCGAGCGCACGACGAACGCTCAGGGCGCGGCCGCCACGCAAGCGTGGTCGCAACTGGCCACGCTCGACGCCGGCAGCTGGTTCGACGCCTCGTTCGCGGGCACGCGACTGCCGACGCTGGCTGAAGCCGCCGCACGTTGCGCGCGCGACGGCATTGCCGCCAACATCGAAATCAAACCGTGCGCGGGCCGTGACGAGATCACCGGCCGGCTGGTGGCGAACGGCGCGGCGAGCCTGTGGCAGGGGCAGACTGCGCCGCTGCTTTCGTCGTTTTCGTTCGACGCGCTGGCCGCTGCCCGCGATGCCGCGCCCCATCTGAGACGCGGCATGCTGTTCGAAGACGTGCCGGCCGAGTGGCTGCGCATCGTGCGCGAACTCGACTGCGTGTCGTTGCACGCGGATCACGCGTCGCTCAGCGAACCATTGGTGGCCGAGATTCACGCCGCCGGCCTGCGCGTGCTCGCCTACACGGTGAACGACCCCGAGCGCGCCCGGCTGCTCGCGCAATGGGGCGTCGACATGATCTGTACGGATCGCCTCGACAGACTGCATCACGACATGTTCGCGGACTGAACATGGCGCTTACGACGTTCAATCCAGACATTTTCCAAACGTAGCAATTTCGGCAGAGGATGGGGAAGACTATGAACCGCACCGCGTTAGCTCGCATACTTTCGATGTCCACCGTGGCGGGTGTCGCCGCAGCCGGAGTGGGCAGCGCGTCGGCCGCGCCGCTCGACTCGCTGATTGCGGCCGCGAAGCAGGAAGGCCAGCTTAGCGTCATCGCATTGCCGCACGACTGGTGCAACTACGGTGAACTGGTGCCCGCTTTCGAGAAGAAATACGGGATCAAGGTCAACGAGTTGAACCCGGATGCGGGCTCGGGCGACGAGATAGAAGCGATCAAGGCGAACAAGGGCAACAAGGGGCCGCAGGCGCCAGACGTGATCGACGTGGGTCTGTCGTTCGGCCCGACCGCGAAAGCCGACGGTCTGCTGCAACCGTACAAGGTCGCGACGTGGAACTCGATTCCGAAGGAGTCGAAAGATGCCGACGGCTACTGGTACGGCGATTATTACGGCGTACTGTCGTTCGAAGTGAATGCCGACATGATCGACAAGGCGCCGACCGACTGGAGCGATCTGCTGAAGCCCGACTACAAGAACGCCGTCTCGCTGGCGGGCGACCCGCGCACGGCCAATCAGGCGATTCAGGCCGTGTTCGCCGCGGGTATGTCGGCCGCGAAGGGCGATGTCAGCAAGGCCGATCAGGCCGGTCTCAAGTACTTCTCGCAACTGAACAAGAACGGCAACTTCGTGCCGGTCATCGGCAAAGCAGCCTCGCTGGCGCAAGGCACCACGCCGATCGTCGTGCGCTGGGACTACAACGCGCTCGCCGACCGCGACACGCTGAAGGGCAATCCGAAGGTGAACGTGGTGATTCCGAAGACGGGTGTCGTCGCCGGTGTCTACGTGCAGGCGATCAGCGCGTACGCCCCGCATCCGAATGCCGCCAGGCTGTGGATGGAATTCCTGTACTCCGATGAAGGACAGATCGGCTGGCTGAAGGGCTATTGCCATCCGATGCGCTACAACGAACTGGTAGCGGGTAAGAAGGTGCCGCAGGCGCTGCTCGACAAGTTGCCGCCGCCGTCCGCGTACAAAAACGTGGTGTTCCCGACGCTGAGCCAGCAGGACGCCTACAAGGACACCATCACGAAGCATTGGGACGAGACGGTCGGCGCGAACGTCAAGTAAGCCGCGCATCGCCTCAAACCGCAGCGTAGTTCACCGGCCGCTTCTGCTTCTTCCACCTTCTTCTGCCCGTTGGCATCGCTGCACGGGCAGAGGCGGCCGGCTTCAGTCACCAAGCCCCAAGGGTCAGCCATGAGCGCTTCATCCGATGCTGGATCGGTACAGCCGGAACTCCTCGTTCCGACGATGCCGACGCCGACGCCGCGCGTCGACGGTCCCGGCCGCGCGTCGCAGTTTCTCGCGTGGATCGGCGTGGTGCCGTTTTTCACGTTCGCGTTGCTGTTCCTGATTCTTCCAACCGGCTTCCTGATGGTCGGCGCGTTCCAGGACGCGCAAGGTCACTTCACGCTCGTGAATCTCCGCGACCTGTTCCAGCCGACTATCCTGGACGCGTACTGGATCAGCTTCAAGGTGAGCGCGGCGTCCTCGATCGGCGGCGCAGTGATCGGCTCGCTGCTCGCATGGGCGGCGGTGCAGGGCAAGCTGCCGGGCTGGATCCGGCCGACCTTGATGACCTTCTCCGGCGTCGCGTCGAACTTCGCCGGCGTGCCGCTCGCGTTTGCTTTTATCTGCACGCTGGGGCGCGTCGGCCTCGTCACCGTGCTGCTGAAAAAATATCTCGGCTTCAACCTGTACTCGACGGGCTTCAGCATTCTGAGTTTTTCCGGCCTGACGCTCACCTACCTGTACTTCCAGATTCCGTTGATGGTGCTGATCGTCACGCCCGCGCTCGACGGCCTGAAGCGCGAATGGCGCGAAGCCTGCGAATGCCTCGGCGGCACGGCGTTCCAGTACTGGCGCCATGTCGCGCTGCCGGTGCTGTGGCCGAGCGTGCTGGGCGCAGCGCTGCTGCTGTTCGCCAACTCGTTCGGCGCGGTTGCGACCGCTTACGCACTGACGGGCAGCTCGCTGAATATCGTCACCATCCTGCTGTACGCGCAGATTCGCGGCGACGTGATGCACAACGCGAACCTCGGCTATGCGCTCGCGCTCGGCATGGTGCTGGTCACGGGTCTTTCCAACGGCGGCTATATCTGGTTGCGCTCGCGCGCTGAAAGGGGCCGTCGATGAAAAGCCAATCGCGCGTTGGCGCGTGGACCGCGATGGTGGTCGGCTCGCTGTACTTCCTGATTCCGCTCATCGCGACTTTCGAGTTCAGTCTGCGGATGCGTCGCGGCGTCTACAGCTTCGACGCCTACAAGGTGGTGCTGACCGATCCGCGTTTTCAGGCCTCGTTCGGCTATTCGATCCTGATGGCGCTGCTGACGATCGTCGTCGGCGTATTGCTGGTGGTGCCGACCGCTTACTGGGTGCAACTGCGACTGCCGAAGCTGCGGCCGGTGGTGGAGTTCATCACGCTGCTGCCGCTGGTGGTGCCCGCCATCGTGATCGTGTTCGGCTATCTGCGCATCTACAACAGCAGCTCGATCCTGCCGCTCACGGGCAACGAACGCGCCACCGACGTGCTGCTGGTGTGCGGCTACGTCACGCTCTCGTTGCCGTACATGTACCGGGCGGTCGACGCCGGCTTGCGCGCGGTGGACGTGCGCTCGCTCACCGAAGCCGCCGAGTGCCTCGGCGCAAGCTGGCCGACGATTCTGTTCAAGGTGATCTTCCCGAATATCCGCTCCGGCATTCTGTCCGGCGCCTTTCTCACCTTCGCGGTCGTGATCGGCGAATTCACGCTGGCGAGCCTGCTCGACCGGCCCGCGTTCGGACCGTATCTGCAACTGATCGGCGCGAATCGCGCGTACGAACCGTCGGCGCTCGCGATCATCGCGTTCGTCATTACGTGGGCGTCGATGGGACTGATCCAGGTATTCGGCTCGGCCCGCGCGTTGAGCGGCCAGAAAATTTGATGGACCAAGGCAGACATCATGGCATTTCTCGAAATCGAAAATCTGCATAAGTCCTTCGGGGCGAACACGGCGCTGCATCGCTTCGACATGAAGATCGAGCGCGGCGAATTCATCACGTTTCTCGGGCCGTCGGGTTGCGGCAAGACCACCGTGCTGCGCATGATCGCGGGCTTCGAAACGCCGACGCGCGGCATCATCCGGCTCGACAACAAGGACGTGACGCACCTGCGTACGCGGCAGCGCAAGGTCGGCATGGTGTTCCAGTCGTACGCGCTGTTTCCGAACATGACGATCGCGGAGAACATCGGCTTCGGTCTGAAGATCGCTCATCGTCCGCAGGCCGAAATCGGCAAGCGGGTCGGCGAGATGCTGGAGCTGATCAAGCTGCCGCACGTGGGCGAGCGTTATCCGTGGCAACTGTCCGGCGGCCAGCAGCAGCGCGTCGCGCTCGCGCGTGCGTTGGCCGGCAAGCCGCAGGTGTTGTTGCTCGACGAACCGCTGTCCGCGCTCGACGCGAAAATCCGCATTTCGTTGCGCCAGGACATTCGCGCGCTGCAACGCGAGTTGGGCATCACGTCGATCTTCGTCACGCACGATCAGGAAGAAGCGCTGTCCATCTCCGACCGTATCGTCGTGATGAACGAAGGGCGCGTCGAACAGGTTGGTACGCCGTCGGAAATCTACAACTTCCCGCGCACGCGTTTCGTCGCGTCCTTCGTCGGCACGCTAAATATTCTGGCGGGACACGTGGTCGATCCGGCGACCGGCAGAATGATCGTCGACGGCCAGGAGTTGACGACCACCCAGACCCTGCCGGCCGACGACGCGGGCAAGCAACGCATGCTCGCGTTGCGGCCCGAAGCCATCGTGCTGGAGCCGGCGGCCGCGGGTCGCAACTCGCTGAACGCGACCGTCGAAGAAGTGAATTTTCTCGGCGCGGTAGTGCGCATCAGAACGCGCGTGAAAGACGCGGTGATTTCGCTCGACGTGTTCAACGATCCGAATCGCGGTTTGCCGGAGCGCGGCCAACCGGTGTCGCTCGGTTTTTCGCACGACAACCTGCTGGTGCTGGAAGAGGGCGGCGCGTGAAAACGCCCACTGTAAAAGGCCTCCGGGTTTTCCCGGAGGCCGCATGAAGACGGATTCCGGATTCCCCGACAGCCTCTGTCCGGATTTCCGGAATCCCGGAAGGCGCTTTGCGCACACGTCCAAAAAACGCTTATAAATCAGCGCACTTAACGCGCCATCCAGCTGGCATCGAGCTTGCAAAACAGATTGGCGGCCGCAACGGTCCGACAACTAAAGCAAGGAGACAACGATGTCTGATTTCCCTTCCCGGTATTTCTGAATTCGTCCTCCTGGTCAGCGGTCTGATGCCGCGCACGGAGCGACGCGATTCATCGTTCGCACGTAGCGCTGCGTGGCAGGCCTTGGGCTCATCCACATCGCAGGAAACATCGTGAAGAAACCTATTCATAAAGTGCTGTACGTGCAGGTGATCGTGGCGATCATCATCGGCATCGCGCTCGGTCATTTCTATCCGGATTTCGCGGTCGACATGAAACCGCTCGGCGACGGCTTCATCAAGCTGATCAAGATGGTGATCGGGCCGATCATCTTCTGTACGGTGGTGACCGGCATCGCCGGCATGGAAGACATGAAGAAGGTCGGGCGCGTCGGCGGCAAGGCGCTGCTGTACTTCGAAATCGTCTCGAGCTTCGCGCTGGTGCTCGGCCTGATCGCGACGCACGTGCTGAAACCGGGCGTCGGCTTCAACATCGATCCGGCCACGCTCGACGGCAAGGCGGTCGCCTCGTATGCCGCCAAGGCACACGGCCAGACCACGGTCGACTTCCTGATGCACATCATTCCGGACACGCTGGTATCGGCCTTCGCACAGGGCGAAATCCTGCAGATCCTGCTGATCGCGTTGCTGTTCGGCGCGGTGCTGGCAACGGCCGGTGAGAAGGGCAAGGTCGTCACGAACTTCATCGACGGACTCTCGCACGTGCTGTTCGGCATCGTGCGCATCATCACGAAGCTGGCGCCCATCGGCGCGTTCGGCGCGATGGCTTTCACCATCGGCAAGTACGGCATCGGCTCGCTGCTGCCGATGCTCAAGCTGATCGGCACGTTCTATCTGACCTCGATCGTGTTCGTCGTGGTGGTGCTCGGTATCATCGCGCGGGCGGTGGGTTTCAACATCCTGCGTTTCGTGGCCTACATCAAGGAAGAGATGCTGATCGTGCTCGGCACGAGCTCGTCGGAAGCCGCGTTGCCGCAACTGATGCTGAAGCTCGAAAAGCTCGGCTGCTCGCGCTCGGTCGTGGGTCTGGTCGTGCCGACCGGTTACTCGTTCAACCTGGACGGCACCAACATCTACATGACGATGGCCGTGCTGTTCATTGCGCAGGCAACCAACACCGACCTGTCGTGGGCCCAGCAACTCACGCTGCTCGCGGTGACCATGCTGACGTCGAAGGGTGCAAGCGGCGTGACCGGCGCGGGCTTCATCACGCTGGCCGCGACCCTCGCCGTGGTGCCGACCATTCCGCTGTCGGGCATGGTGCTGATTCTCGGCATCGACCGCTTCATGAGCGAGTGCCGCGCGCTGACCAATATCGTCGGCAACGGGGTTGCGACGGTCGTGGTGTCGGCCTGGGAAAAGGAACTGGACCGCAACAAGCTGAACGCCGCGCTGCGCGGCGAGGCGGCGCTCAAAGAGCCAGCCAACGTTTAAGCGGGTCAAGACGCTGCGCGCCGGCCATCCGGTCACCTGTTCGTCATCGCGTATGAAAGCCACGGCGAGCACGCGCGCCGACGGCGCGCCGCCTTATGCCACAATGGCCGATCCTCATCGACCGGATTTTGCCAACGTGACGCGTCGTTTGCTCGTTCTCTTCGCGCTCGTCGCCGGGCTCGCGGCAGCGTGCGGCCTCACGTATAGCGTGGCGTGGCAGAACGGCATCGACAACTTGCGCAGCAACGCCGGCGCCCGCGTGGCGCGCACCACCAACGCTTTGAAAAGCACGCTCGAGCGCTACGAGTCGCTGCCGTATCTGCTGGCCGAGCATCCGATCGTGCAGGACGTGCTGGTCGACCCGAGCCCCGCCAACGTCGCGCGTGCCAATCTCTACCTCGAAGACCTGAACCGTCACGCACGCGCGACGGTCACCTACATCATCCCGACCAACGGCTATTGCGTGGCCGCCAGCAACTGGCAAGGGCCGGGCAGTTTCATCGGCGCGGGCTACCAGTTCCGGCCGTATTTTCTCGATGCGATGAAAGGCGGCGTGGGCCGCTTCTTCGGCATCGGCACCATTTCGCAGGCGCCGGGTTATTACATCTCGCAGCCGGTGCGGCGTGCGGGCAAGATCGTCGGCGTGGCGGTCGTCAAGCTCGATCTCGAATGGTTTCAGGGCGCGGACGCGTCCGAACCGCTGGTCGTCACCGACGACCACGGCGTGGTGTTTCTGTCGTCGATGCCGGCGTGGAAATATCACACGATCCGGCCGCTCACCGGTCAGGTCGCCGACTCCATCTATCAGGCGCGGCAATACGCGCAACAGCCCATCGCGCCGTTACCAATGACGATCGAGCGCACGCTGGAAGGCAACGCGCAGATCGTGCGCATCGGCGGCGGGCGTTATGCCCCGCGCTATCTGGTGTCGCGGCGCGGCATGGGCGAGCCGGACTGGCATCTGATCACGATGTCGCCGGTCAGTCCGGTCGATGCCGATGCGCGCAACGCGACCATCGCCACGGGTTTCGGCTATGTGTCGCTGGTGCTGCTGGCGTTTTACTGGCGCATGCGGCGCGCGCGAGTGCGCGAGGTGATGCGCAGTCGCGCGCTGTTGCAGAAGGCCTACGCGGAACTCAATCGCCGGGTGGCCGAGCGCACCGCGGACCTGTCGCAGGCGAACGAACGCCTGCATAGCGAAGTGGTCGAGCGCACTCGCGCCGAACAGGAATTGCGCGATGCGCACGACGAACTGATTCAGGCGAGCAAGCTGGCCGCGCTCGGGCAGATGGCGGCTGGCATCACGCATGAGCTGAATCAGCCGTTGGCCGCGTTGCGCGGTTTCTCTGACAACACGCGTGTGTTTCTGGAGCGCGGCGATCATGCGTCGGCGCGCGACAACCTCGAAGCCATCGCGGCGTTGACCGAGCGGATGGGCAAGATCACCAATCAGCTGAAGCTGTTCGTCGGCCGCGCGCGACCGCGCAGTGCGCGAGCGCCGGTCGTGCGCGCGTTGCGCAACGTGGTCGCCTTGCTGCAGAAGCGCTTGCAAGGTGTCGAGCTGGCGTTCACGTTGCGGGACACGCAAACGCAGGTGCAGGGCGAGCCCGCCGCGTTGGATCTCGCCGACGATCATCCGGAACTGATCGCCCATTGCGACGATCTGCGGCTCGAACAGGTGCTGATCAATCTGCTCGGCAATGCGCTCGATGCGACTGCTGGTGTCGTGCAACCGCGTATCGTCATTGCCATCGAAGCCGGCGATAAAGACCTCGCGATATCGGTCGACGACAACGGCCCGGGGATCGCCGAAGACGTGTTGCCGCGCCTGTTCGAACCGTTCTTCACGACCAAGGAAATGGGCCAGGGGCTCGGCCTTGGTCTCGCCATCTCGTCGTCGATAGCGCGCGATTGCGGCGGCTCGCTGGTGGCGCGTACCGCGCCCGACGGCGGCGCGTCGTTCGTGTTGACGTTGCGCCGCGCCCGCGCATCGGCGAGCCCCACACCGGACCCGTTGACGACGGTTTCCAGAACCGGATGAAAACGAAATGAACCAGGGCTTTGAGGTGCTGTATATCGAAGACGACGAACTCGTGCGTCGCGCCAGCGTGCAGAGCCTGCAACTGGCGGGCTTCGAGGTGGTCGGTCACGCGTCGGTCGAGTCGGCGGCGAAGCTGATCAGCGCCGATTTTTCCGGCGTGATCGTCAGCGACATTCGTTTGCCGGGCGCGAGCGGACTCGACCTGCTGGCGCAGTGCCACGAACGCGCACCCGACGTGCCGGTGATTCTCGTCACCGGCCATGGCGATATTTCGATGGCCGTGCAGGCCATGCGCGACGGCGCGTATGACTTCATCGAAAAACCGTTCGCCTCCGAGCGCCTGATCGAAACCGTGCGGCGCGCGCTGGAGCGCCGCAAGCTGGTGCTCGAGAATCTCGCGCTGCGTCGCGAACTGGCGGGACACCACGCGGTGGCGCCGCGCATCATCGGTCGCAGTCCGGCAATCGAACAGGTGCGAAGGCTCATCGCCAACGTCGCGCCGACCGACGCGTCGGTGCTGATCAACGGCGATACGGGCGCGGGCAAGGAGTTGATCGCGCGCAGTCTGCACGAACTGTCGCCGCGGCACGACAAGCCGTTTATCGCGGTGAATTGCGGCGCGCTGCCCGAGCAGATGTTCGAGTCCGAGATGTTCGGCTACGAGCCGGGTGCGTTCACGGGCGCCGCGAAACGGCGCATCGGCAAGCTCGAACATGCGTCGGGCGGCACGCTGTTTCTCGACGAGATCGAAAGCATGCCGCTGGCGCTGCAGGTGAAGCTGCTGCGCGTGCTGCAGGACGGTGTGCTGGAACGGCTCGGCTCGAATCAGCCGGTTCGCGTGAATTGCCGTGTCGTGGCGGCAGCCAAGGGCGATATGGCCGAGCATGTCGCGGACGGCTCGTTTCGGCGCGATCTGCTGTACCGGCTCAACGTCGTGACGATCGCGCTGCCGCCGCTCGGCGAGCGCCGCGAAGATATCGTGCCGCTGTTCGAACACTTTCTACTGGATGCGGCCGTGCGCTACCAGCGTCCCGCGCCGATCCTCACGGATCGTCAGCGGGCCGGCCTGATGCAACGCGACTGGCCGGGCAACGTGCGCGAGCTACGCAATGCCGCCGACCGGTTCGTGCTCGGCGTGGCGGAAGATCCGGTGATGTCGTTCGGCGACGAGGCCGATGCGGCGCAGCCGCTCAAGGAGCGTGTCGAACAGTTCGAGCGGGCGGTGATCGCGCAGGCGTTGGAGCAGAGCGGCGGCTCGGTCGCGGTGGCTGCCGACAAGCTGCAACTGGGCAAGGCCACGCTGTACGAGAAGATCAAACGATATGGCCTTGCGGCCAAAGGGGATGGGGAACGCTGAAGACGGGCCGCGCCGGCGGTGAGAAAGTTTGCCGACGCGTCGATGTCCGTTGAAGCTGTGTTGAAGCGTGTTCGAGCCGCGTGTTGAAGTCGAACCGGAATCAGGCTGCGTTGAGCGCTTTTTCCAGCAGTTGATCGAGTTCCGCGAATTGCGGCTCGCCGACGTAGCGCTTGAGGATCGTGCCGTCTTTGGCGACGAGGAAGGTGGTGGGGGTGAGCTGCACGTTGCCGAACTGCTTGGCGGCCGAACCGTCGTCCATGGCGACCTTGAACGGCAGCTTGCGGGTTTGCGTGTAGTTGGTCACGTACATCGGCGCATCGTAGTTCATCGCGACCGCGACGAATTCGAGACCCTTGCCCTTGAAGCGGTTATAGGTCTGAACCATCTGCGGCATTTCCTGCATGCAGGTATCGCAATTGGTCGCCCAGAAGTTGACCAGGTAAACCTTGCCTTTCAGATCGGCAGTCGAGACTTTCTGGCCCGAGAGCAACGTGAAGGTGGCGTCGGGCACGCGCTGCTGGCCCGCGAACGCGAAATAGCCGGCGATGGCGAGCGCGACGGCCACGACGGCAATGATCACGTAGTGCAGCGGATTGGCGCGCCGGGCGGCGGGAGACGGGGTGGAGCTCATGACGGAACCTCGAAAACGGAACCTGAAATTCGGGTCGCGCAGAACGCGCGGGACAGTGCGCCGGGGCTGAAATGGAAACTCGTCACGCCCGGTGCTATGCAGCGCCGCCATTGTAGCCCGATTCGCGGGGCACGACAGTGAGCGAGGTGCCAGCGGATAATGGCGGCTTTTCGTGTCCGCCGGTTCTGCTCATGTTTCGTTACCTGGTCCGTTCTGTGTTCCTTCCTCTGTTCCGCTCCGTGTTCCGTAACGTCGTGTGTTTTCCGCGCTCGATCCGCTCTTCGCACTCTTTGCGCTCTTTGCGTCCCGCTTCGCGAGTCCGGTTTGCCGCTCGTTTAGCCGCTCGTTCAGCCGCACACGCAGTCGGCCTGCTGACGCTGGGCGCCGCCCTCACAGCGTGTTCGCCGACCTTCGACTGGCGCACGGTGATGAACAACGACAACGCCTACACCGTCGACCTGCCTGCCAGGCCAGGCAACGATCAACGGGTTGTTCAGATCGGCGGCAAACCGATGCAGATGGCCATGCAGACCGCCGAAGCCGGCGACGCCGTGTTCGCGGTAGGTACGGTGCTATTGCCGGGCGACGACGCCGCCACCCAGCAGGCCGTACTCGATTTCTTGCGGACTGGCCTTGCCCGCAATGTCGGCGCAGCGCCGGAAGCGCATCCCGTGCAGATTCCGCTCGCAGCCGGCGGCCAGGTGCCGGGGCTGGAAATGAAAGTGAGCGGCGCCGCGGGCTCACAGCATGAAGCGCGGACGGTCTATGCCCGACTCGTGGTGCATGGACGGCATGTCTACGAAGCGGCGATCATCGCGTCGAAACCGCTCCAGCAGGAGCAGGTCGACCAGTTTTTTTCGTCGTTCCAACTGTTTTAATCGGCGGTATTTTTGGCCGATTCGAGGTCGTCTCGAGACCGGCGCACAGTGAAAGTTCCTTCGCAGCATCACGAGCTAATTCACGGTTTACGTTGAGGTTTTTGTTTCCCCCAACCTGCCTGTGGATAACTCTGTTGAGAACTCGTCTTCTTTTGCCCGAAATGCCCAACCGGTGGGCATTCTGTCAGAAAGCCGCCGCTGCGGCTGGCTTAAAAAACATAATAAAATCAATGGCCTTTACAGGCAGGGTGACGCAGACCTTTCAGTTGTTTCAAAATCTATCAGGAACGCGCGAGTGTGTATAAGTCAAGTCTTGACAGCGTGTTTTTCTCTTTATACCGACCCGAAAGCGCGACGGTATTGAATGGCCTCGCCGACCTGAGCGGCGCTCGGCATGGCAGCCCCCGCAAGATCGGCAATCGTCCGGGCAACCTTCAGCACACGATAGTAGGCGCGCGCCGACCAGCCGAAGCGTTCGCCCGCTTCGCGCAGTAAGACTTCGCCGGCTGCGTCGGGGCGGCAGACTTCATCCACCTCCCGGCCGTCCAGTTCCCGATTGGTTTTGCCCTGCCGGTTCAATTGCCGTTCGCGCGCCGCGCCGACCCGCTTTGCGATCGCGGCGCTCGACTCCGCTGTAGAGGTGCTGCGAGCGGTCAATTCGGCGGCGGTCAGCGCCGGAATCTCCAGTTGGATGTCGATCCGGTCCAGCAACGGACCGGACAGCTTGCGCAGATAGCGCGCGGCATTCTCCGGCGAACAGCGGCAGCGGCCGCCCGGGTCGCCGCGCCAGCCGCACGGGCAGGGGTTCATCGCGGCGATCAGCTGGCAGGCGGCCGGGAAGTCGGCTTGCCAGGCGGCGCGCGAGATGGTGATGCGGCCAGCCTCCAGCGGTTCGCGCAGTGTTTCCAGCACGTGACGGTCGAATTCGGGCAACTCGTCTAGGAACAGCACGCCGAGATGGGCCAGCGTGATCTCTCCGGGCTGGGGCGGATTGCGTCCGCCGACCAGCGCCGCCGCGCTCGACGAGTGATGCGGCGCGCGAAACGGTCGCTGCCGCCATTGCGCCGGACTGAAACCGTTCCGGCTGGCGGATAGCAGCGCCGCGGAGCTGAGCGCTTCGTCGTCCGTCATCGGCGGCAGCAGGCTGGGCAGGCGTGCGGCGAGCATGGATTTGCCCGCGCCCGGCGGCCCGATCAACAGGACGTGGTGACCGCCCGCGGCGGCGACTTCGAGTGCCCGGCGCGCGCCGCGCTGGCCGATCACGTCACGCATGTCGGGGCCGGGGAGAGGTGTGATAGCGGCGACGTCGGGTGCGACGACCGGATAGAGCCGGCCGTCGGGCGCATCGGCCAGATGGGCGCAGAGGGACGGGAGATCGTTCGCGCCATAGACATCGACGCCCGGTACCAACGCGGCTTCCGCGGCGCTGGCCGCCGGCAGGTATAGCTGAGGCGTGCGGGCGTTACCGGTGCGCGGGCCAGGTTCATGAGACTCACCGGTCTCACCAGACTCGCCGAACCCTAACGAGGCCGAAACCGACCCACGTCGAACCGCCCCGCCTTCGCGCGCCGTCCCGCAGGCCATCGCGAACGCGCCGCGCATGGGCCTGAGCGCGCCGGTCAACGACAACTCGCCGGCGAATTCGCGATGCAGCAGGGCTTCGACGGGAATCTGGCCGCTCGCCGCGAGAATGCCCAGCGCGATCGGCAGATCGAAACGACCGGATTCCTTCGGCAAATCGGCGGGGGCGAGATTGACGGTGATACGTCGGACCGGAAAGTCGAAGCCGCAGTTCTGCAGGGCCGCGCGCACGCGCTCGCGGCTTTCGCGCACTTCCAGATCGGGTAGACCGACGATCGAAAAAGAGGGCAATCCATTGGCGAGGTGAACCTCGACCGTTACTTCGGGCGCGCGGCCAGAGGCCGGCGCGCGACTGCGCACCACGGCTAGCGACATGATTTTTCCCCGTCGGACGCACGGGGCGCAGACCAGGCCGCGCGCGTCTCCTAAAACGCTGATGACGTCACGGCTCGCTTGCCAGTGATGTGCAGCACGACGCAGCGCGAGCGCTGCGCGTCGACGTCTGTCAGGACGTCGAAGTCGTCACCGGCAGCTTCTGTTCGAGCTCGGCGACCCGGCGCTCGAGTTCTTCCAGACGCGAGCGCGTGCGCACCAGCACCTGCGTCTGCGTATCGAATTCCTCGCGCGTCACCAGGTCCAGCTTCGAGAAGCCCTGCGACAGCATGGCCTTGACGTTACGTTCGACGTCTTTGGCCGGCGAATTCTTGAATAGCTCGCTCATGCGGGCCTGAAAGTCGTTGAAGACATCGTTGGGTTGTTTCATGGTGTTCCCTTTGGTGCACAAAAATTGTGCATGTATCGTTACGTCTGTGCTTTGTTCTGGCGAATGGGTCGCTTTGGTGCATGGCCTTCGGGATGCCATCGGCGCATGAGCCCCTTTGGTGCGCAGCCGCCTGATCGAAGCGTGCGGACACTCTAGCAACGATCCAAAAGCCGCGCCACTGCGTCCCGCCGACGCTGGCCGTTCGGCCAGGGGCGCCCGGGGCCTGCTTGCCGCCGGTTCGGGCCCGTTTGGCGACGCGGTCGGTGCGTCACCCCACTCAACATGGCATGCGAGTTGCTGTTACTGCCCGGCGCGCACTACCAGCACAAATTGCCGGTAGGCAAACGAGACCACGCGAACGGGTTACGGGTACGCAAAACGGGTTACGCAACGGGTTTACGCAACTTAGCGAGGGATTTCATGAAACTCATTACCGCAATCATCAAGCCGTTCAAGCTCGATGAGGCGCGCGAAGCCTTATCGGCGATCGGCGTCTCGGGCATCACGGTGACCGAAGTCAAAGGTTTCGGTCGTCAGAAGGGTCACACGGAGCTGTATCGCGGCGCCGAATACGTGGTCGATTTCCTGCCGAAAGTGAAGATCGAGGCCGCGGTCTCGGACGACATCGTCGACCAGGCGATCGAGGCGCTCGAGCGCGCGGCACGCACGGGCAAGATCGGCGACGGCAAGATTTTTGTCACGGCGATCGAACAGGTTATCCGGATTCGCACCGGGGAGACCGGCGCGGACGCTTTGTAATAACAAAAGATAGCGACACAGATAGCGATAAGAGGAAACGAAGATGCGCAAATTATTGATGTCCTTGCTGATGGCCGGTTCGCTGCTCGCGGGCGGTATCGGCGCCGCCCTCGCGGACGACGCTTCCGCCCCCGCAGCCGCCTCGGCCGCCGCATCCGATACGACGGCCAGTGCGCCGGCGCCGGACGCATCGGCACCCGCAGCGGCCTCGGCGACGCCGGATGCCGCTACGGCAGGCACCGCTAACGCAGCCGCCTCGGCACCAGCAGACGCATCCGCGGCAGCCGCCGCCGCACCCGCAGCACCGACCGCGCCGTTCTCGGTCGATTCGTCGAAGATCAATTCGGGTGACACCGCCTGGATGCTGACCTCCACCGCGCTCGTGCTGTTCATGACGATCCCGGGTCTGGCACTGTTCTACGGCGGCATGGTCCGCAAGAAGAACGTGCTGGCGACGCTGATGCAAAGTTTCGCGATCACCTGCGTGATCACGATCGTCTGGGGTGTGGTGGGCTACAGCCTCGCCTTCACGCCGGGCGGCTCGTTCATCGGCGGCTTCTCGCGCGTCTTCATGTCGGGCATGAACTACATCAAGGGCGACAAGGCCACGACGCTGACCGTCAGCCACCTGGCTCCGACGATCCCCGAAACGGTCTACTTCGTCTATCAGATGACCTTCGCGATCATCACGCCGGCGCTCATCACCGGTGCATTTGCTGACCGCATGAAGTTCTCGGCAATGCTGGTGTTCATGACGCTGTGGTCGATCATCGTCTACTCGCCGATCGCGCACATGGTCTGGGAACCGACCGGCTGGTTGGCAACGGCTGGCATCCTCGACTTCGCAGGCGGCACGGTGGTGCACATCAACGCCGGTATCGCCGGTCTGGTCTGCTGCCTGGTGCTGGGCAAGCGTGTCGGCTACGGCAAGGAAGCGATGGCGCCGCACAACCTGACGCTCACGCTGATTGGTGGCGCGATGCTGTGGGTGGGCTGGTTCGGCTTCAACGCGGGTTCGGCAGTGGCGGCTGACGGCCGTGCCGGTTTCGCAATGTTCGCAACGCAGATCGCAACGGCTGCTGCAGCACTCGCCTGGATGTTCGCCGAATGGGCGGCCAAGGGCAAGCCGTCGGTGCTCGGTATCGTGTCGGGCGCCGTGGCAGGTCTGGTGGCGATTACGCCGGCTTCGGGCTTCGTCGGCATGACGGGTTCGCTGGTGATCGGTATCGTGGCCGGTGTGGTCTGCTTCTGGTCGGCAACGTGGCTCAAGCACAAGCTCGGTTACGACGACTCGCTCGACGCGTTCGGCGTGCACTGCATCGGCGGTATCGTGGGTGCGTTGCTGACGGGCGTGTTCGCGGTCAAGGACATCGGCGGCGCGGACGGCAGCATCGTTCTGCAAGCCAAGGGCGTTCTGACGACGCTGGTCTACAGCGGCGTGGTGAGCTACATCCTGCTGAAGATCATCGACATGGTGATGGGCATTCGTGTGACGGAAGAAGAAGAACGCGAAGGCCTGGACGTGAGCCTGCATGGCGAACACGTCGAATAAGCTTCACGGATTCTCCTGCAAGTTCCAAGGCTTGCGGATCTGAATCAAGCGCAGCGATTTTGGCCCGCCTTCATGGCGGGCTTTTTTCTTGCTGCTTTCCGGCTAACAGTCGATTTCCCCGCCTATCGGCGCGATAGCGAGAATGCATTCGCATCAGCTTGCGAATGGAGAAACCGTCCCCAAATGGGCAAAGCATTTGCTCTACAATCTTTTTTCTCCAGTCTGCGAGTGATCAATGGTTCCGCACCTAGTTACGGCGTTAAACGGCCCGCTGCTCGATCTCGAGCGGAAGATCCTCGACGCCACGCCCGCCATCGAACGCTGGTTCAGGCTCGAATGGCAGGAGCACACGCCGCCGTTCTATTGCTCGGTCGACTTGCGTAACGCGGGCTTCAAGCTCGCGCCGGTCGACACCAATCTGTTCCCCGGCGCATTCAACAATCTGCCGCAGGAAGTGTTGCCGCTCGCCGTGCAGGCCGCAATGGCATCGATCGAAAAGATCTGCCCGGACGCGAAGAACCTGCTGGTCATTCCCGAGCGCCATACCCGCAACGCGTTCTACCTCGAAAACGTCGCCCGGCTCGCCGCGATCATGCGCCAGGCCGGTCTGAACGTGCGCTTCGGCACGCTCGACGAAAACATCGTCGGACCGGTGACCATCGCGCTGTCCGACGGTCAGAAGCTCGTCATCGAGCCGCTCGAGCGTACGCCGCGACGCCTGGGACTTAAGAATTTCGACCCGTGTTCGATCCTGCTGAACAACGATCTCTCAGGCGGCATTCCGCCAGTGCTGGAAAATCTGCACGAGCAGTATCTGTTGCCGCCGCTGCATGCGGGTTGGGCGGTTCGGCGGAAATCGACGCACTTTTCGTGTTATGACGACGTGGCGAAGAAGTTCTCCAAGATGGTCGACATCGACCCGTGGATGATCAACCCGTACTTCGCACACGTGGAAGGCGTGGACTTTCAGGAGCGCACCGGCGAGGAAGCGCTCAGCGACGCGATCGACGGCGTGCTCAAGAAAATCGCGAAGAAGTATCGCGAGTACGGCATCTCCGAGAAACCTTACGTGGTCATCAAGTCCGACGCGGGCACCTACGGCATGGGTGTGATGACCGTGCACGACGCGTCGGAAGTGGCCGCGCTCACCAAGCGCGAACGCGCGAAGATGGCGGCGACCAAAGACGGACTCGAAGTGCACGACGTGATCGTCCAGGAAGGCGTGTACACGTTCGAGCGAATCGGCGAAGAAGTCGCCGAGCCGGTCGTGTACATGATCGACCGCTACGTGGTGGGTGGTTTCTATCGCGTACATGGCAGCCGCGAACGCGATCAGAATCTGAATGCGCCCGGCATGCACTTCGTGCCGCTCGGCTTCGAGCACACGGCCTTGCCGGACGCCCACGCCAAACCCGGCGCGGCGCCGCCGAACCGCTTCTATATGTATGGCGTCGTGGCGCGCCTGGGGTTGCTGGCCGCTTCGGTCGAGCTGGAAAAGACCGACCCGGAAGCCATCCAGGTTTAAGCTGCGGGAGTTGAGCGATGGCGGCCGCGTGCCGCCATCGTCGTCTCTGCCGACTGTATTCGTGAACCAAGACAAGTTCTGGGGGCTAGCCCTCAGGGCGAACCGGAATTCTCATGGACATTCTTTTCATCGCCGATCCGCTCCCGCAATTCAAGATCTACAAAGACTCGACCTACGCGATGATCGCCGAGGCCGCGCGCCGCGGTCACACGGTGTACGTGTGCGAGCCGAAGCATCTCGCCTGGACCGGCGGCGACGTCGAAGCGAACGTGCAGCGCATCGCGATCGTCGGCGACGTGACCGACCTGCATCGCGACACCTGGTACGCGGCCGACGGGCCCGCGCCGCTGTCGCTCAAGCACTTCGCCGCCGTGGTGATGCGCAAGGACCCGCCGTTCGACATGGAGTACGTCACGTCCACGTGGCTGCTGGAACTGGCCGAGCGCGGCGGCGCACGCATCTTCAACAAGCCGCAGGCGATTCGCGATCATTCGGAGAAGCTGGCAATCGGCGAATTCGCGCAGTTCGTCACGCCGACGCTGGTGACACGCGACGCGGCGCGTCTGCGCGCGTTTCACGAGCAGCACGGCGACGTGATCCTCAAGCCGCTCGACGGCATGGGCGGCATGGGCGTGTTCCGTGTGAAGGCCGACGGCATGAACCTGGGTTCGATCATCGAAATGCTCAGCCACGACGGCGAACGCTCGGTGATGGCGCAGAAGTTCATCCCCGACATTAAAGACGGCGACAAACGGATTCTGCTGATCGGCGGCGAGGCGGTGCCGTTCTCGCTCGCACGTATTCCCCAGGGTAACGAAGTGCGCGGCAATCTCGCGGCCGGCGGGCTGGGCGTGGCGCGCCCGCTTACCGAGCACGATCGCAAGATCGCCGATACGCTCGCGCCCGTGCTGGCCGCGCGCGGTCTGCTGCTGGTCGGGCTGGACGCGATCGGCGAGTGCCTGACGGAAGTCAACGTGACGAGCCCGACCTGTTTCCGCGAAATCATGGATCAGACCGGATTCGACGTCGCCGCGATGTTCGTCGACGCCCTCGAGCGCGCGGCTGCCTGACGCAGGAGATCGAGGCCTTGAATGCCGGCCGTGACCCCCAAACTGTGTAGTCAATCCGCGTCACGCAGGCAGTAGCCGCCAGGACAGCCGGTTGGACGCAAAAACGAGCCTGCTACAATGCCCGCTCGTCGGATGGTACGTTCCACAGCCCTCACGACCCACGGCCGGTCGAGGGCGCCTGGGATCCGGGCAACATCCCGGTCCACGGTTCGGGGCCGATCTTTGCAGTAAGGCTGACATGGCAGGCATTCTGATCATTGCGCACGCTCCGTTCGCCACCGCGTTGCGCGACTGTATTTCGCACATTTACGGTGGCTTGCCGGCGCGTATCGGCGTGATCGACGTATCGCCGGATTGCGATCCCGCGAAGATGGTGTCGTTCGCGAACGCCGAGATCGAGCGTCTCAGGGAAGAAAACGGCGCACTCGTGCTGACCGACATGTTCGGCGCCACGCCGGCGAATATCGCCGGACGGCTCGCTTCGCTGCCGGACGTACGGGTGCTCTGCGGCGTCAATCTGCCGATGCTGGTGCGGGCCGTCTGCTATCGCGCGACACCGCTCGACATTCTGGTGGACAAGGCGCTGGCCGGCGCCACCAAAGGCGTGCATGCCATTGGACCGGCAACGCCCGCGCCGGTCGCGCCCGCATCGGGGTCCGGCGACTGTCTGCCGGCTTTGCCGCCCGAAACAGTGGCGGGCGATTGCCTGCCGGCCCTGCCGCCGGAAGCGGATTTGACGCAGAAGGCCGGCTCGCCCGGTCTGTGAGCGGCCAGACTTTTCTGGTCGTCTCGTCATTGCTTGTCTGCGGTTTGATTTTTCACTACGACATTTACCCGCGCTTCGGACCTTCGGATCAATAAATGCTGCAACAGGAAACGACCATTGTGAACAAGCTGGGGCTGCACGCGCGCGCGTCGGCCAAGTTGACCCAACTCGCGGGCAGCTTCCAGTCGGAGATATGGATGAGCCGTAACGGCCGTCGCATCAACGCCAAGAGCATCATGGGTGTCATGATGCTGGCCGCGGGTATCGGCAGCACGGTGCTGATCGAAACAGAAGGCGCCGACGAAAAAGACGCGATGGACGCATTGCTGAAACTGATTGCCGATAAATTCGGCGAAGGTCAGTAAATCGCGCGCCATTGCATTGCCCAAAAAGAGCGCCGCGTTTAACCGCGGCGTTTTTTTTAGCGCAGGACAATGGCCGGATAAATATGGCTTGAATACGTGCGGTGCTGCACAGACAATTCGCGCGTCCAGCACGGAACGTAGGCATGGAGCGATAGAAAGAGTGGGAGACAAACTCGTGCTGCGCCGCACACAGCCTGGCTCTCCGCGCGATGAGTGCGGAATTTATAATGATTGCGCGAGTCTGAGCACTGCAGCGGATTGCCGCGGCATCACACAACTAGAGGAGGGGCGCGTGTCCTTCACGCTGCATGGAATTCCCGTGTCACGCGGTATCGCCATTGGGCGCGCTTATCTGATCGCCCCGGCTGCACTCGACGTCGACCATTATCTGATCGAACCCGCGCAAATAGAGAGCGAGGTCGAGCGCTTTCGCACGGCGCAACAACTCGTGCACCAGGAACTCGACGCATTACGCGCCGATCTCGCCGCCGACGCGCCGAGTGAAATGGGCGCGTTCATCAACGTGCATTCCATGATCCTGAACGACGCGATGCTCGTGCAGGAAACCATCGACCTCATCCGCACGCGACGCTACAACGTCGAGTGGGCGCTGACCGAACAGCTCGAACGCCTGTCGCGCCATTTCGACGACATCGAAGACGAATATCTGCGCGAGCGCAAAGCCGATATCGAGCAGGTGGTGGAGCGCGTGCTGAAGGCACTGGCAGGCGCATCGCCGGGTCTTGGCGACGCCGTACACGGTGCGTGCGACGAGATGATCGTGGTCGCGCACGACATTGCGCCCGCCGACATGATGCAGTTCAAGACGCAGACGTTCCAGGGCTTCGTTACCGATCTGGGCGGGCGCACCTCGCACACGGCGATCGTCGCGCGGAGTCTGGGCATTCCGGCGGCGGTCGGTGTGCAGCATGCGAGCGCGCTGATCCGTCAGGACGATCTGATCATCGTCGACGGCGATCACGGCATCGTGATCGTCGATCCGGCGCCGATCGTGCTCGAAGAATATTCGTACCGTCAAAGCGAGAAAGCGCTCGAGCAGCGCAAGCTGCAACGGCTCAAGTTTTCGCCGACACAAACCCTGTGCGGCACGCGTATCGAACTGTGCGCGAACATCGAACTGCCGGAAGACGCGCGCGCGGCAATCGACTCGGGCGCGACCGGCGTGGGTCTGTTCCGCACGGAATTCCTGTTCATGAATCACAAGGACCGGCTGCCCGAAGAAGAAGAGCAGTTCGGCGCGTATCGCCGCGCGGCCGAGTTGATGAACGGTCTGCCAGTGACCATCCGCACGATCGACGTGGGCGCAGACAAGCCGCTCGACTCGATGAGCGGCGGCGACGGTTACGAAACCGCCGCCAACCCCGCGCTGGGGCTCCGCGCGATTCGCTGGAGCCTGTCCGAGCCGCAGATGTTCCTTACGCAATTGCGGGCGATTCTGCGGGCGTCGGTGTTCGGCACGGTGAAGATCCTGATTCCGATGCTGGCGCACGCGCAGGAGATCGACCAGACGCTCGATCTGATTCGCGAAGCCAAGCGTCAACTGGACGATGCCGGCATTGCCTACGATCCGAATGTGCAGGTCGGCGCAATGATCGAGATTCCGGCGGCCGCGATTGCGTTGCCGCTGTTTCTCAAGCGCCTCGATTTCCTGTCGATCGGCACGAACGATCTGATCCAGTACACGCTGGCCATCGATCGTGCGGACAACGCGGTCGCGCATCTGTACGACCCGCTGCATCCGGCGGTGCTGCATCTGATCGCGTTCACGCTGCGCGAGGCGAAGCGCGCGGGAGTGCCGGTGTCGGTGTGCGGCGAGATGGCGGGCGATCCGGCGTTGACGCGTCTGCTGCTCGGCATGGGACTGACCGAGTTCTCGATGCATCCGAGTCAGTTGCTGGTGGTGAAGCAGGAAGTGCTGCGTTCGCATCTGAAGACGCTGGAGAAACCGGTGGCCGACGTGCTGGCGTCTTATGAGCCGGAAGAGGTACAGGCTGCGCTGAAACGGGTGATGCTGGCTTGAGCTAGTTCGAGATTCAAACAAAGAAAAACGCCGCATCGGGAAGAAAAACCCGTGCGGCGTTTTTTTGTTTCGACGTGTGAGCGGCAGTGGCGGCAGTAGCAGTAGCAGTAGCAGTAGCAGCGGTAGCGCCGTTAGCTGCGATGCGCTTTGCCGCACACCGGACAATCCGGCTGACGTGCGATGCGCATCGTGTTCCACTCCATGCGCAACGAGTCGAGCATCGTCAGGCGGCCCACCAGCGGCGTGCCGATTGCGCCGATCACCTTGAGCGCCTCGGCCGCCTGCATCGAGCCGATGATGCCGACCGTCGGCGCGAATACGCCCATCGTCGAACACGCGACTTCCTCGAACGGTTGATCTTCGGGGAAGATGCACGCGTAGCACGGCGACGCGGCGTCGCGGAAATCGAACGTGCTGATCTGGCCGTCGAAGCGCAGCGCCGCGCCCGACACCAGCGGCACACCATGCTTCACGCACGCGCGATTGATGGCGTGGCGCGTCGCGAAATTGTCCGTGCAATCCAGCACGACGGTGGCTTGCGGCACTTCACGGTCGAGCCACCCGTCGTCGACGCGCTCGGCCACCGCGTGCACTGTGACTTCCGGGTTGATCTGCGCGATCGCGTCACGGCCCGACTCCACCTTCTTGCGTCCCACCGATGCGCTGACGTGCAGGATCTGTCGTTGCAGGTTGGTCAGGTCGACCGTATCGGCATCGACCAGCGTCAGGCGGCCCACACCCGCCGCCGCGAGATACATCGCGGCAGGCGAACCCAGACCACCGGCACCGACGACGATTGCATGCGCATCGATAAAGCGCTGTTGCGCCTCGATGCCGATTTCGTCGACGAGGATATGGCGGGAGTAGCGGAGGAGTTGATCGTCGTTCATGGCGGGGCGCGGGGTGAGCTTGTTATTTTAGTCGCGCGAAGCGGGATGCTGATGGTCGGTCTTCACGACGCCTTGCGCTGCGAAGACCGACGGGGGACGAACTAATTACTTCTGCGGAGCAGGTGCCGAAGCAGGTGCTGCGTCCACCGGACCCGACGCACCCGGCACCGGCTGCGTCGGCTTGACGGCGACCGGCGCGGAGGCCGACGTCGCCGGCTTGTTCTGCGCCAGACGACGCTCGGTCAACGACTTCGATTCCTGAACCGGCTTGCCTTCCAGCTTGTTCAAGCCTTGTTGCAGCATGAAGTCGTCGGCTGAACCGAACTCGACCGGTTTGCGGTCACGATCTTTCTGACGCTGTTCGGGCGTCTTCTTGTCGTTCTGTTCTTCGAGCTGACGCAACTGGTCCATGCGTTCCTGTTCACGCTGTTCCGCTTCCTTCTTCTCGTTCGGATCCTGCGTGTTGGCCAGGTGGTTCGAGTAGTCGACTTCGCGCGTGACGAGTGCGTCGTCCGGATCGCCTTCGGCGTACTGGTCGACTGCGATGTCAGGACGGATGCCCTTGTTCTGGATCGAACGGCCGCTCGGCGTGTAGTAGTAAGCGGTGGTTAGACGCAGCGCGGTGTCCGCCGTCATGGGTCGCACGGTTTGCACCGAACCCTTGCCGAACGTGGTCTTGCCGACGATCAGCGCACGATGCTGATCTTGCAGCGCGCCCGCGACGATTTCCGATGCCGACGCCGAGTAGGCGTTGGTGAGCACGATCATCGGCACGGTCTTGAAGATGGGCGCTTCGTCCTTCAACGGGTCGCTGTCGAACGATTGCAGACGGTAGTTCTCGTAAGTGTCGCGATACACCTGCTTCGAATCCGGAATCTGTCCGTTGGTGGAGACAACCACCGAGTTCGGCGGCAGGAAGGCACCCGCGACGCCGACCGCGCTTTGCAGCAGACCGCCGCCGTTGTTACGCAGATCGAGCACGAGACCCTTCAGGTTCGGCTGCTGACGCGCGATGTCCTGCAGTCGGGCGGCCAGATCGGGCGTGGTGCGTTCCTGGAAGCTGGTGATACGCACGTAGGCGTAACCCGGCGCGAGAATCTTCATCTTCACCGACTGGACCTTGATGATGGCGCGTGCCACCGTGAGCGGGAACGTGCGGTCGTCGGTCTTGCGGAAGATGGTCAGGGTGACCTTGGTGCCGGGGTCGCCACGCATCTGCTTGACGGCCTGGTCGAGTGTCATGCCGCGCACGGGCTTGTCGTTGATGCGGGTGATCAGGTCGCCCGGACGGATGCCGGCGCGGAACGCGGGCGTGTCTTCGATTGGCGAGATGACTTTGATCAGGCCGTCTTCTGCGGAGATTTCGATGCCGAGACCGGCGAAGCGACCCTTGGTCTGCTCCTGCAGTTCTTCGTAATCGGTCTTGTCGAGATAGGACGAATGCGGGTCGAGGCTCGATACCATGCCCTTGATTGCGGCGGTGAGCAGCTTTTTGTCGTCGACCGGTTCAACGTACTCATGCTTGATCTGCCCGAACACTTCGGCAAAGAGCCTGAGCTGGTCCAGCGGGAGCGGCGCGACCGCGTTAGAAGCGGCACTGGCGGGTTGCTGGGCCGAAGCGGACAGTTGCAGAGTGGCAAAAACACCAGTAGCAAGGCCCGCGGCAATCAGGCCGATATTTTTCAGGTTCTTTCGCATAGAGTCTGTTGCGGTCGGAAGCGCGTGGCAGCGTCGATAGAGATGGGGACGGACAAGTATAACTGCACGACCGGCCACTCAGGGCCCGTCGCGGCAATCGTGATTCGACAGCACGTCGCGCGCCTGGTTCGTGAGATTCGGGCGATCCGGCGAAGTAATGTGCGGTAACAGAATGAATGCGGCCGAAGCGGCCTGGAAGAGGGAGGCGGGAGGAGTAGCGTTGCATCGGCCGGCACGAGGCGCCGGCCGATGCAACGTGATGCGGGTTCGCGAACTGGGGTTTGCAGTCTTTTAGCCGGCTTTGCCCTGCTTCGCGACGGCGGCTTGCGCCTTCGCGATGGCTTCCTGGTCGCCGAGGTAGTAATGCTTGATCGGCCTCAGGTTCTCGTCGAGTTCATACACGAGCGGGACGCCGTTCGGAATGTTCAGGCCGACGATGTCGTCGTCCGAGATGCCGTCCAGATATTTGACCAGCGCGCGGATCGAGTTGCCATGTGCGGCGATCACGACTTTGCGGCCCGACTTGATGGCCGGCGTGATCGACTCGTTCCACATGGGCAGAACGCGCGCGACGGTGTCTTTCAGGCACTCGGTGAGCGGCAACTGTTCGCGCGGCACTTTGGCATAGCGCGGATCGGCGTAGGCGGTGCGTTCGTCCGACGGATCGAGCGCGGGCGGCGGCGTGTCGTAGCTGCGGCGCCAGACCAGCACCTGGTCGTCGCCGAATTTCGCGGCGGTTTCCGCCTTGTTCAGACCCGACAGCGCGCCGTAATGACGCTCGTTCAGACGCCACGAATGCACGACCGGCAGATACATCAGATCCATCTGGTCCTGCACGTGCCACAGCGTGCGGATGGCGCGCTTGAGCACCGATGTGTAGGCGATGTCGAACGTGTAGCCCGACTCTTTCAGCAGCACGCCCGCTTGCTGCGCTTCACGATTGCCCTGCTCGGTCAGGTCGACGTCGACCCAGCCCGTGAAGCGGTTTTCCTTGTTCCACGTCGATTCGCCGTGGCGGATGAGAACGAGTTTGTACATGAGATTGCCGGTCGGTAGTGAGGAAGCGTTCGCGGGTTGCGAGGGTCCTTTGGAGGAGCGTCGCCATCGCATCAGACGGTTATTTTATAATGGCTGGATTGCCCTTTTCGATTTCTCTCTTTTTCGGCGGATTTTCCGTGAAGTTTTTCACTGATTACATAAACCTTGTACTGATCGCAGTCGTCCTCATCTCCGGTGGGTTGCTGCTGTGGCCGACGATCAGCCGGCGTGGCCGCGGTGGCCTGTCGGCCGCCGAAGCGACCCAACTGATCAACCGGCGTAATGCAGCTGTCATCGACCTGCGACCGTCGGCCGACTTCGCCAAGGGCCATTTGCCCGCGTCACGGCACCTCGAATTCGCCGAATTGCAGGCCAAAGTCGCGCAACTCGTGAAGAACAAGACCAACCCGGTGCTGCTGGTTTGCCAGACTGGCCAGCACTCCAACAAGGCAGCGCGTATCGTGCAGGATGCAGGGTATGCCGAAGTCCATGTTCTGGAGGGCGGTGTCGACGCCTGGCAGAAGGCCGGTATGCCGGTCGTGAAACAAGGAGCCGCAAAGTGAACAAAGTCATCATGTACAGCACCCAGGTGTGCCCGTATTGCCAGATGGCCGAACGTCTTTTAAAGTCGCGCGGCGTCGAGAACGTCGAAAAAGTCCTTATCGACAAGGACCCCGCCCGCCGTGAAGAGATGATGACCCGAACCGGTCGTCGTACGGTGCCGCAGGTGTTCATCGGCGAGACGCATGTCGGCGGGTACGACGACCTGTCCGCACTCGACCGCGCGGGCGGTCTGATGCCGCTACTCGACGCCGCCTGAGCGCACGCGCCAGCCGGCGCATGCAGCAGCAGGTGCGTGAAGCAAGGTGTCAAGCAACGTGTGAAGAAACCAGCCGGCGCGCGGCCGACCCTTCAGGGAGCCGCACGCCGCAACGATCTGGCGGACCTTGGCGCTCAAGGGCCGTCGCCATATAGCTATCAGGGAATTACATCATCATGTCCGACGAGAATAATCAGCCGTTCTTCAACATCCAGCGCATCTATCTGAAGGACATGTCGCTCGAGCAGCCGAATTCGCCGGGCATTTTCCTCGAGCAGGAAATGCCGTCGGTCGAAGTCGAAGTCGATGTGAAGGCCGAGCGCCTCGCCGACACCGTGTTCGAAATCCTCGTCACCGGTACCGTCACGGCCAAGGTGTCGGACAAGGTCGCGTTCCTGATCGAAGCCAAGCAAGCCGGCATTTTCGACATCCGCAACATCCCCGCCGAACAGATCGACCCGCTGGTCGGCATTGCCTGCCCGACCATCCTGTTCCCGTATCTGCGCTCCAACATTGCCGACGCCATCACCCGCGCCGGTTTCCCGCCGATCCACCTCGCCGAAATCAACTTCCAGGCGCTGTACGAGCAACGTCTCGCGCAGATCGGCGGCCAGGAAGCAGCGGCGCAAAACGGCGTCACGCATTGACGCGTCGCACGCGGTGCCGGTCATGAAGGTCGCTGTTCTCGGTGCCGGCGCATGGGGCACGGCCCTCGCCGGCCATCTGGCCACCCGGCACGACACGGTGTTGTGGGCGCGGCAACCCGCGCTCGTCTCCCAACTCAGCGCTTCGCACGAAAACGCCCGCTATCTCGCGGGCGTTGTGCTGCCGGCAGCGCTTCGCTATGAAGCCGATCTGAACACCGCGCTCGATCACGCGCTGGGCGAGCACGACCTGTGCGTCGTCGCCACGCCCGTCGCCGGTCTGCGCGCGCTGTTCCAGACCATGCGAGCGGCCGGCAAAGTGCCGGCGCACATCGTCTGGTTGTGCAAGGGCTTCGAGGCGGACTCGCAGTTGTTGCCGCATCAGGTGGTCGCGGCCGAGCTGCCGGCGCATCGCAGCAACGGCACATTGTCCGGGCCGAGCTTCGCGCGCGAAGTGGGGCAGGGCCTGCCGGTCGCGCTGACCATCGCGAGCCGGTCCGCCACGTGCCGCGAACGCACGGTGAGTGCGTTTCATCATGACGCGATGCGCATCTATACCGGCGACGACATCGTCGGCGTGGAAGTGGGCGGCGCGGTGAAGAACATTCTGGCAATCGCCACGGGCATTGCCGACGGCCTCGGGCTCGGTCTCAATGCGCGGGCGGCGCTGATTACGCGCGGTCTCGCGGAGATGTCGCGGCTCGGCGTGACGCTCGGCGGCCGCGCGGAAACGTTCACCGGGCTGACTGGCTTGGGCGACCTGATTCTGACCGCGACCGGCGACCTGTCGCGCAACCGGACGGTTGGCATGCAACTCGCCGCGGGCCGCACGCTCGACGAAGTGCTCGGCGCCCTCGGCCATGTCGCCGAAGGCGTGCGGTGTGCTCAGGCGGTGTTGTCGATCGCAAGGGCTCATGGCATCGACATGCCGATCACGCAAGCGGTTTGCGCCGTGCTGTTCGATGGCGTGGCGCCGCGTGACGCCGTGAGCGCCTTGCTGCGGCGCGATTCCAAAGCCGAATAGGTCCGGTTCGAACTGTCACGAAGCCGTTCAGCGCGCGTCGCGCTAACCGGCTGAACGGCTATGCCTCGCCGCTGTCCACGTCCTATCGACGTTCCGACTCGGGAGACTGCCATGCTCACTTTTAATCGTTGCACGCTGGAGGCCCGCGTCGTCGACATCACGACGCTCGCCGTGGATGCGATCGTCAATGCCGCGAATACCTCGCTGCTGGGCGGCGGCGGGGTGGATGGCGCGATTCATCGCGCGGCGGGGCAGGCGCTGTTGCGCGAATGCGAAGGGCTCGGCGGCTGCGCGACCGGCGATGCCAGGATCACTCGTGGCTACGCGTTGCCGGCCGGTCAGGTGATTCACGCGGTCGGCCCGATCTGGCAGGGCGGCGCGCACGGCGAGGCTGAACTGCTCGCGTCGTGCTACCGGCGCTCACTGGAAATCGCGAGCGACGCGAATTGCCGGAGCATTGCGTTTCCCGCGATCAGTTGCGGTATCTACCGGTTTCCGGCGGCGCAAGCGGTCCGGATCGCAGTGGACGCCGTGCTCGACACCTTGCCGCGGACACCGCAACTCGGGCAAGTCGTGTTCGCCTGCTTCGATAGCGCGATGCTGGCGCTCTACGAGAGCGAATTGACGCGCCGTCAGGCGCCGCCTTCGAAGCCGGTCTGACGCCACGCCTCGAACACCACGATCGCCACCGTATTCGACAGGTTCAGGCTGCGATTGCCCGGCCGCATCGGCAGGCGCACGCGTTGTGCGTTGGCAAACTCGTCGAGCACGGTATCGGGCAGACCGCGGGTCTCCGCGCCGAACACGAACCAGTCGCCGTCCTGAAACGCATGCTCGTGAAAACGCCCCGAGCCGCGTGTGGTGAATGCGAACATGCGGGCGGGATCGGGTGACTCCCTGGCGACGAACGCGGCCCAGTCGGCATGCACGTTCATCTGTGCGTACTCGTGATAATCGAGCCCCGCGCGGCGCAGTTTGGCGTCGTCGAGCGGAAAGCCGAGCGGCTCGATCAGATGGAGACGCGCGCCGGTATTGGCGCACAGGCGGATCACATTGCCGGTGTTCGGCGGGATTTCCGGTTCGACGAGAACGACATTGAACATGGTGATTTCGGGTTCTGAGATTTCGAGGGGGACTA
The DNA here is from genome assembly GCF_900996245.1 of Paraburkholderia sp. BCC1886. Classification (GTDB taxonomy): domain Bacteria; phylum Pseudomonadota; class Gammaproteobacteria; order Burkholderiales; family Burkholderiaceae; genus Paraburkholderia. Next base: position 90,744 of record NZ_CAAJGK010000052.1, on the reverse strand, counting down.
ATTTTTCGGTGTGCGCAGTGCGACGAAATTGGTCACGCGCCGCGCGCCGGCTGCCTTGAGCGTGCGCGCCAGTGCTTCGAGCGTGGCGCCGGTGGTCATCACATCGTCGACGATGCCGACATGCAGACCGTGAACCGGGCGCGCGACTTCGAACGCGCGTCCGACGTTCAACCGGCGCGCGGCCAGATCGAGCCGCGACTGCGGCGCGGTATGGACGACCCGGCGCACGAGGCGCGCATCGCTGCGCACCGTTAGCGCGCGAGCCAGCGGCCGTGCAATCTGCCATGCCTGGTTATAACCGCGTTCGACGAGCCGCCGGCGGGCGAGCGGCACCGGTGCGATTACGTCGGGCCGGTCGGACGCCTGTTGCCATGAGTCCTCCGCTTGCCGCGCGAGACGCTGGGCAAAATCGCGCGCTAGCCTCAAGCGCGCGCCGAACTTCAGGCCGATTGCCAGCGTATCGAGCGGCGCCCGGTAATCTGCCAGTGCGAAGGTCGCATCGAAAGGCGGCGGCTCGGCGCGGCAGTCGGTACAACGATGGGACGCGCCGCCCGATTGACGCCCTCTGCTGGAAAGCGGCAACGCGCAGACCGTGCAACGCAGTCTGCTTTCGTTCCAATACGCGCTGTCGCAGGCTGTGCAAAGCGTCTGGCGAGACAAATTGCCGCAGAGTGCGCACAGGTTGGGCAGCAGGGTATGCAGCACGCATGGCCATGCCGGGCGAAGAGTGGGTGGAAGACCCGGCGCGAGACCCCGCGCAAGATGCGCGATCCCATCGCAGGCAGAAACGCAAACTGTGGCAAATCGCATGGTGTGACCGCCCGTCAAGGCCTTTCCCGATGGTTGGACGGAGGCGAACGAGTATACTTCGGGCTCCACGCCAGCACGACACCCATGTCCCCAACAACCGCTCAATCTGGCCGACCGGCCAATGATTCACGGCGCCTCAGGCGAATTTTCGACCGCCGCGCGACCCGCTTCGACGACGTCGCGTTCCTGCCGCGCGAGATCGCGCAACGCATGCGCGAACGGCTCGATTTCATCAAGGTGACGCCTGCCAGCGTGCTCGATGCGGGTTGTGGCGCCGGCGAAGACGTGCCGGCTCTGCGTGAGCGTTTTCCCGAGGCACCGGTGTTCGGCACCGATCTGTCGCACGGCATGCTGAGCCGCGCGCTCCAGCACGACGCGGGCGACACGAGCTGGCGGCGCTATCTGCCCGCCACGCTCGGCCGGGCGCTCGGCGCACGCGGTCCGCGTTTCGCGCAGGCCGATTTCTCGGCGCTCCCGTTTGCCGGCAGCGCGTTCGAATTCATCTGGTCCAACCTCGCACTGCATTGGCACTCGCGTCCCGACCTCGTGTTTCCCGAGTGGCAACGCGTGCTGAAGGTGAACGGTCTGCTGATGTTCAGCACGCTGGGCCCCGATTCGCTGAAGGAGTTGCGCGGTGCGTATGCCGAAGTCGAGGCCGCGCACGGCGTTGCCGCGAAGAAGCACGTGATCGACTTCGTCGACATGCACGATCTCGGCGACATGCTGGTGGAGAGCGGTTTCGAGATTCCGGTCATGGACCAGGAAACGCTCACCATTACTTATAAATCGCCCGAGTCGCTGCTGGCCGATGTGCGCCGCTGGGGCGCCTATCCGTTCGAGCGCGAGGGGGCGTCCGGCGCGAATGCGCGACGTCTGCACCGCGCGTTGCTGGCGGCGCTGGAAGCGCGCCGGCGCGCTGACGGCACGCTTGCGCTGACCTTCGAAGTGATTTACGGCCACGCCTGGAAAGCGGTGCCGCGCACCACCGCGGACGGTCATGGAATCGTGCGGATCGAGGACATCGGACGGGGTTCTTCGAGGAATCGTTGAAGCCGGAAAGACGACATCTGTTATGTCTGAAATTACCGCTTCAAAAGTGCCTCGGAAGTTGCGTCAAAATGGCGCGGAGGCGCGCCACGTCTGGGTTGCGGGCCGATCGGGGCTTGCTTGTGGATGCTTGGGATCGCGCCTATAATGCGTCAGTTTGTCGCCCGGAGTTCCCGCAATTTCCGCGGCGGCAGGCCCGAGGCACGGGGCTGCATCACGAGTAGCGTGGCGGCGTAGTAAGCAGGAGCGGGCAAGCAGTGGCGGAACGGCGCAAGCAAAGGCCGTAAGCCTGATCAAAGCAGCGATTCGCACGGAGACAGCGATGGACGCTTCAGATCTGCTGGCAGAGTCGGAACCAGTGCTCAAAGACTGGACGATGAAGCGCAATTGCTCCATGTCGCCCCGGCAGTTCGTCTGTTTGTACGTTTCGCTAGCACTGTTCTCGTTGGCAATTGCTTTCATGCTGGTTCTGGTCGGCGCCTGGCTGGTGTTGCCCTTCACCGGTATCGAGTTGCTGGCGGTCGGTATCGCGTTTGCCATTTACGCGCGGCATGCTGTGGATTACGAACGTATCCGGTTATTCCAGAACCGGCTCGTCGTGGAACAGGTGAGTGCGGAGCGGCTCACGCAGTTCGAATTCAATCCGCGCTGGGTGCGGATCGAACCGGGCGACACCCCGCGTGACCAGATCCGACTGGTGTCGCGTGGTCAGACGATCATGATCGGGCAACATCTCGCGCAGTATCGGCGCGCGCAGTTCGCAGGAGAACTGCGTATGTGGCTCATGCGGTGCTAGACGCGTCAGGACGCGCGTGCGGCACAAGGGGAGCGCGGGGCAGCCTGCCAGCGGGGTCGAGGGTTTGTATGGAATTTTTGGGTAAGGAAGCTATGAAAACAATCAAGCGAGCCCTGATGGGCGTGCTGGCGACGAGCGGTCTGCTGTTCGCCGGTGCAGCCCTGGCAGTGGGCGATGTTCCGGGCGGCCCTGCCGTCAACGAGATCAATCTCCAGCCGCCTGCGACCAAAATCGCTGAGGAGCTCTACAGCCTCCACACGTTCATGCTGATCCTGTGCACGGTGATCTTCGTCGGCGTGTTCGCAGTCATGTTCTATTCGATGTTTGCGCACCGCAAATCGAAAGGACACAAAGCTTCCCATTTCCACGAAAGCACGACCGTCGAAATCATCTGGACCATCGTCCCGTTCGTCATCGTCGTGCTGATGGCGCTGCCCGCCACCAAGACCGTCGTTGCCATGAAGGACACCACTAACGCCGACCTGACCATCAAGGTCACCGGCTACCAGTGGAAATGGGGCTACGACTACGTCAAGGGCCCGGGCGAGGGCATCAACTTCCTGTCCACCCTGGCTACGCCGCGTGCCGAAACCGATGGCCGCCAGCCAATCTCCACCACCTATCTGCAGGAAGTCGACAATCCGCTGGTCGTCCCGGTCGACCGGAAAATCCGCATCATCACCACGGCGAACGACGTCGTGCACTCGTGGTACGTGCCCGCGTTCGGCGTGAAGCAGGACGCGATTCCGGGCTTCGTGCGCGACACCTGGTTCAAGGCCGACAAGGTCGGCACGTTCCGCGGTTTCTGTACCGAGTTGTGCGGCAAGGAACATGCGTTCATGCCGGTCGTCGTCGAAGTGCTGTCGACCGACGACTATGCGAAGTGGGTCGATACGCAGAAAAAGAAAATGGCCGCCGGCCAGGACGATCCGAACAAGACCTACACGATGGCCGAACTGATGGAGCGCGGCGGCAAGGTCTACACATCGAATTGCGCGGTCTGCCACCAGCCGACCGGCAAGGGCGCGGGTGCGTTTCCAGCGCTCGACGGCAGCAAGGTCGCCAATGGCGCGATTGCCGAGCACGTCAGCATCGTGCTGAAGGGCAAGAACGCCATGCCGTCGTGGGCGCCGACGCTGAACGACGTGGAAATCGCCTCGGTCATCACGTACGAACGTAACTCGTGGGGCAACCACACCGGCGACATCCTGCAACCCAAACAGGTGGCCGATGCCCGTAACGGCAAGCTGCCCGAAGGCGGCAACCATCTGGCCGATGCGGGTGCAGGTGCGGGCACAGGTGCAGTCGCGAGCGGCGCAACGGCGAGCGCGGCGGCGAGCGCGGCGTCGGGCGCGGAACCTGCGGCAGCATCAGACAACACAGCAGCGAATGCCGCTTCAGGCGCCGCGGCACCGCAAGCCGCGTTGCCGGCCAGCGTCTACTTCGAAACCGGCAAGAGCACGTTGCCCGCTGACGCCCAAGCGGCGGTCGACGCGGCCGCTGCTTATGCCAAGGCGCATCCGGACGCGAAATTCACGTTGTCGGGCTTCACCGACGCCACCGGTTCCGCCGACACCAACGCGAAGCTCGCGAAGGGCCGCGCCGAAGCCGTGCGCGATGCGCTGAAAGCAGCGGGCATCGCCGAAGATCACATTATTTTAAAGAGACCGGAAACCATCACCGGCGGCAGCGACGCAAAAGAAGCCCGGCGAGTTCAGATCAGCCCGGCGGCCTGACGGTTCATGGTCAGCAGCGCAGTATTTGCATTAGGAGATTGTCATGTCTAGCATCGGACACGATGTAACCGCAGGCCACGAACACGTGCATGGCGACCATGCTCACGAGACACCGCACGGCTGGCGCCGCTGGCTGTACGCCACCAATCACAAGGACATCGGGACGCTGTACCTGATCTTCTCGTTCACCATGTTCCTCTCCGGGGGCGTGATGGCGCTGATGATCCGTGCCGAGCTGTTCGAACCCGGGTTGCAGATCATGCGTCCCGAGTTCTTCAACCAGTTGACCACCATGCATGGCCTGATCATGGTGTTCGGCGCGATCATGCCGGCCTTCGTCGGTTTCGCGAACTGGATGATCCCGCTGCAGATCGGCGCGTCGGACATGGCGTTCGCGCGCATGAACAACTTCAGCTTCTGGCTGCTGCCGGTGGCCGCGGTGTTGCTGGTCGGCTCGTTCTTCGCGCCCGGCGGCGCGACGGCGGCAGGCTGGACGCTGTACGCGCCGCTGTCCACGCAAATGGGCCCGGGCATGGACTTCGCAATTTTCGCGGTCCACCTGATGGGCGCGTCGTCGATCATGGGCGGCATCAACATCGTCGTGACGATCCTGAACATGCGCGCGCCCGGCCTCACGCTGATGAAAATGCCGATGTTCGTCTGGACCTGGCTCATCACCGCGTATCTGCTGATCGCCGTGATGCCGGTGCTGGCGGGCGCGATCACGATGGTGCTGTTCGATCGGCACTTCGGCACGTCGTTCTTCAACGCGGCCGGCGGCGGCGACCCGGTGATGTACCAGCATATCTTCTGGTTCTTCGGGCACCCCGAGGTGTACATCATGATCTTGCCGGCGTTCGGCATCGTCTCGCAGGTCATCCCGGCGTTCTCGCGCAAACCGCTGTTCGGCTATAGCTCGATGGTGTACGCCACCTCGTCCATCGCGATCCTGTCGTTCATGGTCTGGGCGCACCACATGTTCGCGACCGGCATGCCGGTGACCGGCCAGCTGTTCTTCATGTACGCGACCATGCTGATCGCGGTGCCCACGGGCGTGAAGGTGTTCAACTGGGTGGCGACGATGTGGCGCGGCTCGCTGAGCTTCGAAACGCCGATGCTCTTCGCGGTCGGCTTCCTGCTGGTGTTCACGTTCGGCGGTCTGTCGGGCCTGATGCTGGCCATGGCGCCGCTCGACATCCAGTATCACGGCACCTATTTCGTGGTCGCGCACTTCCACTACGTGCTGGTGGCAGGCTCGCTGTTCGCGCTGTTCTCCGGGTGGTACTACTGGGCACCGAAGTGGACCGGCTGGATGTACAACGAGACGCGCGGCAAGATCCACTTCTGGGCGTCGATGTTCTTCTTCAACCTCGCGTTCCTGCCGATGCACTTCGTCGGCCTCGCCGGCATGCCGCGTCGTTACGCCGACTATCCGGCGCAGTTCACCGACTGGAACCAGGTTATTTCGATCGGCGCGTTCGGCTTCGGTCTCGCGCAGGTGTACTTCCTGTTCGCGGTGGCGTTGCCGGCGTATCGCGGCGGTGGCGAACTGGAGAAAGCCGGCGATAAGCCGTGGGACGGCGCAACCGGCCTCGAGTGGACCGTGCCGAGCCCGGCTCCGTTCCACACGTTCGAAAACCCGCCGACGGTCGAATGAGCGGCACACCGATCCATCAAGTTCGAGCATGACGCGCAACGCACCGGAAAGACGGACGCCCGAGCAGATTCGCGCGGGCAACCGGCGAATCGGCTTCGTGATGCTGCTGATCGCGGCGGCCTTTTTCGCCAGCGTCATCATCAAGCAGGCGTGGTTCACCTGACGCGATGTTCGCGTCGGGTTCGCAGGTTTCCTGAGGATTCAGATGTCGACGCAACCGCCGGCTCACGCCGATCGCTCTTTCAACCGGCCGATGATGATCAAGCTGTTCGTCGTCGCGCTGATGATGTTCGGTTTCGGCTTTGCCCTGGTGCCCATGTATCGCGCGATCTGCCAGATTACGGGCATCAACAATCTGGTCCAGCGCGACGCGACCGAGCGCGAGGCGAAGAACACGCAGGTCGACATGAGCCGCACGATTTCGATCGAGTTCGACGCGAACGCGCGCGGCCCACTGGGTTTCAAGCCGGAGCAGCGCAGTCTCGACGTGCATCCGGGCGAGGTGACGACGGTGATGTACGAGGTGAGCAACCAGCAGGCTCGCACGATCCAGGCGCAGGCCATTCCGAGTTACGCGCCGAAGCAGGCGACCGAGTACTTCCGCAAGATCGAATGTTTCTGTTTCACGCAGCAGACGTTGACTGCGAATCAGACGAAGCGGCTGCCGGTGGTGTTCGTCGTCGATTCGAAGTTGCCGAAGGACGTAAAGACGATCACGTTGTCATACACGTTTTTCGAACTGAACACGCCTACGGCGGCGACTGCCGGCAGTGCGGGCACGAGTACGAACGCGAGTACGAACGCCTTGAGCAAGACGGCGGCAACCGGCGCCAATCCCGCGTGACGGCGACGACGTACGCCGCTGCGGGCGAAGGAACAGAACGGTGATGAGCGATAACGGTAGCAACGACGGCAGCGACCAGGCAAGCAGCGCAAGCAACAGCGCTCCGCGCACGGGCGCTCCGCGCACGGGCGCCCCACGCACGGGCGCCCCACGCAAGGCCAGCTTCGGTCAGTCGATGCGCGCCGTGTTCTGGTCGTTCTTCGGCGTACGCAAGCGTGCGGACCTCGAAGCGGATGCCACACAATTGAACCCGCTGCATGTCGTGGCCGCCGCGTTGATCAGTGCAGCGATTTTCATCGTGGTGCTGATTCTGATCGTTCGCGCAGTCGTCGGTTGAGTTGTCGGTTGGGTCGTCGAGCAGGTCGCCAGGCAGTCAGCAAAAGATAAGAGTGAAGCGGTGCGGTATCGACGCGCCGCCGAGGATACAGCCGGAGCTTCCGGAACAACTGGACTGAAGTGGAGAATCAAGAATGAGCGGTCAAAACGAGAGCCCGTACTACTTCGTACCGCATCCGTCGCGGCATCCCATCAGCGCTGCCACGGGCTTGCTGGTCATGCTCGGATCGCTGGCCGCGTGGATCAACGACCACGAATGGGCGCCGCTCGGCGTCATCGTCGGTTTGTTGTGGCTGCTCTTCACGCTGTGGCACTGGTTCGGCGACGCGATCGCCGAATCGGAAGGCGGCATGTACGGCAAGAACGTCGACAAGTCGTACCGCTGGAGCATGAGCTGGTTCATCTTCTCGGAGGTGATGTTCTTCGGCGCGTTTTTCGGCGCACTGTTCTATGCGCGTGAAATTGCGCTGCACGAACTCGGCAGCCTCGACTACAAGCTGATCTGGCCGGACTTTTCGGCGGTGTGGCCGAACAACGGTCCCGCAGCGCTGGTGTCGACGTTCAACTCCATGCAACCGTGGCCGGTGCCGACCATCAACACGGCGTTGCTGCTGTCGTCGGGCGCGACGCTGACCGTCTCGCACCACGCGCTGCGGGAAAATCATCGCAGGAAGGCGATTGGCTGGCTGGCCGCGACGCTGGTGTTCGGCGTGTGCTTCCTGTTCCTGCAAGGCTTCGAGTATTACCACGCGTATAACGAATTGAACCTGACGCTGTCGTCGGGCGTGTACGGTTCGACGTTCTTCCTGCTGACGGGCTTCCACGGTTTTCACGTGTTCCTCGGCGGCACGATGCTGGCAGTCGTCCTGGTGCGGATGATTCGCGGGCACTTCACGCCGGAGCATCACTTCGCGTTCGAAGGGGCGGCCTGGTACTGGCACTTCGTGGACGTGGTGTGGCTCGGCTTGTACGTCGTCGTGTACTGGCTCTGACGCAATCGCTCTGCGCGAAAGCGCAGTCGCGCAGCAGACGGTAACCCTGCAGCGCCGCCCTCGACCCTGTCAGGGCGGCGTTTTGTTTGATGGACGCGTGAGTTGCGGTGCGGTTGGAATCAGCGACCGTAAGGAATGCCGGTCGATTGGATCCAGCCCATCCAGTGTGCGAACAGGATGAACAGGAACAGGGAAATCGACAGCCCGACCCGCATGGCGAGCGACCACACCATCCGCTTGGTTTTGCCCTTGTCGTGCATCATGAAGTACAGCGCCGACACCATGCTGGCGATGATCAGGACGAAGGCGATGGGAACGAGAATGTGCATGGAACCAACCGAAACCAGGAAGCGCCGGGGCAAGACGTTTATTATCTCACCGCGCGTGAGCCTGCGGCGCTGCTTCCAGGCAGAGCAAGCGGTGTTGCCGGAGACGGTTCGATGAAGTTTCGTCTGGTCCCCGCGCTGTTGATTCTGCTGGTGATCGTGGTGACCGTGCGCCTGGGTTTCTGGCAGCGCGACCGTGCACACCAGAAAGAAGCGCTCGAAGCGCATATCACGCAGTTCGAGAATGCACCCGCGCAGTCCGTGGGTAACACACCGGTCGAGTTGAAGGACATCGAGTTTCATCGTGTCACGGTGCGGGGCAGTTTCGTCGCCGACAAGGTCGTCTATCTGGACAATCGTCCGTACAACGATCAACCCGGCTTCTATGTCGTGATGCCGTTCAAGCTGGCGGGCGGCGGTTATGTGCTGATCAATCGCGGCTGGCTGCCGCGCAACGTGAGCAACCGCGAGACCATCGAGCCGTACACCACGCCGAGCGGCGAGATTGCGATAGAAGGCATCGCGCGTGCCGATGCATCGCGCGCGTTCGAGTTGGGGCAGGGCGGATCGGCGGCGCATCAGACGATCCGTCAGAATCTCGACACTGCCGCCTATGCCGCGGAAACCGGTTTGCCGCTGCAGCCGTTTGTGATCCAGCAGACGAGCGACGACGGCGACCGGCTGGTGCGCGACTGGCCCGCGCCGACCACGGGCGTCGAGCGCAACTATGGCTACATGTTTCAATGGTGGGGCATGGCGCTCGCGGCGCTAGGCTTCGGCTTGTACGCCGCCCGCCGTGCCGCGAAAAAACAGCATGCTCCCGGCGTGTGACCCAGGGTCCGCAGCGCGCCGCCAGAAAGCTGCGCGGGCGCGCCGCGCAATCAACGAAAGAGGTTCCGTAGTGTCGACGCAATCACCCCGATCGCCCCGTTCCCCCCGCTCGTCCGCAGACGGCAAACCCGCCGCGTCGAAAGCGATTCCCGGCCAACCGAACGGCAAGGGTTCGTGGGAGCGCGGCCGCTGGATTCTGCTGCTGCTCGCGCTGATCTGCGCCGCTCCGATCGCCGTGTCCTATTTCACGTATTACGTGATCAAGCCGAACGGCGGCAGCACGAGTTACGGCACCCTGGTCGAACCGCAACGTCCGATTCCGGACGGCCTCACGGTGACCGGCGAGGACGGCAAGCCGCTCGCGCTCGCGTCGCTACGCGGCCGCTGGCTGATGATCTCGGTGGACGGCAGCGCGTGCGACAAAGCCTGCGTCACGAAGCTGTACTTCATGCGGCAAATCCGCGCAGCGCAGGGCCCGGAACGCGAGCGCGTCGTGGAGGTGTGGCTGCGTACCGATGCAGGGAAGGTATCGAATGTGATACAAACCGCCTACCCCGACACGCAGATGCTCGTCGCGGATCCGGCCCGGCTCGCGACGTGGTTGCCTGCCGACGCCGGCACGAGCACGACCGACCATCTTTATCTGGTCGATCCGAACGGCAATCTGATGATGCGTTTTCCGAAAGACCCGAACCCGAGCAAGATCAAGGGCGATGTGACCAGGCTGCTCAAATGGTCGAGCATCGGCTGATGCCGGTGCTGCAAACAAGGTAAGACAAACACGATGTTCGTACTGCAACTCGCCCTGATCGGCTTGTGTATTGCGTTGCTGCCGCTGTCCTATGTGTGGGTCAAGGCGGACGACGATAAATTCCGCAAGCTGGTTTGGCTCACCACCTTCCTGACGCTCGACCTGGTGATGTTCGGCGGCTTCACGCGCCTCACCGATTCGGGCCTCGGCTGTCCCGACTGGCCAGGCTGCTATGGCACGTCGTCGCCGTTCGTTGCGCACGCGGCGATCAGCGCCGCACACCAGTTGATGCCCACCGGCCCGGTCAGTATGACCAAAGCGTGGATCGAAATGATCCACCGTTACTTCGCAATGGCGATCGGCGTGCTGATCATCGCGCAAATGCTGATTGCGTGGACCGCGCGCATCAAGCGCCGGCCGCTGAACGTGTCGCCGTGGTGGCCGACTTCGTTGCTGATGCTGATTCTGGTGCAAGGCGCGTTCGGCGCATGGACCGTAACGCTGAAACTGCAACCCGTGATCGTCACGACGCACCTGTTGCTCGGGCTCGCGCTGCTCGGCATGCTCGGCTGGCTGGCGGCGAGGCAAACGCCGTTGCCGGTGATCGAACCCGACGCCGCTCGCTGGCGCGCCGCCGCGCTCTCCGGTCTGGCGCTGCTGATCCTGCAGATCGCGCTGGGCGGCTGGGTCAGCACCAACTACGCGGTGCTCGCCTGCACGGACTTCCCGACCTGCAACGGCCAATGGATTCCGCCGATGGACTTCGCGCACGGCTTCCACCTGTGGCGCGCGCTGGGCATGAACGGCGACGGCGACATGATCACCCAGGACGCGCTGGTGGCGATCCACTGGACGCATCGCACGTTTGCCGTCGTGGTCGTCGCATATCTGTTATGGTTCGCGCTGAAAGTGCGCCGGTTCGAGTCGCTGCGGCGGCCCGCCAACGGCGTCCTGCTGGTGGTGATCATCCAGTTCGTCACCGGTCTGTCGAACATCGTTTTGCAATGGCCTTTGCCCATTGCGGTCGCCCATAACGGGGGGGCCGCGATCCTGCTGCTTCTGCTCGTTATGTTAAACTTTCGGATCGCTTATAGCCGTCCCGGCCGCGCCCTGTTTCCCGCGCGCGACGCCGCGCCAGCGTGACCCACATGGACAGCACAACTCTCCCCCAAACGCCCGGTAGCCGGGTCTCCCAGTATTTCGCGCTGACCAAGCCGCGCGTCACGCAACTCGCCGTGTTCTGCGCCGTCATCGGTATGTTCCTGTCGACGCCCGGCATGGTGCCGTGGACGCCGCTCATCGGCGGCACCATCGGTATCTGGCTGCTGGCCGGTGCGGCGTTCGCTATCAATTGCCTCGTCGAGCAGAAAATCGACGCCAAGATGCGCCGTACTTCGTGGCGGCCATCGGCCCGCGGCGAAATCACCACGCCGCAAATTCTGCTGTTCTCGGCGGTGCTCGGCGGTCTCGGCATGTGGACGCTTTATACGTTCGCCAATCCGCTCACCATGTGGCTCACCATCGCCACCTTCGTCGGTTATGCGGTCATCTACACGCTATTGCTCAAGCCGGCTACGCCGCAGAACATCGTGATCGGCGGCGCTTCGGGCGCCATGCCGCCGGCGCTCGGTTGGGCCGCGGTCACGGGTCACGTGCCGGGCGACGCCTGGATTCTCGTGCTGATCATCTTCGTGTGGACGCCGCCGCACTTCTGGGCGCTTGCGCTGTATCGCCGTAAAGACTACGAAAACGCCGGCCTGCCGATGTTGCCGAACACTCACGGCGAAGCGTACACGCGACTTCATATCCTTCTGTACAGCGTGATCCTGTTCGCGGTCACCATGATGCCGTTCATCTCCGGCATGAGCGGCGTGCTGTATCTGGCCTCGGCGGTGCTGCTAGGCGCGGTGTTCCTCGCGTACGCATGGAAGGTCTACCGGGAGTATTCGGACGATCTCGCACGCCGCATGTTCCGTTATTCGATCGTCTACCTCTCGCTGCTGTTCATCGCGCTGCTGGTCGATCACTACGTGCACGCCGTGATCGGCGTGTAACACCTATGCTCAACCATCGCATCGTGCGGGCGGCGCGTCTCGCCGTGATCGGCTGTGTCCTCGGCGGCGCCGCGCTTCTGGCCGGTTGCGGCAAACAGGCGCCGGCTTTCACGAATCTCGACATCACCGGCAATACGCAGTTCGGCAGTGATTTCTCGCTGCCGGATACGACGGGCAAAGTCCGCACACTCGCGGACTACAAGGGCAAGGTGGTCGTGCTGTTCTTCGGCTACACGCATTGCCCGGATGTCTGCCCGACCACCATGGCCGAACTGTCGCAGGCACTGCAGCAAATCGGTCCTGACGACGCGAAGCGCGTGCAGGTTCTGTTCGTCACCGTCGATCCCGAACGCGATACACCGGCTTTGCTGGGGCAATACACGTCGGCGTTCAACCCGACGTTCGTCGGCCTGCATCCGGCCGACCAGGCCCAACTCACCAAGGTGACCAAAGACTTCCGCGTGTATTACGCGAAGGTGCCCGGTAAAACGCCGGACAGCTACACGATGGACCACACGGCGGCGAGCTTCGTGTTCGACACGGACGGCAAACTGCGACTCTTCGCGCGCGACGGCCAGGGCGCGACGCCGTGGGTGCACGACTTCAAGCTGTTGCTCGACTGAGCGACAAACGAACGCCGCGCGCGTCTGCCGCGCGGCCGTTCTTCGAATTTCCCCGCCACTGTTCTCATGGCCGCCCCGTCAGGATCGATCGACGTCGAGCCGGCATATCCCTATTCGATTTTGATATTTCCCGTCCTGTAGGGCGTATGAGAGCATGGCGGTCCAGTTGGTGGCCCTGCGTCACGAGCGCAGCGGCCGCCGGCTTCCACCCAATCTGACATCGATCAGAAAAAGCGAGAATCACATGCAGCGCAGAAACATCCTCAAAGCCCTTTCTACCCTCGCACTCGCCAGCGCGACGCTCGTCGCCAGCCTCGGCGCACATGCGGACGACAAGGTCATCAAGGTCGGCACGATCGGCGGCCCGGACTCACAAATCTGGGAAGTGGTCACCAAGGTGGCCAAACGCGAAGGCCTGAACGTGAAGGTCGTCGAATTCAACGACTACGTGCAGCCGAACGCCGCCCTCGACGCCGGCGATCTCGACGCGAACAGCTTCCAGCATCAGCCGTATCTCGACAGCCAGGTCAAACAGCGCGGCTACAAGATCGTCAGCGCGGGCCTCACGTATATCTCGCCGCTCGGCATCTATTCGAAGAAGCTGAAGTCGCTGAAGGATCTGCCGCAAGGCGCCAGGGTGGCGGTGCCCAACGACCCGTCGAACGAAAATCGCGCGCTCCTGCTGCTACAAACGCAAGGCCTGATCACGCTGAAGGCGGGCGCCGGTACCGACGGCAATAACGCCACGCCGCTCGACGTCGCTACCAATCCGAAGAAGATCAAGCTGGTCGAACTCGACGCCGCGCAACTGCCGCGTTCGCTGTCGGACGTGGACGCCGCGGCGATCAACACGAACTTCGCGCTGGCCGCCGGTCTGCAGCCGACCAAAGACGCCATCGCGCTCGAAGGCATTCACAGCCCGTACGCGAACCTGATTGCCGTGCGCGCGCAGGACAAGGACAAGCCCTGGGTGAAGAAACTCGTGGCGGCTTACCAGTCGGAAGACGTGCGTCAGTTCATCAAGACGCAGTTCAAGGGTGCGGTGGTGCCGTCGTTCTAACGACGGCGCGATCGTGATCGGGCGCGACGGAACAGCCGCTTCAAAGGTCCAGTTCCCAGCGCTCGATCGTCATCTCCTGACCGAAGCGATGCGCGGGCGCCTTGCCCGCCTGCCGGAACCCGGCGCGCTCGAACAGTCGCAGCAGTCCATCCAGCACGCTCGCCGTGGTCAGCGTGAGCTTCGTGTAGCCTGCGCGGCGCGCGAAGCCCACGCACTCGCCGAGCAGTTGCGTACCGATGCCGGAGCGCTGCACGTCCGGTTCGACCCATAACAGCTTGACGCCCGCCACCGTCGCCGACACCGCGACGACGCACGCCGAGCCGACCACCATGCCGCCCTGATCGGCCACCCAGCACGTCTCGCGCGGCGAGTCGTCGCGCTGCGTGTAATCGGCGACGATGCGCGCCAGCAATCCTTCGAACGAAGCGCCCCAACCATACTTCGCGGCGAACCACTGCGCCTGCCGGTGGACGAGCCAGCTGCACTCGCCTGCGCGCGGCTGCCGCAACGTCACGGCCCCGACTCTCGGCGCCGGATTGAGCATGCGCTCGATCAACTTCATCGCGACGATCATCTGTTCCTGGCTGAGTGCGCTCAGGCCTTCGAGCAATGCCGAGACCTCGCACAGCGCCGCGTTATCGAGCGGGACATATACCGTCCGGCCATGTTCGGTGAGACCTAGCAGCGACTGTCGCGCATCCGTTTCGGACGGGCGGCGGGTAATCAGGTCGCGCCGCTCGAAGCTGGTCAGCAGGCGGCTGAGATAACCGCTGTCGAGTCCCAGCGAGCGCCCGAGTGCCGACGCGGTCTGGCCGTCCTTGCGATGCAACTCGTGCAGCACGCGCACTTCCGTCAGCGAGAATTCGCTGCTGGCCAGGCCCTCATGGAGCGCGCCGATGTACTGCGTGTAAAAACGATTGAAATGACGGACGGCATGTGCGCGTTTTAGCGCTTCGGAATCGGTCACCTGCGGCTCTCTCGAAATTTTTGATCGTTTAGTACACAGCACTATATGGGAAGGGGTTCTTTTAAAAAAGCACAGGCGAATCACCGGGTTCGCAAACTGGTATTCGACAGGTATTTACCGTAAGGCGAGTGTTAGTCATGGATGAATACCAGTCGTCCTGAAATTCGTTTTTATACCAGACCAGTCAGGGTAAATACCGAGTGTTTCTTTGTTGTGAAAAAGCTGGGCGAATAGGGCTGTAAAGGCCGTCCAGTAAGACTTTGAGAAACATCATACCAAAACGGAATGCGGTGGTTGACTGGTATTGTTGTGGTTATATAATGGGCTCTCGTTTTTTTTGGTCGTACTCACCCCATTCGTCCGGTGGAGCCCCATGGAGACACGCTGGTCCGCGCTGACGCCCGACGCTCGCAACGTTACGCCGCTCTATTTGCAACTCGCCCGCAATCTGGCTACTGCAATTCACTGCGGCGTGTGGTCGGCGGGCGAGGCACTGCCTTCGGAGCGCACGTTGTCGGACGCGATCGGCGTGTCGCGCATTACGGCGCGTAAGGCCATCGAATTGCTGGTCGAGCAGGGCTTGATCCGGCGCGCGCGTGGCGCAGGCAGTTTCATCACGCCGCGTGTCGAAGATCCGCTTTCGCGGCTCACCGGTTTCACGAAGAAGATGCAGCAACGAGGTTTCCAGCCGGACTCCGTCTGGCTCGAGCGCGAGATCCGCGCGGCGAATCGCGACGAACTCGTTCACCTGGGCTTGTCGCCAGGCGCGGCGGTCGCGAGTTTGCGGCGGTTGCGGCGCGCGGACGGCATCGTCATGGCGGTCGAGCACTCGGCCTTACCGGTGGCCGTTGTGCCCGAGCCGCAGGCTATCGGCATCTCGCTCTACAGTTATCTGGAACAACGCGGCGCGGCGGTCGTGCGCGCGTTGCAGCACTTTCGCGCGGTCAACGCGTCGAGCGAGATCGCAACGTTGATGGATGTCGAACCACGCTCGGCGCTGCTGGTCATTACCCGTATCGGTTATAGCGCCGACCAGCGCGCAATCGAACTCACGGACACGTACTGTCGCGACGATTACTACGACTTCGTGGCTGAACTGCGGACCTGACCCGGCGAGCCACGCCTCGTTCGCCCCTATTCGCATCACGTCTTACCAGAGAGACTCATGCTCAACGGAAACATACTCACCTCCGACGGCTGGATTCACGGCACGCTCGAATACGAAAACGGCCGCATCGTTGCGCTGACCGGCGACCCCGTCGATCCGTCGACGAACGATTCGCCGTACATCCTGCCGGGCTTCATCGACCTGCACGTGCACGGCGGCGGCGGCGCCGACGTGATGGAAGCGGGCGACGCGATTCACACCATCACGCGCACGCATGCTCGCTACGGCACGACGAGCCTGCTCGCCACCACCATGACCGCGCCGCGCGACGAACTGATGAGCGTCGTCGCCGGTCTCGGCGATCTCGCGCGGGTGCGCACACCCGGCGGCGCGCGCGTACTGGGCGTGCATCTGGAAGGTCCGTACATCAACCCCGGCAAACTCGGCGCGCAGCCGGACGCGGCGGTCTCGGCGGTGCTGGAAGAAGTGCAGAAGTATCTGTCGATCGCGCCGATCCGCGTGGTCACGCTGGCGCCCGAAATCGCCGGTCACATGGACATCATTTCGGAGATGGCGGCGCGCGGTGTGCGCGTGCAGCTCGGCCATTCGCTCGGCACCTACGACGACGCCGTCGCCGCGCTCAAGCATGGCGCCTGCGGCTTCACGCATCTGTTCAACGCCATGTCGCCGCTGCACCATCGCAATCCGGGACTGGTCGGCGCCGCGCTCGCGCATGCCGAATACGCCGAAATCATCCCTGACCTGCTGCACGTTCATCCGGGCGCGATCCGCACCGCGCTGCGCGCGATTCCGCGTCTGTACGTGGTGACGGACAGCACTTCCGCCACCGGCATGCCCGACGGCGAATATCGCCTCGGCAGCCAGCACGTGACGAAGTGTCTCGGCGGCGTGCGTCTCGCCGACGGCACGCTTGCCGGCAGCACGCTGACGATGGATCAGGCGCTGCGCAATCTGGTGTCGCTCGGCTTGCCGATGGCCGACGTATCGAACCGTTTGTCGCGTTACGCCGCCGACTATCTTGGCATCGAAGACCGCGGCCGCATTGCCCGCGGCGCGTGGGCCGACCTGGTCGTGTTCGATCGCGAACTGGCGCTGTGTGCAACTTACGTCGAAGGAGAAGCAATTGTCGAACATGCTTAACGAGGCGCTGGCGTCCGCCGAGACGGTCGCCGCGCAACTCACGGACACCTCGCGCGTCGAGGCGCTGGCCGCGAAGCTCGCGCAGCAGCCGCGCCATGTCGCGTTGACGGTCGCGCGCGGCAGTTCGGACCACGCTGCCAGTTATTTCGCGAGCCTGACGATGAGCCGGCTAGGTGTGCCGGTGGCGTCGTTGCCGATGTCGGTCGCGACGTTGCAGCAAGCACCGTTGCAGGTGCGCGATCAGCTCGCGCTGGCTTTCTCGCAGTCGGGTAAGAGCCCGGACCTGATCGGCACGATGCAGGCGCTGCGCAACGCCGGCGCGCTGACGGTGGCCGCGGTGAACGTGCCGGGCTCGCCGCTCGCCGACGCGTGCGAGTTCGATCTGCCGCTGGTTGCCGGTCCCGAACTCAGCGTCGCCGCCACCAAGAGCTATATCGCGATGCTGTCGATCGGCGCGCAACTCGTTGCGCACTGGCAGAACGACGCCGCGCTGCTCGGCGCATTGAACACCTTGCCCGACGCACTGCGCGTGGCGGGCCGGCTCGACTGGTCGGCGGCGGTGGAAGCCTTGCGCGGCGTCGAGCGAATGATCGTGATCGGCCGCGGTCTGGGCCTCGCCATCGCGCAGGAAGCGGCGCTCAAACTGAAAGAGACCTCCGGCATTCAGGCCGAAGCGTTTTCGAGCGCGGAAGTGCGGCATGGTCCGATGGAGCTGATCGATCGCGACTATCCGTTGCTGGTGTTCGCGCCGCGCGGACCTGAACAGGCCGGTCTGCTGCAACTCGCCCGCGACATGCAGGCGCGCGGCGCGCGCGTGTTGCTCGCGGCGCCGGACGACGTGCCCGAAGCCACGCTGCCGCTCGCGAACACGGCTCACGCGGCGCTCGATCCGATCGGCGCCATCCTGTCTTTCTACGTGATGGCCGCCGGCCTCGCTGCCGCGCGCGGGCGCAATCCCGACGCGCCGCGCCATCTCAACAAAGTCACCGAAACTCACTGACGAGAAAGCCGATGAGACGTGTCGAGGAGTCCCGCTTGAAGAGCCATTCCGAAGGCCATGTAGTGCTGCTTGCCCCGCTGACCGGTCCGGTCGTGCTGCTTGCCGACGTCCCCGACCCGGTGTTTTCGGGCGGCATGTTCGGCGACGGTATCGGCATCGATCCGCTCGAAGGGCGGCTCGTCGCACCTTGCGACGGCACCGTTACCCATCTTGCGCGCACCGGTCACGCCGTGACGCTGGCTACGGCCGAAGGTGCGGAAATCCTGCTGCATATCGGCATCGATACGGTCGAGCTGAACGGCAAGGGCTTCGCGCCGATGGTCGCTCAAGGCGAGCACGTGCGCGCGGGCCAGGTGTTGATCGAGTTCGATCAGGACCAGATTGCTTTGCACGCGCCGAGTCTGATTTCGGTGATCGCCATCGCCAATTCGGATGCGTTCGAGATTGTCGAGCGCGTCGAAGGCGCGCGCGTGCTGGCCGGGAACACGCCCTTGCTGGTGCTGCGCGCTCGCGATGGTGCGCAGGCCGAGGCGTCGCGTCGCGCGAGCGCCACCAATGTCACCGAAGAAGCACGCCGTCAGGTCGTGCTGGTCCAGGCGGGCGGGCTGCATGCCCGGCCGGCGGCGCGTGCGCGTGAAGCGGCGCGCGGTTTCGATGCGCGCGTCGAAGTGCGCTACGAAGGCCGCAAGGCGGCGATCGAAAGCGTGGTCGGTTTGCTCGGCCTGGGCGCGGGCGAAGGCGCGACGGTCGAACTGCTCGGTGTCGGGCCGCAAGCGCAGGCCGCGATCGATGCCATCGCGCATGAGTTGACGCGTGAAGCGCACGGTGAAGTCGAGACGAAACCGGCGCGTACCGCATCGCTTGCGCCGCCATCGCCGCCATCGCCGCCGTCCTCGAACGCGACCATGACGCCGCCGGCAGCCGCGCAAGCTCCCGCGCCGAACACGCTCGCAGGCGTGTGCGCATCGCCGGGTATCGCGGTCGGCAAACTGCTGCGCTGGGACGACGCCGATCTCGATCCACCCGAGCAGGCGGGCGGCACGTCCGCGGCCGAGAGCCGCTTGCTCGACAAAGCCATCGCAACCGTCGACACCGATCTCGACACGGTCGTGCGCGATGCGTCGCAGCGCGGCGCGGTAGGCGAAGCCGGCATCTTCGCCGTGCATCGCGTGCTGCTCGAAGACCCCGCGCTGCTCGACGCCGCGCGCGATCTGATCAGCCTCGGCAAGAGCGCGGGCTTCGCGTGGCGCGAATCGATCCGCGCGCAGACCGCGATCCTCGCGAACATCGACGACGCGTTGCTGGCTGAACGCGCCGCCGATCTGCGCGATATCGAGAAGCGCGTACTGCGCGCGCTGGGTTACACGAACTCTGCGGCGCGCACGCTGCCCGAAGAAGCCGTGCTGGCCGCCGACGAGTTCACGCCGTCCGACCTGTCGTCGCTGGATCGCACGCGGGTGACCGCGCTCGTGATGGCGCGCGGCGGTGCCACTTCGCATGCGGCAATTCTCGCGCGGCAAGCCGGCATCCCCGCTTTGGTCGCCATCGGCGATGCGCTGCATGCCATTCCCGAAGGCACCGAGGTGGTCGTGAACGCGACGACCGGCCGGCTCGAATTCGCGCCGACCGGGCCCGACATCGAGCGCGCGCGGGTGGAGCGTTCGCGTCTCGCCGACGTGCGCGAAGCCAACCGCCGCACATCGCAACAGGCAGCGGCGACCACCGATGGCCGCGCGATCGAAGTCGCGGCCAATATCGCCACGCTCGACGACGCGAAGACCGCCGTCGATCACGGTGCCGATGCCGTCGGTCTGCTGCGCACCGAACTGCTGTTCATCCACCGCGCGTCGGCGCCGAGTACGGACGAGCATCGTCAGAGTTATCAGTCGATCGTGGATGCGCTGGGCGGACGCACGGCGATCATCCGCACGCTCGACGTCGGCGCGGATAAGGAAGTCGATTACCTGACGCTGCCGCCCGAGCCGAACCCGGCGCTCGGTCTGCGCGGTATCCGTCTCGCGCAGGTGCGCCCCGATCTGCTCGACGAGCAGTTGCGCGGCTTGCTGGCGGTGCGGCCGCTGGGCGCCGTGCGCATTCTGTTGCCGATGGTGACCGACGTGGGTGAGTTGATCCGGATTCGCCAGCGCATCGACGAGTTGTCGCGCGAGTCGGGGCGCACGGAGCCCATCGAAGTGGGCGTGATGATCGAGGTGCCGTCGGCCGCGCTGCTGGCCGATCAACTCGCGCGACACGCCGATTTTCTGTCGATCGGCACCAACGATCTGACGCAATACACGCTGGCGATGGACCGCTGTCAGGCCGATCTGGCCGCGCAGGCAGACGGCTTGCACCCGGCCGTGCTGCGGCTGATCGCCGCGACCGTCCACGGCGCGGGCCAACATGGCAAATGGGTCGGCGTGTGCGGTGCGCTGGCGGGCGATCCGCTCGCCATGCCCTTGCTCGTCGGGCTAGGCATCACCGAGTTGTCGGTGGATCCGGTGTCCGTGCCGGGTATCAAGGCGCGCGTGCGCAATCTCGATTATCAGCTGTGTCGTCAACGTGCTCAGGATGCGCTGGCGCTCGAGTCGGCACAGGCCGTGCGCGCGCTGAGCCGCACGACCTGGCCGCTGGATTGAATTCACAACAAGACAAGGATTGGAGATAACGATGGATGGAAATCCGTTTCTGAAAATTCAGCGGCTGGGTCGCGCGCTGATGCTGCCGATCGCGGTGCTGCCGGTTGCCGGTCTGCTGCTGCGCCTCGGTCAGCCCGATGTGTTCAACATCAAGATGATCGCCGATGCGGGCGGCGCAATCTTCGACAACCTGCCGCTGCTGTTCGCGATCGGCGTGGCGGTCGGCTTCGCGAAAGACAATAACGGCGTGGCGGGTCTTGCCGGCGCGATCGGTTATCTGGTCGAGATCGCGGTGATGAAGGACATCAACGACAAGCTCAACATGGGCGTGCTGTCCGGGATCGTGGCGGGGATCGTCGCGGGGCTGCTGTACAACCGCTACAAGGACATCAAGCTGCCCGACTACCTCGCGTTCTTCGGAGGGAAACGCTTCGTGCCGATCGTCACCGGCGTGGTGTGTCTCGCGCTCGGCATCGTGTTCGGCTATGTCTGGCAGCCGGTGCAGGGCGTGATCGATACGGCCGGTCACTGGCTGACCACCGCCGGGGCGCTCGGCGCGTTCGTGTTCGGCGTGCTGAACCGGTTGCTGCTCGTCACCGGGCTGCATCACATTCTGAATTCGCTGACGTGGTTCGTGTTCGGCACGTTCACGCCGCCGGGCGGCGCGGCCGTGACGGGCGACCTGCACCGCTTCTTCGCGGGCGATCCGAGTGCCGGCACGTTCATGACGGGCTTCTTCCCGGTGATGATGTTCGGCCTGCCGGCCGCGTGTCTCGCGATGTTCCACGAAGCGCCCAAGGAACGCCGCGCGGTGGTCGGCGGTTTGCTGTTCTCGATGGCATTGACGTCGTTTCTGACGGGCGTTACCGAGCCGATCGAATTCAGCTTCATGTTCCTCGCGCCGGTGCTCTACGTGATTCACGCGTTGCTCACTGGGCTGTCGCTGGCGATCTGTTCGGCGCTCGGCATTCACCTCGGCTTTACGTTCTCGGCGGGTGCGATCGACTACGTGCTGAACTACGGGTTGTCGACGCGCGGCTGGTGGGCGATTCCGATCGGTCTCGTGTACATGGTCGTGTATTACGGGTTGTTCCGTTTCTTCATCCGCAAGTTCAACATGGCGACGCCGGGCCGCGAGCCGGTGTCGGCCGACGAGCAGACCGGTACGCCGGATGCGTCCGGCGCCGCTGGTGTCGGCTCGCCGGTCGCGGGTCTGGCGCTGCCGCGTGCGCAGCGTTATATCGCGGCGTTGGGCGGTGCCGCGAATCTGTCGGTGGTGGATGCGTGTACGACGCGTCTGCGTCTGTCGGTGGTCGATTCGGGCAAGGTGTCGGAAGGCGAACTCAAGTCGGCCGGCGCGCGCGGCGTGCTCAAGCGCGATGCGAAGAACGTGCAGGTGATCATCGGGCCGGAAGCGGACATCATCGCGGACGAAATCCGGACGGTGATCGCACAGGGTGGTGGTGAGGCGGTGAAGGCGCCCGTTGCGACTGTCGCTGTTGCCGCCGACACGCCGGTGGCAAACACTGCCGGCTTGCAGCAGGGCGCTGGCGCTGGTGTTGGCCCGCTCGATCCCGAGCCCTTGCGTTGGCTCGCCGTGTTCGGCGGCGCGGGCAACGTGGTGTCGCTGGATGCAGTCGCCGCGACGCGTTTGCGGCTCGTGGTGCGCGATCCTTCGGCGGTGGATCGGCAACGTCTGGCCTCGCTCGATACCGCGTGGGTCGCGGCGGATACGTTCCATGTCGTGGTCGGTGAAGCAGCGCCGCGTTACGCAGCGCAACTGTCGACACGCCTGACGCCAGTCGGCAGCAGTACCGGCGGCGCCGCGCCTTTACCTGCGTGATGCGTTGAAACAGAAACGGCACCTTGAATTCAAGGTGCCGTTTTTTTTATGTCGTCGCTATTTCAACGGGCTTTACTGCGCTTCTCCGCGCCATTCGAAGCGTTCGACTCCAGCCACATGACGTTGACGATGCCGAACGCCAGCGCCACACCAATCCCAAGAATCCAGGTGAAATACCACATCGCAAACTCCGGTTAATACATCGAATGATGGTTTTCCTCGAGCGCGGCGGCGGTGACTTTACCGCGCATCACGCGATACACCCAGCTCGTATAGATGAGGATGAGCGGCAGAAAAATGGCCACCGCCACCAGCATGATCTGCAGCGTCATGCGGCTGGAGGTCGAGTCCCACACGGTGAGGCTGCTGCGGCCATCGAGCGAGGACGGCATGATGAACGGAAACATCGAAAAGCCGGCCGTCAGGATCACGCCGATCACCATCAGCGAGGTCGAGAGAAACGCGCTCTTTTCGAAGCGCGAACGGGCGAGCAACAGGGCGAGCACGCCGCCTGCGAGGCCCGCGACGGGCGCGACGACCATCCACGGATAGGTCGCGTAGTTGGCGAGCCACAAGCCCGGCGCGCCGATCACGTTCTTCATGAGCGGATTGGCGACCGTGTCGAGCGGCGCTGCATCGACGATCTGGTAGCCGCCGATCAGCGTCGCGATCAGCGCACCGGCCGCGACGAACAGCACGACGCCGCTCGACGCCGCGACGCGCAGCGCGAACGAGGCGCGCGCGTTGATCACGCCGTCGGTCTTCATCTTCACGAAAGCTGCGCCGTGCGCGGCCAGCATCGCCACGCTCACGAGTCCGCACAGCACCGCGAACGGGTTGAGCAGCGCGAAGAAGCCGCCGTGGTAGGTGACGCGCAGATCGGTATCGAATGAAAACGGCACGCCTTGCAGCAGGTTGCCGAACGCCACGCCGAACACCAGCGCCGGCACGAAGCCGCCGACGAACAGCGCCCAGTCCCACGCGGTGCGCCAGCGCGGATCGTCGCGCTTGCCGCGATAGTCGAAGCCGACCGGCCGGAAGAACAGCGAGAACAGCACCAGCAGCATCGCGAAGTAGAAGCCGGAGAACGACGCGGCGTACACCAGCGGCCACGCGGCGAACATCGCGCCGCCGGCCGTGATGAGCCAGACCTGGTTGCCTTCCCACGTCGCGCCGACCGTATTGATGACGATGCGCCGCTCGTCGTTGCTCTTGCCGATGAACGGCAGCAGAATCGCCGCGCCCATGTCGAAGCCGTCGGTGAGCGCGAAGCCGATGATCAGCGTGCCGATCAACACCCACCAGATCAGTTTGAGGGTTGCATAATCCATGATGATTTTCCCTTGAACGCTGTGGTGCCGGTCAGGCGGCGGGGTGAGTCGGCAGCGGCGCATTCAGCGGCGCGCTCTTTTGCTCGACCTCGTGGTAATAGCGGCCCGTGTGAAGCGACGACGGGCCGAGCCGCGCGTACTTGAACATCAGCGTGATTTCGATGATGAACAGCACCGTGTAGAACACCACGAAGCCCGCAATACTCAGGTACAGGTCGCGCGGTTGCAGGCTGGAGGCCGACAGGTTGGTCGGCAGAATGCCGGCGATGGTCCATGGCTGACGGCCCACCTCGGCGACGATCCAGCCGAACTCGGCGGCGAGCCACGGCAACGGAATTGCCCACAAGGCCCAGCGCAGGAACCAGCGGCGCTTTTCCAGCAACAGCGAGCGTTGCGCGCAAAAGTAGAACGCCAGCACGAAGGTGAGGAGGAACAGCATGCCGAGTCCCACCATCAGGCGGAACGAGAAGAACACCGGCGCGACCGGCGGAATCGTTTTCCTGGCGGCTTGGGCGATCTGCTCCGGCGTGGCGTCGGTGACGTTGGCCGTGAACTGCTTGAGCATCAGACCGTAGCCGAGGTCCTGCTTGTGGGCGTCGAACGCGGCTTTGGCTTCGTCCGTGACGTCGCCCTGCTTGAGTTTTTGCAGCGCCGCGTAGGCCAGCATGCCGTTTTTGATGCGCACTTCGTTGTGCGCCATCAGGTCTTTCAGCCCGACCACGGGCTCGTCGATCGAGCGGGTCGCGATAATGCCGAGCGCGTACGGAATGCGGATCGCGTAGTCGGTGCGCTCTTCCTTCTGGTTGGGAATCCCGATGATCGTGAACGGTGCCGGCGCGGGCGCGGTTTCCCATTCGGATTCGATCGCCGCGAGCTTGACCTGCTGGACTTCACCGGTGCGGTAGCCGGATTCGTCGCCGAGCACGATCACGCACAACGTGGAAGCGAGACCGAAGCCGGCGGCAATCGCGAACGAACGCAGCGCGAACTCGGTATCGCGCCGCTTGAGCAGATACCACGAGGAAATGCCGAGCACGAACATCGACGCCGTGACGTAGCCGGCCGAGACCGTGTGCACGAACTTGACCTGCGCGACCGGGTTGAACAGCACGGAGAAGATGCTGTCGAGTTCCATGCGCATGGTCTGGTAGTTGAACGTCGCGCCGACCGGATTGTTCATCCAGCCGTTGGCGACCAGGATCCACAGTGCCGACAGGTTCGAGCCGAGTGCGACGAGGAACGTGACCATCACGTGCTGGACGCGCGAGAGCCGGTTCCAGCCGAAGAAGAACAGGCCCACGAAGGTGGATTCTAGGAAGAACGCCATCAGGCCTTCCACCGCGAGCGGCACGCCGAAAATATCGCCGACGTAGTGCGAGTAATACGACCAGTTGGTGCCGAACTGAAATTCCAGTGTCAGTCCGGTGGTCACGCCCATGGCGAAGTTGATGCCGAACAGCTTGCCCCAGAACTGCGTCATGTCCTTGTAGATGGGCTTGCCGGTCATCACGTAGACCGACTCCATGATGACGAGCAGCCAGGACAAACCGAGCGTGAGCGGCACGAAGAGAAAATGATAGAGCGCCGTGATGGCGAACTGGAGACGCGAGAGTTCGACGACTTCGCTAACGGGCATGGCGATCACCTTGGGACGAATGCGCGACAGGTACGGACAGGAGCGCTTGCGCGACCTGTTCAGGCGGCAGCGACATATGGTCCGCCTGCGGATGATTGAAAAACGTGTACTTGAGCGCCATCAGCAAAACGAATTTGATGGCGAGGACGATGGCGATGTCGCGGGCCAGCGTGGGGCCACGCACCCAGCCTGCGAGACGTCGACGCAGGCTCGGGCGGGGCGCGTTACTACGCTTGATGGCGATGGTCATGATCGGTCGAAGGTGACTTCATACCGGTGAATCCGGCGGCGCCAGGCGGTTTCGGGTCTGGCGAATGCATACCGATTCTAGGAGCAGGACCCGGCGCCGATGGGCGCGTCGCTGCGACATTCGGTCGCGAAATCGATCCTGTTCAAACAGTATTGATAGGTGGTTTGTGATACGTCAAGAAACGACTGTTTGAACCGCATGGGCTACTAAGGCGTGGGCTGGCGCGAAGGCGCGGCCGCGGGGCGAAAAAAGCCCCGCCGTTCTTGCGAGGGCGGGGCTTTTTTGAGGCTTGGTGCTCCGAGTTATGCGTACTCGGCTAACGCACCGCGCATCTTCTTCATGGCGCTGGCTTCGATCTGGCGGATACGCTCGGCCGACACGCCGAATTCGTCGGCCAGTTCGTGCAGCGTGGAGCCGCCCGAACCATCGTCTTCCACCTTCAGCCAGCGTGCCTCGATGATGCGGCGGCTGCGGGCGTCCAGCGCGTCCAGCGCGCTCGCGATGCCGTCGCTTTGCAGCTTGTCGCGTTGCCGCGAAGCCAGCACCGCGGTCGGCTCGCTGTGCGAGTCGGCCAGATAGGCGATGGGCGCATACGATTCTTCGCCGTCCTCCACTTGGCCTTCCAGCGCGATGTCGCCGCCGGACAGACGCGTTTCCATCTCGGATACTTCTTCGCGCTTCACATTCAGTTCCTGCGCGAGACCTTCGATCTCGTCCGGCGTGAAGGCGCCCAAACCCTGCTTGTGGCTGCGCAGGTTGAAGAACAGCTTGCGCTGCGCTTTGGTGGTGGCGACCTTCACCATCCGCCAGTTGCGCAAAATGTATTCGTGGATCTCAGCCTTGATCCAGTGCATTGCGTACGACACCAGACGCACGTTCTGCTCCGGATCGAAGCGCTTGACGGCCTTCATCAGGCCGATGTTGCCTTCCTGGATCAGGTCGGCGTGCGGCAGTCCATAACCCAGATAGTTGCGCGCGATGGAAACGACCAGCCGCAGATGCGACAGGACGAGGCGGCGTGCGGACTGCAGGTTGTCCTGCTCGCGAAATTCGGTGGCGAACTGGCGTTCTTCTGCCGGCGTCAGCATCGGAATCCGATTAACGGCCTGGATGTAGGCGTCGATATTGCCCAGTTGACCGGGCAGCAGCGAGGAATGCGAGAGCGCCAGTGCACCTGCCGAAGCGGCCTTAGCCGACGACGGGCTCAGAATACTCGGAAGGGTCATTGCATGGCTCACGTGGAAAACTCCTTTGGAATCAGACAAAAGCGTACTCAGGTAACGACTCCAGCGTTGGATGTTAGCACTCTGATTTACCGAGTGCTAATACTTAGAGGCTGTAGGGCCATCCAAGTTCCGAAAATTCCTATTGAAATTTCAGTTCCGATAGCCATCTTACGCTCCTTCTCCTGTCGCCGTGTGATGCGTACAATTTACCTAACAAACCGCCTTCATCAAGATAAATGACCGATATTTTCTGTTTTCGAAGTGAGTAATTGCTAAAAAATACATTTCTTCCCACGATCCGCCAATTCCAGTTTGTCTTTAAAATAGGGAAAACTGTTACAGATTGTTCAACTTTCGGCGAGTTCGGGGCTTTGATGGACAACAAAAAGAATGGCTTTCGTGGTCTGGCTCTGTCTGGCGCAATCGCCGCCCTCCTGTGCGCGGCCTCGGGAACGGCTTCAGCGGACCAGTTCGGGTTTCAGGTGACCGGCGGCACGGGTGATCACCACGTCAAGAAGCTCGATCTCGGGCTTGCGTGGGACCCGGATCTGACATGGTGGCAAATCGGCGCATGGCATTTCTCGCTGATCGGCGAGGCACATGCCGCCTGGTGGCATACCGATGAAGGCAATGTGCACGACAACATCGGCGAATTCGGTGTGACACCGCTCATTCGCTTCATCCGGGCGACGGGATCGGTCCGTCCGTTCATCGAGGCGGGCGTGGGGGTGCGACTTCTCACCAGCCCCCGCATCGCTTCCGACTACACCTACGCCACGGCGTTCCAGTTCACGCCGACTGCGGGTGTCGGGCTGCAGATCGGGAATCACCAGCAGTATCAGGTCGGCTACCGGTTCCAGCATATTTCCAACGGCGGTATCAAAGAGCCCAATCCTGGTATAAATTTCCACGAGCTATATCTGCAATACAACTTTTGATCACCGCAGCCGCCAACGGCCCGCCGGTGCAAGGGGCTGAGCGATGGCGGCAAAACTGATCGAAGCGATTCGCGGACTCGAGCGGGAGCGTTTTCGTGCGATGGTCGACGGCGACGCTGCCCTGCTCGACACACTGCTCGCGGACAACGTCAGCTACGTCCACACGAGCGGCAAGCGTGAGACGAAGCGGCAGTTCATCGACGGGATCAGCGGGGGCCGCCGGCGCTATCGTCAGATCGAGGTTCAGACCCAGGACGTGTTGCCGGCGGGCAGCGAGACGTGCGTCGTGACCGGCCGGGTGCTGATCGAGATGGAAACCAACAACGGAGCGCTGCTGTTTCCGATTGCCTATACGGCGGTGCATCTTCATCACGACGGGCAATGGCGGCTGATCGCATGGCAAGCGACACGCTGCGCGATCGAATGAGCTGGAAGGGCGGTCCTGACGGCCTGTCCAGGAGGGAATCGGCGGCCCGCTAGCCCGCGACGCGGTTCAGCCCGCTATTCTCGCCACATCGACGATCAATTCCACCTGCCTTTCAATCGCGCTCGGCACCGGCGCTTCGCCGCGCAGCACGGCGGCGATCCATAGCGCGGTGGTCGGCGCATCGCGCGCTTCGGGCAACTCCACCTCCGGCGCATCCGCCGACGAGCGTTCGTGCGCCACCAGCGTCTCGCAGACGCCGTCGTGCAACCAGTCCACCTGCACCTGGCGCCGCGTATCGGCGACCGCCTCGCCTTCAGTCCCACGCGCGAGCAATGCGCCGCCCGCGGCGGCGTCCAGGTGAGTGTTGAACAGTTGCGTCAGACTGTCCCGATAGGGCGGGTGCGTGTAATTCACCAGCCGTAATCCTGCCGGCGCAAACGGCTGCAAAATTTTCACCAGCGTATGCGTCGAGTTGCGCACGCCCATCCGCCGACGCAGCGACAGCAGCCGGGCGAGCTTCGGCGCCAGCACGTCGATCGGCGCGAAGGCCAGACGGCGCTCGGCCAGGCCGTCTTCGATCTCGGCATGCGCGCGCGCCTGCGGAATTCGCAGATGCGTGAAGATTTCGGCGCTGGTCACGCGGCCGGGATCTTCGGTCACGCCATGCACGAGCACCGGCACGCCTTCGCGCGCGAGCAGCAGCGCCAGCAGCGGCACCAGGTTCGGCTGCTTGCGCGCGCCGTTATAGCTCGGGATCGACACCGGCCGGAACGGGCCGTGAGGCGAGTGCACAGGGTCGAACGAAGCGTGTGCACCGCCGAGCATGGCCGCGAGTTCGTCGGCCGTTTCGCCTTTCACGCGATAGGCGAGCAGCACCGCGCCGAGTTCGAGATCGCCGACGCGGCCGTCGAGCATCGCGCTGTAAAGCTCGCGAGTATCGTCGGCGGTGAGTGCGCGCGCGCCGTTCGGGCCACGGCCGATTTCCTTGATGAAGCGGGCACAGGGGAAAGCGGAGGCGGAGTCGGGAGAGTCGGTCATCGGGCGCAAGTGGGGGCGGGCGACGGGTCGCGATCGGGAGATCGTGCGGCCGGCCACGGCATTCATGGGAAGCGGATCCACGTGAGTATCGCATCTCCAGCGGATCGGCGATTCGTTGGCGCGGCGCCGGGGGGCGCTGGCCGGGATCGGCGATCGGGCCGCCCTGCGCAGCCACGTGCCGGCTCACGCCCGGCTCACGCCCGGCTCACGCCCGGCTCACGCCCGGCTCACGCCCGGCTCACGCGCCGACTCGCACCCGACTCGCACCCGACTCGCGGGCACGCGCCTTTGCCGCGCGTTAAACTCGACGCTTTCCCGCCGCGCCGGTGGGATCCATCAATAACGGAGAACGGGATGAGTTACGTGTTTGCCCCGCCGGCAGTCGTCGCAGTGCCGGTGGTGGGTTCGAGCGAGCAATTCGCGGTGCGTCGTATCTACTGTGTTGGCCGTAATTACGAGGCGCACGCGCGCGAGATGGGACACGATCCCGACCGGGAACCGCCGTTCTTCTTCGGCAAGCCCGCCGACGCCGTGCTGTACGTCGCGCCAGGCGCCACCGGCGAGTTCCCGTACCCGTCGCAATCGAAAAACGTCCACTTCGAGATGGAACTGGTGGCAGCAATCGGCCAAGGCGGCCGGGACATTCCGGCGCAGAGCGCGCTCGATCACGTGTACGGCTACGCGCTGGGCCTCGACATGACGCGACGCGACCTGCAGGCGGAAGCGAAGAAACTCGGCCGTCCATGGGACACCGCCAAGGGCTTCGATCACTCGGCGCCGCTCGGCCCGATTCATCCCGTGGCGAGCGTCGGCCACGTCGGGCAAGGCGCGATCTGGCTGTCGGTGAACGGTGCTGAAAAGCAGCGCTCGGACGTGTCGCAACTGATCTGGTCGGTGGCCGAGACGATTGCGTATCTGTCGACGTTATTCGAATTGCAGCCGGGCGATCTGATCTTCACCGGCACGCCGGAGGGCGTCGGCGCCGTGGTGGCGGGCGATCTGATGAAGGGCGGCGTCGACGGTCTGGGCGAGCTCAGCGTGCGCGTCGTCTGAAGGACGGCATCGGAGGAGATCGAAAAACATGAAGCTTTATACCTACTTCCGCAGTTCGGCGTCGTACCGCGTGCGCATCGCGCTGAACGTGAAAAACCTGCCGTACGAGAGCTTGCCCGTGCATCTCGTGCGCGATGGCGGCGAGCAACTCAAACCCGAGTATCGCGCGGTGAATCTGGACGGCATCGTGCCGACGTTCATCGACGGCGAAGAGGCGTTGCCGCAGTCGCTCGCGATCATCGAGTATCTGGACGAGACGCATCCCGAGCCGTCGCTTCTGCCGGGCACGCCGGCCGATCGCGCTTATATTCGTTCGCTGGCATTGCAGGTGGCGTGCGAAATCCATCCGATCAACAATCTGCGCGTGCTGAAGTATCTGAAACACACGCTGCATGTGGACGACGATGCGAAGGACGCGTGGTACCGGCATTGGGTCGAGGCAGGCTTTGCGACGCTCGAGGCGCGGCTCGCAGGCAGCGCACGGACCGGCAAGCTCAGTTTCGGCGACACCCCGACGCTCGCCGACGCGTGCCTGATTCCGCAGGTGTTCAACGCGCAGCGGTTCAAGGTGGACACGGCGAAGTACCCGACGATCCAGCGTATTTACGATCACGCGATGCAGATCGACGCGTTCGCCAAAGCCGCGCCCGGCGCGCAGCCCGACGCGGAGTGACGCAGCGATGAATGAAAAGGGGCGCTCGAATGAGCGCCCCTTTTTTGTCGCAATCCCACGAGCGGGCGGACTTAGCTGCCAAGTAACGCGTCCGAAAATTCTTCCGCGCTGAACGGCTGCAAGTCCTCCACCTTCTCGCCGACGCCGATGAAATACACCGGAATCGGCCGCTGCCGGGCAATCGCCGCGAGAATGCCGCCCTTCGCGGTGCCGTCGAGCTTGGTGACGATCAGACCGGTGAGGCCGAGCGCGTCGTCGAACGCCTTCACCTGGGTGAGCGCGTTCTGGCCGGTGTTGGCGTCGATCACCAGCAGCACTTCGTGCGGCGCGCCGTCCTGCGCCTTGCCGATTACGCGCTTCACCTTGCGCAGTTCTTCCATCAGATGCAGCTGGGTCGGCAAGCGGCCGGCGGTATCCGCCATCATCACGTCGATCTTGCGCGCGCGCGCCGCGCCTACTGCGTCGAAGATCACCGCGGCCGGGTCGCCGCTTTCCTGCGATACCACCGTGACGTTATTGCGCTGGCCCCAGATGGCCAACTGCTCGCGGGCCGCGGCGCGGAACGTGTCGCCGGCGGCCAGCAGCACCGACTGGTCGAAACTCTGCAGATGTTTGGCCAGCTTGCCGATGCTAGTGGTTTTGCCGGCACCGTTGACGCCGGCGATCATCATGACGAGCGGCTGGGCGCGCCCGAGCATCAACGACTTTTCCAGCGGCTTGAGCAGGTCGATGAGCAGCGCGCGCAGTGCCGCTTTGACCTGTTGGGGATCGGACAGACGTTCGGTGCGCACTTTTTCGCGCAGCGATTCGAGCAGGAACTCGGTGGCGTCGACCCCGGCGTCGGACATCAGGAGCGCGGTTTCCAGCTCTTCGTAAAGGTCCTCGTCGATCTTCGTGCCGACGAAAATACCGGTCAGATTCGAGCTGGTTTTGGAGAGCCCCGTTTTGAGGCGCGTGAGCCACGAGCGTTTTGCGCCCGCGTCCTGCAGCGGCGGCGGCAGGATTTCAACGGATTCAATGGATTCGACCAATTCGACCGATTCGACGGCTTGCCGCTCGAGTTCTTCGTCGTCCGGCACGAATCCGTCCGGCTCGAATTCGGGCGCTGGAGCGATGGGAGCGGCGACCGGCGCGACGGGTGGCAGGGGCGCAAGAGGCGCAAGAGGCGCCGCCGGCGATTCGACGACGCGCTCGGGCGCCAGAGCTTCCGGCGCCGTTTGCGCTTCGTCCGGCGCGGTGTCGGACTCTTTCGAACCCTTGAATCGTTTGAAAAAGCTGAACATGTTCTGGCGTGGTGAGTGCGCGCGCCGATGCGCGCGGCCGGGACGGGCCCGGTGGGTGCGGCAGGCAGCGTTGCAATGCGGGATGCAAGGCGCTGGAAGCGGCACATTTTATCAGGCGCGCCGTCAGCCGGCCTATAGGCCGAACGGCCAGGCTGGACGCCCAACGCCCCTGTGGTAACGTTGGCGCTCCGATCTGCCCGTATCGAGGCCGGATTTCATCCACTTCATCGAAACTGCATGCCCCGTCACGCACCATCACGCGCCCATGGCGCTTCGTCCAAAGGCGGCAAGCCGCACGCCATCCGTATCATCGGCGGCGACTGGAAGCGCACTCCGTTACCCGTGCTCGATCTCGACGGCCTGCGCCCCACGCCCGACCGGGTGCGCGAGACGCTGTTCAACTGGCTCGGTCAGAGTCTCGACGGCCAGCGCTGTCTCGACCTGTTCGCCGGCAGCGGCGCGCTCGGCTTCGAGGCGGCTTCGCGCGGCGCGGCGCGAGTGGTGATGGTCGAGCGCAATGCCCGCGCGGCCCGCCAGTTGCGCGCCAATCAGGAGCGGCTCGCGGCACGCAGTATCGAAATCGTCGAGGCCGACGGCCTGAGGCTGGCGGCGAGCCTCGCGCCCGGCTCGTTCGACGTGGTGTTTCTCGACCCGCCATTCGACGGCGATCTGCTCGGCCGGGCGCTCGGCGTCGTGGTTCCGCTGCTGAGCCAGCACGGCTTTCTGTATGTCGAAGCCGGCGCCGATCTGGAGCTGGCCGGCAACGAGACGCTCGCCGGCTGGGAGATCGTGCGGCAAGGGAAGGCGGGCGCTGTCCACTTTCATTTGCTGCAGCGCGAAAATAAGGAATAATGCCCGTTCCAAAACAAGCGCCGGACGGTTTATCGTCACGTGCGCGGCCGGTGCCGACTGCGTCGCGTGGACGTTCGAGGCGCCCATTTGTCTGAAGAGAGGAGAAGTCTCATGGTAGTCGCCGTGTACCCGGGCACCTTCGACCCGCTGACGCGCGGTCACGAAGACCTCGTTCGACGCGCGTCGAGCATTTTCGACACGCTGGTGGTGGGCGTCGCGGACAGCCGCAACAAGAAGCCGTTCTTCACGCTCGAAGAGCGCCTCGACATCGCTCACGAAGTGCTGGGGCACTACCCGAACGTTCAGGTCATGAGCTTCAAGGGGTTGCTGAAAGACTTCGTTCGCAGTAACAACGCACGGGTGATCGTGCGTGGGCTGCGTGCCGTTTCCGACTTTGAATACGAGTTTCAGATGGCGGGCATGAACCGCTATCTGCTGCCCGACGTCGAAACCATGTTCATGACGCCGTCGGATCAATACCAGTTCATCTCGGGCACGATCGTCCGCGAAATCGCCCAACTGGGCGGCGATGTCAGCAAATTCGTGTTCCCGTCCGTCGAAAAATGGCTGACGGAGAAGGTCGCGGCGCTGGATTCGGATGGTGGTGCGTCGGCGGGCCAACCGTAACCGGCGTAAGCTGTCGGTTCGACGGATTAAAGCCGGCTGCGGCCGGCGTGAAGTGAGAGAAGTATGGCTTTGATGATTACCGACGAGTGCATCAATTGCGACGTGTGCGAGCCCGAGTGCCCGAACGACGCAATTTCGATGGGCACGGAAATCTACGTGATCGACCCGAAAAAATGTACCGAGTGCGTCGGCCACTTCGACGAACCTCAGTGCATTCAGGTGTGCCCGGTGGAGTGCATTCCACGCGACCCGGAACATCTCGAGTCGGCCGAAGGATTGATGGCGAAATACCACGCGCTGCAGGCGGCCAAGGCCGATTAAGCAGAGTCGGGTCTACAGGTGAACGGGTGATGGCGAGGCGCATGCCTCGCCATTGTTTTTTATGTGCCTAGATTGCGTTCCCGCCGATGATCTCCCGCAGCGCGCGCAGCAGAACGTCGCATTCCGCGTCGGTTCCCACCGAGATTCGCAGATGCTGATCGATTCTCGGCGCCTTGAAATGGCGCACGAAAATCTCCCTTTCCCGCAGTTGCGAGACGAGCGTCGCGGCGTCCTGCCCCGGATGCCGGGCGAACAGCAGATTGGCCGCCGAGGGCACCACGTCGAAGCCCAGCGCCGTCAAGCCAGCGGCCAGCCGCTCGCGGCTCGCGATCACCTTCGCGCAGGTGTCGCGGAACCACGCGTCGTCTTCATAAGCGGCGATGGCCGCGGCTTGCGCGAGCCGGTCGAGCGGATACGAGTTAAAGCTGTCCTTCACGCGGTTCATGGCGTCGATCAGCGACGCATGACCAAACGCGAAGCCCACCCGCATCCCCGCCAGCGAGCGCGACTTGGACACCGTCTGCACGACCAGCAGATTCGGATAACGGTCGATCAGCGCAACCGCCGATTCCGCGCCGAAATCCACGTAAGCCTCGTCGATCACCACCACCGAGTCCGTGTTGCGGGCCACCAGCCGCTCGATTTCCGCGAGCGGCAGCGGCCGGCCAGTCGGCGCGTTCGGGTTCGGGAACAGCACGCCGCCGTTGGGCGCGGCGTAGTCGTCGACATTGATTGCGAACGCCTCGTCCAGCGCAACGGTCCGGTAATCAATCTCGAAAAGTCGCGCGTAGGTCGGGTAGAAGCTATAGCTAATATCGGGAAACAGCAGCGGCTCGTCGTGTTTGAGCAAAGCCTGGAAGGCGAGGGCCAGCACTTCGTCCGAGCCATTACCAGCAAACACCTGCTCCGGTCGAATACCGTGATACGCGGCGACCGTTTCGCGCAGCTTGAGCGCGGTGGGATCGGGGTAGCGCCGCAACGCTTCACCGCCTTCGCCGAGCGCTTCGCGTATCGCGTCGAGCACCCGCGGCGACGGCGCATACGGATTTTCGTTGGTGTTCAGCTTCACCGGATGCGCGACCACGGGCTGTTCGCCCGGGACATACGGCGTCAGGCGGTGGACGATGTCACTCCAATAACGGCTCAAGCGATTCTCCAAGGGCGGCGTGGATGCTTTACGGATTGTTGCGATGCAACTGCGTCATGGCCCGCTCCAGCTCGCCCTTGATGATCTGCGGCATCACGGCGAGCGCGCGCTCGGTGGACGCGTCGATCACTTCCTGCTCTTCGCGGCGCGGCGGTTTCAGCACGTAGTTGGCGACGTCCGGTTTGGCGCCGGCGCGTGCGCTTTCTGGAATCAAATCGCGCGGATGGCCGATGCCGATTCGCAGCCGCCAATACTGTTGCGAAGAAAGGTGAGCGGAGATGTCCTTCAAACCGTTATGGCCGCCGCTGCCGCCGCCGAGTTTCAGCTTCACGCTGCCGGGCGGCATGTCCAGCTCGTCGTGCGCGACCAGAATCTCGTCGGGCAGAATCTTGAAGAATTGCGCCACCGCGACGACCGACTGGCCCGATCGGTTCATATACGTTTGCGGTTCGAGCAGATGCACTTCTTCGCCGTGCAATCGCGCTTTCGCGTAAAAACCGTGGAAGCGCCGCTCGTCGCGCAGCGTCGCGCCGGCTTCGCGCGCCAGTTGATCGACGAGCCAGAAACCGGCGTTGTGGCGTGTCGCGGTGTATTCGGCACCCGGGTTGCCGAGTCCGACGATCAGCTTGATCATGATTGAATGGGTCCGTCTGGGCAGGCTGCCAAAAGCGGCCTCGCCGAAGTAACCAGAAAAAACCGAAAAAAAACCCGCCGGGGAGAACCTCGGCGGGTCACATTGACCGTTTCATTCAAACGGATCGAGAGGATTGCTTGCCTGAAGCGGCTCGGCTAGCTTATGCAGCCGGCGTTTCGCCTTCAGCAGCAGCGGCGTCGCCTTCGGCGATTGCGCCAGCCGGGATCGTTGCAGCAGCAACCACCGGGTTTTCAGCGTCGACGTGAGCAACCAGCGTCACACCTGCCGGCAGCTTCAGATCCTTCGCGTGAACCGATTGACCAGCTTCGATGTTCGCCAGATCGACTTCGATGAATTCCGGCAGTGCCGACGGCAGGCACTCGACTTCCAGTTCATTGATGACGTGCGAAATGACGGCGCTCGACAGCTTCACAGCCGGGTTGCTTTCCTGATTCAGGAAGTGCAGCGGCACCTTGGTGTGCAGCTTCTTCTTCGCGTCGACACGTTGGAAGTCCACGTGCAGCACGAGCTGACGGAACGGATGGTATTGCACGTCGCGCAGCAGAACCTGTTGCGACTTGCCTGCCACTTCCAGTTCGAGAATCGACGAATGGAAAACTTCTTTCTTCAGCGCATGCCACAGTGCGTTGTGGTCCAGTTCGACCAATTGCGTTTCAGCACCAGCGCCATATACGATGCCCGGGGTCTTGCCCGAGATACGCAGGCGGCGGCTCGCACCCGTACCTTGCAAAGAACGCTCGAAAGCGACTACTTTCATGTTGAATCTCCAATGCACTGCCCGCGACCAGGCAGTAAAAACGGGGCCTGCAAGCCAGTTGGCTGAGGCCCCAGAGCTACGGCACGAACCTTCGTTCGCTCGTGCCGGTCTTGCAAAACGCGGCGCCGGGTAGTTCGAACTGCGTCTACCTGCACCGCGCTTCTACAAAGTCTTAACTTTCGGCAAACAGCGACATGACCGAGTCGCCGCGGCGGATACGCGAGAACGTTTCGGCCAGCAGACCTGCGCTGGTCAACGAACGGATTTTCTTGCACGAGCGGGCTTCTTCGCCGAGCGGAATGGTGTCCGTCACGACCAGTTCGTCGAGTGCCGACGCTGCGATCCGCTCGCCTGCACCACCCGACAGAACCGGGTGGGTGGCGTAAGCGAAAACCTGCTTCGCACCGCGTTCTTTCAACACCTGAGCGGCCTTGCACAGCGTGCCTGCGGTATCGACCATGTCGTCCATGATCACGCAGGTACGGCCGTCGACTTCACCGATGATGTTCATCACTTCGGCAACGTTCGCCTTCGGGCGGCGTTTGTCGATGATCGCGAGATCGCAATTCAGTTGCTTGGCGAGAGCACGGGCTCGCACCACGCCGCCGACGTCCGGCGAAACGACCAGCAGATTCTCGTAGTTCTGCTTGCGCAGGTCGCCGAGCAGCACGGGCGTCGCGTAGATATTGTCGACGGGGATGTCGAAGAAACCTTGAATCTGGTCGGCGTGCAGATCCATCGTGATGATCCGCTCGACGCCGGCGATTTCCAGCATGTTCGCCACGATCTTCGCCGAGATGGCGACGCGCGCCGAACGCGGGCGTCGATCCTGACGGGCATAGCCAAAGTAGGGGATAGCTGCGGTGATCCGGCCGGCTGACGCACGCTTGAGCGCGTCGACCATGATCATCAGTTCCATGAGGTTGTCGTTCGCCGGTGCGCACGTGGACTGCAGGACGAAGACGTCTTTGCCGCGCACGTTTTCCTGAATCTCGACCTGGATTTCACCGTCCGAGAAACGGCTGACCATTGCTTTGCCGAGGGGAATACCGAGGATTTTGACGACTTCCTGTGCAAGCGCAGGATTTGCGTTGCCAGTAAAAACCATCAGGCCGTCATGGCTGCTCATCGTGCACCTACTTGAGGCTGGGGGCGAGGGAATTGCGAGAATTTTTGGCAGGGGAGGAAGGAGTCGAACCTTCGAATGCCGGAATCAAAATCCGGTGCCTTAACCAACTTGGCGACTCCCCTACACAACTTTGAGCTTCACCGAACGTGGAGTTTCGTTCGACGACGCAAAACTTATGACGCGAAAGCAAAGAGTGGATGCTGATCGAGACTGGCTGTTACTGCACTATTCCAATCACCGGGCAGTTTGGCTTGCGCCGCTTCTGCTTCCGCCCGACTACGAAATGCTGCGAATACACTTGCACCTGACCCAGACATCCGCGCCGGCGCGATGTTCTCAAACCATCGCAGCACTTGCGCTACTTCCGCGTATTTTCCTACGACAACCTGCTGCATGTCATTACGGCCAAAACTTTCCGGCCATTCAGTGTTGCAGCTAAGCTCTGCAGGAAAGTCCGTAATTATGAGTGGCTTTGAATCTCTTGTCAACGCTTTTTCGGAGAAAATCGCTGCAGTCGGAACCTGAACCCTCGGCGTCACTACCAGGAAATGACGCGGCGGCAATTGTACAACGTCTAAAGCCTCTCCGACACCCTGCGCAAACGCATTTTTTCCGAACACAAAGAAAGGCACGTCGGCACCGAGTTTCAATGCCAGCGCCTGCAGTTCCAGGCGTGGCAAGTCGAGCCCCCACAAGCGGTTCAAAGCCAGCAGCGTCGTGGCGGCGTCGGAGCTGCCACCGCCGAGTCCCGCGCCCATCGGCAAGCGCTTCTCGATTTCGATGTCGACACCCTCGGGCGAGCCCGTATGCGTTTTCAGCAATGTCGCCGCGCGCACCGTGAGATCGTGCTCCGGCGGCACATCGGCGATCTCCGTGCTGCGTGTGATCAGGCCGTCGTTGCGTCGCGTGAAGTGCAGCGTGTCGCCCCAGTCGAGTAGCTGGAAGACGGTTTGCAGCGTGTGATAACCATCGGCGCGGCGGCCGGTGATGTGCAGGAAGAGGTTGAGTTTCGCCGGCGCGAGGCAATCGCGCAGCGAGTCGGTCGTTTCGATCATGATTCTGGCTACATGCGCCACGGCGGCGCCGAAAAGCAAAGGCCGCGCATCGCATCGCGGTGAAGCTGCACTGCGCAAACGCGCATTACTGATTCAGCACGAGTTTGATATCGAGCGCGGGATCCGAGCGGCTAAGATTCATGCGTTTCACGCCGTTGGCCGGCGCGTCGGCATACGCGACGTAGTCGATCGTCCAGCCGTCCTGCGTGATCTGCTTCAGACGCGAAGGTTGCTCCGGGTCTTTTTCGGTTTTGGCTCGCGACGTCGGTGCCGGCGAAGGCTGCAGCCAGTAGCGCAAACCTTCGACAGGCAACGCGAAGCCGAGCGCATTCTGCATCAGCGTGGAGACGTTGTCGGCGGTGAGCGGCTGGCGGTTCGGCAGTTCGAGCGTGGCCGAGGCCGGCGACGAGGTCACGACAGCCAGCGTCTGGCCGAGCGGATTACGCAATTGCAGCGTGACCGTATCGCCCGACTCCTGCCATGAGAAGTTGCCATAAGCATTGCGCTGCTGACCGTTCTGATCGTTGTACTGGATCGCGAACCGGCCTTCATACGCACGGCTGGTCTGCGTGGTGACCGACGTCGCGGCATTCGACGTGGACGGTCCTTGCGGCTTGACCGACGCACAGCCCGCCAGCGCCAGCACAGTCGCGGCCGCGACGCCGAGCACCGCGCCACGCGGCGCCCGGGGAACGAAATACAGGTTCGGGAAGCGCATTAAAGATCGTTTACCTGAAGACGTTGCAACGTTTTGACGAGCGTGTCGTTATCCGGTTCGAGCTTGCGTGCGTCGCGGAACGCGGCACGCGCCTGATCCTGATCGCCGCTCTTCCACAACACTTCACCCAGATGCGCGCCGATCTCGGCGTTCGGCTGCAGGTCGTACGCCTTGCGCAGCAGCTTGATCGCGTCCGGCGTATCGCCCAACCGGAATTTGACCCAGCCGACGCTGTCCATGATGAACGCGTCGTTCGGTGCGAGCGCCGCCGCCTTCTCGACGAGCTGGTCGGCTTCCGGCAGACGCTGGTTACGATCGGCAAGCGAGTAGCCGAGCGCGTTGTAGGCCTGCGGATTGTCCGGCTGCGTCTGGATGAGCTTGCGCAATTGCGCTTCCATCACGTCGTAATGGCCGGTTTTCTCAGCGGCCATTGCGTAGTCGTAGGCGAGGTCCGGGTCGCCGGGAAACGCGGCGGTGGCCTGTTGCAGGCGCGCTTCCGCTTCCGGGTAACGCTTTGCGTCGAACAGGATGGCCGCGTCGGTACGCACGAGCAAAGCCTCGTCACGCGGATCGGGCGACTGCAGATTGGCCAGCAGCTTGCGCGCGTCGTCGACCCTGCCCTGCTTCGCGAGCAATTGCGCACGCGTGATCTGCGCGGCCATGTATTGCTGGCTGGTGGGGGGAATCTTGTTCAGCCAGTCGTTCGCGGCGGCTTCGTTCTTCTGTTCCAGCGACAGCTGCGCCAGATAGATATACGCCTGACCCGGATCGGCGCCCGGCGTCTTCTCCGCCTGCTGCGCGTACTGCGTCAGATAAGTCTGTGCCGCGGGATAATTCTTCTGCTGAATCTTGATCAGCGCGAGCGCCATCAGCGGCGTGAGGTCGTTCGCGTTGTCCTTGTGCATGGTCTCGAACTGCTTCTGCGCGTCGTCCAGGCGATCGCTCGCCAGGTACATCTGCGCCAGCGCAAGACGTGCATCGTGCGACTTCGGATTCTGCTGCACGTACTTCTCGAGCGAGGCGATGCCTTCCTTGCGCTCTTCGGGACCCATCTGCGACAGCATCAGCGCGGCCGGCAGATAGTCGGGCTTGAGCGTGAGCGCCTGTTCGAGCGACTTGCGCGCGCCGGGTGCGTCGTCGGCGACGATTTGCTGACGGGCGATGGCGAGTTGCGCTTCCGGACGGTTCATGTCGTCCTTCAGCAGATCTTGCAGCACATGCAGGCCACCGACGCGATTCGGCCCACGCGAAATGAGCAACTGCAACGCGAGCAGCGCGTTGCCGCGATTGCCGGCCGGCACCTTCGTAAGTTCGCGAGCGAGGATCGGCTTGGCGTCGTCGGGCTTGCCCGACAGCACCAGCAGCGAGGCGTCGAGCTGTGCGGCGCGTTCCGATTCCGGCGCATACTGCAGCCACAATTGCGCGGCGGCTAGCGCGTCGGTCGGGCTTTGCGCGGCCAGGGCGATTTCGGTAGCGCGTTGCGCCATACGCGGGTCGTGCGTATCGCGTGCAAGGGCGAGGTAGGTTTGATAGGCGGGCGCCGGCTGGTTGCGTTGCAACGCAACCTCAGCGGCGAGCACCTGGAAGACGATCTGACTGGATAGCTGCACGCCGGGTAGAGACTTCTGGTCTTCCGCCGATGCGGGCCCGAGAGGATCGGGCAGCGTGACCGAGGTATCGTCCGAATCCGGCGAGGGGTCCTGCGCATGCGCGGGCACGGCGGCCAGCGCCCAGACGGCGAGTACCGCTGCACCGAGCACGCGACGGGCCGAAGAATTGGCCGATGCAGCCAACGCAGCGTGCGGCGCATGTGATGCCGGGAATGCGCTAGCCGGGCGCTTCGAAAACAGCTTCACGAAGGACAGGTTCATGGAAATCCGTTCAATGTTTCGGTCGATTGTAACGCGCTCGCTACAATACGCGCACAACCACTCACGCAAGTTGCAGACCAGTTAGACATGCCAGAGTTGCCAGAAGTTGAGGTTACCCGACGGGGAATCGAACCCTACGTGTCCGGGCGCAAGGTCGAACGTGTCGACGTACGCGCGCCGGCCTTACGCTGGCCGATTCCAGCCGACCTTGCCAACACCTTGCGCGGACACGTCGTGCGTCGTGTCGGGCGGCGCGGCAAGTATCTGCTATTCGAAATCGACGCGGGCTGGTTCATCGTGCATCTCGGCATGAGCGGCACGTTGCGGGTGCTGCGCCATGTGCCGCATCCGCCGGCCGCGGCGAAACACGACCACATCGACTGGGTCTTCGACGAATTCATTCTGCGTTATCGCGATCCACGGCGGTTTGGCGCGGTGCTCTGGCATCCGCGTGAAGCCGGCGACGTGCTCGGCCACCCGCTGCTCGCGAATCTCGGCGTCGAACCGTTTTCACCGGCGTTCACCGGTTTGCTGATGCATCGTCTCACGCGCGGGCGGAAAGTGTCGGTGAAGCAGGCACTGCTGGCCGGCGAAATCGTGGTCGGCGTCGGCAATATCTATGCATCGGAAAGCCTGTTTCGCGCGGGCATCCGGCCGACGACCGCGGCCGGCCGCGTGTCGCTCGTACGTTATGAGTTGCTGGCCGACGCGGTGCGCGTGACGCTGGCCGCTGCGATCGAGAAGGGCGGCAGCACGTTGCGGGATTTCGTCGGCAGCAACGGCGAGAGCGGTTACTTCCAGCTCGATTATTTCGTCTATGATCGCGCCGGGTTGCCCTGCCGCGTCTGCGCCACGCCGATCAAACAGATCG
Organism: Paraburkholderia sp. BCC1886; assembly: GCF_900996245.1. GTDB lineage: Bacteria > Pseudomonadota > Gammaproteobacteria > Burkholderiales > Burkholderiaceae > Paraburkholderia. Next base: position 48,308 of record NZ_CAAJGK010000052.1, on the reverse strand, counting down.
TGCAAGGGCAGCGCTCCACGTATTTCTGTCCCACCTGCCAGCGTTGATTGCCGATGCCTTCCCGTCTCACTCCGTCTACTGCGCCTGACAAGCAGGCTTTCCCGGCCATGCCCGACTTCGCCGGGCGCCTGATTGTCTGGCAACGCCAGCATGGCCGGCACGACCTGCCGTGGCAGAACACACGCGACCCGTATCGCATCTGGCTGTCGGAAATCATGCTGCAGCAGACCCAGGTGTCGACGGTGATTCCGTACTACGCGAAATTCCTCGCGCGCTTTCCGACCGTGGCGGCGCTCGCCATCGCGCCGGTCGACGACGTGATGGCGTTGTGGGCCGGCCTCGGCTACTACACGCGGGCTCGTAATCTGCACCGCTGCGCGCAGGCCGTGCTCGAACAGCACGGCGGTGCGTTTCCTGCGTCGGTGGAGGCGCTGGCCGAGTTGCCGGGCATCGGCCGCTCGACAGCAGCGGCAATCGCGTCGTTCGCGTTCGGCGCGCGCGCGACGATTCTCGACGGCAACGTGAAGCGGGTGCTGGCGCGCGTCTTCGGCGTGGTGGGTTTTCCGGGCGAGAAGAAAGTCGAGAACGCGATGTGGACGCTGGCGGAATCGCTGCTGCCGTCGAACGCGTCGGATGAAGACGTCGGCGCCTACACGCAGGGACTGATGGACCTCGGCGCCACGCTTTGCGTGCGCGGCAAGCCGGACTGCCTGCGCTGCCCGTTCGCGCCGGACTGCGTGGCCAACGTGACGGGGCGTCAGCGCGAGTTGCCGACGTCGCGGCCGAAGAAAACCGTCCCGACGCGGCGCACGTGGATGCTGGTGCTGCGCGACGGCAATGCGGTGATGCTGGAAAAGCGTCCGCCGTCGGGCATCTGGGGCGGTCTGTGGAGCCTGCCCGAAGCCGCCGACGAAGCGGCTTTGGCCGACCGCGCATTGGTGTTCGGCGGAGAGGGCGCGCGCGAGTCGCTATCGCCGCTCGCGCCGCTCACACATGTGTTCACTCATTTCAAACTGGATATCGAGCCGCGTCTTGCAGAACTGGATCCCAAAGTGGGAACGCTCGCCGCATTGGGCGACGCGGATACCGCATGGGTCGCGTTGAGCGAGCTCGATTCGTTCGGTGTGCCGGCGCCGGTGCGCAAACTGCTGGATGGTTTGCAGGGCTCGCTGATCTGAGCGTTAACTTCCTAGTTTCAACGCCGGCGCTTATAACAACTGATGCTGCTGCATGTAGTGATGAACCGCGTCGATCCGTGCGCCGGCATCCTGCAACTCCATCAGTTTTTGACGGGCGCGCAGCGCGATCGGCAAGACTTCGGCGAGCCGGTTCGACACCCACGACGGATCGTCCAGCCGGAACGGCTCGGCGAACGGCAGGCCGTCCGCGTCCCGTTCGCGGATCGTGGCGATGATGCGTTCGAGCACTTCCGAACACGCGCCGAACTTCGCCAGTTGCTGGTCGCCTTCGAGCGGCTGATCGTCGCCGAGCGCTTCGGCCATTCCCACCAGCAGGCCGTCGCTTTCCACGCGATGCGACAGCAGCCGGAAGCGTCGCGTGCCGCGCGCGCGAATCAGCAGCATGCCGACGGTTTCCACGTCGCATTCCTCGATCTGGGCGAGGCAGCCGATTGTTTCGGGCACCGAAGGCTCGTCTTCACGCGCCACTTCCGCACCGCTTTTCAGCATGCAGACGCCGAACGGCGCGTTCTCGCGCAGACACGCGCGCGCCATATCCAGATAACGCGCTTCGAAGATCTTGAGCGGCAACAGGCCGTCGGGAAACAGCACGGTGTGCAAGGGGAACAGCGGCACATCGGCAAGCACAGGCGAGGTAGAAGACATGGCGCAACGCTCGGGTTGAGGCCGCGCAATGCGGCCGGTTAAGCCACTAACTTCGACGACAGACCGACATCGACGGGGGCATCGCGATGCCGCACGATCACGTTCGACGACGACGCGAGGCGCACGGCCAGCGTCTCGGCAATGAACACCGACCGGTGCTGACCGCCCGTGCAACCGATTGCGACCGTCAGATAACTCCGATTGTCGTCGCGGAAATGCGGCAGCCACTTGGCCAGAAACTTCTCGATGTCGTCGATCATTTCATGAACCACCGGCAACGCGTCGAGAAAATCGATGACGGGTTTGTCCAGACCGGTCAGCGGCCGCAATTCATGATCGTAGTACGGGTTGGGCAACGTGCGTACATCGAAGACGAAATCGGCGTCGAGCGGCACGCCGCGCTTGAACCCGAACGACTCGAACATCAGCACGAGGCCGGAGTCCTTGTGCTCGATGAAACGTTTGACCCAGGCGCGCAAGACGTTGGCGCGCAGGTCGCTGGTATCGATCTGATGGCCGAATTCGGCGAGACCCGCGACCAGTTCGCGCTCGCGTTCGATCGCCTCGGCGAGCGACGTGAGCAGGCCGACGTCCGCGTCGTGCGCGGTCGAGCCCGATAGCGGATGGCGGCGGCGCGTTTCGGAGAAGCGCTGGATCAGCGACTGCGTGCTGGCGTTCAGGAACAGGACCCGCACGTCGTGTGCGCGGGAGAGGTCGCGAATCATGGCCGGCATTTCGTCGAGCGAAGCGCTCGAGCGGGCGTCGATTGCGACCGCGAGACGCTCCTGGCCATCGTCGGCGAGGTAGGTGGCGAGTTGCGGCAAAAAGCGCGGCGGCAAATTGTCGACGCAGTAATAGCCCGCGTCTTCCAGCGCGTTCAGTGCGACGGATTTACCGGAGCCGGAGATGCCGGTGATCAGGATTATTCGCATCAGATCAGCTTGCCGGGAAACTGGCTGTCGGGGTCCTGCATGGCGAGGCGCTGACGATCCATGAAGTCGCGCAACGTGTCGATTCCGCGCAGTTGCAGGATCGTGTTGCGCACGGCCGCTTCGACCAGCACCGCGAGGTTGCGGCCGGCCGCGACCTGGATCGTGACCTTGCTGATGGGCAGGCCGAGCACGTCGACGGTTTGACTTTCGAGCGGCAGACGCTGGAATTCGCCATCGGGACGGCGCACCAGTTGCACGATCAGCTTGAGTTTCATCTTCCGACGGACGGCGGTTTCGCCGAAAATCGTTTTGATATCGAGCAAGCCGAGGCCGCGTACTTCGAGCAGGTTTTGCAGGAGCGGCGGGCAACGGCCTTCGACGAAATCCGGGCCGAGGCGCACGAAGTCGACCGCGTCGTCGGCCACGAGACCATGGCCACGGCTAATCAGCTCCAGGCCGAGTTCGCTCTTGCCGAGCCCCGAATCGCCGGTGAGCAACACGCCCATGCCGAGAATATCGAGGAACACGCCATGCAGCGTGGCGCGCGGTGCGAGGATGCGCGACATGTAAAGGCGCAGGCTGTCGATGACCGCGGCCGGCGACATCGGCGTGGTGAACAACGGCGTGGACGAACGGGTGCAGCGCAAAACCAGTTCGGGAGGCGCCGCGACGCCGCCTGCGACCACCAGGAACGGCGGCTCCAACGCGATCAGCTCGGCCATGTGGCGCGAGCGGTCCTCGTCGGTCTGGCGTTTGTAGTATTCGGTTTCGGCGTCGCCGAGAACCTGGATGCGGTTCGGGTGAATCAGGTTCAAGTGGCCGACGAGGTCGGCGCTCGACGTGGCGTTTGCGACCGACTCCGCAGAAAAGCCGCGCTCCCAGCCTTCATGCCCCGTCAGCCAGCTTAGTTTCAGCGTGGCGGCGTTGTCGTCGAAAATGCTCTGGGCGTTGATGCTGGACGTATCCATGAGTCAGTGACTCCAGTGTGGACCGCGTGTCTGGCAAAGAGGCGGCCGCGCTAACGCGGGCCGCCCGCCGTGCTGGACGATACCCGCTTGCTGGCGGGTAACCGGCGTGCGGATAACCGCCGATGCATCAAGGTTGCCACTGAGTGAGCAGGCGATGCAATGCTTCGGGGTCTGCTTCCGTGTGTAGCCGCTCGCGGGCTTCGCGATCCGACAACAGCTGGGCAATTTCCGAAAGTATTTCCAGATGCTGCTGGGTGGCCTGTTCAGGCACGAGCAGGAAGATCAGCAAGGAGACCGGCTGACCGTCGGGCGATTCGAAGGGAATGGGATCGGCCAGACGGACGAACGCGGCAAGCGGATGCTTCAGGCCTTTGATCCGGCCATGCGGAATCGCGACGCCTTCGCCGAGCCCCGTCGATCCGAGGCGCTCGCGCGCAAACAGATTGTCAGTGACCGTGCTGCGACCGATGCCGTTCTGGTTCTCGAAGATCAGGCCCGCTTGCTCGAATACACGCTTCTTGCTGGTGACCGATAGTCCGATGACGACGTTCTCGAGGGGAAGAAATTTGGCTAAACGATTCATGTTGACAGGCGAAAACGTGGCCTGGATTCTCCTCGCTGGGGCGTTTGAGTGGCGTTCCATTCGTATGATGCCCACGGCGACCGTGAGAACTAACTTGACCCCGATGGTAACCGGAACATTATAGAACAGGGTAGCTACGGATGGTGCGGCGCGCCATCGATGCGATATGGGTTTTTCAAAACATGCGTTCGAGTGCCGGTCGTCGCGCCGGAAAGACGCCCGGAAAACAAAAAACCGCCCGATGGAGGGCGGTTTTGCTGGGTAGGAAAAATCAGAAGCGGCTTCTTGTTTTCCTATTGCGGCGGCACGTCGAGTTGCGGCGCCGGTTGATACTTGATCGCGTCGTGCTGATGGCCTTGCAGGCGATCCTTGTGGCGGATGACTTGCCGGTCGAGCTTGTCGATCATCAGATCGATTGCAGCGTACATGTCGCTGTCGCAACTCTCGACGAACAGGTCTTTGCCCTTCAGATGGAGGTTGATTTCCACCTTTTGTCGCTTGTCCTTTTCCTTATGGTTGTCGACCGAGAGGACCACACTGCCGTCGATGACCTGATCGAAATGTCTTAGCACCCTATCCAGTTTGGTGATCACGTATTCGCGCAACGCAGGCGTTACTTCGAGGTGGTGTCCACTGATCTGCAGATTCATAGTGCTTCTCCAAGCTAATGGCCGCCTGGTCCACACAATGACGAAAGCCCGGTCGATCTGTCGGCTTGCCTGGGACGTTTCCCCGCGGGGGCTTCCCTTCGACTGACGTCTGGCAGGTCGCATCGGCCGGCCTTTCCGCCAAGGTGCGGAGCGGCCGGTGAATGCCCGCCGCGGGAGGCGACGAGCTACAGAGACTTGCGCAGGTTGACTGCTGGAATCTTCAGTGCTTCGCGATACTTCGCAACGGTACGACGTGCGACCACGAAGCCCTGTTCCGCCAGCAGTTCGGCTATGCGGCTGTCTGAGAGAGGCGATTTCGGGTTTTCCGCTCCTATCAGTTGCTTGATGAGCGCGCGAATGGCCGTTGAAGAGGCCGCGCCGCCCGTGTCGGTTGAAACGTGTGAGCCGAAAAAGTACTTGAACTCCAACGTCCCGAAGGGCGTCAACATATATTTGCCGGTTGTCACACGCGAGACAGTCGACTCGTGTAGACCCAGCGTATCAGCAATTTCCCGCAAAACCAAGGGGCGCATGGCAATTTCGCCGTGCACGAAAAAGCTCTTTTGACGCTCGACAATAGCCTGCGCGACCCGCAGGATAGTTTCGAAACGTTGCTGAATATTCTTGATCAGCCAGCGCGCTTCCTGCAGTTGCTGACGCAACGATCCGCTGCCCGGATCCCCGCGGTTATTGCGCAGAATGTTCGCGTAGAGGTTGTTGATGCGCAGCTTCGGCACCACGTCCGGATTGAGTTCGGCCTGCCAGCCCTGGGCCGTCTTGCGCACCATGATGTCCGGCACCACGTAGTCCGCTTCGGCTTTGCCGTAGGCCGCACCGGGAAACGGTTCGAGCGAACGGATCAGCACATGCGCATCGCGCAGATCGTCGTCGTTAGCTTTCAGATGCTTACGCAGTCGCGTGAAATCGCGCGCGGCAAGCAGTTCCAGATGATGCGCGACGATGTCGAGCGCCAGCGTGCGAGTGGGCGAGACGTCGAGCCGCAGCAATTGCAGCTTCAGACATTCGGAGGCCGAGCGCGCGCCGACGCCGGCCGGGTCGAAGCTATGCAGCAAAGCCAGCGCCGCATTCATTTCGTCGAGATCGACTTCGAGTTCTTCCGGCAGATCGCCAATCACTTCGTCGAGCGTTGCCGCGAGATAACCGTCGTCGTCGAGCGATTCGATCAGAAAGGTGATGAGCGCGCGGTCGCGTTGGCTGGCCTTCGTCGTGCGCAACTGCGCCATCAGATGGTCGCGTAGCGAGGTGCTCGATTCGTGGATTTGCAACGGCGGCAGATCGTCGTCGTCGGACGCGTTGCCGGAGCGGCCGTAGTCTTCGAGATTCCATTGCGACGAGTCGCTGTTGCCGTCGCCTGCCAAACCGTTGTATTCATCGACGCCCTGCGGCTCGCCGTTCTCGGTGCGCTCGCTGCTGCTGGACGATGAAGACGTGCTGCCGCCCATCTGGTCGGACGGCGGGGAAGAGTTGGGTGCCTGGGTGATCAGCGAACCGTCGGCCGCCACCCGCAGCGGACTCGCAATCCAGTCGTCCTCGTTCTCGAGAAGCGGATTCTGCGAGATCGCCATCGCGACTTCCTGCTGCAATTCGAGCGTGGACAACTGCAGCAGCCGGATGGACTGCTGCAGTTGGGGAGTCAACGCAAGATGCTGCGATAGGCGGAGTTGGAGGCTGGCTTTCATGGCAAATTGAGATTCATTGTAGAGAGTTTGCCACGACCGCGATACCTTGCGGCACCCGCAATGCTTCGTTCGCCATTCCCGCGCGCTTACATGCGGAAATGCTCGCCCAGATAGACGCGCCGCACGCTTTCGTTTTCGATGATCTCGCTCGGCGCGCCTGCGGCCAGCACGCTGCCGTCGCTGATGATGTACGCGTGATCGCAAATGCCGAGCGTCTCGCGAACGTTATGGTCCGTGATTAGCACGCCGATATTGCGCTGTTTCAAAAACTTGACGATTTTCTGAATTTCCAGCACCGCGATCGGATCGACGCCGGCGAACGGTTCGTCGAGCAGAATGAAGCTCGGGTTGGTCGCCAGCGCGCGGGCGATTTCGACCCGGCGACGCTCGCCGCCCGACAGCGACAGCGCCGGATTCTCGCGCAAGTGCGCAATCTGCAGTTCATCGAGCAGCGCTTCGGTGCGGCTCGTGATGGTGTCCTTGCTGAGCCGTTTGCCGTTCTCTTCGTGCTGCAGTTCGAGCACCGCGCGAATGTTCTGCTCGACGCTGAGCTTGCGGAACACCGACGCTTCCTGCGGCAGATACGACAGGCCGAGCGACGCGCGTTTGTGAATCGGCAGCAGGCTGATGGACTTGCCGTCCAGGTCGATCTCGCCGGCGTCGAGCGGCACGAGCCCGACGATCATATAGAACGAGGTGGTCTTGCCGGCGCCGTTCGGGCCGAGCAGCCCGACCACTTCGCCGCTCTTCACGTCGAGCGAGACGTCTTTGACGACCGTGCGCGAGCCGTAGCGCTTTTTCAGATTGCGCACGACCAGCGAACTGCTGGTGCCGGCCGGCTTGCGATTGGGAAGGGACGCGGAGGTGCTCACTGGTTCGGCGCTCCCTGAATCGTGGTGGACGGCACGAGCGTGGCCGACGCGCCGTTCAGCGGCGCGGCGCCCCCATTACGCGGCGCCAGCATCGCGCGCACGCGGCCGGTCGGATTGCCCGGGCCGGCGACGTCCTTGCCCGACTTCGCGGTATAGAAATCGTTCTGACCGTCGTACGTGACGACGCTGCCGTGCACTTGGTCCATCACCGTCGAGAGGCCTTGCAGTCGCTTGACGGTCGCGTTGGTGGTCAGCGTGGTCAGGTCCTGCTTGCCGTCGTAGTCGATGCGGATGGCCGTGCCTTCGATGAATTCGTCGAGCCCTTCGCGCTTCTGGCGGAAATACGACAGATTGCCGCCGCTCGACGTGCCGGTGGCGTACTGGTAGCCCTGCGGGTCCTGCGTCACCTCGACACGATCGGCCTTGATGACGATCGTGCCTTTGGTCGCGACCACGTGGCCGGTAAAGATGTTGACCTGCTTGAGGTCGTCGTAAGTCATGTTGTCCGCTTCGATGTTCAGCGGCTTGTCCTTGTCGGCGCGATCGGCGTGCGCGAGCGGCGCGAAGCCGGCCAGCGGCAACGCGACGATGAGCGCAGCGAGTCCGGCGCGGCACGCGGACAAAGTGCGCGAGCGGCCGGTATCAAAACGGGGGAACGATTCGTTCATGCAGTCACGCCTGGAATGGATTACCCGGGTTGCTTGGGCGAGCTGCCGCCGGCATCGGACGCGGCGATCGCGCCTCTCACATTGCCGAACAGTTGCATCACCCGGGTGACGTTGTTGTAGTTCATGCCGCTGGCAGTCATCACCGACATGCCGCGCTGCAGTTTAACCGGCTTTTCGGTCTCGATCACATCGTCGTTGACCAGCACCTTAAAATGCTGCGAATCCGCCTGCATCTGCGGATCGCCATTGCCGGCGGCGCGCAGGATGCGAGCGTTGTCGTACAGATCGACGATCGACGCGTCGCCGTTCACCTTGCCCGTGTCGCCGGTCGCGGTGACGATCGGCTTGCCCGGCTGGAACGCGCGCATGGCCGGCTTGACGAGGTCGCTCAGTTCGTCGTCTTCGTAATGGATCAGCGACTGGGCGGTCAGGCGGTATTGCGTCGAGCCCGACTGGTCGAGTTCGGACACCGAGAAGTTATCGGCGAAGTAGTCGGGCGTGTGCTCTTTCGGGCGCACCACGTTTTCGTTCTGGCGCGGCAGCGTGGCTTGCAACAGCCACCAGGTGATACCGGCGAGCAACGCCATCGCGATGAGCGGGATCAGCGAAGTCAGGCGCGACGGGTTCATCCCACGAGGCCTCGCTGTTCGCCGCTGCAGGCGGCCGCGAGCAACGCTTCGTATTTGTGCTGCGCGCGCAGCAGCGTGTCGACCACTTCGCGCGCCGCGCCGTGGCCGCCGCGCGCTTCGCTGACCCAGTGGGCGCGCGCGATGACTTCGGGATGCGAGTTGGCGGGCGCCGCCGCGAAGCCGACTTGCAGCATCACGCCGAGGTCGACCCAGTCGTCGCCCATGTAGCCGCAATCTTCCGCACGCAACCCGGTCTTCGCGAGCAGGTCGGCGAACGCCTTCGGCTTGTCCTGCACGCCTTGATAAACGTGCGCGACGTTCAGGTCTTTCACGCGCGCCGCGACGATGCCCGACTGACGCCCGGTGATGACGGCCGTTGCGATGCCGGCTTCGCGCAGCAACTTCATGCCGTGACCGTCCATCGAGTTGAAGGCTTTCATCGTGTCGCCCTGCTCCGTGAACAGCAGACCGCCGTCGGTCAGCACGCCGTCGACGTCGAAAATCATCAGCTTCACGCGGCTGGCGCGTTCAGTTGCGGTGGGCGGAGCGATGGCCATCAGATCACCTTTTTCGAGAACAGGTCGTGCATATTGAGCGCGCCGATGAGCTTGCCTGCCTCGTCGACGACCAGCATCTGATTGATACGGTGACGCTCCATGAGTTCCACGGCTTCCACCGCGAGTTGATCGGGGCCGATGGTGCGCGGGCCCGCGGTCATGACCGACTCGATCGGCAGGTTGCGGAAGTCGCCGTCACGCTCGAGCACGCGGCGCAAATCGCCGTCGGTGAAGATGCCGCTCACGCGTTCTTCGCGGTCGACGATCGCGGTCATGCCCATGCGCTTGGCGGTCAACTGAAACAGGGCGTCGCGCACGGAAGCGTCGGGCGCCACCTTGGGTACCTGTTCGCCGGTGCGCATCACGTCGCGTACATAAGTGAGCAGACGCCGGCCGAGCGCGCCGCCCGGATGCGAGCGCGCGAAGTCGTCGCGACCGAATCCGCGCGCATCGAGCACGGCTACCGCGAGCGCGTCGCCGAGTGCGAGCGCTGCCGTCGTGCTCGCAGTGGGCGCGAGATTCATCGGACACGCTTCTTTCGACACTGCGGAATTCAGATGCACGTCGGCCAGTTGTGCGAGGCTCGACGACGGCCGTCCCGTCATTGCAATGAGCTTCGCGCCGAGGCGCTTGATGAGCGGCAGGATGGCCACGAGTTCTTCGGTTTCGCCGGAGTTCGACAGCGCGAGAAACACGTCGTCGGCGGTCACCATACCGAGGTCGCCGTGGCTGGCTTCGGCCGGGTGCACGAAGAATGCGGGAGTGCCGGTACTGGCGAGCGTGGCAGCGAGCTTGCGCGCCACATGGCCGGATTTGCCGATGCCGGAAACGACCACGCGTCCACGGCAGCCCAGGATGAAATCGACCGCCCCGACGAAGCCTTCGTCGAGTTGATCGCAAAGCGCACGCACGGCGTCCGCTTCGATGTTGAGGACGTCACGAGCAAGTGCGAGTGCCCGGTCGCCATTGATTTTCGCTATCATTCGCGGAGTATAACAAAGGCGCCTGTTCGCCGCGCCGGGCCTGCTGTGCCAAGCCGCTGTCTTCCACGCTGCCTTTACCGGCCCCTCAACCTTGTCGCACGGCGGTTTGCGTGCGCGGTTCCGATGACGAACGAGGACGCTTTACCGATGCGTTTTTGCCGATGATTTCCCCGCTCGAAATGACGCTGTTCCTGCTGCTGGCATCGGTAGCGGGCGTGGTGATATTTCGCTTTCTGAATCTTCCGCCGATGCTCGGCTACCTGACGGTCGGCATCGTCGTCGGACCGCATGCATTCGGTCTGATTCCCGATTCGGAAGGCGCGCAAAACCTCGCCGAATTCGGCGTCGTGTTTCTGATGTTCTCGATCGGCCTCGAGTTCTCGCTGGCCAAGCTGCGCTCGATGCGGCGCCTCGTGTTCGGGCTGGGTCTGCTGCAGGTGATCGGCACGATCGCGGTGGCGGTCTCGCTCGGCTTCGTGCTCGAGCGCTGGGTGCATATCACGTGGCAGGCGAGTGTCGCGCTCGGCGGCGCGCTGGCCATGTCGTCGACGGCGATCGTCAGCAAGATGCTGGCCGAGCGGCTCGAGATCGAGACCGAGCACGGCCGCAATATCTTCGGCGTGCTGCTGTTCCAGGATCTGGCGGTGGTGCCGCTGCTCATCATCATCGCGGCGCTCGGCGGCGATTCGAAGGACCTCGTCAACGCGCTCGGCGTCGCGGCCATCAAGATCGTCGTGGCGTTGGCCTTGCTGCTGATCGTCGGGCAACGCTTCATGACGCGCTGGTTCAACGTGGTCGCACGGCGTCGCTCGCAGGAACTGTTCATTCTCAATCTGTTGCTGGTGACGCTCGGCGCCGCGTTCATCACCGACAAGTTCGGGCTGTCGCTCGCACTCGGCGCGTTCATTGCCGGCATGCTGATCGCCGAGACACCGTACCGGCATCAGGTCGAAGAAGACATCAAGCCGTTTCGCGACGTGCTGCTCGGGCTGTTCTTCGTGACCACCGGGATGCTGCTCAATCCGCGTGTGATCTGGGAGCATCCGCTGCTCGTGCTGGGTTTTCTGGTCGGGCCCATTCTGTTGAAGGCCGTGATGGTGACCGGCCTCTCGCGCCTGTTCGGCGCGTCGCCGGGCGTCGCGATGCGCACCGGCATCGGCCTCGCGCAAGCGGGCGAATTCGGGTTCGTGCTGCTGAATCTGATTCTCGACAAGCATCTGGTCGACGCCACGCTGCTGCAGGCCATTCTCGCCGCGATGCTCCTGTCGATGCTGGCCGCTCCGTTCCTGATCCAGAACGCCGACCGCATCGTGCTGCGGCTGTCGTCCACTGAATGGATGATGCAGTCGCTGCAAATGACGCGCATCGCCACGCAAAGCCTGAAACAGAGCGGCCACGTGATCATTTGCGGGTACGGTCGCGCGGGGCAGAATCTGGCACGCATGCTGGAGCACGAAGGCCTCTCGTATGTCGCGCTGGATCTCGACCCCGATCGCGTACAGGCGGCGGCCGCGGCCGGCGAGTCGGTGGTGTTCGGCGATGCCGGGCGGCGCGAGTCGCTGCTCGCCGCCGGCATCCACCGCGCGGCGGCGATCGCCATCACGTATGCGAACACGCCGTCGGCGCTGCGCGTGCTGCACAACATTCATGAGCTCGAGCCCACGTTGCCGGTAATCGTGCGCACCGTCGACGACGCCGATCTGGAAAAGCTGCTGGCCGCCGGCGCGACCGAGGTGATTCCGGAAATCGTCGAGGGGAGTCTGATGCTGGCCTCGCACACCCTGGTGGTGATGGGCGTGCCGATGCGGCGCGTGGTGCGGCGTGTCGAGGAAATGCGCGATGAGCGCTATGCGCTGTTGCGCGGCTATTTCCACGGTGCGGACGACGTGGACGACGACGACGGCCATGAACAGGTGCGGCTACAATCGGTGCCGGTCGACCCGAATTCGGACTCGGTGGGCCGCACGCTGGCCGAACTGGGTCTGTTCGAGATCGGCGTCGAAGTGACGGCGATCCGCCGGCATGGCATTCGCGGCGTGGAGCCGGACCCGTCCACCAAGTTGCGCGCGAGCGATATCGTCGTGTTGCGTGGGCTGCCGGAGCAACTGGCGGCGGCCGAAGAGCGGCTGTCGAAGCACCGTCGCGGCGGCGCGGCGGCTTGAGCCGCGCTTTTTAGCCTGCTTTACAGGCTGCTGTATGGGCTGCTGTTTAGCCTCACATCGCAGGCATCGACCGCAGCCTTTTCACCGGATCCGTCGTGATCCACCCGGAGACAGCATGTCCAACGCGCCCGCCAGCGCGCCGCGCGATGCGGCCGACTACATCAAAAGCCACATCCGCACGGTGCCCGACTGGCCGCAGCCGGGCGTGCAGTTCCGCGATATCACGCCGCTGCTGCAGGAGCCGAAATCGCTGCGCGTGCTGATCGACCTGTTCGTGCAGCGCTATATCGACGCCGAACTCGACTACATCGCCGGGCTGGATGCGCGCGGTTTCATCATCGGGCCGATTCTCGCGTACGAGCTGAACCTGGGCTTCGTGCCGATCCGCAAGCAGGGCAAGCTGCCCTACAAGCGGCTCGCGCAATCGTACGAACTCGAGTACGGCACCGCGACCGTCGAGATTCACGAAGACGCCTGCCAACCCGGCCAACGCGTGGTGATCGTCGACGATCTGATCGCCACCGGCGGCACCATGATGGCCGGCAAGATCCTGCTCGACCGGCTCGGCGCCGAGGTCGTGGAGGGCGCGGCGATCATCGATCTGCCGGAACTCGGCGGCTCGAAGCTCCTGCGCGAGGCCGGCCTGCCGCTCTACACGGTGACCAGTTTCGACGGCCATTGAGCGACTGTTTGCCCGCGTACGCATGTTGCGGCCCGAACCGAACGAGGTGAAATCCGATGCCCCACTTCCTGCTGTTTCTCGCCACGTCGATTGCCATCACCGTGGCGCCCGGCCCCGACAATCTGCAAGTGCTCGCGCGCGGTATCGCGCAGGGGCGCGCAGCGGGTTTCGTCGCGGCGTTAGGCTTCGCGGCCGGTCTCACGTTTCATACGACGCTGGCCACGCTCGGCGTGGCCGCCTTGCTGCGCTCGTCGCCGCTCGCGTTCGAGGCGATCAAGCTGGCCGGCGCCGCGTATCTGATCTGTATCGGCATTAAGGCCCTGCGCAGCCAGGGCCTGGCCGCCGCGCACGAGCGCGCGCCGCAACCCTTGCTGGCCGTGTTCCGGCAAAGCGTGCTCGGCAATCTGATGAACCCGAAGGTCACGCTGTTCTTCGTCGTGTTCCTGCCGCAGTTCGTGGTGCCGGACGGCGCGCAGAGCGTCACGCTGCAGATGCTGGAACTCGGCGTGCTGTTCATGTTGCAGACGGTCGTGGTGTTTTCGCTGTTCGGCGTGGCCGCGGGGATGATCGGCGGCTGGCTCAAGCGCCGGCCGCGCGTCGGCGTATGGCTCGACCGGCTGGCGGGCGCGACCTTCATTGCGATCGGCATTCGCGTGGCGCTGCGCGATTAATCGAGTCCGCCATAACGGAAAGAACTGTTGGGAGTTTCAGATGACGTTGCCTTGCATCACCGCCGCGCGCCGCTTCGATATTCAGGCGCACGTGCCGTTTCATATCGGCGCCGAACAGGTCGGCTGGATCCGTTCGAGCGATGTGCCGCTGCTCGCGCGCTGGCCCGATGTCTTCGAGATCGACGCCACGCGCGTGACGCTTGCGCCGGCCTTCGACACTGTCGATCTGCGCAGCGCGGCGCTCGGTTCGGTGATCGGCGCACTCGCCGCCGACGGCCGGATTCCGGGCTGGCGCAACGAAACCTACGCGATCCGCAATGCGTTCGATGCTGCGCCGCTTGCGTATATCGAACGCGCCGCGTCGCGCTTCTTCGGAACCCTGACCTACGCGGTGCATCTGAACGGCGTCGTAGAATACGCGGGCGGCGGCGCACCTCAGCTCTGGATTGCGCGCCGCAGCGACACCAAAGCCACCGATCCCGGCATGCTCGACAATGTCGTAGCGGGCGGAATCGGCTGGGGCTTCAGCGTCGCACAGACCATCGTGAAGGAATGCTGGGAAGAAGCCGGCATTCCCGAAGACATCGCCGCGCGCGCCACGGCTGGCCGTACCGCGCATGTGTTGCAATCCTTGCCGGAAGGCACGCAGGCCGAACAGATTTTCATCTTCGACCTGGCGTTGCCGGCCGATTTCGCACCGCGCAATCAGGACGGTGAAGTGGGCGAACACCGGCTCGCGCGCATCGACGAAGTGGCGCGCTGGATCGAAGAGGACGCGATGACCGTCGACGCGAGTCTGGCCACGCTCGATTGTCTGTTGCGGCGCCGCTGGATCGACGCCGACGCGTGTCCAGGTATCGAGGCGCTATTTGCGCCACCGGTTCTGGAACGAACGATTGCATGAACGCCGCGGCTTGAATGTTGCAGCTCGAGCGCACCGCATCACCCCGAACAAACCACGCATTGAAGAAGGGAGTCACCCAGGTCATGTCGACCGATCACAGCTTTATCCTCAAACTGTCGTGCGCCGACCGGCCCGGCATCGTCCATGCGGTATCGGGCTTTCTGTTCGAGCGTGGCAGCAATATTCTCGACTCGGCGCAGTTTGGCGACAGCCGTACCGGCGAGTTCTTCATGCGGGTGCATTTCCAGCAGGTGGGCGGCGACCCGGGACTCGACGCGCTGCGCGCCACGTTCGGGACGCTCGCCGAACAGTTCGGCATGCGCTGGGAGTTGCACGACGCGTCGGTGAAACCGCGCGTGGTGATCATGGTGTCGAAAATCGGCCATTGCCTGAACGACCTGCTGTTCCGCTATCGCACGGGACAACTCGGTATCGAGATTGCGGCCATCATTTCGAACCACAAGGAGTTTTATCAACTCGCCGCGAGTTACGACATTCCGTTCCACCACTTCCCGTTGATGGGCGCGACGCCCGACGCGAAAGCCGCGCAGGAAGCGCGCGTGCTGGAAGTGATCGACGAGCATCAGGCCGATCTCGTGGTGCTCGCCCGCTACATGCAAATTTTGTCGCCGAAACTGTGCGAAGCGCTCGCGGGCCGCGCGATCAACATTCACCATTCGTTTTTGCCGAGCTTCAAGGGCGCGAAGCCGTATTACCAGGCGTTCGATCGCGGCGTGAAACTGATCGGCGCGACGGCTCATTACGTGACGACCGATCTCGACGAAGGTCCGATCATCGAGCAGGAAGTGGAGCGGGTTGACCACAGCATGACGCCGGAGCAGCTGACGGCGATTGGCCGCGACGTCGAATGCGTGACGCTCGCGCGCGCCGTGAAGTGGCACGTCGAGCATCGCGTCGTGTTGAACGGCAGCAAGACGGTAGTGTTCCGGTAGAGCATTCACGCTGCACGCTGCATGGCGTGCAGTGTGCGGTCCTGCCGGTATGCAGCCGGTATGCAAGCAACCAGTATGCAGCCGGCTCAGGACCGAACGACGGAGCGACCCGAATCGCGTGCAGTATTCGCGTTGTGCGCCGAACGGCGCCGCGCATTTAGTTTCTTCAGCCAGATCAGCAGTCCTGTCGCGCTCAGCACGGCGACTGCCAGCCCGAGCACGCTCACCAGAATCCGCCCGCCAAGCCCGAGGATGCGTCCCGAATGCAGCGGGAACTGCACCTGCGTGAAGATATCGCCGGCCGTGCCTTTGCCGGGAATCTGCGCGCCGAGCGGCTTGCCGGTGGCCGCGTCCCAATACATCCACGGATTGCCGAGGCCCGCATCGCCGTGATCGTTGCCGGGCGTATAGAAGCCGACGCCGTAAGCGTGGATGAACTCGACATAGTACAAACCGCCCGGTGGTGCTTTCAGATGTTGCGCCGCGCCGGCGTCGCGTGCGATCTGCACGATGCGCTCGCGGCTCAACACCGGATCGCCGGGTTGCGGGGCGCGCAGCATTTCCGGATTGGTCAGCGCGTTCGGCGTGAGCTTCGAGAACACCGACACGATGGGACGCACCACGGGCGCCGAGAGGTTCATCGAGACGGAGGTGACGGCCATGATGAGCAGCAATCCCCAGATCCAGACGCCGCCCGAGCGATGCAGATCGAACGTGAGCGCGTAGCCGCCGCGTTTGAAGCGGAACGCGAACGACTTGCGCCACGCCTTGAAACTCGGAAACGATAGCCACAGCGCGATCGCACTATCGAATACCCAGACGATGCCGACGCAGCCCATCAGCCAGGTGCCGATATCGAAGCCGCCGGCGAACGGCAGCGTCAGCGTGTAGTGAAAGCGGTAGATGAACGGGATCAGGTTGATCGGCGCGAACGAGACCACGCCCCATTCGCGTCGGCCTTGCACGGCGCCGGTCGCGGGGTCGACCGCGACCTGATTGAAATCGAGCGGATAGGGTCGATGCGTCGCCGGATCGGTGCGCGGCAGCACCATGATCTGCAGCGTACTGCCGGGCTCGGCTTCGAGCGGCAGATAGCTGACCTGCAGACGCGGATCGGCGGCTTCGAGCCGGTTCGCCAGTTCCAGCCCCGACAGCGCGGGAGCGGCGGTGCGGGCCTTGTAGAACGACGGATTGAGCCACGCGTCGAGTTCATGGTCCCACGCGATGATCGCGCCGGTCAGGCCGGCGAGAAACAGGAATAAGGCAGTGGCGACACCGAACCAGCGGTGCAATCGGACGAATTGACGCCTCATGCCCGGTCCGGCGCGACAAGGCGGAAAAACGGATGGGGTGTCACGCGGAACGCTCAGGTGCAAATAGGAATTGTTCGCATCTTATGGAATTGCGGCGTTCCCTGCAAGCTTTCTGTTAGTAATCTGGAACGGTGGCCCCGCCGCCGGCATCTCGGCCTGTTAAACCAGCCGCAGAAAGATCAATTCCCGCTTGATATACGCGTAAAAAATGGGCGCGGCCACCACGCCGGGGATGCCGAAGGCGGCTTCCATCACCAGCATCGCGAGCAGCAGTTCCCAGGCACGCGCCTCGATCTGCCCGCCGACAATGCGCGCGTTCAGAAAATACTCGAGCTTGTGGATCAGGATCAGAAACACGAGCGACATGATTGCCGCCGGAAAGCTCACCGACAGCGCCACCGCGACGATGATCGTATTCGACATCAGATTGCCGATGACCGGCAGCAATCCGAGGATGAACGTGACCAGCACGAGGGTCTTGGAGAGCGGCAGCGTGTCGTGAGCGAGCGGCAGGATCACCAGCAGGAAAATGCCGGTGAACGCCGCGTTGATGGCCGAAATCTTCACCTGCGCGAACACGATGCGGCGAAACGCGTCCGCAAACCGCGTGACCCGCGTGACGAACGCGGTGGAAAGCGGCAAGCGCTGCATATGCTTCTGCGCGCCGACCGCGATGATCGCGCCGATGATCATGCCGATCAGAATATGCGTGAACGCACGCGCCGCCGTCTTGCCGCTTTGCTGCAGCATGTTGGCATGCGTCTGCATCAGTTCGGCGGCTTTGGTTTTCATCTGCTCGGTGTCGACCGGCAGATAGTTGGCGACGAACTGCGGAATGCGCCCGCGAGCTTCGTCGATGAGTTGCATGGCTTGGTCGAGCAGCTTTTGCACGCTCGGCACGTCGTTCTCGAAGTGTTCGATGATGCCGAGCGTGAGCCCTGTCAACGCCCCGACGATCACCACCGACAGCAGCACCACGGCCAGCCAGCGCGCCCGCTTGCTCGACATATGCCGCTCGATGCGCGGCGCGATGGTGTGCACCAGTTGAAACACCAGCAGCCCCGCGAGCAGGGCGCCGAGCAACTTGAGTTCGATGACCGCCCACATGCCCAGCAGCATCATCACGTAACTGCCGATTTCCACCGCCGACAGTTTCGGCAGGACCGTGTCGCTCGTCAGCCTGACCGGGCGTGGGCGTAGGTCCTGCACCTGCCCGTCGTCGCGCGCCTGATTCCGCTTGGTGGCCATGGCTTATTCCGTCTCCAACCGTTTGTGCAGCGTTACTGTCGACTGGCCGCGCGTTTCAACAATGGCGCCAGATACTTGCCGGTAAAACTTGCCTTGGACTTCGCGACCTGCTCCGGCGTGCCTTGAGCGATGATCTGACCACCGCCCGCGCCACCTTCCGGCCCGAGGTCGATCACCCAGTCGGCAGTTTTTATCACATCGAGATTATGCTCGATGATCACGACGGTGTTGCCCTGTTCTCGAAGACGATGGATCACCTCCAGCAGCAATGCGATGTCGTGAAAATGCAGACCGGTGGTCGGCTCGTCGAGAATGTAGAGAGTGCGACCCGTGTCGCGCTTGCTCAGTTCCAACGAAAGTTTGACGCGCTGCGCTTCGCCACCCGATAACGTAGTGGCCGACTGACCCAGCCGGATATAGCCTAAACCGACGTCCAGCAGCGTTTTCAGCTTGCGCGCAACGACCGGAACCGGCTTGAAAAACTCATATGCGTTTTCGACCGTCAGGTCCAGCACTTCGCTGATGTTCTTGCCTTTGTACTGAACGTCGAGCGTTTCGCGGTTGTAGCGCTTGCCGTGACACACGTCGCAAGGCACGTAGACGTCCGGCAAAAAGTGCATCTCCACTTTCAGCACGCCGTCGCCCTGGCAGCTTTCGCAACGGCCGCCCTTCACGTTGAACGAGAAGCGGCCGGCCTCGTAGCCGCGTTCCTTGGCCGCCGGCACGCCGGCGAACAGTTCGCGGATCGGCGTGAACAGGCCGGTGTAAGTGGCCGGGTTCGAGCGCGGCGTGCGGCCGATCGGCGACTGATCGACGTTGATGACCTTGTCGAAATTCTCCAGGCCTTCGATGGACTCGTACGGTGCCGGCTCGGTAGCCGACCCATACAGATGCTGCGCGACCGCGTGATAGAGCGTGTCGTTGATCAGCGTCGATTTGCCCGATCCGGACACACCGGTCACGCACGTGAGCAACCCCACCGGCAGATCGAGCGATACGTGCTGCAAGTTGTTGCCATACGCCTCGACGATGCGCAGACGCCGTTCGTCCGGCTGCTTGCGCTCGTTCGGATACTCGATGTTGCGCGCGCCGGACATGTACTGGCCGGTCATCGACGCGGCGTTTTGCAGGACTTCTTCCGGTGTGCCTTCGGCGATCACCATGCCGCCGTGCTCGCCCGCGCCCGGTCCCATATCGACCACGTAGTCGGCCATGCGGATCATGTCCTCGTCGTGTTCGACGACGATCACCGAGTTGCCGAGGTCGCGCAGATGTTTGAGCGTGGCGATCAACCGGTCGTTGTCGCGCTGATGCAGGCCGATGGACGGTTCGTCGAGCACGTACATCACGCCAGTCAGCCCGGAGCCGATTTGCGACGCGAGCCGGATGCGTTGCGCTTCGCCGCCGGAGAGCGTTTCCGCGCTGCGTTCGAGCGACAGGTAATCGAGCCCGACGTTATTCAGGAACATGAGCCGCGCGACGATTTCCTTGACCACCTTGTCGGCGATCTCGCGCTTCGCCCCTTCGAGCCGCAGCGTCTGGAAATAGCCGAGCGCGTCGCGCAACGGCCAGCCGCTGATCTCGAAGATGCCGCGCGCGGTGTCGTCCGCGCCGATGCGCACGAAGCGCGCTTCGCGGCGCAGCCGGGTGCCGGCGCACGCCGGGCACGGCTGGTTGTTCTGATACTTGGCAAGCTCTTCGCGCACCGCCGCCGAATCGGTTTCGCGATACCGCCGCTCCAGATTCGGGATGATGCCTTCGAACACATGCTCGCGCACCGACGTGCGGCCGCGTTCGTTGATGTACGAGAACGGAATCTCCTGCTTGCCCGAACCGAACAGCAGAATCTTGCGGACCTTCTCCGGCAGATCTTCGATCGCCGTGTCGATGTCGAACTCGTAGAACGCCGCGAGACTCTGCAGCATCTGGAAGTAGAACTGGTTGCGCCGGTCCCATCCCTTCACCGCGCCCGCCGCGAGCGACAGCGAGGGGTGAGCGACCACCCGCTTCGGATCGAAGAAGGTGATCTGACCGAGACCGTCGCACTCGGGGCACGCACCCATCGGGTTGTTGAACGAGAACAGACGCGGTTCGAGTTCCTGCAGCGAATACGAACAGATCGGGCAGGCGAACTTCGAGCTGAACAGATGTTCCCGGTCCGTGTCCATCTCGAGTCCGATCGCGCGGCCGTCGGCGAGACGCAACGCGGTTTCGAAAGATTCGGCCAGACGCTGCTTCATATCGTCGCGGACCTTCAGGCGGTCCACGACCACGTCGATCGTGTGTTTGTCGTTCTTCTTCAGCTTCGGCAGCGAGTCGACGTCGTAGATTTTCGCGACGCCTTCGTTCGCCGTGCCGCCACCAGAGCGGACCCGGAAGCGGATGAAACCTTGCGCCTGCATTTCTTCGAACAGTTCGACATGCTCGCCTTTGCGATTGGCGACCACCGGAGCCAGGATCATCAGGCGCGTATCGTCGGGCAGCGCGAGCGCGGCATCGACCATTTGCGATACGCTTTGCGCCTGCAACGGAATCTCGTGGTCCGGGCAATACGGTGTGCCGACCCGCGCGAACAGCAGGCGCAGATAGTCGTGAATTTCGGTGACCGTGCCGACGGTGGAACGTGGATTGTGCGAGGTTGCCTTCTGCTCGATCGAGATGGCCGGCGACAGGCCTTCGATCAGATCGACATCCGGCTTTTCCATCAATTGCAGGAATTGACGCGCGTAGGCAGAGAGACTTTCGACGTAGCGCCGCTGTCCTTCCGCATACAGCGTGTCGAATGCAAGCGACGACTTTCCCGAGCCTGAGAGGCCCGTGATTACAACGAGCTTGTGACGGGGTAGATCGAGATTGACGTTCTTCAGGTTGTGGGTGCGAGCCCCACGAATACGGATTTGTTCCACGGATTTATTCCATGAACTGGCGGAAAGAGGGAGGGGCTAAACCTGCTACTATAACGACTTTTCAGGACCGCCGTTATGGCTTGCCGACAGTCCGAATGGGCGCGCGAGGCAAGCTGTCGGGCACCGGTCCGATGCCGCCGGAAATAGGTATGACCCAAGTTATGACCCGTGGCGTGACCCGGTCTAACTGGGGCCGATTTCCGCAAGTACAAGGCAAGTACAAGGCAAGTACAAGGCAAGTACAAGGCAAGTACAAGGCAAGTACAAGGCAAGTACAAGACAACCCCCGAGGCACCGCGAGTCGACAGCGGGAACGTGCGAGGCCGTTTGCCTGAACGCCGTTCCACCTGTTGGCCGTGCCGTGCGCCTGCTCCGCACAGCTCATTCAAAGAACGCTCCGATGTCCAATCCGTCCGCCACATCCTCACGCATGAGCGCGCCCGAATTGCGCGCGACCGTGTCGCTTGCCGCTATCTTCGCGCTGCGCATGCTGGGGCTCTTCATGATCATGCCGGTCTTCTCCATCTACGCGAAGACCATCCCCGGCGGCGATAACGTTTGGCTGGTCGGCGTGGCGCTCGGCGCTTACGGCGTCACGCAGTCCATGCTTTACATCTTCTATGGCTGGGTGTCGGACAAGATCGGCCGCAAGCCGGTCATCGCCACCGGCCTGCTTATCTTCGCGCTCGGCAGTTTCGTCGCCGCGGGCGCGCACGACATGACGTGGATCATCGTCGGTCGGGTGATTCAGGGGATGGGCGCGGTGTCCTCGGCGGTCATCGCTTTTATCGCCGACCTGACGGCCGAGCAGAACCGTACCAAAGCGATGGCGATGGTCGGCGGCAGTATCGGCATCTCGTTCGCGGTGGCGATCGTCGGTGCGCCCATCGTGTTCCAGTGGGTCGGCATGAGCGGACTCTTCACGCTGGTCGGCGTGTTCTCGATCGTCGCGATCGGCGTGGTGCTGTGGGTCGTGCCCGATGCGCCGAAACCGGTGCACGTGCGTGCGCCGTTCGCCGAAGTGCTGCGCAATGTCGAACTGCTGCGTCTGAATTTCGGCGTGCTCGTTCTGCATGCCACGCAAACGGCGTTGTTCCTCGTCGTGCCGCGCATCCTCGAAGCCGGCGGCTTGCCGGTCGCATCGCACTGGAAGGTGTATCTGCCGGTCATGGGCCTCTCGTTCGTGATGATGGTCCCGGCCATCATCGCCGCCGAGAAGCGCGGCAAGATGAAAACCGTGCTGCTGTCGGCCATCGCTCTTATCCTGATCGGCCAATTGTTATTGGGCGTCGCTCCGCATACGATTCTGAGCGTGGCGGGCATTCTTTTCGTGTACTTTCTCGGCTTCAATATTCTCGAAGCGTCGCAGCCATCGCTCGTGTCCAAACTGGCGCCGGGTACGCGCAAAGGGGCGGCCGCCGGCGTGTATAACACCACGCAGTCCATCGGTCTGGCATTGGGCGGCGTGGTCGGAGGCTGGCTGCTTAAAGTCGACGGTCCAAGCACCGTGTTTTTCACTTGCTCGGGCCTGGTCTTTTGCTGGCTTATAATCGCCGCAAAGATGAAACAGCCGCCGCGCCGGGCTTAAGCGTCATCGTTCAGAACTCACCCGGCGGCGGGTTGAGGCGCAGTTCCGGTCCTGGGCCTCGCGGCCCCGACACCGCGAAACCGCGAATCGCCGCGCCGCCCGCAACGGAATCAACAGGAGAAACTCATGGCATCCGTGAACAAGGTTATTCTCGTCGGCAATCTCGGAGCCGATCCGGAAGTCCGTTATCTTCCGAGCGGCGACGCAGTGGCGAACATCCGCCTTGCTACGACGGATCGTTACAAGGACAAAGCGTCCGGCGAGATGAAGGAAGCCACCGAATGGCACCGCGTCTCGTTCTTCGGCCGGCTCGCCGAAATCGTGTCGGAGTATCTGAAGAAAGGCTCGTCGGTGTACCTGGAAGGGCGCATCCGCACGCGCAAGTGGCAGGCGCAGGACGGCACCGACCGTTACTCGACGGAAATCGTCGCTGAACAGATGCAGATGCTGGGGGGCCGCGGCGGGTCGATGGGCGGCGGTGGCGACGAAGGCGGTTATAGCCGGGGCGAGCCGTCGGAACGCAGTGGCGGCGGTGGTGGTGGTGAACGCCGCGCCGTGTCGGGTGGCGGTTCGCGGGGTGGGAATGGTGGCAACGGCGGTGGCAATGGTGGCGGTGCCAGCCGCCCGAGCGCGCCGGCTGGCGGTGGCTTCGACGAAATGGACGACGATATTCCGTTCTAAGTCGCCCTCCCGCACATAAGCACACCAAGCCCCGCTCCCAGCGGGGCTTTTTTTATACTTCATCCCCCCAGATGCACCAGCGCATCCCGCATCGGCGCACTGGAAATCATGATCGGCCCGCTGAACGGCGTATCCAGATCGACGATCACGTAGATGGCCGATGCAATCGACACCGCGCCCAGCAAAATCGTCACGCGCGCCAGCGCATTACGCGGCGCGATCAGCCCGAAGCTCAGGAAGATCACGCATAGCCAGAACGTCAGGGTCTTGAAGAACGGCTGCGAAATCGAGCTGTGCGCTTCTTCGATGATTTTCCAGCGCGCATCCACGACGCGCCGATACTGCGCGAGCGCATCGTCCAGCGTGCGCTGTTGCAGCGGATCGTGCGTCTGCAACTGCCGCAACTGCCGCCCCACCGCGTTGAGCATCGCGCCCAGTTGCGCGTTCTCCAGACTGCTCGTACTGCCGGGCGAGCCGAGGTGCTTCGGATAATCCCCCGCGGGTGCGGGCTCGTCCGGCCACGTGGAGGCGATCGCCGCCGCGGTGTACACACGCAGCAGGCGACGCGATTCGTCCGTGCCGCTGCCGTATTCCCTCAAGGTGTTGTCGAACTCGATCAGATCGGCCGCGTACGCCCGCAGATCGTTCGACGACGTATCGAAACTCGAACTCGCCGATGCGGTCATCAAACCCAGCACCAGCGCGGCAAACGTGACCAGCATCCCGATTACCAGCTGGATCAGCTGCACGGTTTCGTGCGCCTTGTGTTCATCGGGCAGCAGCGGGCGCACCCACACGCCGAGGCCGGTGGCGAGCAGCAACAGCGTGAACACCAGCAACGTCGAACCGACTTCTGACATGGCAAGGCTCCGGGGATACAGGCTCCAGCACTTTCCATCACGCGCGCCCGGACGGAAACCCGGATAGTCCCGCACACGCTTCGCCTAGCCGGCGTCCGGCGTCCGGACGCCGGCGGCCAGTCACCGCGCGCCCTATGTTGCTCGATTGCACCAGGATGCGCCATCGACCATAAAGTTTTCGGCTATCCAGCCGTAGTTCTCTAAGTGGAATTCGCTTGAGTTTCAACGGGAAACGGCGCACCTGATCATGAGCTCAGGCGCGGCACGGCACGGCCAGAGCAGACTTTCCCAGCACTCGGCCGCGCTGAACAATGGAGACATGCTCAGTGCTTAAAAATCTGTCGATTCGCGCTTGCCTCACCCTGATGATCGTTTTCTTCGGCATCGTGCTGCTGTTCGGCGCGGCTGCGGGATTGCTGTCGCTGCGTTCGAGCAACGCGTCCCTGCAGCAGATGTACACCGTCGACACGCCGGCCGTCGCCGATCTGGAAGGCAGCTCGGGTCAGTTGCTGCGACTGCGCCTCGCGCTCGCCACTTACGCGTCGCTCGTCGATCTGAACGATCAGGACGGCGCGGATGCCGTGCTCAAACGTTCCGCCCAATATCAGAAGGCTTCCGACGACCGGCTGGCTCACTATGTGAGCCGCGCGAGCACCGACGCCGACGAGCAGCGCCTGATCAAGGCGATGCAGGACAAGCGCGATCTCTTCCTGCGCGAAGGCGTCGCGCCCGCGCTGGCCGCGCTCAAAGCGGGTGACAAGAACGCATTCCAGCAATTGCAGGCGCATAAACTGCCGTCGCTATATAGCGCTTACGAGCAGGCGATGCTCGCGCTCGAACAGTTGCAACTCGACCACGGTGCGCAGCGCTATCAGGATGCGCAGGACCTGTTCTTCGCGATCTCGGTGGCGGTAGCGATCGGCATGGCGGTGTCGCTGCTGGGCGCGTGGATCGGCCGGGCCGTGCTGGTGCGCGCCATCGTCACGCCGGTGGACGCAACCATCGGTCAGTTCCAGCGCATTGCCAACGGCGACCTTACCGGTCAGATCGTCGTCACCAGCAATAACGAGATGGGCCGTCTCGCGGCCGCGCTGCGCAAAATGCAGGATTCGTTGACCACCACGGTGCGTGCCGTCCGTCAGGGCACCGAATCGATCGACACGGGCGTCAGCGAAATTGCCGCGGGCAATACCGATCTCTCGCAGCGCACGGAAGAGCAGGCCGCCTCGCTCGAGGAAACGGCGGCGAGCATCGAGCAGCTGACGTCCACCGTCAAGCAGACCGCGGACAACGCGAAGCAGGCGAGTTCGCTGGCGCAGGGCGCGTCGAGTCTCGCGGCGCAAGGCGGCGACCTCACCGAGCAGGTGGTCGGCACGATGCATGGCATCGTCGACGACTCGCGGCGGATTGCCGACATCGTCGGCGTGATCGAAGGGATCGCGTTTCAGACCAATATCCTGGCGTTGAACGCGGCGGTGGAAGCCGCGCGCGCGGGCGAGCAGGGGCGCGGTTTTGCGGTCGTGGCGAGCGAAGTGCGCTCGCTCGCGCAACGCAGCGCGGCCGCGGCAAAGGAGATCAAAGGCTTGATCGATGCGTCGACGGCGCGGGTGCAGGCCGGCTCGCAACTGGTCGAACGCTCGGGTTCGACGATGACGGAGATCGTCGAGGCGATCTCGCGCGTGAGCTCGATCATGGGTGAAATCGCGTCGGCCGCGACCGAGCAGAGCACCGGTATCGATCAGGTGAATCTGGCGGTCGCGCAGATGGACGAGGTGACGCAGCAGAACGCCGCGCTGGTCGAACAGGCGGCGGCCGCCGCGGGCTCGCTCGAAGAGCAGGCGCGCCGGTTGAGCCAGGCGGTCGGCGTGTTTCAGCTCGACCGTTCCGGTTCGGGCGAATCGCTCACCGGCGGCGCGACGCCGGCGTTTAGCGCAGGGCGGACTTCTCGCGCCGCGCTGGCCTGACAGCTTGTTATTTTTTGCGCGTCCTCTCTAGCTGCAAAGCCGCAGCAAGGCGAGGCGCGCGTTGCTCACGCGTTCGCTTTCACCGGGACGTCCCGGCAGCAAATGAAACTCGACCGCCGGCAGCGCGGGCAAACCGAGACTCGCAGGACACGCCACCACGCCCTCGCCAATCGCTGATTCGTTCAGACAGGACAATCCGAGTCCCGCTCGCAACGCAAGCTGTAGCCCGGCGACACCGGACGCGGAATGCGAGATGAGATACGGCACCTTGTGCTCGTCGAGCAGCTTCACGACGAAACGCTGCAACTGGCACGTCGACGGCAGCAACACCAGGTCGTAGGGTGCAGCCGGCCGCGGGTCGGCATCGGCGGCACCGACCCACAACAACTTCTCGCGACGTACCACGGTGCTGTCGGCGCCTGGGCGCCGACCGGCTGCGCGCACGCCACCCGTGACGAGCCGCAGCGAAAGACCGATGTCGAACGACGCGTCGTCGCCCGCCTGACTGTCGATCACCGCGCTCGGCATCACGGTGACATGCAGTTTCAGCCGCGGATGCTGCTCCGAGAAAAGCCGGAGGATGCGCGCAATGTCGTGCGGCCGGTAATAGTCGGTGATGGCGATCCGCAGTTCGCCGTCGAGCGAGCGGCCGTGCAGGTCTTCGAAGGCGGCCTCGCTCATCGCGAGAATGCGCCGCGCGTGCTCGAGCAGACGACTGCCGGCGGCCGTTGCGCTCACGCCCTGTTTGCTACGCACGAAGAGCGGCTGGCCGGCGCGTTCTTCGAGTTTCTTCAACTGCTCGCTCACCGACGATTGCGATAGAAACACGCGTTCCGCGCCCGCCGAGACGCTGCCCGATTCGGCGACGGCGACGAAAGTCCGTAACTGCGTCAGGTCGAAACCACGCTGGTTCATGATTCGCTATATCCGATGGATTCTATCTGAATTTCCGGCTTTTCCGATGGAAGAGCCAGCCGTAGCATACCTTCAAATTTCCTGGAGGATGGCATGGGTAGCGAATCAGTTGCAGCCGGGCGGAGCGGGTTTGTGCGTCCGGCGAATCATCGGTGGAAGGTGCTCGGGGTGGGCTTTGCGGCAAACGCGAGCTTCTCCGCGGCGTTCTCCGGCATTCCGACCACCGCCGTTTTTCTGCGCTCCGGTTATCACCTGAGCAACGGTGGACTGGGCCTCGTGCTCGGCATGCTCGGCCTCGGTATTGCGCTTTCCGAATTGCCGTGGGGTTTGCTGACGGACCGCTGGGGCGACCGTCGAGTTTTGTTGCTAGGGCTGCTGTCGACCGCGGCCGCGCTGGCCGGCCTCGCGCTGTTCGTGGTGCCCGCCAGCGGACACGTGCCCGGCACGCCGACGCTCGCGCTCGGTCTGTTGCTGGTCGGGCTGCTGGGCGGCAGTGTCAACGGTTCGAGTGGACGGGCGGTCATGGCGTGGTTTCGCGAAGGGCAGCGCGGCCTGGCGATGAGCATCCGGCAGACGGCGGTGCCGGCGGGCGGCGGACTGGGCGCGCTCGTGCTGCCGGTGCTCGCGGCGAAGTCCGGTTTTGCGAGTGCGTATGCGGCGCTGGCAATGGCCTGCGCGGTGACGGCGGTGTTCGCGTGGCGATGGTTGCACGAACCGTCGCATGACGGGATGCATGACGTCGTTCACGGAAGTGACGCCGCCGTCCTGCATCCTCAGTTGTCGCCGTTGCGCGATCCGCGTATCTGGCGGGTGGCGCTCGGAGCGGGCGCGCTGTGCGTGCCGCAACTTGCCGTCGTCACCTTCGGTACCGTGTTCCTGCATGACTTCAACCGCGCCGGCGTGTTCGCGATCAGCGTGACGATGGCCGCGGTGCAAACCGGTGCCGCGATCGCGCGTGTCTGGAGCGGCAGTTGGACCGACCGGCGCGGCAACCGGCGCGCTTATCTGCGCGGTTGCAGCTGGCTGACCGCCTCGCTCTTCGCGGTACTCGCCGCGGCGACCGGTTGGGCCGCGCTGCATCAGCCATCGCTGAGCGGGCCGATCGTCGCACTGATCGTGCTCGGCGGCGTGAGCGCTTCGGCCTGGCACGGCGTCGCCTTCACCGAACTCGCGACGCTAGCCGGCACGAACCGCGCGGGCACCGCGCTCGCGATCGGCAACACGTGCGTGTTTCTGACGCTGTTCGTGACGCCACTCGCGATTCCGCCGTTGCTGGCCTGGGGGTCGTGGCCGTTGGTCTGGGCCGTCGCGAGCTTCTGCGCGTTGCTGGCATTGCCCGTGTTTCCGCGCGCCTTCCGTGTGGGAAAAAACGTGACGCCGCAATCCTGCCGCGTCACCTGAGTGTCACCTGAGCGTCACCGGTCGCAACGCTCAAAGCTATTCGTTTCGCTTAACTATATTTTTAGTTTTCGTTAAAGGCGCAACAATCCATGGGTTTCTCGGCGTGATTCGGAACGATCCGATTTCCCACGCGTTGTAGCAGTGATTCCATGCCGACCTGGCCTATCGATATAGGACCAGGTGGCCTTCCAGGCTTAGGCAGGAGCGTCAGTTTCATCCTGCTTGCTGAATCACTATTCCTACAACAAACGAGAGAAAACACCGTGAGCCTTCGAGTCATTCTGGCGGACGATCATCCGTTCGTCTTGCTTGGTATTCGTTCGTCCCTCGACAGTCGTGCCGGCGTAAGCATCGTCGGCGAAGCGATCGAGCCCGCATCGTTAATCGGGCTATTGCACAGCACGCCGTGCGACGTGCTCGTCACGGACCTGGCGATGCCGGAGTCGGCAGGCGGCGCCGAGGACGGGCTGCGCCTCGTTCGCCGCATTCGCAGCGAGTGGCCGGCGCTGCGCATCGTCGTGCTGACCACCTCGACCAGCGCGGCGATCCTTCGCGCAATCGTCGCGGACGGCGCCATCAGCGTGCTGGGCAAGGCGGAGTCGATGGACGCGTTGTGGGATGCCATCGAAGCCACCGCGGCGGGCCGAACCCACATCGGCCAATCCATTCGCGACGCCCTCGAGCAACCTCAGGAAGAGCCGGGTCCATTGCCGCTCGAAGCTTCGCTATCGACGATGCAGGCACAAGTCGTCCATATGCTGGTCGGCGGCCAGTCCATCGCGGAGATCGCGGCGGCACTCGGTTGCCACCGCCGCACCGTCAGCCGGCAAAAACGCGAGGCGATGGTGCGTCTGGGTGTCACCAACGATCCCGGTCTTTTTTCCTATGTTCGAGCGCAGGGTCTTAGATAGGTTGACTCGTACATCTAAGCAATTGAGATTTCGCTTCGGTCGATCTTATTTCGGATCGATCTTATGTATATTTTCGCCGAGCCGATCGATGATCGCGGCTGGACCAGTTGCGCCGAAGAGGGCGGCAGGCAGTCAAGTAGTGGAGGAGCAAATAAAAGATGAACGATTCCGCTGAGAGCAGCACCCCCGTCAGAGCCGTCATCGCGGACGATCATCCACTGGTTCTGCTGGCTATCGAAAACCTGATGGGCAGCTATCCGAACATGAAGGTGGTGGGCCGCGCCGCCGACAACATGGAGCTTTTCACCAAGGTCGCCAGCACGTCCTGCGACCTGGTTCTCATGGATCTCTACATGCCGGGCGCGACCGACTGCTTCGGACCGGAAGCGGTGCGGCAGTTCAAGGACCGCTATCCCGAGGTCGCGCTGGTGGTGCTTACCATGGAAACCGACGCGGCGGCGCTGCAAAAAGTCATCTCTCTCGGCGTGGAAGGTTTGTTGAGCAAACGCGACCGCATCGACCTGATTCACGTGGCCATCGTCACGGCACTCGCGCGCGAGCGTTATCTCGGTCCGGCCGTGCGCACGCTGATTGCCGACGCCACGGTCACGCAGCGGCTCGACTTCGTGCGCCAGATGCTGTCGCGGCGCGAACTGGAAGTCTTCACGCATTACGCCTCCGGGCTCGGCGTGACGGAAATCGCGGCACGCCTGAACCGCAGCGTCAAAACCATTAGTGCGCAGAAATGCACGGCCATGCGCAAGCTCGCGTTGAACAGCGACGCGGAACTGTTCCGCTTCGCGGTCGAGCACGGCGTCATACCCGAGGAGGGACTGCAAACCCGGTAGAACCGGTGCGGTGTCGCGCCGCACCGGCGCGACGATCATCAGATGCATTGGCATGGCCCGGGGAAGCACCATGTGCGGGGCAGGTCAATCGCCAGGACAACAAAAAAATGAGACAAAAAATTCGCGTTATCGTGGCCGACGATCACCACTGCGTGCGCGTCGGCATCCGCCGGTTGCTGCAGACGGCGCCGCATATCGAAGTCGTCGGCGAGGCGTCCGACACACATGGCATGGCCGAACTGCTCGACGCTCATGCCTGCGACGTGGTCGTCTCGGACATCAGCATGCCGGGCATACATGGCGGTACCAACGCCGTCTCGTTTCTGCGCCGGGTGTTGCGCGGCCGGCCACACCCTCATCTCGTCGTGCTCACGATGATCTATCAGGCGCACATGCTGTCCGGCCTTCTCAACATGGGCGTGGCCGCCATCGTCGATAAACGCGACGCGGCGGCGGCGTTGCTCGAAGCCATCGACACGGTGGTGGCCGGGCAGGTTTTTCTGTCGGACGAGGCGCGGCACGTGATCGAAGCCACCGACACGCCGCCGCAGTTGCTAGCCGGCATGCTGAGTTCGCGCGAGTGGGAAGTGTTCCAGCTCTACGTGCAAGGCCTCGCCGTCCACGAAATTGCCGCGCGGCTGCAGCGCAGCGGCAAAACCATCAGCACGCAAAAGCGCAGCGCGATGCGCAAGCTCGGGCTCGAAACGGAGGGCGATCTGATCGACTATGCGCGACAGATAGGACTCGCTTGAGTGCCTGACAGACGCCGGAAGAAAACGATCAGCGGTCTTAAGGACTTTAGGATTCTTCTGATTGGTCGGCGAATGTTGCCCCCTCATAGTTCTGAACTCACTACGGCCCCTTCGTGTTCCGCCTGACGACTGCAGCAATGTCGCCATGCCAGCGCAGAAAAGGCCGCCATGAGTCGGGTGGACGTTTTGCGCGCGGTACGCAAGGCCGTCCGCCTTCTACAACGAACCTGGGAGGCGGCATGGTCGCGTTAGGTAAGCGGTTGTTGGTCGAGGGTGTGGGAACGGCGTGGCTGGTGTTCGTCGGCTGCGGCAGTATCGTATTGACAACCAGCGCGGTCCAGCAAGGCTACGGGGTGCTGGAAGAGTCGCTGGCCTTCGGCCTTGCGCTCGCCACCGCCTGCTACTCGCTCGGCACGTCGTCCGGCGCGCATTTCAACCCGGCCGTCACCGTCGGCTTCGCGGTTGCGCAACGATTTCCCGTCAAGGACCTGGTTCCCTACATCGCCGCGCAGATTCTCGGCGCGATCGTGGCGGCAGCGTTGCTCGTGTATCTCGCGAGCGGCCGGCCGGGGTTCGATCTCGCCGCCAGCGAGTTTGCCGCGAACGGTTTCGGCGACCATTCTCCGGCCGATTATCAAATGCATTCGGCGCTCGTCATCGAATTCGTGCTGACGTTTGCGTTCGTCATGATCACCTTGTCGATGGCGCGCAAGAAGAACGCAGCGTTCGTCGCGCCACTCGTCATCGGCACCTGTCTGATGCTCGTCTATCTGGTGTCGATTCCGGTCACCAACGGTTCGATCAATCCGGCCCGCTCGACCGCGCAGGCGCTCTTCGTCGGCGACTGGGCGCTCGACCAGTTGTGGCTGTTCTGGGCCGCGCCCATGTCGGGGGGCGTCGCGGCCGGCATGGTGTTTTCATTCTGGCAGGACAAGTCGGACCGGGCCGTCGCGGCGCTCGCGAGCGGTCAGGGCGAAGTCCTTTGAGCGGCGACTAATGCTCCCGCCCGTTCGGATGATTCTCTTCGTTGCCGCGCTCATGTTCAGGCCTGCGCGGCGTTCGGCGAGCGTGCTGCCGCTCTCGCTGGCATTCTCGCTGTCTCTCGCTTTGTCGGCCACGGCGTTCGCCCAGGTCGCCGGCGACACGTCGCAGTCCACGATGGCGGAGTCTTACCCCGCGAAGCTGACGGTCGGTGTACTCGCCGCGGGCTGGCCGCCGTTCGAAACCTTGCACGACGGTCGACTCACCGGCTTGAGCGCCGACTATCTGCGCAGTCTGGTCGGGCCGGATGTCGCGATCGAAGCGCGCGCCTATCCCGACATGCCGCACCTGTTTGCCGCAGCATGCGCCGGTCAGGTCGATCTGCTGATGAGCCTCGCGCGCACGCCCGAGCGCGAGCGTTGCCTGAACTTCACGGCGCCGTACTTCAGTTCGTCGACATCCGCAGTGGTGCGACGGGCCGGTCCCAACTACGACAGCGGCTCGGAACTGGCGGGCGCGCGCATTGCCATCGAGAAAGGCTACGCACGCGAGCGCCCGATACGCGAGCGCTTTCCTCGCGCGGCCATCGAAGGGTACGCGTCGACGCACGAGGCGCTCACCGCCGTCGCGCATGGCGCCGCCGACGTCTACTTTGGATTCACGCCGTCCGTGCAATACGCGTTAGGCACCGAGGAATTTCACGGTTTGCATGTCGCTTTCGAAGAAAGCAGCCGGACGGCTTTTCTCCGCTTCGGTGTACCGCGTGGCCGTACGCTGTTGCGTGACCAGCTCGACCGCTCGCTTGCGCTCGTCACGCCCGCGCAGGATGCAGCCATTCGCACGCATTGGCTCTCCAGCAATTTCTCAGCGAAGCCCGCGGCCGCCGCGCCGGGCCTGGTCCTCACGCCGCAGGAACAGGCCTGGCTGCGCTCGCTGCCGCCGTTGCGAGTCGGCTTCGACGAGAACTGGCCGCCGTTCAGCTATGTCGACAGCGCGGGGCGCCCGGCGGGCGTCGCGTCCGACTACCTCGCCTATCTGGCCCGCACGCTCGGCGTCGTGCTCAACCGCGCGCACACGGGCGATTGGGTCGCCACACTCGATGCGTTCCAGCGCGGCGAACTGGCGCTGCTGGCTACCGCCTCCAAAGACGACCCGCGTCTCAAAGACGCACAGCACACCGCGGTGTACGAGAACTATCCGCTGGTTATCGTCGGCCGCGAAGACGAACCGGCGGCGCGTTCGCTTGGCGATTTCGCGGCGCGTCGCGTCGCCGTGTCGTCGCATGTCGCAGGTGCTGTGCCGCAAGCGCTGAAGGTCATTCCACGCGATCGCATCGTGGTTGCGGCGACGCTGGACGACGCGCTCAAAATGGTCGAAGCCGGCGAGGCCGACGTCGTGGTCGGCAATGTCGCCGCAGTCGATATCCTGCTGAAACAGCAGTACGCCGACTCCCTCAAGATTCTCGGGACCGTCGGCGAATCCGATGCGCTGGAGTTCGCCGTTCGCCCCGATCTCGCGCCGCTCGCCGCGCTCATCGACCGGGCGTTGCTGGCCATGCCGTCCGCGGAAAAGCAGCGCATCCGCAAGAAGTGGGTGACCGGCACCACGCCGGAGTCCGGTAACTGGAGCGTCACGGCGGTGCGGCTGCTGCCCGTGCTGATTGGCTTCGGCATCGTGTTGCTGGTGACGCTGCGGGCGTATCTGCTGCTGCAGCGCGAAGTCAGACTACGCAAGCAGACCGAGCGCGAGCTGGCGCTGCAACTGAATTTTCAGGAGACCATGATGAAGATGGTCCCTTATCCATTGGTCGCCAAAGACCTCGACGGCCGCTATATCGCCGTCAACCGCGCGTACGAGGAAGTGTGCGGCAGGGGCCGAGATGCGATCGTCGGTCGCACCACCACGGAAGTTCAGACGTGGGGCGCGGCCAATAGCCGGGTGCTCGACGAGATGACCCGCGAGATGCTGCTCGACGGCGAGACGGCACAGGTCGAGTTGCAGTTCGAACTCACGGCCGGCGACGTGCGCCATGGCCTGTTCTGGACGAGCCTGTGTCGCGGCAGCGACGGCCAGCCGGTGTGCGTGCTCGGCACCATGGTCGACATCACCGACATTCGCCGCGCTGAAATGCTCGCTCGCGAAACGGAGCGGCGCCTGTTCGACGTGACGCGCTCCTTGCCCGCGGTGGTATTCCAGTTGAACCGGAGTAACGAGGGCGTCTATTCGTTTCCGTATATCGGCGGCGATACGCGGCATTTGCTGGGCGGCAGCGAAGTGCCGACGACCGGCACGCCGATCGACTTCAAACGCATCTGCGAACAGGACCGGCCGTTCGTAGTGGCCGAACTGGAGCGCTCGGCGCGCTGCGAAACGCCGATCAACCTGGAGTTCCGGTTCGATATCGACGCGGAACTGAAGTGGGCGCGTGCCGAACTCGTCCCGCGTCGCGAGGCGCACGGCGGCGTCGTCTGGAGCGGCTACTGGGTGGACGCCAGCGTGGAACACGCGCGCTCCGACGAACTCGCGCGAGCGCGTGACGCGGCCGAAGCGGCGTCGCGCGCCAAGGACGATTTCTTCGCAATGATGAGCCACGAAATCCGCACGCCGATGAACGGCGTGCTGGGTCTCGTCGAAGTGCTGGAGCGCACGCCGCTGAATCCGGATCAGGGCGAGATGTTGAGCATGATCCACGAATCGGCGGGCGCGCTGCTGCAGATTCTGGACGACCTGCTCGACTATTCGAAGATCGAAGCGGGACGGTTGACGATCGAAGCCGAGCCGATCGACATTCGCGAACTGGTCGACAACGCCGTCGGACTGCTCGCGGGCCGAGCGCATGAAAAAGGGCTGAAGGTTCGCGTCGATATCGCGGGCGACGTCGCGGCGACGCTGCTCGGCGACAGCGTGCGGCTGCGGCAGATTCTGTTCAACCTGCTCGGCAACGCGATCAAGTTCACGCCGACGGGCGAAGTCGACGTGCGCATGTCGGTCGTGGATGAAGTGCACGAGGTGCAGACCGTCGAGATGGTCGTCGAGGACAGCGGTATCGGCATCGCGCCGGAGGTGCAGGCCAAACTGTTCGAGCCGTTCGTGCAGGCGGAGTCGTCGACCACGCGCCGCTTCGGCGGCACTGGCCTCGGCTTGACGATCTGCCGCAAGCTGATCGACCTGATGGACGGCTCTCTCGATCTGCGCAGCGAGCCCGGCGTCGGCACGCGGATGATCGTGCGGCTCAGCATGCCGGTCGCGACGAGGCACTATTCGGTCAGCGGATTACGCGGCAAGCGCGCAGTCGTCGTGACGCGCGACATGGGCGTCGACCAGGCGCTGATGCATTTCGGCGCGGCGCTCGGACTCGATATGCACCGTCTTACGCCGGGCCTCGCACTCTCGCAGGCACACACGATTCTGGCTGACGCCGACCTGCTGTTCCTCGGCGAAGATTTGCCGCCGCCCGCAGGCGTGAGTTCGACCACGCGCATCATCTGTCTGACCGAGAAACCCAAGCCGACCGGCTACCGTATTCTCGACAACCACGTGCGCGTCAGCGTCAATCCGATCTCGTGGCGCGGCCTGGGTGCTGCCTGCGCGGCGGCGATGGCGGGGCTGCCGTCGGTGGCGCCGCGTGCAACGGGCATACCGCGCACGCCCGAGCGCGCCGCCGTGCCGCCGGACCGCGAACGCGCGATCGCCAGCGGCCGGCTGATTCTCGTTGCGGAAGATCATCCGGTGAATCAGGAGTTGATCCGTCATCAACTGGCGCTGCTCGGTTTTGCCTGCGACGTGGCGAGCGATGGCGCCGAAGCGCTCGCCGCGCTCGAACAGACGAGTTATGGCTGTCTGATTACCGATTGCCACATGCCGAACCTGTCGGGCTACGAACTCGCGCAACGGATCCGGGAGCGCGAAGAGAAGCAGGGCGGCACGCATCGCCTGCCGATTCTCGGCATTACCGCGAACACCGCGCCGGGCGATCTGAATCTCTGTCGCGATGCGGGCATGGACGACACGCTCGTCAAGCCGACCCGGCTCGCCACGCTACGCGACTATCTGAACCGCTGGTTCGGCACCGAGAGCGCGTGGCAAGCGACGCCTGCCGAAAGCGCGCAAGCGCCGCTCTTCACCGATCCGGCTGCCGGCGGCGGCGCGCAACCGTTCGTGCCGGTCGATCTCGGTCAAATGACGCAACTGTGGGGCAGCGAGTCGACCGTGAAGGCCTTGCTCGATTCGTTCGTTTCGTCGGTGCGCGAGGACGTCGAGCGATTGTCGCCGTTGCTGGAGCGCAGCGATCTCGGACGGTTGCGCGAATGGCTTCATCGGGTGGCCGGCGCGGCAAGCGTGCTGCAATATCCGCCGTTACTCGATGCATTGGAGACATATCGCCGCGATCTCGCAGTGCAGTCACCGGAGCGGGTGCGCGACGACGGTTTCGCGCTGATCGCCAGATGCCATGCAATGCTCGATGGCATCGAGCAGCAGTCGGCGCTGCTCGTTTAACGCACGACGCAAGGCGGGCGAAGCTTGATAACGCAAAACCAGGACGAAAAAAAACGCGGCCGAGGCCGCGTTAAAGGTTTGGAGACTTCTCGATGAAGAAGTCGCTTCTCGCAAACGGGAGCATAACCGCGTTGGTGCCGAACATTCATTACAGAAAGCGCAATTAACTCTTCGAAAAAATCGAATAGCGCTGAGAATGCTGGTTTTTCTGATCGTGATAGGTGGGCAGAGCGATAGCGTGATCTGCGTAGCTCGACCTGCCGCAATCGACCACCTTGCCGTTTGAAAGCCAGCCTGGCGACGCCTGCATTGCCTCGCGTGATTTGCACTAGTATGTGTGGCCGTGCGCAGCCGAACCGTCGGCGCGGCGTTGGATCACGACTGGAGGGGATCATGACTGCACTTCGAAAAATGAATCTGGCCATCGCCGCAGTGGCGATGTGGGCGGCAGCTTCGGGTATCGCGCTGGCCGATACGGTTGCATTGAAGGCCGACCTCGAGCCGTCGACCGAAGTCCCGCCGCGCGTCAGTCACGGGCACGGCATGCTGAACGCCACCTTCGACACGTCGAACGAAACGCTGCAATGGACCGTCACCTACGAAGGCCTGACCGGCCCGGCCACCGCCGCCCATTTTCACGGACCTGCGCCAGTGGGGCAGAACGCCAAGATCCAGGTGCCGATCGGCAAGGATGCGCTGGGTAGCCCGATCAAGGGCTCGGCGGTGCTCAGCGAACAGCAGGTGACCGATCTGATGGGCGGCCAGTGGTACTTCAACGTGCATACCGCACAAAACCCGATGGGCGAGATTCGCGGGCAGGTTTTGCCGGCCAACTAGGCTCGAAGCGAAGCCACACTCATCGCGCGTCCGCTTTTCGAGATTAGAAGCCCTTGCCCAGTGTCACCGTGGCGAACGCACGTACCATGGCGGGACCTTAGCGAAAGGAGCGTCCCCCATGAGTTGGCAAAGTGCACTCGCCTGCTGGTTTTTGCGTCGACAGTTCCGTCCGGAGACATTGAAGCCGGGCATCAATGTCGGCAAAGCGCGGGCATTGACCGCGAAGCGCGCGCGCATTCCGCGTGTACCGAACGGCTGGCGTTTGCGTGAGTGTTACGACAGCGGCGATGCGCCGTTGCGCGGCGAATGGGTGGAGCGTGTCGACG
This sequence comes from Paraburkholderia sp. BCC1886, assembly GCF_900996245.1. Classification (GTDB taxonomy): domain Bacteria; phylum Pseudomonadota; class Gammaproteobacteria; order Burkholderiales; family Burkholderiaceae; genus Paraburkholderia. Next base: position 10,522 of record NZ_CAAJGK010000052.1, on the reverse strand, counting down.
GTGGGGCGGCGGTCGCCGCCGGGCCCACCGTGCTGTATTGCCATGGCGGCGGCTACTACTTCTGCTCGCCGCGCACGCATCGCTCGATCGTGTATGGGCTTGCGACGCGCACGGGCGCTCCGGTGTTCTCGCTCGACTACCGGCTCGCGCCTGAACATCGCTTTCCAGCCGCGCTGGAAGACGCGAGCGCCGCCTACCGTCGATTGATCGCGAACGGCACGCCGCCTGCCTCGATCGTGATTGCCGGCGATTCGGCAGGCGGCGGCCTCGCGCTCGCTACGCTGGTCGCGCTGCGCGATGCCGGCGATCCGTTGCCGGCCGGCGCGTTGCTGTTCTCACCGTGGACCGATCTGGCCGCGACCGGCGCCACCCTGCAAAGCAACGACGGACTCGATCCCATGTTTAGCGGCCCTGCGATCGGCCGCGCCGCCCAGTTGTATCTCGGCGATACGCCGGGCACGCATCCCTACGCGTCGCCGGTCTACGCGGATCTGAAGGGTTTGCCGCCGCTCTTCATCATGGCGGGCAGCACCGAAGTGCTGCTCGACGATTCGCGCCGGGTCGCCGACAACGCGCGGGCGGCGGGTGTCGCTTGCGAAATCGAAGTGTGGAAGAAGATGCCGCATGTATGGCCGTTGTTCGCGCCGTTCCTGCCGGAAGCCAACCGCGCGCTCGACCGCGCCGCGAGCTTCGTGCAGCGCGTGACGAGCGAGCGTGCCGCTCAGCCGTCGAGCGCGATGTCGATGGTCTGATACGCGGACTCGACCGCCTCGGAGCCGTATTGCCGCTCGAGTCGCCGCACGGTGAAGTGGCCGTGCGCGACCTGCTGGAAGTGGTCGATGAAGACCGTATTCACCATCGCACCGAGCACCGCGCCGATCGCCGGAATCGATTTGGCGGCGATCTGTTCGCTCACCTGCACAGAGAAGCGCGCGGCGATCGTATTGAGCAGACGCAGCAAGGCCGCCGATCCGTGCGCGCTGAAACCCTTCGTGGCGATCTCGGACGACGCCTTCGAAATCGCCTGAGCCAGCGCGCCGCGCATGATGAAGTAGCCGAAATCGGCGTCGTCGTCCGCGCTCGACGAGCCGCCCATGCCCAGCACGGTCAGACATTGCAGTTGCGTGTCGATCGACGTGAGGTCCTCGCCCTCGCTGCGCGCGATGTCGCAAATCGAGCGGAACATCAGCGTGGTCGTCACCGGCAACTCGACCGGCAGCGCGAACAGGCCGAACGCTCCGCCTGCCGCGCCCGTCGTGGCCACTGCGAACTTGTGCAACAGGTTGCTCGGCTTGTCGGGCACGACCAGCGGCGTCGCGCCATCCTGACGACCCATGGTGCGCAATGCGATCGACAGGCATTTGCGCAACGCCAATTCGGTTGCATCCGTGACTTTCTCGTTGGCGAAGGCCGGCATCCGCGCGAGCAGCTTCTCCAGCGGCGCGCCGACGATACTCGCCAGCTTCATGGCGAGCGCGGGGCTTTCCAGTTCGTGTTTCGCGCGCCGCAGCGCGCGCAAATCTTCGTTCGTCAATGATGATGGGGTGAGCGAGCTCGGCTCCATGTGCCTCCCTGGCGTCATGTGGGCTCCTGCCTGTGAGCGAATATCCGGCGCTTCGTCGCACCGGTGTGTGCCAGCTTAGAGTAGTGACCCATGGTATGATTCCCCATTGTTTGACAAGTCAACTGTTGCGCTATCAAAAATGGCTGTTCATACCGCGGCCCACCACTCAAGTGGGCAAGTTTTACCTTTCCGTGAGTCGTTGCTCGCCATTCTCGGCGTCTCATTCGTGACGATGCTGGTCGCCCTCGACCAGACCGTGGTGGGCACCGCGTTGCCGACCATCGTCGCCGAACTCAAGGGCTTCGAGTTGTATGCGTGGGTCGCCACGTCGTATCTGCTCACGTCCGTCATCACCGTCCCCATCTTCGGCCGACTCGGCGATTACTATGGCCGCAAGCCATTCGTGATCGCATCGATCGTCGTCTTCACGGCCGCTTCCGTGCTGTGCGGCGCGGCCAACAACATGCTGTTCCTCGTGCTTGCGCGCGGCTTGCAGGGGATCGGCGGCGGCATGCTGGTCGGCACCGCGTTCGCCTGCATTCCCGATCTGTTTCCCGACTCCGTCGTGCGCTTGCGCTGGCAGGTCATCATGAGCTCGGCGTTCGGTATCGCGAATGCAGTCGGTCCGTCGCTCGGCGGTTTTCTCACGCAGTACTACGGCTGGCGTTCGGTTTTCTACGTGAATCTGCCGGTCGGTTTGCTGTCGCTGTTCTTCGTGTGGCGCTTTCTGCCGCATCTGCGGCATGTCGAGCATGAGAGCAAGATGCGGCTCGACTGGCCCGGCGCACTGCTGATCGCGATCGTGCTCGGCTCGTTGCAACTCTTCGTCGAACTCTTGCCGAAGCATGGCGTGACCGGCACCGCAGTGGGGTTGCTGGTGCTGAGCGTCGCCGGGGCTTACGCGCTCTGGCAGTGGGAAAAGCGCTGCCCGACGGCGATTTTGCCGGTCGAGATGTTCCGCAATCCCAGTCTCGCCGCGCTGTTCACGCTGGCCGTGCTCGGCGGCTTCACGATGTTTTCGCTGCTGTTTTACGCGCCGCTGCTGTTTCAAGGCGGCTTCGGGCTGTCGCCGAAAGACGCGGGCATCATCATCACGCCGCTCGTCGTGTTCATTACGATCGGCAGCATTACCAACGGCCGCATCGTGTCGCGCATCCGCAATCCGAATCTGATGCTGTACGTGGGCTTCGCGCTCATCGCGCTCGCTTGCCTCGGCGTCGTGGTGTCGACTCACGCGATGCCGCAATGGCTGCTGATGCTGTTCATGACGTTCGGCGGCCTGGGTCTCGGCTTCGTCATGCCGAACCTGACCATCTTCGCGCAGCAGACCGCCGGCCGCGAACACCTGGGCATTGCGACCGCTTTGCTGCAGTCGCTGCGGATGATCGGCGGGATGTTCGGCACGGCGCTCACCGGTACGCTGGTCAGCCATATGTACGCGAGCGGTGTGCGCAATGCGCTCGATAACGATCACGCGTCGAAGTGGTTTCCGAGTCTCGGCGATCCGCAAATTCTCATCAATCGCGATGCGCAGGCCACGCTGCTAGGCGAATTGGCGCAAGCCGGCCATAACGGCGCGATGCTGCTCGAAAGCGCGCGCGAAGCGCTGGTGGCGGCCATCCATCTCGGTCTGGCGATGGCGGCGGTGGTCGCCGTGTTGTCGTTGTGGCAAAGCCGTCGTGTCCCGCCGATCGAGCTCAAACGCAAGCTCGAGCCGGTCATGCACGTCGACTGATTTCCCGTTTGCTTACCGTTTGGCTGAAAGATCATGGAAGAACAGGACCGCGTCGCCGTCATGCAACAATTCGGTCGCACTTATCGGGCGTTCATGTCGGCCTTCGAGGCGCAGGTCGGCCATCCGCTGCCGCGCTGGCGCATTCTGCTCGCGCTGCACGCGCAGGACGGCGAGTCGTCGCAGAAGCGGCTGGTCGAGCGGTTGCGCGTGGACCCAGGCGCGCTCACGCGGCAGCTCAAAACCCTGGAAGCGTTGGGATGGATCGCGCGCAGCATGGACACGCGCGATAACCGCGTGACCAACGTGCATCTGACGGCGGCAGGGCAGTCTGCGATCGAAGAGAGCTTGCCGCGTCGCAATGCGTTTCTGCACGACACGATGGCGGCTTTGCCGGACGACGCGTTGGCCGCGCTCGGCGGCGCGCTGACGATGCTGGAAGCGCGGATTGCCGAAGTGGCGGCGACCGAGAGCGTCATCGCCGCTGGTTCGGCGGCTACGCAAACCGAAGACGCGGCGCCGGGCAATGAAGCAGCGTAACGGCGCCGCTCGGATTCAGAAAAACGTTTCGATCACTTCCGTCACGCGATACGCCGGATCGACCACCAGCAGTTGACGCCACTTGTCGAACGTCAGGCACGGGTGGGAGATATCGAACGCGATCATGTCGCCCACTTTCAGATCGGCGCCAGCAGGAATGCGCAGATACGCGTGCTGGTCCATCATGCCGAAAATCTCCCAGCCTTCGCTCGCTTCGATCTCGCGCGGCGCTTCGTTGCCGGGCCGATAGTGACGTGCCGGCTCCGGCATGCCGGCATCGAAAGCGGAGTCGCGCTTGCCCAGACCGATGATCGCGCGGTCCGGTTCGGGAATCGACTGCACGTAAGCCCACAACTGCAGCGCCGGCAGCAAGCCTTCGCCCATTTTCTTCGCGACCGGATTGCGCGCGAAGATGTCGGTCTGCGCCTTGCGATAAACGCCGACGTCGTGCGTCAGATAGCAGCCTGGCCTCAACACGACTTCGACCTCGCCGCTTTTTGAAGCCTTCACGAATTCTTCCGCCACCACGTCGTACCAGGCCGAGCCCGCGCCGGACAACACCGCCGGTTTGCGCGCGAAGCGACCGGCGGCGACGAGTTCGCGAGTCACGGCCACCGCGGTTTGCAGGAACTCGCGCACTTCGGCTTCTTCCTTCAACACGCCTTCATACAACTCCACGCCCGCCAGCTTGAGCACATCTGGATAGCGCGCGATGGCCTCGAGCACCGCGTTGCGTTGTGCTGCATCGCGTACGCCGGTGCGACCGCCCGGCACGCCGATTTCGAGTAGCACTTGCAGCGGCTTCTTGACCGACGTGAAAAAACGGCCCAACTGTTCGACGCCTTCGACCGAGTCGACCAGGCAGAAGAACTCGAAATCCGGATCGCTCAGCAGTTCGGCGATCATCATCATGTTGCGGCGGCCGACCAGCTGATTGGCCATCAACACGCGCGTGACCCCGCCGTGATACGCCGCGCGCACCTGATGCGCGGTGGCCAGCGTAATGCCCCATGCACCGGTTTCCAGTTGCCGGCGAAATAGCTGCGGCGCCATGGTCGTTTTGCCATGTGGCGCGAGCTTGACGCCGTACTCCGCGACGAACGCCTGCATCCATTTCAGGTTGTGCTCGACCCGATCCGCGTACAGCACGGCGGCCGGCAGGCTCACGTCCTCGTTCAGCAGATTCCATTCGAGACGCGCCGCGTCGGTCAGCTGGATGCTCGCGCCCGGAACCATGCCCAAGCCCTTGCTATAAGGATCGATTGACGCGCCTTGATAGTTTGTAACTTTCATGTTCTCCTGCTCCATCGTTCGGTTAAATCGAATCGAAATTTGACTTTGCCATGTTACCGAAAGTACGATGCTCGGACGAATGTTATTTAGTACCAGAATTTTTCAGGCGGCTTGTCCGCCTGCTTCCTGAGCCGCCTGGTCATGCCGCTGTCACGATGAACTCCACCGCCGATCCACTCGCTTTCGACATCGTCGCGCGCATCGCCGAATGCGCGCCGGAGTTGCGTTCGGCCGAACGCAAGGTGGCCGCGCAGATTCTCGACGACCTGACCGGCGCGTCGCGCGCGAGCATCGGTGCGCTTGCTCAGCAGGCTCAGGTGAGTGTGGCAACGGTGACCCGCTTTGCCAAGGCGGTCGGTTGCCGCGACGTGCGCGAACTGAAACTGCGGCTCGCGCAGGCGGCCGCGGTCGGGCAACGGTTTCTGCAGGCGGGCGCCGCCGGCGATGCGCCCGAGCCGATTGCCACACGCGTATTCGACGAAGTGCAAACTGCGCTCGCGCACAACCATCAACTGTTGCGCCAGGCGCCGCTGGGCGAAGCCGCCGCCGCTTTGCGCGCGGCCAAGATGATCTACGTGTTCGGGATGGGCGGCGGCTCCACCGCGCTTGCCGACGAGATGCGCTTCCGGCTCGTGCGTCTCGGCCGTCCGGTGGCGACGTATCAGGACGGGTTGCTGCAGCGCATGGTGGCGAGCACGGTGTCGCGCGATTGCGTGGTGATTGCGCTGTCCACGACCGGACGCGTGCCGGAAATGCTGGAGAACTGCAAGATCGCACGCGGCTACGGCGCGACGCTGATCGCGCTGACCGCGCCCGCGTCGCCGCTCGCGAAGCAGGCGGACTGGGTGATCCCGATCGTCGCCTTCGAAACCGATTTCATTTACAAGCCCTCGTCGTCGCGCTACGCGATGATGATGGCGCTCGATGTGCTCGTCACCGAACTCGCGGTCAGTCAGGGTGACGAAAGCCGCGAATTGCTGCGCCGCATGAAGCACGCGCTCGACGCGCATCGTGGCGGCGGCAATCGACAACCGTTGGGAGATTGAGTCATGCATTCGCATCCTGAAGTCGCCGACACGCTGATCGTCGGCACGCAACTCTATGACGGCACCGGCGCGCCGCCGCTCGAGCGCGACGTGGCGATTCGCGACGGCCGCATCGTCGCGATCGGCAATCTGTCGAACTGGCTTGCGGAAGAGGTGATCGAAGCCGAGGGTCGCGCGCTCGCGCCGGGTTTCATCGACGTGCATACGCACGACGACACGCATGTCATCCGTTCTCCGCAGATGCTGCCCAAGATCAGTCAGGGCGTGACCACGGTGATCGTCGGCAACTGTGGCATTAGCGCCGCGCCGGTCACGTTGAAGGGCGAGCCGCCCGATCCGATGAATCTGCTCGGTGAGCGCGACGCGTTCCAGTACCCGGATTTCGCCGATTACGTGAAAGCGGTGAACGACGCGCGGCCGGCGGTGAACGTCGGCGCACTGATCGGTCATACGGCCTTGCGCAGCAACCAGATGGACCGTCTCGATCGCGCAGCGACGGCCGACGAAATCGCCGCGATGCGGGCGCAACTCGAAGCGGCGTTGGCCAACGGCGCGTTGGGTTTGAGTTCGGGACTTGCGTACGGCTCGGCTTTTTCGGCGCCGACGGAAGAGGTGATGGCGTTGGCCGAGCCGCTGGCCGCGGCGGGTGCGCTCTACACGACGCATATGCGCACCGAGTTTGATGCGATTCTGGACGCGATGGACGAGGCGTACCGCGTCGGCCGTCATGCGCGGGTGCCGGTGGTGATCTCGCATCTGAAGTGTGCGGGGCCGTCGAACTGGGGGCGTAGTGCCGAGGTGTTGCAGTCGCTGGACGGTGCGCGGCGGTTGCAGCCGGTCGGTTGCGACTGCTACCCGTATAACCGCAGTTCTTCGACGCTCGATGTGAAACAGGTGACGGGCGACATCGACATTACGGTGACGTGGTCGGAGCCGCATCCCGAGATGGCGGGCAAGCTGGTCGGGGAGATTGCGGCGTTGTGGGGCGTGACGCAGCAGGAGGCGGGCAAGCGGTTGCAGCCGGCGGGCGCGGTGTATCACAACATGTCGGAGGACGATGTGCGGCGGATTTTGTCGCATCCGGCGTCGATGGTGGGGTCGGACGGATTGCCGAACGATCCGTTGCCGCATCCCCGCTTGTGGGGGGCGTTTCCGCGGGTGTTGGGGCATTACGTGCGCGACGCCGGGTTGTTGCCGCTGGAGGCGGCGGTGCACAAGATGACGGGGTTGTCCGCGCGGCGTTTTGGGTTGTCGCAGCGGGGCGAGGTGCATATCGGGTATCACGCCGATCTCGTGCTGTTCGATCCGGCGCGGGTGCGGGATGCTGCCACGTTCGAGTCGCCGCGGCAGGCTGCCGAGGGTATCGACGCGGTGTGGGTGAATGGCGTGCTCTCGTATCGGGATGGTGCGGTGACCGGGGAGCGGGCCGGGCGATTCGTGGCACGAGGGGCGGCCTCGAAGGCCGATGCGGGTGGGGTGTTCTGAATTTTTTTAGGAGTCGAATGATGAAGCGATATGGTGTGGAAGGTGGGAAGGGGACGGGTGGTCAGCACATGCCGTTTGCGCGGGCGGTGGAAGCGGATGGGTGGTTGTTCGTGTCTGGGCAGACGCCGATGGAGAATGGCGAGGTGATTAATGGTGGGATTGTGGAGCAATCGCACAAGGCGATTCAGAATGTTGTCGCCATTCTGGGTGAGGCGGGTTATGGGGTTGAGGATGTGGTGAGGTGTGGGGTTTGGCTGGATGATCCGCGGGATTTTGCTTCGTTTAATAAGGTTTTCAGAGAGTATTTTGGGGGGAATCCGCCGGCGCGGGCATGTGTGGTTTCTTCTATGGTGATTGATTGTAAGGTTGAGGTTGATTGTGTGGCTTATAGGAAGCCTTCGGCTTGATTTGTTTTTCTGGATTTTTTGGCCTTTCCTTGCTTTGTTAGTGGTCTATTAGCGTTCCCCCTGTGCGGGGGGGCACCTACTTTTCTTTGCCGCCGCAAAGAAAAGTAGGCAAAAGAAAGCGGCTCACACCGCTAATTCTTAAGCGGGTCCCTCGGCATTTCTTTGGTAGTGGTGCATCTGGAATCCGTGCCGTCGCGCATTCTGCGGTAGTGACAAAGCACTCATCAGCTCCCACTCCGCACTGCGTGCGTCGCGGATGGGTAAACGGCGGAAGGCAAAAAAACCGAGGGTTCCAAGAACGACCCGGGGGCGCGCGAAGCGCCGCCGGAAGAATGACGGCCTTGTCACTGAGGCGGAATGTGCGGGAACACAGATTCCAGATGCACCACTACCAGAAACCGCGCGTGGTGCCCGCTTAATGGTTAGCGGTTTGAGCCCGCTTTCTTTTGCCTACTTTTCTTTGCGGCGGCAAAGAAAAGTAGGTGCCCCCCCGCACAGGGGGAACGCTAATAGACCGAAAGCAAATCAAGGAAAGGCCAAAAAAAACCAAAACAAAAGCCAGTGCAACGTGCAAAACAGTTATTGCCGAGCCAATCTAAAATTATCCGGCATTGGCAAATTAAAATTCGTCCTGAAAGGATTAATATCCAACCCCCCCCGCCGCGTGTAACGCGCATACACCGCCAATTTAACAGGCCGACAAACCCTCACCAGATCGATAAAAATCTTCTCCACACACTGCTCATGAAACCCCGTGTGATTCCGATAAGAAATCACATACCGCAATAACCCGGCATGATCGATCTGCGGCCCGACATAATGAATCTGCAAACTCCCCCAATCCGGCTGCCCGGTCACCGGACAATTCGACTTGAGCAGATTGGAAACCACCGTCTCCTCAACCGGCGCTTCATCGAGCGCCGCCGACAGCAACGAAGCATCCGGCAGGTAAACATCCGTATCCAGATCCAGCCGATCCAGCGACAACCCGTCGAACTCCTCCATCTTCAACTTGCCAAACTCATAAGGCGCCGCAAGCTGAACCGAAACCGTCGCACCACAAGCAGCCGACACATCCCGCTTAATCGTGTCGCGCACCGCATCCATCGACTCGAACGCCGTCTGCGCAAACGACCCCAGATACAGCTTGAACGACTTCGACTCGACGATATTCGGCGAATCCGCCGGCACGAAAAACGTCGCCACCGCAATCTGCGGCTTGCCACGCAAATTCAGCCACGACAACTCGTAAGCGTTCCAGATATCCGTGCCGAAAAACGGCAACTGCGCACCAATGCCAATCGCCTCGCGCGCATTCCTGCGCGCAATCGGAAACAGCAACGATGCGTCGTATTGTTCGGTGTAAGCAGAGGGCTTACCCAGCGGTGACTGTTCAGGTGTCATGATGCGTTCACGATGCCACTCAGCACGTGCCCCGTCGCCGTCACGACGCGGGCCGATTCGCAATGGCCAATTTGGTCGTCGAAGAAAAAGTCCGGCTCGAACTCGCGCAAAAATGCGCTCTTGTCCAAACCGCCAAGAAACATCGCTTCGTCGATTTCGATGTTCCAGGCCATCAAGGTGCGGATCGCCCGCTCATGCGCCGGCGCCGATCGCGCCGTCACCAATGCCGTACGAATATGCATGGGTGCGGCTTCGTCCGCGAGTTTTTGCAAACGGTGCAGCGCTTCGAGCAAAGGCTTCAAAGGACCGTCCGCCAGCGGTAAGTCCTTATTGTGAATCTCATGGCCGACGAAAGCCCGCAAGCCATCCTTCTGGAACACGCGCTCGGCTTCGTCGGAAAACAGCACGGCGTCGCCGTCGAACGCAATCCGGATCTCGTCGGGATACGTGCTCGCCATTCTCGCCGATTCGGGCAACACGCGCGCAGCCGGAAATCCCGCGGCCAGCGCATCACGCACGTCGTCCTGATTCGCGGACAAAAACAGTGCGGCATTCAGCGGCTTCAGATAGCCGAACGGCGCGCGGCCGCGCGTGAACACCCCGCGCTCGATCGCGAGCCCATGCTCGCGGCAGGAATGGAACGCGCGCAGCCCGCTGATCGGATCGCTGCGCGACAGAATCACCACTTCGACCCGATGCCCGCCGGCGTTCAGCGCCAGCAACTTGCGGATCAGCGGAAACGCGACGCCCAGCTTCGCAGGCACCGTCAGCCGGTCGCGCTGCAACGCTTCATACGCGCGCAGGTCGCCGTCCTCGTACACGCGGTTCTCTTCCTCGAAGTCGAACAGCGCGCGCGACGAGATTGCCACCACCAGTTTGTCCGCAAGCGTGAGAGCCATCTGCGTGCTTCAGTCCCGAAAAATCATGCAAGAAACAACCGATACACCGGGTTATGCGTTTCTTCCCAGTTCGGATAACCGAGCGTCGCCTGGAAGCGCGCGAACGCATCGTTCTCGCTCTCCGGCACCTGAATGCCGACGAGAATCGAACT
>NZ_CAAJGK010000051.1 GCF_900996245.1 Paraburkholderia sp. BCC1886 | reverse complement strand
CGCCACCATCAATCCTGAAAAGACGATATGACTGCCTGAAAAGTGTTACCCATGTCCCGGCACGGGTGTTACCTATGTCCTGAGTCCATACACCGCCGCAAAGAAAAGTAGGCAAAAGAAAGCGGCTCACACCGCTAATTCTTAAGTGGGAACCGCGCGAGATTCTTGGTAGTGGTGCATCTGGAATCCGGTCCCCCGCACATTCCGCGGTAGTGACAAAGCACTCATCAGCTCCCACTCCGCACTGCGTGCGTCGCGGATGGGAACACCACGGAAAGCGAAAAAGCGAGGGGGTAGAACGACCCGGGGGCGCGCGAAGCGCCGCCGGAAGAATGACTGCCTTGTCACAAGAGCGGAATGTGCGAGGGCACGGATTCCAGATGCACCACTACCAAAGACCTCGCGCGGCTGCCGCTTAATGGTTAGCGGTTTGAGCCCGCTTTCTTTTGCCTACTTTTCTTTGCGGCGGCAAAGAAAAGTAGGTGCCCCCCCGCACAGGGGGAACGCTAATAGACCACTACCAAAGCAAGGAGAGGCCAAGAGCCAAAAAGGCCGAACGGCAAAAACCTTAAGCAAACGTATCAACCAACCCAACAACCCGCCGCACGCCGCCCCCGCTACTGGCAGCGCCAACAAGAACACCCGCATCAGAAGCGCCGCCAGCACCCCCACCTCCACCCCCACTCCGCCCCGCGGACCACCCAGTGTCCGCCTGCTGCTGCTGCTGCTGCTGCTGGCTCCTCCCCCCAAACCCATCACTCACACTCGCACTCCCCAACCCAATCCCATTCGACTCCATCGCCTCCCGCAACTTCGGCAACGCCGCCTCCACCGCCTCCCGCACCTGCTGATGCTGCGAAACAAACAACGCATGCGCATGGTTATCCGCCACCTGCAACACCACCTGCAACGGCCCGAGATCCTTCGGATTCAACGTCAACTCGGCACTCTGCGAATGCGCATTCGATAAAAACACCACCTTCTGACTCAACGCGTCTTCCCAGTCGCTCGTGCCGACCTGCGGCGTTATCGCGTTCGCCGCATCCGCTGCACCCGCATTGCCCGTCGTCTGCGCCGCCGCCGTCGTACTAACCGCACCCGCCGCAGCCTGCGTGGCAGCCTGCGCCGCCGCCGCGGCATCGGCCGCCGTCTTGAACGACGCCAGATCGCCCGTCAACGCACCCGCGTCGCCAGCCGCCAGCGCAGCCGCCGCCGCACCCGCCGTCGCACCAGCGTCAGTCGCAGCCGGAGTCGCAGCAGCCGTCAACAACGCCGCCTTGCTAGCATTCGATCCCTTACCGTCGCCAAACAGGCCCGCCGCCAACGTCTTGCTGTCCACCGCGCCACTCAGGCTGCCAGCCCCTCCCGCCAGACCGCTCGCCTCCACGCCATTCGGCAGCGCCTGCGGCGCGACGACGCCCTGACCGCTCGCGAGCGCAGCCAGCGCCGCCTGCAAGGCATCCGGCAAGGTCTTCGAATCGGTCGACGCCGTCTTCTTGCCAGCCGCCGTGCCCGTCGTGCCGTCCAGCGTCGTATCGGTCAAGGCCGTCGTGGGATCCGTCGTCGCATTCGCCGTCGTTGCATCCGGCGCGTCGGCCGCATTCTGTGCGTCGGCCTGTGCCTGCGCCTGGGCCTGGGCAGCAGCCGCAGCAGCGGCCGTCGCGGCATCGCTCTGCGAGGAACCATTGCCGGACTTCGCCGGCCGCGCCGTGTTCTTGTCCGTCGAAGCCTGCTGCGTATTCTGCGTGCCGTCCGCAGACGAACCCGACGACGCGGCTTTCGTCGTGTCGCTGTCGTCCCTGCTGCTCGCGTCGTCTGCGCTCTTCGTGGACGGGTCGGGCGCCGGCGGCAAATCGTGCACGCTGGACGAAGACGACGAAGACGACGAAGACGGCGACGCCGTCGAAGCGGACGCCGCCTGCTGCTGGCTCGCCGTCTGCGCAGCCACACTGTTTTGCAGATCGATGTTCTGCTGCAAGGTCTGCGAGAACGACGTGGCGTTCGCCGCAGCAGCCAGCGACGCCGCGCTGGACGCGCTGCTGGCCGAGCCGAGCAGCGAACCGATCTGGGAGAGAAGCGACATAGGAGATCCTGTCAATCCATTAAACGAAGTAGGCGGTGCGGAAAGGGCGCTCGGACATCGGGTGCGCCAGGTGCATCAGGTACGTCAAGCCCATCACGCGCCCTCGGCACGCATCCGCAGCACCCTCGCGGCGTGCTCGTCGGCGTCGCGTTGATCGCGGCGCGCAACCGTCTTCGCTTCGGCGGCTTCGCCGCGCGCCTGCAGCACTTCGTACGAGCCGAGTTTCTGTTTCTGACGCTGCCAGTCGGGCTTCGCAGCCTCGAGGCGCGCGGTCGCGGTCTTCAGCAGATTGCGCTGCTGTTCGATCGCGGCGTCGAGCGTGTCGATGAACGACTGGAAATTGCGCATGTTGCCCGCCGGCATCCCGCTCTGTGCGCTGGCCGTGAAGCGCGCGTGATACTCGTCGCGGTATTGAATCAGCGCGTTCAGTTGCGCCTCGACGTCGTTGCGCTCGCGTTGCGCGCGACCTAGCCGTTGCGCGGCGGCATCCACGTCGTCCTGCGCGAGCCCGATGAGCGTCTTGATCGGAAAATGTTTTGCCATTCTCTGCCTCCTCAGGCAAACAGAGCGTCCAGCATCTCGATACTAGGTTCAAAGTTCGCGCACTCGCGAAAACCTTGCTGCAAAAATGCTTCCATCCGCGGATACAGTGCGATCGCGCGGTCGAGCAGCGCGTCGCGCCCGCTCGAATACGCGCCCACGTTGATCAGGTCGCGGTTTCGTTGATAACGCGACAGCATCTGCTTGAACAGGCGCGTCTTTTCCAGATGGTTGTCGTCGATCAGCGCAGTCATCGCCCGGCTGATGGACGCCTCGATGTCGATCGCGGGATAGTGCCCGGCCTCGGCGAGCGAGCGCGACAGCACGATATGGCCGTCGAGAATCGCGCGCGCGGAGTCGGCGATCGGGTCCTGCTGGTCGTCGCCTTCGGTGAGCACGGTGTAGAACGCGGTAATCGAGCCGCCGCCTGCCGGCCCGTTGCCGGTGCGCTCGACCAGCGCGGGCAGCTTGGCGAACACCGAAGGCGGATAACCCTTGGTGGCGGGCGGCTCGCCGACGGCCAGCGCGATCTCGCGCTGCGCCATCGCGTAACGGGTCAGCGAATCCATCAGCAACAGCACGTGCTTGCCCTGATCGCGGAAATATTCGGCGAGCGAAGTCGAATACGACGCGGCCTGCATCCGCAACAACGGCGAGACGTCGGCCGGCGCGGCGATCACCACGGATCGCGCAAGACCTTCCTCGCCGAGAATCTGCTCGATGAATTCCTTCACTTCGCGGCCGCGTTCGCCGATCAGGCCGATCACGATCACCTCGGCGCTGGTGTAGCGCGCCATCGTGCCGAGCAGCACCGACTTGCCGACGCCGGAGCCGGCGAACAGACCCATGCGCTGGCCACGCCCGACGGTGAGCAGCGCGTTGATCGCGCGCACGCCGACGTCGAGCACCTGATGAATCGGCTCACGGTTCAACGGGTTGATGACCGGCGCGGACAAGGGCGCGTCGGCATGCGCGCCGAGCGGGCCGAGGCCGTCGAGCGGTCGGCCGGACGCGTCGAGCACACGGCCGAGCAGTTCCCAGCCGACCGGCAGACGTTTGGCGCCCGCCATCGGATCGGCGATCGGCGCGCTTTCGAGCGGAAACACGCGCGCGCCGGGCAACAGGCCGATCACTTCGGTGGTCGGCATCAGAAACAGTTTGTCGCCGGAAAAGCCCACCACCTCGGCTTCGGCCATCGGCAGGGTGCTGCCGGGCGGCAATTCGATCATCACTTCGGCGCCGACCGACAGGCGCAGACCGACCGCTTCCAGCACGAGACCGGCGGCGCGCGTCAGGCGGCCGCATGCGCGCATCGGCTTGGCGATCGCATTGCGCGCGCGCAGCGCATCGAGCCGGCCGCGCCACGCCTGCACATGCGGGTTGTCGTCGAGCGCGGGATCGTAGGGGAGATGAGCCGCTGCCGCTGCTGCAGCCGGGTCGCGGCTCGCGGCTGCGCCGCTTGCCGGATGAGCCGAAGAGAGATCGCGCGTGGTGAGTTCGGCAGCGCCAGCGTCCGTTTCCGGCGACGTCGCCGCGCCGGTGTCCGCGTCCGTTTCCATTGCGCCGCTTGCATCTTCACCCGCTTCCGCCAGCGCTTCTGCACCGAACGACGCCAGCGCGAGCTCGCGTTCGAGCGGCGTCAGGTCGCTGGCGCGGATCTCTTCGAGCGTCGGCTTCACCATGTGCTCACTTTGCCGAGCGCCGCGGCGACGCGCTCCCAGCGCGTGTCGATGCCCGCGTCCACTTCACCGGTGGCGGCCTGCGCGCGGCAGCCGCCGCGCTCGACCGAGGGGTCGGTGCGCACGGTCCAGCCGCGCGTCTGCAGTTCTTCCATCAGATAGGCTTCGACCACCGGCAGATCGGCGGGGCTCACCACCAGCGCCGGTGCGCCGACCAGCGTGGGTTCCATCGCCAGCACTTCGCGCGCGGCGCCGATCAGCGCGGTCGGGTCGTGCTGGACGTGCTGGCGCACCACCTGTTGGGCGATATCGAGCGCCAGCGTGACCAGCGTTTCGGAGATCGCGCCCTGCGCGCCCTCGAGCGCGGCCTTGAAGGTTTCCGCGAGCGCCGCGAGTTGCGCGGCCTGTTCGCGCGCTTCGCTTTGTCCCTGCGCGAAGCCTTGCGTATGGCCCTGATCGTAGCCGGCCTGGTAGCCGAGCGCCTGGCCCGCCACGTGACCGGACGCGATGCCCTGGGTGTGCGCGGCGTCGCGCAGCCGTTCGAGTTCGGCTTCGAATGCGCGTTCGTCGAAACGGGGTTCGGGCGGCGCGGGCGGCGCCGGGTCGAACGAGGCCATCTCCCAGCGCTGATAAGCCGAGAGATTCGCGTTGCGCGCGGAGTTCGAATCAGACATACGCATCTTCGGCCTTGCCGCCTAGCACGATCTGGCCGCTTTCCGCGAGGTTGCGCACGATCTGCAGAATGCGGCGTTGCTGGGTCTCGACTTCGGACACGCGCACCGGGCCGCGCGCATCGAGGTCTTCGGCGAGCAGTTCGGCGGCGCGTTGCGACATGTTCGACAGGAACTTGGTGCGCAGCGCGGTCGGCGCGCCCTTCAGCGAGATGATCAGCGCCTCGGACTCGACTTCCTTCAGCAACAGCTGGATTGCGCGATCTTCCAGGTCGAGCAGGTTCTCGAACACGAACATCTGATCGATGATCTTCTGCGCGAGTTCCGCGTCGTACTGGCGGACGTTTTCGATTACGCCTTCTTCATGATTGCTCGACATGAAGTTGAGAATCTCGGCCGCGGTGCGGATGCCGCCCATCGGGCTGCGCTTCAGGTTGTCGCTGCCGGACAGCAGGCCCGTCAGCACGTCGTCGAGTTCGCGCAGCGCGGCCGGCTGGATGCCGTCGAGCGTCGCGATACGCAGCAGCACGTCGTTGCGCAGGCGGTCGGTGAACGCGGAGACGATTTCCGATGCCTGATCGCGGTCCAGATGCACGAGGATCGTCGCGATGATCTGCGGATGTTCGTTCTTGATGAGCTCGGCCACCGCCGCCGAGTCCATCCACTTGAGCCCTTCGATCCCACTGGTGTCGCTGCCCTGCAAAATCCGGTCGATGATCGCGCCGGCCTTGTCGTCGCCGAGCGCCTTGGTCAGCACCGAGCGGATGTACTCGTTCGAATCCAGCGACATGCCGGTGTGCTGCTCGGCTTCGCGTACGAACTCCTGCAGCACCTCGTCGATCTGCTCGCGCGTCACGCTCTTCAACGCGGCCATGGCCACGCCGATCTTCTGGACTTCGCGCGGCCCCAGAAACTTGAATACCTGCGCGGCTTCTTCCTCGCCGATCGACATCAGCAGGAGCGCGCTCTTCATTACGCCTTCAGCGCTCATCGGACACCCAGTTTTTCACGACAGTTGCAACGATGCGCGGATCCTGGCGCGCGATATTGCGCGCGAATTCCAGGTTCCGCTCGTATTTGTGCTTCGCGTTTTCGAGCGCGAGCGTTTCGCTATCGGTTTCGATCTGCACGACCGCGCCTTCGCGTTCGGCCGCCGGAATGCCGTCGAGCAGAACCGGCTCGTCCGGCGACGGCAGCGCCGCGACGACCGGCTCGGGCGGCGGGAAGGCGCGGCGCAGCGCCGGCTTCACCATCACGAAGTAGAGGAACAGGGCGACTGCGCCGATGCCGATGTAAGTGGCGATCTGCTTGGCGAGCGCGATCATGTCCGGCGTGCGCCACCAGGGCACGTCCGCGTTCGGATCGATATCGGTCGAGAACGGGCTGTTCACCACGTTGACCGAGTCGCCGCGCGACGCGTCGAAGCCCATCGCATCCTTCACCAGCTGGTTGACCTGCGCGAGCTTGTCGGCGGTGACCGGCTGCATGGTCGCGTGACCCTTGCCGTCGACCACCCGCAGATAGTTGACCACCACCGCCACCGACAGACGCTTGATGCCGCCCATCGGCTGTTCGAGGTGACGCACCGTCTTGTCGAGTTCGTAGTTGGTGGTGGCGTCCTTGCGATCGCTGACCGGCGTGGTGGTCACGCCGCTCGCGCCGTTCGGCGCATTGATCGGCGCGGACGCGGGTTGCGGCGGCTGGTTCGACAGCGCGCCGGGCACGCCCGAGGCGCCGCTTTGCGACATATCGGTCGCGCTGCTGGTTTGCTGGCTGCGAATCGCGGCTTGCTGCGGATTGCCGTTCGGGCCGTAGTTCTCCGAGGTCTGCTCGCTATGCGAGAAGTCGATGTCGGCGCTCACCTGCGAGTGCGCATTGCCCGAGCCGAACAGCGGCGAGAGGATCGCGTCGATACGCTGCTGCGTGTTGCGCTCGATCTGCTGGCGGTATTTCAGTTGCGACGCGTCCAGACCGCTGCCGGTGGACGGCTGGGTCAGCAGGTTGCCGTCCTGGTCGAGAATGGTCACGCCTTTGACCGGCATGTCCGGCACCGCCGACGACACCATATGCGTGATCGCCAGCACCTGGCCTTCGTCGAGCACGCGGCCCGGGAACAGGTTCACCAGCACGGCGGCCGACGGCGCTTCCTTGTCGCGCACGAATACCGAAGGCTTCGGAATCGCCAGATGCACGCGCGCCGACTTGACGGTCGAGATCGATTCGATAGTGCGTTCCAGCTCGCCTTCGAGCGCGCGCTGATAGTTGATCTGCTCGGCGAACTGGCTGATACCGAATTTCTGGTTGTCCATCAGCTCGAAGCCGACCGAGCCGCTCTTCGGCAGGCCCTGCGACGCGAGCCGCAGCCGCATTTCATGCACCTGCTCGGCCGGCACGAGGATGGCACCGCCCACGTCGGAGAACTTGTAGGGGATGTTGGCCTGCTGCAGCGCGGTAATGATGGCGCCGCCGTCGTTGTCCGACAGGTTGCTGTACAGCACCTTGTAGTCCGGCGCGCGCGACCACAGGAACAGGCCCGCGACCACGGCGATCAGCAGCGCGACCGCGAAAATCAGCGGCGCGCGCGGGTTGCCGCGCATTTGCGCGAGGCCGGACAGGCGTTGGCCGAAATTGCCACCCAACCCGCCCAGGTCGGCGCCGCCGCTGGCGCCGGGCTGGCCGGCGCCGGCAGCACCGGCGCCCGGCTGCGCGCCGGCGAGGCCCATGCGGGCGTCGGGGTTGATCAATGAGTTGGCTGACGAATCCATGCGTCGGGGATCTCCGGGGATGCCTTTGCGTTCTGCCGCGAGAGCCGCGCCGAGGGTCGGCGAGGCGTGCAGACAGAGACTTTCACCCTTGAAATTATCCGCAGCGCGGCTCAACCCGATTGCCCGAATAGAGCGGGGTTTCCCCCCTAGTTTCGGGGCTTTCGCGCAAGGGCCGCTGCTATGCTTTCATCCCAGATCGGCAGGGTTTGGACAAGCCGGTCGTCAATTCCTGGAGAGAACATGACTATGCCCGTGAACGCGCTCGGCTCGGCGCTCCAACAGATGCAGGCGATGGCGGCCCAGGCGGCCGGCAGCAGCAATGTGGCGGACGCCGGTGCGGTAGGCGAGTCCGGCGCGGCAACGGCCGGCGCGGCATCGGCCGGCGGTTTCGCGTCGGCCCTCAAGGCGTCGCTCGACAAGATCAGCGGCGATCAGACCAAAGCGATGGGCGAATCCCAGGCGTTCGAACTGGGCGCGTCGAACGTGTCGCTGAACGACGTGATGGTCGACATGCAGAAGGCCAACGTCGGCTTCCAGTTCGGCCTGCAGGTGCGCAACAAGCTTGTGTCCGCGTACAACGACATCATGCAGATGCAGGTGTGAACCCGGCCCGGGTGGCCACGCCGTTCTGCCCACCCGAGCCGTGATGACCGCCGCGGCTTGCCGCGGCACGACTCGCGCGTCATGGGCCTTTGCGTCATGTGCCCCTTAATCCTCCTTACACTGGCCTAAAGCTTTCCCGCCGCCTATCCGATAACCAGGTACAGGCAAAAAACCGGGTGTGGCAGTCTGCCCGGGTCGGGATGCCGTGACCAACCGCAATGCAAGAGAGGAGGAGCGCCGATGTTTTCCCCAGGACACTCTGGAGCCAATGCGTACGCACGCGTGGGCGTCGAGACAGGGGTGATGGGCGCGAGTCCGCATCGTCTGATCGTGATGTTGTATCAAGGTGCGCGGCGCGCGATTGCGCAGGCCCGCATGCACGTGCAGCAAGGGAATGTGCCGGCTCGTGGCGAGGCGATCGGCAAGGCGATTCAGATCGTCGAAAGCGGGCTGCAACAGTCGCTCAACGTGGAAGCGGGCGGCGAGATTGCAGAGCGGTTGGACGCGCTCTACTCGTATATGACGCGCCGGCTGCTCGAAGCCAATATAAAACAGAGCGAGACGATGCTGGTCGAGGTAGACGGCCTGCTGGCGACGCTCGAAGAGGCATGGATCGGGATTGCCCCGGAGATCGCGCGGATGGCAGCCCAGCCGGCCGCGGAAAGCATGAGATGACATCGAAAGCAGAATACTTCGCCCGCTACGAGGCGATTGCAGTGGTTTCGCGGCATATGCTGCTGGCGGCCCGGCGCGCGCTGTGGAACGACCTGGTCGATCTGCAGGAAGAGTACCGGTGTCTGGTGGATGCATTGAAAGACGCCGACGACGGCATCAGTCTCGACGAAGCCGAACGCCTGCGCAAATACGCACTGATCCGGCAGATTCTCGCCGACGACGCGGCTATCCGCGATCTGGCGAACCCGCGCATGGCTACGCTCGCGGCGCTGTTCGCCGGGCGGCCGACCCGGGTGCTCAAGGAGATGTACGGCGCTCGTTGAACCCGGTCGGTGTTGCCGGCCTGGCGCGCGGGTCACCGCTGGCAGATTCGTCGGCTTGCCGGAGTCGGCCAGAGTGTCCTTTATAGGTGCCGCGTGAGCGCCGCCGCTACCGTCACCAAGGAATCGGCATGAACGGAATCGACACGGCGGTTTCCTCGCTGCTTGCGAACCGCGTCGACAGTCTGCTCAATATCGCGCCCGGCAGCGCTGCCGCGACGCGCACGGGCGCACCCGATATCGAGACCGCGCCCGGTGCCGGCACCGCCGTCGCGGCGCCGGATGCGGCTCCCGCGTCCGCACAAACCGCACTGTCCGCCATTGCGCTGACGCTCAACGCCATCGTGCGCTCGGGCGGCGAAGCGACCACGGCGGTGCTCGGCCAGATACCGATCTGGCCTGCGGCGCCCGCGCTCGATATCGAACCGGGTGGCTTGCCGCTGTTCGATATCGCAGATTCTTCCTCTTCTTCCTCTTCTTCCTCATCCGGAAGTTCTTCCGCTGCTACTGCGTCGGCGTCGGGCACGACGGCGGCTGCCAACGTGGCCGCCGCGCAATTGCCGGTTGCCGCGCTCGCGGGCGCGTTGCAGCAAACCGTGAGCGCCAGCGGGCTTTTTTACGAAGCGCATCTCGCCGAGTGGCTCGCCGGTCAGCGCACGCCGGCCGCACTGGCGGGCGAGCCGCAGAACCGGGAAGTCGCAGCCGCCGCACAGCTCGCGCTCGATTGGGCGGATGAGGCGGGCGGTGCGGGCGGTGCGGGTTTAGCGGCGGCGGGTTCGGGGCGGCAAGCGGCGCAGGGTGGGGCGGGGAACGGCGCGGGCGGTGCCTCAGGTGGCGTCTCTGGCGGTGTCTCTGGCGGCGCGGCGAATCCCGTGGCCGACGGCGCTGCTTCGCGCCCGATCCCTTCCATACGAACCGCGCAGGCGGCGCGTTTCGTTGCCGGTGAAGTGATGGCGAGTTCGCTGTCCGATCTGAATAGTCAGCCGGTTCATGGCAATCCTCATAACGCCGGCGTGTCGCTGGATCTCGGCGGATCGGCGAATTCGCAGACGATGACCGCGGCGGTGCATCCCGCGACGGTGCCGCTGGTGCGTCAGCAACTGGATATGCTCGCCACCGGTCAGTTCCGTTGGACCGGCGAGGCGTGGCCGGGCGCGCCCCTCGACTGGACCATCGAACAGGAAGGCGACGAGTGGAATCGCAGCGGCGGCGGCGCCGCAAGCGACGACGATCAGCCCTGGCGCACGCGGCTGACGCTATCGTTGCCGACGCTCGGCACCATCGATGCCGATCTGACGCTCACCGGTAGTCAACTGGTGGTGCGCGTGCAGGCGAGTCCCGGCGGCGCTGCGCGGCTGACGACCGAGGGCGAGAGCTTTCGTCAGCGGCTCGCGGCGGCGGGGATCGACTTGAGCGGGCTGACGATCCGGGAGATCGGGGGGAATGCGTCGGGGTCTGGCGGAGCGGGCGCAGGGGCGGCGGCGCAGGCGGCGTCGGCGTATGCGCGTTCGGCTTCGGCGGCGACGAGTTCGACCGCAAGTTCGGCGGCTGGCTCGGCGACCCACGCGGCGACCAGCTCGGCAACGGCCGCTGCGGCGGCTTTTCAAGCCGCGGGCGGTTCGGTGGATCAGGCTTATCAGGCGTATCAGGTGTACCGGCCGGAAAGCGACGGCCCGGCCGCGCCGCGCACCGACTTCGACTGGGAGATGTGATGAGCCGCAAACACCGCCGCAGCGCGGCCGCGCTCGTCTACGACGCCAACAGCGGCGATGCGGCGCCACGGGTGATCGCGAAGGGCTACGGCTTGCTCGCCGAGATGATCGTCCAGCGTGCCAAAGAGGCGGGGCTGTACGTGCACGAAGCGCCGGAAATGGTCTCGCTGCTGATGCAGGTCGACCTCGATTCGCGCATTCCGCCACAGTTGTATCAGGCGGTCGCGGAATTGCTGGCGTGGCTGCACCGGCTGGAAAGCGGTGCGGCGGACGAGCCGCGCGGGCCGGGTCGGAGCGACGCGCAAGATGTGATCGACGTGGTGGCGACGGAGGTGGGTGGGGAGGCGGGACGGTGATTTCCAATCGGAATATCAACTAAAAACGGTTTACATTTTGTACCAAAGTTGGTACGTTTATCCCTTCGAAAAACTTCGAATCGACTGATGGCCGGTACTGTAGAAATTGTCCTGTCCGTTTATTTTTTTCAGACGGAAAGCGGTAACGAGCCCGTTCGGCAGTGGCTGAAAGAGCTCGATGCTCAGGACCGCAAGGTCATTGGCGAGGAGGTCAAGACCGTGCAGATCGGCTGGCCCTTGGGCATGCCGCTCGTGCGCAAGATGGGCAAAGATTTGTGGGAAGTTCGTATTACGTTGCCGCGACGTATCGCCCGCATCATTTTCACTGTACTGGGCGGCAAAATGGTCTTGCTGCATGGCTTCATCAAGAAATCTCAGGCAACGCCGGCAGACGATCTCAACGTGGCCAAAGAAAGGTTGCGTCAGTTGAGAAAAGTCTAGGATTTACGCGCATACCGTTGCGTATCCACGTTCTGTCCTAGGGCTAATTGAGGAGTTACACATGCCAAACAAGCACATAGGAAGCAATTTCGACGAGTTTCTTGCCGAAGAGGCGCTTCTGGAAGAAGCGACCGCAGTTGCGATCAAGCGTGTCATCGCCTGGCAAATCCAGCAGGAAATGAAAGCGCAGCATCTTTCCAAAACGGCGATGGCGATGAGGATGAAAACCAGTCGCGCGGCCCTGAACCGTTTACTCGATGAAACCGATACGAGTCTGACGTTGACGACTTTGGCGAGCGCCGCCGCGGCGCTCGGAAAGCAGTTTCGCTTCGAGCTCGCGGCTTGATGCGCAGCATGGGCAACGCTCCAGCCCGCCCCCCTCAAAACCGCATCATCACCTTCAAAAGCGCATTCACCCGCTTGCCATAAGGCGGCGAGATCCAGCCGCGGAAATTCACTCGCGCCTGCGTCAGGATCGGCTTCATCTTCGAGAAGGTCACGAAGCCTTCGTACCCGTGATACGCGCCCATCCCGCTCGCGCCAACGCCGCCGAACGGCAGGCTCTCGCACGCCAGGTGCATCAGCGTCTCGTTGATCGCCATGCCGCCCGCAATCGTCTCGCGCGTCACGCGTTCGATCGTCGCGGAGTCGTCCGCGTACAGATACAGCGCGAGCGGACGCGGCCGGGTGTTGACCCACGCGATCGCGTCGTCGAGCGTGTCGTAAGGGACGATCGGCAGCAGCGGCCCGAAGATTTCTTCCTGCATCAGCGCACTCCCGTCCGGCGCCCCGGTCACGGCGATCAACGGGAAACGGCGGCTCGCCGGATCGGGCGTGCTGTCGGTCAGCCGATGCAACTGCGCGCCGGCGGCCTCGGCTTCATCCGCGAGACGTTGCAGGCGCGCGAAGTGACGCTCCGAAATGATCGACGTGTAGTCGGGATTGTTCGCGAAGCCCGGGTACATCTTCGCCATGCGCGCGCGCGCCCGTTCGACGAAGGCCTGCTCCTTGCCGCGCGGCACCAGCACGTAATCCGGCGCGATGCAGGTTTGCCCTGCGTTGAGCGTCTTGCCGGCAATCAGGTTGTCGACCGCATTGTCGAAGCGCGCATGCGCGCCGATGATGGCCGGCGACTTGCCGCCCAGTTCGAGCGTGACCGGCGTGAGATGCTCGGCGGCGGCACGCATCACCTCGTGGCCGACCTTGGTCGAGCCCGTAAACAGCAGATGATCGAACGGCTGCGCACTGAACGCGGCCGCCAGCGTCGCGTCGCCGTTCACGACCGCAACGTGATCGCGTGCGAAGGTCTGGGCGATCAGCGTTTCGAATAGCGCCGACGTGCGCGGCGTCAGTTCCGACATCTTGACGATCGCGCGATTGCCGGCCGTCAACGCGCTGATCAGCGGACCGGCGGCCAGCAGCACCGGATAATTCCACGGCACGATGATGCCGATCACGCCGAGCGGTTGCGGCACGACCTTCGCGCGCGCCGGCATCAGCCACTTGTTGGTGCTGCGGCGCTGCGCTTTCATCCAGCGTTTGCCGTGCCTGAGCGCGGCGTCGATCTCTTCTTTCACCAGCAGGAATTCGGCAAGCAGCACTTCCTGTTTCGCGCGATTGCCGAAGTCGGCGTTCATCGCGTCGGCGAGCGCGTCGCGATTGTCGAGCATGACTTTACGCAGCGCCCGGAGATGCGACGCACGCGTGTCCCACGAAGGGTACGGCGCGCGCAGATAAGCATGGCGCTGGTCGCGCAACAGCGCGTCGAGTGCGGCGACTTCGGGCAGATCGTTCTTCATGTCGTGGGCTCTCCCTGATGATGGTGAATGCGCGTCGGGGCGCGCTTTCTGATTTCGATTCGCTGCGTGAGGTCAGGCAGGAAATGCCCGCTCGACGATCGCCGCGTGATCGATAGTCGAGGGCAGCGTGCCGTACACGCGGCCGCTTTCGCCGCAGCCGTCGGCGAGCCGCGTGTCGATGAACGCATCGGCAATCGCGGCGGGGGCGTACTTCGCGAGCAGGCTGGCCTGCGCAATCAGCACGAGTTGTTGCGCGATGCGGCGTGCCGCGCTTTCGCGGCCGTCGGCCGGACCGGTCAGCGTGGCGACCAGCCGGCCGAGCGCGGCGCGCAGAGCCGGGTGACCTTGCGCGTCGGTCTGCCATTCGGCGAAGAGTGCCTGCGCGGCGTCGGGCTCGCGTTCCATCGCGCGCAGCACGTCGAGGCACATCACGTTGCCCGAGCCTTCCCAGATCGAATTCACCGGCGCTTCGCGGTAGAAGCGCGCCATCGGACCGGTCTCGACATAACCGTTGCCGCCCCAGACCTCCATGGCCTCGCCGGTGAATTCCAGCGCACGCTTGCAGACCCAGTATTTCGCGGCCGGCGTGACGATACGCCGCCATGCGCGTTGCGCGGGCGAGGCCGTCGCGGTATCCGCCGAATCTTCGAACGCGCGCGCGAGATGCATGAAGAGCACGGTCGCGGCTTCCGATTCCAGGGCGAGATCGGCGAGCACGTTGCGCATCAGCGGCTGGTCGACCAGCCGCCGGCCGAACGCGCTGCGATGGCGCGCGTGGTGAATGGCCTGCACGAGCGCCGCGCGCATCAACGCCGCGCTGCCGATCACGCAATCGAGCCGCGTGTAGTTCGCCATTTCGATGATGGTCGGCACACCGCGTCCTTCGTCGCCGATCATCACGCCGTAAGCGTCGAGGAATTCGACCTCGCTGCTCGCGTTCGAACGATTGCCGAGCTTGTCTTTCAGACGCTGGATCTGCACGGCGTTTTTCTGGCCGTCCGGCCTGAAGCGCGGCACGAAGAAGCAGGACAGGCCGTTGTGATCGTCGGTGCGCGCCAGCACCAGATGCGCGTCGCACTGAGGCGCGGAGAAAAACCATTTGTGGCCGACGAGGCGGTACTCGGCGCCGCGACCGCTGCCGCGCGTGGCTGTCGCGCGGGTCTGATTGCTGCGCACGTCGGAGCCGCCCTGTTTCTCGGTCATGCCCATGCCGATCATCGCCGAGCGCTTCTGCGATAACGGCACGTCGCGCGGATCGTGCTCACGGGTATAGAGCTTGTCGCGCAGCAGGTCGAACAGCGCGGGCTCGCGTTGCAGGACGGGAATGCTGGCGAAGGTCATCGTCAGCGGACACAGCGAACCGGATTCGAGTTGCGCATGCAGAAAGTAACCGGCGCAACGCGCGACCATCGCACCCGCGCGCGGCTCGGAAAACGGTAGCGCGTGCAGGCCTTCGCCGCGCAGCAGCGCGAGCAGCGTATGCCATGACGGATGGAATTCGAGCGCGTCGACGCGTTCGCCGCGCGGATCGTGGGTGAAGAGTTCGGGAGAGTGACGGTTCGCCAGTTCGGCGAGCGCGAGGGTGTCCGGCGTGCTCAGCGCCGCGCCGTGCCGCAGCAGTGTGTCGCGCTGCCAGCCGGCGCCTTCGCGGTCGAGCGCAGCGCTCAAAGCGGTATCGCTCGAAAAGAGGTTGTAGCCGGCTAGCGGCGGAACCTGATTCGTCACTTCGTGCGTGCGACCCAGGCCCGGCGATTCCCTCGGCAATTCCTCTTGCAGATCCTCGTGCGATTGCATCTCTGTCTCCGTTCATCGCTTGCGTTGCAGTCTGCGGATTCGCCGCGTCGCCAGGTAGGCGCCGGCAGTAATCGGCTCTGCGCTGTTTTATCGTGGCGTGCCATGCCGCACGCTGGGAGGAAGGCGTCACCGACGCCGCGTTTGAATGCCGCTCATGGCCGTCTGGCGGGCGCATGCGCGTCTTTCATCATAGGGGCGCGACCACCGTTCCGTTTAGAGGAATCGCTCTGCCGCGAACTTGCCGCGACCTGCGAACGCTCCCTACAATGCCGTGAAAACACACGTAGACAAGTGTGCACGAGACAGGGTTCGCGAGCAACGCGACCCCACCCAGGAGGAGCGGATGCAATACGACTACATCATCGTCGGCGCCGGTTCGGGCGGTTGCTCGCTGGCGAGCCGCCTCGCCGATAGCTGCCCCGACGCGACCATCGCGCTGATCGAAGCCGGGCCGCATACGGAACGCAATCTGTTCGTCAACATGCCGGTCGGCGTCGCGATCGTGGTGCCGAACAAGCTCAAGACCAATTACGGTTATCTGACTACGCCGCAGCCGGGCCTCGGGGGCCGCCAGGGGTATCAGCCGCGCGGCCGGGGCTTTGGCGGATCGAGCGCGATCAACGCGATGATTTACACGCGCGGTCATCCACTGGATTACGACGAATGGGCCGAGCTGGGTTGCACCGGCTGGTCATGGCCGGAGGTGCTGCCGTATTTCCGGCGCGCCGAAGGCAACGAGCGCGGCGCAGATGCCTGGCATGGCGACGGCGGACCGCTGACCGTGTCCGATCTACGCTTTCAGAACCCGTTCTCGAAGCGGTTTGTCAAAGCCGCGCTCGAAGCCGGCTATCGACCCAACAGCGATTTCAACGGAGCCGAACAGGAAGGCGTCGGCTTCTATCAGGTCACGCAGCGCGACGGCCGCCGGTGCAGCGTCGCGCAGGCCTACATCTACGATCGCAAGCGGGCGAATCTGCATACCATCGCCGACGCGACCGTGTTGCGCGTGGTCTTCGACGGCAAGCGCGCGAGCGGCGTCGAGGTCGTGCGCGGCGGACGCACGGAAACGCTAGAGGCGCGCGCCGAGGTGATCCTCGCGGCGGGCGCGTTCAATTCGCCGCAACTGTTGATGTGCTCGGGAATTGGCCCGGCGGCGGATTTGCGGAAGCTCGGCATCGAGGTGCTGCACGACGCACCGGAGGTCGGCCAGAACCTGATCGATCACGTCGATTTCACCATCAACAAACGCGTGTCGTCGATCGAACCGACCGGCTTCTCGATTCGCGGCATCGCGCGAATGCTGCCGCAGTTCGCCGCTTTCCTGCGTCATGGCCGCGGCATGCTGTCGAGCAACGTCGCCGAGGCGGGCGGTTTTCTGAAGAGCCGCCCGACGCTTGCTCGGCCCGACCTGCAACTGCACTTCTGCGCGGCGATCGTCGACGATCACAACCGTCATATGCATTGGGGCCACGGCTATTCGCTGCACGTCTGCGTGTTGCGGCCGCATAGCCGCGGCACGGTGACGCTCGCTAGCGCGGACGCACGCGTCGCGCCGGTGATCGATCCGCGCTTCTTAAGCGATTCGCGCGATCTGGACCTGCTGGTGGAAGGCGCGCAGATGGCGCGGCGCATTCTCGATGCGCCGTCGCTCGCGCTGCATGGCGGCAAGGAGTTGTACACGCATCCGGGCCAGTCGGCGGCGGAGTTGCGCCGGACCATCGCCGAGCGCGCGGACACCATTTATCACCCGGTGGCGACCTGCCGGATGGGCAGCGACGCGCGTTCGGTGGTGGATCCGCAGTTGCGGGTGCGTGGCGTGAGCGGATTGCGGATCGTCGATGCTTCGGTGATGCCGACGCTGATTGGCGGCAACACGAACTCGCCGACGGTGATGATCGGCGAGCGCGCGGCCGAGTTGATCGCGGCGGCGCGTCGCGAAGGGCCGACGGTGCAGTCCGTGCAGACGGAAGCCGGCGTGGCGCGAACCGGTGTCGCGGCGAACGCCGCCTGAGCACGAGCGTTTCTCTAACAGCGCCGTGCCGTTATTCGCTGGATGACGACGATGCCGGAGCCGCGTCCCCGCCGGCCGTATCGATGTCGATGCCCGGCCACAGCATGAAGTCGTCGCCGGCCAGCCCCGGCGTCACCTCGCGCGCGACCTCGAGCCACGCGCGCGCCGCGTGCGAGAGATAACCGTTGCGTCGCCAGCCGATCGCCATTTCCCACGGAATCTCCGGTTCCACGACCGGCCGGCAGGTGAACTTCGTGGGGTCGAGCCGCCGGCAATACGGCGCGGGCAGCAACGCGATGCCGACACCCGCCAGCACCAGCGCCGCCATGAAATCCCAATGGGCGCTGCGCCCGACGATGGTTGGCGCGAATCCCGCCGTGCGGCAGGCATTCAGCACCACGTCGTTCAAAGCCAGGCTCTCGCCGTAGAACACGAAGGGCTCGTTAGCGAGTTGCGCGAGCGGCACTTCCTGCAACGCGTCCCATTGCGAGCCGATGCGGCTCACCAGCCAGAGCAGTTGCCGCGACATCGGCAGGACGTCGAGGTTGTCGGGGTCGACCGGCAGCAGGACGCCGCCCAATTCCAGTTCGCCGTGGATCAACGCGGTTTCGATCGCGCGCGCGCCCTGTTCGAAGAGCTTCAGTTCGATCTTGGGATGACGCTGGCGAAACGCCGCGATGGCTGGGGTGAAGAGCGCGCCACCCATCGGCGGAATGCCGATCGTGAGTTCGCCGCGGCCCAACGTGCCGAGATCGCTCAACTCGGCCTGCAATTGCGCATGCGCGGCGAGCACGTCCTGACCGCGCTGATAGACGATGCGCCCGGCATCGGTCAGCACCATCTGGCGGCCGTCGCGCAACAGCAGCGGCGAGCCGATTTCATCTTCCAGCGACTTCACCATCTTGCTGATGGTCGGCTGGGTCACGAACATCTGCTCGGCAGCCGCGGTGAAGCTCTGCTGGCGAACCACTTCGACGAAGTATCGCAGCGCACGCAGTTCCACGATGGGAGCTCCAGAATTCCAAATCGGAATGATTTCGATGATTGTAAGTCATTATATTTATGCGGGGTCAGTCCATATACTGGGTTGCTGTAAAAATCACCCAGGGAATGCCATGACGTCGCCTCGCTTTGCTTCACCTCTTCGCGGCAGCGGCGCGTGGCGCCTCCTGAGCATTGCCGTGCAGAGCGCCGCGATTGCCGGTGTCTGGCTTCTGGCCGATTTCATTGTGCGGCGGTTTCAGCTGCCGGTGCCCGGCGGCGTGGTCGGGTTGCTGGCCTTGCTCCTCCTCCTGTTCTGCGGCGGCATTGCGCCGCGCTGGATCAAGGCCGGCGCCGACTGGCTGTTGTCGGACATGCTTCTGTTCTTCATTCCGGCGGCGGTCGCCGCGGTGCAGTACGGCGGGCTGTTTCGCGAAGACGGCTGGCGGCTCGCGCTCGTCGTGGCGGCGGGAACACTCATGGTGATGGTGGCCGTGGCCTTTGCCGTCGAGCAGGCCGTGCGACTGGAGCGGCGTCTCGCGCTGCGCCGGGTGAGGATCGCGCGGCAGACCGCGCGCCTGTGATGTTGCCCGCTGATTCGATGAACACGCTCTCCACCTCGCTCTACACCGCGCTTTTCGCCGACGCCGCCGCCCGTCTGATCGCGGCCGGCTGCCTCCTGCTGACCGTGGTGCTGTATTTCGCGTCGAAAGCGCTATACGCGCGTTGCAAGTCGCTGTGGCTCACGCCGCTGGTGGCCGTGCCGGTGGTGTTGTGCGCGGTGATCCTGCTCGCGCATATTCCCTATCCGCTCTACTTTCGGGACACCCGCTGGCTGATGTGGTTGCTTGGGCCGGCGACGGTCGCGTTCGCGGTGCCGATCTACGAATACCGCGACTTGCTGAAGCGCCACTGGATTTCGCTGACCGTGGGCGTGGCGGTCGGCATTCTGGTCGGCGTGGGCGGCTCGTTGCTGCTGGCGCGGCTGCTGCATCTGTCGCCCGAGTTGCAGCGCAGTCTGATGACGCGTTCGGTATCGACGCCGTTCGCGCTCGCGGTTTCCGACAGAATTCATGCGCCGAAGGACCTGACCGCGCTGTTCGTCATCGCGACGGGCGTATGCGGCATGTTGTTCGGCGAACTGGTGCTGGGTCTCGTGCCGCTGCGCACGCGTCTCGCGCGCGGCGCGCTGTTCGGCGCGGCCGCGCATGGCATCGGCACCGCGAAGGCGCGCGAACTCGGCAGCGAGGAGGGCGTGGTCGCCAGCCTGACGATGATGATCGCCGGCGTCGTGATGGTGCTGCTCGCGCCGATGCTCGGCCTGCTGCCGATCTGATCCGACGCCGCTCGCGGACTGCGCCGCCGCTCGCTCTGTAATTCGAGATGGAGCTGTGCCGAGGCGGGATAAACTCGCCGCAATTTCTTATCGGCACGGCCCGCCCGGTTCACGTCATGACGCCCATCTCGATCATCATTCCCTGCTACAACAGCGCGGCGACCTTGGCGCGCGCCCTGCAAAGCTGCCGTTTGCAGCCGGAAGCCGCGCAGATCATCGTGGTGGACGACGGCTCCACCGACACGTCGGCCGAGATCGTCGGCTATTACGGCAGCCGCGATCCGCGCATCGGTTTGCTGACCATGCCGGTCAACGGCGGCGCGGCGCGGGCGCGCAACTGGGGCGCGCTGCATGCCACCCACGAGTTGCTGGCTTTTATCGATGCCGACGACGAATATCTGTCCGGCGCACTCGCCGCCGCCAGTTCGTTTCTCACTCGACATCCACGCGAAGTGTCCGTGCGGCTCGATGTCGACTACTGCGATTTTCCTGCCGAACTCACCGGCCACGCCGACTTCGCCGCGCATGCGGCCACGCTCAGCAATACCGTGCCGAGCAGTCTGATCATCCGCCGCGCCGCGTATAACGCGCTCGGCGGTTTTCCGATGGACGACGCGTTCCGGCGTATCGGCGGCGAAGACGGCGCGTTTTCCTGGGCGCTGCGCGCGATTTTCGGCAACCCGCGTCTGGACGATGCCAAACGCGTACGCATGCACTATCACGCCGGCATTCACGCCGAACGCTACTTCCGCATCGCGCTCGGTTTGCAGGCGCCCGACGCCGCCGACATGGCCGACGCGTTCCGCTACTCCCGGCAGTTTCTCGATTCCGCGCGCGCGGGCATCGAACAATTGCGCTCGGCCAACCTGTTCGCCGGCGCTGCCGCAGACGAGGCATCCGCCGCCTCATAAGCCTTCCACGCGCTTCCCCGCGGCCACGCCACGAAGCCATCTCGATTTGCTACAATCGCCGTTCGTCTTCGAGGAGCGTTGCGACGGGATCTGCGAATCGGCTTGTTTTCAAGCCCGATGCGCCCGCCAGGCTCGAAGGCTTCAATCGGTGGACCTGCATTGCCTGACCCGCAGAAGTCCGCCGCATCGAACCGCGCTCACGTCAAATTTCTAGTCAATTTCTTAGAAAGGAGGGCGTGATGAACGCCGCAGTTATCGATTCCCAGGCTTCCCAGGACTATCTCGTTGCCGACCTGTCGCTCGCCGACTGGGGCCGCAAGGAGCTCAACATCGCCGAGACCGAAATGCCCGGTCTCATGCAAACGCGCGAAGAGTACAAGACGTCGCAGCCGTTAAAGGGTGCACGTATCGCAGGTTCCCTGCACATGACCATCCAGACCGGCGTGTTGATCGAGACGCTCACCGCGCTCGGCGCCGACGTACGTTGGGCATCGTGCAACATCTTCTCGACGCAGGATCATGCCGCGGCGGCCATCGCCAAGGCCGGCACGCCGGTGTTCGCGTTCAAGGGCGAATCGCTCGACGAATACTGGGAGTTCTCGCACCGCATTTTCGAATGGCCGAACGGCGAATTCGCCAACATGATCCTCGACGACGGCGGCGACGCCACGTTGCTGCTGATCCTCGGCTCGAAGGCCGAAAAAGACCGCTCGGTGATCGCCAAGCCGACCAATGAAGAAGAAGTCGCGCTGTACAAGTCGATCGCCTCGCACCTCGATGCCGACCCGACGTGGTACTCCACGCGCCTGTCGCACATTCAGGGCGTGACGGAAGAAACCACCACTGGCGTGCACCGTCTGTATCAGATGGAAAAAGAAGGCCGCCTGCCGTTCCCGGCCATCAACGTCAACGACTCGGTGACCAAGTCGAAATTCGACAATCTGTATGGCTGCCGCGAGTCGCTGGTCGACGGTATCAAGCGCGCGACCGACGTGATGATCGCCGGCAAGATCGCAGTGGTCGCAGGCTACGGCGACGTGGGCAAGGGCTGCGCGCAATCGCTGCGCGGCCTGGGCGCTACGGTGTGGGTCACGGAAATCGATCCGATCTGCGCACTGCAGGCAGCGATGGAAGGCTACCGTGTCGTGACGATGGAATACGCAGCCGACAAGGCCGACATCTTCGTGACGGCAACCGGCAACTTCCACGTGATCGGCCACGATCACATGGCGGCGATGCGCAACAACGCGATTGTCTGCAACATCGGCCACTTCGATTCGGAAATCGACGTCGCGTCGACCCGTCAGTACACGTGGGAAAACATCAAGCCGCAAGTCGACCACATCATTTTCCCGGACGGCAAGCGCGTCATTCTGCTGGCCGAAGGGCGTCTGGTGAACCTCGGTTGCGCAACGGGTCACCCGTCGTTCGTCATGTCCGCATCGTTCACGAACCAGACGATCGCGCAGATCGAACTGTTCGTGCACGGCGACAAGTACGAAAACAAGGTCTACGTGCTGCCGAAGCACCTCGACGAAAAAGTGGCGCGTCTGCATCTGGGCCGCATCGGTGCCGAACTGACCGTGCTGTCCGACTATCAGGCAAGCTACATCAGCGTCGACAAGAACGGTCCGTTCAAGCCGAACCACTACCGCTACTAAGCCGCTACCAGGCAAGCAGGCGGTCCGACCCAATAACGAAGCGGCGCAACAGGCGCCGCTTTGTTCGCCGACCGCTTCCTTTCGTTCAATGAATATCCTGCCTGCAAGGAGCTCTACATGACCGTGCTGCTGACCTGGCTGATCAACGCACTCGCGCTGCTCATCATCACGTATCTCGTTCCGTCGATTCATCTACGCAGTTTCGGCACCGCCCTGATCGTCGCGGTGGTGCTCGGGTTGATCAACACCGTGTTGCGCCCGGTGCTGATCCTGCTGACGTTGCCCGTCACCATTCTCACGCTCGGGCTCTTCATTCTGGTGGTGAACGCGTTGTGTTTCTGGTTGTGCGCGTCGCTGCTGAAGGGATTCGAGGTATCGGGGTTCTGGTCGGCGTTCATCGGCTCGATCCTCTACAGCATCGTCTCGTGGATCCTGTCCGCGGTTATTTTCGGCAACCGCAGTTTAGGTTGACCCGGCTGACTACTGAATCATGAATCCGATCGAACTTTCATTCGAATTCTTCCCGCCGAAAACGCAGGAAGGCGTCGACAAGCTGCGCGCCACCCGTGCGCAACTCGCTCCGCTCAAACCCAAGTTCGTGTCCGTCACGTTCGGCGCGGGCGGCTCGACGCAACAGGGCACGCTCGACACCGTCGTCGATATGGCGAAGGAAGGCATCGAGGCTGCGCCGCACGTGTCGTGCATCGGCTCGTCCAGGGAGAGCCTGCGGGCGATTCTCAACGAGTACCGCTCGCATGGCATCCGCCATATCGTCGCGCTGCGCGGCGACCTGCCCTCGGGCATGGGCGAAGTTGGCGAATTGCGTTACGCGTCGGAACTGGTGAGCTTCATTCGCGCCGAGTTCGGCGACTGGTTCTGGATCGAGGTGGCGGGCTACCCCGAATACCATCCGCAATCGCGCTCGCCGCGTCAGGACCTGGAAAACTTTGCCCGCAAGGTGAAGGCCGGCGCCAATTCGGCGATCACGCAGTACTTCTTCAACGCCGACGCGTATTTCCGT
Organism: Paraburkholderia sp. BCC1886; assembly: GCF_900996245.1. GTDB lineage: Bacteria > Pseudomonadota > Gammaproteobacteria > Burkholderiales > Burkholderiaceae > Paraburkholderia. Next base: position 52,216 of record NZ_CAAJGK010000051.1, on the reverse strand, counting down.
TTCGTCGACGACGCGAAGGACCTGGGCGTGGACGTGCCGATCGTGCCGGGCATCATGCCGATCACGAACTTCTCGCAACTGATGCGCTTCTCGGAAATGTGCGGCGCGGAAGTGCCGCGTTGGGTCGCACGCCGTCTGGAAAGTTTTGGCGACGACCGCGAGTCGATTCGCGCATTCGGGCTGGATGTGGTCACCGACCTGTGCCAGCGGCTGATCGACGCGAAAGCGCCGGGCCTGCATTTCTACACGCTCAACGGCGCGGCTGCGACCAAGGCCATTTGCGAGCGTCTGGGCGCCTGAATTTGTAGCCACGAGTTCAGCGAGTCCCGAGCTCGCGAACGAATCACCGCACGGTCTTCACGGGCCATGCGGTTTTTTTTCGTCGCTGGGCCGCTATTTTGCTACCGGAAAGGCCTGTGAAAGAACGGTGCGATCAGACGTCGTTGCGCGCGCCGTGCGGGGCGCCATCCTGCGACGGTAAGACGCCCAGGATAGTTTCCGATCGGCAACACGGGTATTTTCCTCCGCTTGGTGGTGCGCCCCAAGCTCAAGTAAGATCGCGCTACACCGGCGGGAGCCGGTTCCGAACCTGGAGGAAACATGAAGCAAAACAATCTGTTGCGCGCCGTGCGTGTTACGACGCTCGTCGCCGCCGCAGCGGCATCGACGGTGGGCGCAGGCGTTGCGCGCGCCGAGATTCCGAACAAAACCCTGGTCTATTGCTCAGAAGGCAGCCCTGCGGGTTTTGATCCTGCCCAGTACACCACGGGCACCGACTTCACGGCCAACACGTTCACGGTCTACAACCGTCTGGTCGAATTCGAACGTGGCGGCACCAAGGTCGAACCAGGCCTCGCAGAAAAGTGGGAAGTCTCGCCGGACGGCAAGACCTACACGTTCCATCTGCGTCATGGCGTGAAGTTCCAGACCACCTCGTTCTTCAAGCCCACGCGCGAATTCAATGCGGACGACGTGATCTTCACGTTCGAGCGCATGCTCGACCCGGACCAGCCGTTCCATAAGGCCTACCCGGTGCAGTTCCCGTACTTCACCGACATGGGTCTCGACAAGCTCATCACCAAGGTCGAGAAGGTCGATCCGTACACCGTCAGGTTCACGCTGAAGGAAGTCAACGCGCCGTTCATCCAGAATCTGGCGATGGAGTATGCGTCGGTCCTGTCGAGCGAATACGGCGACCAGTTGCTGAAGGCCGGCAAAGCCGCCGACATCAACCAGTATCCGGTCGGCACGGGCCCGTTCATCTTCCGCAGCTACACGAAAGACGCGACCATCCGCTTCGACGGCAATCCGGATTACTGGAAGCCGAACGCCGTGAAAATCTCCAAGCTGATTTTCTCGATCACACCGGACGCCGGCGTGCGCGTGCAGAAGATCAAGCGCGACGAATGTCAGGTGATGAGCTATCCGCGTCCGGCCGACATCGCGCCGCTGAAGTCGGAAGCGAATCTCGCGATGCCGTCGCAACCGGGTTTCAACCTCGGCTACCTCGCTTACAACGTCACGCATAAACCGGTCGACAAGCTCGAAGTGCGTCAGGCGCTGGACATGGCGATCAACAAGAAGGCGATCATCGAGTCGGTGTATCAGGGCGCCGGTCAGGCCGCGACCAATCCGCTGCCTCCGACGCAATGGTCCTATGACAAGAACCTGAAGGGCGCGTCCTACGATCCGGAGAAGGCCAAGGCTCTGCTCGCCAAGGCGGGCTTCCCGAACGGCTTCGACCTCACGCTGTGGGCGATGCCGGTGCAACGCGCGTACAACCCGAACGCCCGTCTGATGGCGGAAATGATCCAGGCCGACTGGGCCAAGATCGGCGTGAAGGCGAAGATCGTCACCTACGAATGGGGTGAGTACATCAAGCGCGCGCACGCGGGCGAAGACGACGCCATGCTGATCGGCTGGACCGGCGATAACGGCGATCCGGACAACTGGCTCGGCACGCTGCTCGGCTGCGAAGCGGTGAACGGCAACAACTTCTCGAAGTGGTGCTACAAGCCGTTCGACGATCTGATCCAGAAGGGCCGGGTGACGTCCGATCAGGCCGCGCGCACGACGGCTTATATGCAGGCGCAACAGATCTTCGCGCAGCAACTGCCGTTCTCGCCGATCGCTCACTCGACCGTGTATCAGCCTGTCAGCAAGAAGGTGGTCGACATGCGTATCGAGCCGCTCGGCTATGCGCGCTTCGACGGCGTGAGCGTCAAGTAAGACGATGCACCCGCTATCGAGCGAGTCGTAAAATTTGCGCAGTACGCTTTTCGCACGGTTAGAAAACTGGTCGAAATGGTCCGGCGACCGGGGTCACGAGCCCTCGTCGCCGGTTGCGTTTTTTCTTCATCAAGACCACAGGACGAACCATGTTCCGCTTCGTTTTGCGTCGCATCGGCATGGTGATACCGACGTTCATCGGCATCACGATTCTCGCGTTCGCACTGATTCACCTGATACCGGGCGACCCCATCGAAGTGATGATGGGCGAGCGCGGCGTCGACCCGGCCATGCATGCGGCCGCGATGCACCGCCTCGGACTCGACGAGTCCCTGCCGATGCAATATATCCACTACATCGGACGCGCGCTGCACGGTAATCTCGGCACGTCGATCATCACCAACACCAGCGTGATGGGCGAGTTTCTCGCGCGCTTTCCCGCCACCATCGAACTGTCCATCTGCGCGATGCTGTTCGCGCTGATCGTCGGCTTGCCCGCGGGCGTGTTCGCCGCGTTGAAGCGCGGCACGGTAGTCGATCACGGTGTGATGGGCACGGCGCTGACGGGCTATTCGATGCCGATCTTCTGGTGGGGCTTGATCCTCATCATGGTGTTCTCCGTCAACCTGGGCTGGACGCCGGTGTCGGGCCGCATCGCGGTGGAATACGACATTCCGCACGTCACCGGCTTCATGCTGATCGACTCGCTGATGCCCGGCACCGACGAAGGCTCGTTCAAATCCGCGCTGAGTCACTTGATCCTGCCGGCCATCGTGCTCGGCACGATTCCGCTGGCGGTGATCGCGCGCATGACGCGCTCGTCGATGCTCGAAGTGCTGCGCGAGGACTACATTCGCACCGCGCGCGCGAAGGGTCTGTCGCCGGCGCGGGTGATCGTCGTGCACGCGTTGCGCAATGCGCTGATTCCGGTGGTGACCGTGATCGGCCTGCAGGTCGGCACGCTGCTCGCGGGCGCGGTGCTGACCGAGACGCTGTTTTCGTGGCCCGGCATCGGCAAGTGGCTGATCGACGCGATCAGCCGGCGCGACTATCCCGTCGTACAGGGCGGCATTCTGATGATCGCCACGTTGGTGATCGTCGTGAACCTCGTCGTCGATCTGTTGTACGGCGTGTTGAATCCGCGCATTCGCCATACGAGGTAAGGAGGTCAGAGACGCATATGGCAGACATACAAAATACAGTCCCCCAAGCCGTCACCCCGCCCAGCGGCCGCACCATCGCGGCCCGTGAATTCTGGGCGAATTTCTCGCGTAACCGTGGTGCGGTCGCGGCCGGCGTCGTCGTGCTGCTGCTGGTTTTCGTCGCGATCTTCGCGCCGCTGATCGCGCCGCACAGCCCGATCGAGCAGTACCGCGACTTCGTGAAAATTCCGCCCGCCTGGCTCGACGGCGGCAACTGGAAGTTCATTCTCGGCACCGACGAAGCCGGCCGCGACATTCTCTCGCGGCTCATGTACGGCGCGCGGCTGTCGTTCTGGATCGGCTTCGTGTCCGTGGTGCTTGCGCTGATTCCGGGCATCGTGCTCGGTCTGATCGCCGCGTTCTTCGACAAGTGGGCCGACACGCCGATCATGCGCATCATGGACGTGCTGCTCGCGTTGCCCTCGCTGCTGCTGGCGGTCGCGGTGGTGGCGATCATCGGTCCGGGTCTCGTCAACACGATGCTGGCCATCGCGATCGTCGCGCTGCCGGGTTACGTGCGCCTGACGCGCGCATCGGCGCAGGGCGAGTTGCAGAAGGAATACGTGACGGCCTCGCGCGTCGCCGGTGCGGGCACGCTGCGGCTCATGTTCTCGCAGGTGCTGCCGAACTGCACCGCGCCGCTGATCGTGCAAGCCACGCTCGGGTTTTCGTCGGCGATTCTCGATGCTGCCGCGCTCGGCTTTCTCGGCCTGGGTGTGCAGCCGCCGTCGGCGGAGTGGGGCGCGATGCTCGCATCGGCGCGCGACTATATCGACAGCGCCTGGTGGATCGTCACGATGCCGGGCCTTTCCATCCTGATCTCGGTGCTCGCCATCAATCTGCTCGGCGACGGGCTGCGCGACGCACTCGATCCCAAACTGAAAAGGATGGCGTGATATGAGTTCTTTATTGACCATCCGCAATCTGGCCGTGAACTTCAACGGCCTGCCGGCTGTCGACCGTATCAGCCTCGACGTGGCGCCGGGCGAAGTGGTCGGCGTCGTCGGCGAGTCGGGCTCCGGCAAGAGCGTCACGATGATGGCGCTGATGGGCCTGATCGACGCGCCCGGCAAGGTGAGCGCCGACGAAGTCACGTTCAACGGCACGAGCCTGCTGAAGGCATCGGCCAAAGCGCGCCGCAAGATTATCGGCAAGGACATCGCGATGGTGTTCCAGGACGCGCTGAGCAGTCTGAACCCGAGCTACACGGTCGGCTATCAGATCAAGGAAGTGCTGAAGCTGCACGAAGGCCTGCGCGGCGCGGCGCTCGACCGGCGCGCACTGGAACTGCTCGACCAGGTCGGCATTCCGGACGCGAAGAGCCGCATCGGCTCGTTTCCGCATCAGATGTCGGGCGGCATGAATCAGCGCGTGATGATCGCGATGGCGATTGCCTGCAACCCGAAACTGCTGATTGCCGACGAACCTACCACCGCGCTCGACGTGACGATCCAGGCGCAGATCATGGAGTTGCTGATCAAGCTGCAGAAGGAGCGCGGCATGGCGCTCGTGCTGATCTCGCACGATCTGGCGGTGGTCTCCGAGGTCGCGCAGCGCGTGGCCGTCATGTACGCTGGCGAAGTGATCGAGACCAACCGCGTGCCGGACATTTTCGCCGCGCCTCATCATCCGTACACGGAGGCGTTGCTGGCCGCAATTCCCGAGCACAATGTCGGCGCCGAGCGGCTTTCGGCGCTCGCCGGCATGGTGCCGGGCCGCGACGACCGGCCAAAAGGGTGTCTGTTCGCACCGCGCTGCAAGTACGTGGAAGAAGCGTGCACGAAGGCGCGGCCCGCGCTTGTACCGATGCAAGGTCACGCCGAAGTGGCGCGCGTACGCTGCATCAAACCCCTGAACCTGAGCGGCGACGCCAACGTTCACACCCATGGAGGCGCACGATGAACGCAGTACCCGAAACGCGGCGCCAGTCCGGCCCGGCGGGCGACCACGTGCTGGTCGCCGACAAGCTCGCGCGGCACTATGCGGTCAAACGCAGCATGTTCAGCCAGGGCACGGTGAAAGCGTTGAACGGCGTGTCGTTCGCACTCGAGCGCGGCAAGACGCTTGCGGTCGTGGGCGAATCGGGCTGTGGCAAGTCCACGCTCGCGCGCCAGCTGACGATGATCGAAGCGCCCACCGCGGGACGTCTGCTGATCGACGGCGAGGACGTCGCCGGTGCCGATCGCGCGAAGATCGCCGCGCTGCGGCGGCGCGTGCAGATGGTGTTCCAGAATCCGTTTGCGTCGCTCAATCCGCGCAAGACCGTCGAGCAGACGCTCGGCGAACCGCTCGCCATCAACACCCAGCTGAACGTCTTCGAGCGCGCCGAACGCATCGCGCAGATGATGCGCACGGTCGGCCTGCGCCCCGAACATGCGAAGCGGTATCCGCATATGTTCTCCGGCGGTCAGCGGCAACGCGTGGCGATTGCGCGCGCGATGATTCTCGATCCGCAAATCGTGGTGGCCGACGAACCCGTGTCCGCGCTCGACGTGTCGATTCAGGCGCAGATCCTGAATCTCTTCATGGACCTGCAGGCGCAGTTCAAGACCAGCTATGTGTTCATCTCGCACAATCTGTCGGTGGTCGAACATATCGCCGACGACGTGATGGTGATGTACTTCGGCGGCGTCGCGGAACTCGGCGACAAGGCGCGGATTTTTTCGAAGCCGCGCCATCCGTACACGCGCGCGTTGATGTCGGCTACGCCGTCCATCTTCGAAGCGGACCGGACCATCAAGATCAAGCTGCAGGGCGAAATGCCGTCGCCGCTGAATCCGCCGTCGGGTTGCACGTTCCACCAGCGCTGTCCGTATGTGATCGACCGCTGCCGCAGCGAAGAGCCGGCATTGCGTGAAGTGGATGGCCGCCAGGTGTCGTGTCATCGTGCCGAGGAGGTGGGGGACGTGGATGCCTGATGGAGTGACGGCGCGCTTTTTTGCGCGCCGTTTTGCGCGTCGTGGTGCCCCTCGTTCTGCGCACCGTTCACGTGACGGTTCGAGCCGTGCAGTGGCGGTGCGGCGTTGGCGGGCGCGGGCACTGACGAGTGCCGCGTTCGTCGGCGCATGTTCCCTGTTCGAACCGGGCGCGGCGTCGCTCGGCATCGCTCACGCGGAGCGCGCGCCCGCCCATGCCGCGGCTCAGGCAGGACACCCGGCGTTGCCGGTCCCCACGATGCCGGCGCCGCCGCGCGCGAGCTTGCCGGGCTTCAATCCGCCGCCGCCGGGCTCCGGCACGACGGCCAGCGGGCCGGTGCGGCGGCAACCGGCGCATATGCCGTTCTACGTCGCGACACGCGGCAATACCACGCTGTACCTGCTCGGCACCTTGCATGTCGGCGATCCGGCCGACTATCCGCCGCGCCATCCTTTCCGCGCGCCGATTCTGGGTGCGCTGGCCGCCTCGCCGACGCTGGCGCTCGAACTCTCGCCCGACGAACTGCTGGTCTCGCAGGACGACGTGTCGAAGTACGGGGTCTGTCGACGCGACTGTCTGCCCGGCCTGTTGCCCGATGCGCTGTGGCGCAAGCTGGCGTTCCGTCTGCGCGGCAATCCGGCCGCGCGCGACGAGATCAAGAAAATGCGGCCGTGGCTCGCCTCCTTACTGGTTGAAACCTACGACTCATTGAGCGCAGGTTTGCAGACCGAGTACGGCACCGAGGCGCAACTACAGAACGTTTATCTGAGGACACGCGGCAAGATAGTCGGGCTCGAAACGCTGTCGCAACAGATGCGCGCCTTCACCGGGCTCACGCTCGCCCAGCAGCGCGAAATGCTGGCGCAGGACCTCGTGCAGACTCCCGCGGAAAATGTCGCCGATGTGCGCGCGTTGCACCGGCTCTGGCGGGTCGGCGATGCCGATGCGATCGCCGCGTGGCAGGCCGCCAAATCCGAAACGCTCGCGCGCGACAAACGCGTGTCCAACTCGATCGACAACCGGATCGTCTACGAGCGCAACCGGCGCTTCGTCAACCGCATGTTGCTGATCGCCGCACCGAACAAGCCGGTGTTCGTGGCGATCGGCGCGCTGCATCTCGGCGGACGCAAAGGCGTGCTGCAGTTGCTGCGGCAGCATGGGTTCGTGGTCGAAGCCGGTTGAGTTTTTGTCCGCCTCACAGAGGGCGTCCGAAGCCCGATAGCCCGTTCGGCTAGTCCCGGAACGGGGCCAACAGCCCCTTGGTCTGACGTTCACTTTCGCCGCGTATTGCCTGGCTTTCCTGACGGACAGCGGAATCGATGCGTGTTATAGTGTATGTACAAACGTCAATACAGGTGCCGTGTGCGTTTTGAGTGGGATGAAAACAAGAATCAGATCAACATCCGCAAACATGGCATCGACTTTCAGGACGCCATCGACGTATTCAATCACCCCATTCTTATCGCGCTCGACCAGCGCGAAGACTACGGTGAGGACCGTTGGGTCGCATTGGGTTGCCTGGCGGCTACGGTGGGTGTGGTGGTGTATGTCGAGCGTGAGGAAGATGTCGTGCGCATCATCTCCGCTCGTCAGGCCACGAAGCACGAGGTCAAACGCTACAAGCAACGCGTCTGGCATTGACGTCAACGGTTAGTCAAACGAACACGGCGGAAATGATGAGCAAAAAGACAGGAACAGACTGGAAGCGCCTCGCCAAAGTCGACGACGCGAATATCGACACGAGCGAAGTGCCGGAACTCGGTGCGGACTTTTTCGCAAACGCGGAATTGCATTTGCCGCCTAAGCAGGCTGTCACGATGCGGCTCGACGCCGACGTGCTGGCGTGGTTCAAGGAGCAGGGTGCGGGTTATCAAACCCGCATCAACAAATTGCTGCGCGCCTATATGGTCGCGCAGCAACGGCGCGGGTCTCGATAAGCACAGTGTCGCGTCAGGCGTTGTTCTGCAACGCCGCGGCCACCTCGTGAGCGAGCGGCCCCCAGTGCCCTAGCGCTTTCTGCCTGAACAGTCGCATGCCCGGATACCACGGGGAGTCGTCGCGATGCTCGAGCCAGCGCCAGTCCGAATTCGCCGGCAATAACACCCAGACGGGCTTGCCGAGTGCGGCGGCCAGATGTGCGACGCCGGTGTCCACGGAGATCACCAGGTCGAGGTTCATGATCAGCGCGGCGGTGTCTTCGAAACTGTTTAGCGCCTCGGTGAAATCATGCTCGCGGAAAGCGGCTGGGGCGTGCGCCAACTGAGCGTGAGCCGGGCCTTTTTGCAGCGCGTACCACGCGATGTTTTTTAGCTCGCTTAGTGGGCTCAAATCCGCCAGTGCGATAGACCGGTAGCGGTCGTTGCCGAAGGTGGGGCTGCCCGCCCACACGAGCCCGACTTTGCGCTGGCTCTCTGGCGGGGCGCCCTCTGGCGGCGCGCCCTCTGGCGGCGCGCCCTTCGGCGAAGCGCCCGTTTTCCTGCGCCAGCTTTTCACCTTTTCCTCATCGGCAAACATATAAGGCAGGTCGGCTGGAATCGTGGACAACTCCATGCCGATGCACGACGGCACGCTCATCATCGGCACCCAGAAATCGTAGTGGCCGTCGGGCTGACCACTGAACGCGCGATGCACGCCCGGTATCCTGGTCACCAGCGGCAGAAGCGGCTCCCGCACCTGCAACTCGACCTGCGCACCGCGTGCGGCCAGCACGCTCGCGAAGCGAAGGAACTGGAAGTGATCGCCGAAACCCTGTTCGCCGACCAGCAACAGACGGCGCCCTGCGAGTGGCTCGCCGCGCCATTCGGGCACCCCTGGAATAGCGAGCGCCGCGTAGTCGTTCTTGCGCCAGCGTTGCGCGAACTCGGCCCAGCCATGCCGATAGTCGCCGCGTTTGAGCAGCAGCCACGCGAGGTTCTGATGCGCATCGGCATAGTGCGGGTCGAGCGCCAGCGCGCGCCGATAGAAGCCTTCCTCTTCGTCGAGCCGTCCTTGTGCGCCGAGCGAGCCGCCCAGGCACACGAGGTGAGTCGGATTCGGCTGCAACGCGACCGCGCGCCGATAGTGCGACTCGGCGCCCGCATAGTCGCCGAGCTTGCCGATCAGACTGCCCAGATTCACCTGCGCCTCGGCGTAATCCGGTCGCAGCGCCAGCGCCTGCTCGAAACTGGCGCGCGCCGCGACATGATCGCCGAGCGCGTTGAACGCATTGCCGGCGTTGAAGTGAGCCTGAGCGGAGTGCGGATCCAGCGTCAGCGCGTCGCGGTAACACACCAGCGCCTCGTCGTATCGACCGAGCTTGCCGAGCGCCGTGCCCAGATTCAGATGCGCATCCGCCAGCGTGGGATGGCTCGCAAGAGCGAGCCGGTATTGCGCCACTGCCGCTTCCAGCGAACCGCGTGCTTGCAGCGCCACGCCGAGGTTATTGCGGGCATCCGCGAAATCGGGCTGGCGTTGCAGCGCGTGGTCGTAGCAAAGAATGGCTTCGTCGAGATGACCGAGCGCCGCGGCGACCAGACCGCGGTGACTCCAGCACACGGCATCGGTTGCATCGATCTCGAGCGCCTCGCCGATCAACCCGGCCGCGATAGCATGATGACCGCGCTGATGCTGCAGCACGCCGAAGTAATGCAGCGCTTTCGGTTGACGAGGATCGAGCGAGAGGGCTTCGCGATACAGCGGCTCGGCGGCGTCGAACCGGCCGGCCTGATGCGCCTGGAGCGCGGCGTCGATCAACGAGGCGAGGTAGCGCGACGGCGCGGCGGGCTGGGGCGGATATTCCGGTTGTTCCATTTGGGATCGGCGGCAAGACGCCTTGGCAGGTGGAGAGGAGACAGCCGGCCAGCTTAGAGTCCGGGTCGGACTCCAACGATCGGATAGCTCCTAATTCCCACGCGCCGATTCCGCTTCCGGGGCATTGCAGAAAACGCCTGCGCTACCCCGGAATCGACCACGACTCAAATGCGACAAGCCCTACAGAAACATCAGAAAATTCAGCAGGACGATATTCACGACCAGCAAGGTCAGCGCGGTCGGCACCTGGACCTTGATCACCGCATTCTTGTCCGGCAACTCCAGCAGCGCGGCCGGCACCATGTTGAAGTTGGCGGCCATCGGCGTCATCAGCGTGCCGCAGTAGCCGCAGAACATGCCGATCGCGACCATCACGGCCGGGTTGCCGTGGAACACGCCCACCAGAATCGGCACGCCGACGCCGCCGGTCATCACCGGGAACGCGGCGAAGCCGTTGCCCATCACCATCGTGAACAGCGCCATGCCGATGCAGTACACGGCCACCGCGATGAACCGGTAGTCGAGGCTGATATACGCGGTCGTCACGTGCGCGACGGCCTTGCCGACACCGGCATCCGAAAACACGAGCCCGAGCATGCCGAGCATTTGCGGCAGGACGGCGGCCCACGAGAGCGCGTCGACCAGCCGGCGGGTTTCCTTCATCGACTGGCCCACCGTGTCGCGTGTCAGCACGCAGGCGATTGCCAGCGCGATCACGCAGCCGATGCCGAAGCCGATCAGCGTGACGTTGGCTTTTTCGATCAGCGGGATGCCGCCGAAGATCAGATGGCTGGCCGACAACGTGACGATTACCGTGACCACCGGGATGGTCAGCGCCGGCACGAACAGCTTGTTGCCGAGGCGTTTCGCGCTGGCCATGCGCGCTTCGAGCGACAGCACTTTCGGCTTGGCCGCCGTCACGCCGCCGAAACCGGCGATCAGCGCCATTACGATGACCAGCAGGCCGACCACGGCGGCCGGCAACTTGTCGCCGATCAGGAAGATCAGCGCGTACAGAATCCAGAAGCCGCCTGCGGTGACGCGGCGCGGATGCGTCCTGTCGGTGAGGATCATGCCGCCGACGACCAGCAGCACCACGCCCAGCAGCCAGAACAGATAGTTGATCGTGAGCGTCATGCCTTGTCTCCTGCAGCCTGTTTCGGTGCGACCGATGCATTGCCGGTCGCGGCGGCATTGCCGCTCAATTCGCGTTGCAAGCGGCGGTCGAGCAGCATCAGACGGAAGCCGTGCACGAGGAACGCGCAGATCGCGGTCGGGATGCCCCACACCGCCACGTGGATCGGATCGACGACGATGCCGGCTTCTTTCAGGAAGGTCGTCATCAGCACGATGGCGCCGAACGCGACGAACACGTCCTCGCCGAAGAACAGGCCGACGTTGTCGGTCGCGGCGGCGTACGCGCGCAGCTTGAAGCGCACGGCGTCGCTAATCTTGCCGAAGCGGGTTTCGGTGGCGCCTTCGGCCATCGGCGCGATCAGCGGTCGCACCATTTGCGGATGGCCGCCGAGTCCGGTCAGGCCGACTGCGGCGGTCAACTCGCGCACCAGTAGATAGACGATCAGCAGACGGCCGGCGGTGGCCGCCTTGATACCGGCGATCCACGCTTGCGCGCGCTCGCGCAGACCGTGCCGTTCGAGCAAACCGATCACGGCAAGCGGCAGCAGGATGATCAGCGGGATGTTGCGGGTCTTGATGAAGCCGGTGCCGATTTCGGCGAGGATTTTTTCAGGCGGGAAATGCGCGGCCAGCCCGGTGACGATCGCGGCGACGGCCACGATCAGCATCGGATTGAACCGCAATAAAAAGCCGACGATGATGACGGCCACGCCGATGAGCGGCCATAGACTGACGGTTGTCTGCATGTGGATCTCCAAACAGGGATTTTTAACCTCGCCGCTCGTGGCGGCTTGACATAGGCCGGCGCGGGCGAGCCCGCGCCGTTTTTCATTGCCGCGGCTCTCGTGGCCGCGTTGCTGCACCTTCATCTGCACCTTCACCTTCACCTGCACCTGCACCTGCGCCTGCACCGCGTTTGCTGCAAAGAACCGCTTGCTGCGCCAACGACGAATCAGCCGCCTTCGCCTCAAACACTGGCGGCGCCGGCCGCATGCACTTCGACACCCGCGCCTTCCAGCGCGCTGCGAATGCGCCGGGCGAACGCCAGCGCATGCGGACCGTCGCCATGCAGACAGATGGTCTGCGCATTCAGCGGCACCCATTGGCCATCGACCGCCTGCACGCGGCGCTCGCGCACCATTGCGAGCGTGCGCGCGAGCACGAGTTCTTCGTCGTCGAGCAACGCGCCGGGCTCCTTGCGCGGCACGAGCGAGCCGTCGGCGCGATAGCCGCGGTCGGCGAACACTTCTTCGATGGCGGTCAGCCCCGCCGCGCGCGCAGCCGTCACGAAGCCGCTGTTGGCCAGCGCGAACACGACGATGGAGGGATCGAAATCGTGCACTGCCGAGACGATCGCGTCGGCAACGCCCGGCTCGCGCGCGGCCTGGTTATAGAGCGCGCCGTGCGGCTTCACATGCGCGATGCGGCCGCCCTCGGCCTGCGCGATGGCCGACAGCGCGCCGAGTTGATACAGCACGCCGGCATAAATCTCGTCGGCCGGCAAATCCATTTCCTTGCGGCCGAAATTCTCCGGGTCGTTGAAACTCGGATGCGCGCCGATCGCCACGCCCTTCTGCACCGCCCAACGCACGCAATCGCGCATCGCATTGGCGCCGCCGGCGTGCCAGCCGCAGGCGATGTTCGCCGAGCTGACCAGATCGAGCAACGCTTCGTCGGACCCGCAGCCTTCGCCGAGATCGGCGTTCAAATCGATTTCCATGGTGTTCTCCTACTCCACAACCCGGTTCACAGCGCTGCTCACGCCAGCTGGCGCGCGCAGTGTTCTTCATGCATGGCGATCGCGGCATCGATCTGTCGCAAATACGTGCGTTCTTCCCGCAGCGCCTCGCGCGCTTCGGCGGGCGTAGTCGGAATGAAGCGGACCGACGCGTTCAGGCGCACCTGCGCGAGCTTCCACAGGTCGGCCTGAATCACCGCGCCGATCTTCGGATAGCCGCCGGTGGTTTGCGCATCGCTCATCAGTACGATGGGCTGGCCGTTCGGCGGAACCTGGATGGTGCCGGGCAGCACCGCGTGCGACAGCAGGTCGGTTTTCTGCTTGCGGTCGAGCGCGGTGCCGGCGAGGCGATAGCCCATGCGGTTGCTGTTCGGCGTGACGAGCCACTCGTCGGACCAGAACGACTCGTGCGCCGCCTCGGTGAAGTTGTCGTATTCCGGGCCGCGCAGCACGCGGATCGGCACCGCCCACGGCACGCCGGACGGATGCCGGCCGCGCCGCAGCGGCTCGTGGACCAGCACGAACTTGCACCAGGCGGGCGCCTTCACGCCGAACTCCGGCGCGTCGGGCGTGAAGCCGAGGTGGCCGCGCTGCGGCGGCGCGCCGACCGGCAGCCGGTCGCCGTCGCGCAACGCCCGGCCGCCGAGTCCGCCGAAGCCGCCGGCCAGATCGGTGCTGCGCGACCCGAGCATCGGTAACACGTCGATGCCGCCGGCGATGCACACGTAGCCGCGCATGCCGCGCTTTGCCGCGTTCAGCACCAGTTCCTGGCCCGCCTGCACCGGCAGACTCCACCACGAGTAGACCGGCTTGCCGTCGAGCGTCGCGCCGAAATCGGTACCGGCGATAGCGACCCGCGTCGCGCGCAGAAAACGCAGCACGGTCGGGCCGAACGTGATTTCCAGACCGGCCGCATCGGGCCGGTTGCCGACCAGCCGGTTGCCGACTTCGAGCGACAGCCGGTCGAGTGCGCCGCCCATCGCGACGCCCAGATGGCGGTAGCCGTGCCGGCCGAGGTCCTGAATCGTGGTCAGCAGACCCGCGCGAATCACGTCGATCATGCGTGGATCCCCGCGACGGTGAAGCGCACCCGGTCACCCGGTTGCAGCAGGGTGGGCGGGCGGCGCGTCGCATCGAAGAGCGCGGTGTCGGTCCGTCCAATCAGTTGCCAGCCGCCGGGCGAGGTGGCCGGATAGATGCCGGTCTGTTCGCCGCCGATGCCGACCGAGCCGGCCGGCACTTCGAGCCGGGGCGATGCGCGGCGGGGCGTGTGCAGCGTCGCGTCGAGTCCGCCCATGTAGGCGAAGCCCGGCTGGAAACCCAGGAAGAAAACGATGTATTCACCGGCCGCGTGGCGCTCGACGACTTCGCGCACGCTCAAACCGGTGTGCTCGGCGACGGCGCGCAGATCGGGGCCGAACTCGCCGCCGTACTCCACCGGCACGTCGACCTGACGGCCCGGCGCCGGCGCGTCGCCGGTTGCGTCCCACGCGGCGCGTAGCTGGCTCGCGAGCGAGTCGACGTCGGCTTCGAGCGGATCGAAGACGAGCGTCAGGTTGTTCATGCCCGGCACGACTTCCAGCACGTGCGGCCAGTCGCGCGCGACGTCGGCCGCTGCCCAGACGCGTCGCTGGCAATCCAGCGTCGCGGGTGGCGGCGCCGCGCAGACGAGCGCGGCATCGCCGAGCGGGAAAATAGTTGGTTGGGTCATTGCTTTACAGCCCAGTCGGGTCAATGGTTCGGGCACATCGCGGTGACGTCGCGGCAGAGTTCGCCGTGACATCGGGCTATCGTTGCGCACTGACGGCAACCGGCCTGCGATGTTTGAAGAGTACATTGTCAATAAAATATCAACAAATTATCAATAAGCGTTAATGCCAGGCTCGCCGGAATGGCAGCGCTCGTCGTACACTCGCGTCACCTTTCCACCCCGTTTGCTGAGAATTTTCGCCATGTCGCGTCATCCCACCAAGATCGTCTCGTCGGAGCACCTCGTGTCTGAAACCAGCGCGGAGCTGTCCGAGCTCGAGTACGCACTCATCATGGCGGGCAATGCGTTCAACCGGTGGATGGTGCGCTGCATGTCGGCGGCGGGCGACAAGGATATGACCGCCATCGAGGTGTCGCTGCTGCATCACGTCAGCCATCGCGAGCGGCGCAAGAAACTGGCCGACATCTGCTTCGTGCTGAACATCGAGGACACCCATGTCGCGACCTACGCGTTGAAGAAGCTCGTAGCCAGAGGGTATGTAAAAAGCGAAAAGACCGGCAAGGAAGTGTTTTTTTCGGCAACCGATGCGGGTCGCGCGTTGTGCCTGAAATACCGTGAGGTGCGCGAGAGCTGCCTGATCTCGACGTTGAAGGAAAGCGGACTGACCAACGAGCAGATCGGCGACGCCGCGCAGTTGATGCGCAACGCGTCCGGTCTTTACGACACCGCCGCGCGGGCGGCGGCGTCGTTGTGATGCGCCGCTTGCCGGGTGATCAACGCGTCCTGGCCGGGTAAAGTCCCGCTTCGGTGACGATCAGATCGAGCGGGATATCGTGCGCTTCGTGCTGTAGCGCTTGCGTGCGGCAGGCTTCGTAAGCGATGCCCACCGTGATTGGCCGGCGCTGGTCCGGCCATGCAGCCAGCGTGCGGTCGTAGTAGCCGCCTCCGTAGCCGAGCCGGTAGCCGTCGGCGTCGAAACCCACACAGGGAATGAGCAGCAGGGCGGGCTCGATGCGCCGTCGCGAAGCCGGCTCCATGATCTTGTGGTGACCGGTCTTCATCGGCATATCGGGCGTCCATGCATGGAATTCGAGCGGCGTGCCCGGTGCCACCACGATCGGCAGACTCGCCTCGCGCGAGGCGCTGCCTGCCAGCCATAAAGCAATGACCGTACGTGCGTCGAATTCGCCCGCGAGCGGCCAGTAAAACCCCACGCTGGCCACGTCGAAATGCTTCAACGCGTCGAGCACGCGACGCTTCAGCGCATCTTGACGAGCAGGCTCGGAAGCCGCTTGTAGCCTTGTTTCCAATAGCATTCGACGCAGCTGCTTTTTCGCTGCCGCGGCGGGGTTGCATGCTATGCTTGGGTCCAATTCGTGCTCCAGAAACAACGATGTCAAAACGCCTTTATCGAGTATATCGCGCGGCCGGTCTGGCGCTCGCCGCAGCGGCACTCGTCGCGTGCAGCACAGCCTCCGCCGTCAAGCCCATCCCTCTTGCACAACTCACAAACGACGACCAGGTCTTCGTTCAGCTTCGCGAAGCCGCGCGTAATAACGACGCGGCACGTGCGGCGCAACTGGCCAGCATGATCCCGAACTATCCCGCGCCTTCATATCTGGAGTACTTCCAGATCAAGCCGCAACTGTTCGACTCCGGCGGTCATGCGCGCATCGACGCACCGGATGCACCAGTACTTGCGTTCCTGCAGAAGTACGACGGTCAGGCGATTGCCGACCGCATGCGTAACGATTACCTCACGGTGCTCGGCGCGCGTCACGACTGGCGCAACTTCGACCCGCAATACGCACGCTTCGTGCTGAACGACGACACGCAGGTGAAGTGCTATGCGCTCGAGTCACGCGCGGCGCACGGCGAGAACGTGGCCGACGCGGCGCGTGCGTTGCTGGTCGATCCGAAATGGTATGGCGACGGCTGCGTCGATCTGGTCAACGCGCTCGCGGTCAGCCAGCAATTCAGTTCCGCCGACGTGTGGCAGCAAATCCGTCTCGCGTACGAGCAGAACTACACGGCCACCGGCAGCAAGCTCGTCGACGCGCTGAGCAATCAGCCGCCCGATCCGGTGCTGTTCGGTCAGGCCACGAGTTCGCCGCCCTTGCTGCTTGCGCGCGGCGTCGGTCCGGATACGCAGTCGCATCAACTGGCGTTGCTGGCTATCACCCGCATGGCGCGCAACGATCCGGCCATGGCGGCCGCCACGTTCGCATCGGTGGCGCCGTCGCTGAGTTCGCCCGAGCGCGCGATCGGCTGGGGCACGATTGCCTATCAGGCCGCTGCCAAACAAATGCCCGGCGCGGTCGACTGGTACCGGCTTTCGGTGAATGCGCCGCTGTCGAATCCGGCTTACGAATGGCGCACCCGCACCGCCCTGCTCGCGGGCGACTGGACGATGGTGCGCTGGTCGATCGAACAGATGCCGGCGGCGCTGCGCAATCAGCCGTCGTGGATCTACTGGCATGCGCGTGCGCTCAAGCAGGCCGGCGAAACGACCACGGCGAATCAGGAATTCGAGTCGATCTCGCAGGGCTTCAACTTCTACGGTCAACTGGCTGCCGAAGAGTTGGGCCAGAAAATCAGCGTGCCGCCCAAAACCCTGGTGAGCGATGCCGAGATCCAGCAGGCCGGCAATACGCCGGGCTTCGATCTGGCGCAGCGCTTTTATGCGCTGAATCTGCGGCTCGAGGGCAATCGCGAATGGAACTGGCCGCTGCGCACCATGAGCGACCGGCAACTGATTGCCGCCGCCGAATACGCGCGCCGTATCCAGTTGTATGACCGCACAGTCAACACCGCCGACCGCACGAAGAGCGAGCACGATTTCTCGCTACGCTATCTGTCGCCGTTCAAGGACATCGTCGAGCGCGACTCGCAATCGAACGGGCTCGACGTGGAATGGGCTTATGGACTGATCCGTCAGGAGTCGCGTTTCATCATGAATGCGCGCTCGGAAGTCGGCGCCAGCGGTCTGATGCAACTGATGCCCGGCACCGCACAACTGGTGGCGAAGAAAATCGGTTTGGGGACGATTTCGCGCGAGCAGATGAACGACATCGACACCAACATTCTGCTGGGCACGAACTACCTGTCGATGATTTACAATCAGTTCGACGGTTCCGCCGTGCTGGCTACGGCCGGTTACAACGCGGGTCCGGGCCGTCCGCGCAACTGGCGACAATCATTGCAGCATCCCGTGGAAGGCGCGATCTTCGCCGAAGCCATTCCTTTCCAGGAAACGCGCGACTATGTGAAGAATGTGTTGTCCAACACGGTCTACTACGCGGCACTGTTCGAAGGCCGTCCGCAATCGCTGAAGGCGCGTCTGGGTTACATCGCACCGTAAGCGCCGTGCCGTCGCCGCCGCGTCATGCATGACTTCATGCGGACAAGGCGGCGCGCCACGCCAGCCCTTGCCGCGGCTTCCACCTGGGAGTCGAAAAATGCGACATCAAACCATTGCGATTATCGGCGGGTCCGGGTTTCTCGGCAGCCATCTCGTCAACGCCCTCGTCGAAGCGGGCAAGACCGTGCGCATCGCCACCCGGCGGCGTTACAACGCCCGCCATCTCACCTTGCTGCCCATCGACGTGATCGAAACCGATGTGTTCGATCCCGTGCAACTCGCGCACTTCATCGAAGGCGCGGATGCGGTCATCAATCTCATCGGGACATTGCACGGCAAACGCGGCAAGCCCTATGGCCCCGAGTTCATGAAGGCACACGTCGAATTGCCGACGCGGATCGTAACCGCCTGCGAAAGCAAAGGCGTGCCGCGGCTGATTCACGTAAGTGCGCTCGGCGCGGATTCGAACGGTCCCAGCATGTACTCGCGCTCGAAGGGCGACGGCGAAAAGGCCGTGGAGGCGGCCAGGCTCGCGTGGACGATCTTTCGCCCGTCCGTCGTATTCGGTCCCGAGGATGAGTTCCTCAACAAGTTTGCGATGCTGCAGCGCTTCTTCCCGGCCATCCCGCTTGCCATGCCGGACGCGAAATTCCAGCCGGTGTACGTGGGCGACGTGACGAAGGCGATCGTCAACGTGCTCGATCTCGATGCGGCCAACGGCAAGATCTACGAACTCGGCGGCCCGAGCGTGTATACGCTCGAAGACCTCGTCGCGTATTGCGGCACGGTGCTCGGCAAATCGGCGCGCATTATCCGTTTGCCTCAGGCATTCGGACGCCTGCAAGCGTTCAGTTTCGAATTCGCGCCCGGCGAGCCGGTCATTTCGCGTGACAATCTCGACTCGATGAAAGTCGACAACGTGATGAGCGGACCGCTTGCGCCCGAACTCGGCATCGAGCCGACCGCCATCGAAACCGTGGCTCCGTTGTATCTGACCGGCACGTCCACGCGCTCGCGCTTCGACACCTTCCGGGCCAGCGCGGGTCGCTAGAACATTTCTTTTGATACGAAGTATGAAGCTGCTTATCGGTGACAAGAACTACTCGTCGTGGTCGATGCGTCCATGGTTGTTATTCGAGCATTTCGGCATTCCGTTCGTCGAAGTGTTGCTGCATCTGCGCGAGCCCGGCCTCAAGGCCGCGCTGCAGGCGCAGGCGCCGGCGAGTCCCGGCAAGGTGCCGTGTCTGATCGACGAGGACGGTTCGGCGACGTGGGATTCGCTGGCGATTGCCGAGACGCTGGCCGAGCGGTTTCCTGAGCATGCGCTGTGGCCACGCGATCCGGCGGCGCGGCGGCATGCGCGCAGCGTGAGCGCCGAGATGCACTCGGGCTTCGGCGAATTGCGCTCGACCATGTGGATGAACATTCGCGCGTCGTTCCCTGGCCGGAACGCGACGCCCGGCGCGCTGGCCGACATCGCGCGTATCGAGGCGATCTGGCGCGGGTGTCTCCAGACTTACGGCGGGCCTTTTCTGTTCGGCGAGTTCGGGATTGCCGATGCGATGTATGCACCGGTCGCGATGCGTTTCCTCACGTGGGAGCCGGCGCTGTCGAGCGTTTCTCAAGGCTATGTCGAGCGCCTCACGAAGTTGCCGGCGGTGGCCGCGTGGATCGATGCCGCGCGCCGCGAAACGCATGCGTTGCCGGATCAGGATGTGTGTTCATGAACGTCTATGCGGTGGGCGGCGCGATCCGCGATGAGTTGCTGGGTGTGCCCGTGCAGGACCGCGATTACGTCGTCGTGGGCGCGACGCCGGAGCAGATGGTGGCGCAGGGATATCGACCGGTGGGCAAGGATTTTCCGGTGTTCCTGCATCCTCGTACGCACGAGGAATATGCGTTGGCGCGCACCGAGCGCAAGACCGCCGCGGGGTATCACGGCTTCCAGTTTTTCTATGCGCCGGACGTGACGCTGGAAGAGGATCTGGCGCGGCGCGACCTGACCATCAATGCGATGGCTCGCGAGGTGCGGCCGGACGGCGAATTGACCGGGCCGGTGATCGATCCGTTCGACGGGCAGGGCGATTTGCGCGCGCGTCTGTTCCGGCATGTCAGCGACGCGTTCCTGGAAGACCCCGTGCGAATTTTGCGGATTGCGCGATTTGCTGCGCGCTTTGTCGATTTCACGGTTGCGCCGCAGACGATGACCTTGATGCGCAAGATGGTGGCCGACGGCGAGGTGGATGCGCTGGTGGCCGAGCGGGTGTGGCAGGAGGTGTCACGCGGCTTGATGGAGAAGAAGCCGTCGCGGATGTTCGACGTGCTGCGGGATTGCGGCGCGTTAGCGCGGATTTTGCCGGAGGTCGACGCGTTGTTCGGCGTGCCGCAGCGGGCCGATTATCACCCCGAGGTGGATACGGGGGTGCATGTGATGATGGTGGTCGATCACGCCGCGCAGCAGGGGTATGCGTTGCCGGTGCGGTTTGCCGCGTTGACGCACGATCTGGGCAAGGCGACGACACCGGAGGATGTGCTGCCGCGGCATATTGGGCACGAGGGCCGGTCGGTCGATCTGTTGAAGCCGTTTTGCGAGCGCTTGCGGGTGCCGAACGATTGTCGGGATCTGGCGGTGCTGGTTGCGCGGGAGCATGGGAATATTCATCGGGTGATGGAGATGGGCGCTGCCGCGCTTGTGCGGTTGCTCGAGCGGTGTGATGCGATTCGGAAACCTGGGCGGTTTGCCGAGGCTTTGCAGGCTTGTGAGGCGGATGCTCGGGGGAGATTGGGGTTTGAGTTGCGGGAGTATCCGCAGGCTGGGAGGCTGAGGGTTTGTTTGGTTGCTGCGCGGGGGGTCGATGCTGGGGGTGTTGCGGCTACGGCCGCGGTTCGTGACCCTTCGGGGATTAAGGAGGCGGTTTTTCAGGAGCGGGTTCGGGCTGTTGCTCGGGTTTTGGCGTTTCCTTGCTGACTTGGTGGTCTTCTTGCTGACTTAGTGGTCTATTAGCGTTCCCCCTGTGCGGGGGGGCACCTACTTTTCTTTGCCGCCGCAAAGAAAAGTAGGCAAAAGAAAGCGGGCTCAAACCGCTAACCATTAAGCGGGCCCCGCGCGGGTTTTCTGGTAGTGGTGCATCTGGAATCCGTGCTCACGCACATTCCACGTTCGTGACACAGCAGTCATTCTTCCGGCGGCGCTTCGCGCGCCCCCGGGTCGTTCTACCCCCTCGGTTTTTCGCTTTCCGTGGTGTTCCCATCCGCGACGCACGTAGTGCGGAGTGGGAGCTGATGAGTGCTTTGTCACGGGCGCGTAATGCGCGGGGGACCGGATTCCAGATGCACCACTACCAAAGAAATGCTGCGGTTCCCGCTTAAGAATTAGCGGTGTGAGCCGCTTTCTTTTGCCTACTTTTCTTTGCGGCGGCAAAGAAAAGTAGGTGCCCCCCCGCACAGGGGGAACGCTAATAGACCGAGAGCAAATCAAGGAAAGGCCCAAAAAACCCCACCCCAACACCACCCCCCCGCCGACCCAGGCGGTTTACTTTGCCGTCGCCAAAACCCCCGATCTCCGCCGTAAATCAAAAAACCCCGCCAACCTGCCAAAAACCTCGCCGAACCCCACCGCCGAAGGCAAAAACCAAACCTCCCACCCCCGTGCACATCACAAAATAAAAAGCTAACCTCGACCCCAGAACCCTCATCGCCCGCCCGCAGCGGCGAAAAATCAGAGCCTCTGGAGCACCGTTTTGGAACACCCCGCCTCACCCGACGACTGGATCGCCCGCAGCCTTCGCGCCGTCTGGCACCCCTGCACGCAAATGAAACACCACGAGCAACTCCCGCTCGTCCCCGTTTCCCGCGGCCAGGGCGCCTGGCTCTACGACCGGGCCAATCACCGCTATCTCGATGCCATCAGCTCCTGGTGGGTCAACCTGTTCGGACACGCGAACCCCCGCATCAACGCGGCGCTGAAAGACCAGCTCGATACCCTCGAACACGCCATGCTCGCCGGCTGCACACACGAGCCCGCCGTCGAACTCGCCGAGCGTCTCAGTACCCTGACCAGCAATACGCTAGGCCACGCATTCTTCGCGTCCGACGGCGCATCCGCCGTCGAAATCGCGCTGAAAATGAGCTTCCACTTCTGGCGTAATCAAGGTTTCGCCGACAAGCAGGAATTCGTCTGCGTCGCCAACAGCTATCACGGCGAAACCATCGGCGCACTCGGCGTCACCGACGTCGCCCTGTTCAAGGACGCCTACGATCCGCTCATTCGCCATGCCCACGTCGTCGCTTCACCCGACGCGCGGCAAGCCGGCGCGAACGAAACCTCCGCGGATGTCGCGCGCCGTGCGCTCGATCACGTTCGCTCGCTGTTCGAAGCGCGCGCCGGCCGCATCGCCGCACTCATCGTCGAACCGCTCGTGCAGTGCGCCGCCGGCATGGCCATGCACGATCCGTCGTATATCGCGGGACTGCGCGCGCTCTGCGATCAGTACGGCATCCACCTGATCGCCGATGAAATCGCCGTCGGCTGCGGCCGCACCGGCACTTTCTTCGCCTGCGAACAAGCCGGCATCTGGCCGGATTTCCTGTGCCTGTCGAAAGGCATCAGCGGCGGCTATCTGCCTCTCTCCATCGTGCTGTCGCGCGACGAAATCTTCGCAGCCTTCTATCACGACGACACCACGCGCGGCTTCCTGCACTCGCATTCGTACACCGGCAATCCGCTGGCCTGTCGTGCCGCACTCGCCACGCTCGACCTGTTCGAGAGCGATAACGTGCTGGCTGTCAACGCACAGAAATCGGCAAAACTGAAAGCAGCGCTCACGCCTCTTGCCGATCATCCGCACGTTCGCAACCTGCGTCAGTGCGGCACCATCTTCGCGTTCGACGCGCTCATCGACGATCCGCACATGGCGCGGACCTTCTCACGCCGCTTCTTCGAGCACGGCTTGCAACGCGAACTGCTGCTGCGGCCCATCGGCACGACCGTGTATCTGATGCCGCCGTACATTCTCGACGACGCGGAAATCGCGCTGCTCGCCACACGCACGCGCGAGACCTTCGAGGTGACGCTAGGGGAGGCCCGCTGATGCAACTTCTCGACACACTCGCGCAAGGCCTGCAGGAAATCGACGAGCGCGGTCTGCGCCGGCGTCGCCGCACCGCCGACACACCCTGCGCCGCGCACATGACCGTGGACGGCCGCGAGATCATCGGCTTCGCCAGCAACGACTATCTCGGCCTCGCCGCGCATCCGCAACTGATCGCGGCCATCGCCGAAGGCGCACGGCGCTACGGCGCGGGCAGCGGCGGCTCGCATCTGCTCGGCGGTCACTCGCGCGCACACGCGCAACTCGAAGACGACCTCGCCGGCTTCGTCGGCGGTTTTGTCGACGCGCCGCGTGCGCTCTATTTCAGCACCGGCTATATGGCCAACCTCGCGACGCTCACCGCGCTCGCGGGCCGCGGCACGACGCTGTTCTCCGATGCGCTGAACCACGCATCGCTGATCGACGGCGCGCGTCTGTCGCGTGCCGACGTGCAGGTCTACCCGCACTGCGATACGGACGCCTTGAGCGCGATGCTCGACGCGTCGGATGCCAGCGTCAAGATGATCGTCTCCGACACGGTGTTCAGCATGGACGGCGATGTCGCGCCGTTGCCGCGTCTGCTGGAACTGGCCGAACGTCACGGCGCCTGGCTGATCGTCGACGATGCGCACGGCTTCGGCGTGCTCGGCCCGCAAGGACGCGGCGCCATCGCGCAAGCCGCGTTGCGTTCGCCGAATCTGATCTCGATCGGCACGCTCGGCAAAGCCGCGGGCGTCTCGGGCGCTTTCGTGGCGGCGCACGAAACGGTGATCGAATGGCTCGTGCAGCGCGCGCGGCCGTACATCTTCACCACGGCATCGGTGCCGGCGGCCGCGCATGCGGTGTCGGCGAGCCTGCGCATCATCGGCGGCGACGAGGGTGACGCGCGCCGCGCGCATCTGCAGCAGTTGATCGAACGCACGCGCGCGATGCTGAAGGCCACGCCCTGGCTGCCGGTCGATTCGCACACCGCCGTGCAGCCGCTCGTGATCGGCGCGAACGACGCGACGCTGAACATCGCGGCCACGCTCGAGCAGGCCGGTTTGTGGGTGCCGGCCATCCGTCCGCCGACCGTACCGGTGGGCACCTCGCGGTTGCGAATTTCGCTATCGGCCGCGCATTCGCAGGCCGATCTGGATCGGCTCGAAACGGGTCTGCAACAGGTAGGAGGCAAGCTCCGATGAGTACCGCGCTGTCTCTCTTCGTCACCGGGACCGATACCGAAATCGGCAAGACGCTGGTCTCTTCCGCGCTGTTGCGCGGCTTCGTCCGCGAAGGCCTGCAAGCCGCCGCGATGAAGCCGATCGCGGCCGGCGCCTTCGAACTCGACGGCGTCCTGCACAACGAAGACGCCGATCAACTCGATGCGGCGTCCAGCGTGTTGCTGCCGCCCGACATGCGCACGCCTTATCTGCTGAAAGAACCGGCCGCACCGCACATCGCGGCCGCGCTGGAAAACGTCGTGCTCGATCTCGAGCGCATCGTCGCCTGTCATGCCGAGGCCGTGACACGCGCGGACATCGTGGTCGTCGAAGGCGTCGGCGGCTTTCGCGTGCCGCTCACCGCGACGCAGGACACCGCCGATCTCGCCGTCGCGCTGAATCTGCCGGTGGTGCTGGTGGTAGGCATGCGACTCGGCTGCATCAGTCACGCGTTGCTGAGCGCGGAAGCGATCGCCGCGCGAGGGTTGACGCTGGCCGGCTGGGTCGCGAATCGCGTCGATCCGGACATGACGTTTCCCGACGAAAACATCGCCTCGATTCGCGAGCATCTTGCGCGCGCGTACGACGCGCCGCTGCTCGGCATCGTGCCGCATCTGAATCCGATCTCGGCCGAACGCGCGGCCGACCGGCTCGACATCCCCCGACTTTTGCAAACGCTGCGCCACGCGCAGCGCTGAACCTTATCCATCCATTCATGAGGATCGACGACATGACGCAACTGAACATCGCCCCGACGGCGGCTACTGACAACAACGCTGCGCACGCCGCTACGCAAGCCCAAGGCGCCCAGCAACTGGCGCGCTGGCGCGTGGCCGACATCGTCGCGCTGTACGAACTGCCGTTCAACGACCTGCTGTTTCGCGCGCAGCAAACTCACCGCGAGCATTTCGATGCGAACACGGTGCAACTGTCGACGCTGCTGTCGATCAAGACCGGCGGCTGCGAGGAAGACTGCGCGTACTGTCCGCAGTCGGTGCATCACGACACCGGGCTGCAGGCCGACAAGCTGATGCCGGTCGACGAAGTGCTGGCGGCCGCGGCCGTCGCGAAGCAGAACGGCGCGACGCGTTTCTGCATGGGCGCGGCTTGGCGCAATCCAAAAGACCGTCACCTCGAACCGATCAAGGACATGATCCGCGGCGTGAAGGCGATGGGACTGGAAACCTGCGTCACGCTCGGCATGCTCGAGACGCACCAGGCGCAAGGTCTGCGCGATGCGGGCCTCGACTACTACAACCACAACCTCGATACATCGCCGGAGTTCTACGGCCAGATCATTTCGACACGCACGTATCAGGACCGTCTCGACACGCTCGAACGGGTGCGCGATGCGGGCATCAACGTGTGCTGCGGCGGGATCGTCGGACTGGGCGAATCGCGCCGCGAACGCGCCGGATTGATTACGCAACTCGCGAACATGGAGCCGTATCCGGAATCGGTGCCGATCAACAATCTGGTGCAGGTCGAAGGCACGCCGCTGACCGGCACCGAAGCCATCGACCCGTTCGAGTTCGTGCGCACGATCGCGGTGGCGCGCATCACGATGCCGCGCGCGATGGTGCGGCTGTCGGCAGGCCGCGAACAGATGGACGAGGCGCTGCAGGCGCTGTGCTTCCTCGCCGGCGCGAACTCGATTTTCTACGGCGACCAGTTGCTGACGACCAGCAATCCGCAAGCGGAAGCCGATCGCAAACTGCTCGACCGTCTGGGCATCCGCGCAGAATCGGCGCAGCAGATGCCGCTGGATCAAAGCGGCTGCGAGCACGCGTGCGACAAGCACGCGGCGGCGAATTAACACGCGCTAGTAGCGGGAGGCGGGACGCGTGCCTCGTCGGGCTCGCATCACTCGCATCACTCGCACAACCCACCAAACAAAAAGGCCGCCTCGGTTACGAGGCGGCCTTTTTCCATTTCAGACAACGCTGCGCTTTATTTCTTGTCCACGATGATCTGATCGAACGTCCCGCCATCGGAGAAATGCGTTTGCTGCGCTTTCTGCCAGCCGCCGAACATCTCTTCGACCGTGAAGGTCCTGATCGCCTTGAACTCCGACGCATGCTTGGCGAGCACGGCCTTGTCGCTCGGACGCAGATGATGTTGCGCGATGATTTCCTGCGCGGCCGGCGACCACAGATAGTCGAGATACGCCTGCGCTTCCTTGCGGGTGCCGCGCTTGTCGACCACCTTGTCGACCAGCGCGACCGGCGGTGCCGCCAGCAGGCTCACCGACGGATAGACCGCTTCGAAGTTACCCGCACCCACGCCGCCGTCGATCAGCGCGACTTCGTTTTCGAACGTCACCAGCACGTCGCCGATGCCGCGTTGCGTGAACGTGGTGGTCGCGCCGCGACCGCCCGTGTCGAGCACCGGCACATTCTTGAAGATTGCTTTTTCGAAGTCGAGCGCCTGAGCGTCGGTGCCGCCATGCTGCTTGCTATAACCCCACGCGGCCAGATACGCGTAACGGCCATTACCCGAAGTCTTCGGATTCGCGATCACGACCTGCACGCCCGGTTTGGCCAGATCGCTCCAGTCGACGATGTGTTTCGGATTGCCCTTGCGCACCAGAAACACCATGGTCGTGGTGTACGGCACACTCTCGTTCGGCAGACGCGTGCGCCAGTTGACCGGCAGCAACTGGCCCTTGTCCGCGAGCAGATCGATGTCGTTCGGCTGATTCATCGTCACGACGTCGGCCTGCAAACCCTGCAGCACGGAGAGCGCCTGCGCGCTCGACGCACCGTGCGACTGCCGCACCGAAACGGTCTCGCCGCTCTTCTGCTTGTACTCGGCGATGAAGCCGGCGTCGATGTCCTTGTACAACTCGCGCGTCACGTCGTATGACACGTTCAGCAGCGATACGTCGGCATGCGCCGTCGCCATGCCGCCCAGCGTGAGTGCGATCGTCGTCATGCCGGCTGCCAGCCAGCGCGTGGTCCCCGTCTTGCCTGCCATCTTTTCCCCGCCTGATCGTTGATAGAAATCGGTGGCCGCACGGACGCGCGGCGTGAAGCGGGATTCTAACGGATTGCTTACTCGTCGAGCGCTCGTGTGGCGCTGGTTTGGCGCTGGTTTGGCGCTCGTCTGGCGCCGGTGCGGCGCCCGTGGGAGCTGAGATGCGCAAACCGGATCGTGCGATCAACCGAACGCGTATTGCACGGGCTCGACGTTTTCCTCGCGAAACCGCAGGGGCGCCGCGCAATGCACGAGCGTATCGACGAAATACTTGGCGCGCGGCCAGGGTCCGAAACCCGCCGCGGTGTTGATGTGCCCCACGTCGCCGAGATTCACGAACGCGCTGCCCAGACGCTGCGCGAGTTCGCGCGAGCCGGCGAGCGACATCCACGGGTCGGTTTCACTGGCGATCAGAATGGACGGCACGCCGAGACGCCGCGCCTCGAACGGGCCGGCGAAAGTGAATTTCTGCGGACTGGCGGGCGCGACGAACAGCACGCCGACCACGTCGTTGGCGAACGAGGTCTGCTGCAACGCATGCGCGGCGACGAGGCAGCCGAAGCTATGCGCCGCCAGCACGAACGGGCCGCGTTCGCGGGCGAGCAGATCGCGCAGCGACTGCGCCCAGATCGCCAGATCGGGCGCGTCCCAGTCGTTCTGTTCGACGCGCAGCGAGCGCGCGAACTGCCGCTCGAGCCAGGTCTGCCAGTGGGCGCCCTCGCTGCCGTGCAGGCCGGGGACGGTGACGAGCCTGGGTGGCCACGTCGATTTCGTGCATGGAAGCATGTCTATCCCTCTCGAAGGGCATCCGGACACCAATTGTCCCGCCACCCGCCGCGCGGGCGAACCAAGTTTTTGTGCTTTGTTTATCCGGCAAGGCGAGGACCAACGCGAATACCAGGATGCGAACCTGGCGCGGACCAAAGCCGCATGGCGAGCCGCCAATACCCGCGATACGCGTCGAAAAAGTAGAATGAAGCCTGTTCATAAAACGAGGAGCCCCATGCCAGCCGAGTCGTTCCAGCCGCTTGTCGCGCTGCCGTGGCCCGTTCGCGCTGGGTTCGCCACCCGCGCCTGTCTGCTCCCGATCGTATGAAAATCCTCTTTTATCTGCCCACCGCCGACTCCGCCGCGTGGCAACGCGACTTCGTCCGCGCGCTGCCGGAAGCCGAATTGCGCGAGTGGCGTGCGGGCGACACCGCGCCGGCGGACTTCGCGGTGGTCTGGCGGCCGCCGCGCGAGTTGCTCGCGGGCCGCGACGATCTGCGTGCCATCTTCAATCTCGGCGCGGGCGTCGATGCAATTCTCGCGCTCGAACACGACCAGCCCGGCACGCTGCCGCGCAACGTGCCGCTAATCCGGCTCGAAGACACCGGTATGGCGCCGCAAATGGCCGAGTACGTCACGCATGCGGTGCTGCGCTACCTGCGCCGTTTCGACGAGTACCAGACGCTGCAACGCGAACGCCGCTGGGAAGTGCTGGAGCCGCATCCGCGGGGAACGTTCACGGTGGGCGTGCTGGGACTCGGCGTGCTCGGCGCCCATGTCGCGCAGACGCTGGCCTCGTTCGGCGTGCCGGTACGCGGCTATAGCCGCAGCGCGCGGCAAGTCGACAACGTGACGACCTTCGCCGGCGAAGCGCAGTTCGACGCGTTTCTGGACGGCGTGCAGGTGCTGGTGAATCTGCTGCCGCACACGCCCGACACGCGCGACATCCTGAACGCACGCACTTTCGCGAAGCTCGCGCGTGGCGCGCGTCTGATCAACGTGGCGCGCGGTGCGCATCTGGTCGAGCAGGATCTGCTCGACGCGCTCGCGAGCGGGCAACTTGCCGCCGCCACGCTCGACGTGTTCCGCGACGAACCCTTGCCGCACGATCATCCGTTCTGGCAGAACCCGCGCGTGACGATCACCCCGCATGTATCGGCGCTCACGCTGCGCGAAGACAGCGTCGCGCAGATCGCGCGAAAAATCGAGGCGTTGCGGCGCGGCGAAGCGGTCGGCGGCATCGTCGACATAAACCGCGGATACTGACACCCACACCACTAGCCAATCCCATTCAAGGAGCGCCGCCTGAAGCGGCAGGAGACACATCATGGCCATACCCAAGCAAGTCAAGATCGTCGAAGTCGGTCCGCGCGACGGGCTGCAGAACGAAAAAGAATTCGTCCCCACCGCGATCAAGATCGATCTGATCAATCGCCTCTCGGCGGCGGGCATTCGCAATGTCGAAGCGGCGTCGTTCGTGTCTCCCAAATGGGTGCCGCAGATGGCCGACGGTGCCGACGTGATGGCCGGCATCGAGCGCCGCGCCGGCACGATCTACTCGGTGTTGACCCCGAATCTGCGTGGCTTCGAAGGCGCGCTCGCCGCGCGAGCCGATGAAATCGTGATCTTCGGCGCGGCCAGCGAAGCGTTCTCGCAGAAGAACATCAACTGCAGCATCGCGGAAAGCATCGACCGCTTCGCACCGGTCGCACAGGCGGCCAAAGAGCACGGCGTGCGGATTCGCGGCAGCGTGTCGTGCGCGCTCGGTTGTCCGTATCAGGGCGAAGTGGCGGTGGCCTCGGTGGTGGACGTGGTCGAACGCTTCGCCGCGCTCGGCTGCGACGAGATCGATATTGCCGATACGATCGGCGTGGGTACGCCCAAACGCACGCGTGAAATCTTCGAAGCAGTGACCCGGGTGTTTCCGCGCGAACGTCTGTCGGGCCACTTCCACGACACCTATGGTCAGGCGCTGGCGAACATTTACGCCGCGTTGCAGGAAGGTATCGAGATCTATCACGCGTCGGTGGCCGGGCTCGGCGGTTGTCCGTATGCGAAAGGCGCCACCGGCAACGTCGCGACCGAAGACGTGCTGTACCTGCTGAACGGCCTCGGCATCGAAACCGGTATCGACCTCGCGCAAGTCGTGGCAATCGGGGACTTCATCTCGACCTCGATCGGCCGTCCGAACGTGTCGCGCGCGGGTAAGGCGCTGCTCGCCAAAGCGCGCAGCGAAGCGGCTGTCAATTGCGTGTGATGCCCGGCTAGCGGTCGCAATTGCGGCCGCCACTCAACCAGGAATGAAAACGATGACGCAACACGCTTCTCCCGAATCCGACGATCTCGCTGCGTTGCCCGAGTCGGCGCGCCGCGTCGCGCTTTTATTGCGCGAACGCGGTCACGCCGGCCGCGTCGTGATGCTGCCGGAAACCGGCAAGACCTCCGCCGAAGCCGCTGCCGGACTCGGCTGCTCGGTCGCGCAGATCGCCAAGTCGATTCTGTTCCGCCGTCGTGAAGACGATGCGCCGGTGCTGGTGGTGGCGAGCGGCGCGAATCGCGTCGACGAGAAAAAAGTTGCCGCGCAGGTCGGCGAGATCGGCCGGGCCGATGCGAAATTCGTCCGCGAGAAAACCGGTTATGCGATCGGCGGCGTGTGTCCCATCGGCCATGCGACCGAACCCGTCACGCTGATCGACGCCGATCTGCTGGCGCTGGACAGTTTGTGGGCGGCGGCCGGGCATCCGCATGCCGTGTTCAATCTGACCGCGCAGGAATTGATTGCGCTGACCGGCGCGCCCGTGCTCGACGTCGCGTTGCGCGAGACGGCCTGAGTCCATGAGCGACGGCTTCGGTCACTCGAGCGGCAAGGACAAGGGCAAGGGTAACGACGACGTCGTCGGCGTGCCGTCGCCGTGCATCAGCGTGTGCAGGATGGACGCGTCGAGCGGCTGGTGCGAAGGCTGCCTGCGCACCATCGAGGAAATCGCCGGCTGGGCGTTGTTCGACGACGCAGCAAAGCGCGCGGTGTGGGACGCAATCGAAGTCCGTCACGTGGAATTCATGGCCAGGCAGGCCAAAGGTCGAACATGAACGCCGCACCACGCGTCGTGACGATTGGCGAGACGTTCAGCGATACGCTGGCGTTATCGGTGGAATCGGTGAAGTCCTTCGCTGCGCTCGTCAACGACCGTAACCCGCTGCATCACGACGAGGCCTACGCGGCGCAAAGCCGCTTCGGCGGACTGATCGCATCCGGCACGCAACCCACCGCCTATTTCATGGCGCTGCTGGCCACGCATTTCTCGCGCTATGCGCAGCCGCTCGGACTCGAGTTCGACATCAAGCTGAAAAAAGCGGTGCAGGCGAGCGACACGCTCACGCTCAGTTGGCGTGTACGCGACGCGTACTGGAAGAGCAGCCTGAACGGCGACCTGACGCATCTCGACGGCACGGTGGTGAATCAGCGCGGCGAAGTTCTGCTGATTGGCACGTCGACAATTCTCGTGATGCCGAAGGGCGACGCCACGTCGAAGCAGAACGCCCAGGCCCCGGCACCATGATCTCGCTCCCGGAATCGATCCGCGTGTTCGAACGCGGCTGGCTGTCGTCGAACAACGTGCTGCTGATCGACGCGGAGCGTGTTGCGCTGGTCGATACCGGCTACGCGACTCACGCGCCGCAAACGCTCGCGCTACTTCAGCAAACGTTAGGGGCGCGGCCGCTGGATCTGA
Organism: Paraburkholderia sp. BCC1886; assembly: GCF_900996245.1. Taxonomy (GTDB): domain Bacteria; phylum Pseudomonadota; class Gammaproteobacteria; order Burkholderiales; family Burkholderiaceae; genus Paraburkholderia. The sequence continues at coordinate 20,366 of NZ_CAAJGK010000051.1, read as the reverse complement.
TCGTCAACACGCATCTGCATTCGGATCATTGCGGCGGCAATGCGCTGCTGCAGGCGACGTGGCCGTGCCGGACCGCGATCCCCGTGGCCGAAGCCGACGCGGTGAGCGCTTGGGATGAAGCGCGGCTGACGTTTCGTCCCACCGGACAGCATTGCGATCGTTTCGGCTTCACCGGGACTATCGCTCCCGGTATGCATCTGACGCTCGGCGCGCTCGACTGGGAAGTGCTCGGCGCGCCCGGTCACGATCCGCATTCGCTGATGCTGTATTGCGCGGAACACGGCATTCTGATCAGCGCGGACGCGTTGTGGGAAAACGGCTTCGGCGTCATCTTCCCCGAACTGGAAGGCGAGAGCGGTTTCGCGGAACAGCAAGCGGTGCTCGAAGCCATCGCGAGGCTGGACGTGCGGCTCGTGATTCCCGGCCATGGCGCGCCCTTCACGAATGTCGCCGCGGCGCTCGAACGGGCGTTTTCCCGCATCGCGTGGCTGCGTGCCGATCCGCTGCGCAATGCGAAGAACGCGCTGAAGGTGCTGATCGTCTTCAAACTGCTCGACGTGCGCGAGATGCGATTCGACACGCTGCTGCAACTGGTCGACGATGCCTCGGTGATGCGTGCCGCTGCGTCGATGCTCGCGCCGCGCGGCGAATGGCCGGCATTGCTGCGGGCGATGGTGTCGGAATTGGCGGCGAAGAACGGGCCGCTGGAAGTGGACGGCGAGCGCGTGCTCGCGCGGCTGTAAATACAAAGCCAGAAAACAAATCGCAAAAAGAAAGCCGCTCGACCATCAAGGCGAGCGGCGCAAATTCTGTCGGACGTGATCAGCGTCGTTATGCATAATACGCGCGCCGATTTTTGGCTGCATTGGTGATTTCCCTACAGAATCTTGACACTGGCTGTTAATCCGCCTACGCCTTCGGCCGCGTGCGACTGACTACTGCTCGAGCGCTTCGAAGAACGACAATATTTCCGCGAGCAGTTCATCGGGGGCCTCTTCCGGGATGTAGTGGCCGCACGGCAGCGAGCGGCCGCTCACGTCACGCGCGACATGACGCCATTCCGTCAACGCGTCGAAGCACTTTTCGATCACGCCTTTTTCGCCCCACAGCACGCGCAACGGACAGCCGATCTTGTGTCCTCGCTCGATGTCCGCACGATCGTGCTCCAGATCGATGCTCGCCGACGCGCGATAGTCTTCGCACATCGCGTGCACGGCGCCCGGTTGCGCGAGCGCCGCGCGATATGCGTCGAGCGCCGACGGTTCGAACGGCGCCAGTCCCGCATGCCGGCCACCCATCACCGCGTTCACGTAGGCGGCCGGATCGGCGCCGATCAGCGTCTCGGGCAAGGGCTCCGGCTGGATCAGGAAAAACCAGTGGAAGTACAGCGTGGCGAACGTGCGATCGGTCGCTTCGTACATCGCGAGCGTCGGCGCGATATCGAGCAGCATCAGGCGCTCGACTGCGTCGGCATGATCCAGCGCCATACGATGCGCGACGCGCGCGCCACGATCGTGTGCGCACACCATGAAGCGCTCGAAGCCGAAGTGACGCATGACGGCGACCTGATCGGCGGCCATCGTGCGTTTGGAATAGGGGAGATGCTGGGCGTCGCTCAGCGGTTTGTCCGACGCGCCGTAGCCGCGCAGATCGGTCGCGATGACGGTGAAGTGTTCGGCAAGCCGGGCGGCGCACCGGGCCCAGATGAGATGAGATTGCGGATGACCGTGCAACAGCAGGAGCGGCGGCCCCGCTCCGCCCTTCACTCCAAAGATATCGACCTCGCCGACGGCGACGCGAAAGGGCGTGAAATTCTCGAAGGCCATGTCGTCTCTCTTGTCGTTTGGATGTCCGGGCATTGTAGGAGGCCAGTATGTCGGTACGGGGTGGGTTAGCCCACGCAAACATAGAACCTGAACACTCCTTCGAACTGTTCTAAACGCGGGAGTCCGCACGGGCCGGAGGCTTCCCCTATAATCGCACGACCGTTCTGAAATTCTCGCGACGAGGCTCATGCGCAGAACCGGCACCTGCCCGCCAGCCCGATGTCATAGGCCTCGTGCAGCTAAACTCGATTATCGCGGGCGCGCCACGCTGCGCCGTCCGCTCAACCAGGAGACTCGCACTATGGCATTGCCCGCCGTTCTGCAAAAACTAGCGCTGCCCGTCGTTGCTTCGCCGATGTTCATCGTCAGCTATCCCGAACTCGTGCTGGCTCAATGCAAGGCCGGTATCGTCGGCTCGTTCCCCGCGCTGAACGCTCGCCCGGCAGAAGCGCTCGACGAATGGCTCACGCAGATCCAGTCCCAACTGGCCGACCACCAGGCCGCGAATCCCGACGCGATCATCGGACCGATTGCCGTCAATCAGATCGTTCATCAATCGAATACCCGTCTCGAACACGACGTGCGCGTGTGCGTCGAGCACAAGGTGCCCATTTTCATCACGAGCTTGCGGGCGCCTGCGCGCGAGATCGTCGATGCGGTGCATAGCTATGGCGGCATCGTGTTGCACGACGTGATCAATCTGCGGCACGCGCAGAAGGCGCTCGAAGCGGGCGTCGACGGTCTGATTCTGGTGGCGTCCGGCGCCGGCGGCCATGCCGGCACGATGTCGCCGTTCGCGCTGGTGGGCGAAGTGCGACGCATGTTCGACGGTCCGATCGTGTTGTCCGGCTCGATTGCGAACGGCGGCTCGATTCTCGCGGCGCAGGCGATGGGCGCCGACCTCGCGTACATGGGCACGCGCTTCATCGCGACCAAGGAGGCGCACGCGGTGGACAGCTACAAGCAGGCGATCGTCAGCGCGGCGGCTTCGGACATCATCTACACCAATTTGTTTACCGGCGTGCACGGCAACTACATCCGCGAAAGTATCGTGAATGCGGGCCTCGATCCGGAAGCGCTGCCGCAATCGGACAAGACCGCGATGAACTTCGGCAGCGACAAGGCGAAGGCGTGGAAAGACATCTGGGGCGCAGGCCAGGGTGTCGGTCTGATGGACGACGTGCCGGGCGTCGGCGAACTGGTGCAGCGTCTGACGAAGGAGTACAACGACGCGAAGGCGCGGCTGGGCATCGCGCGATAAGGTCCGCGCGGCGCACGCGCCTGTTCAAGGCGCGCGTTGTATTCAGCGCGCGGCCAGCGCGATGATCTGCTCGAGCGAGGGCCACAGCGATTCGTTCGCGAATCGCTCGGCGAGAAAGTCGACGAACGAGCGGACCTTCGCGGACAAGTGCCGGCGGCTCGCGTAGACCACGTGAATGGGCAACTCGCGCGGCGGAATCTCGTCGACGAGCAGCGGCACGAGCCGGCCCTCCGCCAGGTCGTCGCCGATCACCTCGGTGCCGAGCATCGCGATGCCCGCTCCTTGCAGCACGATGACGCGCTGCGCTTCCAGGTGATTGACGATCAGGTTGCCTGACAGACGCACGCGCGGCGTCGCCTCGCCCGCCGTGGTGGCGATTTCGAGCGGCGAGACGCCCGCATATTGCAGATAGTTGTGCCGCGCCAGATCCGCGACCGATTTCGGCGTGCCGTGCCGGCGCAGATAGGCGGGGGACGCGCAGAGCACGAGATGCGCGGTGGCCAATTGCCGCGCAATCAGCGAAGACGACTTCATGCCGCCGGGCGACGCGCGAATGGCGACGTCGAAACCTTCGTCGATCAGTTCGACCACGCGGTCCGACAAGGTCATATCCACGGTGACTTGCGGATACTGCGCCGCGTAATCGGCTACCGCGGCCATCACGTAACTCAAGCCGAATGCCGTTAGCGACGATACCCGCAGACGACCTTGCGGCACCACGCTCGCCGCGCCGACCACCTGCTCGGCCTCTTCCAGCTCGGTGAGCACTTGCGCGAGACGCTCGTAGTACTCGCGGCCCGCTTCGGTGGGCGCGACCCGCCGCGTGGTGCGGTTCAGCAGGCGCGCGCCAAGTTGCTGCTCGAGGTGCATCACGTGCTTGCTCGCCATGGCCGCCGACATCTCCATGCGCTCGGCCGCGCCGACGAAGCTGCCGACTTCCACCACCTGGCGGAACACCTTCATGCTGACAAGGGTATCCATCTCAATCGCTCGCCTCAGGAATCAATCGACGTCATTTTGCCGGGTTTATCAAAAATGGGGCGGCAAACTCGCCGGCATCGAGACCTGAAACGACGAAGCCCGCCTTCCGGGGAAGGCGGGCTTCGTGTGAACGAGCGAGTGTCGGGCGGTCAGGCGAGATCTACGCCGACGCCGACGCCGACGCGCCTAGAACTTCGCGCGCAGACCCACACCGTAGGTGTTGCCGCTCGACATGTTGCTGATGTGGTCGTACATGTAGGCCGCGTACACGTCCGTGCGCTTCGAGAGCGGGTAGTCATAACCGAGTGCCGCGGTCTGACGCGTCTGGTCGTAACCGCCGCCGTCACGCGAGTACGCATACGACGCCATCACCGTGCCCGGACCGACCGGGATCGACGCGCCGCCTTGCGCCGTGTTCACGTGCCAGCTCGAAATGGTCTGCTGGTCGTACGTGTACATGTACTGGCCGAAGAACTTCACGTACTTCAGGTCGTACGACACGCCCGCTTGCGCGACGCTCTGGCTCTTCAAACCCGGAATGCCCGATGCGGCGAGGCTGCCCAGGTCGCTCGGCGAATTGTTGAAGTTCACGTACTGGTAGACGGCGGTCGCCGCGAACGGGCCGTGGAAGTACAACACCTGGCCGCTCCACTTCTTCGCGCCGTTCTGCGTCGTATTGCCGAGCGCGTACATCGCGGTCGCCGTCAGGCCGTTGAAGTTCGGCGACGCGTATTCCACCGCGTTGCTCCAGCCGGAGTCGCCGGTCACGCCCTGGTCGGTCGAGTAGGTCGGGAAGGTGCCGAGGCCGAGGTAGGTGTGCCACACCATCGGCGAAAATTCGTAGGAGTCGATGAACGGGTTGAACAGGATGGTCGACACGAACAGCGGCGTGGTCAGACGGCCGGCGGTCACGGTGCCGTACGGCGATTCGACGCCGACGTACGCGTTACGCGAGAACATCGTGTCGCCGGTGAAGCGGCCGTACTGGCCGTTCTGGGCGAGGAAGAAGCCTTCCAGCGCGAAGATCGCCTTGTAGCCGTTGCCCAGATCTTCGGAACCCTTCAACCCCCAGTACGACGTCGACATGCCGCCGCCGGACACCTGCACGGAGGTTTTGCTGCCGGGGAATTTCTGCGCGCCGACCCATTCGTCGACCTGACCGTAGAGTTGCACGCTCGATTGCGCAAAAGCAGACGATGCACTGGCCAGCAAAGCGGCACACGCGGTTGCCTTGAGGGTGGTCTTCAGTGCACTGCTGATGCCTGTTTTCATGGGTTCTCCTGTCTTTGTCAAAAGGGGGTTGCCTGGGCGAAAGGGCTCATTCGTCCGGGCCATTGTTTGTTGTCCGTGAGATCGTCGAGCCAAACTGGGCGGGACCATCTTTGCGGACCATTTTTATGAACAAAAATATCGCTGGTTATTGCGGGTATATCGGTCTGATTAGTTTTGTCGCTTAAAGGCCTGATAAAGAGACGCGCTCGTCAGACCTTGGGCATATCGGAACGGCTCGCCCCAGACCGCGCAATACCGCGCAAAGCGGTGGCTGCACGGCGCCCGAGCCGTTAATCACGCTTCTAATGACATGCGTATTACGCATTCAGGAAGAAGCGAACCGATTTGACGACGGGACACGGTCCGCTGCCGAGCGATTTCAAAAAAGTGTGGCGTCGAAACGTCAGATTGAAGGCCGCAACTGCCGGGAGAAGCGGCGCGGCAAGCCATGAGGCGAGGGCGTGACGATTCTCCGACGGTGTGAGATCGCAGAGAACGGGCGGATTCACCTAAAGAAACTGGAAATTTCCGATGACGCAGCACTGGAGCGAGACGGCTCTACGGCTTTGTCGGACGCGCACATGAGAAAGCCGCGCGGACGCGGCTTGGTTGTGGCTGTTCGTGGCTAATTACGGTAGGGGAAGTCTTCGGCGGGGCGCGAGTCGCCTGCCTGACGCTGCATCATGCGCGGGGCACCGCGCTCTTCGTTGTAGCGCGCGACGTCGGCCCGGATGGAGCCGGTGCGTACCGGCGCATTGGGCGGCGGCCGTGGCACCGACCGCGATTCCGTGCTGACCGGCGTAATGGCGCCGGCGAACTGCATGCCGTCGCGGCCGGCATTTCGGTAAGCGGGCGGCCCGGCTCGATGAGCGCCGGTGTTGTAGGCGCCGAAGCCATCGGCGAACTGATCGCCGGCGTAGTTCTCGGGTCGGGCGACGGGAGCCCGGCGCGATTCGCCGTAAGAGCGGGAAAGCGGCTGGCTGGCCGACTGGGCGTGACGGTCGTTGCGCGCATACGAACCTGTCGGAGCCGCCTCGCGGTGGAGAGTCCCACCCGGCGTGCGATACGCGCCATACGTGCCATACGTGCCATACGTGCGATATGCCGATGCGGCCGCATGGCCGTGGCCACCTGCCGGACCGCCGCTGTGCGGCATGCCAGGCGCCCTGGCGTAGGCGAACGAGCACAGCACGGCGATGACCGCGCCAAACGCCCACCGCTTGGTTCTCGACAACCCGTCCACCCTGTCAACTCACATGCCCGAAGAGCTGCCTGAAATTCACCGTTCGAGCTGCGGTGAACCTATTCCGGGACCGATACGAGCGCTGCGAAGGACTCGCAAAGCGGATATCCCGACGGCTTGGTCACGTAATTTATGGGTGTCGGCAAAGGGTGTCGAGCCAAAAAGTGTTAGGCCCAGCCCCTTGATGTAACACCTTGTTACCACGACGTTTTTACGCGACATACCTCTTGCGCGATTCTGCGGAAACCGTTTGTACGCGGGGCTCGGCGAGAACGATGCTGTGCGCTGCGTATGAAGAATGGACCGCCAACGTCGACCGCTGGATTAGCAGACCCGAACCGCCAGTAATGTGGGGGCATCATCAATCGATTCAGTAAATGAATTTGCATTTTCAATTGAGAATCAACAACAATGGCCGCTTTTCCGTGGCGGCATGCTCCGCCCTATCGATTCGAGATTCTTAAATGGCTCGCCCCAAACTTCTCCCCGACAACTTCACCTTGACCCTCGTGGGCACGGTGATTCTTGCCAGCCTTCTGCCCGTGCACGGGCAGGCTGCCGTCGGCTTCAACTGGTTGACGAACGTGGCGGTCGGGCTGCTGTTTTTCCTGCACGGCGCCAAGCTCTCACGCGAAGCGATTGTGGCGGGGGCGACGCATTGGCGCCTGCATCTGCTGGTGATGCTGAGCACCTTCGTACTGTTTCCGCTGCTCGGCCTCGCGCTTAAGCCGATCCTTTCGCCACTTGTTACGCCGGCGCTCTATGCGGGGGTCCTCTTCCTCTGCACGTTGCCGTCGACGGTTCAGTCGTCTATCGCGTTCACCTCCATTGCCAAAGGCAACGTGCCGGCCGCCGTCTGCAGCGCGTCGGCCTCGAGCCTGCTCGGCATCTTCCTCACCCCCGCTCTTGTCAGTCTCATGGTCACCAACCAGGCGGCCGGCGGCTCGTCGGCCTGGCATACGGTCGGCGACATCGTGCTGCAACTGCTGGTGCCCTTCGTGGCCGGCCAGCTGCTGCGCCCGCTGATCGGCAAGTGGATCGAGCGCAACCGCGGCGTGCTGAAGTTCGTCGACCAGGGTTCCATCCTGCTGGTGGTCTACGGCGCGTTCAGCGAAGCCGTGAACGAAGGCCTGTGGCATCAGATTCCGCTGTCCGCGCTCGGCGGCCTCGTGGTGATCAGTGGCGTGCTGCTGGCGCTCGCGCTGGCCGTGACGATATTCGTCAGCAAGCGGCTCGGCTTCAATCGCGCGGACCAGATCACGATTATTTTCTGCGGCTCCAAGAAGAGCCTCGCGTCCGGCGTGCCGATGGCCAAGGTCATCTTCGCGGCGCATGCCGTAGGGGCGGTGGTCTTGCCGCTGATGCTGTTCCACCAGATCCAGTTGATGGTGTGCGCCGCGCTCGCGCAGCGCTGGGGCGCCCGCGACACCACCGGCGAAACCGGGACCGCCGCGCCCGACCCGGACGCGGGCGTCGTGCGGCGGTGAATACGCGCGCAGTGCAAACAGAACATTCATAAGCGCCCTCCCTGAGCGTTATCTGAGAAAGCCGCCTCGTGCGGCTTTTCGTTATTTCACGCCCAAACGCCGCCGCTGTCGCCTCGGCCAGAAGGCATAGGACAATTCCAAACATTTCTTAACTACGGCATGTTTAGTCGATTTTACTAAACAGAATATCTGGCTGAAAAAGCCTTATGTACGGGTATTTACTGGTGTCCAGCCTGTCGCAGGTTGGCTTTTTCAAGCGGGTTTTACTATACAATCGCCCGGACTTGAAACCCTCGCGGCCGCCTGCGCTGCCGCGCCTACCCGATGGCCACCACCATCCGCGACGTTGCCCGCGCCGCCAGCGTGTCGATCGGCACCGTCTCCCGCGCACTGAAGAACCAGCCCGGCCTGTCCGAGGCCACCCGCCTGCGAGTCGTCGAAGCCGCGCGCCAGCTTGGCTACGACGCCGCTCAACTGCGTCCGCGAATCCGCCGGCTCACGTTCCTGCTGCATCGCCAGCACAACAATTTCGCGGTCAGCCCGTTTTTTTCGCACGTGCTGCATGGCGTGGAAGACGTGTGCCGCGAACGCGGCATCGTGCCGTCGGTGCTCACCGCCGGCGCCACCGAAGACGTCGTTACGCAGATGCGCCTGCATGCACCCGACGCCGTCGCGGTCGCCGGCTTCGTCGAGCCGGAAACGCTGACCATGCTCGCGGCCATGCAACGTCCGCTCGTGCTGATCGACCTGTGGGCGCCCGGCCTGCGCTCGGTGAATCTGGACAACGCCGCGGGCGCCGCGCTAGCCATGCGGCATCTGTTCGCGCAGCAGCGCAAGCGGATCGCGTTCATCGGTGGCTCGCTCGCGCACTTCAGCATTGCGCAGCGCGCGCTCGGCTACCGGCGCGCTTTCTTCGAAGCGGGGCTGCTGTTCGATCCGTCGCTGGAAGTGACCATCGACGCCGGCCTCGATCCCGACAGCGGCGCCGCGCGCGCGATGCATCAGTTGCTCGACGCGCCCGGTCCGCAACCGGATGCGGTGTTCGCCTATAACGACGCCGCCGCGCTCGCGGCGCTGCGCGCCTGCCGCTCACGCGGTCTGCGCGTGCCGGAAGACATCGCCATCATCGGCTTCGACGACATTCCCGCCGCCGCCCACGCCACGCCGCCCCTGTCGACCATTTCGGTCGACAAGGAAGCGCTCGGCCGGCGCGGCGTGGAACTCCTGCTCGAAGACGCACCCGCCGAACTGGAAGTCCGCCTCCCCGTTCGTCTCATCGCTCGTGCCAGTACTTTGGTGAAAACGCCATGACCCAATCCGACTCGCTTCTCTCCGCCCGAGGCGCCGCCGCCGGCAGCCCGGTGCCGCCCGTCGCCGACTTCCGCAGCCGCGACTTCCTGCTCTCCCACGTCGAGGACACATTGCGCTTCTACGCGCCGAACGTGCTCGACCCGAGCGGCGGCTTCTTCCATTTCTTCCGCGACGACGGCTCTGTCTACGACGCGACCACGCGTCATCTGGTGAGCAGTTGCCGCTATGTCTTCAACTATGCGATGGCGTATCGCCAGTTCGGCGACCCGCAGCATCTGGAGTACGCGCGCCATGGTTTGCGCTTTTTGCGCGACGCCCATTGGGACGCGCAGCACGAAGGCTACGACTGGGAAATCGAATGGCAAGACGGCCGCAAGCGCCGCACGCTCGACGCCACCCGTCATTGCTACGGCCTCGCGTTCGTGCTGCTCGCGTATTCGCATGCGGCGATGGCTGGCATCGAAGAAGCCCGGCCGATGATCGCCGCGACCTTCGAACTGATGGAACACCGTTTCTGGGATGCCGCCGCGGGCCTGTACGCCGACGAAGCCAGCCCCGAATGGCGCGTCAGCTCGTACCGCGGGCAGAACGCCAACATGCACACCACCGAGGCGCTGCTGGCCGCGCACGAAGCGACCGGTCATCTGGTCTACCTGGATCGCGCGGAACGGGTCGCGTCGAACATCACGCTGCGCCAGGCGAAGCTCTCGCAAGGTCTGGTGTGGGAGCACTTTCACGCCGACTGGTCGGTGGACTGGCATTACAACGAGGAAGACAGCTCCAACATCTTCCGGCCGTGGGGTTTTCAGCCCGGCCATCAGACGGAATGGGCCAAGTTGCTGCTCATTCTGGAGCGCTTCCGCCCGTTGCCCTGGCTGCTGCCGCGCGCGATCGAACTGTTCGACGCCGCGATGACGCATGCCTGGGACGAAGATCACGGCGGCCTGTATTACGGCTTCGGCCCGGACGGTACCGTCTGCGATCACGACAAGTACTTCTGGGTGCAGGCCGAAACCTTCGCGACCGCCGCGCTGCTCGGCAAGCGCACCGGCAACGAACGTTTCTGGGACTGGTACGACGAGATCTGGCGCTATAGCTGGTCGAACTTCGTCGATCACCAGTACGGCGCGTGGTATCGCATTCTCACCTGCGACAACCGTAAATACAGCGACGAGAAAAGTCCCGCCGGCAAGACCGACTATCACACCATGGGCGCCTGCTACGAGGTTCTCGCGCATGCCTTGGCCGAGGGCGCGTCCAGCGAATCCGCCGCCACGGAGCACTCGAAATGACCCAATCCAGTCCATCGACCGAATTTCCCTTCTTCGTTTCCGCCGGCGACATCCTCACCGACCTCGTCAGCACCGGCCATTCGCAGTGGCTGTCGCGGCCAGGCGGCGCCGGCTGGAACGTCGCGCGGTGCGTCGCGCGGCTGGGCTTGCCGACGGCGTGCGCCGGCTCGCTCGGCGTCGACAACTTCTCCGACGAGTTGTGGGACGCGAGCGTCGCGGCCGGGCTCGACATGCGCTTCATGCAACGCGTCGAGCGGCCGCCGTTGCTGGCCATCGTGCATCGCACGCATCCGCCCGCGTACTTCTTCATGGGCGAAAACGGCGCCGATCTGGCCTTCGATCCGGCGCGTCTGCCGGCCGGCTGGATCGAGCAGGTGAAGTGGGCGCACTTCGGCTGCATCAGTCTCGTGCGGCAGCCGCTCGGCGATACGCTCGCCGGCCTCGCCGCCGAATTGCGCGCGCGCGGCGTGAAGATCAGTTTCGATCCGAACTACCGCAATCTGATGGAGCACGGCTACGAGCCGACGCTGCGGAAAATGGCCGCGCTCGCCGATCTGATCAAGGTGTCGGACGAAGATCTGCGCATGCTGTTCAAGGACGACGACGAAGCCGGCGCGCTCGCCAAAGTGCGCTCGCTCAACCCGGGCGCCACCATCCTGGTGACGCGCGGACCGGAAGCGGCCACGCTGATCGACGGCGACCAGGTGGTGGAAGCGCGGCCGCCGCGTGTCGAGGTGACCGACACCGTCGGTGCCGGCGATGCGTCGATCGGCGGCCTGCTGTTCAGCCTGATGACGGCTTCGCAACGCGCGTGGCCGGAGCATCTGGCGTTCGCGCTGGCGGCTGGCGCGGCGGCCTGCCGGCACGCTGGCGCGCACGCGCCTTCGCTGGATGAAGTGGTCGCGTTGCTGTAGTCGGATGCGCAGAGCGGTCAGCCGGACCGCGGTCGCATGCTAGGATGAAAATCCGACTCACGCTGGAACAAGGAGCGACGCGATGGACGACATCACCTATACCAAGGGCACCTACACCGCTACGGCTTCGATCAAGGAAGTGAAGGCCGACACGTGGCAGGGTCTGGTTACGCTGTCCCGCAACGACGAAGATGGCGACGACAGCGGCAGCGGGGAAAGCACCGACTACCACGTCGAGGCCACCACCTCCACGCCGGAAGAAGCACTCGAGGAAGCCAAGGCTCTGGCGCACAGGATCCTCGGCGACATCAACGTATAACAACCGCCTCAAGACCCCGCCGGGCTTACCAGGGCTTACCCGAATCTCCGCCCGGCGGGAGAGATTCCCCCTCAAAACTTCATTAAAACGTACGAGTCTTCTCGCTCATTCGCGTCCCGCCGGGCAAACTAGAAAAAATTCACTCCAATCGGCGCTAAAAAATAGAGTCTCTTTCGCTGCGTCACCTTTGTGGTCCCCACCACCGCGCGCGGATGCAATACAACGGAGACTCACCCATGACCGCTCGCCTGCCCATCGACGGCACGCCCGCCCTCGCCGACTACAAGCTGTCCGATAACCTCACCGCCACGCGCGGCCGCATCTTCCTGACCGGCACGCAGGCGCTGGTGCGCCTCGCGCTGATGCAGAGTGCGCTCGACAAGGCGCGCGGCTGGAATACCGCCGGCTTTATCAGCGGTTATCGCGGCTCGCCGCTCGGCATGGTCGACCAGCAGTTGTGGAAAGCCAAAAAACTGCTCGCCGCGAGTGATATTCGCTTCTTGCCGGCCATCAACGAAGAACTCGGCGGCACGGCCGTGCTCGGCACGCAGCGTGTGGAGTCGGACCCGGAGCGCACCGTCGAAGGCGTGTTCGCGATGTGGTACGGCAAAGGCCCGGGCGTGGATCGCGCGGGTGACGCGCTCAAGCACGGCAACGCGTACGGCTCGTCGCCGCACGGCGGCGCGCTGGTGGTGGCGGGCGACGACCACGGCTGCGTGTCGTCGTCCATGCCGCATCAGAGCGACTTCGCATTGATGGCCTGGCATATGCCGGTCGTGAATCCGTCGAACATCGCCGACATGCTGGAATTCGGTCTGTACGGCTGGGCCCTGTCGCGCTTCTCGGGCGCATGGGTCGGCTACAAGGCGATTTCGGAAACGGTCGAATCCGGCTCGACGGTCGACCTCGACGCGTTGCAAACCGAATGGGCCGCGCCGCAGGACTACGACACGCCGGCCGGCGGTCTGCACAATCGCTGGCCCGATCTGCCGAGCCTGACCATCGAAGCGCGCATGCACGCGAAGCTCGACGCCGTGCGTCACTTCGCGCGCGTGAACAGCATCGACAAATGGATCGCGCCGAGCCCGCATGCGAACGTGGGGATCGTCACGTGCGGCAAGGCGCATCTGGACCTGATGGAAACGCTGCGCCGGCTCGATCTGACGGTGGCCGATCTGGAAGCGGCCGGCGTGCGCATCTACAAGGTCGGTCTGTCGTTCCCGCTGGAAATGACGCGGATCGACGCGTTCGTGTCGGGTCTCTCCGAAGTGCTGGTGATCGAGGAGAAAGGCCCGGTCATCGAGCAGCAGATCAAGGATTATCTGTACAACCGCACGCAGGGCGCGCGTCCCATCGTGGTCGGCAAGAACGCCGAAGACGGCACGCTGCTGCTCTCCGCCATGGGCGAACTGCGGCCGTCGCGCATTCTGCCGGTGTTCGCGAGCTGGCTCGCGAAGCACAAGCCGCTGCTCGACCGCCGCGATCGCGTGAGCGATCTGGTCGCGCCGCAAATCCTCTCGAACGCAGCGGACAGCGTGAAGCGCACGCCGTACTTCTGCTCGGGTTGCCCGCACAACACGTCGACCAAGGTGCCGGAAGGTTCGATCGCGCACGCCGGTATCGGCTGCCACTTCATGGCCTCGTGGATGGAGCGCGACACCACCGGTCTGATCCAGATGGGCGGCGAAGGCGTGGACTGGGCATCGCACTCGATGTTCACGAAAACGCCGCATGTGTTCCAGAATCTCGGCGACGGCACGTACTTTCACTCCGGCATTCTGGCGATCCGCCAGGCCGTGGCCGCGAAGGCGACCATCACGTACAAGATTCTCTATAACGACGCGGTCGCGATGACCGGCGGCCAGCCGGTCGACGGCAGCATCTCGGTGCCGCAGATCGCGCGTCAGGTGGAAGCCGAAGGCGTGTCGCGCTTCGTCGTGGTAAGCGACGAGCCGGAGAAATACGACGGCCACCACGACCTGTTCCCGAAGGGCACCACGTTCCACCATCGCAGCGAAATGGACGCCGTGCAGCGCGACCTGCGCGAGACCAAGGGCGTGACCGTGCTGATCTACGACCAGACCTGCGCGGCGGAGAAACGGCGTCGCCGGAAAAAAGGCGAGTTCCCCGATCCGGACAAGCGTCTGTTCATCAACGAGGAAGTGTGCGAAGGCTGCGGCGATTGCGGCGTGCAGTCGAACTGTCTGTCGGTCGAACCGGTTGAAACGGCATTGGGCCGCAAGCGTCGTATCGACCAGTCGTCGTGCAACAAAGATTATTCATGTGTGAACGGCTTCTGCCCGAGCTTCGTCACGGTGGAAGGCGGCAAGCTGAAGAAAGGCGCCGGCGCCGCGTTCGATCCGGCTGCATTGGCCGCACGCGTCGACGCACTGCCGATTCCGGCCACGCATCTCGATGCCGCGCCGTACGACATTCTGGTGACGGGCGTTGGCGGGACGGGCGTCGTGACGGTCGGCGCGTTGATCAGCATGGCCGCGCATCTGGAAGGCAAGAGCGCGTCCGTGCTCGACTTCATGGGCTTTGCGCAGAAGGGTGGCTCGGTCCTGTCGTTCGTGCGCTTTGCGGCACGCGACGAATGGCTCAACCAGGTGCGTATCGACACGCAGCAAGCCGACGTGCTGCTCGCCTGCGACATGGTGGTGGGCGCGAGTGCCGATGCGCTGCAAACGGTGCGTCATGGCCGGACGCGGATCGTCGTCAACACGCATGCGATTCCGAACGCGACCTTCGTGACGAATCCGGACGCGACGCTGCACGCCGATGCGCTGGTCGACAAGATGCGTCACGCCGCGGGTGAAGACCGTATGTCGACGTGCGATGCGCAGGCGCTTGCTACGCGCTTTCTCGGCGACACCATTGGCGCGAATATCCTGATGCTCGGTTACGCATGGCAACTCGGTCTGGTGCCGGTGTCGTTCGCGGCGATGATGCGCGCGATCGAACTGAACAACGTCGCGGTGCCGATGAACCAGCTGGCGTTCTCGATCGGCCGTCTGGCCGCGCAAGACCCGGCCGCGCTCGAATCGCTGTGGACGGCGCGGCATCTGGCGAAGCCAACCGTGCGCGTCGATACGCTCGATGAACTGATCGCGCATCGTGAAGGCCGTCTGCAAACGTATGGCGGCGCGAGCTACGTGAAGCGCTATCGTGCGCTGGTCGACGCGGCACGCCGCGCGGAAGCCACCGTGGATGCGAAGAGCGAGCGCGTGACGCGTGCCGTGGCGACGACGTTCTACCGGCTGCTCGCCGTGAAGGACGAGTACGAAGTGGCGCGCCTGCATAGCGACGGCGCATTGCGTCAGGCACTCGAAGCGCAGTTCGAAGGCGTGGCGGGCAAGGACTTCGGCATCAAGTTCAACCTCGCACCGCCGACGTTGACGCGTCCGCAACCGGGCGTCAATCCGACCAAGAAGACCTTCGGTCAGTGGATGTGGCCGGTGCTCGGTGTGATGGCGAAATTCAGCGCACTGCGCGGCACGGTGATCGATCCGTTCGGCCGCACGCTCGAACGCAAGATGGAACGCGAACTGGCGGACGACTATGAAACCACGTTGTCGCGCGCGCTGGCGAAGCTCGACGCCGGCAATCTGGAAGACGTAGCTAAACTCGCGGACCTGCATGCTCGCGTGCGTGGTTACGGTCATGTGAAGCTGGCGAATCTGGCCGGCGTGAAGCGCGGCGAGCGGGATCTGGCAGCACGCTTGCAGATTGAAGCGGCGACCGGTGCGTCGGTGAAGAAATCGCTGGAAGAAGTCAAGGGCGCCGGGCAGTTGCGCGGCATTCCGGTAGTGGTCGCGAAGTAGTTTTCTTTGCTGCAGCGAGGGCTTCTTGACGTAATGCAAAAGCCGCTTCGGGACGTGGGTCCCGAAGCGGCTTTTTTGTGGGCGTCTCTTTCGACCGATCGCGAATAAAGCCGTGTTAGCGCACGCGATCCACTATTTCCCGGACACGGGCGACGCGAGCCGGATCGACTGGCGCCAGCGGATTGCCGTCGACTCTCACGCCAGAACCGAAATGCACGGCCTGGACCTGGGTCGTGCGCACGAAATCTTCCACCGAATCGACGCTCAATCCCGCACCCGCCAGCACCGTGCAATGCGAGCCCGACGCTTGCCGCACCAGTGCGCCGATCTGGTCCTTGGCCTGCAAGACCGACGGCTGGCCGCCGGAAGTCAGGACATTCGAAATGGACTCGAAGCCGAGCAGAACATCGAGCGCCTTGCCTTGGTCGCCCACTTCGTCGAATGCGCGGTGGAAGGTGATGGCCAGACCGTCGGCCGCCTCGACCGCGCGGGCGAGTGCGTCGCGATCGATTGCACCGTCGGCGTCCAGCATGCCGATCACGATGCCGTTCGCGCCCGCGGATCTGATCGCACGGATGTCGCGCATCATCACCGCCTGATCGTCCGCGTCGTACACGAACGAGCGGCTGTGCGGTCGCACGATGACATTCACGGGAATCGCAACCGCGCTCACCACCGCTTCGATCAGACCGACGCTCGGCGTCAACCCGCCTTCGCCCATCGCGGTGACGAGTTCGAGCCGGTCGGCGCCGGCCTGTCCGGCGATGCGCGCGTCCGCGACGGTGGTGGCAATGACTTCGAGGAGAACGGACATGAGTGCGATGTAGCGTCGTTGAAAACGACATCATCGCAGAACCGCTACTCGTCGACCCAGTCGATATCGCCGCACAGCACGCAGGTCTGACCGTCGACGCGCGTCGCCACCGACAGCGTCACGCACGGCAACGCCTCGTTGATCGACAGATACGGCCGCGTCACATGCACACGATCCGGCGCGTTGATTGCGTCGCGGAAATACGGGCGACGCAGCCAGTTCGCGCCTTGCGCATCGGCGAGCGGCAGGAAGCGCGTCTCGTGCGCCGCGCGGTCGGCGCGCAGCACGACGTTGCGGCCCGCCTGCTTGCCCTTCGCGTCCAGCAGGAAGCAACGTGCGGCGTGATCGAGCGCGAGGAAATTCCAGCAGACTTCTTCGAGCGGTTCGCCGGCGGCAAGGCGCTCGGCGGCGCGCTCGAACGCCCGCAAATACGGCGTGAGCCGGCTCGCGCTGCGACGCTCGCGGGCCTCGGTCTGATCGCGATAACGCTCGGTGAGTTCGCTGATGCAAGTCGTTGCATGCAGCGCGTCCGCGGCGCCGGGACTCGGGCGACCGAAGAAAAAGCCCTGCACGAAGTCGGCGTTGCAGGCGAGCGCCATCTGCGCTTCGTGCTCGGTTTCCACGCCTTCGATCAGCACCAGCTTGCCCGCTTCGTGCAGCAAAGCGACCAGCCCCGGCAGAATCGTCGCCATATCGGCGCGATGTGCCGCATGCGACAGCATGATGCGGTCGAGCTTCACGATATCGGGATTCAATTGCCAGATCCGCTCGACATTCGAATGGCCTGCGCCGAAGTCGTCGAGCGCGATCAGGAAGCCGCGCTCGCGGAACTGGCGCACGGCTTCGGCGAGACGTTCGAGGTCGTCGGCGCGCTGTTCGAGTATCTCGAGCACGATGCGCCGCGGCGGCAGATCGAGCCGCTTGAGACTCGCCAGCAACGCGGCCGATAGATACGGATCGGAGAGCGCGGCGGGGTGCACGTTCAGGAACAGCCACTCGCGCTCCGCGCCCAGCACCTTGAAGTTTTCCAGATGCAGCGTCTGCGCGAGCCGGTCGACGTGCAACACATCGCCGAGGCGCGCGGCCTCGCCGAACACGTCGACGGACGACACCGGCCGGTCGAGCGAGTCGTGCGCGCGCAGCAGGCCTTCATAGCCGACTGCCCGCATGTGCGACAGACTGAAGATGGGTTGAAACACGCTGCTCAGCGTCAGCTCGCCATGCTGAACCGAAAAACGCTCGAGCCCCGACGTCACTTCGACATCGAAGCCATGCGGCACGGAGGCCGTTCTTTCCTGTTGCGCAATCGTCATGCAATCCTCTCACGCGAGAGCCGGGCCGGTCCGATCGCGGAAGCGAACAACCTCGGCGCCGTATCTCCAAATGTGCGTTACCTATATTGCTAAAGCAAGCTCCGTGCGCACGCTGGCGCATATCCACTTGAAATTTGCATGAAAGATTGCACCGACGAAAGGGGCAATGCGCCGCGTGGGGGCTTGTGCGCACCGTCGCGGTGCGTGCGGACGTGTTGCGGTGTTGTGGCGCTCGCGGTCGCCTCGACGAGGCTCGGGCTACACTGCCGCCTTGCGCCTCGGGATCGGTACGCGGCGACACCGCCGACGATCAGCGAGGAAATAGCGTGATAGCCCCGTTGTATTCGACCAGATAAGGCCGATGGAAATAGTCTTCACCGTATTGATTCTTTTGCTTGCCGTGGCTGCATCGGGCGCAGCGATTCGCGTCTTGCCGTTTGCACTGCCTTTGCCGCTGATGCAGATTGCCATTGGCGCCGTGCTGGCCTGGCCGAGGCTTGGACTGCATGTCACGTTCGATCCGGAAATTTTCATGATGCTGTTCATTCCGCCGCTGCTGTTCGCGGATGGATGGCGCATTCCCAAGCGCGAATTCTTCATGGCGCGCCGATCGATTCTGATGCTGGCGCTGGGACTCGTGTTCATGACGGTGCTGGCCGTCGGTTATTTCGTGCATGCGCTGGTGCCGGTCATTTCGTTGCCGGTGGCGTTCGCGCTGGCCGCGGTGCTGTCGCCGACCGACGCGGTCGCATTGAGCGGCATTGCCGGGCGCGGCAAGATTCCGGGGCGGCTGATGCACATTCTCGAAGGCGAGGCGTTGATGAACGATGCGTCCGGTCTGGTCGCGTTGAAGTTCGCGATTGCCGCGGCGTTGACGGGGGTGTTTTCGTTACGGGAAGCGTCGATCAGTTTCGTGATCATTGCCGTGGGTGGTCTGGCGGTTGGGGCGGCGGTGAGTTGGGTGTTCAGTTTTCTGTCGACGCGTTTTCTCGATCTGAGCGAGGAGGGCGATCCGGCGCCGGGCGTCGTGATGACGTTGCTGATTCCGTTCGCGGCTTATCTGATTGCCGAGCATTTCGAGTGGTCGGGCATTCTCGCCGCGGTCGCGGCCGGCATGATGATGAACTACGCGACGATTGCGAATGCCGCGCCGGTGGCGACGCGGATTCGCGCGAGCAACACGTGGATGATGATCGAGTTCGTCTTCAACGGGATGGTGTTCATTCTGTTGGGTTTGCAGTTTCCGCACATTCTTGGACGCGCGTTACTGGATGCGCACGAGACCAGCGATGCGCAGGTCTGGCGGTTGATCGGCTATATCGCTGCGGTGGCGGTGGCGTTGTATGCGATGCGGTTCGTCTGGGTATGGCTGCTGCGCTGGTTTGCGAGCCGGGGCGCGGCGAAGCACGGTGTGACGAACGCGGTGCCGGGTTTGCGGACGGTGACGGTGACGACGGTTGCGGGCGTGCGTGGCGCGGTGACTTTGGCGGGCGTGTTGTCGTTACCCGAGGCGTTGCCGGGCGGCGCGCCGTTACCCGGACGCGATCTGGCGATTTTCATTGCGTCGGGCGTGATACTGGTTTCGCTGCTGGTGGCGGTGGTGGGATTGCCGCTGTTGTTGCGTGGCTGGCGCAGGGGCAAGGATCCGCATGCGGCGGAGGAGGTTCATGCGAGGACGATGGCGGCGCAGGCGGCGATACGTGCGGTCGACGACGTGCATGAGACCGAGTGTGCGGATCTGGACGAGTCCGAGGCGGCGTATGCGGTGGACGTGACCGCGCGGGTCATGGATGGGTATCGGCGACGGATCGTCGCGTTGGGGGAGGAGCCCGAGCCGAGGGAGATGGCGCGCCGCGCGGATGCGCTGGAGTTCAGGATGAGGTTGGCCGCTATGCGGGCTGAGAGGGGGGCCTTGCTGGCGCTTAGGCATTCGCAGGAAATTAATGATGAGACTTTGAACAGGTTGATGAGGGAGGTGGATCTTGCGGAGACTGCGCTTACTGCGCGGAGGAAATGAGGGTTTTGGTTTTATCGTTGCACTGGCTTTTTGGCCTTTGGCCTTTCCTTGCATTGTTAGTGGTCTATTAGCGTTCCCCCTGTGCGGGGGGGCACTTACTTCTCTTTGCCGCCGCAAAGAGAAGTAAGCAAGAGAAAGCGGCTCAAACCGCTAACTCTCAAGCGGGAACCGCAGCATTTCTTTGGTAGTGGTGCATCTGGAATCCGTGCTCCCGCACATTCCGCTCTTGTGACAAGGCAGTCATTCTTCCGGCGGCGCTTCGCGCACCCCCGGGCCGTTCTTAGAACCATCGGTGTTTCGCCTTCCGTGGTGTACCCATCCGCGACGCACGTAGTGCGGAGTGGGAGCTGATGAGTGCTTTTTCACTGGCGCGTAATGCGCGGGGGACCGGATTCCAGATGCACCACTACCAAAGAAATGCTGCGGTTCCCGCTTAAGAATTAGCGGTGTGAGCCGCTTTCTTTTGCCTACTTTTCTTTGCGGCGGCAAAGA
>NZ_CAAJGK010000050.1 GCF_900996245.1 Paraburkholderia sp. BCC1886 | reverse complement strand
AGCGCACGCCTGCAGAATCCGATGCGCTGGTCAGGAGCCATCCGTAACTGGCATCTGGAAGACGTGGTCTATCTGAATCCGGAGCGCGCCCTCGCCTCAGCCCGAATGTATCAGCAGGTGGCGTAGCGGTTCATGCGACAACTACCTTGACACACACCGCGGCAAAGAAAAGTAGGTGCCCCCCCGCACAGGGGGAACGCTAATAGACCACTAAGACAACAAGGAGAGGCCAAAAATCATAGAACGCGACGCGCACCACGATCCAGACCGGGCCGAAGGCCTAGTACACAAAACCACAACGCGCCGCTGCCAGTCGGTGCCAACCTCCCTGTATGATGTCCCCCTGTCTCAATTTGACACGAATACAGGAGCGGACTTTGAGCGAACAAAACGAGTTGGCAACCATCCTCGACAAAGACGAGGGAACGGTTCTGAAGGCATGGGTGACTGGTCAACTGTCCGGTAACATCCGCCAGGGCGTCATCTCGGAGTCGGACGTGCGCGAATCGTCTCGCGCGTTCCTCGCGCTATTCGCGCGAGCAGTCAAAAGCAACTACGACGAACAACTCTCCGGCGATGCCTGGGACCCGGTCCGCTCGCATCTCGCCGCACTCTCGCGCGAACGCGTCATCCAGGGCTTTTCCCCAGTCGAGACGGCAACCTTCATCTTCTCGCTGAAAAAACCGCTCTTCGATGCACTGCGCAAAGCACTCGGCAAAAATCCCGACGCGCTGAGCGATGCTTTCTGGAAGCTTACGCAGACACTCGACAACCTCGGTCTCATCACCTTCGAAGCCTACCAGGCCAGCCGTCAGCAGATCATCGAGCGTCAGCAGCAGGAATTGCTCGACCTCACCACGCCCGTCGTCCGGCTGTGGGACTCGGTCGTCGCCCTGCCGCTCATCGGGACCCTCGATAGCGAACGCACCCAGGTCGTGATGGAAAGCCTGCTCGATTCGATCGTCGAAAACGAAGCCGCCATCGCCATCATCGACATCACCGGTGTGCCCACCGTCGATACGCTCGTCGCGCAGCATCTGCTCAAGACCGTCGCGGCCGCTCGCCTGATGGGCGCGGAGTGCATCATCAGCGGCATCCGTCCGCAAATCGCCCAAACCATCGTCCACCTCGGCGTCGACCTGGGCGACGTCGTCACGAAAGCCACCCTCGCCGAAGCGCTCAAAATCGCCTTGCGCCGCGTCGGCCTGACGGTCACCAAACTCGCCCCCGCCAAGCAGGACAATTGAGATGGAGCAGATTCCCGTTCTGAAGCTCGGTGAGTTCCTGCTCGTATCGATTCAGGTCGAGTTGCACGACGAACTGGTGCTGAACCTGCAGGACGATCTCACGTCGCGGATCGAACGGACCCGCGCCAAAGGCGTGCTGATCGACATCTCGGCGCTCGAAATCGTCGACTCGTTCATCGGCCGCACGCTCGGACATATCGCGGCGATGGCGCGTGTCATGGACGCCACCACGGTGCTGGTCGGCATGCGGCCCGCAGTGGCCATTACGCTGGTGGAGTTGGGGATGTCGCTGAACGGCATCCGCACGGCGCTCGATGTCGACAAGGGCATGGCCTTGCTGCGCAAGTCGCTCGACGACGAGGGAGACGCCTCATCATTACCCTAAGCGAATCCGTTCTGGACATTCGCTCGCCCGATCAGGTCAACCTGGCACGCAAAACGGTACAGGACTGGGCGACGCGGCTAGCCTTCGGCACGCTCGATCGAACCAAGTTCGTGACGGCCGCCAGCGAACTGGCGCGCAATACGCTTGTGCACGGCAAAGGTGGCACGCTCAGGATCTCCGAGATCGAGCGTGATGGGCGCTTCGGGATCAAGCTCGTTTTCGAGGATACGGGGCCGGGCATTCCGGACATAGAACGGGCACTGCAGGACGGTTTCAGTACGGCCAAAAGCATGGGGTTGGGACTAGGCGGAGCACGCCGACTCGTCAACGAGTTCGACATTACGTCGACGGTGGGCGTTGGCACGAGAGTGAGCATTATTCAATGGAAACGACGGTAAGCCTCGCCGATAAAAGCGGCGTGGCGGATGCCCGCAGACGCGCGATGCAGATGGCGCAATCCCTCGGTCTCGCGGAGAAGCTTCAGGCCGATGCGGCGCTCATCGTGACCGAGGCGGCGACCAACATTCTCAAATATGCCGGGCACGGTGAGATCGTCCTCAGAACCAGCGAAGAAGACGGCACGGTCGGGCTCGAACTGATCGCGCTCGACCGCGGTCCCGGCATCGCCAATCTCGGCGCGGCGTGTGCCGACGGATTTTCGACGGGCGGCAGTCTCGGCGCCGGTCTGGGCACCATCGCCCGTCATTCGGCGCTGTTCGATATCTATTCGGTGGCCGGCAACGGGACGGCCCTGTTCGCGCGCGTCGGCGACAAAGCCGCCGGGCAACGCTCGCCGTTTCTGGTCGGCGCCAAGGCCACGCCGAAACTCGGCCAGGACATCAGCGGCGACGCCTGGGCCGTGCGGCGCACGGCGGACGGCCTGTGGCTCACGCTGCTCGACGGTCTCGGTCATGGGCCGCTCGCCGCGGAAGCATCGCGCCGGGCAGTCGACGTGTTCATGACCTCCAGACCGGGCGATACGCCGGAGGACGTGCTGCGCAACGTTCACCAGAACATCCGGACGACGCGTGGCGCGGTGATGGCCATCGCCCGGTTCGATCCGGCCAACGCTTCGTTGTCGTTTGCCGGCGTGGGCAATATCGTGGCGATCGCGCAAACCGGCGAGACCACGCAGCATCTGCTGTCGAGCGACGGCACGGTCGGCTACAACATGCGTGTCGTTCGTCCGGCCGAGGCGCGCTGGACGGCGGGCAGCGTGTTCATCGCCACGACCGACGGACTGTCGACGCGCTGGAATCTCAACCGTCATCCCGGCCTCGCCAGCCGGCATCCCAGCCTGATAGCCAGCGTGCTGCATCGCGACTTCGCGCGCGATGCGGACGACGCGACCATCGTCGTCGTGAAGGCACTTTGATATGCGACATAGAATTCTCGCGACGCCGGTCAGTTCCAATCTGAGCCTCGTGGCGGTGCGCGATCGCTCGCGCCAGATCGGCGAACTGTTCGGCCTCGACAACCTGCAGCGCACGCGCTTTATCACCGCGGTCTCGGAGATTGCCCGCAATGCGGTGCAGTTCGGCGGCGGTGGCATGCTGACGTTCTTCGTCGGCGACGCCACGGACGCCGGCGACACGCAATGCGTGGTCGCGCAGATCAGCGACAAAGGGCCGGGCATCGCCAATCTGGACGCGGTGCTTGCCGAATCCGCGCAACGGCCGGGTTCGGCCGGCGTCGGCATGCCGGGCAGCCGGCGCATGACAGACGGGTTTTTCGTCGAATCGCAGCCGGGCAAGGGCACGACCGTGACGCTGGAGATGTACCTGCCGCGCGGCACGGCGCGTCTGTCGGTGCGCTCGCTCGGCGAACTCGTCGATCAGCTCACGCTGCGCAAACCGCAGAGCCCCGTCGAAGAACTCGAGCAGCAGAACCGTGAAATGCTGCTCGCGCTCGAGGAACTGCGCCGCAAGCGCGACGAGCTCGAAGAAGCCGATCTCCGGAAAAACGAGTTTCTGGCGATGCTGGCTCACGAGCTGCGCAATCCGCTCGCGGCAATCTCGCTGTCGCTCGAACTGGAAGCGCGCGGCGTTGCCGAGTCGCGCTCGGAGCGGACCTTCGCGGTCATCGGAAGGCAAACCGCGCAACTGTCGCGCATGGTCGAAGACCTGCTCGACGTGTCGCGGCTTACGCGCGGCAAGGTGGAATTGCAGACGGAGGTCGTGTCGGTCAACACGCTGATCGACGGCGGGGTGGAGATGTCCGCCGCCGAAATACGGCGGCGCGGGCACACGGTGCAGGTCGAGTATCCGGCGCAGCAGGTGTGGGTGCGGGTCGATATCGCGCGCCTGAAGCAGGTGTTCAACAACATCATCCATAACGCGGCGCGATATTCGGCGCAGCCCGATCGCATCCTGATCACGGTGACGAACCTGGGCGGTGAAGTGGAAATCGCGGTGACCGATCATGGCATCGGCATCGATCCGGGCATGCTGCCGCGCGTGTTCGATCTGTTCGCGCAGGCGACGAGCGGGATCGGCAGGCAGGATGCCGGCCTCGGCATCGGTCTGACCGTCGTGCAACGGCTGGTTCAGGATCACGGCGGTTCGGTCAGCGCGCATAGCGACGGGGTCGGCCGAGGCACGCGCGTCGTCGTGCGTCTGCCGACGGTCAATGAATCGATCGCCGCGGACGAGGTGGCGGTGCATCCCGTTCCGGCAGTCGAGGCCGAGCCGCAAGTCGCGCCCGTGCTGCATAAAGTGCTGGTGGTGGACGACAACCGCGATTCCGCCGATGCACTCGCGGCACTGCTCGAGATTCACGGACACGAGTGTCAGATTGCCTACGACGGCGCGACCGCGTTGAAGCTGGCCGAGCGCTTCGAGGCGACCGTCGGCGTGGTCGATCTCGGCTTGCCCGACATGTCCGGCTTCGACGTCGCGAAAACCTTGCTGGCGCGAGGTGGAGAGGTCCGGCCTACGCTGGTCGCGTTGAGCGGTTATTCGACGGAGACGTTCCGGGAAGACGCGGCGCTGGCCGGCTTCAGTCACTTTTTCGCGAAGCCGGTGCCGATCGAAGCGTTGCTGGCTTACCTGGCCGATCAGTAGGGTTGATGGGCTCGGGCGGAGCGACGCCCGGTGGCCTCCTGTAGAATTCGACGTTGCGCCGGCTTTGCCCGGCGACGCTCATTCCCGAAGGTCATCGTCGATGCAAATTCAGATTCACAAGGAAGTCGATGCGCGCGGCCTCATGTGTCCGCTGCCTATCCTGCGCGCCAAGAAGGCGCTGGCCGACATGGAAAGCGGCCAGATTCTCAAGGTGCTCGCCACCGACCCCGGCTCGCAGCGCGATTTCGCCGCGTTCGCCAAACAAACCGGCAATGAGATTGTCGAGAGTTCGTCGCACGACAAGGTGTTCACGTTTCTGATGAAGCGTCGCTGATATCCGGCAGAGGCAGCGGCGTTGGCGTTTGAGTTGTGAGTGTGGTTGGACCGAAGAATGGAATGGAAAAGGGCGCTGTGTTTCGCTTTCGCGAACACAGCGCCCTTTTTTACGGTGAACCTGTCCGTGTGCGACTACGGTTGGCCTGCTCCGCTCAACCTTCCAGCACCGGCGAGCGCGTACGCAGATACTCTTCGAAATCCGCCGCCACTTCCGGGTGACGCAGCGCGAATTCCACCGTCGCCTTCAGATACCCGAGCTTGCTGCCGCAGTCGAAACGCGTGCCGTGATACTTGTACGCCAGCACCTGCTCGTCGGCGAGCAGCGACTGAATTGCGTCCGTCAGCTGCAATTCGCCGCCGGCGCCCGGCTTGATGGAGCGGATATGGTCGAAAATGCGCGGCTTCAGCACGTAGCGGCCGACCACGCCCAGATTGGAGGGTGCGACATTGGGTTCCGGCTTCTCGATGATGCCCGACATCTTGATGATGGAGTCTTCCCACTCCTTGCCGTCCACGATCCCGTACGACTTGGTTTCCTGCGCCGGAATCTCTTCCACGCCGATAACCGAGCTGTGATAGTGGTCGAACACCTCGATCATTTGCGTCATGACCGGCGGCTTGCCGTAGAGCAAGTCGTCCGCGAGGATCACGGCGAACGGGTTGTCGCCCACCAGCTTCTCGGCGCACAACACCGCATGCCCGAGACCCAGCGCTTCCGGCTGCCGCACATAGAAGCAGTCGACATGGCTCGGTTTGATGCTGCGCACCAGTTCGAGCAGCTTGTCCTTGCCGCGCGCTTCCAGTTCGGCCTCGATTTCATACGACTTGTCGAAGTGGTCTTCAATGGCGCGCTTGCTGCGGCCCGTGACGAAGATCATTTCGGTGATGCCGGCTGCCATTGCCTCTTCCACCGCGTATTGAATCAGCGGCTTGTCGACGATCGGCAGCATTTCTTTCGGGCTCGCCTTCGTGGCAGGGAGGAACCGGGTGCCAAGACCTGCTACCGGAAATACCGCTTTTGTAACTTTTAGCATGTGATTACCCTGAGTCCTCTGGTTTAGCTATGAGACCTTGCAGCCGCTGCCGGCACCGACAAGGCGTCTCGATCAGGCCGGCAAGCGCGCCAGCTGGGCCTGCAGCTTGCCCACCGTAGCAACGAACTCCGCCAGTCTCTTCTGCTCCTGCTCGACGACTGCCGGCGGCGCCTTTGCAACGAAACTTTCGTTCTGCAGTTTGGCATTGCACTTGGTGACTTCGTGGCTCAACCGTGCAATTTCCTTCGACAACCGCTCGCGTTCGACCGCCACGTCGATTTCCACCTTTAACACAAGCTTGTCGTTCCCAACAATAGCAATTGGCGCGCCATCCGCCTCGGCATCGAGTGCGGCTTCGTCGGCGATGATCTGCACCTCGGACAGCCGCGCCAGCGCCTGGGCGTAAGGAGCAAAGGTCCGCAGACGCTCGGCGTTACCGGTGGCGAGCAGCGGCACCTTCACGGCGGGCGACAGATTCATCTCGCCGCGCAGGTTCCGGCACGCGTCGATGACCGCTTTGAGATCGGTCACCCATTGCTCTGCCTCTTCGTCGATCTTCGACGGCTCTGCAATGGGGTAGCGCTGCACCATGATAGACGCCGCGCCTTCCGGATAGCGGCCCGCCAACGGCGCTACTTTTTGCCACAACGCTTCGGTGATGAACGGGATCACCGGATGCGCGAGGCGCAATACCGTTTCGAGTACGCGCAACAACGTACGGCGCGTGGCGCGCTGCTGGTTCGGCTGACCCGTCTGGATCTGAACCTTGGCGAGCTCGAGGTACCAGTCACAGTATTCGTCCCAAACGAACTTGTATAGTGCGTTGGCCACATTGTCAAAACGATAATCGGCGAACCCCTTGGCGACTTCCGCTTCGACGCGCTGCAGATGCGACACGATCCAGCGGTCGGCGGACGAGAAATTCAGATGGCCGTCAGGGCCGCATTCGCCGCATTGGGCCGGCTGGTCCAGACCGCAATCGTGGCCTTCGCAGTTCATCAGCACGAAACGGGTGGCGTTCCACAGCTTGTTGCAGAAGTTGCGGTAGCCTTCGCAGCGCGCCAGATCGAAGTTGATGTTGCGCCCGAGCGTGGCCATCGACGCCATCGTGAAGCGCAGCGCGTCGGTGCCGTACGCGGCGATGCCGTCGGGAAACTCCTTGCGGGTTTTCTTCTCGATGGACGCGGCCTGCTTCGGATTCATCAGCCCGGTGGTGCGCTTGGCGACCAGCGAATCGAGGTCGATGCCGTCGACGATGTCGATCGGGTCGAGCGTATTGCCTTTGCTCTTCGACATTTTCTGGCCTTCGGCGTCGCGCACCAGGCCATGCATGTAGACAGTGTGAAACGGAATCTTGCCGGTGAAGTGCGTGGTCATCATGACCATGCGCGCGACCCAGAAGAAGATGATGTCGAACCCGCTGACCAGCACCGACGACGGCATGAAGTGCTTGAGGTCCGGCGTTTCTTCAGGCCAACCGAGCGACGAAAACGGCACCAGCGCAGACGAGAACCACGTGTCGAGCACGTCTTCGTCGCGTTTCAGGGCGCCGGTATAGCCCGCTGCAGCCGCTTTCGCGCGCGCCTCTTCCTCGGTTTTGGCGACGAAGATTTCGCCGTTTTCGCCGTGCCATGCAGGGATTTGATGCCCCCACCAGAGTTGCCGCGAGATACACCAGTCCTGGATGTTCTCGAGCCACTGGTAGTACGTGCTCGTCCAGTTTTCCGGCACGAACCTGATCTCGCCGCTTCTGACCACGTCGAGTGCGGTTTCGGCGATCGATTTGCCCGGATTGAACGTGCCTTCCGGCGCCGGCTTGCTCATGGCGACGAACCACTGGTTCGTCAGCATCGGCTCGATGACTACCGCCGTGCGGTCGCCACGCGGCACCATCAGCTTGTGCGGCTTCACGGATTCGAGCGCGCCTAGCGCTTCGAGGTCGGCCACGACCTGCTTGCGGGCCTCGAAACGGTCGAGGCCGCGGTATTGGGCCGGCGCGTTGTCGTTGATCTTCGCGTCGAGCGTGAGGATTTCGATCATCGGCAGCTTGTGGCGCAGACCGACCTGATAGTCGTTGAAGTCGTGCGCGGGCGTGACCTTGACGACGCCGGTGCCGAATTCGCGGTCGACGTAGTCGTCGGCGATGATCGGCACTTCGCGGCCCGACAGCGGCAGCGTGACCGTCTTGCCGATCAGATGCGCGTAGCGTTCGTCTTCGGGATGGACCATCACGGCGGTGTCGCCGAGCATGGTTTCCGGGCGGGTGGTGGCGACCGTCAGGTGCCCCGAGCCGTCGGTGAGCGGGTACTGGATATGCCACAGGTGGCCGTTTTCTTCCTCGCTGACCACTTCGAGGTCGGAGACCGCGGTGAGCAGCACCGGATCCCAGTTCACGAGACGCTTGCCGCGATAGATCAGGCCCTGTTCGTACAGACGGACGAACACGTCGCGCACGGCGGCCGACATCTTGTCGTCCATCGTGAAGTATTCGCGCGACCAGTCGATGGATGCGCCGAGGCGCCGCACCTGATTCGTGATGGTCGAGCCGGACTGCTGCTTCCATTCCCACACGCGTTCGACGAATTTCTCACGGCCCAGGTCGTGACGCGACACACCTTTGGCATCCAGCTGACGCTCGACGACGATTTGCGTTGCGATACCCGCGTGGTCGGTACCCGGCAGCCACAGCGTGTTTTCGCCGAGCATGCGGTGATAGCGGGTGAGGCTGTCCATGATCGTCTGGTTGAACGCGTGGCCCATGTGCAGCGTGCCGGTGACGTTGGGCGGCGGCAACTGGATCGAGAAGTCTTTGCGGTTCTCGTCGAAAGAGGGCGCTGCGTACGCGCGCTTTTCCCATTCAGGGCCCCAATGGGCTTCGATGGTCTGGGGCTCGAAGCTTTTGGCAAGCGTGGAGGAGGTGTCGCTCGGGGTCTCGCTCATGTGTCGATCAGCTGGTAAATGCACGGAATGTTCGATTATAAGGGGCGGCGCGTGCGGGGAGGTTTTTGGGAATGGGAGGGGCGGGTTTTGGGGCGCGGGTAAAGGGCGATCTGGCCTGATCGAAAACCGCGGCGCCCTGGCTGCGCCGTTTGCCACACGCGTGGATAAGTGACACATGGCGGCTTGCCGACCGTGCTGCAATGGTTGGGCTGCAACGTAAGAGCCAGGTACAGCCCCATTCACTGCTCCACTTTCCCGCCGAGGAGTGCAGGACATGACCATTTCAACCAGTAACCGCGCTTCGCCATTGCATGACGATTTTCAGACACCGGATGAAGAAAGCGATGAATCTCTTCCCGAGGCGAAATCTGCTGCGCAGCCGGATCGCCGGTTAGCTGCCGCAGCGTTTTCCCGCCATGCTTCCGGCCCAGGGTATCGGGCGCCGGCAGCGCGTGCGCTTCCGTCGGGCGGGGCCGGTTCGGGCGCCCGCACGGTTGCGATTCTGTCGCGCCCGACACTTTCCTCCGCCGCGCCTTCCGCGGCCGGTACGACCGCACCACCCGCACCGGCCGCGGCGACTGCGCCGAGCGGACCGACCGCACCGGGCGGACCGACCGCGGCGTCCGCCCCGACCAACCCCGCTGCCCCGACTGCCCCGACCGGCTCGGAACCATCGGACACGCTACCCGGTATCACCATCGGAGAATTTGCGGAGTTGAACCGACTCTTCGATACCCGTGACGGCTATAACCATCACAGCAGTATAAACAACACCTCCATCGCCACGCGCATGGCGAATGGCCTCGAGCAGCAGATGACGGGATATCCGCCGGAAGTGATCCGGTTCCAGCAAAAGGTGCTCGAGCTGCAAGGGATGCTCGTCGATCTGCCACTAAACGAACGCCAGTTTTACGGCGGCGTCATGTCTGTGCTGGGCATCGCCTATCAGCTCGAAACTCGAAGCGACCAGCGCTTTGCAATAGGTCAGAAACTCGCCGGGGTGGAGCGTGCCATCTATGACGAGTCGGCGCGCGTGCGCAACGATCCCGTGGACCGGGCTTTGAGTATCTTCAATCCGCCGA
The DNA here is from genome assembly GCF_900996245.1 of Paraburkholderia sp. BCC1886. Classification (GTDB taxonomy): domain Bacteria; phylum Pseudomonadota; class Gammaproteobacteria; order Burkholderiales; family Burkholderiaceae; genus Paraburkholderia. The sequence goes on along the minus strand of NZ_CAAJGK010000050.1, from coordinate 68,904 downwards.
TGGGAGAGGGCTGTCTGAACAAAATAGATCGGCAACGCGTCGACCAGCTCGAATTGTTGCGCGAGGAGTTTTTCGAGGCGGGCGATGCGGGCGAGCGCAAGGTGATATTCGACGAGGCCGCGCAACTGCGTGGCTTGTTGCACGGAAAAATCAATATCGAATTGACCCGAAGTCTGCAGGCAGAACAACGTGAATGGCGTGAAGCGAACACCGAAGTCGACCGCATCCTCAAGGAGGCCGAGGGGCAAACCGATGTGGCGAAACGGTACGAACTGATCGGCCGGCAGCTTTTTCAGATCGATCCCGGACAGGACCGGCTGAAAGACAAGGTCGTTCTGGCCTTCACGGAGCGCATGCGCAGGTCTCCCGAAGTGCGGCAGAAGCTCGATACCTGGCACGATCAGGTGAGCGGACCGTTGAATGCGCACTCGGTCGGCACCGTTAGACGCTATACCGACATTCTGAAGAGCCTGCCGCCGGTGAGCGGCGACTACGTGCGCGATCTCAGCGATCAGTACACACATATCCTTAAGGATGCGAGCGAAAAGAACTATTCCATTACCCCGGAGGCGCGAGCACTGAAGCTGTCCGGGCAAATCATGGAAGGCATAATGCGCGTGATGCTCGAGATGACGCCGTTAGGAATACTGTCCGACTCCATCCCTTCGACATTGCCGGCCGGCTGGCGCATGGGAATCGGGTACGGCGGGATGCTCCTCGACCCGCTGTTGGGCACTGGCGTCGGCAAACAGGTTGCTCGGGGTGTGAAAGCTCTGGTATCGGTCGCGAAGAGAGCCGAGATCGACAATCTGACGGGCTCAGGCGTGCGCACGGCGGGTAAAGGTCTCGTGCAATCCGCGAGCGAACAGTTCGTCAAGTCGGCACTGGACGACTCGAGCTTGAGTCAGCAGGCGAAGGCGGCGGCAGCGGCGCTGGAAAAGAAAATGCTCGCCGAGACGGGTCCCATGGTCGACCCGATCAGCCAGGTCGCGCACGACGCTGCCGGCGTGAATTCTTATGGGTCGCTCGCGGCCTATGCGGACCCCGATGTTCAACTCACCGGTCTACGCGCCGGCACTCAGCCCGGCATTCTCGAGGATGTGAAAGGCGACCGCTTTATCGGGCTGGAGGGCAAGGCTTACCACGTCAGATTCGACCGGGACAGCGACACGTGGCGCGTTTTCATGAAAGGCGCTGATCTGAAGCCGCAGTATCCGGTGCGTTTCAACGAACGCACGAACACCTGGGAGCTGCATGGAGATGTCGGGCTGGCGGGCGGTATACCACGAATTAGCTCGGCCGTAAGGCTCGAGGCCGTCAGGTTATTGAACGAAGGTGAATGGTCGCGAAAGAAAATTGCGGAGCATCTTGGAATATCCAAATCGACCGTGAACATTATCGCGCGAGAAGAAAACATCGCTCCGAATTCCATGCACCGTTTGAAAGTTACGCCGGCAACCCGGCAAGAGGTCGTCAAATTGCTTAAAGAAAACGTATTGACGCGCGCTGAGATCGCCGAGCGTTTCGATATATCTGCCGTGACTGTGCGCAAAATAGCCCGGGACAACGGGATAGCGCTAAAAATTTCGCCAATCCGGCCAGAAGTTCGACAGGAAACAATCAGACTGTTAAGGGAAAACAAATGGAGCGATGTCGAAATCGCAAAAAAAGTCGGGATATCACGTAGTTCCGTGTTCGAAATCCGGCACGAGCTAAAAATGCCTGCTTTCCGAAATGTGGGGCCTAAAAATCTAACGCCGGAATTGCGCCGGGACATTATTCAAAAACTCAAGAATGGCGAATCATATGAAGCAATCGCGACTCCTTTGCAGCTGTCAAAGTCGTCCGTCATGAGAATTGCAAGGCAGGAAAATATTGTCCGGCGCATACCGGTCGACATTACGCCCGAGCAGATCGACCAGATATTTGCTTTGCGAGGCGAAGGAAAAAGCATTAGCGAAGTCGCGAGCTTATTGAAGCTTCCAGAGCACAAAGTCAAAGATGTCTTCGCCAATTACGATTCCGTCGCCTACAAATGGTATTGGTGGCACACGACGCCACAGAAACGAACCACGGTAATCCAGCAACTGGATCAGGGTAAAGCCGCAAAAGACATTGCTAAAGACTTGAATCTTCCATTGGAAACCGTGCGGGGAATCGCGAACCACCATCGCATCGCCCGGGATTCTTTGGCCTGTGAGCTTCTGGCACAGGGTAAGTCGCCCGAAGAAGTGGCGACTTCGTTAGGCATAACGACGGACTATGTCAGGCGCTTGGCCGCAGACGTCCCGCGAGGCCAGCACGGCATCCATCTCGACTCCGAACAAGGCGCGGTCGCCATGGAGATGTTTCAGAAAGGCTATAGCCGCCAGGATGTCGCGACGAGACTGGGAATCTCGCCGTGGAAAGCCCATAGCCTCTCCAACGAATTTCGCACGAAAATCATGGACTCGGTGACGCCCAGGCAATTGACCGATCTTGTGCGTGCGCTCAACGACACGGACCGCAGCTTCACGACGGGCGAGCTGGCTAGAGGAACGGGGTTGTCCGAGTCGACGGTCACCGTCGTCGAACATGAATACCAGAACGGCTTTATCCGAACTCACCCGGTGTCCGCACAGTCTCCGCAGGCTGGACCATCGTGGGCAGAAGTCAGTCAGGGCAATCCGTACGAATGGGTTCGCCCGCTTACGCTCGATCAGGAAATTCAGGCCATCCGCGGGATTGACGACGGACAGTCCTTGCACGATGTCGCAGGCGAACTCGGCCGTGATTTCGCCGCCATCGAGCGATTGTACGAAGAGGATCTGCCGATGATCGCGCTCGCAGACGATCCCGAGTTACCGCTGGTGTACGAACCCGTAGTACCTGTCCGTGCCCCCACCGTCGCCACCTTCAGCGCCGCGGACAAGGCCGAGATTCGCGCCCTTTCCAGCAATGACCGCTTGAGCGCTTCATTCATAGCCAATCTGTTCGACACGACTGAGGAGGAAATTAAAAAAATCCTGCTCTGACGGATGACCCTGACATGAAATTTTCATTGCAGCACGAGGCGTGACAGCAAGGCGCAGACTCCCATGCAGTCTGCGCCACCCTCCTTCAACGAACGGGCGGCGCGATAAACCCGCAGAAACCCGCATCCCCGGAAGCCTATAATGTCGCACGACCCGCCGCCCCTCCAGACAAATGCCCGATCTGCTAGCCAATCTCAACCCCGAACAACACGCCGCCGTCACGCTTCCCAATGAGCCCGCCCTGATCCTCGCCGGTGCCGGCAGCGGCAAGACGCGCGTGCTGATCACGCGCATTGCGTGGCTCATCCAGCATGGCCTCGCCTCGCCCGCGACTGTGCTGGCGGTCACCTTCACGAACAAGGCCGCGCGCGAAATGATGTCGCGTCTGTCGGCGCTCTTGCCGATCGACACGCGCGGCATGTGGATCGGCACGTTTCACGGCCTGTGCAACCGCATGTTGCGTGCGCATCATCGCGATGCGGGCCTGCCGGCCACGTTCCAGATTCTCGATACCGCAGATCAACTCTCGGCAATCAAGCGGTTGATGAAAGGCCTGAACGTCGACGACGAAAAGTATCCGGCGAAAAATCTCCAGTACTTCATCAACAACGCGAAAGAGCAGGGCCTGCGCCCCAAAGACGTCGACGCCACCGACAACTTCAACCTCAAGTTCGTCGAGCTTTACGAAGCCTACGACCAGCAATGCCAGCGCGAAGGCGTGGTCGATTTTCCGGAACTGCTGCTGCGCTGCTTCGAACTGCTCGCGCACAATCCGCCGTTGCGCGCGCATTACCAGGCGCGCTTCAGGCATATCCTGGTCGACGAGTTTCAGGACACCAACAAGCTGCAATACGCGTGGCTCAAGATGCTCGCCGGACAGACCAACGCGATCTTCGCGGTCGGCGACGACGACCAGTCCATCTACGCGTTTCGCGGCGCGAACGTCGGCAACATGCGGGACTTCGAACACGAGTTCAACGTCCGGCATCTCATCAAGCTGGAGCAGAACTACCGCTCGCACGGCCACATTCTCGATGCGGCAAATCAGCTGATCGCCAACAACTCGCGGCGCCTGGGCAAGAATCTGCGCACCGACGCGGGTCACGGCGAACCGGTGCGCGTGTACGAATCCGCCACGGATTCGCAGGAAGCCGGCTGGATCGTCGAGGAAATCAAGGCGCTCATCAGCACCGGCACGTCGCGCAGCGAGGTCGCAATCCTCTATCGCAGCAACGCGCAGTCGCGCACGATCGAACACACACTGGTGAACGCCGGCATCGCGTATCGCGTGTATGGCGGGTTGCGATTTTTCGAGCGTCAGGAAGTCAAGCACGCGCTCGCGTATTTGCGCCTGATCGACAATCCGAACGACGACACCGCGTTCGCGCGCGTCGTCAATTTTCCGACGCGCGGCATCGGCGCACGCTCGATCGAGCAACTCGCCGATGCGGCGCGTCTGTACAACTGTTCGATGGCGGCGGCCATTCCGTATGTAGCCGGCAAGGCCGGTTCGAGTCTCGCCGCGTTTGCCAACCTGGTCGGCCGGATGCGCGCGGAAACGCAGCAGATGAGCTTGCCCGAAACCGTCGAATACGTCGTGCGCACGAGCGGTCTGACAGAGTTCTATCAGAACGAGCGTGAAGGCCAGGACCGGCTGGAGAACTTGCAGGAACTGGTCAATGCGGCGGCGGCGTTCGTCAGCGAAGAAGGCTACGGGATGGATACGCCGGCACGCTCCATTCCGCTGCGCCCGGGCGCGAGCGCCGCGCCCGAACTCACCACCGACGATCCGGACACGGTCGTGCTGGATGCGCCGGACGTCGCCGATCCCGCGCAGAATCCGGACACCATGACGCCGCTTGCGGGCTTCCTGTCGCACGCATCGCTGGAGGCGGGCGACAACCAGGCGCAAGCCGGCCAGGAAGCCGTGCAACTGATGACGGTGCACGCGGCCAAGGGGCTCGAATTCACCGCGGTGTTCATTACCGGTCTCGAAGAAGGGCTGTTCCCGCACGAGAACAGCGCGATGGAATCGGACGGTCTGGAAGAAGAGCGCCGGCTCATGTACGTGGCGATTACGCGGGCGAAGGAGCGGCTGTATCTGTCGTTCGCGCAAAGCCGGATGTTGCATGGCCAGACTCGCTACAACATCCGCTCGCGCTTCTTCGACGAATTGCCGCAGGAAACGCTGAAGTGGCTCACGCCGAAGGTCGAGGCGGGCGCGCGCTGGGGCGGTCGTTCGGACAACGCGGGGTACGGCCGCGACTGGTTCGCGCGGCCCGGTTACACCGGTCCGGCATCCACCACGCCGGCGAAGCTGCCGGCTTTCGCGAACGAACAGCGCGCGGCCGAAACGGGCTTTCGCGTCGGCCAGCAGGTGTTCCACACCAAGTTCGGCGAAGGCACGATCACCGCGCTCGAAGGCGGCGGGACGGACGCGAAGGCGCAAGTCAAATTCAAACGGCACGGCGAGAAGTGGCTGGCGCTCGCGGTCGCCAAACTGCAGGCCGTGGAATGAGCGCGGGGCATCGTCCGCTCGGCATTCTTGCCGCGTTGCCTCAGGAACTCGGCGACCTGATCGAAGCGATGCGCGCGGAGTCTGGCGTGCGTACCGTGACGCATGGGCAGCGTGACTATCACGTGGGCAGCGTGCAGGGCGTGTCGTGCGTGGTGACGCTGGCACGGGTCGGCAAGGTCGCCGCGGCCGCCACCGTCAGCGCGTTGATCCATGCGTTCGACGTGGAGGCGGTCGTATTCACGGGCGTCGCCGGCGGGGTGGGTGCGGATGTGCGGGTCGGCGACATCGTCGTCGCCGATGCGCTGATGCAGCACGATCTCGACGCGTCGCCGCTATTTCCCCGTTTCGAAGTGCCATTGTTGGGCATATCGCGATTCGCGGCCGACCCGGCGCTCGCCGATCGCCTTGCTGCGGCATGCGCGCGTTTCGTCGCGGATGAGGGCGTGGCTTCGGCGGCGCGTTTCGGTACGCGCGAGCCGCGCGTACATCGCGGGTTGATCGTCAGTGGCGATCAGTTCGTCGCAAGTGCGGCCGCGGTGGCGGCGTTGCGGGAAGCGTTGCCGGAGGCGCTGGCGGTCGAGATGGAGGGCGCGGCGATCGCGCAGGTTTGCTACGAGTACGGCGTGCCGTGCGCCGTGGTCCGCACGATTTCGGATACCGCCGACGATCATGCGCCGGTCTCGTTCGTCTCGTTTCTGACGGAGATCGCAGGGGCGTATTCGAATGGGATTTTGAAGCGCTTTTTAGCCCGTTGATTCGTACCCGATCGGATACCACAGACGAATAAAGCCGCGCTGCCGCTTGGTCTGGTTTCCGATCGGGTACGAGCATGCCAAAAGCAGCACCAAAATTGCCGCTTCGTATCCGAGCGGCACCTATTCGCCGAGTTTGAGCCCGTTCTTGCTATCATGTACCTGATCGGGTACGAACATGAGAGCGCATCGTGGATCAATCGAATTTCTCGGTTATGGACGTCGCGGGACTTGGCATCGTCGTGCGTGCGGCGCGCATTGCGCAGGGACTCACGCGCGACGACCTCGTCAATGTCACCGGGCTGTCCCCCAAGTTCATCACGCATGTCGAGGCAGGCAAACCGACCGCGCAGATAGGCAAGATTTTCATCCTGCTCTCCGAACTGGGTATCTCGCTGCATGTCCAGACTCCGGTTCCCATTTCGCCAAAAGTAGCGGAACAGGCCCGCCGAACGCGCAGGAGTTCGCATGCCAGATAGGCAACTCGTGGCGTGGGCCAATGGTGAGCGCATCGGCGTTCTGGAAGACCGGGACGATATCTGGTCCTTCGCCTACGACACCCGCTGGCTCGCATCCGGTAGCGGGTTCCCGTTGTCGCCGGCCTTCCCGCTGCGGGAAGAGCCCTTCGTGGATGGTTCGAGCAATCGGCCAGTGCAGTGGTTCTTCGATAATCTGTTGCCCGAAGAGGGCATGCGCGCAGCGCTCGCGCGCGAAGCGAAGATCGACGGGAGCGACGCCTGGGGTCTGCTGGGTTACTACGGGCGCGAGTCGGCCGGCGCGATCACGCTGCTCGGGCCCGACGAACAGGAACCGCCGGGCGGATTGCGGCCGCTGTCTTTCGAACAGCTCGAGACGCGCATTCGCGAGATGCCGCAACGGCCGCTCACGGCCGATGCACCCAAACGCATGTCGGCCGCAGGCGCCCAGCCGAAGCTTCTCGTGACGATGCGCGGTGAGCCACCCGTCTGCGAACTCTTCGAGCCGGAAGGCAGTGAACCGTCGATGCATCTGCTCAAGCCGGACTCCCGCGCGGCGGGCTATCCGCATTCGGCGATCAACGAGTTTTTCTGCATGCAACTCGCGCGGGCCGTCGCGCTGCCGGTGCCCACGACGTACTTCCTGCGCGTTCCCACGCCGTGCTATCTGGTCGACCGCTTCGATCGACGTTTCGACAAGGACGCGCCGCCCACCAGCAGACTGCACGTCATCGACGCGGCTCAGTTGCTGAACTTCTCGAGGAGCTACAAGTACGACGGCGCCAATGCGCAACGGCTGCGAGAGGCCATCGAGCGCACCAATACCCGGGCCAACGCACGTCTCGAGATTTTCCGCTGGGCGATCTTCAACGTGCTGGTCGGTAACGGCGACGCGCACCTGAAGAACCTGTCGTTTTTCGTGACGCCGCTCGGCTACAGGCTCGCGCCGTTCTACGACATCGTCAGCACCGTCGTGTATCACACCCAGACGTATCAGCCCGAGCGCGGGGATCAGTGGCCGAACTGCGCGCTCACCATGCCGGTCGGCGACGCCACGCACTTCGCGGACATCTCCCGGGCGAACATGCTGAAACTCGCGGATGAACTCGGGTTGCCGGCCCGCGGCGCGGCGCGTTTGCTCGACGCGATGCTCGAGTCGTTCCGCGCGCGTGTCGACGAGACGTTCGCCGCCGTCGTGCGCATCACGACGCCCGGCGCCGGGGAAATGCGCCTGCTCAACTCGATACGGGTCATGCCGATCGGCGAGATGTCGCGAGCGCTCGCGCACTGAGCCGTTGCTACTTCTTCTTGCGGGCCTTCGCGGCTTCTTTTGCGGCTTCTTTCACGGCTTCTTTCCGCACTTCTTTCACCGTTTCCTTCGCCGTGCCCTCATGCGGCTCCTGCAACGCTTCGCGCACCTGCTGCAACGCCGAGGGATCTTCGATAGTCGGCAAATCGCCCGGTTCGCGACCTTCCGCCAGCGCGGCGATCGCGCGGCGCAACAGCTTGCCGGAGCGCGTCTTGGGCAACATCGACACCACGTGCACCCGCGCCGGCCGCGCAATCGCACCGAGCTGACGATCCACCGTCGCCAGCAACTCGACTTCCAGCTTCGCGCGGGCCTTGTCCTTCGCATAGGCCGGCCCGTCGCGCAACACCACGAAGGCCATCGCCGCCTGACCCTTCAACGCATCGGTTACGCCGACCACGGCCACTTCGGCGACCGCCGCATGGCTCGACAACGCCTCCTCGATTTCGCGCGTGCCGAGCCGGTGACCGGCCACGTTGATCACGTCGTCGGTGCGCCCGAGGATCGTCACGTAACCGTCTTCGTCCTGAATGCCCCAGTCGAAGGTCGAGTACAGCTGCTGATGCGGAATGCTCGACCAGTAGGTGCTGATGAAGCGCGGGTCGTCGCCCCAGACGGTCGTCATACACCCCGGCGGCAACGGATAGGCCAGCGTCAGCACGCCTTTCTCGCCGGGCGGACAGGGCTCGCCGGTCGTCTCGTTGCGCAGGCTGAGGTTGAAACCGGCCGACGGCACGCCGGGCGAGCCAAGCCGGGTCGGCAACGCTTCCACGCCGCGCGGAATCGCCAGCATCGGCCAGCCGGTTTCGGTCTGCCAGTAGTTGTCGATGACCGGCTTGCCGAGCGCGTCGGCAATCCACGCGGCGGTCGGCTCGTCGAGCGGTTCGCCGGCGAGGAATAGCGTGCGCAGGCTCGACAGATCCGCCTGCTTCATCAACTTCGGGTCCTGCTTCTTCAGCACGCGCAAGGCGGTCGGCGCGGTGAACATCAGGTTGATCCGGTGCTGCTCGACGAGGCGCCACCAGATGCCGCCGTCCGGACGGATCGGCGTGCCTTCGTACATGACGGTGGTGAGTCCCGCGAGCAGCGGCGCGTAGACGATATAGCTATGGCCGACCACCCAGCCCACGTCCGACGCGGTGAACATCGTGTCGCCGGGCTTGCCCTGAAAAATATGTTCCATCGACGCCGCCAGCGCCACCGCATAGCCGCCGACGTCGCGCTGCACGCCCTTCGGTTTGCCGGTGGTGCCGGATGTGTACAGCACGTACGAAGGCTCGTTCGACTCGAGCCATTCGCACGGCACGTGTACATCGAAAAACTGTTCGCGCAGCGGCTCGTAATCGACCAGATAGCTAGCGTTCAGCCGCTCGGGCGCAAGCTGGCGGTCGATTAGCAGCACGCGCGCAGTCTTGTGTTCCGCGCGCGCCAGCGCTTCGTCCACCAGCGGCGTGTAGTCGATCACCTTGCCGCCGCGCGCGCCGGCGTCGGCGGTGACGATCAGCGCGGGCCTGGCGTCGTCGATCCGCGCGGCGAGGTTCGGCGCCGCGAAGCCGCCGAACACGACCGAATGAATCGCGCCGAGCCGCGCGCAGGCGAGCATCGCGAACAGGGCTTCGGGGATCATCGGCAGATAGAGCAGCACCACGTCGCCGCGTCTCACGCCCAGCGAGCGCATGACCGCCGCCATCCGGTTGATCTCGGCATATAGCTCGGCGTAGGTGTAACGACGCTCGATGCCGGTTTCCGTCGACACGTACACCAGCGCGTTCTGTTGCGCACGCTCGGCAAGATGCCGGTCCACCGCGTTGTGACACAGGTTCGTGCGACCGCCGACGAACCAGCGCGCAAACGGCGGGTTCGAGCGGTCGAGCACCTGGGTGAACGGCGTATGCCAGTGAATGCGCCGTGCCTGCTCGCGCCAGAAGTCCTCGGGGTTCTCGATCGAACGGCGGTGGAAAGCGCGGTAGGTGGTCATCTGCGGCGATCCTTCTGCTGCGTTGGGGCGGCGGGCGGGATGGAGCGTGCCGGTCGTCGGGCGCGCTGCGGCAAGGCGTACGTCGGCACAAGCATAGAGCACGCCCGCCATCGCGGACAACGCGGGTTGTCCATGAGCGGCAAACCCGCCGCGCCCGCTGCGTCTGCCGGATTCCGCCGGGCCCCGTCGCCGCGCAAAAGAAAAAGGCGCCGCAGCGCCTTTTTCCCGATGCAACCCTCAGCCGACCGGTCAGGCCTTCGCGTGCTTGCCTTCCACGTCCGGGAGAAACACCGTCAGCACGCCCAGCAGCGGCAGGAACGAGCAGATCTTGTACACATAAGCAATGCTCGTGGTGTCGGCCAGATGCCCCAGCACTGCCGCGCCGATCCCGCCCATGCCGAACGCCAGCCCGAAGAACAGACCCGCGACCATGCCGACCTTGCCGGGAATCAGTTCCTGCGCGTAGACGAGGATGGCCGAGAAAGCCGACGCCAGCACCACGCCGATCACCACGGTCAGCACGCTGGTCCAGAACAGGTTCGCGTACGGCAGCAGCAGCGTGAACGGCGCCACGCCGAGAATCGACACCCAGATCACGTACTTGCGGCCAATCCGGTCGCCGATCGGACCGCCGATCACCGTGCCCGCCGCCACCGCCGCGAGGAACACGAACAGGTGAACCTGCGCCGTCTGCACCGGCAGATGGAATTTATCGATCAGATAAAACGTGAAATAGCTGTTGATGCTGGCGAGGTAGAAGTACTTGGAGAACACCAGCAGCATCAGCACGCTCATCGCGAAGAACACCTGGTTGCGCGTCAACGTCGCGTGACCCGACTGGGCGCGGGCCTTCTTGACCAGCGGATGCGCCTTGTACCAGCGGCCGATCTGCGTCAGCACGACGATCGCGACGAGCGCGGCCACCGAGAACCACGCAATGCTGTGCTGACCGTGCGGAATCACGATGAGCGCGGCCAGCAACGGCCCGAGCGAGGAACCCGCGTTGCCGCCGACCTGGAACAGCGACTGCGCGAGACCGTGACGGCCGCCCGAGGCCATGCGCGCGACCCGCGACGATTCCGGGTGGAACACCGACGAGCCGCAACCGACCAGCGCCGCGGCGATCAGCAGCACCCCGAAGCTCGGCGCGACGGACATCAGCAGCAGACCGCACAGCGTGAACCCCATGCCGACGGGCAGCGAATACGGTTTCGGATGCTTGTCGGTATAGCTGCCGACCAGCGGTTGCAGCAGCGAAGCGGTGATCTGATAGGTCAGGGTGATCAGACCGATCTGCCCGAACGACAGCGAAAAATTCGCTTTGAACATCGGATAGATGGCGAGGATCAACGACTGGATCATGTCGTTGAGCAGGTGCGAAAAGCTGATGGCGCCGAGCACGGAGTAGACCGTGCGCTGGACCGCGGTAGCCGGCTTGGCCACTGGCGCGCCGGCAAGGGCGCTTTTATCGAGGCTCGTTTCCATACGCTAGATGAGGAAAAAGTGAAGTGGGGAATCGGTGCGGCTGTCGGTCTCACGACTGCTGGGCGGGTGGCCCGATGGCTTGTCTCCTGTTGACCCGTTCGCCTCGCCGCTCGTCCGCCTGGTTTGCGCGGGCTGCGACATATCGACGCGAATCGGGCGTCATCCGCTAGGTTTCGAAGTTTAATGTGGCTTGAGCGAATTGTAAGGACAAGTTTTGTCGCGAATCGGACACCGCTAATCGGGTGTCTCACGAAACACGAAAACGCATCGTGCGAATTTTGGCTGGGTATAAAGCCGGCGCGGGTGCGTGGCTTACGAGGCCGCGCGCCCGCAACCGGGCGGCAGGCCGACGCGAGGATCGTGCAAAACCCTAAAGATTGCAGATGCCGTTGCCGTAGACCCGGAGTGATAGCCAGCATGCCGGTAACCGATTCCGGCGGCTCTACTTGTGGGGACATGACCAATGAAAGCAGTATCCGCAGCCGGACCTATCGACGCGGCGTTCGTGCCGCAAGAAGGCGCGACCGGCTTGCCGTCGTCGTCAGCGTCGGGCGAGGCCCGGGCCGGGAGCCTCGGGCGCCTGTCGGTCAAAGCCACACTGCGTCTCGCGTTTGCCGTTCTGCTGATCGGCTCGCTCCTGATCGGCGTATTCGCGCTGACCCAGATCAGCCGTCTGCATACCTCCGCACAATCCATTTACGACCAGGGCTACGTGGCCAGCCGGGCCGCGGAAGAAGCGCGCGGCTACATGCTGCGCGCGAGCCGCGGCCAGAAGATGCTGCTCACCGCGACCACCGCGAAGGAGCGTGACGATCTCGGCGCCGATATCGACCGCGATCTCAAGGGGCTGGACACGTCGCTGGCCACACTGCGTCGATACGTCGATGCCACGGACGCCAAAGCGGTAGCCCAGCAAAAGCGCTTCGACGCCGGCGTCGGCGTCTGGAGCGGACATCTGCGCGATTTCGTGACGCTCGTCAAAGCGCAGCCGCTCGATCTCACGCAGATGAACTGGCAGGTCGGCACGCAGGACATCTCGTTGCTGGTCGAAACGGGCAAGCTAGAAACGCTCGTCGACGAACTCGTCACGCAGCGCGGGAGTGCTGCGAAGGCGACGATCGAAGCAGCCGCGTTCGTTTTTCACGCGTCGTTCGTGATGATCGCCGTGATGACGGTCGGCCTGATCGTGCTGGCCTTCGGCATCGGCGAATGGGTGGTGCGGCGGCTCGCCGGCCAGCTCGGCGGCGAACCGGCGTACGCGAAGGAGATCGCCAGCCGGATCGCGGCGGGCGATCTGTCGAGCCGCATCTCGCTTGGTCGCAAGGACAAGTCGAGCATGCTGTTCGCACTGCACGACATGCAGAGCGGACTGGCGACGACCGTCGCCGATATCGCGTCTAGCGCGGATGCCATTGCCACCGCGTCGAGTCAGATCTCGATGGGCAACCTGGATCTGTCGCATCGCACCGAGCAGCAGGCAATGGCGCTCGAGCGTACCGCCAGCAGCATGGAGCAGTTGACCTCGACGGTGCGGCAGAACGCCGACAACGCGAAGCAGGCGAGTTCGCTCGCGCATAACGCGTCGGACATCGCGGAGAAGGGCGGCGAAGTGGTCGGCCGGGTGGTGGCGACGATGAACGAGATCAACGACAGTGCGCGCAGCATCGGCGACATCATCGGCGTGATCGAAGGCATTGCGTTCCAGACCAACATTCTCGCGTTGAACGCCGCGGTGGAAGCCGCGCGAGCCGGCGAAGAGGGGCGTGGCTTTTCGGTGGTAGCGGCCGAAGTGCGCAATCTCGCGCAGCGCAGCGCGGCGGCGGCCAAGGAGATCAAGGCATTGATCAGCGCCTCGGTGCAGCGGGTGGGCAACGGTTCGACGCTCGCTCAGGACGCGGGCCAGACCATGGACGAAGTCGTGAAGGCCGTGAAGCGCGTGACCGATATCATGGGCGAAATCTCCGCGGCGTCGTCCGAGCAGAGCGCCGGGATCGAAGAGATCAACGTCGCGGTGACGCAGATGGATTCGGGCACGCAACAGAATGCCGCGCTGGTGGAGCAGGCGAGCGCGGCGGCGAAATCGCTGGACGATCAGGCGCGCGGCTTGAAGCAGATGGTGGGCAAGTTCCGGCTTTGATCGACGCCGGCGATGCTGGACGAGGCGGCCGCATAAGCCGCCGCCTCGTCCGGAAACTTCTTTAACCCGGCGTCACCACCACCGTACAAGTGATCCCGGCCGCCAGCACGACGCCGTTCGGCACGCTGTCGATCCCGATGCGCACCGGCACCCGCTGCGCCAGCCTGACCCAGTTGAAGGTCGGATTCACGTCCGCGATCAGCTGGCGGCTTTCGGGATTGTCGCGATCGTAGATACCGCGCGAAATGCTTTCGACATGCCCTTGCAGCGTGCCGCCGCTCATCAGCGTGATTTGCGCCTTGTTGCCGACCTGCACGTGCGGCAGCTTGGTTTCCTCGAAGTAGCCGTACACCCAGAACGAGTGACTGTCGACGATCGCGAGCTTCGCGGCGCCCGCCGTTGCATAGTCGCCGCGGAACACGTTCAGGTTGGTCACGTAGCCGTCCACCGGCGCGACCACGCGGGTGCGGGCGAGATTCAGCCGGGCCGCATCGAGCGTGGCCAGCGCCTGCTGATACGACGCTTCCGCGGCCGATGCCGTGTGCGACGCATTCTCACGGCTTTCCTTGGACACCACCAGCGCATCCATGTCGGCGCGCCTCTGCGCGTCGTCGCGCTTCATCTGCAACTCGGCCTTGCTCGCGGCCACCGCCGCCTGCGCCTGTTCGACGGCAATCTGGTAATGCGACGGATCGATCTGCATCAGCAGATCGCCGCGCTTGACCAGCTGGTTGTCCTTCACCGGCAGATCGACCACGGCGCCCGACACGTCCGGCGCGACGTTGACGATCTCGGCGCGCACCCGCCCGTCGCGCGTCCAGGGCTCGTCCATGTAATGAACCCACAGCACGCGGCCAATCAGGATGGCGACGACGAAAATAACGGCCGTCGCAATGAAACCCACAAAATTTCGGATGGTCATGATTCGACTCTGATCAACGATAAACGGCGAGACCGAGCACGCCGCACACACACACGAGCAAACTGGCCCGGAACAAGGACGGATGCCACACCACGCGATACAGGCCCGTATAGGCGATCACGCGATCCAGCATCCAGGTAAGCACGGCGCCCGCTATGCACAGCAGCACGATGGCCGGCACGTAGGCGTCGAAAACGGCGATATCACGTGGCATGACGAACTCCTTCTGACGCGTCGGCACGAGCGCCCGCCGACGCCTCGAGCGGCGATTGCGGATCGAGCAACGCGGTACGGATGAAATGCAACTGACTCAATATGCGTTGCAGCCGGTGCCGCTCGTCGCGCGGCGCGTCGAACCCGGCGAGCAGTTGCTGGACGGCGGCGATCGCCGCGACGGTGGTCTGCATCGCGCGTTCGAAGCGAGCGCTGTGCGGCCGTTCGAACAGCACGGCGATCGCATCGCGCATCGTGCGCAGTTCGACCCGCCACGGCGCGCCCGGCGCATAGCGTGAATCGCGCGGCAAGCCGGCCAGTTCGCGGCGCAGGTCGATTACCGCGTTGCCCACTTCGAGCACCGCGAACAGCCAGCGCAATGTGTCGCGCCGCAGTTCGGGCTCGTCGGCCGCGAGCGCGTTGATCTGGAACATCAGGTCGCGCGCGCCGCTTTCAAAGCGCGCGCGTACCTTCGACAGCCGCGCGCGGCCGGCCAGGACGACCTGGCGGCGCAGGTCGACGAGCAGGCGGTTGCGCAGCCACGGTGTGGACGGCGGCAGCAGGACCGCGAATGCGATCGACGACACCAGCATCGCCGCGACGAGAGCCACCGCGTCGTTGATGCTGCTGCTCGGGTCGTAATGAATCACGTTGTCCGGCCCGGCGAGAAAGCAGAAGAAGATGCAATAGCCGAGGCCGTAGCCCATCAGCGCGGGGCGGGTCGTCATGAAGACGCCGAGCAGCAGGAACGGCGTGAGCGCGACGCACATCAGCGGGAAACCGTCGATGCGCGGATACACGGCGTACATCACGAAGATGCCCATCACCGAGGCGGCCAGGGTGCCGGTCGCCATCTGGAACGCGGTGCGCTTCGGATTGGGCGAGGACGACGCCAGCGCGCACACGGCCGCGGCCGTCAGCGTCAGCGTCGCGCCGCTCGGCCACGCCGTCGCGATCCAGAAGGCGCCGAGCACGATGATCACCAGCGTCGCGCGCAGCCCGGCGACACCGGCTGCAATCGGATTGGTCTTCGGCTCGTAGCGCTCGAGCCAGCGCTCGCGCTCGTGCGTATCGACGGCGAGCGACGCGTAGGTGGCCGCATAGGCATGCAGATCGTCGATGAAGCGGTACAGCAGTTCCGCGCCGGTGTCGAAGTCGAGCAGCGGCGCGTCGGGCCGCACTTCCAGCGCGGCTCGCGTCGCGCGCACCCGCTTGGGCAACTCGGCCTTGTAGGCGTCGAGTTGCGCGGCGGCATGGGCCGCATCGGCGGCGCTCAACACCGGCTCCCCGGATTTGGCAAGCAGCGGCGCGATTTCCTTGAAATACGGTTCGAGCGCTTCGACGGCGATGGCGGCACCGGCGCCTGGCACGTCGGCGTTTGCCGCATCGGCGTTTGCCGCATCGCGCAGGCGGTTCATTAACTGGTGCAGCGCGTGAAAGCGGGTCGATGCGGTCATGAACTCGCTGTTCAGCCGGGCGAGACGACCGCTGCGCATCCGCGAATCCGGTCCTTCGAACACGGCCGCGCTGCGCGCCGCTTCGAAGCCGACGATATCCGCGACGAAGCGCGCGTTGGTGGCTTCCCGTTGAGCGCGATCGTTACGTCCGGCAAGCGACGCCGACACGTAGTCGACGAACGCCGAGAAACGGGCGCGCACGGTACTGCGCATCTGCAAGCCCGTGAAACGCGGAAACACCAGCCCGCTGACCGCGCCCGAACAGACGATGCCGAGCACGACCTCGGCGACCCGCGTGAGTGCGCTCAGAAACGCGCCGTCGGGATGCTGCGCGGCGGGAATGCCGATCAGCGCGGCGGTGTAGCCCGCCAGCACGAAACCGTACGACTTGAAGTTGCGGTTGCGCGCGGCGCCCGCCGTGCAGATGCCGACCCAGATCGCCGTGCTGACGATGAACAGTTCCGGTTGCTGGGAAAACAGGCTGATCAGCGTGAGCATCACGACGAGGCCGACCAGCGTGCCGCAAATACGGTAGAAGCTCTTCGCGAACACCATCCCGCTTTGCGGCTGCATCACGATGAACACGGTGGTCATCGCGGTGCGCGGTTGCGGCAGGTCGAGCTTCATCGCGATGCCGAGCGCGAGAAAGCAGGCGGCGAGCGCCTTGAACATATACAGCCAGGTCAGGCCGTCGCCACGTGCCCAGTCGGCGGCGGCTGCGTACCAGGCAGCAAACCGGGACGGGCGTGAGGCGGGAGAGGAAGGACTCGACATGATTTGCCTCAACCGGCCGTGGCGGGATGCGTGGCAGCGGCGGGGGCTGGGGCGGGTGCCGATGCCGATGCCGGAGCCGATTGTCCCTTGCCATGCGCCGGCAGCGTGTCGGCGGCTTGCGGGCCGTTCGACGGATCGTCGAGGCCGCCGCCCAACGCGCTCATCAGCGACGCATGCGCGCCCAGTCGCTCGGCGTGAATTTTCGCGACGCCTTCCTGCGCGCGCAGCAACTGGTTCTGTGCGATCAGCACGTTCACATAGTCGGACAGACCGCGCCGATATCCTTCGCTCGCCAGTTGATAATTCTTGCGGGCCGCCGCGACCGAACGGTCGGCGTCGTCGGCTTGAGTCGACAGCGAGCGGATGCGGATGACCTGATCGGAGATATCCTTCAGCGCGCCGACGATCGACTGGTTATACCGGTCCACCGCTTCGTCGTAGCCGGCCGACGCTACGCCGAGTTGCGAGCGCAGACGTCCACCGTCGAGAATCGGCAGCGACAGCGCGGGTCCCGCGCTCCAGCTATGCGACGGATTCTTCAGGAACTGGAAGAGCGGCCCCATCGCCGCGTAGCCGCCGATGGACGCCAGCAGGTTGATATCCGGATAGAAGTCGGCCTTGGCGACGTCGATGCCGCGTGCCTGTGCCGCCACCGTCCAGCGTGCCGCCACCACGTCCGGCCGATGGCCGATCAGCTCCGCGGGCAACGAGGCCGGCAGGCCGGCCGGTGCGCCGAGCGACAGCGTCGGACGCTGGATCGCGTCGCCTGCGCCCGGCCCCTGGCCCGCCAGCGCCGCCATCTGATTGCGCCCGAGCGCAATCTTTTCTTCGATTTCGTCGATCTGACGCTCGTACTCCGGCATCGGCGTGTCGGCCTGGCTCACTTCGAGCTGCGTCCCGATGCCGCCTTTCAGACGACGGTTCGCCAGATCGACAATCTGTTGCTGTTGCTGCAGCGTGGCTTGGGCGATATCGAGCAGCGCGTAATTCAGCGACAGCTCGATGTACGTGCGCACCACGTTGCTTTCAAGTTCGAGTTGCGCGGCGCGGGCATCGGCGGCGCTCGCGTGGGCGGCGTCCAGCGCGCGCTCGGCAGCGTTTTTGTCCTTGCCCCACAGGTCGAGGTGATAGGACAGGCCCAAGGTGCCGGTGTTATTCCACGACTGCTCGCCCGCGAGCGGGCCTGGGCCGTAATACAGGTTGTCGGACCATTTCTGGCGCTGGATCGACAGGCTGCCGTTCACCTGCGGCGACAGCGCGGAACGGGCGACGCCCGCCATCGACAGGGCTTCGCGCACGCGCGACTGGGCCAGTGCGAGGCTCGGGTTGCCGGCTTGCGCGTTGGCAATCCACTGATCGAGTTGCGGATCGCCATAGGCGCGCCACCAGTCGGCGGTAGGCCATTGCGCATCGGCATTGGCGGCGCGGATGGCCGCGCCCGCGTCGAGCGAAGCAGGCTCGATAGCCTGAGCTTGCGGCGCGATGGTTCGGGTGCTGGCACAACCGGCGATTGTTAATAGAATCGTAAGAACCGCGGCGGCGGCGATCCCTTTCGGTACCGGATGCTGCACGATTTTCTCCAAAAATGGCTATAGAGGCATGGGCGCCATTATATTTTTTGACCGATTAGGGAATAACCCGTAAAGATGAAAGGCATTCTTACGTGTTGTGAGACAATCGCCTTTGCGAAACGTGTAACAATCGCTACCGTTCACTAGGGATGGGTATGGATACGCTTCAAAACATGCGCGTATTTGTCCGCGTGGTCGAAGCCGGGAGCTTCACGGGTGCTGCGCAGCATCTGAATACGACCACGGCGTACGCCTCGCGGGCGGTTTCCGATCTGGAGGCGCATTTGAGAACGCGCCTGCTGAATCGCACTACGCGCCGTATCGCGTTGACCGAGGCCGGCGAGCGCTATCTTCAGCGTTGCGAGCAGATTCTTGCGTACGTCGATCAGGCCGAAGCCGAGGCGAGCGACGCGCACGCCCGGCCGTCCGGCAAGCTGAAGGTGCATGCAATGACGAGCTTCGGCCAGCACTACGTGGTGCCGGCGGTGGGGCAATATCAGGAGCGTTACCCGGAGGTGCAGATCGAGCTGACGCTGGCGCAGCGCATGCCTGATCTGCTGGACGAAGGCTTCGACGTGTCGTTGACGCTCGCGACCGAATTGCCGGATTCCGGGCTGGTGTCGCAGCGTCTGGGCAGCGCGTTCAGCATTGCCTGCGCGTCGCCGGCTTATCTGGAGCGGCACGGCGTGCCGCAGACACCGACGGATCTCGCGCAGCATCGTTGCATGCAGATGGTCACGCCGGTGTTTCCGACCGACAAATGGACTTTCGAAGGCCCGAACGGCGAAGAATCGATCGAACTGGGCTCGACCACGTTTCAGGTGAACGTGGCGGAAGCGATGGTCGTCGCGGTGAGTCAGGGCATGGGTGTCGGCCTGATTCCCATCTATTCCGCGATCAGCGGTTTGCGCAACGGCAAGCTGGTCTGGCTGTTGCCCGAGTACACGTCGCAGGAAATGAATCTGTACGCGCTGTATCCGTCGCGCCAGTATCTGGACGCAAAAATACGCACGTGGGTCGAATTTTTGCGCGATGTATTGCCGGCGACGCTCGCCGCCGATCATGAGGAATTGCGGCAGTTTGCCCGCACCTGACGGGGCGGCGGGGAGTGGCGCGCGGGGCGGAGTGCGCGCCGTGTGGTGTTACATGCCTGCCGCGTCGCAACATTTTCTTACTTCTTGAGCGCGGTCGATTTGCTAACGTGTGGTCACGCGTCGCCGCCCGAGTGCCTGGGTAACCGGGAATCAACGCCGGGAATCAACGGCCACGTTTTACGCAGGCAGGTCGGCGAATCGCTACAACTGGAAGGACGAGGGACTCATGGATACGCATCTGATGATTGGCGTGGCCGTTATGTTTGGACTGATTGCGGTCGCCGCATCGCGCGATCTGCTGCGCCGCCAGCGCGAGCAACAGCCGCGACTGATCCCGATCAGGATCGAACGCCCGGGTAAGGCGCAAGGCCAGCGACGCGAGCGTTGATTGCCGGGTGAAGTTTCTGTTTTGATGGCTGCGCTGGATTCCCGGTCGAATTTCTGGCTATTTTTCCGGCGGGCCTGATTTTTTGCGGCGGTTTCTCCTGCCGCGTTGCTGTTGCCTCTGGCGACGCTGCTCGCCTAAATCTCCACGACCTTGTCCCACGCGAACTGCGGGTTCTCCCAACGGCCGGTGCGCCGGTCGCGATAACCGCGCGGATTGCAGACTACGCGCGTGCCCTCGACGGTGTAATCGAACGACGTATGCGTGTGACCATGAATCCATAGCGATACCGGTGCGCGCACGAGTTCGGGCAGATGCGTGACGAAACCCGCTGATACACGGTCCTCGGCATAACGTTCGGCCAGACTCAGCCGATGCGGCGCGTGATGACTCACCACGATCGTCTTGCCGTCGAACGGCCGGGCCAGTTCCGCTTCCAGCCAGGCTCGCGCCTGCCGATGCAGTGCCAGCGAATCCTCCGGCGTGAAGTCGCGCGGCGAGTCGAGCGGGCCGCGCGGCCAGTTCGTCTGGATCACACCGTGGAAGTCGAGCATCGCTTTGCGCGATGCCCCGATGGACTCCGCCAGCGCATCGGGATCGGCGCCATATAGCGCGAAATCGGTCCATAGCGTGGTGCCGAGCACTCGCCAGCGGCCTTGCGGATCGACCAGCGCCGCATTGTTGAGCACGTGCACGCGATCGACCTGCGCGGCCGCGTCTTGCAACGCGGCTTCCATCGCGCCGAACTCGCTGTCGTAATACTCGTGATTGCCCGGCACGTAGACCACCGGCGCGGCGCCGTCGAAAGCTTGCGCGGCCCAGCGCGGACCGGCCGCATGATTGTGGATGTCGCCGGCCAGCACGATCAGATCGGCCTGCGCATGCGGAATCACTTCGGGTTCGTCATTTTCCAGATGCAGATCGGACAGCACTCGAATTTTCACGATGGCTCCTGCGATGGGGCCGCTCCGTCGACCTGAGCGGCTTCCGGTGACTTCGTTGTTCAGCGCACGACCTTGCCCGGGTTCATCAGACCCAACGGGTCGAGCGCGCGTTTGACGGCCTGCATCATCCGCACCTCGACGTCCTGCTTGTAGTGCATCGCCTCGTCGACCTTCAACTGGCCGAGGCCATGTTCCGCGCTGATACTGCCGCGATGGCGATGCACGCTGTCGTAGACGACCTGATTGATCGGACTCTGATACTGCTCGAGAAACGCCTTCGCATCGACGCCTTCGGGCGCCTGCACGTTGTAATGCAGATTGCCGTCGCCGAGATGGCCGAAGGTCACCATGCGCGCGCCGGGCGCCGTTCTGGCCACCGCCGCGTCGGTTTCGTCGATGAAGTGACCGATGCGCGAAATGGGCACGGCGATATCGTGCTTGATGTTCAGGCCTTCTTCGGCCTGAGCGAGCGGAATATGCTCACGCAGATTCCAGAACGCCCGCGACTGTGAGAGGTTCTCCGCCACGACCGCGTCTTCCACGAGACCAGATTCGAGCGCGGTTTCCATCAGTCGTTCGAACAGCGTGCGGGCGTGTTCCTCGTTCTCACTGTCCGACAGTTCCAGCAACACGATTTGCGCGTGCGGCTCTGCGAACGGATAGCGCATCTGCTCGAAATGCCGGCCGACCAGCCGCACGCAGAAATCCGACATCAGCTCGAAACCGGTCAACAGCGGGCCGGCCACGCTTTGCGTGAGCGACAGGAAGTCGAGCGCCGCATGCGGCGAGGCCAGCGCGGCGAGCGCGGTGACGCGCGCGGCCGGTTGCGGGTGCAGCTTGAGCACAGCCGCGGTGATGATGCCGAGCGTGCCTTCCGCGCCGATGAACAGGTCGCGCAGATCGTAGCCGGTGTTGTCCTTACGCAGTCCGCGCAGACCGTCCCACAGTTCGCCTTGCGGCGTGACCACTTCGAGACCGAGACACAGTTCGCGCGTGTTGCCGTAGCGCAGCACGCCCGTGCCGCCGGCATTGGTCGCCAGATTGCCGCCGATCGTGCAACTGCCTTCGGCTGCGAGACTCAGCGGGAAAAGACGGTCCGCTGCCTGCGCGTGCTTCTGAACCTCGGCGAGGATGACGCCCGCTTCGACGGTGATCGTGTTGTTATGCGGATCGACATCGCGCACGCGATTAAGTCGCCGCAGGCTCACGACCGCCTGCGTGCCGCTCGCGTCCGGCGTGGCGCCGCCGGCCAGACCCGTGTTGCCGCCTTGCGGCACCAGCGCGATGCGATGCCCGGCGGCGAGCTTGACGAGCGTTGCG
Source organism: Paraburkholderia sp. BCC1886 (assembly GCF_900996245.1). Lineage (GTDB taxonomy): Bacteria > Pseudomonadota > Gammaproteobacteria > Burkholderiales > Burkholderiaceae > Paraburkholderia. Next base: position 46,555 of record NZ_CAAJGK010000050.1, on the reverse strand, counting down.
ACTTCGGTGGCCGTGCCGGGGCAGAGTACCGCGCACGCGGCGCCCGTATAACGGCGCCGCCAGTCGGTGAGATGGGGCGCGGTGTCGTGCGGATCGGTCAACACCTGGGCAGCGCCGATGGCGTCGCGGCAGGCGGTCAGAAAGGCGGCTTGAGTCATGATGGTCGGTCGGAAGTTGCGCGGATGGGTTACACGGGCAGCGTCTAGGGTCGCGGGACGGGGTTGGCGGTCTGCTTTGCAGCCAGCTTTGCTGCTTGTTTTGCTGCTTGTTTCGCCGCGCGTTTGAACGGCGCGACATAGGCGAGCGAACACACGAAGAAAACCACGGCGAGCGCGGTTTCGAGCCACGCCAGCAGCGCGCTCGTGCCATGGTCGCTCCAGCCGCGAACGACGCCTTCGGTGAAATACAGCAGGATCAGCATCGACGCCCACTGCAGCGTATAGAGCCGGTGTCGCCAGACGCCCGGCAGCGCGAGCAGCAAGGGCACGGCTTTGAGGACCAGCGCGGAACCGCCGGGCCGCAACGGTGCGAGCCACCATTCCCAGGCTACCGACAGCGCGATCAGCGCGCACAAGGTCGCGGTGGCGCCGTGCGCGGCGATCTGCCGGCGGGGGGTGGGGAGAGGGCGCGGCTCGTTCACGGGTGGGTTCTCGATTGGCTTAGGCGGGCTTCTCGTCTGGCTTCAAGTCCGGATTCACGTCTGGATTCACGGCCGCTCGGTCATGGCTGCCGCCGTGCGCGCCACGCGTGCGCCAAGCGCGATGGCGAGCGTTTTTTCGTCGGCGGAGATGCCCTGGTCGGCGCCCCCTGCGCGTGCGAAATGCGAGGCGCCATAGGGCGTGCCACCGGTTTGCGTGGTGCTCAGCGTGCTCTCGGTGTACGGAATGCCGACGATCAGCATGCCATGATGCAACAGCGGCAACATCATGGAGAGCAGCGTCGACTCCTGCCCGCCATGCAGACTGCCGGTGGAGGTGAACACACACGCGGGCTTTCCGGCCAATGCACCGGCCAGCCACTGCGGCGTCGTGCCGTCGAGAAAGTATTTGAGCGCGGCGGCCATGTTACCGAAGCGGGTGGGCGAGCCGAGTGCGAGGCCGGCGCATTCTTCGAGATCGCGCAGTTCGACGTAGGGTGGACCTTCGGCTGGAATGTCCGGTTGCGTCGCTTCGCAAACGGCGGACACCGCGGGTACCGTACGCACGCGCGCCTGGATGCCGGGGATGCTGTCGATGCCGTGCGCGATGGCCAGCGCGAGCTCGCGCGTAGCGCCGTGACGGCTGTAATAAAGCACGAGAATGTCTTTCATAGGCCTCAACGGTGAACGGGTATTATAGGGGCTCGGTCCGCGGCACAGGCCGCTCGTGGCTATCTGGCCAGGTGCGCGGCGACGCTCGCAAACCGGCGCTAAAAAGATTCCAAAGCAGGTCGAAGAGCAGGTAGAAAAGCAGGCTCCCGAAACACGGATTGCGATGCAAGGAGGTGGGTTTGTTGTCCAAGGTGCGTTTCGATCTCGACTCGCTCAAGCGGCTCGCGAAATTCGCTGCGAAGCGCAGCAGCGAAGACCGCATTCCGCAGGTGGCCGGCAGCCTCACGTTCACCACCATGCTCGCGCTCGTGCCACTCGCCACGGTCGCTTTCGCGTTGTTCACCGCATTCCCGATTTTCAGTTCGTTCCAGGAGTCGCTGCAGTTCTTCCTCGCCGACCACCTGATGCCCGAGCAACTGAACAGCCAGATCTTCAAGTACCTGAACCAGTTCGCGTCCAAAGCCAAAGGGCTGACCACGATCGGCATGATCCTGCTGTTCGTCACGGCGGTGATGACCATGATGACGGTCGAATCCGCTTTTAACGTGATCTGGCGGGTGCGCAAGGCAAGGCCGATCGCGCAGCGCATTCTGGTGTACTGGGCGATCATCACGCTGGGCCCGATCCTGATTGGCGTGAGTCTTTCGATTTCCTCCTATCTGTTCACGCAGTCCATGACCTTTACCGCCGCGCAGCGCATGACGCCGGTGATCGAATGGGCGCTCGCCGGTGCCGCACTGCCGCTCACGGCCGTCGCTTTCACGATCCTTTACGTCTACCTGCCGAACACGCGCGTGGAGTGGCGCGACGCGTTGATCGGCGGGGTGACGGCCGCCATCGCGTTCGAACTCGCCAAGCGGGGTTTCGGCTACTACGTGCGCCGCATTCCGACCTACACCGCCGTGTATGGCGCGTTTGCCGCGGTGCCGCTGTTCCTGTTGTGGATGTACCTGTGCTGGTTCATCACGCTGGCCGGCGCGATGATCGCCTCGGCGCTGCCCGCCATCCGCATCGGCCAGTTCCACCGGCCGACCTTCGCGGGCAGCGATCTGTTCGATTCGCTCGAACTGCTCGCGCGGCTTTCCGAGGCGCGCGACGCCGGCAAGTCCGGCTATACGATGCCGGAAATCTCGCGCATGCTCCGCCGCAACATGGACACGTCGATCAACCTGCTGCTCAAGCTCGAAGAGATCGAGTGGATTGCGCGTTTGCAGGAAGACGGCAAGCGGCCGAAGTTTCTGCTGCTCGCAAATCCGGCGCAGATTACCGTGCAGCAACTGTTCGACCTGTTCGTGATCGACCGCGCGGAACTCGAATATCAGCTCGATCTGAATTCCACGCGGGTCGACGGTCCTACGCTGCTCACCGCTCTGGAAAACGACGGCCTCAAGGTCACGCTGGCCACGCTGCTCACTGAACGCGCCGCCGCTCGTGCCGCGATGGCCGGCGAAACCGAAAGCGGCAATTCGCCGATGCCGACCCAAACCGTTTGATGCTTCGCGCCGGGCCGAAAGTCGAAGCCATTGCGCGGCGCTACAACGCGATTCTGCCGATGCAGATGTCCTTGAACATCACCCAGTCGCCCATCAGGCTATAGAACGGATGACGGAAAGTGGCGGGACGGTTTTTCTCGAAGAAGAAGTGCCCGACCCATGCGAACCCGTATCCGCAGACGACGGCTGCCGGTAACCAAAGCCAGTCGCCCGTCGCGAGCGCCATCGCGAGGCATCCTATTACGGCGAGCGAGCCCACGAAATGCAGCCTGCGCGACACGGTATTGCGATGTTCGCTGAGGTAGTACGGATAGAACTCCGCGAAACTCGCGAAGTGGTCGGTATGCGCGGTTTGAGCCATCTTCGTCTCCCAAGGTCGACGCTTTTCGATTTCCCCTGCCTGCGGCGCCGAAGCGGGACAGGCGTGGGCCATTGTGCGGCTAGCCGTCGACGCGCGCAACCTGGCCATTCGGCCGATGGCGCGACGCTGTCGAAGCCGCTATCGTGACGGTTCGCAGCGCTTATCCGGCCGTATGGGACGACAGTGTCGACGGCGTCGAGGCGAACGCAAAGAGCGCATCCAGAGTGGCGTCGGGCTGCTCGCTCATGAGTGCGTGACCGGCGTCGAGCGTGATGGTGTCGACCTTGCCGCCCGACTGCGTCAATGCGTCGGCGAGCGTCTGGGCGGCGCGCGGCGGCGTCATCGCATCGCGTCGGCCGACTATCAGCCGCGTTGCGCAGCGCACCTGCGCGGCGCGCGCAAGTCCATCCGCATAGGTGTTGCAAGCGGTGAAATCGGTGTGGAACAACTGCGGCTCGCCGTTCGACGATACGCGTTCCATCAGCCGCTGGTTCATCCCATGCAGCCAGAATCCCGGGCCGGGGCACGAGGGTTTGGCGGCGGACGTGGAGTGCGACCAGACGTTCACCATGCCGATCGCCTCCGGTTCGCGGTGCAAGGCGGCGTCGAGCAGCGCGTCGGAGACGGCCATGGGCAGGGCCGTCGCCAGCAACGCTAGATGCGTCGCACGTTCGGGATAGCGGCCCGCGAAGTCGAGTGCGATCAGCGAGCCCATGCTGTGGCCGGCGACGAACGCGCGTGCGACGCCCGCAGCGTCGAGCAGGTCGGCGAGCCAGTCGGCCAGCGCGGCTACCGTCGTGAGGGCCGGGCCGGCGCTGCGGCAATGACCGGGCAGATCGACCGCCAGCACGCCGAACCCGTGATGCGCGAAGTAACGGGTTTGCAGCGCCCAGACACTGTGATCGTGTTCTGCGCCGTGAATGAACACGGCGGTCGGCAGCCCAGCGTCGAACGGTTTGCCGCCGGTGTACGCATAGGCGGGTTTGCCCTGCACGGTGAGCTTCATGCGGACTCCGGGCGCGAGGGATTGGCTGCGGGTGCGGTGGGTGCGGCCGCTTTCTGCGCAGGCTTTAGTGCAGGCTTTTGCGCCGCCTTCAGCGCGCGTTTGAGATCGTCGATCAGGTCGTCCGGGTCTTCGAGTCCGATCGACAGGCGAATCGTCCCTTCGGCAATGCCGGCCGCGGCGAGGGCGTCGGCATCCATCCGGAAGTGCGTGGTCGAGGCGGGGTGAATGACCAGCGAGCGTGCATCGCCCACGTTCGCGAGATGCGAGAACAGCGAGAGTGCTTCGATGAAGCGGCGGCCGGCGGCACGGTCGCCGCGCAGATTGAAGCTGAACACGGCGCCCACGCCGCGCGGCAGCAGGCGTCTTGCCAGTGCGTGATCGGGATGCGACGGCAGTTCGGGATAGGCGACGCTTTCGACCGCTGCGTGAGCCGCGAGAAATTCGACGATGCGCCGTGCGTTGGCCACGTGCCGCTCCATGCGCAGCGGCAATGTCTCGATGCCCTGCAACAGTTGCCACGCCGCCTGGGGATGCAGGCACGCGCCGAAATCGCGCAGACCTTCGCGGCGCGCGCGCAGCAGGAAGGGCGCGACGGTGCTCTCCTCGGTGAAGACCATTTTGTGAAAGCCATCGTAGGGCTCGGTGAATTCGGGGAAGCGTCCCGAGGCCTCGAAATCGAAGGTGCCGCCGTCCACCAGCACGCCGCCGATGGTTGTCCCGTGCCCGCCGAGGAATTTGGTGGCCGAGTGATAAACGAAGTCCGCGCCGTGCTCGAACGGCTTGAGCAGATAAGGCGTGGTGAAGGTCGAGTCGACCAGCAGCGGCACGCCGTGCGCATGGGCCAGTTCCGCCACCGCGCCGATGTCGAGCACGTCGAGCCCCGGATTGCCGAGCGTTTCGCCGAACAGCAGGCGGGTCGTCGGGCGCAGTGCCGCGCGCCACGCGTCGAGATCGCCCGGCTTGACGAACGTCGTTTCGATACCGAAGCGCCGCAACGTGTAATGCAGCAGGTTGTGCGAGCCGCCATAGAGCGCGCTCGACGCGACGATATGCGAGCCGGCGCCCATCAGCGTGGCAATCGCCAGATGGAGGGCGGCCTGACCGCTGGCGGTGCCGATCGCGCCAGCGCCGTTTTCCAGCGCGGCGACGCGTTCCTCGAACACCGCCACGGTCGGGTTCGAGATGCGCGAATACACATGGCCTGCGCGTTCCATATTGAAGAGCGCGGCGGCATGGTCCGAATCGCGGAACGAAAACGAGGTGGTCTGGTAAATCGGCGTGGCGCGCGCACCGGTGGTTGGATCGGGGGCGGCGCCCGCGTGCAGCGCAAGCGTATCGAAACGGTTGGCGGACATCCTGGGCGGCAAGGCCACGAACGGCCTCGCGAAAGGTGAAAGTGGCGGCCATCCTATCACCGGGGTACGCCGCTTCAAGCGCGGTTTTCCCGAAGTGCGGGCTTGCGGCGGGTCGTTCGGGGCTGCCTCACGGGGCGGTCGCGAGCTTGCCCGCGGCGCTGTCGCAAGCCTCCGGTAAAGGTCCGGCAAGCGTCCGGCGCACCTGCCGTCTCACGGCGAGCGGCCGCCGCGCCCCGGTGGGCGGCCCGCTTTCCTTTTATGAGCCTTTCCGCTAGGATCGAAAATCATTCATGCATTGCAATGCCTAGCGGGTATTACGGGAGACACCTCATGCGAGTCATCGACATTCTCAAGGTCAAAGGCAACACCCTGTTTACGGTCACCCCGGACGCCACGCTGCACGATGCAGTCAATACCATGGCCGAGCACGATATCGGCTCGCTGGTCGTCATGGAATACGGCGATCTGGTCGGCATGCTGACCTTCCGCGAAATTATCCTGACCTTGCGCGAGAACGACGGCAGCGTCGGCACCTCGACCATCCGCAAGGTCATGGACGACCATCCTCTCACCTGTACCCCGGAAACCGACGTCAACGAAGTGCGCCGCATGATGCTCGAACATCACGTGCGGTATTTGCCGGTGCTGGAAAGCCGTACGCTCATGGGTGTGATCTCTTTTTACGACGTCGCAAGAGCGGTGGTCGAAGAGCAGGGTTTCGAAAACCGCATGCTCAAAGCCTATATCCGCGACTGGCCGGAAGAACAGCAGGGCCAGCAGCAGGAACAGCAACCGGCGCGGTGACAGAAAACCAGGACGGTCGAGTGCGGCGCGTGATTCGCCAAGCTTCGCCGTCAAAGCAAAGAAGCAGTCGGAATGCGCGCGCAAGCGCGCTTTTTTGTGTCCGGTCCGCCTGTTGGCTTCCCTTTCTTCTTGAGCGGCGCTGTCTGCCGGTTCTGCGAACTTCATGAGCGATCGTCCTCTGCCAGCCGGCCGCCGCGCCGCCCGTCCTCACGCGAACCACGAGTCCCAGTTCCAGTTGCTCGGCCAGCGCCGCTTCGCGCCGTTCTTCTGGACGCAGTTCCTCGGCGCGATGAACGACAACGTGTTCAAGATCGGCTTTACGTCGCTCGTCACGTTTCAGGCGGCGCGTTTTTCCGGCGTCGACCCGGCGACCGCCGCGTTCCTGATCTCGGCTATCTTCATCCTGCCTTTCGTGCTGTTGTCGGCCACGGCCGGCCAGATCGCGGACAAGTACGACAAGGCCCTGCTCACGCGCCTCGTCAAGAGCTTCGAAATCGTGGTGATGCTGATAGGCGGCGCGGGTTTCCTGTTGCATAGCGCGCCATTGCTGTATTTGTGCACGTTCCTGATGGGTGTGCATTCGACCGCGTTCGGCCCGGTCAAGTATTCGTATCTGCCACAGCATCTGTCGCCACGCGAACTGGTCGGCGGTAACGGGATGGTCGAGATGGGTACCTTCGTGGCGATCCTGATCGGCACGATCGTCGGCGGGGTGGGGGCGGGTCTCGTCGAGCACGGCGCGATCGTGCTTGCCGTCGCCTGCGTGGCCATCGCGCTGGTCGGGCGCGTGGTGTCGGGCAGGGTGCCGCAGACGCCTGCGCCGCAACCCGATCTGCGGATCAACTGGAACCCGTTCACCGAGACCTGGCGCAATCTGAAACTCGCCCGCGAAAACCGCACGGTGTTTTTGAGCCTGCTGGGTATTTCGTGGCTGTGGTTTATCGGCGCGACGTTCCTGTCGTCGTTTTTCAGCTTTGCGAAGAACGTTCTGTCGGCCGACCCGGATGTCGTGACGGTTCTGCTCGGCACGTTCTCGGTTGGTATCGGGCTGGGGTCGCTGCTGTGCGAAAAACTCTCGAAGCGGCGCATCGAAATCGGTCTCGTGCCGCTCGGCTCGATTGGTATGAGCGTGTTCGGCATCGACCTGTTTTTCGCGAGCCATGCGCTGCCGGGCGCGGGACATCTGCTGGGTGTCGGTGAATTCCTCCTGCGTGCGACCGATTGGCGCGTGCTGGCCGATCTGTTCCTGCTCGCGCTGTTCGGCGGTCTGTACAGCGTACCGCTCTACGCGTTAATCCAGAGTCGCAGCCAGCCGAGCCATCGCGCCCGCATCATCGCCGCGAACAACATTCTGAATTCGCTGTTCATGATCGTCTCGTCGCTGATGGCAATGGGACTGACCGCGGCGGGCTTTAGCATCCCGGCCATTTTTCTCGTCACCGCGCTGCTCAACATCGTGGTGGCGACCTACATCTACTCGCTCGTGCCGGAGTTTCTGTTGCGCTTCATAGCGTGGGTGCTGGTGCACACGTTCTACCGGATCCGTCTCGTGCATGCCGAGCGCATTCCCGAAGAAGGCGCCGCGGTGCTGGTGTGCAACCACGTGAGTTTCGTCGATGCGATCGTCATCATGGCCGAGAGCCCGCGGCCGATCCGCTTCGTGATGGATCATCAGATTTTCAAGGCGCCGTTCGCGGGCTGGGTGTTCCGTCATGCGAAGGCGATTCCGATCGCGCCGGCCCATCAGGACGCACACATGTTGACGCAGGCCTACGAGCGCTGCGCGAGAGCGCTGGCCGAGGGCGATCTCGTGTGCATCTTTCCGGAGGGCAAGCTGACCCGCACGGGCGAGATGAATCCGTTTCGCCATGGCGTGACCGAGATCGTCCGCCGCACGCCGGCGCCGGTGATTCCGATGGCGCTGCGCGGATTGTGGGGCAGCGTGTTTTCGCGCGCCGGCGACGCGCACTGGCCGCGGCCTGTGCAAAAGGGGGTGATGAGCCGCCTGACGCTGGCGGTGGGCGAGCCGATCGACCCGGCGCTCGCGACGCCGGAACTGTTGCAGAAGACCGTCAACGAATTGCGTGGAGCGCGCAAGTAGGGCTGGAGGCGACGCGCGCTTTTGTCCAGACGGCCGGGCTTGCCTTATCCGGATGGCCAACACGGTGCATGCGTGGTGCCGAAGCGGGTCCGGGCGATGGACGGGCTGGCATAATACGGCCTTCCCTGCATTCCTTTTGGACCACGCTCATGTCCGGCAACACGCTCGGTACGCTTTTCACTGTCACGACTTTCGGCGAATCTCATGGCCCGGCTATCGGCTGTGTGATCGACGGCTGCCCGCCGGGCATGGCGTTGACGGAAGCCGACATCCAGTTCGAACTCGATCGCCGCAAGCCCGGCACCTCGCGCCACGTTACGCAGCGTCAGGAAGAAGACAAGGTCGAGATTCTCTCGGGCGTGTTCGAAGGCGAGACCACCGGCGCGCCCATTGCGCTGCTCATCCGCAATACGGACCAGCGCAGCAAGGACTACGGCAACATCGCCGAGACTTTCCGTCCCGGTCACGCTGACTACACCTACTGGCAAAAATACGGCATCCGCGACTATCGGGGCGGCGGGCGGTCGTCGGCGCGTCTCACGGCGCCCACGGTGGCGGCCGGCGCGGTCGCGAAGAAATGGCTGCGCGAGAAATTCGGCACCGAGATTCGCGGCTATATGGCAGCGCTCGGTGAGATCGACGTGCCGTTCGTCGATTGGGCAGAGGTTCGCGAGAATCCCTTTTTCGTGCCGAATGCGGCCGTCGTGCCGCAGCTGGAAACGTATATGGACGCGCTGCGCAAGGACGGCGACTCGATCGGCGCGCGCATCAACGTGGTGGCGTCGGGCGTGCCGGTCGGGCTCGGCGAGCCGCTCTTCGACCGGCTCGATGCGGACATCGCGCACGCCATGATGGGCATCAATGCGGTCAAGGGAGTCGAGATCGGCGCGGGCTTTGCCAGCGTCGCGCAACGCGGCTCGGTGCATGGCGACGAACTGACGCCGGAAGGTTTCGTCGGCAATCACGCGGGCGGCGTGCTCGGCGGAATTTCGACGGGACAGGACATCACCGTTTCCATCGCGATCAAACCGACCTCCAGCATTCGCACGCCGCGCCGCTCGATCGACAAGGCGGGCCAGCCGGCCACCGTCGAAACGTTCGGACGACACGACCCGTGTGTCGGCATTCGCGCGACGCCGGTCGCCGAATCGATGCTCGCTCTGGTGCTGATCGATCACGCGCTGCGTCACCGCGCGCAATGCGGCGATGTCGCGGTGAGCACGCCGAAAATCGCAGCAAGCGCGCCCTGAGGGCGAGGCCGCGCCTTAGCAACCCGGCCCACGGAAAGCGCTCGCCGCATCACGCTCATGAACGATCCGCACACCGGGCCGGACTCGGATCCGGCCCAGAACTCACTCGACGCGCTGCGCTCGCGAGCCGCCGCGCCCGATGCCAATGCCGCAGACTGCCTCGCCTATGGTCATTGGCTGCTGCAGCAAGCCAGTCGCGATAAAGACAAGCAGCGCGAAGCGCTCGCCGCGCTGGTGCGCGCGTATCGACTGGAGCCCGATTGCGACGCTGCGCTGCTTCACACGATTGCGCAGACGGCTTTCATCGTGCGCGACTGGGGTCTGGTGGACGACGCGACCGCGCTTCTGCTCGGGCAGAACCCGCAAGACGCCAATGCGCTGATATGGCGCGCGGCCGCCGTCCAGCAGCGCGACGATTTCGCCGCCGCCGAGGCGCTGCTGCGCGAGGCTTTGCGCGCCGTGCCGGGTAATGCCGTGGTGCTCCACAAGCTGGCGCTGTGCATTAAGGAACAGGCCCGGTTCGCCGAGGCGGAGTGCTTGCTTCGGCAAGTCCTGACTGCCGAGCCGGGCAACGCGCATGCGTGGTTCGATCTGTCCGAAATCGAAATCCGCACGGGCCGTTTCGCCGATGGTTGGGCGCATTACGAATCGCGCCTCGCTTTCGCCGACGATCTGAACAACGCCCAGCAGGCGCTGGCGGCAATCAGCGCACCGTGGCTGGGCGAGTCGCTGGCCGGCAAGACGCTGGTCGTGTACGGCGAGCAGGGCAATGGCGATTGTCTGTGGGCCGTGCGGTTCCTGCCGCTACTGGCCGAGCGTGCGCGCAACGAAGGCGGCCGCGTGGTATTCGGACACGACGGGCCGCTGCGCCATCTGTTCGAACGCGTGTTGCCGCCCGATCTGCCGCTCGAAACGAGTCTCGAGACGCAACCCGATTTTCATTGCGGATTGATGAGCTTGCCGCTGCGACTCGGCATTTTCGATTCGGCGGGGTGGGGTGGGCCGTATCTGAGCGCCGAGCCTGCGCTTGTCGAGGCATGGCGTGAGCGCACCTTTGCGCACACGGCCGGCCATGCGGGTCAGGCGCGGACGCTCAATGTCGGGCTGGTGTGGAACGGCAATCCCGAGCACATTCGCGACATGCGGCGCTCGGTGCCGGTCGATCAGTTCGAGCCGTTATTGCATGTGGCAGGCGTGACCTGGTTCGCGCTGTCGCCGGGACGCGCCGAAACGGTCGCGCAATGGCGCGCCCAAGGGCTGCCGGTGATCGACCTGACACATCATTTTCAGTCGGGTTTCGACGATGTTGCCGCGTTGCTGGCGAATCTGGACCTGGTCGTGACGATCGATAGCGGGCCGGCGCATCTGGCCGGTGCGCTCGGCGTGCCGACCTGTCTGATGATCGACCGCGTGTCCGCGTGGTTCTGGGGCGATGAGACGCCGCGCACGGCCTGGTACGACTCGATCGAGTTATATCGGCAGCCGCGGGTCGGCGACTGGGCGCCGGTGGTGGCGCAAGTGCGCAAGCGGATCGAAGCGATGCTTGGCGCGAAGTAGTTCGCCTTCACGACGCGAGCTTTGCCGAAGCAAAGCGCCGCGAAGGCGCAACCGGACGGCCCTTACATATTCGGATAGTTCGGCCCGCCGCCGCCTTCCGGTGTGACCCACACGATGTTCTGCGTCGGGTCCTTGATGTCGCAGGTCTTGCAGTGCACGCAGTTCTGCGCGTTGATGACGAGGCGCTCGCTGCCGTCGTCGTTCTTCACGAACTCGTACACCGCGGCGGGGCAGTAGCGCGCTTCCGGGCCCGCGTAGGTCTGCCAGTTCACGTTCACCGGCACGGATGGGTCTTTCAGCGTCAGGTGAGCCGGCTGATTCTCTTCGTGATTGGTGTTGGAAATGAACACCGACGAGAGCCGGTCGAACGTCAGCTTGCCATCCGGCTTCGGGTACGTGATCGGCGTGCATTGCGAAGCGGGCTTGAGCATCTCGTGATCGGAATGCTGGTGATGCAGCGTCCACGGCACGTTGCCGCCCAGCAGCTTCTGCTCGATGCCCACCATCAGTGTGCCGAGGTACAGGCCCTTGCTCATCCACTGCTTGAAGTTGCGTGCGCGATACAACTCCGTGTGCAGCCACGAGGTCTTGAACGACTCCGGGTAGGCGCTCAGTTCGTCGCCGGTGCGGCCGGCCTGCACGGCTTCGAACGCCGCGTCCGCGGCCAGCATGCCGGTCTTGATCGCCGCATGCGAACCCTTGATGCGCGAGGCGTTCAGGAAGCCCGCGTCGTCGCCGACCAGCGCGCCGCCCGGAAACACCAGCTTCGGCAGCGACATCAGGCCGCCTGCGGTAATTGCGCGCGCGCCGTACGAGACGCGCTTGCCGCCTTCGAGAAACGCGCGGATCGACGGATGGGTTTTGTAGCGCTGGAATTCCTCGAACGGCGACAGATACGGATTCGAGTAGCCCAGACCCACTACGAAGCCCACCACCACCTGGTTGTTGTCCATGTGATAGAGGAACGAGCCGCCGTAGGTGTCCGTATTCAGCGGCCAGCCGGCGGTGTGCATGACCAGACCCGGCTTATGCTTCGCCGGATCGATCTCCCACAATTCCTTGATGCCGATACCGTAGACCTGCGGATCGACGCCTTCGCGCAGCTTGAATTTATCGTTCAGCTGACGGCCGAGATGCCCGCGCGCGCCTTCGCAGAACAGCGTGTACTTCGCGTGCAGTTCCATGCCGAGCTGGAAGTTCTCGGTCGGCTGACCATCCTTGCCGATGCCGAGATTGCCGGTGACCACGCCTTTGACCGAGCCGTCGTCGTTGTACAGAATCTCCGCCGCCGGGAAGCCCGGGAAGATTTCGACGCCGAGCGCCTCGGCCTGCTGACCGAGCCAGCGCGTGACGTTGGCGAGGCTGATGACGTAGTTGCCGTGATTCTTGAAGTTATCCGGCAGCGCCCAGGTCGGTACGCTTTTCGAGCCGGTTTCGGTGAGGAACAGAAAGCGGTCTTCGGTCACGTCGACCGTGAGCGGTGCGCCTTTTTCTTTCCAGTCGGGAATCAGTTCGTTGATGGCGCGTGGGTCCATGACCGCGCCCGACAGGATATGAGCCCCGATCTCCGAGCCTTTTTCCAGCACGCACACGCCGATCTCGACGCCTTTTACAGCCGCCAGCTGTTTCAGGCGGATCGCTGCGGACAGGCCTGCGGGGCCGCCGCCGACGATCACGACGTCGTATTCCATCGACTCGCGCGGCCCGTACTGCTCAATGAGACTTGTGGGGGTCATTGATGCTCCTCTTACCGTTAAAATGCTTTTTTCGAGAATGCTTTTTTCGGGAACGTATTGTGGGTGATGGCTTCTTGCACTGCAACCCGCCTCACCAACATTAGCACGGCCGTTCTATTTTATGTGATACGGTACGGACCCACGGTGGCTTCTTACCGAAGCCTTCAACGCGTCAGTAACATCAACCGAACAAGGAACGACAATGGGCCGTTCGATCAATCTGGAAGGTAAGGTCGCGCTCATCACCGGCGCTTCGAGCGGGTTGGGAAAACGCTTTGCTCAGGTGCTGTCGCAGGCGGGCGCCAAGGTCGTGCTGGCCAGCCGGCGCACCGAACGTCTGAAGGAGTTGCGCGCCGAGATCGAAGCGTCCGGCGGCGCGGCGCACGTGGTGTCGCTCGACGTGACGGATTACCAGAGCATCAAGTCGGCGGTGGCACATGCGGAAACCGAGGCGGGCACCATCGACATTCTGGTGAACAACTCCGGCGTCTCGACCACGCAAAAACTGTCTGAAGTCACACCGGCCGACTTCGAATATGTGTTCGACACGAACACGCGCGGGGCGTTCTTCGTGGCCCAGGAAGTCGCCAAGCGCATGATCATGCGCGGCAACGGTGCGCAAAAACCGTCTTACCGGATCATCAATATCGCGTCGGTCGCTGGTTTGCGCGTGTTGCCGCAAATCGGTCTGTACTCGATGAGCAAGGCCGCCGTCGTTCACATGACCAAGGCCATGGCGCAGGAATGGGGTCGGCACGGCATCAATGTGAATGCCATCTGTCCGGGGTATATCGACACGGAAATCAATCACCATCACTGGTCGACCGAGCAGGGGCAGAAGCTGGTGTCGATGCTGCCGCGGCATCGGGTCGGCAAGCCGGAAGACCTGGATGGACTGCTGCTTCTGCTCGCGGCGGACGAATCGCAGTTCATCAACGGCTCCGTTATCGCGGCCGACGACGGTTTCGGGCTGGCTTGAACGAGGCCGGTCGAGCAGAATTCTCCACTTTCAAAGAAGTACGATGAGCGATTTTCACGCAGTTTTCGAGATGTCTATGCCCATTCGTTGGGGCGACATGGATGCGTTCGGCCATGTCAACAACACTGTGTACTTTCGTTACATGGAGCAGGTGCGGATTTCGTGGTTCGAGCAGGTTGGCCTGACCGGCAGTCATGCCGACGGGCAAGGTCCGGTGATCGTCAACGCGTCCATGGAATTTCTGCGGCAACTGCACTATCCCGGCGATGTGATCGGCAGGATGACCGTCGCGACGCCCGGTCGCAGCAGTTTCGACACGGGCTTCGAGCTGGTGCGCGCCGACGATCCGCATACCGTCTATGCACGCGGCGCGGCCCGTTGTGTGTGGATCGACTACGCGGCGGGCAAGTCGGTGCCGGTGCCGCAATTGCTGCGCGATACCATCGAGCGCGCGGCGCTGGTCAAGACGGACTGACAGGCTCCCGCCGATCGAATCTTCAATGCCCGAGCAGTCGCTGCAATAGCTCCGTGGCGTTACCCGTATCGTATTTGCGCATCAGCCGCGCGCGGTAGACATCGACCGTACGTGGACTGATGTCGAGCGCGCGGCCAATCTGCTTGCTGGTTTTTCCCGTCACGAGTTGCGCGGCGATTTCCCGCTCGCGAGGCGTCAACTCGACCGCGACTCGCCGCGTCGCACTCAGGTCCTCGAAAGTCCAGACGCCGGCGGCATGCGCCTGCCCACGCTGCTGCGCGCGGCCCGTCACGTGGCACCAGAACAGTTCGCCGTTGGCGCGTTTCATGATGCGGTCGTCCGCGTAACTGCCGTGCGCGGTCATGATCGGCGGAATGCGCGCGCCGATCCGCTCGAACTCGTCCGTCGACGGATACAGCACCTGGAACGACTGGCCGAGCAACGCTTCGCGCGGGCAACCGAAAATGGACGCGAGTTCGTGGTTGCAGTCTTCGATGATCCGTTCGCGCGACAGCACGAGTCCGATCGGAGCAAGCTGAAAAGCGGTTTGGTAATCCAGTGCGGGCATGGGCGGCGGCAAGTACTTATGTATTTTTGCGTATTGTGCCGTATGGGGCGCGCAGCGTACTCTTTCGGGCAAATCACGACACGGCATGGCCGTGCGTGACCGGCAAGGCGCGCGGCCACTGTTTATCTGGGCGCACGCTGAGCCGGGCATGACTAGAATGGCGTGTCGGGCCGACGCCCGCGGAACGTCATAGTAATCGCAATGCGCGGACGGCCGTCGTTCGAAGCCCGCCGGCGCAGCGGTTCCGGATTTCCATAAAGGAAGGGACAAACTGATGAACAAGGTCTATCCAGGCGCCGCCGAGGCGCTCGCGGACATCGTCAAGGACGGGCAGACATTTGCCGTCGGCGGCTTTGGGCTGTGCGGCATTCCCGAAGCGCTGATTCTGGCGCTGCGCGATTCGAAAGTGCAGGGCATTACCTGCATCAGCAACAACGCGGGCGTCGATGGTTTCGGCCTCGGTCTGCTGCTCGAAACACGTCAGGTCAAGAAAATGATTTCGTCCTACGTGGGCGAAAACAAGGAGTTCGAGCGGCAATATCTGGCCGGCGAACTCGAACTCGAATTCACGCCGCAAGGCACGCTGGCCGAAAAGCTGCGCGCAGGCGGCTCGGGCATTCCGGCCTTTTTCACCAACACGGGTTACGGCACGCTGATCGCCGAAGGCAAGGAAACCCGTCAGTTCGGCGAGAACCACTACGTGCTGGAACATTCGCTGACCGCCGACGTTGCGCTGGTCAAAGCGTGGAAGGCGGACAAATCGGGCAACCTCATCTATCGCCGTACCGCGCGCAACTTCAATCCGATGTGCGCGATGGCGGGCAAGATCACCGTGGTCGAAGTGGAAGAGATCGTCGAAACGGGCGAACTCGATCCGGACGCCATCCATACGCCGGGCATTTTCGTGCAGCGCATCGTGCTCAATGCGCATCCGGAAAAACGTATTGAACAACGCATCGTTCGCGCGAAGGGAGACTGATCATGGCATGGACTCGTGACGAAATGGCCGCGCGCGCGGCGAAGGAACTGCAGGACGGTTTTTACGTGAACCTGGGTATCGGCTTGCCAACGCTGGTGGCCAATCACGTGCCGGCGGGCGTCGAGGTGTGGCTGCAGTCGGAAAACGGCTTGCTCGGTATCGGCCCGTCGCCGACCGAAGAAGAGGTGGACGCCGACCTGATCAACGCAGGCAAGCAGACGGTGACGACGTTGCCGGGTTCGTCGATTTTCTCGTCGGCGGACTCGTTCGCGATGATTCGCGGCGGCCACATCAATCTGGCGATTCTGGGCGCGATGCAGATCAGCGAGAAGGGCGATCTGGCCAACTGGATGATCCCAGGCAAGATGATCAAGGGCATGGGCGGCGCGATGGATCTGGTGGCGGGCGTCAAGCGCGTGGTCGTGCTGATGGAGCACGTCGCGAAGGGCGACCAGCACAAGATCCTGAAAGAATGTTCGTTGCCGCTGACGGGTGTGGGCGTGGTCGATCAGATCATTACCGACCTCGGCGTGATCGAGGTGACGCCGCAGGGGTTGAAGGTGACGGAGTTGGCGTCCGGTGTCAGCGTCGAGGAAATTCAGACGAAGACGGGCGCGCCGCTCGATGTGAGTGCGGTCAGGTGAGTTTCGATGCGCCTCGCCAGGGCTCTTTGGGCTGGGACTGTGGCGTCGAGTGGTGAGAAGCGGGCGAGACGTGAGTCTCGCCCGCTTTGTTTTGGGCCGGCCCGTTTGGGCCGGCCCGTTTGGGGTCGGCTCGTTTTGGGCCGGCCCATGTGGGCTGGCCCATATGGGCTTGGCCCAGCGGTTCACACCGGTTCGCGCGGTTTCCCTAAGCGTCCTATGCCGTCCGGCCGATCCTTGTCGCGTGGCAAAGCGGTTTACAATCGTCCGCAATCCGACGCCCTTATCCCGCCGATGCGCAACGGGCCACGCCGCGGCGCTTTTGCAAGGAACCCCAGATGACCGCAACATTCGCTTCCGCCGCCGGGCAACCCGCACCGCGCCAACGCTATGTGCAATGCGCGAGCGGCGGCGGTCTGCACCGCATTGCGTACACCGAATGGGGCGACCCGACCAATCCGCGTGTGCTGCTTTGCGTGCATGGTTTGACGCGTTCGGGGCGCGATTTCGACCGCCTTGCCGCGGAGTTTGCCGGCACCTACCGCGTCGTGTGCCCGGACGTGGCAGGCCGGGGCTTGTCGTCGTGGCTGGCCAACCCCAACTTCTACACCGTGCCGCAGTACGTCGCCGACATGGTCACGCTCATCGCGCGTCTGAACGTGGAAACGGTCGACTGGTTCGGGACTTCGATGGGCGGTCTGATCGGCATGGCGCTAGCCGGTCTGCCCGAAACGCCGATCCGCAAGCTGCTTCTCAACGACGTCGGCCCGCATCTTGAACCGTCCGCCGTGCAGCGCATCGGCGACTATCTCGGCAAGCCGGTGCGGTTCGACACGCTGCAACAGGGAGTCGATTACGCCGCGTTGCTCGCCCAATCGTTCGGGCCGCTCACGCCGGACGAATGGCGCGAAATCAATACGCCGTTGCTGCATGAACAGGACGGCGGCTGGGTGCTGCGCTACGACCCGCGTATCGCGCAGCCCTTCGCGGCGATCACGGAAGAAGCCGCCAAACTCGGCGAGGCGGCGCTGTGGCACTCGCTTGCAGTATTCCAGGGGCCGGTGCTGGTCGTGCGCGGCGAGCACTCGGACCTGCTCTCGCGCGAAACCGTCACGAAGATGATCGAGACTGGGCGCGCTGTTTCCAGCGCCGAAGTCGCTGGCGTCGGACATGCGCCGGCATTTCTGTCGGCCGATCAGATCGGGCTGGCCAGGCAGTTCTTCATCGAGGCGGCGGCCGGCTCGCCGTGAAGCCTCATAATAGAGAGTTTCGCGTGACCGTCTCCTAGGAGCGCCGCCGCGTTTGGATTACGTCTTCTATCAACCTTCAACCCATCACAGGAATTTTCATGGCAGTCATTCGTCACCACGTGGACAAACGCCTCTCCGAGATCGCCGTGCACAACGGTACCGTGTACCTCGCGGGCCAGATCGCTGAAGACGCCGATCAGGACATCACGGGTCAAACGCGCGAAGTGCTGGGTCATATCGACCGTCTGCTGGGCGAAGTGAACAGCGACAAGTCGCTTCTGCTGTCGGTGCAGATCTTCATCTCGGACCTCGTGAATTTCCCCGCCATGAACGCCGTGTGGGACGAATGGGTCACGCAGGGCGCGACGCCGCCGCGCGCGACCGTGGAAGCGAAACTCGCGAACCCGAAGTGCCTGGTGGAAATCGTCGTGGTCGCGGCTCAGCGTAGCTGAGCCCGGTTCCCAAAGCATCGCCGCTGTTGAAATTCCGTTGCCAAGTCTGACCCGTCGGGTCGTCGCACCATGAATACCGAAACCGTTACCAGCCCGCCCACTCCCGCCCCTTCTTTCGACGAAGCGATGGCGTTCGTGCGCGAGCATGCCGGCGAGGTGCGGCTCTCGTCGGGCGAGTTGCTGGCGGATCATGCGGCGGGCACGGCGTCGATCATGCGCACGCTGAACGTCGATCCACCGGCCGTGCTCGCAGCGGCGCTATTCGCGCTGACGCCGCATCTGCAGGACCCGGAACGCGTCATTACCGAGCGCTTCGGGGAAGAGGTCGCGAAGCTGGTAGGCGACGTGCGCAAGTTGCTGCGGCTCGGTACGGTCAGCATGCGCGCCGCGCAGAACGCGATGCCCGAAGCGGGACGCGACGCGCAGGCCGCTCGTCGCGCGCAGGTGGAAGCATTGCGCAAGATGTTGCTGGCGTTCGCGCAGGACATTCGCGTGGTGCTGATCCGCCTCGCTTCCCGTTTGCAGTCGCTGCGCTATTACGCGGCGGCGAAGCTCACGCCGTCACCCGACGTGGCACGCGAAACGCTCGATATCTACGCGCCGCTCGCCAACCGCCTGGGTATCTGGCAATTGAAATGGGAGCTCGAAGATCTCGCGCTGCGTTTCGAAGAGCCCGTCACCTACAAGCGCATTGCCAAACTGCTCGACGAGAAACGCGTCGAGCGTGAGAGCTATGTTGCGCAAGCCATTGCCCGGCTGCAACAGGAGCTCGCCGCCGCGCACGTGCAGGCCGAGGTCAGCGGGCGGCCAAAGCACATCTACAGCATCTGGCGCAAGATGCGCGGCAAGGAACTCGACTTCGGCGAGCTGTACGACGTGCGCGCGTTTCGCGTAATCGTGCAGGACATCAAGGATTGCTACACCGTGCTCGGTATCGTGCACAACCTGTGGCAGCCGGTGCCGAGAGAGTTCGACGACTACATTTCGCGGCCCAAGCCGAATGGCTACAAGTCGCTGCATACGGTGGTGGTCGGCGACGACGGCCGGGCGTTCGAAGTACAGATCCGCACGCAGGAGATGCACCAGTTCGCCGAATACGGGGTGGCCGCGCATTGGCGCTATAAGGAAGCGGGCGTGCGCGGTTATGGCGGGCAGTTCAGCGCCAACGAGAAGTACGACGAGAAGATTGCGTGGTTGCGTCAACTGCTCGCCTGGAAAGACGATGTGTCCGAAGGCGAGCACGGCGAGAAAGCCGCGCAGCCGTGGGAACAGTTGCGCCAGGCCACGCTCGACGACGATCACATCTACGTGCTCACACCGCAAGCAAGGGTGATTCCATTACCGCACGGCGCGACGCCGGTGGATTTCGCGTATCACCTGCATAGCGAACTCGGGCATCGTTGCCGCGGCGCGCGCGTCGACGGCGCGATGGTGCCGCTCAACACGCCGTTGCAGAACGGTCAGACGGTCGAGATCGTCGCGGTGAAAGAGGGCGGTCCTTCGCGCGACTGGATCAACCCGCAACTGGGTTATCTGCAGAGTCATCGGGCGCGGCAGAAAGTGCGCGCGTGGTTCAACGGCGTCGAGGTGCAGGAGCACATCGCGAGCGGCCGCGCAATGGTCGAAAAGACGTTGCAGCGCGAGGGCAAGACTTCGGTCAATCTGGATCAGCTGGCGGCCAAGCTCGGCTTCAAGACGACCGACGATCTGTTCTCGGTAGTCGGCAAGGAAGAGTTCAGTCTGCGACTAGTCGAGCAGGCTCTGCACGATGCGCCGCCGCCTGAGCCAGTAGTCGAAGCGCCGGAGCAGTTCGAGAAGCGCAGCAGTGGCGCAAGCGTCGCGCGCGGTGCTTCCACCGGGGTGCTGGTCGTCGGTGTCGATGCGTTGCTGACGCAACTCGCGCGTTGCTGCCGCCCGGCGCCGCCCGATGCAATTTGTGGATTCGTCACGCGCGGCAAAGGCATGTCGATTCACCGCAGCGACTGCGTGACGTTCATGCGCATGGCCGATCGGGCGCCGGAACGCGTGTTGCAAACAGCGTGGTCCGCCGACGTGATGAACGGGCGCGGGCAGTCGGTCTATCCGGTCGATCTCAGCATCGAGGCGACCGATCGTCAGGGACTGCTGCGCGATATCTCCGAAGTATTCGCGCGCGAGAAGATGAACGTGATCGGCGTGAAGACGCAGTCGCGCCGCAATGCCGCGTTCATGCAATTTACCGTCGAGGTATCGAGCGCCGCGCAGATTCAACGCGCGTGTGCGCTGCTCGGCGAAGTGACGGGCGTGGTGCGCGCATCGCGTAAAAGTAGTTGACGGATGTGCATGCGTGGAAAATGCGAAGAACTTTTCAAGTCAGTACCTAAAAGGGCTTGCCAAGTGCTCTGGGGCTCCATATAATCTCGTTTCTTCATTAGGCTCGTAGCTCAGCTGGTTAGAGCACCACCTTGACATGGTGGGGGTCGTTGGTTCGAGTCCAATCGAGCCTACCAACGAAAACGAGATCCCGGTTGGCAGGTTGTGCCGGGGTTTCGCAAACTGCAGCAAGCGCTCAGGCGCAAAAAGCGAGTGGGAAATGGCACCGCGGACACCGCGAACGTTGACCGAAATCACTTCGGAGCGACGCTAGTCGAGGACCACTTTCGCCGATGTAGTTTGCAGGAAATGTGAATGCGGCCCCTCGAAAGCGGGGCCGCATTTTTTTTGCTTCTGAGCCTGTGTCGCGATGTTCGTGCGTTGCTGGGCGGTGCTGGATCGATGTTGCGTGGCTGTAGGGTCGTGGCTGTTGGTTTAATAGGTTTCTTGGCTTTTTTGACCCGCTCGTTCGAGCCGGGTCGTATGTGCCGCCGCCGGTCGGCATCACGGAGAGAGTGCAATGGTTTCGATACGTCTGCCTGACGGTTCTGTTCGACAATACGAGCATCCGGTGACCGTTGCCGAAGTGGCCGCGTCGATTGGCCCCGGCCTCGCGAAAGCGGCGCTCGGCGGCAAGATCGACGGCGAGCTGGTCGACACGTCCGCGCTGATCGATCACGACGTGGCGCTCGCTATCGTCACCGAGAAAGACGCCGACGGTCTCGATATCATTCGCCACTCCGCCGCTCACTTGCTGGCATATGCGGTGAAGAGCCTGTTTCCGGAAGCGCAGGTGACGATCGGCCCGGTCATCGACAACGGCTTCTACTACGACTTCGCCTATAGCCGCCCCTTCACGCCGGAAGATCTGGAAAAGATCGAAAAGCGCATGCAGGAACTCGCGAAGAAAGACGAGCCGGTTTCGCGTCGTGTCGTGTCACGCGACGAGGCGGTCGACTACTTCAAGAGCATCGGCGAAAAGTACAAGGCCGAGATCATCGAATCGATTCCGTCCAGCGACGATATCAAGCTGTACTCGCATGGCGGTTTCACCGATCTGTGCCGCGGCCCGCACGTGCCCTCCACCGGCAAGCTCAAGGTGTTCAAGCTGATGAAGGTCGCGGGCGCCTACTGGCGCGGCGACTCGAAGAACGAGCAGTTGCAGCGTATTTACGGCACGGCCTGGACGAAGAAGGAAGACCAGGAAGCGTACCTGCACATGCTCGAGGAAGCGGAGAAGCGCGATCACCGCAAGCTCGGCAAGCAACTGGACCTGTTCCATATGCAGGACGAGTCGCCGGGCATGGTGTTCTGGCATCCGCGTGGCTGGACGCTGTGGCAACAGGTCGAGCAGTACATGCGTCGCCGCGTGAACGACGCCGGTTACCTTGAAATCAAGACGCCGATGATCATGGACCGCTCGCTGTGGGAAGCGTCGGGACACTGGCAGAACTATCGTGAAAACATGTTCACGACGGAATCGGAAAAGCGCGATTACGCGATCAAGCCGATGAACTGCCCGGGCCACGTACAGGTGTTCAACCATGGTCTGCGCTCGTATCGCGATTTGCCGCTGCGTTACGCCGAGTTTGGCTCGTGCCATCGCAACGAATCGTCGGGTGCGTTGCACGGCCTGATGCGAGTGCGTGGTTTCGTGCAGGACGACGCGCATATCTTCTGTACCGAAAGCCAGTTCATCAGCGAATCCATTGCCTTCAATACGCTCGCGATGAGCGTCTATAAAGACTTCGGCTTCGACAACGTCGAGATCAAGCTGTCGCTGCGCCCGGATGCGCGCGCTGGCACCGACGAGACGTGGGATCGGGCGGAACAGGGTCTGCGTGAAGCGTTGACGGCCTGCGGCGTGACGTGGGAAGAGCTGCCGGGCGAGGGCGCTTTCTACGGCCCGAAGGTCGAGTATCACATCAAGGATGCACTGGGCCGGTCGTGGCAATGCGGCACGTTGCAGCTCGACATGGTGCTGCCGGAGCGCCTCGGCGCCGAGTATGTCGCCGAGGACAATAGCCGTCGCCGACCCATCATGCTGCACCGTGCAATCGTCGGATCCATGGAGCGTTTTCTCGGCATTCTGATCGAGCACCATGCTGGTGCAATGCCGTCGTGGCTCGCGCCCATGCAGGTTGTGGTCATGAATATCGCAGAAAGTCAGACTGAATATGCGCAGTCGCTAGCCCAATCGTTGCAAAAACAAGGGGTTAGAGTAGAGGCCGATTTGCGCAACGAGAAGATTAGCTATAAAATACGCGAGCACACGCTGGAGAAGGTCCCGTACCTGCTGGTGGTCGGCGACAAAGAGCGTGAAGCCCAAACGGTAGCCGTGCGTGCCCGTGGTGGTGTCGATCTGGGTGTGATGCCTCTCGATACCTTCATTGAGCGTCTGCGTCAGGACGTGCAGTCGTTCAACTAAGCCACTTGCAGCCCGGCTCGTTTTTTTAATTTTTAAAGGAAACGTAACATCGCTACTGATAAGTCTGCGCACCGCATCAACGGTGAAATTACGGCACCCGAGGTGCGTCTGGTCGGAGTCGAGAACGAACCGCTCGGCATCGTGAAACTCGCTGATGCGTTCCGCATGTCGGAACAGCAAGACGTGGATCTGGTCGAAATCGCTCCGCAAGCGGTCCCGCCGGTTTGCCGATTGATGGACTACGGCAAGTTCAAGTACTCGGAAGCGAAAAAGCAGCACGAGGCCAAGCTCAAGCAGAAGGTCGTCCAGGTCAAGGAAGTCAAATTCCGCCCGGGTACCGACGACGGCGACTACAACGTCAAACTGCGCAACCTCATTCGCTTCCTCGACGACGGCGACAAGACGAAAATCACGTTGCGTTTCCGTGGCCGTGAAATGGCTCACCAGGAAATTGGTATGCGCATGCTCGAGCGCTTGCGCACGGACCTCGACGAAGTCGGTCAGGTCGAGCAAATGCCGAAAATGGAAGGGCGCCAGATGATCATGGTGCTCGCTCCGAAGAAAAAGAAGTAAGCAACCTGAGTGGCGGCGCGCCATGTGGCGCGCACTCGGGTTGTGTCTGAACGATTCAGCAAGCCGGTTCAGCAAGTCTCAACCAGATTCAAGCGATCCACGTCGGGTGTCCGGCGCGGAATCGGCAAGGTTTCGGAGCGGTGCCCACGCAAATGGGCAACGTATCTGGAAAGCGGCTGCCGGCGGTATCGGCGGTCTGCATACCAAGTGGAATGGGTTTCGAAGGGCGGGTCGTGGCCAGCAGGCCGACCGCACACCCATATCCATCTAATAATGGAGTTGTCATGCCGAAGATGAAGACCAAGAAGAGTGCTGCAAAGCGCTTCGTGGTGCGTCCGGGCGGTACCGTCAAGCGCGGTCAAGCCTTCAAGCGCCACATTCTTACCAAGAAGACCACCAAGAACAAACGCCATTTGCGCGGTTCGACGGCAGTTCATGATTCCGATCTGAACTCCGTGCGCGCAATGCTGCCGTTCGCTTAACCCTTAACCGACACTCATAGGAGCAAGACATGCCTCGAGTAAAACGTGGGGTTACCGCACGGGCCCGTCACAAGAAGATCATCAAGCTGGCCAAGGGTTACCGCGGCCGTCGCAATAACGTCTATCGCATCGCCAAGCAGGCGGTCATGCGCGCAGGCCAATACGCCTACCGCGATCGCCGCAACAAGAAGCGTGTGTTCCGTGCTTTGTGGATCACGCGTATCAACGCGGCGGTGCGTCAGCACGACATGACGTACAGCGTGTTCATCAACGGCCTGAAGAAGGCCTCGATCGAACTCGACCGCAAGGTGCTGGCCGACATGGCTGTGTTCGACAAGGCTGCTTTTGCTGCGATCGTTCAGCAGGTGAAAGCCGCCGTTGCAGCCTGATTGCGCTTTGGGCAATTAAACTGCGTGGTTCGTTGCAGCGAATATCCGGTAGTCTCGGTGACGCTGCAACAAAAACGGGGCTCCTCACCGAGCCCCGTTTTTGTTGGTAGAACCAGTTTTGCTTCGATTGAACACTGACGTTGAAAGATGGGATCAATGGATCTGGACCAGATTGTCGCCGACGCGCAAAAAGCCTTCGCAGAAGCCTCCGACATCACCACCCTCGAGAACGAGAAAGCCCGCTTTCTCGGCAAATCGGGTGCGCTGACCGAGCTGCTGAAGGGTCTTGGCAAGCTCGATCCTGACACGCGCAAGACCGAAGGCGCACGGATCAACCTCGTCAAGCAACAAGTGGAAGCCGCATTGACGGCGCGCCGCCAGGCGCTGGCCGACGCGCTGTTGAATCAGCGCCTTGCCGCCGAAGCCATCGACGTGACGTTGCCCGGTCGTGGTACCGGCGCCGGCAGCCTGCACCCGGTCATGCGCACGTGGGAACGCGTCGAGCAGATTTTCCGCACGATCGGTTTCGACGTGGCCGACGGCCCCGAAATCGAAACCGACTGGTACAACTTCACCTCGCTGAACAGCCCGGAAAACCATCCGGCGCGTTCGATGCAGGACACGTTCTACGTCGACGGTAAAGACGCCGACGGCCGCCAGTTGCTGCTGCGCACGCACACGAGCCCGATGCAGGTTCGTTACGCCCGCACCAACACGCCGCCGATCAAGGTGATCGTGCCGGGCCGCACCTACCGGGTGGACAGCGACGCGACGCACTCGCCGATGTTCAACCAGGTCGAAGGCCTGTGGATCGATGAGAACATCAGCTTCGCCGATCTGAAAGGCGTCTACACCGACTTCCTGAAAAAATTCTTCGAGCGCGACGACATTCTCGTGCGCTTCCGTCCGTCGTATTTCCCGTTCACCGAACCGTCGGCCGAAATCGACATGAAGTTCGAAACGGGCAAGAACGCCGGCAAGTGGCTCGAAATTTCCGGCTCCGGCCAGGTTCATCCCACGGTCATCCGCAACATGGGTCTGGACCCGGAACGCTATATCGGTTTTGCTTTCGGTAGCGGACTCGAACGTCTCACCATGCTGCGCTATGGCGTGCAGGACCTGCGTCTGTTTTTCGAAAACGACCTGCGTTTCCTGCGCCAGTTCGCCTAAGACGGCGCATCGAGCCGCCACGCCGAACGCGCTATAAGCGTCAAGCCAGCGTCCCCGGCAGTGCTCGTAAAAGACGAGTATCGAAGCGCCGCCGGACGTGGACCTAACCTGATCAGAACGTACACAGAACCATGCAATTCCCGGAATCCTGGCTGAGAACTTTTGTCGATCCGCAACTGACGACCGATGAGCTGTCGCACGCGTTGACCATGGCGGGTCTCGAAGTCGAAGACCTGCGCCCGGCTGCGCCGCCGACCACGAAGATCGTCGTGGGTCAGGTGCTCGAAGTCGTCAAGCACCCGGACGCGGACAAGCTCAACGTCTGTCAGGTGAACGCCGGAACGGGCGCGACCTTGAACATCGTGTGCGGAGCGCCGAACGTGGCGCCGGGCATCAAGGTGCCGGTCGCGCTGGTCGGCGCGGAATTGCCGCCGGCCGAAGAGGGCGGCGCGCCATTCGCGATCAAGCTCTCCAAACTGCGCGGTGTCGAAAGCCAGGGCATGCTCTGCTCGGCACGCGAACTGAAACTCTCCGAAGACCATAGCGGTCTGCTGATCCTGCCGGACGATACGCCGATCGGCCAGGACATTCGCGACACGCTCGAGCTCGACGACACCGTTTTCGAAGTCAAGCTCACGCCGAACAAGGCGGACTGCCTGTCGGTGTTCGGCGTCGCGCGCGAAACGTCGGCCATCACCGGCGCACCGTTGCGTCCCCTCGAGATCAAGCCGGCCGAAGTGAAGCTCGACGAAACGCTGCCCGTAAAAATCTCGGCGCCCGATCTGTGCGGCCGCTTCTCGGGCCGCGTCATTCGCGGCGTCAATGCGCGCGCGAAATCGCCGCAATGGATGGTGCAGCGTCTCGAGCGTTCGGGCCAGCGCAGCATCTCGGCGCTGGTCGACATCTCCAACTACGTGATGCTCGAACTCGGCCGTCCGTCGCACGTGTTCGATCTGGACAAGATTCACGGCGGCATGGACGTGCGCTGGGGCCGCAAGGGCGAAACGCTCAAGCTGCTCAACGGCAACACCGTCGAACTGGATGAAACGGTCGGCGTGATTGCCGACGAGCAGCACATCGAAAGTCTCGCCGGCATCATGGGCGGCGACAGCACGGCCGTCACGCTCGACACCGCCAACATCTATCTGGAAGCCGCATTCTGGTGGCCGGACAGCATTCGCGGCCGTTCGCGCAAATACAACTTTTCGACGGATGCGGGTCACCGTTTCGAACGCGGCGTCGACTATGCGACGACCGTCGAGCACATCGAGCGCATTACGCAACTGATTCTCGACATCTGCGGCGGCGCGGCCGGTCCGGTGGACGATCAGATCGTCAACCTGCCCACGCGCACGCCGGTCGAGATGCGGGTCTCGCGCGCGAACCGCATCATCGGTGTGAAGATCGGCGCGGACGAGATCGCGCAAATCTTCACGCGGCTCGGCCTTTCGTTCGAACACGATGGCGATACCTTCTCGGTCATGCCGCCGTCGTACCGCTTCGACATCGAGATCGAAGAGGACCTGATCGAAGAAGTCGCGCGCATCTACGGCTTCGAAAAGATTCCCGCCCGCCCGCCGGTCGCGACCAGCGAAATGCGCGCGACCAACGAAACGCAGCGCTCCATCCACGTCATCCGTCACGCCATCGCCGCGCGCGATTACGCGGAAACCGTCAACTTCAGTTTCGTCGATGCCGAGTGGGAGCAGGACTTCGCGGGCAACGACAAGCCCGTGCGTCTGCTCAACCCGATCGCCAGCCAGCTCTCGGTCATGCGCACGACGCTGTTCGGCAGCCTGATCAACGTGCTGCGGACCAACCTGAACCGTCGCGCCGCCGACCGCGTGCGGGTGTTCGAAGCGGGCCGCGTGTTCCTGCACGATCCGTCGATCAAAGCCGGCGAGCTGACCGTCGAAGGTTTCGCGCAACCGAAGATGATCGGCGGCCTCGCGTACGGCGCCGCGCTCGACGAACAATGGGGCGCGCCGACGCGCACCGTCGACTACTTCGACGTGAAGGGCGATCTCGAAGCGGTGCTCGCTCCCGCGGTCGCACGATTCGTGAAAGGTGAGCATCCGGCATTGCATCCGGGACGCAGCGCGCGTATCGAACTGAATGGTCGCGCAGTGGGCTGGATTGGTGAATTACATCCGCGCTGGATGCAGAAATACGATCTGCCGCATGCGCCGATTCTGTTCGAAATCGAAGCAGAAGCATTAATGCAGCGAGTATTGCCGACTCCGGGTGACGTGTCTAAATTCCAGCCGGTTCGTCGCGATATCGCAGTCGTGGTCGACCAGAAAATCGAGGTTCAGGCACTGCTCGACGAGCTGCAGAACGCGCAGTCGGAACCGGCTTGCAAGTCCGTTCAGAAGGTCGTGCTTTTTGACGAATTCCGTCCAAAATCAAACACTTCCGGCGGCCTGGCAGCGCATGAGAAAAGCCTTGCGTTCCGTGTGACCTTGCAAGATACTGGCGGGACCCTTCAGGATGAAACGGTCGATCTGGCCATTCAAACCCTCGTGGAACGTCTGGCTCGAGTCTATGGCGCACGGTTGCGTGGATAACCCGCATTTAACATTTGCACGGCATTTTCTCGCAACTTTCGTTTCTGCTTGGCGCGCCATTTGATAGATATGAATGAAATGAACTCGAGTGATTTCGAAGCTCTTCTTACGGCGCAACGCAGCGCCATGATTCGCGATATTCCGACATCACCCGCCTCTGTTTCTACGGAAACACCGACGCTCACTAAAGCGGAACTTGCCGAGTTGCTGTTCGACAATGTCGGGCTCAACAAGCGCGAAGCGAAAGACATGGTCGAGGCGTTTTTCGAGGTGATCCGCGATGCGCTGGAGAGTGGGGATAGCGTGAAGCTGTCCGGGTTCGGCAATTTCCAGTTGCGCGACAAACCCCAGCGTCCCGGCAGAAATCCGAAAACCGGCGAGGCGATTCCTATCGCCGCACGCCGCGTTGTGACGTTCCATGCAAGTCAAAAGCTGAAAGCGCTAGTCGAGAACGGCGCTGAAGCGAGCTTCGCGCGCTGAGCGACTGGCGCGCTCCTGCGCAACCCACCACGACGGCTAACTGACGATGACATCGACGATCGAAAAAGTCGTCTTGCCTCCGATTCCGGCGAAGCGCTACTTCACCATCGGTGAGGTTAGCGAACTGTGCGGAGTAAAGCCGCATGTGCTGCGGTATTGGGAGCAGGAGTTCACGCAGTTGCGCCCGGTCAAGCGGCGCGGCAACCGTCGTTATTACCAGCATCATGAAGTCCTGTTGATCCGGCGGATTCGCGAGCTGTTGTACGAGCAGGGCTTTACGATCAACGGTGCGCGTAACCGGCTCGATTCGCATGGCGGCGCTCATGCCGCGCATGCGGAGGCGGCCGATGGTAGCGAGGGCTTCATGCCGCCGTCGGCTTCGACTGGCGAGATAGCCGCTACTGCGAATGCACCGGCTGTCGATGTCGAACAGTTGCGCAAAGCGTTGCTCAACGTCATCGATCTGTTAGGTCACTAGCTCGCGTACTTTTGTTGATGGCGGGCAGTTCAATTCGATTAAAGTGTCTGTTATACTTTGCAGCTGTTCGGGGCGTAGCGCAGCCTGGTAGCGCACACGCCTGGGGGGCGTGTGGTCGGAGGTTCAAATCCTCTCGCCCCGACCACAAGAAATCAAGGCCTTACAAGCATCGCTTGTAAGGCCTTTTTCTTTAGGCCTTTTTTCGTTGGCGGAACCAAAAAATAAAAGACGCCTGAGCAGCTGAGAAAGAGAGAAGGCATACCCCTTGCGCGCATTCAGGCATGTAAGCGACGCTTGCTTACCCATCGAGCTTGCAAGCGAGGTATGCCATGAACCACGTAACCAGAACACTGTTAGTCGCGGCCGTTGCCGTGCTATCGACATCGGCAGCACACGCACGAGACGCCACCGGCGCTGCGATGACCGCCACCCCCGGCGCGGGGAGCGGAACACCGAATTCCCTGACCCAGCAAGGCTACGGCTCACCGGGAACAACCGGCGCCCAAGCCGGCGCCGGCTCCAGTTTTCGAGCCAACAGTACCGCCAATCTTTCAAAGGGCGGCAAACTCAACGGCTTGAACAAAGGCACCAACAGCGGTGCAAACAGCGACGTCAACCGTGGTCTACACGACGCGCCTTGAACCGGTAACCCGTCATACCGATCGGCCTTACTGCTCGTCGAGATTCTTACTCGACGAGTTCGAGCCTTCGGTATCGGGCTTCGTACGCTGATCTTCCCCTGACGATGTGGTCGACACATCGAGGTCGTCGAGCGCCTTGTCGATCTTCTCGTTATCGCCCTCGTTCAACGCCTTGCGGGCGTCTTCATCCGAGACATCAGTGTTGTTCGTTGCATTGGACATCGTCATGCTCCAGGAGAAAGGATGAGGGAGCGCTCCTCTGCTCCCATTGAATCGAAACTGCGATGACTTAACGAATCGGCTGACCAGCACGTATCGTCCGGTCACCCGGAGCCGAACGTAGCCCGGTTCCCCCCACGTCTTCCGCAGGCGGTTGATGACGGAATCCAGCCGCGCCCGACACGATCGAAATAATTGCGCCGACCACCAGCGCGGCAAATGAGAACCAGCTGGCGCGGGCGAGCACCCGGGCCGCCGTATCCGCGGTCTGGCGAGCGTCCTGTTCCGCTTGCGGACTCGACGCTGCTGAAGCAGCGGAAGCGAGGGCACCTTGCAATTGCTGCACCGAAGGAATCGCGGTACCGCTAGCCCCGCTACTGTTGCCGCCATTCGCAGCGGCACTTGCGCCGATCTGCGCACCCGTCGCCGCCATCCTGCCGGCCGTGCTGGCCGCGCTACCCACCAGCGAAGTCATCCCGTAAGCGACCAGCAGGATCATGACGGCCCATGCCAGCAGCCCATGAAGCCAGCCGAGCACGGGCGCGCAACGGCCGGCAAAGTACGAGCCGACGAACACGGCAAGCACCGTCGTGACGATCATCCACACACCCGAACCGAACCCGAAGCCGTGTAGTGGATCGGGCTGTGTCATCGGAGAAAGAAGCGAGGCGCCGATGGCCGTGCCGAGCACGCTCATGACGAGATAGACGATAAGTGACAGGATGACGCCGGCAATGACGGAACCCCACGAGAGACGGGGAAGCCCGTCCTGGGTAGTAAGCAGTCGCATGGTATTTCCTTGAGGGGTGGGCAACAGGGGAGAGACCAACGTTAGCGCGCAAGGCGTATGCCGTGCCCATCAGAAACGGGTATGCCCCTACACGTCGCTCCCGACCCACCTCGCCTGATTCGCCATCCTGATCAAGTGCCGCGAAAATCTCGCCGCCCAAAAAAAAGCCCACTCGACGGTAACGAGTGGGCGTCGAGAGCGATTGCCCTCTTGCGACCGCTTACAACTCCGCCGGTAATCTCAATGCATCGAGGCCGGCACGAACTCCAACGTGCCTGCCAACACCGTCAACAGGATCAGCACCAGCGGAAGATGCACGATCAGCTGCGTGAACGTGAAGCCGACGATATCCCGCGCACGCAAACCCAGCACGCCGAGCAGCGGCAACATCCAGAACGGATTGATGAGATTTGGCAGCGCTTCCGCCGCGTTATACACCTGCACGGCCCAGCCGAGATGCACACGCAGATCGCTGGCCGCCTGCATCACATACGGCGCTTCGATAATCCACTTGCCGCCGCCCGACGGCACGAAAAAGCCGAGGATCGCGGAGTACGCGCCCATCACCGCGGGAAACGACACATGCGAAGACGCGGACACGAAAAACGCCGCCAGCACATGCGAGAGCGCTTCGTCGCCAGGTGCCGCGGCTTTCGTCAACATGAACGCGATGCCACCGTACAGCGGGAATTGAATCAGCACGCCCGACACCGACGGCACCGACGCCTTCACCGCTTGCAGGAAGCGGTACGGTCGCCAGTGCAACAGCATGCCGAGCATCAGGAACAGAAAGTTGTAGGTATTCAGATTCGAAATCGCGAGCAACGGATCTTTGGTCGTGAACTCATGCACGAGCCAGCCGGCGCCTAACGCCACCAGCACGATAGTCAGCAGCGGACTATGTTCGAGCCAGTCGCCAGGGCGTTGTGCGCGCGAGGCGGGCAGCGTCGCTTCCGACAGATCCACGCCGAGGTCGGCGGCGCTCACGACGCGCGATTCGCGCGGCGTCGAAAACCACGCGATCGCCAGCGACACGACGGCGAGTGCCGCAGCCATGATCAACGACTGCGGCAGAAAAATCGTCTGCGAGAACGGCAGCACGCCGGTGATATCGCTGATCGATTTGGGCAGGCTCGCGGGGTTCGCCTGCAATTGCGCGGCGGCCGAGCTTAGCCCCAGCGCCCACGTCGCGCCCATGCCGAGATACGCGGCGGCGCCGGCGGCGCGGTAGTCCATCCGCAGATCGTCGCGGCGCGCGAGCGCACGGACCAGCAATCCGCTGAACACGAGACTGATCGCCCAGTTGAACATCGACAGGCCGATGCTGATCAACGCGACGAAGGTGATGGCCGCGCGGCTCGAACGCGGCACGCGGGCCAGCATCGCGATCAGCTTCGACGCCGGCGTCGAGACCGCCACCACGTAGCCGGTGATGGCGATCATCGCCATCTGCATCGTGAATGGAATCAGGCTCCAGAAACCATCGCCGAAGGTCTGCGCGACCTGCGTCGCCGGCGCGCCGATGGCCAGCGCGCCGAGCGCGACCGCGGCCACCGCGATTGCGGCGAACACATAAGCATCGGGAAAC
Source organism: Paraburkholderia sp. BCC1886 (assembly GCF_900996245.1). Lineage (GTDB taxonomy): Bacteria > Pseudomonadota > Gammaproteobacteria > Burkholderiales > Burkholderiaceae > Paraburkholderia. The sequence continues at coordinate 14,082 of NZ_CAAJGK010000050.1, read as the reverse complement.
CAGCGTTCCGACCAGCGCGCGACACCGATCGCGATGCGTTCGAGAAATCCGCTACCGGAAGGCGGGACGGCGGAGTCTAGCGTGGTGGAATTTTTCATTGGAGGTCTCGCGTGGCGTGGGGGAAGTCAAAGTAGAAAGACGGGGACCGGGCTCAGCCGGCTTGCCGATGAACGAGAATCGCCGCGGCAAGGTCTTCGAGCGCGCTGCCGACCGACTTGAACACCGTACGGCGCGACGGATCGTGGCCCGGCGAAACCTCGCGGCGGCACAGCGCTTCGAGCGTGCCCTTCACGTCGTCGGCGGAAAACACGCCGCGCGACAGCGGGCCGAGCAGATCGCCCGATTTTTTCAGCGCTTCGCCGGTGTCGACATACAGATCGCTATCCACGAAGCACGCATCGTCGGCTTCGCGCATCGACGGCGTAAAGCCGCCGATCAGATCCAGATGCGTGCCCGCGCGCAACCATTCGCCGCGCACGATCGGCTCGGTGGCCAGCGTCGCGCAGGTGACGATATCGGCCTCACCGGCCGCGCCCGCCAGATCCGTCGTGGCCTGCGCGTCGAAGCCTTCTTCGCGCCATTGCCGCGCGAGCGCTTCGGCCGTTTCGGCGCGGCGGCTCCAGACGCTGACCGGACCGATCGGCCGGACCGCGCGATACGCATGCGGCAGCAATTGCGCGACGCGGCCGCTGCCGACCACCAGCAGCCGGCTCGCATCGGCGCGCGCCAGATAACGCGCGGCCAGCGCGGAAGCCGCGGCGGTGCGGCGCGAGGTGATCTCGTTGCCGTCGATCTGCGCGAGCGGTTCGCCGGTGCTGGCGTCGTACAGCACATAGGTCGAAAAGAGCCCCGGCAGACCGCGGCTCGCATTGCCCGCAAAAATATTGACCGTCTTGATGCCGAGGAATCCGTCCGGTTGCCAGGCCGGCATGATCAGCACGGTGCCCGCGGGCTGCTCTGCGACCTCGACATGGTGCGTGTGCCGCAACGGCACTTCGCAACCGGTGATGAACATCGCGTCGAGCGCGTCGATCAGCGCATCGAAGGGCAGGGCATGGCGGGTCGTGGCGGCGTCGTAGATTTTCATGATGGATTTATGCGTCGAGTTCGAGATCGGAAGTGGGGATGGCCTGGCAGCCGAGCAACACGTCGGGGTCGTCGGGTGCTTCGCCGTGCAGATGCATCGCACTGCCGGCGATCACGCGTACGGCGCAGCTTTCGCATTGACCGACGCGGCACCCGCTCGGCATCGCGATGCCGAGGTGCTCGGCGAACTCCAGCAGCGTGCCAGACGAAGAATGCCATTGTTCGGTTCGCCCGCTGCGGCGAAACACGACCGCATGACTGCGCTCGCCGGCCGGCATCGTGGTGCCCGGCGAGCGGAACGCCTCGTGAAAAATATCGAAATTCGGCATGCCGCGCGCGACGAGTCCGGCACGCACGGCGTTCATCATCGGTTCGGGGCCGCACATATAGACGCGCGCGCGCCGTTTGATCTGCGTGTCGGTCACGACGGCATCGGTGATGCGTTCCATGCGATAGCAGGCGTCGCCTGCACGCGGTTCGCTGTAGTAATCGACGATGTTCAGACCCGGCAGTGCCGCGGCCAGTGCTTGCAGGCGCTCGCTGAACGCATGACTCGCGCCATTGCGGTTCGCGTAATGCAGCGTGATATCCGGCAGCTTGCCACCGACGCGCGCGAGCGTCTCCAACTGACAGATGAACGGCGTAATGCCGATCCCGCCGGCAATGAACACGAGCGGCTGCGGCGATTCGAGCGGCAACGTGAAGCGCCCTGCCGGCGCCCGCAACGCGACCCGTGCGCCCACGACGATACGTTGGTGCAGATGCGAAGACAGCGCACCCTGCCATTCGACACCGGCGGCATCCACGCCACGCTGATGTCGCACCGCGATGCTGTACTCGCGGCGGTTCTCCACTCGCGCCGAACCGGTCAACGAGTAAGCGCGCGCGAGCGGTTCGGCGCCATGCCCGGTCTCGACTTCGATCGACACATGCTGGCCGGGCAGAAAATCGGGCAGTCCCCCGCCATCGACGGGTGTGAAATGAATGCCGAGCACGCCATCCGCAAGCTGTTTCGTTTCGCTGACAACGAAGGGCCGCCAGCCCGACCACGCGCGCCGGGCGATCTGAAACAACGGGTCGCGCGCGATCTCGCAACGGAACGAGCGCAACGGCACGGAGCCGCTGGTCGGATCGGCGTACTCGGAGCTGATCAATCCGTTGTAATGACTATTGCCCGGTCCTTCCAGCGGAAAGCCCGGCGCGCCGATTTCCGGACACGCCTGCCACCAGCCGAACTCGCCGATCACCGTGTCGGCCTGCAAGGCCGCGACGAGTCTCGCGGTAAAGCGCGCCGAGCCGTTGCGCGTGGTGACGATCACCGGATCGCCGTCTTCGATGCCGCGTGCCTCGCCGAGCGCCCTGGCGATGTCGAGCATGGGTTGCGTCGAGCGCTTGCGCAGCGAGACGAGGCCGCGATGCTGGCTATGGCAGAAGTGCCCATTCTTCGCCGACGACAGCAGCAGCGGAAAGCGCCTGCCGCCATGCCGCTCCTCGGCGGGCGCCACGAAGCTGGGCAACGCGGGCTGGCCGTGCCGCAGCAGCAGTTCCGAATACAGTTCGACGCGACCTGTTTCCGTCGCGAAGCCGTCGGCCTCGTAGCGCTTTTCGCGCACGGGCAACGGCAGGTCGATGCCGGCGGGGCGTGCGCGCAACTGTTCGACGGTGACGCCGAGCGGTGCGAGCATGTGATTCCAGCCGGCTTCGAGACTGCCGCCGAAAAACTGTTCCTGCATTCCGAGGCGCATTGCCAGGTCGAATACGATCTGGTTGTCCGAGCGCGCTTCCCCCTGCGGTTCGACCAGACGCGAGCGCAATTGCACGCGTTGCTGCGACGCCGCGTTCAGTTCGAAACCGACTCGCAAACCCTCGCGTTCCCACGGCGTACCGACCGGCAACAGAATGTCGGCATAACGCGCGGTGGGCGTTTCGAACAGATCGCAATGCACGTGGAATTCGAGCGCTTCGAACGCGCGACGCGCGAGCGCCGTATCCGCCTGCGACGACAGTGGGTTCGCACCAAAGCCGAATAGCGCGCGCACCTTGTACGGCTCGCCGTCGAGAATCGCAGTGTAGGTGTCGCGTGCGGTCACCCAGCCATAGGCGGGCGGACCGAGCGGGCGTTCGGCGAGACCGAGTGCTTTCTGCCGTTGTTCGGGCGCGAGTTGCGCCAGCTCGCTGATCGCGTTGACCGGATGCTTCGGGTATAGACGATTGCCGCCGGTCTGGTCGAAGCAGCCGGTGAGCGCGTACAGCACCGCGATGGCGCGCTCGGTCTGCGTGGCGTTGGTGTGCTGCGCGACACCCGACCATGCGTGATACGCAATGCGGGGCGACGTGCCGATCAATCGCGCTGCTTCGAGCAGGCTTGCCGGGTCGACGCTGGTGAGCGTGGACACATGGTCGGGGGTATAGCGCTCGGCTTCGCGTGCGAGCAGTTCGAATGCGGGATGGCAGCGTACCGGCCCTTGCGCGGTCGCAACGTCATAAGCGCCGCGCAGTGCGCCTCCGACCAGCGCTCGCGGGGTCTGGGATTCCTCGTCCCAACCGAGCACGCGGTTCTCGCACGCAGCCGGATCGAGATCGCGTTCGCGCAGGAAGTGCCCGTTGTCCTCGCGCACCAGTACCGCGCCATTGGTCCAGCGGCGCACGAACGCTTCGTCGAACCGGCCATCGCGGATCAGCAAATGGATGAGTCCGAGCGCGAGCGCGGCATCGGTGCCGGGCCGCACGCATAGCCAGCAATCCGCCTGACTGGCGAGTGCGGTAGGGCGCGGATCGACCACCAGCAGCTTTGCGCCCTGGTTGCGTCCGTCACCCACCGCATTGGCCTGCGCAAGCCACACGGCGGCCGGATTGTGGCCCCACAGCATGATCAGATCGGCGTGCCCGACGTCGGGCGTGGGCATCCCGCAACCGAACGTGAACGCGTGTGCGAAGTCCTTGTGCCAGTTGCAGATCTCGGTGGCGTAGCAGATATTCGGGCTGCCGAAATAGCGGACGAAGCGCTCGATCCAGTCGATGCTGTCCGACAGCGGCGTGCCGCTCGGCGTCGTCACCGCGAAGGCCACCGCCTCCGCGCCGCTTTCGACGCGAATCGCGCCGAGGCGCGCGGCAATCTCGTTCAGTGCTTCGTCCCACGAAATGCGTTGCCAGCCCGGATCGGCCGCACCTTTGGGGTTAGTGCGGCGCATCGGATAGCGCAGACGGTGCGGGCTATGAACGAGTTCGGGCGCGGCGCGTCCCTTCATGCACATCGCCGTGCCGGTGGGATGCGCCGTGTCCGGCCGCACGCTGACCAACTGGCCGTCGCGGACGGTGTTGAGCGTGCCGCAGCGTGAGCGGCACAGCGTGCAATACGCCGGAATTTCCCTTTGGTTCATGGGGTCGGACTATCCTCGATAGCTTTGAAAACCAGCCTGAAGCCGATCGTAGGGTGGCCAAATTATTATTGGTAATTCAAAATTCAGAACTCGCGATATTGGGAAAATCAATGGAATTCACGCTGCGGCAGGTGCGCTATTTCATTGCGGTAGCCGAGACGGGGCAGATATCCAAGGCCGCGCTACGCTGCAATATCTCGCAGTCGTCGATGACGATCGCGCTGAAAGGCCTTGAAGAAGCGCTCGGCACGACCTTGTTCAGCCGCCATGCGAAGGGTTTGCGGCTGAGCGACGCGGGTGAGCGCTTTCTGCGTCACGCCCAGCAGATCGACGCCGCCGCCCGGCAGGCCGGCGAGGACATGCGCGAGCGTCCCGTGCCGCTGACCGGCACGCTGCGCGTCGGCGTGACCGACACCATCTCCGCCTATCTGATGCCGTCACTGCGGCTTGGTTTGAAGCGGCGCTTTCCCGACCTGGAACTGATCCTGAGCGAACGCGAGCGCGTCGACGTCGAGCAGGCGATCGCCGACGGCGAACTGGACCTCGGCATCGTGCTCGTTTCCAACGCCGCGCTGCGTGACGATATCGAAGGCGAGACGCTGCTGCGCTCGGCCCGGCAATTGTGGGTCGCGCCCGACCACCCGCTCGCCGCGACGGCCAACGTCACGCTCGAAGACGTCTCGCGCCAGGAATTCCTGATGCTCGACATGGACGAACACGTGCAGACCGCGCAGCGCTACTGGGAGCAGTGGGGGCTCGTGCCGTCGGTGACGTTCCAGAGCAAATCGATCGAGGGTATCCGCAGCATGGTGGCGCTGGGCATTGGCGTGACCATTCTGTCGGACCTGGTGTACCGGCCTTGGTCGCTGGAGGGCGGGCGCATCGTGCGGCGCCCGGTCGTGAATGCGGTGCCGACCATGGACGTCGGGGTGATCTGGCTGAAAAGCGCGGGCTTTCCGCACAATGGTCAATCGTTGCGCGACTTCCTGCGGGTGACGTTACGCGAGCCGCGTGAGTGAAACGCGGGCTTCGCGCACTCGCTCAGTCGTGCCCTAACGCGATGAACCGTTCGAGATGATGGTCTTCGTCGCCTAGCTGGTGGTCGATCATCACGAGGCGCTTCGCGTAGTGCGACATTGGCAATTCCCACGTCATGCCGATTCCGCCGTGCAACTGGATACATTCCTCCGCGACCAGTGCGCCGATCCTGCCGATGCTGTATTTCGCCGCCGATACCGCGCGTTCCCGCGAGCGCCGCTCGCCGCCTAGCGCCGCGGCCGCGTTGATGACCGACGAGCGGGCCTGTTCGATTTCGAGCAGCAAGGTCGCCATGCGGTGTTGCAACGCCTGGAAGCTGCCGATCGGCACGCCGAACTGCTTGCGCGTGCGCAGATATTCGAGCGTGTGGTCGCGGGCGATATCCATCGCGCCGACGGCTTCCGCGCACAACGCCAGCACGCCGCAGCAGACCGCGTATTCGAGCGTGGCAAAGCCGGTGTCCGGCGTGCCGAGTAGGGCGTCCGCGCCGAGCGTCACGTTCTCGAGGCTCAGTTCCGCGGCGCGTCCGCCGTCGATCTTTCGATAGCCGCGCAGGCTCACGCCGGCGGCGTCGGCCGGCACCAGAAAGAGCGTGATACCGGTGTCGGCGTCGTCCGCGCCGGCGGTGCGCGCCGACACCAGAAACAGCGACGCGCTTTCGCCTTGCTGGACCACGGCCTTCGCGCCGTTCAGCACCCATGAATCGCCATGCTTGTCGCCATGCCCGCTGCTGCGTTGCGCACGCGTGGCGACCTGCGCGAGTTCGTAATGCCCACCCGGCTCGGCGTGAGCGAATGCAACCCGCCGCGTTCCGTCGATCAACCCAGCAAGCGACGCCTTCTGCTCTGCGTTGCCGCTTTGCGCGAGCGCCTGGCCGACCATCAACGTGTCGAGAAACGGCTCGACCACGAGTCCGCGTCCAAGGCTCTCGAACACGACCGCGATATCGAAACCGCCGCCGCCAAAACCGCCGTCGGCTTCGTCGAACAACGCGCCGATGATGCCGAGCTCCGCGAAACGGTCCCACAGTTCTGCGCTAAAACCTTCGGGCGAGCGCGCGATGCTCTCGCGCGTCGCAAAGCCGTATTGTTCGCTGACGAAACGGTTCAGCGTATCCGCCAGCATGCGGCGGTCTTCGGTGTGCTGGAAATTCATGACGTGCGCTCCTTCACAGTCCCAGGATCATTTTGGAAATGATGTTCTTCTGGATTTCGTTGGAGCCGCCGAAGATCGACAGCTTGCGATTGTTGAAGTATTGCGAAGCAGCGCTCGCCGCTTCGTCGGGGCCGATCGGTTCGCCCGCATAGTGCTCGTCGTGCAGCGCGGCTTCGATAAAAGGCTGCGCGTACGGGCCCATCGCACGGCGCGTCAGCGAAGAGATCTCCTGACGGATTTCCGTGCCGCGAATTTTCAGCATCGAACTCTCCGCGCCGGGCACGCCGCCGCCGGCCACTGCCGCGATGACGCGCAGATTGGTGGTCTGCATGTTCTCCAGATCGATCTCGACGCGCGCCATGCGCGCCGCGAACGACGGATCGTCCGCGAGCGGCCGGCCGTTGCGCTGCTGTTGCGCGGCGATCTTGCCGAGCCGCCTGAAAGCGGCCACCGAGAAACCGACGCCCGCGATATTGGTGCGCTCATACGTGAGCAGATATTTCGCGTACGTCCAGCCTTTGTTTTCTTCGCCGACGAGGTTCTCGACCGGAACGCGCACGTCCGTGAAGAACACTTCGTTGACTTCGTGTTCGCCGTCGAGCGTGACGATGGGGCGCACTTCGACGCCCGGCGTGTTCATATCGATGAGCAGGAAGCTGATGCCTTCCTGCTTGCGCACGTCGGTTGCGCTGCGCACGAGGCAAAAGATCATGTTCGCGAAGTGGCCGAGCGTGGTCCACGTCTTCTGCCCGTTGACGAGGTAGTACTCGCCCTGTGCGTCGCTGCCGCGTACGGCGGTGGTATTCACCGCGGCGAGGTCTGAGCCCGCGCCCGGTTCCGAATAGCCCTGGCACCACCAGTCCGAGCCGTCGAGAATGCGCGGCAGCCAGTGGCGTTTCTGCACCTCGCTGCCGTATTTGATCAGCACCGGGCCGAGCATGTTGACGCCGAACGGCACCACGCGCGGCGCGCCGGCCAGCGCGCATTCGTTTTCGAAGATGAATTTCTGCACGGCGTTCCAGCCCGGGCCGCCGTACTGCTGCGGCCAGTGATTCGCGAGCCAGCCTTGCGCATGCAGGATCGCATGCCATTCGGCCATGTCGTCGCGCGTCAGACGGCGTCCGCCCTGCACCTTGTCGGCGAGGCGTCGCGGGAGTTTGTCGCGCAGAAAGTCGAGTACGTCGGTGCGGAACGCTTCTTCTTCGGCGGTGAAGTTCAGATCCATGGCGGGGTGTCCGTAAGGAGTCGGCCAGACGGCGGCATGGTTTCATGCCGCCGCCGGTGAGTGTGCTTCGGCATCCGGAAGGCCGCGTCAGGCCGACCGGTTGAGGCTCGCGAAATCGGCGCCGCGCTCGACGAGATCCACCAGCAACGGCGACGCTTGCCAGAACAGCGGGTCTTCTTTGGCGAACTCGCGGATGTCGGCCAGCACCGTCGGCAAGCCCACCGTGTCCGCGTATTTCATCGGACCGCCGCGATAGCGCGGAAAGCCGTAGCCGTACAGGAAGGTCACGTCCACATCCAGCGGACGCAGTGCGATGCCTTCGTGCACGACGTTCGCGCCTTCGTTGATCATCGCGGCCATGTAGCGGCGGATGATCTCTTCGTCGCTAAAGCTGCGCGGCGTGATGCCGGCGCGTTCGCGCTCGGCGTCGATGATCGCTTCCACTTCCGGGTCGGGCGTGCCGCTGCGCGAACCTTGCTCGTACAGATAGAAGCCGCGGCCGGTCTTCTGGCCGAACCAGCCGCGCTCGCACAGACGGTCGGCGATATGCACATAACGCGCGGCCGGATTGCGCGTGGCCGCGCGTCGTTTGCGCGAGGCCCAGCCGATGTCGCCGCCGGCCAGATCGACCACCTGGAACGGCCCCATCGCGAAGCCGAACGCGCGCACGGCCGCGTCGATCTGATACGGCGACGCGCCGTCCTCCATCATCGCGTCGGCGGCGCTGCGGTACACCGCGAGCACCCGGTTGCCGATGAAGCCGTCGCACACGCCCGCGCGCACCGGCGTCTTGCGCAGCTTCTTGGCGAGCTCGAACGCCGTGGCGACGACGTCCGCGCTGACCTGCTTCGGCACCACCACTTCGAGCAGCTTCATGATGTTGGCCGGCGAAAAGAAGTGCAGGCCGATCACGTCCGCCGGACGCGAGATGCTCGCCGCGATCCCGTCGATGTCGAGATACGACGTGTTGGTGGCGAGCACCGCGCCGGGCTTGCAGACGCGATCGAGTTCGGCGAACACGGCCTGCTTGACCGCCATGTCTTCGAACACGGCTTCGATCACCAGATCGGTGTCGGCGAGCGCGTCGTAAGACGTGCTGCCGCTCCAGCGCGCCATGATGGCGGCTTTCTTCTCGGCGGTCAGGCGACCTTTTGCGATCAGCCCGTCGTAGACCTTTTCGATGTGCGCGCGCCCGCGAGCGAGCGACGCGTCGTCGCGTTCGATCATCGTCACCGGCAGGCCCGCGTCGAGTGCCGCGACCGCGATGCCGGCGCCCATCGTGCCGCCGCCCACCACGCCGAGCGTTGTCAATGCGCGAGGTGTCGCGTCGCGTGTTTCCGGCGCCTTCAGCACCTCGCGTTCGGCGAAGAACGCGTGGACCAGACCGGCGCGTTGCGGACTGTCGAGGCATTGCAGGAACAGCGTGCGTTCGAGACGCAAGCCGTCTTCGAAAGGCTGGTCGATCGCGGCTTCCACCGCATCGACGATTTTCAGCGGAGAGAACAGGCCGCGCGATTTCTTCGCGGTTTCAGTGCGTGCCGCGGCGACTGCCGCGTGGCTGGCCGCGCGGTCGCTCAAGGCCGTCGCGTCGCGCGTGCGGCGCACCGGCGCGCGGCCGGCGAGCAGTTCGTGCACGTAGGCGAGCCCTTCGGCGAGCGTGTCGCCACTCGCGCCCAGCCGGTCGACGAGGCCGAGCGACAGCGCTTCTTTGGCGCTCGCGTGACGGCCGCTCAGAATCAGGTCGAGCGCGGCTTGAGCGCCGATCAGACGCGGCGTACGCTGCGTGCCGCCGGCGCCGGGCAACAGGCCGAGCTGGACTTCGGGCAGGCCGAGTTTGGCGCCGTCGACCGCGAGCCGGTAGTGCGCCGACAGCGCGATTTCGAGGCCGCCGCCGAGCGCCGCGCCGTGAATGGCCGCGACCACCAGCTTGCCGCACGCTTCGATCCGGTTGCAGACGTCGGGCAGCGAAGGCGGCACCGGCGGTTTGCCGAACTCGCGAATATCCGCACCGGCGATGAAGTTGCGTCCTGCCCCGACTATCAGCACCGCTTCGACGGCCGGATCGGCGTCGGCGGCCTCGATCGCGTCGAGCAGGCCGCGCCGCACATCGGCGGACAGGGCGTTGACGGGCGGATGGTCGAGCGTGACCAGCAGGACTTTGCCGCGCAGCTCGCGCGTGACTACGTCGGCCGAAGGAAGGGCGGTCATGGGTGTCGTCTCCTGAATGTGGGATTAAGGCGAATGCTCGAGCCGGTTCGGCAAATGTCGCACGATTGTGGGTTCGTCAAGGTTTATTGACAATCCCATCTCCCGTTGACAGACTGTCAAGCCGATTTGAACAAAGGCGCCGCGATGGACGTCAACTCCCTGACCTTGCTGGTCGAAATACTCGACGCCGGCAACCTGAGCGGCGCCGCCCGCCGCCTCAAGATGAGCCGCGCGAACGTGAGCTACCACCTGAACCAGCTGGAGCGGTCGATCGGCCTGCAACTGGTTCGGCGCACCACGCGCCGCGTCGAGCCCACCGAAATCGGCCTGCAACTCTACGAACACGGCCGCACGATCCAGAACGCGCTGCTCGCCGCGCGCGAATCGGTCAGCACGCTCGGCCAGAGTCTGCAGGGGCGCGTGCGGTTGAGCGTGCCGAGCGGCTATGGCCAGCTCGTCATGTCGGACTGGCTGATTGCTTTCAAGCGGCTCTATCCCGGCATCGTGCTCGACGTGATGTTCGAGAATCGCGTCGAAGATCTGATGCGCGACGAAGTCGATATCGCCGTGCGGGTGATGTCCGAGCCGCCGCAAAACCTCGTCGCGCGCGATATGGGTCCGGTGCGTTACGTGGCCTGCGCGTCGCCCGCGTACGTCCGCGAGCACGGCTTGCCGACCCGCCTCGACGATCTGCGCACCGCGCCGTTGATCACCGCCGCCGTGATCGGCCGGCAATTACGCGTGGCCGCCTACCTGCGCGACGAGCGGCACGAAGTGCTGCTCGAACCGACGCTCATCTCCGAGAACTTTCTGTTTTTGCGTCAGGCCGTGCGCGCCGGCCTCGGCGTCGGCCTCGTGCCCGATTACGTGGTGCAGGACGACCTGCTGCGCGGCGACGTGGTGACGACGCTGGACGAATGGCGTCTGAGCATCTTCGGCACGCACATGTACATGCTGTACATGCCGAACCGTCATCACACGCTGGCGGCGGCGAGCTTCATCGAATTCATGCTGGAGCAGGCGCGCGGCAGCGGCCGCGGTGCGGGAGAAAAATTTGAGTCGGGCTCAAGTATTGGGCGACGCGCTGTATCTGACGAATAGCCTGACAAAATCGTCTTATCGCTGCAAACGAGCACTGTGCTTTTTCATGACCTGAGCTAAACTCAAAAAAATTCGAAGCGCAGACCATGAAGGAGACACCCGCATGACCGACGCGTCGCATAGTCAATCGAACATTTCCCAAGGCTACCGATCGGTGTTCAGGGAAGGGCTTTTCGCCGGCCAGGTTATCGTCGTGACCGGTGCGGGTAGCGGACTCGGCCGTTGCACCGTGCACGAACTCGCCGCGCTCGGCGCGACGGTCGCGTTGCTGGGCCGCAGCGCGGACAAACTCGCCACCGTCCAGGCCGAACTGACGGCGGACCATCCGGCGCCCGCCACGGCGCACCGTATTTACCCTTGCGATATCCGTAACGAGCAGCAGGTGCGCGACACCGTTGCGGCGGTGATTCGCGATTTGGGCCGCATCGACGGTCTGTTCAACTGCGCGGGCGGACAATTCCCCGCGCCGCTCGAAAAAATTTCGTTGAACGGTTGGGACGCCGTGGTGCGCAACAATCTGCACGGCACGTTTTTGATGTCGCGCGAGTGCTATACGCAATGGCTGCAGCATCACGGCGGCGCGATCGTCAACATGCTGGCCGACATCTGGGGCGGCATGCCGGGCATGGGACATTCCGGCGCCGCACGCGCCGGCGTCTGGAATTTCACCGAGACGGCGGCCTGCGAGTGGGGCCACGCGGGCGTGAGAGTGAACGCGGTCGCGCCTGGCTGGATCGCTTCCGCGGGGATGGACAGTTACGACGAGCACTACCGGGCGCTGCTACGCAAGTTGAAGCACAACGTGCCGCTGCAACGCTTCGGCACCGAGTCCGAACTGGCGGGCGCCGTGGTGTTTTTGTTGTCGGAGGCGTCCGCGTTTATCAACGGCAGTGTGATTCGCGTCGATGGCGGCGTACCGAACGCTCGCCATTCGTGGCCGCTCCCCGCTGCGGAGCGCACGTTCGAATACAACGGCTTTCCGCGTTATCAGCCGCCGACCGGCTTGCAGGAACCGGCGGATTGAGGGCAACTGGCGGCCTTCCCCACAGCAAACACGAGAACGCCGTCGCAGCGGCATGAAGGAGACACGATGAACCTCGAAGGTCAGACCTACGAATCGCTGAGCCGCCAGTTCGCCTGGCAGATTCCCGCGCGCTACAACATGGGCGTGGACGTGTGCGATAAATGGGCCGACGGCTCGGGCCGTCTTGCGCTGATCTACGAGGATCACGAGGGATGCGTCACGCGCTATACGTTCGACGATCTGAAGCAACTGTCCGCCCGTTTCGCGAATGCGTTGCTCGCATCGGGTGCGCAGCGAGGCGATCGCATTGGCATCTTTCTGTCGCAGTCGATCGAAACGGCCATCGCGCATCTTGCCGCCTATAAGGCCGGCATGGTCGCGGTGCCGTTGTTCGCGCTGTTCGGGGTGGATGCCATCGAGCATCGTCTCGGCGACAGCGGCGCCGTCGCGCTGATTACGGACACGGCGGGCGTGCACAAGGTAGACGAAATTCGCGCGGCGTTGCCGGCATTGCGTAGCGTCTTCAGCGTGGATCTCGCGTCGGACGAGCCTGACGAGCGGGCGCCCGTGCGGTCTTTCTGGCAGGCGCTGAACGGTGCGGCTGCCGCGTTCGATCCAGTGGACACGGGCGCAGACGATCCGGCGGTCATCATTTATACCTCGGGCACGACGGGCAAACCGAAAGGCGCGTTGCATGGTCACCGGGTGTTGCTTGGGCATCTGCCGGGCGTGGAGATGTCGCAGCAGGGTTTTCCGGTGGACGCGACGTTGATGTGGACGCCGGCCGATTGGGCGTGGATTGGCGGGTTGTTCGACGTGTTGCTGCCGTCGTGGCATCACGGCGTCGCGGTGCTGGCGCGCCGCTTTGCGAAGTTCGACGGTGAGGCGGCATTCGATCTGATGGCGCGGCATGCTGTGTCGCATACGTTTTTGCCGCCGACCGCGTTGAAGATGATGCGTGGCGTTGCCGGGCCCGAGCGTTGGCCGCTTGCATTGCGGTCGGTGGCGAGCGGGGGTGAGTCGCTGGGTGCCGAGTTGATCGAGTGGGGGCGTCGCGCGCTGGGCGTGACGATCAACGAGTTTTATGGGCAGACCGAGTGCAATGTGGTGGTGTCGTCGTGTGCCGCGTTGTTCGAACCTTGCATTGGCGCGATTGGTCGTGCGGTGCCGGGGCATCGTGTGGCGATCATCGACGATGCCGGGCAGGAGTTGCCGGCGGGGGCGATAGGGGACATTGCGGTGGAGGCGCCGGATCCGGTGATGTTTCTGGGGTACTGGGGCAATGAGGCGGCGACGCGCGAGAAGTACCGTGGGCGGTATCTGGTGACGGGCGATCTGGGGGTATGCGATGCGGAGGGTTTTATCCGCTTCGTGGGGCGTGGCGACGATGTGATTACGAGCGCGGGGTATAGGATCGGGCCGGCCTCGATCGAGGATTCGTTGTTGCGGCATCCGGCGGTGTCGATGGCTGCGGTGGTGGGGGCGCCTGATGCGGCGCGGACTGAGATTGTCGTGGCGTTTGTGGTGTTGAAGGCCGGGTTCGTGGGGGATGAGGAGCTGGTGCGCGAGATACAGATGCACGTTAAGACGCGCCTCGCGGCGCATGAGTATCCGAGGGAGATTCGGTTTGTGGAGAGTTTGCCGATGACGGCTACTGGGAAGGTTATTCGCAAGGTTTTGCGGGAAGGGTTTTGATTTTTTGTCTTTGGTCTTTGATTTTTGTCTTTGGCCTTTCCTTGTTTTGTTAGTGGTCTATTAGCGTTCCCCCTGTGCGGGGGGGCACCTACTTTTCTTTGCCGCCGTGTATGGACTGGAGACATGGGTAACAGGTGTACCGGGACATGGGTAACACTCCGGAAATGCAA